>NZ_JH651380.1 GCF_000260115.1 Galbibacter orientalis DSM 19592 | reverse complement strand
TAACAGTACATACAGCAGACAGATTCCCCATAATATAATTCTCCTTACCTTCATTTTTCATGTACTTAAATGAATTGGTTTGAGGGGGAAATAATTTATTTTGAATAAAATTAATACAGGTTTTGGATTAGCTTTTATCAAAAACTGGACAATTGTTATTGAAAACAGGCTTTTTAAATATCTTGAGGATGCTATCTCAGGAAGCTTGAAATATCCCCTTCACCTCCTTATATATCCTTTTATAATTTTCTTTTAGTTCTTTAGCTGTATAGACTTTTTCTGGTAAAGGTTTGACCTTATCAAATTCAGGCACTGGAAAGCGAATCTTTCGATCTTTTCCATCTGCAAAGCTGATAAATTCCCCTTGCCGTAAACTAAAAACGTACTTGCTCTATTTTTAGCAATTTCTCGTTCTCCTGTGGTAATTCTAGCTTCAAAGCTGAGCGAACTACTTTTAGTAACACTCCTGGTTTTTGTTTTTATCATCTCAAAAAACTGTTCATAATACTTTGCGGTCAAGGGATCATTCGCCTTGCCAAAGAATTGATAGGATAGGTTACTAAGAATCGCTCTACTTCCCTTGTCCCCGTACATCATGTCATTCTGGACTTTATCTTGTAACACATAAACGGTGGCGATATCAAAACTTCGAAGGGTCGCTGGTATTCGATGCATGTTCAACAGTCGCAAGGTCGGCGCTTCTTCCATTAACAAAAAAGAGGGTGCTGCATTTCTAACTGACATCTGTTTTACAGCCGTATGCATAATGGTTGCAATCACGGGCGCATAGGCTGCCTCATAAAGTGGATTGTTTACCACTGATAAAACAGTAGGTTTTGGAAGTCGGTTTAAATGAAGTGGTGTTTCATCGGCTGATAAAGCCATAAAGAGTCGCTGACTGCTAATTTTCTTTAGCGCATTGGAAAGTGTGCTCTTGACCCCTGCCGTTTGTTTTTCCGATTCTATCCCTTGTATAAAGGCAGCAGCCATTCCTGCAGCAATGCGATTGGTTTGTAAAAAAGCCTCTAGACTTTCTGTATCTAATAACTGATATAATATGATAAGATGGGGTAAAGTACAATAGGTAGGATAGGTACTTTTTAGCTTCCAAATAAGCCCGCTTATCAGGCCTTCCGCTGCATCTTTAAAAAAATGATTCGCTCCTTTATACGTATCAGAGGTCTGTTCCAATAGATTTTCAACTAAAACCCGCGATACTTCATACACACTTTCTTCATTGGGTAAATATCGGGGCGCTATAGGATTCACTTTGGAATATATGGTGTCTAAACAAATCACTTTAAAATCAATCCCTGAATCCTTTAATAAAGGATAAGCTAATTCCGTAATTTCAAAATGTTTGTAATCATGGATGATTCCACTAAACTGATGCTTTTTAAAATGCTGTAATAACCCATAGGTAACACTTGCTGTCTTGCCACTCCCAGCAGCGCCGATCACGGATATGCCTCTGCGAATGTTTTCCAATATTAGTTTTCCAGATTGAAGTTTTAAAATCGCTTTAAATCGTCTATCAGTACCACTACTCCCCTCTTTTGTCAAAATTCCAAACAAGATTACATTTATAAGCAACATTGGGCAATAGAGATGTATCACACTTTTAGAAATCATCTGTATATCATGCCCATAACTTCCTTCTATCCATAGAAGGTTCATCAATATAAGTGATAGAAACAAGCCATATTTACTATACCGAATCAATACAAATGCGATGCATCCCATCCCAATGAAAACCCACAAATATGTCCAAACATTTATCATCCTTCTCCACTTTAATATCCAATGGATGATGAGCGAATCCCAACATCAATTCCTTTTTTAACCTGTTTAAGTGCTTTAATTGCCAGTTGCACTTTATTGGTAGGAATGGTAGTCACGGGGACCTGTTGCTCTTTTAGTAATTTCAATGCAAGGGCTTTCTCATTTGATGGGAGTTGCAACACTTTCAAAAAGAATTTCGTAGGCTTATGCTTTAATAGCTTTCGTGCTTTATAGGATTCCACATAATTCCGATTGTATGCAAACATTCTATCAAATACCTTTTCAGCATCTTTATAAAATTGATTCCTATCGAATCCCCTTTTCACTTCTTTCCCATTGATGGTTACTTTGGAAGCTTTATAGGTACTCCCAGGAGAAAGACTTACGCTATTGGTAGCATCCTTTCTACTAACAATAATATGGATATGGGATTGATTCCCGGGTTTCTCCATCCCTTGAACAATGCGCTTGCCATGCAGCTGATGGGGCGCTTCCCTTTCCAACTGTTCTATGCGCTTATGCAGTTCTCTTTGTTTGACCAATTTCGCTTTTTTAGCAGTTGGTTGCGTTCCCTTCTGAGCGCTCTGAATTTCCATAGGAAACTTGCGAAGTTCTTGCTTGAGCTTAAGGATCTCACTAGCATACTTTTGATTTTCTATAATTTCCGTATCGCTTCCTTTGAAATAACGCTTATGCTCTAGTTTTGCATAATATTTTATATCAGCAATGGTCACATTTCTTCCATTGATTTCACGATTAAAAGAGGTTACATAGGCTTCCATTACTGCTTTGGTGTATCGTTTTAAATCAGTTACAGAATTGTTTATAGCCCTTAGTTCACGTTGACTTGGATTGATGGTAATGGAATAAAACTTAGGCTCTGTTTTCTTTAGCTTTGCGGTATTGCTATCAATTTCTTTAATAACCTCCTCCCTATTTATTGCTTCCCCATATTGATTAAAAAAATGTTCCATTTCCTCTTTGGAGACCCCTTCATTTTCTTTTTCTAGATACGCTACATAACCGCTTACACTTTGCGGATAACTGCCTTCTAATTTTTGTGCTGATATTGTTACATACATAAGCATTTCCTTTATAATTCATCTACATCTCTTTTCTTCTCTACAAACTTGGGAGGCTTTTTCTTGGGCTTCTTTTCCACAAACTTGGGTGTATCCTTGAGGGCTGCGCCTTCAAAAAGGGCTTTTAACATTGACAAAGTAGGTTTTGTCTGCGTCTTTTCTTGTTCTTTAATCACCGCAATCACATGATTGATTCTTTTTTTCACTAAGCTTTCTAAGGTCTGCATTTTAGAATCCATGCGTTCTTTTGGAGAGATCCCACTCGTTTCAAAAAATTCCAACATCACTAATAAAGTCATGGATTGAGAACACCCCAATTGTTTGCAATAGCTCCTAAATTTCTTCATCACGGATTCCTTTATTTTAACCGTCACAAAGGGTTCTTTTTCGTATCCTTTATCCATTTTTTAGTAAAATTTGTATAGGTTTTACTGGGCTAAGCGGTTTTTTTAGTAAAAAACGAACTTTAGTCTCCCCCTATTGACATGTATTTTGATATGAATTCTAGGCAATCCCTATCAAATACTAACAATTCAAATCAGTAACCACGCGTCAGCGGGTTACCCTCTTGCTACTCCATTTTGTCCCGCAGAGACAAAATTCATACATCCCACCAAGGTGGGTGCCTTATTTCAATTGTGTGATATGGTCATATAAGGAAAGTCAAATCGTCCGTTTGGAAAGCTGTCAAAACGAACCTATTTTTATGACCAAAAAGGCTGCTGCCTTACGATTTAAAGATACTCATTTCAAGGGATTACACATAAAAAAAGCCCATCATAATCGATGGGCGTGATTGTTGTTATTTGCTATTTAGATATTGAAAACATACGTATAATTGTATAGATTTCGTATCGCTTCTTCTTCCAATAGGGATTCATAATTTACATAATGTTCCCTAGCGTAGTGCTTTAATTGTTTCCCAAATCGATTTTCCACATCTTTTTTGGACATGGAAAGCAACCGATTTTGGGTTTCGTTATCGAGGTTGTTATAATTTAAATAGACCATTATAGTATACTTTAAAATTCAATTTATAACAAACCATTATCTGCAAAACTGAAGTACTTCCCATCGGGGCTTAAAATAATATGGTCTAATACTTTCACATCAAGATACGAACCTGCTTTGCGAATCTTTTCCGTGATTTCCTTATCCAATTCACTGGCCTTGAGTGTACCACTGGGATGGTTATGACATAAAATAACCGCTGTACTAAGGCTCTTTAGTACGACTGCAAATAAAATGCGGATATCAACCAGCGTACCCGTAATTCCGCCTATGGAAAGCGTATAAACTCCTTTTACCTTATTCGAATTATTTAACAATAAGACTTTAAAAGTCTCTTGTAAAGCGATGGTATTCATATCAAAGGATTGTAAAAGAATAGCAGCAGCTTTGCTACTACTGGAAATAGTTGTTTCACAACTGGTCAAAAAACTTTCTTTATACGAGAGTTGAATTTCATTAACTTTGTTTAACATAACTATTCAATTTTAAATTGATCCGAAATAGTTAAATACAGCAGGTCGGGGGACCTGCTGTATTGCTTTTTAACTTGCTTGGTTTCCACCAAGAAATAAAATCTCTGAAACGATAACCTCGGTTACATAGCGTTTTACGCCTTCTTTGTCTTCATAGGAACGTGAGGACAGTTTTCCTTGAACGGCAATCTCTTTCCCCGTAAATACATAGTCTTCGATAAGAGAAGCTACTTTCCCCCAGGCAACAAGTTGATGCCAGTCGGTATTGGTTTGTTTCTCGCCTTTGGAGTTTTTAAAGTTCTCATTAGTTGCTAAGGAAATTCTAGCTACTTTTTTGCCATTGTCTAAAACGGTTACTTGTGGTTCTTGTCCTACGTTTCCGATAAGTTGCACTTGATTTTTTAAAGTACTCATAATTAAAAAATTTAAAAGGTTACTAAATGCCCTTTGTCTGCAAGCCTTTGAGTGAAGTTCTTTAGCAATGAAGTTTCTTGAATTTTTCACTAGTTTAAAAAATAGTGTTCAGTATTTCATTTAAAAGATTCATCCTATTAATAAGCTAACATTTTAAGGGGTGTTTGTTTGCCTTCTTGCGTGCATAGCACTTATAAAAGCAGTAGGTTCTGTCAAGACTTTTGAGCAGAAATCAGGAGTGTCTGCTGACGCCAGTAAATCCTAGGATTTACAAGGAAGTAGAAACCTTATTTCTAAGCAAAACTTGTTATAGTCTTGACAGGTTCTATAGGGGTTTAGGAATGCTTAGCCGATACATTTTTGCAGGCGTGTACGGGAAGTTAAACGCCTAAAAAAATGATTTCGGGTTAGCAATCCTTAGACCACTACCGCTGTTTTTCGTTATCCCGAAAAACAGGTAACGGCTTCTTTTATTATAAAACCCTTAAAATGTGGGGAAGACTCAATTTTTATTTTCAGGACTTTGCCGAGTAAATCCAAAAGAAGGATTTACCAAAAAGGCTTTTTAGAAAATGAAAAATGAGGAGCGCGGTGGATTTAAAAAAATACTATCTTAAATAGACTGATTTATACTCTTAATTTTTTCAATAACGTATAGGATATTTTGAAACTTTCTCTAAAAGTTTTATATTCAAACTAAAATTAACAAACCATGGGAAAATTTGAAATAAACACCGATACATCTGATAAATATCGGTTTAATCTAAAAGCTACGAATGGACAAGTCATCTTAAGTAGTCAAGGGTACACTACTAAATCAGCTTGTGAGAATGGTATCGACTCTGTAAAGAAAAATGCTCAAGATGATGCAATGTTCGAACGGAATACCGCCAAAGATGGAAGTCCGTTTTTTAATTTAAAATCGAGTAATGGTCAAGTAATTGGTACTAGTGAGATGTATTCGAGTACTTCGGCTATGGAAACTGGAATCGCTTCTGTTAAATCAAATGCACCTGATGCAGCAATAGTAGATAATTCTTAACTATAAATACATAAACGCTCTCTTTTGCTATTACTATAATAGCGATCATGATAAGGCAGACTAACACCAATTAGTCTGCCTTTTTTATTTACCTATTTTTTTCCTTCTTCAACTGACACTTTTCTAAACTCTTTAAAAAGCTTTGTAAGCTCTAAAGAGGCTTTACGCGCTCTGGTTCCAGCTGCTTTATTTCCACTTTCTAGTTGCGAGTTTGCATCTTTTTGAAATGATTCGAATTCGGCTTCGATCTTTGAAATTAAATCTTTCATGGTATTTTTTTTAAATTCAGGATGCAATATAAATAGAAAAATGATTTTTTCTTACAGATCTTAAGATGTACATCAGTTACTATTTCTTAAAATTCTTAACGAAAAAGTTCAGTTTTACGAAGGGATGTTTTATAATCTCCTAACTGATTATTCCTCCACCCCTAATCCTAATAGAATTTCCAAAACGTAGGTATCCTTAAAACAGTTCCAATTGATTGCTTTGTTTTGCTTTCAGTTTTTGAGCCGCTATGTATTTTTTCCATTGCCTAGTTTGGCTCTCAAGGTTAAGGAATTCAAGGAGGTAGGCTACTGGGGTTGTACTGCTTAATTCTTCCTCATGCAACCACATAGACCGAAATTCAGATTTCACTTAATACTCCTTTGAGCGTTTAATTTTATAAAAATCATCCTACTATTTCTCTTTGTACATCCTAATCTATGGTACTATGATAAACTGAGTGCCATAGCTTACTCTATTTATACATCCTCGTAATTTGAGTTAAATTAATTTTTCAATATTGCTTCTTTCCCATAAATAAAATTATTTACTTGAGTTTCTTTTAGAACAGGATTGGCACCACTTTGAGCGTTTTGCTTTTCTATAAAAATGAACAGCAAAAAGAACAATCACAACCGAAATAAAAATATAAGCCATATTAAAAACGTATTAATCTACAGGTTCGGCCTTAAATCCCACTTTTTGCAAAGTCGCCTTTACATCTTCTTCGGTTACACCATCGCTTTCAATGGTTAGGATTTTATCAGGATTAGAGGTATCTACTTCCCAACTTTCTACACCTTCTTGTTTGTTTAAAAAAGGGGTGACTTTTGATACGCACCCACCACAATTGATATTTGTTTTAAATTTTAAAGTTTTCATAGTATTGAATTTATTTATTATTAAAGTTTTACTCGTTTAAGTCTTAAGCTATTTGCAACTACGGATACACTACTGAATGCCATTGCTGCACCTGCAATCATCGGATCCAACAAAAACCCATTTACAGGATAAAGAACTCCCGCTGCAATTGGAATGCCAATAATGTTGTAAATAAATGCCCAGAATAAGTTCTGACGTATGCCCAACACGGTTCTTTTTGATAGTTCCAATGCTTTTGGGATAGATTGTAAATCTGATGTTATCAAGGTCATTTTTGCTACATCCATTGCGATATCCGAACCTTTGCCCATAGCAATACTCACATTGGCTTGCGCCAAAGCGTGGGAATCGTTTATGCCATCACCAACCATCGCTACTATCTTTCCTTCTGCTTGTAATTTTTCAACAAAAGCAGCTTTGTCCGAAGGCATCACTTCTCCTTGGTAATTTGTTGTTATTCCTACTTGTTTTGCGACAGCAGATGCGGTTTTATTGTTATCTCCAGTAAGCATATAGACCTCAATGCCTCTTTCTTGAAGCGTTGCTATGGCTTTTTTTGAAGTTTCCTTAATCTTGTCAGCAATGGCGAGTATCGCCAGCACTTGCTTTTCATTGCCAAAGAAAATGACCGTTTTAGCCTGCTCTTCGAGACTTTCTGCCGTTTGCATTAAGGAAGCGTCGATTTGAATATTCTTTTCAACCATTAGCTTATGGTTTCCAACATAGTATTTTGAACCATTTTCTGTTTGAGCTTTTACCCCCTTTCCTGTGATACTTTCGAAGGAAGCCATTTCAGTTTGTTCAACATTTTCATCTTTTAAGTGGTTGACTACAGCCCCTGCCAAGGGATGTTCTGATTGTGCTTCGATAGCCAAAAGAATTTTTTTGTATTCATTGCTATTTTCAAGTTTATCCTTCCAAAGCATATCAGTTACTAATGGTTTTCCTTCGGTAATAGTACCAGTTTTATCAAGGATAACAGCATTCACTTTATAACCGAGTTCCAAACTTTCGGCATCTTTTATAAGAATATTATTTTCAGCTCCTTTGCCTATGCCGACCATTATGGCAGTAGGCGTTGCCAAGCCCAAGGCACAGGGACAAGCGATAACCAATACGGCTACAGATGTCAATAAGGCTTGCGAGAAGCCATTGTCGCCACCTACTGACATCCAGACGATGAATGTAATAATAGATATAGCCAATACGACAGGAACAAATATTCCAGCAATTTTATCGACCAGTTTCTGAACAGGTGCTTTGCTTCCTTGGGCTTCCTGAACCATTTTAATGATTTGGGACAATAAGGTTTCTCCACCTACTTTTTCGGCAGTAAATTGAAAACTCCCTTTTTGATTTACCGTGCCTGCAAATACCTTTTCATCTTTTATTTTTTCAACAGGAACAGGTTCTCCCGTAATCATACTTTCATCTACATACGAGCTTCCTTTAGATACTTCTCCATCCACAGGAATCTTTTCTCCCGGACGCACTAAAATGGTCTGACCTACTTGAACAGACGAAATAGGAATTTCCTTTTCTTCACCATTCTCAATAATTTTCAACGTTTTAGGCTGTAGTCCCATTAATTTTTTAATGGCTGAAGATGTATTTGACTTTGCCTTTTCCTCCAATAGTTTCCCCAAGGAAATAAAGGTTATAATTACCGTTGCCGCCTCATAATAAACGTGAGGCTCGATACCACGATTCAACCAAAATTCAGGAAAAAAAGTGTTGAACACACTAAACAGAAAAGCGATTCCTGTACTCAAGGCTACAAGCGTATCCATATTTGATTTACCGTGTTTGGCTTGCTTGAAAGCATTGATGAAAAAGCTACGACCGAACCAAAAAAGAATTGGAAAAGTCAACACCAAAGAAATCCACTTACCTGGTTCCCATTGCATAAAAAACATTCCTAATACAAAAATGGGAAGGGTAAGTATGGCCGACCAGATAGTACGGTTTTTTATGTCTTGATAATGTTTTTGCTGTAGTTCTTGTTGTACTGCTGAAGGATTCTCCGCATCAATGATTATGTCATAACCAACTTCGCGAAGTGCATTTTGAAGTTGATTAGGACTCAACTCTTTGTCGTACTCTACAAGAACAGAACTGCTCGCAAAGTTTACGCTAGCATCAAATACGCCATCTGTGTGTTTTAAAACGGATTCAACGCTTGCTGCGCAAGATGCGCAGGTCATACCTATAACTGGGAATGATTCTTTTATTCCCTGTTTAACATTCTTTTTTTCGGTTTCAAATATGTTGATTGTCTCCATAAACCCATTCTTATTTGTACACTGCAAATTTCAGGATTAAAGGACTTTAATGTGTTACATTATATGCTGAATGATTTGTAGAATTTGCTGATTAAAAGAATATCTGAATTTAATATGTTTATTTACTCAAATTTAATATTCTTAAAGCACCTTGAATTACTAAAACAAAGACAATCGTTCCTATAATCAAATCTGGTTTATTGGAATTCAACCAGTAAACTAAAAGTCCAGCAATAATTACACCTGTATTTATAATTACATCATTTGAAGTAAAAATCATACTTGCTTTCATATGTGCCTCATCTTTACTCTTTGACTTTTGCAAAATGTAAAGACAAATTCCGTTTGCTATAAGTGCAAATATCGAAACGATAATCATTGTGGAAAAGTCGGGAAGTTTTTCCGCTCCGAAAAAACGCCTTAAAACTTCCAAAAATCCTATTGTAGCAAGTAGTATTTGAAAATATCCTGCAATTTTAGCTATTCTTTTCTTTTTGATTAATGTGCCACCTATTGCAAATAAGCTAATTCCATAAACGAAACTGTCTGCTAGCATATCTAAACTATCGGCAACAAGTCCCATTGATTCAGAAATCAGTCCTGTTGCCATTTCAATAACAAAGAAAGCAAAGTTTATTCCGAGAACCGTCCAGAGTAATTTCTTTTGGTTTTTATGTTCTTTGAATTCGATTTGGTCTGTTTCTTCTGTTGTGAGTAATTTTCCGCCTAAATTAAGTTGTAAAATTGATTGTTCTATTTCATCAATTTGACCTTTGTGAAAAACGGTCAGTTTTCGATTAGTAATATCAAAATCGAGATTCGCTATACTCGAAACCCCATCCAATTTCATTCGGATTAGATTTTCTTCCGAAGGGCAATCCATTTGGGTTATTTCAAATATTGATTTTAGCATTTATTTCTTTTATTAAATTTAAATCTCATCCAAGGATTTTCGGTTTTTGCCCATCGATTTCTTAAACTGTGATGGTGTCATCCCAGTAATTTTCTTGAACTGATTGCTTAAATATGCAACGCTACTATAATGTAGTTGAAAAGCTATTTCACTTAAGGTTAGTTCATCGTAAACTATGAGTTCTTTTATACGTTCAATTTTTTGGTTGATGATATATTGCTCAAACGTGATGCTTTCTACTGACGAGAATAGGGAACTTAAATATTTGTAATCCAAATTAAGTTCACCACTTATAATATCTGCCCATTTTAAATCGGTTTCGTCGTTGGAATGATGTATTTTCTCAACAACCAAAGTTTTCATTTGCTCAATAAGTTGACTTTTACGGTCGTCAATCAAACTGAAACCTGAATTTTGAAGGGCTTCGGAAAGCTCTTTTTTGGTGTTTGCATTTAATGTTGACACTAATTTAACTTCTCCCAATTTAATAGAAGCATAGGATATTTCAAGTTGTTTTAAAATATTGGATACTGCCGAGATACATCTTGGGCAGACCATATTTTTAATATAGATAATCTCTCTCATATAATACTTGTCTTTAAAACAAGGTTAACCCAGATTTGTGTAGAGAATAGTAAACAGCAGCTATCGCAGCAATTACAAAAATCAATACTATCACAACAAAAGCTATAATTTTATCTTTTTTTGTGATATTACTTTTAGGTTGATGCTTCTTCCTTTCATTTTTTCGTCTATTTCTTCTGCTTTCACTCATTATCGTTCGCCATTATAAAACCAAGATTATTTTTTGGCCTTATGTAGATTACTTGATTAATCCGTAATTCGTTTTATTTTAAAGTTGCTTTTACCTCTCCACAGGTTAACATAGCCTCTCCATAATATGGATTTCGCACTTCTTCTTCCAAACTTATCCAATAGGCACCTTTATTGTTATTGGCCATTGGGCAAAACTGGATATATACATTTTGGTTGACCCCAAAAAGCTGTACACCACTTATCATATGTGCCGAAAGATGCTTGAAATGCCCTCTTTGTGCTGCTATGTCTGAACTGTTCTCAATAGCATTTGCAGATGATTTTAGTTCCTTTTGAATGGTCATCCAATGGTTATGCGCCTTTTTATCAGATAATAACTTCATATCCACTTTTTTCAAGGACTGGTTGATTTGTTCTCCTGCTTGTTGAGCACCCTTGGTATCATCGTTTACCAATGCATCCTTTAAAAGAATATAATCATCAAAAACCTGTTCTAACTGATTCTGAAATTTGTTTGAAACCCTAATTCTTTCCTTCATTTGAGAATGATTGGTTACATCCATATTTTCTCCAGAACCATCTTCTTGCATTCCCAAATGTCCTTCGTGTCCTGTCATAGTTTTACCTCCTTCTTGATTCATCATTGATTTTTTACCCTGAAGCTGTGCCGCGGCATCTACTGTAAACGTGCCGTTAGTTACCACTTCATCTCCATTTTTTAAACCTTCAAGAACGGTATAACTATCGCCAGTGGCATTGCCCAATAAAACTTCTTTCATCTCAAAAACAGCTTTATTAGGGTCTGTTTTGACATAGACCACAGAACGTTCGCCCGTCCACATAACAGCCGTTGACGGTACAGAAACGGTGTTCTCTGTGCTCGTTCGAGCACCCTCGATTTTTCCTTCCACAAACATTCCCGGCTTAAAGAGGTCTTTTTTATTTTGTAAAACAGCTCTCACAACCACCGTTCTTGTAGCAGAGTTTAATAAGGGGGCAATAAACGAGACCTTGGCGTCAAACACTTCATTTCTATAGGCATTGGTGGTTACTTTAATGGTTTGTCCTTCTTTTAAGGACGCAATTTGGTTTTCGTAAGCATCAAATTCTGCCCATACTGTATTGAGATTGGCAATTTTGTATAAGGGTTGTCCTTGTTTTACATAGTCACCTTCTTCTACCATTTTCTGTGTTACCGTTCCTGATACGGTTGCGTACACAGGAAAGTTTTCTTGTACTTTCCCAGAGTTTTCTATGGCGTTGATTTGCTTTTCTGAAAGTTTCCAAAGTTTGAGCTTGTTTCTAACAGCTTTATATAATTCTGGTTGCGATTCTTTCAATGATGAAGCGGTAAGCAGTTCTTGTTGTGCCGCAACTAATTCTGGCGAATAAATAGTTGCCAAGCGTTGTCCTGCGCCAACACGTTCTCCTGTTGAATTAACGTATAGTTTTTCAATTCTTCCTCCAAAATATGTGACCTGTACGGCATTTGACTCTTCATTTGCTTTTATCTTTCCAGATAATTTTAGGGAATTATTTCCTATTTGTCCTTGTCCCACAAGTGACGTTTGAATATTGGCTAGAGCCATTGCGTTATCGGTCATTTTGATTTCATTGGCATTGAGGCCATCGGCACCCGATTCAGCTGGAATTAAATCCATTCCACATATTGGGCAGTCGCCAGGTTCTGGTTGCATAATCTGTGGGTGCATAGAACAGGTCCACATTTGATTAGTAGCAATTTCTTCTGAATGTTCGTGATTGTCTTTAGCACTATTTGTTGCCTTATCAGTAGAATCTCCACCGAACAGTAGAAAGCCACCTAGAAGGCCAACAATCAAGGCAATACCTATATAAATGATGTTTTTTTTCATTGTCTTTGTTTTTATTTGTTATTTTCTAATCGTTTAATCATTGCTTTCATTTCTGCAATTTCCTTTTCTTGTGCTTTAATTATATCATCTGCTAATTTCTTCACTTCCGGGTCTTGTATATCCGCTCGCTTACTGGTTAAAATGGCGATAGAGTGATGCGGAATCATAGCTTTCATATAGAGCACATCGCCAATAATTGGGGCCTGTACCCTCACAAGGCCTAACGCGCCACCAAATAGAACAATACTTCCAAGAACAATTGCTATATTTTTCTTTTTGTTTTGGTACATATTACGCATTGTTACAAACATAATAATGGCCATAGCGGCAATACCCAAACAGCTCATATAAAATCGGGTAAGACTAAAATAGACGTGGTCAATTTCATAAGAGTTTAAGTACATTGTAACGTACATTGCTATGAAGGATGCCACGAGCATACCTACAAATTTTGTGTAGTTGTTTTTCTTTGAATTTTGATTTGAATTTTCCATTTTATGTTGGTTTTAGTGTTACTTATTTTCGTTTCTTTTTAACCAATTTTCTAATTGTGGGCGACGATATGTACCAAAGTAAGAACCCACTTAATACTGTAATTAACCCTAACAATGAAAACGCCCGCAGGATTATGGTATTAAAGTTGTCCCTGCCTTGATAGTCCATAGTGTGGTTCATCCACAAAAAATCGAACCAGCGCCAGTTTCTATGACGAACGGTCTGAAATGCACCATTTTCTATGGCGACATAAGCCTTCAAGTTTTGTGGGGTTTTATATGAAATCTCATAGGCTGGTAATGGACGACCACGGTATTCGTGATGTGCATCTACTTTCTCAATTCGTTTTATACCCCTTATTTCCAAATCGGGCAGCATATATCTATTGGCTACCTGTTTTGCTTCAGCTTTAGTAATACCATTTTTTTCATTTCCCGTTTTAGCACTAAATAAATTAGCTTCGTTAATCCAATAGTACGGCTCATTGGCTATTTCCAATAATTTTAGTGTTTGGATTGGTTCTTCACTCGCTAATTGCTCAGTCCCCAATAGGTTGGAAAAAGCAGTTTGCCGTGGCTTTTCTTTTTTGAACTGGTCGCCGTGTATTTCATCAATGTCCGTCCAGCTAAAATACATTCCGCTGATAGTCCACATCAAGAACTGAATGCCGAGGAATATACCCAAGTATCGGTGCGCTTTTCGAATCCATTTTGCTGTCTTTCTGTTGACCATACTTTCTATAATTTAATTCACAAAATATTTGACAATTATTCCACCTACCAACCAGACGTAACAGATATAGGCAACATACTTTAAAATCTTTTCAAGCAATGGGCTTTTAGGTGCCATCCCGCTCATCGTACTTTCAACACCCTTATTTTTAAAGAACCCTAAATAGTTGTTTGTAAAACCCTGTGTTTTCAGATTTTTTTCTTGTTGTCATTAACCATTTTAATTTAAGCTCTTAACTAAATAATTGAAGTGCCAATGCACCACCAACTATTAATATTAGGATTGTATATACTATATAATTGAGCCATTTTTTAACCACAGATTTACCTATTATTTGTTGGCAACCGTTCTTGCAACATTCTTTCATTGTTATAAATTCTTTTCTTTATTGTTATTTGCAAAACCATATAAATAATACTTGAAGATGAGAGGTAAACTTTAATGAACCAACCAAATTTTTACCCCTCAAAATCAAGCATCTTCACTAAACTTCTTTTCTGCGAAATTTTAATTTGCCCGACCTAGGAAGAGAGACGCTATATTTAGGGATTTAATCTCTCTCCCAGTTCAGGCTGCTATTAACCAAATCAACTTCTCTTTTTCAAAAGTTCATTGTGCCTGACTTGGGAAGGAACTAACACTAATCATCAACATTGTTTTCCTTCCCACGACAGGACTTTACAACTATTCAGGTAACCCTGCCATCTCCTAAGCTACTGTTAACTAATAAACCAATATATTTAAAAGAGTATTAAAGGCAGGGGATTATTTATTGAATAGTTTTTTGCACTTTTCCACATTTAAGCATTCTGCTACCGTAATATGGGTTTTTTACTTCTTTGCTGGTACTCAACCACGCACTACCTTTATCGTACATTGGGCAAAATTGTTGGTAAAGCGTGTTTTTTGTTCCCGTAATAGCTACCAAATCTGTTATGTCCTTACTTAAGGTCTTAAAATGTTCGCGCTGGTGGTCTATGGCACTTTCAGAAATATGCTCGGCGTGCTCTACGGCATCTTCTATAATATCTTCTAATTCTTCTTGATTTTCTTTTGAATAACTGTCCGTATCAAAAGCTTTAAGAGAAACTACCAATTTAGACCCAGCTTGGGCTGCTTTTTTGGTGTCATCTGCAACCAAAGCATTTTTTAAATTAAAGTAATCACTTAAAATTGTTTCTGTTTTTGCATCACTTTTCATAGTTGTCATTTTACTATGATCCATTTTCATATCTTCGTGATCGTGGTTCATCTTTTTCTTTTCCTGTGCGTTGGTAAAAGAAACTGCTAACAATAGCACTGCTGCTATACTCATTCTTAAATTTTTCATTTTTATTATATTTAATTATAGTTTATAAATTGTCTTTTAATTGTGTCATAAAATTAATTACCTCTTTCGCTTCCTCTTCTGAAAAGGCTGCCTCTTTATGTATCAAAGTGTAAGAATCCAAAGGCATTTCGCCAGCTTCAATCTGTTTGACAATAGACCTTAATTTACTGGCTTTTCGTCGGTTAGACAAGGAATCCCATTTACTGAAGTTAAGCTCGGCCTTTCCTTCTTTGATATGGTCTTCCAAAAACCAAGCAACGGGTTGAATTTTATTGTACCAAGGGTATTGCGTATTATTACTGTGGCAATCATAGCAGGAAACCTGTAACTTATTTTGAATGTTCTCCGGAACATTGTTAACCAACATAAAATCAGTTTCGGGTACCGTATCACTTTGATTTCGTGTTGTGGGAATAAATTGAATTCCCACAAACGCCACCAATAGTATTATTGCTATTATTTTTACAATCCTCATTAGTTAATCTCTTTTTGTACCTTCCCGCAATTCAACATTTGACTTCCGTAATAGGGATTCTTAATGTCTTTGCTCAAACTCAGCCAAGCACTACCGCCATCGTACATTGGGCAAAACTGTTGGTAAAGGGTGTTTTCAGTTCCTGTAATTGCAACCATATCAGATACATCCTTGCTCAATATTTTAAAATGCTCTCGCTGATGATCTATATCACTTTCCGAGATATGTTCTGCGTGCTCTACGGCATCTTCTATAATATCTTTTAATTCGGCTTTTTGAGTGTCGGAAAAATTTGATGAAACATCAAAATTCCCTAAAGTTGTTGCCAGAGTTGCACCAAGTGTTTTTGCTTTAGCATTATCATCTGCAACCAACGCATTTTTAAGATTAAAGTAGTCCTTTAATACAGCTTGTGAATTACCATCGCCACTCATTGCCATTTCCTTCTTATCTCCATCGTGGTGTTCATCACTATTATCGTGATTCATTTTTGAATGGTCTTCATCAGCACTCATTTCAGAATGGTTCCCATCTGCATTATTTTGTTCATTTTTGTTGTCTTTGCAAGACATTGCTGTTAAGGTTATAAATGCTATTGCAACTATACCTAATGTTGATTTTAATTTGCTCATTTTGTTTTAATTTATGTTTGTGTTTATTTGTATTACTTTTTGAAATGTATTTTATAGTTTTTCAATTACGTTTTCTAGCATTGCAGTTATTTCATTGGCAACCTCATTCAACTTCTCATTCTCCACTGCCTGCATCGATGCCATTGGGTTTACTGCTGCTACTTCAATGGTGCCTGCTTCAATTTCCTGAACTATGACATTGCAAGGCAACATCGTTCCAATTTTATCTTCTGCTTGCAAAGCTTTGTGAGCATAGGGAGGATTGCAAGCCCCTAGAATCCTATACTTTTTAAAGTCTATATCCAGTTTTTTCTTTAGTGTTTCTGTTACATCA
Source organism: Galbibacter orientalis DSM 19592 (assembly GCF_000260115.1). Lineage (GTDB taxonomy): Bacteria > Bacteroidota > Bacteroidia > Flavobacteriales > Flavobacteriaceae > Galbibacter > Galbibacter orientalis. The sequence goes on along the minus strand of NZ_JH651380.1, from coordinate 541,415 downwards.
ATTTCTGTAAGGATTCCAAAACCTTCTTCCTTTAATCCTTGTGTCACTTTCTCTATGACCTCTTCGAAGGTTCCATTGATTGTTTTATTAAAATAATAGTTCATCTTTTTTTAATTTTTAGTTGTTTAAAATCTTGCTAATAGTCCACCACCCAATCCATATCGGTTATTGTAGTTAGCTTGGATTGAAAAATTGCGCGAAAGAATGTATGCAACCCCTACCAACCATTGTGTTTCGCTTTCAAATGATTTATTATTCTCTAAATCATTGACCCATCCAAAATCTGCTCTGTATTCGTATTCGCCTTCCAAAAAAATTCTTGGAAAAATCAATAATTCTCTGTCCAAACGTATTCTTGGGCGTAGCTGATGGTCCATACTCACATCTACATTAAATCTATAAGGCGTAAAATACTTTACACCAACCAATCCTACGGTATTAAATGTATCGTAAGAATCTGGTGTTGACGTTTCGGTATTTACTCCTGCATAAACACGTACCCAATCGTTCAGATACCTATTATAACTTATTTCGGCTTCAAGATTTTGGTCGTAATCGAACTCTGTTCTCAAACCAAATTCATTTCGGATATTGCTCGACGTTAAAAAGAGTTCATTAAAATTTGAACCTGCACGAGCCAATCCCCACGAATAATAATGGTCTGTCTCATCGATAAGTTTCTGAACTGGATAATCTTTCATTCTATCATCCCTTGGGGTATCGTAACTAAACACTCTTGCCATACCACCCATCATATGGTACAATACGTGACAATGAAAGAACCAATCGCCATACTCTTCGTTATAAAATTCAATAATAACTTTCTGCATTGGTGGTACGTTCACGGTATGCTTTAATGGGGAACGTTCTCCTTTTTCATTAATGACCCTGAAGTAATGACCGTGCAAGTGCATTGGATGGTGCATCATAGTCAGGTTATTTAATGTAATTCTGGTTACCTCGCCTCCTTTTATATTTATCTTATCGGTTTCTGATAATGGAACCCCATTCATACTCCATACATAGCGATTCATATTACCTGTTAGGTTAAGCAACACTTCATTTACTGGTAAATCTGCCTTAAATTCAGTTTTTTCTTTTGCCTCTAAAAAATCATAGTTGAAGTATGTCTTTCGCTCCTCATAATCAAAAGAAGTAGAATCCTTCTGCATCATTGGCATATTGTGCATATGACCTTCCATTTTATTTGATGCTCCATTATGGCTCATTGACATCGAGTCTTTTTTCATTCCCATTGTATCATCCATCTTCATATCCATTTGGTCATTCATTTTGCCATCTTTCATCGACATCTTATCGTTCCCCATTTTCATCTCGCCGTCCTTCATATTCATCTTCATTCCGTACTTCTGCATTAAAACTTCGGGTGTATTCTTCTTCTTGTTTCCAACCATTGCAGGTGCTCCCATTTTCATATCCATTTTAGCCATTTGCTTCATCATCGCTACCTTATCAGGTCTATCAATTCTTTTGGCTGGGTAAAGAGTGCCATTACCTAACTGTATAGAGGTATGACCTGAACCATCTTGAGCGGTTGCGGTAATTTCAATAGTTCCTTCTGGAATAGTTACAATTACATCATACGTTTCGGCTATGCCAAAGAGAAATCTGCTTTTGGAAACGGGTTGCACGTCAACACCATCACTGGAAACCAACATTGGGTTACCTCCGCCAAAGTCCATCCAATAATAGGTAGAAGCCGATGCGTTAATGAAGCGAAGCCTTACTTTTTCGCCAGCCGTAAATTCTGGATACTCTGCCAGTTTTTTACCGTTGGACAAAAATGCGGGATAATAAATGTCTGCAATATCAGCCCCTTCCATACGGTCTCTCCAAAATTTAAGTTGAGCACCAAAGGCACCTTCTGAAATGACCCTACTTAATGGCACTGCTGTGCCTTTTTTAACTTGATACCACTCGTTACCTCTTTTAAGGTTTCGTAATACATTCATTGGTTTTTCATTGGTCCAATCTGATAATACCACGACTAAATCTTTATCATATTCCAAGGTTTTCTCTTTTGGATGAATGATAATAGACCCATAAACACCTTTTTGTTCTTGTAGCATTGTGTGGGAATGGTACCAATATGTTCCATTGGTTGATTGGAATCCTGTATTGGAAGGTTGTTCCTGGCTCAATCGGTGGGGTAGTTAAATATGGAACCCCGTCGTAAAAATTGGGAAGTATCAATCCGTGCCAATGCACTGAAGTTTCTTCATCCATTTTATTGGTTACGTTGATTATAGCAAGGTCTCCTTCATTAAATTCCAAAACAGGCCCAGGGATACCTCCATTGATGGTCATTGCATTGGCAGTAACACCTCCAAGTGTCATTTCGTTTTCCTCAATGGTAAGGTTATACTCCTTAACAGGTCGCCCATCTTCCTTTCTATCATTTCCGTTTGTGCCTACTTGGGCAAAAATTGAAGTTGTGAAAAGTAATAGCGTAATAATTTTTATTGTTTTCATTTTGTCAAATAATTTATGATGGCATATTCTGTATAATACCCTCTATTAGATTCGATTAAATTGATTTGAAACCTTAACTGCAATTCTTGTACATCGAGCACATCGTTAAAATCTATAGTTCCGGTTTCGTAATTCTTAATGAGAATTTCTTCGGCGTCATTCGCCTGCTTTAAATTGTCTGTTTGTACATTAAACTTAATTCTCATTGTATTTCTATTATAAATAGCTTGTGCAAGACGTGTTTCAAGGTTATTGAGCCTCTCTTCTTTCTGTGATTTTATTTCCAATTGTTTCAATTCATTTTGCTTTGTCACTGACTTATATTTATTATTGAAAATGGGAATTGAAATAGAAACCATAGGCATCACAATGTCTTTACCATTATCGGAAAAATTCATATCTGGACGTTCTGACACAGGCACATAGTCCAAACCAAAACCGATATTGGGCGCACTCTCTTTTTGGTTTAACAACTCCGATTGTTCAACCGATTCAAATAGCTTATCATACTTTATGAGTTCTGGGTTTAACTGAAGGTTTTCAGTTAAGATTAAAGCATCCTCATCTGGAATAAACATCTCTTCAACAACGGTTACTGCAATATCCTCATCCCGATTTAAAAGATTGTTGAAAGCTGTTTGTTCTGCCAAATAATCTTGCTCCAATACTTCTTTTTGCTGTACAAGTTCATTTTGCCTTATTTGCAGGCGAAGAACATCTACAGCAGATGCCTTACCAACTTCTACTGAAGTTAACGCCAAACGCTCATAGGTTTCTAAAAGCTCAATGTTCTTATCAAGCACTAATTGTTTTGCTCTGATGGCGTATAGCTCGTAATAAGATTGAGAAACTGCAAGTGCAAGTTTTCGCTTTGCAATCGCAATATCTACATATTGAGTTTCTGCCATTGAACTGGCATAATTTTCCCTTGCGGTAATAGTTCCAAACCAAGGCAGCATTTGTGATACCGAAAAGCGAGCACGTTGTGCACCTGTTCGGGTTTCGGGTTCGCTTACAAAATAACCTACTCCCACAACGGTATTTGGCAACCAATCTGCTTCATTAACTTTTTCTTCAGCTATATTATACCGCAATTCAAAAGCTTGAATCTCTGGATTATTCTTCTCAGCTTCCTGAATGTACGTTGTCAAATCTTGTGCATTCGTTTTGGCTAAAGCAAAAAAAGCAAGTACTATTACAATTACATATCTCATTTTGTAGCTCTTTTTAATTGAAATTCGTGTTTCCAGCTAAATAATACTGGTACAACAAATAGGGTTATAAGCGCAATTAACATTCCTCCAAAGGATGGAATTGCCATCGGAATCATAATATCACTACCTCGACCTGTTGATGTGAGTACAGGTAGTAAAGCAAGAATCGTGGTTGCCGTTGTCATTAAACAAGGTCGAATACGTTTTTCTCCTGCTTCGACTACGGATGCTCTAACCCCAGTTTTATCTGTTGGTTTGTTTTTGTCAAAGGTTTGCGTAAGGTAGGTAGCCATTACTACGCCATCATCGGTAGCAATACCGAATAGAGCAATAAAACCAACCCATACAGCGACACTTAAATTTATAGTGTGCATTTGAAAGAGGTCTCGTAAATTTTCTCCGAAAAAGCTGAAGTTTAAGAACCAATCTTGGCCGTAGAACCATATCATTAAAAAACCTCCCGCAAAGGCGACAGCAATTCCAGTAAAGACCATTAATGACGTTCCAACAGAACGGAACTGGAAATATAGGATTAGAAAAATAATAGCCAAAGCCAGAGGTACTACCACGCTCAATGTTTTTTCTGCTCGTAACTGATTTTCATACGTTCCCGTAAATTGATAATTGATACCCTTTGGAACGGTCAATTCGCCATTGTCAATTTTTTCTTGAATAAGGGCTTGGGCATTTTCCACCACATCTACTTCGGCGAAACCATCTAATTTATCAAAAAGGACATAGCCTACTAAAAAAGTGTCTTCACTCTTTATAACCTGTGGCCCTTTCTCATATCTAATAGTGACCAACTCACTTAACGGAACCGGACTTCCTTTTTCTACAGGCACATAAATATCTTTTAAATCGTTTGGATTTGCGCGTAATTCCCTTGGGTAGCGTACACGAATACCATAGCGCTCCCTACCTTCTACTGTTTGTGAAAGCACCATACCACCAACAGAAACCTGTATAACTTGCTGTACTTGCTCTATGGTTATGCCATAGCGCGCAAGTCGTTCTCTGTCAATATCAATAAGTAGGTAGGGTTTCCCCACAATACGGTCGGCAAAGACCGCTTCTTCTTTTACGCCTTCGGCCTGTTTTAAGATATCTTCCAATTGTACCCCAAACGCCTCAATTTCTTTTAAATCCTGTCCTTTCACCTTAATGCCCATAGGTGCTCGCATACCAGTCTGTAGCATCACCAAGCGTGTTTCTATGGGTTGTAGCTTTGGTGCTGAAGTAACACCTGGAAGCTTTGTAACCCTTACGATTTCTTTCCAAATATCGTCTGGCGATTCAATTTCAGGTCGCCAATTTCTAAAGTACTCTCCATCGTCATCTGGAATGAGCTGTGAACTTGTCACAGAGAATGGGTCTGTAATTTTTGAGGCTTTATAGTCATCATCTTCTACTTCAATTTCGCTATTAGGGTTGGTTACTAAACTGCCATCCTTTAAAACAAATAAGCCGTCTTCGTTTACCTTAAAGCGTTGTCTTTTGCGATTTTCATTTAAAATATATTCAGATTTATATTGAATAACATTCTCATACATCGATAACGGTGCAGGGTCTAATGCTGATTCTGTACGCCCAGATTTACCGACTACAGTTTCAATTTCTGGAATGCTCGCAACGGCCATATCGAGTTGCTGTAGGACGCGTTTATTTTCCTCCACACCTGCGTGTGGCATTGAAGTGGGCATTAACAGGAATGAACCCTCATTGAGTGAAGGCATAAACTCTTTACCAGTATTACGCATAATCATCACTCCAAAAATTACAATGGCAGTTGGTATCGAAAGAAATAACAGCTTATTACGCAATGCCCAATTTAAAATCCGAACATAATAATTTCTAAAAAGTGTAAATACACCCAAAAGACCAAAACAGATAAGACCAACGAAGATTAAGTTTATAAGGATACTTCTATCTACTCCCAGTGGTCTCCAATATTCCGCCAATAGGAATATGATAGCAAAAGCCGAAACAAATATATTGATGATGTTGGCGCGTTTTGACGTAATCTTTTCCTTTAGTGAAAGGAAGCCAACAACGCCAAATGCAACTAATATTAATCCAAGCGGATAGCCTAAAATTAAAGACAAAACGCCAAAAACAATCAATGCTCCATTTAGCATATAACTAAAAGAAGTTTTTAAATTTCTCTTTTTAAATAAATAGGCCGCAAATGGTGGAATTAAAAATAGGGCAACAATAAGAGATGCGGTGAGTGCTGCCGTTTTTGTAAATGCCAATGGCCTAAACAATTTCCCTTCTGCACCAATCATAGTAAATACAGGAATGAAACTAATAATAGTGGTCATTACTGCCGTTAAGATGGCGCCAGAAACTTCGGCAGTCGCATTATAAACTACCGTATTCATAGGTAGCTTTTCTTCATTTTCATCAATATGCCGCAAGACATTTTCCGAAAGGATAACGCCCACATCGACCATAGTTCCAATAGCAATTGCAATACCAGATAAGGCGACAATATTTGCATCTACATTGAACAGTTTCATAGAAATAAAGACCATCAAAACCGCAACAGGCAATAATCCGGAAATCAATACGGAAGCCCTTAAATTGAAGACCATTATGATAATCACAAAAATGGTTATCAATATCTCTAAAGTTAGCGCTTCATCAAGTGTGCCCAAGGTTTCTTGGATTAGTTCTGTTCTGTCATAAAAGGGTACGATGGTTAATTGCGAAGTCCTCCCATCGCTTAATGTTTTTGATGGAAGCCCAGAACTTAACTCGTTTATTTTTTCTTTAACATTGTTGATGACTTCCATAGGATTGGCCCCATAACGAGCCACTACAACACCACCAACAACCTCGGCTCCTTCCTTGTCCAATAAGCCTCTTCTTGTAGCAGGACCGTGTGTTACTTTCGCAATATCCTTTATACGGATGGATGTAAAATCTTTTGAAGTAACTACCGCGTTTTCTAAATCAGATAGTTTCTTAATATAACCCAATCCTCTTATAAGGTATTCAGCTTGGTTGATTTCAAGCGTTTGTGCACCAACATCTTTGTTGCTTTGTTTTACTGCTTTTACAACCTCACTCAAGCCTATGTTGTATTGCCGCATTAATTCGGGATTAACATCCACTTGATATTCCAAAACATATCCGCCGATGGAAGCCACTTCTGAAACGCCACTCGCAGATGACAACGCATATTTCACGTAGAAGTCTTGAATGCTTCTTAATTCTTGTAAATCCCAACCGCCAGTTACGTTACCGTTTTCATCACGGCCTTCCAGCGTGTACCAATAAATTTGCCCAAGACCAGTTGCATCAGGTCCCAATGCAGGATTTACTCCATCAGGTAGCAGTCCTGCTGGTAATGAATTCAACTTCTCAAGTATTCGGCTACGACTCCAGTAAAATTCGATATCCTCTTCAAAAATGATGTAGATACTTGAAAAGCCAAACATAGATGAACTTCGTATGGTTTTGACACCTGGAATACCAAGAAGTGATGTGGTTAAAGGATAGGTAATTTGATCTTCAATATCCTGTGGGGATCGACCATCCCATTTAGTAAATACAATTTGTTGGTTTTCGCCAATATCTGGTATGGCATCTACGGCAACAGGGTCTCGAGGAAGTGAGCCTGTATTCCATTCAAACGGGGCGTTTACGACTCCCCAAGCAATAAAAAGTGCAAGTAGTAGAACGGCTACTAGCTTGTTCTCGATTAAAAATTTGATGCTTTTATTCAGCATTACAATGATTATTAAACAGTTATACATCGAATAATATCTTGATAAAATCAAAACATTAAACACAAGAAATTGAGCCCAAAATAGTATTGACCATAGGGCTAATTATTCCGATATTTATCGGAAACTGTTTAAAATCAAATTAAATACGTCTCGTGCAGTTTTTGTATATCCCGTATGAGAAAGGGAACCGCATAATCTCTAAATGGTACAATGTGTGAATCAAGAGTCTCAAAGAGATTGATATAAGAATGTACAAAAGAGACAACAAAGACTTGTTGCTCAAAATTTAAGGTGTTAAAAGACATCTTCAGGTCGTCCTGACCTTCAACAACTAATTGCTTATCTGAACAGCAGGAATCATCCTGAACTTCACTTTGACAATCATTTTTGGATAGTTGTTTATCCATTCCGCAAGTTTCAACGTGCCCAAATAAAGAAGAATCCACTAAAGTATCGCCACAGTAATGACTATCAATAGTAAAAGAAACTGTTGACAATAGCACGATAAGTGCCAAACAAACGGATGATATTTTATGAAAAACTTTTTTCATTAATGTTGCAAATTTATAAAAAATTTATCTCAATTTATTTATTTAACAATTTTTTTTGATTTATCAATGTTTATTTTGCACGAAACCGCTTAAATATTATTTGCAAATAAAATTCTTTTGCAGCTTCCTTTATATGATATAAATCATAGTTCTGTTGAACTTTTAGAATTATATTTGTACTGATTAATTTTGTTGTTTTTTTGTAAAAAACTGATAATAAAATAATTGAACAGTTGAATTTTATTTTCCAAAATCCTTTAATGTTAATCAAAATTTATTAATTTTATAGTGTGAAATCTTTTTTTACTAAAATACTGTCCTTCTTTTTAGCAGTTTTTATACTGTTTTCCACCACATCCTTTACGGTAAATATGCACTTTTGCTGTAATAAAATGGTGGATTTGGCTTTTTTTAGTAAAGCAGAATCTTGTATGGAGACTGCACAGAAAAAAGATAATAATTCCAAGCAATGTACTACAATACAAGAGAAAGACTGTTGCGATAATAAGACCATCTTGAAAGAAGGAGATGACACCTTCAAGAAGGCCAATACAATTTCAGAGATTGAAACTTTAGTTTTCTTAAACAACTTCGTCTATTCTTATATCAACCTTTTTGAAGGTTTAGAGAAAAACACAGTTTCTTTTAAGGCTTATAGGCCACTTTTGCTATCCACAGACCTTGTAATCCTCAACGAGTCCTTTTTAATTTGATTTTCTACTTCGCAGGTTAAAATTAATCTGCATTGCCTCTATAGCCAATATTTCACTTCTGGCTAACATTTGTTGTACCCAATTCTCAACAACACTATTAACCTTGTACTATTAAGAAAATTGAAACTATTTGGCAAAATGCCTAATAGCAATACATCGATTATTATGAAAGGACCCAAAGAATTTTGGATTAAGAATATGGTCTGTAGCCGCTGCTTAAAAGTTATTAAGCAAGAACTACAAGAATTGGGAGTTACTGTGCTTTCATTAGAATTAGGAAGATTATTGGTAGAAGCACCAAAAAAAACCAGCAATGAAATTGTCGAAGCTGTTACAACTGTGCTTCACGCTAATGATTTTGAAATTGTACAAAAAGAAGAAGAAATGCTCGTAGAAAGAATGAAAGTCATTCTAATAGAACAATTGCAAGAGTTACCATTACATATTAAGGTAAAAACATCTGAACTATTGGCTTCAAGACTTCATAAAGATTACAAGACATTGAGCAGATTGTTTTCAGCAAATCAACAGACAACCATTGAAAAGTACTTTATCAAATTAAAAATAGAAAAAGTCAAAGAGCTCATTCAGCTTAAACAACATTCCTTTTCAGATATAGGATATTTATTGGACTACAGTAGTGTCAACCACCTGTCTAGACAGTTTAAGGAAGTGGTGGGAATGAGTATGACCGATTACAAAAACACAGGAAATTGGAAACGGAATTTCTATGATGAAATTATATAGATATCAACGAAAGTTATGCAGACAAAAGCTTAAGGCAATGGTTAATTTCATCAAATTAAATTAAACAAAATGAAAAAACTACTTATCACATTAGTATTAATTCCCTTTATAGGAATTGCACAAACCTTTGAAAATTTAGACTACATCTCGCCTTTTAGCAATGGCGTCGCTGCCATTAAAAAAGGGTACGAATGGGGTTTTATTGACCCAGAAGGAAATTTAATCGTTGATTTTCGAAATGATTTGGTGGCAACCAAAACAGACAATGCAAGCTACCCTATATTCAGTAACGGAAAATGCCTGATTGCAAACCAAAAAGATGGCGTGCTCTATTATGGCTATATCGATAAAACTGGAAAAACTGTCATCACTCCACAATTCCTCAATGCCAACAACTTTCAATATGGCAAAGCCTTGGTGTTAAAAGTTGAAAAAGAAACCATTGGCTATAATGACATTTTCAAAAAAGACGTGGTAAACTACCATTATTTTGAGCTTGTTATAGATGAGAATGGTAATACCATTGACCATTTAACGCAATTGGCCATTCACGTCTCGCCAAAAGATAAGGATGATAAAAATCCACCTGCCATCACATCAAAATTGATTTCGGAAAATTTGGTGGCAGTTAAAGGTAATAATAAGAAGTGGCGTATAAAAAAAATCTAATAATATTGAAAATACACATAACATATAAGAAATTCAAAAAGATTATAACCTTTTTAAAATCTGCGAATTAATAGTTGATAATCCATTCCCTCAACTATAAACATTTAGATTGTTGGGAATGGGTTTATAAAAATTAAAATAAATGTTTAACTCAAAAAATAAATTATGAAAACACTACTAATTGTTTTATCGGCAGTTGGGCTTTTAAGCTTAAACAGTTGCAAACAAGAAACAAACACTCAGGCACTAATGGAAAACCCTGAAACTCGCACAGAAGTTTTTAATGCCATTTCCAAAAATCACGACTATATGACCGAATTTATGGAAAGTATGCACGACAACCAACACGCAATGCAAATGATGCAGGGCAACAAAAAAATGATGAGCTCAATGATGCAAGGAGAAGGAATGCAAATGATGATGAAAGACAGTACAATGATGCACTCAATGATGGACGGAATGATGAATGACGGCAAAATGATGGGCACTATGATGAAAATGATGCACGAAAAAGGGATGATGAGCGAAGACTGTATGGAATCCTGCTCAAAGATGATGGGCGAAAAAGGAATGGATATGCAGGGTATGGACAAGATGGACGATATGGATAGTCCAACCAAAGGTGAGCATACCGAGCATCATTAATTTTAACTTTTAAAATAAACAACAATGAAAAATAATCACTGGATATGGATGGTCATCGGTTGTGGATTACCATTACTGTTTATCTTTTTTGCACCATCATTAGGTATAGGAAGCAGTTCGTCTCTATTCATCTTCATCCTCTTTATGTTTGCTTGTCACTTATTTATGCCTCACGGTTCACATCGCCACGGTGGGCACAATCATTCACAGAATAGACAAAGAGAAAACGAACACGGTAAAGATGTTTCAAAAACAGAACCAAAAGATGAACACAAAGGGCATCATCACCATTAAATACTAAATGATGAAACAAAAATTTCAAATAAGCGGAATCAGCTGCGGTGGATGTGTATCAAGAGTAAAAAAGACTTTAGAAGAACATCCCAATATAGAAAAAGCAGAGATCTTTTTGGCACCAAAAGGTGCTGCACTTATCACGATGAATGAAGCACTTTCTGTTGCCGAATTACAAAAGCAACTTGATGGGCTCAATGGTTATACAATTACAGAATTAAATTAACAACAACTTAAAACCAAAAATTATGCATTTTTACGAAGGACATTTTGGAGGTATGCACCTAATATGGTGGATTATATGGATTATTTTATTGGCTTGGATATTCTTTATCCCAGCAGATATCCCTTATCAAAAAACAAAGAAGGACAGCCCACTGGATATTCTTAAAAACCGCTTTGCAAAAGGCGAAATATCCAAGGAAGAATTTGAGGAATCAAAAAAGATATTAAAATCAGACAACTAACTCAAAACTTTAAAATTATGTATCGATTAAACGTAAAAAAACTCGGATTTGCTTTCGGTCTTACGGGGGCACTAATTTACTTAGGCTGTATGATAGTTATGTCAACAGCAGGTCGAGAAGCCACTATCGATTTTTTCAACAGCCTATTGCACGGTTTAGATACCACAAGCATTATCAGGATGGATGTGCCACTATGGGAAGCTGGTTTGGGAATAGTACAGATATTCATTTTAGGATGGCTAATAGGTGCCTGTATTGCGGCTTTTTATAATGCGCAAATAAAAGTCAAAAAATAAGAGAGTAAAATAAAATTTATGCAATATGTCTGGTTCATATGGTCTCTTATAATTCTTGCTCTTTGGGCAATAATCTATTTGTCAAAAAAGGGGTATAGAAAAGAAATGCTCAAAATGAGCCTTATCACTATGCCCTTTGGCCTAACAGAACCCTTGTTTGTTCCAGAATATTGGTTTCCACCTTCCCTATTCCATTTAGCGGAAAGAACAGGTTTTGATATTGAGAGCCTTATCTTCTCTTTTGCTATTGGCGGAATAGGGACGGTATTGTATAATCTGATATTCAAAAAAGGCTATATAGATATGCCTCATACCGAACGGAGCCACCAAAGACATAAGCTACATATTTATTTACTTTTTGTTCCAGCCATTGTATTTGTCATATTTAGTCTTTTCACCACGCTTAACCACATCTATTGTGGCATCATTGCAATGTTTTTTGGTGGTTTGGCAACATTGTACTGTCGCCCAGATTTAAAAGGAAAGATATGGGTTGGAGGAATCTTGTTTACCATACTGTACTTCATTTATTTCGGAAGCATCCTTCCGTTCTATCCCCAATATGTGGAGTTGTACTGGAATCTGGACAACCTGACCCATATTCTTGTTTTGAGAATCCCAATTGAAGAGTTACTGTTCGCTTTCACCTTTGGCATGTATTGGTCTGGATTATATGAACACTTGTATTGGAGAAAACTTATAAAATCGAAACAAATGTCAACCAACTAATACATTCAAACTATGAAAATACTATTGGCCATAGATGGTTCAGATTTCAGTAAAGTAGCCATTCACGAACTTATAAAAATGACCCTATCCTCAAATAGTGAAATTCATATTATAAATGTTTATGAAGTTCCGAAAACAACCGGCCTGGGATTGCATACTATGGGCGGCAGGATAGGAAATTACATAGAAGAAATTAGAAGTAACGCTCAAAAATTGGGAAACAAAATCGTTTCAGAAGCTTTCGATAAAATCAAGGCCGAAAACAAGGCACTTACCATAACCACAAGTGTTGTTAGTGGCCTGCCCAAAAGTACTATTTATGAAAAAGCAGAAGATTGGGGTGCAGATTTAATCGTAGTAGGCTCTCAGGGTCACGGTGCACTTTCACGCTTAGTATTGGGCTCTGTATCCCAATATTTGACCACAAATGCCAAATGTTCAGTACTCATTGCAAGAGATAGAAATAAAAAATGAAAGAAAAGCAAACACATAGCATTACATTAGAATCCACTTGTAAGATAACAGATGAAATCTGTCTTCCCGATACCAAATTACCTAGTGTGGTTATCGTTGGTGGAGGATTTGCAGGTTTGGCATTGGTTGAAAAACTGAAACACAAAGAAGTTCAAGTGGTTTTACTCGATAAAAATAACTTCCATCAATTTCAACCTTTATTATATCAAGTGGCAACGAGTGCGTTGGAACCTGATAGCATAGTATTTCCATTCAGAAAACAAATCAATGGCTATAAAAATGTTTTCTTTCGTTTGGCAGAAGTTGTGGAAATTCAACCTGATTCAAATACTATATTGACCAATAAGGGAAGTGTTTCTTATGACTATTTAGTGTTGGCTACTGGCGCGACCACCAATTTCTTTGGGATGGATTCTGTAGCCGAAAATAGTTTGGGGATGAAGGATATTCGCGATTCCCTCAACATCCGTCATATGATGTTGCAAAATTTGGAACAGGCAGCTATTACTTGTGATAATAAAGAACGCGACGCACTGACAAATTTTGTAATTGTAGGTGGTGGTCCTGCCGGTGTAGAGATGGCAGGAGCATTGGCTGAATTCTGTAAATACATTCTACCCAAAGATTATCCAGAGTATCCTGCTTCCATTATGAACATTTATTTAATAGAAGCCATTGATGAGTTGTTAAGTACAATGTCTGATAAAGCATCTTCGAAAACCCTCAAATATTTAGAGGATTTAAATGTAAAGGTATTATTAAATGAAGCTGTAAGCAATTATGATGGAAAGGAAGTCACTACCAAAAGTGACAAGACCATATTGGCTAAAAACCTTATCTGGACGGCTGGCGTAAAAGGACAATTCCCAAATGGTATTGATGGAAAACACGTAGTCAGAGGCAACCGTATTAAAACCAATGCCAATTTAAAAGTAGAAGGCTACGAAAATATTTTTGCCATAGGTGATATCGCAGCACTCATTTCCAAAGAAACCCCAAAAGGACATCCACAAGTAGCACAGACCGCTATTCAACAAGGTAAATACCTGGGCGATTCGATATTAAATATCATAAATAACAAATCCATAAAACCTTTCAAATATAAAGATAAAGGTTCCTTAGCAACCGTAGGTAAACGCAAGGCAGTTGCCGATTTGGGCAAATTTAAATTTGCAGGCTATTTCGCCTGGTTGCTGTGGTCCGTTGTTCACTTGATGTCCATAAGTGGATTTAGAAATAGATTGATGGTTGGTTTTAATTGGGCGGTAAGTTATTTCACTTATGAAAAGAGCAACCGCCTGATTATTAGAAACTTTAAACCGAAATCTTCGATTAAAAACAGGGAAAAATAATTTTGAAATGAAAAACACCACAGATAAAAATAATAAGCTTTCCTTATTAGGTTCCATATCTCTTGGTACAGGCGTAATGATTGGTGCTGGCATATTTGTCCTTATGGGGCAAATAGCAGAGTTGGTGGGTGATCTATTTCCCATTGCATTTATTGCAGGTGCTGTTGTGGTGGGTTTTAGCTCATATTCCTATGTCAAGTTTTCAAATGCTTTTCCATCGTCTGGAGGTGTGGTTAAATTCCTTAACAAATCCTATGGACCTGGAACAACAACAGGGTTTTATTCTTTGCTGATGTACGTATCAATGGTAGTTTCCGAAAGTCTGGTGGCGGGCACTTTTGGAGCATATACGTTGAGACTATTTCCCGAGTCCTATGCAGGTTATGCCTCTACCCTGGGTGTTGGGCTAATTGTTGTTGCTTATATAGTGAACATCCTGGGCAATAAGGTTATTGGTGCCACCGCGACATTTACCGCTATTATAAAGGTAGTGGGAATAGCAATTTTAGCTATTGCCGGCCTTGCAATTTCAGGTTTTGCCGATATTACGGGAAACTATATTCCCAAAAATACTGAGACATTACCACAAGGCTTCGGATTTGTGGCCGCTTTGGCGTTATCTATCCTTGCTTATAAAGGCTTTACCACTATCACGAACCAAGGGGCCGATATTAAAAACCCGCATAAAAATCTTGGTAGGTCTATCGTGTTTTCCATACTTATCTGCACACTGATATATGTAGCCTTGGCATTAGCTGTTGCGGGAGGTTTAAGCATTCCTGAAATAATCGAAGCTAAAGATTATGCCCTTGCAGCCGCCGCAAAACCTGTTTTTGGGGAATGGGGTTCCTGGATTACCATTGGCATTGCCATTATTGCCACGGTTTCTGGGGTCATTGCCAGTATCTTTTCCTCTTCACGCTTGTTGGCAATGCTCAGCAATATGAAACAGGTGCCTTCTTTAACCAAACTTGGTAGCTTAAAAAATCCAGCACTAATATTCACGTCTTCCCTCGCCATTTTACTGACCGTGCTTTTCGATTTGACAAGGATAGCATCCATTGGGGCTATTTTTTACCTTATTATGGATATCGCTATCCATTGGGGGCTGTTCCGTCACCTTAAAAACAAAGTGGTTTTTCAGCCTATCATCCCATTAATAGCCATCGTATTGGACATTGCGGTATTGGCAGCTTTTCTTTATATAAAATATCTGAACGATCCTTTGGTGCTTATCGTAGCAGCGATTGGGATTGTTCTAATACTTGTTGCAGAACGCCTTTTTATGATTTCACACACAGACGATGAAGGTAATATGCCAATGGGAATGGAAACTACGAACAATAAAACATAATTAATAAAAATCAATTTATATGAAAAATATAGCAGTTATAGGATACGGAGTCATTGGAAAAAGGGTGGCAGATGCCATCAACTTACAAAACGATATGAAGCTTTCGGGAGTATGTGATATCATTAGCGACTGGCGAATTCAAAATGCCGTAAGAAAGGAATACGACATTTATGCAGCAACTAAAGATGCTGCTGATAAAATGAAATCTGAAGGGATTTCGGTAAAAGGCGATATGCAGGAACTTTTAAAGAAATCAGATCTTGTTGTGGACTGTACACCCAAAAAAATTGCCGCTCAGAATGTCGTTATCTACAAGGAGCAAAACATCAAATTTATTCTACACGGTGGCGAAAAACACGAAACCACAGGGCATTCCTTTAGTGCAGAAAATAATTACAAATCAGCTCTAAACTTGAATGCGACAAGAGTAGTTTCCTGTAATACTACGTCTATTTTAAGAACCTTGACCGCTTTAAAAAGAGCCGATTTATTGGATTATGCCAGAGGTACACTTTTAAGAAGAGCTACAGACCCTTGGGAAAGTCATTTGGGTGGTATTATGAATACGATGGTTCCCGAAAAAGATATCCCAAGCCATCAAGGTCCGGATGCTAAAAGTGTTGACCCAGAACTGGATGTCATCACCGCAGCAGTAAAAGTACCGCAAACCTTAAGCCATCTGCACTATTGGAATGTGAAATTGAAAAAACAGGCGACAAAGCAAGAAGTGCTAAATGCTTTCAAAACGTCCAGCCGTATTAAATTGATTCAATATGACCAAGGTCTGGTTTCTAACAATACCATTAAGGAAATGTTCTTGGATATGGGAAGGCCTTGGGGCGATATGTACGAAGTAGCACTATGGGAAGATATGCTGAAGGTACAGGGAGACGAACTCTTTTATGCCTACGTGGTCGATAACCAAGCTATTGTAATCCCGGAAACAATTGATGCTATTAGGGCTTTAACTGGAATTGAAACAGATGGTACAAAATCCATAGCCAAAACAAATGAAAGTTTAGGAATCCATTAAATACTATCAAAATGAAAACAGACAAGAATATAGTAGAACTTTTAGGAGAAAAAGCAGACTTCTATTTAGAACACGTTTGTGAAAAAATAACAAAGGATGAATTGCAAGTGCCAAGCAAAAATAGTTTAGAAAAAGTATTTGGCAGTAGCAACAGAAATCCGCAGGTGCTTCGAAGTCTTTCACAATTGTACAACAACGGAAATCTGGGAGGTACAGGCTATTTAAGTATCCTTCCTGTGGACCAAGGTATTGAGCATAGCGCGGCCTTTTCATTCTATAAAAACCCAGATTATTTCGACCCAGAGAACATTATAAAACTCGCCCTTGAGGCCGGTTGTAATGGGGTGGCTTCCACGTTTGGGGTTTTGGGTTTGAATGCCCGAAAATATGCCCATAAAATCCCTTTTATCGTTAAGATTAACCACAATGAACTGCTTACCTACCCGAACAAATATGACCAAACACTCTTTGGTAAGGTAAAAACCGCTTGGGATATGGGAGCAATTGCCGTAGGAGCTACGATTTATTTTGGTTCAGCGGAAAGTAACAGACAACTCAAAGAAATAGCAGAGGCTTTTGAAGAAGCTCATAATCTTGGTATGGCTACCATTTTATGGTGCTATACACGAAATGAAGCTTTTAAAACCGATAAAGAAGATTATCACGCATCGGCCGATGTAACCGGACAAGCCAATCATATTGGAGTAACGATACAGGCAGATATCATCAAACAAAAATTACCAACCAATAATTTTGGTTTCAAAGAGATAGGATTTGGAAAATATGATGATGAAATGTATAAAACCCTTACCACAGACCACCCTATTGACCTTTGCAGGTTGCAAGTAGCCAATTGCTATATGGGTAAAATAGGGCTGATTAATTCAGGTGGTGGTTCCAAAGGCAAATCAGATTTGTCCGAAGCTGTAACAACTGCCGTCATCAATAAAAGGGCTGGTGGCTCTGGGCTGATAATGGGAAGAAAAGCATTTCAAAAGCCCTTTAGCGAAGGCGTGAAAGTATTACAATCTGTTCAGGAAGTTTATTTGGACGATAAAATTAGTGTAGCATAATCAACAGAATGTTTGACACAGAGACAGAGATAAAATCATTAAAATCACTTAACCACTACCTCCTTAAACTGGTAGAAAGCCGTCTATGGCTTAAAGTAATCATTGCTTTGTTGTTAGGTGTTGGATTTGGTCTGTTATTGAGTCCACAAAATGGATGGATTTCTAAAGAAACAGCAGATATCGCGGGGAATTGGCTGGCATTGCCCGGTGTACTATTTCTGAAACTGGTTCAAATGATTATGATTCCGTTGATTGTGGCTTCCATCATCACAGGAATCGCAAGTAATGATAAGGACAGTTTAAAAAAATTAGGTGGTGGTGTTTTACTATATTTTTTGGGCACAACAATAGTTTCGGTTAGCATTGGTACGATACTATCCCAAATTTTTAGACCGGGTCGTTTTCTTCATCAACAAGCACTAAAAGAGCATAATGAAATTACGGCAGTTTCAACTGATGAACCCGAGCTTTCCTTCGGAGTTGAAACGATTCCTGATGCCATCTCAAACCTGCTTCCTGAAAATCCATTGGCATCTATGGTAAGTGGTGAAATGTTAAGTATTGTGATTTTCACAATCATTATTGGTGTAGCTGTGCTATCTCTTGAAAATGATTTACTGCGCCCAGTAAAGCTGCTTCTAAGTGCCATTCAGGAAGTCTGTATGACGGTGGTAAAATGGTCTATGTTATTAGTCCCTATTGCTGTTTTCGGACTTATGGCACAGCTTACCTCTAGTGTTGGTTTGAGTTCTCTATCTGGCCTCACCTACTATGTGGGTGTCGTCTTGCTCGGTCTGTTATTCTTAGTAATTTTCTATTTAGGGCTAATTGTGCTTCTTGGAAAAGCAAACCCTATGCATTTCTTAAAAAAAATAAGGGACGTTCAATTATTGGCCTTTTCAACCACAAGCTCTGCGGCCGTGATGCCACTTTCCCTTCAAACAGCCGAAGAAAAATTAAAGGTGGACAAGACCATTAGCAATTTTATCATTCCCATTGGCGCAACCGTCAATATGGATGGTACTGCACTTTATCAAACGATAACAACCCTTTTTATAGCCCAAGCCTATGGACTGGAAATGAGTTTACTCAATATTATTGTGGTCATTGTAACTATCGTTGCTGCTTCAATCGGCACACCTGCCATTCCCGGAGGTGGTGTGGTGATACTCGCTTCTGTTTTGGGAAGTGTTGGTATCCCAGCCGAAGGCATCATCATTATTATTGGTGTAGAAAGATTGTTGGGAATGTTCAGGACTGCTGTAAACGTAACGGGTGACCTTACAGCTTGTATGGTTTTTAATAGGTTGTATGGTATAAAAAACATTGAAATTCTTAAAAAAGAAGCTTTATAACTATGGATAGTACTATAAAACATATAGGTGTATTTACCTCTGGAGGTGATAGTCCAGGGATGAATTCAGCCTTGTACGCCATTGCAAAAACGGCTGAAGCAACTGGTATAAAAGTTAGTGGTTTTAGAAAAGGATATGAAGGATTGATAGACGGTGACTTGGTTCAATTAAAATCACACGAATTACAAAAACTGACCCAAAAGGGTGGCACTATCCTTAAGACAGCCCGAAGCAAACGTTTTCTCGAACTGGAAGGTCGAAAAAAAGCCTTGCAAACTCTAAATGTAAACAAAATAGACGCTTTAATTGCCATTGGTGGTGATGGTACATTTAAAGGATTACTTGCTTTTTCAGAGATATGCGATATCCCATTCATAGGGATTCCCGGAACTATTGATAACGATATTTCGGGTACGGATTACACCCTTGGTTTTGATTCCGCAGTTAACACAGCCATTGAAAATATTGATAAAATAAGGGATACTGCCGAATCCCATAACCGTGTGTTCATTGTTGAAGTAATGGGAAGGGATTCGGGTTACATCGGTATTCATTCTGGATTGATGGTTGGTGCGGACGCCATATTAATTCCGGAGAGCGGTACGGACTTTATTAACCTTTTGGGTAAGGTGAAAAATTACGATAGCGAGGATGCTTTTCTAATCGTAGTTTCTGAAGGTGACGAAATTGGTGCCGAACTTGTTTCTTCAAAAATAAAGGAAGTCAATCCCAATGTCGATTTACGCATAACAAAGCTTGGCCACATACAGCGAGGTGGAAATCCTTCTGCTTTGGATAGAATGTTGGGCATAAGGCTTGGGGTGGAAGCCGTAAAATCGCTTTTACAAAGTAAAAAGAATGTAATGATCGGGATTTTAAACAATCAATTGCACTTAACCCCTTTTAATGAGGTGGTCAAGCAACATCAGGTCAATAAAGAATTGCACGAACTTTTAGAACTATTTGGAACATAAATTATGAAAACAACAATATACAGCACACATAAATTCGATAAGCCTTCCATTGAAAACGCTAATAAAGGAAAACATCAATTGAATTTTCTGGAATTTAGGCTAACAAAGGAAACCGCCTTATTGGCAGAAGGTTCAAAGGCCATAGCACTTTTCTCAAGTGACGATGCCTCTTCGGAAGTTTTGGATATTTTACACAAACTAGGCATAAAATTTATCGCATTACGTTCGGCAGGTTTCAATCACGTCGATTTAGAAAAAGCAGCTGAATTGAATATAAAAGTGGCCCGTGTCCCAGCCTATTCACCTTATGCCATTGCAGAACATACAATGGCTTTGATACTTGCATTAAACCGAAGACTGATTAAAGCCCACAATAGAGTGCGCGAACAAAACTTTTCATTAAACGGTCTCACTGGTTTTGACCTAAATGGGAAAACCGTTGGCGTGATTGGAACAGGAAAAATAGGGTCTGTACTCGTAAAAATACTTCACGGATTCGGCTGCAATATTCTTGCCCAGGATATAGAAGAAAGCAAAGACCTAATTGATAAATATGGCGTAATCTATTCAGATTGTGCGACGCTCTGTAAGCACGCAGATATAATAAGCCTGCACGTGCCATTAAAAGCTTCAACAAAACATTTAATAAATAAAGAGCATATAGCACTAATGAAATCTGGAGTAATGCTCATCAATACAAGTCGTGGTGGGTTGGTGGACACCAAGGCAGTTATCGAAGGATTGAAAACTAAAAAAATAGGGTATTTAGGACTGGATGTTTATGAGGAAGAAGAAGGATTGTTCTTTGAAGACCATTCCGATGACATTTTGCAAGACGATGTGATTGCACGCTTAATGACTTTCAACAATGTACTAATTACAAGCCATCAAGCTTTTTTAACCAAAACCGCATTGACCAATATTGCAGAAACAACCATATATAATCTGGATTGTTTTGAAAAACAAAAACCTTCTGGAAATGAAATTAGCATTAATTAATAGTTAAAAACAAATATTATGAAAAACATACTCGTACCAACAGACTTTTCAAAAAATTGCAATAAAGCAGAAGAACTCGGAATTGAAATGGCAAAGCTTTACAATTCCGAAATCCATTTTTTCCATTTGATGAAAACCCCGGTAGAATGGGTAAAGTTGGATAAACAAAAAGAAAAACAGCACCCAGAAACAGTAAAGCAAATAGGCATCGCAAAAGCCTACCTGAGAGAACTGGAGAAAAAAGCAGAACGACAAGGCCTTGAATGCAGGACTTTTCTTAAATTTGATGGTGGTCAGGCAAATATCCTTAAACATTCGGGTCATTTTCATCACGATTTTATAGTTACGGGAAGTAGTGGCACCCGAGGCGGTATACGTGAGTTAATGGGAAGCAACGTAGAAAAAATTGTTAGGAAAGCTGATGTACCAGTTGTTGTAGTCAAGGATGAAGAAGTATCCTTTCCTTTTAAGGATATCGTTTTTGTTTCAGATTTTCTTCAAGATGTAAGCGATGTATTTAAGCAAGTTATTTCGATTGCTGAAAAATGCGGCGCACATATCCATTTATTGAGGGTCAATACTCAGACCGATTTTAACAGTATAGAACAAGGGTTGGATCCCATCAAGGAGTTCCTGAAAAAATTCCCCGATTTGGATAACTTCTCAATGAATGTATATAACGAACCAGACGTAGAAACAGGGATAAACAATTATTTACGATATAAAAATGCCGATTTAATCGCAATGTGTACTCACGGACGTACAGGCTTTTTAAGCTTATTCTCTAAAAGCATCGCAGAGGGTGTAACCAATCACTCCGAATTACCAGTAATGACTATTAAAATGTAACAATGAATAAATCAGTCTTAATAAAAAAATACTCTGGTGAGTACGAAGCCTTTGATGTAAACAAACTCATCAACTCCCTGCGGCGTTCACGGGCAGATGAGGATATTATTCAAGATATAGCCCGGAAAGTACAAGAGCAGATTGAAGAAGGAATGACAACCAAAAAAATCTATCAGTTGGCTTTCAAGATGCTAAAACGAAAATCTAGGGTAAGTGCCTCAAAGTACAAGCTCAAAAAAGCTTTAATGGAACTAGGTCCAACCGGTTTTCCATTTGAAAAATTAGTAGGCAAACTATTGGCACACGAAGGTTTTGATACAGAAGTTGATGTTATTGTCCAAGGTAATTGTGTTCAACACGAAATAGATGTGATAGCGCAAAAAGACAATAATCATTATATGATTGAATGCAAATACCATAGCGATCAAGGCCGAGTTTGCAACGTGAAGATTCCATTATACATCAATTCAAGATTTTTAGATGTAGAAAAAAATTGGGAACGCCAAAAAGGTCACGATACTAAACTTCACAAAGGAGGCGTCTATACAAATACACGATTTACAAGTGATGCGGTACAATATGGTAAATGCGTTGGGCTATTATTGACAAGTTGGGATTACCCAATGGATAACGGGTTAAAAGACAGAATAGATAAGTCGGGGCTACATCCATTAACAGCAATAACAACGCTTACTAAGGCCGAAAAAACGAAATTATTGGATAAAGGTCTTGTGCTCTGCAAAGAGCTTCACGAAAACCCAAAAGTTTTAGAACAAGTAGGAGTGCCAAAGTCAAGGCACAAAAAGATTCTCGAAGATTCAAGAGAACTATGTAGAATTCAATAAAGCACTACATACATTTTTAATTTAAAAATAGAACAAATGAAAACAGATGAACTGAAAGAAAAGGACAGTATAGATTTAGAGCCATTTTACCAAGCATTGGAAGATGACTCTAAACTACTTGAAGAAGCCCTTGAGATATTATTGGAAATGGTTCACTTTGAACCTAAATCAGTAAAGAAATTGGCTCTTTTTATTAAAGAGGATTCTCGTAATCTATATAAAGAAATAGTGGAATTGAGCAAATCAAAACAAGATAAAGGAAATACACCTTCTTGCTGTGGTGGACTCTAAATAAATACTATAAAGATGGATAACAATAAAATAAATATTCACTTTTTAGGTGCAGCAGGTACGGTAACCGGCTCAAAATATTTAGTGGACACAGGAGATAAAAAGATACTCATAGACTGCGGACTTTTTCAAGGGTTAAAAGAATTACGCCTTAAAAACTGGGAGTATCCACCCGTTAATGTTGCTGATATTGACGCTGTTTTGCTTACCCACGGCCATATGGACCATACAGGATATTTGCCGAGATTGGTAAAGCAAGGTTTCAAAGGGCCCATTTACGGCACCAATCCCACCTTGGACATCGCAAAAATCATATTGAATGATAGTGCCAAAATACAAGAACAGGAAGCCGAACGTGCCAATAAAGAGGGCTATTCCAAACACAGTCCCGCGGAACCACTTTACGATTTAAATGATGTAGAAAAAACAATCCCTTACTTCAAAGGAGTACCACCCTCGCAATGGTTACCCATTCTCAAAGATGTGAAAGCGAGGTTTCAATACAACGGACACATCCTTGGTGCCACATACATTGAGTTAGATTTACGCGGAAAACGTTTCGTGTTTTCTGGCGATATAGGCAGAACAAACGATTTATTACTGTTTCCGCCATTAAAGCCAAAAAAGGCAGATGTATTATTTATTGAATCCACCTACGGAGGAAGATTTCATCGTGATGAAGTAGAAGCACTTCCACAAATTGAAAAATTGGTCAATGAAACCATTAATAGAGGTGGCAGCTTATTTGTCCCAAGTTTTTCGGTAGAACGCGCCCAATTGATGATGCTTATTTTTTGGAGGTTACTCAAGGAGAACAAAATCCCCAAAGTACAAATGATTATGGATAGTCCAATGGGTGCCAACGTATTGGAACTGTTTCATAGAACTCGGGATTGGCACAGATTGGAAGACAACGAATGTGACGAAATGTGCTCACACTTTACAGTTGTTAGCAGTTATCGTGAAACAATGGAATTAAGAACAGATTACAAACCAAAAATCGTGATTGCAGGAAGCGGAATGCTCACAGGGGGAAGAATGCTAAACTATCTTGAAACACAGGCACAAAATCCAAATAACACCTTACTTTTTGTAGGCTATCAAGCTGAAGGCACTCGTGGCAGAAAATTATTGGAAGGTGAAAAAGAACTAAAAGTATATGGAAAATGGGTGCCGTTTAAAATGCAAGTAGTAGAAATTGAAGGGCTTTCGGCACACGCAGACCACGCAGAACTTATGGACTGGATGGATAAGATAAAAAACAAACCCGAACGTATTTTCATTGTACACGGTGAAAAAGAGAGTGCAGAAGCATTGCAAAAAGGCATCAAGGAAACCTATGGGTGGGATGCAGAAATTCCGCAATTATACACCATCGAAGAAATAGAATAAATCGAAAAATCACAACAACCAATAAAATATGGACACACACTCAAACATATTAAAATATAAACATCTCGGAATCTATACCCAAAACGAAAATGTAGTGTATATGCGCGAAGATTGCCACGTCTGTATTTCAGAAGGGTTTGAGGCACTTACCCGAATAAGAATATCCAATGCAAATACATCAATCGTAGCAAGTCTTAATGTCCTGAATTCTGATATTCTGTTGCCTAATGAAATCGGACTATCAGATGCTGCTGCGAAAAAACTCAATGTTTCCCCAAACGATACATTATATGTTTCCCATTTAGAGCCTATTGAATCCTTAAGCCACGTCAGGGCAAAAATCTATAACAAAAAACTGGATTATAAGGCCTATAACAACATCATAACCGATATCGTGGAAGGCGATTATTCCAACATCCACCTTTCGGCATTTATTACTGCCTGTGCTGGCGACCGAATGGATATTGATGAAATATCCGACCTAACGAAAGCAATGATTGCTTCCGGAAAGCAACTGAACTGGAACAAGGATATCGTGGTCGACAAACATTGTATTGGCGGATTGCCTGGCAATAGGACAACACCATTGGTAGTTGCCATTGTTGCCGCGTATGGGCTTACTATGCCAAAAACATCCTCACGGGCAATCACTTCGCCAGCAGGCACAGCAGATACAATGGAAGTACTGACCAATGTTACGCTCTCTTCCGAGGAAATAAAGACCGTAGTAGAAAAAGAAGGCGGATGTTTTGTTTGGGGCGGTACAGCGCAGTTAAGTCCTGCCGATGATGTGCTCATTAAAATTGAAAAAGCCTTGGATATTGATAGCGAAGGTCAGCTCATCGCTTCAGTACTCTCTAAAAAGGCAGCAGCTGGTTCTACTCACGTGGTCATTGATATTCCCGTGGGAGAAACCGCCAAGGTTCGCAGTACCGAAATGGCAGAAAAACTAAAAAATCATATGGAAACCGTTGGAACTGCTGTTGGGTTGAATGTAAAAGTTGTAGTTACGGATGGCACGCAGCCTGTTGGAAGGGGTATCGGTCCAACTTTAGAAGCCATAGATATATTAAAAGTTTTGAAAAATGAGGAAGATGCACCTAAAGACTTAACAGAAAGAGCATTGCTTTTAGCTACTGAACTATTAGAACTTTCTGGAAAAGTAGAAAAAGGAAAGGGACAGGAAACCGCACATAAAATTCTCAAATCTGGAAAAGCATATGAAAAATTCGTAGCCATTTGTAAGGCGCAAGGTCAATTTTCAAAACCAGTTTTAGCACCTTATAAAATTGAAATTAAAGCTGAAAAGTCAGGCGTTTTGCAACGAATTGATAACCGTAAAATTGCAAAACTGGCCAAGCTTTCTGGAGCACCACAATCTAAATCGGCAGGGATTCTTCTAAATGTGCATTTGGGAGAACAAATCGAAGAGAACCAACTG
Organism: Galbibacter orientalis DSM 19592; assembly: GCF_000260115.1. Classification (GTDB taxonomy): domain Bacteria; phylum Bacteroidota; class Bacteroidia; order Flavobacteriales; family Flavobacteriaceae; genus Galbibacter; species Galbibacter orientalis. The sequence continues at coordinate 515,428 of NZ_JH651380.1, read as the reverse complement.
CTTTATACCATATATGCTGAATCCAAAGGTGAACTTAATTATGCCTTGGAATATGAAAACAACCATAACGACATCATAACTATAAATTAAAGAACATACTATGAAAACAATATTATTCAGTCTTCCCGGAAATGAAGAACTCACAGAACTAATGGCTACAAAAATGGATGCTGAAGTGGGTCAAGCCACATTAAGGAAATTCCCTGACGGGGAATCATACACGCGCATATTGTCTGATGTTAAAGATAAATGTGTGGTACTGGTATGCACCTTGCACGAACCGGACGAAAAACTGTTGTCACTATATTTTTTAAGCCACACAGCCAAATCATTAGGAGCTATGTGTACCTGTTTGGTAGCACCCTATTTGGCGTATATGCGGCAGGACAAAGTATTTAATGAAGGAGAAGGAGTGACTTCCGGTTTCTTCGGAAAATTGATTTCTGGTTTCGCCGATAGCATTACCACAGTTGACCCTCACTTGCACAGAATTAGTTCGTTGGGAGAAGTGTATCAAATTCCAAATAAAGTGATTCACGCTGCCGACGCAATTTCAGAATGGATTAAAGAAAATATCGAAAACCCGGTACTTATCGGACCTGATTCTGAAAGTGAACAATGGGTATCAGAAGTCGCCAAAAATGCAGGAGCACCATTTACGGTATTACAAAAGGTGCGTCACGGTGACCGTGATGTAGAAGTCTCTGTTCCCGATGTGGATATATATAAAGATGCTACACCCATTTTGGTAGATGATATTATTTCCACAGCCCGAACAATGATTGAAACCGTACAACATCTTAAAAAAGCAGGAATGAAACCACCTATTTGTGTAGGCATTCACGCCGTTTTTTCAGGAAACGCCTATCAAGATTTATTGGATTCCGGAGTAGAAAAAATAGTGACTTGTAATACCATCCCACACTCTTCAAATGGAATAGATTTAAGTGATATTATGGCAAAAGAGGTAAAAAAATTAATGCACCATATATGAGAAAACAAGGCTTTATAGTACTAATCACTTTATTCAGCATCACAATGACTGGACAAACTGAAATGCTCATTGGGCAGATTTCAGGCAGAGTTGTTATTCGGGAAAACTTTGATGAAAATGGTTCTTTTTTAAATAAACAAACTTTCAAAGCCAGTGAAACAATAAAGAAAAATGGATACTATGAAATTGAGGTAGTTACGGAATTGTTTGATAAAGACAAAAAATTGACCGATAAATACACCACAACCTATCGTTGCAAGCCTGATGAAGCAAGTGTAGTGGTAATGGCTTTCCCGTTTTCCAATCCAAAATCAAAGAAAACAGAAATCAACACCACTTCAAAGAAATTTAAAGAACTATACAATTTGGATAATCTGAAAAATATTGAATTGGAAATGAGTTTTGACTCGGGCTTGTTGAATTTTTTCGGTTCAAAAAGCATCATAAAAATTTACGATCGAAAATTAGAAGCTGGCAAAAACACTATTAAATCAAAAATAAATATTAAGGCCTATGCCTGGGGTATTCGCATCAAGCAATTCAATTATACTGTTATTGAAAAATTAAATGAAAAAGGATTATTGACTTTTCAGAAATTTTCAGAAGCAGATAACAGCTATTTTACAATAAACTATAAATAAAGACAGATGAAAAATTACGATACACTTTCTGAAGCCATAAACGATTTACAGGGAAATGGCTATACATATGATTTTAACCTAAAACCAGAATGTTTGGAGTGTGCCTCACTAAAAATTGAAATACACCCAGAAGATTTTAATGTTGACGAGATGCATCGTTTTGAGGGTATGAGCAGTACCGACGATAATAGTGTGCTTTATGCTATTTCATCAAAAAATGGGATTAAAGGACTTTTGGTAGATGCCTATGGCGTCTATGCCGAAAACATTTCGGAAGCTATGAGAAAAAAATTACGATAACACTTAAACAAGACAATAATGGAAAATCACGAACACCACAATCACGATGAAATGGACCATTCTAAAATGGACCATTCTAAAATGGACCATTCGAAGATGAAACACAAAAAAGAAGACCATTCTAAAATGAACCACAAAGGTGGGGACCATTCGGGTCACAATCCGGGTCACGGTCAAATGGGCCACGACCATCATAAAATGATGATTGCCGATTTCAGGAAACGGTTTTGGGTAACCTTAATCTTGACCATTCCCATCCTCATCATCTCCCCGATGATCCAAGGGTTTATTGGGTATGAGTTCCTGCTTCCCGGAAACCAATATATATTATTTGGCCTTTCTTCTGTAGTGTATTTCTATGGCGGCTGGCCATTTATTACCGGATTTTGGTCCGAAGTTAAAAAAGGTGCACCAGGGATGATGACCCTTATTTCTATGGCCATTACCGTGGCTTACGTTTATAGTTCGGCAACCGTGTTCGGCTTAGAAGGAGTTGATTTTTTCTGGGAACTGGCTACCCTTATCGCTATTATGTTGGTAGGACATTGGATAGAGATGAAAAGCGTCTTGGGAGCATCAAAGGCCTTACAGCTTTTGGTAAGTATGATGCCCGCAGAAGCCCATAGGGTAAAGGGTGATACCATAGAAGATATTCCGTTGGAAGATTTGTTAAAAGATGATGTCATATTAGTAAAACCAGGTGAAAAGGTGCCTGCTGATGGTATTATAACAGAAGGCACCAGCTACCTGAATGAATCTATGCTTACTGGGGAGTCCAAACCAGTTAAGAAAGAAATAGATGATAAGGTTATTGGAGGTTCGGTAAACGGTAATGGCAGCATAAAGGTAAAGGTTGAGCATACAGGAAAGGACAGTTATCTCAACAAGGTGATCACAATGGTTGAAGAAGCACAAAAGTCCAAATCAAAAATGCAAAACCTCTCGGATAGAGCTGCAAAATGGCTTACCTATATCGCATTAGGTATTGGATTTGGCACATTGGCGGTTTGGCTAATTTTAGGCTTCCCTTTTGTGTATGCTTTGGAGCGTATGGTAACGGTAATGATTATTGCGTGTCCGCACGCTTTAGGTCTTGCCATTCCATTAGTGGTCGCTATTTCTACTGCGGTTTCTGCACAGAATGGATTATTGATTAGAAATAGAACAGCTTTTGAAGAATCCCGAAAAATAACGGCATTATTATTCGACAAGACTGGAACATTGACCAAAGGTGATTTTGGTGTAACAAGGGTTGAGTCGGTCAATCAGAAATATCCACCTAAAGAAATTTTGAGGCTTTCAAGTGCATTGGAACAGAGTTCTGAACACCCTATTGCGGTTGGAATAATTAAAAAAGTAAAAGAAGATGAAGTTATTATTCCGAACCCTGAAAACTTTAACGCAATTACCGGTAAAGGAGTCGAGGCGAACGTAGAAGGGAAAGAAATAAAAGTTGTAAGTCCCGGATATTTAAGGGATGAAAAAATAACTATTCCAGAGGATGCCTATAGCGATGCCGCAGAAACTGTTGTTTTTGTCTTGATTGATGGAAAACTGGCAGGATACATAGCATTGGCGGACGAAATTAGACCGGAATCTGCCGATGCCATCAAAATTTTCAAAAAGAATAATATAAAAGTTTTAATGGCTACCGGTGATAATGAAAGAACTGCCAAAGCTGTTAGCGATAAACTCGGCTTGGATGGATACTACGCCGAAGTTTTGCCACATCAAAAAGTGGAAATAGTAAAAGAATTGGAAAGTAAGGGAGAGTTTGTGGCAATGACAGGAGACGGAGTGAACGATGCACCGGCTCTGGCTCAAGCCAATGTAGGTATTGCAGTAGGTTCTGGCACAGACGTAGCCGCTGAAACCGCGGATATTATTTTGGTAAACAGCAACCCACAAGATATTGCTAACTTGATTTTGTTCGGTAAGGCTACATACAATAAAATGATCCAGAACCTTGTTTGGGCAACGGGATACAACGTTATAGCCATTCCGTTAGCTGCTGGAGTGCTTTATTCTACCGGTTTTGTTTTGGGCCCAGCCGTTGGAGCTGTATTTATGAGTTTAAGTACGATTATAGTGGCTATCAATGCGCAATTATTAAAGCGAAAAATCGGTAAAAAATAAATGGACAAAAAAGAAAAACTCAACAGGATATTTTTAATCCTGTTGAGTTTATTTGTAGTGATGTTGGGCTATGGTATTTTATTGCCAACCCTTCCCTACTATACCGAAAGATTAGCTTTAGGAGATAACCTAGATACTGATTCGATTAACTTTCATATTGGTTTTTTGACCAGTATTTATCCGCTCTTCCAGCTTCTTTTCGTTGTACTCTGGGGCAGGCTATCCGATAAATACGGCCGTAAACCCATTATCATTGTTGGGCTAATCGGCTTTGTAATTATGCAATTACTTACCGGTCTTGCTACATCATTGACGATGCTATATGTTGCTCGCATCTTTGGTGGTATTTTCACGTCATCAGTTATTCCAGTTAGCAACGCATATTTGAGCGACATTACTTCTGAAAAACGAAGAACAAAAATAATGGGTTGGTCGGGTGTTGCCATTAGCTCTGGTGTTATTTTTGGTCCTGTCATTGGTGGCTTTCTGTCTCAAACTGACCTTCATTTAAAATATACGATAGGTCTGCTGCATTTAGACCGATTTTCAGTACCCTTTTTGTTTGCCGCTCTTCTAGGACTTATAGTCTTATTTGTAGTAGCAAAATGGTTAAAAAACACCACTCGCGTACATACGTTCACAACACAAAAAGCGAGCTTGCGATTCACATTTACCAAATATTTTGTCGTATTACTGGGTCTGTCGTTTGTCATCCAATTTGTAGTAACGCTGTTTGAAACTGTCTTTTCAATATATGGGAAAGATGAATTAGGATTTAACAGTAACCAAATAGGTATTGGTTTTATGCTATGTGGTTCAATAATGGCTGTTTTACAACCTTTGTTCGCTAATAATATTCCAATCTTAGAACATAATAGTTTATTTATGAGCAAAATATAACTGTAGAATGTTAAAAATGTTAAAGTTTATCCAATTAGGTGTCAGTCAATTTTCAACCCTCTTCAAGACGTTATAAACACTCAAAAATTGAAAAAAAGTATAGATCCTCTTTCTCCGCTGAGAGCGTAATAAGCTCCAACAAAATCCCGTAAACCATCAGTGTTTACGGGATTTTTCATTTTATACCATTTCATTTAAATTCAATTAATAGCAATAAAAAGTGGGGCAATTCGGTGTCTGTCCAATCCACAAAATAAGTGACACCGAATGAAGTGAAACCCCTTTATTTTAGCGCTATTTGGCGTTTTTTGGATTTTGTAATTCGATGTCTATTTTGTACCTTTTTTCAAAATTCGGTGTCACTTATGTAAATTCCTGTAAAGTTGACCCACCCATTCCTGTTTAAATTGAGCATAGTAAAACAGGTTCTAAAAAGAGCAGTTTTGTGCTTATAAAAATATAAAATTTATCATTGTTTTTTCTTTTTTTTCTCATGGATTCACCTTTAAGTTCCACTCTATGTGCTGCATGTACCAGTCGATCTAAAATAGCATCAGCAATAGTTTGTTCTCCGATAATTTGATGCCATCCCATAATTGGTAGTTGTGAGGCTATGATAGTAGCACGTTTTCCATGTCTATCTTCGATGATTTCCATAAAAGCTTGTCTTTTATTAGTATCAAGTTCTTGAAGTCCAAAATCATCAAGAATGAGCAAATCCTGTTTTTCTATTCTATCGATTTCTTTCATGTATGAACCGTCTGCTTTAGCTAGTTTGAGTTTAGCAAAAAGCTTATTGATATTGTAATATTTGACTTTATACCCTAGAGAACAAGCTTGGTATCCAATAGCTGAGGCAATAAAGCTTTTACCAACACCTGTGCTTCCTGTAATGAGTATGTTTTCCTTGTTTTTAATAAACTCGCACGATGTGAACCTAATTAATAGGTTTTTGTCAATCATTCGGCTGGATTCAAAAGATATCTCTTCTACAGAAGCTTTATATCTAAACTTGGCTGCTTTGGTTAATCGTTCTATTTTTCTATTGTGTTTATCATCCCATTCAGATTGTAATAAATACGCTACTAGCTCATCATTAGTATATGCTAGATGATTTGCTTCTAGTGTTGTCGTAAAGGCTCTATGCATGCCATATAGCCTTAGTTGTTTCATTTGTTGTAATGTTTGGTCATTCATAATTTATAATTAGTACTGATGCGTTAAGTTTTTGCATCAAATAAATTCCACAAATTTTGTTCTTTGACGTTTTGATTTTTTTGATCTTGAACTATTAGCTCTTTCAACGGTGTTTTATCGAAAGCTGACACCCCTAGTATTTGTATGATTTCGTAAATAGATAATGAGCTTTTCAGAGTAAGTTTGACCAGAGCTATAATCAGGTAGGTGCAGATCGCTGTCCAGATGTGGATATTAACTGCATTTTCCGAGTGTCCCCAAAGTGACTTAATGACTAGATTCTGTTTTATCCACTTAAAAAACACCTCTATCTGCCATCTATGGCGATAAAGTCGTGCAATTTCAAGTGCTGACACATCAAAATTATTGGCTAGGAAGAGCAGTTCGACCTCTTTTTCTTGGTCATAATATCGTACCAGTCTTAGCGGTTCAGGATAAAGTTTTTTAGACTTGTATCCGTTTAGTACAATAGTGTCATCCGCCAATAGCCCTGTCGAAGGATCGATGTTGAAATTACTTTCAATAATGGAGAAATCCATTGTGGATTTGGCTCTGGTGATAAAATATGCGCCACGAGTGTTTATGCCTTGTAATGCAGCAAAGTCAATATAGGCCCTGTCCATGATATAGATCGAATCGGGTGTCGTGATCAGGTTATCCAGCACGTTGCTGTCGTGATATTTACCATCAGTAACTAGAATAAATGCGGGAATACTACCTCTTAGATCCAACAAAGTATGTACTTTGACCGCTCCCCGGGAGTATTTACCGGGTGCCCAATTGAACAATTTGAGGCTGAGCGAAATGGTGGTGGAATCCAAGGCAAATACTTCACCTGCAATGTCTACTCCCGCAATACGTTCGTTACTGTACAGAGGTCTGATCTTACCGATCAGATAATTTCCAAAATCGGAGAAAATACGATAGTCACGGACTTCATTTGCCCTAGATAAAGTAGATTGATTTACATACTTGCGAATCCCTAGGTGATACAACTTATTCTGGTGTGCTTTCAAACATACGCAAATGTCCCGAAGCGAGTTGCGTGAAGTTAACTGCCCAAAAAACAGTTGAACAAACAGGTTCCAACAGTTAAATTCTCTTGTTCGGAAGTCTCCATTGTATTTTTCTACACATTTATCGAACTCGTATCTGTCAATAAACTGAAGAAGTTGAGAGAAAACATACTTTCCTGAATTCATAGCCACATTTTTAAAGTGACAAAGCTACAGGTAAATTCAAATCAAAAAATCAAAGAACGAATATAATATATTAATAAACAGATGATTATGTTAAGTTTTAAAAACTTAACGCATCACTAGTAATTTATAATGATTTAATTATTTATAATAATCGCCCCCTCTGATGTTTCCATGCTTAGGGATTGTAGATTCTGTATTGGTATCTTCCTGTATAAAATCCAATCCTTTTTCAAGAATACTTTTAACACTTTGATAATTGATGCGTTCATAATCTAAAGCTCGTTTACAAGCATTATCAAGACGTTCATTCCCAACTTTTTTAGCTAGCCCTAATACACCAGCACAAGATTTATAGGATTGTTCAGGATGTTGTCTTTTTCCTAATAATAAAGTGATGAAAGTTTTACAATGGCCTCCAATACCTTCAGCCCAATTTAAAAAGGTGTCAGGATTCCAATCAGCTACATAACGATGTGTTGAAGGCATATGCTCGCTATCGGTAGTGTAACCATGACGTTTTAAGCCTCTTTTATGAACAGCAATCCGTTTTTGCTTATAGTAAATTTCAACGGTGTCTTTTGTATAAATGATGCGAACCTTCTTTCCTATATAACGATAAGGAACGCTGTAATAATGCTTATCTTTATTAATGTGGATATGAGAGGTCTTATATACTGTTCCCATTAGGTAGGCACGTAGTTGATATTTATCTGTAGGCAATGGCAATAATTCTTCTTGCTCCAAAGATGTAAATAAATCTAACCTAGAACAGTCCCTTGCTTGAAAGTTAATTTTATTATGCTTCCCCGTGAGTTCTAATACAGCTTCATTTAAAGCACTTAAGGTATAATAATCATTCCCATTTAATGGAGCAAAAACTCTTGTGTAGATAATCTTTACAGCATTTTCTACTAGTGCCTTATCTCTTGGACGATAGGTTCTTGTTGGAAGTATCGTGGTATCATAATGAGTTGCCATAGCCAATAAACTCTCATTAAGGATAGGCTCATACTTGCTACTTTTTGTAACAGCTGACTTTAAGTTATCAGTTACTATTGCTCTAGGAACGCCTCCGAAAAAATGTAATGCACCTACTATGCACCCAATAAAATCCTCTCGTTTTGTGAACGACAAGCTTCTACATAGGTATAGCCGCTTGCTCCTAGTACAGCAATAAATACTTCCATTTCTTTTAGTAAACCAGTAGCGGGATCTATGATAGCTAATTTCTTTCCTGTGAAGTCCACAAACATTTTATCCCCAGCCTTATGGTTAAATCGCATGACTGGATTTTGAGTACGAGACCAAACTCTATACAAATGACAAAATCTAGAATAAGAGATAAATACCTTTTTATTTTGATAATAGTCCTCCCAGATCATGTAACGAGTAACTCCAACCTTTTAAGGCGTTTGCTTACCTCTGGGTATAACTTAAAAACATACTCATGACGAGTCGTTATGTGGGTCTCATCAATATGCAATAATATACGTAAATCTTCAAAACCAAGCTTATCAACCTCTTCACTTGTAAGCTTGCTCTTTAGTAATAATTCGATGTATTTGCGAACAGTATTCCTGGATATACCAAGTTGTTTACTGATGCTCCGCTTACTAACTCCTTGAGTATGTAAACGATATAGTTGTTTGATTTTTCGCATGTCTAAATGTATGTTTGCCATGGTTATTTTTCTTGATTATAACCATACAAGTTATTTAATACATGCTCTTTCTAGAGGTGGGTCAATTTAGACAGGAATACCCGGGTCACTTTAAATAGGATTCAGTGGGTCACTTTCGCAGGATTACATGGGTCAGTTTGGCAAGAATTTCCACTTTTCTTCTCTACAAACTTGGGAGGCTTTTTCTTGGGCTTCTTTTCCACAAACTTGGGTGTATCCTTGAGGGCTGCGCCTTCAAAAAGGGCTTTTAACATTGACAAAGTAGGTTTTGTCTGCGTCTTTTCTTGTTCTTTAATCACCGCAATCACATGATTGATTCTTTTTTTCACTAAGCTTTCTAAGGTCTGCATTTTAGAATCCATGCGTTCTTTTGGAGAGATCCCACTCGTTTCAAAAAATTCCAGCATCACTAATAAAGTCATGGATTGAGAACACCCCAATTGTTTGCAATAGCTCCTAAACTTCTTCATCACGGATTCCTTTATTTTAACCGTCACAAAGGGTTCTTTTTCGTATCCTTTATCCATTTTTTAGTAAAATTTGTATAGGTTTTACTGGGCTAAGCGGTTTTTTTAGTAAAAAACGAACTTTAGTCTCCCCCTATTGACATGTATTTTGATATGAATTCTAGGCAATCCCTATCAAATACTAACAATTCAAATCAGTAACCACGCGTCAGCGGGTTACCCTCTTGCTACTCCTTTTTGTCCCGCAGGGACAAAATTCATACATCCCACCATGGTGGGTGCCTTATTTCAATGGTGTTAAAATGGTCATATAAGGAAAGTCAAATCGTCCGTTTGGAAAGCTGTCAAAACGAACCTATTTTGATGACCAAAAAGGCTGTTACCTCATGTTTTAAAGATACTCATTTCAAGGGATTACGCATAAAAAATGCCCATCATAATTGATGGGCTTGATTGGTGTTATTTGCTATTTAGATACTGAAAACATACGTATAATTGTATAGATTTCGTATCGCTTCTTCTTCCAATAGGGATTCATAATTTACATAGTGTTCCCTAGCGTAGTGCTTTAATTGTTTCCCAAATCGACTTTCCACATCTTTTTTGGACATGGAAAGCAACCGATTTTGAGTTTCGTTATCGAGGTTATTGTAATTCAAATAAACCATAATCTTAAAATTTAGCCCTTACAAATCATATAAGTTGGGATCAAAATCATCTGGATAATTTCCTTGGTCTTGACATGCTTCCAGCCAAATTTCAAATTCTTTATTATTTTTTTCCATCATCTTTATTTTACAACAAACCATTATCCGCAAAACTGAAGTACTTCCCACAGGGGCTTAAAATAATATGGTCTAATACTTTCACATCAAGATACAAACCTGCTTTTTTGATTTTTTGTGTAATTTCTTTATCCTGTTCACTGGCTTTTAGCGTGCCACTGGGATGGTTATGACATAAAATTACAGCTGTAGATAGGCTTTTTAGAATAACAGCATATAAGATTCTGATATCCACTAAAGTGCCCGTGATACCGCCTATGGAAAGCGTATAGATTCCTTTTACCTTATTGCTATTATTTAACAATAAGACTTTAAAAGTCTCTTGTAAAGCGATGGTATTCATATCAAAGGATTGTAAAAGAATAGCAGCAGCTTTGCTACTACTGGAAATAGTTGTTTCACAACTGGTCAAAAAACTTTCTTTATACGAGAGTTGAATTTCATTAACTTTGTTTAACATAACTATTCAATTTTAAATTGATCCGAAATAGTTAAATACAGCAGGTCGGGGGACCTGCTGTTTTATTTTTTAACTTGCTTGGTTTCCACCAAGAAATAAAATCTCTGAGACGATAACCTCGGTTACATAGCGTTTTACACCTTCTTTGTCTTCATAGGAACGTGAGGATAGTTTTCCCTGTACGGCAATCTCTTTCCCCGTAAATACATAGTCTTCGATTAGGGAAGCTACTTTCCCCCAGGCTACCAATTGATGCCAATCGGTATTGGTTTGTTTCTCACCTTTGGAGTTTTTAAAGTTCTCATTGGTTGCTAGGGAAATTCTAGCTACTTTTTTGCCATTGTCTAAAACGGTTACTTGTGGTTCTTGCCCTACGTTTCCGATAAGTTGCACTTGATTTTTTAAAGTACTCATAATTAAAAAATTTAAAAGGTTCCTAAATGCCCTTTGTCTGCAAGCTTTTGAGTGAAGTACTTTATAAATGAAGTTTCTTGAATTTTTCACTAGACTAAAAAATAGTGTTCAACATTTCATTTAAAAGATTCATCCTATTAATAAGCTAACATTTTAAGGGGTGTTTGTTTGCCTTCTTGCGTGCATAGCACTTATAAAAGCAGTAGGTTCTGTCAAGACTTTTGAGCAGAAATCAGGAGTGTCTGCTGACGCCAGTAAATCCTAGGATTTACAAGGAAGTAGAAACCTTATTTCTAAGCAAAACTTGTTATAGTCTTGACAGGTTCTATAGGGGTTTAGGAATGCTTAGCCGATACATTTTTGCAGGCGTGTACGGGAAGTTAAACGCCTAAAAAAATGATTTCGGGTTAGCAATCCTTAGACCCACTACCGCTGTTTTTCGTTATCCCGAAAAACAGGTAACGGCTTCTTTTATTATAAAACCCTTAAAATGTGGGGAAGGCTCAATTTTTATTTTCAGGACTTTGCCGAGTAAATCCAAAAGAAGGATTTACCAAAAAGGCCTTTTTAGAAAATGAAAATGAGGAGCGCGGTGGATTTAAAAAAAATCTATCTTAAATAGACTGATTTATACTCTTAATTTTTTCAATAACGTATAGGATATTTTGAAACTTTCTCTAAAAGTTTTATATTCAAACTAAAATTAACAAACCATGGGAAAATTTGAAATAAACACCGATACATCTGATAAATATCGGTTTAATCTAAAAGCTACGAATGGACAAGTCATCTTAAGTAGTCAAGGGTACACTACTAAATCAGCTTGTGAGAATGGTATCGACTCTGTAAAGAAAAATGCTCAAGATGATGCAATGTTTGAACGGAATACCGCCAAAGATGGAAGTCCGTTTTTTAATTTAAAATCGAGTAATGGTCAAGTAATTGGCACTAGTGAGATGTATTCGAGTACTTCGGCCATGGAAACTGGAATCGCTTCTGTTAAATCAAATGCACCTGATGCAGCAATAGTAGATAATTCTTAACTATAAATACATAAACGCTCTCTTTTGCTATTACTATAATAGCGATCATGATAAGGCAGACTAACACCAATTAGTCTGCCTTTTTTGTTTACCTATTTTTTTCCTTCTTCAACGGATACTTTTCTAAACTCTTTAAAAAGCTTCGTAAGCTCTAATGAGGCTTTACGCGCTCTGGTTCCAGCTGCTTTATTTCCACTTTCTAGTTGCGAGTTTGCATCTTTTTGAAATGATTCGAATTCGGCTTCGATCTTTGAAATTAAATCTTTCATGGTACTTTTTTTAAATTCAGGATGCAATATAAATAGAAAAATGATTTTTTCTTACAGATCTTAAGATGTACATCAGTTACTATTTCTTAAAATTCTTAACGAAAAAGTTCAGTTTTACGAAGGGATGTTTTATAATCTCCTAACTGATTATTCCTCCACCCCTAATCCTAATAGAATTTCCAAAACGTAGGTATCCTTAAAACAGTTCCAATTGATTGCTTTGTTTTGCTTTCAGTTTTTGAGCCGCTATGTATTTTTTCCATTGCCTAGTTTGGCTCTCAAGGTTAAGGAATTCAAGGAGGTAGGCTACTGGGGTTGTACTGCTTAATTCTTCCTCATGCAACCACATAGACCGAAATTCAGATTTCACTTAATACTCCTTTGAGCGTTTAATTTTATAAAAATCATCCTACTATTTCTCTTTGTACATCCTAATCTATGGTACTATGATAAACTGAGTGCCATAGCTTACTCTATTTATACATCCTCGTAATTTGAGTTAAATTAATTTTTCAATATTGCTTCTTTCCCATAAATAAAATTATTTACTTGAGTTTCTTTTAGAACAGGATTGGCACCACTTTGAGCTGCAACTAAAGCTCCAATGCCACAGGCAAAGTCTAAAGCATGTTGCGGATTTTCTTCTTTCAATAACTTTATAATCAATGATGCCAAAAAAGAATCGCCAGCACCAACGGTATCTTTTACGGTAATTTTGTAACCACTATTGTAATAATATGTCCCTTTATACAACAATAACGCCCCGTGTCTTCCTTTGGTTACACAAAAAGAGGTTGCTTTTATCTGAGATCTTATATATTCCAAATTTTGTTCTAGTGAATTATAAGGTGATCCCATCATCGTACCAATTTCAAACAATTCATCATCATTAAACTTTATAAAATCGGCACTTTTTATTAATTCCAAAAGAACCTCTTGGTTGTAATATCCTTTTCTTAAGTTAACATCCAATACCTTATACTTGGATTTAGGAAGAAGATGCATTAAGGTCGCTCTGCTTTGCGTATCCCGACATATTAAACTCCCATAAATGAAAGCATCTGCCTGTTTCACAGATACGAGCATGGATGGGCTTAACGGTATTTTGTCCCAGGCCGCAGGGTGTTTAATTTTATAACTGGCAGATCCACTTTTATCCAACTTTACGTCTACAATACCTGTGGGGAGTTCGGCAGAGACTACAATGCTATTAGTGTTAATCCCTGCCGAATTTAAATAAGCTACAATCTTTTCTCCAAGAACGTCTTTACCTACACTACTGATCATGGTAGTGTCTGCACCTAAACTTTGAAGCCTCAAAGCTACATTTAGTGGAGCTCCACCAACTTTTTCACTGCCTGGAAATACATCCCATAACACTTCTCCAAAACATGTGATTTTCAAACTTCTATCCATTTGAAGTAATTTCTATTTTTATATATTGATTTTTAAAATCTTCCACTTTTCTATGTAGCAGTATAAAGCCATCAATAATGTTAGTATCCAGTGTTTTGTTTGTATACATTCCTACTAAAGTTAATCTGTGCTAATGGAATTGGGCAATACTCTTCCAAATTGGAGTCAAAATGTGCCTCTTCGTAATACCCTCTCTTTGATTTTTCAATTTGATAGTATGTATTAAGAACTTCATCGGCTATCCCCCACCTTACGAGATCAAAGAAACGGTTTCCTTCCATAGCAAATTCCAATCTTCTCTCAAAACGCATTGCCTTTCTGGCAAAGTCCTGTGTCCAATTACAGTTCACTCCATCTTCATATAACGCTACTTGTGTATTGGTAACATAACTGTCAATCAAAGTAGTACTTTGTCCGGCTCTTTGCCGAATCTGGTTCACGATCGGCAAAGCCTCCTTATGCCTACCTAGCTCAATAAGTGCTTCGGCTCGCATCAAGAGCACATCTGCATAACGGATTTGAATTCTATTCTTAGAATTGCCATAAAACGGATCGATGTTCACAAAACAATCACAATCCGGAGCTACATTTTCTTTTAAAGAGGCATAAAATCCGTAAGTGCTTGGGCTCCTGTTCCAACTCTCTTGATAAATATAAGAATCATTATATTTATACGGCAACCCAGGAATTGCTACCGTATGATATAGTCGTGGATCCACTGTGTTTGCATTCAGGTCATTATAATTCAAATCCGAATCATTAAAATTGTCGAGCATGGGAAGCCCATTTGAATTGGTCTTAAATGCATTCACTAAATTCTGACTTGGTTTTTGAAAATCACAACAGCCGAGTCCTTGGGGCGTGGATAGTACATCAGAGTAATTTAAACGTCCATGAAGTGTATTATCGTCATTTGAAAATTGAATAGAAAACACAGATTCAATACCATTTTCATAACTGCCAGGGAGAAAATTAAAACCATAGTCATCTTCCAATTGATGTTTTCCAATAACCTTGTCGGTAGCCTGAACAACTTTTTGCAATTTATCCTGATTGATGCTAACCACATTGTTATTCTCATCCTGTTCATAAGCTTGGTACAATCTCACTTTTGCCAAATAAGCATATGCTGCAGTACTATTTACCCTTCCTACCTGATCTTGGGTTGCAGGTAAGTTTGTCGCCGCACTCTCAAAATCTTGGGCTATGGCTTCCCATAATGCATCATTAGTGAGGGCTCGGTTTGATATATTTCCATATTCTTCAATAGAAACCTCTTCTGTTATATATGGTACGTATTTAAACATTTCCTTCAACATGAAATAAAAATGTCCTCTCAAAAAATGCATTTCGGCAATCCGGGTATCCTTTAATGGATATTCACTTTCATTAATCTGATCAAGTGCATTTAAAGCTTTATTGACACGAGAAATAGCGATGTATGAGTTGTACCAAAATTTGTCTAGTTCTCCAAAATCTGTTCGAATATTATTGGATACTTCAAAAAAGTGGAAAACCTGAATATCATTGGGCCCGCTTCCTCCTTTATAGGCATCGTCGGAACGCACATTTCCATATGGCCATAGACTGAAAGGACTGTCGTAATGATCATTTCCCAAGGCTGCATAAGCAGCAGTTACGAATCCATCAATATTATCGGGGTTTATCAATTCATTCTCTTCTAAGACTGCATTTGGGGTATTCTCCAAATAGTCTGAACAAGAAGAAACCAAAACCAAAGTCATTATACCTAAAATAGTAAAATATGTTATTTTCATAATGTTTATATTTTTTTAAAAAGTAAGATTCATTCCTATGGTTACTGTAAACGGCAATGGATATCCAAAGGCTGGATTTTCAGGATCTATTCCAGTGAACTTTTTACTATTTATGGTAAAAAGATTTTGTCCACCAGTATAAAACCTTATTTTACTTACCCCTATACGCTCAATGGTATTTTGAGGGAGCGTATATCCAATCTGTAAATTTCGAAGTTTAAAATAATCTCCGGGTTCAATATAATAGGTTGAAAATCTAGATTCTGCATTGTTGTCAATGGTAGTGAGTGCAGGTATATCGGAATCTGGATTGTTTGGTGACCAAGCATTAAGGAGTCTAGTTCCCTTATTGGATCCTACATCGTCTACACTCCAAAAATCGGTTTGGTATTTTCTTGAGTTAATGACATCCACATCGCCAACTCCGTCAAAAAACAAGTTCAAATCAAATTGTTTATACCCAAAACTCAAATTCAATCCATAGGTAAAACTCGGGTTTGGATTTCCTATCCAATCACGATCTTGATCGTCGATGACTCCATCTGAATTTAAATCCTTATATCGAATTCTGCCTAAGCCTTTTCCTTGTTGTTCGGCAGAATTTTGGAGTTCTTCTTCTGTTTTGAAAAGCCCATCAGTTACATAACCATACATTGAATTTATAGCTCGTCCAAGGATATTGTCGTCCGTACCGTTCCCACCATAATTGTTTTGAACCGCTATTGGTAGATAGGTAATCTTGTTTCTATTCAAGGCAAAGTTCCCAGATAGTTCATAGGTCAATCCATCCGTATTTCCTCCCCGATACAACAGCGCAAGCTCTATTCCTTTGTTCTCCATGGAAGCACCATTTACCCAACGATTGCCCCCTTCTCCGATTGCCCCTAAATAGGGTGGCAAAACTAAGATGTCTTCGGTTTCTTTGTAATATAAATCTAGCGAACCACTCAAACGTTGCTCAAAGAATCCAAAGTCCAGTCCTACATTGGTTTGTGTTGTTGTTTCCCATTTTAGATCGTCATTCCCTATTTGTATCGCCCTAAAACCAGATGGCAATAAGCCACTTCCAGCACCTGCGAGATCATAAGCTGTACCATATGATGTTTCCCAAGTAGGATTCCCTCCTGCATAATCGGCTATGTATAGGGAATAAATAGCGTTGTTATCTATTTCTTGATTTCCAGTCTGTCCCCACCCCAATCGTAATTTAAGATCGGATATCAAGGATGAGTTTTTCATAAAACTTTCGTTACTGATACGCCATCCGGCAGAAAAAGCTGGAAATGTCCCAAAGCGGTTATTGGCGCCAAATCGAGAAGAACCGTCCCTTCTTATGGTTGCTGAAAACAAATAACGGGCATCAAAATCGTAAGCTAGTTTACCAAAAAATGAAACCAAGCTATAACCTGTAGCACTACCACCAGTAAAAGATTCTCCAGTTCCGGCATCAGGATACATGTATTCGGGTGTTTCTAACAGAAAATCTTCCCTACGCAAATAGGTGCTTTCAAATTTCTCCCTGTACAATTCGGTACCTACCAGTACATTAAACTGATGCTTATCAAGAGTTAGGTCGTAAGTAGCCGTATTACTCCAGGTAATTTTATCGGTTTTATTTTGATCAATGGTTACCGCATTTTGATCATTCCTTAAATATCCGGAAACATAACTTCTTTGTAAGGTTCTTTTATAAAAATCCCCCTGGTCAATCCCCAAGTTTGTCTTTACATGCAAATTTTCAATAGGCTCTACATCAATATAAACATTTCCAAAAATTCGTTGAAATTCATACCCATTATCCTTATTGTATTCCAGCAACCGCACGGGATTCTGACGATCGTTCATCCCTCCTACAGGTCCTCCCCAGCCTTTTCCGTCAATTGTTCTAACGGGTATAATTGGCAAGGCTCTCAATGCTGGATCCAATACCCCAGGGTCTGATACTTCTTCGGTTCTATTGATAGTGAAATTCTCTCCAATAGTCAGTTTACCATTAAGAAGTTTATAAGAGCTGTTCATCCTTGCTGAAATCCTATTGAAGTTGGTCTCTTTAATAATCCCTTCATTATCGTAATAGCCCAGCGATAACAGATAATTCCCTTTTTCAGATCCATTGGATACCGACAAATTATAAGACTGGGCGATACCAAGTCTAGATATTTCATCGTACCAGTCCGTATTGGCTGACTTTAAAGTTTTTTCTCCGTCCAAATATTCTGGAACCATAATATTATTTAGAACTGGATTTCCTCCGTTTTCACTCCAATCAAATTGATAGCTCAAATTATTGGTATTGGGATCTATTCCGTCATTAATCATGGCCTGCCACAGTACCTGTCCATATTGATCTACATCCAACACATCCTGTCTATTGGCATATTGGGAAAAGGATGTATAATTTTGAAAATTCACCCTCATTTTTCCATGCTTACCTGTTTTGGTGGTAATTACAATAACGCCGTTGGATGCACGTGAACCATAAATACTTGCCGAAGCCGCATCTTTTAGCACCTGAATGGACGCTATATCGTTGGGGTTAAGTTCCTGCATCCCAGATTTGGTAGGTATCCCATCAATGATGTATAAAGGATCTAAATTGTTTAGGGTACCTACACCCCTGATTAATACTCTGGTATTTCCACCACTTGGAGATCCATCAGAAGTTATTTTCACTCCTGCTACCCTGCCCTGCATAGCCTGTATCGGATTGGCTTGTGGTTGTTTGCTCATCTCATCGATATCAACCACAGAAACTGCTCCAGTAATATCTGCTTTTTTCTGTGTTGTATATCCAGTCAGTACTACTTCATCCAGTTGTTGGGCGTCAATTTTCATAGCAATATCGATGGCATTACTGCCATTGATGGGTATTTCGACAGTAGAAAATCCTATATAGCTCATTACTAATGTAGCCTCTGTATTTACATTAGAGAGACTATAGTTTCCATCAAAGTCCGTTACAGTTCCCTTTTCTGTGCCTTTAACAATCACCGTAACCCCAGGCAAAGGCATTTGGTCTTCTTCAGAGGTAATAGTACCCCTTACTTCCATTTGTTGACTCCAAATCGACATAGATATCAACAAACAGAAGAACAATACTCCGTAATGTTTCATAAGTTTGAGTTTTAAAGTTTTAGTTCGCGTGCATTTAAATTATTTATGTAAAACGATTGGTTGGACAATGCTTTGAATTCTTGAAAGGGATTTTTGGGAAAAAATATTTCTGTCATAACGGATGCCCCATCATCAAAGAACAATTCTATGGAGGTTTTATCCAGTAGAAGAGTTACTTTTAATTTCTCTTCATTAGAAATTCTGGGGGCTATTGAAGTTTTTTCTGCAAATTGTTCATTGAAATTAACCCTCCCCGATTTCGACCTGTCGATATAGAATTGTTTCTGGGAGTGGTCGTATCCAAAAGTCAAACTATCCCCAATAGCATTGGTAAGTAAAAATTTATAGTCGTTATTTTTCAAGGTAGGGATCTCAAAAGACACTTCTGTTTTGGATAAGGAAATTTCATTTTTGGTAAGTATGACTTCACTATTTGACACTTCAATAGCTTCTTTTGATATACTTTTTTCAATATAGTTTTGCAACTCCTTTACGGGCGAAGAAAAAATCCTGTATTTTCCATCAAGTTTTTTTAATTTTAGCTCCCTAGCTATGGTCGAAGTACTTCTCCATGTTTCTGTTGGAACGACATTGGCATACTCCCAATTAGACATCCAACCTATAAAAAGAGTTCTGCCGTTCGGGGCATTATGCCAGGTAACACCGGCATAATTGTCCTTTCCGAAATCAATCCAAAAATCATGTTTCTCCCCTAGAGAGTTTACATAAGGCTCAGGGGTAAACTTGACCCCATCAAAATCGCCCACAAAATATTGCGTTCCTGACCCCCCGTTATATGCACCGGGATTTAAGCTTTGGATAAGCACCCATTTTTCATCATCAGTGCCAGCTACTTTCATTTTTATGAAATCGGGACATTCCCATACTCCGCCATGGGCTCCAATTCCTTCACCAAAATCTGAAACATGGTTCCAATCAATTAAGTTTTTGGAAGTGAAAAACATTGTTTTTTCATAAGTAGCCAAAACCAAAACCCACTGTTTATGAGCCTCATTCCAAATTATATTTGGGTCTCGAAAATCCTTTATCCCCGGGTTTTTTATAACAGGGTTGTTTTTGTATTTAGTCCATGTTTTTCCCTTATCAAGACTATAGGCCAATCCTTGGGTTTGGTAATCGTCTCTTCCATCTTTTTCGCCTTTAGGATCGTGGTAGGTAAACAAGGCCACAATAGGTGTCTCAGTGCCATCCCCAAAGCCGGAAGTATTATTTTTATCAACAACCGAATTCCCTGAAAATATATAACCTTTCTCATCTGGATACAGGGCTATGGACTCATAGTTCCAAGCAATCATGTCTTTGGAAGTGGCATGCCCCCAATGCATAGGTCCCCATGTATTTCCTTCAGGATAGTGCTGATAAAACAAATGATAGACACCGTTGAGATAGAACATACCATTTGGGTCATTCATCCAGTTTTTTTCAGGTGTAAAATGTAGGTTTGGACGGTAGTCCGTATCCTTCATTATGGAAGAAGTCTCAAATTTAGTTTCAGTTTTTGTTTGTCCGTTTTGACAAGCAATCAGTAAAATAACCAAACAAGTATACAATGTAATGGTTAGCATTTTAGTTTTCATATCCGATTAGATTTTAATTTAGTTTTTAAGGAAAGTTCCCCACTTAACTCTTCAAGTGTCTTGCCTTTAGTCTCAGGCATCATATATATAACAAAAAGAAGTTGTAGGAACATCATAAAGGCAAAAAATAAGAATACATATCCAGCTCCAATAGATGTAAACAATACGGGGACAATAGAAGGCACAATGGCGGCCAAAACCCAATGCACGGAAGATCCGAAAGCCTGACCAGAAGCCCTTAAATGGTTAGGGAAAATTTCAGATATAAAAACCCATATCACGGCTCCCTGTCCCACAGCATGAGATGCTATAAATAAAAACAGGAATATTGGTACCCAAATCCCTCCCCAATTAAAGAAAAATGCAAAGGCAACCAATAGGAGCGATATAATATAGCCTACAGAACCAACCAGCATCAATTGTTTCCTTCCGACTCTATCTATTAAAAAAACACCTATTAAGGTAAAAAGCAAATTGATTACCCCAACACCTATACTACTCAACAAAGAGGCATCCTGTTCTAATCCGGCTATTTCAAATATGCGGGGAGCGTAATATAGAAAAGCATTGATTCCAGACATTTGATTAAAAAATGCTATTAGAAATGCCAACATTAGTGGAAGTCCATATTTTTTCATAAATATCGACTCTCCCGTATTCTTCCTCTTATTCCCAGAATTAACCTCTAACCACAATTGGTCAACACTTACATCACTGCCAATAATATCCAATACTTTGGCCGCCTCTATTTTTTTAGATTTAGAAATTAACCAGCGTGGACTCTTTGGAATAATGACTACAAAGAGCATGTATAAAAAAGCTGGAATCGCCTCTACTCCTAGCATCCATCGCCAAGGTTGGCTTCCAACATCCTTTAGTAGGTAATTCGATAGAAAAGCCATTAATATTCCGAATACAATATTGAATTGATATAGGGATACCAAGCGCCCTCGGCTCTTTGGAGGAGCTATTTCCGATATGTATGCTGGAGCTGCAATGGTAGAAGCCCCAACTCCCAAGCCTCCTATAAATCTAAATACGGCGAAAGTTAAAGGGTCATTTGCAAGAGCAGAGCCTAGTGCCGAAACCAAGTATAAGGCTCCAATTATAAATAAGGTATTCTTTCTCCCAAATTTATTAGTCGGAATCCCACCAAATATAGCTCCAACTACGGTTCCCCACAAAGCCATCGCCATTACAACCGATCCGTGAAAAGCATCCGATGAATTCCATAATTCCTGTAGTTGTTTGTCCGCTCCTGATATAACTACTGTGTCAAAACCAAAAAGGAAACCTGCCAGTGCAGCACTAATTGACCAAACTATCAATTTATTCATATCATAATTTAAATGTTCGAAAACTAAACTATAACTAATAAACCAATAGCTATTTTAAGAAAAATTCAAAAACTTCTAAAATTGTTAATCAACAACACATTTAGGAGTAAGAATCTTATTTACAGTAAGTTAAAAGTTTTACATGCTTAATAACTATAACGTTATAGTTTTAACCATGTAACATCACTTTAGAAATTGATACATAAAAATAGGTAACTACAACGTTAAAGTAAACCGGTCGATTCTAGCCCCTATAGTGTTTTGGAGTCATTCCATATTTATTCTTAAAAGCAGTCGAAAAATAGCCAGGTGAAGAAAAACCAACCTCATAGGCTATTTCTGAAATTTGAAGCGAGGTATCTTGAAGAAGTTCTTGTGCTTTTTCCAAACGAAGCCCGTTTATATAATCACTCACAGAAACTCCTAATATAGCCTTTACTTTACGATAGAGTTGAACTCTTGAAATATGTAATCCCCTTGCCAATTCTTCTACAGAAAACTCTGGATTATTTAAATTATTAAGTAGATATTTATTCATTTTTTTAATAAAATCCTGTTCTTCCTTATCAAAGTCAGTGCTTGTAACGCTGTCTAATTTATTGGTATAGTAATACCGTAAACGTTCCTTATTGTATAAAACGGTCTTTAACACCTGTTTTAGTGCATCCATTTGAAACGGTTTGGTCATATAAAAATCTGCTCCAGCGGTCAATGCCTCTATATACGAATCTTCATCTGCCATTGCAGTCAATATAATTACTGGGATATGTGATGTTCTAAGATCCTCTTTCAGTTTCTTTGCCAATTCAAAACCAGAAGTTTCAGGAAGGTTTAAATCACAAATAATAACATCGGGTATTAAATCAAGTACTTTTTTAAACGCCCCATCCCCGTTGGATATATACATATTGAAATCATTTTTCAACTGTTTAACCAATAAACGACATAGGTCCATATTGTCTTCAATAATAAGTAAGTTGGGGAAATAATCCTGAACAACAGTAGGTTCCAACGCTAAGACCTCATATTCACTTCGCTTTAAAGGCTCTTGATCTCTAACTATGCTATTTATGTGATCAGTATATATTTCAACATGTTGTAAGTGTTCATACCCTTTAGGGATGGTAATAACGAATTCTGTTCCTTTTTGAGTATGTATATTTATAGTCCCTTTATGCAACTCTATAAATTGTTTGGCAATATATAGCCCCAATCCGGAACTTGGTCTTTCATTGTTACTGGCTTGTACAAAAGGGTTAAAAATGTTCTCTATATCTTCCTGTGGAATTCCAATCCCAGTATCCTTTATACTTATCTTTACTTTATCCACTTCCTCAATAGTCTCAACTTCAATCTTACCATGAGGTGGAGTAAACTTCATGGCATTGGAAAGTACATTGAAAAAAACTTTGTCCAATGCGTGAACATCAATCCAAAGAAAACAGGGATCTTTAGAATATTTTACCTTTAATTGGACTGAATTTTTGACTGCCTCTAATTTGAAATCATTAAGTACATGCTCTAAAATCTCTTTAACATCAATTTTTCGTGGTTTTAAGGTGATGGAGTCCGTCTCCAACTTTCTAAAATCTAATAACTCATTGATAAGCCTTATTAAACGTCTGGAATTGTTTAAAATAAGGTTAATTTCGAAAGAAGATTCACCTGCCAAAGCTTTATTTTGTTCAGAAATAGTTTCAATGGAACTGGTAATCAGGGTAAGGGGTGTTTTAAATTCATGCGACAATGCTGTAAAAAAATTAATTTTACTTTCATTGGACACTTTTAATTGTTGGGCAAATTTCTTTATCTGATTTCGCTGGGTTTTGATTTTTTCATTGATTATTTCTAATTTACGCTTGCCCCGACTGATCTTAATAGCTGAGTATATGCTCCATAGCGCTAAAGCCAACAACAAAATCAATAGCCCAATCATTAATTTGATCATACTGTTTTGTGATTGGTATGCTCTTACCTGTTCATCTATTACCTCTTGTTGTCCTTCAATGTCATTTTGTTGTTCTACGAGTTTATTAAACTGATTCTGCATCAAATCAACATTGACCGAATCGATTACTACTGTATTCAGCGTATTATTTTTGTTTACAAATTCCCCATTTACTATTTTTACGGCAAGATCAATGGCCTCGGCTCCTCCTGTTGGGTATAAAATAGTGGCTAATAGTATTTCATCCTTTACATACTGAATCCCTCCATTTGGTCCATACAACCCATCAACTCCTATAATTTTAACTTGATTCTGAATATTATGCTGTTGAAGTACTTCCCATCCACCTATCGCCATACGATCATTATGAGCAAATATATAGTCAGGATTCACACTGTCTAAAAGCTTATTCAAGGGGGCTTTTATAGAAGGTTTCTCCCAATCTCCATGTATGGTAGCTAACAGTTTTACTTTTTTTGAATGCTTCAGAACGGATTCAAACCCTAATTGACGCTCTTTTGCCGGGGAAGAAGCAATATCTCCAGTAATTTGTACCACCGTTGATTCTTCTCTAATTCCCGATAGGATGTACTTAGCTGCATCTTCTCCAATATCAACATTATTGGCTCCAATATAGGCAGTGTAATTGTTACTTTCTATCTTACGATCAATAACGATTGTAGGGATGCCAGCCTTTAAAGCGTTTTCAATTGCTGTAGTTACCGGTTTGGACTTAATAGGCGAAACAATAAGTACATCAACCTGCGCTTCCACAAAATCCTTGATTTGTTCGATTTGGCTTTTAACATTATTATTGGCGCTCTTGATCTCTAACTCAACACGGGGATATAACGAAGCTTGAACCTGCATGCTTTTTTCCATTTCCTTTCTCCAATTATCAGAACTCATAGCTTGAGAAAACCCTATATGAATTGTTTTTTTAGTTTCACGGGGAGTACAGGAAATAAATGATAGTATCAAAAATAAAAAGTAAAGTAAACAATGAATCCTCATACTTATGCCTTTAAAATGCCCAAGTTAATTAAACATTATGTAATTATTAAAAATAAATGTTATGTAGGATGATTTCCCTTTTAATGAAAAGTAATCAGGTTTCAATTTACTTCTCCTGTGTGGCAGCATATATTATAAAAAGCACATTTATACATATCAGCATCTTTGAAATTAATCTATGCCGAAAAAAGATCACAAATACATATGATAAGATACAAAATTCCAATATGGTATACAGATGTAACAAGGGCATATTATTAATTCCGTAGAAGGCAGTTAACATAGCAATTATATTAAAAAATAGGCGAAAAATCATATAAAAAACAACTCTTTGGGAGTGATTCCAAAAAGTCATTCTAAATATTCCTATGATTATTGGCAACAATACAATGCTAGGAGCAATTACTCCCATATACAGTGTTGACATATCAATCTATATTATTCTCGCTATAGAGTTCACCACCTTCATCACATTGCTGTGGACATGGGGTGCTAAAATTATAAATTGCTGAAGCAAGCTCAAGTTCGGCTTCATCTCCTAACTTTAGTATATCTTTCCCATATTGGGGTAAGGGAGTATTAGTATTTATTTCTCCTTCCATTTCCTCTTCTCCTGCTATTGGTACTAAGTAGACATGTATGTCACTAGCATCATGAGAATTCACATTACTTTTTGCCAAATACACCCTTAAGGAATGAATATTCTCTTTATTATCTTTAAGTGATTTATTATATAACTCTTTCCGCTCTAAAATATCTTTTATATCATCCAGTGGAATTCTAAACCCACGAAAATATTATTGTCTCTAACTTTTCTTTAGCTATATTTTTCTTATAGAATTAGCGCCAATTCTTAGTTTCATTTATGGCTTTTTTTAAGTTTACCGTTAAGATTCTAGCTTTATCCATAATGTTGTCTTAATAATTTAATTATTCATGATCTAGGTTAAAACTTAAAGTATAGCCATCAAAATAATAAATTTATTTAGTAAGGGGTTTTATAAACCTTATAGCTCTACACGCATCTGGATCACCAACAGGGATTACTACAACAGTGCTTTCTTCTTTTGAATAAATTTGCCAAGAGGTACCATAATTTTCAGCATGGGTTTGCTCTTCATTAAAGAACAGATTAACTGACAAAAAGGAAACGCTATCATGTGTTACTAATTTCCAATTTCCTTTAACATCTGTTAATTTTATTTTTTCTTTTTCATAAAAAGCGTCTAAATCCAATGTTCCAATGGGAACTTGTTTAATTTCAAAAGAACCATCCGACTTGATATTTAAAGATGCATTTTCTATAGTTTTATATTCTTTTAAAACTTCTTGAGTAAACATATCAGGGGTGTAATCTCCAGTTATAAAATTCTCTTTAGGTGCTATTCTTATAGGAGTTAAATCCGACTCTATATTGCATTTATTAACCCGCGAACAGCTAATAAAGAGTATACTAATTAGAAAAAATCGTAAAATAGCGAATCGATATAAGTCTGTTTTTTTCATACTATTTAATTTTTAATTTGAATTTAAATGTTTGTTTAATTGTTGACAATGGGCGATTTTTTCCGTTTTCGGATCTAGGATAATTCTCAGCAATATGTAAAATTAATGAACTTCTGCTAGTACCGTTACTTAATTCCACGTTGATCCAACCTACATCTGGGCTTGGAGAGTATTTAGCACTTGCGCCACCGATGAAGAACTGTACCCAATTGGCCTTAACATGTTTATTAAATGAATCTTGTACATTCGTATGATCGGGACTAAAAGCATATGATCCAGCAATAGTTTGATTTTGCTCAACAAATTCTTCAAAAGTAGCACCTCTTTTAGATAATTGATTTAGAAAATCTTTTTTTATATCAGAAGGAACATTACCCGCTAACATTTGTTTAGTCATGTCATAATCGAATGGAAAGTCTCTAATATTTGCTCCAGTTCCTGTGGCAAATTCATATAGCAAGATAGCCACGCCATTCTTACCATTATCTCTAAATTGCGTTATTTTTTCCGGTTCAGAGGTAATGTTGGCTTTTGGATTCATATATAGAGCCGTTTCTTTCAAGGCAAAAATAAAGGATTCATCAACTGCCTCCATCATTTCCTTTTCTAAATAATCTGGAATCTGGTCTTTTAGCTTATATACTTTTTCTGCATACTCTCTAGCTTTTTTAAGCCATGGTGAGTTTAAAGGATTAAAGTTTCCTGATTGTAGATAATCGTCGAAAGACTTGAGTTCGGAAAGGGTGATAGCTGTATTTGAAGGAGGGTTACCTATCATTTTACGAATTTCAGATTCTCTTAAATCCTCTAAAATTTTAGCCATATTTTCTGGACGGATATTTGGGATTAATCCAGCTGCAGCCATATTTATTAAATTTTGACAATGAATAGGATCAAAGGCTTTGATTGAACCTGAGATTTCAGCTGAATTCTGATTTGCGATTTGTAGTATATAAGAATTTGTTGCATAATTTGGAATACGGTATTGAGACAATATAGGTGGATATTCTAATATACTTTGTTGATTGTAAGAAATCAAATAGGCGGTCATAAGACCTATTTTATCTTGTGTTGAACGACTGTTATAATGAGAAATCCTATCTTGAACTAATTTATCAATAAGGATATCTGATTTCCAACCTACCTTCATTATACCTTTTTCGATTGCATAATTTTCACTACTTTTCAAATGGTGCTTTCCAAAACTAGAAACAGCTTTCACTCTTAATTCATCATGTTTAGCGATAGACCTAATATCTTTTATTCTAACTCCTTGAATCTTAAAATCTCCAATATCAGATTGATTAATCTTTCCTTGATTTATTTCAGCCTTTCTATACTTTAGCATCAGTAGTTCAGCAGTGTAATTATCCCGTAATCGAGCTTCTGTTGACGCCGTTTTATAGTAACTACTTGCTAAATCAGAAGCCTTATATTTTGTCCTCATTTTATTTTCTTCAAATGCTTTAAACATAGCTTTTTGCGCATTTCGAAACCCGCTAAAGCTTTTATGGAGTGTATTCTCAATAGCCTTCTCTAATGTGCCTTCTTGTTTTGCAAGCCATTCATTCAATGCCTTTTTTTGAGCCAATCTCATAGCATTATCAAGTGCCATTAAATCATTAATAGAATTAAATTTAATCGTATAATTAAAAGGTTCTTCTCTTGCAGCAGAAGATATTTTATGCTTTGTTTTCAATTTTTCTTCTACCGAAGTATTTTTATATTGTTTATATTGAGCCAAAAGGTTACTATTTTGTAAAAAACAGAAACAAATAAGAATAATGAAATTGTAGTTTTTTATCATGTGTTCGGGAGATTATTTCTTTATAATTTGTTTAGAATATTTTTCACCAGCTATCTGAATCTGAATAATATAAATTCCTGGAATTAGATTTTGACCTGGGATTATTAGAGTGTAATTTCCTTTTTGTTTTTCATCAATTACAGATGAACTATACTTTAACCTACCATAAAAATCGTATAAAGAGATGGATACCTCTGATGAGTTCTGTACTTGGTAAGTGACTAAAATGTCTTCAACAAAGGGGTTAGGGGATACTGTAATTGAAGGTGTTTCTCTTAAAGGTTCATCAGTGACACTTTCTATATTGATATCTTTATGAACAACCATAATTAGAGGAGGACCAGGTTCTGACCAATTCTTAATCCATGATTCTAAACGAGCGATCAAGAAGATATTCCCATTTAAGTTGTATGGTTTTAATGCTATGTAATTTATCTCGTATTCCAGTACTTCTTCATTGGGGTGGTCATAAAATTTTTTCTTCATTGGAATAGTCGCATTTGTTAATGAAAAAGAATTATCATCCCACAAAACTGGGCATTTAATTTGCTGATTGTCTATAGAAATATTTACTAAAGAAAGAGTTTCCTCGCCATCCTTTTTAATAAAGTTAATTGTTGTAGGTTGTACTTCCATTATTTCATTTCCAGAGAAATCCATTTCATATAAACTTCCCTTCCATTCTCCATAGAGAGAATCTAAATTGATTTTAATATTGGATACATCATTAATAATAAGAGTTTGATCTCTTACACTTTCTTTAGTTTCCACAATCTGATTTTGTAAACTTTTATTTCCTTCTCTTTCATATTCTTCCCATTGTTTAAGTAGTGTTTGACTATTATAAATTGGATTATCTCGAAGAATTGTTATAGCCTTTTCTTTATTTTCTTCTACTCCTAATCCAAAATAATAGCATTTCGAAAGCCAATGAATTGCCATCCCATAATTACTTTTTTCAAACCATTCAATGGCTTTTGAATAATCTTGTTCAACATCGCCCAATCCCTTTAAATATAGATATCCCAAGCTATATGCTGCTTTATCACTTCCCGCTGTATACGCAAAAGAAAACCATACCCGAGCCTTATTATAGTCTATAGGACATCCAATACCATCTTTATATAGTATTCCCATTATACAAGCAGCTTTAGAGTTTCCTTCAATTGCATAAGAGAGTACTTTGTTGAATACTTCTTTAGATTTCTCTACAGTTTGATTATTACTTTCTAAATAGTGTTCTATTTTCTTAAGTTCCCATATCATGCTAATCTTTTTCGATTGTTCAAATTGGGGAAATACAAATGGACTATACAATCCAAGGATTAATGTGATTAATAAATTCTTTCTCATGCTATAGTATTAAATGAAATTTATGGTTGTGAATTACTATTAAAAAATCAGTATAAATTATAAATAGGTAGTACTAATTGATTACTTATTTTTAAGTAAAAAATAGAAAATAAATAAATTCATAATAGAAGTTATTTGAAAGGAGTAATTGTAGTGAATTTGAATTTTTTTAAAATATTTCCTATGACCCTTATTAAGGATAGATCCTGAGAAATATTTTACAAAAAAAAAGATAATATGTATCGGGTAAAAATTGTGAATCCTCATATATTTATAATTTTAGCATATGAGGCTGAAGAAGTATATAATACTACAAATTACTCTAACAAATAGCAAGGTGTATATTATATCTAATTCTGGCTTCAATCCTCGAAAGCTCAATGAATTATTAAAATGGCAGGTCTTCTGACTTACTCCTTCCACCCAGCCTTCCCCTTTAAAAAAAAGTGGCCATTGAATGGGCTTCAGTATATGAGTTTACAGCTGCGGGACAGTTCCAGATTTAAACTGAATTCCCTTTTAATGTCTATACTTTACACAAGTAAGACAACCATTTTATATTCTTAAATTGAGAGCAAAAGTATTATTTTTAAGTTATATGTAAAAGATAAATTATAGAATTTATTTTACAAACACTTCATCTATTCCTTATTGACTTTATATATAATTGATACATAAAGTCATAACTATAAACTCAAGAAATGATTCATTATTATTTTAATGGTATCCCGACCTAAATCCCCTTCATTTTTACGGGGAAACCTCAAAAAAAGTACACTTCTCTATTATTACCATCTCTAAGTATATAAACTTACGTGAAATATGGAAAAGGTAAATTAAATAGAATGTCTTTTATCTTCCCTTTCAAGTTGCTATATCAAATATTTAAAAAGACTGAAAACCATCTACATATAAGTTACCATACAACTAAAAAATCATTTTATTAATGAAAAAAATTATAATCTTGGCTGTTATCTCTCTAATTATAGGTTGTAAGGAAAAAATAAGCAGTTGGTAGCGGCAGAACATAAAAATACAAGAATAAACAGGGAGAGTTAAGAACTTATAAAATCAAGAAAATCGAAGCCATTATTGATTCTTTTTTTGCTGGCGGAACTACTTCAAAAGAAACCAATAAGAAATTTAAAATAGTAAAAGACGTAATCCCTGTCCTTTACGCGAACTCTTCTTGAATTACCCTTTGGTGCGGAATTAACACATTACGAAGAATTTATCCGGATAAAGAAATTTTAAAACAACAAATTGAATTACAACTACAGCTAATCAATTAAAAAAATTTAATTATTTATTTAATAATCATTACAAAAATAAAATGGATTTAAAATTAAAAGGAAAAAGAGCATTTATTAGTGGCTCAACACAAGGCATTGGTTTTGCTATTGCACAACAATTATTAGAAGAGGGAGCTTCTGTGACAATTAATGGACGACAAAAATCAAAGACAGAACAGGCGAAAGAAAAACTACAAAAACAATTTCCTAATACTCAGGTTTCGGCAATTTCAGCAGATTTTTCAAAGAAAGAAGAAGTTGAAAACTTACTTAATCAATTAACTGATATAGCTATTTTGATAAACAATGTCGGAATCTTTGAAATTGAAGAATTTAAAAACATAAACGATCAAGATTGGTACAGATATTTTGAGATAAACGTAATGAGTGCTGTTCGTTTATCTCGAAAATTATTCCCGCAAATGCAAAACAATAATTGGGGACGAATCATTTTTATCAGTAGCGAATCAGGTGTAAATGTTCCTGAAAATATGATCCATTATGGAATGTCAAAAGCGGCTATGGCTGCCATTGCAAATGGCCTTTCTAAATTAACAAAAGGAACGGAGATTACGGTCAATACTATTTTGGGAGGACCAACCTATTCCGATGGCGTTGCAGCAACAGTAGCGCAAATTGCAGAAACACAAAACCTAGAATTAGAACAAATGAAAAATGCAATTGTACAACAGACCAATCCACACATTTTATTGCAGCGATTCATTGATCCAAGCGAAATAGCAAGTTTAGTAGCTTATTTAGCAAGCCCTCTATCCATTGCCACAAATGGAGCTTCTTTAAGAGCAGATTCAGGAGTATTGAAAACCATTTAAAAAGCAATAACAAACATTCAAAACGAAGTTCAGGTAAAAACTAATAGAATTTCCAAAACGTAGGTATCCTTAAAACAGTTCCAATTGATTGCTTTGTTTTGCTTTCAGTTTTTGAGCCGCTATGTATTTTTTCCATTGCCTAGTTTGGCTCTCAAGGTTAAGGATTTCAAGGAGGTAGGCTACTGGGGTTGTGCTGCTTAATTCTTCCTCATGCAACCACATAGACCGAAATCCAGTTTCGGTTATGGGCAACGGTTCAGGAGCTTTTACTGTTATATGCGAAATACCAGCAACTTTGTAATAATTTTTAGTATAGGTAATAAGTAGTGGAATTCCGTTCCATTGTGCATTAAACGTTATTGTTTTATCTACTGCTTTTCTAGTTGATTTTTTGTGAGATTCCATAGGTTACAAATGAAATAAAACTCCAGTTTTACAAGGCACTGGAGCGGCCTAACCGTGTATTTATACCATTGCATAAATTGCTTCAAACAGCGCCTTATCTAGTTTCTCTTGTTGGGAAAAACCCTTTTTAAGCTGTGTATGTAACACCCTATTAAAAGCATTGTAGCCAAGTCATAAATTTGGTGATTCACCAAGGCGTATGGATTCTTTATACAGGGTATCTAGTACCATTCTTGCTTTTTTTGAAGGATTATTGTTTTTAGCACTACACGCATATTGAAACAATTTTATACGATTCAGCACTTCGAAAACAAAGGCCTCTTCATCATTTATGGAAGCAGCGCTCATTTGTAGAAATTGATTTGAAATACTATAAAACTCATTATCCATAAACTTTTCAAAAAGCCATTCCAATTCAGGCATAATCAAATTCGTACTGTTTTTAGTGTGTCTAATGGAAAAGGCAATTTTTGACTGAGCTATATGAAGTCCATTTGAACAAATTTGTCTAAAAAATCCAAAATGTCCCGACGTTTTTTCACTCCCATCGTAAGAATTCTTAAAACGGAGCATGGGTAGTATTTGGTCTTGTTTATTTTTAAGTTCAAATAGATTGTCATTGTCGATGATAAAATCCATCACAAACGACCTGTCATTTCGATTGATGGTTCGTTTACGATACTTTAGATTGGCATCTACCAGAAGTTGTTCTGCTTTATGAAAAAATAGTTCATTGGGAATATGCCCATAACTTTTGGATACCACATTAACAATTTTGCCATTTGATACAATGACATTTTCAAGCCCTCTACGGGACTTAATTCCTGTAATACTTTCAAAAGATTTTATTGCTGATGGAATAAAAATCTCGTCCTGTTGTAAATGATTTAAATACATAATGTTAAAATTTTAGATTAAAAAAAGAAAAGCCCACTCTTGCGAGTAGGCTTTTTAATAAATAGAAAATTAAGTTTTACAACTCAAATTGAACAATCTGCTGTTCAATTTCCGCTTTACGCTGTTCTAAAGTGGATTGTAAATGCGAGGTCACCAATTTGATAAGATTTGAATTGGTGGTTTTAAATTCCAGATGACGGGAATCTCGAATAAAGAAACTACTCGAACCATCCTGATTGTAATTGAATTTGGTGAGTTCGGTTAAGGTCTCTGCCAAGCGTTCCCGCTGCGTTGCCAAACCTCGTAACTTTTCAAACTTCTGGATGCGATCATCCAGACTAATTTCAGGCTTTTGAGGAACAACCTTCGTTTCAGCTTTTACAGTTTTCTCAACTGCCTCTTGGGTCAATTTCTTTTGAACGTCCTTTTTAACGGTAGCACTTTGTTTTTTTGCTACACCGCTTGCTTTTGTTTTTGTTTCCATAATAATGAAATTTTTAGACCTGTCTACCGACAGGCAGGTTAAACAATATTTGAGCATAACCCAAACGGAAGGCAAAATTTTGGAGTGGAAAGGAAACGGAATAAAAAGAGACAACGGAACGGCTTTATGCCGTCCCTTTTCCGAGAAATATTTTGCGAGTTTAACTTTCGGAAATATTGGATAGATATATTTAATATGTTGTCATGTATAATTTGATGCTAAAAAGGAATAAGTGACCCACATCATAAGATTGGATGAATTTATATTAAACTAATATGTTAAATATATAGTATTGGTTTTAAATATTCTACCTTATTTATATGGCTAAATTGGTGTTAAAACTTATAATTAAATCCCAGTAATATGTTATCTCGATTGGAAGTAAATGTAACTTCCATATGTTTCTTTTGATATTCAGTCGTAAATAAATAACTACTTCCAACACCTATGACTGCTCCCGCTAAAACATCCAGTATATCATGCTGATCGGCGTAAATCCTACTAAATCCAGTGAACCCAGCTAATGCATAAGCAGGTATTCCATATTTCCAGCCATATCGTTTTTGAATAAAAGCCGCACTCTGAAATGTCGTGGAGGTATGCCCTGATGGAAAAGAATTATTATTAGCTTCATTGGGTCGTGGCTTACTAATGGCTAGTTTTAACCCAAAAGTCATGGCTTCGTTTACGGCAAAACCTTTTAGAAACTGCCAAGTTCCTTGTTTATCACCAATGACAAGGGTAGATCCTAATGAAATAGTAGGCATAGCATACAAAAGAATATCTCCTGAGATTTCAATCGCTTTTTCTTGTGAATACAATCTCAAATTCCAAAAGCAAATAAGACAAACAAAAAATATAAAGCACCTCTGAATTTTAAAATGGAAGGTTTTGGTAGGGGAATTAAAAAGAGAACACATAAATTTACGCTATCAGTTATGTAGTTTTAATAGTATAGGCATGAGTATTTCTTAGGATTAAGCTACTAAAAGTAAATCTTGATTCTAAAGACATTCTAAAGTTTAAGTGAATATTAATTGATTACTATAATTGAGTCTTTCAATAATTCAATAGATACCTCTATTTCTTCTAAAGTTTTATATTCACCATCCATTTGAGATTCAAAATACCTTCCTTCATTTCTTATTATATCTAGCTTATTTGTTTGATAACTAACCACTCCATTTAAACCTAGATGTCTTTTAAAAATTAACATTACCCCAAACCATACTAACTGTAGCTTCTGCATCTTTGGGATTATAAGAACATCCAAAAGACCATCTTGTAGTGATGCTTTTGGCGTAAGACTAAAATTATAGCCCAATTCATTGGAGTTTGATGCAA
Organism: Galbibacter orientalis DSM 19592; assembly: GCF_000260115.1. Classification (GTDB taxonomy): domain Bacteria; phylum Bacteroidota; class Bacteroidia; order Flavobacteriales; family Flavobacteriaceae; genus Galbibacter; species Galbibacter orientalis. The sequence continues at coordinate 480,813 of NZ_JH651380.1, read as the reverse complement.
AAATTAAAAATGGGTCTTTATACTTTTTTGTTCCGTTAATGGTTACTACAAGAGAATCTTCATTCTTATTATTAAAAAAAGTAACAACACAAGCTTTTAAATAACTATTAAGGGTACGCCCAGTAAAACCTTCATACCTTCGTATTACTTTTGCATCAAATCCAAAGCCTGTATTACTAAAAAAATAAGTGCCATTGCAGCTTCCTACATCAATTCTGGTTGTTATCTCATGCTGAATCAGTAAAAGTGCCTTTTCAATATCTTTAGGTATTTTCAAATGAGAAGCCAATCCATTTCCAGAACCAATGGGTACAATCCCTAAGATGCATTGAGAATTCACTAAGACAGAAGCTACCTCATTAACGGTTCCATCACCACCACATGCTACAATAATAGTGGCACCTTGGCTAACAGATTCTTGGGTCAGCACTACAGCCTCACCTTTATACTTTGTACTCTTAACTCTCACCTCATAATGGTCTTTTGAAAAATAGCTGCTCAAAAGCGTTTCATCAATATGTTTATTCCCTTTTCCTGCAATTGGATTTACAATGAAATGAATTTTTTTCATTTGTTTAAACTTTTTAAAGTGAGCTTACCGCTGGTATATAAATCATCGGCAGTTTGATAAAAAGATATGGTCTGATTTAAATAGTCATTGGATAATGTTTGTTTCGTCAGTTCATTGGTTTTATCATCCCATGTATAAAAATTAGCAGTTTTTTGGTCTCCAAGGATCATTACATCATTTCCTTTTAAAAGTCCAAGTTTTCTATAATTTCCAATAAAAGCCCTTTCCCTATCTGAAGCTTTATTTGTGATATCCTGCCCAAAGAAGTTTGAACTATACTCCCAATTAAAATAACCGAATAGTGTTGGGAAAAGATCGATTTGAGAACAGAGTTTCTCAACCTTTTCTGAGTGTTTATTAGGCAGGTTGTAGATAATAGCAGGAATATGATAATTCTTAACATCTAATTCCCACCTTCCAGCACTACTGGCACAATGATCACTCATAATCACAAATACAGTATTTTTAAACCACGGCTTTGTTTTAGCTTTTTCAATAAACTTTCCAATCGCATAATCTGTATATTTAACGGCTCCATCGCGACCACTCCCCGACGGGATGTCTATTTTTCCATTAGGATAGGTATAAGGTTTATGATTAGAAGTAGTCATGATAAAGTCAAAAAAAGGTGTTCCATTAACAGTCTGCAAATCTGCTTGTTGTAAGACTTTACTAAAAAGATCCTCATCGCATACACCCCAAGCATTTTCAAAACTTACTTCTTCATCATTAATATTCGTCCTAATGGTTTCTATCTCATCTCCAATCAAAAAATTTCTTCCTCTATCTATAATATTAAAACCATTACCACTAAAATACGTATTCATATTATCGAAATAGCCATCTCCCCCATAATAGAAGTTACGGGTATACCCTTTATTTTTAAACACTTCACCAATAGTAAACATTCCCGTATTCCGTTCTCTTTTCACAATACTTCGTCCAGGTGTTGGTGGAATCGATAAGGTTATGGCTTCCATTCCACGAACCGTCCTGGTTCCTGTAGCATATAGATTTGAAAACAAAACCCCATCCTTAGAAAGCTTATCCAAGTTCGGAGTAAGCCCCTTTTCATTGCCAAATACTCCTAAGAATTTTGCACTTAAACTCTCCACACAAATAAATATAACATTGGGGGTTATTTCACTTTGAAGTGAATCATGCCGTGAAATATTTCTATATATTGGATTTTTTTTCGGATTAATCAATTTTCCAGAAGCTTCGTATTGTTTGCTAACCAAAGCATGAGATTCTTTTTCTGTAAGGGTTTTGTAAAATTCCGTGTAAGAAAGTGCATTATTTCTAAAGGCGGCAAAAAAGGAATAAATCCCCGCCTTAGAAAGTTCATTATTGTACCGGTTTCTAGACCAATCAGCACCTTCATTGGAAACAAACATGCTAAAACAAATGGCTATTACAATCCAAGGTAAAGAAAATAATACTTTCTTTTTAAATGTTATTTGCGTCAGAAATATATGTTTAAAAACCTTGCATTTATATATTAAATATAAGGTACCAATAGCCAATAACAAGATGCTAGAAATTAAAATCGGTAAGGGATAGGACTCATTTATATTTTGAACTACCTCATAGGTATAGATTAGATAATCTACTGCTATAAAATTAAATCTTCTATGGAATTCATCCCAGAATGTAATTTCTGCAAAAAATGAAAAATAGAGCATCAATATTCCTATGGTAAAACCTGTATAGGTAGCTATTCGATCAAATAAACTCCCAATCCATTTATTAGGAATAATCATTAAATACAGCAAATACGGAAGGGTAAAAAACGAAATTGTTCCCAAGTCATAAAACAAACCTGTTATAAAAATTCGTATTATATCAATAAAATGTACATCCACCTCACCTAAATTCCACAATAAAAAAATTGATCTTACAACAAATGAAAGGCTTATAAAAAAAAGAACAAAAACCTTCAATAATTCAAAACGTTTAGGGGGACAATACCACATAAAATTACTGCATCTAAATTTAAGCGGTAAAATTAGTACCAGAATCTAAAGGAAAATTAAAGTTTGTATTTCATTCCGATTATTGCAAAAAAATGGGATTTGAAAATAAATTCAAATCCCATCAATACGAAACAATCAAAACCTAATCTTCATCTTCTCCTGTTAACACTTCTTTTTTCTTTAATTCTCCTTTTTCATCAAAAGCTACTTCCAATTTGGATTTTCCTTTTTTAATTTCACATTCGTATAGAATACCATTAGTTGTTTCCGAAATTTCTTGCGCTTTAATTTTATAATTTTGGAACTTTTGAAATAAGGAAATTCGAACCCTGTCTGGTAATTGCTTCAACTTAATTTCATGTTCTGTTTCTTTCCACGTACCATCATCCATGAAATTGGCTGAATACCGATGTCCACCATATTTAAATGCTGCTTCCCATTCATGATCAGATTCCTGATCCCAATGTACGGCCTTAGCTTCAGGGAATTTTTTATTAAATGCTTCTTCTACTTTTTCTGGCACCTCTTTTTTAATGGCAAAGGCACTTAACCCTGTTACTGAGACCACCATAAATAATAACTTTAATACTTTCATTATAAGTTTTATTTTTAGTTAATAATATTAAAATTAGGAACTAATTCTAAAGGAATGTTTAAGTGGTTAGAACTTATATTTAAAAGATATTCTCGCAATCTGTGTCTCATAATAATTCTGATATAAGGCAGTAAAATCGCTTTCGTTTATTTCTTGTCGAATGCCATAAGTATTAAAAATATCACTCATTGAAAAAGCAACCTCTCCTTTTTTATTCCATACGACTTTCTTCACTCCAATATCTACCGAAGAACGAGAAAGCTCCTTTCCTTGCGGTATATTTTTTGGTGAATAATAAAGCCCTACCACTTGAAATTGTAACTCCCAAGGCAGCTGAAATTCATTGGTTAGTTTTAAAATAGTAGCATTTGCCTTAGATTCTTCTATATAAAAGGATCTTTCATAGGGAAACAAGACAGTTCCAGTATAAGCTGCTACCTTATTTCTAAAAAAATTTGCACTCATACCCAATTCCCAATAAGAGGAAATATCCTGATTAAAAAGTATTTCTATTCCGCTTGACAACGTCTTTCCTGTATTTTGATATATTCTATTGATAATATCATACGTTGGATTCGAATCATCAATACTATAAATTCTTCGATATTCATCGGTTATCTTTTTGTGATATAAAGCGGAAAATAAAGAACCTGTGGTCCATGAAAATTTATGTGCCAATTCTATAGATTCTGTGTATTGAGGACGTAAATAGGGATTCCCTACTTTTAAGAGTTCAGGGTCATCATACTTTGGAAAAATCCTGAGTTCTGCTTCTCCAGGACGATCAATTCGACGATTATAAAAAAGGGATATATTGTTATTTTGGTTCAGCTTTTGAGTATATCGTACACTTGGAAAAAATTTAAAATAGTCGTAATCGTCGTTGGAATTGTAGTAGATATTTGTAGGGTCGAGAGTATAAAAAACCTCGGTATACTCAGCTCTTAAACCTGCTTCTATTTCAAAATGTGCTCTTTCATATACAAAGTTTGCATACCCTGCAAAGAGATTCTCTCCCCAATCGGAATAATCCCCGAGCCCTTCATAAATAATTGAATTATTTCCTCTTTCAACAATATAATCCACAGGAAGACGGCGAACTCTAACTTTGGTGCCCACCTCCAACTTCCCAGCTGCTAGTGCCTGTGCGTAATTAGCTGACACTCCCAGGGTATGTTCTACCGCTTTTATATGCGTAACATCCCTCCCCAACCGAATGGAAGAACTATCATTCAAAAAATAACTTTCATCCTCCAAACCTCTTGTATATTGTAGGTTTGCATTAAAGGTTTGCCCAGGCTGCGAAAATGAATGTTCATAATCTGCTACCACATTAATGTTACTTGTTATCTCTTCTTCTTTCCAGTTATAATAGCGTTCTCTTTGACTGGAGGCTAGGTTGATAAAAGCTACTTGAGAGGTATCTATATGTTTTTCTCTATCGTACATCCCTGAAAAAGTAAACCTATTATTCTCATTAAAATTCCAATCAATACCTCCTTTTAAGATAACCCTGAACTGTTTTCTGTTCTCAGGAACTTGGGATGTAATCTTCCTTCCATCATTATAGAATCTAGTGGTATACTCATTATTGGGAAGCGCTTCTTGAATGATAAATTCTGACTGAAAAAAGTAATTGAACTTTTTAGTTCTATAGTTAAAATCTATGCTTGGAATTAATTTCGGATTCATATAATAAGAACCCAGATCGGTCGGGAGATCCTCCTTTCGCTTACTGAAAGCCCCTATCCCAGATGAAAGTCCTACAGTTCCATTTAATCCTCTTTCTTGCTCATCTTTATAGATGATATTAATAATTCCCGCCAAGCCATTGGCATCATACTTAGCCGAAGGATTATTAATGATCTCTATCCTATCAATATTTGAAACTGGAATATTTCCCAATCCTTTTTGGTTTCCAAACCCAGTTAAACTGGACTGTTTTCCATCTATAAGCACAGTAACCTTATCACTCCCTCTCAACAACACTTTTCCATCTTGATCAAAAGTAACCCCGGGCATTGATTTCATAGCTTCCAATACCGAGCCACCAGAATTAGCAATATTATCGGTAAGTGAAAAACTTTTTTTACTTAATGCAGCATTGGTCACTTCTCTTTTTACTGAAACCTCCACCGCTTCCAAAGTTTCGGATGTGGGATTCAACGGAATTACTCCTAGATTAAAAGTGGTATTTATTCCGCTTGCATAAATCATCCGTTGCGATTGCTCATAGCCTACAAAAGAGATGTTTATACTATAATTTCCCAATGCCAATCCTTCTATCTGAAAATTACCCGCTTCATCTGTAATTGTTCCTACTACAAACGTCTCAGAAGTTTCTTTATTTACTGTTACAGAAGTAAAAGGTAATACTTCATTGGTTTGATTATCTTTTACTTTTCCAGAAATTGTTATTTTTTCCTGCGCTTCGCAAACACCAAATATTGCCAAAAAGGAAGACAACAATCGTATCTTTATTTTATCCATTATGTCTGAATTTTGGATAAACTTAAAAAGCAAATTTAAAGATGGTTTAAAGTGGAAAATTAAATTATTACTTAGTGGTTAACACTTAGTTATTTATGAAAATTGAACTAAAAATATATGGAATCCTTTTTCGAATGTATAGGTAAGCTTAAAATTATACATATCGCAAATCTTCTTTGCAATGGCAAGCCCTAAACCAGTGGATTTCACACTCTCATTTTCTTTATAAAAACGATTGAATATCCGATCTGCATGTAAAATTGGTTTCTCCCCCTTATTACATACAGATAAATGCTCTTTAGTAATTTCAATAACTATATCCCCACTACCTATGTGATGCTTAATAGCATTGGAAATTAAATTATTACATAGAATTTCTGCCAAATGGTAATCCATAGTCACCAAAAGCTCATTTTCATTTACGAACTGAATATCTTGTTGGAATATCTCTTTAAAATTAGCAATATTCCCCTCTACGATAGAAGTCAATGAAACTTGTTTTGGGTTTATAAATTGATTGTTCTCTATTTTTGTAAGCAGTGTCAATCCCTTATTCATTTGAGTTACTCGCTTAATATCTTTTTGAATGGATGTCAACTGATCATATTGTTGGTTGCTTAATGGTGCATCATTTATAACACTCTCTATTTTAACCTGCATGATGGCCAAGGGAGTTTGTAATTCATGGGAAACATCCTCTGTAAATTGCTTTAGATTGTTATAATCTCCCCTTACTTTATCAGTAAGTATTTTTACTTGGGTATTCAGTTCACTAAACTCTCTAATATTAGAGATTGACAGTGCTACTGGTTCTTTAGTGGATAGAGAAAATTCTTTTATTTGTTCCAACGTATTAAAAAATGGTTTCCACAAATAGGAATTTCCTACTTTGTTAAAGTAATACAACACTACAAATACCGTTATAATAATTAATAAATAGGAAATAATTATGGCCATCAATATATTTTCAGATTCCACTACAAGATCACGCACTGTGATTTTATAATTAATATTATTGATTTTTTTAAAACTTGAAAGTTCCCTAAAAAGTTCTATCTCATCTTGTGAAGGGTCATAAATTAAGGTATCTTTCAAAATATCAGGAAGAGATTTATTGGAAGTAGCTACTTCTACTGCTGGCGGCAATGAATATGGATTTTTACCCGCTTCCAGTGAACTTTCAATCCTAGCAGCTGTAGAATACAACTGCTCCTCAATTTCCACTTCCAAAATATTTCGTAAATAAAAATAAAGCGCAATTGAACTTAAAGACATTAACAGTAAGCTTACCATTATAAAAATATTGGAAGTCTTTTGTATGAGACCTACCTTTTTCCTATTCTTATTCATTTAATCATCTATGAATTTGTACCCACTTCCATAGGCTGTTTTAATATATTTTGCTCCTTCTTTCGTGAGTTTTTTTCGTAAATTATTGACATGCACATAAATAAAATCAAAATTGTCAATTAAATCACTGTTGTCTCCCCAGAGGTGTTCTGCTATAATTTCCTTGGATAGTACCCTATTTTTATTGGTTACAAAAAAAAGTAACAAATCATATTCTTTTTTAGTGAGTACAATCACTTTTTCTCCCACTGTAACCACATGTCCATCAGTATCTATTTTAATCTCGTTAAAAACAACAATTGTACCTCCTCCAAACTTTTGCCTTCTTAAGATGGCCTTTACTCGGGAATTAAGCTCCGCTAAATGAAATGGTTTTGTTAAATAATCATCTGCTCCGAGATCCAAACCTTTTAATTTATCATCCAAAGAATTATTTGCAGATATAATAATAACAGCGGTATTAGCATCCTGTTCCTTCTTCAACTGCTTCAAGATATCAATCCCACTCCCAGTCAACAAATTGAGATCCAGTATAACAATATCATAATCATATAGTGACACCTTATAAGACGCTTCATTAAAATCTGAAGCCACTTCGCACACATTCCCTTGCTTTTCAAGATAAATGGCAATAGACTGCTGTAAAGAAAATTCATCCTCTGCAATTAATATTTTCATAGTATTAAAGTTAGTTCTTTCAATTTAAAAATCAATATTCCTTTTATCACTTTCTCTTTTTTTCAATGTATTCAAGCATTGTAGGCAATACCACTAATAAAAGTGGCAAAGCAAATAGTAGCCCTCCAATAACCGCAATAGCTAATGGTTGATGTAATTGTGCACCCGTTCCGATACCAAGTGCCAAAGGAATCAAAGCCATCATTGCGGCGGTAGTTGTCATTAGCTTTGGTCGCAACCTTTCAGCTATGGCATATTCGATCCTTTTTAAAACAGACCACTTTGTATCTGTCTCTAAAAACTGTAAATAGGTAAAGATGCTGTTCTCCCCTAAAATCCCAACAATCATGATAATCCCTGTATAACTTCCAACATTCAATGGGGTTCCTGTAATAAAAAGACTTAACAAACAACCTGCAACCCCGAGCACTCCTATAATGAGTATCATAATAGCAATAATAAGCTTTCGAAACAAACAGAGAATAATCATAAAGACTAATAAAAAAGCACTAATTAGAATTAATAACAATTCCTGAAATGCCTGTTGTTGTTCTTTATAAGCTCCCCCATAAGCTATGTGATATCCACTTGGAATACTGATTTTTTCGGTTATTAGATTCTTGATTTCCACTACGGCAGATCCTAGATCACGCTGATCCAATCGTGCAGTAATTACCCCCATGGATTTTTGGTTTTCTCTATTAATTTCAGCCACTCCTTTTCCTAAAGTTATGGAAGCTACTTTATCAATAGCAATTGATGATCCATTTGGTAATATTATTTTAGTATTCCTGATATTATCAATGTCTAAATTTTTAATATTGGAATATATCAAACGAATAGGCACTATTTGTTCGTTTTCATATATAGTACTCACTACCATCCCTTCTATTTGGGTTTGTAATTGTAATTGTAAATCATTTGCTGTAAGTCCCAATTGAGAAAGTGTATAGGTATTTGGTATTATTGAGAGCGTAGGTCCGGCAACAATTACTCCATCATTTACATCAACAGTTCCATCCACCTGTTTTATCTCAGCAGCAATTTGTTTTGAAAGTATTTGAAGTGTTTTCACATCCGATCCAAATACTTTTATTTCTATTGGTTGTACAGAACTCATTAAATCTCCCAACATATCACCAATAACCTGGCCAAAATCTACCGTAAGTTGCGGAATTGACATCTCTAATTTTTGTCTTATTTCATCGGCTACGGCTGTTGTAGTTTTATTTTTAGAATCTTTTAATTTTATGAGGTAATCCCCACGGTTTGGTTCCGTAATAAAAAAGCCCATTTGAGTTCCCATACGAGCAGAGTACGCCTCCACCTCTTCTTGATTGTTCAATATATGATTAACCTCTGAAAGCATTCGGTTGGTTTCCTCCAAGGTTGTACCAGGTGGACTATTAAAATCCAACACAATACTCCCCTCGTCCATTTCGGGTAAAAAACCCGTGGTTAATCTAGAAGGAACAGCCAGTAGAATTAAAACACATAAAAAAGCAAATAAAACTCCAATAATTGGACGCCTTAAAATAAAGTGTATCCATTTGGTACTTTGTCTCTTTATATTCTTTTTATGAGATCCCTTGGATAAAAAAATCGCTAAAACGGGTAACACCAACCACGAAACGACAAAGGAAGCAATGAGCGCAATAACCATTGTAAAGGCCATTACTTTGAAATAAGCCCCTGCTACTCCTGTCATAAGTATAAAAGGGATGAATATAACTAATGTGCTAAGAGATGACCCTATCATTGCTGGAAATAAATATTGAATACTTCTGTGAACAATCCCTCCAATAGATTCTTCAAGATTTTCCTCTCTAATTTTATGGATTTGTTCTATCACAATTACCACGTCATCTATCATCAGGCCTATTGCAGCTGCAATAGCTCCAAGGGTCATAATATTAAACGAGTAACCCATAATATCTAAACCAATCAAGGTAAGCGATAAAGAAATAGGAATGGAAAACAGCACCAATAAACTTGCTGAAATTGATTTTAAAAAATAAACAACAACAAACAATGCTAATAAAAGTCCAATCCATAGGACATCTTTTATACTACGAATGCTTTCACCTACAAAATCGGCTTGCTTATAGTAAGGTTTTAGATAAATTCCTTTGGGCAAAATGCTTGCCAATTCATCAATTTTTTTCTCTGTTTCAGTGGTAACCTCCATTAAATTGGCTGTTGATTGTTTCACTATGGCAATAAGAGGTGTATTTTTCCCATTGGCCAAAATTCTAACATATTCTTTTACCTCTTTAATATCAATAGAAGCAATATCCTTTAAGCGAATAAATCCACTGGAAGTATTAATAATTGGGATATTTTCCAAATCGGTTCTTTGAGTTATGGCATTATCAGTAAGTGTTAGATACAAACGATTATGATCTGCAATATACCCATTGGATTGAAGAATATTGGCATTGACAATAGCATTCTTAACTGTAGAAATACCAATTCCAAACTTATTGAACTTTACAGGATCCAATACCACCTGATACTCTTTTTCCTTCCCCCCAACCACCACCACATCTGCAACTCCTGGACTTGCAGCCAAATAGGGCTTTATTTGATATTTAGCTATTTTCTTTAAATCTACCAAAGAGTAATTATCTCCTTCCAAAGAATAGCCTATAACTGGCAATATGGAAGGGTTCATTTTCTCTACTAAAAAATTGGTGTTTGGGAGAATACTTCCCTGTGATTGATTAATATAGGATTCTATTTGAGATTTAGCTATATTAATATCCATATCCCAATCTAGAAATACGGAAATCTCACAACTTCCACGAGAGGTAGTACTTTTAATATATTGTAATCCTTCTGTTCGTCTCAATGCATTTTCTAGAGGAATGGTAACCGCTGTCATCATTTTATCCACTGGTTGTTGTCCTGCATCAGCAATTACTTTGATCTTTGGAAAAGTGATATCCGGAAACAATCCTGTTTTTAATTTTTGGTAAGAAAAAAGCCCACCAGCTAAGATGAGTATTGCCAAAATCAAAAAAGGATATTTGTATTTTACGAAGTTAACATTCATGGCGCTGGATTTTCAATACGGACTACAGTAGTATCTTGTAATTGATATGCTCCCTTAATAATAATAGTATCTTTATAATCTAACATAGTTGATTTTATTTGAACCAAAGAATCATTTTCCAATAATGGAATTACATTAATTTTTACAGCTAAAGAATCATTTAAAACTTTCATAACCCAAAACTTAGTTTGCAGTTCATTAGTCTGTATGGCAGATTTGGGAAGTACCATCGCATTCATAGCTATTTTTCCCAACATTCGAATCTGTACTTTTAAGCTTTCTGGTAAAACAATCTTTGGCATTTCAATTAAAAATTGTTGATTTTGGGTCAAAGGTTCAATTATGGGCAATTGTTGACTAATTTTAGCATTGATGGTGGTGTCTTTTAAAATAACCTCACAAGGCATTCCCTTGTTTATTTCTTTACTTTGATCGAAAGGAATACTTACTTGTATAGTCAACGAATTTGGTTGTGTAACAGTGGCTATAATAGCCCCTTCTGAAACATAACTATTCTCATTATAATTTATAATGGAAACTACCCCAGTCGCCTTACTTTTTATATCCATAGGAATGGTAAGTTTTGCCAGAGAACTATCTATTTTTACAGCAGCTCCAAGAGCTTGTTGTTCTTTTGTTCTTATGTAGCATAAAACTTGCCCTTTATTAATAGAATTACCAACCTCAAAATTGATTGTAGAAATATATCCAGTTACGTTGGCTCGGATAGCTTCCTTTCGCTGATATTTGGTAACTCCATTAAATAAACGATATTGATCAATAGTACCTTTTTTAACTGTTGTTGTTTGAACCCTAACAAAGGTCTTAGCTTTATTTTGAGGTACAGGAGGTGTATTGCATCCAATCGCTATTATCAAAAAAATGAATACCAAATAGAATTTTGAGATATCTATCTTCATAATTACCAATTTGTATAGTTAAACTGACTTTTTAAAAGCCATAAATTTGTTTGTGCTTGTAATTTGGTATACATGTTCGATTTATAATTCTGAATCACATTTAAATAATCAACAATAGAAACCTGTCCCTGCACGAACTTTTCTTTATAGATTTCTTGGATATGGGCATACTGATCCAATTGTTTATTAAGCAGAATCATTTGATTCTGTAAGGCGTCTACCTGATTATGCAATGCCTTTAGATCATTATTCAGCTTAACGGCATCATTTTTCTTATACCTTTCTAAATTTTCCTTTTTCAATTTATATTGATCCAGCATATACTTTCGCCTGTTCCCATCATAGATAGGAATGTCAAGATGTAAACCCACACTGGCTCCAATTTTATGATTAATATGTGAAAGTTCCACCGCATTAACACCTGTATTTGTAAATTCCTGTAAAGTTGACCCACCCATTCCTGTTTAAATTGAGCATAGTAAAACAGGTTCTAAAAAGAGCAGTTTTGTGCTTATAAAAATATAAAATTTATCATTGTTTTTTCTTTTTTTCTCATGGATTCACCTTTAAGTTCCACTCTATGTGCTGCATGTACCAGTCGATCTAAAATAGCATCAGCAATAGTTTGTTCTCCGATAATTTGATGCCATCCCATAATTGGTAGTTGTGAGGCTATGATAGTAGCACGTTTTCCATGTCTGTCTTCGATGATTTCCATAAAAGCTTGTCTTTTATTAGTATCAAGTTCTTGAAGTCCAAAATCATCAAGAATGAGCAAATCCTGTTTTTCTATTCTATCGATTTCTTTCATGTATGAACCGTCTGCTTTAGCTAGTTTGAGTTTAGCAAAAAGCTTATTGATATTGTAATATTTGACTTTATACCCTAGAGAACAAGCTTGGTATCCAATAGCTGAGGCAATAAAGCTTTTACCAACACCTGTGCTTCCTGTAATGAGTATGTTTTCCTTGTTTTTAATAAACTCGCACGATGTGAACCTAATTAATAGGTTTTTGTCAATCATTCGGCTGGATTCAAAAGATATCTCTTCTACAGAAGCTTTATATCTAAACTTGGCTGCTTTGGTTAATCGTTCTATTTTTCTATTGTGTTTATCATCCCATTCAGATTGTAATAAATACGCTACTAGCTCATCATTAGTATATGCTAGATGATTTGCTTCTAGTGTTGTCGTAAAGGCTCTATGCATGCCATATAGCCTTAGTTGTTTCATTTGTTGTAATGTTTGGTCATTCATAATTTATAATGATTTAATTATTTATAATAATCGCCCCCTCTGATGTTTCCATGCTTAGGGATTGTAGATTCTGTATTGGTATCTTCCTGTATAAAATCCAATCCTTTTTCAAGAATACTTTTAACACTTTGATAATTGATGCGTTCATAATCTAAAGCTCGTTTACAAGCATTATCAAGACGTTCATTCCCAACTTTTTTAGCTAGCCCTAATACACCAGCACAAGATTTATAGGATTGTTCAGGATGTTGTCTTTTTCCTAATAATAAAGTGATGAAAGTTTTACAATGGCCTCCAATACCTTCAGCCCAATTTAAAAAGGTGTCAGGATTCCAATCAGCTACATAACGATGTGTTGAAGGCATATGCTCGCTATCGGTAGTGTAACCATGACGTTTTAAGCCTCTTTTATGAACAGCAATCCGTTTTTGCTTATAGTAAATTTCAACGGTGTCTTTTGTATAAATGATGCGAACCTTCTTTCCTATATAACGATAAGGAACGCTGTAATAATGCTTATCTTTATTAATGTGGATATGAGAGGTCTTATATACTGTTCCCATTAGGTAGGCACGTAGTTGATATTTATCTGTAGGCAATGGCAATAATTCTTCTTGCTCCAAAGATGTAAATAAATCTAACCTAGAACAGTCCCTTGCTTGAAAGTTAATTTTATTATGCTTCCCCGTGAGTTCTAATACAGCTTCATTTAAAGCACTTAAGGTATAATAATCATTCCCATTTAATGGAGCAAAAACTCTTGTGTAGATAATCTTTACAGCATTTTCTACTAGTGCCTTATCTCTTGGACGATAGGTTCTTGTTGGAAGTATCGTGGTATCATAATGAGTTGCCATAGCCAATAAACTCTCATTAAGGATAGGCTCATACTTGCTACTTTTTGTAACAGCTGACTTTAAGTTATCAGTTACTATTGCTCTAGGAACGCCTCCGAAAAAATGTAATGCACCTACTATGCACCCAATAAAATCCTCTCGTTTTTGTGAACGACAAGCTTCTACATAGGTATAGCCGCTTGCTCCTAGTACAGCAATAAATACTTCCATTTCTTTTAGTAAACCAGTAGCGGGATCTATGATAGCTAATTTCTTTCCTGTGAAGTCCACAAACATTTTATCCCCAGCCTTATGGTTAAATCGCATGACTGGATTTTGAGTACGAGACCAAACTCTATACAAATGACAAAATCTAGAATAAGAGATAAATACCTTTTTATTTTGATAATAGTCCTCCCAGATCATGTAACGAGTAACTCCAACCTTTTTAAGGCGTTTGCTTACCTCTGGGTATAACTTAAAAACATACTCATGACGAGTCGTTATGTGGGTCTCATCAATATGCAATAATATACGTAAATCTTCAAAACCAAGCTTATCAACCTCTTCACTTGTAAGCTTGCTCTTTAGTAATAATTCGATGTATTTGCGAACAGTATTCCTGGATATACCAAGTTGTTTACTGATGCTCCGCTTACTAACTCCTTGAGTATGTAAACGATATAGTTGTTTGATTTTTCGCATGTCTAAATGTATGTTTGCCATGGTTATTTTTCTTGATTATAACCATACAAGTTATTTAATACATGCTCTTTCTAGAGGTGGGTCAATTTAGACAGGAATACCCGGGTCACTTTAAATAGGATTCAGTGGGTCACTTTCGCAGGATTACATGGGTCAGTTTGGCAAGAATTTCCACTACTAGAAAAATAACATACAATGATTATATCTCGTGGCTGGGGAATTCTAGCTTTTTTAATACCAATTACGATAATTCTTTTAGGCATAAGCTTTTTTGGAAAAAACGGTAATGCCACTCTATCCATATTATTTTATAGTTTAATTATAGCAGGAACTCTAACATTTCTTTTAGGGCTTATTTTTAAGAAAAAAAGCATCAAAAAACATGATTTATACTTTCTCCCATTACAAATTTGGGGAGTAATATGGGTAATTATTGGAATTATTGGAGCTATATACGCATAACTCCTAAGCTTTCCTTTAATCCCTCATAGAGAGTCTAATTGACGCTCTGTATCAAAATGAGTTAAATTTATTCCCTTTAAATACCTAGCGGACTTGCCTTTGTAGGCAGACAGGCTTACCCTGAGGTAATTGATTAAAAACCTAATAATAAACCCCTCTCTTCAAAAGATGTGAAGATTTATTGCAGGCATATGAGACAAGACCGCTTCGCTATAAGAACAAAGAACAAAGAACAAAGACTAAATCTTAACTATCATAAAATAAGTAAATCAACTACCTCAAGGCAAGCCTACAAGGCATTCAGGAGTATTTAATAAACCTTTAAAGAGTAGGAATAATAGGTAGTATCTCTCCTTTATCGTTAAATTTAAGTTTATCAATACAAACTTCCCGATGGTAACCTGCAGCATCTCCCATTAAAATACCATTAGGCCTTGAAAAACGATGATAAACAATATACCATTCATCTGTTTCTGGAACTCTTATTACAGAATTGTGACCTGTACCATAAATTCCTTCTTCAGGTCTTTTCTCTAAAATTAAATTGTTTTCTGGAATATCTAATGGTCCTGTGGGACTACTAGATGTAGCATACCTAACTCTGTAATTAGGGCTTCTAGTATCGTCTTCACTCCACATAAAATAATAAGTTCCATTTCTATAAAAAACTTCTGTTCCTTCTCTAAAAGTATTTCCAGGATTTAAAATTTTCAAAGTGTTCTCTTTAATAGAAACCATATCTTTATTTAACTCAACACAGGCCATATGCCCATTTCCCCAATACAAATAATTTTTACCACTTACTGGGTCTTCAAAAATATCAGGGTCTATTTCCTGCCCACCTTTTGTTCCAGCTGGTTGAGAGTCTATTAACGCCTTTCCACTATCTACAAATGGTCCTTCTGGATTATCTGAAACTGCAACTCCTATTTTTTGGGCAGCGGTAAAGTAATAGAAATATTTATAAATTCCTTTTATCTTTTTCTCAATAATACATGGTGCCCAAGCATTTCTATCTGCCCAGCTTACATCCTTTTTTAAGTCGAGAATTGTACCTTCATTTTTCCATTCCTTTAAATCTATAGAAGAGAAAGTTTCAAAATAATCTCCGCTCCAATGATCAAATCCATCGGAAGTTGGATATAAATAATACTTTCCAGTTTTATGAGAATATATAATTTCAGGATCGGCATAATAGCCTTCTAAAACAGGATTATTGTCTAGTGAAGGATAATCAACAGGACTCCCCCATTTATTTATTAAACTTTTTAATTCTTTGTTAGTTATAGGAATTACCGTTCCATGTCTTGGAGAAAAATTCATCGAAATTTCTTCATCAATCACTTCAAAGTTTTCTAAATCGTTGCTTTTGGTAAACTGGTATGCTCCCTTCATATATACATCATACATCAAAATATACTGCTCAGAGTTTTTCATTTTAAAAACAGACGATCCTTCCACACTTTCCTTTGTTTGTTGGAGATATCCTTCTTTTTCCTTCCATTCTCCTGAAGTTAGATTTGTAGTGGTAGCTACTTTTATCCCAGGTTTATCTGTTTCAGTTTTATAAAACAAATGATATACTCCATCTTTTAAAACAATATCTCCATCTATACATGCCTTTTTTGAGGTTGGAATAAATAAAGGTTTTGGACTTGCTTCTAAATCGGTGAAATCTTTATTTGCATATGCATAATAAATGATGTCTGCCTGATCTCCGTGTTTCATTGAGAAATAAACCATGTATTTTCCAGCTTCTTTATCATATATAGTTTGAGGTGCCCAAACACGTTTCAAGTCTTCATTACCAGAAAAACGTTCTTGAATATTTACCACACTGGAAGTCCAGTTTATAAGATCTTTGGACTTTAACAATACCATAGCTCGATTGGAACTCCATCCTTTGTATGAAGTCATATCTGTTACTACCATATAAAAATAACTCCCATCTTCGCTCCTTAAAATATGCGGATCTCTAACTCCTCCCGTAGAACTTATTTCTTTAGAGTTTAATACTGGTTTATTATTATTTAGGGCATAATAATTATATCCGTCTGGGCTAATGGCAAAATGAATAGCTTCATCTTCCACATTATTTCCAGTGAAATATGTAAACAAATATGCTTTGTAATCCTTTTCCAAAATTTGATGCTTTCCCTGAACAAATGTAATACAGGTAAAAAGTAACGACAGCACACTAAAAAGGTATTTTATCATGATTTGCATTTTATAATTAAGTCTAAAAATTAATTAGTGTAAAAAGAAAGTAACTGCGATTGATGTGGCTGAAGCGTTACTTTATATATACGTTCCTCTACTTTTGAAGTGACTCCAGACCAAAGGTTTTTAACCGTTTTAAGCTTATTAATCCCAATGCTATCCAAATCGATCTCTATAGTTTGCGGTTCATTATCGTCAATATTAAAAACAGCCAAATACTTATGGGTATTCTCTTTATTTGTTGCGCTTATAATTACTTCTTTTGAAGTATTTCGAATTTGCTTAACATCGGTTCCCTGTTGATGAACCTTCAACACTTCTGCATTAGTTAATAGCGACAAGGTAAAATCATCATTACTTGGTAAATCTCCTCCAAAAAATAATGGCGATTTAAAAATTGTAAAAAATGTCATTAAACTATATTGTTCATCCTTTGTTAGTCTTGTCATTCTATCAGAACCTCTTTCTCCACGAATGGATATTCTTCCCAAAGGAATCATATCACAATCAGGCCAAGTTCCATTTCCGATATAAGGATACCAATCTTTGCTTACTTTCATTAAATGAGTAAGATCGTCCCATTTGTCCCAAACATCATTCACCATTCGCCACATGTTTGCATGCTCACTCACATGATTGGCGCTTGCTACAGGAGTTTCTCCTGGAGAGGTACTTAATACTATTTCCCTTCCAGAGTTATCAATGGCATTTCGTATCAATTCTATTTCCTCTTTATGATAGATTGGAGCAGAAAGATCGTCTATCTTAACAAAATCTACACCCCAAGCAGCGTACATTTCAAATAGAGAATTATAATATTCTTGCGCTCCTGGTTTATTTGCAACAATGGTATAATTGTCTTTTAACCATTTACATTGATTTTCCGTAGAATAAATTTTATCGACTGTAACTCCATTAGTTCCTTTAATAGGCAATTTATCATGAACTGCTTTTGTAGGAATTCCTCTCATAATATATATTCCAAACTTGAGCCCTTTGCTGTGGATATAAGCTGCCAATTCTTTAAATCCCTTTCCATTTTTTGCAGAAGGAAACTTATTAACAGCAGGTTGATACCTACCATATTCATCTAAAACATAAATAGGATCGGTTTGATTATACCCATTTGCTTTGGTATTTTCTACAAACCATCTAATGTCTACAACAATATATTTCCATCCACTAGATTTTAAGTGTTCTGCCATATAATCGGCATTTGCTTTGACCTCTTTTTCTGTAACAGTAGGCCCATAACAATCCCAACTATTCCATCCCATTGGAGGAGTTACAGTCCATTTTTTAAACTCCTTTTCTTGTGCATTAATTATAGAAATAACTATAAATGCTAGCAATAAAATTATAGACCTATTTCTCATCATCCTTCTCATTAATTAAACTTATGGTATAAGAATATGTGTATTTTGTATCCAATAGTCTATAAGGTTTGTGTGGCAAAGCTCCCCAACTATTATCTCCTCCAAGTCCTCTTTGTTTGTAATCTAAATGTAAAAACACTTTGTCTTGTGGATGCACATCTGTAGTATGACGCTGATTTTTTGTTTTTCCTGGATCTAATGATTCTGTAGATACATTCAAAGCGCTAAATCCTAAAGGTTGTGCTCCAGTAAATTCAATTCCTTCCCCAGCATTATTAAGTAATTTTAACCAGCGAACATCTGTTTTATACCCGTTTTCTTGAGGTCTTATATATTCCCAAGTAAACTGATCTGCTACTTTTGCCTTAAAAACACCCAAAAAAGAAGAGGTATTTCTGTCGGAATAATTTTCCCATGGTCCGCGTCCGTAATAACTTAAACCATCATACAATCCAGCAAGTTCTAAACGCATTCCAAAACGTGGTAATTCTGGAAGTTCTTTATCTTTCATATCCATGGATGCTGTAACTTTTATAGCTCCAGAATTAAGAAGTAAGTATTCCACTGCATAAGAAACTTCAACATCTTTAAGCTGCATTTTCACTTCAATAGGTAACCCATTATCGGTTTGTTTTCCAACGGTAACTCCTGTGATTTGCGCTTGATGAGCATTTTTCCATACCGCTAATTTTTCCTGCATTTGATTTCCAAAATCATTATCTGTAGGAGCTCTCCAAAAGTATGGAGTTGGAAAAGATTCTATTATTTCTTTTTTATTTTTAAGATGATAAGAAGTTAGCTTTCCTTCTTTCAAATTAAATACACCTTCTATATTTGCTGCTTCAAATGATAATACATCCCCTTTCTGAGTATATTTTATTTTTTTCTGATGATTTAACTCAGTTTGCGTAAAATATGTTTGTTTTCCTACATTAAATTGAGCTCTCGCCAATTCATGATGCTTTGGAATAAGCGCACCAGCATTTTTGGTGTATGCAAAAACATTTAAGAAATACTCTCCTTTTTCTTCTATTTTATCAAGTGGTAATGAAATTAATTTTGATGAAGATGGTTCCACATCAATATTTAAAATATCCGATGCTATATTTTCTCCATTTTTTAATAATTCCCACTCAAAGGTAAAATTGTTTAGATTGGTATAGAAATACTTGTTCTTAATTTCAAGCTTTCCATTTTCTTTTAAAGTGAATTTAATATTCTGATAGACTTTTTTGACTTCATAAATTCCAGGATGTACTTTTCTATCGGCTGTTACTAATCCGTTTGCACAAAAATTCTCATCGTTCTGAAGGTTCTCGCCTCCTAAATCTCCTCCATAAGCCCAAAATTCTTCTCCGTTTTCTTCGGCTTTTAATCCTTGATCTACCCAATCCCAAATAAAACCTCCTTGCATATGCGGACTGTTATCAATAATATCAAAATACTCTTGAAAATTTCCGTTACTATTCCCCATAGCATGACTATACTCACACATTATATACGGACGAGTTTTATCTGTAGCTTCAGCATATTTTTGCATATTTTTCATGCTTGGATACATAGGACTCACAATATCGGTATCTTCATTTTCTCCTGCTTGCTCAAACATTACCAAACGAGACGAGTCAAAGTCTTTTAGCCATTTATATGCATCATAAAATACGGGGCCATTTCCACATTCATTCCCCATAGACCATATAATAATTGATGGGTGATTTTTATCTCGCGCTGCCATTCTTTTAATTCTATCCAAATGTGCGGGCGCCCATTCTGGAAGATACGCTGGATGTTTTGATTTGTCAAAATTACCTTGCCACTCTGCTCCCATTGCGTGAGTTTCAATATTTGCTTCGTCTACAACATACATTCCGTATTCATCACATAACTTATAAAGTAAATTTCCATGTGGATAATGACTCATTCTGATGGCATTTACATTGTGTTTTTTCATCAACTCAATATCTTTACGCATCATTTCCTCATCTGGCACATGCCCTTTTATACCATGGTGCTCATGCAGATTAACTCCATGTACATTAATGGCATTTCCATTTACTAACAACTGACTATTTTTTAACTCAACACTTCTAAATCCAGTTTTACCCGTAATTGTATTTTCATCAGTTTCGTTACCTTTAAATTGAATTATATAGGTGTATAAATTTGGAGTTTCATCACTCCATTTTGCAATGTTTTTTAGTGTTTTTTTGAAGGTAATATTAGTTTTATTGTCAACAAATTTTGTTTCTGAATAAACTTCATTATTCTCAACATCCAATAACGTAAATGATACTTTTCCTTTTATTTTAGTATTCTTAGTAAAAGATCTTAGGTTTATTGTTGCTTCTAACTCCCCATTGGTATAGGTTTTATCTAAATTGGCATTTACAAAATAATCCCAAACTGTTAATTTTGGCAATGCTTGTAGGTATACATTACGTTCAATCCCACTTAATCTCCAAAAATCCTGATCTTCTAAATAGCTTCCATCATGCCAACGGTAAACCTGTACTGCTACTAAATTTTTACCTTCTTGTAAGAATTTAGTTATATCAAATTCTGCTGGCGTTTTGGAAGCTTTTGTCATTCCTACTTCTTTTCCATTTAAATACACTTTTGCATATCCAGAAATAGATCCAAAATGTAATATCACTTCTTTATCACTCCAATTTTCTGGAATAGAAAATGTTTTTCTATAGCTTCCAACAGGATTATATTTATTATCTACAAAAGGAGGATTTTTAGGAAAAGGGTATGTTATATTGGTGTATATAGGAATATCAAACCCTTCGAGCTCCCAATTGGAAGGCACCTTAATTTCTTTCCATTGAGAATCGTCTAAATTAACTTCATAGTAATTCTCTGGTCTATTTTCTGGTTTCTTAACAAGATTAAATTTCCATTTCCCATTGAGGCTCTTGTAATAACTAGATGCCGTTTCCTTACCCGATAATGCAGTTTCTTTATTTTTAAAAACTATAAATTGGGCATGTGCAGCTTCTTTATTTCTATCAATTATAGTGGGATTTTCCCATTCATTTTGCTGTTGCTGTGAGCTCATCATATTTACAGTTAATAGCAATAAAACAACAAAAATATTTTTCATTTTAATCATGTATTATTTATTTAATTCTTTATATCTCAACATTGCTTCAATTAAGTAATAATCTCCATAAGAAAGCGGAGTGTCTACCTCTGTGTTATTTGGCATATTACCCACCCCGTGTTTTAATATAAAACCTCCATTTGTTTCTACTTCTGCAATATATTCTGATGAAAGTAAACTCTCTAACATCACTTTTGCATCGTTTAAATATTTAGAAGAAATTTCTCCTGTAGTATACGTACTAAGTTCTATTAATGCTGAAGCTATAATGGCTCCGGCAGAAGAATCTCTCAATGCATTTGGTATTTTAGGAGCATTAAAGTCCCAATACGGAATCTTATCTTTTGGAAGATTAGGATGGTTCAATAAAAAATTTGCAATGTTTTTGGCTTGTTCTAAGTATTTTTTGTCTTTAGTTTCTCTATACATTACCACATAACCATATAACCCCCATGCTTGTCCTCTAGCCCAAGCTGAAGAATCTGCTGCTCCTTGATTTGTGATTTTTAATTTAGCCTTACCAGTAAGCTCATCATAAATAACCTCATGATAAGAGCTATAATCTTTTCTAAAATGATTTTCTATAGTTGTATTAGCATGGTTTACTGCAATATCATAATATGTGCTATCTCCACTGTGCTTTGTTGCCCAAAACAATAATTCTAGATTCATCATATTATCTATTATAACCACTAGGTCGTCTTCTCCTGCTTTATTCCATGGCGCACTATTCCATGAGCGAATAGCTTGAACTGTATCATTGTATCGAGTTGATAACGATTTTGCGCTGTTCATCAATATCTCTTCATATTCTTTTTTAGGCGCTAAACGTTCTGCATTTCCAAAGCTACAATACATCATAAAACCAAGGTCGTGTGTAGAGGTATTGAACTGCTCCTTTTTTAAATCTTCTAATATTGCTACTCCTTCTTCTTTTAAATCTTGAGCGCCAACTGCTTCGTCTAAATAAAATAACGTTCCAGGAAAAAAACCACTACACCACCAACCTGAATTACTTGTTTCCAGTCCTTCTTTATCTTTATAAAAAGTTTTTGGATATTCACCTAATGTAACTTGATTACTTAAGTATCTGTATTGTTTAACAGCTGTTTGAAATGTAGAATCTATTTTTACATCAAGGGTGTCCTTTTCAATTTCTTCTTTTTGTGTTTTTTCTTTACATCCAGCAAGAGTCAGTATAGAAAGTACTGTAAATAATAATTTTTTCATGGCTTATTTTAGTTGTTAATAGTATTAGTCTGCAATATTTTTTATTTGAATTATTTTTATTGGTTGTGGTTCCGTTTCAGAAACCCCTTCTCCATCTAATTGGGTAACTTTTTGAGAAAAAATATGTAAAACCTTTTCTTTTTCCCATAAATCTACATCATAATTGGGTTCCCATTGTCCAACGGACTCTTTAGAAATTTCCTTTAAATTCCATTGGATTGAATTCTTTAATGTGGAAGCTAATAAAATTTTATTTCCTCTTTCTTCATCTCTAAATAATAAATGGATTCTTTCTGAATCTATAATAATTTTAGGTCGAGAAATAGGAATTCTTTTTGTTCCGCCGCCGCCTAAATAAAAACTACTTTTACGAAAATCTGTATTTAAAAGTTTCCATTGTTTATCTTTTAAATAGACTACTTTATATTGAGGAGATTTATCATTATTCCAATAAGTAGCAATATATGGAACTCCCTCTTTGTCTACTACCATGGAGGTTTGATTAATTAAGCTACTTTTTTGAGGTATTTCCCAAGCTATTTCTGCCGTTTCTTGAGTAATTGGAAGCTCGTATTTCTTTCCATTTGATTGCTCCCATGTTATCCCACCATCTCTTGATATGGCATAACACATATCATGATTAGAAGATACATCCCAAGTTTCTCTCCATACCCAAGACAAATGGATGTTTCCTAAACTATCTATTGCGGTTTGCCAATAGGCGCTCCTTTTCTCTTCTCCATCTAACAGATTATTTTGTAATTGTGTCCATTTATTAGTTTCAACATCATAGCTATTAATAACCATATTTCCACGACCAGATTCTCCCGACCGATAACAAAAAAGTAACTTTCCATTTGGTAAATTATGAAACTCAGGATAGGTTACTTTATCTTCCTGAAGCCCTGTCATAGATAATTCCTCTGTCAGCTCTAATTCTAAGGGGAACTTACTTCTTGCATAGCGGAGTTTTGTATTGTGTTGATCCCATGAAACATGCAAAAATCCATCGGCATCCATAGCAATACTAATGGTATTATGAGCATCTTTTACATTTCCTTTATAGGCAGTCTTCTTAATTTTCCATGTATTACTATTTAATCTTCGCTTTGCTAATATTAAATAACCCTCAGGATTGTAATATGCTGTAAATTGATACTCGTTCGTGCTCACCACAGCAGAATTTCTAAAAACAACTGTATTTACTGAATTATTACTCCAGCCCAATCCCACAACCGATTCTTCTACTTTTAAAGAGTTACAACCAATAAAAGTAAAACCTAATAATAAAACGATTAATTTATGAAGAGTTAAGAATGATGAATTCATTTTGCTGAAATTCTTTTTATAGTCACATTTTTACTGAAATAGGAAGCTTGTTCCAAACCATTTGCGTTCCCTGAAGATCCTTCCATCTGTAAATTTATAATTAACCAAAGAGGTTTATCAGTAAAATCTGTGTAATGAACTCCCGTCTGTTTTCCATCAATAAAATAGGTAATTGTTGTGTGTGTGTTGTCTACCCTTTTGAGTTTGGCAGTATATGTATGCCATTCTTTAGAAGCATCTGGAATTTTCTTTTTTATAGTAGTTACATTTTGCGGTGTTAAAAATGTATTTTGCCAATTGACATCATCACCTTTAAACTCCAAAATATCCGTTTCTGGCGGCCAACCATCTACTGCTGTTAACCAAAATGCTGGCCATGTCCCACTTGAGGTTGGGGCTTTAAATTCTCCTGTAACTTCATATTCTGGATATGCTTTATTCACCACAATTTTATGTTTTGCATGAATAGCACCAGATTTATATTTTATTTCTAAATGAGGAGAAGACTTACTTTTACCCTCATTTTTTGAAGTTCTTTCTGCTTTTAATTCCAATACTCCATCATTTAAAGAAACATTGGATTTATACATTCTAGCAGTACCGTTATGATCTGTTCCCCACGGATAAAAATAGTTCCAATGCTTGTTAAATTCTTTCTTACTTAAAAATGAACTACTGTCGGTTACAGTTTCCCAGTTATCTTCGTTTTTATGATAATTCCCACTATAGGCATGGTCTATTTTAGCTTCTTTTCCGCTCCAAATATTTTTTTGCGTCCAATTGGCAGAAGGTGCAGCCCAAAAAGGAGTTTGCTGTGGTAAGCCTAAAACTAAAAAAGCAGTACTACATAAATATAAACTTCCTGTAGAAATATAAGGTTCTGCTATCTCCTTTTGCTTTCCATAAAATCCAATTTGAAGCCATCCGTTTTCATCAAAAGTTCCAGGAGCCTCCATCTGATTTTTTATTACCGCTAATAAAGCCGATCGAACTTGAGCTGGATTAATATTTTTTGGTAATTTTTGCATCAACGCTACTTGCGACAATAGCTGAAATGCTCCACAACGGTATGCCAAAGACCTACCTATAGGAGGAAATGTCCCTTCGGGAGAAATAAGTCGTTCTTGTATGGCTGCATAACGCTGCGCTCTTTCTATAAATACATTGGCTCTATCAATAAATTTATTTTTATATCGCCAATACTTTAATTCTTCTTTTTTTTCTTCTAAAACTAAAAGAACATCTAATATCATAGGTTGAATTACATAGCTGTTGTAATAATCCCAATGAAAATCTGGACCATCTCCATACATCCCATCTCCTAGATACCATTCGTCATGCTTAAAAAGCGCATATTCCATTCGCATCATATCTGCTTCTCCACCAAATTTTAGCAAAGCAGCTTCTACGGTAGCGCTAAAAAGCAACCAATTCATATAAGGAGGAGAAATAGTTCTTGTTTTCTTTAATTCTCTTAATACATTTTGTTGAGTTTCTGCAGTTAAATTATCCCATAATTGATGAGGTGCCCTTATTAAAGCTTCAGCTAAAAAGGCAGCATCTACAAGGGGTTGTCCTCCTTCAGTAAAGTTCATATAATCTTTAGCAGAAGGGTTAGTAGCATTGTCTATTGCTTTTACGCATAATTGTATATACTCTTCTCTAAGCTTTCCTTCTTCGGTAGCATCGGGTCCTAATTCTAACCAAGGAGCTATTCCTACAAGCGTTCTCCCAAAAGCCTCTAAATATGTTACCTGTTCTCTTCCACCATAAGGATTTATAGCCTTTTCTACTGGCATTTTTTCTTTTAACTTATCTTCACTCAGACTTTTTATTACTGGATAGGCTATTTTATTCATCATTTGAACAAAATAAGCCCTATCTGTAGTGTCTTTTAATACCTCATTAGGCTTGACACTATTTGTCAAGCCTAAAAAAGGAATTATATAAATTATTAAAACTACAATGCGTTTTATCATTCTTGTTATGTATTTAGTATCCTGGATTCTGTTTTAAATCTCCGTCTTTATTTAATTGAATTTCTCTCAAAGGAATTGGAAACAAAAGATTTTTATCTGTTAGTCCTTGAATTTGCATTCCGCTAGGAGCATCGTTATTTAATCTATTTGCTCTTTCAACCAAAGTACCAGTTCTCATTAGCGTTATTCTTCTATTTTCTTCAGCTAAAAGTTCTCGAACACGTTCATCTAAAATAAAATCCAAATCAATATCCGAAGCACTTACCGTTGGCGCATTAGCCCGATCTCTAAGAATATTAATAGTTGTAGCAGCCCCTGCTAAATCTCCTTGTCTAAACTGAGCTTCAGCTTTTAACAAATAAGTTTCTCCTAAACGCATCAAAATAAAATCTTTCCACATCCCAAAACCAAAGGTGTCTCTTGGGTCAAAATGCCCCCATTTTAAAGTATATGGATTGATGATAAACAACGTATCAGGTCCTGAATAAGGCACATCTTCTCCATACAATTCAAAATCAGGATTGTTATATGTAAACCTTCTGTGAATATTGTATTTTGAATTTCTCATATCTGTATCATCATAAAGATTGTATAAAACCCAATTATTTAATCTAATCCGTGCTATTCCTCTTCCTCCAAGAGAATCGGCCGGTAACATCCCGTTTCTATTATGGTAACCAGCTCCCCATACACGTCTTTGTTGTGGATTCCCCGAGCTTCCTCCACGAACGTCGCTTGGATTCTCGTTTTCTAAAACCCAAATAGCTTCTGAATTTCCTTGAGAACGACGCTGATTTCCTTTATAGAACATATCTGCAAATGGGTCGCCAGGTTGATCGGCTTTTACACCATATCTTTCGTCTACCAAGTCAAATCTATCACTATTAATTATAAGATTTGTTTGATCTTCTGCTTTTTTTGCTTGTCCAATACGTAAATAAAATTCAGCAAAAAGCTGATTTGCAGCATATCTACTTACTCGCGATTCTTCAGGAGTGTTATCTATCTGCGGAAGATTTTGAGAAGCATACATTAAATCTTCTTCAATTAAAGCATTTATATCTTCTATTGGCGCCCTAACAAAATCTGTTTTAGGTTCCGAAAGTGGGTCGGTAACCAAAGGAACTCCTCCGTATAAAGTTGCCAATAAATTATATGCATACCCTCTAAAAAAGCGAGCTTCAGCACTTATTTTTTTCCGATCATCTTCAGCTATATTTAGTGCTTCCCCAGTTGGATTTTCAACATTGTAGATAATACTATTGGCATTTTCAATCATATTATATGCAAAATTCCATGTTTGGTAAGCAGCATTATCGTCTGCAGTTAACAAATCGTATTCATAATAAGGAACCTCTATTCCTTGTGGTTGTGTTGGCCAAACGATATCTGTTCCTACTTGCCATACTCCAACCCAACCTTGATCGGAACTTCTAGTATAAAGCGTACTCATTTGTTGGTATAATCCAATTATAGCCGATTCGAAACCTAGTTCATCGTTAAGAGACTCTGGGGTATAGGAAGATTCTACTTCTTCGTCTAAAAAAGAGTCACTACAAGAAGTAAAGACCAAGGTCAATACTCCTATTAAGAATAGTGTTTTATTGATATATTTTTTCATTTTATTGCCTTTTATAATGTTGTTCTTTGTGAAATTCATAACTCGCACTCTGTTTTAAAGTGAAAGGTTTAGACCTAATGATATGGTTCTCACTACTGGGTAATTATTTGTCCAGTTTTCGCTTCCTCTATACGTTTGGTCACTCTCAGGATCCCATCCAATCCAATCTGTAAAAGTATATAGGTTTCTTCCTGCTATATAAAACATCAAGTCATTAATTCCATATTTCTCCAAATGTTTCCTTGGAATTCTATAACTCAATCTCACATCTTTAATTCTAACATAACTGGCATCTCTAGGGTAACCATATCCTCTTGTGTTTCTATAGCCAATAGAAGGCCATTCGTTACTTTGGTTCTCTGGTGTCCAATATCCAACATCTTCTGGTGTATTTCTACGGCCAGCTTCATCTCCATAATTTATATCTGGATTCCCTTTAAACACTCCTTGAGACGTTTGAATAAAAAAGCTAAATGTTAAGTTTTTATAAGTTAAGGTATTAGTAATCCCTCCAGTCCAATCTGGTAAACTAGTTCCTAAATACGTTCTATCGTTTTCAGGGTCTATTACCCCATCTCCATTAAGGTCGGCAAATTTAATATCTCCAGGTTGTGCAGTAGGATCAACGCCAGAAGGATCTTCTCCTTCTTGCCAAATTCCGACCATTTTATAGTCGTATATTGCGTTTAGGGGTTTTCCTATAAACCATCTATTAGCTATATCATCTTCTCCATCTCCATAAATTTCCAACAATTCGTTCTTAAAAGTTGAAAAATTAATATTGGTTTCCCACTGAAAATTTTCATTTTGAATATTCTTTGTATTTAACGTAAATTCAAAACCTGTGTTTTGCATTTCTCCTAAATTATCCCAAATCTGATCGGAACCAGTAATTGCAGGAATACTTCTTCGCAATAAAATATCTCTAGTTTTACTTCTATAAGCTTCAATACTTCCTGAAATTCTATTACGGAATAAACCAAAATCAAGACCAACATTAAAAGAAGAAGTAGTTTCCCAATTTAAATTAGCATTTCCTAAACCATTTATATAGGTCCCTATTAAAGCGCTTCCTCCAAAAGGATATAAAACAGTACCCGCTGTTGTTACTGTTTGTCCAGCATCTACCGCCTGATTTCCAGTTTCCCCGTACGACAACCTCAGTTTTAACTGATTCAATGTTTTAGAGTCTTCTAAAAAATTCTCATTATGAATATTCCATCCTAATGCTACAGATGGAAACACCCCATATTTACTTGTATTTGCTCCAAATGCAGAATAACCATCTCTTCTGGCAGTTAATGTTAGTAAGTATCTGCTGTCATAAGAATAATTTATCCTTCCCATTTGAGACAATAAAGTAGATTCCCAACTTTGCGAAGAAGCAGAAATATTTTGTGCAGATTCTATATTGTTATAAGAAAGTTCATCATTTATAAATCCAACTCCAGTAGCAGAAGATTCGAAAAACTCATTTTTTTGCGCACTATACAATGCCGTTAAATCTATATGATGTTTTCCAAAATCTTTACTATAAGTTAATATGTTCTCAATTACCCAGTTAGTTTCTTCTGAATCGGTAATGGTGGCTGTCCCATTTTGGTCGTTAGCAGCCCTTCCTTCATAATTAGCATAATGATATGGATTGCTTGTATAAGAAGCATTTACCCTGTATTTAAGTCCTTTAACAAAACTAGGAGTAAGTTCGGCATATACTGTTCCAGAAAGGTTTTTATCTTTTTGAACTCTATCTGTTGTTAAACCAAGTAATGGATTTTCCCACAACTGCTCTGGAGCCATTGGGAAGATAACATAGTTTCCATTTTCGTCATAAGGAACCGAATAAGGGCTCATGGCAGAGCCGTTTAAAAGGTTTGCTCTACCCCCACCAAAATCATTATTAGCATAAAAGGCATTCATTCCTACTTTCAAGAAATCTGTTACGTCTAAATCCAAATTGGTACGTAAATTAACTTTTTGAAATTCGTATCCTTTTATCACCCCATCTTGATCCAAAAAGCTCCCTGATACAAAATATTTAGCGGTTTCAGAACCTCCTCGGATGCTTAAATTATGTTCTTGAATTGAACCAGCACGTGTAGTCTCATCAACCCAATCTGTAGTTCTTCCCGCATTATAATTATCAATTTCAGATTGGTTTAATAAAACCCCTGTTTGTTCCAAACCACGCGCTGTCATGTAATCTTGATACTTTTGAACATAAGCTTCTGGACTTCTAGGCTGTAAAACATGAGAGATACTCTCCAATCCTGTGTAAACAGAATAATTAATGGTTGGTTTCCCAGTTACCCCTCTTTTGGTTGTTATTAAAATAACCCCATTAGAACCACGTGTACCATAAATAGCCACTGCAGATGCATCTTTTAAAATTTCTATAGATTTAATATCTCGGGTATTAATATCGTTCATCGAGCCATAAAATGGAGTTCCATCTACTACTATAAACGGACTCGTATTGGCGTTAATGGAGTTAACCCCTCTAATTTGTATGGAACCAGTACTTCCTGGAACCGAAGAACCTTCTGTAATATTAAGTCCTGCTGTTGTACCTTGGATAGCTTGAGTAACGTTAGTAACAGGAAGATTTTCAAGCCTATCTTCTGGAACCGAAGAAACAGATCCAGTTACATCCGAACGTTTTTGGGTTCCGTAACCTACTACAACTACTTCGTCTAATTGTGCTAAATCTTCCTCTAATGTTACATTTAAAGTTGTTTTTCCATTTACCGAAATAGATTGTGTTTTAAAACCTATGTAAGAAAATTCTAAAATTGCATCTGGTGCTACCCCACTCAATTCATAGAATCCATCAAAATCGGTTACAACTCCATTATTGGTTCCTTTTACTACCACACTAACCCCAGGCAATGGGGCATTATCGGTACCAGAAGTTACAGTTCCACTAATTGGAGTTTGCATTAGATTAGAATTCCTTTCTGCCGCTGTTATAGAGGTTATCCCTATTAGTAAATAGAGAAAACAGCAAAAGAAATAACTTTTGTTAGTTTTTTTTGTTTTCATTTCTTAGTTAGTTTATTAATAATTATTTAACGTTTATTCGATTATACCTCAAATTCAATCGATTGAATTTTTTAATATAACAGAAATTTAACATCGTAGGTTTTGTAAATGTATAATTTACTTTTAAAAAAACAATAGAAATAATTAAAAAAGTGTTATTTTAACATTTATAATGTGTACGAACCTTATTTATGATGAATAATTAATTCCTAATTATTGTTGTGCGATAAAGGTTAACGAAATTTATTGAACGCTACTTATATCTAGGTTTAAATGAGGTTTTCAAAATAGCCCCTTGCTATTAATAAAAATGAATAAAAAGAAGATTGTAGGAATGTTATTTCTTTAAACTACTTATTTTATGATAGTTAATATTTAGTCTTTGTTTTTTCTTACAGCAAAGCGTTCTTGTATTTCTTACGGACATTAATGACTCCTATTAGAAATGCTGCCTATTAGTTGTAATAGATGTTTTATTTTATACTGAAAGAAATAAGGTAATTTCCTGTAAGAAAGAATTATAGCTATTGGAAAGAAATACCTGAATATAAGGGTTTAAAATCAAGAAAAAGTGGTCGTTTAAAGAGTAATTTGTAGTTGTCGAACTTGTCGAAGGATTTTATTGAGAGTTAGTAGCTAAACTTCGACAAGCTCAGTTTGACAACAGGACAAGCCCAATTTGAAAACAAAACAAGCTCAGCTTACAAAAAGAAAAAATTAGTTTGAAAACAAGACAAGCTCAGTTTACAAAAAGAAAAAATCAGTTTGAAAACAAGACAAACCCAGTTTTTGACGACAAAACATGCGCCTATAACAATATAAGTTAGATAACACATACAGCTTAGGTACTTTCTTATACAGCCATTTTTTTTAAGATAAAATTTCTGATACTCCTACAAACTAAGAAGTTCCATATATTTAGCATCATATTCTAAACTCTCTAATGAAGAGTTTGGATATTCTTCTTGTTCTACTATGTAGTATTTAATATTACTTTTTAAGGCAGCGTTTAAAGTGTCTTTAATATTTACAGTACCTTTTCCTAAATCGTTTTGCAACGGTTTCCCGTCTTTGATTGTATAATCTTTAATGTGACATAATTCATAACGATCGCCATATTTTTTTAAATGATCTTCTGTATCTACACCCGCTACATCAATCCAACAAAGGTCTAATTCAAACATTACGTAGTTTGGATCTGTATTTTCAATTAGATAATCTTGAGGAAGTTTTCCTTCTAAAGGTTTGAACGAATAATCATGATTATGGTATCCAAATTTTAATCCAGCTTTACTAACCTCTTCCCCTACTTTATTAAGGTTATCTGCAACTTGCTTCCACTCATCCCAATTTTTTTGAGGACCAAGATATGGGCAAAGCATATATTTTAGACCAGCACCTTTGGCCATTTCTATATTCTTTTTTAATGTATCTGAATTGTTAACCACATCAAGATAATTAAAATGGGTACTCACCATATCAACCCCAATATCTCCTAAAAAAACTTTCATTTCTTTTGGAGAAAGTCCCCATAAAAATCCTTTTTCTCCACTGTAACTTTCAAACTGTTTATACCCCATTTTCGCCAATTTGGTCATTACTCCTCTTGGGTCATCTGGCAATACATCTCTAACACTATATAGCTGCACTCCAAATGGATTAATGGATTTATTATTTACAATACTTGCCATTAAATTTGAAGTGCTCAAGGTATATACCCCAGCTGTTACAAGTCCAGTTTGTTTGATAAATTTTCTTCTGTTCATAATTAATTATAATAGGATGGTTTACTCATTTGGATTAAATATAGTAAAACTTACTAAATTGATTTAAACGAAAACTAAATTTGTCTAAAAATACCCACCATACAACCATATTCATTTAAAAAAATAAAAATATATATCACAATAAACTAACTCAAGGTGAGCCTAGGAGGTATTCAAAGGAAAATAATTTAATCCATTTCGACGTAGAACTTTTCAAGATACTCAGGACATGCTCTGGGAATAAAACCCACAATGCGGGATTTAAACATATTCTTTAAACAACAAAAAAGCTGCCTAAATATCTAGACAGCCTCATTTTATTTATATAAATGATTTTATTATTTTTCGGGAACTCCAATAACATTAACTTCTTTCCCCGCTTTAAATTCGATTGTTTTTAAACGGTTATCTCCTGGAAGCTTAAATATAAGAGCTGGAGTTGTACTAAACGATTGTTCTTCGCCTTCTGTAATTTCATATTCAATAACAGCTCCAGAACCTATTCTTTCTGTATCCTCAATATCTATAGTTGTTTGTTTATTGGTTTCTGGTAAAATAATAACCCCTACTCTATTCTTACTAAAATCAATTGGAGTTACTTTATTATTCATGGTTTTAGCTACCCCAAATTTTTGATTAAATTCTTTTTCATTGTCAATAGTATAAAATTGAATTACATTTGGTGTAATTTCTTTCTTTGGAAAATAATTTTCAACCACTTCTACTTCCATATTCTCTGGTTCTCCAACCCTAGTAAACTCACTTTCACTACTGTTTTTTTCTCCTTTTTTATCGCCACAAGCCACAATCATTGCTGTAGCAAATACAGCTAATACTATTTTTCTAATAATCATAATACTTTTTTTATTACTTAACACGCTTTATATCAATTATTTAAAAATAAATATACTGAATTTTATAATTTCTAACCTTCATAAATTTATTTAGTTCTTATAAAATCAATAGTAATGCCAAAACTATACATCTATTCTACCTTCTCATATGACATATATCATAATTATAATCATTGTATTAATTAATTGAGGAAACTCCTTAAAATTTATCGACAATCAATATCCTTAAAAATTAATGAATAACAGTTTATATATACTCTTGGAAAAGAAGATGAAGCTTTTAATATCCAATAAAAATCCAACCTGTTATTGGTTCAGTATCGCTTCCTAAATCTAAATTATAAAAATATACTCCTGGAGGCAGGCGTTCGCTTTTATTAAGCATTCCATTTACATTAATAAATCCATCCCAGCTATTATCGTACGTTTTTTTATGATATACTAACGTCCCATATCTGTTATAAATTTTAAGTACATTTTCTGGATAGTTATCTATAGAATCAATTACAAAAGTATCGTTCATTCCATCATTATTGGGAGTAAAAATATCATGTACTATTATGCCTAACGGATTTACAGAAGCAGTTGAAACATTGTTTTGTATTTCAAAATCTTCTGGTTCTGAATAAACTAAGCTTACTTGGTTCTGATAATCGCCTTTATTAGCAACCTTCACTTTTATCTTTAAATTTTCTTGTGCCTTGGATGCTAATTTTGGGATACTCCAAATACCTTCTGCAACCTTATAAATTCCCGCACTAGATTGATGTTCTTGATAAATATAACCAGATGGCAATTCTTCCTTAACTATAACATTTATAGCTGGAATATTGGTTGTATTAAAAACTGAAATAGTAAAGTTTACAATAGTTTCATAAGGAACTTTTACTTTATCTACTTCTTTCTGTATTGCTATGTCTATACAGGCATCCATAAATACCTCAACAGCATAGCTAACTTCTGAACTCAGACTTGAAGCATAATACATTTTACCATCTTCCAAAAGTGTGGTTGCAGGTAAACTTACATTCCGCTCTTTAGTTGAATGCCAAATCAAATCATTTACTCCAATATCCAACTCCATAATAGTTGGTTTTGCCTTCTCACAAAAATGAAGCGCTGTAAACTTTTCAGAAGTTTTGCTATACCTAACCTCAATGCTATTTGATAAAACAGACCCACAGTTATAATCGTTATACGCTATAGCCTTATAAATCCCTTCTTTTATTACTGAATAAACACTATTTGTTGCATTCTCAATAACTTCATTATTTCGTAACCATACATAATAAGTGGTGCCTTCTGAAAAAGCATTTAATTGCACAGATTCTCCAGGACTAATAGTTATTTGTTCATTTTCTGATTGCGCATACGCTTTCTCAAAAAAACTTGCAATAACCACTAGCATCCCCAGATATATTCTGAGATAATATAACGAATAAGGAGTTTGCATAAATTAATTCATTGTAAAACAATAGCAAAATCAAATTTTAATTTATGGAACTCTCTTAATTGGTAATGTTACCAATTGAAATAGTTGGAGCTCCTGGAACAGCTGTTATAGTAATTTCAAATGGATCCCCTGTAGAATCTTTAATATTTCCAACATAGGTTATATAACTTCTTGTGCCATCATCTGTTTTTACCACATACTTAACTTCCACATAAAAAGTATAGGTTCCAGGGTCTGTTATAGAAATATTATAGTTATTTACAGCGGTTCCAAGATTAATTGGATTAGCTGTTCCTCCTTCTAAAACTGCATACCAATTATAGCTAACTTCAAAATTACTCCCTAAAGGATTGCTATACCCGTTTGTATTTGCACTATAATCTGCTGTAATATTGGTTACTGAAAGATTTGTAGGGGTATCAAACACATTGTTTGCGCAATACTCTTGCGGATTATCATTTAAAGTTACAGTAGTAGTAATATCTAAAGGCGATAATACAAAAAGGATTATATCCTGATATTCTTCGGATTGACAAATAACGGTTCCTCCTTCATTATTTACCAAACCATATACTCTATATTTATGATATCCAGGAGCAAGCTGTGCTAAAGATAAATTTGCAGTTGTTTGGCCAGATACTATATTCTCAGTCCCATTTTGCAATACTAAATACCATTGATAAGAGTTGAATACATTCCCATTTCCATCATCTAAACTAGCAGTTAGTGTAATTGAAGGGCCACTTGTAGCAGGGTTGTAAAATAATACAGCGTCATTAATAACTGTTACGGTGGTAGCATCACTATTAATTGTTCCAACATCCAGATGTGTAGGTGTTGAAATGGACGCTTGTGGATTTGGCGCAGTTTGCGCATAACTCTGAAATGAGGTTAATAACCCTATTCCCAAAAGAGTTGTAAATAAAATTTTGTTGAACGTTTTCATTTTTTTACATTTTAGATTAATGCTTAATTATTTAATTCTGATTTATATTGATTTCTATAGCTGGATTCCCTGGTTTTAAATATTTTGTTATCTGAATAAGAGTTCTAGATGATGAAAAATTGGTGGCAGTTTCAACAGCTGCTACATAATAATTCCCACTCGTCAAATTTGCAGCGTTAAAAGAAATAACTTGACTAGTACTACTTCCTACAAGATTTCCACCTGTAAGAGAATCATATAATTTATAGGTATAGTTGGGTTGAAAATTATTTATTCCTACAGCTCCTATTTCTCCCTCACAAATAGCGATACTGGTATTTACAAGAATAGGAGGTGCTATGAAAAAAGCGTAATAAAGCCTAGCAGATATTGAAAATCGTGAAGAAGTACTTAATCTTAAACGCAAACCATCACTTTCTTCACTAGATCCAGAAATTGGTATTGAAACTTCTGTTGCGTTAGCGCCACCATTTGTGGTAATGAGGGCTGCCAATGGAGCACTTGTATAGGCGGTTCCTACTGTTCCATTAATTCCTCCATTGGTACGCTGAATAGCTATTTCGTCTGTCAGCTCTGAAAGCATTATAGTAGATCCAAACTTTATAATAATAGGTGAGGTAGGTCTTGGCCGAAGAACCCCCGTAAACTGAAGATTTTGTTGCGCAAAAAAAAGTCCACCAAAACCCACTCCAATATTTAGTGTAGAGTAGTTGGCGTAATCTGCATCTATTGCCCTGTTCTCATTACTTATACTCGCAGAAAGTGAATGGCTATTTTGTTGTGTAGTAGCATAAACCCTTTGCCCATATACGTTTGATGAATATATTACAAGCATCCAAATGAATAGTGTAATATACATTTGATGATAACGCAATAGATTATACAATGCGTTGACTATATATGTTCATAACCCGATTTTATATAATATTAATCTTCTTTTTATTAAAAAATTTAATCGTTTTTATATAATAATTCAGGTGTGGTTTATTACTTTGGTTCTGGCGACTAATTTAGTAAACAAAATCAATACTATCGTAAAAATTCGTAAGAATTTTACGATGGTTAGTTGTCTTTCAATTAAACCTATTTTTGGCGAATATACTTCATTACAAAAGAGATTCGACGTATTTTAGATTTTATATAATTCAAAAACGAGAAAGAAAATTGGGGAGTATGCAACATATTTATCAGAAGTTGTTCGAAAATATTCTTAAAAATAGAACTCCTAGTTTATACCTTATAAAGAATGAAAATGAAGTTCTGAAATTATTATAACATTCGTATTATTATCTAAAGCACATATGCATTTCACTCTTAGGATAAGTGATTAAAAAAAAGTGACTGTCATAAAAACATGCTTTTTTAGACAGTCACTTTCTATATTTTAGAGGATTTAAAAGTCTGGTTTATTCTCAACTATGATAAAATTGGACCTTCGGTTTAAGGAATGTTCTTCCTCACTGCAACTTACCCCATTTGAACATTTATTTTTTAATTTACTCTCTCCAAACCCTCTAGCACCTTCAATTCTATTTGCTTCAATTCCGTTTGCAATAATGTAACGTTTTGTATGCTCTGCTCTAGAATTTGAAAGGCTCATATTATAACTATCGGAACCCCTAGAATCGGTGTGAGATTCTATCATTATATGAAGCGTTGGAAATTCTTTCATAACATATAGCACTTTTTCTAGTGCTACTTGCGCTTGTGGGGTAATATCGGCTTTGTTATACTCAAAATAGATAGGATCTACATCTATTTTTAAATCGTTGCCCTCTTTAACCGTTAAACTTTTTAAAGAAGTTAGGTATACATCATTCCCTCTTAGCGCTACTTTAGGATCTTCTGTAGTCTTTGCATATATTTTTTCTGATGTATAATCTGGCTTAGAAAATGTTAACTGTTGTTCCATTTTAAATGGAAGTTCTAGTTCATAATATCCACTATCTCCTGTTTGTATAGTTTGTGTAACAGCATCATTAAGAATATCTTTAACTTCTACAGAAACTCCTTCAAGTGGCTCTTTTGTTTTTTCATCATATACATGCCCTGAAAAAGTTTGAAATAGTAAAGGTTCTTTTTTTCTGAAGTAATAAATATCATCATCTCCTTTTCCTAAACTTCTATTAGAAGCAAAATAACCTGTACGATTGGTAGGGTTATAAATCAAACTAAAATCGTCCATATTACTATTTAAACTCCCGCCTAAATTTAACGGAA
Source organism: Galbibacter orientalis DSM 19592 (assembly GCF_000260115.1). Taxonomy (GTDB): domain Bacteria; phylum Bacteroidota; class Bacteroidia; order Flavobacteriales; family Flavobacteriaceae; genus Galbibacter; species Galbibacter orientalis. The sequence continues at coordinate 442,775 of NZ_JH651380.1, read as the reverse complement.
TCTCATAGCTGTTTTTCCCTTTAATCTTACTCTCAAAAATATCTAACCCTCCTAACCCATAATGCGCATCTGATGAGAAATACAACGTACTATCTGTAACAAAAGGAAACATTTCTCTTCCTGGGGTATTAATAGTTGGCCCTAGGTTTATTGGAGTATTTGTTTTTCCATCTTCAAAAATTTCAGTGTAGTAAATATCAGACGCTCCATAACCACCAGGCATATCAGATACAAAATACAAATACTTCCCATCTGGAGAAATTGCAGGATGCCCACAAGAATATTTCATACTATTAAAGCTTAGCGTTTCAATATTGGTAATATTATCTCCATTAATATACCCTCTAACAATTTCAAAATTTGAAACTCCTTCCTTATTAGTTTTTAGCTTTTTATTAGTACTATAATTTCTTGTAAAATAAACAAACTTTCCATCTTTACTAAAGCATAATGTGGCATCATGGAAATTGGATTTTGATTTTAAACTGAATTTTTTTGCGTCTTTCAGTTCTCCATTTTCCTTGTTTTTTTCAGCAATATAAAGATCCAAATACGGCTGATTATTCCATGGATATAATTTATCCTTTGTAACACTTGTATCTCTGGTGGATGAGAAAACAATATAATCTTTATAATATATCGGAGCAAAATCTGACATCTTGGAGTTAATAGACACATTCTGAATCTTGTAAAGAGAATCTGACACTTTTATTTCGTCAAGATTTCTTTTCTGAATGGTTATTGTTTCAATTCTACTGTAATCGTCGGCATAATAATCTTGAATAAGACGGTTTGCCTTCTCATAATCTCTACTGGATTTTGCGGACTGTAAATACTTTATAAAAGTACTTTCCTTCATCCGTTCGTTATTTAAATTATAAAGTTTATCATACCATACATACGCATTTTGGTAGTCGGCAATATTAAAATAGCTATTTGCCAAGCGTTCCAATGCATCCGGATTTAAGGTAGTGCTCTTATCTATAATTTTTTTATATTGATCTGCTGCTGCTTCAAAATGATATTCAGCATAAAGTTCGTCTGCTTTCCATGTATTATTCTGGGCATACATTCCAAAGGAAAGGAAAGCGATAAAGATTAGTATTTTTTTCATAATAGTAGTTGGTTTTGGTTAGAAAAATCTAGGTGATTTGGCTCTTCTATTCGAGTCTGGTAAGGTATATTTTAATATAATTTCGTGTGAACCATCATTATATTTATTAAGCTCTGTGGTTGCATAATCAAACGCATAACCCGCAAAAAAGCTTCTTGATATCTGAAAACCAAGCATAGCACTCATTGAATCATTAAATCGATACGCTGCACCAACACTAAATTTATCTTGGATAAGCGCATTTAATGATAAATCTACCGTTATTGGAGTTCCTTCACTGTATTTAAGCAACGTAGATGGTTTAAGTTTTACATCTCTACTTACCTGAAAAACATAACCTCCCATCAAATAAAACTGCGTTGTTTGGTCGATTACAAGTTCTTCATCGTCATTATATGTTTCGGTTTTTATAAAATTAGGAGTAGAAAGTCCCACATACCACTTATCACTATATAAATAAGCACCAGCTCCAATAATAGGTCTTATATTATTTACATTATTAGAAAGAATTGGATCTTGAGTATTGGCATATCTTCCTTCAGACCAATCCACGTTTAATATATCCAACCCAGCATTCATCCCAAAGGATAAACGAGCGTTGTAACTAATAGGAATATTGTATGAAAATACTCCGTTTATATCCAGTTCGTTAGATGGTCCAATATTATCGTTAACCATAGTAAGTCCAACACCTATACGCTGTCCTACTTTTCCACCTACCGTTAAGGACTGTGTAGAAGGAGCTCCATCGATACCAACCCATTGAGAACGATGAAGTAACCCTACCTCTAGCCTATTATCGGCAACATAACCAGAGTTTAATACGAGCGTATTATACATATATTGCGTATACTGTGGTTGTTGCTGCGCAGTTGCTTTTTCCGTTATTAAAAAGCCTAAGAGCGTTATAAAAATTAATTTATATTGAATTGAATTTTTCATGAAATTTTGTTTTGAGGTTTTTGGTTTATTTTGCGATGTATAACCATCCTGATTTATCTTCTCCCAATTCATCTATTTTAAGGGAATAAAAGTATACCCCTGCAGGAAGTTTTTTACCCTTATCTACAGCACCGTTAACATTTGCGGTTCCATCCCAATTGTTTGAATATCCAACGGTTTCATAAACTTTGTTTCCGTTACGATTAAAAACTCTCAGTTCGTTAGTTGGATATTTCTCAATACATTCTATTCTGAAATAATCGTTATAACCATCGTTATTAGGTGTAAATTCGTTAAAAACAGTCAAACAACTCAGTTCGATAATTACTTCCGAAGTATTATTATCAGTATTATCATCTATAGGCGTAGTAGTTCTAATTGATGCTACATTGGAATGAACTCCAGTAGGAACTACTTCAACACTAAGTGTTAAGGTTGCTGTCTGGTTTGCCTCTAATAAATCTATTTCCCAAACCCCATTTGAAGGATTGTAGTAACCTCTATCTGTAGTATGAGTTTTATATATAAATCCTGAATTTATAGTTTCATCAATATTAACATTAGTAAATTCAGTTTCTCCATTATTAGTTATAAGAATGGTAAACTCTATGGTTTCTCCCACTAACGGATTTATATTATTTACAGTTTTTAAAATATTGATATCCGATACAGGAAGACTTTCTATGGTTAACTCGTTCGTAGTGACATCGCTTTCTGTATTTCCTAAACCATCTGTAACGGTAGCTAAAACATCATAAACTCCTTCGGCTAATGCATTCGCATCTGGTACTTGTAACGTCCAGGTGTTGTCTCCATCATCGGTAAGATTCCCATCGCCTTCGGTATAGGTATTCCCATCTAGAACAACTACTAAATCATGTACAGAATCTGCAGTTCCTGTAATAGTTGGCGTAAGATCTGTAGTAGCAATTTGATCCACAGTTGGTGTAGTTGCAGGGGGAGCGGGTGGCGTAATTGAATTTAATGTTAACTCATCTGTAGTTACATCATCTGCAGTATTTCCTACACTATCCGTAACAGTAGCTTGCACATCATAAACTCCTGCGTCTAAAGCATTCTCATCTGGTACTTGTAACGTCCAAGTATCATCTCCATTATCGGTAAGATTCCCATCGCCTTCTGTGTACGTATTTCCATCTAGAACAACTACTAAATCATCTGCAGAATCTGCTGTTCCAGTTATAATTGGCGTAGGATCTGTAGTAGTTATTTCATTTATAGTAGGGATATTAGGATCTTCATCGTTATTCCCAACTATTATAGATAACTCATTAGTAGTGGCATCTGTAGAAGATCCACCAGATGTATTCATTGCGGTAGCTATAACATTGTATACATTAGGAGTTAATACATTACTTGTTGGAATTTGTAAAGTCCATGTATCATCTGTATTATCTACTAAACTTCCTGCTCCTTCACTATATGTAAAACCATTTACAGTAACAGTAAGTTCATCTGCAGAGGTTGCAGTACCCGTAATTACTGGTGTAGTATCATCTGTAGTTAATTTATTCACCGTAGGAACAACAGGCATTACAATTGTTGTATCTATAGACAACTCGTTAGTGGTATTATCTGTAGAAGTATTTCCCATATCATCTGAAGCCGTTGCAATAACATCATAAACTCCATCGGGTAGCTCATTTGCTTGCGGTATTTGAAGCGTCCAAGTACCATCCGTATTATCGGCTAAATCCCCATCGCCTTCCGTATAAACAATACCATTAACTTCCACGGTAAGATTATCTGAAGAATCTGCTGTACCAGTTATGGTTGGTGTGGAATCGTTTGTTGCCAATTCATTTACTGTAGGCATGGTAGGAAGTTCCGTATTAATAGTTAGCTCGTCTGTAGTGGCATCAACAGAAGTATTTCCTGCTAAATCCATAACAGATGCTAACACATCATAAACTCCATCTGGAATTGAGTTTGCAGAAGGAATGGCAAGCGACCATAAGTTTGTACCGCTATCTCTCAGTCTACCATCGCCTTCCGTATACGTAATTCCATTAACCGTAACACTTAATTGATCTTGAGAATCTGCAGTACCCGTTATTGTTGGAGTAGAATCGTTAGTCATTAAAGTATTCACTGTTGGTACTGTAGGCACCATAGTGTCTATAGTTACTTCATTAATTGTTGTATCTGAATTTGTATTTCCAAATTGGTCTGTTACAACTGCTTCTACATCATAAAAACCATCTGGAAGAATATTTGCATCTGGAATTTGTAATGCCCATGTATCATCTCCATTATCGGTTAAATCTCCATCCCCTTCCGTATACGTAATTCCATTTATTTTTACAGTAAGCACATCCCCAGAGCTTGCTGTACCTGTAATTATTGGAGTTGCATCTGCCGTCATTAATTTATCTACTGTTGGCACTGCTGGAAGACTTGTACTTATAGTTAATTCATCCACCGTAGCATCTGTGGCGGTATTTCCAACTTGATCTGTAGCGGTAGCAGCTACATCATACGTTCCATCTGGTAATGCATTCCCATCAGGGATTTGCAATGCCCAAGTGTCGTCTCCATTGTCGGTTAAATTTCCATCCCCTTCCGTATAAACAACTCCATTTACATCAATGGTTAAGTCGTCTTCCGAGCTTGCTGTACCAGTAATTAATGGGGTGGTATCATTTGTAGCTTGAGCATCTACAGTTGGCGTTGCAGGTGGTGTTGTATCTATAGAAAGTTCGTTTATAGTACCATCATTAGCCGATAAAGCGCCATCGCTTACAACAGCTTTTACATCATACATTCCATCTGGGATTAAATTAGCATCTGGAATCTGTAATGCCCAAGTATCGTCTCCATTATCGGTTAAATCCACATCGGCTTCTAAATAAATAACCCCATTAACTTCCACCGATAAATCATAAATAGATTCTGCGGTTCCTGTTAGTATAGGAGTGGCATCATTAGTTGTTAAAAAGTCTACCGTTGGAGCATTTGGAGCTAAAGCATTTATAATTAACTCGTCTGTAGTAGCATCTGTAGCTATATTTCCTGCAAGATCTGTTGCAGTGGCAACTACATCATACGTTCCATCTGGAATGGCATTGGCAGCAGGAATTACAAGTGTCCATGTATCGTTTGCATTATCGGTAAGATTACCATCGCCTTCCGTATAAGTAATTCCATTTAGTAGAATAGTAAGCTCGTCTTCCGAGGTAGCAGTTCCAGAAATAGTAGGGGTACTACTATTAGTTGTTAATGGAGTTACTGTTGGTATCTCTGGAGCTGTTAAGTCTATAGTAAGTTCATTGGTAGTGGCATCATTAGCCATATTTCCTGCGGAATCTGTAGCAGTTACTACTACATCATAAATCCCTTCTGGTAAATCATTCCCAGCAGGAATTTGCAAAGACCAAGTATCATCGGTATTATCTACAAGATTCCCATCTGCTTCAGTATAAGTTACTCCATTAACTACAATACTTAAATCGTCGGAAGAATCTGCCGTACCCGTTATAATAGGAGTGGTATCATTTGTTTGTTGAGAATTAACCGTTGGTACTGTTGGTAATGTAATATCCAACGTATACGTTTCTGTATCGGTAGCATTACTTGTACATGTACCATTATCTGTTTCTACAAAAGCTTCAATGGTTAAATCTGCATCTGCAATTAGATCACTTCCATTTACAGGAATACTAAAACTCAAATCTGTTTCAAGATTTCCAGTGTATTCCATTTTATTAATAATAAGTGTTATCATGTCTCCAGCTTGTGCATCGCCTCCAGCATTTCCAGAAATAGGAATGGTGGTTTGAGACTCCGAAATATTAATTACATCATCGGCAGTAATATTAGCATCTAGTGTAATGGTAGGATTTAATGTATTAGTAATATAATACTCCCCAAATTTAGGACAGGAAATTAAGTTGTAATTTTAACCCTGTCAATATGAAAACATCAAGAAGAAAATTCAGCGCATCCTTTAAGGCCAAAGTAGCCATTGAAGCGATAAAAGAGCAGACAAGTATACCTGAACTTGCTGCCAAATTTGAATTGCATCCAGCCCAAATATCCAATTGGAAGCGAGAGTTTTTAAAAAACGCAGAACTTGCTTTCGAGTCCAAATCAGAAAAAGATACTCCAGCTGTGGATACCGCACCGCTTTATAGTAAGATCGGTCAATTACAAGTTGAGAATGATTTTTTAAAGAAAGTCTTGGGCAAATGAGTACTACTGAAAGAAGACAAAAGGTAGTAAAATCTCATCCAAGGCTGAGTCTTGCACAACAATGTAAAATCCTTAACATTCATCGCTCTGGTCTGTATTATAAGCCTAAAAGTGAGAGTCCATTGAATTTAGAACTGATGAAGGCAATAGATGCGCAGTTCCTGGAACACCCCTATTATGGAGTCGAACGGATGACTGATTATCTCATCCTTGATCTTGGCTACCACGTAAATGTGAAAAGAATAAGACGGCTGTATAAAATTATGGGATTACAGACCATATATAGAAAACCTAAAACCACCATCAGGGATCCTAAAAACTATAAGTACCCTTATCTCTTGAAGGGCTTAGTAATAGACCGCCCTAACCAAGTATGGCAGACTGACATCACCTATATTCCTATGTTCCGTGGCTTTATGTATATGAATGCTATCATTGATGTATATAGTAGAAAAATACTTAATTGGAGTATTTCAAACTCAATGGACAAACAGTGGTGTATCGAGCTTCTTAGAGACACTATCGCTCAATATGGCAATACGGAGATCCATAACTCCGATCAAGGGTCACAATATACCAGCTCCGAATATATTGAAGTGCTTAAAGAACATGATATTCAAATATCTATGGACAGCAAAGGAAGAGCTTTGGATAACATTTTTATTGAGCGCTTCTGGAAGTCTCTTAAATATGAAAAGATCTATCTAAACCCACCAAACGGAGGTCTAGATCTCTATCAAATGGTCACGGAATATATTGAATTCTATAACACCAAAAGAAGGCATACTGAAATAGGAAAAGTACCACCTGATCAAATTTATAATACAAAAAGAATAGCATCATAAATAATTAGATATATATTTAAACTGTCTTACAGATGGGGAGTAGTGTATAATTACATTTACAGTTGCTGTAGCTAAATCGCCACTTGCATTACTACATCCAGTGTCTGGATCTGTAATACTTACAAAATAATCAATAGGAGTATCGGTAGCTGTTAGTCCTGCTATGGTGAGTTTTCCTTCATTATCTATTGAATAGGTTACAGTTCCTTGTGTTAAACCGTCTGTTATTTGTGTTGTTTTATTGGCATCAAAATACCAAGAATAAGTTCCATCAATACTACTAGCAGGAACTAAAATAACATTACTAGACTCACAAATATCATTTTCAGCGCCAACTATAGAAATAGCTGCAGCGGTAGGTCTTTCTATAGCTGATACAGCTACAGCTACCCTAGCAGATTCGGTATCACAACCCGGTGTTGCTGCGGCTACATAAAAAGTTGTATCTTCTGTAATTGCTGGCGTTGTAAATGTCTCTCCAGAATTTACTGTGCCAAGTAGATTTCCATTTGATGGCGCATCATACCATCTCAACTCCAAATTATTTGGTGTTGTGTTTGCCAATAAATCTGTAGTACTTCCTGTACAAACCATTTTATCTAGAGAAGCAGCATCTATAGTTGGTAAAGCAGGTGCTCTTGTTACTCCATAAAGATTTAAACTTTGTGCTAGTTCAACGTTTAATAAAGAGGTATATCTAACCGTTACCCTATCTATTGGTACACCTGGACTAAATGGAATGGTTGAAGGAAGATTTTTATTTGCTTCAAGCTGAATTAAAGATAGTAAATCAACATTTAATAAGCTTGAAAATGCAACATCTTGAACTACTTCTCCTTTATTACTAGCAATAATTCTAATGTTGTCTAAAGCACCTACAGAAATAAGTGATGGTGATAATTGTAATTTTATGCTATAACTATCGGTACTATTTGAAGAACCTTCAAAGTAAATAGATTGCTGAATGGACGCTAAAACACCCAGAATTCCTAAGTTGAGTTCTGAGTAGTTATCTGGATTATCATCAATAGCATTTCTTGGATTTACCACCCCTGCTTGTCCGAGATTTAATAGGTCTAATGTAATCCCGCTACCGTCAAACGAAGTAAAAGCAGCATCTGCACATACTGATGGGTTTGAAACGTAGTAGGTTTCAAACATTCTTAAACTTTTGGTATTTCCCAACCCTATAAGCGAGCCTAATCTATTGGTAAGTCTTACCCTATTATAAGCTTGAGCGGGAGTTATAGCAATAAAATATTCTCCTTGGCTATTAATTACAATTCTAAGTCTATCTCCTGCAAAATCATTATCAATTTCTGATTGACCTTGTAATATTGGAGTGGTTCCATTTAGCGCTTGTACCGTAAATTCTTGGTTTCCGATAAGCACTACCCCAAGTACATCCGATAAGAGTCCGCCTAAACTTCCTCCTAATAATGCTGGTAACAAATTGTCATCGGTAGCTATCTTTACATACGACGTGGTATTAGCTGGAACAGTTGTAGGAAATTGAACTTCCAAATTTCCAGAATACGCTCCAATTCCTATAAGTAATCCTGAACTTGCCCTTATGGACGCATTTGTTGAAAAATCTGTATCAATTGCATTAGTTGCATTGTCTACATTACTTTCATTCGTAATAGAATTGGTGAAATTTCTTGTTTGGGAATGGACATATTGGTTAAATAAAATAAGCAATAGCATCCCAAAGATAAGCTTTGAAATAGTAGTTTTTTTCATTGGTTTATAGTTTACGTTGGTTTATCGTAAATCTGAGGGAACACCAATTAATTCAATACTTAATAAAATGTAATCCGCTATTTTAATGACAATTTTTTAATATGACTTTTAAAAAATTATCACAAAATTGTAGTAAGATTTTTACTTGGGCTTTTAAGCAGCTAAAAAAACGTTGTTTAAGTCGGTTTGTTAAAATCTAAATGACTTTTGCTCGTAATAAAAGTGATGAAATTTCTAGTTTGGAAATAAACATATTGGTAAAAAAATAACCGATAGTCATCCCAAGATAAGTTTTGAAGTAGTAGTTTTTTTTTCATTGGTTTATGGTTTACGTTGGTTTATCGTAAATCTGAGGGAACACCAATTAATTAAATACTTAATAAAATGTTATTCGTTATCTCTTCTGATAATTCTTATACATACATTTTAGAATTATCACTTAAATCGTAGTAAGATTCCTACTTGGGCTTTGTAGTATATACGAAGTTCTATCTAAGTCGGTTTTGTTAAAAATTTGTTAATTTTATTCTGAATGAAATTGAAGAAATTTCTTGTTTGGGAATAATTGTATTGCTTAAACAAAATAAGCAATATCAACACCATAGTTAGATTTGAAGTAGTAGTTATTTTCATTGGTTTTTGGTTTAGGTTGGTATACGTAAAATATGAATAAACATCAATAAATTCAGTATTTTATATAATATTATTCGTTATTTCTACTGATAATTCTACAACATATATTTTTTAATGACTACAAAATAGTAGTAAGATTCCTACTCTAAATTTAAAGTATATCCGAAGTTCTGTTCATGTTTATTTTGTTAAAATAATGTTAAAATTAATTAATTTGGTTTTGAACATATAAATAAGTTTAATTAGTTACGTTTTTTAAATTAAGTAAAAAATGAAACACTCTAGAAATTAACGTATTACAAATTTATTAGGAATAATATTGTTAATATAATATTTAAAGTAGCGAAAAATTATTAAAGTAACAAGAGAAGTCGGAAGTTGGAAGACCGAAAAAGCAGTGTTCAGTGTTCAGTGTTCAGTGTTCAGTAGACAGTAGACAGTAGGGAGTCGTTGTATTTAGTAGTATGTAGGAATTTTTTTTCTTTATAACATCGTAACTCCATAACTTCTTAACTTTTTGACTCAAAGTGGCAGAGTTATAAATTTGAAGATTTCAAAATGAGGAAATGAAATGAAGACGGAAGTCCGAAGTCGGGAGACAGAATGCAGAAAAAGCAGTGTTCAGTAGACAGTAGGCAGTTTTTTTTCATTGTAACATCGTAACAGCATAACTCGATAACTTCTTAACTTTTTTGACTCAAAGTGGCAAAGTTATAAATGTGCTAATTTGGAAATGAGGAAATGAAATAAAGACCGAAGTGTTCAGTTGGCAGTTACAGTATGCAGTTTTTTTCTTTGTAACATCATAACAACATAACCCGATAACTTCTTAACTTTTTGACTCAAAGTGGCAAAGGTTCAGAGAAGTAAAGTTGTGATTGTGTAACATCGTAACTCCATAACAGCGTAAAATCTATAATCTTTTCTCTATATTCTTGTTTCCTGAACTTCAGACTTCAGGCTTCGGACTTTTCAATCTTTAAACTAAAAGAAAATCCCGTAAGCTATAAAGCATACGGGATTAATTACATACTATTTCAACTCCTGATCAAAAGGAGCTATTAATTATCAATACTAACTACTTATTTTTTCCATTTGTCATTCAATAACTTTATATAATATCCTCCTACAACACTTCTGGCTTGAAAACCTCTTTGATTACCGTTGGAAGTAAAATACCAATCGCTCATAGGAACTCTATCTTTTGTTTCTTTTGCATAGGTATATACAGGATCTGTCAATTCTTTAAACGTTTTCATATCATTACTTAAAGTTGCTGTCCATAAAATCCAATCAGATTTAGTATAATCTGCTCTACTATCCAACGAAATTCCATATTTATTTTGCTTGGTCAAATAATACGCTATTTCTTTTTTATAAACCGATTCTGGAAACAAATCAAGACCTATAACTTTATCCCACACTAAATTATATTTTTGACTCCAAGTGTCCATATTATCAAATGTAAGTGCGTAATGATCTCCTGCATCTGCCAATTTCATCCATTTACCTGCCATATCTTTAGCCATTTCTGTATATTTTTTAGCAATAGCATCTTTTCCTAATTGCTTTGCCATATATCCATAAGAACCTAAAGCTACAATAGCTTTAATAGATAAATTTGCATTTCTAGCCAAATGACCAGCAAAATCATCTGTACACAATTGATTTCCAGGATCAAAACCTTTTTCTGCTAAGTAATCTGCCCAAATTGTAAGGGTTTCCCAATGCTTTTCAGCATAAGAAATATCATTTTCAGCTTTAGTAATAGCAGCCGTAAGAATAATCATGTTTCCAGATTCTTCAACAGGCATAGGCTCTCCATATACCTCTCCATTTGCTTTTGGATAGGTTCCAATGTCATGAGCAGCAAAAGGTTCTGTGTGTCTTCCACTTTCAGAATAATAGAAAATTCCCGTTAACATCCCTTTTAAGAAATCTGGATTGTACAACAAATATAAAGGTGCAGAAGGATAAGTAACATCTACCGTATTGATACACCCATTACTAAAATTTTCTTTAGATAAAAACAATAATTCCCCCTTAGGACTTTCTACTAATTTATGTGCTGCAATACTCTGCCTATACGCTATTTCACATAATTTAGCATACGCTTCTCCTCCAGCATTTACTGCTTTTTCATGAAGATTTTGATCAAAAGTATTACATTGTGCTATAACTTCACTATAAGAATTTGCTGCTTTATTTAATTCTTTTTCTATTGAATTGCTCCCGTCTTTATTCCACCAAGGACGTAAATTCTCTCCAAAATATTGAATGGAGTACAAATCATCATATCCTAACATTATAACATGATCTTTAGTTTCTTTTACCGATTCTTCTGGAAAAATGGTGCTTAACATCAAATCTTTCCCCTCTGCTACAAACTCACTATTGTTTCCTGTTATAAAATCGGTTTTAGCATTAATAGCAGTACTTACATTTTGTGTAACCTTAGCAGATTTTGGAGTTGCTATATACAAACTCCCCCAGTCTATCCGTAAATTATCTCCTTTTTTTTCTAAAATGGGCTGCTCTACAGTTCCTGTTTTTATATAATCAACATCCGTAGTTTCGCCAGTTGAAGCAACCATTTTCTGACTCACTACATCTGATGCTAAAGCAGTGGATGCTCCAAAATAAACCTGTACTTTATGTGTATTTCCGTCATTAGATTTAGTCTTCATTGAAATATAAGAAACAGGTCTTGAAAACAACTCCAGATTATCCATAATTAATGGTGACGAAAATGTAAGATTTACATCCACAGCTCCACACTCTAAAACATAAGAAGTTTGGGTAGCAGAAACATTAAGAGATTTTTGTTTTGCAACAGTTGCAGTAGTTTCATCCTTTATTTTTTCTACAATTCCAGCGTCTAACGACTGTCCTCCTTGATTATTTTTAACATGAATAGCTAGTAAATTTCCTTTTGCTTTTAAGGCTTTAATAGCTTCTTTAGGAATATCATAATACTCATAGCTATCATTCCAACATTCACAAGTATATACCTCCACTCCATTTATATAAACTTCTACATTATCATCATGTCTAAGCTTTAAAAAAAGCTCCTCATAATTAGTGTTATTTAAGTCAAATTGTCGTCGGTACCAAATATGATCGGTTGTCCATTTTGTTTTTACTTGATCTCCATCGCCATAAGGTGCTGGTTTTGTTTCCCATGAAGAATCATCAAAATCATTAACTTGCCAATTATTATTCGGTTTGCTTTCTGTAATTTTTGCTTCATAAGTACTTTCTATCCCAGTAGGAACAATTGTTTTATAACTCGGTACATCATCCCCTAAAACTCGATACGAAACACCATCCACTTTAACCATTCCTATTAACGACTGGTTCGTTCCTGTCCAATGTTTAGTAGGAGATTGATTAATGTTGTCGGAAAAAGACCATATACTAAAATATGGATCGTGGGTTATTAAAGGATACGCTGAAGCTTGACGCGCATTATCTCCTTCTTTTGCTTGTGCTGTAATTACTGTTTTCTTTTCTTGTGTATTACAACTTGCAAGACATATTATTAAAATGATTAAAAAATTTTTATACATATACTTATTTTTAACTATTATACTAAACCATTCTGCTCTTAAAATAAAAAGTCTGCAGAAGACCGAAAGTCTGTTTACCTCAAATTCACTAATATATCTTTTTCCTCCCTTACCCTTCTAGCAAGACCTCCAAAGAAAAAGGAAAGATACATCCGTTAATCTGAGGCTAAAATTAATCCATTTCGACCTAAAACACTTCAAGATACTTAGAACAGGCTCTGGAAAATAAAACCCTCTATGGGGGAATCAAAACTACAGATCAATTTTCTCAACAGGAGAAAAAATCATATCCTCTACGCCTACCATTCTTACACCTATTCTGGCATATAATTGTTCCCTGTTTACAGTTGTTTCTGGAAGGTCAACACTTATATTTATGTTATTTAAATCGCTAAAATCTCCATCAGAAGCAATTATATTATAATCTCCATTGTCCGAAACAAACTGTGTTTTATTTACATACAAGGTAACACGCTCTATGTCTTTTGCATCGCTATCTGCAATTATTTTATTAATACTACATTTTCCTACAATGGTAGTTCCACTTTTAGTAAATTCAGCATTTTCAATTAGATAATAAGGTGTTACCTCTATATTCATTTCTGTATTTCCATTTAAATCAACAAAAATAGTATCCAATTGCTGCTCATTTATAATATTGGTTCTAAAAGGTCCTTGTCCTTTTACAAAAGCCAATCTATAATCTCCACTATACAATCTGGCACTAAACTTTCCTTCTTGATCTAAGGTCACTCCTAGAGGCGTTTCTTTCCCAAATCCAGATTGCCATAATTGAAAATCTACTTGGTTACTCCCCACTCTAATGGGCTCATTATTATAAACTACTTGCCCAGTAAAAAATGTATCGGGTTCCTCGTAATTATCTACTTTATCACAGGAAGCTAAAAAAGTAAGCGCTCCCAATATGAATATTGAATATTTTAATTTCATGTTTACAAGTTTATTTATTTTTCAAAAAATAGTAAGAATGTTCATTTCAATTTTACTCGATAATCGAGATTTTAATGCTCTGAAGCTTGTTTCGAAATGTTTTTTTAGTTTTTTCTTCTAATGCCTCGTGAGCTTGCTCCGAGGTAGTTTACTTCACATAATTAATAGACATTCCTCTTTTTTTCTAATTTCTATTACTGATTAGGATTTCTAATAATTTTAGGGTTGTTGTTAATAATATCATCTCCAATTTTAGAATAATAATTTCCAAGCCTAAAGCGGTCGGCTCCTGTTACCCTTGCTGGTTTTATAATTTTATAAATAAATTTTCCATCGTTTTCATTCCCTGGATTATATATTTTATAAGGCCAGATTCCATAAGGTTGGGTTTTACGTTTTAAAGGATCTCCAATGTTTTCTGTTACTTCGGAAGGACTAATAGGCGTTCCATCTAGTACTTTGTCTGCTATTCTCCATCTTTTGATATCAAAGAAAAAATGTCCTTCAAATGCAAGTTCTATATAACGTTCATGCACTATTTTATCAAAAGTTACATCTCCAGCTGTAAGTGGAGTTGTAATTCCGGCGCGACTCCTAATTTGGTTAAGATAATCTGCTGCTAATCCTCCTTGACCTAATTCAAAAGCAGCTTCTGCGGCATTTAATAATACCTCCGCATATCGGTAACGCATTTGCCAAACATCACTTTTAACCCCACGCTGACCAGAACCTGCTTTAGGATCTTGAAATTTACGAAGGTAAAATCCTGTTTGTGCAGTAAATTCTAATCCGTCTATTGGTCCATCAAAACCAACCACTTGCACAGTTCCTAAATTACCAACTTCTTTTTGTTGTCCTCTAGAATCTCCACTAATTATAGCTCCATCTGGCATTTGGTAACCTGCCCAAATATCGGTTTGTCGTCCTTTAAAAGACGAGCCTGGTAAAATAACTGTTCCCGCTAAACGGGCATCACGACCTTCAAAAATAGCTCCTACATTGTCATAATAAATAGGGTTTCCAGAAGCATCTACATTTGGTAAAGGCTGGTAAGTACCGTCTAAAGTTTCAAAAGATTGTACAAAGTTTAAAGAAGGATTTGTTCTGCCTCCAGACTCTTCTTCTGCTCCAAAAATAGGTTGATTTAATACTGTAAATTCATGTGTCTTACCACTCTGAAGTTTATAATCTTCAATAAAAATAACTTCAGGGTTTTCTACCTTATCCGTAAAAATACTGGCAAAATTTTCCGACAAATCAGGTTTCTTCTGATATAAAGCATACCCTCCTGCTTTTCCATCTATAATGTCTTTAGCAGCGGTTAATGCTTTTTGATAGTATGCATCTGCTTTAGCAGCAGGAATCCCAACTTCTCCTTCAGGTAAGGATACTTGAGGCGTACTTGCCCCATATTTAGCAATAGACCCTGCATACAATGCAGCTCTAGCTTCCATTGCCAGTGCTGCCGCTTTGGTAGCTCTAGATTTAGTTCCAACATTAGCTGGTAAGAAGTCTTTTATAGCTTCAGCTTCGCTAATTACAAAATCATAAATGGCAGCTTCCGTTTCTCTTGGATGCTGTAAATAAGATGGATCTCCATTGAAATCATATTCTTCAGCTTCCAAAATTAGTGGCACGCCCCCCATTCTTTTAACTAATTCAAAATAATAAGAAGCCCTTAAAAATCGCGCTTCAGCAATAAATCGTTGTTTATCGGCGTCGCTTAATTCTGTAGCTGGTTCACAACGTTCTATAAATAAATTAATATCTCTTATATATGCATAGTCCCAGGTACCCCAATCTCCATATCCAAATTCATTGTTTTGAAAACTACCATACCTTCCTGTTTCCGACCAAAAGGCAATATTGAATTGTGAAATAGATACCCAATCTTCAATATAAGCGAAATCATAATAACGGTTATACAAACCAGCAATAACCGATAATGTTACGGCTGGGTCTGAAAACACTTGCTCTTCAGTTAAAATATCGGTAGGCTCTCTGTCTAGAAAGTCTTCGTCTTTATTGCAACTAGTACTTAGTAGCGCTGCAGTAATTACTATATATAAATACTTTTTCATGTGTTTATTTTTATCATTTTTAACAGTCACATGGAACATCCAAATAATCATTTCAATGTGTGTCTAAAATTTAGACATGGATGTTTCATTATTATTATTTTTTATGTTAGATGGAAAGATTAATACCAACATTAATTACTCTATTTTGTGGGTATTGTAAACTATTGTCGTCCACAACTTCTGGATCTACTCCATACTCTTCCAAGTTGTCAAAAGAATATAAGTTGTAACCGTTAACATAAAGTCTCAGTTTTTGTAATCTTAATTTATCTAGTACCACTTGTGGGAAAGAATACCCAAGCTCCATTGTTCTTATTCTAAAAGATGTAATGTTATGCAACCAAAATGTAGAATTCCAATTGTTACTATGGCTACCATTATTATAGCGTAAGCCAGGGTATTTCCCAGCAGTCCACTCGCTGTTAGGATCAAAAGGGTCCTCTCTTTTCCATCTGTCTAAAAATATTTCTGCTAGAGCTCCTTCGTTTATAAATGGTCTTCTAGATTCCCAGTTTTGATTCCAAGAATAGCCTGAATTTCCAGAAAAATCTGCCGTAAAATCAAAGCCTTTGTAACCTAATGATAGACTCAAGCCATAGTTTATTAATGGTTGTGTTTGATTGTAGCCAATTGGAGTTTCATCATATCCATCTATTTTTCCATCCCCATTAACATCTTTGTACATTATATCTCCAGGATTCATAGAAGTATTCCCACGTCCATCATTATTAATTGGATAATTATCTATTTGTTCTTGCGATTCAAATTGACCTATTGCTGTATATCCCCAAAAAATATTATTATATCTTCCTTCTGATGAATTTCTGTACTCATCATAAGAATTACCAAACCTAGGCTTGTAACTCTCTAAGAATTTTGTTTTGGTATACGATGCATTTCCAGAAACCATTATTGATAAATCTCCAATATTTCCGTAATAAGAAAGCGAAGCTTCCGACCCATATACAGCATCACTATTAACATTTTCGTCTGGCAAAGAATATCCCAATTCATTAGGTACTAGCACATCATACTTTCTACCTCTTAAGCCAGAGCGCGCTCTATAGAAATAATCAAAAGTACCAGTTAACTTTCCGTCAAATAGTCCAAAATCTACTCCTATATCGGTAATTTCACTTTCAAACCAAGAAAGGTTATCTATAGGTTGCCCTCTATCTGTACTCGGTACTATTGGATTTCCGTCAATAATAACTGGAGTTCCTCCATAATTATATCCAGTTAAATAATCAAAAGATCCAATTCCAATATCATCATCTCCCAACACCCCATAAGAAGCCCTTATCTTAAAGTCGTTTACTATAAAATCATCTCCTACTAAATCCTTAATAAAAGGCTCTTCTGTAATTCTCCATCCACCAGAAATAGAAGGAAAAATACCTACACGCTTATCTGGAGCAAATTTCCAAGAAGCATCTCTTCTGATAGAAGAATTAATGTAATATTTATCTTTATAGTTATAGGTAAAGTTACCTACATATCCAATCCTAGCTTCTTCATATTCTGAATCGTCATATTGATCCATATCAGAAAAATATATTAATGGCAGTACATTTGTTCCTGGTACAGCATGTAAATATTGATTGGTTTCATTAATATCAATCCGCTCTATTAAGAACATAGCGCTTAAAGTATGCTCATCATTAATTACCTTATTATAATTTAAAGAACCTTGAAATACATTTTGGATTTTCTTGTGGGTAGTTCGCTCTCTAAAAGGATTGGTACTTCCTCCAGTAACTGTATATTCATCATTTTCTTGATCATACGTATAGGCATCATACGTATATTCATGTCCATTTTGCACTCTATCAGAAATAAAATAGGAATACATTCCTTTTGCTTTTAATCCATCTATAAAACCAAAATCGTATTCTGCAGTAAAGTTATTTTGCAATACTCTCCATGTATCTACATAATAGCCACCAACTTCAAAATTATGCAGTCCTGCATTTGTTTCATTATGACCAATATCATTTAAATATTCTGGATTATCGTTTGCATAAGGGCGCTCAAATGGTCTATTTCTTAAAATTGCAAAACGAGGTTGCCAATAATCATCATAACCTGGAATTCCTGGGTTTTTTCGTTCTTCTATTCTTCCATTTATCTGAACTCCAACTTTTAGATTATTAGTTATTTGAGCATCAACATTACTTTGGATATTATCTCTATTGAAAGTCCATTCATCTCCAAAAACTGCTTCCTGATTTAATTTTGTGTACGATAAATAGTAGTTTATTTTTTCTGATCCTCCAGAGGCACTTACATTAAAACTAGTAACTGGAGCATTTTTTTTCACTATAAAATCCTTCCAATTAAAAGATTGATACCCTTGTGCTTCTCCTATTCTATATTTTTCTAATTCTTCTGCTGTAATAGCTGTAGAACCAAACTCATTTACTTCCGCCTCTGCCTTACCAAGCATATATTCATAAGAGTCGTTTACAGTTTCAGGGAATCTAGTCCAGTTTTGCCAACCTGTATACGCATCAATATTTACGGTACTTCTAGCTCCTTTTCTTCCTTTCTTTGTGGTTACTACAACTACCCCATTTGCAGCTCTAGAACCATATATTGCAGCCGATCCATCTTTTAATACCGAAATACTTTCTATATCGTTTGGAGATAAATTATTAAACTGTCCTACATCTTGCTGTACTCCATCTATTACATACAACGGATTCCCCATATTTCTAATCTGTACATTTGCTGAAGCTCCCGGACGCCCATCTGGCATTCTAAAACTAACCCCAGGAAGCTTTCCTGCCAAAGAAGTACTTACCGTACTCCCTGCGTGTACATTCTGAATATCGCTGCTTGATACTGAAGAAACTGCCGCTGTTAAATCCTTCTTCTCCACTGAAGAATATCCTACTACAATTACTTCGTCCAAAGCTTCAACATCTTCTTTTAATTTTACATTTACTGTTGTACGGCCGTCTACAGATACTTCTTGGGATTTAAACCCTATAGAACTAATTACCAAAACTGCATCTGAAGCAGCTGAAATCTGATAATTACCATCAAAATCTGTGGTGGCTCCACTGCCTTCTCCTCCTTTTACCAATACATTTACATAAGGTATCGGGACTTGATTCTCATCGGTTACTTTACCATTAATTGTTACTTGATCTTGTCCATACAAATTAGACATCGCGATAAAGCAAAATGTTAAGGCAAAAACCAATTGTTTAATTTGATTTTTAAAAGTTGTTTTCATTGAATTTCATTTTTTTGAAACATTCATTTTAAGTTAGCTTGTAAGTAAATCTTGAATACAAAAGCTTGATAAGGCTTTTATCAGAATAAGAGTAAAAAAAACTTTAATTAAATTATCCAAAAAAAATAAAGTCGATTATCAATACCTCAATTAATTCTATTAAAAATTGATAATATTAAATTTTAAACTTTATTTTTTGCGATTTACTTAATTCAAAGTAGCGTATTATATGAATAATGTAGCTAGTGGTTTTGTTTCAATCTTTCGTACAAAATGTTCATTGTGTTAATTTTTCTTAAAATGAATGCAGAAATGAAACTATTTGCGGTATTGTGAGACAATTTGAACATGTCAAAAACACACCTTACTATACGGATTATCAGCTACTTATAAGCTAAGAATGTATTAAATATGCTTTTTAATTATCAACTAATTTATAATGCGCTAGAAAACGTCTAAAATTGGCTTATTAGACAAATAAAAACCTTGAAAAGTTAGCGTTATTTTTATAGGAATTTATAGGAGCAGAATCTAAACAAAATAACTCTTAAAACATACCGTTTAGAACCTAAAAAGCTCCTAAGAAAAATTCTTAAGAGCTTTTTTAGATCCCAAAACGGATGCTAATTTTATATATATGTATTATTAGTTAGTAAGTTCATTTATTACCTCTTGATTTATTTCACGAACTTTCTTAAAGTCCATTTTATCAACCTTCCTATCATAAGTCATAAACCCATTTACTTCTCCTTCAACATCGGTAGTTTGTGTGTAAACTGCTGCAGAAAATCCTGTTTTTACAAATCCTTTTAACTTCTTAGCATATTTAATATACTCCTCTGTTGTTTCTTTTGAATTTTTAAATTTTACATATCCCCAATTATTATCGGTTTTCCATAAATGTCCTTCTAATGGCAAGCCTATTCCTCCATACTCACCTAAAACAGTAACTCTTTGTGCATCATATAAATACATATCTGGCCCTGGGTAATTATGTAAATCTAAAATATCTCCTGTTTGAAAATGGTTACCTCCACTAGCAGAATTAATCAAACGTGAAGGATCATATTGTTGCGTCCATTCTGTAATTTCTACAGTTTTAAATTGTCCCCACGCTTCATTGAAAGGAACCCAAACTACAATGCTAGGATAAGAATATAAATAATCTATAATTTCTTTCCATTCTTTACGGTAAATCTGCTCAGATTTGGCGCTTCTTTTTAATGCTGTACCATCAAAATATTTTCTGTTTTGCCAAATTGGAGCAGCATCTCCGTTTGGCATATCTTGCCAAACCAAAATCCCTAATTCATCACAATGTGTATACCATCTAGCTGGCTCTACCTTTACGTGTTTACGAATCATATTAAACCCTAATTCTTTAGTTTTAACAATATCGTATTTTAAAGCCTCATCTGTTGGTGCAGTATACAGCCCATCTGGCCACCAACCTTGATCTAAAGGCCCAAATTGAAAATAATCTTTGTTATTTAACTGCATTCTAACAACACCATTTTCATCTCTCTTTTTAGAGATTTTTCGCATAGCAAAATAACTATCAACTGTATCTGTTGTTGTATCTCCACTTAAAAGTTTAACGGTTAAATCATATAAAAAGGGGGATTCAGGCGACCATAATTTTTGGTTTTCTATATAAATTTCAACTTCCTCATTAGCACTAGCTTTAGAAACCGCTATTACTTTGTTATTTTCTTTAATGGTTACCTCAATAATATCTCCATAAGAAGCATTGGTTAATAGCGGTTTAACTTTAATAGCACTATTATCTATATCTGGTGTAATTTTTAAATTTTTTATGCTTTTTTCTGCAACAGGCTCTAACCACACAGTTTGCCAAATCCCCGTTACGGGAGTGTACCAAATACCATCAGGATTTTTTACTTGTTTTCCTCTTGGCTGCGGACCATCACTTGTAGGGTCCCAAACTTTTACCGTTAATTTTTGTTCTCCGCTACTTAAAAATGGAGTAATATCAAACGAAAATGGAGTGTATCCTCCAGTATGAGAACCTATTTTTACACCATTCAGCCAAATATCCGATTTCCAGTCTACTGCTCCAAAGTGTAATAAAATATTACTTCCATCCCAATTGTCTGGTATGGTAAAAGTTTTATTATACCATAACTCATTTTCAGCACCTACTTCTTTCATTACACCAGAAAGACTAGATTCTACAGCAAAAGGTACTAAAATTTTTCCATCTCCTTTTTTAGGAGCTTCGCCTCCTTTTTTCTGAATACTATAATCCCATAAACCATTTAGGTTTTTCCATTCTTTCCTTACCATTATTGGCCTAGGGTATTCTCCTAAAACATTATTTACATCTATCTTCTCTGCCCACGATGTTTTTATTTTTTTTCCTGCGGGTTTCCATTGTTGCGCTACTGCCACAACACTAAACAGCAATGTTATCCCTAACAAAATGCTTTTTTCTTTAAATCTCAGTCGATTAATCATTTCTATTAAATATTAAAATAAGTTACAAAATTAGAAGGCTCTTTTCAATCCCTCATAGAGGGTTTAATTCCCCGACGTTCTACGTCGAAATGAGTTAAATTATTTTCCTTTGAATACCTCGTAGGCTTGCCTCGAGGTAGTTGATTTAATACCTTCACTATACAAATTCTTAACTTGTAACTCTTTTTTTATCAATTCCCGATGAAAGATTAAAAATTGAATGGAAAAGAGTTAAAATTTCAAATTCATAAAACCAAAGTGAAGAATTTTAATCTAGTAGACACTTCCCTTTTGTGTCAAAATTTCATATTTATTATTCAAAACCGACAAACTCAATGCTTTTAAGCTAAAAATTGCATCATAATGTTTAAAGAGGGAGATAAACCCACCAACGACAGATTATTGATTTGCTGTAATTCTTCCCTTATAAACACCTATAGAATAAAAGGCTATTAATAAAAAACAAACAGCTGGTAATATAAACGAAAAGTTAATTTCTGATACTCCTAAAATGCTAATATCATTTACTTCTGTTCCTCCTAAATCTATTAAAATACCTTGCAACTGCGGTAATAAAGCACCACCAACTATTGCCATAACTAAACCTGCAGCTCCTATTTTAGAATCTTCTTCACTTAAACCATTTAGTGCTATTCCATATATGGTAGGAAACATAATTGATAAAAATAAAGAAACCAATACCAAGCAATACAATCCTATTTCATTTTGAATAAACATAGTGGACAGACAGCAAAGCATTCCTAAAATTGCAAAAT
This sequence comes from Galbibacter orientalis DSM 19592, assembly GCF_000260115.1. GTDB lineage: Bacteria > Bacteroidota > Bacteroidia > Flavobacteriales > Flavobacteriaceae > Galbibacter > Galbibacter orientalis. The sequence goes on along the minus strand of NZ_JH651380.1, from coordinate 420,190 downwards.
ATAATAGCAAACGAGAAGAGCTTATAAATTTTAACAAATAGGTTCCTATAGCTCTTCCTATGGTGAATAAAATAAAGGCACACAATTGATAATTGGCTGCTACATCTGCAGTAATATTAATCCCTTCCGCATATTGGTATATGTATGTCCAGCACATAATTTGAGCTCCCATATATAAAACTAACGACAGAACGCCGTATACATAACGCTTGTTTTTAAATAATCCAGAAAAGGTTTTAGAGAGACTTACTTCCTCTTCTTTAGCCCGTACTTGCGGCATTTTACTTAACAAAATAAGAACTAATACTACTAAAACTACCAAGCCTAAAATTACATATGGATCTCTAATTACCATTAAATCTGAAGTTCTTATAAGTGCTTTTTTGGCTTCTGATAATGCTCCAAAATCATCAAAATCATCCGATTGAAGGTTTTCAAGGACAAAATACTTTGCAGCCAAAAGTCCGAGTACCAAGCCTACTGGATTAAAGGCTTGCGCCAGATTAAGACGCTGAATAGCCGTTTTACTATCTCCCATGGATAATATGTATGGATTTGCTGTAGTCTCTAAAAATGCTAAACCAAACGTAAGAACATATAAACCAAGGCAAAAAAACCAAAACTGCTCGTTAGTAGCTGCTGGATAAAACAATAATGCCCCAACTGCATAAAGAATCAAACCTATAATTATTCCTTTTTTATATGAATATTTACGTACAAAAAGTGCCGCTGGCAAAGCCATACAGAAATAACCTCCATAAAATGCCATTTGAACCCATGCCGCTTGAGAATTACTTAACTCCAAAACCTTCTTAAAGGCCTGTACCATAGGATCTGTAACTGCATTTGCAAATCCCCAAAGAGCAAAAAGAGACGTTATTAAAATAAAAGGTAGAAGTATTGCTTTAGATACTACTGGTGTTTTTTCTGTGGTTTTCATAGTGTAATATTAGTATTAAATTTCAGGAAGAATTGTTTTGATTTCATTCCAAAAAACATCGTTAAGGGTATAAGAAGCTCCTATTATATTTGCTACTTCAGTATTATCTATAATTTGAATTTTTAAGCTTGACTCTCCGTTCTCAAAAAGCTGTTCCAATCTAGGTATAAATAATTTTGAAGACTTGGCAATACTACCTCCTATGACTAATAAATCAGGGGTGAAATTATTAATATAGGGCAGCATATACTCATAAAAATTGTCGCTAAACTCTGTAAATATTTCTTTTGCCGCATCTTCATTCTCCTCAATAATGCTTTTTACCCCATGTATTGTTTTCACCCCGAATTTATCTTGATATTTACTTAGAAACCATCTGGTAGAGAAATAATCATCAGAAATCCCTTCTTTGTATTCTTTATCCCAAAGACATCCATTTTCTGGCACCCTATCTCCTGTTAATACAGGCATCATTCCATCAAAAAATGCAGCCCCAAAACCAGTTCCTAAAGTAACCGCTATTACTTTTTTATCTGAAGAAACACCCCCTGTTAAGATACTCCCCAAACCAAATGAAGAAGCATCATTTAAAAACCGAAGCTTTAAATCTTGTCTAGACAGGTATTTTGGTAATTCTTCTACAACAGAAACATTATAAAGCGCCTCATACTTATCGTTTATTTCAAACATAGCTATCCCTTCTTTATACTTAAATGGTCCAGGCATAGCAAAACTGATTCCTTCTACTGTTTCTTCTATAATGGAAGCGAGGGTTTTATTAATACAATTCCCCCAAGTTTTTAAGATGTTTTCCTTACTATCTTTGGAGTTTACCTCCTGTTTAAAGTATGTTTTTGAAAGTGTTTTGTGGGTTTTCATATCAACCGCTGCGCAGGAAATATGACTCCCCCCTATATCCACTCCAATTGCTATTGGCATTTTTTATTATTTAAATTTGATAATTCAGTTCTTAAATCCCTCATTGAGGGTTTTTATTCCCAAGAGCCTGTCCAGAGTATACCGAATGGCTCTACGTCAAAATGGATTAAAATATTTTCCTTTAACTACCTCGTAGGCTTGCCTCGAGGTAGTTGATTGGTAATCCGCACTATTCCGTTTCCAATTCTAGTGATCCTCCTTCTACAAAAAGGGAATGAGGAATAAAGTATCCATCTATTTTTTTTGTATTAACATTTATTGCTTTTAATTTTCTCTTTGCTGAATTTGCTTTGATCTTTAAAAGCTTATTGGTTGAAGTTTTTATACTTACTTCATCAAAAAGAGGAATGCTCACTAAATATTCGGCATCAGATGGTGAAAAAGGATAGAGTCCCATTGCACTAAAAACATACCATGAAGACATTTCTCCTGCATCATCCATTCCAGGCAATGCCAATCCATGTTCTCCCGTTCCGTAATAATCTTTTAAAAGCGCATCTATTACTTTTTGAGATTTATAGGGCTTATCTACAAAATAATATGAGAAAGGAGCCTCATGTCCTGGTTGATTTCCTTGACAGTATTGCCCCATAAAGCTAGATACATTTCTTGCAATATGCTCTGGATTCCAAGGAGTAGTAAATAAAGAATCTAATTTGGCTTCAAAAGGAGCTGCGCCTCCATACAATGCCACAAGTCCTTGCATATCATGAGGCGTATAAAAAGAAACCTGCCATGCATTTGCCTCTCTATACATATATTCATAATATGGATATTGCGGATCAAATGGAGTAATCCAATCCCCATTTTCCAAGCGCCCTCTCATAAAGTTGGTTGCAGTATCAAAAACATTTTTATAATTTTTGGAACGCGCCAATAAGTCTTTATAATGCGCTTCATCGTTCATTTCTTTTGCTAATTGTGCTAAGGAATAATCGTCGTAAGCATATTCTAAAGTTTTAGAAACTCCCGCCTTTGCTTTGGTCTCCACATGTGCATTTTCCACCTTAGGGTCAGAAATATATCCCTTTTCAATATATTCTGCTATAAAAGGTCTTGTTCCTCCTTCTTTGTAAGCATTGTTTAATAATAATTGATATGCTTTTTCAACATCAAAATTATTCAAACCTCTTTTATAAGCTCCTGTTATGTAGGAAGCAGCATGGTCTCCATGAAAGAAAGTAGGAATAAAATCTCGTATTTCTCCTCTATCAATTAATGAAGAAATAATATCGTTGCTTACTTTAGGGGAAAATAAATCTAATAAAACCACTTTATTTCGGTACGTATCCCATAAAGAAGGAATGGTATAATATTGAAAGTCTTTTTGTTGGGTTTTTCCTGCATCATCGGTAAACTCCCCATTGATATCGCTTCTAAGTGCTGGCCATAAAAAAGATCTGTAAAAAGACGTATAAAACATTTCCTTTTCCTTTTTACTCCCTCCAGAAACTTCAATTTTAGAGAGTAAGGTTTCCCAAACTGCATTTCCAGATTGTTTTATTTCTTCCAAAGTTTTATTTCCAATCTCTTGAGTCAGATTTTCCTTCGCGTTAGCTATACTTACAAAAGATAAACCTATTTTTAGAACAACAGGATTTGCATCGTCAGATACGCTTATTAACGCATAACCATTGCTTGCTCCTTCATTCTTTTTTTCTATTCCTGATGTTTGCTGACTCACTTCTGCATAAAAATAGATCTTTTCTCTTCCCATTTGTTGAAAGCCACTCACTCCATTTTTACCTACCAAATTAATCTCCCAATTATCTACATGATTATTAGAACGACCTAAGTCGAAAAGAAGCTTTCTCCCCTGATTATTCTCAAAAGTATATTGATGAATTCCGCTTCGTAAAGTGGAACTTAATTTTACATCCACTTTATAATCTTCTAGAAAAACCTCATAATAGGCAGGAGAAGCATTTTCTTTTTTATGACTAAAAGAAGATTTAAAAGGATAGGTAGCATTTGCTGCAACAGGTAAAATAGGAATATTACATAGATTCCAATGACCTTTATTGGTATGAGTAAACCCTATAATTTCTGTGTCTTCATACTCATACCCTGCTCCAGAACCGTATTTGGTAATAGGACTTAATTGCACCATAGCATTGGGTAAAGACGAGCCAGGATACGTTAATCCTGCCCATACTCGCCAATCTTTTGGAGGTGTATATCCAATAGCTTTAGGGTCTGTTAAAGGGGCTGTTCCTATAAAAGGATTTACATAGGAAGTATAATTTACTTGCTCTTGATCTCCTTTATTATCTTCCGCAGCTTGTTTATTACAAGACGCAAAAAAGAGAGAAACTAGGAGTATACTTCTCCATAGGTTTTTCACTTTTATAATTTTCATAGTAGGTTTATTTTAATAATTCAGGGTTGGTTTTGTAGGTTTCCCATAGTAACTCTCCAAATAAAGTATTTGCCCATGCAAACCAAGATCTAGAAAAGTCTTTTGGATTATCCTTGTGGAACGACTCATGCATAAAACCTGTATCTCCGTGTGTATTCTTTAAGGTCTGAATAGACTCTCTAATTTCTTCTGAATCGCTACTAGTTAATCCTTTCATTATAATCGACATTGGCCATACCATATCCATTCCTACATGAGGACCACCAATTCCTTCGGCTGCTTTCCCCTTAAAGAAAAATGGATTATCTAAAGACCATACAAAACGTCTTGTATTCTGATAGGTTTTATCATTTACATCTATGGCATCCAAATACGGTAGCGCTAGTAAACTAGGTACATTTGCATCGTCCATAAGTAAATGATTCCCATAACCATCAATTTCAAATGCATAAATATCTCCATGTTTTGGATGGTTAACAATAGCATATTTCTGCAAAGCCATTTCAACCTCTTTACTTAAAGCTATTAATTGATTTGCTAAATCTACATCCCCATGAATTTCTGAAACCATTTCTGCTGCTTGCTTTAAACTAACTACAGCAAAAAAGTTTGAAGGAATTAAAAAGGAAAATACGGTAGCATCGTCACTTGGTCTAAAAGCAGAACAAATTAAACCTATTGGTTTAACAGGGTAGCCATAACCTCTTAATGCTCTCGTATCTGTAGCATGTGGAGTTTCTCGCATAAAAGAATAAGGTCCAGGGTTTTCTTTTTGCTGCTGCTCCTTAAATGTTTTCAAGGTTGCTTGAATTGCTTTTTTCCATTCTGCTCCAAAAAGCGTTTTTTCGCCTGTTTTTTTCCAATAATTATAAGCTAATCTAATTGGATAACACAAAGAATCAATTTCATATTTACGCTCATGAACCCCAGGTTTCATATCGGTATAATCACTCGCCCATTCTCCTCTTTTATTTGGATCATCGTAAAAAGCATTCGCATAGGGATCCTTTATAATATAGCTGGTTTGTCTGTTAATTACCCCAGCTATTAAATCTTTTAAATGTGCATCTTCATCTATAAAAGCCATATAAGGCCATACTTGAGCAGAACTATCTCTAAGCCACATAGCGTCTATATCTCCAGTAATAACATACGTATCTGGCTTACCATTTTCATTAGAAAAAGTAACTGTAGTATCTAAAGTATTAGGAAAACAGTTGTTAAATAACCATGTTAATTCTTCATCTTTTACGTTTTTCGAAAACTCTTTTATTGCTTTTTCAATACTCTTACTCGTAAAGTTTCGCTGATTCTCTGCTACTCTAACTGTTGGAAATTGTTTTATTGGTGCAGCTGTTAAATCTATTGGGTTTAGAAAAGCTAAACTCCCTGCCATGGCGGTGTTTTGTATAAATTTTCTTCTTTGCATACTAAATATCCTTTATTAATCTAGACCTTCCCTCTCTTTAAGTCTTCTTACAACCTTTATAAGTATTACCTTACTTAATTGTATTGACATATAGGCTGCTTGTATGAGAGGTAGTTTTCTAGTAGATTAGTTGGTTTTTATTTTACAGTTAACATAAATTTTACAAACGCAATATACTAAAACGTTTTAGTTTTGAAAAAAATAATTTAATTTTTAATTATTTTCATTAATGTTCAGTAGGTAAAGGGGCAAAGTTGTAAATGAATCAATTTGGAAATTTGAAAATGAGCCAATTTGAAAATGTAAAATAAGTAATAAAAATACTGACTTCGGATTCCCGACCTTTCAGTATTCAGTTAGCAGTATTCTTCTAAAACTTCATAACAACGTAACATTGTAACTTCTTAACTTTTTTACATTCTACTATAATTTCTTTCCCCCGACCTTTTCAGTATTCAGTAGGCAGAGCTCAGTTAGCACTATTCTTCTAAAACTTCATAACAACGTAACATTGAACCTCTTAACTTTTTTTACTTTCTACTATAATTTCTTTCCCCCGACCTTTCAGTATTCAGTAGACAGAGCTCAGTTAGCACTATTCTTCTAAAACTTCATAACAACGTAACATTGTAACTTCTTAACTTTTTTACTTTCTACTATAATTTTCAGTCTCCCGACCTTTCAGTATTCAGTTAGCAGAGCTCAGTTAGCAGTACTCTTCTAAAACCTCATAACAACGTAACATTGTAACCTCTTAACTTTTTTACTTTCTACTATAGTTCCTGTCTCCCGACTTCGGACTTCTGCCCCCAACTTATTCAATCTTTCAATCTTTCAATCTTTCAATCTTTCAATCTTTCAATCTTTCAATACTTATTAATATACTCCGTTGGTGTCATATTAAATTGTTTTTGAAAATTTCTCCCGAAGCTAGTTTGAGAATTATAACCCACCATTTCAGAGACTTCATAAATTTTATAATCGCCTGTTTTTAAAAGCTCCGCAGCCTTTTTAAGTCGCGTAATATTTATTAATTCATTCGGACTTAAATTGGAGAGGTCTTTTATTTTTCTATAGAGGGTAGAGCGACTCATATTCATTATTTCTGCTAATACTTCAACACTTAAATTTGGATCTGAGAGATTGTCATAAATAACTTTATCCAGAGATTTTATAAAAGATTCATCTGGTTTTGCATGTCCAATGCTTTTTATATGTGCCAAAGGAGAACTCGAATAGTGTTTCATGATATGCTTTCTATTCTCCAAAATATTTTTAATTTGGATATGCACATATTCAATAGAAAAAGGCTTTTCTATATAGGCATCTGCACCACACTCTAGACCTTCTACCTTTGCATTTATAGCACTTTTTGAAGTAAGCAAAATAACTGGAATATGACTTGTTTCAAAAGAGGTTTTTATCTTTTTACACATTTCAAAACCACTCATTCCGGGCATCATAACATCACTAATAACTAGCTGAATGTTCTCTATTTGAATTGTTTCCAATGCTTTTTCGGCAGTATTAGCCTTTACAATGGAATAATCATTCTCTAAATCATTAGCTAAAAAATCTAGAAGATCTTCATTATCTTCAACTAAAAGAATTGTTGTTTGTTTAACTTCCTTCACTGCATTACTCTCTTTTACATCTTCAATTATATTTTCATTTAAAAGAGGCAATTTATTTTTTTCATAGAAATCAAATTTCCGTTCTTGATAAAGCGGCAGTTTTAGAATAAAAGTATTCATATAAACATCTATAGTATCCAATATTAGCGTTCCATTATGTAATTCTGTTAACGAATACGCCAAAGACAATCCGATCCCTGTACCTGTTTGATGATTTGCCTCTGGAAGCCTAAAGAATGGTTCGAATATTTTTTCTTTTAAATGATGAGGAATTAGCTCCCCATCATTCTTAACAATCAAAACAAACTCATTTCGATCCTTTTTAATTATTACACTAACCTTATTTTTAGCATATTTAATAGCGTTATTAAATAAATTACTCAAAATCTTTTTTAGAGCCTCTTCATCTGCATGTGCGTATACATCTTCATCTGGACAAGAAAGTTCAAAAAGCAATTCTTTTTCTTTTATAGCATTGCTAAAACGAGTGTACGTATTTTTAAGAATGTTTGTAATATTTACCTCTATAAAGTTTAGGTGTAGCCCTTCAATCTCCGTTTTCCTAAAGTCTAATAACTGATTTACTAAATCTAAAAGTCGTGATGTATTTTTAGACATAATATTTAGATTATCCTTCATAAAAGCATTCTGACTATCTACTTTTAATAGTTTTTCAAGCGGACTTTTAATCAATGTAAGTGGAGTTCTAATCTCATGAGCAATATTGGTAAAAAACTCTATTTTAGCTTGATATACCTCTTTCTCTTTTTTGTTATTAAGTTGTCTTATCTTCCTATCATTCTTCTCTACGGTAAGTTTATGATAATAGATAATAATAGAAATTACGAGTAAAGAAACAATCAAAATATAACACGCGTATGCAATAGTACTAGCCCAAAACGGCGGTGCTATGTCAATTTCCAAATCTCTACCCATACTCCAAGAGCCATTCCAATTAAGTGCTTTATATTTTAAGGTATAAGACCCTGGAGACAGCTTTGTAAAATATGCAGTATGACTTTTATTTAATTCGACCCAATCATTATTCAACCCTTCAAGTTTGTACCAATATTTTGTCATTTGGGGAGCATTATAGCTCAATGCAGCCACATCCACACTTATGGAAGATTGATTATGCTTTAAATTTAATTTCTCAATACTACTAATAGAACCTTGGATTGGTCCCTCTGGATCTGCTAAATTAACCTCCTTATTATTAATTTTTATGTCGGTAATATATAAAGGAGGGGTATAGGTATTCTTAACAAAGTTTTTCTGATTGAAAAAAATCATCCCATCAACACTTCCAAAATACATGTTTCCTTGTGCATCTTTATAAGCCGCATTGTAATTAAATTGATCGGTAGTTAAGCCATTTGCTTTGGTATAAACTTTAACATCTTCACTTACAGGATTAAATTCTACCAACCCATTGGAACTACTTATCCAAAGATTTTGTTTGTTGTCTTCCAAAATAGAATAAACCAAATTACTTGGAAACCCATTTTTTACGGTAAAGCGTTCAAAATTGCCTGTACTATGGTTGTATTTATTAAGTCCATTTTCCGTAGTAATCCAAACAGTTTCATTACTACTTATAAATACCTGATTGATGGCGTTGCTACTTATACTATTTTCATCTTGAGGATTGTAGGTAAAATTTTTCTTTGCACCAGAAGTTTTATCAATTAAATACAATCCGTTTCTATAAGAACCTACCCATAACTCATTCTTTTTTGAGGCTGCCATTGTTGTAAAAAAATACCTTTCTGGGAGCATAATGTAATCTTCAAAAAAGTCCTTTTCTTTATTGTATTTCTGAATTCCAGAGGTTGTTAAAATTAATATTTCTTTGTCAAGCGTTTTAAATATTGAATACACAAAATTACTGTGTAACCCTCCTTTACTTCTTAGTCCGTAATGTTTTATAACCAAACCGGTATCTTTATCCAAAGCATCCAATCCATGCTCAAAAGTTCCTACCCAAATTTTATCTTTATCTGGTAATATTCCATGAATGTTATAATAAGCTAGCGCTGTTTTATCATCATTTTTGGGATTAATATTTATAAACTTTTCTGTCTTCGGATTAAATTTATTAATCCCAGCGTCTTCGGTGCCAATCCATAAATTCCCGTCTTCATCTTCTTTAATTTCTCTTACAATATTTCCACTAATTGAATTTTCATTAAACTTTGGAAAATACTTTTTAAAGGGAGTATATTGTTTAGGATAATAGTTAATTCCGCCAAAATAGGTGCCCAACCAAACTCCTTGCTCATTATCTACCGTTACTGTATAAATAGCATTGTCTGATAAGGCATAATGATCTTTATAGTTTTTCTGTAAATGTGTAGATTTTTGGGTTTGCAAATTATAGATGTAGAGTCCGTTCTCCGTCCCTATCCACAATTCGTCTGCTCCTTTTTTTGCAAAATCCCTTACATAAATTGGTTCATTTTCATTTTCATTTTCAATGATGTTTTGCTGAGTTCCATTTTGAATATTAAATTGGATAGCTCCATGATTTTGAGTTCCTATAAGAATTTCTTTTGAGGATAGCGACTCAATGGTGGATATAATATAAGGAAACTCGGTATTTTCTATAGGCTTAACCCCTACCGATGTGAAATTTACATTATTAGCATCGTATTTATAAATTTGGTTGAAAGAAGCTATCCATAAAGTATTATCTGGACTCTTTGTAATACTAAGCGCATCAAAAAAATCTGCAGGATCAAAAACAACGTATTTATTAGTGTCAACCTCATATTTATAAAGCGTTCCCCCAGCTATAAACCATATATTTCCATCAATATCACTTTCTATATCTTGAATAGATTGGTTCTTTGTAATAGGTAACAGAGTAAATTTATCTTGGTCCTTATCAAACTTATACAAACCATTATCTGTACCAACCCATAAAAAGTTTTGATGCTCGTAGATAGCTTGTATAAAATTACTTCCAATGCTTGCATTATTTAATGATTCGTTTCTGTATAACTTATAATTATACCCATCAAACCTATTTAAACCATCCTTTGTTCCAAACCACAAAAAACCGTCCTTGTCTTGCAAAGAGCAAATAACAGAATTATGAGATAAGCCATCTTCAACTTGAAAATGTTTTAAATAATACTCTTGAGATCTAACAACAAAACTTACTTGTAGAATAAAAATTAAAAATAGCAGGCCTTTCTTCAATGTTTTAAAATTTTGTGAAAAAGTACTAATAATCTTTATACATATTGTTTCATCAATCCTCATTTTGATTCATTTAAAAGAAAAACAGCAATCCAAAAGTAACTTTGGATAGATTGGATGAAAAAATGAAACATTAGTTACAGCTATAAAACCTAATAAATGATCTAATTTGCTATTAGTTAAGAAATCAATACAAAATGAAGATTATTATTTTCTAATTACCAAAATAGGGGTTAAATAATTAACATATATCAAAATTACAGTATGCTATTTAACTCTCAAATCTATTTAAAAAATGTAATTTATATGCTGAAAAGCATTCCTCATTTTGAGTCAGAGATAACTATGAGACAAATAGCTAAATACATTACAGTTTAAAAGAATAAAAGTTCAATTAACTACCTCGAGGCAAACCTACGAGGTATTCAAAAGAAAATAATTTAACCCATTTCGACGTAGAGTCCTTAGGTATATTCAGGACAGGCTCTCGGGAAATAAAACCCTCAATGAGGGATTTAAAAAATAGATTTATCAACCCATGAAACTATACTATTTACAAATTATACTGCTATTTACATTATCATTAGGGGCACAAAACACTACGTTTACAAACCCTGTTTTACCTTCTGGTGCCGATCCTTATAGCACCTACCATAACGGGTATTACTACTACACAAATACTGTTGGTAATAAATTGATACTTTGGAAAACCAAAAATTTAGCAGAACTTGAAAATGCAGCGCACAAAACTATTTGGACACCTCCCGAAACAGGAATGTATTCTAAATCTATTTGGGCGCCAGAATTCCATATTATTAATGGCAAATGGTATGTTTATTTTGCTGCAGATAATGGCGACAATAACAACCATAGAATGTATGTGCTGGAAAACAACGCTGAAGACCCGTTTAAAGGCGAATGGGTTTTTAAAGGGAAAATTGCAGCCAATCCAGATAGGTGGGCTATTGATGGCAATGTTTTTGAATACAAAAAACAATTATATATGATATGGTCTGGCTGGGAAGGGACTGTAAATGGGCAACAAAATATTTACATTGCTCCTATGAAAAATCCTTGGACATTAGACTCCAATAGAGTTTTATTGTCTGAACCTACCTATGTGTGGGAAAAACAAGGAGATCTAAACGATGCTAATAACCCTCCGCATGTAAATGTTAATGAAGGTCCACAATATTTAGAACATAACGGGAAGATTTTTATTGTATTTTCTGCAAATGGATGCTGGACAGATTACTATTCTTTGGGACTTTTAAGCTTGGAAGGCGATGATGTTTTAGATCCATCTGCTTGGAAAAAACATTCAAAACCTATTTTCAAAAAATCGGAAGAAAATGGAGTCTATGCTCCAGGACATAATTCGTTTTTTAAATCTCCAGATGGTACAGAAGATTGGATTCTTTACCATGCAAATTCTAACCCTGGAGAAGGATGCGGATCTAAAAGGTCTCCGAGGATGCAAAAAATATCATGGAATAAAGATGGCTCTCCAAATCTAGGGATTCCCGTTTCAGAAGACACCACATTACAAATTCCTTCAGAATAAATTATTTATAAAGTCCAAAATGGGCATGTAATAGGCAATGACCAATACCAAACGAAAATAATAAGAATACTAGAAAATAATTAATTGTGAAAATGTAAATAAATGAAAAAGCAGCTTTTAACTACCAAAATTTTTACGTTTCAATTCCTGATAGCCTTCATTCTATCTTCTTGCACCACAAATACAAGTAAAGAGATCGATACAAAAAAAGAAAGCACCTTTGTAACTTCTATGTACCAAGAAGTTGCTTTAGGAGAAATTCAACCAAATGGCTGGCTCGAAGATCAACTTACTATAATGCTAAATAATTCTACAGGACATTTAGATGAAATTTATGATAAAGTAAAAATAGATAATGGTTGGCTTGGTGGAAATGGTGATGATTGGGAAGAAACTCCATATTGGTTGGATGGAGCAGTTCCATTAGCCTATCAATTAAATAATGAAAGACTTAAACAAAAAGTAAAAAAATATATTGATTGGAGTATTGATAATCAACGCCCTTCTGGATATTTCGGACCGATTACAGAATGGGAAAGAGAAACAGGAAATAAGGTAGATTTTGAAAATGCCGATAAAGGAGAAGATTGGTGGCCAAGAATGGTGATGTTAAAAGTAATCCAGCAGTATTATACGGCAACAAAAGACAAACGTGTAGTCCCATTTATGGAGAAGTATTTTGACTACCAATTAAAAACACTTGATAAATGTCCGATTGGAAAATGGACAGAATGGGCGCAATCTCGAGGAGTCGAAAATATAAGAATAGCTCAATGGTTGTATACAGTTAATGGCGATGAAAAGTTATTAACCCTTGCAGAAAAAATTAAGAAGCAATCTTTTGCCTGGAGTGAATGGTTAGGAAATAGAGATTGGGCAATTAACGCTACCGTAAATCCTGATGGAAAAACATGGATGCATCGGCATGGAGTAAATGTAGGAATGGCGATTAAGGAACCAGCAGAGAATTACCAAAGAACAGGAGACTCTACTTATCTAAAAGCTTCCAAAATAGGCTTTAATGATTTAATGACTTTACATGGATTACCAAATGGAATTTTCTCTGCAGATGAAGATTTACATGGAAATGCCCCCATTCAAGGTACCGAACTTTGTGCTGTTGTGGAAACAATGTTCTCTTTAGAAGAAATTATTGGAATTACAGGAGACCCATTTTATATGGATGCATTAGAAAGAGCTACATTTAATGCTTTGCCGCCTCAAACTACAGACGATTTTAACGAAAAACAATATTTCCAACTAGCCAATCAAATAGAAATTGATAGAGGAGTATATGCCTTTACGCTCCCTTTTAATAGAGAAATGAATAATGTTTTAGGCATTAAAAGTGGCTATACTTGTTGTTACGTAAATATGCATCAGGGATGGACAAAATTCACGCAACACTTGTGGTTTAAAAATAAGGAAGGAGGTTTAGCAGCATTAATTTATAGTCCGAATACAATTTCAACTAAAATAAAAAATCAAGAAATAGTCATAAAAGAGAATACCTCCTACCCTTTTGGAGAGGATGTGAATTTTGAGATAACAACTGGAAAAGAAATTGACTTTCCTATGGATTTTAGAATTCCAAAATGGTGCAATAATGCCTCTATTACTGTTAACGGAGAAAAAGTAATTTTTGAAAAAAATAAATCGATTGTCACAATTAATAGAACTTGGGAAAATGGAGATCTTATAAAACTTAGTCTTCCAATGGAAGTAAAAGTTTCTCAATGGGCAGAAAACTCTCGTGCAATAGAAAGAGGTCCCTTAGTTTATGGACTAAAAATGAAGGAAATATGGCAGCAGGAAACTGAAGAAACAGAAGGAAACTATTTTACGGTACACACCAATTCCGATTGGAATTATGGATTACTCCGTGAAGATATTGAAAACACTAATAAAAATGTGAAAGTAAGTAGCTCTCCTTTAAAAGGAGATTTTAAATGGAATATAGAAAACGCTCCCTTTGAATTAAAAATTCGTGCAAAGAAAATTCCAGATTGGCAAGCTGTTAACGGGCTAGCACATCTCCCGGTTTCTGGACGTGAAGGCATTTATAAAGGAAATGTAACAGATAAAATTGAAACCATAAGCTTAATTCCAGTAGGATTTACTAAACTGAGAATACAAGCTTTTCCCGTTGTTAACTAATTAAATATAAACACCATAAATAAATTTAAAAATGAAAAATATTTGCTCAATACTACTACTACTTTTAGTATGTAATCTAGGTTTTTCTCAGGAGAACCCTGTCTTAAAATCAAATAAATGGTCAGCTGAAAAAGCACAATCGTGGTACGACTCTCACAACTGGATATATGGAGCAAATTTTGTTCCAAGTACCGCTATTAATCAGCTTGAAATGTGGCAAGAAGATACTTTCGACTCAGAAACAATTGACAGAGAATTGGGGTATGCTGCTGGAATCGGTTTTAATACTATGCGAGTGTATTTACACAGTTTAGCCTATAAAGTAGATAAAAAAGGCTTTAAAAAACGTGTAGAGGAATACTTAAATATTGCAGACAAGAATGGAATCAAAACAATTTTTGTATTCCTAGACGATGTTTGGGATGCAAATCCTAAAATAGGGAAACAGCCCGCTCCAAAACCAGGAACACATAATTCTGGATGGGTACAAGATCCTGGGTATCCTGCCTCAAAAAACGAAGCTAATTTTCCAGAATTAGAAACCTATGTAAAAGACATTTTAAAAACTTTTGCTAATGATGAGCGCATCTTATTATGGGATTTATATAACGAACCTGGTAACAATGGAAAAAGTAATGAGTCGCTTCCGCTATTAAAAGAGATTTTTACATGGGCACGAGAAGTAAATCCGTCACAACCAATAAGTGCTGGAATATGGAAATGGGATGAAAAAGAACTAAATGAGTTTCAGGTAACAAATTCTGATATTGTAACTTATCACGACTACGAGGGACCGGAGTGGCATTTAAGAGTTATTCAATTGTTAGAATCTTTTAATCGCCCATTAATTTGTACAGAATATATGGCAAGAACCAGAAATTCTAGGTTCTCTAATACACTTCCTATGTTAAAAGAACATACTATTGGAGCAATTAATTGGGGATTGGTTAACGGAAAAAGTAATACCATTTATGCCTGGGATACCCCAATAGCTAATGGAGATGAACCTATAGAGTGGTTTCATGATGTGTTTAGAAAAGATGGAACTCCATATCGTGAAGATGAAGTTAATTTAATTAAAAAACTAAATAACAAATAATGTTCAATTCAATAAAACATATCTCACTTATAGCTATTTCTATACTTTGTTTTGTTTCTTGTAAAAAAGAAAAAAAAGAGAAAGTAGCTACAAAAGATGTTGTAGAAGTAGTCAAAAAAGACTCCATTGCTTCCTTATTAAAAACCAAAAATTTTGACACTATTGTCAACGGAAAAAAGGTACAATTATACTGGATTCAGAATAGCAATATAAAAGCAGCATTTACAAATTATGGAGGGCGAATAGTAGGATTATGGGTGGCAGATAAAAAAGGAAAGATGATAGATGTTGTTGCAGGAATGGATAGTGCAAAAGGATTTATAAATTCTACCGAACCTTATTTTGGAGCTACAATTGGACGTGTAGGAAATAGAATTGCTAAAGGAAAATTTACCTTAAACGGAAAAGAATATTCAATTCCAATAAACAATGGAGAGAATACCTTACATGGAGGAAAAAAAGGATTTCAAGATGTTGTTTGGGAGGCAAAAAAAGTAAATGAGCACACCATTGCATTAAAATATAGTGCAGCAGATATGGAAGAAGGTTTCCCTGGAAATCTAGATGTAACAGTTACCTATTCTATTACAGAAGATAACGCTGTAAAAATGGAATATAAAGCAACAACAGATAAACCTACGGTTGTAAATTTAACTAATCATGCTTTTTTTAACCTGAATGGAGAAGGAAGTGGTTCTATTTTGAATCATAAAGTTCAAATTTATGCTGATAAATACACCCCTGTAGATGCTGGTTTGATTCCTACAGGAACTATAGAAGACGTGGAAGGGACTCCATTTGATTTTAGAACTCCACATACTATTGGGGAACGCATAGAAGAAACCAATAAACAATTAACCTTTGGAAAGGGGTACGATCATAATTTTGTACTTAATGGGAGTAAGAAAAATGGGTTAAACCACGTAGCTACTATTGTAGGCGATAAATCTGGAATTATTATGGATGTAACAAGTGAAGAGCCAGGGGTACAATTTTATAGTGGAAATTTTATGCAAAGTAAAAACACTTTTAAATCGGGGGTTAAAGATGATTTTAGAACCACGTTTGCGCTAGAAACACAACACTTTCCAGATGCTCCAAATCAGCCTAACTTCCCTTCAATTACTTTGAATCCGGGGGAGGAATACCATACCGTTTCATTATATAAGTTTTCAGTAGAAAATAACTAAAGTACGCTGCACTATAAAGTGCAGCCCTCTATAAATCTATTTACCATAAATTCATAGCTATATCTTTTATTTCCTACCTATGCCCTACCAGCAACTCTTTACGGTATGAAAACGGTATAGCTGTGAATCTTTGGTAAAAATATGTGTACTTAAAAGTATGACAAAAAAATTTAGGCTTTGTTCAAACCATTGCTACAACCAATAACACTATTAATCGAGACCTATTAACGATGAATTATTTTAAAATAAGTTTACTTTTTATATTTATAAGCATTTATGCTTTTGGACAAGATCTCTCCAATGACCAAATATACTTAGCCGATCCTACTATATTTAAAGATAATAACACTTACTATTTATATGGAACTAAAAGCGATCCTAGAATTGATGGAGAAGGCTTTTTAGTATATACTTCAAAAGATTTAAAAACTTGGGAAGGTCCAAAAGGAGTACAAAATGGATATGCCTTAAAAAAAGGAGAAGCTTATGGTACTAAAGGTTTTTGGGCACCACAAATTTTTAAATATCAAGGCAAATATTATATGGCTTATACTGCCAATGAAAACATTGCAATTGCAACAAGTAACAGTCCGCTAGGTCCTTTTAAAAATAACATGGAAGCCATTAAAGCTCCTGTAAAACAAATAGATCCCTTTATTTTTTTTGATAACGGAAAGGCATATATGTACCATGTAAGATTGCAAAATGGGAATCGGATTTTTGTAGCTGAAATGAATAAAAATCTAAATCAAATAAAACCAGAAACCCTAAAAGAGTGTATCAATGCAAAAGAAAAGTGGGAAGATACTCAAAATGTTGAATGGCCAGTAGCAGAAGGACCTACTGTTTTTAAAAAGAAGAAGCTATACTATTTAATCTATTCGGCAAATGATTTTAGAAATCCAGATTATGCTGTAGGTTATGCTACAAGTAAAACCCCAATTGGACCTTGGAAAAAAGCTACAAATAACCCTATAATCTCTAAAAATAATATCGGGTCCATAGGAACTGGACATGGAGATATTGTTATTGATAATTCTGGGCAAACTTATTATGTTTTGCATACACACAACTCAAATAACAAAGTGCATCCTCGAAAAACTGGAATTGTAAAATTAAATACTCAAAATTCTAAACTATATATTGAACCAGATAGTTTTAATTGGATAAAAGTTATGCATTAAAAAAAAATGCTATTATTAATAGATAAGAAATATGAACCCTTAAATGTTTTAATGCTTTGCTAATATGAGTTTCTACAGTACGGACAGAAATATTTAGTTCCTCAGCAATTTCATGATTAGTATATTCTTCAATTCTACTCAAATAAAATACATTTTTACATTTTTCGGGAAGCGTTTGTATAGTTTTATGAACCTGTGTTTCTAGATCTTTGTATTCTATTGCATTTTTTACATAATCTTCAGAAGGAAGGAAATTTAAATGTTCGTTATTAATTTGTGTATACTTTTCATCTCTTAAAGCATTTGCTATTTTATATTTAAGAGCCCTAAAAAGATAAGATTCTATATTCTTTATTTTTGCAGTTGGAGCCTTCTCCCATATACTAATAAAAATATCTTGTAAAATATCTTCACAAAGCTGTTGGTGGTTTAAAACTTTGAGTGCATAGAGGTACATTTTTTTCCAATAAACATCATAGAGTTGTTTTAACGCCCGCTCATCTCTTTGTTCAAGCGATTTTATAAGTAAGAAGTTTTTATCGGATGGGGTCATGGCTTGTTATTGAGAAGTATAAATTTATGAGGTCTTAGGATTATTTAGATTTAATTTTCTTTATGCTATTGTTATGAAAATGTTTAAATAAAAAGATGCTTAGCAATAGTTGCTAAGCATCTTATGGAATTAAATCAACAAACTATTTTACAATAGCATTTACAATAATTGGGAAATGATCTGAAATATACTTGGCTCCACGTTGACCATCAATAACGTGGTGTTTGTTTATAGCAATATTTCCATGATAGAAAATGTAATCTATACGTTCTCTATTTTCATCTGGTTCTAAATTAAAACCATTAAAAGTATACTTTGGACCATAATTTTTTTGTGCATTATTATGGGTGTCTTTTAAAATATAATTTTCATTATTTTCTTTTGATATAACTGTATATGCTTCTACAGAAGGAGGGAAATTAAAATCTCCTGTTACAAAAAAAGGTGCTGCCCCAGCAATTTCTTGAGTCTTTTTTATAAGAAGATCTGCACTTTTTAAACGAGCTACTTCTCCTTTATGGTCAAAATGTGTATTGAAAAAATAAAATACTTTACTAGTATTTTTATCTTTTAATTTAACCCAAGTTACAATTCTTGGTAAAGCAGCATCCCAACCCTTAGAGTTCTCTTTTTCTGGAGTTTCAGAAAGCCAAAAGGTATTACTATCCAAAAGCTCATATTTATCCTTTTTGTAAAATACTGGACAAAATTCTCCTTCTTTTCCTCCATTTCTTCCTATTCCTACATAACTGTAGTCTGGTAATCTGGTAATCATATCTTGAAGTTGAGTATATATTACTTCTTGTCCTCCAAGAATATCTACTTCTTCAAAATTAATATGCTCACATAACCAGTCTTTTCTGTTATCCCAAATATTAATCCCATCGTTTGGACTAGCATATCGAATATTGGTAGTCATTACCTTTACAGGTGTTGCTTGTGCATAATTTTTTAGTGAAAAAACAGCTATAAAAAGTACACTAATTATTTTAAATATATGTTTCATACTTATCAATATTATTCCCATCCTGGGTTTTGTGTTAGGTTTGGATTTAATTGTAGTTCAACTCTAGGGATTGGATATAAATAATCTCTATTTTCATTAAAAGATCTATTATTAAAATCTGGTTGTGGATTCACTAAGTTATTTTCATCTAAATAAAGATCCGAACCTAATTTTATATACTGTACCCCTTCTCCACTTATATCTGGTGTTTCTCCTTCATATAAAACTACATCTGTGTTACCATCAGCATCAAGATCGTATTCCCCAACACCTGGAAAGTATAAACCACGTAAAGATTGCGTTATTGTTTGTCCAGATTTCCAACGTACAATATCATCCCAACGGAAGTTTTCCATATACAATTCAATACGTCTTTCTCTTCTAATTTCTAAAACCAAACCTTTATTAGCCCCAGAAACTGTAGGATATTGATCTTCCATAAAAGTATCTGGATTACTGTTTGCATCTGCCATGGATAAATTAGGCATTCCTACACGGTCTCTAAGAAGTTTAATTGAAACATCTAGATCTGCTTGCGCAATGGTTCCTAATTCTGCTTTTGCCTCTGCATAATTTAACAACACTTCTCCAAATCTTAAGATTGGTAAATCTGTAATCGATTCATCATTGGTATCATAAACAGGCTCTGTAACATATTTTGTTAGTTGATACCCTGTCATGGTTGCCCCTAAATTTGGAGCCAACTCGATACTTTCTCCTTTTCTAATATATCCAGGCGTACGGATTGTTTGAGATAAACGAGGGTCTCTATTTGCTACCTCATCTGTAAAGAAAATCTGATTGTAATTTGCTTGATCTGTAAAACGAGATCCATCTACCATTAAATAGCTATTTACCAAGGCTTTTGGCATTCCTGGACGCCCATAAGATGAGGTGGTTGTATAGTAATTTACATTATGATCTACCGCTACTGCTTGATCAAACTGTCGACTTAAAATCATTTCACTTGTTTGCGCATCATGCGAATTGAATAAATTCATATAATCATTCCTAGTATCTCCAGTACTATAAACACCATAAGGAGAATCGTTCATTAATACTAAAGAAGCACTTACAGATGCTTGTAAGTATTTTTCATAATTACTTACCCCTCTATATTTTTCAAAAGTACCTTCGTAAAGTCCTACTCTTGATTTTAAAGCCAAAGCACTGTATTTAGTAATTCTGTATGCTTGTACTTCTTCGTTTAGGTTTTCAATAGCATAATCTAGATCTTCAATAATCTTATCTACTACAAATTGTCTACTATCTCTAGGTTTTTGTAAACTTTCTGTATCTGTAGGATCTATGGTTTTTTCATACCATGGTACATCTCCAAAACGTTTCACTTTTTCAAAATAAAAATAGGCTCTAAAGAAACGTGCAACACCACTATAATGCCTTTTAGCACTTTCATCATCACACTTTTCATAATTATCTAAAAAATAATTAATGTCTCTTAAATAATCCCAATTCCATCCTCCTCCACTAGTAGGAATTAGGCGGGCACTTCTTACTTCTTCACTTAAAGTAGTAGTAATAATCTCCCCAGCTCTTTCATCTCCATTATAAATAGATGCTTCTGGAAACATTCTGTAAAAACCATTGGTATAAAGCTCTAGATCGCTTGCTTTTAAAAAGAAACTATCTTCTGTGACTTCAGAGAGAGGTTCCTTGTTTAAATATTCATCGCTACAGCTTATAAATAATAAGCTAATTATGAATGATAGTATGTAAATTTTATGTTTCATCTTTACTATTTATTATTTTATTATTTATTAAAACTGAAGTGAAACTCCTAAGGAATAGATTTCTGAAAATGGTACAGTTTGCGCTGTACTTCTATTAGTAGAAGTTGAAGGAGCATTTAAATTCACTGAATTACTTGCTGCTTCTGGATCAATATAATCTGTTAATTTTGAGAATGTTAACAAGTTCTCTCCACTAAAATAAATTCTGAATTTTGTAAAAGGTAGCCTGTCGATAATATTTTTAGGAATAGTATATCCAACAGTCAAGTTTTTGAGTCGCAAATATGAAATATCCTGAATATATCTATCGTTTACAGCACCTAAAGCATCATTGTCTGAAAGTGCAATGTACCCGAACATTCTTGGAAAGTATGCATCTGGATTTTCTGGACTCCAAATATTATTTGCTAAATCCTTACGTATAAAAGAATCGTATGGACGGTTATACATAGCCCAAAATGTTCTTGAATCGGTATTTGGATACCAATCTTGTTGCCCTACTCCTTGGAAAAAAGCAGAGATATCAAACCCTTTCCAAGAAGAACTTACTTTAAAACTATATAAATAATGAGGAGCTGAATTTCCAATAATTCGTCTATCTCCAGGATTATCTACAGTATTTTCTCCTTCGTTAATAACACCATCTCCGTTTAAATCTACATATCTAACATCTCCTGGTTGCAATCCTCCAGCAGCCATAATTCTGTTTGAAACACGAGTTTGATCGGCATGTCCTACTATTTCTTCTTCCGATTGAAACAATCCATCTATATGATATCCCCACAACTCTCCAATAGTCATTCCTTCATAAAAATCTAATAAACTATTACTTGGATTGTCAAAACGAGTAATTATGGTTTCAGAATCTGAAAGCGTTCCTGTTATAGAAAAATTAAAAGGAGAATTTGCTACCTGAAATGTTTTATTGTACCCTAATGATAATTCAAATCCGTGAGTTCTTAAATCGGCTGCATTTTCTTGAGGAGAAGAAGTTCCTAGAACACTTGGTAAGGTAGCTCCAGCAGTTAACATTCCATCTGTATCTCTTTGAAACCAGTCAAAACCAGCCGTTAAACTATTATTAAAAAATCCAACGTCTACCCCCAAGTTGAGTGTTTTTACTTCCTCCCAAGTAATTTCGTTTGGATTTAATCCTGGAGATTCAATATAACCTAAGGTTGAGCCATCTATAGCATATCCTGTATTAATCCCTTTGTTTAATGTTGGAATGTATGCATAATCGGATATATTTTGATTTCCTAACGAACCGTAAGATGCTCTTAATTTTAAAAGGCTAAAAGTATCGTTTATTCCATCAAAAAAATCTTCTTTACTAACAATCCATCCTGCAGATACAGAAGGGAAGAATCCCCACCTATGTTCCTCTGGAAATCTTGAAGAACCATCATAACGACCATTAAATTCTATTAAATATTTCTTTTTAAAATCGTATGAAAATCTGTAGAACAATCCTTGTAAAGCCCATTCAGAAGCACTCCCTGTTGTTTCTGCATTAGAAGTTGCTAAGCCTAACGAGTTTAAATCATCAGAAATACTGTTTTGTTTACTAGCCTCAATACTCTTTATTTGATAATTCTCTTGGTTAAAACCAACCATTCCAGTTAAGGAATGATTTCCTAATTGCTTTTTATACTCTCCAAAAATATTAAACGCATTATAACTAGAACTGTTATTGTATTCTGTTAACTTATCACTTCCGAAGGTATTAATATCATCCACAAAAATAGAATAAGGAATTCTTGTTGAGCGTTGGTAACGATTAAATGTAACCTTACGAATAGCGTAACTTGCCGTTATATCAAAACCTGGAAGCGGATTTAACTTTGCGGTTGCAATATTAGAAAACTCAGTATCATCTGTTACCTGTTTTGATTTACCTTGTAATAAAGAGGCATAAACTCCATCTCCTACAGTATAATTATTTAGTTCTGTTCTCCACAAAGCAGAACCATCTGGATTGGTAGGCATATAAGAAGGTAAAGCATGTACCCAAATTAAACTTCCCCAAACATCTCTCCATCCATATTGACTTCCACCATGCTCTACATCATTTGCGCTATTGTATTGCATATTATTAGAGAATGTCAACCAATCATTAACTTCAACATCAATTTTTCCTCGTAAATTATATTGTTTGTACTGATCGTCTTGAACTTTTAAAATTCCAGTAGCTTGATAATTTCTATAAGAAAAATAACTTTTTACTTTATCTGAACCTCCAGAAATGGATACATTTGTAATATTTGAAGGGTATGAATCTCTAAAGAAAGTATCCCACCAATCGGTTGCTCCATAATGTACATATTGTAACTTTCCGTTTCTATAATCGCTTATTACTCTAGCTTTTGAAGGATCTTTTGAGACTTCTAATAATGCTGCATAATCTGCCTCTGTATATCCAGTATAATTTCTACCAACTGCAGTTCTAAATGCTTCATCAACCAGCGTTACCGCTTTATATGGGTCTGTAACAAAGTCTGTATTAATAGTAGGCGAACTTATTACCGTGGTATTACTAACATCTACAGTAATATTTCCTTTTTTAGCTTTTTTTGTAGTTACTAAAACCACCCCAAAAGCTCCTCTAGCACCATAAATAGCAGAAGAACCCGCATCTTTTAAAACACTTATCGATTCAATATCGTTTGGATTTAAACTATTAATATCTCCTTCAACTCCATCTACAATAATAAGAGGAGAACCACCATTGATAGAAGTAAATCCACGAATGTTTAATCGAGGTTCACTTCCTGGCTTTCCAGAAGACTGTGTTACGTTTAACCCTGGACTAACACCTTGCAAAGCATTTGCTGCATTAGATACAGGGCGCTCTTCTATAGATTTTGGATCCACCTTATTTACCGCATCAATCAAAGTTTCCTTACTGGTTTCTCCATATCCAATTACCACAACCTCATCAAGCATTTCTTGATCTGCCTCCATGGCAACCGACATAGTGTTTGTAGAAGATTTTACAGCAATATTTATAGTTTTCATTCCTACATAAGTAAACACCAATGTACTTCCAATAGGTGCATTGATTGTAAAATTCCCATCAAAATCGGTAGTAACTCCATTAGCAGTTCCTTCTTGCATTACACTTACTCCCATTAATGGTACCCCAGTGTTATCTGTTACTGTACCTTTAATTTGCTTTTCTTGAACAGCCACTTTATTTGTACTAATGGCAATGGTTTTATTAATTTTTTTATAGGAAACTTGAAATTTTTTTGCAATGTCATTTAAAACCATTAGAAGAGGCTCATTACTATAATTAATAGAGCGCTTTAAATGAAGTTGTTTTACATCATCTCCATAAACAAAAGAAACAGAGGTTTGATTTTCTATGGAAGACAATATATTTATTAAAGTCTCATTAGATGAATCTAGAGTTACTTTTTCGTCTTCAGAAATATTTGCGTAGCTACTCCAAACTGATAAGATGGTTAGCAAACTCAAATAAATAGTGCGTGTAAAAGAAAGTTTTTTTTCTCTTTTTTGTATTTTTGATTTCATGTGTTTGTTTAATTGTTTTTAACGATCACATAGAACATCCAAATAACATATAGTTATGTTTGTTATTAAAGTATGGATGTTTCATTATAAATTTTCTATTAGGTTAGTTGATAACTTTTTTAGACGATTTTCGCCCTTTTCTGTGCCAGCAGAAAGGGCTTTTTTATGCTTTTTTATTTCATATCAAGGTTTCTTTTTTATTATTAATTCATTTTCTTTAGTATGCTCTACGGAAAATTGTAAAGAGAATTGTAAGCCTTCTAGTACCTCTTCTAAGCTTGAATCTTTAAACTTCCCGTTAATATGTTCCTTTTTTAGATTTTCATCAGTAACTACAATACTAACATTAAACCACTTTTCTAATTTTTTGAAAGCACTATCAACAGAGATGTCATTAAACAAAATGATATTGTTTTTCCATGCAATATCATTTACAGAATTGTAATACTCCTTTTTATAAGTATTGTTTAATGGATTGAATCTTAATTGCTCATTTTTTATTAAATATTCTTTCTGATTATTCGCTACAGAAACTTCAACTTTTCCTGTAGCTACACTAACTTTAACCTCCTTATTTTCCTTATAAGAGTTGATATTAAAAGACGTTCCAAGTACTCTAGTTTTTAAATGCGTAGTAGTTACTATAAAAGGTTTTTCTTTATTATGCGAAACTTCAAAAAAGCCTTCTCCATTTAAAAGTACTTCTCGCTTTTCATCATTAAAACTTGAAGTGTACTGTAATGTACTCCCTGCATTTAAAGCCACTTTTGACCCATCGGGTAGATATACTGTTTTTCTTTCGCCCAAAGCAGCCATTTCAGTATAAATAGTTTCCTTAGTTAATAATTGAAATAAAACGCCTATTCCAATAATAGCAGTAATGGCAGCAGCAATATTGATAAAAACTTTTCGATTTCGATGTTGTCTATGTTTGTGCTTTTTAGCTTCAATAGACATCTGAATTTTACGGTAGATTCGTTGCTTTATAGCTTGCTCATTTTCTATACTTTCTATTGTGGTATCCTGAAAACTATCAAGGTAATGATCTACAATTTTTTCTTCTTCCGATGTACATTTCCCTTTTGAAAACTTTTCTAATAGCTTATCAATGTTTTTATCTTCCTTCAACGGTGCAAACTTTATGTGTTTACCTATAAGTCACATAAATTGACACTTACACGTAGTGAAAAATTCAAAAAAGAAGCTTCTTAACAATTTGTTTAAATTCAGAATTGTAGTTAACATTTAAGAGAAGTCTAGCTAACATTCAACTTATTTCTAGAGATTTATAAAGATTTTTCATCTTATATGAAGGAAGATATGAAAGAAAAGATTCTTTTAACGCCCAAAATTGCCTATTAACGATTAAAAATTATAAAACTCATCCGACTTTATAAATTTACTTCAAATAAACCTCCTCCACTCCTCTATATATTATTTAGTTAATTTTTAATAGAGTCTACTATTCTCTAAAACCAACCAATATGAAAGTTAAATTAAGCTACTACTTAATTTTGCTATTAAGTATATTTTGCAATTTTTTTATGCTAAATGGAGCTAACGCTCAAGCTACGGTAAATCTCAGTGTTAGCCCTAGCTCTAGGAGTGAAAGTGTTAATGTAGCCGTAGCTATAGAAGCTACTTTAAGTGAAACGCAAACGTTACCAGTTACGGTTTACTTAAGTTTCTCTGGAACTGCTACAAATGGCGTGGATTACACGCTTAGTTCTGAGAATATAGTTATTAATCCAGGGGAATTATCGGGGTCTATTAGCTTAAATAATATTTCAGATGTTTTAAATGAAGGAAATGAAACTGTAATTATAGATATTCTAGATATAACCAATGCTTCTGAAAATGGAAATCAACAAAAAACATATACAATTATTGATAGTAATAATACTCCTACAGTTGAATTAATACTAAAGGATATTTATAACCCTATTGTAGATGAAAATGCAGGAGAGGCTTATGTTGTTGCAGAAATTAGAGAACCCTCTCAATTTACAGTTACCGTTCCCTTACAATTTAGTGGTACAGCTACAGGGAACGGAACAGATTATACAACCTCATCAAATGCTATTATAATTCCCGCAGGAAAATTAAAAGACAGTCTTAAAATAACGGCAGTTCCTGATGGAATTCTAGAAGGCGATGAAACCGTTGTTATGGAAATGCTGCCGCCAATTCATACGCTAGAAAACGAAGGGAGTCCTGTAAAACTTACCATTGAAAAAATAGAAGGAGGTTATAAAGTTACTACAAGTATTGAAGGAATTATACAAGCGGAAGAAATTGTTACCATGGACTTTGAATATTCTATTCACGCTATTAAAGATGGTTTTCAGCAAGAAACGCTTATAATAACCGACAATGGTATTACTCCTCCAGAAGGATACGCTGTTTCTATTGACCAAGATCCTATAAATGAAGGCAATGAAAGTAATGTTAGCTTTACTTTTGCAAATGCAACAATAGGAAGTGCTTACAATTATACATTTTCTAGTTCTGGTGGAGGAACTCCAATTAATGGAACTGGTGTTATTACAGAAGAAAATCAACAAATAACTGGAGTTGATTTAAGTGGCCTTCCTGTAGGAATAATTACCTTATCGGCCACCTTAACCAATGCTATTGGTATAGCAGGAGCTCCCGCTACAGATACTGCAAATAAAATAAAAGTACTTAGCATTACTGCCAATACTGGTCAAGCAAAAGTTTATGGAGATCCAGATCCCGTATTTACATATACTGCAACTGGTTTTGATGGAAATGACGATGTTTCTATTCTTACCGGAGCGCTTACTAGAACTCCAGGAGAAACTATTGGAAGTTACCCTATTCTTATTGGTACGCTAAGTGCTGGGCCTTATTATACTATTGATTATACTGGAGCCGATTTTATTATTTCTAATAACTTATTAACTGTTGTTGCAGATGCAAATCAGGCTAAAGTATATGGAGATTCAGATCCTACTTTTACATATACAGTAGCTGGTTTTACGGGAACTGACGATAAGAGTATTCTTACAGGAAGCTTAACTAGAACCTCAGGAGAAAATGTAGGAACTTATCCTATTCAATTAGGAACACTTTCTGCTCCAGGCTACGATATTAATTTTATAACTGAAACTTTTGAAATTACTCATAAAGATTTAAACATTATTGCAGATTCTAATCAATCTAAAGTATATGGAGATTCAGACCCAGAACTTACCTATTCGGTAAATGGATTTGTAAATTCAGATGATGCTTCGCTTCTTACAGGAAACCTCACTAGAGAAATTGGAGAAAATGTAGGAAACTATAACATTCTTCAAGGAACAGTAACTGCTGGAAATAATTATACTATTTCTTATTCTGGTTCGGTATTTAATATTTCTCCTCGGAATATAATAATAACAACCCATTCAGGTCAAAATAAACAATACGGAAATCCAGAACCTACCCTTACTTATACAGTTGAAAATCTTGCAGAAAACGATACCGAAAGTATCTTATCTGGTAACTTAACAAGAACTAATGGAGAAGCTATTGGTTCCTACCCTATTACACAAGGTACTTTAACCACAAATAGTAATTATATTATCGACTTTAAGGGCGCCGATTTTTACATCACTCAAAGAATTCTAACAATTAGTGCAGATTCCAATCAATCTAAAGTATATGGAGAAGAAGATCCTGAGTTTTCCTATAGTGTAAATGGACTTGCTCCTACGGAAGATACTAGTATTCTATCTGGTAAATTAACTAGAGAGACTGGAGAAAATGTAGGTAGCTATGCTATTTTACAAGGAGATTTAACAGCTAATGATAATTATTTAATTAATTTTTCTGAAAATACTTTCAAAATTACTCCTGCTTATATTAACCCAGCTCCACCAACTCCTAGTATTATTTTTAATAATAAAACTTTTGTTTTTAATGGCTCACCAAAGTCAATTTTTATTAATGGTACTATTCCTGTTGGAACCTCTGTTATCTATATAAATAATGAGCAAATTAATGTTGGTGCGCATGAGGTTAAAGCTATTATTACAGGGCCAAATCATTATGATTTAGAATTAACGGCAGAACTTACTATTACTCCAAAAGAATTAAATATTACTGCAGATAATGGACAAAATAAAATGTATGGGCAAAAAGATCCAATATTTACATATACTGCTACAGGATTTGAAGGAACAGATGATGAATCTATCATAACAGGAACGCTAAGTAGAGCTACTGGAGAAACTATTGGCTCTTATCCAATTGAACTTGGAACCTTAGGTGCAGGTTCAAATTACTCCATAACATTTAACGATGCTTCTTTTGAAATTATAAAAGCAGACCAATTAATTACTTGGGATCAAGAATTAATATTTGGATGCGACTCCAATTCAGAACTAGCCTTAACTGCAACTTCAAGTAGCGGACTCCCAGTATCTTATTCGTCTACAAATAATAACGTTGCTTCAATTTCTAATAATATACTTGTTAAAAATACCCCTGGAACTGCCAGTATTACTGTTTCTCAAGATGGGAACGAAAATTACAATCCTGCCACAGTTATTGTCAAGCCTATAATTATTAATACTCCCGGACTTATTAGTCAGTATTGGGAAGATGTATTGGTGTTTGATAATAGTAGTAAACAGTATGTTTCCTACCAATGGTTTAAAAATGGAGTTGCCATAGATGGAGCCACTAAGCAATATTATTCTGAAAATAATCCGTTAAATGGAATCTACCATGCAGAAGCCATTGATGTAAACGGAAATACAATAATTACATGTCCGCTAGAAATTGATGGAGGAGATTTTTCTAGGAAAGTTAAAATTATCCCGAATCCAGTAGATGCTTCTTCACAATTTACTGTTCAATGTAGTTTTGAGGAATCAGTTCTTAACGGTGCGGTAATACATATCTTCGATTTAAACGCGAGACTATTACAAACAGTTGCAGTTACTGGAACACGCACTCAGCTAACCGCTCCAAGAGAAATAGGAATGTATATTGTTTCTGTAACATTTACCAATGGAAAAAGAAAAACAGCAAATCTTGTAGTAAAATAAACCAATAATAACCACCAATAAAATCAACATGAAAGTAACATATTTTTTAATCATTTTAATACTCTGTATGCTTTCTACAGAAGCTCAAGAAATTACCATTAAAGCCACTGGAGGCATTTCTGGTATTGATTATCAAAGTCCTATTGGAAATGGAGAGGAAAAAGCTGGTTTTGGACTTGGTGTAGGATATACTTATTTTTTTAATGACCATTGGGGGATTACGACTGGTATAGAAGCTAGCTTAAACAGAAATACATTTGAGTTATTTAATGGAACTACTATTACTACTTTAGAAGTAGATGACCAAGCTTCTGCTTTTGAATATAGCGTTGCTCCAACTGGATATGAGGAGGATCAATATTTTTGGTCTTTTGCAATTCCAGTTATGTTACACTATAAAACGCACATTTCCACAAATACAGGAATTTATATTGGCGCGGGTGTAAAATCTATGATTCCTACAAAGCAACATATCGATGCAAGTGCAGATAAACTAACTGTTACAGGTTATTATCCAGATCTAAATTTGGTGTTTGATGATTTATCAGTGCATGGTTTTGGAGATGTTAATAATTGGCAAGACGAAACAAAAGTGTCTCTTAAACCTAGCTTTTTAGCAAGTGCCGAAGCTGGATTATTTTTTAAACTGAAAAAGAAAATGAACCTCTACACTGGACTCTATTTTGATTATGGAATGTCTGATCTACAAAAAGATAATCAAACAAAAAATCTAGTAACCTATAGTAATAATGGCATGAGTTCTATCAAAGCAAATGGTGTGATGTCTACTGAAAATAGCATCGATAAAAACAGATATTTTGCATTAGGGTTTCAAGTAAAATTAGGTTTTGATTTAAGAAAAGAAGTAGTTGTTCCAGAAACCGTTATTGAGAAAGAAATTATTGAAGAACCAGAAGAAACAGCTCCTATTGAAATTGTAGAGGATACTGTTGTTATAGAAGAAAAACCCATTTATACAGATGCAGAACTAGAATATATTCAGAAACCAATAATTTTTAACGTTATCAATAACACAGTCATTCCTTCTTCTTTAGATGAAAGATTAGATACAATTGCTGAGCTCCTAAAGAGAGATGAAGGCATTGATATTACTATTATTGGTCATACATGCGATCTAGGAAGTGAAGCCGTAAATATGAGAGTTGGAATGCAAAGAGCGCAGGCTGTAGCTAATAATTTAAAAGCAAATGGAATAGCAGAAGAACGTATGGAGGTTATCTCTAAAGGAGAATCTGAACCTTTGGTTCCAAATACATCAAGTCAGAATCGAGCTAAAAACAGAAGAGTTTCTATTGTAGTACTTATAGAAGAATAAAAACCTTTTATTATCAGTAATAGGTAGAGGGGCTGGCTTATGCCAGTCTCTTTTTTTAATAAAACTTTAAATGATTCTTCTAAAAAATAATGTAAGTTTGAAGTAATTCCTTTTGGGCAAAAGCCATTAGGCATTTAACTAAACTAGTTTAATAATAATCAACTACCTCGAAGCAAGCCTACGAGGTATTCAAAGGAAAATAATTTAATCCATTTCGATATAAAGCCCTTCGGTAAACTCTGGATAGGCTTTGGGGAATAAAACCCTCAATGAGAGAATCAACTACCTCGAGGCAAGCCTACGAGGTATTCAAAGGAAAAATATTTTAATCCATTTCGACGTAGAGCCCTTCGGTAAACTCTGGACAGGCTTTGGGGAATAAAACCCTCAATGAGGGATTTAATTCAAAAGTTCTTCGGTTTATTAAGAAAAGGTTTTGGAGCATTTAAATCTCGATTATCGAGTAAACTTATTATTTCAAATGAAAAAAACACTAATTATATTTTGCATTATGATATCTTTTTTTGGAAAAGCACAAGAGCCTGTAAACCCTTCAGCATCTATTTATGATATTTCCATTAATAATATTGATGGAGATAAAATAGACTTAGGCACTTACAAAGGCAAAAAAATTCTATTTGTAAATGTAGCTTCCGAATGTGGTTTTACAGGTCAGTATGAAGATCTTCAGAAATTATATGAAACATATCAAGAAAATTTAATGATTATAGGGGTTCCATGTAATCAATTTGGAGGTCAAGAACCAGGTACAGCAGATGAAATTAAAACATTTTGTGAGAAAAACTACGGAGTTGAATTTCTAATTACCGAAAAAGTAGCTGTAAAAGGAGAAAACCAACATCCTTTGTATGCATGGCTTACCAAAAAATCTATAAACGGATTAAAAGATTCTACTGTAAAATGGAACTTTCAAAAATATCTTGTAGATGAGCAAGGTAGATTTATAGATTATTATATGTCTACTACAAAACCTATGAGTAGCAAAATAACTAAATATCTATAAGTGTTAAATCCCTATTCTTTGTGTAAATCCTAAATAGATATTTTGTAACATATCTGTTAATACATAGGTAGGGTAAGAAGTTGTCTCTTCAGGAAAGGTATTTTTTAATAACATAATTGAGCCTTCATTTAAGGTTGCCTCTATAGATGAAAATGAAATATTTTTAGCTTGTATTTTATATGTCGGTTTTAAATTTTTAAGATTAGAAACTATAAGGATGGGTACTTCTTTAATTTTTTTAATTATTTCTCTGGCATTGCGTCCTAATTTATAACTCTTTTTATTAGAATTTTCTTTTGCAGCTATTAAAACTTGCTCAATATTTAATTCTGCAATAAGGCATTTAGTAGCCGATAGTAATCCTTTAGCCTCTCCAATTATAAAGAATTGATGCTCTTTATTGGAGTCAAAAAAAGTAATTCTTTGCAGGAGTTTAGTTAATTTACTTTTAGATTCAATTTCTGAAACCTTATGAAACGCTTCATATGGATCTAAATAATCTATAGTGTTTAATCCATATTTGTCTCTCGAATAAGAGTTTAAAATATAAAATTCGCAAGCTACATCTTTATATAACGAAGTGGTATATTTTAAAGCGTTCCAAGCATTCTCGGAGAAATCTGTTAAAACTAATATCTTTTTCATCGTTATATAATTTAAATTAATAGCTAGACTACATACTTTACATAGCCATATTTCACAATCTCGTATAAATCAACATTTTTGAATAAAAAGTAATTTTAAAAGATTGAAGTATTTCTAAGAAACCAAGATAAATTTTTCTACTTTTTTCATGATTGCTTAAAAAAAATGTATCACAATCTACTGTATCACATTCGGTTCTATTTCCTAAGCTTACATCATATCGATATAAATCTTTTAAAGCTATAGCATTCTTCCTTCTTAAATCATTTAATTCTTTACTTATAACTGGATCTTTAATTAACTGACTTTCAATTTTTATAAAGAAATTAAGTTCATTATTTATAAATTCTAAATGATTAGTCCAGTTTTCAACTTCTTCTTTGTCTTTCCTTATCATTATTTGGGAGTCATTATCATGACTATAGAATAATTTTCCTCTCATTACAGATTGTTTATATTAGATAGCTGTTCCTGAGCAACATAAGCTATTTTTATTAATTGCTTTCCAGAAGGAAATTCCCACTGAAAAATATCTTCTAATGCATGACCAATTACGGCTGTTCCCATTGGGGATAATACCGAAATCTTATCATTCTGCACATCGCTTTTATTACCTACTACTAACTGAAATTTTTTTGTCCATCCGCCTTCTAATTTTACTTCTACATAAGAATTAAAACGAACCACATCTTCTGGCATCTCATTTTCATCAATAATTATTGCTGTTGCCAACTCATCCATTAATTGTTTGATGGACTTTTTAAAAACCACATCTCTATTATAATTAGACAAGCTCAACATTTGCTTTAAAAGCACATATTCTTTTTTTTCTATAACTAACTGTTTGTATTTCATTTTTACTTTCTTAAGTAGAAAAGCAAATTGCTAAAACGCTATGAACGCTTGGCGTAATAGCAACTGCTTTTCTTCAATCAATAAATAATCCTATTTTTAAGCTTATTATGGAAAAATCCCTCTTTGAACATAGGCTTCTTCAAGTCTTTCAATAGCAATTATAAATGCGGCCGTTCTTTTATCAACACCTCTTTTTTGAGATACATCGATTACTTTTCTAAACGATTCATAAAGCTTTTTTTCTAACTTTTGCATCACCTCTTCTAAAGACCAAATCTCTCCATTTCGATTTTGCAACCACTCGTAATAACTTCCTATTACTCCTCCAGAATTACATAATATATCTGGAAGAATCTCCACCCCTCTTGCCAATAGCATTTCTTCTGCTTCTACATCTGTAGGTCCATTTGCTCCTTCAGCTATAACTTTAGCCTTAATATCTGGGGCATTGTTAACAGTTATTTGGTTTCCTAAAGCTGCTGGAATACAGATGTCGCAGTCTAATGAAAAGAAATCCTCAGAAGGTAAACTTCTACTCCCTTTAAATCCTGCTATGTTCCCTTGACTTTTATTGTATTCAAAAAGCATAGTTACATCAATCCCTTCAGTATTTGAAATACTTCCAAATGCATCTTGAACCCCTACCATTTTGGCTCCTTCTTTTTCTAAAAAGTATGCTGCCCAATAGCCTACATTACCGAAGCCTTGTACTATAAACTTTTTATCTTTTAAAGGCAGTTCATTATGGTCTGCCCAGAATTTTATACATAAAAACACGCCAAATCCAGTTGCTCGGTCTCTTCCTTCAGACCCCCCTGCTCCAATTGGCTTTCCGGTAACAACATGCATATTTGTAGAACGCTCATTTGGAGATTTAGTAGACATATAAGTATCTAAAATCCAAGCCATTGTTTGCGGATTTGTATTAACATCTGGAGCAGGAATATCTAATTCAGGTCCAATATTATCTCCTAAGGCATAGGTAAATCTTCTTGTAATTCTCTCCAATTCTGAGGTTGAGTATTTTGATGGATCCAATTGGATTCCTCCCTTAGCTCCCCCATAAGGTAATCCTGCTAATGAGGTTTTCCATGTCATCCACATAGCCAAAGCTCTCGCAGCATCAATATCTACCGTTGGATGGTATCTCAATCCTCCTTTATATGGTCCTAAAGCATTGTTGTGTTGTACTCGGTATCCCGTAAAAACTTCTACCTCTCCATTGTCCATTTTTACAGGAAAATGAACAACCAATTCATTATTTGTAATACTTAATATTTTGCGAATGTTTTTATTCAAATCAATAATATCTGAAGCATTATTGAATTGTCGCATTACATTATTTAACATCCCTTGTTTCTGAGGTGTCTTTTTTTCTAATTCTTTTGTAATCATTGTTTGCTGTTTTTTAGCTTAACATTAGTCCACTTAATGGATTTTAAAACTAACTTGCCAAAATTGTTTTAAGTTCATTTCTATTTTCATGTTCACTACATGTTATCACAAACTTTTTGTTCAGTGTAAGAACACAGTTATTTATAAAATGACATGTAGAACAGATACTTTTACTATAGTTTTTCATTACTTTTAATTTTTCTATAACTAGATAGACAATAGCTGTGCCAAGAGAAAATACAAAAAGAACAATAACGCCAATGAATTAATAATCAATAAGTTATTGTTTTATTTTAAATGAAGTAAGAAATATTAAATGAGGAGAAAATACCCAGCTGAAGCAAAACACCCCAATATATTTTATTGCTGAAACATGGTATTATAATGCAGCTTAAAAAACAGAGGTTTATAATAAACTTAAAGTCCATTTGTTATAAATTCTAAACTAAGTTATAAATTCTAAACTAAGAAGGCTTGTTGGAATTATAGGATTTTAAATCCTTTTCAGGGTTTAATACACACGGTAAACCCTGTTTAATCACTCATTTTATTGCGTAGTGTTTTTCTGTCGATTCCTAAAATTTCGGCAGCTTTTGTTTTATTATTTCCAACCGTATCAAGTACTTTTTTAATATACTTTTTTTCCATTTCTGCCAAAGAAACTAATGCTTCTTCTGGGAAATCTATTTGGTATTTTAAAGCATCTGGAATATGAGACAATTCTATACTTTTATCACTCATAATTACCGCCCTTTGGATACAGTTTTCTAATTCTCTAATATTACCAGGCCATGAATATCTAAGAAGTAAATCTAATGCTTCTGGACTTACTTTTAGGAATCTATCTTTATACTCCAGTCCATATTTCATTACAAACTTATCCACCAATAAGGGAATATCTGTTTTTCGGTTTCGTAAGGGTGGAGCTTTTATTTCTACTACTGCCAATCTATAAAACAAATCTTGCCTAAATTTATCTTGAGTCACCAATTCCAATAAATTACTATTGGTAGCTGCAACCACTCTTATATCTATAGGTTGTGCTTTTTGAGCGCCTACTTTTATAATTTCCTTTTCTTGTAAGACCCTCAAGAGGATATTTTGAACTTTTGCAGAAGCATTTCCTATTTCATCTAAAAAAATAGTGCCTCCATTTGCAGCTTGGAAAAATCCGTTTCTAGATTCATTTGCCCCCGTAAACGCTCCCTTTTCATATCCAAAAAGTTCTGCTTCTAAGAGATTTTCTGGTATTGCGCCACAGTTTACTGCAATAAATGGTGCTCTTGCATATTTTCCATTATAATGAATTGCTCTTGCAATAAGCTCTTTTCCTGTACCACTTTCTCCTTGAATAAGTACCGTTGCTTTAATGTCTTTTACGCGTTCAATAATATCTTTTACAACATTAAAAGCCTCCGATTCTCCTATTAATTCATCAAATTTTGAAACCGATTTAGAGACCTTTACTTCTTTCTTTGAAGTGTTATTGACCAACGATTTATCTATTGCATTTTTTAATTCTTCCTTAGTAAAAGGCTTCACTAAATAATCTACCACCCCAGATTTCCCCATTTCTAAAGCGCCTTTAGCAGAAATATAACCAGAAACAACTAAAACTGGCATTTTAGAATAATGCTCAGAAACATATTGAATTAACTGAAACCCATCTACCTCTGGCATTTGTAAGTCTGTAACCAGTAAATCAATAGTATTTCCTTTTAAAATAGTTACCGCTTCTTTTACAGAAACTGCCTTAAATGTATAATAATTTAAAGCCTCTAACTGCCGTTGTAGTAACTCTAAAATATGAATATCATCGTCTACTATTAATATATTTTCTTTTTTATATGCCATTTTTTAATTTTCAGGGAAATTAATAGTAAAAATAGTTCCTTTTGGAGAGTTTTTAGAATGTTTTATAGTTCCTTTATGACTTGAGATAATTCCATGAACCACACTTAACCCTAAACCCGAACCGTCTCCTGTGGGTTTTGTAGTAAAAAAAGGTTCATAAACTTTGTCTTCAATAGTAGATGCTATTCCAGATCCTTCATCTATAATTTTAACCTGAATATTTCCTTTTAGCTTTTTAATACTAATTTCCACTTTACTGTGCTCTGGAGAAGCATAAATAGCATTCATTATAATATTAAATAATACTTGCGTAATCTGTATCTCATCGGCTCTAATTTGAAGATCTGGAGATTCTATATCAAAAATACTTTGGATATTTTTATTCTTAAAAGAAGGCTTTAATAAATTAAGGACATTATCTACAATAGGTTTTAAAGTAACTTTTTGCATTTGTTGAGGAACTTCACAAGCAAAAAACATAAGTTTCTTTACTATTTCTCTAGAAAAGATAGCGCTTTCTTTAATCCTACCTAAATCGCTAAGCTGCTTTTTATCTTTAATTTCATCTTCCAAAAGTTCGGTAAATCCTAAAATATTGGTAAGCGGAGTATTGAGTTCATGGGCAATTCCAGCAGTTATTTCTCCTAAAATATTTAAACGATCGGTGCGTTCCATCTGCTTTTTTATGTACGCTTCATTATCTCTAATTTGCTTTCTTTCAATTAGATTCCCTATTTCTAAACATACATTTTCAAGCAATTTTTTTTCTTCATCTAAAAAATCATCTTCCGAGAATTTATCAGACGGATAACCTATTAAAATAGTGCCACTTACTTCATTAAATACTTTTATATTCGACTTTATACAACAGAGACTTTCCTTAAAACTCCCGTCTTCTAAAACATAATTATTAGTTGTAATTTTTACATAACTCTCGGTTTCGTATTGCACAGCACCCTTTAAACAATGCGCAATTGCTTGCAATGAGAGTTCAAGCTGACTATAATCACAATTAACTATAATAGATGTAACCTCGTATAAACAAGTTAATTCTTTTATGCGTTCTCTTAATTTATCTTCAGTAGTATTCATAAACAAAAAATTTAATCAACGCTTCAATTTTAACCTTATGCAGAAAAAATGAGAAATTGAACTATTTACAAAAAAAGTATCTCAATAATAAACAATTAATAATTTATCCGCTATAAAAAAACTACTTATAAAGTTATTTTATACTTTTGAAAGAATAGAACTCATTAAAATGAGTCTACTAATTACTAACTATTTACGTAACAACATGAAATTTAAGTATTTAAAAAGTACTGTAAAAGTACTTGCAATTGCATCAATTATTTTTTTAACATCTTGCCAAGGAACTTCTAAAGATAAATTTGGAGGTTTGGCGCTCTATACCGTTAGAGATGATATGGGAGCAAATACAGAAGCTACCTTAGACTCGGTAGCTAAAGCTGGATATGTAAACATTGAAGCCGCAGGATATAGTAATGGAAAGTTCTATAATATGGCTCCAGAAGATTTTAAAAAGCTTTTAGATGAAAAAGGTCTAAAAGGAATAAGTACGCACCAAGGAAGCGCTACGCTTGATAATATAGATGAAGAAATTGCTGCTGTAAAAGCTGCTGGATTTACCTATTTTGTAATTCCAGTTCCTCCTATGGGGCATTTTAAATATTATCCTGAAACTCAAACAATGGGAATGGATCCTGATCTGGACTTTATGATTAATTTCTTAAATACTGTAGGAAAAAAATGTAGTGATGCTGGATTGCAATTACTTTACCATAACCACGATTTTGAATTTAAAGAAAATGAAAACGGAATTGTTCCAATTGAATATTTCTTGGAAAATACAGATACTAAATATGTAAATTTCCAAATGGATCTTTTCTGGGTAACAAAAGCAGGTGCTAGCCCTATTGAATATTTTGAAAAATATCCTGGGCGTTTTAAATTATGGCATGTAAAAGACATGAGTAAAGATGGAAAGTTTGCGCCTGTTGGAGAAGGAACTATAGATTTTAGTAAAATTTGGGAGAAAAGAGAGCTTTCAGGTATGAAATATTATATGGTAGAACAAGATCAAACTTTTCACCACACACCACTTGAAGCAATTAAAATAAGTCACGACGGACTTAAAACATTTGGTTTTAACTAAAAATATTAGTGTATACTACTAAAAAGAGGCTGTCTAGAAAGTATCTAAACTCTAAATGTCATCCTGAGCTCAGTTCGACAACTATGAATTACTTTTTAGACAGCCTCTTTTTTATACAATTTCTGCTACGTTCCTACTGTTAAAAACGCAATTATATTTTATAGATTTAAGCATAGAATAATCTCTTATTCACTAATTAACTAACTAACTTTTCTATCATTTGAATAACTCTTAATTTTAAAAGTCTTCCATATCTAGCGCTCCCTCCTACACGGTATCCTACATAAAATAAAGAACCGCTACCACTTCTTGAAGTCGAGGTTTGAAGTAATTTTGCTTTATTAGCTGGAATTGATAAAAAATTGTTCCTTCTATTTTGAAAATTATATATGGCATAACAGGGAAATTCTAAATTTGTATTCATAAATAAATTATCCCAATCAGCATTACTACTACCACTTAAAATAGCCTCGGTGCTTAAACTTTGCCATCTTGTTTTATACGTATTTAAGGTAAAATTATTTCCGTTATAGCTTTTTATAAATCCTAAAAGTCTAGAATAAGTACTTCTAAAAGTTGTTTGTATCAAACCTCTACCTCTAAATTTGTAAAAATCGGCCTCCGATATAATTCCTGCATTTACTGGATTATTAGGAAATGTAGAAGGATAAATCTCTCCTCTCCACACACTATTAGTTGTATTTGCAATTTGTGTATAATAAGGTTTTTGCTGATGTGCGCATAGAAAAGTGGGATCTCTAAATAGTTCGTAAGCACTTTTATTCCCAGAAGCCGTGTTGTACGACCGTTTCCTACCAGAATTTGTACCAAACATATAAGCTAGATTTCCAATTTCACTAATAGGAACAAACTTCCCTCCTGTTTCATTTATAATAATACTAACTAAAGCGAAGAATTGAAATATATTAATCGATTGATTTCCTGCTATCCCGAAAAAAACAAGAGGAATATTATTCCATACGCGATTAAAATTTTGTTGATGTGTTGAAAAATTACCACGAGGAATACTCCTACCATGTCTGCTTCTCCCTTCAAAAGTTATACTGCCCCAATATCCTTTATTACCTATTTCATCTTTAAACCAAGAACAAAAATCCTTTCCAGTCAACTGCGAAAAAAAAGCATTGATTTCTGCACTATTTCTAAAAGTTTTAGTGCCATGGGCTGTAATAAATCTATCTAATTTTGATGTCCCCGAAGGTGGGGTTACAGGAGGCGTTACTGGAGTAGGAATTGGTGCGCCACCTATTTGCGTTTTAAAATAGTTGTACAAAGCCGATTTTGTTTTTCTACCTAGTTTGCCATCTACACCATAACCCCCTAGATCAAACCCTTTAGTGTGTAAAAATTCTTGCACTTCCCTTACTTGATTAGAAGTATTAAGTTCTGCTAAAAAAATTTCATCAATGTTTTGATATGTATGTGTTGTTCTCATCTTTCATGTTTTTATAAAATAGCTACCCCTCTTTTTTCTAATAATGTGTATGTAAATTTAGTTCCTGCTCCAAGTGTTGATTCCGACTTTTTACATAAATTAATAAATTCATTAAAGTCCACTTCACGCTTAAAAACCTGGCAACCAGCAGACCACTTATTTACATTGGTTGAATTTGCACCCGCTTTATGAATATTTATTCCAAAAAAACCTGTATCGGTACTACCTGTCATAAAATCAAGACTCCCATTTTTGTTATTATCTCGATAAACAGTAACGGGACCATTACGTTGTACTAACGCCAAATATTGACCTCTGTGTAAACCAAGTTTATACGCATTTCTATATTGACCAGCTTTCAAAATAGCTGTCCCTTTTGGGTTAATCATAACATTTTGAAGATATCCTTTTCCAGGATCGGTAGTAACTGGGTATCTTTTTACATTATTGATGTTGTTCTCCTTCCAAATAACTACCAATTCATCATCAAAAAAATCAGCATTAGCGTCTAAATTTCTAATTCCAATAATATTTAGTTGAAGATTTTCATTTAGGAAAATATAATTTTTACGTCTAAAAATAGCTTTAAACTCTTCAATTAATGTATTATTTGCAGGCATGGTTGGATTTGTTGGAATGCTATTCTCTCCATTAGATTGAGCTGTTATATAATTATAAATAGCTTGCTTGGTCATTCTCCCCAAATCTCCATCGGCGCCCCAGTGTCCTAAATTATACCCCTTATTAATCAAGAATTGCTGTATTTCTCTAACTTCATTTGAAGTATTTAATTCTGGGAAAGCTTCTTGAAAACGGTTATGACATATATGTTGTGTTGCGGTTCTCATATTGTATCTTTTTTTGGGTTATTAACTCATTTAATTTTTGTGCATTAATTACTCCATATCCAGATTTGTTAATAGTAGACTCGTTCATAGATTTTAAAGGCTCGCAACTGCTAAATAAGAGATGACGCAATTCGTATATATTCATTTTAGGAAACTCTTCTAATATTTTCACCGCTAAAGAAGCGATGTAAGGAGAAGCCATACTTGAACCACTTTTAGCTGTTAACTGATTTTTAGATTTCCTTTCAAACTTACTAGCAGATTTTGCAGCCATAATCTTATTTCCTGGGGCTAAAACTTCAGGTTTTTTTCGCCTATCAATGGTTGGTCCTGCACTACTAAACGACATAGGTGCTTTTAACAAATCTTCTTGATTGTATGCTCCAACAGCAATTGTTAAAGGAGCGTTACAAATAGAGCCAACAGTAAAATTTGTATTTACATCTTGAGTTGCAAATCTTGATTGCCCAATATCGTCTCTCTCAATATAGGCATGGTACTCTCCATTTGTTATTTCAATACCCTTAAGACGTACTATTAAAACTCTAGAATCTGGTCTTTTGGATAGAATAATATTAATATGGTTTTTGGTTGAATTAGGCTCCTTATATCTATGAAAAATGATTCCATTTTGTACCCCATCATAATTTACTATACTATCTTTAAAAGGTTCTGATGTACCTAAAACCTCCCCATCTGTATCAAGAATTTCTACTCCTATTCTGTCTTGGTTTTCATACCAAATTTCTATTTCATTTGGCGATTTATCTATGGTATTAAACAACCACTCTATTTCTTTAATTCCATCTTGCTCTATTATCCCTGCATGATGGCAATTTGCCATAAAGTAATTACCAGTACTTTGTATGATTGCCGTGCCTCCACGCTTTTTTAAAACATTATTTAAAGCAATTTCTACTAAAGTATTCCCTGTATGATCACTACAATGTCCGCCTAAACTCAAATTAATAACACAAGGACGTTGCCCTGCTTGTTGCAATATAAAATCGATTCCTTCTATTAATTTTACAGAATCTCCAAGCGATAAATCGGAACCATTTACATAGCTAGAACCCATATCTACCGCAATAATAGGACTATTGCCTGCCAAACTTTTTTCTCCTATATTTCCAGAAGATGCAGCTATGCCTAACACATGAGTGCCATGCATTCCTCTCCCCATAAAATCATTTTTTCCAGGATGATAGCCTAATGTTTTAAAAGGCGCTGTGGTATAAAGAGCCACATTAATCTCTTCTTCTGTATAAATTCTTCCATACCCATATTTAGAATCATTTTTTTGTTTTGAGGGCTGTACCCATATTTTTTCAAACCTTGTTTTATTACTGTGATTTAAAAAGTCGGAATGTGTAAAATCAAAACCAAAATCGATGATTCCAAAAACTACTTTACTTTTTTGAGAAACTGAGTAGTTACTTTTTTTTCTTTTTATAATTGATGTTGAATCTACCGAATTTTCATAAAACTGCGCTGGAATTACCTGAGGAGCTTTTACACTTCTCGTGGCAGGATCATCATAAATAGATAGTAAATTTTTTCTCAAAATTCGACAGCTAATAATATCGTGAAATTGAGATATAACTATACAATGTTTAGGATAAATATCTGGATGCTTTAGCCTCAACAATAATTGAAGTTCCTCACGCGGATCTCCTTTTACGATAAGTTTTAAATTCGGATCCATACTACATCATTATGCTTTTGCTGATTGTGATTCGTGTTTTTCAGACATCCTTTTTATAGCTGATGTTAACGAATATAACTCATTAATAACCTGACCAATAAAAACATTA
Source organism: Galbibacter orientalis DSM 19592 (assembly GCF_000260115.1). Classification (GTDB taxonomy): domain Bacteria; phylum Bacteroidota; class Bacteroidia; order Flavobacteriales; family Flavobacteriaceae; genus Galbibacter; species Galbibacter orientalis. Next base: position 377,184 of record NZ_JH651380.1, on the reverse strand, counting down.
TCGGTATATGTTTCTACTTTAAGTTTTTTGATGTTTTCTAAAAAAGGTTCTGTAGCAATACTTTTGTATTGGTTGTAATTACTTTTTAACTTTTCGTCATTACACTTTGTTATGAGCTTTACATTTTTCTTAAAATCATCACTCTGTATATTTTGAATTATTAAATCTATCTCCTTTTCATTCTTATAAGCTACAACACTGTTAAAATCAAACTTATATTTAGTAAATATTTCATTTAACTCATTGGATGGTTCTATCCTTTTAATCGTGTTAATTTGACTTAAAACCTCTTCTTGTTTCTTACTTATATGTTCTAATTTTTCTTCAGTATTTTTATCACTTTTAATAACTTCATTTCTTACCAATTCGAATTCTTTCTTTAATAAATCTGTGAATTCAATGTTGCTAGTGTTACTATTTAGCTCCTTATACTCTCTTTTCTCTAATATTGTAATAATATCATCTATTTCTGCGGAATCTTCTTTCTGTATTGATTTTTCCTTTGCTTCAAGGATTTTTATTAGATTATCAATAGTAGATATATTATTTGGTGTACTAGTTTTCTGTACTTTCTCTTGTGTTTTCATTATCATTAATTTTATAAAAAAAGGCTAAAGCTAATATCTCTAGCCTTTTAGGTTAGAAACAATTATTTCATTAAAAGCATCATCGGTAGTAGCATACTATTATCTGATGAGTTACCATTTTGAGTTAACATCAACATTAAAGGAATCATCATATCATTAGATTTACTAGATCCAGAATCTCCTTGCGTTGCTAAGAGTGGTAATAGTAAGCTCATGGTTTGGTCAAAAGTTACCGTTTTGTCATTTTCTTTTTCTACAATTGTAACATCGGTAGCATTCCCAGAGTTATCTTTAACTAGCTTCAAGCTTAAGTTTTCTTCAGCAAATTTTGGTTTATTAAGGAACGAACCTAACATATTCATCATTTGCATATTCTTTAAAACTTTAGTCTGATTTGCATCTTTTCTAGCAATGTCTTTTACAATAGAAGAATACTTACCATCTACAGCCTTTAAAGTCTTACCATTAGAAATTACTGTGCTTTTAAGTCCATTAACATCTTTTGAGATTGTGTTTAAAGCTACTTTTAAATCGGCTTTAGTAACATAATTTTTAGAGCCTCCTGCAATAGATCTCCCAAAATTAGAACGTTTTTTTACGCTGCTATTAATACGAGGAGACACTCTTTTAAAGCGTCTTCGCTTACGTCTTCGTTCTGAAAAATCTTCTCCATAACCATCGTCTAGGAGGTCGTCGTCCAATAAGTCTTCGTCGTAATAATCTTCGTCAAAAACTCCATCGTCTAATAAATCTTCGATTAATAAACTGTCATCGTACAAATCTTCTGTGTAATACATAATTTTAAATTTAAAAAGTTAATAATTGGTCTTTGCATTAAAGTGTAAATTGAATTTTTTTATGGCTGGTAAAATGAGTTCCTTATAATGAATATAATCTGGCACAAAAAAACCTGGTGCTCCTTCGCCATGGCAATTATTACAATCATCATCACAACCAAAGCAATATTTACAAGCGCCTATGGCTAGAGCCAAATCGTGATTTAACTGAGATTCGTTATAAACTTCTTGTTTTAAGACTTTAACAAGCTGTCTCAGTTTTAAAATTTCTGATTTCAGCTTTTTCATTTGAATAGCTTCTGGTTTTACTTTTGACTCTTCATCAAACAACTCCACAGCATCTTCATCTTGCATATCTTCTAAAACAGTAGCTTCCTCTTGATCTTTAGTTTGCAGGGTATCTATAACTGTTATAAACTCTGCTAATTCAGGTTTTTGTGTTTTTATATACTCTAGTATAGGATTCATCTTTTCGATTTTTTTAAGCCATTGCTTCTATATAGCTTTCTACTCTTTCCATTCTATCTTCAGGATAATTTACAACTAACTCCCCCTGTTCATCTATAAAATAGGTATCGTCATCAAGTAAATCGTCTTCGTAATATTCAGCAATAATATCCTCTGTCAGATAGTTAACTACTTCAACCATATCCAAAAAGTCCAAATCATTTTCTGAAATTTCTTCTGGTAGATACTCCCCTTGTCCATTAGCTCTACCAAATAAAAGTGCTTGAAACTGTGGATTGTTCATAATACTAGATAACGCAGCCGAAGAAGTCCTACCAAGTAAAGGTCCCGTGGGGGTATTTGTAGGAGTCACTGGATTATTTGTAGCATACCTTGCTGCTCCTTGAAGTGCTGCCCGACCTGCTCCAACAGCATATTGCTTAGTTTGATTCCATGCTTGGCGTAATTCTGGATTGGTATTGGTTCTTTTATTTCTTTGTCTACTAGGTCTACGTCTTCTTCTAGTACTTCTAGATCTAGATTTAAAATCTGGCACCCTATCCAAAGCCTTTGCTCCCGCTCCAGCTAGATTTCCTGCTAACCCGCCAATAGCTGCACCAGCAGGCCCTCCCACAACTGTTCCTACTATTGGAGCTGCTACAGAAGCTACTTTTAAAGCTCCAGAGCCTACTTTTTTAGCAATATTTCCTAAACTACTCCAAAAACCTTCTGCCTCTTCTGCAGTCATTCCGCTAACACGCTCAATAAGGTAATTATCTATTTCTTCAGGAGTGGCTTCAGATAATTCCTGATGAAATGCATAACGTGCAGCATTGTAAAAATCTTCTTCATAGAAAGATTCTCCATGATAAATTTCTTGATACAAATTCATTTTAATCAGATTGTAATTTTACCTACTCTATTTAAGTTTTTCGGTTTTCACTTCTGCACTTTCACTTAAAGTACCTTACAAAAGTGATTACATATCAAAAAAGAATCCCTAGGATAAAAACGGAAAATAAAAACACTTGTTCCTGAAAATTTTGAAAGAAAAAGAAGAATAATCATCATGTTTTTCCCTCTATGGTTAAAAGGAAAAACACCTAATCTGCTGGAAGATAAAATATATAAACAATTGAAATACAGTTGGTTAATTTTAATTTTTAATTCTTCAAAAACTATAATCTGTTTAAGTGATACATAAAAACCTTAATTTTGTAGTAAATCAATTCTAATATATTATGAAAAAAATCACAACTCTTAAAATCGGTATTTTAACATTGCTTTCAGCATTTATGTCTTGTATTGAACCTAATAAAAAACAAGACGAGACTGTAAAAACACCGCAGCAGATAATTAATATAGAAACTGCTATTGAAATGTATCAAGAGGACTTAAAAATTAAAGATAAGGTTATAAACCCTTCTCTAAGAGATTTATATCAAGACAATACCTTTGAAGACACCCAATTTGCGTGGTTTTCTATAGACGAAATGAGAGATTATATAAAGTACATAGATGCCATACAAAAAGAAAACCCAAAGCAAGACATATCTGGAATTCGCATTTATTTTGGGAGATATTCTAGAAATAATTCTAAAAAATATGTAAATCAGCAAACAGTTTTCATGGTACCAACAGTTAGTAACAAAGGTGTTAACTCTAAATACGAAAACTTAAATCACTTACCATTTGCAATTCTTCCAGATGAAGGTAACAACCCTATTAAAGGAGAGTACTCCATTATTGAAGAACTATTGTTGAACGTTGGTAAAAAAGATCGAATTAAAAATTTCATGAAAAGTACTACCAATAAGCAACAGGCAGCGTTTAGCCTTCCTGCACTTAATTACAATCCAGTACTACAATTAACAAGCGTTATTCTAAACGAAGGAGAAATGGCGCCACCTCCAAAAAAAGAACAATAATAAATTATGTTTGTAGAAATATCATTTTTAGATATAAAATATCTCATTAAATATATTGAACTTATTACAGCAATTATAGGTTCAATATATCTATTTAAACCCGTTGTGCATTTAGGCAATATTGATTTTTAGGTTATTGATATTTCTGTTGAATTCAAATATGTTTATATATTGAATGACCGTCATAGCCGTAATCTTAGATAATATTCTGTTTTTGAATCCCTCAAAAGATTTAGCATAATTCCTTCGAATCATAAATTGGTCGCAAAGTTGAGAAAACAATGTTTCAATACGCTTTCTGGATTTCTTAAAAACGTACGGCTGCTCCCTATAGTTATGCTGGTTTGTTCTCATAGGGGTTTCAAGTCTAATATTATGATATTCAAATAAATTCAATTGATATTCAGCCGACAAATACCCTTTATCACCAAGTAATATGCAATCACTTAATTGATGCTTTATATCCTTTAAATAATTAATATCGTGCACAGAGGCTGGACTAATATCCATACTTTCGATAACACCCTGAGCAGAACAGACAGCATGTAATTTATATCCATAATAATGGCTTGATTGACTTGCACAATATCCTTTTTCGGGCAGACTGTAGTTTTGTTCTTTACATATCTTACTTCTAGCGCTTCTTGATAATTTACAGACCTCTAACGGCATACTGTCAACAATATAACAATGCTCAGATTTATTCAACTTTCTCACTAATGCCTTGCGAAGTGATTCTCTAAAAGAAAACAACTTACGCTTTCTTCTATTGTAGACACTGCGCTCTATTTTGCTGGATAGACCAGCAGGTAACATTCGAAAAAGCTGGCATTCACTATCAACACTCATATATTCTGATGTTAAATCAATAGCTATAAGCTCTTTATCTCTTAATTTAGGTTTACGGATTTGATGTAAATAATCCATTTTACAATCCAATTCTTTTAAAACCTTGAGGATTTTGTCGTAATTTGCTTGAAAGTTGTGCATATAAATTATAGTGTGGTTACTACAATTTACTGCATTTTAGCAGTTTGCACAACTTTTTCTAAATGCACAACGGGTTATTTAAGTATAAACATACCTTTTTAAAGTATTTTTTAGTGTTGTTATGGTTTATTGTAATTATTGAATTTCTTGGAAAGTATTATTATCAATTTTTTGGTGCTAATTATATTATTTACAATATATACCATTTAATTAATTTTTGTTTTTTGTTATTTCTTTATAAAAATTATGTAGAAAGTAATAGGTATAAAAAATTAATTTCTTGGTTTTTCTATTTGTATTTAGCTTTCTTTTTTGGAAATCTTTTATTTCAAAATTATTTCACCCAAATCCAAACTGTGCCATTTATAATGGGCGCCCTATTTGTAATTATTAGCATTCTTTTTCTTTTTATAGAAATATTACGAAGTGATAGAGTACTGTATGTAACTAAAAATCTGTTGTTTTGGATAAGTGTCGGACTATTATTGTATTTTGTAGGTAGAATTCCAACTAGAATTATAAAAAATTATTGGGAAGAAATCTCTTACTATAAGAGCATCTACATTGTAGAATATATCTTAAGTATTATTATGAATGTTTGTTTTATTATTGGTTTTATATGCAGCGAGAAGAACAAGCAATATTAATAGCAGTTTTTATACTATTTTTTTTAAGTATTATTTTGATAGTCCTTTTTGTTGTCTTTCAAAAAAGAAAGAATGTTCTTTTACTTGATAAAAAAGAATCTGCAAAACGTTTTAAACAAGAAATAGCTAAAACACAAATAGAGATAAGAGAAGAAACTTTTAGAAATATAAGTTGGGAATTGCATGACAATATAGGACAGCTTATAACATTAGCAAAAATACAGCTTCAAACAGATACTAATAAAGAAGATATCATGGAAGTATTAAACAAAGGACTTAAAGAATTGAGAGCACTATCTAAATCTATAAATCCAGATGTTTTAAATAGTATTACATTGATTGCTGCAATTAAACAAGAATTAGAAAGACTAAACAAACTTCAATACCTTAGAGCTACCCTAACTGTAGAAGGAAAAGAATTTAATGTAAACAATGATGCACAAATAATTTTATTTAGAATTATACAAGAATTTTTATCTAACACAATTAAACATGCTAAAGCTACCGAACTAAATATAAGCTTAAAATTTGAAGGAAACACATTACGCCTCTTTGCTAAAGATAATGGAAAAGGAATTCCTAAAGACAGAGAGCGATTTGACGGAATGGGATTAAAAAACATCGTTAAAAGAGCTCAATTAATTAATGCTGAAGTATTAATAGACTCCGAAGAAAATAAAGGAACACAATTATCTATTCTTTATAGAAACCCCTAAAAATGATTACTCATAAAGTTGTTATTGTTGAAGATTACGTGCTTATTTCTCAAGCAATGAAAGAACTTGTTAATTCTTTTGAGAATTTTAATGTGCTATATTTATGTAGAAACGGAAAAGAATTAGTAACAAAGCTAAAAACTCCTAAAAATGTTCCAAATATAATTTTGATGGATGTAAACATGCCTATTATGGACGGAATAGAAACCACGCAATATTTAAAAGATAATTTTCCAGACATTAAGGTTATAGCGTTATCTGTTGATGAAAACGACGAGACAATTATAAAGATGCTAAAAGCTGGCGCTAAAGGATATCTGTTAAAAGATGTAGAAAAACAAACATTAGAATACGCATTGGAAGAAGTTGTAAAAGCTGGTTTTTACCACACCAAAAGTGTAACAGATATTTTAATAAGTTCTTTAAATGAAGAAAATAAGAAACTCCCAGTACTAAAAGAACGAGAAATTGAATTTATTAAACATGTCTGCACAGAACTGACCTATAAAGAAATAGCAGAAAAAATGTTTTTAAGTCCGAAAACTATTGATGGATATAGAGATACGTTATTTGAAAAATTAGATGTGAAAAACAGAATAGGTTTGGTGGTCTACGCTATTAAACATCAAATTTTTAAGGTCTAGTTAAAATTTATATTACTCATAAAATACTGAGTAACAATAATAGCTCGGAGTTTTGTATACAATTAATTCTGTATATTTAAACTTACAAACCATCCCTTTAGAATATATCTCAAATGAAATATACCTTTTTACTAATTTCCTTCTTTATCCTTAATACCACTCACGCTCAATCTATTAAAGATTCTATCTTTAAGGAAGATATCGTGACTTTAGTAGAAGAAATGGAGTTCATGTATGGTTATGACCAAATGCTTCGTGAGTATACTTTATATCAAACTTTTGATAAGTCGGACACTGACAGAATAGAAAGCCTCCCAGATAGCTTAAATGTAATTGAAATAGAGAAAAGAAAATTTAAATCTGATAGTACAGTGAAATTCATCTGGCAAAAATATATTTTACCAAAAGATATTGAGCATACAGAAAGGATGATTGAAATTACCGAGAAATATGGGTTTCCATCAACTAAAAGAATTAAAATGTACTATGAGGAAGAATTTAATGATCCAGAGTTTAATCCATACATACTTTTAATTCATGCTCCTAAAGAATATTGGAATGAATTAATAACTTTAATGAAAAACGAGTTAGATAATAACCGAATTAGTAAATGTACCTACGGACATATGCTCTGGCATTTTACAGGACGGAAAAGTTTTCAACCAATGTTAGATAATGGCTATGAAATGGTCGAAGAAAATGGAAAAACTATTTTAAAATCAACCTGTCAATAATTTAACCTAAAATACATCTTTATGGAAGTTGCTATACAAATCCTCATAGCTATTATTGCCCTTCTTCATTGCTATATTATGTGGTTTGAAATGTTTGCTTGGGAAACTAAAGGGAAGAAAAATTTTAAAACATTCCCTTCAGATTTATTTCCAAAAACAAAGACAATGGCTGGTAATCAAGGCTTATATAATGGCTTTTTGTCCGTTGGTTTACTTTGGACTTTTTTTTATTAATGATGTGGTATGGAAAAGTAATATTGCCTTATTTTTTCTTTCTTGCATTGCTGTTGCGGGAATCTATGGAGCATTCACTGCAAGTAAAAAAATCCTTTTTGTACAGACTATTCCTGCCTTAATTACAATTGTTTTGATTTTGTTTTACCTCCAAATCCCTTAAAAAGGATATCCAAAAGCAAAGTTTAAAATAGGTTCTTTTAAATCAAAATTATAGCGCTTTTCATATGGTTTATGGATTGGAGCTGCAAGATCAAAACGGATTACAAAACTTTGGATATCTATTCGGACACCAGCGCCAACACCAACCCCTAATTCTTTCATAAATCCTGATGAAATTTCATCACCTTCAATAGCTGGGTTGTCTTTAAGCAACCATACATTTCCTGCATCGGCAAATAAGGCTCCTTTTAGAAAGGAAACAATAGGAAAACGGTATTCCAGATTTGCTTCCAACCGAATGTCTCCTGTTTGGTCTAAATACGAACTATTCTCATCATCAGATAATCGATACGTTCCAGGTCCTAAAGACCTAATTCTAAAAGCTCGTACACTAAATGGTCCTCCAGCATAATATTGTTTTGAATAAGGCATCGTGGTAGAGTTTCCGTAAGCATACCCTATTCCTCCAAAAAGGCGTGCCACCAATGCTTGTTCTCGGTCAATTCTATATCGATATCTAAAATCTACATCTAATTTTGCAAATTGCGCATACTCAAGTCCCAATACTTTTTTTACTCCATCCTCATTGGGTTCTCCACTAATTAAATCTAAAATATTACCCGCAATTTCAAAATTGGTGGCAAAATAAATTGGATGTCGCTTTTCCATATCCGAAGTTTCATTATATATAAAACTATATGTAAGTCCAGCTATAAATTTCTGTTCAAAACTATTGGCTAGAAATTGATTCTCGGCCAATAAATCTTCAAATTCTTGAGAAGTATTAGACAAGCTACTGTAGTTAAAACTTAGAGGCGCTAATTCGTGATACACATATTTATTAGCATTCCAAGTATACCCATAAGACGCTAATAAAGTAGTAGATGTATAAAGGTCTTCTCGATCTAAATATTCGATTCCTGCAGTAATTTTAGTCTTTGGCACCTCATACCCATATCCCAAATCAAATTTAAATGGAAAGATTATTCTAGGAAAAATAAGGTTTGTTTGAAATCCTAATTGCGTACTAGAAAGTCCTGTATCATCACTCCCTCCTGCAATTTGCTTTTCATAACCTACTCTTGCAGAGACATTAAATATTTCACCTCCTCTAAAAAAATTTCTATTTGTATACGCAAGGGCTAAGGCTGGTCCTACATAATTATTAGACTTTGAATTTGCTTGAATTTCTGCTCGTACAGAATGTTTATTTAAAGGCGATAAATATATTTTTGCATCCAAAAGTCCAATAGAATCTCCTTCTTGGAATTCTTTAACTTTATCATAACGGATGGTTGTGTATTTATAAGACCCTATTTTTGCCAAACGATTGCTGGTAAACTTAGAGCGCTGAGGATTGTAATATTGTCCCTTTTCAAATAATACAAATGGAGCTAACCGTTCTACTTTAAAATAATCTGTACTTTGGATATAATTTATCCCTTTGTAATGGATAGTATCTTTCGGAACACTATCATTTTCAACGGAATAATCGGAATAAACCGATACTGAATTTAACTTATATGGTATCTTAGATTTTGCTGGAGTTTCTGTTTTTAAACGTAAAAATAAATCAAACTTTTTTTCTTTATATTGATTTGTATCCGCTTCAAAAATTAAAAAATCTTCATTAAAATTATAATATCCTCTTGCCTTTAAATAATCATCTATTCTTTCTCTTTCTTCTTTAAATTTAGCTAAATCAAAACGGGTTTTATCTGTTAAAACTGTTTGTGAGATTGATTGCTGAATAGAATCATATATTGATAAACTATCTTTATCCAATTCATAATTAGCCAGTTTATAAGGTTCTGCTAAACTAACTTCATAGTGTGTTGACCCAGTTTTTTTCTTTTTTTCTACTGAAGAAGCAATTGCATTTTTAAAGAAACCTCTATTTTCTAATCGATTATTTATAAGCTCTTCGGTACGAGTAACATCTACATCTGATAAATATATTGGCTCTTCTCCTATTTTTTTATTCAAAAATCTATTGATAAATCCTGGATTCTCTTTTTGAGATTTATAATGTGTAAGTAATCCCCAACGAACTCCCAAAAATTTAGAATTAGGTACTGGTCGTAACAAACCATCTAATTCATCTTTAATTTCTCCTAAATCCTTAATTTTTTCTTCTGCCTCTACATCTATAGCTCCTCCAGTATATAACACTTCATTTTCCGGAATATATTTTTTAACACTACAGGCTGTTAAACCTAGTGCTATTAGAAAGAATACTATTTTTTTATATGTTTTTATTTTACTCTTCAATTAGTCTTCTTTTAACTCTTTTTCCTTTTCTTCTTTACTTTCTTTTGCTTCTTCCTTTTTCAATGCATTCTCTTTAGCTACTTCTTCTCTTACCTTTCTTTCCCAAAGTTCTTTAAACTTATTAAACTCCTTATTAAAAATAATTGAAATTCCAGTAACTATAAGCTCTCCATCAATAACACTTTCAAATTTATTTTTTCGATAACCTCGTAGACGATATCTTCCATCTTCGGTAATTAAATATTCCAATCCTACATTTCCTATAACAGGCGCATTTCCATCAGAATTTTGATTACTCCCTTGGATATCTACTTCACTTCCAACCTGCACCACCAATCTATCGTTAAACAAACTTTTGCTTGCATTTATATCTAATTCTGTACGGTCTTGCGGGGAAGCCGATTGATAATCGGTATAACTATCTAAACCAAAATCCAACTGTACACCTGTATTTCCTAATATTTTATCTGAAAACGCATTTAATTGATCTGAAAGCACATCATTTACATTATCTCTAGCAATAGAGGCTGGTCCACCAGCACTTCCATCGCTTCCAGATGATGGGAAAAAACGATTCATTACTAATAGTGAAAAAACTTGTTTATTTAATTCTTCTTCTTGATTATTTAACTGTTGAACAGAACTATAAACATCTCCTCCAGCGGCACTTTGCTCATCTTCTGGCATGTCTAATTTAAACGATAACTCTGGACTTAACAGCTCTCCTTCCACATTTAAATATACTAAGAACGGGTATTTTTGTCGGTAAGTATTTAAATCGGTTGTACTAGCATTGGAGATTTGAGTAGCCATTAAAGCAGATGCTGAAGTTTCAACATTATAAATAGCTTTAATATCTAAAATAGCATCCAACGGATCGCCATTCCATGTAATTTTACTTCCTTGAGAAATATCAAACCTCCGTTTTACAATATTATAAAGACTCGCCTCATAATGTCCATTATTAACTTCATATTGTCCAGAGAGGGTTGTTCTTCCATTAGGTTCCATTTTAAAGTTAAACTCTCCAGTACCAGAAACTTGTAAATTATCTCCTGTCCTTTCGTTTATTACAATTCGGAAAACAGAATTTTTATCTACCGAAATTAAAGCATTAATATCTAAATTATCTAGAATTTCTGTGGGAGATGCATGCGCTTCTTTTCTTGTTAGGATCTCATTTTCGTTTTTTCTGTTGACAAAAATTACCACTCCTTCTCTTTCATTTAAATCCAATTCAGATTCTGGAACAATTACTGTAAATTTTGAATCTTCTTTAATTTTTAGTTTTCCATCAATTTTAGGAACTTCCAGATTTCCTTTTATAGTTATATCTGTATTTAAGCTTACATTTCCGAAAAACAAATCGTTATCTTCTCGGGTAGAGTTCAATACCTTAAAGTTAGACGCTTTTAAACTTAAATCGAAAGTTGGATTTATAAAGTCTTCTGTTAAAATACTTCCATCTAAAACAAAGTCATTATTATCTTCATCCTTAATAGAAAAATTATCTAGACGAAAACCTTTGTTATCGAATGTAAGGTTTTGCTGATCAATTTTAAATATAGAATTTAACTGATTAACAAGCATTTCAACGCCATTAAAATTTAAGTTTCCATTGTAAATAGGATCAGAAGTTGTTCCTGTAAGCTTGGCTTTCCCTGTAATATTTCCTTTAGCATTTGAGATCTCTCCTTGCGCAAAACCTTCAATAGCTTTCATTTTTAAATCGTTAATCAGTAATTCTAAATCCAATTTAGAATTATTTTGAGAGGCTATATAATTTCCTGTAAGGTCTAAATCGATATTCCCTTCTTTAAGTCCTAAATCAAAAACATAATCTTTATAGTTTTCTGAAGAAGCATTCAACGCTAGTTTCCCTAATGGCACTTTTAAGGCTTCAAATTCATCAATTGTTAAATCTGCTTGTAACCCAGCATTATTAAAAGGATCTTCAATATTTAAAACTCCTTTAACCACCCCTTTAACAATAGGCTCTTCAGGGTTTAGAAAACTCAAAATGGTATTTAATTTAAAGTTATCAAAAGACAAACCAACAATAGGTTTTGAGTCTGCTGATGTTGTTTTTACTATCGCTATTTTCTGTCCATTATTTGTTAAGGTAAAGTCTTGAACCTCTATATATTTTGGAGCATACACAAGTTCATTACTGTTGGGGATTGTCCAATTTTTCCGATTAACAACTAAAGTATTAGGATTAATATGGTAATGAATGGTATCTCCAACAAAGTTTACTTCAGAATTTACTTGAATTAAAGTCTCCCCTGCTGTATTGCTATTAAAATCGAGCAATAATTTCTTAGCCTTTAAAGTTCCCTTAAGCGTGGTTTTATCAATTAAAAAAGGAGAAGATTCAATTCCACTCCACCCTAAATTAAAATCTAAATCTTCCTGAGTTCCATAAAAATCTAAATATAAACTATCTACTACACTTGTATTATATTTTATGTAAGGGGCGCTTATTTTTGCATTCAGTTTTTTCTGAGATTCATTAAAATCTATCGCTACATTTATAGAATCCATCTCTTCTAACCCTGGAAGGTAAACCTTACTCAATGCAGTAGTGTGCCTTACTAATACATTCATTTTCATAAGAGTATTAGTATTTCTTTTAAGAGTAGTAGTGTCTACAGCTATAGTATCGTTTACATCTTTCCAATACCCAGAAAATTGCTCTTGCAAAGCTTCAATTAAAATAGATGGCTTAGCATTTGCCTTTAAATCGGCTTCTAAAATATCGCTGTTAATCTTTAAAAGGGTACTATCGTTTTGAATAGCCGTTTCAAATTTAAAATCGCCAATAGTATATGATTGATTTTTATAAACTGCCACCCCTTCTGTTATTCCTCCATCTAGTTTAAAGTTGGATAAATCTCCAGTATAATCTGCATTTAGTTTAAGTCCAATGCGGACATCATTATTTGTAATTCCCAAATTGTATAAATCGGCTCCATTTAAATCTAGTAAGATTTTGAATTTTGATTTCAACGTATCCAAAATCATATGCGTATTAAGGTCTAAATCTAAATTATCATCTTTAAAAGCAATATTTACATCTCCTTCTCCATTTTTTATATTTCCATTGAATTTCAACTTCGAAAAATCATAACCGCTATATGTTAAAGAATCAAATTTAGATTCTAAAACAGCATCTAACGTATTTAAATTATTACCTTTTCCTGAAGTTTTTATAGCAAAAGATAAGATTCCTATTTTATCATTTTTAAGAATTTTCCCTAGGTCTAATTCTTCTACATCAAGATTAGCATTAAATACTAATTTTTGTTGGTTGTTGAAAGTTCCATCTAATGTTACAGTTCCATCAGACGACTTTAGAATTGTATTTGCTTTTATATTATTTAAACCTCCCTGAAAACTCCCAACAAGCTCAAGTGAGTCTGGCACTGAAATTCCCAACGAATCTTCACTAATAAAATTAACAATATCGCTTTTACGAGTATTCATTTTAAAATTGGGGATATAGAGCTTTAAACTGTCAGGATTAGTTACCGATTTGGCACTTCCCGATAAGGATATAGAAGTGCTTTCTCCCCAATTTAGATTGCTTTTCTGAAGATTAAGACTGTCTAAACTCCCTCTTAAATTTAGGGTTCCATATAGATTTTTTGTAGCGAGAGAATCCAAATATGCATTTGCTTCTAAATCTGGCTGAAAATAATAAGCATCTTGAATGTTAACTCTAAAATTTGGGAGCTCAATGTCCATTATGGCCGACTCAAAACTATTTATAAAGCTATCCATGGAAGCATACCTTATTTTTGCCGAACCTGATAAATTGCTCCTTCCTGTTACAGCATGTAGGGAGCTTAATTGTAAAGAATTATCATCCAGATCTAATTGAAAATTTAAATCTTTAAGCTGAAATTTATTATGTTCTAAAAAAGATAATTCATTTAATTTCAAACCTGCCTTTGCGGGTTCATACAAAATATCTTCCGAAGAAAAATTAAATTGTTTTAACTGGATATCGTTTGGATTAAAACCACTGGAAACCACCGCATTTGAAGGAGTCTTGAAATTAATTTCATTATTTTGAAACACAATGCTATTCACTTTTATTTTCCAATCTGGCCAGTTAAAAGCGGATTCCTTTTGAATTGAAAGTGTGTCTATAGGTTTAGGAATACTCGAGTCTATATATGAAAATTTGGTGTTTGATAAATTAAATTCATCCACCTCTATTTCGTTATTACTCAAATCAGTTTTAGGAAGTTCTAACGCTAATTTTCCTAAATCAATATTCATCAACATAGCATCTACTTCCGAATTATATTCAGCTTGAATATTTTCAAAGGCTATATTTGAAAAACGCAAATAAGGTAATGTGCTTGTTGATGTTGTATCTTCTTCTTCCTGAAAAGCTTGGTGTTGTATATAGCTGATTTTACTATTAGAAAACTCAAAATTATCCACTTCAAAACGCAATGTTTCCAGATCAAAAACATCCACATCTAAGAACAGATTCCCAATAGTAGTTCTTAAATCGATTCCCGAAAATTTATCATCATAAACTACTTTTAAAGTTTTTAGATCTATATTTCCTAAAGTAATCTTAATGCTTTGAGAAGTAGTGTCTACAGTTGTAGAGTCTGAAGAAGCAAAAGCATTTACAATAAAATCAAAGTTAAATTCTCCCAAAGTATCACGCTTAATATTAGCGTGTAAACCAGTCCAATCTATATGCTTTAAATCTACCTCTGTGCCTCTAATTAATGGCAATAAAGCAGTAGCAACCTCCAAGTTTTTAGAATATATTAATGTATCCCCTTTTTCATCTTCAATATAAAGTCCGTCTAAAGAAACATTTCCAGAGAACGTTATATAAAGCCTGTCTATAGAAACTTCTGTCTTTATTTTATTGGATAAATACGTTACTGCCTTTCCTACAATTAAGTTCTGCCCCCAAGGGGTTCTTACCAAAAGAACTAACACAAAAAATAAAAATAATAAACCCACAAAAATTCTTAGTAAAATTCTAAGAAAACGAGACTTTATAAATTTTTGTTTTTTTGGCATAAGTAGTTTCCCTCATTTCTATATTTTGAGGTTGATTAACAAAGATACATTGTTGTATGTATAATTTTTATAAAAGTATTTAAAAATAGTATTTAGAATTAAGTACTAAGTAGCTAGACAGTTTATTATAAAATAATAGGTAATCTTTTTGCCACGAATTCACTAATACATTTTTTTAAAAATAGTATTTAGAATTAAGTACTAAGTAGTTAGACTTTTTAGTATAAAATAATAGATAATCTTCTTGCCACGAATTCACTAATACATTTTTTTTTAAAAAATAGTATTTGGAATTAAGTACTAAGTAGTTAGACAGTTTATTATAAAATAAAGGATTCCCTTCTTGCCACGAATTCACTACTATTTTTTTGAAGAAAAATAGTATTTAGTTAAATTTATGCTGACTTGAAGAGGTTAAACTTATAACATTATTCCAAATAGAAAAGAAGTAAGTCGCATTCTCAAGCTTTTTAAGGCATGAGAAATATGAGTCTCTACAGTACGCTTGGAGATATTAAGCTGATTTGCTATTTCTTGATTACTCAAATTTTCTTCGCGACTCAGTTGAAAAATTTCACGACAACGATCTGGTAATTCATGAATTGTATTGGTAAGCATATTGTTTGTCTGACTATAAATAAGATGATCGTCGGTAGCAGTTTCTGCTGCTATTTCTTGGAGATATTCTTTATGCTCATTACTCAAAACTGAATTTCTAAGTTCTTTATAAACGCTAAACTTAATGGCTTGTTTTAAATAGGCTTCAATATTAGTACTCTCTATTTTTTTTCTTCGCTCCCAAAAATTTATCCAAACTTCTTGTACTAAATCTTTGGCTATAGCTTCATCATTTAAAATAGACTTTGCCAATACAAAAAGAACTTCCCAATAACGATTAAATAACAAATGAAATGCTTTTTCATCATCGTTTTTTATACGTTCCATAAGTTGGTTAGCAGAAAGTGGAGCGGTGTTATTCATGGTTTTCAAAATAAAGAAAAACACTTCCTTTTTGAGTTAACTTAAGGTAAACTGTAGGCTATTTTAGCGTTATTAAATTTATTATTTGAAGGGAAAAGATAATATATGGCCTTTCGAAAATTACAGTAGACTACCTCACTTCTCCCATAAAAAACCCTGCAGAAATTCTACAGGGTTTATTGGAAAAAAAATCAACTACTTTTTTGGATTGCCTCCAAAAAGTACACAAATGAAACTCCTTAGTGATGGAGTTTTAACTATTAATTAGCATTCACTGCTGATTGAGCTGGCAAATCTAATCTGTAACTACTTGTTCCTGTATATGTATTTCCATACATATCGGTTGCTTTCACTTCAATTTTGTGAGTTCCTGTTTTTAATTTTGTAGGAATTTTACCCTTCCATAGATGTTTAGAATCTATTGGATTAGACGACCTTCTTCCTGGCATTAATTTATCGGTTAAATCCCATTCATACACTAAAACCTCATACGAAGGATCTTGCTCTTCAACATATTCCATTGGTTTCCAATCTCCTTCATCTATTCGGTATAAAACCTCATCATTTTCACTTCCTATAAAAAAGTTTACATAAATCCCAGCTTTAGTATTTCTTCCTTCAGCAACAACTTTAGGAACAAAAATGTTCATTTGATAGTCTGCTGGTTTTCCTGCTACTTTATATTTTACTTCATATTGATTTCCTTTAAAATTAATAAAAGCATATCCTTTTGGAGTTCCGTCTCGCATTACAGAAATTGGGATTCCATTTTCATCTAATTTCCCAGAATACCAATCGCCTGAAGTAGTTCCTACATTATAATGATGATGTGGTTTTTCTTGATGCCATCCAGATTCTTTATCAAAAAAGTCTTGACGTTGAATATGGGTATGCGCCGATAAAGAAAGAGTATTTGGATAATCTTTTAGTAAATCGAATAATTGCTGACGGTCTTCATCTCTATAAGAATCTCCTTCGGGTTCACTAATAGGAATATGAAAAGCCAAAACTATTAAATGGTCTTTAGGTACATATTTTAAATCGTTTTTTACAAAATCCAATTGGTCTTTTCTAAAACCACCCCAATACCCTTTCTCATCGCGTGGGTCTGGGTATAAAACATCATCTAAAACAATAAAATGCACTTTTCCTTCATTAAATGCATAATTTGCTGGTCCAAAATGTGCCTCATAAGTTTCATCTGCTAATTGGTCTTTATTAGCATCAAAGTTTAAATCGTGATTCCCTAATAAATTATACCAAGGAAGTCCCAATTCTTTAACTGCTTTTATATACGGATTAAACAAACTCAAATCGTTTCCTACCAAATCCCCCATACTCAAACCAAATGACACATCCTCCGTTTTGGTAACATCTTCAACAATTCCACGAGCAAAATAATTTACTTCCTCTAGTGTATACGGTTGTGGATCTCCAAAAATAAGTGCAGTAAAATCGTTTTTTTCTTCTGAAGAAATTAACGGAAAATTAATCTCTTTTGGTAATCTTCCTGTAGGAGAAACTCCCTTGAACTTAGCCTCTGGAGAACCTTCTGGCTTATGGATATAGAAAAATTGAGATAAGTTATCTTCATTTACATTAATAGCATAATAAGATGGTTTGATAACAGAAATAATGGCGTCGTTACTAACCGGAAGTTTATATGCCCCTTTTTTATCGGTTTGTACCACTTCCACTCCATTGGTTACAGAAACTCCTTCTATTCCGTTTTCCTTTCTATCTTTTTTTCCATTTTTGTTGGTGTCGTTAAACACGTATCCCTTTACGGTAGATTGCCCGTATGTAAAAGATGCAAAGAGAATTACTCCTGTAGTTAAAATTATTTTTTTCATATCTATTTACGTTTATTATTTATCCCACCATACTTTTACATTAATATCATCACCGCCCATTTGTTCTACAGCTTTTTTATAGTTCGCACTATTCATCGTACTTGCCGAAATTGGATAGTAAAAACGTGAAGGCATTTCTCCATCATTTAACATATCTGGAGATTTTGGTAATTTTGGAAATCCTGTTCGTCTATATTCAAACCACGATTGATAATCGTTAAAGTAAAGCGCATAATATTTTTGAAGTATAATACGCTCCAAAGTACCGTTGTACATTGTGAATTCATTATCAAAATATCCATCAGGAACCTCAGCTCCCCATAATTCCATCGCTGCTTTTGTTCCATTTTCATAATGAATTTTCCCATCTGAAATATACCCACGCTGAGCTAGTTCTGCTTTAATTAACTCAACCTCCCCATAAGTTAGGATTGGAATAATCATAGGTGCTATAACTTGATTATTATTCACTCCAGAAGGTGTTGCTATACTATCTGGCAACGGATTATTTCTTTGATCAATAGGCTGACCTATATATCCGTAGTTTTCATCATTCAATCCTCGAGCTACAGTTGCAAAAATTTGAAGTCTTGGGTCGTTGAAATTATTCATATTATCAACAAAAAACTCGCAATAATATCTAAATACACTAAAATCTGATGGCCTATCCCATGGAGATAGGTTTGGTGCTACACCAGTAATTTGTAGAACTGCTGCATCATCATTGGAAGTGAATACAGGATATTTAGTAGGATTATTAATTATATTTTTCATTTTATCAAAAACATCCATTTCTGTCCTTTTAGAAAGTCTCAGTAATAAACGTAAGTGTAAAGAATTAGTAAATTTCTGCCACTTAGAAACATCATTAAAAAATAAAATGTCTTCTGTATAAACCATCCCTTCTGAGATATCATAAAGAGAATTCGCCCTCTCTAAATCTTCTAAAATGGTTTTATATATGTCTTCTTGCTTTGAGTATTCTGGGAAGAAAATATCTTCTTCTCCTCTAGCAGCTTCTACCATTGGAACATCTCCAAATACATCGGTAAGCATAGAAAAAGCATACGCTTTTAACGTAAGAGCAATAGCCTCATAATTTACTTTTTCTTCCCCGATAGCTGCATTCTCCATTTCTATAATATTAGGAATCCATTGGTAATATTCATTCCAAAAACCAGCACCTACATCTTGACGCAAATCGTATAAAAATGGTTGATCTGTTGTTTGGTCTGCACCATAAAACACTTGCATCAAACCAAAGTTTTTATCTCTTGCTTCCTTTGCATTTTCATAAGCCAACCCATAAATAGTAGGATTTAAAGTACTTCCTGCAGTAATCTCTTCTAGTTGATTAGGATGTGTATTGATTTCTTCGAAATCACCAGTACATGAAACTGCTAACATTAATACAAATACAGTTATTATTGTTGATATATTTTTCATTATTCTTTCGTTTTAAACTTAAAAATCAAATTTAACATTGAATCCAAACTCTGTAGGAACAGGCATTTGTCCTACTTCTACTCCTTGATATAAATTAGTACCTCCTGCCTGACCTGCAACTTCGGGGTCGTAAATTGGAAAATCTGAAATTACTGCCAAGTTTCTTCCATAAATAGAAAATTTAGCAGCCTGCAAAAATGTTGGAGTCAAAAATCTTCTAGGAATGGAGTACTCTAAACTTACCTCTCGTAGTTTGATAAAAGAAGCATCAAAGGAGTTTGATTCGGTATTAGCAAGTTTGTAATGCTCATCGTAATAATTAGCTATTGGGAGCGCTACAGTATTTGGAGAATAAGTTCCATCTCCATTGGCTACGACTCCATTTCCTACCAATTCTCCCTCTTCTCTCCCTCGAAGTGTGTGTTCAAGTTTTCCTTGTTGTGTTAATTTATGGTGTGTATGCGAATAGATTACTCCTCCATAACGACCATCAATAGTAATATTCATTCTAAAGTTTTTATACTTTAAATTATTTATAAAACCAGCAGTCCACCTTGGCGTTGTTTCTCCTATATAAATATCACTATCTGTCATTAAAGGATGACCATTAGCATCATACAAGACCTCTCCATCTGGAGAACGCTCATAACCTCTTCCATAAAGTGCATTGGCTGAACCTCCTTCTACACCCACTAAACGAGCACTAGATGAGCTTAACATTTGAAGCTTTCCTTCTAACCTAGGGTCTAGACTAATAACCTTACTATCGTTTGTTGACCAGTTAATGATACTCTCCCATTCAAAACTTTCGTTTTTAATAGGTTTAAAACTAAACATTACTTCAGCTCCAATATTTCTAACTTCTCCAGAATTAATCCATGCAGTACTATATCCAGTAGAATGTGTTAATGGCACTCGTAAAATTTGATTAACCGTAAGTGTTCTATATACTGCTGCATCTAAATTAAATCGGTTTTTAAACATTCTAACATTAAACCCTGCTTCTAAACTTTTGGTAAGTTCTGGCTTTAAGTCTGTATTGTATAAAGTTGTTGGAGCCACTGCCGAGCTTGGAAAAGGATATGGTCCTTTTCCATAATATTTTTTAGTACTGTAACGCGGTGCATCGTTTCCTACTTCTGCATAAGAGAATCTAAATTTTGTGAAGTTAATTTCTTCAGGGAAATTAAACACATCGCTTAATATAATACTTGCATTTGCCGAAGGATAAAAGAAAGACCAATTGTGTTCTGGAAGGGTGCTCGACCAATCGTTACGTCCTGTAAAATCAAGGAAAATAAAATCTTTATAACCAAAAGAAGCCATTCCATATAAACTATTTACTTGTTCATTACCATCATAAGCACTGGTAAAAAGATTAGTTCCATTTGCAAGGTTATAAATACCTGGCGTTTCTAAACCTTCAGTCCAAGAGTCCAATCTTCTATATTTATACTTCATTACATTTCCTCCTATAGAACCAGAAACATCAATATCTTTTCCGAATTCATTTTTATAGTTTAAAAGGAAATCGGTGTTTATTTCTTCACTATAAATACTTGTTTTCTTAAAAAAACCTGTTGCATACCTATTTATATCGTATGGCCGTTGTTGCTCTGTTCCTTTAGAATAGCTATTTAAAGCCCCACGTAACATTAAGTTTAACTTTGGGGTAATTTCAATATCAGCTTTTACATTTCCTGTAACAGAGTTTTGGTCTAAAGAATTTGTAATTTCATAAGCCATTGCATATGGATTATCTATATAACCACTAAATGGGCGAATCATATCTACCTGTTCTTTTCCCTCTTTCCAAATTGGCTCATACCAAGCTAAATCTACATTTGGATTTTGAAAAATCATAAAGTATGCTATTGAATGGTTGTTATAACCTTGCCCGGGTAGATTATCACTCTGTCGCTTTCTATAATTTACAACCGAACTCAGTTTAATAGCATTGGACACTTGGTAATTTCCATTTAAAGAAACCGCCATTTGTTCATAACCAGTATTTGGCATAATCCATTCATTTTTTAAATGTGTAAGAGACGTTCGCATGGATCCTTTTTCTCCTCCTCCTTGAATAGATACATTTTGTGTATATGTTGTTCCTACTTGCCAAAAATCTTTACGATTGTCTTTATATGGTTGCCAAAGTTGACGCTCTGCAGATTGCCCTTCTATAGTTGGATCGTATTGGTAGTAATATTGTCCTTCAAATTTAGGTCCAAACGCTGAACTACTTCCCCCTGTACTTTTACCATCTTCTGAAGCTCCATAAGAATAATAAAGACTTCCATCTGGCTTTACATAACTTCCTTTTCCGCTTCCCTGTCCATATTCGTATTGCCAATCTGGCCAACGTGTAATTACATCAAACTTTGTATTAGAACTAAACGATACTCCTAACCCTTTTTGATTTTTACCAGATTTAGTAGTAATAATAATTACCCCATTAGCAGCTCTACTTCCATATAATGCTGCTGCTCCTGCTCCTTTTAATACAGAAATATTATCAATGTCTTCAGGGTTTATATCTGCAATTCCATTACCAAAATCTACTGGAGTATCATTAGAAGCATCTCCCCCCATATAAGAATTTGAAGCACCAGAAGTTGGTAAGTCACTATTTACAGGAACTCCATCTACTACAATAAGTGCAGCATTTGCACCAGGATTTAATGAATTATCTCCTCGAAGTTTTATTTGTTGAGAATTTAACGGCCCTCCTAACGATTGAATTGAAAGCCCAGGAACTTTACCTCTTAATGCTTCAGACCAATTATTAGTACGGGCATCAGTTAATTGCTCTGACTGTACCGTTTGCTGAGCATATCCTAGCTTTTTCTCTTCTCTTTTTATCCCTAAAGCAGTAACAACAACCTCGTCCAGTTCTGATACATCTTGCTCTAATTTAATTTCGTAAAAAGTTTTATCTCCTATGATAAAGGTAGTTGGTAAAAATCCTACATAAGTAATTTTTACTTCGTCTCCTTTTTTAGCTGTTATGCTAAAATTCCCATTAAAATCGGTTACAACCCCAATGGCTTTATTATTTACTTGAACACTTGCTCCTGGTAATGGTACGCCTTCTTGGTCTACCACCAATCCTGTTACAGTTACTTGTTCCACAACTTGTACTCTTTCTCTAATTGGAAAGCTCTTTATTTTTGAAACACTTATTAATTCGTTTACTCTGTAAAAACGTAACTGTTTTTCTTTTGAAATAGATTCTAATAAATACAATAAATTAACCTTTCCAGAAGCGGTTAAAATAGTAGTATCCGTATTAAGGTAATCTTCAGAAATTACAAAATTATAGGCTGTTTCTGCTTCTATAATTTCAAATAACTCTTCAAGTTTATAGCTGTTCTTTTCTAAAAGAATATTAGAACTCTTTAATGCCTGTCCGTTTATTTCGGTAGCAAATAAACTATGCAATCCTAAGACTATTATGATGTAAAAGGTGGAAATACGCATAATTAATTTATGACATTTACTTGCGTTTTTTTTCATATTTTTATTGCGGTTTAATCAATTACAATAATTTGATTTGTGTTTGACTGATACATTTTAAATTTGACATGATTCTACTGTTGAAGGGAGTGTTGGCGCACTTCCTTTTTTTTATTTCTTATGTTTTCATATTGATTTCTGAGGGTTATAGATTAGTATTTGGTTTTTAGTTGTTCGTTTAAAACTTAAATCTGTTGCCTTTGTTATAGTTACTAAAATAGATGTAAGACTCTGATTGGTAAAGGTTCCGCTAACTTTTACCTCATTTAAAGTTGGAGAATCTAAATCAATAGAAACCTCAAATTTTTTCTCCAAAAGCTGAATTATCTCTACTAAAGAAGTGTTATTAAACGTCAGTTTCTTTGTCATCCATAACAGTTCCTCATCAGGATTAAATCTGACAGTTTCTATTTCTTTATTTTTTAAATTGAAGTTTATTTTTTCCTTCGGTTTTAAAATTTTTGAAGTTTGTAAGCCTTTTACATCAACAGATCCTTCTACCAAAGCCACCGAAATATTAGTACTATCCATTTTTATATTGAACTGGGTTCCTAAAACCTTAGTAGTAATGTTATTTGCTATAACAGTAAAAGGACGTTTTTTATCTTTCGAAATTTTAAAATAGGCTTCCCCTTTTAGAATAACATGCCGACTAGTAGAGGTAAAATGATTTGGGAATTTTAAAAAACTATTCTCATTTAAAGTAACTACACTACTATCTTGTAAAACAATATTTTTAATTTCATTCTCATTTGTCGCTATCAATGTGTAAGAAATAGTTCCCTTAGGATTAAAAACAAACCATACAGAAATTCCCACTCCAAGCAATACAATAATACTGGCTGCTATTTTGTACCAATTAGTAGGACTCTTAGCTGTTGAACGTTTTACAACTCGGTAAATATCGTTCTGTACTTTATTTTTATGAGATGCTGATTGAAAAACAGTAGCTTCATTCTTTTTAAGAAAATGATTCTCAAATTTTTCGAGAAGTTCTTTTTCTTCTGAAGTAGTTTCTCCCTTTTCATATTTCTTTAAAAGGTATTTAAATGTTGATTCCTTCATGCTTTTGTTATCGGCTTTCAATAGTAAATACCAGAAATAACATAACACACGTAGTGGAAAAAATAGAAAACAACACCATTTAACCTTTTGTTTAAATAGTGTTGTTTTTGTTTACATTGAATTAACTATTTGGATAAGTGGAGGTAAATTGAAGGAGTTGGAAGATTGAAGTCCGAAGTTCAGATTTTATTTATTACACATTTAAAAATTGAAAGATTGAAAGATTGAAAGATTGAAAGATTGAAAGATTGAAGAAGACTGAAGTCAGGAGTCAGGAGTCAGGAGTCAGGAGTCAGAAGTTGTACTTTGTACTTCCCTGATATAGGTTGACCACTTAAAGTCAATTTATATGAAAGCAACTATAAAATTAATTAAGAAATCCCGTAAGTTTTCTGAAGCGTATAAAAAATCTATTGTTGCAGATTTTGAAAGTGGTAAATTTAGCGTGTCCCAATTGGAGCGATTGCATAAGATCAGTAATCGTTCAATCTATCGTTGGATTTATAAATATTCCCCTTCAAGTTCAGGTGTCATTTTACACATTTTCAAATCTTCAAATTGACACATTTTCAAATTAGCACATTCAAAACTTTGCCCCTCTGAACCTTTGAACCTAAGTTGAAAAAACAGAATAGCCCAGAAACCAGAAAATTTCATTTATTCAACAATTCCATATTTAAAAATTGAAAGATTGAAGGATTGAAGAAGACTGAAGTCAGAAGTCAGAAGTCCGAAGATTTCATTTATTACACATTTAAAAATTGAAAGATTGAAAAATTGAAGGATTGAAGGATTGAAGAAGTCAGGAGTCAGGAGTCGGGAGTACGAAGGTGTCATTTTACACATTTTCAAATCTTCAAATTGACACATTTTCAAATTAGCACATTCAAAACTTTGCCCCTCTGAACCTTTGAACCTAAGTTGAAAAAACAGAATAGCCCAGAAACCAGAAAATTTCATTTATTCAACAATTCTATATTGAAAAATTGAAAGATTGAAGTCAGGAGTCCGAAGATTTCATTTATTACACATTTAAAAATTGAAAGATTGAAAAATTGAAAGATTGAAGGATTGAAGAAGTCAGGAGTCAGGAGCCGGGAGTCCGAAGGTGTCATTTTACACATTTTCAAATCTTCAAATTGACACATTTTCAAATTAGCACATTCAAAACTTTGCCCCTCTGAACCTTTGAACCTCTGAACCTTTGAACCTAAGTTGAAAAAACAGAATAGCCCAGAAACCAGAAGATTTCATTTATTCAACAATTCTATATTGAAAGATTGAAAAATTGAAAAAGTCAGGAGTCAGGAGTCAGGAGTCCGAAGATTTCATTTATTACACATTTTCAAATCTTCAAATTAACACATTCAAAACTTTGCCCCTCTGAACCTTTGAACCTTTGCAACCTTTGCAACCTTTGCAACCTTAAAGTTGAAAACTGCCTACTACAAACTGAACACTCCTCCCCCATTAACGTTTCCGATTCCTTCTATTTTTTCGCCACACAAAGTAAAATACAATTAAAAGTATAGGAATAAGAATGTAGATAATTACTTCCGACCACGATTGTAAGTCTAAAGGTTCGTTATTGCCTGGTTTCGGAATTCCGTCGGGCGATTGTAATAAAAGCGATGTAATGTATACAAAATTCATCTTCGGGTTGATTTAAGGTTATTGTTATAAGTTACAATTAATCTTATAGAAAAGTAGGGTGTTTTACATCATTTTAACCTTTATTTAGTAGTCTCTGTGTATACTAATAAGTCATTTTAAACGCTATAATTGGAAGTAGTTTCTATATTTGCATAACTAAATAGCAAAACATTATACGCTACTTTAGTTCATATTAATTTGGTTTCAAAATAATACGTGTGAAGAAAATAAATAAAATCTGTTGTATCGGAGCTGGATATGTTGGCGGACCAACTATGTCGGTTATAGCCCATAAATGTCCAGAAATTAAAGTTACAGTGGTAGATATCAATGCGAATAGAATAAAAGCATGGAACGATGAAAATCTAGATAAGCTCCCCGTTTACGAACCAGGATTAAAAGAAATTATAGCCGAGACCCGCAATAAAAATCTATTCTTTTCTACTGAAGTTGATAAAGCTATTGATGAGGCAGAAATGATTTTTATATCGGTAAATACGCCTACCAAAACCTACGGAAAAGGAAAAGGACAGGCAGCCGATTTAAAGTTTATTGAGCTTTGTGCACGTAATATTGCTAAGGTTGCTAAAGATGATAAAATTGTGGTAGAAAAATCTACCCTTCCTGTAAGAACAGCGCAGGCTATTAAAAATATCCTTGACAATACTGGTAACCATGTAAATTTTGAGATTCTTTCTAATCCAGAATTTCTAGCAGAAGGAACCGCTATAAACGATCTTCTGCATGCAGATAGAGTACTAATTGGTGGCGATGAAACTCCAGAAGGGGAAGCAGCTAAAGAAGCTTTGAGTGCTATTTATGAACATTGGCTTCCTAAGGAAAACATCTTAAAAACAAACATCTGGTCGTCGGAACTCTCAAAATTGGTTGCAAATGCCTTTTTAGCGCAACGTATTTCGTCTATCAATTCTATTTCTGCCTTGTGTGAAAAAACCGACGCCAATGTGCAAGAAGTTTCTAAAGCTATTGGTTTAGATAGTCGGATTGGTTCTAAATTTTTAAATGCTTCTGTTGGGTTTGGAGGCTCTTGCTTTCAAAAAGACATCTTAAACCTTGTATATATTGCCAAAAGCTATGGCTTGCAGGAAGTGGCAGATTATTGGGAACAGGTAATTATTATGAACGATTATCAAAAATCTAGGTTTGCCAATAATATTATTAGTACCCTTTATAATACTGTTTCTGGTAAAAAAATTGTTTTCTACGGATGGGCATTTAAAAAAGATACTAATGATACCCGTGAATCGGCCGCTATTTATGTTGCCGATGCCCTTTTAGAAGAGCAAGCAGAAATTGTAATTTATGATCCTAAAGTTTCTGAAGAGCGAATTTATGCCGATTTAGATTATTTAAATACCCGTTCTGAAGAAGAAAACAGAAAACTCGTTACCGTTGTAAAAGACCCTATAGATGCGTCTAAAGATGCACATGCTATTGCCGTTTTAACAGAATGGGATGAGTTTAAAGCCTACAATTGGGAAACTATTTTTAAGCAAATGCTTAAACCTGCTTTTGTTTTTGACGGAAGGAGAATTCTAGATAAAGAAAAAATAAATAGCATAGGTTTTAACTATTATAGAATAGGAGAAAACGCCTAAAGCTAATTTTTATAAACTTAAAAATCCTGATAAGACTATTTTAATAGTTTTATCAGGATTTTTTTATGCTAAATACTATAAATAACACGCTGACTTTCAATAACTATCATTTTTTCTTACAATTTTTTTGCTTCAACTGTAACATTCTTCAAGTAATCTTATCTTTATTACAAACAATCCTTAAAAGGATAAAAACTCACTAGTGAGAAACGAATAACTTTTTGAGCCAACAAGAATTACATATTGACCAGCTATTAGCATTATGCGCAGAAGGAAAACAATCTGCTCAACTATCGCTTTACAATCGCTATTACAAAGCAATGTACAACACGGCGTTTCGCATTGTAAAAGATAGTTTTGAAGCCGAAGATATTATGCAGGAATCGTTTTTAAACGCGTTTACGAAACTGGATACTTTTAAAGGCGAAGTAACTTTTGGAGCATGGTTAAAACGTATTGTTATTAACAACAGTATTCATCATTATAGAAAGCAGCAAAAACAAAATAATGTTGCCTTAGATGATGTAATCTATAGGGTTGAAGATGATAATGGAATTAATTCTGATCATGAGTTGACCAATATAAAGGCTCAAAAAGTGTTGCAAACCATGAGTATGTTGAAGGATAATTACAGAGTTGCTTTGACCCTTCATTTAATAGAAGGATACGACTATGACGAAATAGGAACTATTATGGAGTTAAGCTATGCAAATTGTAGGACTACAATTTCTAGAGCGAAGGAGAGTTTAAGAAAAAAATTACAAGCTGAAGTTTATGAAACAGAATAATAACATAGATAACTTGTTTGAAAATTTAAAAGACGAGTGGGATATTGAAACTCCACAAGAAGGACATGAAAATCGTTTTTTAGAGAAGTTGCAAACGCAAAAAAAAGTGGTTTCCATCCATAAAAAGAAGTCGAATAACTTTCCATGGAAATTACTCACTGTTGCTGCCTCTATTGCTGTTTTATTTATTGTTGGGTTTCAGTTTCTAAATACTGAAAGTGTAATAGAACAACAAGTAGCCGAAGAACCTACACAAATTGAAAAGACCGAGTTCTATTTTGCCTCTTTAATTAATGAAGAAGTTGAAAAGATTAAGGCAGAATCAACACCAGAAACTAAACAAATTATTGCAGATGCTATGCTTCAGCTAAAAAAGTTAGAAAAAGATCATGAAAAATTAGAAGAAGATTTAGCAAATGAAGGTAATAGCAAACAAATTTTGCATGCCATGATTATTAATTACCAAACAAGAATTAATTTATTACAAGACGTACTCACTCAAATTGAAGAAATTAAACAATTTAAAACTACACAAGATGAAAATCAAATTATATAAAATCGCATTATTATTCTTATGTTTTCCTTTATTCGGTATCGCTGCTGGTCCTGGATGGAATGGAAAATACACCAAAGAGAAAAAAATAAAGAAAGAATTTAATGTAAGTCCGAAAGCGCTTTTAAAACTTAATAATAGCTACGGAAATTTACATATTACTTCTTGGAATGAAAACCGAACTGTTATAGAAGTTCATATAAAAACCAATAGTAATAGTGAAGAAAAGGCACAAAAGAAACTCGATGAAATTGATATAGAATTTCAAAATTCAAGTTCTATGGTTTCTGCCAAAACAATTTTTTCCAAAAGTGGTTGGGGATGGAGTAATAATAATGTGAGTATGGAAATAAACTATACTGTAAAAGTCCCTATAGGAAATACAGTAGATTTAAATAACGATTACGGCGGAATTTATTTAGATGAAATCAATGGGGTTGCTAATATTAGTTGTGATTACGGCCGTTTGGAACTCGGAAAATTAAATGCAGATAACAATGTATTAACCTTTGATTACACTTCAAAATCAACCGTTGAATACATGAAAAGCGGAAAAATAAGTGCCGATTATTCCTCTTTTGAAATTGAAAAAGCAGGCAATCTAGTTATCAGTGCAGACTATACCACTTCTGAAGTAAACAATGCTAAAAATGTAAAATACTCTTGTGATTATGGAAGTATCAAAATAAATAACACTGCTAATATTGAAGGTGTTGGAGATTACCTAACTACTCGTTTTGGAGTTGTACACGGAAATGTAGATATAACATCCGATTATGGTTCTATTCGTATTGAAGAAATGGCAGCAGATGCTGGTAATCTTCAAATAAGAAGTGATTATACGGGAATTAAAATTGGTTATAATAGTGGTTATCATTTTGACTTTGAAATGAATCTTGAATATGCCGGATTGAGTGGCGACACCAATTTTGAATACAATATCAAAAGAGAGAAATCAACAGAAAAATATTACCAAGGATATTATGGAACTAAAGGTAAAAATAAAGTAAGCATTACCTCAGATTATGGAGGAGTGAGTTTTAGTAAGAAGTAGAGAAGTTGAATGTTGAATTTTGAATGTTAAATGTTGAAAAATACAAAATGTAATACATAGCTCTAGGCTCTAGGCTCTATAAAATAAATATACTAAATACTTTGTACTAAGTACTAAAATAACAATCAACTAAAAATTAAAACAATGAAAAAAATTATCTTATTATGTATTGCTGCAACAAGCTCTATGACTGTTAATGCGCAATGGTTTGGCAGTGAAAATGTAAAAGGAAACGGAAATGTAATTACCGTAGAAAGGTCTACAGAAAATTACGATGCAGTAGGTGTGGCAGGCTTTTTTGACGTAGAACTAATTGCAGGAACGGAAGGAAAAATTACGATTACTGCGGAAGAAAATTTAATTCCGCATATTGAAACAGAAGTTAAAAATGGAGAACTTCAAATAAAAACTGAAAAAGGATATAATTTAAGTACAAGTCGTAGAAACAGTATTTTAATTATAGTACCATTTGAAAGTTTAGATGCAGTTTCTTTAGCAGGTTCTGGAGATGTAATTACTAAAAACACTATCAAAACAAATGCTTTTAAAGCTAATTTAGCAGGCTCGGGAGATTTAACCTTGGATGTAGAATCCACAAGCGTTGAAAGTCATTTAGCAGGTTCTGGAGATGTGGTTTTAAGAGGAAGTACAGGAGATTTTGAATGTGCCCTTTCTGGTTCTGGAGATATTTCAGCAAAACAATTAAAAGCTAAAAATGTAGACGTAAGCATCTCTGGTTCTGGAGATGTAGATGTACACTGCAACGGTGAGCTAAAAGTAAGAGTTTCTGGATCTGGAGATGTAGAATATTATGGTAACCCTACCAAAGAAGATAGTAAAGTATCTGGTTCTGGAGATGTTTCTAGAGGATAACATTAACCACCCATAGTTTATATAAAAAGAAGCCATTTGGAAGATTAACTTTCAAATGGCTTCTTTTATTATTTAAAGATATAGTTAAGACTCTTCAATCTATTACAACATCTTTATGTTATAGAGTTATTTTATTAGAACACTAAAACAATATTTTAAAAAGTACCAATAAAGTGACTACCAGCATTATTTTGCAATTGAGCCCCTTTTGTTACGTTTCCAGTTTCTGTATCTATAACATAAATATTTCCATCCTGTCCAACAGGAGCTTCAGTTACAAATACATCAGTTCCATCAACTGCAAAACCTTGATATTGGAATAAATAGAAATCTGTATTATATGGGATATCATCAATTTTTTGTGCAGTTCTAGCATTTAAATCGGCTAAGGCAAAAAATCCTTGAGGTCCTGCTACTCCTTCTTGAGAACCTGCATGACGATATGCTATCACTGCTTTTCCATTACTTACATATCTCCAAGCAAGAATATAAGCATCTTGAACTCCCAATGCATCATCTAAATTAAACACATAAGAATCATCATATTGGTTATTTGCATTAATCTTTAAAATATGAGAACCATTAGGGTCGCTTTGATTTGCTTGGTAAACGCTATTATTTTCAGCAAGAAATGCATTGATACTACGGTATCCATTTGTGTTTCCATGCCCTACAGTTGAAGTAATAACAGAAGGATTTAGTAAAGAAGGATAATCTAGTACTATTGTTTTAGACCCTAAAGCCTCAAAATCTCTATCGCTTTCTGCAGTAGCAGGATCAACTTTACTTAAACGAGCACCGATATATAATTTATCTCCAGAAGCATTTAATACTGGCATATCAATTCTAGAGATATAAAAACCTTGTGCCTCTTCTTCGGCACTTAAGCGTACCACGTGCTCTTGGAAATTATTTATAGATGAATTCACTAAATCCAAAGTTACTACTCCAATTTTAGCTTCAGTATAAGCATACTTTTCATCATCACCAAATTGATGCTCTGTAGATACATATACTGCAGCTCCAGTTTTATCTCCATCAAATAATTTTATCCATCTAGGTGCGGTTCCTACATAAGGAGCAATACTTACTTCTGTACCTGTTTTTTGAAAATCTTGACCTCCATTTACGGTATACTTAGTGTAATTCCCGCCTGTATCTCCAGCGTAACTAATATTAAACATAGTATTTCCATCTTCAGAAGATTGCAATCTCGCAGTTCTATTAGAAGGTACTATAAATCCGTTATCAAAAGGAGCTAATACCTTGTTTGGGTCTTTAGCATCTTCGCTACTAACAGAGTATATCAATGTTCCTCCATTTCCATCGCCTGGGTTGTCTCCCATTTTAGCAGCGGCAACGGTAATCCATCTACTATCTTCCGTGTTTTCTTCAATTATATCTGTAGAATCATCATCACTACAACTTACAGTAAGTAATAAGGCACTTAAGGCAAGGCTTAATGTTTTAAGATTTAAAAGTTGTTTTTTCATTTTGATTATAGTTAAAAGTTATTAATAAAATAATTTAGTTTTAAGTAAAAAGCTCTTCCTGGTTTCTGTACCGAAAGGTTGTCGTACACAGGCTTATCGAATATATTTTTAATATCGAAACTCATCACAAAATTGTTATTTGGAAACGTATAGCTTAGTCCAAAGTCTTGTACTAATTGTTCAGGCACTCTAAAAAATTCATCTCCAACTGTATTTTCTCCTTGTGGAGGTAAGTAGGAGAAATCCTCTGTAAAGTATACATTGTAAAACAGGTTTAATTGGGAGTTATTCTGAAGTAAGTTTTTAATTGTATAACGCCCTCCCCCGTTCATAGTAAAAAACGGAGTATTAGGCACATCTATTTCCAATCCTCTATTCTCTACCTTTAAGTTGAAACGAGAAGCATTAAAATTAAAGGTTAGATTGTTATTATAGGTGTAGTTTATCTGAGCATCAATCCCTTTAGATGTCCCACTTCCTTGATTAACATATAAAATTGTTTCATCATTAACATTCAAAGAATTTTCAATAGGCAATCCTATTCTATCCTTAATGTTTCGTGTAAAAAAATTAGTAGCTATTGTAAAATCGTGTTTTTTAATTCTAAATGTTCCAAACTTAAATCCGAAATTAAGGTTATTACTACGCTCTGGTTGAATGCTTGGGTTTGCCACCACATTATCTCCATCGTTCCCAAAAACCTCAGTCTCATTGGGTAAACGAACGGCTTTTTCTGCCGATACTAATAGTGTAACCGTTGGTTTAATTGCATAAGAAAGCGCAAAACCATAGCCATTATCTGTATTGTTACTACTTATTTCATCGTCAACAATAACTTGATTCCCGTTAGAATCTGTTTCAATAGCGGGGTCGATGTATATTGTTTTTTGCTGATAATATTTCCCGAATAAACTTGTCCTGAGTCGCTCATTAAAAGCATTTAACTCATAGGTAAACGAGAGTATATTTTTTTGTAAATCTCTTGTTCCAACAAATGTGTTCTCTAATACCGATTTTAGTTCGTCGCTATCTTCTCTATCGATACCACTATACACATGATTAAATAATATTTTATGATTATTGTTAATTTCATAAGAAATTCCCGTGCGTATAGAAGCAACATTTCTATCTATTTTGCTTAATGTTGGACCACCCTCTTGTTGAGAACCCCATGAATATTTATATTCGTCTCCCTTAAAATCAATAGCTCTCTCTCCTAACCAATTGTAAGCCCACGCTACAGTATCATTTACCATCCGGTTTCGTTTTCCATATAAACCGTGAATATTAACATCAAGCCCCTCAGTAAAAAGATTTTCCTTTTGATATGTTAAATTAGCCAATTTTGCATCCGACTCCATAAATCTTCCTTTATAAGGAGTAATTGTCATAAAAGCTCCATGCTGAATTTCTTTATAATCATCTGAACCTGTAAAACCCACTAAAAACTGATCTGCCCATTTTACATCTGTAAAACCAACTTCTACAACGCCACCAGTAGATCTATAAGCATCATTAAATCTTTTAGCGGTAACTGGAGTTTGCACCCCACCAATACCTGTTACCACTACACTTCTACCAGAAACCTCATAATCATTGTCAGAATAATTGTGAAAAAGAGAACCTTTAACAGTAAAACCAGACTTTTTAAAACGATATAAACCATTAACACTTGCTTGTAAGGTGTTGAATGAACCATAGGAAACCGAGGCATTCAAATTGGATTTAGCTCCTTTATGAAGCACTACATTAATGGCTCCCCCTAGAGCATCATCTGCTAAATACCCTGGAACTACTCCTTTATATACCTCTATTCTTTTTATCATTGAAGGAGGAATACTGTTTAAACTAAAAGAAGAACCATACACAGAAATTGGAATTCCGTCTATAAAAATACGTACCGCACTTCCCGATAATCCATTTAAGCTATACTGTACTTCTGAACCCAACCCACCATTTTGACGAATCTTAACTCCTACAGTTGTATTTAACAACTCATTAGTTTGAATATTTCTAAGTCCAGCTTCCTTGGTATCTACTACATTTACAGCAAAACCTTCTGTTTCTATCTCCGTTTTTTGTGATTTCCCGTGAAGCATTACCTCATTTAATTCATGATGGTCTGAGCTTTCAAGGGTGCTATTTTTAACAACTTCTTCTGTATATAGCGCTACCTCTATAATTTGGGTTTTTGCATCTATTGAATGTACTTCTAATACGTAATCTCCATAAGGAATTTCTTTAAATACATAGTTTCCTCTAGGGTTTGTAGCTGCATCCTTTTGGACTCCATTACCTTTAAGGATTAGGTAAATTCCTTCGGCTATAGTATTATCATCATATTTTATATTTCCACGAAGCGTTGCTTTTTGGGCAAAAGTGAAACCGCCAAACATTAAAAATAGTACTATTAAAAACCCCTTATTTTCGAACATTTTCTAAATTTTGATGCAAATATATATTTATTTAGATTTAATTAAAATAAAATACTATTTATTTTTAGTCTAAATAAATTTAAAAATGTTATAATTAAAACAGAAGAGTTTATTTATTATTAACTACATCGGGGAAGCCTAAAGCCATGGTTGAATAAAGAAAATTTAATTTAGAGATAGGCTTATCTAACAAATCAACTACCTCGTGGAAAGCCTACGATGTATTCAAAGGAAAAATATTTTAATCCATTTCGACGTAGAACCCTTCGATATACTCAGAACAAGCTCTGGGGAATAAAACCCTCAATGAAGGATTCAAGACAAGCTATGGGTAATTAAAGCTTATATGAAGGATTGAGGGGGAAGTTTAATATTGATATGAATAATTAAAAAAAGTGCAACCTCAATTTTGAGGTTGCACTCTATATATACTATTGTAAAACGATTATTAAATCAACTACCTCGCGATAAGCCTGTTTGCCGACAAAGGCAAATCCACGAAGAATTCAAAGGGAACAAATTTAACTCATTTCTACCCAGAGCCCTCCGATAGACTCAAAACAGGCTCTGGGGAATTAGACCCTCTATGAGGGATTAAGCTTCTACTTCTTCCTTGCTTTCTACAGCAGCCAAGTAACGTTCTGCATCTAAAGCTGCCATACACCCAGTTCCTGCGGCTGTTATTGCTTGTCTATATTCTTTATCTTGAACATCTCCACTTGCAAATACACCAGGTTTATTGGTTTTAGTAGATTTTCCTTGAGTTATTATGTACCCTGTTTCGTCCATATCTAATTGACCTTTAAAAATATCGGTATTAGGTTTATGTCCAATTGCTATAAATAGTCCAGTTACTTCTATTTGTTCTTTTTCTCCTGTTTGATTATTCACCAAACGTAATCCTTCTACTACTTGCTCTCCTAAAACTTCTTCTATTTCTGTAAAGTATTTTACAACAAGATTGGATGTATTGTTTACTCTATGTTGCATTGCTTTAGAAGCTCTCATTTCTCCTTTTCTAACAAGTAAAGTAACTTTCTTACAGATATTTGCTAAATAAGTAGCTTCCTCAGCAGCGGTATCTCCTCCTCCAACTATAGCTACTTCTTGTCCTTTAAAGAAGAAACCATCACAAACAGCACAAGCAGATACTCCACCTCCTCTTAGGCGTTGCTCGCTTGGTAATCCTAAATATTTTGCAGTTGCTCCAGTAGATATAATTACAGATTCTGCCTCAATAGGGGTTACACTATCTACAACTGCTTTATGGATTCCTCCCACTTCTTTACTTAATTCAATAGAAGTAATCATTCCAATTCTTACTTCCGTTCCAAAACGTTCTGCTTGTTGTTGAAGTTGTACCATCATTGATGGACCATCTATTCCTTCTGGATACCCAGGGAAATTATCAACCTCTGTAGTAGTTGTTAACTGCCCACCTGGCTCTAATCCTGTATAAATTACTGGTTTCATATCTGCTCTAGCTGCATAAATAGCCGCAGTGTAACCTGCAGGGCCAGAGCCTATGATTAAACATTTTATTCTTTCTACTTTTTCAGACATGGTAAATCCTTTCTATTTAATTACATAACAAAAGTAGTTTTTTTATAAAAAAGCTTACACTTAAACCATGAAAAGTTATTATCAAACAATAAACAAAGCTGATGATGAATTAAAATCATTAATGTCCGAGTAAAAATGCAAGATCGCTTTGCTATAAAAAAGAAGAAAGACTAAATCTTAACTATCGCAAAATAAGTGGTTTAAAGAAATAACATTACTAAAATCCTATTTTAATAATTTTATTAATAGTAAGGAATCTATTTTGGAAACCTCATTTAAATCTTGATATAAGTGGAGTCCAATAAATCCCGCTAACCTTTATCAGGTAACAATAAATTAAAATATACATTTTTTAGTTTAAATTTTACTCTTTCTAAAGCTTTACTCTCCTTTTATAAAACAACCTATTTTGAAGCAAAATATGAAGCCAAGAGTACTAAATTTTAAACCATTTTTGTCCAAAAATTGAAGCCTTAAAACCTTAATTATCATGCAGAATGAATTTTAATTAAGGATTTGATAATTTATTTCATTAATTGATTGAATATTCGTAACTTAACATAAGTATTATTATTAACCTTTAAAAAAATTAGCTGTTATGAAAACAATTTTATATCCTCTCGTGTTTCTATTAGCATTGACACTTCTCTCTGGAAGCTCAAAAGAAAAGGTTCAGAAAAATTCCCTACAGGGTGTATGGGAACTTGTTAGTAGATATTCTTACGATAACAATACTGTAATTGATACCGTTCAAAATACCGATGGTTACCGTCAAATTAAGATGTACAATAACGATAAAGTGATGTGGACTCGTTTTGTACCAAAAGATTCTGTAGAATGGTTTGGTTATGGTTCCTATCATATAACAGACAGTTCTTTGGTAGAACGTTTAGAATATGGCTCTGAGTCTATGATGCAAATTATAGATACCATGAGAGTTTTTTCTTTTAAATTGGAAATAGACAAAGAATCTTTTAGTCAGATTACTTTAGACGGCGAAGGAAACTCTATGTTTTCTGAGAATTATAAACGTATCGAGTAAAATACCTCGAAGCAAGCTATAAGTATATTAGATAGAATAATGTAAAAAATACTTCTAATACTAACACCTAGTATATTTAAACTTTTTATTAAACTATTGTTGTCCGATAAAAGTTAACGAAATTTATTGGACTCCACTTATATCAAGGTTTAAGTTTTCAAAATAGCCCCTCGCTATTAATAAAAATGAATAAAAAAAAGATTTCACTAAAGCTGTTTCTTCAAGCTATTCATTTTTAGGTAGTTAATATTTAGTCTTTGTTCTTTTCTCTTATAGCGAAGCGGTCTTGTATTTTTACTCGGACATTAATGTTATTAAATAAAAAATCCTCTTACTAAAATTAGAAAGAGGATTTTTTTATGCTGAATATCATAACTATTGTTCGCTATAATGTATTTCTGAAAGTTTACGTAAATTTTCAGCAGCAGATTCTGCGGTAATATCTCGCTGTGGATTAGCAAACATTTCGTAACCTACCATAAATTTTTTTACTTCTGCTGAACGTAATAATGGCGGATAAAAAGACATATGAAAATGCCACTCTTCATGGGCTTCTCCATCGGTTGGGCGCTGATGAATTCCTGAAGAATATGGAAACGAAGTCTCAAAAAGGTTATCAAACATAATAGTTAATTTCTTAATTATGGAAGCAAAAGCAATCTCTTCCGTTTCGTTTAACTGACTAATATCTTGATAATGCTTTCTCGGAACTATCATAGCCTCATAAGGCCAAACCGCCCAATACGGAATAAGAGCTACAAAATGCTCATTTTCAACTAAAATACGTTCCTTTAATTCTAATTCTTGTTTTAAATAATCTTGCAGAAGACTTCTCTTGTTAGTATCCCAATATTCTTTTTGATGTTGTTGTTTTTTTAAAACTTCTTGTGGAATAGACGATTGCGACCATATTTGTCCATGTGGATGCGGATTGCTACATCCCATAATTGCGCCTTTGTTTTCAAAAATCTGCACATGATTAATTGCTGGGTTACCTCCCAATTCTTTATACTCCTGCTTCCAAAGCTTTACTACATTGGTAATTTCTTCAACCTCCATTAAAGGAAGCGTTAATGCGTGGTTTGGAGAAAAACAAACTACTTTACAAATCCCCATTTCTGTTTCAGCTTTTAAGAGTCCGTTGTCATAAGTTTCGCTCTCAACATCTGGTAATAAAGCTGCAAAATCGTTTGTAAAAGCGTAAGTTCCTTTATAGTCTGGGTTAACATCTCCACTTGCTCTTTCGTTAGTTGGGCACAAATAACAACTAGCATCGTATGTTTCCTTTTGTAATTCACTCTTTTGATCCTTTTTACCTTGCCAAGGACGTTTTGTTCGATGTGGAGAAACTAAAACCCACTCCCCTGTTAATATATTATACCTTCTATGCGGCTTATTATTAATTGTGTTTTTCAAACGAATAAATTTAAGTTAAACATTTAATTTTATATATAACTAAGTAAAGAATCACTCCCTTTTAAAAACATTCTCTTTATTCATTTACTTTTATGGAGGCGATTATACATTAACTTAGCTCAGCATTTTGCTATGCTTAATCCCTTAATGAGGGTTTCATGCTTATATTTTTGATACCCCATTGCTAATTTTTACTTCAATTGGGCTTAATTCTATCTTGAATTTTTCTTGGTATGCTTTTGCAATGCTTTCAATATATTCAGCTACAAAATCTTGATGTACAATATTTATAGTACAACCTCCAAAACCGCCGCCCATCATTCTAGACCCCAAAACATACTCAAACTTTTTAGAGAAATCCACCATAAAATCTAATTCTGCACAGCTTACTTCATACATTTCACTTAATCCTTGATGCGACTGATATACTAATTTCCCAAATAAATCAAACAAATCATCTTCCAATGCATTGGCAGCCATTAGAGTACGCTTATTTTCTTGAATTACATACAAAGCTCTGTTATATGTTTTCTCCGGGAGTTTCTCTTTGAATTCATTTAAAACTTCTTCAGAAACATCTACTAAATACTTAGATGAAGGGTATTTTTGTTGAATTATTTCCAAAGCTTCTTCACATTCTTTTCTTCTCGTATTGTATTCGCTACTGGCCAAATTATGTGACACATTGGAGTTTAAAAGCACCAATTGATATGGTTCAATATCAGATTGGATTAACTCATAATTTAAATTTTGACAATTCAATAAAAGTAAATGGTTTACTTCCCCTCTAACTACAGCAAACTGATCCATAATTCCACATTTTGTTCCCACAAAATTATGCTCAGCATCTCTAGAAAGAGTTATTATTTCTTCAGAAGTTAAACCTATTCTGAAGAGTTCATTAAGTCCTTTTGCCATTCCACATTCTAATGCTGCGGAAGAACTCAATCCAGACCCCATAGGTAAATCGCTTTCAATAATACAATCAAACCCTTCTATACTACCCTTTTTTATTTCTTCTATAAAATGAACAACTCCTAAAATATAATTTTGCCATTCTACCTTACTAGGATTTACTTCAGATAAATTAAAACTAAACCCTGTATTGTAATTTTGAGACCAAATAGTACACGTATTTGAGGTATTCTTCCTAAAATACATTTTAATTTTTCTGTCAATTGCAGCAGGTAAAACATGTCCGCCATTGTAATCTATATGCTCACCAATTAAATTAATTCTTCCAGGAGAAGCTATTTTTACTTCGCTTTTAAAATCTTTTAAATTCAAAAAGTTTTCTTGCCTATTAACAGATTGCGTTGTATTTTTCAAATCATATATTTTTCTTTAACAAATATAATAAAAGTGATATGCACTTTTATTATATTTAATTAAAAAATTAAAAAAATTTGTAAATGACTTCATCAACTAGTAATTTTTACGCTGAAGAAAACAAAATATTTGTAGCAACAGACTGCATTGTATTTGGTTTTGATGATGGCGAATTAAAACTTTTAATCTTTAAAAGAAGGGTAGCACCACATGAAGGCGATTGGTCTTTAATAGGTAGCTTTGTTAAGCCTAGTGAAGATGTAGATGAAGCTGCTCAAAGGGTTTTAAAAGAAATTACTGGACTTGATAATGTGTTCTTTGAACAATCTAAAACCTATGGAAAAGCAGATAGAGATGAAGGTGCTCGTTGCATTTCTGTAGCGCAATTTGCACTTATTCGGATTGATGAATACGATAGAAAACTCACAGAAAAACACGGCGCTTATTGGTATAAACTTGAAGATCTACCAAAGCTTGTTTTAGATCATGACCAAATGGTAACCGATGCGCTAAGCAAATTAAGAAGTCGCGCCAAACACCAACCTATTGGTTTTGAGCTACTTCCAGAAAAGTTTACGATTCCACAATTACAAAGTTTATACGAAGCTATTTTTCAAAGAAAACTAGATCCAGGAAATTTCAGAAAAAAAGTACTCTCTTTTGAAGTTCTAAAAAAACAAGCTGAAAAAGATAAAAGTGCCTCAAAACGTGGCGCATACTATTATATGTTTGATCATGAAAAATATCAAAACCTATTAGAATCTGGTTATAACTTTGAAATTCTATAAAAGATAACTTTTACAGCATACTTCTTTTAATTACTGTAAATTTGCTACTGAAAAAGTAAGTTTAAAATGAACAAGCAACTTCTATTGTCTATTCTATGTCTTAGCTTTAGTGTTTTTTTAAGTGCTCAAGAAATAGCTTTATTAAAGTACAATGGTGGTGGAGACTGGTATGCAAACCCTACAGCGCTTCCAAATTTAATTGCTTTTTGTAATACTAATATTCACACTACCATAAAAAGTAAACCTGCTACTGTAGAAACTGGAAGTATCGATATTTTTCAATATCCGTTTATACATATGACTGGGCATGGAAATGTTTTTTTTTCGGAAGAAGAAGCTATAAACCTTAGAAAATACCTTCTTTCTGGTGGGTTTTTGCACATTGACGACAATTACGGAATGGCTCCTTATTTAAAAAAAGAATTAGTTAAAGTTTTTCCTGATAAAGAACTAACAGAAATTCCTACCTCCCACCCTATCTTTAACGAAACTTATAAATTCCCAAATGGACTCCCTAAAATACATGAGCACGACGGAAAACAGCCACAAGCATTGGGAATATTTGATAACAACAGACTAATTCTTCTTTTTACCTTTGAAAGTGATCTGGGAGATGGATGGGAAGATGAAGAAGTCCATAACGACCCTCAAGAAATCCGACAAAAAGCATTAAAAATGGGGGCTAACATAATACAATACGCTTTTGAACATTAAAATGACAACACAACTGGAGCATACTAATACTAACTTCTCGGAAAAACAATTTCCAATCACCATTATATGCGACCATATTACCAGCGCTGCAAACATAGGTGCTATTTTTAGGCTAGCAGATGCTTTTGGTGTAGAAAAAGTTATATTTGTAGGAAACGAGCCTGTTTTTACAAGACGTATGGAAAAAACAGCTAGAGCAACTCATAAAACCGTTCCTTTTGAGCATCTTACAGAAGAAAATGATTGTATTGAATTTTTAAAAAAAGAAAAATATACCATTATAGCTTTAGAAATAACAAATAATAGCACTCCTATTAATAACCTAAAAATTTCTAATAAGAATAAAACTGCTATTATTATCGGAAATGAAAATTATGGAGTTTCTAAAAACCTCCTTTCTATTGCTAACCATACTACTCATATTGAGATGTTTGGAAAAAATAGCAGTATGAATTTAGCACAAGCTACAGCCATTTGCTTATATGAAGTAACCAATAATTATCAACTATAAATAATAAGACATTTTCCTTAATTTTATATTGAAATTGCTATTGTTTTAACAACTAGCAACACAACTAAAAACTAACCTTTTCGATATTAAATATCGGATAAAACCCTAAAAGGGAACAACGTAATTAAAATGGATTCTAAAACTATTTCTAACGGGATATTAAGAGCCCTAGCAACCATAATAGGAGTTTCGCTATTGCTCTTTTTTATATACAAAATCAAAGCAATAATAGCCTATATTATTATAGCCTTGGTAATTTCTTTAATTGGAAGGCCAATTGTAAGGTTCTTACGAAAGAAATGTAAATTAAACGACAACGTTGCAGTAATTATTACCATGGTTATCATGATTTTATTTACCGTTGGAGTTATAAGCCTATTTGTACCTTTAATTATAGAGCAAGGAAAAAATCTTTCTTTGCTAAATATTGATAATTTAAGAGCTAGTTTACAAGACGTATATAGAGAGATTTCAGATTATTTCTCTGTTAGTAGATACAAAGTTGAGCAATCTATAGAAGAGTCTATAAAAACTTCAGAGTTTATTTCTAATATAGATTTATCTGCTATTCCAAATATGTTTAAATACATTGTTGGAGGAATAGGATCTCTTAGTGTTGCAATTTTTACGGTTATCTTTATATCATTTTTCTTTTTAAAAGATAGTCGCTTATTTCAAAACGGACTCTTAACTTTCATTCCCCCAGAGAACGAACAAAGCGTAATAAATTCCCTAGAAAAAATAAAAAATTTACTCTCACGATATTTCATAGGATTATTACTTCAAATAGCTATATTATTTGTTATTTATACAGCCGTTTTAATCATCTTAGGAATAGACGATGCCATAGTAATTGCATTCCTTTGTGCGCTTTTAAATTTAGTACC
This sequence comes from Galbibacter orientalis DSM 19592, assembly GCF_000260115.1. GTDB lineage: Bacteria > Bacteroidota > Bacteroidia > Flavobacteriales > Flavobacteriaceae > Galbibacter > Galbibacter orientalis. Next base: position 334,390 of record NZ_JH651380.1, on the reverse strand, counting down.
ATACATAGGTCCTTTAATTGGAGGGGTATTAATGATATCTTTAACGATGTCTAGTAATTTAGGAGCAGATTTTAGCACCGTTATTTTACCAAAATCCATCTATGTTTTAATCGGATTCATGATAGGTCAACTTATAGATAACTTCTTTAGTCAGCCGCTAATTTTTTCTAATAGTGTAAAATCACATCCTCTAGAAATCTTCTTAGTTATTATTATTGCAGGAATGATTTTTGGTGCTTTCGGAATGGTATTAGCTGTACCCATATATACCGCTTTAAAAGTGGTTTTAAAGGAGTTTTTATCCGAAAATAAGATTGTTGGTAAGCTTACAAAAAACTTATAGTTTTACTTTGAATAAAGAAATATTAAATACTGGTACACAATATTTTATAAATAAAAATATTAATACTGACATTTCGTCACTTTTACTAAAAGGTTTCGATTTAGAGGGAGTTGACACAAAAGAGGTTGTAGAACAAATTGAAGCTAAGAAAAAATCAGAAAAAAAACTTCCTACCTGGTTTAAAACTGACAAGATTTACTATCCTAACAAACTAAATATTGAACAAACCTCCTCAGAAATTACTGCTCACTACAAAGCCAGTTTAGTGAACGGAAAAAAACTAGTAGATCTTACTGGAGGATTTGGAGTCGACTCTTATTATTTTTCCAAACGTTTTAAAGAAGTTCTTCATTTTGAAATCAATGAAAATTTATCAAAAATAGCCACTCATAATTTTAAAGTTTTAGGTCAAAAAAACATCTTCACTTTTGCAGAGGACGGCATCTCTTTTCTTGAAAAAACAAAGGATAATTTTGATTGTATTTTTGTGGATCCTTCAAGAAGAGATAATAAAAAAAATAAAGTATTTTTACTACAAGATTGTGCGCCTAATATGCAGCTTGTTTTACCAGTACTATTAAAAAAATCTCCTACTATAATTGTAAAAACCTCTCCTCTACTCGATATTTCTAAAGGAATTGAAGAACTAAAAAAGGTAGTGGAAATTCATGTTGTTGCTGTTAATAATGATGTAAAAGAACTTCTTTGGATTATAAAAGACAAGAAAACTACCACCCCTTTGATTAGAACCATCAATTTTTCAAAACATATAACAGAAGAATTTGATTTTCATTTAAATGAAGAAAGTAATACAAATACTGAGTTTTCGCTCCCAAAAAAGTATTTATACGAGCCCAATTCTGCAATTTTAAAAAGTGGCGGTTTTAATTCAATAGCAACAAAACTAAACCTCTCTAAGCTCCACCCAAATACTCATTTATACACTAATGACGAGCTAATTAACTTTCCAGGACGCTCCTTTATAATTAAAGACATTATTCCATACAACAAAAAAGCACTGAAGAAAATTCTTCCAGAAAACAAGGCCAATATTACCACTAGAAATTTCCCTGAAAGCGTTGATCAAATTCGCAAAAAGACTAAAATTACAGATGGAGGAAACACCTACCTCTTCTTTTGTACTAATATTAATAACGAAAAAATTATTATTCATTCTGAGAAAACAACATAATTGACTTCAAAATAAACAGCGTTAACGTACCTTATTCAATATTTTTGCTATTTTAGCAGATAAAATAGAAAGAATTTGACAATTAAAGAAATAGCTAAGCTAGCAAATGTTTCTCTAGGAACCGTAGATAGAGTACTGCATAAACGAGGAAAAGTATCTAAAGAGACTGAAAAAAAAGTGCTTGATATTATCGAAAAAGGTAATTACAAGCCAAATATATATGCTCGTGGTTTGGTTTTAAACCGATCTTATAAAATAGCCGCACTTGTACCAAACTATAATAATGGAGAATATTGGGAGATGCCCTCTAAAGGCATTAAAATGGCGGAGAAAAATTTAAGTCAGTTTGGAATAAACCTAAGTATTCTATACTTCGATCAAAACTCAGTTTCCTCATTTACAGAAAAGGCAGAAGAACTTTTAAAACTCAAACCAGATGGGGTTATCCTAGCTCCAGTTATAAATTTTGAAGCAGTAAAGCTTACCAAAAAACTAGACGAAGCTAAAATCCCTTTTAGCCTTATTGATTCTAACATCCCTAACAGTAACGCTTTGAGTTTTATTGGTCAGGATGCATTTCAAAGCGGGAAATTAGCTGCCAAACTATTATGTTCAGAAATTAATTCAAAAGGAACAATATCAATCATTTCCATTAAGAATAATGAAAACCATAATAAAACTTTACAACAACGAATTGAAGGTTTTAAAGATTATATCTACAACAGCAATTTTATAGCAAATATTACTTTAATAGAACACAACATTCATTTAGGAACTGCAAATTGGGAAGAAAACCTCACCCAAGCTTGTGCCCCAACCAATAATACTGTTGGAATATTTGTTCCCAGCTCCATGATACACCATGTTGCTAAATGTATTGAAAGTAATTTTGATACCATGAGCACTATAAAATTAGTAGGAAACGATTTAATTGCTAATAATGTAAAGTACTTAAAAAAGGGTATTATAAATTATCTAATTGGACAAAGACCTGAAAATCAAGGATATTTAGCTCTGGAGAGTTTCTATAAATATTTAGTGTTAGAGAAACAAGTTCCTCAAAAAAAATACCTCCCATTAGATATTATCACGCAAGAGAATTTAATGTATTACAATGATGATGTAGTTTCTAGTTAATTATGGCTCGTTTATCTTTTATATACATTATATGATAATCTCAACTTTTTACCCTTATTTTTAATTAAGTAATAAAATATCTGTCAGTTTATTATATATTAAAAAATGTTGTACGTACCTTATTTTAACATTCAAATTTATTTTTTTTCAAAAAAAACATTAACTTGGTCGATGTTTTCATATTAAAACTGATATTAATTTCATCTAATCATTAATTTAAATCACATAAAATGAACTTTGTTTAAAAAAATGTGTACGTACACACAAAACTAACTTTAATAAAACTTAAAATTATGAAACACTTAAAACACCATGCATTGTATAATTCTAGTCCCTTTTTTAGGTATAAGAATCTATCTTTGCTATTTTTTATTATTAGTATAGGAATCGCCACACCCCTATCCGCATCTCCGCTTCAAGAGATTGATGTAACAGGAACCGTTATGGATGCTGAGGGCTTCCCGCTTCCTGGTGCTACTATTATTGAAAAAGGAACTCAAAACGGAACTCAAACAGATTTTGATGGTAATTTTCAATTATCCGTTTCCAATGAAAATGCTACACTAGTTGTATCGTTTGTTGGTTTTTCTACTAAAGAAGTTCCCCTTTCAAACCAAAAAAATCTAACAATTACTTTAGAAACAGATGCAGCAGCTTTAGATGAAGTAGTTGTAATAGGTTACGGAACTCAAAAGAAAACAGATGTAACAGGCGCTATCTCTTCAATTTCTGGAGAAGATATAAATTCTACCAAAGAAGGAAATGCTTTTAACGCCATGGCTGGTAAGGTTGCTGGTTTAGATGTTGGCGTAACAAATGCTTCGCCAGGATCATCGCCAAGCTTATTGATTAGAGGAAGAAGTTCCCTTAATTTTTCTAATGAGCCTCTAATTGTTGTAGATGGAATTCCTATGGAAGGAAGTTTAAACGACATAAACTCTGCTGATATTGCTTCTATGGAAGTATTAAAAGATGCCTCTTCTACTGCTATTTATGGAGCAAGAGGAGCAAATGGGGTTATCTTAATTACAACAAAAAGAGGGAAAACTGGAAAAGCCAAATTTACTTATGATACTTATTACGGTTTTGCAGAAGTACCAGAAAATTACAAACTTCTTGATTCCGATGGTTATGTAAGTCTAAGACGTGAAGCAAGAAGAGCTGGACAAGAAGAAGAACAAGGACTTATTCCGGGCACATTACCTTTACCCTCTATTGAAAGCTCTCTAGAACCGCTTCAATTAGCTGCATATCAAGATGGAGTAAATACAGATTTCCTTGATTTAGGAACTCGTGCAGGACAACAGGTTAATCACCAATTAGGCGTTTCTGGGGGTTCAGAAAAAATAAGATACAACCTTTCCTTAAGTTATTTTGATCAAAATGGGGTTTATAATTTAGCAGATTATGAGCGTTACACTTTTAGAGCCAATCTCGATATAAATGCTACCGATAAATTAAAAATAGGTTTATCTCAACAGGCAAATTTTTCAAAAACAAACAATTACAATCCTTTAGCAGGTTTAATGAGCCAGCCTCCTCTTGTTACTCCTTTTGATGAAGATGGGGTTGCCACACTGGATCCATTAGCTGACGGACTTAATTGGAATCCTTTGAGTAATGAAACTCCTGGAAATTATATTGATGAAACTATAAATTACCGCTACTTTGCAAATATTTTTGCTAGTTATCAAATTCTAGATGGATTAAAATATACCTTAAATGTTCAACCTCAGTTTGAATCGCTTACCGATAATGATTTCCGCGCTTCTCTTTCAGATAGCCGTACAGGCGGACTTTCACAAGCTTCAAAAGCAACAAGGGTAAATACAGCTTATACTATTGAGAATATCTTAAATTATTCAAAAATGATTGGCGACAATCATTCTATTGACGCTACCTTCCTTTACAGTTTTCAAGAAACTAAAAGAGATTATTTATACTTACAGGTTTCTGGACTTGCAAACGACAGTCAGACATTTAACAATTTAAGTGATGGCTCTCAAGTAGACAATCGTGATAGTTCTTTACAGACCGAAGGTTGGGTTTCTTACATGAGTCGTGTTAATTATGGTTTTAAAAACAAGTACCTCCTTACACTTACTGGTCGTTATGATGGTTCTTCAAAATTGTCTAAAGGAAAAAAATGGGGCTTCTTCCCTTCTGCTTCTTTTGCATGGAGAATTATTCAAGAGGATTTTCTAAAAAACCAAACTGTTCTAAGCGATCTTAAACTTAGAACTGGTTACGGGCAGGTAGGTCGTAATCCAATTGCTCCCTACGCTACCTTTGGAAGCATTAAAAGATTAGAAAACTCTTTTGGTGGAAATCCTGCTTTTGGTTTTCAACCAGAAGACATTGCAAATCCAGATCTTAAATGGGAAACCACTACCACTTTTGACATCGGTTTAGATTATGCTTTTGCTAAAAATAGAATTGCGGGGAGTATTGATTATTACACAGGAAAAACAACCGATTTATTATTAAATAGAGTTTTACCTTCTACTTCTGGATATTCTTCTATTCTTCAAAATGTTGGAGAAACTAAAAACTCTGGGATTGAATTAACATTAAGTACTGTTAATATTGAAACTGATAAGTTTAGATGGACAACCGATTTTAATTTTTCAGCTAATAAAAGTGAAATCGTAAAACTTCTGGATAGCCAATCGGATGATGTTGGAAATGGTTGGTTTATTGGGCAGCCATTAAGTGTTTATTACGACCGAGTTTTTAACGGAATCTGGCAGCTTGATGAAAATGATGTTGCAAACAGCTACGGAAGAAGACCAGGAGATATAAAACTTGCCGATTTAAATAACGATGGAATGCTTAATGATGATGACCGAAAAATATTAGGGCAATTAGACCCAAAATGGATTGGTGGTTTTACCAGTAAAATGGAGTATTCAGGTTTTGATTTTTTAGTAACACTTTATACACGCCAAGGAAACTTAACTCGCTCACGAGCATTAGAAAATGTAACAATTTTTGGTAGAAATAACGATTTAGACCTTAATTATTGGACTCCAGAAAACCCAAGTAACGAATATCCACGTCCTAATATTAACAGAGAAAGACCATTGGATAATGGTGTGTTAAGTTATGTAGATGCTTCATTTGTAAGAATCCGAAACATTACATTTGGTTATACACTTAACAAAGAAGTAAGCGAGATTTTAGGTTTGGAAAGATTGCGTTTTTACGCTTCTGCACAAAACCCATTCCTATTTACAAAATCTAATCTGAAAGGTTTTGATCCTGAACTTGGTAGTGGTGATAATTTTATAGCATCACCAAGAACCATTTTATTTGGTTTAAACGTTGCTTTTTAAAGAAATTAAATAAAATAGTCATGAAAAAAAATATACTATACATATTCGCATTAATCTCACTCATTTCTTGTAGTGATATTTTAGATGAAGAACTTACAGGCGACCTTACGGGCGATGGAGTTTTTATAGATGAAGAAGGAATCAACTTCGCCTTAAACGGAGCATATGCATCCCTTGGGCTCTTTATAGGAAACAGCCCAGATGGCAGAGACGGCACTAACAGAGAAACCGGATGGACGCTTATTGCCTTTGGAACAGACACCTATACAAACGCATCAGACGGTGGCTTTAAATATTTTAATACCTATGATTCCGACCTCAATGCTAGCTCCCAAATTGTAAGTGAGTCTTGGAATGAATTCTATAAAGGAATTAATGCTGCCAATACAGTCATTAGCAGAGCGCCAGAGGCAATCCCTAATAACCAGCAAAAACTCACAGAAGTTCTTGCTGAAGCTCGTTTTTTAAGAGCCTACTATTATTATTGGTTGGCTCGTATATGGGGACCTGTTCATTATACTGATGAAGAAACCACAACAGCCGAAACAGAAGCTCATAGAATGGCTTTAGATGAATTGTATCCAAAAATAATTGAAGATTTGGAGTACGCAGAAGCAAATTTACCAGGAGTTCAAGACGATTTTGGAAGGGCTACTTCTTGGGCAGCAAAAGCTACTTTAGCCGATTTGTATCTTACTCGAAAAAATTACGATCTTGCAGCTAGTTATGCTGAAGATATTATAGATAAAGGACCATTTTCTTTGGTAAGTACGTATGCAGAACTATGGAATCTTGAAAATGAAGAAAATAGTGAAGTAATTTGGTCTACACAATTTGCAGACGAATTAGAGTACGATAACGGCGGAAACCCTGCACATCTTTTCTTTCTAATGGAGTACGACAAATTACCAGGAATGCAAAGAGATGTTGTTAACGGAAGACCATGGAAAAGGTTTAGACCTACAAATTATTTATTAAATTTATACGATATGGAAGATCAAAGGTACGATGGCACATTTACAACGGTATTTTATGCAAATAATTCAGATTCTGCTCCTTCAGGAGTAGCTGTTAGAGATACTGCTGTATACCTACCTCGTGTACCTTTATCTCAAGCTGAAAAAGATACTAAACCTTATGGAGCAAGTATTTATAATCAAGATGAATATACCGAGAAAATATATCCTTCTAGTAAAAAGTGGGTACAACCAAACAGAGTCTCTACAAATGAAGAATCTGGAGGTAGAGATTTTATAGCATATCGTCTAGCGGAGATCTATTTAATTGCTGCTGAAGCATATGCTTTAAAAGCAACTCCCAATCAAACTAAAGCTCTTTACTATCTAGACGAAGTACGCAAAAGAGCTTATGGAGTAGATAACGTATCCGATTTGCCAGTTATTTCTGCAGTAGACCTTAATGTTATTCTTGAAGAAAGAGCAAAAGAGTTGGCTCAAGAAGGAAAAAGATGGTTTGATTTAGTGCGTACCGGAAAACTAGTAGAACGCGTAAAAATGCACAACCCACAGGCCGCTTCTTTTATTCAAGAGTATCATAGTTTACGACCTATACCTTTAACACAAATAGATAGAACCTCTAACGAATTTCCACAAAACCCCGGATATTAATAATCTACTACCTCGAGGCAAGCCTACGAGGTATTCAAAGGAAAATAATTTAATCCATTTCGACGTAGAACGTAAGAGAATAAAACCCTCAATGAGGGATTTAAAACATGAAAATTTAATGAAACATCCATGATTAACAATAAAACTTACTATAACTTGGATGTTTCATTAAACCATTAAAAACAATAAATACAAACAAATGAAATTAAGAGTTAAAAATTACCAACTTTATGCCTTAGCTATTGGCCTTACCATTGGATTATCAAGCTGCCAAGAGAGCGCCCCAAAAGACAACACTCCTTGGACTCCATTGTTTAATGGAGAAAATCTAAATGGCTGGACTCAAAAAGGAGGGGAAGCTAAATACAGAGTCGAAGACGGAAAAGTTATTGGTAGTACAGTCCATAATACTCCAAACTCGTTTATGACTACCAATAAAATGTATGGCGATTTTATATTAGAACTCGATTATAAAGTAGATTCTACTATGAATTCTGGAATTCAAATCCGCAGTAACAGCACTCCTCAATATCAAAACGGACGCGTACATGGGTATCAAATAGAAATAGATCCTTCAGATAGAGCATGGAGCGCTGGTATTTATGACGAAGGTAGACGTGGTTGGCTTTTCCCTATTGAAAATGATAAAAATGCACAACAAGCATTTAAACAAGGAGATTGGAATCATTACCGAATTGAAGCTATTGGAGATACTATAAAAACATGGATTAATGGAGTTCCGGCAGCACATTTAATTGACGGGAAAACACACTCCGGATTCATAGCATTACAAGTACATTCCATTGGAAAAGATGCTAAAGAAGGTACAGAAATTATGTGGAAAAATGTAAATATTCTTACCGATAGTTTAAGTAAATACAGTACAAAAACTCCTGTAGAACCTGTAGTCACTAAAAATAATTTAACCATAGACGAAAAGAAAAATGGTTGGGAAATGCTTTGGGACGGAAAAACTTCTAATGGATGGAGAGGCGCAAAACTTGAAGAATTTCCAGATAAAGGTTGGGTTATTGAAAACGGTATCTTAACTATAATGGAAAGTGATGGAAAAGAATCTGCTGCAGCAGGAGATATTGTAACAAAAAAACTATATCAAGATTTTGAGCTTAAAGTAGATTTTAAACTTACAAAAGGAGCTAATAGCGGTATTAAATATTATGTTGATACTGAAATTAATAAAGGGCCAGGCTCCTCTATTGGTTTGGAATATCAAATTCTTGACGACGATAATCATCCAGATGCTAAATTAGGAAATCACGACGGAAGTAGAACTGTGGCTTCTTTGTATGATTTAATTCAGGCAGATCCAAACAAACCAATCCACCCTGTTGGAGAATGGAATACTGCTAGAATTGTTTCAAAAGACAATCATGTGGAGCATTGGTTAAACGGAGTAAAAGTGCTTGAATATGAAAGAGGAAGTAAAGAGTATCGTAAACTGGTTTCAGAAAGTAAATATAAAAAATGGAAGAAATTTGGAGAGCTTGAAAAAGGAAGTATTCTTTTACAAGATCATGGAAATCGTGTTTCATATAAAAATATTAAAATTAAATCCTTATAAACCCTAAATAATGACAACTAGAAGAAACTTTATAAAAAACACCGTATTAAGTAGTACTGCTATTGCTGTTGGAAGTTCTGTAATGGGAATGCCTGCAAGTAGTTACAGAAGAATTATTGGATCCAACGACCGCTTAAATGTTGCTATTGCAGGTTTAGGGAGAAGATTAGGCGCTTATTATGATCCGATTGCACAAAAAGAGAGTAATGTAAACTTGATGTATTTGTGTGACGTTATGGAAAGTCAGAGGCTTAGAGCTAAGGAGAATTTTTCTAAAATAATTGACTATACACCAAAACTAGAAAACGACATCCGAAAAGTTATTGACGATAAAAAAGTAGATGTCCTCATAAATGCAACACCAGACCATTGGCATGCACCAGGCTCCATAATGGCGTTAAAAGCTGGAAAAAATGTATATGTTGAAAAACCATGTAGCCATAATATGAATGAGAATGAACTTCTGGTAGAAGCTTCTAAAAAATTCAATAAAGTGGTACAAATGGGGAATCAGCAGCGCTCTTCTCCTCACACCATTGAAATTATTAAAGAAATTCATAATGGAGTTATAGGAAATCCATACAAAGCTGTTGCTTTCTATAACAATTCAAGAGGAGAAGTGCCTCTTCAAACAAAAGCTGCCATTCCACAAGGTTTAGATTGGGAATTATGGCAAGGACCAGCAGTGCATAGAGAATATACAGATAATACATGGGACTATAACTGGCATTGGTACGGATGGAATTACGGAACTGCAGAAACAGGAAATAATGCTACCCATGAGCTAGATGTTGCACGCTGGGCATTACAAGTAGATTTTCCAGAATATGCAGAAGTAGAGGCCGATAAAAGACATTTTGTAAACGACGGTTGGGAAATGTATGATACCATGGAGGCTACTTTTAAATTTTCTGACAATAAAGTTATTCAATGGGATGGTAAAAGTAGAAATGGATATAGCACCTATGGAGGTGGACGTGGAACTCTTATTTACGGAAGTGAAGGAACTGTTTATGTTGACCGTGAAAAATATATGTTAATGGATAGAAGTGGAAAATTAGTTAAAGAAGTTAATTCTAATTCTAATGAAGCTGGAACTGCTCTTGGAGGAGGCGGAAGCATGTCCACTATGCATGTGGTAAACTTCTTTGAAACCATCCGCGGAAAAGAAAAATTGAACGCTCCAATTGACGATGCTAGTATAAGTATGGCTATGGTACATTATGCTAATGTTGCTTATAGAATTGGAAAAGGTTTCAAGATAAACAATAAAAACGGCCGTATGCTCGACGAAAATGCCATGAAATTATGGGGTCGAGAGTATGAAAAAGGCTGGGAACCTACCTTATAATTAGAAATTGCACAAAAATAAAAATTGCTTATGAATGATTTTTTTATAACGAAAGAAAACACTTGGGAGGATGTAGACAAAGGGATTAGTAGACAGATAACCAATTATAATAAAGACTTAATGATGGTAAAAGTTAAGTTTGAAAAAGGAGCTATTGGATACAAACATCACCATATACACTCGCAAGCATCTTACGTAGCTTCAGGAAAATTTGAGGTTACTATAGATAATAACACCAAAACATTAGAAACCGGCGATACTTTCTTTGCCAACCCTAATTTAGTCCACGGTGTAGAATGTATAGAAGCAGGCGTTCTCATTGATGTTTTTAACCCTGTTCGTGAAGATTTTTTATCACAATAAATAATAAATAAATGGATCAACTCAAAAATAAAGTTGCTATAATAACTGGAGGGAATGGAGTTTTAGGAGGCGCAATAGCCAAAGGCCTTGCATTACAAAAAGTAAAAGTTGCAATTCTAGGAAGAACAGAAAAAACAGTTTTAGATAGCGTAAAAGAAATTAAAGAAAACGGTGGAGAAGCCATTGCGCTTATTGCAGATGTTTTAAACCAAAAAGAGTTAGAAATTGCTAAAACAAAAGTTCTTGATACTTGGGGAAGCATAGATATTTTGGTAAATGCTGCTGGTGGAAACCGAAAAGGAGCCACCATAGCGCCAGATGAAAACTTTTTTGATTTATCGTTGGAGGATTTTGACAAAGTAAACGATCTTAATTTTAAAGGAACTGTGCTTCCTAGTTTTGTTTTCGGTAAAATAATGGCAAACAATGGTAGAGGAAGTATTATTAATATTTCATCTATGGCAGCACAACAAGCTATTACCCGTGTGGTAGGTTACAGTGCAAGTAAAGCAGCTGTAGATAATTTTACAAAGTGGCTTGCTGTTGAAATGGCTTTAAAATATGGAGATAAAATTCGGGTAAATGCTATCGCTCCAGGCTTTTTTATTGGAGAACAAAACAGAGCCTTGCTTTTAAATACAGACGGAACTCTTACTCAACGCGGACAAACAATTGTTGCTCAAACTCCTATGAAACGCTTTGGAGAACCCGAAGAATTACAAGGAGTAACAAATTGGTTAGCTGGAGATAATTCTTCCTTTGTAACAGGTGTTGTAATTCCTATTGATGGCGGATTTAGCGCTTTTAGCGGAGTGTAATAAAGTTATTTTGAATGTTGAATGTTGAATTGTTGGGTTTGCATCTTTTTGAAGTCGCAAAACTGTTTTTTGCCAAATCGCTTATTCATTGAACTTTCAACACTAAACTTTAAACCTTCAACATTTAAACTTTTAACTTTTAACTTCTTAACTTTCAACTAACAATAAATGAATACCAAATTAGAACAGACATGGCGTTGGTATGGGCCAAAAGACCCAGTATCGCTATCAGACATAAAGCAAGCAGGGGCAACAGGCATTGTTTCTGCCTTACACCATATTCCCAATGGAGAAGTTTGGACTGTAGATGAAATAATGGCACACAAAAAAACAATTGAAGCTGCAGGTCTTTCTTGGTCTGTGGTAGAAAGTGTTCCTATTCATGAAAGTATAAAAACTCAAAGTGGAGATTATATAGAGTACATCAATAATTACAAGCAAACTATTACAAACCTAGGGGAATGTGGCATAGATACTGTTTGTTATAATTTCATGCCTGTTTTAGATTGGACCCGTACAGATTTGGATTATTTATTAGAAGATGGGGCTACGGCACTTCGGTTTGATAAAACAGCTTTTGCTGCCTTTGAACTTTTTTTATTGAAAAGACCAGACGCTGAAAAAGATTATACCGAAGCCGAAATTGCTGCTGCTAATTCCTGTATAAATAATTTAACTTCAGAAGAAAAAAAACTACTTGTTACTAATATTATTGCAGGACTTCCTGGTGCTGAAGAAGGATATTCACTGGAAGAATTTAATGAAATATTAGCAACTTATAAAGATATTGATGCTGAAAAACTAAAACAACATCTTTTCTTCTTTCTAGAAAATATAATTCCTTCCGCAGAAAAAGCAGGAGTTAATATGTGTATCCATCCAGACGACCCGCCCTACCCTATCCTTGGACTTCCAAGAGTGGTTAGTACAGAACAAGATATTTTAGCTATTTATAAAGCTGTTGACAGTAAGAATAACGGACTCACATTTTGTACCGGATCTTTTGGAGTTAGAGCGGATAATAATTTAGCTGAAATGATAAAAAATCTTGGAGATCGTATTCACTTTACTCATTTAAGAAGTACTAAAAGAGATGAGCAAGGGAATTTTCATGAAGCAAATCATCTAGAGGGAGATGTTGATATGTTTAGTGTAATGAAAGCATTGATTGCGCAACAACAACAAAGAATTTCTGAAGGAAGAAAAGATATTAGAATGCCTTTTCGACCAGATCACGGACATAAAATGTTAGACGATTTAAAGAAACACACAAACCCTGGTTATTCTGCTATTGGAAGACTCCGCGGCTTAGCAGAATTAAGAGGTTTAGAATTAGGAATAAGAAAAACCTCTTAATAGAGTTACTCAAAAAAATCAACTACCTCGAGGCAAGCCTACGAGGTATTCAAAAGGAAAAATATTTTAATCCATTTCGACGTAGAACCCTTCGGTAAACTCTGGACAGGCTTTGGGGAATAAAACCCTCAATGAGGGATTTAATACAAAGAATTATTTATAATTTATTAGCAATATCTCCTTTATAGAACATGATATTAACGAATAACAAAAATTTTGTCAAGGTTTTTTTAATAAAATACAATTTTTAAAAAAATAAATTTATATTTGTGCAATCGATTACACAAATACCTGTTCAAGGTAAAAATATGAATCAAGTTAAAATATAAAAACAAATTAATACAAAGCTAGTTTCTTAAGTAGTTAAGAATAATCATAACTCAGTAAACTCCCTTGGAGCATGCTTAGGAAGCATTAAAAGGAAGGGCTAAAAGTATTTCGACGCAATCCCTTCGGGAAACTCAGGACAGGCTTTGGAGCATTCAAATCTCGATTATCGAGTAACATAAAATAGCTATAAACTCTCTTATGAGAGATTAAAATGAAGATTAAAACATTATGAACACTACTAAATTTATAAACGATAATTTTTTACTTCGTAACAAATATGCAGAAGAGCTTTATCATAACCATGCGAGTAAAATGCCAATTATTGATTACCATTGCCATTTATCTCCAAAAGATATAGCAGAAAATAGAGTTTTTGAAAATATTACGAAAGCATGGCTTGATGGCGACCATTACAAATGGAGAGCAATGAGAACCTTAGGTATTAATGAAAAATACATTACTGGAAATGCTTCCGATGAAGAAAAATTCCAACAATGGGCAAAAACTGTACCTTATACACTTCGTAACCCCCTATTCCATTGGACTCAATTAGAACTTGCTCGTTATTTTGATGTGTATGAGCTTTTAAATGAGAAAAATGCCAAGGAAATTTATAAAATCACTTCTGATAAATTAAATTCATCAGACTATAGTTGTCAACAATTACTTTCTAAAATGAATGTAAAAGTTGTTTGTACTACTGAAGATCCTATTGATACTCTAGAGCATCATCAGCAATTAGCAAAAAGTAATTTCGATACGCATATAAGCACTTCTTTTCGTCCAGATAAAGCTATCATGATTGGAAATGATGGTTTTATTGAATATTTAGGTAAGTTAGAAAAGGCTGCAGATATTAGTATTACGTCTTATCAAGATTTATTGGACGCTCTTGTAAAAAGAGTTCAGTATTTTAATGAGAATGGATGTAAAGTTTCCGACCACGGATTAAATAGCATTCCATTTGCTCCTTATTCTGAAGCTGAAGTAGATCAAATTTTAAAGAAACGTCTTAAAAATGAACAACTTTCATTCCTAGAAATAGAAAAATTTGAAAGTGCTGTTTTACAATTTTTAGCAGAACAATACCATTCGCTCGGTTGGATTCAACAATTCCACTTAGGAGCACTTAGAAATAATAACACCAGAATGTTAGCTAAATTAGGTCCTGACACAGGATGGGATTCTATTTCTGACTATCCACAAGCAGAGAAATTATCTAAATTTTTAAATAGTCTTGACGGAAAAGATAAACTTTCTAAAACTATTATCTACAATCTAAACCCTGCCGATAATGAGGTTATGGCAACTATGATTGGTAATTTCAATGATGGTTCTGTAAAAGGAAAAGTACAGTTTGGTTCTGGATGGTGGTTTCTAGATCAAAAAGACGGAATGACAAAACAAATGAATGCTTTGTCAAACATGGGACTTATAAGTTGCTTTATTGGAATGCTTACAGATTCTAGGAGTTTCTTATCTTACCCACGACACGAATATTTTAGAAGAATTTTGTGTAACCTCTTAGGAGAAGAAATTGAAAACGGTGAGCTTCCAAACGACATGGAATGGATTGGAAAAATTGTTGAAGATATTTCTTACAATAATGCTCAGGAATATTTTGATTTTTAAAAATAAATAACCTCGTTACAAAGTCCGCTGTGGATTTAAACGAAACAACATTAACCTACTTCGACATGAGTTGGAGATAAAAACCCTTTTTTGAGGGATTAAACAAAAAACTAAAACTTTAAATATTGAAAAAAGTAGTAGCCTTAGGAGAAGTTTTATTAAGATTATCAACCAAAGATCATCTTAAATTTTCGCAAGCGATAGAAATGAATGCCGATTATGGCGGAAGTGAATTAAATGTGCTTACGGGTCTGTCTAATTTTGGGATGAAGTCTGAAATGATTACGCGTCTCCCCGCAAACGATATAGCAGAAACTGCACTGATGCAAATGCGTAAATATAATGTTGGTACCAATTTTATCGCAAAAGGTGGCGACCGACTAGGACTTTATTTTCTAGAAAAAGGAGCCTCTGTACGAGGGAGTAAAATTATATACGACCGCGCTTATTCTTCTTTTGCACACATAGAAAAGGGAATGATTGATTGGAAAGCTGCTTTTAAAGACGCTACTTGGTTTCATTGGTCTGGTATTACGCCTGGCGTATCTCAAGGAGCTGCAGATGTTTGTATGGAAGCCATTGAAGTAGCTTCAGAGATGGGACTTACTATTTCTACAGATTTTAACTACCGTGCCAATCTTTGGAATTATGGGAAAACTCCTGGAGAAGTTATGGAAAAAATGGTTGCTAAATGTCAGGTTATTCTAGCAGGAGATTATGCTTCCAAACAATATTTTGATATTGATCCAGAGGGGGCTACAGAAAAAGAGCTCCAACAATCGCTTTGCGAAAAACTAAAAGAACGTTTTCCTTCATCAGAAAAAATAATTATTACCAACCGAAAAAATATAAGTGCTATGCACAACACATGGTCTGCTGTTTTATATGATGGAAAAAATCTTTTAGAGTCGGAATCTTATAATATTACCGATATTGTTGATAGAATTGGTGCTGGAGATAGTTTTATGGGAGCTTTGATATATGGTCTCAATTATTATGAAGATCAGAAAGCATTAGATTTTGCAGTAGCAGCTTCTTGTTTAAAACATACTATTTATGGAGATGCAAACTTGGTTTCAAAAGAAGATGTAGAAGATTTAATGGGAGGGAATGTTTCTGGAAGAGTGAAAAGGTAATTTTATTTTAAAATATACAGATGAAACCCTCATAGAGGAATTTATAATACCTCCACAAAAGGAGCTGAACAAATCAAAGGCTTTTAAAGGGTATTGACTTGTTACTTAATTATATAATGACATAAAAATCAATCGTTTAACTTAAATTTATTCATGTGAAAACATATACAAGAATAGAAGTGGCAACTAAAATGAAAGAAACTGGTTTAGTACCACTTTTCTATCATGAAGATGTAGCTATTGTAAAACAAGTTGTAAAAGCTTGTTATGATGGAGGTGCCCGCTTATTTGAGTTTACTGCTAGAGGAGCTTTTGCCCATGAAGTATTTTCAGAATTAATTAAATTTTGTGCTAAAGAATGTCCAGATTTAATTCTCGGTGTAGGTTCTGTAACAGATGCGGCAGCCGCTTCTTTATATATGCAAATGGGCGCTCAATTTATTGTAACCCCGGTACTTAGAGAAGATATTGCCCTTGTGTGCAATCGTAGAAAAGTATTATGGTCGCCAGGTTGTGCTACCCTTACAGAAATTGCAAAAGCAGAAGAACTTGGTTGTGAAGTAGTAAAATTATTCCCTGGTGGAATTTACGGACCAAAATTTGTTAAAGCAATAAAAGGCCCTTGTCCATGGACAAGCATTATGCCTACAGGTGGTGTTTCTCCAACTAAGGAAAACCTTAGTGAGTGGTTTAAAGCAGGCGTAACCTGTGTAGGAATGGGATCTCAACTTATTTCAAAGGAAATTATAGCAAATAAAGATTATAACCTTTTAAAAGAAACAGTAGCAAATGCCCTACAAATTATAAAAAAACTTAAATAAACGCTCTTTTGGTAAGTCCATAAGGGATTAAGAATAACCAACCAAAACTTAACATATTTTAAAAAAGAGCTTTAGTAAACTACCTCGGGGCAAGCCCTTGAGGCAAGTTCTCGAGGTATACAAACACAACAACCTTAATTCATTTCGATGCAGAGCCCTTCGACAAACTCAGGGCATGCTTCGGAGAATTAAGCCCTCTGTGAGGGATTAAAATATAATTAATAATACATGAAAGCTACCTTAAAAATCTCCCTAACACTGCTTACTTTTTTGATTTGCATTTCTTGCAATCAAATTAGTTCTCACAAAACCATTAAGCTAGCGCATGGTTTGGATGTAAACCATTCCGTACACAAAGCGATGCTCCAAATGGGAAAAGACTTAGAAGAAATTTCTGGCGGAAAAATGAATATCAAGATTTATCCCAATCAGCAATTAGGTTCTGAACGAGAATGTTTAGAACTTCTGCAAATTGGTAGTTTAGATATGACAAAAGTTTCTGTTGGAGTTTTAGAAAATTTTGCTCCTAAAATGAAGGTTTTAGGACTTCCATTTCTATTTAAAAGCAAACAACATTCTTTCAATGTTTTGGATGGTCCAATTGGAAAATCGCTCCTTAATGAAGGAACTCAATTTTGGCTCAAAGGCCTTTGTTATTACGATGCTGGAAGTCGTAGTTTCTACACTAAAGAAAGACCCGTAAATTCTCCTTCAGATTTAGAAGGAATGAAAATTCGAGTTATGGAAAGCGCAACTGCTATGAATATGGTTCGTAGTTTAGGAGGCTCACCTACTCCAATTTCATGGGGAGAATTATACACATCATTACAACAAGGCGTTGTAGATGGAGCAGAAAACAATCCTCCAAGCTTCTATTTATCAAAACATTACGAAGTGTGTAAATACTATTCTTTGGACGAGCATACTGTATTACCAGATGTTTTGGTAGTAGGAACCCATTTATGGAATAGTTTGAATGAACAAGAACAAGAATGGCTTCAAGAAGCAGCCGATAGATCTGTTGTAAATCAGCGTAAACTATGGGCTAAGTCGGAGAAAGAAGCTTTGGAAGCTGTGCAAAAAGAAGGCGTTGAAGTAATCTATCCTGATAAAGAGCCATTTGCAGAAGAAGTTCAAAGTATATATGACGCATATAAAAGCAATAAAGAAATGTATTCCCTAATCCAAGAAATTAGAAACACTAAATAAAATGAATTTTAGAAAGAAAGTAGACTTCGTTTTAAGTAGAGCATTAGTTTTTATAATGAGCCTGATGGTAATTAATGTTTTATGGCAAGTTTTCACACGCTATGTTACTGGTACTCCTAGCTCTTTTACAGACGAATTGGCACGATACTTAATGATTTGGGTTGGTATTTTAGGAGCAGCTTATGTATCTGGAAGAAATATGCATGTTGCCATTGATGTACTTCCTTCAAAATCTAGCGCAAAAACTCAAAAGAAATTAGCAGTAATTGTGAATGCACTCATCATTATATTTTCATTATTAGCTTTTGTTATCGGAGGTATCCGACTTGTATATATCAGCTACATTTTGGGTCAGCATTCTCCTGCTTTAAATATGCCGCTCTTTGCAGTATATCTAGTTATTCCTATTAGCGGATTGCTTATTATTTATTACAAAACCTCAGATATTTTAAAGAAATAATTATTATGGAATATATCCCAGTTCTCGTATTAGTCATAAGTTTTATATGCCTTTTAGCAATTGGTACTCCAGTTGCTTGGAGTATTACCATTTCATCCTTATTAACCATGCTGGTAACCATTCCAGCTATGCCAGCTTTTACCACTGTTTCGCAACGAATGGCTACTGGTCTCGATAGCTTTGCTCTCCTTGCCATTCCGTTTTTTGTCCTCTCTGGAGAGCTCATGAATAAAGGAGGAATAGCCCATCGACTCATTGCATTTGCTAAAACATTGGTAGGATCATTTCCTGGCGGACTAGCATTAATAAATGTAATTGCTGCAATGCTAATGGGAGCTATTGCTGGTTCTGCAATGGCATCTGCATCTGCTATGGGAAGTATTTTAGGACCTGAAATGGAAAAAGAAGGCTATTCAAAAGAATTTGGAGTAGCAGTAAATATTACCTCGGCAACAACTGGACTAATAATCCCTCCAAGTAATGTGCTTATTGTTTACTCGCTAGCTAGTGGTGGAGTTTCTATTGCCGCCCTATTTTTAGCAGGATACATTCCTGGTATTTTAACAGGTTTATTCTTAATGATAGTAGCCGCTATTTGGGCAAAAAAGAAAAAATATAATGTAGGAAAGAGAAGTACATTAAAACAAGTTTTTAGCACTTTTATAGATGCTGTTCCTAGCTTGCTTTTGTTAGTTATAGTTATTGGAGGTATTGTAATTGGAATTTTTACAGCTACAGAAGCTTCTGCAATTGCTGTTTTATACACCCTTATTCTAGGATTTATATACAGAGAGATTTCCTTTAAAAACCTCCCCGAAGTATTGCTTAATTCTGCTTCAACCACAGCTATTGTAATGCTTTTAATTGGCGCTTCTATGAGTATGTCTTGGGTAATGTCTTATGAGAATATTCCTCAAAATATAAGTAGCTTGCTTTTAGGATTAAGCGACAATCCTATTGTTATCTTATTAATTATAAATCTACTCTTACTTTTTGTAGGAATCTTTATGGATATGACGCCAGCAGTGCTCATCTTTACGCCTATCTTTTTACCTGTAGTAACTAAGCTTGGAATGGATCCAGTTCAATTCGGAATTATTATGGTTCTTAATTTATGTATTGGACTTTGTACCCCACCCGTTGGCTCAGTCCTCTTTGTAGGAGTTGGAGTAGCCAAAACGAGTATTCAAAAAGTAATAAAACCATTAATCCCTCTATTTCTAGCTATGATATTCGCCTTATTTTTGGTGACATATTTTCCACAACTTACATTGTGGTTACCTAGTTTGTTTGGGTTTTAATATATACTCTTGAAATTTATATAGTTTTTTTATAGCTATCTAAAAAGTAATTTATAGTTGTCAAAACAGAGCTTGTCAAAGTAGTGTCAAACTGAGCTTGTCAAAATAGTTGTCAAACTGAGCTTGTCGAAGTTTCTCTTAATGTTAGAAACTTCGACAAGCTCAGAACAACACTTACAGTTTAGGTACTTTTAAAAAAACTCTTATATAAAAACTTTGAAAATAAAAAAATAAGGTTCTTACCTTTTTTTTAAAATCGAATGTAATCGATTACCTTTGTTTCAGTGTTGTTTAAAATCAACTACCTCCGGGCAAGCCCACAAGGTATTCAAAGGAAACAAATTTAATTAATTTCGACGCAGAGGGTCGGGAATCAGACCCACTATGAGGGATTAAAGGTTTAAGATTTTAGAACAAAAGAAGAACGTATGCTAAATCCGTTAAGAAAACACAATAAAAAATGAAAAATCTAAACAGAGAAAATACAAATTTGAAAGATACTCCCCCTATAAAAATTATACAATTTGGAGAGGGAAACTTTTTAAGAGCTTTTGTAGATTATGCAATCCAAGCGCTTAATAACTCGGCCAATTTTAATGCGGGAGTAGCTGTTGTACAACCTATAGACAGAGGTTTAATCTCACTTTTAAATGATCAAGATGGTCTTTATACATTATTCATGAAAGGAATATATAAAGGCGAAGAAATACAAGAAAAAGAACTTATTAGCAGTATTGTAAAAGGAATTAATCCTTATTCTGATTATGACCAATACAAAGCATTGGCCAAAGAAGAAGAACTCTCTTTTATTATCTCTAATACTACAGAAGCTGGAATTTCTTACAACGAGACTGACACGCCAAATATGCAGCCTCCCTCCTCATTTCCTGCTAAATTAACCATTCTTTTATATGAAAGATATAAGCATTTTAATGGTGCTTCTGATAAAGGATTAACAATCATTCCATGTGAATTGATTAATTACAACGCAGATAATTTAAAGAAAATCATCTTAAAGTATTGTGGTGATTGGAAACTTGAAGACGGCTTTAAAGACTGGTTATTAAACAGTAATAGTTTCCATAACACCTTGGTAGACCGTATCGTTCCTGGTTATCCAAAAGATGAAATTGAAGATTATAACCAACAGCTATCTTACAAAGACAACCTCATTGTTACCGCAGAAAAATTCTTTTTATGGGTTATAGAAGGGAATGATGAGTTGAGAGCAAAACTTCCATTTGATAAAACAGATTTGAATGTTTTAGTGGTTAAAGATATGCAACCTTATCGTACACGTAAAGTTAGAATTTTAAATGGTGCACATACGGTTATGGTTCCATTTTCTCTTCTCTACGGAAATGAAACGGTAAAAGAAACTATTGATACAGATTTTACAGGAAACTTTGTTAAAGACACTGTTTTTAACGAAATTATTCAAACGCTAGAACTCGACAAACAAGAATTAGAAACTTTTGCAAATGAAGTTTTTGATAGGTTTAGAAATCCGTTTATAAAACATCAACTCTCTAGTATTGCTTTAAATTCTGTTTCTAAATTTAAAGTTCGAGTGCTGCCTAGTTTATTAGAATACCAAAAAGGAAATAAGACATTACCGCTACATTTAACTTATGCTTTTGCTTGTTTAATACGGTTTTATAAAGGGAGTTGGAACGGAGTTTCGTTACCTGTTCAAGATGACGAAGCTATTGTTGCTACATTTAAAAAAGCATGGGAATTGAACGATTATGCTGAAACAGCAAGTACAATTCTTTCCAATGCATCCTTTTGGGACGAAGACCTTACCCAAATAGAAGGACTAACAACAGCTATTACTCTTGCTTTAGAAAAAATTGATACGAATGGTGTAGAACAAGGATTCAAAAATTTTAAAGCTGAAATTTAAAACCAATTTCGGTTTAAAATACTAAATTGTTTATTATGGAAAAAGAATTAATAAAAGTACATCCTGAAGATAATGTTGCGGTTGCTTTAAAAAATTTAAAAAGTAATACTACCGTTTCATTTGAAGGGGAAGATATTGTTTTAACTACGGATGTAAAAGCCAAACATAAAATTGCACTTACAACACTACATAAAGACGAAAAAATCTATATGTATGGAGTTCTTGTAGGAAGCGCAAGCGAAACAATTGAAAAAGGCGCTGTTATTACAACAGAAAATGTAAAACATAAAACAGAAAAAGTTACTGGTAAAACAGAAACTGTAAACTGGAATATTCCAGATGTAACTAAATGGAAAGACAGAACTTTTAATGGCTACCACAGAGAAGATGGACAAATAGGAACCCGTAATGTTTGGTTATTTTTTCCACTTGTATTCTGTGAAAACAGAAATATTGAAGTTCTAAAAGAAGTTTTCGAAAAGGAACTTTTAAATGAAGATGTAAACAAACATCGTTTATTATTAAGATCTCTTGTTAATCGGGATGGAACAACCGACAATTCAGATATTACTGGAGATACAGTTCCTGTTTTTGATAATATCGATGTAAAATTTATAACCCATCAAGGAGGCTGTGGAGGGATTCGTCAAGATTCAGAAAGTTTATCACAACTTTTGGCTGGTTACGTAAATAACCCCAATGTTGCTGGAGCAACTGTCTTGAGTTTAGGGTGTCAGAATCTACAAATCCAAATTTTAAAAGACGCTTTAAATAAAGTAGCTCCTAACCTAAATAAGCCTGTTTTAATCTACGAGCAGCAGAAAATGGGTACGGTTGAAGAAATGCTTAATACAATTATTAAGGACTCTTTTGCTGAAATAAAAAAGGCAAACCAAATAAAAAGAAAGCCTGCACCACTTTCAAAATTAAAAATTGGATTAGAATGTGGAGGTTCCGATGGATTTTCAGGAATTTCTGCCAACCCTACTTTAGGACAAGTTTCAGATATTATTACTGCATTAAAAGGGACAGCAATCCTTTCTGAATTCCCCGAGTTATGTGGGGTAGAGCAAGAACTTGTTAACCGTTGTGTAGACGAAAAGCAAAGTAGTAGATTTCTTCAATTAATGCAAGATTTTGAAAAATCTGTAGTAGATGCAGGCTCAGGATTTGATATGAATCCTTCTCCTGGAAATATTAAAGACGGACTTATTACCGATGCAATGAAATCTGCTGGGGCAGCAAAAAAAGGAGGCACATCCCCTATAGTAGAAATTTTAGATTACGGGGAATATGTAACTAAATCGGGGCTCAATCTTTTATGTACTCCCGGAAACGACGTGGAAAGTACCACTGCAATGGCTGGTTCTGGTGCCAATATTATATTGTTCACTACTGGTTTAGGTACTCCAACTGGAAATCCTATTACCCCAGTTATTAAAGTAGCTTCAAATAGTGAACTAGCTCTAAAAATGCCAGATATTATTGATATTGATACAGGTGCAATTATCCGCGGAGAAAAATCAATTGAAGAAATGGCCGATGTTCTAATGGAATATATTGTAGACATTGCTAGTGGGAAGAAAACCAAAGCTATGGAATTAAATCAAAACGATTTTATTCCTTGGAAACGAGGTGTTTCTCTTTAATTACAGTAATATTCTAACATTCTTTGTTTTAAGATTTTTTAAATTTTAGCCACAAATTCACGGATATATGATACTTCCCCTCCCTTCAGGAGATTGTTATTAAACGTAGGAAATAAAAATATATTTGTGAATTTAGTGGTAAACCTACATTAAATCTGTTAGAAATAGCTCTACCCCCTAGAATGGTTTAGATAACAACCATGAAACATTAGAAAACTAAAAATAGGTCGAAACCTATCTTCAGTATATTCAAGATAAACTTAAGTTTATTATAATCTCGTTGAGTAAATAAAATATTATTTTTTTGTAGAAGTAGCTCTAATTTTTAAATTGGGAGCTAAAACTACCTTCTTTTCAATTTTAACATTCGATTCTTTTACCTGCTCTAAAAATACCTTTGCCGACATTTTCCCCATTTCAACCGGTAATTGGTCTACAGTACTCATAGAAAGCTCCATAAACTTAGTAAAAGGCTCATTACTAAAACCTATCACACAAAAATCGTCTGGGATTTTAACTCCCATTTTTTTTAATTGCTGAATTGCGCCAAGTGCCACATAATCACTTGAGGAAAATATTGCATCAGGGGGAGTTTCTAAAGTCATCAATTTCTCAACCGATTTATGACCCGCTTTAATATCACTCTTCGTTTTAATAACATAATCTTTATTAAATGTTATTCCGTTATCCAGCAATGCCTGTTTATATCCTTTATATCTATTTTTATAAATCTCTAAAGCCCAGTCTCCAGAAAGGTGTGCTATTTTACTACACCCCTGCTCTATAAGATGTTTAGTAGCATTGTAACCCGCTTGATAATCGTCTATAGTAACCGTACTAACTCCCTTAACATCTTTTTTTCTATCAAAAAATACTAAAGGAACATTTTTATTTAAAACATGTTCAAAATGAGAGGTTTGTGTAGATAATTTAGAAACCGACATTAATATTCCGTCTACTTGCGCGTTTAAAAGTGCATTGATATTATCTATCTCGGCACTCTCTTGTTCATGCGTTTGGCAAATAATAACATGATAGCCCAATGGATATAACTCTTCTTCTATCCCTCTAATAATAGCAGAAAAGAAATTCCTATCAATATAAGGAACCACAACACCTACATTATTACTCTTCCCACTTTTAAGGGCTAATGCTAATTTATTTTGCTTATAATTCATTTTAGCAGCAGTTTCCATTACTAGTTTCCTAGTAGCTGCGCTAATTTTAGGATTATTATTTAATGCTCTTGATACTGTTGCTGCTGTTACATTTAACGCTTTGGCAATATCATAAATGGTAGTTTTCTCGTTCATTAAACTTTTCTTGGCTGTTGAATATTCTACAAATGTAACTAATTTAAAAAAACCTAAATTTCAAAGTGTTATCGATTACAATAACACTACTTTTCTTCAGATTGAATCCTAAAACCTATTGCAAAATAGTAAAAAATACTATAAACCTATTAAAAATTACGGAAAACAGTACTATTATGTTAAAATTCCTATGCTTAAATTGTCAATTTGGTATTTTTTTATATTAAAAATTTGTTTTTTAATAGTTATTGTTTAGATTCGTGCAATCGATTACAAAAATTAATTTTTAATGATTAAAAGTCAACTAACTGTATTTAAGAATTCAATCTAACAATTATTATGAAAACCAAACTATTGTTTAAAACAAAAAATTATTACTTGCTTTCAGTATTATTTATTTGCTGTTTTGCATTTAGTAACTTTAGTTACGGACAACAAAACACTACAATAACAGGTGTTATTACTGAAGCGGAAACTAGCACTCCGCTACCCGGTGTAAATGTTGTTGAAAAAAATACTTCAAACGGAACTACAACAGATTTTGATGGGAACTTTACTTTAAATGTAGCTTCACCAGATGCTGTATTAGTAATTACTTATATAGGTTTTAAGACTCAAGAGTATAGTCTTAATGGAACTTCCAATATAAATATTACTTTAGAACCAGATACGCAATCGTTAGATGAGGTTGTTGTTATTGGTTATGGAACTCAGAAAAAATCTGATTTAACAGGAGCTGTTGGGAGTTTAGATTCTGAATCGCTTACCGAGAGAAGCATGAATAATCCATTGGAAGCATTGCAAGGAAATGTTCCTGGGGTACAAATATCTCCATCTACAGGACGTATTGGAGATGGTTTTGACATTACCATTAGAGGTAAAAACTCTTTAAGCGGAAATACAAATCCGTTATTTGTTGTAGATGGAGTTCCTACAGACAATATAGATTTCTTAAACCCACAAGATATCCAAAGAATGGATATTTTAAAAGATGCATCTTCTACTGCTATTTATGGTTCTAGAGGATCCAATGGTGTTGTTATTGTAACTACAAAAAGTGGTGCAAATGCACCCTCAAATTTTACTGTAACCTTAGATAGTTATATGGGAGTAAAAGATGTTGCAAGACTTCCTGAAATGATGGGTGGGCAAAAATGGTGGTATTATCATCAATCGGCTTACCTAGCAACTGCAAGTAATGGTCCTAACGGATATGTTACCCCTGAGACATTATACGATGCAGTTATTGGAGACGCTAATTCTGAATTAGAAAGAAGAGCTTTAAACAATGAAACCTTTGATTGGTATGACGCTGTATTAAAAACAGGAATTCAACAAAACAATTATGTAAATGTTTCTGGAAGAACAGACGATGGGATGGGATATAACTTAGGAATAGGTGCCCAAAAGGAAACTGGAAATATTCAAAATGAAGAATTAAAAAAGTATACTTTTAAATCTGGATTGGATAAAAAAATAAACGATAAATTTTCAATTGGAGCAAATTTCACTGTCGCTTTAACAGAACAACAAGATGGTAGTGATAATGCCATGCAACAAGCTTTTAGGTTAAATCCATTCTTAGATCCTTATGGCTTGAACGATAATGAATTATTTCCATTACCAGGGAAACTTACCGATGCAAATGGAGATTTTGTTATTAACAAAACAAGTACCTATAATCCACTTTTAGAAATTGCAAACACTACTAATGAAACCAGAAGATGGACAGGGGTTGGAAATGTATACTTTCAGTATAATATTTTAGATTGGTTATCTTTTAAAACTACCTACTCTGCTGGATATTCTAGCTATAGAAACGGGCAAGCCTGGGGTGCTATGACTAGTGTTGGTGTAGATAATAATGACCTCCCTTCAGCAGAAATGAGTAAAGGAGAAAACTTCAATGGAACTTGGGATAATCAATTTAATATTGATTACACTTTCAATGATGCACATACTTTTAACTTCCTTGCATTACAAAGTTTGTATTACAGTAGAACCGAAACTTCTTTCCAAAGTTCTAGAAATATGCCTTTCGACACTGGTTTCTACAATATTGGCTCTGGAGAACAGGGTACATTTAACCTAGGTTCTAATTATTCAAAGCAGACACTTAGCTCTTATGCGTTACGTCTAAACTATTCTTATAAAGATAAGTATTTACTTACGCTTTCTAACAGATGGGATGGTTCTTCCCTCCTATCTCAAGATAAACAATGGGACACTTTCCCTTCTGCAGCTATTGGTTGGAGAGTTAGTGAAGAAGGTTTCTTAAAAGAATCTAATACCGTTTCTAATTTAAAATTAAGAGCTAGTTACGGTTATACTGGAAACAATAATGTTTCTCCTTATTCTACACAAAACAGTTTAGACAGACAATTATACTACGATTTTAACGGAACTTCTGCCAATGGATGGCTTCCTAGCGCTTTAGCTAATAAATCTTTAGGATGGGAAAAAACACGTGAAATGAACTTTGGTATTGACTACGGATTCTTTAACAACCGATTAAATGGTAGTGTTGATGTTTATGACAGATTATCTGATGATTTAATTCTTGAACAAAGACTTCCAATCGAGTCTGGCTGGTCTTCTATCAATGCAAACGTAGCTTCTGTAAAAAATACAGGAGTTGAGGCAAGTTTAACAGGAATACTTATTAATAACCAAAAAGTTACTTGGTCTACCACACTTACCTTCACTAAAAACAATAATTCTATTGAAGAATTATATGGACAAGATGAAGTTGATGATGTTGGAAACGGATGGTTTATTGGGGAAGATATTGATGCTATTTATAATTATGACTTTGACGGGATCTGGCAAGGAGATGAAGTTGCAGAAGCTACATCGTACAACCAAACAGAAGGTCAGGCTAAAGTTAGAGATATTAATAATGATGGTGTAATTGACCCCGCAGACGACCGTATTATTTTAGGAACTCCAAATCCTGATTGGTCAGGAAGTTTATTTACCAAATTAACCGTTGGAAATATCGATTTATCTGCTTCGCTTATTACCAACCAAGGAGTGTATGTTTATAGTCCTTTTCACGCAAATTTTACAAATACAGAAGATCGTGGGCGTCAAAAGTTAGATATCGATTGGTATGTGCCAGAAAATCAAGCTGGTGTTCCTGCTCAAGCTTCAAACAACTATCCACAACCACGTAATATGGGGACATTTTGGAGAAATGATGGCGTAGGGTATTACAGAGATGCTTCTTTTGTTAAAGTGAAAAACATTTCTTTAGGATACACTTTTGGTCAGAATATAATTGAAAAACTAAATATTAAACATTTTAGAATCTACGCAAATGTTTTAAATCCATTTGTATTTACAGATTATGATGGATACGATCCTGAATGGGCTGGAGCTGGTTTAGGAGTAGGACGAGTAAGTAATATTACGTATCAATTAGGAATCAATTTAAAATTTTAATCAATCATGAAAATGAAAAACATATTATTCGGTTTAGCTATTCTAAGCATCACATTATTTTCATGTGATGATTACTTAGAAGAAGATAATCTATCAAATGTAACTGCAGAAAGTTTTTATAATACTGCGGAAGGGTTTGAAACACTTGTAAATGCAAACTATGCACAATTAAAAGATATATATGGTGGTGATGCTTGGTTATTTGCTGCTGGTACAGATTTATATGCGGAAGGGCGTGACCAAGAACCGCCTGGATTAAGTCAATATACACAACTTACTCCTTCTTCTCAAGGAGTTGGGCAATTGTACAGCACTTGCTATAAAGCTATCCAAAGTGCAAATATGGCAATTTATTATAGTGATCTAACAGAACAAACTTCAGACCTTAGTAAGAGAATTGGAGAAGTTAAATATTTAAGAGCCAATGCTTATTTCTTATTAGTTCAAACTTATGGTGGTGTTGGTTTAGTAACAGACTATATTGATAGTCCTGTGCTAACATTCGACAGAAATTCTGCTGAAGAAGTGTACGCTTTTATTATTTCAGAACTAGAACAATCTCTATCTCTTGTTGATGGAAGTTCTTACAACGGAAGAGTAAACAAAAGAGCTGTACAACACTTATTAGCTAAAGTACACTTAACAAGAGCTTATGAAAGTTTTGCCGCTTCAGACGATTTTAGTAAAGCTGCTAGTTATGCAGATGATGCTATAAACGGACAAGCATTATCTATTCCTTTTGAAGAATTGTGGAGACCTGGAAATGAAATGAATGCTGAAACTATTTTTTCTGTACAGTTTAGTGAAGCAGCCAACAGTACTAATCCTACAGGATTAGGAAGTAAGCAACACTACTATTTTAGTTCTTATTTAGGCGGTTCTGAAGTTGCTGGAGACGCTCCATACCGCTCTTATACCCTATGCCCTACTGCATTTGCTGTAGGTTTATTTGAAGAAGGAGATGAGCGTTGGGAAGGAACTTTTATGACAGAGGTTTTTAATAGATATTATGACTATTTTGATGTTGATGACCATAGTGGCTTAACTGTTGCAGAATATTACGCCCCTAAATGGGCTAGCTCTGATGCAGATTTAGCTGCCTATGCAGCAGCAAATCCAGAAGCTACTATTCATCCATATGGAGAGTATGTACCTTCTCAAAATAGAAACTTTGATTACGAAACTATCCCAGTTAAAAAGTTTGACGATCCTAAAGCTCCATTTAGCAGTAATAGATCTAGTACGAGAGATCTTATTTTATCTAGACTAGCAGATACCTATTTAATTGCTGCGGAAGCTTATTTACAATCAAGTCCAGCAACTGCGCTGCAACGTCTTAATGCCGTAAGAGAAAGAGCTAATGCTACTCCTGCAACAGCAGCAGATTTAGATATTGATTATATTTTAGACGAAAGAGCTCGTGAACTTTTAGGAGAATACCACCGTTGGTTTGATCTTAAACGTACAGGGAAATTAGTAGAAAGAGCTTCTATGTATCATTATTTAATTAATGAAGGAAATTTTGCTGGCGCAAATGGAGAATTAAAAATATTAAGACCGATACCACAAGATGCTATTGACTTAAATCAAAATAAAGATTTTCCACAAAACCCTGCATACAATTAATCCACTTTAATAAAGCAACGAAGGTTGTAGTTAGCAATTATGAACTTGGTATCTTTAACGGTTATCAAGTTCATTTTTTTAAAAAATATCACTAATTAATCTTCAGAAAATAAAACTATGAAAGCAACTAAATTTATTATTCCGTTATGCTGTTTAACTCTTACTTTATCATGTAAAAAAGAAGTAGATAAAGAAAAAACAACCTCAGAAACTGTCATTGAAACATCTAAAGAAGATAAAATTACAGGCACATCTTATGCAGAAATTTCTATTGCTCAAGGTGGTAAATGGATAGATGGTTCTAGAAACCATAAAGAATATAGTAATGGAACTTCTTTTAAAAATGTTTCTGAACTAACTGTTCCTAAAGAACATACAGACCATTCTTGGTATATTAGATATGAAGGCCCAGGATGGGAAAGTAATAAAGTTGGTTATAGACTGTATTTAGATTGGAGAAATGCTATCGATATTTTTGGAAAAACTACAGAAGAAATTATTTTACCAAAAGTAGGGCAAGACAATTTTGATTCTTATCACGAAATGAACGATTGGGGAATGGATATCCTAAAAGCTGGGAAATCTATGGGGATTGGTTCTATTGGAAGGTATCTTGATGGAAAGGTTTTGCATTTTGAAAACGTAGATCAAACCAACGCAAAAATTGAGAATACAAATTCCTCTTCTTCTGTTAACATAGATTACAAAGGATGGAAAACTGGAAATGATAAAATTAACCTTCATTCAAAATTAACTATTACCCCCAACCATAGATATACAAAACATGATGTAACTCCCTCTAAAGCAATTGAAGGTATTGCCACAGGAATTGTAAAGTTTGACAACATTGAATTAACTAAAAAGACTTCAGAAAATAAAAAGTGGGCATATATTTCTACTTATGGGGAACAAACATTAGTTCCAGACAAATTGGGTATGGCTCTTTTTTACAAAACTGATGAGGTAGCACAAGCTGTAGAAGGAACAGATGATCATTTATTAGTATTTAAACCTACTACCAATACAATATCTTATTACTTTTTAGGTGCTTGGGAAAAAGAAAAAGACGGGATTACTAATAAAGAAGATTTTACAAATTATATAAACTCCCTATTAGAGCAGCTTAATAAAAATAACCAGTTAAATTAACTCTACCAAAACTATAATATTTTTAAAATGAAAATTAATAAAGTAAGTATATACACACTTTTTTTGGCAACAACATTTACGTTTACAACGAGTTGTAAAGAGCAAAAAAAGGAAAACACCAATGAAGAAACAACTCAGGAATTAGCTGTAGATAGCACAAAAAAATGGTCGGAACGCATGGCGCTTTCCATTATTCATAGAAATCCTGAAGCTTGGCAAATTGATCATGCTAAAAGGCCAAAATGGGATTATGTGCATGGCTTAGTTTCTCTTTCTATGCAGGCTTTGTATAAAGAAACATCTAATGATATTTATTATAATTATGCCAAGCAATATGCTGACGAATTAATAGATAGCACCGGAAAAATAATAAACTATGATTTGCAGAAGTATAACATAGACATGATTAATGCAGGAAAAATCTTATTCGATTTATATGCTAAAACGGAGGATGAAAGATATCGGATTGCTATGGACACCCTTCGTTTACAACTTAAAGGGCAGCCAAGAACAGAGTCTGGTGGGTTTTGGCACAAAAAAAGATATCCAAACCAAATGTGGCTAGATGGTTTATACATGGGAGCTCCTTTTTATGCTGAATACACTACTACTTTTGAAGATGGAAAAGCATTGGATGATATAGCAAAGCAATTTGAACTCATCCAAAAAAATGCCAAAGACAACGAAACAGGCTTGCTGTACCACGGATGGGATGAAAGTAGGGAAATGGAATGGGCTAACAAAAAAACGGGTACTTCTCCAAACTTTTGGTCGCGCTCCTTAGGATGGTATGGAATGGCGCTGGTAGATGTTTTAGATTTCTACCCAGAAGAACATCCAAAGAAAAAAGAACTTATAGAATACCTAAATGAACTAGCAGTTGCTGTTGTTAAAGTTCAAGATAAAACTGGATTATGGTACCAAGTTACAAACATGGGAGACCGAGAAGGAAACTACTTAGAAGCTTCTGGTACTGCCATGCTTACCTATATGCTTGCAAAAGGTGTTAATAAAGGGTATTTACCTAAAAGCTTCCAAAAAAATGCTGATTTAGGGTTTAACGGACTCACAGAAAAACTAATTAAAGTTGATGAGAAAGGTGTTGTTACTATTACAGAAGTTTGTGCTGTTGCTGGCTTGGGTGGGAACCCGTACAGAGATGGCTCTTATGAATATTATATCAACGAAACAAAAAAAGATAACGACCCTAAAGCCACTGGCCCCTTTATATTGGCGGCAATAGAACTAAATAAATAAAATGAAACAACAAATTCATTATACAATTTTACTCTCATTGTTTTTTTGTTTACTATTAAAAGCACACGCATTACCTAAAAATGATGTGTGCTTTTTTAATGATTTTGATATGATTGTTGCTAAAGATGGGAGCGGAGATTACAATTCCATCCAAGAGGCTATAAACAATACAAAATCGTATCCTTATGATAAAATAACAATTTTTGTCAAAAAAGGAGTTTATAATGAGAAAGTAAAGATTTATCAATGGAATCCAAAGGTTACCTTAATTGGAGAAAATAAGGAAAATACCATTATTAGTTTTAACGATTACTTTGACGGAATTAACCTTGGTAGAAATAGTACTTTTCATACTCCTACCCTACAGATTAATGGAAATGACTGTACTATAAAGAACTTAACTATTGAAAATACTGCGGGGGAAGTTGGGCAAGCTATTGCATTAACGGTTAACGCAAATCGTGTTCTCATTGAAAATTGCAATATAAAAGGGAATCAAGATACCGTATTCCTTTCTGGAGAAGGTTTTAAACAATACTTTAAAAACTGTTATATTGAAGGAACCACCGATTTTATCTTCGGACAAGCAACAGCCGTTTTTGAAGACTGTACTATTCACTCAAAATCCGATTCTTATATTACAGCAGCTTCTACAGACAAAAATACTAAATACGGTTTTGTTTTTATTAATTGTAAACTTACTGCAGATAAAGATGTTACTAAGGTTTATCTAGGAAGACCATGGCGAATCTATGCTAAAACTGTTTTTTTAAATTGTACTATGGGAAGCCACATTTTACCTATAAGATGGCACGATTGGAATAAAAATGAGAGTCACAAAAATAGTTTTTATGCTGAATACCAAACAAAAGGAGCTTCGGCTTCCAGTAAAAATCGTGTTAAATGGTCTCATTTATTAACCTCCTCGGAAGCTAAAAACTATACATTAGAAAGCATTTTAAAGGACAGAAACAGTATTCAGCCTTGGTACACTACTAATTAATAAATAATAGAAATTATAATATGAAACATCCATCCAAGTCTAATTTATAGACACACCACTAAATAATTATTTGGATGTTCCATATGGCTATTAACAAACAATAAAAATAAACATATGAAACTCAAATTATTCCTCATAGCACTTTCTTTTACCTTTAGTATAAACGCACAAGATATTACAATTTATACCATAGGAGATTCTACTATGTCCGATAAAAAAGATCCAGAAAACAATCCAGAACACGGATGGGCACAAGTATTACCCAATTATTTTAAAGATAATGTAACCATAATAAATAAAGCAGTTAATGGGAGAAGTTCTCGTAGTTTTATTACTGAAGGAAGATGGGACTCTATTTACAAAAAACTTGAACCTGGAAACTATGTTTTTATACAATTTGGGCATAACGATCAAAAAGTAAAAGATCCATCTCGTTACACCAACCCACATACAGCTTATAGACATAATTTAATGAAATTTATTAAAGAAAGTAGAGAGAAAGGCGCTATTCCAATTCTTTTCTCTTCTATTGTAAGACGTAATTTTAATGAAGAAGGAACCTTAGTAGACACTCATGGAGAATACCCATTAGAAGCTCGTTTAGTGGCACAGGAGCAAGAAGTTACCTTTATAGACCTTCAATATTTAACAGAACAATTGGAAGAATCTTATGGTTTGGAAGAATCAAAGAAACTACATCTGCATTTTGAACCTCAAGAAATTGCTTACTATCCAAAAGGCAAACACGACGATACCCACCTCTCTAATAAAGGAGCAAATGAAGTATCAAAACTTTTTATAAAAGAGTTACAGAAACAAAATAATGAGTTAGCAACTTATTTAAAGTAAGGAATTTATATTTTAAAAGGCATACAGAAATTGAGTATTTTAACTAAAAGTTTTTAACCACAAATTCAAATACATACCCTTTATTCCATACATAAGATGCTACTAGCGCAGAAAAAAATGAGATTTATATCTCTAATTTGTGACTAGAATTACTAAACCATAAAAAAAGCACCGTAATTACGGTGCTTTTTTATACAGTATTGAAAGATTTTTTATTGCTCTAAAGTAGCAAGTTTATCTTTCATTGCTTTATATTTTTCTGGCTCTCCAATTGTACCATAGATGTTCATAAGTGTTCTTACAGCATCTATATTATCTGGATTTACAGTAAGTAATTTTTCAAGATAAGGAACTGCAGATTTGTATAAACCTTCACGTTGAGCTTTTAACTCATCATAACGTTTGTTATCTGTAGAAGAATTCCCTAATCCATTCATTTCTTCAACAATTGATTTCTCATCAGAAAGAATTAAAGAAGCCATGTTTAAATAAACATTTTCATTTTCTGGATCCAATTCTAAAGCTTTTTCATAATATTCTTTAGCTTTTTCTTTATTTCCTTGTTCAGCAAGAATAACTCCTAAGTTGTAGTATAATGTAGGGTTATTAGGATCTTTTTGAATAGCTTCTTCCATTAAAGATTGGAACTTAGCTTTGTCTCCCATTTTGATATACATATTTGCTTCTGTAAGCAATAAGTTCATATCATCTGGATTAGCAGCACGCGCTTCTTTAATTGCAGCAGCAGCTTTATCTGTTTCTCCTTTTTCGTTATAAATTAAAGCTATATTTTTAACGATTTCTGGCATTCTAGATTCAGTTTTCTCCTCCGTAGGGTCTGAATATCCTCCAGTTTTAATCATTAAATCACGGTTTTGTTCAGAACCAAGATTTTCAACTTCTCCTGTTTCTTTATTTACCGCCAAATAAGAAGTAGATTCTCCTGTATATCCAGAATCTTTTAATTGCTCATAATATGTTAAAGCATTATCAAAATCTCCTCCGTTTACAGCACTAGATGCAGCAAAATAAAGATAATCTTCATTTCCAGTCATTTCATATGCCATATGCAGTTTATTTGCTGCACCAGCAAAATTCTCATTTTTATTATCTTCAACAGCAGCATTAACTACGTCTCCAGATAATTTTTCAAGAATTTCTTTTGCTTCATCGGTATACTTTGTTTTGTACCCTTTTTCAAATTCTATAAGTTCATTTAAAGAACTTACAGCTTTCTCATAATCGCTATCTGCGCCTCCTTTTTTAGCAAGGTCTGCATATGTTTTTCCTGTTAGAAAATAATATTCTGCTTTGTATTTGTCATCAGCAGATTCTATACTAGATGATAAACTTTCTAAAGTACTCTTTGCTTCTGCAGCACTTCCTTTATCTAAGGCTTTTTCAGCATCTCTAAGTTCGCTTTTCTGCCCTATAGCAAAAGAAGATACTAATATTGCAGATGCTAATAAAACTTGTTTTTTCATTGTTATAAATAATTTGTGTTAAGTATTATTCGTTATTATTTGGTTCCGTATCAGAATCGTTTTGTTCAATATCTGTGCCATCTTCAATAACATCGATATTTTCAACATCGTCAATTTCATCTTCTTCCTTCATCACTTTTGCAACTGCTGCAATAGAATCATTCTTAAGATTTATCAACTTAACTCCTTGTGTAGCTCGTCCCATAACTCTTAAATCCTCAATTGCCATTCGGATAGCAACTCCAGATTTAGTAATAATCATTAGGTCGTCTTCATCAGAAACATTTTTAATAGCTACTAATGCACCCGTTTTTTCGGTAATAGACATTGTTTTAACCCCTTTACCTCCACGGTTTGTAATACGGTAAACTGCTTCTCCATCTTCTGGATCGTCTAGGTAAGTACGTTTTCCATAACCTTTTTCTGAAACCACTAATATGTTTTCTTCCAAGTTATGAACAGAAACCATTCCTACTACCTCATCATTATCGTCTGCTAAAGTAATCCCTCTAACCCCAGAAGCATTTCTTCCCATTGGGCGGGTTTTACCTTCTTCAAAACGAATAGCCTTACCAGATTTAACAGCTAATAGTATTTGACTGTTTCCTGTTGTTAATTTAGCCTCTAAAAGCTCATCCCCATCTCGAACCGTAATGGCATTAATACCATTTTGACGTGGACGTGAATATTGTTCTAAAGAAGTTTTCTTAACAACACCCTTTTTGGTTGCCATTATGACAAAATGACTGTTTATGTACTCTTCATCTTTTAAATCTTTTGTGCAAATAAAGGCTTTCACCTTATCGTCTTGCTCTATATTTATTAGATTTTGAATAGCTCTTCCTTTAGAAGTTTTACTTCCTTCTGGAATTTCATAAACACGCATCCAGAAACATTTTCCTTTTTGTGTAAAGAACAACATGTATTGGTGGTTGGTTCCCACAAATAAATGCTCTAAGAAATCTTCAGTTCTTGTTGAAGTTCCTTTTTGACCAACACCTCCTCTATTCTGAGTTTTATATTCTGTAAGTGGAGTTCTTTTAATATAACCTGCATGAGAAATAGTAATTACCACTTGCTCATCTGGAATCATATCTTCTATACTTACATCTCCACCTGCATATTCTATTTGAGAACGTCTTTCATCACCATATTTTTCTCTTACTTCCTGAAGCTCTTCTTTAATGATATTCATTCTACGCTCTTTATTCGCCAAGATATCTTTACATTCTTGAATAAACTGCATAATATCATCATACTCAGAACGAAGCTTGTCTTGTTCCAGACCTGTAAGTTGTCTCAATCGCATTTCTACGATTGCTTTGGCTTGAATCTCACTTAATTTAAAGCGTTCAATCAACTTAGTACGTGCTTCATCAGCATTGTTAGAACCACGAATAATGGCAATTACCTCATCTATATTATCCGAAGCAATAATTAATCCTTCTAAAATATGAGCCCGCTCTTCTGCTTTTCTAAGCTCATATTCTGTTCTTCTAACTACTACTTCATGACGATGCTCCACAAAATGATGGATCATGTCTTTCAAATTCAACATTTCTGGTCTTCCATTCACCAATGCAATATTATTTACACTGAAAGAAGATTGAAGCGCTGTATATTTAAAAAGAGTATTTAAGACAATGTTTGGAATTGCATCTCGCTTAAGGATATAAACAATTCGCATTCCATTTCTATCCGATTCGTCTCGGATGTTAGAAATTCCTTCAATTTTCTTATCATTTACAAGGTCAGCAGTTTTCTTAATCATATCTGCCTTGTTAACCTGATAAGGAATTTCAGTAACAACAATACATTCCCTTCCGTTAACCTCTTCATTATGAGCTTTGGCACGCATTACAATACGTCCTCTCCCCGTTTTAAAGGCTTCTCTAACTCCATCATAACCATAAATAATCCCTCCAGTTGGAAAATCTGGAGCTTTTACATGTTCGATAAGTTCATCAATTTCTATATCGTTATTTTCTATATAGGCTATTGTTCCATCCACCACTTCTGTTAAGTTGTGAGGAGGCATATTTGTAGCCATACCTACAGCAATCCCTGATGCTCCATTAATTAATAAATTAGGAACTCTTGTAGGAAGTACTTTAGGTTCTTTTAAAGTATCATCAAAGTTTAACTGATGGTCAACAGTATCTTTGTCGATATCCGCTAGCATATCTTCAGATATTTTACGCATACGTGCTTCCGTATAACGCATTGCTGCTGGACTATCTCCATCTATAGAACCAAAGTTACCTTGGCCATCTACCATCATATACCGCAAGCTCCAACTTTGAGCCATACGCACCATGGTATCATAAACAGAAGTATCTCCATGTGGGTGATACTTACCTAATACCTCTCCTACAATTCTTGCAGATTTTTTATAAGAACTGTTAGATCTAACTCCCAATTCATGCATTCCGAACAAAACGCGTCGGTGAACTGGTTTTAATCCGTCCCTAACATCTGGAAGAGCACGTGACACAATGACCGACATTGAATAATCAATGTAAGCAGATTTCATCTCGTCCTCTATATTAATAGGGATCAGCTTTTCTCCTTCTGCCATATTTAATATATATTATGTATGTTTTAATTATAAATCGTGCCAATATACGCATTTTAAAGACGCTTTAGTACCATCCAAAAAGGTTTTTTCATGTTTTTATCAACAAATATAAGCCCTTAAAAGGTTAATAAAATACCTGTTAATTTTTTTGAATTTGAAAGTTTTTTTTGTCTATTAGCTAAAACTACTCCTTAACAGAAGAAAATAAGGTATAGTTTTTGCCTACTTATAGTTGTTTTACTATTTTTAATTGAAGAAAGGAAAAAGTATGGATGATAATTTTTCACCAAGAGTAAAAGATGTAATTGCCTACAGTAAAGAAGAAGCCCTACGTTTAGGACACGACTTTATTGGGACGGAACATCTTATGCTCGGACTTTTGCGTGATGGAAACGGAAAAGCAATAGATATATTAACAGCATTAAGTATAGACCTTGAACATTTAAGAAGAAAAGTAGAAATTTTAAGTCCGTCTAATCCTATAAGTGGTATTGCTGCAAACGACAAACGCAACTTACACCTTACTAGACAAGCAGAGCGTGCCTTAAAGACTACTTTCCTTGAAGCTAAATTATTTCAAAGTTCCTCAATAAATACTGCGCATTTATTACTTTGTATTTTAAGGAACGAAAACGACCCTACAACAAAGCTACTTAATAAGCTTAAGATTGATTACGATAATGTTAAAGAACAATTCAAGCTTATGATAACAAGTGACGACGATTATATAGATGCTCCTTCCGCTGAATCATTTTCTGATGAAACTGGTGCTGGCGATGAAGGAAGAGAGAATCCGTTTGGAAGCACAAGTAGTACTCCAAAATCTAATAAAAAATCTAAAACTCCTGTTTTAGACAACTTTGGAAGAGACCTTACACAGCTTGCCGAAGAGGATAAACTAGATCCTGTTGTTGGAAGAGAGAAAGAAATTGAACGGGTTTCTCAAATTTTAAGCAGAAGAAAGAAAAATAATCCGCTCTTAATTGGAGAGCCTGGGGTTGGTAAAAGTGCTATTGCCGAAGGGTTAGCATTGCGAATTATTAAAAAGAAAGTATCTAGAATTCTTTACAACAAAAGAGTGGTTACACTAGATCTTGCTTCTTTAGTTGCTGGCACAAAATACCGTGGCCAGTTTGAAGAACGCATGAAAGCGGTAATGAATGAACTCGAAAAGAATGATGATATTATTCTTTTTATTGATGAAATACATACTATTGTAGGTGCTGGCGGCGCTACCGGAAGCTTAGATGCTTCAAATATGTTTAAACCTGCACTTGCACGTGGAGAAATTCAATGTATTGGAGCCACCACTTTAGACGAGTACAGACAATATATTGAAAAGGATGGAGCCCTGGAAAGAAGATTTCAAAAAGTAATTGTAGAACCTACTACCGTAGAAGAAACAATTGAAATTCTTCATAATATAAAAGATAAATACGAAGAACACCATAATGTAACTTATACAGACGAAGCAATTAAAGCATGCGTTAAGCTTACAAATAGATATTTAACAGACAGATTTTTACCAGACAAAGCTATTGATGCTTTAGACGAAGCTGGCTCTAGAGTACATATAACTAATATGGAGGTTCCTAAACAAATTTTAGAACTCGAAAAACAATTAGAAGACGTAAAAGAGCTCAAAAATTCGGTCGTTAAGAAACAGAAATATGAAGAAGCTGCTAAATTAAGAGACGATGAAAAGCGACTTGAAAAAGATTTAGCTATTGCTCAAGAAAAATGGGAAGAAGACAGTAAGCTCCACAGAGAAACTGTTACAGACGAAAGTGTAGCCGATGTTGTTTCTATGATGAGCGGCGTTCCTGTTACTAGAATTGCTCAAGCCGAAAGCTCTAAATTAGCCAAATTACCAGAACTTATTAAAGGAAAAGTAATTGGACAAGATCAAGCGGTAGCCAAAGTAGTTAAAGCCATCCAAAGAAACAGAGCTGGATTAAAAGACCCAGACAAACCAATTGGTTCTTTTATCTTTTTAGGACAAACTGGAGTTGGAAAAACACAATTAGCAAAAGTATTAGCTAACAAATTATTCGATTCTGAAGATGCTTTAATCCGTATCGACATGAGCGAATACATGGAAAAATTTGCTGTTTCCCGATTAATCGGAGCGCCTCCAGGATATGTAGGTTACGAAGAAGGTGGACAACTTACCGAAAAAGTAAGAAGAAAACCTTATGCCGTAATATTATTAGACGAGGTTGAAAAAGCTCATCCAGACGTATTTAATATGCTTTTACAGGTTTTAGATGATGGTTATATTACCGACAGCTTAGGAAGAAAAATAGATTTTAGAAATACTATTATAATTATGACTTCCAACATTGGAGCGCGTCAATTAAAAGATTTCGGACAAGGTGTAGGTTTTGGAACTTCTGCCAAGAAAGCTCAAGCTGACGAACATTCTAGAAGTGTTATAGAAAATGCTTTAAAGAAAGCTTTTGCTCCAGAATTTTTAAACCGTATTGATGATGTGGTTGTCTTTAATCCATTAGAAAAAGAAGACATTCATAAAATTATTGATATTGAATTAGAAAAACTATACTTGCGTATTGAAGGTCTAGGTTATAATTTAAAATTAACCGATAAGGCTAAAGATTATATTGCAGACAAAGGTTTTGATAAACAATACGGCGCTCGACCATTAAAAAGAGCTATTCAAAAATACGTTGAAGATGCTTTAGCTGAAGAAATTATTACTTCTAAATTAACAGAAGGCGATAGCATTTTTATGGATTTAGATTCTGAAAAAGAAGAGCTTATCATTTCTATAACTAAAGCAGAGCAGTCTACTGAATCATAAATTATAGATTTAATAAAATATTAAAGCGCGCGACATAATAATCGCGCGTTTTTTTATTTAATTTTATTCCCTTAAAAATTCTTCTTAACTTAGAAGGGTTAGGCTTACCCTCTACGGAAAACATAGAGGTTTATTTTTAATATTTTTTTTCATTTGTCTCTAATTTAGAGTTACATTGATAAAGTATTCATAAAAATAAATTTAAGTTAAGCATTGAAATAAATAAATCTCGATTATCGAGCAAACACCTCGGAGTAATATCCTGAGGCATTAAAAAGAAAACTAAAAAATATTTCGGTGTAAAAGTCGAAATAAATAAATCTCGATTATCGAGCAAACACCTCGGAGTAATATCCTGAGGTATTAAAAAGAAAACTAAAAAATATTTCGGCATAAAAGTTGGAATAAATAAATCTCGATTATCGAGCAAATTCACTTTGTAGCACTAAAAAATTTTAAATGAGCAACAAAACTATTATAGGTAGCCAAGAATGGGTATCCTTGCCAGAATTAGATATATCAACCATTAAAGTACGTGTAGATAGTGGCGCTAAAACCTCTGCCTTACATGCTGTAAACATTCAACCTTTCCAAAGAAATAACGATACTTGGGTAACCTTTGATGTATACCCTATTCAGCATAATGGAAAAAAAGTAATTCATTGTGAAGCTGTTGTTGTTGATAAAAGAGTTATAAAGAGTTCTACTGGAAACCGAGAAAACAGGTATATCATTAAAACCAGCCTTAATATCAACGACACTTCGTGGGATATTGAAGTCTCTCTTACCAACAGAGACAGTATGGGCTACCGTATGCTTTTAGGAAGAGAAGCAATGATGGGAAGACTTATTGTGGATCCTGAGAGCAGTTTTATGCTTGGCGATTTAAGTGATGAAGATGTTAATAAAAGATATAAAGCTAACGTACAAATTCAAGGTGGATTAAAAATAGGGTTACTTGCTAGCAATCCAAATTTATACAGCAACCGAAGAATTATAGAGGCTGCAGAACGTATGGGACATGAAGTTGAATTTTTCAATATTCGCCAATGCTATATGAAGCTCGATGCTGAAACTCCCGAAATACATTATCGAGGCGGAAGAATTCTAAACGATTTAGATGCAATTATTCCTAGAATACGTCCTAGTATGACCTATTACGGCTGCTCCCTAGCCCGTCATTTTGAGTCTATAAATATTGCATGTTTAAATAAAGCAGAAGCCATTCGTCAATCTAGAGATAAGCTTTTTTCGCTTCAACTTTTATTAAAAAATGGTGTAAGTATTCCTACAACAGGCTTTGCTAATTCCCCATTAGACACCAACGACCTCATTAAAATGGTTGGCGGTTCTCCCCTTATTATAAAACTTCTTGAAGGAACTCAAGGGAAAGGAGTTGTTTTAGCTGAAACTAAGAAAGCTGCGGAAAGTGTTA
Source organism: Galbibacter orientalis DSM 19592 (assembly GCF_000260115.1). GTDB lineage: Bacteria > Bacteroidota > Bacteroidia > Flavobacteriales > Flavobacteriaceae > Galbibacter > Galbibacter orientalis. The sequence goes on along the minus strand of NZ_JH651380.1, from coordinate 291,882 downwards.
TCAACGCTTTTAAAAGCTTAAATGCCTATATTCTTGTTCAAGAATTTATAAAAGAAGCCGACGGAAAAGACCTTCGTATTTTTGTAATCGACGGAAAGGTTGTTGCTGCTATGCAAAGAGAAGCCCCTCCGGGAGAATTTAGAGCAAATATGCATTTAGGAGGAACTGCATCTCTTGTAAAATTAACTGCAGCCGAAAAGAAAATTGCTATAAAAGCCACTAAAGCCATGGGACTTGATGTTGCTGGAGTTGATATTATTCGTTCTTCAAAAGGACCTCTTTTATTAGAAGTGAACTCATCTCCTGGTTTGGAAGGAATAGAAACTGCAACAGATATTGATATTGCAGGACTAATGATTAAATCTATTGAGAAAAAATTAAATTGGAAACCTCAGAAATAGCATAATCAACTACCTCGAGGCAAGCCTACGAGGTATTCATTGGAAACCTCAGAAATAGCATAATCAACTACCTCGAGGCAAGCCTACGAGGTATTCAAAGGAAAAATATTTTAGAACGTCGGGGAATAAAACCCTCAATGAAGGGTTTACTTTAAAAAAGCTATTTTTTGGTCATAAAAAACTCAAGGCTTATCTCTAAAAAGAGATAAGCTTTTTTATTTCAATACAATTTCCTTCTATACGCTCAAAATAAACACTGGAAAATCTGCCATTCCCTTACGGGGAAATCAAAATTTAAAAAAATAAAAAACATCAATTTAACTAACAATTAATGTAGTTAATCTAAAATTAAGCTTAAAAATAAAAAAAGAAATGGATTAGATTTACTTTTGCCGCATGACAGCGTTAGACACTACACACACTTTAATCAAAGCTTATGAGCTTGATTTTGGATATATAGAAATATATCCAAAGTTTGCTATTGGTGTAATTAACGATAGTATCGACCTCTCTCTTGAAAATTTATCCGATCTAACATCTATAGCCGATATGCATTTTCGAAATAAAGATTTTGCATATATCTCCCTTCGCAAAAATTCTTATGCAATAAATCCTGTCCTTTATAACTACATTAGAGAAATAGACAACCTTACAAAAATGGCTATTGTTTCTGACAAAGAATTATATAAACACAATTTCAAAATTGAAAAATATTTTTACGGAAAAGAAATGAAATTTTTTAAAAGTATTGAAAGTGCTGTAGAATGGGTTATTGATTAAATTTTATTCGATAATCAAAATATCACTACTCCAAAACTTCTACCTAAGTCGATATCTTATTTTCTTCTAATAAATAATTCCCCGCTTACTTAATCCTTATACATATCTGAAGTTACAACGGTAGTTTCCATAAACTTAATAGTTTTCATAATATCGTTATGAAACACTCTATCTTTATCTACAAATGGAACTTCTTTAGTATATGCTTCAAAGTAATTTTCAATAATAGAAGAAGACTTTACAGGGTGCCTAAATGCTAATGCCTGTGAAGCATTTAATAATTCTATCGCTAAAATAGATTTTAAATTCTCCATAATTTTAAAGCATTTGGTAGCCGCATTAGCTCCCATACTTACATGATCTTCTTGTCCATTTGAAGAAACTATTGAATCTACACTAGCTGGCGTTGCTAATTGCTTATTCTGACTCACAATACTTGCTGCGGTATATTGAGGAATCATAAATCCGGAATTCAAACCAGGATCGTTTACCAAAAAGGAAGGCAATCCTCTTTGCCCAGATATTAATTGATAGGTTCTTCTTTCCGATATACTCCCCCATTCTGTCAAAGCAATCCCCAAATAATCTAAAGCCATTGCCAAAGGCTGTCCATGGAAATTTCCTCCGGACAGTATTTCGTCTTGTTCAACAAAAATATTAGGATTGTCGGTTACCGAATTAATTTCAGTTTTAAACACCTTCCGCACATGCGCTAACACATCTTTGGATGCGCCATGCACTTGCGGCATACATCTAAAAGAATACGGATCTTGGACTTGTGTTTTTGGTTGCACCGCTATCTCGCTCCCTTCAATAAACTCAAGAATTCTGGCCGCTGTTTTAATTTGCCCTCTGTGAGGACGCACTAAATGGATTAGTTTATTAAAAGGCTCTGTTAGACCATTAAAAGCATCTAAAGACATTGTCCCGACTAAATCTGCCAAATAAGAAAGCCTATAACCATTTATAATACACCATACTCCATAAGCACTCATAAATTGAGTCCCGTTTAGTAAAGCCAAACCTTCTTTAGACTGTAAAATAATAGGATTCCAGCCTTTCTCTTTAAGTACTTTCTCTGAAGCTACTTTTTTTCCTTTATAATTTACCTCTCCTTTTCCTAATAATGGCAATGCTAGATGAGCTAAAGGAGCTAAATCTCCAGAAGCCCCTAAAGAACCTTGCGTAAAAACAACAGGAAGAATATCTTCATTATAAAAATCTATTAACCTACAAACGGTGTCTAGCTGCACCCCACTATGCCCATAACTCAAAGACTGAATTTTAAGCAACAACATCAACTTAACTATTTGCTCTGGAACCTGTTCTCCTGTTCCACAAGCATGAGACATCACCAAATTTTCTTGTAGTTTACTTAGGTGACTATCGGCTATTTTTACATTACATAAAGACCCAAAACCAGTGTTAATTCCATACACAGGCTTTTTATTAGTCGTAATTTTATGATCTAAGTACTTTCTACAATTTTCAATATTAACTTTAGCTTCATCAGAGAGTTTCAGCTTTAGTTTATTATCTATTACATTAGAGATTGTTTCAATATCTAATACATCGGCACTTATATAGTAAAAATTATCCATTCCTTTTTAAATAGTTAAAAACACCCAAAAATCTGCATTACAAAATACTTATACAAGTAAATACAAATAATTAACCTAATCCTTATTCTTTATGAAGCATTATCAGGTTTTTCTTGATAATCTTTTTTGTTTTTTTTCAATAAATCAAGAAAAGCATCCCCTGTAAAATCTATAATATCGGTAGCTGTTAAAGCCTCTACCCCCGATCTAAGTACTGCCAAATCCCCTGCACGACCGTGAATATAAACTCCTACAAAAGCCGCGTCAAAAAGACTATAGCCTTGTGCTATTAATCCTGCTATAATTCCCGTTAACACATCGCCACTACCTCCAGTTGCCATCCCTGGATTACCTGTAGAATTAAAAAATACTTTGTCATGATATACTGTAGCGGTATAGGCTCCTTTTATCAAAATAACTACATCATTTTCTTTTGAAAACAGTTTTGTTTTCTTCAATTTATCAAAATCATCCTTCCAGCTCCCTATAAGTCTTTCCAATTCTTTTGGATGCGGCGTCAATACAGCTCTTCCTTTTATGTAGGGGAGTAATTTTTTATTTTCTGAAATAATATTTAAAGCATCCGCATCCACTACTAAAGGTTTTTCATTCTGAAGTAAAAATTGATGGAAAGCATCAACTGTTTCTGCATGTTTCCCCATCCCTGGTCCAATTGCAATTACAGACGGATTAATATCAAATTTAATATCCGAAACATACGCTTCATTTTTATCTGTCACAACCATAGCCTCTGGAAATGCAGTTTGAACAGTTTGATAACCGCATTTAGGAATAAAAACAGTTACTAAACCTGCTCCAGCATGCATAGAAGCCTCACTTGACATAAGTACTGCCCCAATTTTTCCGTAGCTTCCTCCTATAATTAATGTATGTCCATAATTTCCTTTATGAGAAAAACGCCCTCTAGGCTTATACACTTGCAATACATCAAATTTACTAACATAATTCTCATTGGCAGGCTCTTTAAATATATACTCAGCATCTTGACCAATATCTAAAACCTCCCAATACTCCGTATAAATCCCAGTTTCTGGAAGCAAAAAAACAAGCTTTGGCAACTGAAATGTAAGCGTGTAATTTGACTTGATAATTGCATCATTTTTTCCTACAGCTTTATCCATATAAAGTCCTGATGGAATATCTACAGAAAGTACAAACGCTTTTGATTTATTAATATGAGTAATAAGTGCAGCCACCCAATTTTCTGCAGGTCGGTTAAGTCCTATTCCAAAAATGGCATCAACTACAACATCATTAATTCCTATAGAAGGTAAATCGTCATTTTTTGTTAAAAGTTGTGGCCAATATTTTAAATTTTTAATTCTGTCAAAATTCAGTAAAAAATCTTGCGACCTGTTATCGCTAAAATTTACAACATACACATTTACATCATAACCTTGTTCAAGCAAAAGGCGCCCAACCACCAAACCATCTCCTCCATTATTTCCTACTCCACAGAAAATGTGAATTTTTACTCCACTGTTTGCTAATTGCCTATTCATCCAATTATAAATAGCTTTTCCTGCTCTTTCCATTAAGGCATCACTAGTTATATTTTGTCTTTCGATTGTTAATTTATCAGCAACACGTATCTGTTCCGTTGAAAAAATCTTCATTATACAATAATTCTTTAGTTAAATTATTAAATTCTTAATAATAAACATTTAGTTTTTTTAATACTATAAAAGTACTACATTTGAACTCTATTACGAGTAAACACATGCAAAGTTTTAATAACATACATACTACTTCTATATTCTCTTCTGAGAATACGTGTATTATTGCAATTATTCGTAACACTACTATTATTACCCCTTTTGGGGTATAACTTTTTTCATATCGTCCATATATTATATTTGTTTGAATCCAAACATAAAAATTTTCAGTTATAGAAATTTTACCAATGCAACAATACAAGCATCAATATAATAAAGTAGCTTATTGCAGCATTCAAAACAAATTTTTAACGTTGAGTTTTCGTACAAATTATAATTATCTCATAAACGCCATAAAATTTAAATCAACCAAACTAATAAATACCATTTTGGGTTGTTTTCAAAAAGGAAGACCCCGAAATACAAAAAAAACTAACAGATGAAAGTATTAAAATTTGGCGGCACTTCGGTCGCTAATGCACAGAATATAGAAAAGGTGAAAAATATAGCTGCAAAAGCTTCTAACACAGAAAAAGCTGTTATTGTAGTTTCCGCTTTTGGTGGAGTAACAGATATGCTTGTAAAAGCTTCTCTACTAGCTGCTGCTCAAGACGAAACATACAAACAAGTTCTTGAAGAAATTGAAGCAAGACATATCAATACAGCGCAAGAGTTAATAGACATCAACAATCAAAGTAAAGTAATAAGCAACATCAAGCGTGAGCTAAATGTACTAGAAACCTTACTTGAAGGCGCTTTTTTAATTGGCGAAATTACTCCTAAGCTTTTGGATAAAATTGTTGGCTATGGAGAATTACTTTCTTCCTTTATAATTAATGAATATTTTATAAAAGAAGGATTAGAAAGCGTTCATAAAGACAGCAAAACACTCATAAAAACTGATGATGATTTTGGTAAAGCAACAGTAGATTTTAAAACTACAAACGAACTTTGCGAAAATTATTTTGGAACAGTTACCTATCAATTAATTGTAGTTCCTGGCTTTGTTGCCTCTTCCTCAAAAGGAGAATCCACAACTTTAGGTCGCGGTGGATCCGACTATACCGCTGCTATTATTGCTGCGGCTGTTCAGGCAGATGCACTAGAAATATGGACAGACGTAAGTGGTATGTATACTGCCAATCCTAAATTGGTTAAACAAGCTTTTGCTATTCCACACATTTCTTATGAAGAAGCTATGGAATTATCGCATTTTGGAGCCAAGGTTTTATATCCACCAACTATCCAACCTGTACTTTCAAAAGGAATTTCAATACACATAAAAAACACATTTGCTCCAGAAGAGGAAGGCACATTAATTACTAAAAACACCAACGGGAAAGCCCGTGCTGTTAGAGGAATTAGTCATGTAGAAAACATCTCTTTAATCTCTCTAGAAGGAACAGGTATGGTTGGAATCCCTGGTATTTCCAAGCGTTTCTTTGAAGTATTATCTGAAGCAAAAGTAAGTGTTGTATTTATTACACAAGCATCATCAGAGCATTCTATTTGCATTGGAGTAGCTTCTACGGATGCTGAAAAAGCTAAAAATGCTCTAGAAAAAGCATTTGAATATGAAATGAGTCTGAAGAAAATCAACCCTGTTGTGGTTGAAAATGATTTAGCAATTGTTGCCTTGGTGGGAGACAACATGAAGAGTCACCAAGGACTTAGCGGACGCATGTTTAGCGCTTTAGGAAAAAACAATGTCAATATTCGTGCTATTGCACAAGGAGCTTCTGAGAGAAACATCTCGGCAGTTATCAATAAAAACGATGTTAAAAAAGCATTAAACACCCTACATGAACAATTTTTTGAAGACAACGTAAAACAACTAAACTTATTTGTTATGGGCGTTGGTAATGTAGGAGAGAAATTTTTAGCTCAGATAGAAAAACAACGTAAGTTTTTAAAGAAACAATTAAAACTCAATATTCGTGTTGTAGCCTTATCTAATTCTAGAAAAATGGTTTTCAATGAAAACGGACTCGACTTGCAGAATTGGAAAGAACAGTTGGAAAATGGAGAACAAACAGGTTTAGATGTTTTTTTCAGTAAAGTAAAAGAACTCAATTTACGCAACAGTATTTTTGTAGACAACACAGCAAACGAAGTGGTTGCAAACACCTATGAAAAGTATTTAAACGATAGTATTTCTGTAGTTACTTGTAATAAAATTGCCGCTTCCTCGCCATATAAGAACTATATTCATTTAAAGGAACTTTCTAGACAATACAACGCCCCTTTCCTATTCGAAACTAATGTTGGTGCGGGACTTCCTATTATCGACACCCTAAAAAATCTAATCGCTTCGGGGGATAAAATCACTAAAATTCAAGCAGTCCTTTCTGGAAGCTTAAACTTTGTATTTAATAACTTTAATGATCAAACTAATTTTGATGAAGTGGTAAAACAAGCGCAAGAAGAAGGATACACAGAACCAGATCCAAAAATCGATTTAAGTGGGGTTGATGTAATGCGAAAAATATTAATCCTTGCTCGAGAAAGTGGTAACGAACTGGATATCGAACAAATCGAAAATGAATCTTTTCTTCCTCAGGAAAGCTTGGAAACAACAAATGTTGAAGACTTCTTAAAATCTTTAGTTAAATATAAAGATCATTTTGATAGTATTTATAAAGCCGCTGCCGATAAAGATTGTCGTTTAAAATATGTAGCACAGTTTGAAAATGGAAAAGCAAAAGTTGGACTACAACACATCCCAATAGACCATCCATTTTATAATTTAGAGGGTAGCGACAATATAGTATTATTTTTTACGGAAAGATATAGCGAGCAACCTCTATTAATTAAAGGAGCTGGTGCTGGTGCAGATGTTACTGCTTCAGGTATTTTTGCAGACATTATAAGGATTGGTAATTTTTAATCGACTAATTAAGGTTTACAAACACCCAAGGCTTAATCAATTCCCTCATGATTATATTTCGAGGCATTAGAAAGAAGCTTTAAAATCTCACTTAGTGAGTTAATTTTTATAAAAATGAATGAGATAAAATTATTCTGCCCAGCAACCATAGCCAATGTTTCTTGTGGTTTTGATGTTTTAGGACTTTGTTTAGACAGTACTGGCGATGAAATGACGATTAGAAAAATGCCAGAAAAGGGCGTTCGAATTTCCAAAATAATAGGTCAAGATTTACCACTTGAAGCCGAAAAAAATGTAGCAGGAGTTGCTGTACTTGCATTGCTTAAAGAAGTAGAAACCACCTTTGGTTTTGAAATCGAAATAAATAAAAAAATAAAACCAGGAAGCGGAATTGGAAGTAGCGCAGCCAGTGCAGCAGGAGCCGTTTTTGGAGTAAACAAACTCCTCGGTGAGCCTTTTTCAAGAGAAAAACTAGTAGAATTTGCAATGATGGGAGAAGAGCTTGCAAGTGGCGCTCCACATGCCGATAATGTAGCTCCTGCCCTACTTGGCGGTTTTACACTGGTAAAAGGATATGAACCTTTTGAAGTTTTAAAATTACATACTCCAAAAGAGATTTTTGCTACCGTTATACATCCGCAGATAGAAGTAAAAACTGCCGATGCACGGTCGGTAATTAAGCAGAATATACCTCTTAAAAAAGCAATTATCCAATGGGGAAATCTGGCAGGTTTAGTAAGCGCTCTTTATACTGAAGATTACGGATTACTTTCTAGATGCCTACACGACGAAATTGTAGAACCTATGCGCAGCCCTTTAATTCCAGGCTTTTATAAGGCAAAACAAGCTGCTAAGGATGCTGGAGCGCTGGGTAGCGGAATTTCAGGTTCTGGGCCTTCTATTTTTGCATTATCTAAAGGAGAAGAAACAGCTAAAAAAGTTGCAAAAGCAATGGCTGAAGTATATAAAGATTTTGGTGTTGATTACGATATACATGTATCTAAAATTAATACCGAAGGAGTTAAAGAATTATGAATTTGAATGATAAATTTCCGAATTTATTTATAATTCTATCCTCCTATTTTGGCAAATAGACCCAAATAAAAAATAACGATTAGCAAAAAATAAAACATGAAATATTATAGCCTTAACGATACACAAGAAAACAAAACCTTTACAAACTTTGAAGACGCTGTAGTAAAAGGGATAGCTCCAGATAGAGGTCTTTATTTTCCTAATGAAATAAAACCGTTAGATAAAAACTTCATTGAAAATATTGAAGATTTTAGTAATGAAGAAATAGCTTTTAAAGTTATTCAACAATTTATAGGTAACGAAATCCCTACAGCTATTTTAAAAGACATTGTAAAAGAAACATTATGTTTCGATTTTCCAACAGTAAAAGTAGAAGAAGATATCTATTCCTTAGAACTCTTCCACGGACCAACTATGGCTTTTAAAGATGTAGGAGCTCGGTTTATGGCACGCTGTTTAGGGTATTTTAATAAAGACAAAAAAGAAGAAACCGTAACTGTTTTAGTAGCTACTTCTGGAGATACTGGTGGCGCTGTGGCAAGCGGATTTTTAGGGGTAAAAGGTGTAGAAGTAGTTATTTTATATCCTAGCGGAAAAGTGAGCGATATTCAAGAAAAACAACTTACCACTCTCGGTCAAAACATCACTGCCTTAGAAGTAGACGGCGTATTTGACGATTGTCAGGAAATGGTAAAAACTGCTTTTTTAGATAGCAATTTAACAGCAGAGAATTTAACTTCTGCAAATTCTATTAATGTGGCACGTTGGCTCCCTCAAATGTTTTACTTTTTCTTTGCGTACAAACAATTAAAATCGCAAAACAAAGAGTTGGTTTTTTCTGTTCCTAGCGGAAATTTTGGAAATATTTGTGCCGGAATGATGGCTTACAAACTAGGCTTACCAGTTAAGCACTTTGTAGCTTCTACAAATATTAACGATACCGTTCCTCAATATATGGCTACGCAAGAATACAGTCCGAAGCCTTCAAAGCAAACCATATCAAACGCAATGGATGTTGGAAATCCAAGTAATTTTATTCGTATTCAAAGACTATTTGATAATAATTTTGAAGCATTAAATCAGCTATTTTCTTCTTTTAGTTATACTGATGAAGACACTAAAAAAACAATGCAAGCTATTTACAAAACTTCTGGTTATGTAGCCGATCCACATGGGGCGGTTGGTTATTTAGGACTTAAAAAATATTTAAATGCTGACACTAACAGTACCGGTGTTTTTCTAGAAACAGCACATCCTGTTAAATTTTTAGATGTAGTTGAAAATACGTTGGATGTTACAATTCCTATTCCAGAACAGATTAAATCGGTTATTGATAAGAATAAAAAAAGTATTACCATAAAAAGCTATGACGATTTAAAAGCCTATTTAAAAAATCGATAAAATTATTTTTTTTAATTCACTTTTGGTTTTGCTGCAGTATAGTTCGTTTAGATATTACTGCAACAAAACCATTTTCTCTCTCATTTTATATTTAATCCCATTTCATTTTCTGTAATCTTACAGCATTCAAGATTGCTAACAATGCTACCCCAACATCGGCAAATACTGCTTCCCACATTGTTGCCAATCCACCAGCTCCTAATATTAATACTATCACTTTTACTCCAAAAGCCAACCCGATATTTTGCCATACAATTTTTCGGGTGGATCTTCCTATATTTATTGCTTTTACTACTTTGGAGGGTTGGTCTGTTTGGATAATAACATCTGCAGTTTCTATAGCAACATCACTCCCTAAACCTCCCATTGCAATTCCCACATCACTTGCGGCTAGTACAGGAGCATCATTTATCCCATCCCCTATAAATGCAATCTTACTACTTTCAGAATTCTTTTGTAAAAGCTCAACTTCATTTAGTTTATCCTCAGGTAACAAACCACCTTTAGCCTGTTCAATATTTAGTTCTGATGCCACTTTTTGAGTAATAGAATCCTTATCACCAGAAAGCATTATAATATTTGTAATACCTACTTTATGTAAGTTGATTATTGTTTCTTTAGCATCTTCTTTCAACTCATCTGCAATTACTACATAACCTGCAAAAACCTCATCTATAGCTACTAAAACAATTGATTCTTTAATACTTTCTGTTTCTTTGGTAACTTGAATATTATTAGTAGTCATCAACGATTTGTTACCTACTAAAACGGTTTTATTATTTACAGTTCCTTTTAATCCTTTTCCGGCAATTTCCGAAACTTTGTTAGCCTTAAAATATTCATTCCCTATTTTATATTCTAAAATTGCTTTGGCTATTGGATGCGTAGACTGCTCTTCCATTGCCATAAGATATTTCATAAATTCTGCTTCTTCATATCCAATAGCCTTAACTTTTTTTATTTTAAAGACACCTTTGGTTACTGTTCCTGTTTTATCCATTACTAAGGTGTTTACTTTAGTTATTGCATCAAGAAAAGAAGCTCCTTTAAATAATATCCCATTATTAGATGCTGCCCCTAATCCGCCAAAATAGCCCAATGGAATCGAAATTACTAAAGCACAAGGGCATGATATTACAAGAAAAATTAAAGCTCGATATAACCAATCTCTAAACACATAATTATCTATAAAAAAATATGGAAGAAACGTTACTCCTATAGCTAAAACCACCACAATAGGTGTATAAACTCTTGCAAATTTTCTAATAAATAATTCGGTTTTTGATTTCCGTGCCGTAGCATTTTGAACCATATCAAGAATCCGAGCAATAGAACTATCTTTAAATTCTTTGGTAGTTTGAATTTCAATTACACCATCCATATTGATACTTCCTGCAAATACTCTCTCTCCTTTCAAAACACTATCTGGTTTACTCTCGCCTGTCAAAGCTGCTGTATTAAAAGAACCTTTTTTGGAAAGTAAAATTCCATCTAATGGCACTTTTTCTCCAACACGAACTTGTACTTTCTCACCGATAGCAACCGTTTCAGGGCTTACAGAAATATAATTATTAGTACGATAAACTAAAGCTTCATTTGGACGAACGTCTAACAATGCTTTTATATTGGTTTTTGCTCTCTTTACTGCAGCGCCTTGGAATAATTCGCCTATACTATAAAACAACATTACGGCAACTCCTTCTGGATATTCACCAATGGCGAAAGCGCCAATAGTAGCAATGGACATCAAAAAGAATTCTGTAAAAACATCTCCTCTTCGGATACTTCTCCAACCCTCTTTTAAAACAGGATATCCAACTGGTAAGTAAGCTATGGTATACCAAACAATCTGAGTCCATTTTTCAAAAAAATCAACATCAAAATAGTTTAATGCAATGCCAATAATGAGCATTGTAAAACTTATTACTGCTGGAATATAAGTCTTAAATCCACTTGAGGAACCATCATGATTATGACCATTTTCAGAATTAGATTTAATATCTTTTAAATTGACTTTCTTTTTTTTCATAGTTTCTTTAATTTACTACCTCGTGGTAAACTCACGCGGTCTTTATAGAATAATAATTTAATCCATTTTGACTTAAAACGTTAGGAAATAAAACCCTCAATGAGGGATTTAATCCATTTCGGCGTAAAACATCTAGGAATTAAACCTTCAATGAGGGATTAAATATTTTGTAAAACTATGGGAAAATAAGATGCAATGGAAGTGCATTTATTGTTAGCTACACTTATCGCAAATACCTTTTACAACAAGGTTTACATCTTCTGAAACAAAACCTTTAGGGACTTTTATTTGTGGTATTTTATGTTGCGTTAAACAAATAGTTTCATTACAATTATTACAATGAAAATGTAAATGTAAATCGGTTCCTATTTCACAATTACAGCCTTCTTCGCAAAGTGCATACTTTGTAATTCCTGTACCATCATCTATTTGGTGTACAACGTCTTTTTCTTCAAATGTTTTTAAGGTTCTATATAAAGTTGTTCTATCTGCCTTATCAAAAGCATTTTGAATATCGCTTAATGTTACTGCAACTTCCTTTGAAGCTAAAAACTTATAAATTAGTAAACGCATTGCAGTAATACGGATATCTTTTGACTCTAAAAATTGTTCTATTGTTGCCATATCTCGGATTCATAGATTAACACTACTTCACTACAATCTAACCACTTCTCCCGTTTTAACAGATTCATCACAAGCCAAAGCTACTTTTAAACTATTAACTGCATCTTCCAAATGACTTGCCAAATCATTGTTATTTTTAATAGCATCTATAAAAAAACGCTGCTCTCTATTACATAACTCTTGATGATCTGGTTCGTCTTGTAGATTGATAAACTCATCTGGCTTTGTAAATTCATTTTCAGCATCAATATCCGCATAATGCACTTTCAAACTTTCGGTTTTTGTATGACTATCAATATGGTCGGAAGCTCCCTCTGCGCTTGCTTTATTTGCTACGATGGAAACACTCCCTTTGGGTCCAAAAATATCTTTTATAAAAAAAGCGGTATCGCTAACCATAGGTCCCCAACCAGCTTCATACCAGCCCACAGAACCATCATCAAAACGAATCTGTAATTGTCCGTAGTTATAGTTATTTGTAGGAATATCATCCGTTAATCTAACCCCAATAGCACTTACTTGCACAGGTTTGGCGTTTGTCATTTGGCACATTACATCAATATAATGTACGGCACAATCTACAATAGGGCTCAGACTTTTCATCAGATTTCTATGTACATTCCACATATAACCATGACTCTGCTGATTCAAATTCATCCGCATAACCAAAGGTTTCCCCATATTCTGTGCTAGTTCTATAAATTTCTGCCAAGAAGGATGGTGTCTCAAAATATAACCTACTACTACTTTTTTATTTACTTTATTAGCTACGGCCACTACCCTTTCGGCTCCTTCGGCAGTACTGGCAATTGGCTTTTCTAAAAATACATGACACCCATTTTCTAAGGCCGCAATACTATATGCTTCATGTGTATCTGGATAAGTGGAAATACAAACCGCATCGGGTTTTGTTGCTTCTAATGCTTCATAATAATCGGTAAATAATTTATATTTATTTTCTAATTCAGCATTTAGAACCTCTTTACTTTTTCCTGTTGAAACTAAGCCACAAATTTCTACTTCACTCTCCATTTGATGATAGGCTTTAGCATGAGAAGCTCCCATGTTTCCACAGCCTACTACTAATATTTTTATTTTTTTGTTTTCCATGTTTCGATTTTAAAAAAGTTACGCTGTTATACAGTTATAGTCTTACGTTGAAATCTTTCAACTTTACAAACTTTCCAACTTTTAACTTATTAGCGCAAGTTTGTTTTATTCCTGAGATTATTTTAAATAATTTTGCAGCGCCAAATAGTAGGTACAATAATTTTTAAATATACAAAAATGAAGAATACAGCATTAACTGATATCCATATTGAATTAGGGGCAAAAATGGTTCCTTTTGCTGGCTATAACATGCCAGTACAATACGAAGGGGTGAATATTGAGCATGAAACGGTTAGAGAACATTTAGGTGTTTTTGACGTTAGCCACATGGGAGAATTCTTGATTAGTGGTCCGAATGCTTTAGCGCTAATTCAAAAAGTGAGTAGTAATGATGCTTCCAAATTAACTATTGGAAAAGCACAGTATTCTTGTTTACCGAATGAAAATGGCGGAATTGTAGACGATTTGATTATCTACCAAATGAAAGAGGAGCAATACCTTTTAGTGGTTAATGCTTCTAATATTGAAAAAGATTGGAACTGGATTTCTAAATATAATGATACTATTGGAGCAGAAATGCGCAATATTTCTGACGATTATTCGCTTTTAGCTATCCAAGGTCCTAAAGCTGTAGAAGCCATGCAGACGATAACCCCTATTGATCTTTCCGCTATTAAATTTTACAATTTTGAAGTGGGGGAATTTGCAGGGATTGAGCATGTTATTATTTCTGCTACTGGATATACTGGAAGTGGTGGATTTGAAATTTATTGTAAAAATACTGATGTTGAGCAGGTTTGGAATAAGGTTTTAGAAGCAGGAAAAAACCACGGTATTAAACCTATTGGACTTGCTGCTAGAGATACTCTTAGATTGGAAATGGGGTATTGTCTTTACGGAAATGATATTGACGACACTACTTCTCCGCTTGAAGCAGGTTTAGGGTGGATAACAAAGTTCTCTAAAGATTTTGTAAACTCTGAGGCTTTAAAACGACAAAAAGAAACTGGGGTAACCAAAAAATTAGTTGGTTTTGAAATGATTGAACGTGGAATTCCAAGACACGATTATGAGATTTTAAATACCAATGAGGAAGTTATCGGAAAAGTTACTAGCGGAACTATGGCTCCTTCTTTAAACAAAGGAATTGGTATGGGATATGTAACTACAGAAAATGCTGAAGTTGGAACTACAATTTACTTACAAATAAGAAAGAAAAAAGTAGAAGCTAAAGTAGTAAAGCTTCCGTTTTATAAAAAATAAATTAGTGCTCAAGACATTGCTGGAAAGAACAAAAAATCTAAACGCAAGTGCCTGAGCACATAAAGCTCGATTATAGAGTAAATTTATTTAAGAAAGAGCGTATACAAACACTCTTAAATACAAAAAGGTAACGCTTATTGAAAAGGATATTAATTTTAGGAGCAAGCGGATTTATTGGAGGGACACTTTACAAAGAACTCTGTCCTTACTTTGATACCTATGGCACCTACCACACAGGAAAAATCTATTCTAATAACAAGCATTTTTTTCATTTTGATATGGAAAACGATGATTTGTTTGAGATTTTAACCCAAGTGCGACCAACAATTATTATCTCGGCGCTACGTGGAAATTTTGAAGCTCAAATAGATACACATCTCGATTTGGTAGATTATTGTCGTGCTAGCAACAGTAAGCTTATATTTTTATCTTCTGCCAATGTTTTTGATGCTTTTAGTAATTTCCCTTCTTATGAGTACGACAAGACTTTGTCTATGAGTACCTATGGGAAGTTTAAAATAAAAATAGAAACTGCGTTGATGCAACTTCCAGAGAAAAATTATGTAATTGCAAGATTACCAATGGTCTTTGGAAGTAGCTCCCCGCGGATGAAAGAACTCAGGTATTTTATTGATAAAAACGATGCCTACGAAGTTTTTCCAGATTTGGTAATGAATGTTACCAATGCAGATAAACTCTCCCAACAAATCCACTATATTGTTAATAGAAACCGAAAAGGAATTTACCATTTGGGAAGCTCAGACCTAATTCATCATGATGAGTTTATTAAAGAAATTCTCGATACTTTAGGATATGAAAAACCATTACTTAAAAATGTATATACCTCAAATTTTGATAGGTTTTTGGCGGTGCTTCCTAAAGACAACAAACTTCCAAAGCATTTAATTTTCGGTCATTTTGATATTATAAATGAGTTGAAGGCTAAGAATTAGTATTCTTATTTATTTTTCTATCGCTTTTTTAGAAGCTTTTACCGTGCGGATGCTTTCAATAAAAACAGCACTTAATATTAAAGCACCTCCAATAATAGTGTGCCATGCAGGGAATTCTCCTAAAAACAACATTCCCATTAAAATTCCGTAAATGGGCTGTACACTGCTCATAATACTTGCTGTGGTAGCGCTAAAGTATTTAAAACTCATTAGCAATAACGTATGTCCAATTGTAGTTGTTACCAAAGCTAAAAATGCTATAGGAAGTATTTGAGATTTTACCTGAAGAAAATTAGCATTAAACAATAGTGGACTCATTAAAACAACTATTACACAAAGCTGATATAACATCAAAACAGAGCCGTTATAAGTGGCCACTTTTGGTTTCATGAGGATATTGCGGAGCGCATAAAAAAATGCAGAGGTTACTCCAAATAAAACCGCTATAAAATGTTGATTTTTAAAGCTTACTTCTGGCACTAAAAAGTAAACCCCTGTAAGCACTAAAACTGCTAATGCTAAATGCGATTTTTGAAAACGACTTTTTAAAATAATCGGTTCTAGAAAAGAAGTAATTACAGGGTAGGTATAAATAGAGAGCATTCCAATTGCTACACTAGAAAGTTGTAAAGCATAAAAATAGGTTACCCAATGGATCCCAAAAAAAACGCCACAGAGTAATACAATTTTTAAATCTTGTTTAGCATTTATTTTTAAATTAAACTTTTTGTACCTACAAAAAAGGTAGATAAAACCAACAGCCAAAATTGCTCTAAATAAAATAATCTGTTCTGCTGGCAGGGCTATATAACGTCCTAAAACTCCAGAAGTACTAATTAAAAGTACCGCTAAATTTAGTTCTAGAATATGTTTAAAATGATTTTTTTCTTCCAAAACTAACGAACTAATTCTTTAGCTTTCTCTTTAATAATCTCCCCTACTGGTCGGTTTTGAATATTACTTTCTAGCCATGAGATAATATCTAAATATAAAAAGGCACGTTTTTCATACGGGTGATTTTCATATTTCTTTAAAGTTGCATGCAGTTTTTTAAATTCATCTTTTAACTGACTAGGAAAGATTTCTCCTAAATTTCTAAGAAACTTAATCATTTCCTTTTGCACCTCATGGAGATCATTCATTTTTAATAAAAATTTATAGGTGCTTTTTAATTGAACTTCCAAATGGTAATCCATACCAGCTTCATAATGCGCAACCAAACTCAATACACGAGCAAAGCACATTAAATCTTCACGCATGGTAAGGTTTTTATTATCTATTATTTTTTTCAGATAAGAGATACACTTTTTATTATTGCCAACCCCAAAATACAAACACGCAATTTTATAGTAGAGAACCATAATATGGTGTTCGTCTAATTTATCGCTGTGTAATTTTATTCCATCTATAATTTCCTTTTCTAAATGCAATCCTTCTTCAAAAGTACCTTCTAGAAAATGAAGATTAATTTTGCTACTATATTTATAATGAAAAATTAAAACCTCTAAATTATCATTCTTCGGAAACTTATCATCCGTAACGATATGTTCTAATTTCTGTAATGCTTCCCTAAATCCACGACGATTTTTTACATAAAACATCGATTCTAACAAGTAATTATTTCCTTTTAAAAAGAATACAGGATTTAAATAAATCATTTGTTCGTTTTCATAGAAAAGTTCTACCCAACGCAACGAATATTTATAACACGATAAAAAGTCCTGAATTAAAAAACTATACCATAGTTGCGCTTTATACAACCATAATTTTTCTCTAAAATCTAATTCTGAAACTTTAAAAGTAGGTAAGTGAGATTTGTAGTATTCTGTAACCCATTTATATTCTTCATCACTTTTTACATACCCAAACTTCAACATAATTCCATATAATTGAAGCGATAGATTAGAAAGTTTACTTGTCAATACATTTTGCATACTCAATTCCTTTGCTTGAATTGCTAATTCGTCGGCACGCCCACTTATACTTCTAGTAATGTATTGTGTTTCTATAACTTTTTCTAGTTCTACAATTTCATAGGCAACTACTTTTTCTTGATTTTCAATAGCCAAAGACTTGGCCTTATCCAAAATTTTTAAGCTTTGTTTATACAATCCTTTATGGTACAAAATAGTTGCAAAGTCAAGTTGCTCCCTAATTTGAAGTCGTATATTTTGATTTACGGGATTTAAACGTAAGCTTACCAGAATTTGCTTATAAAGATGTGCCTTTAAATTGGAGAGTTGTTGTTTTTTAACAATTCCACTTTTTAAAATTTCAGCCTCTTTATAATCATGCATCTTATCCAAAAGATTGAATAAAGCTAAAAATTTTGCATCTGCATTTACCCCTAACCTATTCACATAAAGCTTAAATTGTCTCTTTTCAGATTTAGAAAGAGATTTAACCAGTATAAATAATGTGTCTTTTTGCTGACTTGTCATTGTAAAAATAAAAATTCAATTAACTGAATATCAATTATTTAACTATATAAAAGAACACTTAAGCATTGTAAAGAAATGGTTAAGTGAACTTAAAATTACGTTCACAAAATATAAATTCGTATAACAAATTTCAAATTACATTAAAAAATCAAGATGAGTAAAGAAAAAGTTCAAATCTTTGACACGACATTAAGAGACGGAGAACAAGTACCTGGATGCAAGCTTAACACAGAACAAAAGCTTGTCATTGCAAAGCGTCTTGACGATCTGGGAGTTGATGTTATTGAAGCTGGTTTCCCTATTTCTAGTCCGGGAGACTTTACATCTGTAGCTGAAATCTCTAAAATTGTAAAAAATGCAACGGTTTGTGGTCTTACACGTTCCGTTAAAAAAGATATCGAAGTAGCAGCAGAAGCAATAAAGCATGCTGTAAGACCTAGAATACACACTGGAATTGGAACATCAGATTCTCATATAAAATATAAATTCAAATCTACTCGTGAAGAGATTATTGAACGTGCTGTTGCTGCTGTAAAATATGCTAAGACGTTTGTAGAAGATGTTGAGTTTTATGCTGAAGATGCTGGTCGTACCGACAATGAATATTTAGCTCGTGTTTGTGAGGCAGTTGTAAAAGCAGGAGCTACCGTATTAAATATTCCAGATACTACAGGATATTGCTTACCTGAAGAATATGGGGCTAAAATGCGGTATTTAAAAGAAAACGTTACGGGTATTCACAAAGCAATTCTTTCTTGCCACTGTCATAACGACCTTGGTTTAGCTACCGCAAACTCTATTGCTGGAGTTATTGGAGGAGCACGACAAATAGAATGCACTATCAACGGAATTGGAGAACGTGCTGGAAATACGTCTTTAGAAGAAGTCGTCATGGTTTTACGCCAACACCCGAATTTAAATTTAGACACCAACATCAATTCACAACTCCTTTACAGCACCAGTAAAATGGTTTCTGAAAGTATGGGAATGCCTGTACAACCAAATAAAGCCATTGTAGGAGCTAATGCTTTTGCGCACAGCTCTGGAATTCATCAAGATGGGGTTATTAAAAACAGAGAGACCTACGAAATTATAGATCCTGCAGACGTAGGCGTTACCGAATCTGCAATTGTTTTAACCGCCCGTAGTGGTCGTGCTGCTTTAGCATATAGAGCTAAAAAAGTAGGTTATGAGTTAACAAAGCTTCAGTTAGACGAAGTTTATCAAGAATTTTTAACCTTTGCAGATAGAAAGAAAGAAGTTTTAGATGAAGATATTCATCAAATTATTGAAATCAGTAAAATAGATATTAAAGCAATTGCTTAATTATAATGAGTAAAACATTATTTGATAAAGTTTGGGATAGCCATGTGGTTCATACAGTAGAAAATGGACCTCAGGTATTATATATTGATAAACATTTAATCCATGAAGTTACGAGTCCGCAAGCTTTTAATGAGCTTGAAGAACGTAATATTCCCCTATTCCGTAAAAACCAAATTGTAGCTACAGCAGACCATAATGTACCTACAAAAGATCAACATTTACCTATTCAAGACCTCTTGTCTAAAAAACAGGTAGAAATGCTGACAGAAAACTGTAAAAAACACGATGTAACCCTTTACGGCTTAGGGCACCCATACCAAGGAATTGTTCATGTTATGGCTCCAGAACTAGGAATTACACAACCTGGAATGACTATGGTTTGTGGAGACAGCCATACCTCTACTCACGGAGCTTTTGGTACTATTGCTTTTGGAATTGGAACAAGCCAAGTAGCGCAAGTTTTTGCGAGCCAGTGTTTATTACTTTCGAAACCAAAAAGTATGCGTATTACCGTAAACGGAAAGGTTAAAAAAGGTGTTTTACCAAAAGATGTTATTCTATATATTATTGCTAAACTAGGTACCAATTCTGGTACTGGATATTTTGTAGAATATGCAGGTGATGTTTTTGAAGCCATGACTATGGAAGGCCGCATGACGGTTTGTAATATGAGTATTGAAATGGGAGCTCGTGGCGGAATGATTGCTCCAGACGAAACTACTTTTGAGTATGTAAAAGATCGTGAATTTGCTCCTAAAGGAGAGGAATTTGATAAAAAAGTAGCTTATTGGAAAACGCTTCCTACAGATGCAGATGCTAGCTTTGATAAAGAATATTCTTTTGATGCTGAAGACATCGAACCTATGGTTACTTACGGAACCAACCCTGGAATGGGGATAAAAATAACAGAAGCCATTCCGAGTAAAGACGATGTTTCTTTTGAGAAATCCTTAGATTATATGGGCTTTAAAAAGGGAGAAAAGCTCTTAGGAAAAGAAATCAATTATGTTTTTATAGGAAGTTGCACCAACTCAAGAATTGAAGATTTTAGAATTGCTGCGGAATACATTAAAGGAAAACAAAAGGCAACCAATGTAAATGCCTTAATTGTTCCAGGATCTCAACAAGTAGCCAAACAAATAAAAGAAGAAGGAATTCAAGATATTTTTGAAGCTGCAGGCTTTGAAATGCGCCAAAGTGGATGCTCGGCTTGTTTAGGAATGAATGAAGATAAAATTCCTGCGGGCGAATATTGCGTATCTACTTCCAATAGAAATTTTGAAGGTAGACAAGGGCAAGGTGCACGTACTATTTTAGCTAGTCCGTTAGTAGCTGCTGCCACTGCAATAGCAGGAAAAATAATAGATGTAACCGAAGAAGTTGAAGAATTAGAACTAGTTTAGAAAAGTACAGAGTTTAGATTTGCTAACTTATAGAGTAAACAGCTTCGAGGTGGAGCATTAGAAAAAATCTTGAAAACATTTCGATGCAAACCCAAGCTCTTCAATAAACTCAAAACAGGTTTTAGAGCATTAAAATCTCACTTAGTGAGTTTAATTTAAGATTATGGAAAAATTTGTAACATTACAATCAACGGCAATTCCATTGCCAATTGAAAATATAGATACCGACCAAATAATCCCTGCCCGATTTTTAAAAGCAACAAGCAAGGTTGGTTTTGGCGAAAATTTATTTAGGGACTGGCGTTACAACAAAGACGGTTCTGAAAATGAAGAATTTGTACTGAATAATAAAACATACGAAGGAAAAATACTTGTTGCTGGCGATAATTTTGGGTGCGGTAGTAGTCGTGAACACGCTGCATGGTCATTAACAGATTTCGGTTTCAAAGTAATTGTTTCTAGTTATTTTGCTGATATTTTTAAAGGCAATGCACTAAATAATGGCTTGCTTCCCATTCAAGTAAGTCCAGAAACGCTTAAAGCTATGCTTACTGCAATTCAAGATAACCCAACTACAGAAATTGTAGTAAACCTTGAAGAACAAACTATTACAGTTGCAGGAACGGCTATAAAAGAGAGCTTTGAAATTGATGCTTATAAAAAAATGTGCATGATGAATGGTTATGACGATATCGATTTTTTAGTCAGTAATAAAGATAAAATTGAAGCTTACGAAGCTTCTAGAACATTTTAATACACAAGAATATGAATTTAGATATAGCTGTATTATCGGGAGATGGAATTGGTCCAGAAGTTACCAAACAAGCCATTAAAACATTAAAAGCCGTTGGCGAGGTATACAATCATACGTTTACTTTTAAGGAAGCTCCAGTAGGCGCTATCGCTATTGATCAAACTGGAGATCCTTTACCAGAAAAAACATTACAATTGTGTTTAGATTCTGATGCCGTTTTATTTGGTGCTATTGGACATCCAAAATACGACAACGATCCAAGTGCAAAAGTACGTCCTGAGCAAGGTTTATTAAAACTAAGAAAGTCTTTAGGATTGTTTACCAATATCCGCCCTATTAAAGCTTTTCCTACACTTATTGAAAAGTCTCCTTTAAAAGAAGAGCGTATTTTAGGAACCGATCTTACCATTTATAGAGAACTAACCGGAGGAATCTATTTTGGAGAGAAAAAGTTAAATAAAGAAGGAAGTGTAGCTTCAGATTTATGTGAATATTCTGATTATGAAATAGAACGCATTGCTCATTTAGCTTTTAAAGCAGCCCGTACTCGTAGAAAAAAATTAACCTTGGTTGATAAAGCTAATGTATTAGAAACTTCTCGTTTGTGGCGTAAAGTAGTTACCAATATTGGTAAAAGTTATGCAGATGTAGAATTAGACTTCCTTTTTGTTGATAATGCAGCGATGCAAATGATATTAAATCCGAGTCAGTTTGACGTTATTTTAACTGAAAACATGTTTGGAGACATCATTTCTGATGAAGGAAGTGTTATTGGAGGTTCTATAGGATTATTAGCGTCGGCATCTGTAGGAGACGAAAATGCGATGTTTGAGCCTATTCACGGTTCTTTTCCACAAGCTACAGGAAAAAATATTGCTAATCCAATTGCTTCCATCCTATCTGCTGCAATGCTTTTAGAACATTTTAAATTATTTGAAGAAGCAAAAGCCATAAACAAAGCTGTTGAAAAAGCTTTAGAAATGAATGTTGTTACTCCAGATATCGATGCAGATAGTAAGAAAACAACTTCTGAAGTAGGGAATTTTATAGCAGATTACATAGCGAATGCTGAAGAAATAATTAATTACAATCAGGAAAATATAGATTACGGAAAGTCTACTATTATATAAAATAGTACTTTTTTAACAATTTATAAAAGAGGCTGTCTAAAAAGTATCCAAACACTAAGTGCTATCCTGAGTTTATCGAAGTTAACTACTGATTGTCAGTTGTTTAAGACTCAGGCAAGCTCAGTTTGACAACTACAAATTACTTTTTAGACAGTCTCTTTTTTTAGTAAGCCGTCAGAGTATATTTTATTTCAACAATAAAGTAACTTCATGAACTAACATATAAAAAAGTACTGGACAAATAAGCAAATAGCATTCTGTAAAATACAAATCAGATTTCCTTAAACACATCAAAATTCAACACCCATAACTAAACCTCTCTATCATAATTTGTTATGTACACAGTAGTAGGTTGTATATTTTCTGGTGCTATTTCTTGAATCTCTCCATTCTTAGCAATAATCAATGGACTTTTTTTATAACGCTTAAATTCCACTAATTTTTGATAAGCTTTTTCAAGTCCTGCAATTATTTTTTTTCGATCTTCCTTTAATTCACTTTTTTTATCCATTGTATCTGTCTTTTAACTTTTCCCAAATTTTAATATTTCCTACTTCAACATCATCTTTACCTCCTTCTGCTATAATTTGATATGGTTCTCCAGAATTATCAATAAATATCCAATCATCGACCAAGCCTTTAAAGATAGTAAAAAAGTTATTTAATCCATTTTCATACCTTCTACGAATTATATATTCTGGAATATTATGTCCTCCTTCTTTCACTCTCGTTTCAACCCGCTTTATGGCAAGGGCTTGAGAACTGAGCCAAAAAAAATAAAGTGATACAAAAAATCCATTTTTCTGAGCTTCAACAACTAAGCTCCTATAACTTTTTGTAGCTAAAGTTGTTTCAAATGCAAAATCCTGTTCTGAGTTAATTAGGGTTTTAATTCTATATAGCATTAATCTTCCTGCCTGAATTCCTTCCTTTTCAGGTTTAAAAGGAGACAATCCTTTAGCAATTTCATCAGCATTAATAAATTCATCACATTCTAAAATTTCAGGCAAAATAGTATATGAAGCAGTTGTTTTTCCTGCTCCTTACACCCTGCTATAATGTATAGTTTTTTCAACTTTTTCGTGATTCCTTATAACGATTTACAAAAAATAGTATGAATTATCTAACATTGATTATTCAAAAGACAATCAGCTAAATATTTTCAATTTAAACCTTTTAAACGATATTTTTCAGGAAATAGTGTAGTTTTATTTACGGTTATAAATTAGCTTAAAAACACGTCAGTCGCTTCTTCATTTTACATCTATTTTCATGTATATACCCATAATCAGACTTCCATTTAGACACCATAAGAAACACCAATACTTTATGTAGCCTTTTTTACATACACCCATGCTTTCGTACCAGATTCAAAGGTTTCGAAAACTCTTTCATAATCATCAACTTCATACAAATCTGTTTGCGCTAACTCTTCATCTGTAATTTCAAAAATCACCCCTTCTACTTTATCTTCAGAAGAAAAACTTTTAATTAAAATAGGATGAAATTCCTTATTACTTTTTGCTAAAACTATTGGATCTGTAATTCGTAATTGTTCAATTTTATGATTAAAAAGTACATCATTATTCCCCTTTAATAAGCGACCATAAGTTTCTAGCTGCACTTTTTCTAATTGCAACGTACCATATGAAAATAACTTATGCATTTTAACTTGTTGGTAAAGGCGCGCCTACTGCAATATCACAACGGTGACCAGGTTGTCCATGCTCTGGGTTTAACATGCTATTGGAATTAAGTATAGAACTGTTACCCGACGGTGATGTAAGTGGAGCTCCCACAGCAATATCACAACGATGTCCAGGTTGCCCGTGTGCTGGATTTAATCCATTACCCGAATTGGACTGTACATTGTTGTTTTGAAAAGATTCTACTGGCGTTTCCTCTGCAGCAGCTTTACTATCATATCCATCCAATGTTTCTGTTGTAGACCATGTGCTACTCTTTGCTGAAAGGTAATAACCACCTATTCCTACAAAAACAATAGCTAAAAGTATAATTCCTATTTTCTTCATGAAAGCTTGTTTTAGATAATAAAAATAAGAAAATCATTTTAAATGGGAGGCGGGAGACAGGAGATTGAAAGATTTTATGACACTAGACACTATTCTATAAACATAGTAACTTTTTAACTTTTCTACTCGTCTACTCGACAAGTAATTCATTAAATTAGGAGTTTAATAACCAACCTCATAACAATATAACTTAAGAAAAGTTATTTTATATTATTTAAATGATGAAAAAAACACTAGTATTATTAGTTACAATTATCTCTATTGTTTGTCAAGCACAAAAGTCTGAAAAATATAATCTAGGATTTGAAAACCAGAGCTATGAAAAATTTCTTTCTGATGGATGGTTAAAATGGGGAAGCTATGAACTAAAAATAGATTCTATTGCTCATTCGGGTGAAAAATCTGGGAAAATTACATCTCCAGAATTAGGAGGTTCTTTTGGAAGTATTGCCTATAAAATTCCAGCATATTATTCAGGTGAGAAAATTCAGCTTGAGGGCTATATGAAAATCAAAAATGTTGAAAATGGATTTGCAGGTTTGTTATTAAGAATTGATGGTAACGGAAGTTCATTAGCTTTTGATAATATGCAAGACCAAAACATAAATGGCACTAAAGATTGGCAGAAATATACTATCACTCTGGATTTTCCTGAAGGAGCAGAAAATATATTTATAGCAGGAATACTTACAGGAAAAGGAGAAGCTTGGTTTGATGACTTTGCTCTTTTAATTGATGGTAAAAATATTCAAACGTTAAAAGAAGAAGAAAAAAAATTATCAAAAGTACAACTTGATAAAGAATTTGATAATGGTTCATTAATTGAATTTCCTAGCCTAACAACCAAAGACATTACAAATCTTGAATTATTAGGTAGAGTTTGGGGCTTTCTTAAATATCATCATCCTGAAATTGCAAAGGGCAACTATAATTGGGATTATGAACTTTTTAGATTTTTACCAAAATATATTGAAACACAAAATGATAATGAAAGAGATAAGTTAATAATTAATTGGATTGACTCTTTAGGAACGATTAATAAATGTAATAATTGTGAACCAATAGATGAAAATGCTTTTCTGAAACCTAGTTTAAACTGGATTGATAATCAAAATGAAGCTTTAAAAAACAAATTATTATTTGTCTATAACAATCGTTCACAAGGCAAACATTATTACATTAAAATGATAGCAAATGTTGGTAATCCTGAGTTTAAAAATGAAAATCCATATTTGAGAATGACCTACCCTGATGATGGTTTTAGATTGTTATCGCTATATAGATATTGGAATATGATTAACTACTTTTTCCCATATAAACATCTAATTGACGAAGACTGGAATAAAAAAATAAGAGAATACATTCCACAATTTATTAATGTAAAAGACGAATTAGAATATGAATTGGCTGCCATTCAAATTATTGGAGATATCCAAGATACACATGCCAATATTTGGGGTGGTAATGATAAAATTGAGGAATGGAAAGGTTTAAATTATCCCCCAATACACTTGCGCTTTATAGAAAATCAATTGGTTGTAACCGATTATTATAATGAAGAATTAAAAGACGAAATTGGGTTAAAAATAGGAGATATAATATCCAAGATAAACGGTACAACAGTTAAAGAAATAGTAAAAGAGAAATCTAAATATTATCCTGCTTCAAACCAACCTACCATGTTAAGAGATATTTCAGCAGACCTCTTACGCTCAAACTCCAATGAGATTGAAGTTGAGTTTATATCAGATAATTCCAAAGCTCAATCAAAATCCCTTAAACTATATCCAAAAGATAGTCTTAATATTTACCGTTGGTACAAAAAAAGTGAAGATAAATCATACAAATTATTAGAAAAAAATATAGGATATGTTACACTTCAAACTATAAAGGACACTGATATTTCCAAAATAAAAAATGATTTTAAAAACACAAAAGGAATAATAATAGACATTCGAAATTATCCCTCTACTTTCGTTCCATTTAATCTAGGTTCTTATTTTGTTTCTTCATCCACGCCATTTGTGAAATTTACGAATGGAAGCATTAACAATCCGGGAGAATTTACCTTCACAAATAATATAGAGATACCAAATCAAGGAGAAGCATACAAAGGGAAGTTAATTGTATTAGTTAATGAACTATCCCAAAGTCAAGCAGAATATACCGCAATGGCTTTTAGAGCAGGAAATAATACCACAATAATTGGAAGCACCACAGCAGGAGCAGATGGAAATGTATCAACTATTATGCTACCTGGAGGACTCAGAACAATGATTTCAGGAATTGGGGTTTATTACCCAAATGAAGAAGAAACGCAACGTGCTGGGATTGTACCTGACATTGAAGTTAAACCAACAATTGAGGGTATTAGAAAAGGAAAAGACGAATTAATTGAAAAAGCAATTGAAATTATTTTAAGTGAGAGGTTATAGTTGGAAGACGGAAGACGGGAGATTGAAAGATTGAAAGATTGAAAGATTGGAAGATTTTTATGATACTAGACACTATACCTTTAAACATAGTAACTTTTTAACTTTCTACTTTCTTACTTACAACTTTAAACTCCACAACAGCTATAACGAACAATCGTTGCATGTACCTGTAAGTACACAATTTGCATTTTGAACTTCATACCCTTCTGGAATAGAATATTGAACAGGGATTTTTAAACATTCTATGGTGTCGCAAGACAAACATCTAAAGTGAAAATGATATTTAGTCTTTTCCGATGGTTCACATTTTTTACAAATAGCAAAATATTGCTTTCCATCTTCCGCAACAATTCTATGTACTAAATCGTCCTCACAAAATCTATTCAGTACCCTGTATATCGTAGCTCTATTAATTTTAATATCAAGCTGTCTTTCTATAGCATCCTGACTCAACGCTTTTTTTGAGCTTGAAAGTAAGCTTAATACTGCTTCTTTTGTAGGTGTATTTCTTCTATTCATTTTATTGCGATTATGTTGCAATAATACGAAAAAATAGTATATTTGTCAAATATACTATTGCGACTATATCGCAATTAAATATTATAATAACTAAAAGAGTAAGACTTAGTGTAGAAATTCTATGCTAGAATCGCTACTCTTTTCAAATAAAAAATCAATAAAATGGATACAAATCAATTTGAAGTAATTATAATAGGCGGCAGTTACGCAGGACTTTCTACAGCTATGACCTTAGGCCGTTCTCTAAGAAAAACTCTGATTATAGATGCCGGAGAACCTTGTAACAAACAGACTCCACATTCTCATAACTTCCTAACTCAAGATGGAAAAACTCCACGAGAGATAACTGAAGTATCAAAAAAACAAGTTTTAAAATATGATACCATAACATTTTATGACGGTACCGCTTTAAAAGGAAGAAAAGTTTCAGAAGGATTTGAAATCACTACTAATAATGGAGCTGTTTTTAAAGGAAAAAAAGTAGTGTTTGCAACAGGAATTAAAGATCTATTGCCAGCTATAAAAGGAATTGAGCAATGTTGGGGAATTTCTGTTGTGCATTGTCCATATTGCCATGGATATGAGATTAGAGACAAAAAAACAGCCATCATTGCCAATGGCAATAAAGCTTTTCATTTAGCGTCCTTAGTAAACAATCTAACTAAAGAAATTACCATCTTAACTTCTGAAAAAAAGAACTTTGATGAGAGTCAGCTTCAAAAACTTAAACAACATAATATTAAAATTATTGAAAAGGAAATTTCAGAAATAATACATAAAAAAGGAATCCTAGAACAGATTATTTTTACAGACGGTTCCAAAGAAATTTTTGAATGTGCTTATACGGCAACAACATTCAAACAGAGTACTTCTATTCCTACAGAATTAGGCTGCAAACTTACCGAAAATGGATATATTGAAGTTGATATCATGCAAAAAACAACCGTAAATGGAGTTTTTGCTTGCGGTGATAATAGCGCTATGATGCGTTCTGTAGCAACTGCTGTTTATAGCGGAAACATAACAGGGGCGATAATAAATAAAGAATTAACTGAAGAAAGCTTTTAGTATGGTTGAAGTATTTATGACAAACATTCAGTCTGAAATTCTCTCAAAAGAAATTCTTATGCTATTAGAGGGAAATTATCCTAGTTTAGAAATTAATTTTGATCTAGAAGATTATAATAAACCCTATCCCTGCGGGCATTCGATTTTAAGAATTGAAGGAACTTTTATTAATTCTGATTCTATTATACAACTCTTAAAATCTAAAGGAATTGAATGTGGTATTTTAGAAGACAAAATATGTAATTAATATGCTTTATCCTTAGTAAGATAAAAACAGTTCTAGGCATAAAAATAATAGAGATAAGTTTTAACAACTCAAAAAACAAAGCACTCCAACGGAAGTGTAAGAAAGTTAAACCTTGATTATCGAATAAATCATACAACTTATTTTAAAACTTTTAAAGTTGTACTTTTTTTCCGTTGCAACAACTAACGGGCAACCAACAATTATTTCTATATTTGAACAAATACCTAAAACTTATAGCATGCAAAAAATATTATCCTTTCTTTTTATTGGATTAGTATTTACATTTTCTACGTATTCACAGAAGCCAAAAACCTATTCTTCTGCTGATATTTATCAAGCAGTACAAAAGCTTAATTTCCTTGGAACAGCGCTCTATATTGCCGCACACCCCGATGATGAAAACACGCGGTTAATTTCTTATCTTTCTAATGAAGTAAAGGCAAGAACTGGCTATTTATCGCTTACAAGAGGAGATGGAGGGCAGAATTTAATAGGAGCAGAATTACGAGAACTTTTAGGAGTTTTAAGAACTCAAGAGCTTCTAGCGGCTAGACGTGTGGACGGTGGCGAGCAATTTTTCTCGCGTGCTAACGACTTTGGGTTTTCGAAACATCCAGATGAAACCTTAGAGATTTGGAATAAAGACGAGGTACTTTCTGATGTTGTTTGGGTTATTAGAAACTTTAAACCCGATGTAATTATCAACCGTTTTGACCATAGAAGTCCGGGTACAACACACGGTCACCATACTTCTTCGGCCATGTTAAGCGTTGAAGCATTTGACCTTGTGAATGATAAAAATAGCTATCCAGAACAATTAAAATATACAGACCTTTGGCAGCCAGAACGTATGTTTTTTAATACTTCTTGGTGGTTCTATGGAAGTCAGGAAAAATTTGAAGAGGCCAATAAATCAAAAATGCTAAGTGTAGATATTGGCACCTACTACCCTACACTTGGGCAAAGTAATAACGAGATTGCTTCCATTGCTCGTAGCCAACATTTAAGTCAGGGATTTGGTGGGATTTCTGCCCGTGGTTCTGAAAAAGAATATATTGAACTGTTAAAAGGAAGTTTTCCAAGAAACAATACTATTTTTGATGGTATTAATACTACTTGGGGGCGTGTAGAAGGCGGAGAAGCTATTGCCGAAATATTATTAGATATAGAAGCTAATTTCAATTTTAAAAATCCATCAGAACATCTTGCAGATTTAGCAAAAGCCTATCAATTAATTTCTAATTTAAAAGATGATTATTGGCGGGAAATTAAATTAGAAGAGATTAAAAAAATTATAGAAGCCTGTAGCGGCTTATTTATAGAAGCAACAACTGCACAAGCTTCTGCTGTACCTGGAGAAAACATCAGTATTAACGCTTCAATTATTAATAGATCGTCCTCCAATATAACGCTTAAAAACATAAGTATCTCTCCTAGTGATGTTGTACAAATTATCAGTAAAAAATTAGAAAACAATAAATTTATAACTACCAATCAAAAAATTACTATTCCTGAAAATAGTGAATACACAGCACCCTATTGGTTAAAAGAAGAAGGTACATTAGGAATGTACAAAGCGCCGCAATTACTAAGAGGAAAACCAGAAACTCCTAGATTAGTTAAAGCTACATTCACCATAAATATCGAAGGAGTTAGTATTCCTTTTGAAAAAAATATCGTTTATAAATTTTCAAAGCCTGATAAAGGTGAAATTTATCAACCCTTTGAAATTCTTCCTAGGGTTTCCACTTCTGTAGCTAATAAAGTAATTATTTTTTCTGATGAAAAATCTAAGGACATTCCAGTAACCATTACTTCTGGAGCAGATAATATTTCAGGAAACATACATTTAAAATACAATAGCGGATGGAATGTGAGTCCTCAACAAATAGATTTTTCCATTGCTAAAAAGGGTGATACAAAAACAGTTATTTTTACAGTAACCCCTCCAGCAGATGAAAATCAGGAAACTATTACACCTATCATAAAAATAGATGGAAAAGAATATACTCAGGAACTAGTAACCATAGCTTACGACCATATTCCTACGCAATCGGTTTTACTTCCTGCTAGTTTTAAAGTGGTGCGTTTAAACATAAAGAAAACAGGAGAAAACATTGCTTATGTTGCTGGTGCTGGAGATGAAGTACCAGAAAGTTTACGTCAAATAGGATATACTGTAACTGTAATACAGCCAGAAAATATTAGTAGTGGATACTTAAAAAATTTCGATGCAGTAGTAATGGGGATTAGAGCATATAATATTCATGAATCTCTTAAATTTAAACAACATATTCTTTTAAATTATGTAAAGGAAGGTGGCAATTTAATTGTTCAATATAATACTGCCGGGAGAAACGGACTTGGAATGGATAATCTGGCACCCTATTTGTTGCAATTATCTCGAGACCGTGTAACCGATGAAAATGCTGAAGTTACTTTTAACGCACCAAACAATCCGTTATTAAATACTCCCAACAAAATATCTCAAAACGATTTTACTGGTTGGGTACAAGAACGAGGATTATATTTCCCTGACAAATGGGGAGAGGAATTTACCTCAATTTTTTCGATGCACGACAAAGGGGAAAGTAAAAAAGACGGTAGCTTATTGGTTGCTCCATATGGAAAAGGATATTATATTTACTCAGGATTGAGTTTCTTTAGAGAACTCCCTGCTGGTGTTCCAGGGGCTTATAAAATATTTGCCAATATGCTTTCTATTGGAAAAGAAGAAAGTACAAATTTAAACCCAATAAAAGGATAGTCATGCTTAGTAAGTTTGTTTGGAAAAGAGAGTATTCTATTGTATTGATTATGAATGCGATTTACATTTTTGTTTTTTATCTAATTATGATTTCAAACAAATAGTACTATGGAATTAATCGATTGGATAGTACTAACGGGTACCCTACTATTTATTGTAGGGTACGGTTATTTAAAAACCAAAGGAAGTCAAAACGTATCCGACTATATTTTAGGTGGTAATGAGGCAAAATGGTATACCGTTGGCCTTTCTGTAATGGCAACACAGGCTAGTGCTATTACTTTCTTGTCTACTCCTGGACAAGCTTTTCATGACGGAATGGGGTTTGTGCAATTCTACTTTGGACTTCCACTGGCCATGATAATTATCTGTGTGGTCTTCGTCCCTATTTATCATAAATTAAAAGTCTATACTGCCTATGAATTCCTAGAAAATAGATTCGATTTAAAAACACGTTCCTTAGCTGCCATTCTCTTTTTAATACAACGTGGATTGGCTGCAGGAATTACCATATATGCGCCTTCTATAATATTATCTGCGGTTTTAGGCTGGGAAACAAAAACTCTAAATATTGTTATTGGGATTTTGGTAATAATATATACTGTTTCTGGTGGGACAAAAGCGGTAAGTGTTACGCAAAAGCAGCAAATGTTTGTTATAATGACAGGAATGTTTACGGCTTTTTATTTAGTAATGAGTTACCTCCCAGAAGATATAACCTTTAGTAAGGCTATGAAAATAGCGGGTGCTAACGACAAACTTAACATCCTTGATTTCTCTTTAAACCCTAAAAGTCGTTATACATTTTGGAGTGGAATTACGGGAGGCCTCTTTTTAGCCCTCGCCTATTTCGGAACCGACCAAAGTCAGGTACAACGCTATTTATCGGGGAAGTCAGTTAGAGAAAGTCAGTTAGGACTTATTTTTAACGGTCTGTTTAAAGTACCGATGCAATTTTTTATACTGTTAGTTGGAGTTATGGTTTTTGTGTATTACCAATACAATCATTCTCCTTTAAATTTTAATCCTGCTGCAGTAGAAGCGGTACAACAATCGGAATATGCCGATCAATATCAGCAATTAGAAAAGCAACATTTGGCGCTCGAAAAAGATAAAAAAATGGCTCAAGAGCGATTTTCCGCAGTTTTAGATGTTAAAGATTACGAATTAATTGTAGCTGCTAAAAAGCAAATTCAAGATATCAATAAAAAAGAAATAAAAAGTCGCCAAGACGCTAAAGCTCTTATTCAAAAAGTAGATGAAGATTTAGAAACCAACGATAAAGATTATGTTTTTATACATTTTATACTGAATAAAATTCCAACAGGACTTATGGGGTTATTGTTAGCTGTAATATTTTCGGCTGCCATGTCTTCTACAGCATCCGAATTAAATGCTTTAGGAACCATTACTACCATTGACCTTTTTAGAAGAAGACAAAAGAAAGAACACGATGAAAAATACTATTTAAATGCTACTCGTTGGTTTACATTTGGATGGGGGATTATAGCCATTTTGTTCGCTAATTTTGCTTCGCTTTTAGATAATTTAATCCAATTAGTAAATATTATCGGTTCTATTTTCTACGGAAATGTACTCGGAATATTTTTAATAGCATTTTTTATAAAATTTATTCGTGGAAATGCCGTTTTTATAAGCGCCATTGTCACACAAATAGCCATCATCCTTATTTACTAT
The DNA here is from genome assembly GCF_000260115.1 of Galbibacter orientalis DSM 19592. GTDB lineage: Bacteria > Bacteroidota > Bacteroidia > Flavobacteriales > Flavobacteriaceae > Galbibacter > Galbibacter orientalis. The sequence goes on along the minus strand of NZ_JH651380.1, from coordinate 258,301 downwards.
TTTGCCATTCATCGATATGATGCAGGAGATGAAAAACTAGGATATTTATGGCTAAACTTTATTGGTTGTGCCATGGTCATTATTATTGCTATAATCTTAGAAATTTTAAACAGAACAACCAATGCTATCAAGAAATAAAAAAATAAAATGGGGAATTCTAGCCCCTGGTCGTATTGCTACTAAATTTGCTCAAGACTTACTAACGGTTAAGGATACAGAATTATATGCTGTTGCATCTAGAACACTAGAAAAGGCTGAAGAGTTTAAAGAAACCTATGGCGCTAAAGTAGCCTATGGAAATTATATGGATTTAATTACAGATCCTAACGTTGATGCCATTTACATTGCCACACCTCATACTTTTCATAAAGCATATTCCATTGATTGTTTACTGAATAAAAAAGCGGTACTCTGTGAAAAGCCCTTGGCTTTAAATAGTGCCGATGTAGATGTGATGCTGCAAACGGCAAAGCAAGAAGGTGTTTTGTTAATGGAAGCGTTATGGACTGCTTTTTTACCTCATTACCAAGATGTTCTTAATTTTTTAGAGGAAGGGAATTATGGAAAAGTAGTATCTATTGATGCTGATTTTGGGTTTTATCGTGAATTTGATGCCTCTACTCGATTATTCGACAAACAATTAGGTGGCGGAAGTTTATTAGATATTGGAATCTATCCTATTTTTTGCGCAATGTCTATTCTAGGCAAGCCAGATGACATCCAAGCAAATGGCACCTTTTTTGAAACAGGAGCAGACTCTTCTTGTAACATGATTTTTTCTTATAAAAATGGAGCTGTTGCTAGGCTTTCTTCAACATTAAAAGAAGAAACTCCCACAGAAGCTACCATAAAATGTGAAAAAGGAACTATAAAATTACATACGCAATTTCACAGACCTACTTCTGTAACTTTTACTGATGCAGATGGAAAACAGACAACCAAGGATTACGATGTAAATACATTAGGATATAATTTTGAAATAGCTCATTTTAACGAACTTTTACGCAGTGGAAAAACAGAAAGTCCTATTATGACTCATAAGTTTAGTCATCAACTCATGGAAATTATGGATAAAGTAAAAGAAGAAATTGGCTTGAGTTACTGCTATTAAATTGTAAGTAAAAGAAAAAGCAACTACCTAGAGACAAACATAGGTATATTCAAATCTAAATAATGAATTTAGTTAAAGCTGCTATTAACGACAATAAGTTACTCACAGAAATAACTATTGCTTCCAAATCTCATTGGGGCTATTCTGAAGTTGAAATAAAAAAATGGATTCCAGAGCTTACTATCACTTCGGAGTATCTACAAAAGAATTATGTATACAAACTTATAGCTTCTGATAAGCTTGTTGGCTTTTTTGCTTTTATTATACGAAGTAAGGACACTATTGAATTAGATTTCTTTTTTGTTTCTCAAAAACATATTGGAAGTGGTTATGGTGCAGTATTAATGAATCATTTTTTAGCAAAAGTAAAAGAACTAAAATATCACAAAGTATTTTTAATTGCCGACCCAAATGCTGAAAAATTTTACGCCAAATTTGGTTTTAAAGTAACCAATTATAAAAAGAGTAATATTATAGGAAGATTACTACCTGTAATGGAAAAAACATTTGAATAGGAAACTAAAATTTTCTAATCAACTACCTCGAAGCAAGCCTACGAGATATTCAAAGAAAAATAATTTAATCCATTTAGACGTAGAGCCCTTGGGTAAACTCAAGACAGGCTCTAGGAATAAAACCCTTAATGAGGGATTCAAATGTCTTTTTAGGCTTGCTTATTAAGCATTATTATGTTCAATGGTTTTATAAGATGCAATAATATCTTTTACCAAACGGTGGCGAATTACATCTTTATCATCTAAGTATAAAATTCCAATTCCTTGCACGTCTTTTAACACCAAAATAGCTTCTTTAAGTCCCGAAGTAATTCTACGAGGTAAATCTATTTGTCCTGGGTCTCCAGTAATAATAAACTTAGCATTTTTCCCCATTCTGGTAAGAAACATTTTCATTTGTGCATGACTCGTATTCTGTGCTTCATCTAAAATAACAAAAGCATTATCCAATGTACGTCCACGCATAAAAGCCATCGGAGCAATTTGTATTACTCCTGTTTCTATATAATTAGCAAGTTTTTCAGCAGGAATCATATCTCGTAATGCATCATAAAGAGGCTGCATATATGGATCCAATTTTTCTTTTAAATCTCCTGGCAAAAACCCAAGACTCTCCCCTGCTTCTACAGCTGGGCGTGTTAATATAATTCGGCGTACTTGCTTTTCTTTTAATGCTTTTACAGCCAGCGCAACCCCTGTATATGTTTTTCCAGTTCCAGCAGGACCTATAGCAAAAACCATATCATTTTTACGCATCAACTCAACTAAGCGTTGCTGGTTGGCTGTTTGCGCTTTTATAAGTCTTCCGTTAGCACCATGCAATAAAATTTCGCCATGGATTTTAGCATCTATTTCTTCTTGCCCACCTTCACTAGTTAGAATTCGCTCAATGGTATTTTCATCTAGCTTATTATACTTACCAAAATGCGTGACCAACATATCTAGTCGCTTATCAAATTCCTCTAACAATTCTTCATCGCCATAGGCCTTTATTTTATTTCCGCGAGCTACTAATTTCAGCTTCGGATAATACTTCTTTAATAAGTCAATGTTAACATTGTTTGGTCCAAAAAAGTCTTTTGGATTAATTTCTGTGAGTTCGATGATAAGTTCGTTCAAAAGCCAATTTTTAAGTGAGTATTCATCTAAAAGTATTCGTATAAAAAATACGTATAAAAATGGAAAATCTATTACTTTTTAGTAGGTTTGTGCTAAACATTTATCCAAACCTAAGTTTGTTACCATTTCTAACAAACTTAAGCAAAAAAACACTTTCTTAAATTAAAAAAATATCAACATTTCAATAAATGGCTATAATAACTTTAACTACAGATTTTGGTGTGCGAGACCACTTTGTAGGCGCTATAAAGGGATTTATACTCAGTGAAATAGAAGGTGCTACCATTGTTGATATCTCACATTTAGTAAGTCCTTTTAACATCGTGGAGGCTTCTTATATCTTAAAAAATGCCTACAAAACATTTCCAGAAGGAACTATACATATTATTGGGGTAGATTCTGAATTAACTCCAATAAACAAACATGTAGCTGTAAAAATAGATGGACATTATTTTATTGGTGCAGACAACGGAATCCTTTCTTTTTTAGCTAAGGAAATAAACCCTGAAAAGATGGTCGAAATTAATATTCACGACCGTATTGAGAGTGTGTTCCCCGTTTTAGATGTTTTTGTAAAGGTTGCAGGACATATTTCAAGAGGTGGTACTTTGGAAGTAATTGGAAAATCGATAGGTGAATTGAAAATGTTGAAAGGTTTATCGCCAATTATTAACAATGAAGAAAACCAGATTACGGGAACTGTAATTTATGTTGACAATTACGGAAATATAATTACCAATATTTCAAAGCAAACTTTTGAACGCTATAAAAGGGGACGTAATTTTGAACTATGGGCAAGGAATCATAAATTCACAAATATTTATTTTAAATACAGTGATAGTATTAACTTTGATGCAGAAAACGTAACCAATAAAGATGGTGAGAAATTGGCTATTTTTAATTCAGCAGGACTAATAGAGATTGCCATTTATAGAAGCAACTTAGATACCGTTGGAGGAGCTTCTACGCTTTTAGGCCTTTCTTATAGAGATACGATTACGGTAAATTTTAAGAATTAAGGGAGCGAATTTTGAATTTTGAATTTTGAAAAAAGTATTGAGCATGAAAAACTCACAAAACAATTTAACATTTTAACTAGATCACTCTTAGGTTTTTAACATAAAAAGCTTTCAACCAAAAAATATAAACCATTAACTATCAACTTTCAACCTTTAACTTTTTAACTATAAACTATAAACTAACTAAGTGACAGCAATTATAAAAAGAGAAATAAGTAGTTTTTTTTCCTCCCCCATTGCCTATTTGGTTATTGGGTTATTTTTAGTTCTTAACGGCTTATTTTTATGGGTATTTCAAGGGGATTTAAATATTTTTGAAAGCGGATTTGCAGATATGAATCCCTTTTTTCAATTAGCACCTTGGGTTCTTATATTTTTAATTCCGGCGGTAACTATGAAGTGTTTTTCCGAAGAGAAAAAAACAGGAACTTTAGAATTACTACTTACCAGTCCAATTAGCAAAACACAAATTGTTTCAGGGAAGTTTTTAGGGACTTTTTTACTGATTTTTATCGCCTTAATCCCTACATTACTATATGTGTATACCATTTGGCAACTTTCCAATCCAGTAGGAAATATAGATTTAGGAAGTATTATAGGTTCTTATTTTGGACTCCTATTTTTGGTATCTAGCTATACAGCTATTGGTGTTTTTACCTCTTCTCTTACAGACAATCAAATCATAGCTTTTATTGCTGCTGTTTTTCTCTGTTTTATTATGTATTATGGCTTTTCAGGGATTGAAAAGAGCTCATTTATAGAAACTTTCAGCTTAAAATACCATTTTGATAGTATTAGTCGCGGTGTAATAGACGTTCGAGATATTATTTACTTTATAAGTATTACAGTTTTCTTTTTAGTAGTAACCATTTTTAAATTAAAGTAACTTGAAAACTATTAAAAATAACGCTACAAAGATTGCCCTATTAATTCTAATCCTTATTGGAATTAATTTTTTAAGCTCTTTTTTAGTATGGAGGTTCGATCTTACAAAAAATAAAAGATATACACTTTCGGAAGCTTCAAAAAATACTGTAGAAACAGCAAATCAAGTTATTATAATTGATGTTTTACTCTCTGGAAATCTCCCTTCAGAATTTAAACGTTTACAAACCGAAACAAAACAACTACTAGAAGAGTTTACGACTGTAAATAATAAAATTAGAGTCAATTATATAAACCCATTAGATAACAACAATTCAAAGCAACAAAATATACAATCATTACAAGAACTAGGCCTCACCCCTGCTTCTGTAACTGTTGAAGAAGGAAATAGCATGTCTCGAGAAGTAGTTTTTCCTTGGGCTTTGGTAAATATGGGGGAGAAAACCGTTAAAGTTTCGCTATTACAAAATACTTTAGGTTCTAATAGTGAGCAACGAATTAATAATTCGGTACAGCAATTAGAATACGCTTTTGCAGATGCTTTCAAACAGCTTACCATTACCGAAAAAAAGAAAATTGCAATCTTAAAAGGGAATGGAGAAATTCAAGATAAATATTTAATTGATTTTCTAATTAATCTTCGTAATTACTACCAACTAGGAGAATTTAATTTAGATTCCCTTAAAAACAATCCGAAGCAAGTACTAGAAAATCTAAATCGTTTTGACGCTACTATTATTGCTAAACCAACAGAGAGATTTTCTGAAAATGAAAAATATATTTTGGATCAATTCGTAATGAATGGAGGAAAAACCCTTTGGATGGTAGACGAAGTGGTGGCCGATCTAGATAGCCTTCAAAACGAAAATTTTTCATCTTTTGCATATCCCCAAGATTTAAATCTTGACGATATACTGTTCCGATATGGGGTGAGAATTAATAAAACCCTGATCCAGGATTTAATCTCCTCACCCGTTACCGTTACCGACCAAAATGGGGAAATTCCTATCAATTGGTTTTACTCGCCTATGGTTTCACCAACCAATAATCACCCAATAAACAAAGGCGTTAATGTAGTAAAATTAGAATTTGCCAATGGTATTGATACACTTCCAAATGCCATAGATAAAACTATTTTATTACAAAGTTCCCCACAGTCTAAAGAAGTTGGAGTTCCTAGAGCCTATAGCTTAGACGAGTTTGATACACAGCAGGACATTGCTACTTTTAATGACGGAAATAAAACTTTAGGAGTTCTATTGGAAGGAAACTTTACTTCAGCATTTAAAAATAGAATTAAACCATTTAAAATTGACGGAAATAAAGAGAATGTAGGATCTAAAAATAAAATGATTGTTATCTCCGATGGAGATATTGTAAACTACAATTATGTTAATAAAAAGCCATTAATTAATGGTGTTGATAAGTGGACCAAACAGGTTTATGGAAATAAAGATTTCTTAATAAATAGCGTTAATTACCTTTTGGATGAAGATGGACTTATAAACATTCGTTCCAAAGAGATTGCCTTATCATTTTTAAACAAGGAAAAAGTGTATCAACAAAAAACAACGTGGAAGCTTATAAATATTGGACTTCCCATAGTTTTAATAGTTCTTTTTGGCATGTTATTTAATTACTTCAAAAAGAAAAAATACACAGTTTAAATGTTGATAAGTTATTTTCTGTAAAAAAATCAATTAAGATATCTTTGTAAGTGTTAGAAAACTGAGAATTCAATGAAATTTATAGTATCAAGTTCATATTTATTAAAACAACTTCAAGTATTAGGAGGTGTAATCAACAACAGCAACACATTACCAATACTCGATAATTTTTTATTTGAATTAAATCAAAACCAACTTACAGTATCGGCTTCAGATTTGGAAACAACAATGAGTTCGGTGCTAGAAGTAGATTCAGATTCTGAAGGAAGTATTGCTGTACCAGCAAAATTATTGTTGGACACCTTAAAAACCTTTCCAGAGCAACCACTTACTTTTGTGGTTGAGAACAATAATACCATAGAAATAAGCTCCAATCATGGTAAATATGCGTTGGCATATGCGGATGGTGCTGAATTTCCTAATTCTGTAGAGTTAGCAGACGCCAGTTCTACCACCATTTTAGGAGATATTTTAGCAACAGCAATTAGCAAGACTATTTTTGCTTCTGGAAATGATGATTTACGCCCTGTAATGAGCGGAGTATTTTTCCAGTTTTCTCCAGAAAACTTAACATTTGTTGCTACAGACGCTCATAAATTAGTAAAATATCAACGTCATGATGTTACTGCTTCTCAGGTTGCAGAATTTATCATGCCAAAAAAACCTTTAAATCTTTTAAAAGGGATTTTAGCTGGTAGTGAGAGTGATGTTACGATTGATTATAATGAGAGTAATGCTAAATTTACTTTTGATAATATCGAATTAGTTTGTAGACTTATTGACGGTAAATATCCTAATTACGAAGCTGTAATTCCAAAAGAAAACCCAAATAAACTTACTATAGACCGTTCACAATTTTTTGGTTCTGTAAGAAGGGTTTCTATTTTCTCAAACAAAACAACACATCAAATACGTTTAAAAATTGCTGGAGCTGAATTAAATATCTCTGCAGAAGATGTAGATTATAGCAACAAAGCAGAAGAACGTTTAACGTGCGATTACCAAGGAGATGATATGGAAATTGGGTTTAATTCTAGATTTCTAAATGAAATGCTAAATAACTTAACTTCAGATAATGTATCTTTGGAAATGAGTTTACCAAATAGAGCAGGTATTTTAACTCCTATTGATGGTTTAGATGAAGGAGAGCATGTAACAATGCTGGTAATGCCTGTTATGTTGAATAACTAGTAAACAAACACTAACTAATTATATTTAATAAACCCCGTTTAAATTGTGTGTTAATTTATAACGGGGTTTTTATATTTTAAAAAGCTACGATCCTATTTTATAATTTGTAAACTAAAAGGATAGTATACCTCTTCTCCATTATTTACTTTAATTGCATTTACAATAGGGAATACAAAAGCAATAATTCCGACCGCAATTAAGGTTAAAATTCCTAATCCGAAAAAGAAAATCAACGGAATACTTACCAAAGAGTAAATAATAATACTTAATTGAAAATTGATAATAGACTTTCCATGATTGTCCATATTCATTACACTTTCCTTATTACAGAGCCATAAAACTAATGGTACAATAAGTCCGCCAAATCCAGTTATATAATCTAATAACTGACTCAAGTGTGCGGCTACTAATAATTGATTGTCTGTTCGTTGCATTTTAATTATGATTGATGGTTTATATTTAAAAGACGAACAGAAATAAAAAATGTTACAAAATATTACTCAATAATTAAGATTTATTATTTAAACACTCAAAAATGTACACTAACACGGTTTACTCCTTTCCGTATTTTTCTTCACTTACAATACCTTCCTGAGAGTCTTCCTCATTAGAATTTTTCTGGTTTTTAATACTTAATTTATTAGAAAAATCAATTGTTCTAATTGGAAATGGAATAGTAATACCATTTGCATCAAAAGCTTTTTTAATTGCTATAATTGCATCTCCTTTAGCTTTAGCTGTTTGCAATCCGGTGGTAGAATTCATCCAAAATCGGGTTTCAAAATTTATAGAGCTATTATCAAACTCCGTATAAAAAAAGATAACTTCCTCTTTATTCTTAACAGAATCGAATTTTTCTGATATTGTTTTAATCACTAATTCTTGAACAAATTCCAAATCAGAATCATACGCAACACCACATGAAACGGAAATTCTAGTTTTAGAAGTTATTGAATAATTTTTTAGAGGATTTTCAATCACCATTTTATTAGGTATAGAAACCATATTATTATCCTTTTCACGGATAGTTACTGTACGTAAGTCAATATCTACAACTTCCCCTGAATAATCATTACATTCTATCCAATCGCCCATTTTAATATAATCAACAAACGAAAGTACAATCCCAGAAAAAGTATTCGCAATAGTTCCTTGTAGTGCTAAACCAATTGCCAAACCAGCTACCCCTGCTCCCGCTAAAAGCGAAGTAAGCACTTTATTAAGATTAAGTATCCCAAGAGCCAAGAAAAGTCCAGCTAAAATAACGGTAACAGAAATTAATCTAGCAGAAACTTTTTTAACGGTTCCTTGCATTGAAGATTTAGCAAGGAGCCTTAACATTAAAGAGTTTACATAACGTGAGAGAAAAAACGAACCTGCAAATACAATAATTGCTAGTATAACATTAGGAAGGCTCACAACTATTACATCTAGCCATGAGCCTAACTGTTCTATCATTTTATCCCACGCACTTTCTAATCTTTCTTCCATAGAATAACGTGAAAATTAGTGTTAATTATTTTAATCCTTGGTTTGTTTTCATTCTCCAAGCGTCTAGCATCCAAGAAGTTTTCTCCAATTCTCTAATGTATGCGCCAATTAAATCAATAGTACCCTCATCTCCACCTTTATCTGCTGTTTCAACCACTTTACGCATCTGTTTTAGAATAATTCCATGGTCTTCTAATAAAATTTCAATCATCTCGATATCAGTTTTATCACTATCAGATTCTTTAATACTAGAAGTCTTTAAATAATCAGAGAAATTACTTACTGGTTGATGTCTTAAAGTTAAAATTCGCTCAGCAATCTCATCTACTTTCAATTTTGCATCATCATAGAGTTCTTCAAACTTTTCATGTAAGTCAAAAAAGTTTTTCCCAAAGATATTCCAATGGAAATTTCTAAGCTTTTGATAGTATAAATGATAATCTGCTAATAGAACATTTAACTCTTTAACTGTATCTTGTGTTTTATCTTTATCTAAATTCAAATAATTTTTCATTGTATTTTTTTTGGTTTTAAAATTATATCCTAAAGATACAAATTACACCTACAAAAACTTCCATTTTAACAAGATTTAACTTGCAATGTTAACCAAATTAATAAGTTATTTTTTACAATATTACTTCATATAGTATTTGTATTTTTACACAAATTTTTGTGTATGAATATTCAAGACAATATTATTGCCTTGGCAACCCCATCGGGAGCTGGAGCAATTTCTGTACTACGTATTTCTGGAAAAGAAGCTATTTCTATTGCTGATGCTCATTTTAAATCCATCAGAAAAAAGAAACTATCAGAACAGAAATCGCACACCATACACTTAGGACATATAATAGATGGGCAGAAAATACTTGATGAAGTTTTGGTTTCCATTTTTAAGGGACCTAATTCTTACACTGGGGAAAATGTTATAGAAATATCCTGCCATGGTTCTCCATTTATTCAGCAAGAAATTTTACAACTTTTTTTAAGGAATGGCTGTAGAATGGCAGATGCTGGAGAATTTACCATGAGAGCTTTTTTAAACGGAAAATTAGATTTGAGTCAAGCCGAAGCTGTAGCCGATTTAATTGCATCCGACAACGAAGCGAGTCACCAAATAGCCATGCAACAAATGCGTGGTGGATTTAGTAGTGAAATTAAAAAGCTTCGGGAGGAGCTCTTAAACTTTGCCTCTTTAATTGAATTAGAACTTGACTTTGCTGAAGAAGATGTTGAATTTGCAGACAGAACTCAGTTTATTGAATTACTTAATAAAATTCAGCTTGTATTAAAAAGGTTAATCGACTCCTTTGCTGTAGGAAATGTTATAAAAAATGGAATTCCAGTAGCCATTGTTGGAGAGCCTAATGTAGGAAAATCCACGCTTTTAAATGCTCTTTTAAATGAAGAAAGAGCAATTGTAAGTGATATTGCTGGAACTACCAGAGATACTATTGAAGACGAAATAAGCATTGGAGGCATAGGATTCCGTTTTATAGATACCGCTGGAATACGAGACACCAAAGATGTAGTAGAAAGCATTGGTATTAAAAAAACCTTTGAGAAAATAGAACAAGCACAAGTAGTTGTTTATTTAATAGACAGCACCAAACTTATAGGAAACAAAGATTTTATAAAAAATATCCGCCTTGAATTAGAGAAAATCAAGAATAAATTCCCACAAAAGCCCTTGGTAATTATTGCCAATAAAAAAGACCAAATCTCAGAAGATTTACAGGATTTTATACTCACCGAAATAGCAGATATAGCCCATACAAATGCTAAAACTAAAGCTTTATTAATAGCTGCCAAAGGAAACTCTGGAGTTGAGGAGTTAAAAAATATACTTTTAGAATTTGTAAATACAGGGGCACTAAGAAATAATGAAACCATTATTACCAATTCTCGTCATTATGACTCTTTATTAAAAGCTTTAGAAGAAATTAATCATGTACAAGATGGAATGGCAAATGGTATTTCTAGCGATTTATTAGCCATTGATATCCGCCAAGCACTATACCATTTTGGAGAAATAACTGGAGAAATAACCACAGACGATTTATTAGGAAATATTTTTGCTAATTTCTGTATTGGCAAATAGACAGGACTTTTTTTCGATATCAATTGTGATTAAATGACTGTAAATCAAATAATTGTTGATAACTTATTAAATCTTATTTTCTCTTAATATAGCCATTTTTATACTTTTATTGTGTCTCATGTGTGTCTCAAAAATGGTGAGACACAAAAATTTGTGTCGCAATGATAAAAGCTCATTTAAGAAAGAAAAAGTTAAAAACAGGAAAGCAGAGTTTGTATATCGAGTATTATAAAGGTACCCAAACACTGGCTAATGGAAAAATCAAGCACCTTAGAGAATACGAATACCTTCAACTCTATTTAATACAAAACCCAAAATCAGCTGACGAAAAGAAAAAAAATAAAGAACAACTAGAGTTAGCTAAACAAATCTTAGCTATTCGTCAAGCTGAAATCTATCAGGGTAAGTTTAAAATTCAAAACAACCATAAAGGCAAAACCACTCTTCTATCCTTTTATGAGCAAAAAAAAGAAGAACGTTACCAAACCAAAGGAAATTATGATAATTGGGATGCTGCTCAAAAGCATTTGGAACGATATTGTCCCGCTCATATCACTTTCAATGATGTTGATGTGGAATTCATTAAAGGATTTAGAAAACACCTTGATACAGTTGCTGTTACCAAGAGCAAAAAAAAGCTTTCACAGAATACCAAGCATACCTATTTCAATAAATTCAAGGCTTGCTTGAATGCCGCTTTTGATGAAGGATATCTGAAAGAAAACCTCATTAAAAAAGTCAAAGGGTTTTCTATGGGAGAATCGACGAGAGAATATCTCACTCATGGCGAACTTCAAAGATTATCGCAAACACCTTGTAAGTTCCCTTTACTAAAACGTGCCTTTCTCTTTTCAGCATTGACCGGAATCCGGTGGTCCGATATCAATAAATTAAAATGGTCTGAGGTACGTGATGAAGGCATAGATGGCTCGGGAAATGCTATTTTCAGAATTGTTTTCCAACAAAAGAAAACCGAAGGGGTCGAATATTTGTATATCTCCCAACAGGCCAAAGAGCTTTTGGGTAAAAGAAAAGATTCTAAGGAACGTGTGTTCAAAGGACTTCGCTACAGTGCACATATGAACCTTCAATTACTTCGTTGGTGTATGTTTGCCGGTATTACAAAGCACATCACGTTCCATTCAGCGAGACATACCAATGCGGTATTGTTGTTAGAGAATGGTGCGGATATCTATACGGTTTCAAAACGATTAGGACATAAAGAAATAAGGACTACCGAGATTTATGCCAAAATTATAGATAAGAAGATGAAAGAGGCTGCTAACTTGGTTCCGAAACTGGAATTGGATGGCATCGGTTAAACATGTACTAAAATACCTAAACTGACTTAAAGTGAGTATTCTTATAGCCACAAAAACACATTTCCTTGATTTTGATTGTTAATAACTTTGATTTTAGTGTTTTGAGGTGATTCTGCTTACCAGCAATTCATATCCTTTCGTATTCGATTTAATTAGCACCATAAATTCTAAATTCATTTGCAACGAAATAAAAACAATCGATTAATATTCAATAGCTTGTGGATAAAAAACTTCTACTCTACAAAGTTTACTTTATCTTTTTTTCTACTTTTATTCCAAGAATTCTACGAAAAGAAACAAAGCGCTTTGTTCATTACTAATCTTTAAATCAGATACAATGGACAACATTAAATTAGAAGAAAGACTCGATAGAATTGAAAACCTCTTGCTAGGTTCTAAAAAGGTACTCACCTTGGAAGAGGCTTGTGATTATACAGGCATATCAAGAAGTTATCTTTATAAGCTAACGGCTGCTGGTAATATCCCGCATAGCAAACCGAATGGAAAAATGATATTCTTCGATATCGATCGCCTTAATGGGTGGCTTTTAAGAAATGATCGCAAATCTGCATGTGAGATCAAAAATGAGGCATTGGATTATGTCCTGAAGAAACGATAGTTTTTAGCTCTAATCGCTATTTACATTTACCTCATTAGCCTGTATTTCACATGCAGGTTATAAATCATAGTTATATGAAAACAATACCATACATAAGGGTAGGTACTACATTTTACAAATTGGTGAAAGCACCCACAATAGCAGGACATTTTGATGAATTACTTGTCCCCTGGAATGAGCATATTATTAAGCAGGATCACGGGAAGGATTTTTTAAGTAAGGTATCTAAATATGATGGTTTCACATGTATTCCAAGTCATTTAGATTTTAAAAAAGAATATCACAACTTTTATAATATCTATTCACCGCTTAGAAATACTCCTAAAGAAGGAAATATAGAAAAGACCTTATCCTTTATACATCATATTTTCGGAAAACAAAAAGAACTTGGTTTGGATTATTTACAATTATTGTATCAAAAACCAACGCAAATTCTCCCTATACTTTGTTTGGTTTCCAAGGAAAGAATTACGGGAAAAAGTACTTTTTTAAAATGGTTAAAAGAGATATTTGAGAACAACCTTACTTATCTAACCAATGATAGTTTTGGCAGCCAGTTCAATTCAGATTGGACAAACAAGCTTCTTATCTGCATAGATGAAGTGCTTTTCAATAAAGAAGAACTGACCGAGCGTATTAAATATCTCAGTACCACCAACAGAAATAAATTGGAATCCAAAGGCAAAGACAAAAGAGAAGTTGAGTTTTTCGGCAAGTTTATTCTTTGTAGTAATAATGAAGATAATTTCATTAAAATAGATGCCAATGAAACCCGATTTTGGATTCGGAAAATACCTTCCTTAAAAAAGGAGGATACTAATTTTTTGGAGGCACTTATAGAAGAGATCCCTGCTTTTCTTTATTTTTTAAAGAACCGTAAACTTCAAAATAGTCAAACAACTCGGATGTGGTTTACACCAAAGGATATTTACACCTCTGCGCTTCATAAGTTGATTAAGCATAACAGAAACAGAGTAGAAAAGGAATTGGCGAGTATCCTTTTAAGTGCCATGGATAAGTATGAACTCGATTCCATTGCTATATGTCCTATTGATGCCTTGCACATGTTAAACAAGACAAGAGTAAGAACAGATCTTACACAATTAAGGAGGTTGCTCAAAAAAGAGTGGAAACTGGAGAATCAGAAAAATTCCAATAGCTATCAAAGAATTACCATTTGGAGCAATGGCGATATCAATATGGAAGATGCAAAAGGAAGGTACTTCACGGTGGAAAAAGAATTTTTAATTAAAAATTTTGATGAATTGATGACAGAATAAGTGAATGTCAGGTTTCATAAGGGCTACGGCTGTCATCAAATTGTCATCATTCTTTCATCAAAATAAAAAGTGATGACAGGAATTTAGGTATTACAATCAAAAATGATGAAATGATGAAAAATTGATGAAGCTGTGAGGTCAATCTATTAAAGGGATAAACGTGTTTTTTCATCAAATCATCAAAAAAACTTACAAAATAAAGCATATGAAAAAAGAACTATTGAATTGTGAAACAGCCCGCAATATTTGCATTGTTCAAACACTTGCAAAACTAGGGCATTTTCCTACTCGAAAATCGGAGAAAGAAGCTTGGTTTTTAAGTCCTTTTCGGTCTGAATCAAAAGCCTCTTTTAAAGTGTCTTTACGTTTAAACCGATGGTATGATCATGGAGCTGGTATTGGAGGCAATGTTATTGACCTTATCTGTCTGATAAAACAATGTTCGGTTAAAGAGGCTTTGGAGTTATTGGATCATGAAGCTTTTAATTTTTCTTTTCATCAGCCGCCTCGTCTAGAAAAAGAGTCTGGAATTGAAGTTGTTCAAGTGAAGCCCATCCACCACCCTGCCCTACTCGATTATCTTAAATCACGAAGAATTAAACTATCGGCAGCACGGTGTTATTGTAAAGAAGTTCATTATAAGATGGAGGATAAAAAGCATTTTGCCATTGGACTCAAAAATGTTTCTGGGGGTTATGAGCTTCGAAACAAATTATATAAAAGCAGCGTTTCTCCCAAGGACATCACCCTTATTAAAAATCAACAGTCCAAGCTCCTCATATGTGAAGGCATGTTTGATTTGCTTTCCCTGACTTGTTATGACCCTACCCTTTCTAAAAAAGCAGACCTCCTTGTTTTAAACTCGGTGGCATTTGTTAAAAGAGCTGCTGATTACTTGAAAGATTACAAGCAAGTAGCCCTCTATTTGGATCGGGATAAGGCAGGTAAAAAAGCGACCGAATTTTTATTGGGTGTACATTCAAGGGCTGTAGATAAATCTGAATTATATAAAGGCTATGAAGATGTAAACCAGTGGTGGATAACTAAAGCGGATGGGTAATTGCGAAGCAATTTCAAGATGTGTTTTTGTTGCCACAAAAACCATCTTGCTTTACTCCCGAAGGTCGCAAAGGGTGCAGCATTAAAAGTGAAATACTTCCTCATATAAATAATTAAATCATGGCAAAAGCCAAAGTAAAAATAAAAGCAACCTATGTCAAATTTCGGTGTACCCGATTTGAAAAGAGATTGTTACAGGTCAAAGCAAAAAGAGCGAACCTCAGTTTGAGTTCTTATTGTCGGATGACGGCTTTGGATGACAAGATCATTGAGCGGTTTACCGAAGAACAAATAGAGGTTTATAAAACCCTTATTCAGTACCATCATCATTTTAAACGCATTGGGAACATGTTTAAAAAAAGGAATCCCAAGCTAACCGATGAAGTTTACCAACTCGCTGAAGAAATCAAAAACCATTTGCAAAATTTTAAAAAATGATAGGAAAAGGAATGGCTATAGCACATACAGGGGCTTCCATGCGTTACGGAATGAATCAGGAAAAAATGTCAGAAGTGGTCTATAAAGCACACTTAGCGGGAGAGACTCCATCAGCGGTAACTCAGGAATTTAAGATTATACAAGATACCAATTCCCGTTGCCAGAAAAACACCTTGAGTTTTGTACTCAGTCCAACTGTGGAAGATGGAAAGAAATTGAGTGTAAAAAAGCTGGAGGAGCTTACCAATAGGTTTGTAAAACAAATGAAACTACAACAGCATCAAGCCATGGCTTTTGTACACCGAGATAAACAACACCTTCATGTTCATTTGTATGTAAATCGCATTGGATTTGATGGAAAGGCTTATAATGACAGTTATATAGGAAAGCACAGTCAATTGGCAGCAGAGAAAGTGGCTAAAGAAATGCATTTAACCACCACTAGAGAGGTGCAACAAGTAAAACAACAATCGCTATTACACATTCGGGCACTTATCAAACAACAACACTTAAAAACTTTACAAACCAGGCCCAAAACCGTAGATCAGTATATAAAACGCATGCAAAAACAAGGAGTTAAAGTGATTCCTGTGATTAATAAATCCAAGCAATTGCAGGGGTTTCGGTTTGCCTATAAATCGCATAACCTAAAAGGAAGTGCTGTGCACAGAGAAATGTCAGGCGGTAAAATACTACAAGCTATTTCTTATAACAATGCAAAAGGATTAAAACTATCAAAAGAGAACACCCTTAAAATAGTAAATCAAACAGTAACTCTTAATGCTAATCTAGCAGCATCCATCGCTAAAAAAGTAGCAAAACATGTTATTAAAAAAGCTATTGACACGGGGATTGGGATTGGTTATTAAAATAGAAAGCAATGGCAAAATTAGAAGAAATAGCAGCTTTGTTGACGGAGGAAATTGAAGAATTTAATGTATCGGTAGCTAAATTAGAAGGGCTGTCAAGAAAGCTTCGTGAAGTAAAAGTGAAAGCTGATACTTCACAGATTGAAGATCTGTTGGAAACACATCTAAAAAGGCAAGCGCAATTTGAAGAAGCTCAGGCTACAAACACAAAAGACTTAATTCATAGTATGGATAAGTCCATGCTATTTCCGAAATGGATAGTGGTATGTAGTATTATATACATCGTAATTTTATTAGTATTGGGTTTTAGCACGCTAAGTTACCGACATACGAATCAGCAATTAAAAGATAAAAACGAACGTATAAAAAGACATTATCAAAGTTTTATAAAGGCATCTCCTGAAGTTGAAGCACACTATTTGAATTGGATGAAACCTCCTGAAAACCAAGCGAAATAGTATTAGTTATGGTAAGATTTGGGGATTCATTTTCCCAGTAAAGAAAGCCTAGTTTTCTTTTTTCAAAAGCTTGTATGACTCATCCAAAAATTCCCCTTCTTCAAAGGGCAAAAGATTGTTTGCCAGTTCTAAAGTCCTACGAATATCTATACCATGATCTTTAATCCTGGGCGGTGAAAATGTATCGCCTTGTGCCGCCAAGATACTTACATCGATCAATGCTTCAATGGTAATAAACAAATCGGTGTATCCATCAAATTCCAAAAAGGAGGGTTTATATTTTTCTTTCCGCAAATTGGAAGGCTCCAATGTGTTTAATTTATTTTTGGCCAATACTCGTAATTCCTTGATTTGTTTCTTTTTCATAGCGTTTATTATTTTAATTCTAATTGTTTCATCATAATGTTCCCCTCGTCCAAAAACTCCATTTCTTCATATGGCATAAGCTGGGTAATCAATTTCAGAACTTCACTCGTATTGAATTCCGGCTCCCCTATAAACTCATTAGTAACATAATCTGCATGTAAAGCCATAATACATGTCTTAAGCAAATACAAAATAAGATCCATGGCTTCCTTATAGCTGTCCAATGGTAATAGCATCATATCCCTTAAATATATACAGCCAGCAAAACCAACACAAAATGCATTTATAGAACGGTTTAATGGATCCTATAGAAGAGGCGTCCTTAATAAATATATTTTTGATAACTTAGATCAAGTACGAGAGCAAACACAAATTTGGATGGATGATTATAACCATTATCGTCCACACAATGCTTTAGATAATCTATCCCCAGTAGCCTATGCAAAACTTAACAGTTCTGTCGATATCGACAGAACTGTTAAAAACAAGTATCTTTGACAATCTAGCAGTTCTAATTGGGGGGAGTCTACACTTGGCCGAAAATGCCGGCTATGGCTTCGACAAGATCGAAACCAACTGGGAACAATACAACCATACAGCACCCGAGTATGATATTAGTTTTGATGCTACCATTTTAAAATTTTATACCCAAAAAGAGGAAGCTGGAGTCAAAACTTCGGGGAAGCTTCGGAGAAGCTTCAGGAAGCACTTAAAAGCGACACCGTTGATAAGGGGTTGATATTAAGTATTTTAAATACGGATGCTGAAAAATATATAAATGCATTAACTTCAGATTTTCCAAAAACTTCGGAGAAACTTCGGAGAAGCTTTTAAAGGGTAGCAGCTTTAACACAGTGAAATTATTAATGCTTATGGAAGCTGATAGCACCATAACAGCAGAAAGAGCAAGTAAAATACTTGGGGTTTCTTCAAGAACCATAGAAACATATATTGCTAAATTGAAAGAATCACAATTAATAGAACGACAAGGGTCTTATAAAGAAGGGACTTGGAATACTATAAGGGAATAAACCTACATTTTAGGCAATAAAAAATAATTTGTCCAGTTTTTTATGAAATTAACTGGACATTTTTTATATTTACAAAAAGTTAAATCCATTGAAAGTTACTGATTATATAGTAGATATTATAAATAGATTCCCAAAAGGCTATGTATTCACCTATGAAGATTTTTCAGTCGAGGTGAATAAAAAGGAAGCCGTGATTAAGGCTCTTAATCGTATGGCAGCTTCAGGGCGTATTACAAAACTCTCAAAAGGAAAATATTACAAACCGGAAAAAACCGTATTTGGTGAATTGGTTCCGGAGCAATATCAAATTGTAAAAGACATCTTGGAAGATGATGGAAAGATAATAGGGTATCTCACAGGATTAAGTATTTACAATAAATTGGGGTTGACGACTCAGGTAAGTAATACTATTCAAATAGGGAAAAATGAAATCCGTCCAACCTTTAGCCGTGGGCGCTATACTATTGCTTTTATTAAGCAAAAAAATACGATTACTAAAGAAAACATTCCTTTATTACAGTTATTGGATGCCATTCGATACATCAAAAAAATTCCTGATACTACAATGGTGTCTGCATGTAGAAGGTTATTTGCCATAATAAAAGATTTGCCCAAGGAAGATTTATATACAATGGTTCGTTTATCTAAAAAATACCCTCCATCTACCCGGGCGCTTCTTGGGGCTATACTAGATGAACTTGGACAAGTTGAAATAACAGAAATACTGCAAAAGACGTTAAATTCAATTACATCATATAAGTTTCCGGGAATAAATACAGTATTATCGAACACCGAAAACTGGAATATTAAATGAAACTACACGAAAATAAAAAGCTCTTTACACAGGCTGTCAGGTTTACAGCCCAGGAAATGGACATCCGAGACGTTTATATAGAAAAAGATTACTGGATTACTTATGCTTTATATACTATTTTTACCCATGAAATTGGAAAAGAAGCTGTTTTTAAAGGTGGAACAGCATTGTCCAAATGTTTTGGTTTAATTGACCGGTTTAGTGAAGATATTGATCTAGTTGTTCTAAGGAATGAAGGAGATTCTGGTAATAAACTCACTAATAAAATTAAGAAAATCAGTAAGGTAGTATCTTCTGTACTGAATGAGGTAGAGTTAGAAAATGTTACTCAAAAAATGGGCATGAACCGAAAAACAGCTCACTCCTATAACAAAGAGTTTAAAGGAGATTACGGTCAGGTTCGAGATGTGATAATTGTAGAAGCTACCTGGTTGGGATATTTTGAACCCTATACCGAGAAAATGGTAAACTCCTATGTTTATGATATGATGAAAAATACTGGCCAGTTACAAATGATTTCGGAATATGGATTGGAACCTTTTGAGGTAAAAGTACTCGATCCCAAAAGAACCTTATGTGAGAAAATAATGAGTTTGGTTCGGTTTTCCTATGAAGAAAATGCAATAGAGGACTTAAAAAAGAAAATACGCCATACTTATGATTTATGCCTAATGCTTCAAAATGAAGGGCTTTCAAAATTCTTTTATTCAAGAGCTTTTGAATCTATGTTGCTTAAAGTCGCTAACGACGACGTAGAAAGCTTTAAAAAT
Source organism: Galbibacter orientalis DSM 19592 (assembly GCF_000260115.1). Taxonomy (GTDB): domain Bacteria; phylum Bacteroidota; class Bacteroidia; order Flavobacteriales; family Flavobacteriaceae; genus Galbibacter; species Galbibacter orientalis. The sequence continues at coordinate 238,176 of NZ_JH651380.1, read as the reverse complement.
AATAATGCCTGGTTGGCCTACCATCCAAATGAAGCCTTGATTTTTTCCAATTTGAAAAATGTGTGGAGTCAATTAAAAAATATTTATAGTGGCAATTTTAGAAAGTTGGTTTATACCAATGGCAGGTTTCCTAATGAAAGTGAAGTTGAAGAAGCATTGATGAAAATTAAGGAAAGATTGAGTTCAATACCATGGGATATTAAAATTTAAATTATCCTATTTAATGAAGATAAGTAAGTGGTGCAATATGTAATGCAATAGGAGGCGCAATGGAAAGTTTAACCGAAAGACAGGTAGAAATCTTAGAATTAATAAAGGAAAACAACAAAATAGCTTACCTGGACGTCGCCCAACGATTAGAAATAAACAATTCTGCTGTACAAGCACATTTCAACACTCTAAAGGAAAAAGGCATCATCAAAAAATTGGAGGTACTAGAAGGTATTGGGAAGTTTTAAAAAGATAAAGTCCATCATAAAAATTTGTAAGCCTATAATCTTAATATTAAGATATTTTTGTCAGGTTATAATTTTACTTTTAACGGAAGTTTGTCAGGATAAAACCTTACGTTTTGAACTAAAAGCAGTTCAACAACCAAATAGAACTATTGATAACCTTTGAAAATGACAATCCCGGACTAGCCAAAAAGTAGTAAACAAAAATATAGGTTAACGGAAAAAGGAAAACAGATTAAATGATTTTGAAGGCGATTTTATAAATTTCAACTTGAGTATAAATTTTAGCCAAAAAATGAAAAAGATATTACCGGCTTAAAAAAACAGTATTAATTTTTTGTTTCTCATTTGTACCTCATACCCTGTTAACTCCTGTAAAATAAGGAAAGTTACATATTGTATCGGGAAATAGAAATTAATTAAAACTAAAAAAATAATAAATGTTATCTATAACTCAACTATCACAAATATAAACGCAGGCATTATTATTAAGTATCATATGCAAATTTTAAGCTTTTTCTGTTAATTCATTATATCCTGTTTTTTGTAATATTATTTCGTTATTCAAAATATGGTTTTATCTTTGCTTATCAGTAATTGAAGTTTAAACGATGCGAATAGTTACCTACAAAAGAATAAAGGAGTTTATAGTATTGCACGCAGACAGTGAAAACCCTTTAAACTTTTGGTATCATACGGTAACTGGATAGAGCGGGCAAAGTGAACCACCTACAGCGGATGAAAGTGAGCATAGCAAAGTAAGTGCTCAAAATCGATTCATTTGTGGTTAAATTTAGTCTTTATTTTTCATTTTTTTACGCATAGATTCTCCTTTAATATCTATTCTGTGTGCATTATGTACAAGACGGTCTAAAATGGCATCTGCGATGGTTTGTTCTCCTATAATTTCATGCCATGCTTCCACTGGTAATTGTGAAGCGATAATAATACTGTGTTCTCCGTGCCTATCTTCGATAATTTCCATAAAGGAATGCCTATTTATGGCATCTAAAGCTTTAAGTCCAAAATCATCAATAATCAGTAGGTCTTGTTTTTCTAGTTTATTGATTTGTTTTAGATAAGAGCCATCTGCTTTTGATGTTTTAAGCATGGTAAAAAGTTTATTCGTGTTATAATACATGACCTTATATCCCAATGAACACGCCTGATGACCGATAGCTGATGCCATATAGCTTTTTCCAGCACCTGTACTTCCCGTGATAAGGATATTCTGTTTTTGCTTTATAAACTCACAGCTAGCAAAGCGTTGTATTTGATTTTTATCCAGATGTCTTGAAGCATCAAAATCGATAGCTTCCATAACGGCACTGTACCTAAAACGCGCCGCTTTTGTTAACCGTTCTATTTTTCTGTTTTGACGATCATCCCATTCGCTTTGGAGCAGATATGCGATGAGTTCATCATTGGTGTAGTTTATACTTTGTGGCGATAAACTGCTGTCAAAGGCTCTGTACATACCGTATAGCCTTAGTTGTTTCATGTGTTCCAATGTCTGTTTATTCATTGTTTTTGGCTTAAATTTATTTGTAATAATGACTTCCCCTAATATTGCTATGGTTTGGGATATCTGGTTGGTCTTCGATATTTTCATCTAAAGTGTCCCAGCCGTTTTTAAGGATACGTTCTATGATATTATAGTTATGAGCACCATAGTCCAAGGCACGCTTGCAGGCATTGTCCAACCTCGTATTGCCTACCTTCTTAGTGAGGTGCAATATGCCCAGACATGATTTATAGGATTGCTCTGGGTGTTGTTTCTTTTCTAATATGTTAATGATTAGCACCTTGCAATGTTCACCAACCTGCTCTGCCCAGGCAATGAATTTTTCACTGCTCCACTCGCTGATAAAGCGGTGATGGGAAGGCATGTGTTCCTTTATCGTGCTATACCCATATTTTTGTTTGTTTCTTGGATGGACTGTAAGTAGTTCCTGTTGGTAGAACATCTCTATGGTGCTATCTGAGTAAACCACTTTAATACGTTTGCCTATATGCTGATAGGGCAAACTATAATAGTGTTTGTCTTTGCTAAAATAAATGTGGCTGTTTTTATGAACCGTTGCATTAGCGTAACGTTTAATCTCATAGCGTTTTGCTGGCAATGGTTTAAGCTGATGTTTTTCAATCTCTTCAAATAACGAATAGCGAGAATATTCACGCCCCCTAAAAGATGTGTTGTTATGGGTTTTAAGAAGTTCTAATATAGCCTTATTCAGTGCAGTTTTAGTATGAAAAGTTTGGTTGCGCAGTGGCGCAAAGACCCGTGTATATATAATACGCACGGCATTTTCGACGATGGCCTTGTCCCTAGGCCTGTAGGCCCTGGTTGGAAGTACCGAGGTTTCATAATACTCAGAAAAATCAATAAAAGTTTCATTTACTTTTGGTTCGTAACGACTGCTTTTAGTGACTGCTGCCCTCAAGTTATCGGGCACTAAAGCCTGTGGTACACCGCCATAAAACCAAAGTGCGTTTTCTATACAAGCTATAAAATCTTCTTTCTTTTGACTCTCACAGGCCTCAACATAAGTATATTGGCTACTGCCCAATACACAGACAAAGACCTCTAGATCTTGTATTTCACCTGTGTAACGATCTACTATGGAAAGCTTCTTGCCCGTAAAATCAATGAAAAGTTTATCGCCCGCTTTGTGTGTAAAATGCATCACTGGAGACACTTCTTTAACCCACTCACGATACCAATACCTAAACTGGGAAAGTTTGTAGCCATCTGGATGTTTGGAAAGGTACTCTTGCCAAAGCAACTCTTTGGTTACCCCTGTTTTGCGCAGTTCTTTGTCAAAATAGGGAAAATACGTCTCTAGGGTCAATAGTTGCTGGCTCTTACCTTTTTGGTTGGTTTTAAAAAGTCTGTTCAGCTCCTCGAGCGTCATGGCGGACACTTCGTAATCGGTAAGCCGATAGCGCTTAAAAAAGTCAATGTACTTAGTGATGGTATTACGCGACAGCCCTGTGATTAGGCTTATTTGGCGCTTACTGATTCCTTCACTGAAGAGTTTGAAAATCTGTTTTATTTTTCGCATATCTATTTGTTTGTTGGCCATAATATCTTTTTATAAAAAAAGATATTTAAAGCTTTACAAATAGAATCGATTTTTTAGTGGTTCACTTTCGTCCGCTGTAGGTGGTTCACTTTCACCCGCCGCACTATGCTCAATTTAATCCGCTGTGGGTGGTATACTATGCCCGTTTTTTGCATTAGATCTTTATTTTCTGGAATGCTTAAGGAGCGTCTTGCTGAAATTGAGTTAGAAAAAAACACGCCTATTTTGTCTTCCACTGCAGGCTTAGGAAGTTTTTTAGCAGATAAAGAGTCATTCTATGTAAGAGGAATCTTGAAGGAGAATCAAATAGAAGAAGGTGTTTCTGTTTTACTAAGAGAAAATATAAGAATTAAAAAACATGGTTTTACTGAGACTGAATTAAAGAGGTACAAAGCATTTCTTTTAAATAATGCATTATTATTTGAAAAGGAAAAAGGAAAAATTCCTTCTAAATATTACGTAGAAGAATTAATAGATAATTTTACTTATAGCGATCCTTTCCCTGGAGAAAGCTTTAGATACAACTTCTATAAAGAGATACTTCCTTCTATTACGCTTGCAGATATTAATAAACTTGGAAAGGAATGGGTTGTAAGTAAAGGATTGAGTATTATTTTAAAAGCACCTGAAAAAGAAGGGCTTGATATTCCTTCAGAAGGAACAATAAAACAACTGTTGAGTAAAATTGAAACGGAGAGTATAGAGCCTTATATAGACTCTTTAGCAAAAAAAGAAATCGCCATTACAATTGATAAAGAAGGGGAAATTATTGATAGTTCTTATAATAAGAAAATAAACGTTTCTAAATGGAAATTAGAAAATGGCATTACAATTATTGCAAAACCTACTACACTTCAAAATGACTTAATTTCTCTTAGCGGATTTCGCCCAGGAGGGAGTTCGTTAGCTGCAGATTCCATATATGTTTCAGCAAGAAATGCAGGAAGTATTATAGGTTCAAGCGGAATACTAAATATATCTGGGTTAGAATTAGAGAAACTTAATATGGGAAAAACCATTTCCTTAACTCCTTTTATAAATTTTTATGAAGAGTTATTTTCAGGAAGTAGCACTGCTGAAGAGCTAGAACGTATGCTTACAATGTTACATTTATATTTTACAAACCCTAATAAGGATATATTACAATTTGAAGCGGACAAGCAACGTATGATTGCTGGCACTAAAAATGACTCACTAAATCCTGATACTGTATTTGATAATGAGATTAGTCGAATTATGACGAATAATCACCTAAGAGGTATTCCTATTACCGAAAAACAGATAGAAAATGAATTAAATTTAGATACTGCTTTTGATTTTTATAAAAACCGTTTTTCATCTGCCAATGGTTTCACTTTTATTTTTGTAGGAAGTTTTGACCTTCAAAAGCTTAAAGAATTGAGTAAAAAATATTTAGGAACACTTCCTTCAAATCAAACTGAAAAAAGTGATTGGAAGGATATTGGATTACGCAGAATTACAGGGGTACATAAAAATACTATTCTAAAAGGAAACGAAAATAAATCAAAGGTAGATATAAGATATACTGGAACCCTTGACTATACATTAGAAAAAGAACTCTCCATTAGTCTTTTAGGAGATTTATTAAAAATAAAACTTACTGAAGAATTAAGAGAAAGTATGTCTGGAGTTTATGGTGTTCAAGCTTCTGGGTATTCTACTGATACTCCGTATAATTGGTATCGAATGCATATACGCTTTACCTGTGCTCCTGAAAACAGAGATGTCTTAATAAATAAGGTACATGAAGTAATAGCTGATATTAAAAAAAAGGGGGCTTCTGAAAAGGACGTAAAAAAAATTATAGAAACAAGGATTAATCGCGCTAAAGATGGATTAAAATATAATCAATATTGGAGTTCAAAGCTTAAAAGTGCAGAGATATACAATTGGAATCCTGAAGATATTTTGGATTATAAGAAGAATTTAGAAAAAGTAGACTCTAATTACTTTAAAAAAGCAGCCAACACATATTTTAATAATGATAATTATGTAGAAACAATTTTAATTCCTGAGAATCTTAATCAATAGAACCATATTTTAAATTTCATTTTTTCATATCATTTTATCAATAAAAGAAGGAGGTTTTATCTCCGACAAAATACTTACTTTTAAAAGTATGAAAGATAAAACCAATAAAAAAAATCCAGTGAAATAAGCTTCACTGGATTTTTCATTTTTATCTAGTACAAGATTAAAATCTTCCTAAATTCATTACTTTATGCCAAACTTCTACAAAGTCGTTTACAAATTGCTCTTTAGCATCTTCAGTAGCATAAACTTCTGCTAAGGCTCTTAATTCAGAATTAGATCCAAATATTAAATCGGCACGGGTAGCAGTCCATTTAAGTGCTCCTGTTTTACGGTTTTTACCTTCAAACAATTCATCATTGTCTTCAGAAACTTTCTCCCATTTAGTGTCCATAGCTAATAAATTCACTAAAAAGTCATTTGATAATGCTCCTGGTTTAGCGGTAAACACTCCATGTTTAGATTGATCAAAGTTGGTATCTAAAACTCTCATTCCTGCTAATAGCACTGTCATTTCTGGTGCTGTAAGCGTTAATAGTTGAGCTTTGTCAATTAACAATTCTTCTGTAGAAACATCAAATTTAGTTTTTCTATAGTTTCTAAATCCATCTGCATAAGGCTCTAAATATTCAAAAGCCTCAATATCTGTTTGTTCTGCAGATGCATCCATACGTCCAGGTTTAAAAGGTACTGTAACATTATGTCCAGCTGCGGCGGCGGCTTTCTCAACTCCTACTGCTCCTGCAAGTACAATTAAATCTGCTATAGAAACTTTTTTTGTTCCGCTATTAAATTCGTTTTGAATATCCTCTAAAACTGATAAAACCTTAGACAATTGAGCTGGATTATTTACCTCCCAATCTTTTTGTGGAGCTAAGCGCACTCTTGCTCCGTTGGCGCCTCCTCTTTTATCGGAACCTCTGTAGGTAGAGGCAGATGCCCAAGCTGTAGAAACTAATTCGGATACTGTTAAATTAGACTCTATTATTTTAGTTTTCAAAGTAGCTACATCTAAATCGTTTACCAATTCATGATCTACAGTAGGAATAGGGTCTTGCCATATTAATTCTTCCTGAGGTACTTCTGGTCCTAAATAGCGTTCTATAGGCCCCATATCTCTGTGTGTAAGTTTAAACCAAGCTCTTGCAAAAGCATCAGCAAACTCATCAGGGTTTTCATAAAAACGTCTTGATATTTTTTCATATTCTGGGTCAAAACGCAATGATAAATCTGTTGTCAACATTGTTGGTAAATGCTTTTTTGTAGGGTCGTAAGCATCTGGAATTGTAGGCTCTGCATTTTTAGCAACCCATTGTTTAGCACCCGCTGGACTTTTAGTCATTTCCCACTCATATTTAAATAGATTATCAAAGAAATGATTACTCCATTTTGTTGGAGTTTGAGTCCAAGTAACTTCTGGTCCTCCAGTAATGGCGTGGGCACCAACTCCCGATTCATAACTACTTTTCCATCCAAAACCTTGATCTTCTATAGCTGCTGCTTCTGGCTCAGCTCCGATATACTCTCCTGGATCTGCTGCTCCGTGAGTTTTTCCAAAGGAATGTCCTCCAGCAATAAGCGCTACAGTTTCTTCATCGTTCATTGCCATCCGCTTAAACGTTTCTCTAATATCTTTAGCGGCTGCTATTGGATCTCCATTTCCATTTGGTCCCTCTGGATCCACGTATATTAGTCCCATAACAACTGCTGCAAGCGGATCTTCTAAATCTCTTTCTCCAGAATAACGGTTATCATCCAACCACTTGGTTTCAGATCCCCAATAAACATCTTCTTCTGGTTCCCAAACATCTTCTCTTCCTCCAGCAAAACCAAAAGTCTTAAATCCCATTGATTCTAAGGCTACATTTCCTGTAAGAACCAATAAATCTGCCCAAGAAATTTTCTTTCCATATTTTTGTTTTATAGGCCATAAAAGTCTTCTTGCTTTATCTAAACTTGCATTATCTGGCCAACTATTTAGCGGTGCAAAACGCTGTTGCCCAGAGCCTGCTCCTCCTCTTCCATCTCCAATTCTATAGGTACCTGCACTATGCCAAGCCATACGAATAAATAATCCTCCATAATGCCCAAAATCTGCTGGCCACCAATCTTGAGAATCTGTCATTAATGCATGTAAATCTTTTTTAAGGGCTTGGTAGTCTAGTTTTTTAAATTCTTCAGCATAATTAAAGTTATCTCCCATTGGGTTTGATAATGAAGAATGCTGACGTAAAATATTTACTTTAAGCCTATTTGGCCACCAATCTTTATTGGATGTTCCTCCTCCTGCTGAATGTTTTGGAGCTGCCCCAGAGAATGGGCATTTTCCAGAACCTGTAGAACCATGTGAAAAATTGTTGTCGGAAGTCATATTTTGATATATTTATAAATTAGTATTCTATTATCCTTTCTTCAAAAATACATAACATTAAACTATGATACGCTTATATGTTATCGAATTTACTTATACAAGTATAGATGTTAATTTACTCAATATTTTAAACTTTTAAAAGCTAATTATCTATATTTTAATTTAATATAAATAATAATAATCTGGATTCCCTCGAATAGTTATATTTGCCGCTTTAATTGCTTGCTATTTTAAATGAAATCTGTAAAAAAGAAAAAAACGAAAAGTATCTTCCGAATTATAAATGATGAAATTCATTTATGGTTAGGTTTAATTTCTGGAATTATCGTTTTTATTGTAAGTATAACTGGCTGTTTTTATGCCTTCGAAAGAGAAATAAAAGACGCTATAGAACCATGGAGGTTTGTTGAGCAAGAAAACAAGTTGTTTGTTCCTCCTAGTGTTTTAATAGATACTGCCGCTGTTTATATGCCCAATTATACACCAACAGGTCTTACCTATGCCAATAAAAATGGAGCTGCAGCTGTAGGATACAGCTATATGGTGGATAATAAACCTAATTTTTCTGTTGTTTTTATGAATCCATATTCTGGAAAATTCATAAAAAAACAGCATACAATGGGAGCTAATGAATTCGATTTTTTTACTTTTATTATTAACGGACATAAATCGTTATGGTTACCAGAAAAAATTGGTCGCCCTATTGTAGGAATAGGTACTTTACTATTTATTGTTTTACTCATTTCGGGGATTGTAATGTGGTGGCCAAAAAGATGGAATAAAGCCAATCTTAATAAAAGTTTTAAAATAAAATGGAAAGCTAGTTTTAAACGCGTTAACTACGATTTACATAATGTTTTAGGATTTTATAGCCTTATTCTTGCTTTTATAATTGCTGTAACTGGACTGGTGTGGAGTTTTCAATGGTTTGCAAATACGGTGTATTATCTTACTTCTGGAGGAGATCTCATGGCTGCCCATAGTCACCCGCACTCTAATTTAAAAAATATAGAATTCAAACCAAACGATAGCATTCCTGCAATTGATAAAGCTTGGTATAAGGTAGTTACAAAGGAACCTGACTTTCAAGGAATGTATATTACACCTACTTTATATGAAGAGGACGATTCCTACGAAATAATAGCATATCAAAGTGATAAAACTTACTACAACCGAAATGAATATTATTTTGATCAATACACCCTTGAATTATATCGAAATAAAGCCGATAGATATGAAGAAGCCAATTTTGCTGATCAACTTTATATGCTTAATTACGATATCCATATTGGTGCAGTATTAGGTTTAACAGGAAAAATAATAGCATTTTTGATCAGTTTAATATGTGCTAGTTTACCTATTACTGGCTTCTTAGTTTGGTGGAATAAAAGGAAGTAATTTTTGTGCAAATGCAGGAAGCTACATGATATAATTATTAGTCTTCTGCCCTTCTCTTTACAACATAACTATACTCATTAAAACTCAGTATTAATTAATAAAACTCCAGCCATATAACATATAACTGAAGTTTTATTATTGAATTTTTCATGAAATTAAATCAACTACCTCGAGGCAAGCCTACGAGGTATTCAAAGGAAAAATATTTTAATCCATTTCGACGTAGAATCCTCCAAAATATTCAGGACAGGCTCTGGGGAATAAAACCCCAAATGAGGGATTTAGTGACTGTGCCCTGTTTCTCCTTTACTCATTTCTGCCATTAAATAATAAGCTTGGTTGCTAATAAATTGTGTGCTTTTAGGGTATTCTTCTAAAAACTTTACTTCTACCCATCCATCGTGAGAAATCCCTGTTTTAATCTCTATCGGAGTGAATTTCCATATGTTTTTACCATTTTCTACTACTTCTTCAGAAGAAAAGGTATATTTTTTCCCATTTTCTTCTACAACAGCTTCCTCTGGAAGTGCATATACCATGGTTTCTTCCGTATGAATTTTTCCATTTACATACATTCCTGGAATCAAATTTTCATCTGTATAATCAATCTCTGCATGTACATGAATAGCTTTTGGAGCAGTTTCAAATTGCTTTCCTATAGAATAAATTTTTGCCTTTAATGTTTTATTCAGAATAGATTGTACTTGTACATCAATTTCCTGTCCTTCTTTCAGTTTAAAAACATCTTTTTCAAAAACCATTAAATCTGCATGAACATGATCGTTATCTACTATCATAAACATTTTATCCTGCGGATTTACATACTGACCAATATTAACGGTTACCTTTTCTACAAAACCTTTTATGGGACTCACAACGGCTACTTCTTCCACTATGTTTCCGTTGCGAATTTTAGCTGGACTAATATTTAAATGTCTCAATTGAGACTCGTACCCTTTAACAAGTCCTTTTATAGAAGTAACTTCCGAATTTGATTTTTGATACGCCTTCCCAGAACCTACTTTGGCTTCGTATAATCTTTTCTGCCGCTCATTTTCTTGTTCCAAAAAGACCATATCGCTATACGCTTTTATATAATTTGTCTGTAAAGTAATTAAATCTGGATGCGAAATAGTCCCTAATACTTGTCCCTTTTTAACTTCATCTCCTTCTATAACTTTAATATCCATTACATTGGCACCAATAATTGCGGTTACCGTTGCCTCGTATTGTGGCGGAACTTCTAACTGGCCATTAGCCTCTATAATTCCAGATAAGGCCTTTTTGGATAAAGTATCTACCTGAATTCCTATACTCTTAAACTTTAATTCTGAAAGCTCTAAAGTCCCATTTTCATGCTTTTCCTCCCCTGCTTCTGCTACTTCATTAGCTTTTTTATCTCCGTCTGAAGTCTCTTTTGTTTTGCCTGAACAAGACGCTAATATTCCTACTATTAGCGTTGCAAAAAACATTGTTTTTAATAATTGATTTTTCATGTATTTATTTTTATTTTTTTTATAAACTCCTCTTTATTATATTCTGAAGATTAGTTAATTGTAGTGGATTTTAAATAATATGCCAATTGATATCTACTTGTAAAATAATCCTTAAAGGCAGTCCAAGAATCTACTTCAATCTTAATTGCATCTCGTGTATTTTGTAAGAAAGAAACATAGTCCAACGCACCTTCTTTATACGCTATTATAGCTCCATTTATTTGCTCGTCGGCCAATGGCAAGGCTGTTTCTTTATAATAAAACCATGCATTTTGCCATTTTAAATAATCTTGTAATTGCTGCTGATACTGAGTTTTTAATTCTATTTTTTTCTGAATAAAATTTTCCTGCGCTATTTGCTGTTTAATTTTAGTTTGCTGACTCTCTCCTAATTGTGGACCAAAAAACAATGGAATTTCTAAGCCTACTTGAAATTGATAAAACCCAGATTGCCCCGCTATTTCTTGCTGAGCGTATTGCCCTTGTAACTTAGGAAGAAAAGAAGCTTTAGCATTCCCATTCATTGCATTGGCAACTTCTATTTGCTGTTTTGATACACTTAAAATTGGATGATCTGTTAAAGAATCTACCTTATAATCAAACGGTTTATCCAGTGTATTTACAGAAATCTCGGGAATAGTGTACAACGTATCACTTACCAACCACATATTCAAATATTGAAGAGAACTCAAGTAATTACGGTATGCTTTTTCTTGCTGAATTTTAACTTGACTTGCTTGATTTGAAGTTGCCAAATATTCTAATTTGGAAGTTTCTTCAATTTCATATCTCAACTTTGATGCACTTTCTATACTTGTAAATAAAGAATCTAACCTCTTATAAACATCAAATATTTTTTTTGCTACATACACATCAATCCAAGCTTTACTTACGTCTCGCTCCACTTCTATTTTACTCAGTCCGAGCATATCTTCAGCCAAGATAACTCGTTCCTTTTGAAGTTTTAGCTTAGATGGGATCCCAAAAACGTCTATTCCTTGCTGCTGAATTCCAATTTTATTAAATACTCCATCCGAACTATTTCCCACTTCTTCTTTTCCTGTAAAAACTTGAGTTCTCCCAAAATTCCAAGCAGATTTACGCATTACTTCTTCACTTCTAATAGCGAGTTTAGCTACTTTTAACTTCGGATAATTCTTTAGAGCCATCGCTTGGGCTTCTTCTAAACTAATTTCCTGTAATGGAGCATTCTCATTTGTATCATTTTGGGCTACACCACTAAAACCAATCGTTAAAAAGCCGACAATAAGCAACGTAGTTTTATTAAAATTCAATTTCATCTTCTTTTTATTTTTATTTCTTCCTTCAATCAACGCATATAAAACTGGAAGCACTACCAAAGTCAATAAGGTTGCTGTTAACATTCCGCCAATTACTACAGTTGCAAGTGGTTGTTGTACTTCGGCACCTGCAGAACTCGAAAATGCCATCGGAAGAAAGCCAAAAATATCGGTGGTAGCAGTAAGCATAATCGGTCGAATACGCTCTTTTGTTCCTTTAAAAATTTGCTCATTAATATCTGTAACCCCTTCTTCTTTTAAAGAATTAAAACGATTTATCAATACGAGTCCGTTTAAAACGGCTACTCCAAAAAGCACAATAAAACCAACTCCAGCCGAAATACTAAAAGGCATATCTCGCAACCAAAGTGCTAGTATTCCACCAATTGCTGCTAGTGGGATTGCCATATAAATCATAACAGATTGTGAGAATGATTTCAATGCGAAGTACAATAACACAAAAATTAAAAACAACGCTATTGGAACCACAATGGCTAATCGAGATTTGGCATTTTGCAGATTCTCAAATTCCCCTCCATACGTAATATAATAACCTGGAGGCAACGAAAGTTGTTCATCTAATTGCTGTTGAATATCCTTTACTACAGATTCTACATCACGACCACGTGTGTTTACTCCTACATAAGTTCTTCGGTACGTATTATCACGCGAAATCTGCATCGGCCCTGGCTGATAACTAATATCTGCTACTTCTTTTATTGGAATTTGTGTTCCGTTGGGTAAATCGATAAACAAATTTTGTAGATCGGTTATACTCTTTCTATTTGATGAATCCAAACGAACCACAAGTTCAAACCTTTTTTCTCCTTCAAAAATCTGCCCTGCTACTCCCCCAGCAAAAGCAGTGCTTACATACATGTTTAATTTTTCAATATCCAATCCATATTGTGCCACTTTTTGACGATTGTATCGTACAGTCATTTGTGGTAAGCCAGAAATTCGCTCCGCATTAACATCGCCCACACCAGGAACTGTTTGAATAATCTCTGCCATTTGCTGTACTTTTTTTGAAAGAACATCGAGATCTTCTCCATAAAGTTTCACAGCTACATCTTCTCGAACTCCAGTAATTAACTCATTAAAACGTAATTCTACAGGCTGACTAAAAACTAAATTAACTCCCGCTAAAATATCCAGCTTCTCCTTCATTTTTTCTATAAGTACATCTTTACTTTCCGCTGAAACCCAATTACTTTTATCCTTATCAAGAATAATATACATATCTGCAATATCCATTGGCATCGGGTCCGTAGGAATATCGGCAACTCCTATTCTAGCCACAACGGTTTCTATTTCTGGGAAATTATCTAAAAGAATGTTTTCAATCTTTTTAGAAACAGCAACAGATTCACTTAAACCACTTCCGGGACGAATAAGTGCTTGCATGGCGATATCTCCTTCATCTAACTGCGGAATAAACTCACCTCCCATTCGAGAAAAAACAAATCCGCTAATAATTAATACTACAAATCCGATGCTTAAAACTGCTATTTTAAATTTTAAAGCTAATTGAAGTAACGGAAGGTATGCGGTATGGATAGCGTTAATAATTTTACTGCTGAAATTTTCTAACTTAACTTCAAATCTTCCGAAAGCACTTTTTTTATTTTGAATGGGTTTCATAAACAATGAAGCCATCATCGGGACATAGGTTAAGCAAAGAAAAATAGCTCCAATCATTGCAAAACCAAAGGTATATGCCATTGGTTTAAACATTTTTCCTTCTACTCCTGTTAAAAATAAAATAGGGGTAAATACAATCAGAATAATTATTTGTCCGAAAAAAGCGGAATTCATCATCGTACTTCCTGCGTTATAAGCAAGCGTATCCATTTCTCCTGCTGTAATCATACTTTTCTTGGCTCGTAGTCGCTTCTGAATTTCATGCACAGTTCCTTCAATAATAATAACTGCTCCATCGATAATTATTCCAAAATCAATGGCTCCTAGACTCATTAAATTTGCCCACACATTGAATTGCTTCATCAAAATAAAAGCAAATAATAAGGATAGCGGAATTGTGGTTGCAGTAATAATCCCCCCTCGAAGACTTCCTAATAAAATAACCAATGCAAAAATTACGATAAGTGCCCCTTCTAGTAGGTTTTGTTTTACCGTACTGGTGGTACGCTCTATCAAGGAACTTCGGTCTAAAAAAGGTTTGATTTCTAGGCCCTCAGGAAGCGACTTCTGTACTTCTTTTATACGTTCCTGAACATTTTTTATTACCATATTAGGATTTGCTCCTCGCAACATCATTACCATTCCTCCTACAGCTTCTCTTCCATCTTGAGTAAAGGCTCCATAACGTGTCTGACTTCCATATTGAACTTTTTCGGCTACATTTTTTATCAAAACTGGAATTCCATTTTCAGTTTTTATAACAATTTGTTCAATATCTTCTAGAGATCGAATCAATCCCTCTCCACGAATAAAATTTGCCATTTTATTCTTTTCTATATAAGCGCCACCCGTATTTACATTGTTTTTCTCAAGGGCTTCAAAAACTTCAGCAATAGAAACATTTGCTGCATTTAATTTATTAGGGTTGATAGATATCTCATATTGCTTTACATTTCCTCCAAAGGCATTTACTTCTACAACACCCTCGGTGAGTGCTAATTGGCGTTTTACAATCCAATCTTGAATAGTTCGTAAATCGGTAGGAGAATACTTATCTTCAAATCCTTCTTTCGGACTAATAGTATATTGGTATATTTCTCCAAGTCCTGTAGTAATAGGTCCCATGGTTGGGCTTCCAAATTTTTCTGGAATTTCAGCTTTTACTTCATTCAGCTTTTCTTGGACTAATTGCCTAGGCAGATAGGTTCCTTTTTCGTCTTTAAAAACAATTGTCACCACCGAAAGTCCGAATCGAGAAATCGAACGAATTTCTTCTACTCCAGGTAAATTAGCCATTGCCAGCTCTACAGGATAGGTTACAAACTGCTCAATATCTTCGGTAGCCAAATTTTGAGAAACCGTAATTACTTGTACTTGGTTATTGGTTATATCGGGAACCGAACCTAAATTAATAGTACTCATAGACCAAATTCCTACGCCTATAAGTGCCAACATTAATAGTCCGATTATAAACTTTTGCTTTATAGAAAAAGCAATGATTTTATTAATCATAACCCGTTGTGCATTTAGAAAAAGTTGTGCAAACTGCTAAAATGCAGTAAATTGTAGTAACCACACTATAATTTATATGCACAACTTTCAAGCAAATTACGACAAAATCCTCAAGGTTTTAAAAGAATTGGATTGTAAAATGGATTATTTACATCAAATCCGTAAACCTAAATTAAGAGATAAAGAGCTTATAGCTATTGATTTAACATCAGAATATATGAGTGTTGATAGTGAATGCCAGCTTTTTCGAATGTTACCTGCTGGTCTATCCAGCAAAATAGAGCGCAGTGTCTACAATAGAAGAAAGCGTAAGTTGTTTTCTTTTAGAGAATCACTTCGCAAGGCATTAGTGAGAAAGTTGAATAAATCTGAGCATTGTTATATTGTTGACAGTATGCCGTTAGAGGTCTGTAAATTATCAAGAAGCGCTAGAAGTAAGATATGTAAAGAACAAAACTACAGTCTGCCCGAAAAAGGATATTGTGCAAGTCAATCAAGCCATTATTATGGATATAAATTACATGCTGTCTGTTCTGCTCAGGGTGTTATCGAAAGTATGGATATTAGTCCAGCCTCTGTGCACGATATTAATTATTTAAAGGATATAAAGCATCAATTAAGTGATTGCATATTACTTGGTGATAAAGGGTATTTGTCGGCTGAATATCAATTGAATTTATTTGAATATCATAATATTAGACTTGAAACCCCTATGAGAACAAACCAGCATAACTATAGGGAGCAGCCGTACGTTTTTAAGAAATCCAGAAAGCGTATTGAAACATTGTTTTCTCAACTTTGCGACCAATTTATGATTCGAAGGAATTATGCTAAATCTTTTGAGGGATTCAAAAACAGAATATTATCTAAGATTACGGCTATGACGGTCATTCAATATATAAACATATTTGAATTCAACAGAAATATCAATAACCTAAAAATCAATATTGCCTAAATGCACAACGGGTTAATCATAATCGTATACTTCTTTAATAATGATTTTTGAATATTGAAATGAAAATTTTATGCTTCAATCATAAAGCATAAGAGGTATTGCCATTGAAATTTTAGAAGAAATACTTTTATAATACTTCTGAAAAAAAATCAATACCAATAAAAAAAGTATACTATACCCGAGGGGGTTGCAAAATGGAGTTTTGAAACTGATCTTCAATATGTTTTGTATGAAGATTTACTTCTGAAGATATTTCCGGTGAAATAATAGTATAACCTACTAAAGAGGAAGGAGTAACATGAACATGACAACAATTACATTGGCAAAACGGAGAGCAAAAATCAATTTCCAATCCACCATCTGTATGTGATGTAGCTACTTCTGTAACAGACACATCGTTTGTATTTACCGCATCATCACTGCAACTCACTAAATTTAGTGAGAGAAAATAAACAGACAATATGGTTAAAAATATCTTCAAAATGTATGTTATACTAGTATTCAGTTTATTAGAATAATAACAAGGTTTGATACAAAAATAGCATTAAAATTAAGTTAACTCAAAATATCATATCTATTTTTTTCTTAATTTTGCGCTTGTATGAAATCCGTATTACAAAATATTGCTACTTTTTTAATGGCTATGGTTGTGCTTTTATCAACCATGTCGTTCACTATAGATATGCATTACTGCGGAAGTGAACTTGTTGATATTGCATTAATAAAGCCCGCTAAAGATTGTGGGATGGAAATGCAAAAAAGCACTTCTTCTTCGGAAGATATAATGAAAAGCCACTGTTGTACCGATGAGCATATTGTGATTGAAGGACAAAAAGAACTTAAATCTTCATTTGAAAAAATCTCTTTCCATCAACAGGCATTATTGGTTTCGTATGTGTATACTTTTTTCAATGTTTTTGAAGGTTTAGAAGAAAACATTGTTCCTTTTAAAAACTATACCTCTCCCCTGCTGGTCTCCGAAATACAACTGGAGAACAGTACTTTCTTAATTTGATTTTTTAAACAATTGTGTTGTAGAAACGGCTATAAGCAAATGCTTGTAAGCTGCTGTTTTATTATATCTCAAACTCATTAATTGTTTAAATTCTGTTTATAATGCTACATAAAAGCATCAAATTTTTAATCGAAAACAAGCTAGTTGCAGTTTTATTACTTGCCTTTATTGTAGGATGGGGCGTTATAAATGCACCTTTTAGTTGGAATACTGGTTTTATCCCGAATGATCCTGTGGCAGTAGATGCCATTCCAGATATTGGTGAAAATCAGCAAATTGTATCCACCGAATGGAATGGAAGGTCTCCACAAGATATTGAAGACCAAATTACGTATCCGCTTACTTCTGCCCTTTTAGGAGTTCCAGGAGTAAAAACCATTAGAAGTTCCTCTATGTTTGGACTCTCTAATATTTACATCATTTTTGAAGAGAATGTAGATTTCTATTGGAGTCGTAGTAGGATTATAGAAAAACTCAATTCTCTCCCCAATAATTTACTCCCGAGTGATGTCAATCCATCATTAGGACCAGATGCTACAGGGCTAGGGCAGGTTTTTTTGGTATACCTTAGAAGGAAGAGATGAGAACGGAAATGTTACTGGAGGCTGGGACTTAAATGAACTCCGAAGTATCCAAGATTATTATATCAAATTCGGACTTTCTAGCGCTAGTGGGGTTTCTGAGGTAGCTTCTATCGGTGGATTTGTACAAGAATATCAAATCGACATCAATCCAGAATTGATGCGACAATACAATATTAATTTATCACAAATTGTAAATGCAGTAAAAAATAGCAATCGAGAAATTGGCGCACAGACTTTAGAAATTAATAAAGCTGAGTATTTGGTACGTGGATTGGGGTATGTAAAATCTATTTCAGATATTGAAAATGCTGTTATTACCGCAAAAGATTACACTTCTATAAAGGTAAAAGATGTAGCCAAAGTCTTTCTCGGACCTGAAGCTCGAAGAGGTATTCTAGATAAAGAAGGCGCTGAAGTTGTTGGGGGTGTTGTAGTAGCTCGACATGGAGCTAACCCAATGGAAGTTATAACAAATGTCAAAGAAAAAATAAAAGAAATAAGTGTAGGGCTTCCCACAAAAACCCTTAAAGATGGTACTGTCTCAAAACTTACAATTGTTCCGTTTTACGACCGGAGTACACTTATAAAAGAAACGCTAAACACACTAGACGAAGCGCTAACACTAGAAATATTGGTTACCGTACTGGTTATTGTTATGATGGTGTTTAATTTACGAGCTTCTATCCTAATTTCTGGATTGCTTCCAGTTGCCGTACTTATGGTTTTTGTTGCAATGAAACTCTTTCATGTAGATGCTAATATTGTAGCGCTTTCTGGAATTGCCATTGCCATTGGAACGATGGTCGATGTAGGGGTTATTTTATCTGAAAATATTATTCAACATTTGGAAACTTCCGAAGGAAAAAAATCCATAAACACCATTGTTTACAATGCAACTACAGAAGTCTCTGGCGCTATTATAACAGCAGTTCTTACTACTATAATTAGTTTTATCCCTGTGTTTACTATGGTAGGCGCTGAAGGAAAATTATTTCGCCCACTAGCGTTTACAAAGACTATGGCATTAGCCGCTTCTATTGTTGTAGCGCTGTTTTTAATTCCACCTTTTGCTGCTATTTTATTCAAAAAAAGAGCTTGGAAAAAGAAGAGTTCTTTCCTAATTCATATCTTCAGTATTTTAATAGGAGGGGTTGCTATTTTCTATGGATATTTTATTGGACTAGCACTTGTTGCTTTTGGTATCCTATCTATTCTAACCATCAAAGAAAAAGTTAAAAAAGAACATACCAAATGGTGGCAACTGGGAATTATCATATTCACTATCACAGCTCTTTTGGCCTCTTATTGGCGACCCTTAGGGTTTCAAGAAAATTGGATTTTAAACTTTGTTTTTGTAGCCTTAATTTGTTTTGGACTACTAGGAGTTTTCAAAATTTTCAGTAACTATTATACTCGAATTCTTACTTGGGCAATGGAAAATAGAATTCTTTTTCTTTCCCTTCCTACCTTAATAATTGTATTAGGAGTTAGTATCATGCTGAATACTGGAAAAGAGTTTATGCCTTCCTTAAATGAAGGAACCTTCTTACTAATGCCAACTTCCCTTCCTCATGCTGGCGTTGAAGAAAATAAACGAGTGTTACAACAGCTCGATATGGCTGTTGCAAATATTCCAGAAATCGAAACAGTAGTTGGAAAGGCAGGACGAACAAACTCTGCTATTGATCCTGCTCCACTTTCCATGTACGAAAATATTATTCAGTATAAATCAGAATATATATTGAACGAGAGCGGAAAGCCTCAACGTTTTAAAGTAAATAGTGAAGGTTTATTTGAGCTTAAAAATGGAAAATTTACAAAAGATGGAAACCATTCATCAGAAAAATTAAATATAACTTCAGACAATTTAATTGTTGATGATGAAGGAGCATATTTTAGAAATTGGCGTCACCATATCAATTCTCCAGACGATATTTGGACTGAAATTGTAGAAGCTACAAAGCTTCCAGGGATTACTTCTGCACCAAAATTACAACCCATAGAAACGCGTTTAGTTATGTTACAAACAGGAATGCGAGCACCAATGGGGATAAAAGTAAAAGGAAATGATTTAAAAACCATAGAAGCATTTGGAGTACAGCTAGAAGAGATTTTAAAAAATACTAAAGGTGTTAAAAAAGAAGCTGTATTTGCAGATAGAATTATTGGAAAACCATATTTATTAATAGATATTGATAGAGAAAAGCTGGTCAGATATGGTATTTCTATTGAAAAAGTACAAGAAATTCTTGAGGTAGCTATTGGTGGAAAAGTGTTAAGTAAAACCGTGGAAGGTAGAGCGCGGTATAATATCCGCGTACGTTACCCAAGAGAATTGCGAGCTAGTACAGCCGATTTAGAAAAAATATATGTTCCAGTAGCAAATGAAAACCCTGTTCCATTAAACGAATTGGCAAGCATTAGATTTGAAAGAGGACCGCAAGTAATTAAAAGCGAAGATTCCTTTTTAGTTGGCTATGTTTTATTTGATAAAATGGAAAATTTTGCTGAAGTTAATGTAGTTGAAAATGCGCAACAAAGCATTTTAAAACATATTGAATCGGGCGAGTTAAAAGTACCAGAAGGGATTAGCTATAAATTTACAGGAACTTATGAAAACCAGCTTAGAGCTGAGAAAACTTTATCTTTTGTTGTTCCATTAGTTTTAATCATCATCTTTTTAATTTTATATTTTCAGTTTAAATCGGCTACTACATCTTTTATGGTTTTTAGCGGAATTGCAGTAGCTTTTGGCGGTGGTTTCATACTAATTTGGCTCTATGGGCAGTCGTGGTTTATGAACTTTTCTTTCTTTGGAGAAAACCTTAGAGAGCTCTTTCAAATGCATCCTATAAATTTAAGCGTAGCCGTTTGGGTTGGATTCATAGCGCTGTTTGGCATTGCAACCGACGATGGGGTAGTTATGGCCACCTATTTAACACAAACTTTTAAACGAGAACAACCAACAACAGTAAAAGAAGTTAGAAGTGCTGTTATTCAAGCAGGAGAAAAACGTATTCGACCTTGTTTAATGACTACCGCTACTACCCTTTTGGCATTGCTACCTGTTTTAACTTCGTCTGGAAGAGGAAGCGATATTATGATTCCTATGGCTATTCCTAGTTTTGGAGGCATGCTCATTGCATTAATTACGCTATTTGTTGTGCCTGTTTTATTTGGATGGAAAAAGGAAAAAGAATTATAAACTATGAATTTTGAATCAAGAATCAAGAATTAAGAATCAAGAATTAAGAATTAAGAATTAAGAATTAAGAATTAAGAATTAAGAATTAAGAATTAAGAATTAAGAATTAAGAATTAAGAATTAAGAATTAAGAATTAAGAATTAAGAATTAAGAATTAAGAATTAAGAATTAAGAATTAAGAATTTTAAAAGTTATTGAGCATGAAAAACATACAAAACAGTTTAACGTTTTTAACTATTTCACTTTTAACTTTTTTAACTACAACAAGTTACTAATGATACATATAAAATACATCATAACAATTGGATTGCTTGTTATAACAAGTGTAAGTTATGCGCAAAGTCTAAACGATTATATCGAAGTGGCTTTAAAAAACAATCCTGAAATTCAATCTTTTGAGTTAAAACATCAGATTGCTGAGGAAAAAACTAATGAATCGGTTACACTTGCAAATACAGAATTTGGCGCAGGCTATTTTGTAAGTGAACCAGAAACAAGAACAGGCCCTCAACGCTTTAAATTATCGGTAAAGCAAATGCTCCCTTGGTTTGGAACAATTACTGCTCGAGAAAATTATAGTAGTTCTCTAGCAGATGCTTCGTATACTGAAATTACTATTGCTAAACGAAAATTAATGCTAACTGTAACAGAATCTTATTATAAATTATATGCATTACAAGCCAAGCAAGAGGTTTTAAAAGAACAAATAGACTTATTAAAACATTACGAACAAATTGCTTTAACAGGAGTTGAAGTAGGAAAAACTTCTGCAGTAAAAGTATTGCAGCTACAAATTCGGGAAAATGAATTAGATGAAAAGAGAAGAGTTTTTGAGCAGGAATATTTAGGGGAATTAGTAGCCTTCAACTTACTTCTAAATCAGGATAAAGAAAATAATGTGGCGGTAATCTCCGCCTTGGAAATTCCAACGCAGACAGAAGAAATAGAAATAGATAATCTACAACTTCATCCAGAGCTCTTAAAATATGACGCTTTGTATAATTCGGTCACCCAAGCAGAGCTACTCAACCAAAAAAGTAATGGTCCTAATTTAGGAATTGGACTGGATTACATTAATGTTTCTGAACGTACAGATATGGATGTTCTCGATAATGGAAAAGATATTTTTATGCCTATGGTTTCCATTTCTGTTCCTATCTTTAATAAGAGTATTCGTTCTAAAACCCTTCAGAACAAATTACAACAAGAAGAAATTGAAATGCAAAAAGCATTAAAAATAAACCAGCTTACTACGTATTTAGAAATAGCTTCAAAAAACAGAACTAATGCTAGAATTAGCTATGAAACACAGCAAAAAAATATGGAACAAGCAGTAAATGCTGAAGAAATTCTGATAAAGAATTATGAAACTGAAACCATAAATTTTAATGATTTATTAGATATTTTAGAATTACAACTTAACATTCAACTCAATGAAATAGAAGCCATTAAAAACTACTATTTGCAAAGCGCACTAATTAATTATATTACAAACAATTAAATATTATATCATGAAAAAAATGAGAATTATACCACAAATCGGAATTTTAGTAGCTATTGGAATATTTGTTATTTCATGTAAAGATTCCAATTCTAAATCGTCTGAAACAAAGACAGTTGCTATTGCTTTTAAAAATGATTTAGCAGACAAAGCTTTTCAACATTATACCCACATCAAAACGGCACTTACTAATGGCAATGTAAGTGAGGCTAAAAAAGGAGGTAAAATGCTCTCGGAAACCATCAGCAATAATTATATAGATATTTCAAATCTCAGTAAAAAAATTGCTGTAAGTGAAAATCTTGAAGAGCAACGTCAAGCATTTTCTGAGCTTACTAATGCCATTCAACCGTTTATAGAATCGAATCTTGAAAATGGAGAAATATATAAACAATACTGCCCAATGGCTTTTAATAATGCAGGGGGCTATTGGTTTTCAAAAGAAGAAGCTGTTAGCAATCCATATTTTGGAGAAAAAATGCTGAAATGTGGTACTGTTAAAGAAGTGATTAAATAATATTGTTGTCCGATAAAAGCAGACAGCGTTTATTGCATTCCACATATATCAAGGGTTAATAGAGGTTTTAAAATAGCCCCCTTGCTATTAAGAAAAATGAATAAAAAGAGGAGTTTATTAATATTATTTTTTTAAACTACTCACTTTGTAATAGTTAAGATTTAGTCTTTGTTCTTTTCTCTTACAGCGAAGCAGTCTTGTATTTTTAATCGGACATTAATGATAAAATAATTTATTTAGAGCGTAAGCTTTTTTTAAAATACAATTAACTACCTCGGAATAAACACACGAGGTAGTTAAAAAAATAACTTAACTTTACCCGTTGTGCATTTAGAAAAAGTTGTGCAAACTGCTAAAATGCAGTAAATTGTAGTAACCACACTATAATTTATATGCACAACTTTCAAGCAAATTACGACAAAATCCTCAAGGTTTTAAAAGAATTGGATTGTAAAATGGATTATTTACATCAAATCCGTAAACCTAAATTAAGAGATAAAGAGCTTATAGCTATTGATTTAACATCAGAATATATGAGTGTTGATAGTGAATGCCAGCTTTTTCGAATGTTACCTGCTGGTCTATCCAGCAAAATAGAGCGCAGTGTCTACAATAGAAGAAAGCGTAAGTTGTTTTCTTTTAGAGAATCACTTCGCAAGGCATTAGTGAGAAAGTTGAATAAATCTGAGCATTGTTATATTGTTGACAGTATGCCGTTAGAGGTCTGTAAATTATCAAGAAGCGCTAGAAGTAAGATATGTAAAGAACAAAACTACAGTCTGCCCGAAAAAGGATATTGTGCAAGTCAATCAAGCCATTATTATGGATATAAATTACATGCTGTCTGTTCTGCTCAGGGTGTTATCGAAAGTATGGATATTAGTCCAGCCTCTGTGCACGATATTAATTATTTAAAGGATATAAAGCATCAATTAAGTGATTGCATATTACTTGGTGATAAAGGGTATTTGTCGGCTGAATATCAATTGAATTTATTTGAATATCATAATATTAGACTTGAAACCCCTATGAGAACAAACCAGCATAACTATAGGGAGCAGCCGTACGTTTTTAAGAAATCCAGAAAGCGTATTGAAACATTGTTTTCTCAACTTTGCGACCAATTTATGATTCGAAGGAATTATGCTAAATCTTTTGAGGGATTCAAAAACAGAATATTATCTAAGATTACGGCTATGACGGTCATTCAATATATAAACATATTTGAATTCAACAGAAATATCAATAACCTAAAAATCAATATTGCCTAAATGCACAACGGGTCTTAACTTTCTTGTTGCATACATTCAAAAAATACAAACGCATGTTTAGAAATCTTATTTTATTAATTATAATTCTTATTTCCTCAGAAGAGCAATTAATAGGGCAGGAAAATAGTATTTACATCAAGGCTGGCTTATTATATGATAGTAAAGAAAATAAGTTGGTAAAGAACAAGCTTATACATATTCGAGGAACAAAAATTATATCAGTCAGTGAATTTGAATCTTTACCTAAAAATAGCCAAGCCATTGATTTAACTGGGTATACTGTTCTTCCGGGGTTAATTGATGCACATACACATGTCCTTTTTTCTCAAGATGCCAACGAAGATTTTTCAGAACATAGCATACAATCTCTAACTATGGAAAGTGATGCGTTAAGAGTACTTCGGGGTTCTAAAAGAGCTAGAAGCTATTTAGACCAAGGAATAACGAGTATTAAAGATTTAGGAAATTCAGGATTATATCTTGACGTAGCCCTTCGTGATGCCATTAACGAAGGAACAGTTGAAGGCCCACGTATTTTTGCTACTGGACCTATTTTGGCCGCAAATGGTGGACAAATTTATAATGTACTACCTGAACACCAAAATATAATCGATTTAGAATATCGAATAATATCTAGTCCTGTAGATGCAAGAAATGCTGTCCGTGAACATGTGAATCAAAATGTTGATTTAATTAAAATATGTGCCGATAATCTTCCAAATAAAACATTTTTAACAACAGATGAAATAAAAGCTATTGTTCAAACAGCACACTCATATAATTTAAAGGTAACAGCTCATTGTGTTACAAACCAATCTGCGTGGAATGCAGTCGAGGCGGGTGTTGATGGTATTGAGCATGGGTTCAATCTAGCTGATAGCACATTAACTAAAATGGCAGAAAAACAAGTTTATATGGTGCCAACAGAAAACAGTAAAGATTATATGAATACTTATGTTAAACTTGCTGGTTATAATGCGAATGAAACTGAGTGGATTGATACGTATCTAAACAAAATGAAGGATAGGCTAAAAAAGGCTATTGATAAGGGAGTCCCAATAGTAGCAGGGTCTGATAATTATACAGATATAAAAGTATCTAGAGGAGAATCGTCTACTGATATGTTTCGGTATTATTTCGAAGCTGGAATGAAACCATTAGATATATTACAATCTAGTACATACATTTCTGCTTTTCATTTAAATAAAGAGAATGACATTGGCTATATAAATCCTCAAGCTAATGCGGATATTATAGCTGTAAAAGGAGACATTATTAATGATTTTATTTCTACAATAGAAAATGTTGAATTTATAATGAAAGATGGGAAGATTTATGAAAATACAACTGATTAAGATGTAATTTGAAGTGAAAAAACTATGCAAACATCAACTATATCAAATACAAACTACCGTGCTAAAAAATAGTAATTACATAAAAATAAACTAATTGCTATACGAAAAGGAAAGTATTTTTAAAATCCCGCACTTGCCATAGTCGTGAGTCTAAATGAATAATTAAACCCTCTATGAAGGATTAAAAATCTATAATATTTTGAAATGACAAAAACCATTCACATAAAAAACATGGTATGTAACCGATGCAAAACCGTTCTTAAACAAGAGCTGGAAGCTATTGGTGTTGAAATTATCAATGTAGAATTGGGGAAAGTAACCTTCAAAATAAACTCAGAAATAAGTCTTTCTACCATTAAAAAAATTGTAGATACCAATGGATTTGAAGTTATTTTAGACGATAATGAACTCATTCTTGAAGAGATAAAAATAGCATTGATCTTACTCTTAGATAAATCTAATGATGAAAGTTTATCTTCTTATTTAACCCAAAAAATTGGAAGGGAATATTCTAGTTTGAGTAAATTATTCAGTAAAAAAGAAGGTATTACTATTGAAAAATATTTTATCAATCTAAAAGTTGAAAAAGCCAAGGAATTCATACAAATGGGAAACCTTAACTTCTCGGAAATTGCTTACAGTTTAGGTTATAAAAACAGTAGCCATTTAGCACAGCAATTTAAAACAATAACTGGAATGTCTATGAGCGACTATAAAAATATAAAAAACTGGGAAAGAAAGCCTTTTGACCAAATAATATAAATATCTCCCATAATTATAATAAGTGCTTTTTTAAGTTAAGCTTAATTTTATATCATAAAAATGGTTTAAAATGAAACATACATATAACATACAAGGAATGAGTTGCAATGGTTGTAAAAACCACGTTGAAAAAACATTAGCTTCTGTAAAAGGAGTTGATGGAGCATATGTGGATTTAGAAAATGCAACTGCAGAAATAGAAATGCAATCTCATATTCCTATTGAAGAGTTTCAGGAGGCACTTAAAAAAGATGGTGGAAGTTATAGCATTACTACAGAAGAAAAAAGATCCTGCTGTAGTTCTCATTCTCAAAAAAAGGTAGAAAAAGGACAAGGGACGGGTATTTTTTATTGTCCGATGCATTGCGAAGGGGATAAAACTTACAATAAACCAGGAGACTGCCCTGTTTGCGGGATGGATTTAGTAGAAGAGCAAAGTATAAATACTTCACAAAATACTACTTATACCTGCCCTATGCATCCTGAGGTTGAAAAAGATGAGCCAGGAGACTGCCCTATTTGTGGCATGGATTTAGTTCCTAAAACTCCCGATTTATCTTCAGAAGAGAAAAACTACCTATCTCTAAAACGAAAATTTTGGATAGCACTCGGATTTACACTTCCCATTTTTCTAATTGCAATGTCGGAAATGCTCTCCAACAATCCGCTATATAATATGATGTCTCTTAAATATTGGAATTGGGTCCAATTTGCACTTTCTATTCCTGTAGTATTTTGGGCTACTTGGATGTTCTTTGAACGCGCTTATAAATCTGTAAAAACATGGAACTTAAACATGTTTACACTCATTGGTATTGGAGCGGGAGTAGCTTGGTTGTTTAGTATTATTGGATTGTTATTTCCAGATTTTTTTCCTCCACAATTTAAAACTGAAAGTGGAATTGTCCATGTCTATTTTGAATCGGCCACCGTTATTTTAACTTTAGTATTATTCGGACAATTATTGGAGGCTCGCGCGCACAGTAAAACAAATTCTGCAGTGAAAGAATTATTAAAGTTAGCTCCCAATAAAGCAATTCGAGTAAAAGATGGAAAGGAAGAGGAAATTGCTATTGATAAAATTGTTTTAGACGATGTTTTACGGGTAAAACCAGGAGATAAAATTCCAGTTGATGGAATAATTACAGAAGGAGAAACAAGTATTGATGAATCCATGATTACAGGAGAACCTATTCCTGTTTCAAAAACAGAAGGCGATTTGGTTAACAGCGGAACCATTAATGGAAATCAATCCTTTTTGATGAAAGCCGAGAAAGTTGGCAATGAAACCTTGCTTTCTCAAATCATAACCATGGTTAATAATGCGAGTCGTAGTAAAGCTCCTATTCAGAAATTAGCCGACAAAATATCCTCTTATTTTGTTCCCATTGTAGTTGGAATTGCTGTCATTACTTTCATTGTTTGGGCCATTTTGGGACCTGCACCAGCGTATGTTTATGCTTTAATAAATGCTATTGCAGTATTAATTATTGCTTGTCCGTGTGCATTAGGTTTAGCAACTCCAATGTCTGTTATGGTAGGAGTAGGTAAAGGTGCGCAATCTGGGGTATTGATTAAAAGTGCTGAAGCCTTAGAGACTATGGCAAAAGTTGACACCTTAATTATTGATAAAACTGGAACTATTACCGAAGGAAAACCTACAGTAGAAAAAATAGTTGTTTTAGATGATGGAACTACAGAGGATGAGGCTTTAAAATATATCATCTCGGTAAACAATAATAGTGAACATACATTAGCAGAAGCAACCCTAAAATACGGAAAAGAAAAAGGTATAAAACCTGAAAATGCTCATAATTTTAATGCTGTTACTGGAAAAGGTGTTGAAGCAACTATAGATGGTAAAAAAATAAGTTTAGGAAACAATAAACTTATGGAAAGTATTGACACCTCCCTAACGGAAGAAGTTAAAAATGAAGCAACTACCTACCAAAAGCAAGGAAAAACAGTTTCTTATTTAGCCATTGATAAAAAAGTAATTGGTTTTGTGGTAATTGCCGATAAGATTAAAGAAACTAGTAAAAAAGCAATTCAAGAGCTTCAAAAAAGTGGAATTGCAGTAATTATGCTTACTGGCGATAATAATAATACCGCAAAAGCTGTAGCAGAAGAACTCAATTTAACCGATTATAAAGCACAAATGCTTCCAGAAAACAAACAGGAAGAGGTAAAACATTTACAAAGCAAAGGAAAAATTGTTGCGATGGCTGGAGATGGTATAAACGATGCCCCTGCCTTAGCACAAAGTAATGTAGGAATTGCTATGGGAACAGGTACCGATGTTGCCATAGAGAGTGCCTCCATAACACTTGTAAAAGGCGATTTACATGGAATTGTAAAGGCAAGAATATTGAGCCACAAAGTCATGAAAAACATACGTCAGAATTTATTTTTTGCTCTTATTTACAACACCATTGGAATTCCAATTGCTGCTGGGGTTTTATTTCCAGTATTCGGTTTATTGTTATCTCCAATGATTGCCGCTTTAGCAGTGAGTTTTAGTTCTGTGTCGGTTATAGCAAATGCTTTAAGGCTAAGAAGTGCTGATGTTAGTTGAGAGCCTGAAGATTGGAAGATTGGAAGATTGGAAGATTGGAAGATTGTAAAGATTGAATGATTGAAAGATTGAAAGATTGAAAGATTGAATGATTGAATGATTGAATGATTGTAAAGTTTGTAAAGTTTGTAAAGTTTGTAAAGTGAAAAAGTAAAAAGTTAATGAGTTAAAGGAAAGAAGTTAGAAGATTAAAAGATTGAATGATTGAAAGATTTGAAGATTTGAAATATGTACTTTAATTTACTCATTTTCAAATTAGCAAATTTATAACTTTGACCCTTTGACCCTTTGACCCTTTGACCCTTTGACCCTTTGACCCTTTGACCCTTAAAGTAAAAAATGAATCTATACTAATATGAAAAAAAATAATATATACGTCATAATTGCAGCGCTGGTTGGCTTAGGATTAGGATATCTTTTCTTCGGAAGCTCAACAACATCAACTTCTGAGGATGATAATAAACATACCCACGCAACTGCAGATGAGTTATGGACATGCTCCATGCATCCGCAGATACTTAAAAACGAACCGGGCGACTGTCCCATTTGCGGGATGGAACTAATTCCAGCATCAGGAGAGAATGATTCTACAGACACTAATCAGTTTAAAATGACTGAAAATGCCATGGCATTGGCAAACATTCAAACAAGTATTGTAGGGAATTCAACTGTAGGGAATTCAGTAGTAAAACTTTCAGGAAAAATCAAACCTAACGAAGATAAAACTTATACGCAATCGGCGCACTTTAACGGAAGGATTGAAAAACTTTATATAAAGTCGTTAGGAGAAACTGTACAAAAAGGGCAGCCTATTGCTGTGGTATATTCTCCAGAATTGGTAAGTGCTCAACAAGAACTAATTACTGCTTCTAAAATGCAAAACTCGCAACCAAAGTTATATGAAGCTGTAAAGAATAAGTTTATGAATTGGATGATTCCAGAAAAAGAAATCAACGATATTATAAATTCTGGAAAAGCTAAATCAAGATTTACAATCTATGCGCATATATCTGGGGTTGTAACAAGTTTAGATGTTTCTGAAGGCGGACATATGATGGATGGAAAACCTATATTCCAAACTGCCGATCTACAAACTGTTTGGGCTGTATTTGATGCTTATGAAAAACAAATTCCGATACTAAAAGTAGGGCAAGAAATTAATATTACCTCCAATTCTTATCCAAATAAAATCCTTACAGAAAACATAACATATATAGATCCTATATTAAATACAGAAACTCGTACTGTTGAAATTCGAACTGTATTAAATAATAAAGATAATCTACTTAAACCAGGAATGTTTGTAGAAGGCGAGATAGCAAATACAGACAAAACTATCGGCTCCCAATTAAATATCCCTACTACTTCGGTAATGTGGACAGGAAAACGATCTGTAGTATATGTAAAACAAGCTGGAGAAACTCCAATTTTTGAAATGCGAGAAATTGAAATTGGAGCAAATAATGGAACCTCTTATACCGTTATAAGCGGTCTAAAAAATGGAGAAGAAATTGTTACTAATGGAACTTTTACAGTTGATGCAGCGGCACAATTACAAGGGAAACCTTCCATGATGAAACCATAAGTTTTAATAACTTTATTGAGCATAAAAAAAGTCCAGCTACAAATTGTAACTGGACTTTTTTAAAATTTTTATTTGCAGATTATTTACTTGCAAAAAGTTCTACATCTCCTTTTGTAACTTCTTTTCCTCCTAAAATAATTAAGCGTTCTACCACATTTCTTAACTCTCTAATATTTCCAGTCCAATCATACTCCTGGAGTAGTTTAATGGCGTCTTTAGAAAATGCTTTTTGAGCATTTCCTTGCTCTGTTGCTATTTTATTAGCAAAATGTTCTATTAGTAGTGGGATATCCTCACGACGGTCGTTGAGTGGCGGAACATCTATTAAAATAACTGCCAAACGATGGTAAAGATCTTCTCTAAACTTTCCGTCTTCAATCTCCTTTTTCAAATCTTTATTAGTAGCTGCTACTACCCTTACATCTACTTTTATATCTTTATCGCTTCCTACTCTAGATATCTTATTTTCTTGCAAAGCACGTAATACTTTAGCTTGAGCTGAGAGACTCATATCTCCTATTTCATCTAAAAAAATAGTTCCTCCATTTGCTGCTTCAAACTTTCCTGCTCTATCTTTAACTGCAGAAGTAAACGCTCCCTTTATATGTCCAAATAATTCACTTTCTATAAGTTCAGAAGGGATTGCAGCACAATTTACCTCTACCATAGGTCCTTTAGAACGCTCGCTTTTTTGATGAAGCCAGTGCGCAACCAATTCTTTTCCTGTTCCATTGGGACCTGTAATCATTACACGGGCATCTGTAGGAGCCACTTTCTCTATCATTTCTTTAATCATTGAGATGTTCTTACTCTCGCCAATCATTTCATAATTTTTTCCTACTTTCTTTTTAAGCAATTTATTTTCTACTACCAATTGCTGCTTATCAAAGGCATTTCTAACGGTATTTAGTAAGCGATTTAAATCTGGTGGTTTTGAGATATAATCATAAGCCCCCATTCTCATTGTATTTACAGCGGTATCTATATCTCCATGTCCAGAAATCATAACAAAAGGTAATTCTGGTTTTATTTTTTTTCCCGCCTGCAATACTTCAACACCATCCATTTTTGGCATTTTTATATCGCAAAGCACTAAATCGTACTCATTTTTTTTAATCAACTCAATACCTTCTAACCCATCGCTAGCTTCTTCAAGTTCATATGCTTTATTTTCTTCAGAAAGTATTTTTATAAGCACTCGGCGGATAGCCGCTTCGTCTTCAATAACAAGAATTTTTGCCATTTTATGTTTTTTTTATCCTTCAGCAAAGAAGAACATTTATATTTTTACTCAAAAGGTATTTATACACTAAATAAAGATTCATTTAAATACAACACCTTACAGAATAAAAATAAAACAATAAATGCGCATTAAAAAAATGTAAGCATTATAATATTGTTTATTTATTAATAATTATTGAACTCCACTTATATTAAGATTCAAATGATGTTTTCAAAAATAGACCCCTTGCTATTAATAAAAATAAATAAAAAGAGGGTTTTAGTAATGTTTTTTCTTTAAACTACTTATTTTATGGTAGTTAAAATTTAATCTTTACTCTTTTTTTAGCGAAGCGGTCTTATATTTTTACTCGGACATTATTTATTAATAATATGGATATCTCTTTGTGGGAATGGAATACTAATACTATTTTCTCTAAATAAACTATCAATTCTAAAACGTACTTCACTTTTAATACGTGGTTCAGAAAAACTATCGTTTAAAAAGAGGTTAAGGTCAAAAACTAAAGAAGAATCTCCAAAGTCTTTAAAAATAACATTTGGTTTTGGATTTTTTAAAACTCCTTTTTGTTCATCAGCGCTTTTTAAAAGCAACTTTTCTACAAGTTTTGTATCGCTTCCATAAGCTACCCCAACCGTAACAGTCTCTCTTGTTATTTTATGATTTTGAGTATAGTTATAAACCACTTGAACTAAAAAAATATGGTTTGGAATAATAACAATTTTATCATCGCGAGTTATAGCTCTAGTGGTTCGGAGTCTGATATCTATTACCTTTCCTACTTTTCCATTAATTTCTATAACATCGCCTATATGAAGTGATTGGTCTAAAATAATAAGAATCCCAGAAATTATATCCTGAAATAAATACTGAAGGGCAAACCCTAAACCTACAAATAAAGCTGCAGAGGCCGTTAATAAAACAGTTAAATCAATACCAGAAGTACTCATTACTGCTATAATAACTAAAATGTAAACTATATAATTAGCAAACTTAAAAACACTTACAAACTTTCGTTTATCTTCCAAAGGAAGTTTTGCGGTAACAAACCTTCTAATAAGTTTTAGAATATAATATGCTAAAACACAGCTAAAAATAATAACTAATAATGTCCCTATGGTTATAAAAGCTTTCTCTCCTTTGTATAAGGGATAAGTAAAAAAAGACTTTAAACCATTTATTAAATTTTCAATAAATTCTCTCATTTGCAATTTGTTTTAAATAATAAATTGCAATATAGAATATTATCTATTTATATTTTAACCATTTGTAAATTTCTTTATAGCTAGGCTTCTTTCCGTACATTAAAATCCCTACTCTATATATTTTTGCTGCTATCCACACTATGAATAAAAAAGTCATAATCAAAAATATAATCGATGTTATAAGTTGCCACCAAGGAACTCCAGCACCTCCTACTCCACTTGGTAAACGCATCATCATAACAATTGGTGAGGTAAGCGGAAATAAGGAAAATGCCACTGCAATTGGCCCATGTGGATTCTCAA
This sequence comes from Galbibacter orientalis DSM 19592, assembly GCF_000260115.1. Lineage (GTDB taxonomy): Bacteria > Bacteroidota > Bacteroidia > Flavobacteriales > Flavobacteriaceae > Galbibacter > Galbibacter orientalis. Next base: position 204,784 of record NZ_JH651380.1, on the reverse strand, counting down.
ATACAGAGAAAAATCCAACATAAATACCTAACATTAGTGGTGTAATTACAGGAAACATAAACTGCTGTGTATCTGTTTCATTATCTACTGCTGCTCCAATAGCTGCATAAATAGAACTGTAAATTAAATAGCCTAAAGAGAAATATAGCAAAAAACATATAATTAATGTTCCCCATGGAATTTTAACCAATTCATTTACATATAATTGAATTGTATCTTGAGAAGCAGTTGTATTAAAAGTCTCCATAGCTTCGGGAGAAATATTTGCTTGATTATGAAAGGCATCTACTTCAATCCCCATAACCGACAAAACTCCGTATGTTAATAGTCCCGCAGAAATTATCCATATAACAAATTGAGTAATTCCAGCTAAAGAAGTTCCTAATATTTTACCCAACATTAATTGAAACGGACGTACAGAGGAGATAATAACTTCTATAATTCTAGTGGTTTTTTCTTCAATAACGCTTCGCATTACAAAAGCTCCGTAAATAATAATAAACATCATTATTAAATACCCAAATCCTCCACCAATAAAGGCTTTTAATTCACTAATACCCTTTACATTTTTCTCTCCACTAAAGTTTACAATTCTCATTTCGTAATTACTCTCCAATTCATTCATCACTTCAGGAGAAATATGCAATGCTTGTAATTTAAACTCTCTAACTTTATGTTCTATTTTTCCTTCTATACTCCCTAGAATATCCATACTTGGCGATTCTTTTGTATAAAACTGAATTTTATCAGCAACTATATCAATTTTATCTCCCTCTGGAATATGTATCAATCCATAATATCCTGCAGCATGAACAGAATCAATAGCTTTTTCTAAAGAGATATTGGAGAAATCTATATAAGAAGCTTCGGTTCCTTCTGTAAATTGGTGACTAAAAAACGGACTTTCATCGAGAACCGCTACAATTCTTTTCTCTTCACTATTAACTTTAGCTAAATAAACAACCAAAGCAATCATGGCTACAATTATAATAGGACTCAAAACTGTAAGAACAATAAAAGATTTGTTCCTAACTTTGGCCATATATTCACGCTTTATTATAAGTAATAATTTGTCCATTTAATTACGTTTTACCGTTTCAATAAAAATTTCATTAGCTGTAGGAATTACCTCCACAAAATGGGTTACCAATCCTTGAGTAGTAAGATACATTAAGAGGTCGTTTGCAGTATGACCTTCTTGAAGTTGAATTCTAAGTTTTAACTCGTCTCCTAAAGAGCGAAATTGAGCTTTTGTTACAGTAAACTTAGTCGCCAATTCCTTTTTTAAAACATCTGGATTAGCTGTTTCTATTCCCACTTCGTACGTACCATTTCTAAAATCTCTTTTTATGTCGATAAGTTTCCCGTCTAATATTTTATTGGACTTATTAATCAACGCAATATGATCGCACAGCTCCTCTACAGACTCCATTCGGTGTGTAGAAAAAATAACTGTAGAACCATTTTCTTTTAGGCGAAGGATTTCATCTTTAATCAAATTAGCATTTATAGGATCAAATCCACTAAAAGGCTCATCAAAAATTAAGAGTTTAGGCTCATGAAGAACGGTAACTACAAATTGGATTTTTTGTGCCATTCCTTTAGAAAGCTCCTGCACTTTTTTATTCCACCAGTCGCCAATTTCTAGACGTTCGAACCAATATTTTAGTTTCTTTTGAGCTTCACTTTTACTCATGCCTTTCAATTGAGCTAAATATAAAGCTTGCTCTCCCACTTTCATACTTTTGTAAAGTCCGCGTTCTTCTGGTAAGTAACCAATCATTTGAACGTGTTCCGATTTTAAATCTTCACCATTAAAGATTACTTTTCCAGTATCTGGATATGTAATTTGATTAATAATACGTATAAAAGTAGTTTTACCAGCTCCGTTTGGCCCTAGGAGTCCGAAAATAGTTCCTTCTGGAATTTCCAAAGAAACATTATTTAGTGCCGTATAATCTCCAAAACTTTTGGAAACATTCTGAGCGACTAACAAATTCGCCATATTCAAATTGATTTTTTCAAATATATTGGTTAATAAAGTACTATAAAAGATAATACCTCTATTTATAAAAAATAAAAACCCACCCTTAAAAAAAATCAAGGATGGGAAAAAATTGCTATGAAAAAGAAAAAATTAACACTAGGTTAGAACCAGTGTTATTACAAAGATATATTTTTTTGTATAACACAAAAGTTAAATTATGAAAACATATCTTTTACTTTTTCAAAAAACGATTTATCGTTCTTCTCTGGATTTGGAGAAAAATTATCATCTCCTACCATTCTTTCGAAGAAATCGCGTTGTTCTTTATTCAATGTTTTTGGAGTCCAAACATTAATATGTACTAAAAGGTCTCCTTGTCCGTACCCATTAATACTTGGAATTCCTTTTCCTTTAAGGCGAAGAATTTTTCCAGATTGAATTCCTTCTTCCAATTTAATCCGAACCTTTCCGGTTACGGTATCTATTTCTTTTGAAGTTCCTAAAACAGCTTCTGCAATACTTACATATAAATCAAAGTGAAGATTATCTCCTTCTCTTTTTAATGTATTGTGTTCTTGCTCCTCAATAGCCACCAATAAATCTCCTGAAATTCCATTACTTCCTGGAGCTTCATTTCCTTTACCAGTAACTTTAAGCTGCATTCCTTCCACTACTCCAGCAGGAATTTTAATAGAAACCGTTTCTTCTTTAACTACAAGTCCTTGTCCGTCTGCTTCTGAAGAACGTTTGTCTATAACCTCCCCAGCTCCACCACAAGAATTACAAGTTGTAGCAGTTTGCATTCTACCTAAGATAGTATTGGTAACTCGCATCATTTGTCCAGTACCATTACAGGTAGGACATGTTTTATAGGTTACATCGTCAGCTTGTATTTTTCTTCTTACTTTTACTTTCTTCTCCACTCCATTGGCAATTTCTTCCAATGTAAGCTTTACACGAATACGGAGATTAGAGCCTTTAACTCTAGCTCGTCCGCCGCCGCCAAATCCACCAAAACCGCTGAATCCGCCGCCACCGCCAAAGGCTCCTCCGAATATATCTCCGAACTGACTAAAGATATCGTCCATATTCATATGTCCGCTACCGCCACCAAAGCCTCCAGCTCCATCAAAAGCAGCATGCCCATATTGGTCGTAACGCTGTTTCTTATTTGGATCGCTTAAAACTTCATACGCTTCTGCAGCTTTTTTAAACATCTCCTCAGCTTTCGTATCCCCAGGATTTTTGTCAGGGTGATGTTGTATAGCTTTCTTACGATATGCTTTTTTTATTTCTGCAGCCGATGCACTTTTATCTATTCCTAATATTTCGTAATAATCTTCCTTCATGTAACTATCTTAGAAAGGCTTTTCCTTTCGATTTATATAAATATTTTATAAAAGTTCTATTCAATTGAAAGTCAAAAAATTTTATGACAAAACGTCTTTTCTATTGCCCTACAATAACTTTTGGATGACGAATTACTTTATCTCCAAGTTTGTATCCTTTTTCTATTACATCAACCAATTTTCCTTTTAAGTCGTCTGTAGGTGCAGGAATTTGTGTAATAGCTTCATGCAAATCTGCATTAAAAACATCTCCAGTTTTTGTTTCTACTTGCTCTAAACCTTTAGCATTTAAAGTATTTCTAAGCTTATTACTAATAAGTTCTACTCCTTTTAGAAGTTCTTTATCCTCGGTTTTAGAAATTTCATTTAAAGCACGATCAAAATCATCTAAAACAGGAAGCATAGAAACCATAATATCTTGCCCTGCCGTTTTAAAAAGCTCCACACGCTCTTTGGAAGTTCTTCTTTTATAATTTTCAAATTCAGCAAAAAGTCTTAAAAACTTATCTTTTTCAGAAGCTAATTCTTCTCTTAACTTCTCCTCTTCACTTATTTCTTCAACCGCTTCCGTGGTTTGCTCTACTTCTTGCTCAACCGCTGTATTCTCTTCAGCAGCAAACTCTTTATTTATTTCTTCCTCTTTCTTTGACATAAATTTCATTTTTTATGACAATAAACCTGTCATTTATATTTTGCACGTTCAATTAAGAATCGTATTGCGTTGTTTCTTTTAAGTTCCTATAGGGAGGCAAAAGTATTGCCATTTATTTTAAAATGTCAAAATGTCACCAAAAAAAATTATTATAATTTTAATAGAGATGTAAATCGCTATTACTATTTTTGAGCACTAATCACTAAAAATTAATCAAAATGAAAAAGAATATTTTATCGCTTTCATTGATTGCATGTTTAACAGTTTTTACTGCATGTAAAAATGAAAAAAAGAACGAAACTACTACAGGAGAAGCAGAAGCTGCTAAAGAAGTAACTGCTGCTGCCGTTAAGTATAAAGCGGTTCCTGCAGAAAGTACAATTAACTGGAAAGGTGCTAAACCAACAGGAGAGCACACTGGTACAATTGCAATTGAATCTGGAGTTGTTTCTTTAAAAGATGGAAAAGTAGACAGTGGAAACTTTTTAATCGACATGAACTCTATTACCGTAACAGACCTTGAAGGCGACCAAAAAGCAAATTTAGAAGCGCATTTAAAAGGAACTGTTGAAGGAAAAGAAGATCATTTCTTTAACACAAAAGAACATCCAACTGCTTATTTTGAAGTAACTGGAACTGAAACTAAAGAAGGTAAAACTTACCTACAAGGAAATTTAGCAATTAAAGGAACTAAAAAGAACATCTCTTTCCCTATAAGTGTTACTGAAAATGGAGATTCTGTAACAGTAACTAGTGAAACGTTTACTATTGACAGAACAGAATGGAATGTAAATTACGGTTCTAAATCTGTTTTTGATAATTTAGGAGACAAATTTGTAAATGATGAGATTGAATTAACTGTAACAGTAAAAGCAAATAAAGCTTAATTCACTACAAATTTTAATAATTATTTAGGCCAATTCTTCATGGAATTGGCTTTTTTCGTTTAAAACATCTTTTAATGCTAAAGAGATGTTAGAATACGAAAAATTGTATCCAGAAGCCTCTATTTTTTTAGAACTCACACGCTGACTAGCATATAAAAGGTACGCCATATCACCTAAAATAAATTTCATAACCCCCATAGGGATATTTGGTAAAATAATAGGTTTTCTATAAACGTCTGCTATTTCATGTGTTAATTTATTATTCGTTACAGGGTTTGGTGCTACCCCATTAAAAACTCCTTCTAACTGATTTTCTATTACATGCAAGTATATTTTTGCTATGTCGGTAATATGTACCCAACTTTGCCACTGCTCCCCATTGCCAAAAACTGTACCGCCATAATAACGAATTGGTTTTGCCATTTTAGGCAACGCTCCTCCGTGAGAAGATAATACCAAACCAGTCCTTATTTTTGCTACAGAAAACTCATGCTTTTTTAATTTATCAGCTTCACTTTCCCATTTTTCTACAACATGACCAAGAAAAGAGTTATCTACCCCTGTATTGTCCTCCAAATAATAATTTGTGTAGGAATTAGGATAAATTCCAATTGCGGAAGCAGATACAAAAGATTGTATAGAATGGTTTACTTTTGAAATGGAATCATCTAGTAATTGAAGAGACTTTACGCGACTGTTAAGAATTTTCTTCTTATTTATTTTATTCCAGCGTTTGGAAATACTTACACCAGATAAATTTATAACAGCATCAACATCTTTAAAACATGCTAAGTCTATTTTTCCTTTAGCTGGATTCCAATAAAAACCTTTGTAGTTATTTTGATCTTCAATTTTTTCTTTACTTGTAGATAAATAATGTACAGTATAATTCCTGTTGTGACATATTCTCACAATCTCCTCCCCAATCAAACCAGTAGCTCCTGCAATTAAAATCTTCATAATTAAATTTTATTGTCTAAAAATAGGGATTTAATTTCTCTTAATGAGAAGCATTAATTTAGCTTTAACAATCTAATTACAAGTATTTAACGTTATTGAAGAAAATTCCTATCCTTTTTTAACAGCTCTTAACATTTCTCGCTTTCCTGGAGGTCCTGGCAATCTTTCTACTTCAAACCCCACTTCTTGCATGGCTCTTCTTACACTGCCTTTAGCTGCATAAGTTACCAACACCCCATTAGCCTTTAAAGCATTGTACATTTTCTGAAAGATAGAAACTTCCCAGAGTTCTGGTTGGACTCTAGCCCCAAAAGCATCAAAATAAATCAGATTAAAAGTGTTTATATTTTCAATCTCATCAAAAAACTGTTTTCTTTTTTTAAGCTGAAAATTTTCAGAAATAAATTGATAAGTCTCCCACTCAGATTCATGCATCTTCAAGAAAATACTTTGCTTATCTAAAACTTTTAACTCTTCTACATAATTTAGCAACTTTACCTCTTCCATAGAAACAGGATAGGCTTCTACACCATCATACTTAACTTTCACCTCCAAATTCTCTGCTTCAATAAAGGTTATAAAAGCATTCAAACCAGTTCCAAATCCAATTTCCAAAATAGAAAGCTCCTCTATTTTATTATTTTTCAGAAAAGGAAAAAAACCACTCTTAAGAAACACATGGTAGGCCTCTTGAATAGCTCCATGTTTAGAATGGTAATGCTCATCTAAATCTTTAATATAAATTGTAGAAGAACCATCTGAAGTTTGTATTATTTCTCTCTTCAAAACTATTTTTTTAGCAATACCCCATTAGCTTCAAAAGAATACGTTTTAGAAGGAGTGGTTATTTTTTCTATTTCACTTTCGGTAGCTCCTCCATCTTCTGCATAGTGTTTTTGATCTTCTACAGACATCATATCTACATATGCCTTACCGCTCAAAACCACTTCTTTTCCAGTAATATCTTTAGGAACAAAAAAACTATAATCCTTAAATTTTACCATTGCTTCTTCTCCATTTTCTAAATCTAGTTTCATCCAACATCCTTTGGCTTTACATACATCAGTAACTTTAGCCTTAAATGTTATTACAGATGTATCTCCTACTTTTAAGTTCTGATATTCGGCTTGAGTTTTCTCAGCAGAAATTATTTTTTCTACGGAAATTGTATCTCCATATATATTATAATTAGCTGCTATTTCTTTTTTCTGATGCTCACTTTTTGCATTACAAGAACACAGTATGAGTCCAATTCCTATGGCTAAAAATTTAATTTTCATATCTTATAGTATTTAATACACTCTCTTGGAGTAAGATTAAATTGTCTCAAAAAAAGAAAAATTATAACATTCCTACTAAGTATAGAAACATTAATTCTAGATTATTGAGCAAAAACTGTCTACAAAATAACTTATTTTTGTATTAAATAATCTGATTTTTGCTAGAATATTTTCTAATTTAGCAAAACGCAATAACCTGTAAGGTTTTTAGAACAATAAAATTAATCTTAAGAAGCAAAAATCTTAAGGGTTTCACCCAAAAAGGGGATTAAAGTTGAGTTATGAGCAAGGAAACTATTACGAATATCAAAATTGAAAAAGCTAGTACTTCAAAAATAAACGAAGTAGATTTTAGCAACTTAGCGTTTGGAAATGTTTTTACAGATCATATGTTTGTCTGTGATTATGAAAATGGAGCATGGCAAGAGCCACAAATTACTCCATATCAAAAAATATCTCTAGATCCTTCTGCACGTGTATTTCATTACGGGCAAGCAGTTTTTGAAGGGATGAAAGCATATAAAGATGAGCAAGATGATATTTGGTTGTTTAGACCAAAAGAAAATTTTGAGCGTATCAATAAATCTGCGGCTAGATTAGCAATGCCAGAGTTTCCTGAAGATTTTTTCTTTGAAGGACTTAATACCTTATTAAAACTTGAAAAAGATTGGATTAAAAAAGGGTTTGGCAATAGCTTATATATCCGCCCTTTTGTAATTGCTACAGAATCTGGAGTTTCAGCATCTCCTGCCAATAAATATAAATTCATGATTATTTGTTCGCCTGCACAATCGTATTATGGTGGAGAAGTTCGTGTTAAAATAGCAGACCATTATAGTAGAGCAGCTAGCGGAGGTTTTGGATTTGCAAAAGCTGCTGGGAATTATGCTGGTCAGTTTTACCCAACAAGTATTGCAAATAAAGAAGGTTTTCAGCAAATTATATGGACCGATGCTAATACACATGAGTATTTAGAGGAAGCTGGAACCATGAACATCTTTTTTAGAATTGGAGACAAATTAATTACTTGCCCAATTAGCGACCGAATTTTGGATGGAGTGACTAGAAAAAGTGTGATAGCAATGGCTAAAGACTTGGATATAGATGTAGATATAAGACCTATAAAAGTTACCGAAGTAATTGAAGCAGCAAACAATGGTTCTTTAAAAGAAATTTTTGGAAGTGGAACTGCTGCTGTTATAAACCCTATTGCTGGTTTTGGATTTAAAGGAGACACTTGGGAACTTCCAAAAATAGAAAATTCCTTTGCTTCTAAAATCAAACAAGCTATCATGGATATTCAATATAATATTTCTGAAGATAAGTTTGGTTGGCGAGTAAAAGTATAAGCATAAAATTATCATACTTAGTTGGAGGCTGTTTAAAAATTAATTTTTAAACAGCCTCCTTTTTTATAGTACATCAGCCCAAAACAAGCTCTCGAAAGAAATAAAAAAGAAATTTATTTTACAAAACCTGCTATAAACTTAGAACAGCCAATAGAATAATCAAATCTCGATTATGAAGTAGCCCTTATTTATTTATTATTTTTTTAATATCTGGTTTAAAATAATTAGGGCCTTTTAATACCTTTCCATCTTCTCTATAAATTGGTTTTCCATCTGCTCCTAATTTACTCATATTACTCAACTGTATTTCATTAAAAACATCTTCAATAATGTGTTGCATCCCATGTTCCAGAATAGTTCCACATAGTATATAAAGCATATCTCCTAGTGCATCTGCAACCTCCACTATATCATTATTTGTTGCGGCTTCTAAGTATTCATCATTTTCCTCAGCCATTAAATTGTGTCTTAAAACAATTTTAGAGGCTTCTAATTTTGCTATTGGAAAGTTAGCCACTCCCAATCCAAATGCGTTATGAAATTCTTCAACGGATTTTAATTTATTTTTCATCTAAAATATTTTGTTTTTTATATTATGAAAGTAATTTATAGATAGCTTTTGATATAGAACCCATCTTAACTTTTTTTATCTGCTACGAAATAGTCTTTTTATCCTCTAATTTTATAATTTTTGTTCAAACACAAAAAGTCATGATGAGTTAATAGCTAATTTGACTAATTTTGCTAAAAATAAAAAATAATATGTTCAGTAACGGTCAATTAGTTTTTGCAGGCTTATTTGCAATTGCTTTTATAATAATAATGATTATTAGCTATAAAAAAGATAATAAAACTCATAAAAAACAATATAAAGGTACAATTTGGGTTCTTATTGGCTTTATCATTTTCTTAACTAGCCTAATAATTATTAAGTTTTTAACAAAAAACTAACCTTAAATAGACAATAACCTCATATTTGACTACATTACGTTAATTTTTCAACACAATATGAGAATTTATCTTATATTTTTCTTAAATTTGCTCTAAAGCAATCAACTTAAGCAATGATGATTTTCTTTACAATCTTATTTAGTCTGTTAATAATTAATGTGGTGTTATTATTATTCAGCGTTAACAAACTTCCAAAAGCAACTACAAAAACAACTGCTATTTACAATCAGCAGTATAAAGATGTAACTGCTAAAAAAGAAGTTGCTAACAAAGAATATGACGTAGTTTTGAAAGAAGCCATATAAACCATTTTCTATTATTTACATTCATTGTGTTTAAATATTCTTAATACGAATGTACATTTTTTGTATCTTAGGTTTATTTTACATAAAGCATTCCTATGAGAATTTTAAAATACCTTATATTCTTATTTTTAATTGTAGCAATTGGTTTATCTATCTATGTAGCCATCCAACCCGATGATTACAAAATAGTTAAAACCCGAATAATTAATGCTCCAAAACCAGTAATTTACGAGTATGTAAATAACTTGAAGGAATGGAATAAATGGTCTGTTTGGTTTGACCATGATCCGCAGATGGTAATTGATTATGGCGCTACAACGGAAGGAAAAAATGCTTCTTTTAAATGGAATAGCAATATTTTAGGTAAAGGCACCATTACTACAACCTATATTTCTAAAGATTCCATCCGTCAACGTTTAGATTTTATCAAACCAAAAGAGACTATTGCGCATCGTTTTTGGTCGTTTGTTGAGACCTCTAGTAAAAATGGAGTATTAGTAACTTCTGGAATTGAAGGAAAACTCAGCTTCACTGATAAGTTTATGATTTTGTTTCAGAATAGTATGGAGCACAAATTTGAAACAGACTTTGCCAACGGTCTTATTAAACTAGACAGTGCTATTACAGCCGATATGAAAAAATACACCATTTCTACTATTGGTAAAACCGAATATGGAGGAGGTTATTATTTATATCAAACCACAAGTGCAAGAATAAATGAAACGAATATAGCCTCTGAAAAGATGTTTCAAGAAATTGAAGCCTTTATGGAACAAAACTATTTACACCCTTCTGGAGATGAGTTTACTCTATATCAACAAACGGACACTTTAAACAATTCTGTTATTTTTTCTGCAGGTGTTCCTATTAAAGAAAAAGTAATTACTCCAGTTGGCAGTACAATTCTTTGCGGTTTTATTCCCTCTGGAAGTTATTTTAAAACTGTAATGAAAGGGGATTATATTAATATGAATGAAGCTTGGAGTAAAACAAGAGAAGCTATTAAAAATAATAATTTCGAAGTAGATCCTCAAAGGGATTCTTTTGAGAGTTACGTTGTTACAGAAGACGAAACAGCAAACCCAGCAGCGTTAATTTCTGAAATATACATCCCAATTAAAGAAAAAGTAGAAATTTATCCTGATACTATTGAGAACTAAAAAATAGTTTGAAATGAAACAGTTGATTTTAGTTTTTATTGGTGGTGGCTTAGGGAGTTCCCTCCGCTATTTAATTAGTAAATTTCTAAATTCGTCTGAAACAGGAATTCCGTATGATACCTTTGCAGCAAACATTATAGGTAGCCTATTTATAGGAGTTATTTTAGGATTTGCAGTAAAACATGAATCGCTTAACAACAATCAACTTTTATTTATTACTACTGGATTTTGCGGAGGTCTTACCACTTTCTCCACATTTGCATATGAAAATCATGTGTTCTTAAAATCTGGAGATTTTCTTAATTTTCTTTTATATACTACAATTACATTTGTTACAGGAATAATAGCTGTGTTTATAGGTATTTTCTTAGTCAAATTCATATAAGTTAACTCCTACAGAGATTTTCTTTATAATTTATAGTTCATACACAAAAGTGTAGCACTTTTCTATTACTTAATTCTTCCTTATAAAACATTTTAGGCAGCTTTTGCTTTTAAAAGGATTTCTCAACCTATACACATCAGCTTAAAACTTTAAATAAAAAACTATTCAATTTGAATTAACCTGTCATGATATTCTTATATAAAAAATCTCTTCCTACATTATAATTTTCATCCTTTGATATTTAAAAAATATACATTTTAAATACTTACCCCTAATTTTAAAGGGGTATATTTTAATAATTTAATAAAAATTACCAACTACCCCCCTATTTTTTTTCTGGTAACAATTATTTAACATAGTTTTAAGCAAACAAATCATTTAAATATGAAGAAAATTGAAGCCATTATTCGTAAATCAAAATTTGATGACGTACGAGATGCGTTACATCAAGTAGAAGTAAACTTTTTTAGTTACTGGGATGTTACGGGAGTAGGTAACGAGAAAAAAGGCCATGTGTATCGTGGTGTAAGTTACAGTACTGCCGATATCCAAAGACGGTATTTGTCAATCATTGTTTCAGATGAATTTGCTGAACGTACGATTGAAGCCATCCTTAAATCAGCATATTCAGGAAATGTTGGTGACGGTAAAATAATAGTATCTCCTGTAGAAGAAGCCTACCGAATTAGAACGAGGGAAAAAGGCAAAGAATCATTAAAGTAAACCAACTAAACTAATTTAAAAAAACTTTTTATGGAAACAAACGTTATAGAAGTGAACGCAGTTCTAGATATAATGTGGATAATGATCGCGGGGATTCTCGTGTTTTTTATGCAAGCAGGTTTTACACTTGTAGAATCTGGTTTCACAAGATCTAAAAATGTAATCAATATAGTAATGAAAAACTTTGTGGATCTCGCTGTAGGTTCTTTAGCTTTTTGGTTTATTGGTTACACATTAATGTATGGAGAATCTATCAGTAGTTTTATTGGTACTCCTTCATTATTTTACAATGTGCGAGAAGACATGCACAACTTATTCTTTCAAACAGTATTTTGCGCAACAGCAGCTACCATAGTTTCTGGAGCCGTAGCAGAAAGAACAAAGTTTACTACCTATGTTATTTTTTCGCTAATTATGACAACATTAATCTATCCAATATCTGGCCACTGGGTATGGCAAGGTGACGGATGGTTAACAAAACTTGGATTTATAGACTTTGCAGGTTCTACAGTAGTACACTCCGTTGGAGGATGGGCTGCATTAGTTGGAGCAATTTTAGTAGGTCCAAGAATAGGGAAATACACAGAAGGAAAATCGAATGCTATCCCAGGACACAACATGATGTTTGGAGCATTAGGAGTATTTATCCTTTGGTTAGGATGGTTCGGTTTTAATGCTGGATCTGAGCTAGCAATTAGCGGAGAAAGCTCTTTCAACGCTGCTGGTATTATTATTACTACAAACCTTGCCGCAGCTGCTGGTGCAGTAACTGCTTTAGCGCTTACATGGATACGCTACGGAAAACCAGAAGTATCTATGACTCTTAACGGTGCTTTGGCTGGTTTAGTTGGAATTACTGCTGGATGTGCTGCTGTAAGCCCTGGAGGTGCAGCCATTATAGGAATCCTTTCTGGATTAACAGTGGTATTCTCTATTGAATTTATCGACAAAACTCTAAAAATTGATGATCCTGTTGGAGCAATTTCTGTACATGGAGTTTGTGGAGCTTTAGGAACTTTATTAGTTGGTGTTTTTGCTACTGATGGAGGACTTCTTTACGGAGGAGGATTTAGTCAACTTGGAATTCAAGCTATTGGAGTTGTAGGAATCGGTGTATGGGCATTAGTTACATCGTTCATTGTATTATTTATCCTGAAAAAAACATTGGGATTAAGAGTTACAAAAGAAGAAGAAATAGAAGGATTGGATATGCACGAACATGATGGTGCAGCTTATCCAGACTTCACTATAGATCGTTAGTTAGTTAGTTTTTATTTTAAAGGGTAAAAAAGAACGGAGCGGTATTTGGCGGTACGCTCCGTTCGGTAACCCACTTTTGTAAAAATTAATATTCTAATTATCTGACCAATTCATTAATAAACCAAACAACAAATTAACTTTTAATATTATGAAAGCGATTACACTTACAAATGTCGTAAAAAATATATTTTTCCTAGCGGTTTCATTAGCTAGTTTAAGCACTTTTGCTCAAGAAGATAAAAAATTTAATTTTAGTGGATCTGCAGACGTTTACTGGAAAACAAATTTAACCGGAACTAATGAGGCAGATGGAGACGGAATGTTTAACACCCCTCCTACTTCTTTTGCTAATAGAAGTGGATTTGCACTAGGTATGGCAAACCTTATAGCTTCTTATGAAGGGGAAAAAGTAGGTTTTGTAGCCGATTTAGTTTTCGGACCTCGTGGAGAAGATGCTGTTTTCTTATCTACTGGTTCTGCAAATATTGTAAATCAATTATATGTATACTGGAATGTAAGCGAAAAAGTAAGATTGACAATGGGGAACTTCAACACCTTTTTAGGATATGAAGTTATTTCTCCTGTAGGTAACTTTAATTACTCTACTTCTTATATGTTCTCTTACGGACCATTCTCTCACACTGGAATAAAAGCAGATTTTACACTTTCTGATGATTTTTCTTTAATGTTGGCTGTTATGAACAGTACAGACTTTACAGAAATAAATCTTGACGGAAGCTATACAGCTGGAGCTCAATTAGGATATAAAGGTCAGTATTTAAACTTTATTTACGGGGCTCAAACAGGTTTACCAGGAGAAACTTTTCAAGTAGATTATACAGGTGGATTTGATTTATCTGACGCTTTTTACTTAGGAATAAACACTACTTACAACACTACCGATGGTTCTGGATTCTATGGTTTTGCACTATACCCTCAATATGCAACATCAGAAAAATTCTCTGTCGGACTTCGTGGAGAATATTTTAAAGAATTTGATGGTGGTGTTGGAGTATTTGGCTTAGCACCAGATAGTGATGCTGATGTATTTGAATTTACATTAACAGGAAACTATAAAATTAGTGATTTAACTATAAAACCAGAATTAAGATTTGATAGCGCTTCTGAGGACATCTTTTTAGACGGAGATGACAATCCTACAGGAAGCCTAGCATCCTTTTTAGTAGCGGCGGTATATGCTTTTTAATTAACCAACAAACCATTCTTTGAATTCTATATAAAATGAACCCTAAACAATGTCATTACATACACAGAAAACAAAGAATAATACCTCAAAAATGAGGATAAAAGAAATTTAAAAGTAGCCGTTTACTCGTTCTAAGTTGTAACCCTAGGGTTACGAAGCCTGGTGGTGGCTCCGCCAGGCTTTTTTTTAATTAACTAATCAACTGCCTCGAGGCAAGCCTACGAGGTATTCAAAGGAAAAATATTTTAATCCATTTCGACGCAGAGCGTTGGGGAATTAGACCCTCAATGAGGGATTAAATAACCCCATAAAAATTTAGTTTAGCTCCCGTGCAATAATCTTTTCATACTTACATCTTCATAATTTCTTCTAACAAATTCCAAAGCCACTCTCACAACTTGCCCCATAGAACGACAGCGTTTAAACTTCACATCCAGGGTATAATTATAAAGTTCTTCTTTTAGCTCTTCTAAATTTTCAGGAGTTGTAATATGGTCGTTTATCATACATCTCAATAAGGCTTTTAAGCGCTTTTTTGAAGTTAGAATTCGCTTAGCCAACAGGGAGCGTTCTTCTTTTTTATATTGCTCAATAGACGCTGGCTTTAACCTCTCCTGAACCATTTGCACCATTTTATTATTTTCTTTGAAAAACTGAGGTTTGTAAACCTTAAAATTCCCCTCATAAGATTGTTGGTCAAAATCAATAGCTCGAATTTTAAAAATTACATTGTCAAAATCGTGTACAGGAATAATTACGTAGTTATAAGAACGCATATCTCCTAATAAACGAATCATACAGCGCTCATTAAACTTAACAAACTCTTTTGCAATCTGACTTTTCTGAATATCGGTACAACTAGGCAAAGCACTTTTTATAAACTCATCTCCAGGAATTCCAGAAATATGTTCTTCAATTAAAGTATCGTGATACACCGCAAAATTCATCCGATTAGGAGACAATATATGCTCTAATTCTAAGCCATAAATACGCGAAGCATCTGCTTTTTTAACATAAATGTATGTATAGTTATCATTTAAAACATTCCTCACTTTTATACGAAAAGGCTGCGAATTTCCAAACGTACAAAAATCAATTGCGTCTATATTTAAATACTGAAAAGTATCTTCATTTCCATCAGAAAAAATAAGAGTGTACACTTGCTTTAAATGATAATCTATTTCTGGTCGTTCAAATTCAGAATAATATACACGAATCCATAGGGTGTCGTTATCATCTTCATCATAAACCACTACCGAACCCGAAAAACGTAATAAATCATCATAAGATATTGGAATTTTGGTAGTTCTATTATACCTTTCCAAATACATTAAAAAACGCTCGTTTACGGGATACGACGGTTTTTTTTTCGACATTAATTTCTCGCTCATATACTTTTTCTTATTATTTAATCAAATTTAATCTATATTATTGTAACAATTCTATATAGAATTCGTCAAGTTAATAGAATCAACTCGAAAAAAGAAAAATTTGGAAACTATTCTCACCGTAAAAAATCTCACTAAAAAGTTTAATTTTTTAACTGCAGTAAACGACCTTTCTTTTACTATTGAAAAAGGAAATGTATACGGAATTTTAGGCCCTAATGGGAGCGGAAAGTCTACTACACTTGGGATTGTGCTCAATGTAGTTAACAAAACAAATGGAGATTTCTTTTGGTTTGATGGTAATACCTCAACCCACCAAGCATTGAAAAAAGTAGGCGCCATTATAGAGCGACCAAACTTTTATCCATATATGACGGCTGTCCAAAATTTAAAATTAGTCTGCAAAATAAAAGATGTTCCAGATTCTAAAATTGAAGAAAAGTTGGAATTGGTTGGTCTTTTGGATCGAAAGGACAGTAACTTTAGAACCTATTCTTTAGGGATGAAACAACGTCTTGCTATTGCTTCTGCCTTGTTAAACGATCCTGAAATTTTAATTCTCGACGAACCAACAAACGGACTTGACCCGCAAGGGATTCACCAAATTAGAGAAATTATAAAGAAAATTGCTTCTACAGGAACTACCATCCTTTTAGCTTCGCATTTGTTAGATGAAGTAGAAAAAGTATGTTCCCATGTAATCATTCTTAGAAAAGGGGTTAAACTTTATAGCGGCCGTGTAGATGAAATGATTGCTAGTCACGGATTCTTTGAGTTAAAAGCAGGGAATGAAAAGGCGCTAATAGATTTACTCCATAATAATCCTGCTTTTGGTTCTATAAAAAATGAAAACGGACTTATTACCGCATTTTTAAATGAACCGATGGATGCTACCACTTTTAACGAATTTCTATTTAAAAATGGGATTATTCTTTCTCATTTGGTTAAAAGAAAAGAAAGTTTAGAAGAACAATTTTTAGCGCTTACAAAAAACCAAAGCAACTAAAAAAGCATCTCTGCCTAAGCTCTTCTAAATACTCAGAACAGCTCAGAAGTTTTAAAACATAAACCAAAAACCTACTACTAATTAGGATATAAAAAACTAAAAAATGAAACGACTACTCCAAATAGAATTTATAAAATTGTGGAATAATCGCGCAAGCAGAATTTTAATCATCGCATATTTTATCCTTCTCACCTTTATAGCGCTTTTTGCTACTATAAATTTTGATATAGGAGAAGTTCATTTCCAACTAGCCGATCAAGGAATTTTTAACTTTCCTTACATATGGCATTTCAATACTTACATAGCTGCATTTTTTAAACTGTTTCTAGCCATCGTAATTGTATCGATGATGTCCAACGAATACAGTAATAAAACTATTAAACAAAACCTAATTGACGGTCTTAGTAAAAAAGAATTTATCCTTTCTAAATTTCTTACAGTTGTAGTTTTTTCAGTAATCTCTACGGTTTTTATCTTTGTAGTTTCTTTAGTTTTAGGATTGTTTTATTCTGATTATAATGAATTCAGCATTATTTTTTCTGATTTGGAATACCTAATCGCCTTTTTTGTAAAACTCTTAGGTTTTTTCTCTTTTTGTTTGTTCTTAGGGATCTTTGTAAAAAGATCTGCTTTTGCTCTTGGTTTTTTAATTCTATGGCAAGTATTTGAAGGTATTTTTTACGGACTTGTACGCTGGCAAACCGATGGAAATATTGCCAATAGCATTTCACAATTTTTACCATTAAGCGCTATGAGCAACTTAATAAAAGAACCTTTTAGCAGACTAAATGCTGTACAATCTGTAGCTAATCAAATTGGAGAATCATACATTAAAGACTATGGTGTGCATTGGTATGAAATACTTATTGTGCTATTATGGACTTATCTGTTTATTTATTTATCTTATGCCCTGTTAAAAAAGCGAGATTTATAAACCAACCCTAAATGCTAGCCCCCAAAAAATACCTATTTATACTTTTTCTGTTTTTTCTGATTGACTTTATTAGTGCACAGACAGTAAATAAGCTCCCTAACGATTGTGTTAATGCAATAACAGTTTGCGGAGGAGGTATTTTCACTTCCAATGCTAATGGAAGTGGAATACAAGAAATAAATACTACAAACTCATGTAATAGTGAAGAACACAACAGTGTTTGGTTAAAAATATCTATTATCCAAGCAGGTACATTAGGATTTACTTTAACACCTTCTAGTAGCAAACTTGAAGTTGATTATGATTTTTTTGTATATGGTCCAAGTGCTACTTGCGGAAATATTGGGCAAGCAATTCGTTGTTCTACCACAAATCCATTAGCAGCAGGGCAAACAAGTAATTCAACAGGAATGAATGGCTCAGAGTCCGACGCTTCTGAAGGACCTGGAGAAAGTGGCAATGGATTTGTTAAATGGTTAAATGTAGCTGTTGGAGACTCCTATTTTATTGTTATAGATAGACCCATCGGAGATGGTGGATTCGATCTTCAATGGACTGGAAGTGCTACCACTGGAAAATCTCCCTTCCCTCCGGCTCCTACTGCTAATAAAATTTTAAATAAAAAAGAATGTACCATTGACGGAAAGTTTGATTTTGATTTAAACACCTATAAAAATCAAATTAATTCTGATAGTAATAATACTGTAGATTTTTTTGCTTCATTAAACGATGCTTCTGATAATATAAATCCTATTCCAAATACTCAAAATATTTCAGAAGAAGAAAAAACAATTTACAGTAGAGTTACTAACCCTAATGGATGTTTTGACATTACAGATTTTAAAATTTCAGCTTACAAAGAGCCAATTTTCAACAACAACACATTAGTACAATGCGATCTCGATAACAATTCTACCGATAAAACCACATCCTTTAATTTAACACAAGCTGAAGCTCAAGGGATAAATAACAATCCTGATTATTCAATGTTTTATTACAAATCTATAGCTGACAGAAATTCGGGGGGTTCTATTATAAATCCTGAGAACTTTACAGCAAAAGACGGGGAGACTATCTATGTAAAAGTTATAAATAAAAATGGTTGTGAAGCTGAAGGAGAAATTAAGTTAAAAGTTAATCCAACACTTGCCGGTCTTGATAAAATAGGTCCATTTTACGTATGTGCAAACAATGAGAGTAGCATCACTCCAGAGGGAACTTTCGACTTAAAATATATTAAAGATACCCACTTTAAAAATTTAGATATTGCTTTATATAATTCTTTAAATGATGCTTCTTTAGAGCTCAATAAAATTACTAGCGACCAGATTACAACTGCAAGTAAAACAATTTATGCACGTATTGAAAAAAATAATGAATGCCAAGATGTAAAACAATTTGATTTAGTAGTTAATAAAAAGCCTATCGTTAATCTTCCTAATCCGCTACCGCTAATATGTCTGAATGATCCTGAAGCTTTTATTACAGCAGAATCTGGTTTTGATGAATATAAATGGGTAAAGATTGATGATACTGGAAACGAAACTACCGTTGGTACTAGTCGAAATGTCACCATTACTTCTCCAGGGAATTACAAACTTATTTTGAAGAATATATATAGTGATGCTGCGGGAGTTATTCAAAATGAATGTTCCAACTTTAAAACATTTACAATCAACACCTCTAATATTGCCACTTTTACTCCTGATCCAGAAGTAGAAGATATTTATGAAAATAATAGAGTTACGGTTTTTGTAGAAGGAAAAGGAGACTATTTATATGCTATTGAAGATATTGTAGGCCCATACCAAACAAGTAATGTTTTTGAAAACGTTCCAAAAGGTTTTGCTACTATTTATGTGCGTGATAAAAATGGCTGCGGAACTGTTTCTAAAACGATTTCTATAATTGGTTACGATAAATTTTTCACTCCAAACAACGACAACCATAATGATTACTGGAGAATCAGCGGAATTAATAGTTCAACCCAATCGGGGTCTTATGTTTTTATATTCGACAAATACGGAAAACTAGTAAAGCAACTCAACCCTTTAAGCAGAGGCTGGGATGGAACTTTTAACGGGATTCCACTACCAGCATCCGATTATTGGTTTAGGGTAAAATTAGATGATGGTCGCGATTTTAAAGGACATTTTACCTTAAAAAGGTAAGATTAAAATCTAGCAGTCGCTTAAATTTACTCCAACAGCCAATCCTCCTTCAGAGGTTTCTTTATATTTAGAATTCATATCTTTTGCTGTTTCCCACATGGTATTTACCACTTTATCCAAAGGAACTTTTGTGTTTTTCGGGTCGGTTTCCAAAGCTAATTCTGCCGCATTAATTGCTTTTATAGCCCCCATAGAATTCCGTTCAATACAAGGTATTTGCACAAGCCCCCCAATAGGATCACACGTAAGCCCTAAATGATGCTCCATTGCTATTTCAGCAGCTATTAAAACTTGCTCTGGAGTTCCTCCTAAAAGTTCCGTAAGTGCTCCAGCAGCCATAGCCGAAGAAACTCCAATCTCTGCTTGGCAACCACCCATAGCTGCTGATATAGTAGCTCCTTTTTTGAAAATACTTCCAATCTCTCCAGCCACTAAAAGGAATTTCTTGATTTCATCAAATCCAGCATCATGATTTTCAATTACCATATAATACATTAAAACAGAAGGGATTACACCAGCACTTCCATTAGTAGGTGCTGTAACAACTCTTCCTAAAGCAGCATTCACCTCATTTACAGCAATAGCAAAACAACTCACCCATTTTAGGATTTGCCTAAATTTTACTTCTGTTAGTCTAATAGCTTCCAACCATTCTTGAGGCGAATTATACTTTATCTCTCCTATCAATTTTTTATGGGTATCAAAAGCTCTTCGTCTTACATTTAAGCCTCCAGGTAAATTTCCTTCTGTATGGCAACCCGTATACATACACTCAAGCATGGTATCCCAAATACGGTGCAATTCTCTATCTATTTCTTCCTCAGAACGTAAGGATCGTTCGTTTTCTAAAACAATTTCAGAAATGCTTGCGTTTTCTTGGTGACAATAATCCAACAATTCCGTTCCTTTTTGGGTTGGAAAAGGAAAGGTTTTAAGAGTTTTTAAATTCTCCTTCGCATGAATAAGCTCTTCTTTTACTACAAAACCTCCTCCAATAGAATAATACGTTTCTGAAGATGTAGCGCCAGAATCTAGTCTTGCTTCAAATGTGAGTCCGTTTGCATGAAATGGTAAAAAATCTCTATGAAAAACAATTCCTTCTTTAAAATTAAAATCTAATTGTCTCTCCCCATTAAAATTGATGATATGTTCCGTTTTAATAGTATTTACAATCCCATCAATAGTATCAATAGGAATATATTCTGGATCGGCTCCAGAGAGGCCAAGTAAAATAGCCAAGTCTGTAGCATGACCTTTTCCTGTTAAAGAAAGAGAACCGTAAACATGAACCTTAATAGAAGTTACTTGCTCAAACAAGCCTTCTTCTTTTAATTCAGCTATCCAACGCTCTCCAGCTCTCCACGGGCCTAAGGTATGAGAACTCGATGGTCCCACGCCTATTTTCAACATATCGAAAACACTAATACACTCCATTTACGCAATCGTTAAAGATTGGTGGCAAATATACATTTTGTTAGGAAAGAATAAAGAATTTCTTATAAAGTTATATTTCGGTTGATAGTTGATGGTTATTTGTTAAATGTAAGAAAGTTTGTGAAGCTGGAAGCAAAAAAGGAGACAAGAGACAAGAGACAAGAAATGCAGTGTTCAGTTCAGTAGGCGTACATTTTCAATCAAGAGTCAGGAATCAAGAGACAAGAAAAAATGCAAAAAAAGACAAGAATAGAGAGAAGAGAATATAGATTTTGCATCTAACTCTTTTTCGAATTTGTAGTTAACCATAAACTAAAAAACTGCTGCTTATTGAAAGAAGTCGGAAGACGGAAGTCGGAAGCAAAAAAGGAGACAAGAGACAAGAAAAAAAGCAAAAAAAATGACAAGAATAGAGAGAAGAGAATATAGATTTTGCATTCTAACTCTTTTCGAATTTGTAGTTAACCATAAACTGAAAAACTGCATACTGTAACTGCCAGCTGAACACTCCCGTCTTCGGTCTTCGGTCTTCCGACCTTTTTACTCACATTTCCAAATCTTCAAATTGACACATTTTTCAACTTTGAACCTTTGAACCTCTAAAAATTAACACTCAATAGTTCTAAAAGTAAGATTAATTCTAGGCTTTAAAGTCTGTTTGGTAGGTGGGAGTCGGTGTAACCAATGCGTTTGTGTAAGTCCTTTCATTTCTAAAAGACTCCCATTTTCAAGAATTATATCTATTTTTTCTTTGGTTGATTTATGTTTAAAAGAAAATTTCCTTACCGCTCCAAAACTCAAGGAACCAATCGCTCCATTTGTTTTAAGTGCTGTTTCTCCATCACTATGCCAAGCCATTCCTTCACTCCCATCATGATACAAATTTAGTAAGCAAGAGTTAAAAGTCTCTCCCGTAACTTCTTCTGTTTTTTTCTTTAATTCTAATAATACTTTTGTCCACGGAAGTGCAGATTTAGTTGTTTTAGAATACGTATACTGAAAAGGCTCATCTCCATACCAAGCTACTTTTCGTTTTGTTATTATTCTTTTCCCGAAGATGATAGCTTCATCATTTTTCCAATGGATATTATTGAATAACTCTTCATAAAAAGCTATCGCCTCTTTATTATTAAATATTTTTCCGTAGTAATAAACCTCTCCATCTTTGTTTAAAATATTACGTTGACTTTGAGGTGTTGCATCAAATAAATCCATTTATTTTCATGTAAAAAACTTACTTATATACAAAGATGAATAAATTATCCTAAGCAAGAAAACTACGCTTAAAAAACCAAACATAATCCATCCTTCAGATTATTATTAGAATTAAAAGTATAGAGATCTGTAATAGTTTATAAAGGAAAGTATAATGTTTCCCTATTAAAAATAGAAAGTAGATTTACTGAAATAATTTCATAACTCTTACCATATAATCTTTACCCTATTTTCTTTCAGCAAAGCGGTCTTACACCTCAAGATGTTATAAATAAATTTTCACAAAACATAAACAACATGCTACCATATTGTTTGTTAAATTTGTAAGATGCGATTCACTATAAAATCAGACTACAAACCAACGGGAGATCAACCAAATGCAATCAAACAGTTGGTTGAAGGAATTGATTCCGAAGAAAAATACCAAACCCTTTTAGGAGTTACAGGATCTGGAAAAACTTTTACGGTTGCCAATGTTATTGAAACGGTACAAAAACCAACCTTGGTTTTAGCGCACAATAAAACATTGGCTGCACAATTATATTCAGAATTCAAACAATTCTTCCCCGATAATGCGGTAGAATATTTTGTTTCTTATTATGATTATTATCAGCCCGAAGCCTATATTCCAGTAACTGGAACCTATATTGAAAAAGATTTATCTATAAATGATGAAATTGAAAAACTCCGATTAAGCGCTACTTCTTCCTTACTTTCTGGACGAAGAGATGTATTGGTTGTAGCTTCTGTTTCTTGCTTGTATGGTATTGGAAATCCTGTTGAATTTCAGAAAAATGTAATTTCTATTGAGAGAGATCAAGTAATTTCTCGTACTAAACTTTTACACCGACTAGTACAAAGTTTATACGCACGTACTACTGCAGAATTTACTCATGGAAGTTTTAGAGTAAAAGGAGATGTTGTAGATGTGTATCCTAGTTATGCTGATGATGCTTTTAGAATTCATTTTTTTGGTGATGAAATTGAAGAAATTGAAGCTTTTGATCCGAACACAAACAAGGTTTTAGAAAAATACGACCGACTCAATATCTACCCTGCAAATATGTTTGTTACCTCGCCAGATGTGCTACAAAATGCTATCCATCAAATTCAAGATGATATGGTAAAGCAAGTGGATTATTTTAAAGAAGTAGGGAAACCTTTGGAAGCAAAACGTTTGGAAGAACGTACTAATTTTGACTTAGAAATGATTCGCGAATTAGGGTATTGCAGCGGTATTGAAAACTACTCTCGTTACCTAGATGGAAGACAACCAGGAACTCGCCCTTTCTGTCTATTAGATTATTTTCCAGATGATTACTTAATGGTTGTAGATGAAAGTCATGTTACCATTCCTCAAGTACATGCCATGTATGGCGGCGATAGAAGTAGGAAAGAAAACTTAGTAGAATACGGATTTAGGCTACCCGCAGCAATGGACAATAGACCCTTAAAATTTGAAGAATTTGAGGCATTACAGAACCAAGTTTTATATGTTAGCGCAACGCCAGCAGATTATGAATTGCAACTAAGCGATGGAGTCTATGTAGAGCAAGTAATTAGGCCAACAGGCTTATTAGACCCTGTTATTGAAGTTCGTCCAAGCGAAAATCAGATTGACGATTTAGTAGAAGAAATCCAGCAACGAGTGGAAAAAGATGAACGTATTTTGGTTACGACTCTTACCAAAAGAATGGCCGAAGAGCTTACAAAATATTTAAGTCGGATTCAAATTCGTTGTCGTTATATCCACAGTGATGTAGACACCTTAGAGCGGGTAGAAATTATGCAAGATTTACGAAAGGGAATTTTTGATGTCCTTATTGGTGTAAATCTTTTAAGAGAAGGACTTGATTTACCAGAAGTTTCTCTTGTTGCTATTTTAGATGCTGATAAAGAAGGTTTTTTACGTAGTGCACGTTCATTAACGCAAACAGTAGGGAGAGCTGCTCGAAATTTAAATGGTAAAGCTATTATGTATGCTGATAAAATAACGACGAGTATGCAAAAAACTATAGACGAGACCACCTACCGTAGAGAAAAACAAATAAATTATAACACCAAACACAATCTTGTTCCTACAGCACTTAAGAAAAACCTTGATAGTGCCTTAGGAAAAAACTCAATCTCCACTTATCAACTAGAAAAAGAAGCTGCAAGACAAGCTGCAGAACCTGAATTAGATTACTTACCAAAAGAAAAAATCGAAAAGATTATTCGAGATAAACGTAAATCTATGGAAAAAGCAGCCAAAGAACTCGATTTTATGGAAGCTGCAAAATTACGAGACGAAATAAAAAGCTTGCAAGAACGTATTTAAATTAGAATAATGCCGAAACAATTTATTACAAATAAACTAAAGAAGACTATATCAAGAATTGGAATGTAATTTAGAATACTGAAAAAGGCAAAGAGCAAATAAAAAAATAACATTACTCAATAAATACGGTTATAGTTTATTGCTAGCTTCGGTTTACGACGTAAAATCCTCGCAGATTCTCAAGTAGCAAACCGAAAACAAGTACAATAGATGGCATTAGGAAAAACATGTAAATTTTCGGATATTTAAAACAAATTATGATACTATGGCAACAGTAGATACTATAAGAAACGGATTGATAGATAAAATACTATCCATTAAAGATAAAGATTTTTTAGTTGCTCTTGACAAATTAATCGCTTCCAGTTCTTGCGAATCAGAAATGATAGAATTGACTAAAGAACAAAAAGCAATTTTGGAAATGAGCGAACAAGATATTACAAATGGAGAACTGATTTCTCAGGAAGCAATGGAGAAAAGAAATATAGAATGGCTAAACGCAATATAATTTGGACACGAACTGCTGACATTCAGTTTGTAGGAATTCTAGAATATTGGGTTAAGAGAAATAAATCCAACACTTATTCAAAAAAACTAGTAAAGCTAGTCTCCGATCGAACAAAGCAAATTGCAGATGAACCTCTTATTTATAAAGCAACTGATTTTAAAGACATAAGAGTTACTTCGGTAGGAAATTTCAGTATTTATTATAAAGTTAAATCCAAAGAAATTATAATCACAGCTTTTTGGGATAATAGACAAAACCTGAAAGAACTATTGGAAATATTGAATCATAAAAAATAACGTTGCCAATAACAATAAACTATATAAATGCCGAAACAATTTATTATCAATGGGGACAAAATTCATGATATTCCTTCTTTTTACAAAGAGATAAATCGGTTATTTATGAGCGCTGAAAACTGGAAAATTTCTGAAAGTTTAGATGCTTTAAACGATTTGTTTTATGGTGGTTTTGGCGCATTAAAGTCCGTTGAAAAATTTGATTTGATTTGGAAGAATATCAGTAAAAATAAATCTGATTTAGGAATAGAAGCTACATTAAATTTTTATAAAAAGAAACTCGAAGAACCTGCTGTATTTAATATTGATTTCATTAAAAAAAAGATAACCGCATTAGAGCAAGGGACTGGTCAAACCTACTTTGAAATTATAATGGAAATCATTAAAAATCATCCAAGAATTAATTTAATCGAAGTATGATTTTTAAAGTTATGGAAACGTCTTAACTATTTAAATCAATAATATAATAAAATACTAATAATCAATACTTTACACGGTTTAAATACTATTTATTAATTCCAAGAATCCTATCTTTGAATTCTTTATTTACCGCTACATAATCTACCACATGGTCTGTATTGAACTCCATTTTTTCATTTTTGCCTCTTTTTGCTTTTTTATTAATGATAGATAAGTAACAATCATTATGTCTAGAAGTGTATAATATGAAAATACTATGGCTTCTTTGGGGATTTATTTGTAATGATATAGTCTCTAAAACTTCAAGATTTGACTCTTCAATTTTAGCTACAGTTTTTTTATCATTTACAATATAATCGAAGGGCTTTAACTTTAGTTCTTTATACCAACAATTCTCTCTTTCACAAAACGGTTTTCTATATTTATTTATTGTCATTAAGCAAACCACTAAAACTATAAGAAACTCAATAAACCATACAATATATAAAAAAGTTCCGTTAACACTATTACTAGAACTTCCCCCAACAGACCAAGTACCGGTTTTAGTGATTTCGCTAATTATACTAAATAAAATCTCTGGATTGCTCAATAGAAATAATAATTGAGAATAATTAATATTACTTACAGTTATACCTAATCGAGAGGTTCCATAACTTTCTCCAGCATTTACAACAAGATCGACCCAAATAAGCCAGTGAAAATATAACGCAATACATGATCCAATAAAACCAAAAATAATAGACAACCAAAAATTTCTAACTTTACCTATACCAATTACAAACTTATCTATTGAATAACCTATTGCGAATCCAAAAAGAATTGTAATAATAAAATTAATATAAACAAAAGGTATATACCATATACAATAAGCGTAAATAAAGCCAAGAAGCGGAAATATTGTTATCGATATTAATAAAAAATATAAAATAGAGCCATAAGAAAATGCTCCAGATGGAGAGTAATACTTTACCATACTATATAAATGTAGGATTAATAAAACGCAATTAAATATAGCAAATAATTCTTATACTTAATCTAAAAACAGTGAATCCTCCCATTGTCCCAATTTGTTAAATGTTATGACGAATCAATATCTCGGACTTGCCTACGCAATAATTAAACGAAACTAATTTAACTCATCTAAACAGAGACCTTCAATATAGTCACAAAAGAAGTTTTAGGGACTTATCACTATAAATTGAATAAAATTCAATAAAAAACGAAAATGGTTAAAATATTTTCCTTTCTCATCCGACTATATAGTATAACGCATCCCAACTAAATGAATCAAAAGGAAAAAAATAGTTTTATAAAGCGAGTATCTGTTTCCGAAGAAGGGAAACTGATTTACTTTCTAAAACAATGGATTCCTAATAGAGAGGATGCAAAAGATATTGTACAAGATGTGTTTTACAATTTGATACTTGGTTTTGAAGAAATAAAAGATCTGGACAAAATTACATCGTGGCTATACAGCACCGCTAGATTTAAAGCTATTGATTTTATTAGGAAAAAGAAACCAACTAACGCCTCAGATTTGACTAGAAAAGAAGATGATGATAATGAAATCTTTGAATGGATACAAGAACACACCCCTCCCGACCAAGAAACAGAATTATGGAAAGAAGAAGTTTCCAAAGTTCTTGAAAATACCTTAGAGAAACTCCCCCAAGAACAACGAGATGCTTTTGTGCTCTATGAACTAGAAGGGTTTCCAATTGCACAAATAGCTGAATTAAAACAAACATCGGTCAATACCATTTTATCGAGAAAGCGCTACGCCGTTTCCCGTTTAAAAATAGCATTACAAGAATTATACAACGAATTAAACGATTAAGGATATGAAAGGATTAAAAATTATTGGATTTATATTTTTTAAAGTAGCCATTATTGCGCTCTATGTTTTTATAGTAATGCATTTATGGAATTGGCTTATGCCAGATATTTTTGGAATAACAACCCTCACTTTTTGGCAAACCCTAGGTGTATTATTGCTTTGCAAGCTTCTGTTTTTAGGAAGTGGCTGGGGCGGTTACAGAGGCAAATTTAAAGGAAGACGAGGTCGACCATCTAGAAAACCTTGGGAAAACGGAATTAAACAACGATTAAGAGAAAGATGTAAAAACCATAAAACCAACAATGATGAACAATAGAAGCACATTAGAAATATTAGTCTTTGCCACTAATATACATTCTACCGAGCAAATAAACCGTGTACTAGAAAAGCTATTAATCCACCCTGGAATTAAACAGGCAAATTTTGACCTTGAAGATATTGACAAGATTTTAAGAGTTGTTTCTTGTGGTATTACCGAAAAGGAAGTTGAAGAAATATTACAAACTCTAAACATACAATGCTTAGCACTTGTATAGACAGACTTACATATAAAACCCTAACTAAAACACATAAATGCCCCGAATTTATCGGGGCATTCCTTAATTAACTAACTAACTTAAACATTATGAAAAACTAATCCTTACGCAATATCTATAAGCCTTTTTGGTTTTGGCAAGGCCTCATCTTTTTTAGGCAATGTTAATGTTAACACTCCCGCTTCGTAAGTAGCATTTATTTCATCACTATTTACTGTTTTTGGCAATGTAAAGAGTCTTTTAAATGAAGAAAAACTAAACTCTTTTCTACTATACATTTCAGTTTTATCTTCAGATTCTTTTTCTGTTTTTACTTCAGCAGAAACAGTTAATACCTCTTTATCTACCTCTATTTTAAAATCTTCTTTTTTAAATCCAGGAACAGCAAGCGCTAACGAAAACCCTTTATCGTTTTCTAAAATATTTACTGCTGGAACAAAAGATTTTTTGTTCTCCATTCCCCCAAACCAATCTGGATTTAATACCTCATCAAAAAAAGTTGGGAACATTACGTTGTTTCTTTTTACTAAACTCATAATTCTATATTTTTTAATTAAACTGTAATTTTTAATAATCGTTTGATAGCCTTAAAACAATTTCAATTCCAAGTTTAATTAAATGTCAAAATGTCTTGTTTGCTTAGTTTAACAATGACAAAATGTCCTTTTTGAATTTTTTTAATGTGCTATTTCAATAAAAATAACTGTCATCTGCCTTTAAAACCATATTTTTAAATGAAGAAAAACATGATTAATGAAGCAACTATTTAGAAAATTAAGAACCTTTCTTAATACCATTGAAAGTCAGATTGCCTTTTATCCTACAATTATTGCCATTTGCGGTTGCTTATTCGCTTTTATATTAATTTATTTAGAGAGTCTAGGAATTTCAAGGTATTTAAGAGAAAACCTACCAATGCTAGTATTGGACAATGAAGAAACCGCCCGCTCTTTATTAAGTGTTTTTATTGGCGGATTAATTTCTCTTATGGTTTTTAGTTTTTCTATGGTAATGGTATTACTCAATCAAGCATCTAGCAATTTTTCTCCTAGAATATTACCAGGACTTATTTCCAACCGTAAACATCAACTAGTTTTAGGCGTTTTTTTAGCTACTCTCCTCTATTGTATTTTTATTTTAGTATCTATAGCTCCAACAACAGACAAAGATAAAATACCCGGTTTTTCAGTATTGATAAGCATTATATTAACTGTTTTCTGTCTCGCAGCTTTTGTATATTTTATCCATTCTATCTCCCAATCAATTCAAATAAACAATATTTTAGAAGGGATTTTTAATACTTCAAAAGTCAGACTTATGGATATTATTAAAAATCAGGAATTAAATAAAAATAAGTTTCCAGACACCTCAAACTGGTATTCCTACAACTCCAATAGATCTGGATACTTCCAAAATACTTCTATTGATGCGCTCCTTAAAATTTCTCAAAAAAAGGAGTCTAAACTTAAAATTTTAGTTGCCAAAGGAAATTTTGTATTGCATGGAGTTCCTTTATTTTCTTCTGAAAAAGAATTAGATGAAGAAACTATAAACGACATTCTAAGCACTTTTATTTTTGGCAAAGGAGAACTTATTGAAAACAACTATGTCTTAGCATTTAAACAAATTACAGAAATTACCGTCAAAGCTATGTCTCCAGGTATTAATGACCCTGGAACTGCCTTGAATGCTATAGATTATTTAACAGAGCTCCTTGCCATTAGAATGAAAAAGGAGGACGTAAGCATTCATTTTATTGAAGACGAAGCACTTATTTATCAAACCTCCATAAGTTTTGAAGAATTACTTTACAATATAATGGCTTCTATTAGATTGTATTGCAAACACGACATTATTATTATTCAGAAACTAATGGTTATGTTTAGATTTTTACATTTCCAAGAATGCATTGATAACACCTATAAAAAAGTAATTTTAGAGGAAGTTAAAACTTTAATTAATGATGCTGAAAACAACCTAACTAGCAATAGAGATAAAGAAGCATTGAGCAAACAATTAAATTTTTTCAACATAAAAATGAAAAACACCTAATTGTAATAAGTCTTAAAAATATCCACCAGAACCTTAGGAGGAACTACCCGATTTGGATAATTATCCATAACTCCTAAAACCCTGTCTATTGCAAAAGGACTAAGTCCCATTCGGATTCCAAACTCTTTTAAACGCTGTATCTCATTAGGATGGTTTTCCTTATCTATATTCATTAACAAAACCAGCCTATGGAATTGTAAAATCCGTTCAGATTCTGGTGATGGCGGAATGTAGCGAGTGTTTTTTGTTTTAAAAAGCGCATCCAAATCGTCTTTCTCTACTTCCATATGTTTGGCAATAGTGTAAATAAAATTATACTCCTGTTCATTTACCGTATGATCCGCTTGAATTAAGGCTATCATTTCTGAAAGCAAGCTAAGTTTTTGTTCTTTTTCACTCATAAAAATGGGGCAATTTTGAGTTTATAATGACAACTAAAATATGGAATTTTTAATATAAATCTTAAAATCTCCTTAATTTTCATCAAGAAATCCCCTCCTTTTTCAAAAGAAAAAATTAAAAAGACTATCTTGCGCCATTAAACTAATAGTCTATCGAATAAATAGATTTTTATGATTCAAACTGAAAAGAGATTATATACTGACGAAGAAATTCAGCAGTTAAACAAAAAATACAAGCCGCTAACTATTCACGAAAGAGTTGCGGAACTATATAACGATTTTGATGAAGCCGAAATCATGCTTACCAGTTCTTTTGCTTCTACTTCCGCTTTTTTACTACATCTTTTTTCTGAAGTAAATAAAAAACAAAAAGTTTATTTTATCGATACTGGATATCATTTTCCAGAAACTTTAGACTACAAAACTAAACTAACACAGCTTTACGGATTAAACGTAGCTTCTATTAGTGCATTAAAAGACGAGTATGAATTTACTGTTCAAGACGAAACTTACAGAAAGAATCCTGAATTTTGCTGTAGCATCAATAAAGTAAAACCTTTAGATTTAATCAAAAAGAAATATAATGTCTGGGTTTCTGGCCTGATGGAGTGGCAAAGCGACCACAGAGCTACTTTAGATATTTTTGAAATGCGAGGGGAGATTTTAAAGTTTTATCCTTTGTTAGATATTTCAAAAGAAGAAAGAGATTTATACATTAAAGAGCACACCCTACCATTCCATCCATTAGTTGCAAAAGGATATAATTCCATTGGTTGCAAGCATTGTACTGTGCCTGGCGAAGACCGAAGCGGCAGATGGAATAATAGTCCGAAAACAGAGTGTGGACTTCATCTCTAAAACCTTATAATACATCTTCATTTTAAGACACCTTAACTTTTCTTTCTAAAAAATAACATTTATTATGATAAGCTTAGGAAGGATTTGTAACATTTTCAATGATTAAAACAAGATCTTTAGTAAACTCCCTTAAGGCATGTTTGCAGAGGGATTAAAGAAAACTATTAATCATTAAAAAAATTATTATGAATACTGAAGAATTAAAAGGAAAGTGGAATCAAGTTAAAGGAAAAGTAAAACAAAAATACGGGGATTTAACTGACGACGATTTAACGGTTGCTGAAGGTAAATTTGATGAAATGCTAGGACGAGTTCAAGAAAAAACAGGAAAAACCAAAGAAGAACTTAGAGAAGAATTCGAAAATTTATAGAATTTTAAAAAGTGGCTGCCTAAAATGCAACTTAGATGCATTTTAGGCAGCCACTTTTTATTTATCTTTTCAATAAAAAAACTTTTTTACAGAATATACAGCATTATCCATCAGACTTACCTCACCAACATCTCATTTGCTACAAATTCAAATCTCACCAAACCATCATCATCAATTTTATCAAGCTTTACCGTTTGTAATGTATTTACTAATGCTGGATCCCAAGGAGCTTTCACTTTTACATAATTCTCTGTAAATCCATGGATATATCCTTCTTTATTTTCTCCTTCAAATAATACGGTTCTTTGCGTATTTAACTGACTCTCATAAAAAGCCCGTCTTTTCTTTGCAGACAACCCTCTAAGCATTTTACTGCGTTTAGCACGAACTTTACCAGGAACCACCCCTTCCATTTCTGCCGCCACTGTATTATCTCTTTCAGAATAAGTAAATACATGCAGATAAGAAATATCTAATTCATTTAAAAAATTATAAGTTTCAAGAAAATGTTCATCTGTTTCTCCAGGAAAACCAACAATTACATCCACCCCAATACAAGCGTGAGGCATTGTTTTTTTTATCTGACTCACCCTATCAACATAAAGCTCACGCTGATACCTTCTACGCATTAACCCTAAAATATGATTACTTCCGCTTTGTAATGGAATATGAAAATGAGGAACAAAAGTTCTACTTTGAGAAACAAAATTGATGGTTTCATTTTTCAAAAGGTTAGGCTCTATAGAAGAAATACGGAGACGTTCAATCCCTTCTACTTTATCTAAAGCTGTAACGAGCTCATAAAAAGTATGTTCGTGTTTTTTATTTCCAAACTCCCCTTTTCCATAATCGCCAATATTTACTCCTGTAAGGACAATTTCTTTTATCCCTTGATCAGAAATTTCTTTAGCATTTGTCAAGACATTCTCTAAGGTATCACTTCTTGAAATCCCACGAGCTAAAGGAATAGTACAATACGTACATTTATAATCACAACCATCTTGGACTTTTAAAAAGGCACGCGTTCG
Organism: Galbibacter orientalis DSM 19592; assembly: GCF_000260115.1. Taxonomy (GTDB): domain Bacteria; phylum Bacteroidota; class Bacteroidia; order Flavobacteriales; family Flavobacteriaceae; genus Galbibacter; species Galbibacter orientalis. Next base: position 171,554 of record NZ_JH651380.1, on the reverse strand, counting down.
ATCGCCAATAGAATAACTCCCTACATAAAAATCGGCTTCTTCTATTTCACAACTATGCACTTCTCCAAAATCATTTTTAGAAAGGTCGTTTAAATAATCGGTTATTTTGAATTTTTCGGTAGCCCCTAAAACCAGATCAACACCATTTACATCAGCAAGCTCTTCTGGCTTTAATTGTGCATAACAACCTATAGCCACAACAAAAGCATCAGGATTAACTTTCTGAGATTGTTTTACAATAGATTTAAAGCGTTTATCTGCATTTTCGGTTACAGAACATGTATTGATAACATAAATATCTGCTTCTTCAGAAAAATCGACTCTATCAAACCCTTCTTCCGTAAAATTACGAGCAATAGTAGAGGTTTCTGAAAAATTCAGTTTACAACCAAGTGTATAAAATGCAACTTTCTTTCTTTCCATTAAGATAAATTTTTCACCTATTCTTCAGCTTAAAAGCGGCTACTGAAAAAAGCGTACAAATATACCAACTTATTTGGAAGTATTAAAGGATTAGCCGCTCAGTCGAATATTTTTCTCTAAAAAGAAACAATATAAATAACTGAATATTATAGTTTTGTATTAAAAATTTTAACCAAACAACTATGGACTTAAAGTCTGTTTTGCCACGAATACACAAATGATTGTAAAACCAATATATATTAGTGTATTCGTGGCATATAATAAGTTTTTAAAAGCTGAAGCGGATGTAATGAATGCATAGTTTCGACTAAATTTGAAACCAATGAATAATTACTCTTTACGCCACCTTTTTGTTATTTCAAAAACATGATTTAAAATAGCTTCCTCTTCAGCATTAAACTCATAACCCCGACGCTCCATCATTGCTTTTGCGGTAGCATATGCCTTTTTGGGCTGGTAAGTTGTAAAACCACCTGTTCCACCCCATTGAAAACTTGGAATAAAATTTCGTTGGTAACCACTTCCAAAAATATTTGTGCTTACCCCTACCACTGTTCCTGTATTAAACATTGTATTGATTCCACACTTGCTATGATCTCCCATCATAAGTCCACAAAACTGCAAACCTGTTTTTGCAAAATTTTCGGTTTCATAATTCCATAAACGCACTGGTGAATAATCATTCTTAAGATTAGAGCTATTAGTATCTGCACCAATATTACACCATTCGCCTAAAACAGAATTTCCAAGAAAACCTTCGTGCCCTTTATTAGAGTTAGCAAAAAGTACCGAATTATTTACCTCTCCTCCTATTTTACAACCAGGACCAATAGTAGTTGGTCCGTATATTTTGGCGCCCATTTTTACAATAGCATTTTCCCCAAGTGAAAATCCACCACGGATAATACTGCCTTCCATTACTAAAGAGTTTTTCCCTAAATAAATAGGCCCATTAGCAGCATTAAGCGTACAGAATTCGACAGAAACCCCTTCTTCTAAAAATATATTTTCAGCAGCAATAACATTGTTACTACTAGGAATTGGCTGACTAGCTCTATCTGAAGTTATTAAATTAAAATCGGCTTCTATAGCTTCTCCATTTTTTGAAAAAATATCCCATGTATTTTGAACTTGAATACATTCTCCCTCATATTCAATAGCCTCGTATTTAGACAAATCTACCTCTTCTTGAGCTTCTGTTGTGTAAAAAGCAATAACCTCTTCTCCTAAAAATATAGCTTGATTATTCTCTAAGTTTTTAACTAACTCGATTAAATCTTCATTTGGTAAAAAAGACGAATTAATAAGAATATTTTGTTCCATTTCTACCATTGGAAATTTTTCAGCTAAATAATCTTCTGTAATTGTAGTGGTAGTGTAACCCAAAAATCTCTCCCATTTTTCACGAATAGTAAGTATTCCTATTCTAATATCAGCAACAGGACGAGTATATGTAAAAGGCAACAAGGCGTTGCGCGAAGGACCATCAAAAAGAATATAGTTCATGGTAAATAATTTTAAAATATATTTATTTCAATTCAATTAATACAACTCCATTACTCCCATTATATCCATATATAGCAGTCGAATTGTTGTTTGGCTTTAGAATTTCAAATTTAGCAATTTGCTTGTTCGTGTATTTATTTAAATCTGAAATCTTAGCTGTTTTTTTATCTACAAGTATTAATGGAAAATTCCAATGATCGGTTTTGTCAGTAATATTTAACTCCCTTCTCATCCTCTTCCCGGCTCTATAGTAAAAATCTGTTTTGGATACGTCTTTATCTAAAAATCTATCAATCCGAATACTCGTCATTCCCCACCGATAACTCCCAGAAGATAAAGAGTTTAAAAACTCACTCTTTAAATTTCCTGTGTCAACAGTTTTATCAAGCATGCCAAGAATTTGAACAACCGTTTTACAGTTGTCACTTCTTTCTGAACTTGGCGACCAAAAACTAACTATCTTATAACTATTTTTTGTTGAAATTTCAATGAATACAAAACCCCCATCAACCCCTCTATAATCCTCATTTTCAAGATTCATTACTCTTGAAACTAACAAGGAATCCATTATATTCTTAGAAATTTGCTCTGATATTTTAAACGTCTTAAATACTAATTTTTCATTAGTAGTGTAGATTTTGTAATTAGAAAAAGTAGCGTTATTATAATTTATAGTAAAGACTTCGTGAGTTTGCCAAATCCTAATATTCAAAGAATCTGTTGATGTCCTTAAATCTTTCAAATCGAGTTCCCTTATTTTTTTTGGTAAAGTTTTAATAAAACTTTCCACTACTCGAGTTTTTGGTATATCCAACCGTTTCTGTCCAAATGTTGGATGCAAAATAAAAATCAGACCAAACAGTATCAATATCTGTTTCATATTAACAGTATGTTAGCATTCCACACAATAAAGGAATAAAGATAGTTTAATGAATGTTATTTAAAAAAGAGATTACAGTTAAAAAAAACTGTATTAAAAACAAAAAAACCTCTGAAAAAATCAGAGGTTTCTGTATACGTATAAAAGTTCTTTATTTTTTGAACTTTGAATATTTGTTTTTGAACTTATCAATACGTCCTGCCGTATCAATTAGTTTAGACTTACCAGTATAGTAAGGGTGCGATGATCTAGAAATCTCCAATTTAATCACAGGATATTCAACACCATCAACCTCTATAGTCTCTTTTGTTTCTGCTGTAGATTTAGTAATAAAAACGTCATCGTTAGACATGTCTTTAAATGCAACTAATCTATAATTTTCTGGATGTATACCTTTTCTCATCGCTATATATTTTAAACTTCACAATTTTTTCGAGGTGCAAATTTATCAATTTATTTTAGATAACCAATACTTTTTACTCAAAAATTGTAAGTATTTTTTTTATTTCTATTTTATGTAACAAATATACAAGAATATCTACTAATTTTATATAAAACTATTCAACTATAAAAAAATGGAAAACACACAACCAACAACAGGGAAATTTGCAATAAGGTTTGGTCTTATTCTTGGTGGTATTGGAATTATTTTTAGCCTAATGCTTTACTTTATGGATATGCAATATGACCAAGGAATGGGGAAACAAATAGTTTCTACTGTTTTCTTAGTCGCTATTATTGCTCTAGCAATTTTTCAATTTAAAAAAGCAAACGGAGGTTATTTAACCCTTGGTGAAGCTTTGAAAACTGGTATCGGAACTGCTCTTATAGGTGCAGTTATTACAGTTATATATCTATTATTATATGTAAATGTTATCGACCCCGATTTTAGCACGAAAATAGCAGATATAGCTAGAGCAGGAATGATTGAAAACAATCCTGAATTAACTCAAGAACAAATCGATACTGCGGTAGAAATGCAACAGAAGTTTTTCTGGGTAACCTATCCTATTATTTTCATCTTTAATATTTTTATTGGATTTATTGTTTCTTTAATAACAGGACTTATCTTGAAAAAATCTGAAAATGAAATGTAATTCATATCTTTGATTTTTATTTTAGATATAAAACATTCATGGATATATCAGTAGTTATACCACTACTCAACGAACAAGAGTCTTTAATAGAATTACACGATTGGATTGTAAAAGTTATGCAATCCAATCGTTTTTCTTATGAACTCATTTTTATAGATGATGGGAGTACAGACAATTCTTGGGAAACCATTCAAACCCTTTCTGCAAATAACAGTTCTGTAAAAGGGATTCGCTTTTTAAAGAATTTTGGGAAATCACAGGCACTACATGCTGGTTTTGAAATGGCGCAAGGCGATGTAGTTATTACAATGGACGCAGACCTTCAAGACAATCCTGAAGAAATTCCCGAACTATTCAACCTCATAAAAGATAACAATATCGACTTAGTTTCTGGATGGAAAAAAGTGCGTTATGACTCGGTTATTTCTAAGAATTTACCTTCAAAACTTTTTAATTGGGCTGCAAGAAAAACCTCCGGGGTTAAGCTTCACGATTTCAACTGCGGACTAAAAGCATACCGTAAAGCGGTAGTAAAAACAATAGATGTACACGGAGAAATGCATCGGTACATTCCTGTATTAGCAAAAAATGCAGGTTTTACTAAAATTGAAGAGAAAGTAGTAAAACACCAAGCTAGAAAATATGGAACCACAAAATTTGGAATGGAACGCTTTATAAACGGTTTCCTAGATTTAATTACCATTTGGTTTATTTCAAAATTTGGAAGACAACCCATGCATCTTTTTGGCGCATTAGGGGTTTTAATGTTTATAATTGGCTTTTGTTTTGCCATCTATTTAGGCATTGATAAGCTGTTTTTTAGTCCTTATGGAAGACTCATAACACAGCGTCCTCAATTCTATATTTCGCTTACCGCAATGATTATTGGTACGCAACTTTTTATTGCTGGTTTCTTAGGAGAGCTTATTCTTAGAACCAAAAAACAAGAGAAAAGATACAAAATACAACAGACTATTAATTTAGACAGTTTTAAGGTTGAAATAACATCATAATTTCATACCTTAAAATATATTTGAAAAAATTAGCCAAAAATGATATCAGAAGAAAATTTAAACAACGCAAAAACTTGGTTAACCAACTTCTTTGATGCGGACACAAGAAAAGAGGTTCAAAAACTTATAGATTTAAATTCTGAAGAATTAAACGAAAGTTTCTACAAAAACTTGGAGTTTGGTACTGGAGGAATGCGAGGGACTATGGGGGTTGGAACAAATCGTATTAATAAATATACTCTCGGAAAGAATACGCAAGGACTTAGTAATTATTTAAAAAAGTCGTTTCCAAATGAAGAACTAAAAGTTGTTATAGCTTATGATTGTCGCCATAACAGTGATACATTAGCCAAAGTAGTTGCCGATGTTTTTTCTGCTAACGGAATAAAAGTTTATCTTTTTTCTGAACTCCGTACCACTCCAGAATTATCATTTTCGGTAAGACACTTAGGTTGCCAATGCGGAATTGTTTTAACTGCCTCTCATAATCCCCCAGAATATAATGGTTACAAAGTATACTGGAAGGATGGCGGACAAATAGTTCCACCTGAAGACCATGAAATTATTAAAGAAATTGAAAGCCTATCTTTTGAGACTATTAATTTTAATGCTGACGAAAATAAAATTGAATACATAGACAAAGAAGTAGACGAAGCTTTTATAAACGCCTCTGTTGAAAACGGAAGTTTTGGAGCCAAAGGGAAAGATGATTTCTCTATTGTTTTTACATCACTACACGGAACTTCTATTACTGTGCTTCCTGAGGTTTTAAAACGCGCGGGATACAATAATGTGCATATTGTTGAAGAACAAAGGAAACCCGATGGTAATTTCCCTACCGTAAAATCTCCTAATCCAGAAGAGCCAGAAGCCCTTGCTATGGCCATGAAAAAGGCAGATGAATTAAATGCCGATATGGTTATTGGAACAGATCCAGACAGTGACCGATTAGGAATTGCTGTTAGAGATAACGATGGAAAAATGGTGCTTCTAAACGGAAACCAAACGATGGTTTTAATGACTCGCTTCCTTCTTGATAAATGGAAAAAAACCAATCGTATCAACGGTAACCAATACATTGCTTCTACAATTGTTTCTACTCCAATGATGAGTGCTTTAGCAAAAGGCTATCAAGTAGATTACAAAGAAGCATTAACAGGTTTTAAATGGATTGCCAAAATGATAAAAGACTTCCCTATGCAAGAATTTATTGGCGGTGGTGAAGAAAGTTTTGGATTTATGGTAGGAGATTTTGTGAGAGATAAAGATGCTGTTACCTCTTCCCTACTTGCGTGCGAAATTGCGGCAGATGCAAAAGCAAAAGGGAGTTCGTTCTATAAAGATTTATTAAAGTGTTATGAAGAGTTTGGTCTTTATAGAGAAAAATTGATTTCTCTAACCAAAAAAGGAATCTCAGGAGCGGATGAAATCAAACAAATGATGATTGATTTAAGAGAAAATCCTATAAAAGTTATTGATGGATCAAAAGTACTATACGTAGAAGACTATTTAAGTTCTATCCGTCTAAATTTATTAACTGGAGACAAAGAGGAAATAGAAATTCCTTCTTCCAATGTGTTAATCTATTATACGGAAGACGGCACTAAAATTGCTGCTAGACCGAGTGGGACTGAACCAAAAATAAAATTCTATTTCAGCACAAAAGGAACGCTCAAAAATGCTACTGACTATACTGCTGAAGTAAAAAAACTAGATAAAAAAATGGATCGTATTATCAAGGAATTAAAACTGAATTAGGCTTTAGTTAAAAACAGTGTTGATGGCTAGCGCAGCTAAAACCTTTATCCTCAGAATAGCAACCGAAAGCTCTGAGATTAGGAGTGCAGCGACACAGCGTTTCGGTTACGATTTTTAGACCCCGTTGTCGAAAAAATTTATTGGATAAGGCGTCTTTTTCTTTGTTTCGTTTCTTTTGGGCGAGCAAAAGAAATGAAAAGCATGAAGTCACTAGCATTTAGATTGGTATTAGAGCTAACAAATAATCAACGCAATTCTAAACTAGAACCTCGAATTAATCGCTCTAATTTTATCTTAATAATTATAACATCTCATAAGCCTGCCTCTAAAAAAGGCAGGCTTAATTTCATAATTAAGTGTACCTTTGTACCCTGTTATATTACCATATAAAGTTTGAAAATACCTTATAGGTTTCTCTTAAAAATATTAAATGAATTACTTCAAAAAAATAATCCGTTTTGCTAAGCCCTACAAAAAATTTGCTTATCTAAACATCTTTTTTAATATCCTCTACGCCCTTTTTAGCACCTTATCCTTTGTGGCGTTAATTCCTGTGCTTCAAGTTATTTTTGGAGATAATAAACTAATCACAAAAAAGCCAGTATTTAAAGGAATTACACATATAAAAGATTTTGCACAAGATTCTCTTAACTATTTTTTGTCAGATTTAATTAATGAAAAAGGAAGCTTTTATGCGCTTATGGTTATGGTTTCTGTAATTATAACCTTGTTTTTACTAAAAAACCTCTCCAATTATATGGCGATGTTTTACATTACTTTTTTAAGAAATGGCGTTTTAAAAGATATTAGAACCAATATGTACAACAAAATAGTCTCTTTACCACTTTCTTTTTATTCTGAAAAGAAAAAAGGTGATACTATTTCTAGAGTAAGTGGAGATGTTGAAGAGGTTAGGAACTCTATACTTTCCGTTTTAGAAATGGTAGTAAGAGAACCATTAACAATATTATTTTCTCTAATTTTCATGTTTTTCTTCAGCATGAAATTAACCCTTTTTGTATTTATTTTTATCCCTATTGCTGGTTTTGTAATTTCTAAAATTGGAAAATCCTTAAAAAGGAAATCTATAAAAGTTCAGCAAGAACAAGGTTTTTTTCTGTCAATTTTAGAAGAAACCATGTCGGGACTTCGGGTTATTAAAGCTTTTACTGCAGAAGACACTTTCAACAAACGCTTTTCAGAATCCAACAATCGTTATTATAAATATTCTAACACGGTATTAAACAGACAAAATCTAGCTTCCCCAATGAGCGAATTACTTGGAATTATTGTAATTGCTATTTTATTGGTTTACGGTGGATATTTAGTTTTTATAGACCAAAGTATGCAAGCAAGCTTTTTCTTAGGATACATTATGCTTGCCTATAATATTTTAACTCCAGCAAAAGCAATCTCAAAAGCTAGTTATAGTCTAAAAAGAGGTAATGGAGCTGCGGAGCGTATTTTAGAGCTTTTGGAAACCGATAACATTATAAAAGATGCTCCAAATGCTATTAATAAAACGAGCTTTGATAAAGAAATAAACATTAAAAATATCTCTTTTAAATATGAAGATGAACTCGTTTTAAAAGAGTTTAATCTAACCATTCCAAAAGGAAATACCGTTGCTTTAGTTGGACAATCTGGTAGCGGAAAAAGTACGATTGCTAATTTAGTAACTCGTTTTTACGATGTTAACAATGGAAGTATTGAAATAGATAATGTTGACATAAAAGATGTTTCTATAAAGAGTTTGCGTAGCTTGATGGGGATTGTTACTCAAGATTCTATTTTGTTTAATGACACAGTAGCAAACAACATCCGTATTGGAAAACCAGATGCTACTAAAGAAGAAATTGAAGCAGCAGCCAAAATTGCTAATGCCTTTGAGTTTATAAAAGAACTCCCAGAAGGTTTTGACACCAATATTGGAGACGCTGGAGGAAAATTAAGTGGCGGACAAAAACAGCGACTTTCTATTGCTCGTGCGGTACTTAAAAATCCGCCAATCATGATTCTCGACGAGGCCACTTCGGCACTGGATACAGAAAGTGAAAAGCTTGTACAAACAGCCTTGGAAAACATGATGAAAAACAGAACTTCTATTGTTATTGCTCACCGTCTTTCCACTATACAGAATGCAGACACTATAGCCGTAATGCAAAAAGGAGTTATTGTAGAACAAGGAACTCATCAAGAATTATTAAACCACAAAGGAGTTTATCAGAAATTAGTAGAAATGCAGTCGTTTGAGTAAAGAAAAAAAAGAAACAAGACCGCTTCGCTGTAAGAGAATAGAACAAAGATTAAAGAAACAAAACCGCTTCGTTTTAAGAGAATAGAACAAAGATTAAAGAAGCAAGACCGCTCGTTTTAAGGGAATGGAACAAAGATTAAATTGTAATTATTACAAGGTTTTTAGTTTATAAAGAAACCTCTTTTAAATTCTACTTTATTCTTGTATTGATAAATAACAATGAGAGGGTCCTTGATATTAATATACTTCAGTATTTATACTCATTTTTTATCGGAGAATAAGTGATGCAGAATCCAAAAAATCAAAAACTTATAAAATCAACTACCTAGAGGCAAGCCTACGAGGGATTCAAAGAAAAATAATTTAATCCATTTCGACATAGAACCCTTCAAGATATTCAGTACAGGCTCTAGGGAATAAAACCCTCAATGAGGGATTTAAGTTTTAAACAAATCCACCTTCAAATTAAACCTTTTTCATAACTTAGAGTCTAAGAGTTAAATAAACGCTATTGCAAGAAGATATTTTAATTAAAAACTTAAAGAATGTTGCCACACAAGAAACAGCATTCAGTGAGCTTGTATCCAATTACAAGGAGCGTTTGTATTGGCATATTCGTAGAATTGTTTTAGACCACGATGACACTGATGATGTATTGCAAAACACTTTTATTAAGGTTTTTCAAAACATTAATTCTTTCAAAGAAGAAAGCGCTGTCTACACTTGGTTATATAGAATTGCAACGAATGAAGCGCTCAGTTTTTTAAAGAAAAAAGCTACTATTTTTAATACTTCAAGTGAAGAATTACAAAGCTTTTTGGTTGAAAATCTAAAAGCTGATGTTTATTTTGATGGAGATGAAATTCAGTTAAAACTACAGCAAGCAATTGCTAGTTTACCAGAAAAACAGCGTTTAGTATTTAACATGAAATATTATGAGGAGATGAAATATGAAGATATCTCTAAAATATTAGACACCTCTGTTGGTGGATTAAAAGCCTCCTACCATCATGCCGTAAAAAAGATTGAAGCATTTTTAAAAGATTAATGGAAAAAGATAAACTACATATGAAAAAGAGTGGATTTAAAGTTCCTGAAAACTATTTTTCAGAGTTCGAAAACCATTTGTCTGATAGCATAACCTCAAAAACTATGCTTCCTAAAGAAAGTGGTTTTAAAGTTCCTGAAAGTTATTTTGACACCTTAGAAACTAGCATTGTATCTAAAGTACTTCCGAAGAAGAAAACGAAAGTTATAAAAATGTCTTGGTTCTATAATGCCGCTGGTATTGCCGCTATTTTTGTTATTGGATTTTTTATTAACAATACCCTTTCAAAACAGAATAATACTGAGATAAACAGAATAGCAGTATCAGAAATTGACGCATATATTGACGAGGGTTATTTTTCCTTAAATACATTCGAAATTACGGAAGCTTTTAATGATGTCTCGCTTTCTGAAATTGATATGTCAAGTGCCCTTAATGAGGATGATATTTTTGATTATTTAGAAGAAAATATGAATACCTATGGAGGAACTATTACAGAAAATAAATAATTTTTTTTACACAAAAAAGCAATGAAAAAATACATCCTTCTTATACTACTATGCCTTTTTGCATTTAAATCTAATGCACAAAAAGGCAGTAAAAAAGACCATATAAAATCGCTTAAAATAGCATTCTTAACCGATAATTTAGAACTTTCTTCTCAGGAAGCCGAAAAGTTTTGGCCTATCTACAATGCTTATTTTGAAGAAATGCATAAAGTTAAATACTTAGAATATAAAAAGATTAAGCATCAATTAAAAGAAGAAGGTTTTGAAAATCTTTCCGAAGAGGAAGCTAAAGTTCTATTGAAAAAATTAGAAGAAATCGAGAAAAACGAGTTCGAACTTAATAAAAAGTTTGTTGCTAATTTAGAAACTGTACTTTCAGCAAAAAAAATCATCCTCCTAAAAAAATTAGAAGACGACTTTAACAGAAAACTTTTAGATCGTTTAAGAAAAGAATACCATCGTAATAAAGAGTAAAAATAAAACGCTACTTATTTAAACCTCAACTTTGCTATTCTATTTTTACCTGCGGCATACGCAGTACTGTCGTCTATAAAACGGATGGTATAAAAAGCTTCATCAGAGAGTTGCTGCCAAGTTTGTCCAGCATCATTAGAGAAAGAAACTCCATTAAACCCTACTGTTACAAGCTCTTTTGCTTCTCTCCCTGGAAGATACTGTACGCAAGAACGGTAATCTGGATTTTGCCCTTCTGCAACTAAATTCCATGTCTTACCTCCATCTGTAGTAACCGCTTTATTTGCTTTATTTTCATCTGGCTTGGTATAATCTCCTCCAATAATAAAACCTTTCATTTCATCATAAAAATCGACTGAATATATTCCTTGAGTAGCTTCTCCTTGCACTATTGGCGTATCAAAAACTTGCCATGTTTTTGCTTTGTCTGGAGAATAAAAAATTCGTGCTTTTTTACCTCCAGTAGCTATCCAAGTATGATTATCAACAATAGAAATATTAGTATTACTAGCCGCAAAAGCTGCTTCTCCTTCTACACCTTCTGGCAAAACATTACAGTTTAATTTATTCCATGTTTTTCCACCATCTCGAGTTACAATAACCGACAAACACCCGTCGGTTGGGTCGCCCATAGCAATGCCTTCATCATCATTCCAAAACTGCATTGAATCATAAAAAGCAGCTTTATGATTCTCTCTATAAACAACCTCCATTTTACCTGTGTCGCCCGTTTTAAAAAGTAAAGCTGGACTACCAACACTCATCATATAAAAATCCGTATTAGTTGTCGCTACTGCTCTAAACTCAAGTTTTAATGAATCTAATTTCATTTTTTGAGTTACCATACTCCCTTCCGAAGCATTATAAATTCCAAAAGTATTATTAGAACCCGCAAATCCTAAATTTCCTTGCATAAGAGTAATTGCACGGATACTTACCGAATCCGAATAAATCTCTTCCACTTCCACTTTAGTATAGTTATGAGGTGTAAACTGTTCCTTTCCGCAGGAAACTATCAGCAATAAACAAACAATAAATATTTTCTTCAAAACAATATATTTTGCTCTAAAAATAAGTTTTATCCCTTACAAAGCAATACCTTTGCAAATAATTATTTTTAGACTCAAATTTTGTAACTATTTTTATTTGTAAACACCTTGAGTTTTTTAAATAACTATTTCGAGAGTTGTCCATACTAAGCTATATGTACAACCCCTCGAGTTATACAAACAAAAAATATTATATTTCGATGCAAAGCCTTTAGTACAACTCAAGGTCAACTTCGAAGAATTACTCTTTATAGAGATTAAAAAAAGTACTAGAATCATTGCTAAGAAATACCTTAAATGATTCTTTTTTATAAAATAGAATTTTATGCGTCTTCACAGAAATCTTGTATTTGCCGTAATCGATGGGCTTCATCTTATCTTTAATGAAAATAAATATGCCGATAAAGTTGTTGAACAACTTCTTAAACGCGATAAAAGATGGGGATCTCGAGATAGAGGTTTTGTTGCTGAAACAACTTATGATATTGTTCGTTGGAAAAGATTATACGCTGAAATTGCTGAAGTAAAAGAACCCTTTACTAGAGAGAATTTATGGCGAATTTTTGCTGTTTGGGCTACACTTAAAGGTATTAAACTTCCAGATTGGAAACAATTAGAGGGAACTCCTTCTAGAAAAATAAAAGGTCGATTTGATGAATTTTCTAAAACTCGAAAATACCGTGAATCCATTCCAGATTGGTTAGATAATGTAGGGGAAAAAGAGTTAGGAAATGATGTTTGGACAAAAGAATTACATGCCTTAAATGAGCAAGCAGATGTAATTATTAGAGTAAATACCTTAAAAACTACCAAAATTGCTTTACAAGATTTGTTAATGGATGAAGGGATAGAAACTTTACCCCTTAAGGACTACCCTGATGCATTGCAATTAAAAGAGCGCGGAAACATTTTTAGAACTGAAGCTTTTAAAAATGGATTCTTTGAAGTACAAGATGCCTCTTCTCAATTGGTTGCCGATTTTCTAGATGTTCAACCAGGAATGCGAGTTGCAGATACTTGTGCTGGAGCTGGAGGAAAATCGTTACACTTGGCTTCAAAAATGGATAATAAAGGTCAGGTTATAGCTTTAGACATCTATGGAAATAAATTAAAAGAGTTAAAAAGAAGAGCTAAAAGAAATGGAGCTCATAATATAGAAACTCGCGAAATAGACTCTACTAAAGTTATTAAAAAACTCCATGATAAAATGGATCGTGTGCTTATAGATGCTCCTTGTAGCGGTCTTGGAGTTTTACGTAGAAATCCAGATGCTAAATGGAAGTTACAGCCTGAGTTTATTGAAAATATAAAAAGTACACAGCAACAGATTTTAAACGATTACTCTAAAATGGTAAAATCAGGAGGAAAATTAGTCTATGCTACCTGTTCAATTCTTCCATCAGAAAATCAAAACCAAGTAGCTAGCTTTTTAAAGTCTGAAAATGGAAAAGATTTCAAGCTTGTAAAAGATAAAAAAGTATTAGCCTCTGAAAGTGGATTTGACGGTTTCTATATGGCACTTTTAGAGAAAAAATAGACTAATTGTTGACAGTGTTCAGTGTTCAGTGTTCAGTGTTCAGTGTTCAGTGTTCAGTGTTCAGTGTTCAGTAAAGTAATTTTTCCTTAAACCCTGTAACAACATAACTCTTTAACTTTAAAAACTTTTAACATTCTTCTTTTTATGCTCAAAAAGTTTTCAATTCTATTCCTTATAATTTCAGCATTTGGTTGCAAGCAAAATTCGCTTAAAACAGCAGAAGTAGTTTTGGTTAATCCAAACCAAGATTCTACTTTGCTTTCTATTCCGAAGGAATTAAAAAACTATTATAAAGACATAGATTTTAGCTTAAGAAGTATTGAGTTGTATGAAGCTTTAGCTACCACAACAATTGCAAAGCACACCAATATATTAACCTATAGAGAACGCCATAATTTTTTGTACGACATTGACGCCAGCCCTACAAACAATAAAAATGTAGTTTTAATATATTCTGGAGAAGAACGGTATTGGAAAGAATATGTTTCAGGAAAAAATCCATATAAAAAACAGACTTTTAATACCGAACATGTATATCCACAATCGCTAATTGAAAATACCGCTAAAGGCGATTTACATCATTTAAGAGTTTGCGACCAAACCGTGAATACTCGTAGAAGTAACAATAAATTTATTGACGGTAGCGGGAGCTACAAACTAGAATATAAAAGTTGGTTTCCTGGAGATGAATGGAAAGGAGATGTGGCAAGAATGATTTTGTATTTAAACCTCCGCTATAACGAATCTATAAAAGACGTTGGAAGTATTGAACTCTTTCTAAAATGGAATGCAGAAGACCCTGTTTCAACTTTTGAAATCGATAGAAATAATAAAATTGAAAAAATTCAAGGTAACAGGAATCCTTTTATAGACAATCCTTTTCTAGCTACTTTAGTGTGGGGCGGACCTCAGGCAGCTAATAATTGGTAATCTATTTAATAGGAATCCAAATTTCTTCTTCTGAAGACGGATCATCATTCTTATATTTTTCTCCCATTACTGCAAAGTGAGGTCTATTATCCAAAGAGTTTCCCGATAAAGAAAGCCATTCTCCATAAATATATTGATAGAGTTTAAATGCTTCGGAAGATTTTCCTTTATAATTAAACACCGCATATTTCCCTTCAGGAACACGTAATTGTTTAATATCTGCTGGAAGTTCATCAAAACTCCCTACCGCTACGGCTGCCCATTTTTCAAAAGATTTTTGAGGCACAAATTCATTAAAATAATCTGTTGGATAAACTTCTACTGAAAATAAATCTTCAGAAATTATATTTTTAATTTTCTTAAGTTCAGGCATAAAACCCTTCCACAACAGTGCTGTTTTATTTTCAAGGATTGACATTGACAGTGATTTTCCTACCAAAAAATATTCTTCTAAAACTTCAACTCTATATTCCATAATAAAAATGTATCTCTCAAAGATAAATAGGTTCCTTATATTTGAAAAAGACATTAACCAAAATTTATAAAAATGAAAAATATTCTCCTTTTAGTTTGCATCCTTTCAGGAATTAATAGCTATGCTCAACAAACGGCAGTTGAATTTGCCAATTTCGAAAAATATGCTGCTGAAAACAAAGCATTACTAGCCCCGGACGCTACCGAAAATCTGGTTGTTTTTATGGGAAATTCTATTACAGAAGGATGGAAAAATATGCATCCCGATTTTTTTGAAAACAATCCGTATATCGACAGAGGGATTAGCGGACAAACAACTTCTCAGATGTTGTTAAGATTCCGTCGAGATGTTATAGACCTCAAACCAAAAGCTGTTACATTTTTAGCAGGAATCAATGATATTGCCGAAAACACAGGCCCAATTGAGCTTGAAGATGTTTATGGTAATATAATTTCGATGGTAGAACTTGCACAGGCAAACAATATTATTCCTATAATTTGCTCAACACTTCCTGCCAATCATTTTCCGTGGAGAGAACATATCAATCCAACTGAAAAAGTTATTGAACTTAACAAAATGCTAAAAGCCTACGCCAACCAGAATTCTATTATTTATGTTGATTATTACACTGCTATGGTCGACGATAAAAAAGGACTCAGTGAGGAATTAGCTTCGGATGGGGTTCACCCAACATCTAAAGGCTATGATATTATGGAACCAATGGTGCAAGAAGGTATTAAAAAAGCTTTAAAATAACCACTTTACACATAAAGTTGAAGAAACCTTTAGCAAATTATAAAGTATGTTTACCACAGATTCACAAATATATCTTTTCCCATAGAAGGGATGCTAAATATCTGTGAATTTGTGGACAATATTTATAGCGCATAAAGAACATTTTGATGTAAACTCTTAACAAACTCAAAAGAATACTTATATAAATTAAGCACACAAAAAGAGAATATAAAATTGCTTTTTATATTTTGTCTCCCTCCCAATAATAAATGCTTCATTATTACGATAAAAAATAAGAAGTAATTTCTTAAATTTGCGCTTTAATTCAAACAGACGTCTGTAATCATTAAGACACAAACACAACAAAGTATGATCCTTTTCTTCGGAAACCCAGAAATCAAGGTATTTGCCGTTCAAACAAACAGCAAAATTTCACAAGAAAATATAACTAAATTATCATGGTTATTTGGCGATCAGCCACAAATCGAAGCGGCGTCTGTAGACGCTTTTTTTATTGGTCCGCGTGCAGCAATGATTACTCCATGGAGTACAAATGCTGTTGAGATTACACAGAATATGTGCATTGAGGGGATTATACGAATTGAAGAATTTCATGCCTGTTCGAGTGATACGGTAGATTTTGACCCGATGCTCTCACAAAAATACAATAGCCTAGATCAACATATTTTCGATATCAATATTGAGCCGGAAGCTATTAAGGAAATTAATGACGTTGCTTTGTTTAACCAACAAGAAGGTTTGGCTTTAAATGATGAAGAAATAGATTATTTAAATGAACTTTCTGAAAAACTAGGAAGAAAATTAACCGATTCTGAAGTTTTTGGATTCTCTCAAGTAAATTCAGAACATTGTCGTCATAAAATTTTCAATGGAACTTTTGTGATTGATGGAGAAGAAAAGCCGACTTCATTATTTAAAATGATTAGAAAAACTTCCGAAGAAAATCCTAACGGAATTGTTTCTGCCTATAAAGATAATGTTGCTTTTGTAAAAGGCCCAAAAGCAGTTCAATTTGCTCCTAAGACTGCCGATCAACCTGATTTTTATCAAGAAAAAGAATTCAATGCTGTTTTATCTCTTAAAGCAGAAACACATAACTTCCCTACTACAGTAGAGCCATTTAATGGTGCTGCTACAGGGGCTGGAGGAGAAATTCGCGACCGTCTAGCTGGTGGGAGAGGCTCTTTACCTTTAGCAGGAACTGCGGTTTATATGACTTCTTATTCCCGCTTAGAAGAAAATAGACCATGGGAAAAAGCTATGGAAGAACGTAATTGGCTTTACCAAACCCCTATCGATATATTGATTAAGGCTTCTAATGGAGCTTCCGATTTTGGAAATAAATTTGGACAACCGCTAATTGCTGGTTCGGTACTTACTTTTGAACATGAAGAAGAAGCTCGTAAACTTGGGTTTGATAAAGTAATAATGCTTGCTGGAGGTATTGGTTACGGCAAAGAAGAGCAAGCTTTAAAAGCAACTCCAAAAGCAAGCGATAAAATTGTTGTTCTTGGAGGAGAAAATTATAGAATTGGGATGGGAGGAGCTGCGGTTTCTTCTGCCGATACTGGTGAGTTTAGCAGCGGTATTGAATTAAATGCAGTACAACGTTCCAATCCAGAGATGCAAAAGCGTGTTGCAAATGCAGTTCGTGGAATGGTTGAAAGTGATGAAAACGAAATTGTTTCCATCCACGATCATGGCGCTGGTGGGCACCTAAATTGTCTTTCTGAGCTTGTTGAAGATACTGGAGGAAAAATTGACCTTGATAAATTACCTGTTGGAGATCCTACACTTTCTGCAAAAGAGATTATCGGTAATGAAAGTCAGGAAAGAATGGGGCTTGTTATTGCTAAAGAACATACCGAAAAACTTAGAAGAATTGCAGAGCGAGAGCGTTCTCCAATGTATGAAGTGGGAGAGGTAACTGGCGATGATGTTTTCTGTTTTGAATCGGCTACCAAAGGAGATAAACCAATGGATTTGGCTTTAGAAGATATGTTTGGAAGTTCTCCAAAAACTATCATGACCGATAAAACCATAAAAAGAAATTATAAAGATGCTTCTTATAGCATTGAAAATATACAATCCTATTTAGAGCAGGTGCTCCAACTGGAAGCTGTGGCTTGTAAAGATTGGCTTACAAAT
The DNA here is from genome assembly GCF_000260115.1 of Galbibacter orientalis DSM 19592. Lineage (GTDB taxonomy): Bacteria > Bacteroidota > Bacteroidia > Flavobacteriales > Flavobacteriaceae > Galbibacter > Galbibacter orientalis. Next base: position 153,694 of record NZ_JH651380.1, on the reverse strand, counting down.
AAAGTCGACCGTTGTGTAGGTGGACGTGTTGCAAAACAACAATGTGCTGGTCCTTTACAATTACCTCTTAACAATTGTGGGGTTATGGCACTCGATTTTAAAGGAAAAGAAGGCTTGGCAACTTCTATTGGGCACTCCCCTATTTCTGCGCTTATCGACCCTGTTGCTGGAAGTAAAAATTCTATTGCAGAATCGCTTACTAACATTGTATGGGCTCCTTTAGAAGAAGGTTTAAAATCGGTTTCTTTGTCTGCTAACTGGATGTGGCCTTGTAAAAATGAAGGGGAAGATGCTCGTTTGTATGAAGCTGTACAAGGATGCTCGGAATTTGCTATTGAATTAGGAATTAATATCCCTACAGGAAAAGATTCGCTTTCAATGAAGCAAAAATACCCTAATGAAGAAGTTATTTCTCCAGGAACTGTAATTATTTCTGCTGGAGCACATTGTAGTGATATTACAAAAGTAGTTGAGCCTGTTTTACAGAAAAATGGAGGAAGTATTTATTACATCAACCTTTCTAATGACAACTTAAAATTAGGAGGTTCTTCTTTCGGACAAATACTAAACAGCGTTGGAAATGATGTTCCAACTATTAAAAGTGCTGAAAATTTAAAAACAGCTTTCAATACAATTCAGGCATTAATAAAAGAAAATCAAATTCTTGCAGGACATGATGTTGCTAGTGGTGGATTTATAACTACCCTATTAGAAATGTGTTTTGCTGATATTAATTTGGGAGCACAACTAGATTTGTCTGCTATTGGGGAAAAAGATTCTATAAAATTATTGTTTAATGAAAATGCTGGTATTGTTTTCCAAGCGAAAGAAAATACTGTTGTTGAAGAAACCCTTGCTAAAGCTGGAATTGCTTTCCATAAAATAGGAGCTCCACTAGAAGGCGATCGTTTACAAATAATAAATAACAATGATAGTTTTTCTTTTAGCGTGAGTCAGTTAAGAGATGTTTGGTATAAAACTTCTTTCTTATTAGATCAAAAACAAACACAAAATAACGTTGCAGAGGCACGTTATAACAACTATAAAAATCAGCCATTAATCTATAAATTTCCTAAACAGTTTACAGGGAAACTACCTGAGGTTAGTGGAAAACGACCAAAAGCTGCTATTATTAGAGAGAAAGGAAGTAACTCTGAGCGAGAAATGGCAAATGCTATGTATTTAGCAGGTTTTGATGTTAAAGACGTGCATATGACCGATTTAATATCGGGGCGTGAAACGCTAGAAGATATTCAGTTTATTGGCGCCGTTGGAGGTTTCTCTAATTCAGATGTTTTAGGTTCTGGCAAAGGTTGGGCTGGAGCATTTTTATACAACGACAAAGCAAAACAAACGCTAGAGAATTTCTTTAAAAGAGAAGATACACTTTCTATCGGAATCTGTAATGGTTGTCAGCTTTTTGTTGAATTAGGATTAATTAATCCTAACCATACTCAAAAACCGAAAATGCTTCATAACGAAAGTGGTAAACACGAGAGCATTTTTACTTCCGTAGAAATTCAGAAAAATAATTCAATCATGCTTTCTACTTTAGAAGGAAGTAAATTAGGAATTTGGGTTTCTCATGGTGAAGGTAAATTTAGCTTCCCTCTAGAAGAAAACAATTACAATATAGTTGCTAAATACGGTTATGAAGGCTATCCATCAAATCCAAATGGATCGGATTTCAACACGGCTATGTTAGTTTCAGATGATGGTAGACATTTGGTTACCATGCCACATTTTGAACGTTCTATTTTTCAATGGAACTGGGCACATTACCCTGAAGGAAGAAAAGATGAAGTTTCTCCATGGTTAGAAGCTTTTATAAATGCTAAAAAATGGCTAGAAAATAAATAATTCTGTTTTAAATCATATATAATTAAGGAGTTGCCAACAATCAACTCCTTTTTTTATGAGTTCTTTTGAAAATAGTCCGCAAATTTCATAATTTGCAATTCAGTAACCAATCTCAGAAAAGTCATATTTTCGACTTTTAAGTGAACAAAAAAAGTGTCCCGATGTATTTCTGTACACTCTATCTCAATAATTTGGGACTCACTTTGTGAGTAATAACATATATAAAGCTATGATGAAAGTAACTCGTTTGTTTGATTTTCCATACTATCAATTGGAAAAATATAATTTAGATATTGCCTTTTCAACAAAATATGGAGACGAATGGGTACATACTTCTTCTCAAGAATATGTTGACAAAGCAAATCAATTCAGCAGAGGTTTATTGCGTTTAGGTATTCAGCCTAATGAAAAAATTGCAGTTATTACACACACAAATAGAACTGAGTGGCATATTGCAGACATTGGAATCTTACAAATAGGAGCCCAAAATGTACCAATTTACCCTACTATTTCAGAAGAAGATTATGAGTATATTTTAAATCATTCTGGAGCTTCTTATTGTTTTGTTTCTGATAATGAGATCTTGGAGAAGCTAAATGCTATCAAGCAGAATGTTCCTACATTAAAAGAGGTATATGCTTTTGGAGACATTCCAAATACTAAGAATTGGGAAGAAATTTTAACCTTAGGAGACGATAAAAGCAATCAAGATGAAGTAGAAGCTCGAAAAAAGGCAGTAACTACAGAAGATTTAGCTACAATTATATATACCTCTGGAACTACAGGGCGACCAAAAGGTGTAATGCTTTCTCACAAAAATATAGTTTCAGATGTTTTAGCAAGTGAAGAACGGGTTCCGTTAGACCCTAGAGATGTTGCTTTGAGCTTCTTACCTATTTGCCATATTTTTGAACGCATGGTTGTGTACCTCTACCAACATTGCGGAATTAAAATATACTTTGCTGAATCTATTGATAAAATGAGTGACAACCTTAAAGAGGTTAAGCCTCATGTTATGACAGTAGTTCCACGACTCCTAGAAAAGGTATATGATAAGATTTACGCAAAAGGAGCAGATTTAACAGGAATTAAGAAGAAATTATTCTTTTGGGCGATAGAATTAGGACATAAATTTGAGCCCTACGGAGCCAATGGTGCATGGTATGAGTTCCAATTAAGTATAGCCAGAAAGCTAATCTTTAGTAAATGGCAAGAAGGTTTAGGTGGGAATTTAAAAGTAATGGTTTCTGGGAGTGCCGCATTACAACCTCGTCTATCTAGAGTGTTTGGAGCAGCTGGAATTCCTGTTATGGAAGGTTACGGATTAACAGAAACCTCTCCTGTTATTTCTGTAAATGACCAGAAAAATAGAGGATGGAAAATAGGGACTGTAGGAAAGATGCTTCCAGGGGTAGAAGTTAAAATTGCAGAAGACGGAGAAATTATTTGTAAAGGGCCTAATGTTATGATGGGGTATTACAATGACGAAGAAAAAACAAATGAAGCCATGGAAGGTGGCTATTTCCATACTGGAGATATTGGAGAAATTGATGAGGACGGTTTCTTAAAAATTACCGACCGTAAAAAGGAAATGTTTAAAACTTCTGGAGGTAAATATGTTGCGCCTCAATTAATTGAAAACCTAATGAAACAATCACGATTTATAGAACAGATTATGGTGATTGGAGAGGGAGAAAAAATGCCAGCAGCTTTTATCCAACCAAATTTTGAATTTGTTGAAGAATGGGCAAAACGACATAACATAGAAGTAAATGGTGACTATAAAAAAATGATAGCCAACCCTGAGGTTATTAAAAGAATACAAGAAGAAGTAGACCACTACAATGAAAAGTTTGGACGTTGGGAACGCATTAAATTGTTTGAACTTACTCCAGATGAATGGAGTGTTGAAGATGGACACCTTACTCCTACACTAAAATTAAAGCGAAGAATTATAAAAGAAAAATATAGCGATTTATACAATAAGATATATGATCATAAATAGATCCCTTCTATACTCAGCAATTGAGTAACAGAATCTTAACATAAATTTTTATTAAACTCTCCTTTTTTGGGGAGTTTTTTTATTACCTTAATATTTTAAACGCCTTCACTTTGTGATTTAACAAATTTTACCTTATTTTACTATGCATGCATAATAAAATATTTGTATATTTGATTTCACCACTACAAGAAAATGAAGGATATAACTATAGATTACGCATTAAGAGCAACTTGGCAAGCTGTTGCTAAAATGTATAATGAAGAAGCTGGAAAAGAAGATAGCACAATGGCTACTGGTTTTACACTTCTAAGCATCGACCCAGAAAAGGGATCTCCCTCTACAGCATTAGGCCCAAAAATGGGAATGGAAGGAACTAGCTTATCTAGAACCCTAAAAAGCATGGAAGAAAAAGGTCTTATCATTAGAAAACCTAATCCAAAAGACGGACGTGGAGTTCTTATATGTCTTACCGATTTTGGAAAAGAAAAAAGAGACTACTCTAAAGAAGTTGTTTTGAAGTTTAACGAAACCATTAGAGACCATGTTACCGATTCGGATTTACAAGGTTTTTATAATGTTATCGATGTAATCAATGAATTTATTTCAGAAAAGAAAATATATAAAGAAAACGTTTCAAAAAAGTAATTTCAATACAGAGAATAAAACATTTATGATTAATTCTATGCACACAGCAGAATGATTAAATAAATGTTCTATCTGATCTTTAAAAGATAATAAATATAAACAGATGAAAAGAATAATCAAAAAAGTTGCAGTTATTGGTTCTGGTATTATGGGAAGTGGGATTGCATGCCACTTTGCAAATATTGGCGCTGAAGTTTTACTGCTTGATATTGTACCAAGAGAATTAAACGACAAAGAAAAAGCAAAAGGTCTTACCCTTCAAGATAAAGCGGTAAGAAACAGAATGGTAAACGATAATCTTACTTCAGCTTTAAAATCGAAGCCCTCTCCTATCTACAACCAGAAATTTGCTAGTAGAATTTCTACAGGTAATTTGGAAGATGATATTTCTAAAATTAAAGATGTAGATTGGATTATTGAGGTTGTTGTGGAAAGATTAGATATTAAAAAAAGTGTTTTTGAGAATATAGAAAAACATAGAACCCCAGGAACACTTATTACTTCTAATACTTCGGGGATTCCAATTCATTTTATGAATGAAGGAAGAAGTAAAGATTTTCAGGAACATTTTGCGGTGACTCACTTTTTTAATCCGCCACGCTATTTAAAACTTTTTGAGGTAGTTCCTGGTCCAGATTGTAAAAAAGAAGTAGTAGACTTTTTAATGATGTATGGCGAGAAATTCCTAGGAAAAACTTCGGTTCTTGCTAAAGATACTCCTGCCTTTATTGGTAATCGTATTGGAATATTCGGAATTCAAAGTTTATTCCATCAAGTAAAAGAACTTGGAATGACGGTAGAAGAAGTGGATAAACTTACAGGGCCTGTTATTGGTCGCCAAAAATCGGCAACTTTTAGAACCGTAGATGTTGTTGGTTTAGATACGCTTGTGCATGTGGCAAATGGAATTTATGAGAATTGCCCAGAAGACGAGGCACACGATCTATTTAAACTTCCAGAATTTATCCAAACTATGATGGATAATAAATGGCTTGGAAGTAAAACTGGTCAAGGTTTTTATAAAAAGGTAAAAGGAGACGATGGTAAAAGTGAAATCCTATCCTTGGATCTCGATACCATGGAATATACCGAAAGTAAAAAAGCAAAATTTGCTACGCTAGAAGAAACTAAGACCGTTGATAAAGTTGCAGATAGATTTCCTATTCTTGTTAACGGAAAAGACAAAGCTGGAGAGTTCTACAGAAAAAACTTCGCTTCGCTGTTTGCTTACGTTCAACATAGAATTCCTGAAATTTCTGATGAACTATACCGAATTGACGATGCCATGAAAGCTGGTTTTGGCTGGCAACACGGGCCATTTGAAATATGGGATGCTATTGGAGTTGAAAAAGGAATTGAATTAATAAAAGCTGAAGGAAAAGAACCTGCAAAATGGGTTACAGAAATGGTAGCTAGCGGAAGTAATTCTTTCTATTCTGTAAAAGACGGAGCTACTTATTATTATGACATTCCTTCTAAAAAACAAGTAAAAAAACCTGGTCAAGATGCCTTTATCATTTTAGATAACATCAGAAAATCTAACGAAGTTTGGAAAAATAGCGGAGTTGTTGTTGAAGATCTAGGAGATGGAATTCTAAATGTAGAATTTCAATCTAAAATGAATACCATTGGAGGCGATGTTCTTGCAGGAATTAATAAAGCAATAGATTTAGCTGAAAAAGATTTCCAAGGCTTAGTTGTTGGAAACCAAGCCGCAAATTTCTCTGTAGGAGCCAATATCGGGATGATTTTTATGATGGCTGTGGAACAAGAATATGATGAGTTAAATATGGCTATTAAAATGTTCCAAGATACCATGATGCGTATGAGATACTCTGGTATTCCAACTATTTCTGCGCCACATGGTATGGCTTTAGGAGGCGGCTGTGAACTTTCGTTACATGCCGATAAAGTGGTAGCGGCAGCAGAAACTTATATGGGACTTGTGGAGTTTGGTGTAGGTGTAATTCCTGGTGGTGGAGGTTCTAAAGAAATGACGCTTAGAGCTTCAGACCTCTTTAGAAAAGATGATGTTGAAACTAATGTGCTTCGTGAGCATTTCTTAACCATAGGAACTGCAAAAGTTTCTACTTCAGCATACGAAGCCTTTGATTTGAATTTACTTCAGAAAGGAAAAGATATTGTGGTTGTAAATAAAGACCGACAAATAGCAGAAGCAAAAAAACACGCCGTTTTAATGGCTGAAGCTGGCTATACACAACCTCCAAAACGCAACGATATTAAAGTGCTAGGAAAACAAGCATTAGGAATGTTCTTAGTTGGAACAGACTCCATGAATGCTGGACATTATATCTCAGAACACGATAAAAAAATAGCAAATAAGCTAGCCTATGTAATGGCAGGTGGCGATTTATCTGAAGCTACCAAAGTATCAGAACAGTACTTACTAGATTTAGAAAGAGAAGCTTTCTTATCGTTATGTACCGAACGTAAAACATTAGAACGTATTCAGCACATGTTAAAAACAGGAAAACCTCTTAGAAATTAATTATGAATTTTGAATTATAAATTTTAAATGACCGCTAAAAAGGAAAATATCATTGCTGAAAAGTCTTTCAAATTTGCTCTAAGCATTATTTCCCTTTTTAATCAACTTACAAAAGAAGAAAATGAGTTTGTTCTTTCAAAACAATTAATAAGATCTGGAACTAGCATTGGAGCTAATATTCAAGAAGCCACAGCGGCACAGTCAAAAAAAGACTTTATTCATAAAATGTCTATAGCATCAAAAGAAGCTAGAGAAACTAAATATTGGTTACGACTTATAAACGAAAGTAATGTCACTAAAATAGATGTTAGCAGTTATTTAATTGAGATAGAGCATATAATTAATATCATTACAAAAATTATTATAACCTCAAATAAAAGCAGTTAACACATTCAAAATTCAACATTTAAAATTCAAAACAAATGAAAACAGCATATATAGTAAAAGCATACAGAACAGCGGTTGGGAAAGCTCCTCGTGGGGTGTTTAGATTTAAAAGACCAGATGAGTTGGCTGCAGAAACCATTCAATTTATGTTGGATGAAATTCCACAACTCGATAAAACCCGTATTGATGATGTTATGGTAGGAAATGCCATGCCAGAAGCAGAACAAGGATTAAATGTAGGGCGACTCATCTCATTAATGGGACTAAAGATTGATGATGTTCCTGGTGTAACCGTTAATAGATATTGTGCATCTGGGATAGAAACTATCGGAATGGCATCGGCTAAAATTCAAGCAGGAATGGCAGATTGTATTATTGCAGGAGGCGCAGAAAGCATGAGTTATATTCCAATGGGAGGTTATAAGCCTGTTCCCGACTATCAAGTTGCTAAAAATGGTAATGAGGATTATTATTGGGGAATGGGATTAACAGCAGAAGCTGTTGCTAATGAATATAATGTCTCTCGAGAAGACCAAGATGAATTTGCATTTAATTCGCACCAAAAAGCATTAAATGCCATTAAAGAAGGGAAATTTAAAGATCAGATTGTTCCCATTACTATAGACGAAACCTATGTAGATGCTAACGGAAAAAAAGCAACTAAATCGTACACCGTAAATACAGATGAGGGACCACGCGCAGATACATCAAAAGAAGTTTTAGGTAAATTAAGACCTGTTTTTGCTGAAGGAGGAAGTGTTACTGCTGGTAATTCCTCACAAATGAGTGATGGAGCTGCTTTTACACTCGTAATGAGTGAAGAAATGGTAAAAGAATTAAACCTTGAGCCTATTGCAAGATTAGTTTCCTACACTGCTGCTGGTGTACCCCCAAGAATTATGGGAATTGGGCCTATTAAAGCTATTCCAAAAGCATTAGATCAAGCAGGTCTAAAACTAGATCAAATAGATTTAATAGAACTAAATGAAGCATTCGCATCACAATCGTTAGCAGTAATCAGAAAACTAGGACTAAATCCAGATATTGTAAACGTAAATGGTGGCGCTATTGCTCTAGGGCATCCACTTGGGTGTACAGGGGCTAAACTTTCTGTTCAGTTATTTGATGAAATGAGACGAAGAAAAAGCAAATATGGTATTGTTACCATGTGTATTGGAACCGGACAAGGAGCCGCTGGGGTTTATGAGTTTTTAAATTAGATTAAAGATATTATGAGACCCTAGAAACAAGACGCTATATGCATAACTTTAAAAAGTTAAGAATTTGGATAGACGCTATGGATTTAGTTAAAGAAAATTATATTCTAACTAAGTCCTTTCCTAACTCAGAAAAATATTCATTAAGTTCACAAATGAATAGAGCTGTTGTCTCTATCCCATCAAATATAGCTGAAGGTACAAGCAAAAATTCAAATAAACATTTTAAAAAATATCTAGAAGACAGCTTAGGCTCTGCTTTTGAATGGGAAACACAATTAATAATAGCGTTTAACCAAGGATATTTGACAAAAGAAAAGCTTGAAATATTAGAAGATAAAATAACACAAATTCAAAAAATGATATCAAAATTTAAATCCAACTTAGATTTTTAAGTCATGGCTCTTTAATCTTGATTCTTAAATCAACACTATGGAAACAAAACACAACATAACAAGAGGCGGTCAGTTTTTAGTAAAAGAAACAAAAGCTGAAGATATTTTTACGCCAGAAGATTTTACTGAAGAACAAAAAATGATGCGCGATTCTGTAATTGAGTTTGTAGATCGTGAGATTTGGCCTAATAAAGAACGTTTTGAAAAGAAAGATTATGCACTTACGGAAGAAGTGATGCGTAAAGCGGGAGAGCTTGGACTTCTAGGAGTTGCAGTACCAGAAGCGTATGATGGACTTGGAATGGGCTTTGTTACTACCATGCTAGTTTGCGATTATATCTCTGGTGCTACAGGATCTGTTGCTACTGCTTTTGGAGCACATACAGGTATTGGAACCATGCCAATTACACTTTATGGAACGGAAGAACAAAAGAAAAAATATGTTCCTAAACTAGCTACTGGAGAATGGTTTGGTGCCTATTGTTTAACAGAACCTGGCGCTGGTTCTGATGCAAATAGCGGAAAAACAAAAGCGGTTCTTTCTGAGGATGGGAAGCATTATTTAATAAGCGGACAAAAAATGTGGATTTCTAATGCCGGTTTTGCCAGTGTTTTTATAGTGTTTGCTCGTATTGAAGACGATAAAAATATTACTGGTTTTATTGTTGAAAATGATCCAAAAAATGGAATTTCTCTTGGAGAAGAAGAGCATAAATTAGGAATCCACTCCTCCTCTACTCGTCAAGTTTTCTTTAATGAAACTAAAGTCCCTGTAGAGAATATGCTTTCTGAAAGGGGCAACGGATTTAAAATAGCAATGAATGCGTTAAATGTAGGGCGTATTAAACTTTCTGCCGCTTGTTTAGACGCACAAAGACGTATTATTACCGAAGCTGTAAAATATGCAAATGAGCGAGTTCAGTTTAAAACTCCAATTTCAAAATTTGGAGCTATAAAATCTAAAGTTGCCGAAATGGCTACTGCTTGCTATGTGGATGAATCGGCTGCCTATCGTGCCGCAAAAGATATTGAAGATAGAATTGCCATCCGTCAAGAAGAAGGAAACTCTCATCAAGAGGCAGAATTAAAAGGAGTAGAAGAATATGCTATTGAATGTTCTATTTTAAAAGTAGCTGTTTCTGAACATTGCCAAAACACTACTGATGAAGGGATTCAAATTTTTGGAGGAATGGGATTCTCTGCTGACACTCCAATGGAAGCGGCTTGGCGAGATGCCCGTATCTCAAGAATCTATGAGGGAACAAACGAAATTAATAGGATGCTTTCTGTAGGAATGCTTATTAAAAAGGCAATGAAAGGGCAAGTAGACCTTTTAGGGCCTGCAACAGCTGTAAAAGATGAGTTAATGGGAATTCCATCATTCGATACGCCAGATTATTCTGTATTATTTTCTGAAGAAAAAGAAATGATTGAAAAGCTTAAAAAAGCCTTTTTAATGGTTGCTGGTTCTGGAGTACAAAAATATGGCCCTGAGTTAGAAGAGCACCAACAACTACTAATGGCAGCTTCTGATATTCTTATCCAAATTTATATGGCAGAATCTGCTATTCTAAGAACCGAGAAAAATGCTAAGCGTTTTGGAGAAGATACTCAGAAAGAGCAAATAGCTATGGCTAAATTAAATCTTTTCCACGCTGTTGAAAAAATACAAACTAAAGGAAAAGAAGCTATTTCTTCTTTTGCTGAAGGAGATGAGCAACGTATGATGCTTATGGGATTAAAACGCTTTACAAAATACGCTAACCTTCCTAATGTTATTGCATTAAGAAATACAATTGCTGACAAAGTTACAGCAGAAAACAAATATTGTTTCTAAAGAGGATACTAAAATCAACAGGTTTTAGGATTTAGTTGTTTATCCAAAAACGCTCCGAAGGCATCGGAGCGTTTTTTTATAATAGATACTTTATTAAAAAACTAACTCATCTTTACTATTCTATTGATTTTACGTTCAAAATAGATCCTTTTACGTAGCATAACGTAATCGTTTAGGTTTTAAACGTATTCTTTTACGTTGGTTACGTATGCGTTTAAACTAGAGACGTATTTTTTTACGTTGCACAACGTAAACGTTTGGGGCTTATACATATTTTTATACGTTAGTTACGTATACGCATGGATTAAGGTTAAAAACGGATGATTATTTAAAATAACGCAGTTGAAAGTTATTATCTTGTCTGGTTTAGCATTTCACTCACGATAAACATTTGAGCAGCTTCTTCACATTTACTTTGAATTTCAGTTCCAATTTTTACACATTGAATCTCAATTAGATCGTCAAAACCTTTGCTATTTTTATACTTTTCCATATTACTTGTATTGAATATTGAATTGCTGCTGTTAGTTTATTTAAATATCCTTTCATCAAATAAAAAATCTTTAATATCTGATATTGTTATTTTCTTAAAATTATTGTGATATGGATTTATCAAATAATTATAATCCCCTTGAACAACAGCTGAAGGCACTTTTAAGACACAAAAATCTAAAGCATCGATAAATTCATCTCCAATTTTCTGAGTACTAATAGCAGGTGGGTGACTATTCCAATATTGGGGAATATCTTTTTGTTCCAATAATTTTATTTGAATATCATCTGGGATATTAATTTCAATCATTACATAGTCGCTTGGTAAGGTAGCTAACGTCAAATGTACCGCAACTTCAGCCATTGCTAATGCTCTACTCTCTGCAAAATAAATAATCTCTGTGCCTTTAGAGTTCCATCTATTTCCATACTTAGCAGCCCCTTTCCCATTTAATTCTGTTCCGTATTTTTTCTTTGATAACCTATAAGCTCTCATTAAACAAAAATTCCATGGTCAATTCTATTCAATTCGGCCATAACTAATTCTTTTCCATAAGAATCTTTTAATAATTCAGCTGGTTTTAAATTCCCTAATGCAAATGAAGGCGTGTTTAACCATAAATAAAATTGTTCAGAAGAATCAAATACCTCCTTACCAAAGTTTGTAACTTCTGCTAATTCTATTATTTTTTCTGTATGTATTGGTTTAAATAGATAATCGGCGTCATTTCGGTGTCTTTGTAAAGTTTTTTTAGACAAATTCAAATATTCAGCCCAATCATCTTCTGAAAAAGGTGTAATATCTTTTATTTTACTGAATAACTCATATGGCATCCCTTTTCTTATAGCCTTAATAATGAGCATTTTATTGTCAAAAAAATCTGAATAAGTTATGTTATCCGTTCTGACTTGAACATCATTAGACTTCTCAATTTTTCTGACATAAACTTTAATAGCTTTATTTACAGCCGTTAACTCTATATTACTTTTTTTTTGTTCTTCAGTAATCATCCTTTAGACATTTGTACTCAAAAATAAGACTTTTGTCTAAGCATTCAAAGTTTATAGACGTATTTCTCTGATTACAGCGAGCGACTAATACTATGGGGAGCTAATTAGTTTAACCCGTTGTGCATTTAGGCAATATTGATTTTTAGGTTATTGATATTTCTGTTGAATTCAAATATGTTTATATATTGAATGACCGTCATAGCCGTAATCTTAGATAATATTCTGTTTTTGAATCCCTCAAAAGATTTAGCATAATTCCTTCGAATCATAAATTGGTCGCAAAGTTGAGAAAACAATGTTTCAATACGCTTTCTGGATTTCTTAAAAACGTACGGCTGCTCCCTATAGTTATGCTGGTTTGTTCTCATAGGGGTTTCAAGTCTAATATTATGATATTCAAATAAATTCAATTGATATTCAGCCGACAAATACCCTTTATCACCAAGTAATATGCAATCACTTAATTGATGCTTTATATCCTTTAAATAATTAATATCGTGCACAGAGGCTGGACTAATATCCATACTTTCGATAACACCCTGAGCAGAACAGACAGCATGTAATTTATATCCATAATAATGGCTTGATTGACTTGCACAATATCCTTTTTCGGGCAGACTGTAGTTTTGTTCTTTACATATCTTACTTCTAGCGCTTCTTGATAATTTACAGACCTCTAACGGCATACTGTCAACAATATAACAATGCTCAGATTTATTCAACTTTCTCACTAATGCCTTGCGAAGTGATTCTCTAAAAGAAAACAACTTACGCTTTCTTCTATTGTAGACACTGCGCTCTATTTTGCTGGATAGACCAGCAGGTAACATTCGAAAAAGCTGGCATTCACTATCAACACTCATATATTCTGATGTTAAATCAATAGCTATAAGCTCTTTATCTCTTAATTTAGGTTTACGGATTTGATGTAAATAATCCATTTTACAATCCAATTCTTTTAAAACCTTGAGGATTTTGTCGTAATTTGCTTGAAAGTTGTGCATATAAATTATAGTGTGGTTACTACAATTTACTGCATTTTAGCAGTTTGCACAACTTTTTCTAAATGCACAACGGGTTAGTTTAATATATACAACTACTTATGGTCATCAATATCTACTGACTTTATTAACTTTTTAAAATCATCTAGATATAATAATTTCTTCATCATCTATAAGCAAAGGATTTTATTTTAAAAACGCATATTTTTAGTATGCATCAAAACAAGATTATAGCGCATAATACATGAGTATACTCATTTTGTATATTATAAAAAAGTTAAATAGAAATCATATAAATTCTTATTTTTGGATTTAAATTCATTAGTGTCCGATAAAAGTGAATTAATTTTATAAATTTTATCATTTAATGCTAGTTAATTTTTAGTCTTTTTTTTGGAGCGAAGCGGTTTTGTGTTTTTACTCGGACATTAATAAAATCAATTACCTAGAGGCAAGCCTACGAGGTATTCAAACGAAAAATATTTTAATCCATTTCGACGTAGAGCACTTCGGTAAATTCAGAACAGGCTCTGGGGAATAAAACCCTCTCCTCTATGATAAATTTAAAATCGATGCTATTGGTTTTAATGCAAAAAACGTAGAAGGAAGCGGAGGGATAAAAACAAATTTAAGAGAGTATTTAGCACGAACTAAAGTATGTTTAGACCTCCTATTTCAGGTCGAACCAAAATATCTAGGAAAGAAAATAGAAATAAAATAAATACAATGTTGCAGACATCTATAGCACTTCTTAAGGAAGACGCCATTGAAAAAGTTGTAGAACTAACACAACAACTAAACACTACAAAAACAAAAGCCTATTTACTTGAAAAGCACCAAGAAATGTTTAAATATAATGGCTACCACTGCTTCGGCTTACTTTATAATAAAGAATTGATAGGTGTATGCAGCGGATGGAGCACCGTAAAACTCTATTCTGGAAAACAATTAGAACTCGACAATGTAATAATTGACAATAATTTTCAGTCTAAAGGTTTTGGAAAATTATTTGTAGAACAAATAGAAGCTTGGGCTCAAGAAAATAATTATAAAACAATGGAACTTAATACCTATGTAGCTAACGGGAGGTCTCATAAATTTTATTTTAACCAAGGTTTTGAAATTATTGGATATCACTTTCAGAAAAAAATCTAAAACAATCGTTACCTTTGCATCATGGCATTATCAAACAACGACATTTTCAAAAAACTGCGTGTAGCACACAAATTAAGAGACGACCAAATTGTAGAAATTTTAGCGCTGGTTGATTTCAGGATTACAAAAAGTGAATTAGGGGCTTTTTTCAGAAATGAAGACCATCCAAAATATATGGAATGCGGCGACCAAATTTTACGTAATTTCCTAAACGGACTCATTATCCACTTACGAGGTCCGTTGCCTAAGAAGTAGTACAAAATACGTATGTTCAGTAGGCAGTAGGTATTTTAAAAAATTCAAAACTTAAAATTCAGCATTTAAAATTAGAATCTTTTTAGCTTTTTCAAATTCGGTTATCATATTTTCCACTATTTTAGAAACAGGAAGTATGTTATGAATGAGTCCGCTTACCTGCCCAATTTCGAGTTCCCCTTCTTCTAAATCGCCTTCAAACATTCCTTTTTTAGCTCTTGCTCTTCCTAACAATTCTATCAGTTCCTCTTTTGTAGTTCCTTTGGCATATAAAGCTTGAACATCATTATAAAACTTATTTTTCAGCAATCGTACTGGCGCTAATTCTTTTAAAGTAAGCTGTGTATCACCTTCTTTTGAGCCTACTACTAAGTTTTTAAAATTAATATGCGAAGAAGCTTCTTCACTTGCAACAAACCTACTCCCAACTTGTACCCCATCGGCTCCCAAAATCATTGCAGCAAGCATCCCTTGTCCGGTAGCAATACCACCAGCAGCAATTATAGGAATAGTAATTTTTTCTTTTACCATAGGGATAAGCGTAAAAGTAGTTGTCTCGTCTCTTCCATTATGTCCACCAGCTTCAAAACCTTCCGCAACAATAGCATCTACCCCTGCCTCCTTCGCCTTTAAAGCAAATTTAACACTACTTACCACATGCACAACTGTAATTCCATGGGCTTTTAAATGAGAAGTCCATGTTTTAGGATTTCCTGCGGAAGTAAATACAATCTTTACTCCTTCAGAAATAATAATCTCCATCAGCTTATCTATTTCAGGATAAAGCATTGGAATATTTACCCCAAAGGGGTTATTGGTTGCTTTTTTACATTTCTGAATATGCTCACGGAGAATTTCTGGATACATGGAACCAGCACCTATAACCCCCAAAATACCAGCATTTGAAGCTGCCGAAGCTAGCTCCCAACCACTAGCCCATACCATTCCTGCTTGAATAATTGGATATTTTATACCGAAAAGTTGTGTGATTTTGTTTTGCATACTATGGAGTAGAAAAGTTTGAAAAGTTGAAAGTTTTTGGTTTCTTGTTTCTTGTTTAATTAAGAAAAGAAATTATGTATAAAAAATAAAAGGAGTGAATAAATTATCTTAAATCCAAAACAAACACTCCTCATATATTTAAAAAATTAGTTTCTAGCTTATTACTCCAGATCCTATTAACTCTTCTCCTTGATAAAAAGCTACAAACTGACCTTCTGTTATTGCACTTTGTGGTTGATTAAAATCTACATACAAACCACCGTCTACTTGATATAACGTTGCTTTTTGCAATGGCTGTCTGTATCTAATACGCGCCATTACCTCCATTGTTTGATCTACTTTTAAAGCTAAATCTTCTCGTACCCAATGCAATTCATCATTAGTTACAAACAAGGCTTTTCTAAAAAGTCCAGGGTGATTTTTACCTTGACCAGTGTAAATTAAATTTTTATCAACATCAGTTTCAATAATAAAAAGTGGTTCTGGCGTACCTCCAACATTTAATCCTTTTCGTTGTCCTTTAGTAAAATAATGCGCTCCTTGATGTTTTCCTACAACTTTACCATCGGTTGGGCTATAACTTACTTTTTGAGCGTTAAAAGCCAATTCTTCATTTTTAGTATTAAAAGTAGGCGTTGTTCTTTTTTGAAGAACTTCTTCTGCAGCTACCTCTATTATCTGCCCTTCTTTAGGCTTTAATTTTTGCTGAAGAAACTCTGGTAGTCGCACTTTACCTATAAAACACAAGCCTTGAGAATCTTTCTTTTCCGCAGTAATTAAATTATTTTCAGATGCTATTTTTCTTACTTCAGGCTTTGTTAACTCCCCTATTGGGAATAAAGTTCGACTTAATTGCTCTTGAGAAAGCTGACATAAAAAGTACGATTGGTCTTTATTTCCATCTACCCCTGCCAAAAGTCTATGTACAGGCTTTCCTTTAATTTCAATGGTATCTTTTCTACAATAGTGTCCTGTAGCTACATAATCGGCTCCTAAATCTAATGCTATTTTCATAAAAACATCAAACTTAATTTCTCTATTACACAGCACATCTGGATTTGGCGTACGCCCACGTTCGTATTCGTTAAACATATAATCAACGATACGCTCTTTATATTGTTCACTTAAATCGACAGTTTGAAATGGAATTCCCAATTTTTCTGCTACCATTAAAGCATCATTACTATCTTCCAACCATGGACATTCATTAGAAATAGTTACAGAATCGTCATGCCAATTCTTCATAAACAGACCTATAACATCATACCCTTGCTCTTTTAAAAGATAGGCTGTTACACTTGAATCTACTCCTCCCGATAAACCAACTATTACTCTTTTCATTCTAACGTATTGAAATAATATGCAAAATTACAAAATTCATATAGAAGAGGTTAGTCGGATTACTCTTAGGTTGCTTTCAACATAAAAAACAAAAATTTCAAATATTAATATTGTTTATCAATACTACACATATAATAAACAAAATATGTAAAATCAAAAATTTGCATCAAACCATATAAATGATAATTAATCAAGTAATTACATTAAAAATTTAATGTTAAAAAAAGTTAATTATTTTAAATTGTTTAACTTTTATCATAGTTTAGTTAAACAAATTACTTTAACAAGTAATCAAAACCTATAAAAAATAAACAACATGAAAACAATCATCCATTTATCAAAGTATTTTATTGTTTCATTATTATTTCTAAACATAGCATCATGCTCTGATGATGATGACAACAACATGAATCCACCAGAACAAGAAGCTACTATAACAGAAACTGCTACTGCAGATGCTGAACTCAGTATTTTAACTGCTGCTCTTATTAAGACAGGTCTTGATGCAACTCTAAACGAGGAAGGCACTTACACAGTCCTTGCCCCAACTAATGAAGCTTTTCAGGCAGCTGGAATTACTAGCGTTGACAATATTTCCGAAGAAGTTTTGACTAACATCCTTCTAAATCATGTTTTTAATGAAACTATAATGGCTACCGATTTGAGTACTATGTATAAAAACACTTTAGCAACAGGACCAGATGATAATGCAATTAGCATGTATATTAACACTGAAAACAGTGTTTCTTTTAACGGAGTAGCTGCTCCTACCACCATAGACATTACAGCTTCAAATGGGGTGATCCACAAAGTTGATGCGGTCTTAACAATTCCTACAATTGTAGATCATGCAACTGCAAATCCTAGTTTCTCAATGTTAGTAGAAGCTTTAGGAAGATTAGGAAACACTTATACAGATTTACTTTCTGGTACTGATGGTGCTCCTTTTACTGTATTTGCACCAACAAATGAAGCTTTTGAAAATCTTTTATCAATGTTAGGAGCATCTTCTTTGGACGATATTGACGATGCTACCCTTGAGGCTGTTTTAACATATCATGTAGTAGCGGGAGCTAATGCAACTTCTGGAACATTGAGCGATGGTCAAATGATTACTACTGCCCAAGGAGAGGATGTTACAATTATGACCGCTGATGGGGTTAAAATAATGGATTCAACAGATACACCTGCTAATGTAGTTGCAGCAGATGTTCAAGCTGGAAACGGTGTAATTCATGCTATTGACAAGGTATTACTACCACAAACAATAGTAGATGCTATGAATCCTACAATTGCTGGTTTTGTTGCCATGAATAACGATTATTCTTCTTTATTAGCAGCAGTACAGAAAGCAGATTTAGTAGAAACGCTAAACGCTGAAGATGCTGGATTGACAGTTTTTGCTCCAAATAACGAGGCTTTTGCCACCTTTTTATCAGATAATGGATTTGCTTCTTTAGAGGAAGTTCCTACAGATGTTTTAAAACAAGTACTACTAAACCACGTTATTGAAGGAGAGGTTATGTCTGGCGATTTAACAACTATGTATGGAAATACGATGGCTACAAATACAGATGGCGATAATTTAAGTCTTTACATAAATACGGAATCTGGTGTTATGTTAAATGGTGTATCTACTGTAACCACAGCAGATGTAGAAGTTAGTAATGGTGTAATCCATGCTGTAGATGCGGTTATTGGGTTACCTACCATAGTAACTTTTGCTACTGCAGACCCTAATTTCAGTTCTTTAGTTGGAGCTCTTACAGCAGATGGACAACCAGATTTTGTAAGTATTCTATCTGGAACTACCGATGCTCCTTTTACTGTTTTCGCACCTTTAAACTCGGCTTTCGAGGCACTTAGCGCTACCCCAACTGGAGCTACACTTACAGCAGTATTACAGCATCATGTGGTTGCAGGTGCAAATGCAAGGTCAGAAGATTTGACAGACGGAATGATGGTTTCTAGCTTAGAAGGAGACAATATAACTATAGCTTTACCTGGCACTGGAGATGCTATTGCAGATTTAACTGACGGTGCTGGAAATACCGATATTGGAGTTGTTGCTGTAGATGTTCAAGCTACTAATGGTGTAATCCATGCAGTTAATAAAGTTTTAATTCCAGACACTACAAATTAAACTCTTTATTTATTAATCATTGCTTTTTGAAGAAGGGTCGCTAATTGGCGACCTTTTTTTTATTTTATAATACCACTTTATAAAAAACGAATATCTTTACCATACCAAATTTTACAAATCATGAATACAAAAAACCTAAGCTTAAAAGCAATTTTGCTTTTACTAGTATGCGCGTACAATTTTACAGCGTGCAGCGACTCATCAAACGATGAAAACTCTGAAACAGAAACCCCAAATGAGCCCGTAAGTCTTTACACCTACTTTAGCAACGACCCCGATTACAGTCTTCTTGTACAAGCTATCGATCAAATAGGGTATAATAACGCTCTAAATGTGGATGGCGCTGGTTCTTATACTTTTTTCGCCCCGAATAACGAAGCTTTTTCTCGTTATTTAGCTGAAAAAAATATAAATAGCATTCAAAACATTCCTACCAACACATTAACTCAAATAATTTTGAACCATATGTTAAGTGGAAAGGCGAAATTTGCAAGTGAAATTACTGAAGGCTATAATAAAACCCAAGCAAAAGAATATATTACACAAGCTAATATTGATCTATTTGTAGCAAAAAAAAATAGCACAATAACTCTCAACGACGGAATATTAATTACCAAAGCAGACATTGAAGTTACCAATGGGATAATCCATAAAATAGACGATCTAATTATGCCTGCAACCTTGGCTACTTTTATAAAAGTAGATTCTGAATTATCAAACCTCTACAACGCTAGTAAAGAATTAGATAATGAGGTATTTACGAAGCTTAATGATATAGAAGCTGATATAACAGTTTTTATCCCATCTGAAGAAGCATTCTTAGACATGGGAACTGTTACATTAGAATCGCTAAATAAAACCATCAAATACCATATAATTGATGGCGAAATTAATACCTCTAACAACCTTAAAGACGGAGATGTACTCAACACATGGCAAGGAAATGCTATTAAAATAAATACTGGAGACAGCATTATTATTACAGATTCAGCAAATGAAAATGCAACTATAATAGCTAAAGATTTTGTTGCTTGGAATGGTGTTGCCCATATTATAAATAAAGTACTCAAGTACGAGTAATTTATTATAATTTATCATTGTTGTCCAATAAAAACAAATAGAATTTATTAAACTCTAGTTACACTGGCTTATAAGAGGTTTTCAAAATAGACTTCACTATTAAAGCTATTAAAAAGCATAAATAAAACGTTAATTTTAATAACGTATTTTTTGTATAACTTCTTATTTTACTCTAGTTAAAGTATAGACGTTACTTTTTTTTCTTGTAAGAAAGGGATCTTGTGTTTTTAATCGGACATTAATGATGTATTATTATAAATCCGGAATTGTGTCACCTTATTTTAAGAAAGGATAACATAAAAAAATGGGGATTTGAATATATTCAAATCCCCATTTTTTATTAGTAGAATGCTATTTATTATTTCTTTTTCTGAGTTTCTGCCTGCTCCATCATTTCTCTCATTTTCTTCTGAAAACGACTTTCTTTCTTAGGCTTCTTTTTATTCTCTTGAATTTTAGCGTGAATCTTATCATCATTAATAATGTAATTCTTAATTACTAACATAATTACAATAGTAATCAAGTTAGAAATAAAGTAATACAAACTCAATCCACTTGCATAATTATTGAAGAAGAAAAGCATCATTATTGGTGAAATATAAATCATCACCTTCATAATACTTCCCATATCTGGCATCCCCTCTTGTGCTGGTTGCTGCATTGCTTGTTGCTGACCTGTAGTCATTTTCATATAAAAGAAAATTGCAACTGAAGCTAATATTGGGAATAAACTCACGTGATCTCCATAAAACGGAATCTTAAATCCTTCAGGGAATTTATATACAATATCATAAGAAGAAAGATCGTCTGCCCATAAAAACGACTTCTGACGAAGCATTATTGCAGTTGGGAAAAACATGAATAAAGCATAGAAAACAGGAATCTGTAATAACCCTGGCACACAACCACTCATTGGACTTACCCCTGCTTTACTATAAAGCTTCATAGTTTCCTGCTGACGCTTCATAGGGTTGTCTTTATACTTTTGAGAAATCTCTGTAACCTCAGGCTTAATAACCTTCATTTTTGCTTGAGACACATATGATTTGTAGGTAACAGGAGACAACGCTATTCTTACAATAATCGTCATAACAATAATTGCTATTCCGTAAGGAAAAACAGAGCTTAAAAAATCGTATAAAGGTGTAAAAACATGTTTATTTATAAATCCAAATATTCCCCATCCAAAAGGAATAGACTCTGCTAAATCTAAGTCTTTATATTTTTTAAATACTCTAGCATCGGTTGGTCCGTAATACCAGTGCATATTATAATTTAATTCTCCACCTTTAATCTCCAAAGGCGTAGAAGCAGTATATAATTTTACATATTTTTCATTTGGATTTTCATCTTCAAACTGCTGATTTGAAGTCATAGAAACATTTGCAAAACTATCTGGATTAATAAGAATAGAACTAAAGAAATGCTGTCTATATGAAATCCAACTTACATTTGAATCCGTTTCATCATCGGATGTTCCTTGTGATAATTTACTTACACTTCCATCATGAAGATAAGTTAATCTTGTATAACGATTTTCGTACTCTATACTTCTACTATGACGGATTCCATTTAATTTCCAATCCAATTGAGCAGGTTGAGAGCTATTTAGCACCCCGTTTAAACCTTGAGACCTTACTGTAAAATCTACCAAATACTCATCTGGTTTAAGCTCATAACGGTATTCAAGAAACTTCTCATTTGAAACTTTAAGCTTCATGGAAAGCACTTGGTTTTCACCATTTTTTGTTAATGTAGGCTCAAAGAAAAGATCTTGAGTATTTAAATTACGATTATCTGTGGTTGCAAAAGAGATATTAAAAGAAGCGTTTCCATCTTTTACTAAATATACAGGAATAGAATCGAAAGTCTTAAACTTTTTTAATTCGGCTTCTACAATTTGACCTCCTTTATTACTAATTTCAAGACGTACTAAATCATTTTCAAAAGTAGTAGTGTTTTCATTAGCTGAAGGCAAAGCGGCAGAATATGCAAACGCCCCTAAAGAGCCTTTATATTGCGCCAATGCTGTAGAATCTTTCAAGTCTATTGAAGGAACACTTTCTACAACAGCGGCATTTTGCTCTTGATCTTTTGCTTTTTCTACTTGTTCTTGTTTTGCTTTTTCAGCCTTAATCTCTTCTTCTGTAGGCTGATTATTGTACATTACCCAAATTAAAATTGCACCTATAAGTACAAATCCAAGGATCGAGTTAATGTCAAATTTCTTTTCTTCCATTTAATTTCAATTAAAAATAAGTTGCTTCTTTAAAAAAGAAGGGCAAATATCGTTGCTGCATTTAAGCGTGCAAAGATATGCCCAAATTTTATATGTATGTCAAACTGACATTATTTATTCTGTTTATGCGCCAAAGCAGACTTAACAAATCCAACAAATAAAGGATGTGGATTTGCTACCGTACTTTTATATTCTGGATGGTATTGCACCCCTACAAACCAAGGATGTGATGGCAATTCTACTACCTCCACAAGTCCTGTTTCTGGATTTAAACCTGTAGCTTTTAAACCAGCAGCTTCAATTTGCTCTTTGTAATTATCGTTAAATTCATATCGATGTCTATGGCGTTCAGAGATTTTATTAGCTCCGTAAACACTACTAACTAAACTCCCTTCAGCCAAATTACAATCCCATGCTCCCAAACGCATTGTTCCTCCCATATGCGTAATATCCTTTTGCTCCTCCATTAAATCTATAACAGGATTTGCAGTATCTGGATTCATTTCGGTAGAGTTAGCATCTTTTATATTCAGGACATTTCTAGCAAATTCAATCACTGCCATTTGCATTCCTAAACAAATTCCTAAAAACGGAATATTATATTCACGAGCATACTTAATAACTTCTATTTTCCCTTCAATTCCACGCTCTCCAAAACCTGGCGCCACTAACACCCCATCTAATTTTGAGATTTTATTTTGAAGTACGTCTTCATCAATATATTCCGAATGGATGTATTCTACCTTTACTTTTACTTCATTTTCTGCTCCTGCGTGAATAAAAGCTTCTAATATAGATTTATAACTATCTTGAAGCTCTACGTATTTTCCTACTAAACCAATATGAACTTCGTCTTGAGGATTTTTATGGCGATTTAAAAATTGATTCCAACGCGAAAGATCTGGTTGAGAGTCGTCTTTTAACGCTAGCTTTTTAAGCACCACTTTATCAAGACCTTCATCCAACATCATATTTGGAACATCGTATATAGTAGAAGCATCTATAGATTGGATTACAGCTTCTCTTTTAACATTACAAAATAATGCCAATTTCTCTCTTAAATCGTCAGAAAGTTCGTGTTCAGTTCTACATACTAGAATATCTGCTTTGATACCACTTTCCATCAATGTTTTAACAGAATGCTGGGTTGGCTTTGTTTTAAGTTCTCCAGCTGCGGAAAGATAAGGCACAAGTGTAAGATGGATTACAAGTCCGTTATTATCTCCTAATTCCCACATTAATTGTCTTACAGATTCTATATAAGGTAAAGACTCGATATCTCCTACCGTACCTCCTATTTCTGTAATAACGATATCATACTCTCCACTTTTTCCAAGTACTTGAATACGTTCTTTTATTTCGTTTGTAATATGAGGAACTACTTGCACTGTTTTCCCTAAAAACTCCCCTTTACGCTCTTTTTCTATAACGCTTTGGTAGATTCTTCCTGTGGTAACATTATTTGCTTGTGAGGTATTTACATTTAAAAAACGCTCATAGTGCCCCAAATCTAAGTCGGTTTCCGCACCATCATCTGTAACATAACACTCCCCATGCTCGTAAGGATTTAGCGTTCCCGGATCTACATTTATATATGGGTCGAGTTTTTGAATTGTAGTTTTGTAACCTCTTGCCTGTAAAAGTTTCGCCAATGATGCCGCTATAATCCCTTTTCCCAATGAAGAGGTAACACCACCCGTAACAAAAATGTATTTGGTATCTGCCATTATCTTTACTTATATTGAATTGTCTGTATTAAAACAGTTATTGAAAATATCGCGGCAAAAATACAAATAAGAATTAAAAAAACCCTTCTCTAAGAAAGGGTTTTTATGATTGTTTTTATTGAAAAGAAAAAGTTGTATCTATCTTATTTTCCGAATCTTATAGATAAGTTCTTCCAATCCATTAGCTTTTATTTCGTACATCGCCTCTAATTGCTTTCCTAATTTACCACTTGGAAAGCCTTTTTGTCGATACCAAACATAATAAGGTTCTGGAATATCAATTAAATAACGGTCTTTATATTTACCATACGGCATCTTAGCATGCGCTAATTGAAGTAGAAATTCTTTATTTTTATTGATATCCATTTTTTATAGATGTGGATAGTGGATAGTGGATAGTTGATAGTTGATAGTTGATAGTTGATAGTTGAATTTAAAAAATCTTTTTCTTAACTTTTTAACTCTTTTACTTTCAAACTTGCAAACTTTTCAACTAAATAACTTTCTTCTCTTTTCTACCTCCAATTAAAAGTAATTACTTTTTCAATATCGGGATGCAGGCTATAATGCACAGGACAAGTATTGGCTGTTTTTTCTAGAATTTTTCTAGTTTTTTCATCAACATGAGCTGGGATATCAAAAACAACTTCTATTTTAGAAATTCTCCTTGGATTAACATCCATAGTTTTGGTAACGGTTGCAGTTGTTTCCGTAAGATCAACTTCCATATCTCGTGCTTTAATTCCCATTACCGTTAACATACAACTAGCCAAAGAGGTAGCTACTGTATCGGTTGGCGAAAAAGCCTCTCCTTTACCATTATTATCGGTTGGAGCGTCTGTTATGAATGAATTATTACTTTTTAGGTGGACACACTTAGTTCGAAGTGCTCCCAAGTATGTTACTATTGAGGTTGGCATCGTTTTTTGCTTCTTTAATTTCTAAATTATCGTATTTAACTATATAAAGTGCGGTGTTATAATACCCACCAGAAAGTCCTTTTTTATAGTCAAATTTATTCTCTACATATTCTGTTTCGCTAACTTTTGCCGAAACATAATCTAAATTTTTATTGTAAGCCAAACGCAATATTACATCCATAGTAAGGTCAAAACCTCGGGTAGCATATCTATTTGGTGTAGTCCCATACTTTGCATCAAACTGTTTACTAAAATTAGCATTAACATCTGAAAGCTTATCTATTGTTGGGAAATGAAAATGCAAGTTAGATAAATGCATGTTAGAAATATTATCACTATCGTAAGCATCTCCTTTTAAAGTTGTTAACAATGTAATTTTATATTCTGGAGTTTGTGCTGAATTTACTACACCTGTTATATTGGTTAACAACGGAATGCTATTGGTTTCTACAACTACCCAGTTTTCTTTTTCTGAAGAAAGAAAAGGATTTATTTCATCCAAACGGATAAATTTATCTTCTATAGGATTAATCACTTTAGCACCAGGAACTAATGCTTGTAATTTTGATTTTATAGCCGCATTATTTTTATCGGCTATAATAATTACATTTTTATTAGTGGCATTGTTTTTTATATACTTTAGCATCTTTTCTCTAAGCAAATCATCTGGTGGTAATGTTTGGTACACATTACTATACATCTGTAATCCTTTATTAGAAAAAGGTGCAAAAATTGGAGTATTAGAACTTCGTACAGCGCTAGAAACTCTATTAAAAGTAGAAGGTAAAATAGGCCCAATAATAGCATTTACATTAGTTAATTTTCCGCTGGAAGCAAGTTGCCCAACTTTAGCATCGTTAGCACCACTATCAAACACTTTTACATCTAAAGAAAGCCCTAATTTTTTAACAGAATCTATAGCCATTAAAGCTCCTGTATAAAAATCTAAAGAGACACTCAACAATTTATCTCTCTTTATTTTCTCCTTATTACTATCAATATTTTCAAAATTTAGCTCATCTAATTTAAAAGGAAGTACAATTGCTAACGTAGATTTCTGGTCGTAATTTAAACTATCTAATAAAGAAAACTTTTCAATAAGCTGCCCATTATTTACAGTTAACTCTCCCATTTTATTTTTTGGAAGTTTTATAACCATTCCCGCTTTAAGTCCGTCTGTTTTCACTTCTGGATTAAGAGCTTCTACCTCTGCTTGCGTTACTCCAAGCTTTACTTTCAATCTATAAAAACCTTCTTTTGGTAAAACTGTATAATAGTTATAAGCATCTACCTCAACAGGCTTTTTATTATTTCCAGCTACAAAAGGAACCCACAAAGTATCTCCTTCTTTTAAAACTTCTTTCATAGATGGATTGATAGTTTTCAAAGAATCTACCGTAATTCCATGCTCATAGGCAATACGCCAAGGTCCTTCTTTTGGTGCAACTCTATGTGCTACCAAACCTTCTCTTACTTGAGGCACAGAGCCCGTATTAGCTACAGCACTAAATACTGGAATTTGCACTATTTCATTCCTTTTTAATTGGCGACTGTAAAGCTCTTTATTGTAACGCTTAATATCGTCAACAGAAATATTGTACTCCTTTGCAATACTGTACAACGTTTCCTTCCTTTTAGCTTTATGCTCAATAAAGCGCTCTACATTTCCTTCTGGGCCAGCAATATTGCTATTCCCTCCAGGCTGTGTTTGCGACTTTTCTGAAACAGGAATTACAACAATAGTATTTGCCTTAACGCCATTTTTTACTTCGGGATTTAACTTTAGAATTGCATACGGGGTTACTTGATATTTTTTTGCAATACTCTCTAAGGTTTCTCCTTGTTTAACTGCATGCGTTTCAAATTTTTGTGCTTGTAAGGTAACACAAAACAGAAATGCTAGAATAAAAATGACTTTATTAAAATTCATGCTATTGTTTTAAGTTCTTAGGTATTAGATTTTTATATTTTAAAATCTAATCGTTATAAAATGCTACAAAATTATTCCCACTCAATTGTTGCTGGTGGTTTTGAACTAATATCGTACACTACTCTATTAACGCCTTTTACTTTGTTTATTATATCATTAGACGTTTTTTGTAGAAATTCATATGGTAAATTCACCCAATCGGCTGTCATTCCATCTGTACTTTCTACGGCACGTAAAGCTACACATTTTTCATAAGTACGTTCATCTCCCATAACTCCTACAGAGTTTACTGGCAACAACATAGCTCCTGCTTGCCATACCTTATCATACAGTCCCCAATCTTTAAGTCCGTTTATAAAGATAGCATCTACTTCTTGCAAAATACGAACTTTTTCAGCAGTAATATCTCCAAGAATACGAATTGCCAAACCAGGACCTGGAAAAGGATGCCTTCCTAATAATTCAGGATCAATCCCCATAGAAGCACCTACTCTACGAACTTCATCTTTAAACAACATTTTAAGAGGCTCTACAACTTTAAGCTTCATAAAATCTGGAAGTCCACCTACGTTATGGTGACTTTTAATAGTTGCTGATGGTCCGTTTACAGAAATCGATTCGATTACGTCAGGATAAATAGTTCCTTGACCTAGCCATTTTACATCATTAATTTCATGTGCTTCATCGTCAAAAACTTCGATAAAAACACGACCAATTGCTTTACGTTTTAATTCTGGATCTTCAACACCAGCTAAGGCATCAAGAAAACGTGCAGAAGAATCTACTCCCTTTACGTTCAGCCCCATCCCTTCATATTGGTCTAAAACATTTTGAAATTCATTTTTTCGTAACAATCCATTATTTACAAAAATACAATACAGATTATCTCCAATTGCTTTATTCAATAAAACAGCCGCTACAGTAGAATCTACTCCTCCAGAAAGTCCTAATACCACACGGTCGTTTCCTAATTTTTCTTTTAGCTCGGCAACCGTCATGTCTACAAAATTATCTGGAGTCCATGATTGTTCAACTCCAGCAATTTTTACTAAGAAATTTTCTAGCAATTGCTTTCCGTCTGTAGAATGATATACTTCTGGATGAAATTGGATAGCATAGGTTGTTTCTCCTTCTATTTTATAAGATGCATTTTGAACATCGGTAGTGCTAGCCAAAATAACTCCATTTTCTGGAAGTTTCTTTATGGTATCACTATGACTCATCCATACCTGACTTCCAACAGAAATATTTTGAAAGAAAGGTTCATTATCAGCAATAAAAGAAAGGTTAGCACGACCATATTCTCTTGTGTTTGAAGGCGCCACTTCTCCTCCACCAAAATGCGCTAAATACTGCGCTCCATAACACACTGCCAACATTGGCACTTTACCTCGTATTTGCGATAAATCTGGGTGCGGTGCATCTTCTGCTCTTACTGAAAATGGACTTCCGGATAATATTACTGCCTTATATGAAGTAAGGTCTTCCGGTAAATTATTGTAAGGATAAATTTCGCAGAATATATTTAACTCCCTAACGCGTCTTGCAATTAGTTGAGTGTACTGCGAACCGAAATCTAAAATGAGTACGTTGTTTTGCATGCGCAAAAATACTATTTATAAAGAAAATGAAAAGGGTTGAAGGAAGTATTTTTTTCTGTTGTTAAGATGTTTATAATTGAATCTTCATAACAACTCTTATTTTTAGTGAAGTAAACCTCCATTAAATTAATTTTGTTTTAAACAGAAATACACAGTTTCTTTGGCTTCCCCAAATCCATTCACACTATCTTTTACGAGAAAACCTTTCTGCTTTTCTTTTAACACAAATATAGTGTTACTACTATCTATTTTTGTTCGAGGCAGAGTAAAATCGTCTGCAGAGTAAACAATTTTATTAGGTCGCTCAAATTTCACACTTCCAGCGTAAGTAACATCTGGAAGATTCCATTGCTTTTCTGAAAATTTATCCAATTTATCAGCAATAATACTAAATGAATGATGCACAGAAGAATCTATCCCTACTATTTTTTCTACTGGAGTTCTGAATATCTGTAAAAAAATAATAAATATAAATACTCGCATACTCCATTTTTTCCAAGCTTCTATTTTTTTAAACTGAAAGCAATTCAGTAATAAAATAAAAAACGGTAAAAAAAGAGGCAACAACCACCTGTCTGATATTTTAGAAGAATTAATTCCTACAAAAATCAAAATTGTAACGGAAAGCTGAATTATAAATAATTTAGAAAACCAATCTCTTGAAATACTTTTTAATACAACCCCTTTTCGAAAATAAGCTATCGAAAACAATAAAATTGATAGTGCTATTAAATTAATAAAACTCTTTAAAAATGAAAAAAATGGGGTTATGATAACAACACCTCTTAAAGTATTAGATTTTGTTTTCACCTCCATACTCTCTTTTAAAAGCAATAAATACTCCTTATTTTCAAACAACCAATATAAATGTGGGCTTATTAAAACACATGTCAATAAAACACTTAATAATATTTTTCTATTCCACAATACTTGTTTAGCCTCAACATCAAACAAAGCAATAATTCCAAAAGCTGGAAGTATCAATAAAAAATTATACTTTGTTAAGATTCCACCAGCAAGGATTACTCCAAATAAAATGTAATTTTTATAGCTTTTTGATACTATTAACAATGAAAATACATAATATAAAGACACTGAAAAGAAGCAGATCATGGATGTATGAGATAATCTTCTGAAATTGAAATCTATAAAAACTGGAATTAAAAACAGGAGAAAAACACCAACTTCTGCTTTAAGCTTATCTCCAACAAACTTCGTAACTAATTTATAAAACATTATTAATGTCCCTGAGAACCAAAAAGCTCTTAATCCAGCTAAAGAAAATCGGTTAAGTCCAACACATTTATTAATAAGTATCTGCACCCAAGTATAAAGTGGCGGCTGATCATCATACCCCAATCGAAACCACTGCGAATAATATGCCTGCTCTGCATCCTCCCATTCTAAAGCTACTTTCAAAAAAGATATTAGAATTATTGCCACAAAACAAAAAAGAGCAATAACTTTCACCTTTCTCGAAACCACTGCATTTACTTTATTCACATTATTTTGTTTTTATAATTCCATTTCTATACAAATCCAACGCACTATTTAATAAGCTTGTAATTTTATCAATAACAATATCTGCGTTAGGATTCACTCTAAAAATTTTCATTCTAGAACGATTTCCTTCTTCTAATTCTGGAGCTTCCAAATATTTTCCTTCTACAAATAAAACATAAGGTTCGTTTGTTTTTTTATCCGTCCATAAATAACAAAATGCCTTATTCTTATAACAGAAACAAGGCATTCCATATTTTTTAGTTTCAGAAATATTATCGTCTTGCTTTAAAATTATATTTTGCAAGGTTAACAAACAACTTCTAAATGGTTCTTGTTTGCTTAAATAATAGTTATCTATTTCCTTCATAAAGTCAAAACTATTCCAGTATTTCTACCCCTTAATATTGGAGGCTTGCACAGTTCCGTATTTATCAATTAAATAAACCAAGGAAGCCATTGTTGCAGCTCCAAGTTCCAACTCTCTTTTATTTACATGCTCAAAAGTATCGTTCTCTGCATGGTGATGATCAAAATAACGCTGAGAATCTGGTCGTAAACCTGCTAAAACCGTACCATTTCCTTTTAACGGACCAACATCTGCCCCACTTCCTCCTTGCTCAAAATAATGAATTAAATAGGGCTTAAAAAGCGACTTCCATGAAGTGATTTGTGCAAAGTTTGCCTCATCACAATCAAATGAAAATCCTCTTGGTGTAAATCCGCCAGCATCACTTTCCAAAGCAAAAACATGATACTCGCCTTTTTCCTTCGCTACTTCTGCATACTTAGTTGCCCCTCGTAATCCATTTTCTTCATTCATAAACAAAACAACACGAATGGTACGCTTTGGCTTATAGCCTGTTTCTTTTAACAACCTTAAAACCTCCATACTTTGTACACATCCTGCGCCATCGTCATGAGAACCATCTCCTAAATCCCAAGAATCTAAATGACCACCAACTGTAATAATTTCATTTGGAAATTCACTTCCTTTTATTTCTCCAATTACATTATAAGATTGTACATCTGGAAAAACTTTACATGTTTGGCGGAAATATAATTTCACGTCCTTATTTAATGCCAATACAGTACTTAACATTTCAGCGCCATTGGTACTAATTGCCGCTGCAGGAATACGCTTTTCCACTGGCAAATCTCCATAACTCATACTCCCAGTATGCGGATAGTTGTCTAAACGTAAATTCATGGAACGAACCATCACTCCTACAGCTCCATATTTTGCAGCTTCTGCAGCACCCGAATAACGTTGATCAACACAACCTCCATAGGCTTCAAATGTCTGAATAAGATCCGCCTGCATCGGTCGGTTAAAGAAAACTATTTTTCCTTTTATTTTTTCTTCCCCTAAAGCTTCTAATTCTTCAATCCCTTTTACCTCAATAACACTCGCTTTGAGTCCGCCACTAGGAGTAGCCACCGACCCTCCAAGCGCACAAATATCTAAATTTGTTGTTTCTCCTGGAGCATTCTCTAAGTAAGAAAATTCCTTTATCCCTCTTGTCCATTTAGGAACCATTACTGGCTGCAACCACACCCTATCCAGCCCCAAAGAATCCAATTCAGCTTTGGTGTAATTAACCGCCTGCTCCGCATTAAACGAACCCGATAAGCGACCCCCAATTTGATTAGAAAGGTAGCTTAGCCAATTATAGCTTTCGCCATTTGTTAGAGAAGTTGTATATATTTCTTTTAATTGCTTTTCGTCTTCAGATTGAGAAATTCCTATAAAAGGAAGAAAGAATAGGAGAAATAAAATTTGTCTGTTAATCATTAGTATTATTCTTTGTTTAATTGTTCTTTATACTGATTTAAATGTTCTTTAATTACTGGATTTAATTCTGGGTACTCAACGTCTTTATAATCCTTTAACTCATCATATAAAATATCTGCCACAATAACACGGGCTGCTTTTTTATTATCCGCAGGAATTATAAACCATGGCGCATAAGGAGTAGAAGTAATATTTATTGCCTCTTCATAACAGGCTTGATACTTATCCCACAAAGCACGTTCTTTTAAATCTGCTGGAGAGAATTTCCAATTTTTATCTTCCAAATTCAACCTCCTTAAAAGTCGATTTTTCTGCTCGTCTTTAGACAAATGAAGGAAAAATTTAAAAATTATCGTTCCATTCTCTACCAAATGTTTTTCAAAATTTTTAATCTGCTCAAATCGTCTATGCCAAAAAGCTTCGTTTACATCTTCAACACTTTTTACTTCAGGAAGATTTTCAGCTAAAATATATTCTGGATGCACACGTGTTACCAAAACATTTTCATAGTGAGTACGATTAAAGACACCAAACTTACCTCTTGCTGGCAACGCAATATAATGACGCCATAAAAAATCGTGCTTTTTCTCTAATTCTGTAGGCACTTTAAAGCTATGCACTACTACTCCACGGGAATTGAAGTCTTTAAAAACCTCACGAATTAAACTGTCCTTTCCAGCAGTATCAATTCCTTGTAAACAAATTAACACGCTATATTTACCATGCGCATAAACAACGTCTTGAAACTTCCCTAACTTTTTTCTGATATCTTTTAAATGCTCTTTAAGCTCGTCATCTGTAGCATTGAGATTGCTTAAAGTAGCTATCTCTTTTAATTTCACCGACTTATCAACTCTATAATGCGAAGTTTTTATTGAATCCATATATTTTACAGTATAAATAAAGTAGTAGACCACATCTTAAAATAAGTTTACCACAAAGTTTTTTAAAAGTACAATTTATATTGTAATATTGCTTTGCCCAAATTTAACAAATCTTATTACTCATGAAGAATCTTACACTCGTTGTCTTATTCGTTTTACTTTCTAATTTCGGAATTTCTCAATGCACCTCTGCATATTCGCAAGCTAGTTATGCTTTAGCCCACACAAAAAAGTCATTAAGTTCAGATAATTTTGATCATCAAAAATACTATGCTGGTCGTGCTATAGAAGCTTTAGAAAAAGCCAAAACTCTAGTTGAAAGTTGTGGTTGCAATGAAGCCACAAGTTCAATAATTGATGCTTTGGATAATATGACTCAAGCAGAAGACCCTGTAGATTGGGAAGCTGGTCGGTTTTATGCAAAACATGGGTATGAGTACTTACAAACACTTATGAGTAAACTAGACATTTGCACTAGTAGTTCTGCAACAGTAAATTACGAAACTACCAGTACTCCTGCCAGCCCTACAGAAACAACATCTTCTACTACAACCACTCTTACAGCAAACACCTCTAACACAGAGGGAAGCTTGCAGGCGCAACAGCAACAGTTGGAATTAGAGAAACAAAAATTATTGGAGCAGCAACGTCTTTTAGAAGAAAAAATTCAGAAGCAACAACAATTAGCAGAAAAAGCTAGGGTAAACAGACAATTAGAGCTCGAAGAGCAACTAAAATTAAAACATTTAGCAGAGCAATCGCTCTTTAATCTTGAACGTGAATACAAAGAATTAGCACACACTCTTAACTGCTCAAACGTGGAAGCGTTATTAAAAGGAGGTTATTCTAGAGAAGATGAAGTTTTAAATAACGAGACTTTAGCTCAAACTCGTGCATATTACTTAAAGCTTACCACAGAGACACAACAAAAAATAGTAGATGCTTTGAGCGCTTGTTCAACAAAATAATTACACCCTCGGTTAAGTCATTAGTTTTTAGCAATTAATCTTTACTATACAGAAAATTAACATTAATTAAATGTAAAAACTCCATAAAGGAATGCTTTTTGATATTCATTTTTAAATCATTAATCCCATTAAAATGAAAAACAAATTACTTTTTACATTCTTAATTTTAGCTATTTTTAGTGCTAACTCTCAAATTGAAAGAACAAATGAAAAAGCATTTATCCCAAAAGGTAAGTGGATGACTAGCGGGACTATTTCAGTCAATTTTTTTGATAATAAAACCACGGATATTAATAATGATGAAGAGGCAAATGGAGAGTCAGATTATATCAATTTTAATTTCACACCGAAAGTAGGTTATTCTATTGCTAAAAATTGGGTAGCTGGTATTGGTTTAGGTTATACATATTCGAGAAACAAGGGTAAATCTTTTGAGAAAGATAGTTTAACTAGCCACTATCAATATACAACTAATGCCTATTCCATAAATCCTTTTGTAAGAAGATATGTTTCTACAGGTAAAAATCTGCTTTTCTTTTTTCAAGGCGAGACGAAATATCAATACTCTAAATCTAAAGATATAAATAACTACCCAAGTGAGAATAACGATTACCATACGTCCGCTAATCTATTTTTTATAGGAATAAGGCCAGGACTAAACTTTTTCCTGAATAATCATTGGGCTCTGGAAACAACTATTGGAAGAGCAGGTTATGAATACACAAAATCATCATCAGACAGTTCCAACATACATGACCAACAATCTAATAATTTCTTTATTGACTTAGATTTAAGTGATGTTTATTTCGGTATCTCATATTTCTTCTAAATAGAAATTATAGATAGAACATTAAAGGTAATGGAAGTTTACAAAATCAACTATCTTCCTTACCTTTATTATATTAAAATTAAAGAACAATGAAAACACTTACTGAAGAACAAATAAAAGAACGTTTAGAAAAATTAGAATATTGGGATTTAGAAGAAGGTTTTTTAGTAACCTCCTTAGATTTTAAGGATTTTGCTGACGCCTTTGCCATGATGACGCGCATTGCTTTTGAAGCCGAAGCGCTACAACACCATCCAGAATGGAGCAATGTTTATAACAATCTTACCATTAGGTTAAACACACATGATGCTGACGGTATAACAGAAAAAGATTTTAAATTAGCTACAAGAATTGAAGAAATAATTAAAGGATAAAATTAATCCCCCAGGCAAGCCCTTAAGGTGATTAAGCAAAATAACTTTAAATTATCTCAATACAGAAACCCTTCGCTATACGTTAGCATAGAATGAAATTCCCATCTCACTATTGTTTCCTAAATAAGAAACATTCATCTTTATCAAAAGATCTAAATGAACGAATATAAATTTCGAGTTAAGTTTTTAGATGATACCAAGGAATTTCTCGACTCAATCGACGAAAAGAGTCGAGAGAAAATCATTTACAATATTTGGAAAGCACAAAGTAAGAATAACAAAGAATTATTTAAAAAATTACAAGATGAAATTTGGGAATTTAGGACAAAATACAACGAAACTCACTACCGATTTCTTGCTTTTTGGGACAAAACAAATAAACATGACACAATTGTTATCTCAACACACGGAATAATAAAAAAAATTAATAAAACTCCAATAAAAGAAATTGATAAGGCAGAAAGACTAAGGCAGCAATATTTCAACAATAAAACAAAGGATAATGAAAACATATAGCTTAGAAGAACTTACCAATAATTACATTGGAAAAAAGGGAACTAAAAAAAGAGATGAATTTGACAATGAACTACGACTTGACTTACTAGGTTACGAAATTAAAAAGGCAAGAAAAGCAAGAAAGCTAACACAAGAGCAACTCGGAGAACTTGTCGGTGTTAAAAAAGCACAGATTTCTAAAATTGAAAGCAGCACATCGGACGCAAGGTTTTCAACAATTTTAAAAGTATTCAAGGTTTTAGGAGCAAAAGTAAAATTTGATGTAGAACTGAATGACCATAAATTAGCATACTAATTGGCAGGAATACAAACACAAAAAATCATATATAATTAATCAGAGCTTAAATTCTTCATTTAAAGAAAATAACAAAAAAGGTATTATACACGGGGTAAAAAGACAAACAATGGATAAACCTTAAAGAATTAAGCTCTTTATATAGGATTAAGTCAACAACATCTATGTAATTTTCTTTTTTTATTTATTTTTGCTATCAAATTATAATAATAAAATTTTATGGGAAGAGCTTTCGAATTTAGAAAAGCAAGAAAGATGAAACGCTGGTCGGCTATGTCTAAAGCCTTCACTCGCATTGGAAAAGACATTGTAATGGCAGTAAAAGAGGGTGGTCCAGACCCAGATAGTAATGCTCGTTTGCGTGCTGTTATCCAAAACGCCAAGGCTATTAACATGCCTAAAGACAATGTGGAAAGAGCAATAAAGCGTGCTTCTGATAAAAATACAGAAGATTATAAAGAAGTTTTATTTGAAGGATATGCCCCACATGGAATTGCTATTTTAGTAGAAACTGCTACTGATAATAATAACCGTACCGTTGCAAACATCCGTAGTTATTTTAATAAATGTAATGGAAGTTTAGGAACTAGTGGCTCGGTAGAATTTATGTTTGACCATACCTGTAATTTTAGAATTCCTGCTGAAGGCATTGATCCCGAGGAGCTTGAATTAGAAATGATAGATTTTGGAGCTGAAGAAGTGTTTGCCGATGAAGATGGAATCCTTATTTATGCCCCTTTTGAAAGTTTTGGAGCCATTCAAAAAGAATTGGAAAGTAGAAACATTGAAATTTTATCATCTGGATTTGAAAGAATTCCACAAGTAACAAAGAAACTTTCTGGAGATGATATTGCCGATGTAGAAAAGCTACTAGAAAAAATTGAAGAAGATGATGATGTACAAAACGTATATCACACCATGGAAGAATCTGAAGATTAATCTTCTTTTTTATAAGAATACGCAGGGATTTTCCCTACAACACCCGAAAAATAATTTTGCATAAAATCGAAATCAGTTTTTATGCTTTCTGAAGGATAAAAAGGAGGTTCCACACGAACCTCTTTCTTTTTATAATCAAATGCTACCATTACAATTGGAACCTTTGCTCCTTTTGCTATATGATAGAATCCTGTTTTCCATGTAGCAACCTTTTTTCTTGTTCCTTCTGGAGCAATTGCCAGCCTAAACTCTTTTCTTTCTTC
Source organism: Galbibacter orientalis DSM 19592 (assembly GCF_000260115.1). Taxonomy (GTDB): domain Bacteria; phylum Bacteroidota; class Bacteroidia; order Flavobacteriales; family Flavobacteriaceae; genus Galbibacter; species Galbibacter orientalis. The sequence goes on along the minus strand of NZ_JH651380.1, from coordinate 116,579 downwards.
AAATAAAGATAGTATAGCATCTACAGTATTGCTATTTTTAGAACGATCTATAGGTGCGCCTCCACTCCATTTAAAATACCAGCCTAGTGGAGAGTCAAATAATTCTTTTTTTGCCACATAATTCATAGGAGCTTTAACCATACTTCTCACCAACACCCCTAAATAAAAATCGTGCCAGCTGGTGTGCGGCACGACTATTATGATGTATTTTTTTAAGGAAGGAAAATCTCCTTTAAGCTTCCAACCTAATACTTTATTAAAAATCCACTTAGAGAGTTTTGCCATTACATTTTCTCGTATAGGCTTCTAAGTTTCTCTGGAGTAATTGTATCCTTCCAGTTCTTCCCACAGGCATTTTCCCACAAAGGCTCCATCCCCATAGACACATTAATCATAGTATCAAATTCTTCATCTGTAAGATTTGCACAAAGTCCAGTTGGCAATTCAATTCCAAATCTTGCTTTCATCTTTTTGAACATTGCAACTCCTTCAGGATAAAACTCTTCTAAATGATCAAAAACAATGCAATTACCAATTCCGTGTCTTGTTCCTAAAAGATAAGAAAGTCCGTAACTCATTGCATGCGCAACACCTACTTGAGAATACGCTATACTCATTCCTCCATGCCAGGAAGCCATCATTAATTTGTCTTGAGATTCTTCTTCAGAAAGATTTCCATCATAAAAAACCTCATGACATAATTCCCCTGCTTTCTCCCCGTAACTTTGACTAAATGCATTTAAATAAGTTCCGTTTAAAGACTCCACACAATGAATATAACAGTCCATTCCTGTATAAAACCATTGATCTTTTGGAACTCCATTTGTAAGCTCTGGATCTAACAGTACTTGATCAAAAGGAGTAAAATCTGAATTTATTCCTAGTTTTTTATCTGGTCCAGTTAATACCGTTGTTCTGGATACTTCGGCCCCTGTTCCACTAATAGTTGGAATTCCAACATGATACAAGGCTTCATTTTTTACCAAATCCCAACCTTGATAATCTTCTGTTTTCCCTGTGCTGGTTAACATAATAGCTACCGCTTTTGCCAAATCCATTACAGTTCCTCCTCCTATCCCAATTATTCCAGATGGGATTTCGTTAGATTCGTTTCGAATTTTCTCTACCAAAACATCCACCTGATCTGTCTTTGGTTCTTCTTCTGTTGGAATAAAAATTATCTGATCGTTAAACAATGTAGGTATCTGAGAGGTGATTTTCTTATTGTTCTCAAAAACATCATCAACTAAAAAAATAAAAGGCGCCTCAGAGTTTTTACGCTTAGGCATTAATATTTCGTTTAGCTGACTAAAGCTTCCTCGCCCAAAAACCACTCTGGGAACCATTGGAAAATTTTTGTACTTCATGTATGCTTTTTGAATTATATCCGTTGTTCTAGTTCTAATCTCTATTTATCTTAAACCCACTATGGAGTTTTTATTAATTGTAATATCTCTTTTATAGTTGCTACCGTTTTATAGGATCCATTTGCATCTTCCTCTTTCACCATTTCATGCGCCCATGTGGTATGAAAAGGAATGTGGATTGCCTGAGCTCCTATATTAATTAACGGCAATACATCCGATTTTAAAGAATTTCCTATCATTAAAAAATTCTTCACATCTATTTCTAAATGATCTAATAGATTTTTATAATTTTCATCTTTTTTATCACTTAAAACTTCAATATGATGAAAATATTTTGAAAGTCCCGATTTCTCTAACTTTCTTTCTTGATCTAATAAATCTCCTTTTGTTAATAAAATAAGCCTATAATTATCAACTAAAGATTTTAAAACCTCCTCAACACCATCTATAACTTCTACTGGTTTTAAGACCATCTCTTTACCTAGATTCAAAATTTTGGAAATGGTTGCATTGTCAATCTTACCATTTGACAAATCTATTGCACTTTCTACCATAGAAAGTACAAATCCTTTGATTCCATAACCATATATTTCAAGATTCTTCATCTCCATCTTGAAAAGTTCTTGATCTATTTTATTTTCTGTTTCGTATGCTGAAAGAAGTTTTGCAAACTCATGCTCCACCTCTCTAAAGTACGTTTCGTTTACCCAAAGAGTATCATCAGCATCAAAACCTATAACTTTTATGTTACTATAGTTTACTTCCATACTTTCTTTGCACGTTCCAAATCTTCAGGAGTATCAATTTCAATTCCTTCAGAATCTGTTTCTACCATTTTAATTTTCTTGCCATATTCTAAATAACGAATCGCTTCAATTTTTTCGGTAGCCTCTAAAGAAAGCATCGGTAATTTTTGAAAATCAACAATAGCCTGCTTTCTAAAAGCATATACGCCTTTGTGTTTAAAATAACTTACGTTTATAGATTTATCTCTTGGATATGGAATTGGAGAACGCGAAAAATAAAGTGCAAAATCTCTGCTATCGGTAATTACTTTTACCGTATTTGGATTATTTATCTCGTCCCAATCTGTAATTTTTGTCATCAAAGAAGCCAAATCAATCTCTTTATCTTTATCTCCTTTAAAAACTTCTATTACCCTTTCCAAGCTTTCTTTATCTGTAAAAGGCTCATCTCCTTGTACATTTACAACAATATCTACATCCATTTGCTCAACAGCTTCCGCAATACGATCACTTCCACAGTCATGCTCTTTCTTACTCATAATAGCCTTACCGCCATTATCTTCAATTTCTTTATAAATAATTTCACTATCGGTAACTACAAAAACATCGTCAAAAAGACCTGTCTTTACAGCGGCCTTGTAGGTACGAAGAATTACGGTCTCCCCCCCGAGGTCTTGCATTAATTTTCCTGGAAAACGAGATGCGGCATATCTGGCCGGTATCATTGAAATAATCTTCATAAGTTCTTAAACCTTTCTGAATAAACAAAAATAAGAGATAAAATTGAGAATTTAGTTGCTACGCACCCTCAGTTTTTTATAAAACCAATATATTAATAATAATATTATGATTACTAATACAATAGCCAATATGGGGATAAATATAGAAATTATTGCTAACATAAACGAACCTCCTGTTTCTACCGTTGAGACAATTGGATTACCCAATCCAGCCGTTGTAGCCGAAGACGTTAATCTCGTCCCTGCGCTTGCACTTTTAAACAAAGTAGCCGTTCCTCCGCCAGCTATAATTGCCATAGACCAAGTTACAATTGGAGACAAATCTGCTACTGTAGACACCATCACGGTAGTTCCAGCAATAGCTGCCAGCGGCACTGCTATTGTATCTAATAAATTATCTATAAATGGAATGTAATATGCAAAAACTTCTAATAACATTGCAACTCCAAGCGTTATCAATGCAGCTATTGAGCCTATCCACTCCCAATTATCGGCTAAATTTAGCACATTAAAATATGCGGATAGACTTAAAACAAATAACGGAAGGAAAACTCTAAATCCAGCAGAAGCAGCCAAACCTATTCCTAAAAAGATACTTATTATTGTTTCTGATGTCATTATTTATATTTTTCTTAAAAATAAGAATTTCAATCGAATAAATAGATTCTATATTTACTACCATTAATGTCCGATTAAAAATATAAGACCGCTTCACTGTAAGAAAAAAGAACAAAGACTAAATCTTAACTATTATAAAATGAGTAGTTTAAAGAAGTTACATTGTTAAAATTTTCTTTTTCATTCATTTTTATTAATAGCAAGGGAGCTATTTTAAAAACCTCTATTGACTCTTGATATAAGTAGAGTCCAATAAAAGTCGTTAACCTTTATCGGACAACAATATTTTATTACTAATTATCCACAAAGAAATCGTCTTTAAAACCAATTAAATACAACTTATTTTTTGCTCTTGTTACTGCTGTATACAACCAACGCAAGTATTCTTTATCTATGCCATTTGGCAAATAGGGCTGCTCTACAAAAACTGTGTTCCATTGCCCACCTTGACTTTTATGACAAGTAATGGCATAAGAGAATTTTACCTGAAGTGCATTAAAATATTTGTTGTTTTTTACTTTTAAGAACTTTTTATACTTAGAGGTTTCTTCTTCATAATCTTTCATCACTTCTTGATAAAGTCTATTTGAATCTTCATAAGAAAGCGAAGGGGAATTTACATCCAAAGTATCCAATAAAAGTACTGTCTCAAAAGGTTTCATCTTTGGATAATCAACCATTTGCACCTTTACTTCAGCAAATTTAAACCCATATAATTCTTTAATTGAAAAAATCTCTAACACTTCTATAATATCTCCATTTGCGATGAATCCAGCGTCAGAAGAAGTTTTTAACCAGAAATAATTATTTTTTACTACCATTAAAAAATCTCCTGTAGCAAGTTCATTCTCCAAAAAAAGAATCCTATTTCTAATTTGTTGATTGTATAAATTAGCTCTTTTATTGGAACGTACTATAATTGCAGTTTCTTCTTTTCCATTTTCACTATAAGAATCGTTTATAGCATCTTGTATTTCATAGCCATCTACTAAGCGAATAATATCGGTGAAATTTGTAACTTTAAACTTAAAATCCTCTGCATAATCATCTTGAAGCTGCTCTCGTAAATTGGTAGCATTTAATAAAATTCCAGAATTTAATTGCTGACGAACAACTTCATCTAATTCCATTTTTTTAACTTCCTTATTATAGTTCAGGGATAAGGTGTTCTCGTTTAACGCAGGACTCAAAGAAAGGTTTACAGGCGGTAATTGCGCAGTATCTCCAATAAAAATTAATTTACACTTATGTCCAGAATACACATATTGAATAAGATCGTCTAATAATGAGCCGTTTTCAAATAATTTAGAATCGGAAGGAGCATCAGGAATCATAGATGCCTCATCCACAATAAATAATGTATTAGTATGCTTATTTGGCGACAAAACAAATTGCACGCCTCCGCCAGATTGCTTTTTTGGAAAATATATATGCTTATGAATGGTATGAGCCGTGGTTCCAGAATAATTAGTAATTACCTTTGCAGCACGACCAGTAGGTGCCAAAAGAACAGATTTCTTTAAAGTTTTCCATAAATTGGTAACTAAAGCACCAATAATTGTTGTTTTTCCAGTTCCTGCATAACCCTTCAAAAGAAACAATTCATTTTTATCTTCTGAATAAATAAAATCCGAAAGTTGTTGAAGCACAACGTCTTGCTTCAATGTAGGTTGATGAGGAAAATGTTCTTTTAATAATTTATAAAATGATGCAGCGTCCATAAAATCTAATTCAGACCCAAAATTAGTGATGTTTTTTTTGGGTATCCCTTTCATGAATGAAAAAAAATTGTAGATTTGCGTAAACCTCTTTAATACAAAAAATAAAAATGAAGACAGTAATACAAATTGCTCTTTGGCTTTTAAGTATTTTTTTCGTGTATCAAATCTACGTTTCTGTAATGGAACCTATCAGATTTGATAAAGTAAAAAAAGAAAGATACTCAGCCGTTATTGGAAAACTGAAAGATATTAGAGATGCGCAAGAAGCATACAGAACTGTAACTGGAAAGTTTGCAAAAGATTTCCCTAGCCTTATCAAATTCATCGATACAGCTCAGTTTACACTTACTCAACAAAGAGACTCTTCTTATATGGAATACGACAAGGTATACCGTATTGATATGGAAAGAGAAGTTAAAGTTATTGATACTTTAGGGTTTGTACCTGTAAAAGATTCTTTATTTGGCGGTACAGATTCATACAAAAACTTAGCTTCTGTTCCTTACGCTCAAAATAATGAAAAATATACTATGGCTGCTAAAACTATTAACACAAATGGTTTTGTTGCTCCAGTATTTGAAGTAAAAGTTGATAAATCAGTTTTACTATATGATCAACCTAAAGACCTTGTTGCTAAAGAGAAAGCTGCTATTTCTGTTGAAGAAGTAAATGGTCCAGAAATAAAAGTGGGTAGCCTTAGTGAAGTAAGCACAAGTGCAAACTGGCCTCCATATTATGACACAAAACAAGACAACTAATATACTTAGTAATCCATTTAAAGAACTGTCCATTCAAGTTAGCTTGAGTGGACTTTCTTTTTGTATTCTAGACGGTGCTAATAATCAAATAGATTTATTAGACATTATTAGCTTTGAAAAAAAAGCTACTCCAGAAAATCTTATCCAACACCTTGAAAATTGGTTTTCTAAAGAGAATATTAAGGAACTTGCCTTTCATAAAGTTTCAGTAATTCATGAAAATGACCTCTCTACATTTGTTCCCAAATCCCTATTCAACGAAAGTAATCTTTCCAATTATTTAAAATATAATATAAAAATACTAGAGAACGATTTTATTAGTTTTGATGAACTCAAAGAGCATGATTTATACAATGTTTATGTGCCGTTTGCCAATGTAAACAACTATATATTTGATAAATTTGGAGATTTTGAATACAAACATTTCTCCACTATATTAATAGAAACCCTTATTAATACAGCTAAAAAAAGTGATGAGCAAACGCTGTATGCATATATTTCTAAAAATCATTTTGAAATTACTGTTTTAGATCAGAAAAAATTAGTTTTATATAACACCTATCAATACCAACAAAAAGAAGATTTTATATATCATCTTCTCTTTGTTATTGAACAATTAAATTTAAATCCTGAAGAAACTCCCACCTATTTATTAGGAGATATTTCTGAAGATAGTGAGTTGCATAAAATAGCATATCAATACATAAGGCATGTGGAAATTAGCAATTGTTTTTACCCTAAAAAAATAAAAGAAACCACAGAACCAACCATCAAAAACTCAAATACATTTATCTTACTAAATAGTCTTTAATGCGAATAATATCTGGTAAATACAAAGGAAAAAGATTAATGGCACCGCAAAAATTACCGGTACGCCCAACAACCGATTTTGCAAAAGAAGGTCTTTTTAATATCCTCAATAATCAGTTTTACTTTGATGAAGTTTCTGTATTAGATTTATTTTCTGGTACTGGAAATATTAGTTTTGAATTTGCCAGTAGAGGTGCGCAATTGATAACTTCTGTAGATGCACATGCTGGTTGCGTTCAATATATAGGTAAAATAAAAGACGAATTAGAGTTTCCAATTCAAACTGTAAAAAGCGATGTCTTTAGCTTTCTAGAAAAAACAGCAATGACTGCAGATATTATTTTTGCAGACCCTCCTTACGATTTTACAACAGAACAATTTGGTGAAATTGCTCTATTAGTAAACAAAAATAATTTACTAAACGAAGACGGACTCTTAATTATTGAACACTCTAAACACACAGATCTTAGCGATTTAGATGGATATACCGACGAACGAAAGTACGGAGGAAGTGTTTTTAGTTTTTTTGAATTCGAATAAAAAAGCAGGTCATAAGCCGGATTCTGTATCTATAAATAGATCCTTATCATTTATCTGGATGTTACATTACTGCAACATTCTAGCCGCCTACCCTCCAACATCGGGCGCGCAACCCTCAAACATTGGTTTACATGACGTTGCACCGCATAGAGTTTACCTGATTTCACTACAGCATTACCTGTACATCCTTTCTTTTGCACTTGTCCTAATCTCTCGACCGACGGCTGTTAGCCGCTATGCTGCGCTGCGGTGTCCGGACTTTCCTCTTCATTTATAAAACAAAGCGATAAGGTGACCTGCCGCGCAAAATTACGGTTTTAAACCAATTTATCTCCTATATCCATCATAATAATTAATTGTAATGTTTTTAGAGATGGAAGTTAAAAGCAGTAGGCTTTAGGCTTTAGGCAAAAAATTGTTATTCGTTATTCGTTAATAGTTATTTGTTAATTGTTATTGGTTAATATCTCTGTCTTTTATATTGAATTTTTCAACTTCGGTCTTCCGACTTCCGACTTCCGTCTCCTTCAACCCCAAGTCAATTGTTAATAATTAAATACAAAATCCATAGTAAAAATGAGATTATAAAGTTTCAATTTTTATCTTTGTTACAATGGAACACTTTGTAGTATCTGCTCGCAAATATAGACCCAAAACTTTTAAAGATGTGGTAGGCCAACAGGCTATTACCAATACTTTATTAAACGCTATTGATAATAATCATTTAGCGCAAGCTCTTTTATTTTGTGGTCCTCGTGGAGTTGGAAAGACGACTTGTGCCCGTATTTTGGCAAAAAAAATTAATGATGACGGCACACATGCCGAAGATGAAGATTTTGCCTTCAATGTTTTTGAGCTCGATGCCGCTTCTAACAATTCCGTAGATGATATTAGGAGCCTTATCGATCAAGTTAGGATTCCACCTCAAGTTGGTAAATACAAAGTATATATAATTGATGAGGTGCATATGCTTTCTCAGGCAGCTTTTAATGCGTTTCTTAAAACATTGGAAGAGCCACCAAAACATGCTATTTTTATTTTAGCTACCACAGAAAAGCATAAAATTATCCCGACTATATTATCGCGTTGTCAAATATTTGATTTTAAGCGAATTACCGTTAAAGACGCTAAAGAATATTTACATTATATTGCAGAAAATCAAGGGATTGAAGCCGAAGACGATGCACTACACATTATTGCTCAAAAGGCAGATGGTGCCATGCGAGATGCGCTTTCCATATTTGATAGAGTGGTAAGTTTTGCTGGAAAAAATTTGAGTCGCCAAGCAGTTACAGAAAATCTAAATGTATTAGACTATCAGACTTATTTTGAAGCTACTGATTTAATTCTGGACGGTGATATCCCAAAGCTGCTAGTCGATTTTAATAAAATATTATCGCTAGGTTTTGATGGTCATCATTTTATTGCTGGCTTAGCATCCCATTTTAGAGACCTTTTAGTCTGCCAAAATGAAGCTACTATCCCACTATTAGAAGTTGGAGACGAAGCAAAACAAAAATATCTCGAACAAAGTAAAAAAGCTCCCCGAGAATTTTTATTGAAAGGGATTGAAATTGCCAATACATGCGACCTTAATTACCGAAGTAGTAGGAATCAGCGATTACTTGTTGAACTTAGTCTTATGAAACTTGCCTCCATCACTCACGATGGAGAAAAAAAAAAAGGTAGCAATTACATAATTCCACCATCATTTTATCGAGTTACATCAAAAGAAACAACTAATAAAGTTCCGCAGAAGGTATCTACAACTGAAAATAAACCAGCAGAAACTTCAGTAGAAAAAAAAGCGGTAAAAGATGCTGAAGAAAAAAAACCAGAAGCCCCAAAGGTAAACATCAATTTAAAAAATAAAAGTAGCGTTTCTGGACTTTCACTTTCAAGTATTAAGAAAAAGAAAGCACATGAACTAGCCAAAAAGAATCATGTTGTAGACGAAGCAAACCTTCCAGAAGATCCTTTTGATGAGCCAACAATGCAAAAACATTGGGATGATTATGTGAAGAAAATTGACAACGAAGGAAAAAAAATATTAGGTTCGGCATTAGGTTCTGATACGCCTAGATTAAAAGGAAAAAATACGATTTGGATTGAACTCGCTAATGACACGTTAAAAAAAGAGGTAGAAAGAGATCAATATCCGTTAATGGAATACCTAAAAGAGCATCTTAACAATTACCATATTGAGCTTTATATTACCATTAATGAAGAAGTAGCAAAACAATATGCTTTTACTCCACAAGAAAAATACGAAAAACTTAGAGAGAAAAATCCGCTTATAGACCGCTTACGAATGGAGTTTGATTTGGATGTTTAAGCCCACTACAACGAGAAATTTGTCAACTCAATTTCTCTATTCTCTAATCAATCTACTTTAAACAAAACTAAATAGGCTTTCAGTAATTAAACCTTCTATAAGAGATAAACTTTCTACAACCTTATAAAGTTAGTATATTTGCAATTCATTTAAATGAAATTAGATTATGCTCGGTTTGAAACTCCCAACAGATCCTAGATGGGTTAATATCGTTGAAAAAAATTTAGAGGAAATCCTTACTGACCATGCTTTTTGTGAGCAAAAAGCTACAAGTACAGCTATTTCATTTATAGTTCTATTTCCAGAGTATACCGATATTGTACAAGAAATGACAGCTTTGGTAAAAGAAGAAATAAGTCATTTTAAAATGGTACACGATAAAATAATCGAACGAGGTTGGGTTCTTGGTCGCGATCGAAAAGATGAATACGTAAACCGCTTAATGACATTTTTTCCAAAAGGAGGAAGCAGAACTACTTTTTTGGTTCATAAACTCCTATATGCCGCATTAATAGAAGCCAGAAGCTGTGAACGCTTTAGACTTTTATCTGAAAATTTAGAAGACGAAGAACTACGTACTTTCTATAGAAATTTGATGGTAAGCGAAGCAAACCATTACACTATGTTTTTACAATTTGCCAGAAAATACGGAGGCGAAACAGAAACTAACAAAAAATGGCAAGCCCTTTTAGATTTTGAAGCTGAAATAATGAAAGACCTTGGTAAAAAGGAGACTATTCATGGTTAAGACTTTATCATAATTACAATTTTTTTTCTAACAGCGTAAGCGGTCTTACATCTTTATTCAGACTCTAATAGAGTTTAAATAATCTTTTACTTTTTACTGAATTAAAGGCATATTTTTTTCTTTTTCAGTATTATAAAGCAGTTTTATAATTCCATCAGACAAGCCTATTTTAGGAACATGAATTTTCTTAGCTCCGCTCCATTTTGAAGCATTTAAATAAATTCGGGATGCAGGAATAATTACATCTGCACGATCTGGATTTAGCCCTAATTCGGAAATCCTATCTTCATAACTCATTTCTTGAAGAAATTGGTACTGTGCATTTAAATAAATATAAGATAACGGCTCTCCAGGCTTTCTACCTGACATTTTAAAGAGTTTATTGATATTTCCGCCAGAACCAATTATTTCTATGCTCTTGTACTTTTTGGAATGATTTTTTATCCATTTCTCAATATCCTTCCAAGTTTCTGCAGAAATCATTTCGTTAAGCAAGCGTACAGTTCCTATTTTATATGACTTTGAGGCTACAATCTTACTATCACTAAAAATGGTAAACTCGGTACTCCCCCCTCCTACATCAATATATAAATACGTCTTATCTTTTTCTATTAAAGTATGTAAATCTGTAGAAGCAATAATAGCTGCCTCTTTTTTACCATCTATAATTTCTATCTCAATGCCAGACTTCTTCTTAATAGTTTCTACCAACTCATTTCCATTGTTAGCCTCTCTCATAGCCGATGTAGCACAAGCCATATATTTTTCTACTCCATGAACTTTCATTAGTAATTTAAAGGACTTCATAGCATCTATCATTCTTTCACAGTTTTGCTTTGAAATCTCTCCCACTGTAAAAGAGTCCTGTCCCAATCTTACAGGCACTCGCACTAAAGAACTTTTCTTAAACTGAGTATCTTTAAAATCATACTCAATTACGTTATTTATTAATAATCTAATTGCATTCGATCCAATATCTATAGCGGCAAACTTTCTTATTTTCAACATACAAACTCTTTATTATTTACCTATTTGCTTTCTTAAATAATATTCATAAGTTTCAAACTGCGATCTATATTTAGCTCCTTTAGTCTTTCTATAGGCATTATCATGCCTTTCTGATAAAACTCTTGCTTTTACATTGTCCTTCCAACATATTTCAAAAGTATCTAATAATTCTTTTTTGATATCTTCATCATAAATTGGACAACCAACTTCTACTCTAAAATCTAAATTTCGGGTCATCCAATCGGCGGAGGAAATATAAAACTTTGGATCGCCATCATTTCCAAAAATAAACAACCTAGGATGCTCTAAAAATCTATCCACTACACTAATAGCTTCTATATTTTCACTCATTCCTGGCACCCCTGGAATTAAACAACAAGTCCCTCTAACAATTAATTGAACTTTAACCCCATTCCTACTAGCCTCATATAGTTTATCAACCATTTTATAACTTGTAAAGCTGTTCATTTTAATTTTAATAAACGCTTCTTTTCCAGCTTTTGCATTTTCAATTTCTTTATCTATTAGTTTAGAAAATGCTCTTTTAGTGTAATGTGGAGAAACTATTAAATGCTTGTATTTATTGATTTTATAATTGGTTTGAAAGAAATCAAAAACCTTATCCAGTTCCTTTAAAACCCCTTGATCTGCAGTAAAAAGTGTATAATCGGTATAAATTTTTGCAGTAGACTCGTTAAAATTTCCTGTACTTACAAAACCATATCGCACCATTTTTTCTTCTTCTAAACGCTCAATAAGACAAATTTTACTGTGGACTTTTAATCCTTGAACTCCAAAAATAAGCTTTACCCCTTCCGATTGAAGCATTTCTGCATATTCTATATTTGCTTCTTCATCAAAACGCGCTTGCAACTCTATTTGTACAGTAACTTCTTTCCCATTTTTTACAGCATTAATTAAGGAACTTGCTACCTGAGAATTTCGAGCCAGACGGTATACCGTAATCTTAATAGTTTTTACTTTCGGATCGATTGCAGCCTCTCGTAAAAACTTAATCACATTTGAAAAAGTATGATAAGGTGCGTATTGTAAATAATCTTTTTTAGCAATTGCTTCAAATAAACTCCCATCGTGAGTTAATCCTTTTACTGGTAATGGCGGGAACTTTTTATACATTAAATCAGGTCTTCCCAAACTCGGAAACCCCATATAATCCCGTCTGTTATGGTATCTTCCCCCAGGAATAACACTATCGGTATCGTCTATTCCCATTTTATCTTTAAGGAACTTTAGCGTGTCTTTTTCAATATTTTTATCATAAACAAAGCGCACAGGTTCACTCAATCTACGTCCTTTTACGCTGGAAGAAATTTTTTCGATAAAACTTTTACTTAAGTCGCTATCAATATCTAATTCCGCATCTAAAGTAATTTTAATCATATGAGCCGAAAGAGAATCGTAATTAAAGATGTTAAAAATACTTCCCATACAATAGCGAATCAAATCATCTAAAATGATAATAAATTGCTTATCTCCCTTACTAGGAAGTACCACAAACCGGTCAATAGTTCTTGGAATTTCTACCAAAGCATATCTTACATCTTGATGTTTAGCCTTAAATAATCCTTTTACACCTTCCACTTTCTGATCCGTCTTCATGGACATTTTAACTGCTAAATACCCAGCACTATCTTTTAGATTTGGAATTTCATCCAAATCGTTAAGCATAATTGTTACAAGAGCTGGACTAACTTTTTCATAAAAATAATTTTTTATAAAATCGTTTTGCTCAGGAGTTACTTCGTCTTCTTTTATCATAAAGATATTTTCAGACTCTAATTCTTTTTCAATATCACTTAAAATCCTAAGGCTTTCTGTTTGATGATTAATTACTATTTGGGTAATATCTTCCATCAAATCTTTGGCTTTAGCACCTCCTAGCACACTTTTTCCTGTTTTTCCTGAAAGCGCAATCCGTTTTACAGTAGCATAGCGCACTTTGAAAAATTCATCCAAATTATTTGAAAAAATCCCCAGAAAACGAAGCCTTTCGATAAGTGGAACTGTTGTGTCTTCTGCTTCTTGTAATACTCTGGCATTAAATTGAAGCCAGCTAATTTCTCTATTTATATATTGATTTTTTACTTCGTTCATTTATTTAAGTTGCTTTGGAAAAATAATTAATTCTGTTGTGCCATACTCAACATCTTGCCATCTTTCAATATCAAAATTTAATTTAACCACTCCAGATGTTGGAAGATTATCTATGGATTTATTTCCAAAGATATTAGAAATTGAGGTGAATGCATGATTATGTCCAAAAATCATAACATTTTTATAGCTATTATCTAATTGTTTTATAAAATTACTCACGGAAGTACCTCCAAAATCATAAAGTTGCTCTGTAATTATAACTTTAGATACATCCAACTCTAATTTTCTCATAAAAATTAAACAGGTATGTAAAGCTCTATTTGCAGGACTTGAGAATACAGCATCAATAGCTTTAACCTTTTTTTTAAGATGATTAGAGACCAAAATGGCGTCATTAATCCCTCGTTCCATCAACGGGCGGTCTTTATCATCAACACCATAATCCCAAGAAGATTTTCCGTGCCTAACAATATAAAGTTGCTTCATTATTTTAAAATTTAAACTTACTATTAAGGCTGTTTATTAGTAGCCAAAACAAACGCAGTTTACTATGAAATGAAAATAATAAATCTTTTTATCATTTTAGTGCATTGCGAGCGCTTTCTTTCCTAATAAATGATTAAAAAAACACTTCAGAATTTACTAAAATAAAGGTAAGTGAAGACTTACTAATACTTACAAATTGTATTTAATTTGAAGCAACTGAACATAAAAATAATTACAAGTAGAAAAATAGATTTGATTTATTTACACGAAATAATAGTGTGTAATTCTATTATCTTTTAACGAAGATATGAGTATAAAAATAGTCTCCTTTTTTATTCTGCATAGCAGAAATCCCAGTTGTGGTATAGTCTCCTTCAATATTTTCCCGGTGAGAATCACTCTTTATCCAAGCATCTACCACTCCTTTGGCAGTATGGTAACCATAGCCAACGTTTTCTCCTACCATAACAGCATTAACACTTTTTCGTAAATTATATTCCCTATCAGCAAAATAATCATGGTTAACTTCATTTTCAGAAATCATATACTCTGTATGCTCCTTTGCTTCCATTGATATTAAATTAAGCTTCTCTAAAGGAGATAGATTCTTGCTCATTCGATATTCATTTATTAGATGGATAACGTCATCTTCAATTTTAACATAGAAAACTGAGTTTTCAGTGTTAAGTTCTTCAATTGTTGAAACATCTTCTGAACTACAAGAGTAGAAAGATGAGAAACAACAAACTAGCAGAGCAGTAACGAATATTCTTACTAAAGCATCCATAATAGTGTGTATATGTGGTTTCTATAATACAAATTTATAGAAACAAAACCATATCATCTATGAAATGCACAAATAATCGATGAAATGCACTTTTTATTAAGGATTCAATCTTTCAATTTTCCAATCATACTCATTTTGTAAGATAAATCTGATTCTATCATGAAGTCTATTCGGTCTTCCTTGCCAGAATTCTATAGATACTGGTTTAATAATATACCCACCCCAATAATCTGGTCGCTGTATTTCTTTGTTTTCATAATATTCTTCTAAATCTTTAAGTTTTAATTCTAGTTCTTCACGAGAACTTAAAACTTCACTTTGACTTGAAACTATTGCTCCTAGCTGACTTCCTCTAGGACGCGATTCAAAATAACCGTCAGAAAGATTAGGAGCTATTTTCTCTGCTTTTCCTTTAATAATGACTTGTCTTTCAATATTGGGCCAAAAAAAAGAAGCACATAAATTGGGGTTTGCAGCAATAGCTTTTCCCTTTTCACTATTGTAATTAGTGTAAAATATAAATCCTTCCTCTGTATATTTTTTTAAAAGAACCACTCTATTTTTAGGAAAACCATCCAAACCAATTGTAGAAATTGTCATTGCATTTGCCTCATCCACTCCACCGCTTTTCTCAACTTCGTAAAACCAAGTTTGGAATAATTGAATAGGGTTATCGGGAATATTAGTCTCTAATAATTCGCTTTTTTGATATACTTTTCTATAATCGCTAAGATCCTTTTCACTTTTCATTGCACTACATTTTTCATTACTTAAAAGATAGCTGCTTTCAGTTTTTTTAGAATAAAAACTCTTTACCATCTTCTGCAAGAGCTACTTTATCAAAAACCTGTTTTGCTTCTTCTTTAAATTCATTTAAATCGTTATACCTTGTTGAGTAATGCCCCAAAATCAATCCCCCTACAGCTGCTTTTTTTGCAATAATTCCTGCTTGTTTTGCGGTAGAATGACCTGTTTCAAGGGCTAATTTTTCATGTTGCTCCAAAAAAGTAGACTCATGGTATAACATGGTTACTTCTTTAATTATCGGGACAATATCTTCCTTGTAAGAAGTATCACTACAAAAGGCATAGCTCTTTGGCTTCTGAGGGTCTAAGGTAAGTTTATCATTAGCTACTACAGACCCATCATCTAAGGTAACATCTTTTCCTTTTTTTATGTTCTGATAAAAACATTTATCAATATTATAATTTAATACAGCATTGATATCTAGCTTTCTATCTCCTAATTTTTCTTTAAACAAAAAGCCATTAGTATACACACGATGTTTTAAAGGAATTGTGAATACCTCAACTTTATCATCTTCAAAAATTAACTCAGAAGTATTAGTCTCTAGTTCATGAAAAATCAATGGATAATTAGTCCAAGCACTCCCTACTTTCAGCATTAAAGTTACCGCTTCCTTTATCCCTTTTGGTCCATAAACATGGAGCGGTGTATCCCTCCCAAGCAATCTAAAAGTAGACAATAAACCCGGAAGTCCGAAAAAATGATCTCCATGTAAATGAGAAATAAAAATATGCTTGATGCGGGCAAATTTAATCTTCTGCCTCCTTAATTGCACTTGGGTACCTTCTCCACAATCTATCAGAAAAATATGGTTTTTTATTTCTAGTGCCTGCGCTGTAGGATTTGTAAAAGCCCTTGGTGTTGCGCTGTAACACCCTAATATGTGGAGTTTAAGATTGTTCATACTATTTATAGAAGATTTACAACTGTTATCTTAAAAATCAAGATCACGTTCAATATCTTCCATTTCTATTACATCGTATGCTTCCTCTATTGTTGGTGTAACCACAAGCTCTTCATTTACATCATTAAAACTTACAGTATTGGTTACTATAACAAAGGATTTTTTTGCAGAACGATGATCTCGAGACAATTCTAGAAACTCCATTAAATCACTAGCTGAAAGATTACTTAATGAAAGTAAATTTAGTATTAAATGGTCTTTTTTATATTTTGAATACGACTCTTTAAAGCGTTCTATAAACTTTCCAAGAGAAACACTCTCTTGAGTTATTACGGTAATATTCTCTTGTCTATCAATTATCATAATCCTACTGTTTTATTTTAGAAGCCAATAAATAAATTGCTGCCATTCTAACTGCCACTCCATTTTCCACTTGATTAAGGATAATAGCCTGTTTAGAATCTGCCACATCGCTGGTAATTTCTACACCGCGATTAATAGGTCCTGGATGCATTATTATAATTTCTTTATCTAAAGAATCTAACAACGCTTTATTAACTCCAAATTGCTGCGTGTATTCTCTAGTTGACGGGAAATAACTAATATCCATACGCTCATTTTGCACTCGAAGCATATTAGCAACATCACACCATGCTAAGGCCTTTCGTAGATCGGTTTCTACTGCTACGCCTAAGGAAGTAATATATTTTGGAATCAATGTTTTGGGGCCGCAAACTTTTACATTTGCCCCTTGCAATTTTAGAGCAAAAATGTTTGACAATGCTACTCTAGAATGTAAAATATCTCCAACAATAACTACATTTTTTCCAGCAACATCGCCTAGTTTTTCTCTTATTGAATAGGAATCTAAAAGTGCTTGCGTTGGATGCTCATGAGCTCCATCTCCTGCATTTATAATACTTGCCTTTACATTTTTAGAAAGAAATACCCCAGCGCCTGGATTTGGATGTCTCATTACAACCATATCCACTTTCATGGAAAGGATATTGTTTACGGTATCAATAAGCGTTTCTCCTTTTTTTACTGAAGATTGTGCCGCAGAAAAATTGATAACATCCGCAGAAAGTCTTTTTTCTGCTAACTCAAAAGAAAGCTTTGTACGCGTACTATTTTCAAAAAATAAATTAGCAATGGTAATATCTCGAAGAGAAGGTACCTTTTTAATTGGTCTATTAATAACTTCTTTAAAATGATCTGCAGTTTCAAAAATCAATTGAATATCTGCTTCATTTAGATATTTAATTCCCAGTAAGTGGTTTACACTTAATTCGCTCATCTTGCAGCTATTTATTTATCATGTATACTTTATCTTCTCCTTCTTGCTCCTTCCACATCACCTTCACTTTTTCCTGATTAATAGCATCTACTTGTCTTCCTCTATAATCTGGCTGAATTGGCAAGTGCCTACTAAAACGTCTATCTATTAAGGTTAGAAGTTCTATTTCATTTGGACGCCCAAAAGATTGTATCGCAGTTAATGCTGCTCTAATACTTCTTCCTGTATATAAAACATCATCTACAAAAACCACATTTTTATCTTCAACTAAAAAATCGATTTTTGTTTTATTAGCTTCCAAAGGTTTGTCGCCTCTTCTAAAATCGTCTCGATAGAATGTTATGTCTAGATACCCCAATTTAATATCGGCAATTTTGTATTCTTCTTCTAGGAGTGTTTTTAAACGTTCGGCTAAAAAAACACCTCTAGGCTGAATCCCAATTAGCACTGTATTCTTAAAATCTATATGATTTTCAATGAGTTGACAAGCCAATCGATGAAGTATGATGTTGATTTCTTTCGCGGAAAGCAAGACTTTTTGACTCATATTTATAATGGAAATATATGGTTTGTAAAATTACATATTTTTAAGGAGAAAATTGCGCCTTGACAGATTTTAGTCGAATTTTTCTTCTTTTCAATCATATAATTTAGGGTTAACTCAAAGGTAACTTTTTAATTTAAAACACTTTATATCTTAGCTAAAAATTAAAACTATGAACACAAAACAAATAGCCAAACGGTTTGTTTCGCTTTTTCGACAAGGGCGTCACATAGAAATTTACCATGAGTTATATGATATGCATGCTATTAGCAAAGAAATAGAAAATCCTGTTGCTGCTATTACTGAAGGTAAACATATTATCATTAATGAATTTCTTGAAAATCAAGAAAACATTGTTGAAATACATCATAATTCTGTTTCAGAGCCTTTGATAGCCGACAATTATTTTGTTCTCAAAATGACAAGCGATATTACTTTTGCAGATATCGGTCGACGCGAAATGGAGGAATTATGTCTTTACAAAATAGAAAATGGAAAAATTACTGAAGCTCAATTTTTCTATTCTCCAATTGAGGCTACTCCCTTTTTGTTTGACCTTTATAAAAGCAAAAAGTCCCTCGAGGAGGAACTTTTTGTATAATATTACTTTTAATGAAAGCTTAATCTAAACGCACAATTTTGGCGCCAATAGCTTTTAATCTTTCATCTATATCTTGATATCCTCTATCTATTTGCTCAATATTATGAATGGTAGATGTTCCTTTTGCAGAAAGTGCTGCAATTAATAAGGAAATACCAGCTCTAATATCTGGGGAAGTCATGGTAGTGGCTTTTAAAGTAGATTTAAAATCGTGTCCAATTACGGTGGCTCTATGTGGATCACAAAGAATAATTTTTGCGCCCATATCTATTAATTTATCCACAAAGAAAAGTCGACTTTCAAACATTTTTTGATGGATCAAAACGCTTCCTCTAGCTTGTGTTGCTACCGTTAAAATAATACTCAATAAATCTGGAGTAAAACCTGGCCACGGAGCATCAGAAATAGTTAGAATAGAACCATCTATAAAGTTTTGCACCTCATAGCCATTTTTATGTTCTGGTATATAAATATCGTCTCCTTTTTGCTCAAGTGTAATTCCTAATTTTCTAAATACGGTTGGGATTTGCCCAAGGTAATCCCACCTTACATTTTTTATTGTAAGTTCACTTTTAGTCATAGCAGCCATTCCAATCCAGCTACCAATTTCAATCATATCTGGCAAAATAGTATGCTCGGTACCTCCAAGTTTCTTAACTCCTTCAATAGTAAGTAAGTTAGAACCAACACCTGTTATTTTAGCGCCCATTCTATTTAGCATGTTACACAGCTGCTGTAAATAAGGCTCACAAGCAGCATTGTAAATGGTAGTTGTACCTTCTGCAAGTACCGCTGCCATTACTATATTTGCAGTACCGGTTACAGAAGCTTCATCTAAAAGCATATATGCCCCTTTTAGTTTTTTGGCTTCTACTCCATAGAAATACTCCTCTCGATTGTATCTAAATTTTGCGCCTAACTTTATAAAACCTTCAAAATGTGTATCTAGTCTTCTTCGTCCAATTTTATCTCCTCCTGGTTTTGGAATGTATCCTTTACCAAAACGTGCTAATAATGGCCCAACAATCATAATGGAACCACGTAAGCCGCGACCATCTTTTTTAAATTGTTCCGATTGTAAATATTCTAAATGAAGATCATCTGAAACAAAAGTATAAGAAGAAACTCCTATTTTTTGAATCTTAACACCTAAGTTTTCTAGAAGCTCAATAAGTTTATTGACATCTATTATATTTGGAATATTGTGTATGGTAACTTTCTCGTCGGTAAGTAAAACAGCACAAAGTATTTGCAATGCTTCATTTTTTGCACCTTGTGGAGTGATCTCTCCTTTTAATTGAGCTCCACCTTCTATTTTAAATGTTCCCATGTAAAATTTAGTATGCTTTTAGTATCGTTTTTTACTTCTTCCTTTATTGTTATTGTTATGGTGTTTTCTAGTATTTGTAGTTCTAGACTTACTATTTGTAGGCCTACTACGTACTAAATTTTTACTTTCTGTAAGATCTTCATCAAACCTTGCTAAGTTAATTTTACCATCACTCAATTCATATAAATGATTAAAAATAGCTTTATCTTCCACCGTATCTTTGTTCCAATTAAGGTAACTTTTTTTCATGTGGTTTGCTATGGTAAACTTTAGTGCATCTTTCAACTCTCCCTCTTCCCAGCTTATACAAACATCTATCATCCGCTTAATATTATTTCCATAGAAACGATATTTAGGATGATTTTGTGGATATTCTAAAGGCTGTGGTCGCTCTTCCAACAATTCTCGTGTTGGTTTTGGGTATGGTGAATCTGCATCCAATTTAAAATCAGAAATTATAAATAACTGATCCCATAGTTTATGCTGAAAATCTGAAACGTCTCTAAGATGCGGATTCAAATTCCCCATCACTCCAATAATAGCTTGCGCTACTTTGTTTCGTTCTTCTCTATCTTCAATTGAAACGGCATAATCTACCATTTTCTGTATATGACGTCCATATTCAGGAATAATTAGTTTAGGACGTTCGCTGTTGTATTCTATATTTTCAACCAAAATTAAAATGATATTATTTAAAATGAAGTATAAAGATGCTTCAATACATCTTTATTGTTATGCAAAATAACAAATTTTATGGTGTATTAAAGAAATTTATAAAGAAATAACTCCTTCTACTGCACTAACTTCTTTGTATTTGTGTATTACGGCATCAGAACTATCTAAATTCACTTCAATAGATAAGCTTGTATATTTTCCGTTTGATGAAGTTTTTGTTTTTATAACCGCCCCAGTATTGTCAAAAATAGTTTCTATTTGCTTGATTTTCTCATCACTAGTTGGCACAATAAATTTATAAAGATATAACGCTGGCCAAGTGGTTGTTCTATCCAACTCCACTTTTAGTCTCTCATAAAATTCTTCTACTTCTTTTTTATCTTTCTCTTGCATTTTCTATCTCTTTTCTGCAAAGATAGGATTTACGAATCAATTTTTTAATTCCGATATCATTTAGTTATTTTGCTCTTTAGAAATCAACTCCCTTAGGGCAAGCCTAGAGGTAGTTAAACAAAGAAAATTTAACTTATTTCGACTTAAAAGCCCTTCCATAAACTCAGGAAAGCTTTGAAAAAATATACCTCTATGAGGGATTTAATTATGAGTACAAACAAAAAAATAGTTATTACTGGAGGTCCAGGAACTGGAAAAACATCTATAATTGATTTTTTAAAAGAAAATGGACATCAGTGTTTATTAGAAATTTCTAGACAAGTTACCTTAGAAGCGCAAGCTCAAGGCATTGAACAGCTTTTTCTTACCGACCCACTATTGTTCAGTAATAAATTACTAGAAGGACGTATAAATCAGCATAAAGAATCTGAAATCCTTTCTGGAACTATTTTTTTTGACCGTGGAATTCCAGATGTTGTTGCCTATATGGATTATGCAGGAGACAATTATCCTTCTTATTTTAAGGAAGCTTGCTTGAATTACCGGTATCATCAAATATTTTTACTCCCTCCTTGGGAAGCAATTTATACTTCTGATAACGAGCGGTATGAAAATTTTGAGCAAGCAACCGAGATCTATCATCATCTAAAAAAGACATATTTAGATAGCGGATACGAGCTTTTAGAAGTTCCTCAAGGAAGTATTTCGGAAAGAGCTAACTTTGTATTAAATAATCTTCGGTAAAATAGCTTATAAATGGAGTCGAGAAAAAGTCCTCATGAGGTTTTAAAAAAATATTGGGGTTTTTCTTCATTTAGAGAACCACAAGAACAAATTATTCAGCAAGCTTTAGACAAAAAAGATTCTTTAGTTTTATTACCTACAGGAGGCGGAAAATCGGTTTGTTTTCAAGTTCCAGCGCTTATTAATGACGGGATTTGTATTGTAGTTTCTCCTTTAATAGCCCTAATAAAAGACCAAGTAAATGCTTTAAAAGACAAAGGAATTAAAGCTATTGCTCTAACCAGCGGATTAAAATATACAGAAGTAGATTCGCTTCTTGATAATTGTATCTACGGAAATTATAAATTTTTATACCTCTCTCCAGAACGCCTTCAACAAGATTTGGTTCAAGAACGTATTAAAGCAATGAATGTTAATTTAATTGCTATAGATGAAGCGCATTGTATTTCTCAATGGGGAAACGATTTTAGACCTGCCTATAGAAATACGGCAGTTTTAAAAGAGCTTTTACCAGAAACTCCAGTAATGGCACTTACTGCTTCGGCTACAAAAATGGTTGCTGAAGACATTATTGAAAATCTTCATCTGAAGAATCCAATTACCATAAAAAAATCATTTAAAAGAGAGAATATATCGTATCGTGTATACCACTCTGAAGATAAAATTTCTAAACTAGAACAGCTCCTTAAGGAAAATACTGGCGCAGCAATTGTTTATGCAGGCACAAGAAGAACAACCGTAGAAACAAGCGAAATACTTAATAAAGTAGGAATAAGCGCTACTTTTTTCCACGGAGGGATTTCTAATACCGAAAAAAATAAAAAGCTCGACGCTTGGCTAAACAACCAAACTAGAGTAATGGTTGCCACAAATGCTTTTGGAATGGGAATAGACAAAGCAGATGTTGGAGTTGTAGCGCATCTTGATTTTCCAGATTCTTTAGAAAGTTATTATCAAGAAGCAGGACGAGCGGGAAGAAATGGAGAAAAAGCCATTGCCGTAATTATAAAAAATCAAAGCGATGAAGAAAGTCTTAAAAATCAATTTATAAAAACATTACCTAGTGTTGATTTTATAAAACTGCTGTACAAAAAGCTAAACAATTATTTTCAAATTTCATACGGAGAGGGTTCAAATCAAACGTATCCTTTAAATTTTAATTTGTTTTGCCACACCTACAAACTCAATTTACGGATTGCCTATAACGGACTCAAAATGCTCGATAGGCATTCTGTTATTTCATTATTAGAAACCCACTTAAAAAAGACAACTGTACAGTTTATTGTAACCAATTCTCAATTATTCTATTATTTAGACCAAAATCCTTCTGTAGAAAAAATAGTACAACATATACTAAGAACCTACGGTGGAATTTTTGACTTACCAACCAATATTAATCCGCTTGCAATTGCAAAAAAAATTGGCACCTTCGAGCAAAAAATCTTGGATGTTCTTACACAATTACAAAAAGATAACATTATTACGCTTGAAGGATCTGACACAGATGCCACAATAACATTTTTAGTTCCGCGAGAAGACGACAAAACAATAAACGTTATTAGCAAGCTTATAACACAACAAAACGAACTTAAAACCCAGCAAATTACGCAGGTTTTAAGGTATGTTAATAACGACAAAGTTTGTAAAAGTATTCAACTCCTTACCTACTTTGATGAAAAAGTAAATGAATCCTGTGGTATTTGCTCGGTTTGTTTACAAAAGAAAAGTAAGATTTCTTCGGATGTTTTATCTATTGCCAAAGAAGAAGTTTTAAAATGCTTAAAAAAAGCGCCACTTAGCTCTAAGGAATTATTAGAAAACATCACTTTTAAAGAAATGTATGTTCTTGAAGCCTTAAAAGAACTTTCTTCAGAAGAAATTATAAGTGTAAACCAAATTAATCAATATTACATTCTGTAGAGAATCCCTCTCAAAATTTCTTAATAATCTCAGTATCTTTGACACTAAATTTTCAGAATAGATATTATGAGCGAGCAATTACGAATTGTATTTATGGGAACCCCAGATTTTGCGGTGGCTACTTTAAAAAACATTGTAGCGTCTAATTATAAGGTTGTTGGAGTTATTACAGCTCCCGATAAACCTGCGGGAAGAGGTAGGAAATTACAGCAATCGGCAGTAAAGAAATATGCAGAAGAGAATAATTTAAACGTATTACAGCCAACCAACCTTAAAGACCCCAATTTTTTAGAGGAATTAAAAGCTTTAGACGCCAATCTACAAGTTGTTGTTGCCTTTAGAATGCTCCCAGAAGTGGTTTGGAGTATGCCAACACATGGCACATTTAACCTTCATGCATCCCTCCTACCAGATTATAGAGGAGCTGCACCTATAAATTGGGCACTTATTAATGGAGAAACTAAAACAGGAGTTACCACTTTTTTTATTGACGAAAAAATAGACACAGGTGCTGTTATTCTTCAAAAAGAAATTCCAATTGAAGCAGACGAAAATGCAGGTGCACTTCACGATAAATTAATGAATCTTGGAGCAGACTTGGTAACAGAAACTTTAAAAAATATTGCAGAGGGCACTGTTACCACAAAATTACAGTTACAAACAACCGATTTAAAAACGGCATATAAATTAAATAAGGACAATACTAAAATAGACTGGAATTTAAATACTGAAACAATTTATAACCTTATTAGAGGGTTAAGTCCATATCCAACTGCGTGGAGTTTTCTAAAAAATAGAGAAGAAAATCCTATAAATGTCAAATTTTATGATGTAGAAAAAGAAATTAAGCTACATAATGAAGATCCTGGAGCTATTTTAGCCGATAAAAAAGAAGTAAAAGTAGCCACAAAAGATGGATTTATTAATCTGAAAGAGATACAGTTACCCGGCAAAAGAAAAATGAATATAAAAGACATCCTTAACGGATACGAATTTGACAAAAAAGCCAAAATGCTGTAACACCGCACTCTGATTGGCATTAGCGATTTGTAGTAAAAAAACACCTACTTTATTAACAATACACCAAAGTTATTAACAAAAACCCCGATTTCCTTTGATATTACTTGCGTGGCAAGTAAATCCGTATAATTTTGTGTAGCAAATTAAATAAATGTTTAACCTTAATATTCATTTAAATCTTTAAAATTATGAACAAAACAGAATTAATCGATGCGATGGCTGCTGATGCAGGAATCACTAAAGCTGCAGCAAAAAAAGCATTAGAATCTTTTTTAGGTAGCGTAGAAGGAACCCTTAAAAAAGGTGGTAGAGTATCATTAGTAGGATTTGGATCTTGGTCTGTATCTCAAAGATCAGCAAGAGAAGGAAGAAATCCACAAACTGGAAAAACTATCAAAATTGCTGCTAAAAATGTAGTTAAATTTAAAGCAGGTGCTGAATTAGCAGGTGCTGTAAACTAATTATATAGCTCAATATAGTAAACAAAAAGCGTCTATTAAGACGCTTTTTTTGATTTATATCGAAAAAAAATCATCACATTTATTTGAAGATTAACGTTTTTTTTATAGATTTAAAATAAAAACCAACAGCTTATGGTTGCTATTACTCCTAAGAAAGGCCATTTGCTTATTGCCGAGCCCTCCATAATTGGCGATGTAGCTTTTAATAGGTCAGTAGTCCTGCTCGCCGAGCACAATAATGAAGGTTCCATTGGGTTTATATTAAATAAACCGTTAGAGTTTAGACTCAATGAGCTTGTGCCAGAAATATCAAAATCGCTTAAAGTCTACAATGGCGGGCCTGTAGAACAAGATAATCTTTATTTTATTCATAAAATACCGGATCTAATTTCCAACAGTATTGAAATATCTAATGGAATTTATTGGGGCGGAGATTTTGAAACTATTATAGACTTAATTAATAGTGGCGATATTAAAGATTCTGAAATAAAATTCTTTTTAGGATATTCTGGATGGGATATTATGCAATTGGAAAAAGAGCTCTCCAGTAATTCTTGGGTTGTTTCTGAAAATAAATACAAGAGTAATATTATCAAAAAAGCTCCTATGACTTTTTGGAGAGAAAAAATGTTGGAATTAGGAGGCGATTATTTGATATGGTCTAATGCCCCTGAAAATCCAGTTTATAATTAACCTTGCAATCTTGCTCTAGCATTTAACTTTCCTACTAATTGTTTAGCTGTACTATTAGTAAATGTTTTCTTACGGTATTTTGTTACTGAAATTATTCCTGAAATAACGTTTGTAATAAAAAGTTCATCCGCTTTTTGAATTTCAAATGGAGATATTTCTGCTTCATTCAATTCTAAATCGTCTGTTTTACTAATAATTTCAATTAGTTGCTTTCTTAAAACTCCATTTAAACACCCTTCGGTAATAGGTGGTGTTTTTACAACATTCCCTTTTACTAAGAAAATATTTCCGTTTGTAGCTTCAATAACATTCTTTTTTTCATTCACTAACAAACAGTTATTATAGTCATTTTCCTTTGCATAAATTCCAGCAAGTACATGCAATGCTTTATTATTAGATTTTAAGGTACTTAACAACCCAGCATTTACATAATGGTCTTTAAAAAGCTCTACTTCATATGGAGCGTCTTCCAGTATATAAAAAGGATTGTCTAATACTTTTGTTTCTATGATGTAAGAAACGTTGTTATCTAACGGCGTATAAAGTCCGCCATTATTTCTAAAAACAGTTATTCTAACTCTAACTGCTTTATCTTGTTGGTTATTTTCAGCAATACTATTTTTAATCTCATCTTGAAGAAACTCCATTGTAAAATTCATAGGAATTTCCATACGAAGAATCCGCATAGAAGCCATTAAACGGAGGTAATGCGACTCCCAAAAGTAAATTTTATTATTTACCACACGAATTGTTTCAAATAAAGCATCTCCATAACGAAGTCCTCTATTCTCTTCATTTAAAAAATCTGTGTTTGCTTCTAGAATCTTTCCGTTAAAATTTACCATAAAAAAAGTGCCTTGAGAATTTCAAGGCACAAATATACTTTTTAAGATTAAGGATTCCTAAGCAGAACCCAATACTTGTTTTAAGTCGGATATTTGATTTTCCCAAAGCATTTTGGCTTCTTCCACCTCATCTTCATCTGTAAAATCTGTTATCATTAAAGAAACATCTTTTGTTATTTCATCTACAACAATTTTAATTTCAAAAAAGGTATCCTCTTCTCCTTCAATCCATTTAAATTTAACAAGCTCTCCACTTTTCTTTCTTAGCAATTTAGCTTGTTCCTCTGCACCATCCCAAATAAAAGTAAATAACTCACCACGAGAATTTACATTATCCGCAAACCATTCTGACAATCCAGAAGGAGTTGAAATATATTGATACAATAATTGAGGTGAGGAGTGTATAGGGAACTCTAATTCATACTTAACTTTCTCTTCCATACGTAATTCATATTTTATAAAGCGACAATATAATTATTTCTATTTAACTGGCTCTATTTTTTTAAATAAAAATATTTTTCATGTTTGGTTTGATTGCTACCAATTTGTTTATATATTTGCACCCGCCTAACAGAAATAGGTTAGCATAAATTTACAAATGGCGAGGTAGCTCAGATGGTTAGAGCGTCGGATTCATAACCCGGAGGTCCCGAGTTCAAATCTCGGTCTCGCTACTAGGAAAATCAAGGCTTCACAGAGATGTGAAGCTTTTTCTTTTTACACCTAGTACAGAATAAGTACAGAATTTTACGTATTTCAAATAAATTAAAATGAGTGGTTTAGAATGATCTCATTTGATAGCAATTGAAACCAAATTCTAAGTTTTTTCCGAAAATTTAATCGAGAAAATAACTCTTACGTCATTTTCTAAGTTTAATATTTAAGATCATTTTTAACTGTTTCACCATTAAGTGGTGGTAGATTTCTGAATTTCTGCAAAAATTTAAAAGTCTAACTTTCTTTTAAACTGAATGTTTAAGATTAAATGAGGCTTATCTCATATAGATTGAGATAGGTCGAAATAAATATTTTTAAATCCACACAATTCATTAATAACCTCTACATATTTTCGATCAGGTTTATAATTGAGATTTCTAATTTCCATTCTTGCATTTAGTTTCCCTTCCTGAAGGTTACTGATTCTTCATTTTAGGTTTTTGATTCCCACCCACGCCGTACAGTTATTCTTTTTTTGGTCGCAAAACACCAACATTTTGGAGTTGAACCGGACTGCATAAGCCGCTCCCCTACTCGCTTTTATAAGTCCTTATCAATCCAAAATATTGAAATCGTGTAAGCATCAAAAAAAGATAACAGCTATACGGCTCTATGGGAAGTAAATCAAAACAGTTTAATATGAAATCATCAATAACATATCGATCCGGAAGGGAAACTAAAAAAATCAAAAAAAGAAAAACGCTACCGGATATAATAAGTAAATCAATTTTTTTAATCAATGTGTAACCGTCTGCTTAGAAGGCAGACCTCTAAAACTTTTAATTATGAGTAATCTAAGAAACAAAGTGCAGTTAATCGGAAATGTAGGGCAAGAACCTAGCACAACCAAGCTTGACAATGGCAAAAAAGTAGCCCGCTTATCATTGGCGACCAATGAAAACTACAAAAACAGTAAAGGCGAAAAGGTACAGGCTACCGACTGGCATACGGTCGTGGCTTGGGGCAAGACCGCTGAAATCATTGAAAATTATGTAAGCAAGGGCAAAGAGATTGCCGTGGAAGGAAAATTAACTTCCCGTTTCTATGAGGATAAGGAAGGGGTAAAACGATATGTTACCGAAGTGCTAGCTTCTGAAATCCTATTAATGGGTGGTAACGCCTAATTCTTAAAAACAAAGAGGGCGTCACCGTCGAAAATTGCGCCCTCTTTTAATTATTAACCCATTAAATAAGCTAATAATGAAAGACAAAGTTAATGAAATACAGATAAGCTACCGGGAAAAAATCGGAACATTAAAATCTGACCCGATTAAAGGTTCTAAGCACGCAGCGGAATTACTTTATAATAACTGGGATAAAGGAACCATAGGTTTACAGGAAAGCTTTAAAATCCTGTTATTGAATAATTCCAATAAAGTGAAAGGGGTTTATCCTTTATCCATTGGAGGTATTACGGGTACTTTAGTTGATATTCGCATCCTTTTTGCGATTGTATTGAAGACCTTATCCGTGGGAATCCTGCTTGCTCATAACCATCCAAGCTATAAACTTGTACCTAGTGAAGCAGACAAGCGATTGACCCGTAAAATTAAAGAGGCAGCACAGCTTTTTGACGTGAAAGTCTTGGATCATATCATTATCGCTCCCAATGGGGACTATTATAGTTTCGCCGATAATGGATTGTTGTAATTTAAAATTTGATGATGATCTATTTGAATTATACCAACCTTGATAGTGAAACACAGGAACGTTTGCTTTCGATGTCTAAAAAAGAAGTAGAAAATCGTTTCGGAAAGCAGTTAAAGAGCTATGCCCAACAACACTACGTTAATTACGACACCCTGTTGGAAGAGGAAGCGATACGAAATCTATACAATTATAATTTTGTATTCAATATGTAAAGACTAAAAAACACCAAACAAGCCCTTATTAAATGAGGGCTTTTTCTATGGCTTATTTCTTTTAAATCGTATCTTTAGAAGGTTGACAAATAACACTTTTGGTCATTATTTAATCCCAATTATTGGGTGATTTGACTTTCCTTAAATGACCAATCCATAAAATAATAAAGGCGTTCCGCTTTAGTGGAATGTCTGGAAATTTGGGTCCCTGCGGGACGGAAATTGGAAGAGCAAGAGGGTGACACGCATAGCGGTGTCTCGGCTGCCAATTTCTATGTAAATCACTAATAATCAGTTGTTTAATTATGTTTAAATTATATTGATTTTCAGGACTTTGCAGCAAAACCCCTGGAACCCATTGTAAACAGCCACTTTTTTGCAGCAAAAATGAAGAAATTTTCAACATACGGCTTTTCAGGGATCAATATCAAAAAAGATATTGCCGAGCGTTTTCGGGCATTTTCCAAAGACATTTCCAAGTCGCATTCGGAAACCCTGGAGGCAATGTTGAACTTCTTCAAATGGAACAATCTTGACCCTAATGACAATCTTGGCGTAAAAACGGATGCGACCAAAAAAAGGATTAATGCCCTGATTGCTATTGTACGGAATATTGAAAAGCAACAGACACTGCCTACCAAGGCAATGCTGGATACCTTATTTCAGGAAATGAACAAGGTAGACGAGGAAGAAAAGGAAGCGGAACAGTTTGATTTTGGGACACCGGAACCTTTCTCACGCGATAGCGAACTGGAGCATTACAAAAACCGCTATGAACAGATGCAACAAAAGCTCAACACCTACCGAAATAACACAAAAAACCTACTGGAACATTTATCCTATGTGAAAGGGACTTTTGGGAAGGGATATTATAAGCTGAATATGAATACAGAGGAATTGGAACACCTCAAAAAAGAACTCAATAAAAAAATTAATAATGTACATCACCATCACCGCTCAGAAAGTGCAGGGTAATTATGCGCAAAGTGCTGCCGATTTTGTGGATTACCTGGAAAAGGAAAATGAAGGGAAACCGCTTCCCGAACTGGAACATTTTTTTGATCAGCAGCACGATGAAATAGCTGCCGAAGAAGTCATCCGGGAAATCGATGACAATACGGCTAAACTTAAAAATAAAGAACCCAAGTTCTATTCCATTACCCTAAATCCAAGCGGTCGGGAACTTAAAGCCATTCAGGATTCCCCGGAAGCCCTCAAACGCTATACCCGGGAAGCGATGAAGGAATATGCCAAGGCTTTTCATCGGGAAATTGATGGTCGCCCAGTGGCTATTACGGATATTAAATATTACGCCAAGGTAGAACGTCAGCGCACGTTTAAAGGGACCGATAAGCAGGTTCGGGAAAATCAGCCTTATGCAACGAAGATTTTGGAATTGAAAAATGATATCCGAAGTATCAACCGGGGAGAGCAAATTGGGAATACTAAGACGCTTCAACAAAAAATCCAACGGCTGGAAGCAGCAGCACCCTATCAATTGGACGGAAAACGCATCGTGCGGGGAATGGCCAAACCGGGATCGCAAAGTCATATCCATATCATTGTAAGCCGAAAGGATGCCTCCAACCGCTACAGTCTTTCCCCAGGAAGCAAGCACAAAGCCTCAGAAGTAGAAATGCACGGCAAGATGATTAAACGGGGGTTTGATCGTAATGCTTTTATCAAAAATTCAGAGAAAACCTTTGATCAACTATTCCGTTATAAGCGTAATTATGTGGAAAGCTATACCGCTCGAAAAACGTTTCTTAAAGATCCGAAACTGTATTTCTCTACGATTACCAAGCTCCCGGCCAATGAAAAGGCAATGGCATTTAAATTATTACAGCAATCAGGAGTGAATACAGCGGTACTAAGCATTCCTACGAATAAGTTTCAGGTGGCGATAAAAGCCCTAAATCAATTGAAAAAAGGGGTTGGCAAAGCTATTGAATCAGGATCGATCGGGATATGAACTGGCAATGGGAACATATTACCCTCTATATCATCGCCCCGGCTTTGTTCTTGGGTGCGGTGGTATACGGACTCTTTTTCGCGGAGCGCAAAGCACCAGGGGATAAAAAATACCAGGTGCGTTTTCAGTTGAGTAACGGAAATTTTAAAGCGGACAACATCCGCCGGGGTGCCTCCATCATCGGATCGGCAGGAAGTGGAAAAACCGAAAGTGTGATCTATAACTTCTTGCAGCATTTCAGTGAATATGGTTTTTGTGGGGTGATCCACGATTACAAGGATTTCGAACTGACGGAAATGGCCTATCCCCTATTCAAAAATAAAAACTTGAACTTCTATACCATCGCTTTTGATCAGATCCATTATCGGGTCAATCCTATTGCCCCAAAATACCTGCCCAATGAGGAAAGTGTGAATGAGGTTTCCCGGGTCCTGATGGAAAACCTGCTAGAACAAAACCTATCGGCTAGCACTGGCAGTAATAAGTTTTTCTCCGATGCCGTCGAAGGCTTATTAAGCGGGATGATCTGGAAGATGAAAACCGCTTATCCTGATTGCTGCACCCTGCCCCACATTATTGCCTTGTTTCAATTGGTCAGTACTAAAAAACTGGTCGCCTTTTTAAAGTCAGATCTTACGGCGCGCAGTATGGCCAGCGCCTTTATCAATGGAATAGAATCAGAAAAACAGACTGCCGGAGTGAAAAGCACCCTGGCCAATGCTTTTAAAAAGATCAGCTCACAAAAACTGTTCTATGTACTCTCTAAAGATGAAGTGCCTTTGGATATCAACCACCCGGAACATCCTGCGGTGATTGCCTTAGTCAACCATCCGAAATACGATGGGGCTTACTCTCCCATCATTGCAATGATAATGCATACCATTATCAAACAAATGAGTATCCGTCATCGGGAATCCGCTTTTTTATTGATGGAAGAAGCGCCTACTCTTAAACTGCCCAATATGCATCGCATTCCGGCCACACTACGAAGTTATGATATTTCTACCGTCTATGTGATGCAGGACAAGGTACAGAACGATCTGTTGTATGGCGATAAAGCCAGCAAAGCGATCCTAAGCAACCTCTCCTACCAGTTTTTTGGAAAGGTGAATGATCCCGATACGGCTAAATATTATGAACGCTTTTTTGAGATCATCAAAACCCCGACAAAAAGTGTGAGTAAAAGTAGTGGTTTTAGTTACGAAAGCCGGATTACCAAAGGGGAAAAAGAAATCTCCAAACGAAGGGCTGATGCGTTTTTTCGATTGAAACAAGGGGAATTCGTCGCTTTTGCTGACGGAAAAGATAAAAAGGTACGGTTTAAACTTCAAGATATTCAAAGGGAAATTCCTATTTCTAAGGCGAACATCACTCAAGAAGATTTACTGTTCCATCAGCAGCAAATTTATAAGGATCTGAAGAATATTTTGTAAGTATGTGATGAATGCAATATCCAGATTGAGAAGAAATATAGTTATTAGTATCTTATTACAAATCTCTTGACATAGAATAGAGGACAATGCTTTTATATTTTTTTCAATAAATAGAAATTCTCATTTAAAATAAGTTGTCTATCTTGATTAATTTTATTTTCATATTGCGCTGAGAGACTATAATAATCTTGATGATCAATCAAGTTATAATTAGTCTTTGATTTATAATATTCATCTTGGATCGTTTGGTAATCATCCTCATTAGTCTTGGAGACTTTCTGATTAAAAAATTTTAATAAATTTTCAAAAGCAATGGTATCCTTTAAGGTTTCTTGAAAAGAAGCACTCCCTATATAATCACCACCTTTTTGAATCGTATCGAAAAAGTTAAATAAACTATCTGTTTCCGATCTACTCAGGAAAAACAAAACACCTTCTATGAGTATAAAGCTAGACTTTTTCCCTTTGATGGAATCAATTTTTGACTCTAATTTGTCCCTATAATCAGTACTAAAATCAACGCCTACAAAATAAATAGTTCTTTTAGGAAGTATTCCCCTGCGCTGAAAATCTTTAACTTTTTCCCTTTTGTAATCAACTATTTCTGGTTTGTCAATTTCTATATGAATCATATCTTTCTCCAGAAGAAATGGATACATACTAAAACCACTTCCGAAGTTGATCAGAACCTCTATCTCTTCAGACCCTACAAGATTTCTGACGGTATCCAAAAAATACCTATTTCTTAAACAATGAGTATAAGTTTCTTCAGAAGAAACCTGATCAAGGTATTCCTCAATCCATTTTTCCGTTTTTTGATTTTTCCATAGCTTAGCAAAGTTATCTTGGCTTAAGCGCTCATCGAAAGCTCTGAAGGCTGATGTCACAAATGCTGTTTCGTGTATAACTATATTTTTTTCTTTTCTCATTTTATTTTAAACTTCCTGTAATATCTAGACTCCCGCGTGACCACCCGATATTGTTATTTTAAGTATAAAAATTAAAAACAAAAAATCTTGATTTTTGTATTTTCTTCATAACAAAATTATAGAATAATCAGGAAATAATTTGATAATCATCAATATTATCCTACATTCTTTCCTGTCTGAATATTTTTCATTTCGATAAAGTCATCTAGTTTCTGAATTTCAGAAACAGCAAAATCTTCATCGATATGAGTAAAATTTTGATACCAATCACTCATTAACTCCTCCTTATTAAATAAATCGGCACCTTTGTACTTAGATGCCAATTCCACATGTTTTGCAGCAGGAATATACAAATTTAATTTTGCTAGAACACTATCAATTTCTTTGCTATTTTTGTAAAATTGAGGATTAAAATAATCAACTAACATATCCCAAATTGGACTATTAGGTAAAGGGTATAATCTGGAAACTTCAATGGAAGAAAACTCAACTAACTCCATTATTTCTTTAATATGATTAGTTGTTCTTTTTACCGTCGAAAAGGTCTCTCCGGCGGCTCCTAGCATAAATGATCCATGTACAGACATATCAGCTTTACTTAACAACTTTAAGGCATCAATATTGGTTTTATCTGTGGTTTTATTTTTTCTTTGAGCTTCTAAAATATCAGCGTCTCCTGAATCTAATCCAATATTTACCCGTCTTACTCCTAATTCTCTAAATTTATTTACATTATCCCGCGCTAATAATCCAAGAGTTCTTGCATAAATCATAAATTCTATATTACCATTCTCTATTTTACGTCTTACATAAGCTGGCATGGTATCGAGTAAAGATTTAATATATCTGGGGCTAGCAGTAAAACTGTCATATACTTCAAAAAATAGATTAATATTATATTTATCATGATAGCGAGTAACAGTTTCCCAAAATTGTACTGGATCCCCTGTTGTTACCCTTAAATCTGCAATACTACAGTAAGAGCAACGTAATTTATTTTCGCAGCCTCTTGCATTATTTATAGTAACTACATTCACCTCTTCTCCATGAAGATGACCATGTTGGGAGTAATACTTCTTCGAATACTTAGCAAGATCATTTTTGATGAAATCAAGGTTTGGAACAGTATTTTTATCTTTTAAAGAATACTGTTTAACAGGGTTGATAAATACCTCACCATTATTCCAATAAGCCAACGAGTCTACTTCCTGAACAGACGTTTTTTGAATAATACATGAAACTAAGTCTGAAAATGGCTTTTCAGCAACATCATTGGTTATAACATAATCAATCTCAGAACGGTTACTCAAAATTTCTTTTGGAAAAAAAATAGCGTGATCGTTCCCTAATACAACAATCGCACCTCTTTGCTTCGCAAAGGATGCTATTTTCAATCCTTCTCCGTAGGTAGGGGTTAGCACAGATATTCCTACTATCGAAGGTTCAAATCTTACTATCTTTTGCTTAATTTCTGATATAGTTTTTATTCCTCCATCTATTACTTCAACGTTAATTAACTCACCAAAATCTTCTTCTAAACGAGTTGCTAGTTGCACGATTCCAATATGAGGAAATAAGGAATAATTTGCATTTTCAAGCGAGTTATCTGTTTCATTAGGACTATTTATAAGAAGAATATTCATGGCAATGATTTTTTATCATACTGTTTTACCCGATTGGTTATCTCGGAGTCAGGTTTAATAAAGACCATTTTTAGCTTATATGATTAATGTAAAGTGCATTATCTTAGGTGTAAAAAAGGTTTATTAGTATATTTATCATAACCTATTAATTATTGTTAAAAGTAACTTCATTTTAGCGAAACCGAAGAAAACTAAACCACATAAAATATGTGGTAAAGCCACGTTTTTGATAGTATTACTTTATAGGATTTCAAGCAATTAACACTGTATTTAACTGGCTCTAATACAGACACTGTTAGTTTTAGAAAATTAAATTCCGTCTTATTAATAGATATTTATAAAACTTTATCCATGTTGTGGTAATAAACACTAGTCTTCTTCACATTCATAGTTTTCTTCTTTCTTTCATACTAAAGTTTTTTGGAATATAACAAAACTTCCGTGTGACATTTAAAATCAAAATCCCTAATAAATAATAGCCCTCTTAGAATCAGATTTTTAAAAAGTCGATGTAATAGTACTTTTTTCCAAAACCTAATAAATCAGTACGAAAAAGAAAACGCAAATCTATATCGGTGAAACTCCACTCGGCATTAAGTATTGATTGTTGTTTCCTTTTTTATCGATGATAAAAAATATTCCGGTCACTTGTGGGTCTCCAATCGTAATAAAATACCACTGTTCTGGTTCGAATTCTATTGGGCAGGTTGGTAAGCGTTCCAATCCCATACCCAAAGGAAGACGCTTTTTTCCGTCAACAGTTGTCCTTCCTAAATCTTTATGCAAATATTGAAAATCAGCTGTATTTTCAATCCACCAATATTTTCCTTTTTTGTAAATACAATTTTATCCGGTGGCTCTGGTGGTCGCCCTTGGGGATGATCAATAATACAGTTTGTCCAAAAATTTACCGTGTATTTAGCAGGCAATCCATCTACCCCGATAGAGTCCACAGTAATTTTTTCAATGGTCACCCCATCTATAAAATCTCTGTTTGTCGAGATATTATTTTCGGTAATTTCAATCTTTAGGGGCTGTAAAGATGTAAAAAACTGGTATAATAGAAATCCTGAGCCAACTACCAAAATCAGTAGGACGACACTTATGATGTGTACTATTTTTCCAGGGTTTCATTTTAATCTTTATAAAATGAAACCCTTTTTGAGGATTTTTCTATTAATATCCAGATTTTAATGCGCGTAAATTAAAGTGCCTTTAAGCGATTCTCTAGCTTGTCTTGTCCAAACTACTTGAGTAATTTTGCCCAACACTAATTCTCTTCTTTTTCAAATTCTTCAGCGGTCATAAAATCGCCTTTTTCTATTTGACTTTCGGCAATAGCTAAGGCAATTTTATAGTCTTTACGGGTCATAGGGGTGCCATCTGGATGGTAGGCAACCACTTCATTTTTAAAATAACCTTCATATAAGGCATCTACCATTTGTAGAAAACGTACATCTACCGTCTTAATAGATTTCTTCCATTTTTCCCTTAATTCTGCGGCTCCCATAATCTCAGCTTTTATTACAAATATAACAAATCTCTTGAATCCTGTATTCGATGTTTAGATACGCTTCGCGTTTATCTCTCACTAAAATTGGCTAATAATACCCATCCCATTACGGTTTTCCTTAAAATACTTTGAAAAAGCTCTTTTACCTAATGAATAAACACACCACTAGTAAATAGAAAAACCGCTAAAATGCGGTTTAAATAAGTGGATTTTTTTAAGAATTATTGCTTGTGCAAAAATTACCATTGTTCTCTAATTTTTTGCGCTTATTACTTTTTCGGTTTACTTGGTTTTAAAGATGGTTTATTGCCCGGTGTACTTTTGTTGTCTCTTCTTCTTTTATCAAGAGTCCCATCTTGCTTTTTTGGCTTTGGCCCCGGTTTAATTGCTTCAATATTCATATTATTAATTATTTATGTTACTTAATGTTTTAAAAGTACTTACTACTAAGTCTTAGCAACTTTTTCCGTAGATCTCTACTCTAAAATAATTAAAAATCCTCAATCTCAACGGTTTTCCCGAAAATACTTGTGAAAAGCTTTTTTTCGCTAAATAGGTCAGTTTAAAAGAAAAAAACACTAGAAACGGCTTATTATTTTATATAATTTCTCTTCTTTAGTTTGCTTTGAAGAAATCTTATAGTTAAATGCTTTATTCAATTGGTTTAATTAATTTATCATCAATATAATTTAAGTGAAAATCAATTCCTTCCGTTGCTTTATTGAAAGTTTCATCAGAATTTTCAAAAGAAGCAAATAATAACGTTTGAGCAGTTTTATAAGTTGATAGTTCATTTAAAAAACTTGTAAAATCATTTATTGACATATCCTGTTGTTTTGGCTCATCAAACATTAGTAATTTTGGATGATTTCCGTTTTTTTCTTCCGAAGTTTTGTATAAACTACAAGTATATGCCCAAATACTTCTCACGAAATCACTAGCCGAAGAATCAAATCTAATATTATAAAATAAGTTATCATTTGGTTTTTTAGCTAATGGTAAATAGTTTTCTTTGGATATAGCTAAATCATTTATTGTTTTACTACTATAATTAAACTTACTTAACAATAATTTAAAATTACGTGTCAAATTTTCAATTTTATCCAAATCATTTGCAGAAAAAATATCATTTTTCAGTTTTTCTTGTTTTTCTAATATTTTTTTCCAATTTTCAGAAAGTATATATAGTTCCTCTTTTAATTCTGAAAAATCCTCTAGGTATTTAGAATAAAATTGAATTCTTTTTTCAAGATTTAGGCGTTTTTCTATGTCAATTATTGATGGAAGTCTTTCATCTGAAATCAATTCTCTCTTAAGTTCTCTTATATCACTTCTCAAATTGTTCTGTATTTCTCGTAATCTTCGTAAATTTTTGTCTTTTTCTGTAATCTTTAATTCTAGACTTTCAATATTTACTTCAAGCATTTTAATCTGAGCAGATAAAAAGTTGATATTATCATCTAAACGCATAGGAACTTGTTTGACTGATAGAGGTAGAAGAGAATCATTTATTTCTTGATTACAAGTGGGACAAACATTTTCCGCTACTTTTAAATCAATTTCTGCACCCATTTTTTGAACTTTTAAAGCTCCTTTATTTTTTCTTAAATCTTCATTGAGGCTTTCAAGTTGATAACTAAAATTACTTAATTTCTGTTTGTCAAAAGTTAGCTCACTTGAAATCATTTCGACATCAAAGTTTATTTGATTTAATCTCTCTTCTTTTTCAGTAATTTGAATTTCATTGTCGCTTATTTTTTCTTTTACACTTAAAGCCACAACTTCATCTAATTCGTCAAACTCTTTAATCATTAAGTCTAGATAATTAGATATAGAAAAATCATTTTCATCTTTTGATATTAGAATATTTATTTCTTCTAGATTATTTATAATCATAGGTGTTTGAGTTAAGCCTGTCAATTTCCCTCCTCCTTTCTCTGTAAATCTTTCAAATCTTTTATAAAGGTTAACCCAGTCATTTTCAAGAATTCTTTTGCTAATTCCCAGTTCTTGCTTTTTCATTTTATTATCATAAACATCCATATCAAGTATGAATTCGATAACACGAGCTTCTTTATTGTTTAAACCATAAATCGGCATTGTTGCAAAAAAATCTGACCAGCCAGATTTTTGTTCAATTATAAAACTAGAAGCTATCTGT
Source organism: Galbibacter orientalis DSM 19592 (assembly GCF_000260115.1). Lineage (GTDB taxonomy): Bacteria > Bacteroidota > Bacteroidia > Flavobacteriales > Flavobacteriaceae > Galbibacter > Galbibacter orientalis. Next base: position 77,336 of record NZ_JH651380.1, on the reverse strand, counting down.
TGAATATATATTTTTCGAAGTTCTCCTTTGTTTGTTAATACTTTTGGTAGTTCCCAATTTAAGAACTCTTCTAAATACATATGGAAACCATAGTTTTCATCAGAAGCTCCTCCTTTATCGTGGACGTACATTGGACGGCTTTCTAGCTCATTATAAATTAGAATACTGCCAGAATAAACGTCTATCAACTGAGATTTACGATTTGGATTTTGAACAAATCTACGAAGTGTAATAATTTCGCCTTTTGTATTTTCAATTTCTAATAAAATAAAAGATTGAAGTACACTATGAAAAGAGTTTTTTGGATACTCAACTTGGTCCTTTAAAACAGATTGCATTGTTTTCTCAAACCTCCCTCCAATTAATTCTTCAAAACCTAACGCGTATACAATTGCTTGAAACAAACTACTTTTCCCACTAGTATTATTTCCTCTGATAATGTTTAAACCAGAATTAAAAGTGTGAAAAGTACCATAAAGACCGTTATTAGTATTTACTTCAATTTTTATATTATTTATTTTAAGCATTTTGTATTTTCCATTTTTTATAAATTGATTCGATACGGTTATCTGTAATTTTTCTTTTACCTAGAAATTTCAAAAATTCAATTTCTTCATTTAAAAAATTAGAATCTGCTAATATTTTAGAATAAAAGATGTCTCCTTTTTCTTCTAATAAATATTTACCGTTTTCAATTTTGCAGATTCCCTCGTGAACAGAAAAGTTTAAAGCTCTGTTTAAGCTTGGCTCTATACCCCAAGTTTTTGAACTTTCATTATAATTACTGCGGATGAATTTTTTTATAGAATCTTTATTTTCATTGCTTTTAAGAGCCCAATTAATCAAGTGAAGTTTTAGTAAACTTGATTTCGATCCTTGACAACATATTTTTAAAATTAGAACAATCAGTGCTATTGAATATGATGGTCTATATTCAGGAGGAATCGAAATAGGCTTTTTCGAAAATGTTATTTTTTCAGCAAATATTTGCATTTATTCGAAGTTTATAGGACATCTAAAAACCCAGTCTGCTAATGCCCAGTTCGTTAATTTTAAAATCATTTGAGGTGCTAAATTTTTAAACGAATTTTGTAACTCTTTTTTTAATAAAGCTCTAAAATCTTCGTACAATTCACTAGGTTCTTTTGTATTTGTAATACATCTTTCTTCAATTTCAGATTCTATTACACTCGTTATTTTTAAAAAATTTTCATAGCCAATTGGATAATCTTCTTCCCATTTGGTTAAAATATTATTTCCTTCTAAAAAATGTTCTACATTTAAGTCAACTAGTTTATCTAGCTTAGTGTCAAAATTTTCTGAAGTTTCATTTAAACGATGAGCATTTTTGCTTTGAGAATTTTCAATTAAAGAAATTTCAGAATCCTTCCATTTTAGTTTGTCATTCGATACTATTTGATTTTCAGGAACAATATCAATTTTAATGTTTGAATTTTCAATAGCTGTTTTTAAATAAGGATGAAGAAAATCTATATTCTCAAAAATAACCTCAAAATTATCGTTATCAATTATTGATAAATTCCAACTTTTTACTTCTTCTTTTTTCTGAGTGCAATGTTGAACAATTTCATTTTTAGCGTAATTGGGAGTAACAAAATACCATTTATTAATTTTTGTAGATCCTAGGATTTTTTTGAGTTGCTTTTCATAAGTTCTTAATTTCTTTAAATCTTTTGTGATTTTATTTCTATGGTTATCATAAAGTTCTTTACTTGAGTAGTGTTCATTTGGACAATAACATTGAAAAGCCTTCCCAGTTCTAGTAAAGCCTTCTATCCCAAAATCTCCAGGCGTTGCTTTAATTTCTTGATACGCTTCTTCTCTAAAATTGTTTTTAAAGCATAACTGAGAAACACTTTCCCATTTATTACCATCAAAAGTTCCGTATTCAGTTTTTATCATTTACTCTATAGATTTCTTAGCAATAGGGTATATCAGGTTTACATACGAATCGCTTTTATATATACCCTAAAATTAGCCAAAATTTTCAATTTCTGTTACGGTTTCCCTTAAAATACTTTGAGAAAGCTCTTTTACCTAATGAACAAACACACCACTAGAAAATAGAAAAACCACTCAGTGGCGGTTTAAATAATTGTGATTTCATAAGAATTACAGGCTTGTGCAATAGTTATCGCTCTTATTGCTTGTATTTTTTTATAGTTTGATTTCGAGTTCTGGAATTCTATATAAATTAGATCTGACTATTCTTTTTTTAAATCCGATTTTTACTAATTTATCTTTATATGACTTGAACAATTTATATTCGATTCTAGGATCGAATACAATATCATCAATTAACTCGTAAGGATCAATTTCGAATCCAATTTTTGTATGGTTAAACTGGTTATACGAATTATATATTAATCTTACTTCATTTTCGTGTTTAAAAGCAATCCTTTTAAATAATAGCGTTTGAGCGTGACCAACTCCTGAATCATCAAATATAAAATTCGCACCTTGTAATTTTAAAAGATTTAATAACTCTTTTGTGTTATAATACTGGACTTTACCAATAAAGCAATTTTTATATTTTTCTGGATTCCCATACTCTTTAAGAGAGTAAAGTAGTTTTCTTGAAGTAGTAGTTAATCTAACACCCTTTTTTTCTGGTGAATATATTCTCCATAACGCATCATTTTCCCTTGTTTGTGTCCAACACTGCCCGTAAAGATTTTTTCTAAAGCCAAGTCCCATTGAAATTCCCGATTGAAATTTCACCTTTGAATTCATTATAAAATTTTCGAAAGGATCTTCCCAAAGTTCTGGACTGACTAAAATATTGATTTTCTTCTCAAATAGTTTGAATAATCTTTCAATTGGAATTATTCTAAAAATAGGTTTGTCAATATCAGCCCTTGAGAAATTTAAAAAATTGTTTTCCATTCTTGATTTAAAAATTAAAGGTTACCCTTTATATCTACTTAAAAATACGTTTTTATCCTTTCTAATTTCCGGTTATCAAGACTTTAAATTTATCTAATTAATGTAAGAAAAATTATTTTAAAGAAATGGATTATTACTTTTCATAGGATACATTGATGACAGAAGTTATTTTAACTCACCAGTAGCTTTTTGAATACTCTTCTCTAATTCTTCTTGTTTATCTTTATTTTTTCTTTTTAAATAGTCTTGTTCTAATATTGCAACAATTGCATCTTTTACAATCGGAAAATATTTTAAACATTCCTGTTCATCCAACTCGTGGATTCCTTTACTTATAATTGAATAAACATTTTTATATTTTACAACAGCTTCAGGAAGTTCACTTTTTAATAATTCAATTTTATCGGTAATTCGTCCATTTTTATAACTGTTATCATCCCAATTATCTATTTTTTTAGCATTTTGATGATGTAATTCTAATAAATTTTCAAATATTCTTCTTAAATAAACGAAAGAACCGACTCCTACGCCATTTGCCGCTAAACCTATTGATTTATTAAATTCACGAAGATTTTCTTTTGATATAACTTTAGAAAATCTTTTATATCTTCCTATTTCAAGATCAGCAATTGTTGGAAATTGTCCTATTTTTTGAAGAGTATAAAATACTTTTTCATTTTTCTCATCCTCAATTTCCTCAAGAAGAAAAAAGTAAGTGATTATAAAACCAGTTCTAACACATTTAAGTCGACATTTATGAATACCGCAATACATATCAATGCTATATGAATTACGAAAATCTGAAAAGAAATTTACTTGATAACTGGTATTCTCATTAATTTCTGGATTGTATCCATCGATTAAACCATTATAGTCAAAAATATCAGTGATAACTTTTGCTCCTTCTACATCCTCATCACTAATTGTTATTTTTTTATAAAGAGGTATTTTAAAATATAATTCTTCCAATTTTCTTTGTTTTAATTTTTGCCATAGATTAGTATATGAAAAGTAGGCGATTTCGATGTACTAAACTTTCGGTTAAGCACAAAGTTTGATACGAGCTAAACCCTTTAATTTTACTACTATTTCGCCTAATTTTTATATACATTGTTACTTGCTGGCTTTTTTATTTTTATATAAATAATCTGTAATCATATGTTCTGCCTTCAAATCTTGAAAGTAATTTTCCAATTCTCGCAATCTTATTTGATGAGTCGATAGTTGAAGGAAGCTTTGAGTATAAATCTAATGAGTTCCAATTCATTTTAGTTAAGCTTAAAATTTCTGTTGAAATTAAATCAATATTAGATTCTCCGTAATGCTTAGTTATTTTTACTGGTGCTGGGATACTTCTACCGCCTAAGTAGAATTTATAATTCGGTTGTCGAACAGAAGGCACAATTCCGTGAGTCCATAATAGGGCAGTGTATTTATTCGTTACAATACTGGTTCCTCTTGAAATGGGGAACTTATCTACTTGTAATTCTTTATTATATACGCTCATTGCCACAAAACGTGCGTCAGGTTCAAAACTTATTTCAATAAGGTCTATTTTTTTGATTCCAGCTTTATGTAAACTAGCTTTAATTCCGTCTATTTCATCTTGTGTAAATTTTGTTCTTTTGTGTATAACTACCCTTTCAGGAAGTTTATCTAATGATTCGTAAAACAGCTCTCTAATTGAAACGCCAAATTGAAAAGCATCTTTAAATGATAAAAAAGGATTGTTTTGCTTATCAAGGAAATAGTTGTCGATTTTAGATAACTTATATTTTAAACCCTGACCGTTTGAATCATAAATGTGACTACAACCAATAACAATTTCTGATTTATCTTTTATTTTTGAAATACTATACCCAATTCCAGCATATGCTGTGTTTTTTTCCTGATTATTTAAAATCCAAGGTGTTCTTAAAGATTTCACATAAAATGATAATGATAACCACCAATTAATCTGACAAGTTAAATTGTCTTCTAATGTTTTCTCTCTAATTAATTGTGTCGCAACTCCTTTTGAAGCAGCAAATGCTTTTACATAATCGTGTAAGTCAAAACTTTCTTCTTTGTTTACAAAACTTTCAAAATTTTGCCATTCGTTTGGAATAAAAATAACGATTGTACTTTGACTTTGGGTATTCGCTATTTGTTCAATTTTTGAAGTTATAAGTCTAGCGAGTTTAATTGCATTTTCGTGTGCTTCAAGTTCATTTTCACCTCTAAAATCAATATCCAACCAACTTCCATCATTCTCAAAGTATGGAATGTTTAAGGGAATATTATAAATTGATGAAAAGCCTGGGTAATCTATTAAGTAATCAGGGTTTATATTGTCAGTTGAGTGTTTTGTTTGTAGTTGGGAAAGAAAGGCATAAAACTTATTTGAATATTTTCCTCCACAAATAACAGATAAGTTTATTTCATTAGATAAGATTACTCCATTTAGATTAACATCATAAGGACGATTATTTACTAAACCTCTCATTGGATGGTAATCTTTGAATTCCATATCTGATGAAATGTTACGGAAAACAAGTTGTGGTTCTAAAAATTGAACACCTTTAAATTGAGTTTGTCTATTATCGTATTCTTTTGGTGAGTAACCTCTAAATTTAGGGTCTAGAACATTTATTTCTCCAAACGCTGTACTTGAAGATATTTGAAATTCAAGACCACTACCAGATTGAAGAGGATATTCAAATTTTATTCTAGGTTTATTAAATAAAAGCTTATTCCAGTTTTCTAATATTTCGTCATACTTATTGTTATATAATTTCTCTAAGTTGTATTTACTAATAGTTAGTTTGTCTGTTTTTGAAATTTCTTGGTCAGAGGTTAAGTTTATTGTTGGTGTAAAAGTTAAGTAGCCAAAGCTTTTGTTTTTATCAAAGTAAAATGAAAGAAACAACGCTTTATGAATTTTGATGCTTTTATATTCACTTTCATTTGAATTCAACCATATTTTATTTTTATTATTGGTGGAAATTCTTTTGTCATTGGCAAAATGTTTCAAAATTGCTTGCAGCATTAAAGACTTGAAAGCTGATACATTTTCTACATCAAACTTACTTATAGATTCTCTTTTAATATCACTTTTCAAAAGACCATTAAATGCCTTTGAGATATCGGTTAGTGTTCCTATGGCAAATACTTTTCTTTTAAAGGGAACCGCACAAATATTATTTGTTTGGCAAATGGTTTTTAAAAAACTCCACGGTTTTTCATCCTTATAGTCAATTTCAAATTGAAATACCTCTTTTGGAAAAACAACAGGATGTAAATTACTTTTAATATATTTTCCTGTATTTGAAAAATTTAAATGAAACTCTGTTTTTAAATACTCTTCATTTTCTGAGCTTTCAAGTGCATTTTGAATTTCTTGTGAAAGAGAATCATTATCCTCAAATGCTGATTTAGCTAAATGAATTATAGTCTTATCAAATCCATCTGTTGTTACATAATGAGCTTCTCTTCCAGAATCTCGAACAGTCCTAAGTAACTTAGATACTTCGTCCGATATTTCACTTCCATAACCACACCAATACAATCTTCCAGCCCCTTTTCGAGTAAAAGCTTTTAATAATGCGTCCATTAAAGATTTATCTCTTCCACTATAACCAGTAATTATCAAATTTTTATCTAGATGATAATTAGATAGATTTTCAATAAACACTTCATTTTGAGAATCTAACTCTTCTACTGTATTTTTTAATGAACTGAATTTATAATCACCGTGAAGGGCGATTGCAAGAAGTTCTTTGTTGCTTTGATTCCGATAGATTCTGTCTACATTATCTAGATTTATTTCTATTGGTGTCAGTTTGTTCTGATGAGCTGAACGAACAATAAGTCCGTCAAAATTAGTAGTCCATACAGATTTGATGATATTATGCTCTGCAAGTAAGCATAATAGTTTATATCCAATATACGGCTCTTTATTTTCTATTAGACTTAAAAAGTACTTTCTTCTATCATCACTAATTGGATATGCCTTTTCTGCAAAAAAGGAATATTCTTCATTAGAGTCTAATTCAGGATATTCTCCTTGACTATCCAGCCATTTTTGTATGCTTTTTCTAACAGAATCCTCTTTGTAATTTTTATAATAATCAGATGCGTTTATGTTCTTAGAGAGATAAATGTCTTTTTTCCATTCCCAAATACAGTCATATGCAGATTGAATTCCTGAACTTATTGAAGCACCAGCTCCTAACAATATTGAATGAGGAACATCAGTATTTCTTTTAAAAGACCTTAAAAAAGCATCATAATCTAGTCTTAATTCTTCTGTCATTCAGTTTGTTTTTTTTCAGCTTGCAGGTAACGTAAGCATAACCCCACAAGTTGTGTTATATCTATTTTATAAACCTACCCAAAACCTCCAACGCGCTTTACGGTTTCCCATAAAATACGGGAATTAATCATTTATATTTGTTCACAATAGTTTCTTTTAGAGAAGAATAATATTCTTTTTTCTCTTGGGTAAGTTTGTCTTCTAATTTAAAAGATTCCTCTACGATAGATAATAATTCCTGTTTTGACTGAAGTTTAAATAAACTACAAAAATCAACTTCCAATTGTTGGCTGATAGAAAGAATTTTATCCCAACTACTAACATTTTCAAATCTTTCTACCCTTCCAATCATAGTGGGATTAGTTCCCAATAATAAAGCAAGATCAAGTTGGGATAAACCTTTGATCAATCTTGAATATCTTAGAATACAGCCTATTTGAATATTAAGTAATTGAAGTTCGTTTTCATTATACTTTCTCATAGAGTAAACATTGAGAAAAAAAATCAAACTATTCGATACAAATTTGTATTGAATAAAAAATTTATTATATTAGCTTCGATTTATTAATTTTGCGAATCTTCAAATAAAAAAATTGAAGCTTTTCGCTTTGAATCTTGTATAGGAAAACTGGTAATTTTCAATGCAAACAAGATGATAAGTAGAAGGCTCACGCTTAAATGGCGTGGGCTCTCTTATTGGTTTGCAGGGTATACCAGTGCCTCCTATACGATAAGTTGAGTTCCACGCCTATTTTTATTCATAAAATAAGTTGATACTCTTTCCTTAAATTCTTAGCAAGCTTCCTATTTAAAACTAGAATCGCAATTGATCACAGTTCTCAAACCGTGATAAGCTTTATTGAGTTAGTCATTTAAGTTCTGTATATTATTGTCAATAAAATTGGGATTATGGAAGTATTCAAAGGTCAAAACATACTAAACTTTATAAAAGAATTACCTGATGATGATGCTTGTAAGGCTTATTTGGCCAAGATGAAGTGGCAAGATGGTTTTACTTGTGGGAAGTGTGGCCATACTAAGGGATGTGAAAAAGCAGGTTACAAGTATCAATGCTATAATTGCCAACATGTGGAAAGCGCAACTGCCAATACTTTGTTCCATAAGGTGAAATTTGGTCTACAAAAGGCCTTTTGTATTGTTTTCGAAATGTCCACTAGTAGTAAAAGCATATCGAGTATCCAAATGGGAAAACGTTTTGATATCCGCCAGGGAACAGCTTGGTATTTTATGCAGAAGGTAAGGACCTCTATGGAAAGCAGCCGGCAATACCCACTGTCAGAAATTGTGCACGTTGATGAATTCACCGTTGGAGGAAAGGAAGAAGGGAAACAAGGCCGTAGCTATGATTCCAAGAAGAAAAAGGCGGTCATAGCAGTGGAGCTCAACAACAAACACCAAATTAAAAGGGCTTATGTCAAGTCTATTGAAGATTATTCCTCGAAATCATTGACGCCTATTTTTGAAGAGCACATTGGTGCCGGTGCTAAAGTGGTAACCGATAAATGGCGCGGTTACGAGCCCTTGAAAAAAACATATAATATCGAACAAAAACTAAGTTCAAAAGGCAAGAACTTCAAAGAATTGCATATTATAATCATGCAAGTAAAATCCTGGCTCCGGGCGATCCCCACGCATGTTAGCAATTGGCATATCCAAAAGTACTTTGATGAGTTCTGTTTCAGGTTGAACCGGTCACAGGCAAAGCAAACTATATTTCACAAAACAATGGAAAAAATGGTGACGAAAAAACCGCTTTATCAGTCACAAATAAAACAGATATTAAGTGTATAACTCAAAAGCTTTATTTAAAAAATTTATTTGGATATGCCATTCGGCTAGTCCGGGAAGCTACGGCCAAACCAACGTTTTGCTGTGGTTATGGGTGGGAATTTCCCCTAACCCCAAAAGGGGGAATTCTATTGGGTGCGATTAAAATGCAGTATAGAAACTTTTAAAATTAAATACTAATGAAGAAACGTTAGAAATTAAAAAATAGATGCTAGACCGCTGTACTGTTAGAAGTGAGAAAAGCTTACTGCTATAAAACCGGTCACTTCGTTACGATTTCTACGAAATCACTCAGTGACCTCAACTATCACGGCGGCTGAGTGATTTTTCAAAAGAAATATGAATCGAAGCCATAGTGGTGAATTAAAAAAGAAAGCTGAAAAGCACCTAGCAGGGTAAGATTGCGGGTCAAGCCCGGAATGACGAACAAGTTACAACATCATAATACCGGACACTTCGATACAATTTCTACGAAATCACTCAGTGACCTACAATGATAACGGCGACTGAGTAGTTTTTCAAAAGAAAAATGAATCGAAGCCATAGTGGGGAAAGGAAGTTAGAAGTACGAAATTAGAAGTTAGAACGCTAGAGGCTAGGAAATAGAACGCTGGGCTTTTTGAAGTTAGAAAAGCTAACTGCTATAAAACCGGACACTTCGATACGATTTCTCCGAAATCACTCAGAGACCTCAACTTAAACGGCGGCTGAGTGATTTTTCAACAGAAAAATGAATCGAAGCCATAGTGGGGAATGCGAAGAGAATGCTGAAAAGCACCAAGCAGGATGAGATTCCGGGTCGGAGCCCGGAATGACAAGTTTTCTGGAAATAAAAACGGCCTATCTAAAAAAATATTGAAAATCAAGGAAGCAGCGTGGGGTAAGGATGAAAAGCTGTTTGAGCGTAGCGAGTTCTTTTCATCCGTGGAGGTGCGTTCCGTAGTATTTTCTGATGTTTTTTTCGTAAGCCTAGACCTTTTTGTTTCTTTTTACGGCAATGGTAAAAAGAAAAGAGGATAAAAGTAAATCGAATGTTCATCATTGAAAAAAGTGAATTTAGAATTAAAAGCGTCAATCGGGATGAGATTCCTTGTCAAGCAAGGAATGACGAAAACGTAAACTAAAGTATTAACCTTAAAAATAAACTCTATAAGATTAGATAAACAAAACCACACACATTTGAGTTAGCCTAAGGCTAAAAAGTCAAAAACCTTCCCCGCGCGATTGGAGTCCGTTGGGGAAGGCTATGGCTTGATTATCTATTAACGTAAACAAACCACAGCAAAATTATGAAAAATAATTATACGTGCTGCCCTTGGGCAGTGCCCCTATTCCTATTGTCCTGTTTTTTAGGGCTTATACAGGTACAAGCCCGTACCGAAACAAAAGAAAATAGATTTCAGCAGCTCATCACTGGTACGGTAAACGATCAACAAGGTCTCCCCTTGCCCGGTGTAAATATTATTATTAAAGGCAGCCGCCAGGGAGCGATGACCAATTTAGAAGGAAAATATAGCATTAACGCCGCTATAGGCGATACCCTCTCCTACTCTTTTATCGGTTACACCACCAAAATACTGGTGGTGACCAAGGATTTTAATCCTGATATTCAATTACAACAAAACACCGATGCGCTCTCTGAAGTCGTGATCAATGCCGGTTATTATACCACTACCGAGCGGGAACGTACCGGGAATATTGCCAAAGTTACCGCCGAAGAGATCGAACTACAACCTTTGGTAAGCCCGTTGCAAACTTTGCAAGGACGTATGGCAGGAGTAGAAATCAGTCCGGGTAATGATCTGCCGGGTTCCGCCCCTACTATTCGTATTCGCGGACAGAACAGTTTAAGGGCAGAAGGGAATTACCCCTTGTATATTATTGACGGAATGCCCCTCAATTCTTCGCCCCTAGAGAGCAATAGTAACCTCAGCTTTACAGGCATAGACCCCTTAAGCACCTTAAATGTTTCTAGTATAGAAAGTATAGAAGTCTTAAAAGATGCCGATGCCACGGCGATCTACGGTTCTAGAGGTGCTAATGGCGTTATCCTTATAACTACCAAACAGGGACAATCTGAAAAGACAGAAGTTCAGGTACAGGTTTATTCTGGATTTTCTGAAGTACCTAACCGAATAGATTTATTACATACCGAGCAATACCTTCAAATTAGGAGACGGGCTTTTGAAAATGATGGTACTGAACCTACCCAGAATAACGCTTACGATCTTTTGGTATGGGATCAGGACCGGGATACCGATTGGCAGGAAGAAATTTTAGGAGGTAATGCGGCGATTACCAATCTTAACCTTACCGTCACCGGAGGAAACCAAACTACGCGCTATCGCTTAAATGGAGGGTTTCGAGAACAGGGAACCGTATATCCGGGAGATGCTAACTACCAGAAAGCTACCGGAGGGCTTAGTTTGAATCATCATTCAAAAGATCAAAAATTCAAGTTACAAACTGCGATTAATTACGGTTTGGATAACAATAAAATTGTTGGTAACCGAAGCCTTGTTTCCAGCATCTTCAATTTAGCACCTAATGCTCCGGCTATTTTTAACGAAGACGGAAGCCTTCACTGGGAAGAATGGATAGAAACAGGAATAGATAATCCCTTCAACGGCTACTTTAATACCAGTAAGATTGAGGCTTCCAATTTAATTAGCAACCTATCCCTATCTTATGAATTATTGAAGGGGTTTCGCTTAAAAACCAATTTAGGATACACCAATTACAACAGTGAAGAAATATTTAAAATTCCTAAAAGATCCTACAATCCGCTGTACTCGGAATTTTTGGAAGCACAATCTATCCATCTTTTACAAAAACGTAATTCTTGGATTGTAGAACCGCAACTGGAATACACCACACAACTAGATAAGCTTCAAATAGAAAGCCTTATTGGTAGCACCTTTCAGGAAAACCAAAGCCGCATTACTGAGTTTACCGCAACAGGTTACGTATCAGAATCCTTAATTGGTAATATTGCAGCCGCAGAAAGTCTGAGCAATGGTAGAAGACAGTCTACTACTTATAAATACAATGCCCTATTTGCGCGTATAGGTCTTAACTGGGATCATAAATACCTGCTTAACCTTACCGGCAGAAGAGATGGTTCTTCGCGCTTTGGGCCGGGAAAACGCTTTGCCAATTTTGGAGCAATAGGTGCAGCCTGGATATTTACTGAAGAAGGCTTTATGGATCATCTTGATTTTCTATCCTTTGGGAAACTCAGGGCCAGTTATGGAAGTACAGGAAACGATCAAATTGGGGATTATGGTTACCTGGATGCTTATGAAGCTACTCCGGGAGCGGGAGGGCTCTATCCTGTAGCCCTGGCCAATCCTGATTATTCGTGGGAAATTAATAAGAAATTGGAAGCCGCGCTTCAATTAGGTTTTTTAAATGAAAGATTAAATTTAAATATCAGTTGGTACCGCAACCGTTCTTCCAATCAACTGGTGGGTTTGCCCTTGCCAGGGGTAACCGGTTTTAACAGCGTACAGGCCAACCTTCCGGCCACGGTAGAAAACCGCGGATGGGAACTGGAATTTACCAGCCTTAATTTTCAGAAAAAAGATTTCAGCTGGCGAACTTCAGTTAATCTAACTTTCCCCGAAAATGAATTGGTCAGTTATCCCAGTCTGGAAGAATCGCCCTACGCCAATACGTATCGTATTGGAGAACCTCTCAATATTGCCCTACTCTATCAATATGAAGGTATTAATCCCGAAACTGGTTTCTATGAGGTTGCCGATATAAACGGCGATGGTCGATTTGACTATGAAGATCAGGTAGTGGTACAAAACCAAAACCGTCAATATTATGGGGGAATACAAAACCAATTTACCTATAAAAATTTCTCCCTTCAGTTCTTATGGCAATTCGTTAAACAAGAAGGCAGGTTAACCTTATTTAATACAGGATCTTTGGGGAACTCGCGTGCGGTAGTGGCAGAAGCCTTAACCGATAATAGTACTTATCAAAGCATTTCTAATTCCTCTGAATCCAGAAGAGCTTATAATTATGCCAGTGCTTCGTCTTTGGGCTATACCGATGCTTCTTTTTTACGTTTAAAGACACTTGCTCTAAACTATAATCTTCCCAGCGCTCCATTACAAAAAATAGGAATGCGCGGTGCCAAACTATTTCTTACCGGCCAAAACCTCTTCACTTTTACCGATTACCAAGGAATGGATCCTGAAGTAACCAACGGCACGGGTGCCAGTTTTTCCAATCTAAGAACATACAGCCTTGGTATTCAACTTAACTTTTAAAATTAACATTATGAACCTCAATAAAATTTTTGCTCGTCCAATGATTTTTAGTCTTTGCATTCTGCTCTATGCCTGTGAAGACTTTGTAGAAGTCGATCCTCCTGCTCATAAACTGGTTAACCAACAGGTTTTTAATAATGATGAAATGGCAGAAAGCGCCTTGCAGGGAATTTATAACGAACTCTTTAGAATTGGTAATTTCAGCAACGGCGGGGCTAGCAGTGTAACTGCATTAGCGGGATTAAGTGCTCACCAAATTACAGCGTATGATCAAAGCGATTTGGAATATTTAGAATTTGAAGAAAATGAAATCCTTCCCAATAATCCTCCCAACCTAAGCCTTTGGAACAGTGCCTATAAAATTATTTACCAAGTAAATGCTTTACTGGAAGGAATGGAAAGTTCAACCCAAATCACAGCAAGCCTTCAAGAGAGAATTGAAGGGGAAGCAAGGTTTATTCGTGCTTTTACATATTTCTATTTGGTGAACCTATATGGGGAAGTTCCTTTGGCGTTAACTACCGATTATCGTGAAAATGCCACATTAATACGTGAGCCGGCAGCTGATATTTATGATCAGGTATTACTTGATTTACAGTTGGCTGCTGAAGTTTTACCGGAAGAATACCGGGATGGCGAGCGCATTTATGTGAATAAATATGTAGCAATGGCATTCCTGGCAAGAGTACACATCTATTTAGAAAATTGGGAACAAGCTGAGTATTACAGTACCCAGGTGATTAACCAATCGGGAATTTACTCCCTACTTTCAGATTTAGATGCAGTATTTCTTAAAAATAGTACAGAAGCAATTTGGCAACTATCCCCTGCCGGACGAGGTTCTGCAACATCAAACACCAATGAAGGCTACCTGTTTATTTCCAGTTTTCCGGTATTTACTCTTACCGATAATGTTCCTGAAAACTTTACAACAAATGACCTCCGCTATATTCACTGGATAGGATATGATGAGGAACGGGAAGCTTACTATCCTTTTAAATATAAAGATCCCAATAGTTCAAATAACATCACGGAATATTCGATGGTACTACGATTGGCTGAACAATATTTTATCCGTGCAGAAGCCCACGTTAAAAGTCAAAACATTTCCGGGGCGATTGCAGATATCAACCACATCCGCTCAAGAGCCGGTATCGATTTAATAAATAGCAACTCCAATATTACAGAAGAAGAGCTTATCGATCTTTTAATGGAAGAGCGACAGCGTGAACTTTTTACGGAATGGGGACATCGTTGGTTTGATCTTATCCGCTTCAACAAAGCTTCTACCATACTGGGGGCTAATAATGCTAATTGGGAATCTACCGATGTACGATTTCCCATTCCCGAACAAGAACGCATCAAAAACCCTAATCTGGGGCAAAATCCAGGATATTAAAACTCACAAATGATGAACTATTTATATTACTTACTAGTTTATATCTTACTGGCAGGGGCAAACAACCTTAATGCACAGGAGCCGGAAAATTTAAATAAAGAAGATTCTACGCTTACGTCTGCGGTTTACAGCAATCAATTGAATAATGGTTTAAACTATTACCTAAAACCCATTAAAGGAACAACTAATATTTCCTTAAACCTATGGCTACGTGCCGGATTTAATGAAGAAGCTTCTGACCAACAGGATATTTCACACGCGGTTGAACATTTGGCTTTCAGGTCTAGTGTTCATTTTCCTGAGGGTATTAAGAATACTCAAAAATTAGCGGCCTTAGGCATTGAGAAAAACGACGCTACGGCTGGGACCGCTTACCATTATACACGTTATACCATAAGTATCCCTAGTGAGAGTCAACGAGCTTTGCATAATGGCCTACTTTGGTTTAAAGATATTCTAAATGGTTTATTGTTAACTACGGAAGATATTAACATAGAACGAACAACATTACGGCAGGAATTTTTACATCGTGCCGGGAATGACCTTAGCAATCGTATCGTAAAGAGCCAAATCGATGCAAAACGTAATTCCTGTAAAAAATCACAAGAATTTTTTTTGGAAGATAACGCCAATTTTCCACCACAAGTAGTTAGGCAATTTTATAAAAAATGGTACCGTCCAGATTTAGCAGCGGTAAGCGTGATTGGAGATATCCCGAATTTAGAAATTATAAAAAAAGAAATCCATCAGCTCTTTTCAGACCTCCCTAAACCTTCAACACCAATTCGTAAATTAAATTGTGATGTCCTTTATTACGAACAGGAACCAAAATTTTATAAAGTGGAAAGACCGTCCAGTAAACCGGAAGAAGAATTATCTCAGGAAGTCGAAATTCATCTTGATTACCGGGATTCCCTGATGTATAAAGAAATCCAGAATGTAAAAGGACTGAAGAGGAGAATACTTTTCGAAACCATAAGCGCTATCCTCAATAAGCGATTTAAAGAACAGCAATCCATCTATTGCCCTAAGTTTAATTTTTGGATGAAGTATAAAGAAAATCCGTTTTTTCTAACGAGTCAAATATCCGTAACACCAGGCTATGAAAAATTAGCCTTGGAACGTTTTTTTGAATTGGTACATCAATTAAAAAAATATGGAATTACGGAAAAAGAATGGGCAACGGTGAAAAACGATAGGAAAACACAGAAAGCTAATCATAATAGGCATTGGGTGGAAGAAATTATAAAGTTTGATGTTTATGGAGAAGCTTTACCTAATGATAAAATAGAGAAGCTCAATGAATGGTGGCAGCATTTATCGCGATCAGAATTCAATAGCTACTTGCAAGAATTGATTCGGGAAATGCCGGAAGATATTGGAATTATTGCTCATAAAAATCAAAAGGCATTTAAGCTTAAAGAAAAAGAAGTACGCTCGTGGATTAAACAATCCTGGATAAGCGAGATTGATCCCTATAACCCCCCAAAAATCCCTGAACATTTGATGGATGGTAGTCATCTTGATAAAAATATCTCCAATAAAAAGTTGATGTATTCTTCTACTAAAATGGGAACAAAAGAGTTAACGCTGGAAAATGGTGTGAAAATTATCTTTTTACAGGACAGTAGTATTGCTCCTATAAAAAACCCTACTATTACCCTACACGGATTTGTACCTTACGGAGCTGCCAATTTTCCAAAGGAAGATTATCACTCGGTCATCAACGCTCCGTTTATTATTGAGAATTCAGGAGTGGGCAGTTTTGATAAGTTTCAGGTAAATCGATATCTTTCTCAATCGGAAGATCCAATTAATCTTCACTCCTACATTAACTATAGTGAGTCAGGCTTTACGGGGTATGCTAAACTTCATTCTTTTAATGATCTTTTACAGATGATTTACCTTTATACCACCCAACCGAGAAAAAATAAGTTGGCATTTAAAGACTGGAAAGAAAGGAAACGAAAAGAATACAGTAATCCTCCTTATGGATTAGGTAATGTGGATATGATAAATGAAATTAAAGCCATTTTAAAGGATAGTAGTTTTATAAATATGGGAACTTTTCAACACCAAGGATTATCTAACATAGATTTGAATAAAACCTATACTTCCTATCAAAATATCTTTGGCAATGCCGAAGCTTTTACTTTTATCCTATACGGAAATTATTCTATAGAGATGTTATTGCCCGATATACAGAAATATCTAGGAAACCTTCCGACTAATAAGGAGGGAATATTAGAAAAGAGCACCAATGATGTACCTTCCTTATTAAATGGTGGCCCTCTTTACAAAAAACTGAACTTAGGTTATCTAATGCAAAGTGATAATTACCAAATGTATTTTCTAAGTCGCAAGCCTGAAGTTTTTACGTGGAAAAAGAAGTTACAACTGGGAATATTGGGCAAGATTTTGGATCAGATGTTATTTCTAGATCTTAGGTATAAAAAAGGATATGGCATATATTCCCCACACGCCACTACAGAGTACAACATTAGTTTATCCCGTTTTATGACCTCTTTGCGAATAGAATGTGAACCATTTGAAAGTACCGCTATTCAAGATGATATCCATAAAATTATAAAAGACATACAAACAGGGAAGATTAGTAGTGATCACTTTGAAAATGCCAAAGCCAATGTTAGTAGCAATAATTCTTCAAGCCTATATAGACAGGAACAACGACTATTCGAATATTATAGGTATCAGATCCCTTGGATATCTAAAACAGATATTGATAGGGTAATCTCTGAAACAACTTTAAAAGACATCGTGGCACTTGCCAAAGAAGTTTTTAAGCCTAAAAATCAATATGAATTTTTGGTCCCTTCTAAAAACTCAGTTGTGAAGTAATAAGAATGATTTTTTGATTAAAATAAAGCCTCGGGATAGAATCCCCGAGGCTATTTTCAGGATGAAATGATTGATTACAATTCAACTTCTCCTTCAGATTCACCGGTACCCGGTTTAGCATCTCCAAAACTTTGAGAATCATACACTGTATAATCCAAGCCATCGGGATTTACGGTAACCTGACAATCACTTGCTCCAGAAACGCAAGATACTTCAGGTATCATATGCCAGTTTCCATTTCTAAAAATATAATCATTATCTGGATCTACAGCTGTTCTTGCTGTAGTAAAGGACATCGCGGTAGTAAAAATTACCGCTAACAACGGAATTAAAAATTTACTTTTCATAATTTAAAAATTTAAGATGAATAAAAATGCCTACTATTTTTTACAGGTGTTCAGCTTTCTCCTGGTTTTGTCGCGCAACAAAACGGTTTATCAGTATTTTTAAATCTTTCGTAATCTTAGTAAGAGTAGTGTTAGCACCAAACAGCTTAAGGTAAAATATAGGTGACCATACCATCCTAAAAATGGTAAGACCGTTCTACAGGTACAGGGAATACCATCTCCAAAAAAAAGTAGAATAACTAAATAAGCGGTATAAAGTAGCATAAGTCCAAAGCTGAATAACACACCTATCATTCTTCGTGTAAATAGCAGTAAAAATAACCCCGTAAGGATTTCAACTACTGGAATACCAATACTCCCCCACTCTGCAAAAACCTGACTTTCCAAATAAGGTGTACTCAGTAAAGTATGGTAAAATAAGTCACCTTCCCATACCTTTTTTAATCCAGCATAGAGAAATATAATTCCAAGTATTACTTGTAAAATTTTTATAATAAATCTCCTTATTCCCATAACTCTTAATTTTCATTGGGCTAAAATTAAAAGAGCGAAATGCTTGTTATTAGGAAAATGTACCCCTGAAGGTATTACGATTGTAAGAAAGTTATCGTTTCTAATTTTTATGGCTAATCATCTCCCTTCTTTCATTTACATTTTCCGAAGCTACATTCCACCTCTTCCAAATTCAAGCCATCGTTGTAAGCCATATATTAAATGACCTATAAAATTTGATTAAAGTTAAATGAACTATCTTAAAAATAAGAGGGTAAAAAGCACGTTTGTTGCGTGGAGAAACCACGTTTATAATTGAAGGTCGGTATTAGGAAAAGGTAGTTTATTTAAGTTATTTTAGATTCTCTAAGCTTAGCCTTTAGGAGATTTTCCAAGATTATAACTCACTCCTAAGTAAACCATTCGGGGAACGATTCCGTAGATATTTCTATCTATCTGAGTACTCGAAAATGTATCAAAAGAAAGTTGTTTAGTATCCAATAGGTTTCTTCCGGTAAGCTGAAAAGAAAAATTACTCTCTTCGGGTTCATAATTGATCTTAAAATCTATAAAATGAGAATTTAAGTTAGGCCAGAAAACCTGCTCATAAATTATTTCTGAGGAAAGCGTTTCTAAAGAATCCAATAATAAATTGAATTTGTTATTGTACACGGTGGTCTCAAAAGCAGTGTTGGTTAATTTATCTTTTAAGGTGGTAGTTCTAAAATTAGCTTCACATTTTAAATTCACAATTCCAGAGAAAGCTGTATAAATAAATAATCCTGCGCCGTGATTTATCACCGGATTTACCGCTATTACATTATTATCTTGAAATCTATTTATCTGTGTAGATGATAAAGATCCTTTTATACCTATTCGGCTTCTTAAGGGATAGAAAAATTTATTAACCTCGGCATTTGAATTGAAAAAATTGTTCGATAAGGGAGAAGGAAGATAATTTATATAATTAAGTAATTCATCCACATTCAAATCAACAATATAAGGTGACTTTTGGTTTCTATAGGATACATATAGAACTGCTCTTAAATAATTAGATGATGTAAAATAGGAGTACCTTAAGTTGTATTGAAAACTTTTTATGGTGTTGAGTAAATTCGTTTTATTCACTACCGAGCGATAATCAGAGAAAATAGGATTTTGGTACAAATCAGTAGGTGATGGGTTTGTATGCGTAAGGGTGGCACCTACTCTTATGTGATTGGCTTTTTTGATTTTAAATGATGTGGATACCGATGGATTGACGAAAAAGGTATTTTTTGAAATATCAGAATTCAATAACAAGCTTTCATAAATCACAGGAACACTTAATTTAATATCAAATTTTTCGGCCAGTGAAAAATTATCCTGTAAATGCAGTGCTAGTAAGTTTTGGCGGTAGCTAATATCGTTATTGAAATTTTCACTATCATAATCATTCAAACTTGAATTTAAATTTGAATTTAGATTTCTATAAATACCAGATACTTCAAATCGATGTACTTTTTTAGCACCCAGTAATTTTATAGCTAAAGAGGTATTCTTTTGAGAAAGATCGAATCTTTGAAATAATTCATCTGAATTAAAATTTTCCATTCTTTCATATCTGGGCGAGGATAATAAAAGATGCTGTGCATTATTATTAGACGTATAATTTAAATTTGTTTGGAGTGCATAAGAAGAAGAAAACCGTTGAATGTGTGATAGGTTTAAATAACTTAAATCGCTTGTTTGGTTATCCTTGGATAAAACAGAGTCAGAAGCCATCGTATTAGTCCTTATCGTTTGATTTAGACTTCCCGACGGAGAATCCCTAAAAAGAATACCGGTAAAGGAAATCGCAGAAAGGCTGTCCAGATCATAATCGAGCTTTATCCTAGCCATTTTCTCCCGCTTTCTTTTTAATACTTTACCATCCTCGGTAATAGTCAGCTGTTGCTCTTCATTTAAAAATGTTCTTTCCGATAAAAAGGGCATTGAATTTCTGTCGGCAAAATAGTAGCCATACATATTCAACTTTAATTTATCTGAAACGGATGTATTTAATTGTAAAGCCTGAAGTTTAGCTTCATTTTGTAAATAACGCCGCTTATCTATGTTTGGAATATAAATCTCTCCATTGGTAATGGGAAGGCTTATATCCCGTGAACTATTAGTTGAAGTGGATTGATTATCCAACAAACCTATATTAGACTGAAAATCTGTATCATTAATTACATCATTACCAATATTGTTTAGATTAGTTATCGATCCTATTTTTAAACCATTTATAAAAGAAAAAAGAGTCGCGTTTGTCGTATAGCGTTCCTTCACTCCTGCCCCAGCTTCTATGTTCCCAAACAATGATGCCCGAAAATTCTTTTTAAAGTTAAGGTTAAGAACAACATCATCGGATTTTTCAATACCACGTAATAATTTTTCATCGTTATGATGTTCAATGGCTTCTACACTTTTAATAAGTTCAGGGGTAATATTTTTAGAAAGTAATTGGTAATTTTCAGAAAAAAAATCGTCCCCTTCCACCATTATTTTTTTTATTCCTTTACCATTGAATGAAATAGTCCCTTTATCAGATACTGTAATGCCCGGTAGTTTTTTTAAGACATCTTCAAGATTTCTTTCGTTTCCTTCTGCAAAACTTTCAATAGCATACGCGGTAGTATCTTTTTTTATTCTAATAGGGGGAGTATTTTTAATAACAACTTCCTGAAGCTCTAGGGCTTTATCATATAATTTCACAATTATTCCCGATTGAACGGAATCAGCACTAATAAACCGCTTTTTAAACCCCAACTGGTTGATTTCTAAAATCAATCCCCGATTCTTAAGGATTAATTCAAATTCACCTAATTCGTTGGTTTGTGCAAATGCAGAAATAAGAGAATCATTCTTTACGTCAATTGCAAGAATATTTGCATAAGGAATAGGATCATTTGACTTTGCTGAAATAACGCTACCGTTTACTGGAAATTCTTGCGACCAACACCCTATTGGGAAAGCACAAAAAAGTAATAAACAAAAAAGTAGATTTTGCTTGATGATCATTTACTTTCGTGCTACTTTTCTATTTCTGGATAAAATTTAATATTTACGCTACCATCATTTTCCCTAGCAACGGTTTCCATATATTTTAAGTATTTATCCTTTTTTTGCTGATTGGTTTTTAAATATTCCTCTAAGCTTAGCATATTCTCCTCTTCCACAGGAAATTCAAATTTCTCTGATGGAATTTCTGCTGGAATTTTAAGTTCTTTTAATTTGAACATAAAATCGAGGTTTTCGCTATAAGCTTCTAATATTGCTCCTGGCAAGCCATAAAGTTTCCAAGGGCCTACCTGAAAAGGAATTTTAGGGGTAAACCATACAACCCAATTCCTACCCTTGTATGTAGCAGTTGCTTTTGTGCAATTATAATCACCAATATTTTTTTTCTCATTGGTTATATTCCAAGAAATCTTTTCTAAATCTTCTTTTACATTAACGTAACTTGATCTATTAAAATAAGTAACCCTGCTTAAAATATAGTTATTTGATTTATCTTTAAGATAAACCCATCCAATGGGATCCCAGTTATCTCTTGGGACTTCTGTCTTTTCGTAATTACCATCAGAATCGGTTTGTACACGGGTAACGTATTTATTTTGTAATTGTTGATAAACAGAACTTTTTGGATTAAAATAGAGGGTTCCTTCTTGGATAATATACTCATAAGGATAGCCATTCTCATTAGGTGGTGAAGCTACAGAAGACTTCCCTGAATAGGCAGTATATTTTATATAACCTTCATTGTTTTGCGAAAACAAGGAAAAATTCAAGCAAAATACAAGTAACGTGAGTACAAATCTAATATTCATTAGCTTTTGGATTTGATTTTATAAAAATAGTAAGGCATTTTTAAAATAAAAGGGCATCTTAAGAGAATGCCCTCTTATCGCTATTAAACTGATGGATTTAGCTGGTAGCTGCATCACAACCAGCACCAGCTATTTCTGCTGCTTTCTGGAAAGTGTCGGCGGTTCCCGATGCCGATGTACCATTACCACAATCTAAGGTAACTGTCTTTTTTTGTAGAACTGTTACATCAACTTCTGGATTTTCGGCTTCAATACTTGAGAATCCAGCTGTACTAAATAACAATGCAAACGCTGATAGGTAAACTAATTTTTTCATAATTAAAATTTTAAAGATTAATAATTAGCGGATATTTTCTCCGCGATACTCAAATTCTTGGCCAAGAACTTAACTAAAACTATTAATATTAATCCATAATCATCTTGCAAAAGACCACGTTTAGTGCGTGGTAAAACCACGTTCTTCTTAAAAATGCCACCTAAGCATTGTATTACTATGTATATTGTTTTACATTTGTAAAATGAATAAAAGTTTTGTTCTTCGTTGGCAATCTCAAGTTAAGAAAGGGACGCTTACATTTATCGTTCTTAATATCCTTGATAAGAAAGGAGAGCTTTATGGATATGAATTAATTGAAAATGTAAAGGATAAGACTTCTATTATTATTGCAGAGGGGACATTATACCCATTAATGAACAGACTTAAAAAAGAAAAGCTGGTCACTTCAAAATGGGTAGAGCAAGAATCAGGAATTCCTAGAAAGTATTACTCGCTTACAACGACAGGGCAAAATACTTTACTTGAAATGAAAGACTTTTGGAAGATGTTGGAAAAATCAATCAATACGATATCTAAATGAAAGAGATCACGTTTAAAAATAAAAGTTCAACTTTGATTTACAGGGATTATTTAAATCGTCTCAAGAAAAATTTAAAGCACTCTTCTGCTAAAGATCGTAAAAATATATTGATGGAGTTTAATAGCCATATTTTTGAAGGAATTCAAAGATATGAGCATACTGGAGTTAATGAGACTGAAAATTTAATGGAGGTGTTGAATAAATTGGGGGATCCCCAAGATGTTTTAAAACCAATGATCGCTGAAAAAAAATTAGAAGAGGCTACAAGGACTTTCAATCCTATTCACGTTTTTAAAGCATTGGTCTTAAATATTACTAATGGGGTTAAGTATATTTTCTTTGCGTTTCTTTATTTAGTGCTCATTGGCTTCTTATTCGTCATTGGTGCCAAAATCAGCAATCCAAAAGAGGTTGGCTTATATTTTAAGGACGGAGGATTTTATTTATTAGGAAAAATGAAGCCTCAATTAATGGAATCGATAAACGCAAAAGAAGTCCTGGGAAATTGGTTTATTCCATTTTTTCTTTTGCTAACAATACTTTTATACATCATCGTAACTTTTTTAATGCGAATTACTGCTAGGAGAAAGTAGAATCAAATAATATAGTAATCGTATGATATTTTTTGCTCATATACATAGTAATACAATGTACTATTTTATAAAATGCTTTAAACTGAGTTTATCAGTAACCTTCCTTATGGCTTCTACCACAATATTTGCTCAATCCAATCAAATTGAAGGGACTGTAAAAAACGAAAACAATCAGATTATAAACGGAGCTTCTATAGTTCTATATGATGGAAATAAAAATATTCTTGATTACTCTATTACTGATCAAGATGGAAAATATTCTATCAGCTCAAAGATTCAAGTTGATAACTATTTAGAAGTTTCTTACCTAGGCTATAAAAAGAAAATAGTTAAGCTTCTTTCAATTAATACTGATAAAGCTATTATCTCTTTGGATATCACCTTAACCGAAGAAAAAAATCATTTAGATGAAGTTGTATTACTAGTTAAAAAAGAAGAAAAGGATACTGTAAATTTTGATCTACAAAAATTGAATCTTCAGGATAATGATAAGCTAAAGGAAATACTAGAGAAACTACCAAATTTACAGGTAGGAGAAGATGGTGTTTTAATATATAAAGGAAATAATATCAATAAAATTCTGGTAAACAAAAAAGAGACTTTTGAAAATCAAAATAGTCTAGCCTTAGAAAATATTGAAAATAGACTTATTGAGGGCTTAAGTATAATTAATAATTACCAAGATGAATTTTCTGTTGATTTCGATTTACAAGAAGAAACCGTTTTGAATATCGAAACTAAAGAAGAATTTAAAAATGTTATTACAGGGGATTTACAGACGAAATATGGGCATAAAGATAAATATGAATTCAAGGGTTCTGGTTTTCTATTTTCTGAATCGCTCAATGCTTTTTCTACAGCAAATTTCAATAACATAGGCAAGACAGTGGTGAACTATAGGGAATTAGGAGCCGTATTCAACGAAAAGCAAAATTTTTCAATCTATTCACAAAGATCATTGCAAGCCTTATTTTCTACTAACGAAAATCTTAGGAAAGATGAATACAATAGTATCAACCTCACCCTTAAAAAAAATTCATCCAAATTCAAGTCAAGCTTGCTCCTCTACTATATATCTCCTAATAGGATAAACAGCACAACACAACAACTTTCATCTTTAGATGATACACCTCTATTGGAAGGAAATAGTGCTTTACAGGCAAAATCAAATTCCTACTTGGGCTATTTTAAAAGTCAATATAAAAAATCCAAAAATACCGTATTTACTATACAAGGTAATCTCAATTTCATTAACGCTGACGATAAAAATACAGAAAGAAATATTCTATATAACAATAATCAAACTACCGAAGAAAATAACCTCTTTTCAACTTACAATTCGAAAATTTTTTCAGGATTTGCTCAGCTTGCAGTAACCAGTAAATTATCAGATAAGATCATATGGAATTCAGAAGGAAGTCTATTTGTGGAAAAAAATAAGCTAGATGATGACATCTTCCTTAACGCTAATTTATATCAAACACAATATTTTGATTTTTCAAAATACAACTATAATATCCAATCCTCTTTATCATACAATCATAGTGACCAATTTACCCCTTCCATAATAATTGAATATAATGGTCAAAAAAGCCAACTCGACAATGATGATTTACCATCAATATTACGGAATGTTCATACTACGGATATTATTACAAAAATAGCAGGAAGAAATGTATTCGGTAAAATAAACTATTCTCTATCAACCGGAATCAGACTAAATCAGTTTGAATTAAACAACTCAAAATCAATTGAGGAGTTTTTAATCCCATTAAATATGGTTTCCGAATATGAAAGAGATGTATGGAGAATCGCTGCAAGTATAAAAAGAAGTTTTGAATTCAATGATCTTTATTATGGTCTAATAACCCTCCAACCCTTTAATCGGATCGTTCAGGGTGATATAGGCTTACTTGAAAATCTTCGTATTAAAAATAATTATCATTTAGGTTACTATTATAACAACATATTTGACGCTGAATCGTATTCAATTTCAACGAATTATAGTGATATAAAAAACCCTATTGAACTTCAATTTATTAATCAGGAGAATGGTATTTCAATTCTTAGGGCTTATAAAACTGATTACTCTAAAAAATTTAATATTAATGGTAAATATGCTAAGACCTTATTCCCTATCAATTTTCCTCTAAATACTAGTGTTGGTTTAAGTTATCTAAAAGAAAAATTTCCAGCTTTAATAGCGGATGGACAAGAAGTACTAAGTAAACAAAACGCTATTTCACCAAAATTTGAAATAGAAAGTCTAAATGATTTTCTCTTGAATGTACGGCTTTCATCTAGCCTAAAATACTCTAATAACAGAGTAGGCAATAATAATTATTATTCGAGATATAGCAGATCTACTGCATCGCTACTTCTTAAGAATAATAAATGGGATGGAAAGCTAAGTTTCATTTACGACGATAACCTGGTAGATAATCAAAAATTTCAAAGAAAGAATATAAATCTTGATCTTTCTTATACCTGGCAGAAGTTGACGTTTAGTTTGGAATCTAGACATCTATTTGAACTACTTAACATATTCCAGAATGAAGCTTACAATTTTGAAATTTATTCTAATGAAGGCGTTGTCACTACACTGATTAATAATGCCTCTCTCAACTATTTAATATTAGGACTTAAGTATAACTTTTAAAAAATGATCAAAATGAAAACAACAAAAATCTATCTATTTTTATTGACATTCACTATAAGTTTAGTGATGAAAGCTCAGGAGAGCAATGAAATTCTACAGGTAAAATATACTACGAATAGTGTATCCGAATTTTTAGTGAATATGCTTAAAAAGCAGATTCAAGATCCTGACGAATATAATAAAGTAATGCAACTAATGTCAGAGTATAAAAACTATAATACTTTATATTATGACAAAAAGAGTAAAGAATCATTATATGTTTTAGATTCTATCCATAAAATCCCTGGGGTAAGTGTATCCGGGTATACTGAGTTCATTAAAAAAGACGCTGATGGATCTTTAAAAGGCAAAGAGGTTTTTATGGAATCTGAATTTTCATTTACAGGAAATTCAAAAGACCTTAAATGGACGATAACGTCTGAAAAGAAAGACATTGAAGGATATAGTTGCACTAAAGCAATTTTAGAAAATATGCCCGGATTATACGTTTGGTTCACGACTGAAATTGCAATAGATGCTGGCCCCTATATTTTTTATGGTTTACCGGGCTTAGTGTTAGAGGCAAACAGTTTTTTTCAAAATGTTTCAGTTACTTCGGTTTCTTATACCCAAAAATCTGAGTTTGATTCAATGTTTGAAAAAGATAAATTCAATTTAAATGAAAAAGCTTATTCCCTCGAAGAGATTTTTGTTAGAAAAAAGAACTTTAAGAATAAAGTGGAAAAAGGAAAATAAACAATTCGTCAAAAGAAATATGATTAATATAAATTCCCTGGAAGAATTAATCTCTAGGGAATTTATTTTATTACCCCAATAAGGACTCTGATTTAAAACAGGTTTAGAACGAATAACCGTTGGGAGGCAAAAGCTATATCCTTATCAATTAATAAAGAATAAGCGGCTATTAAAACCTATATTTTACACTGAAAAAAATATAACGAGGAAGTAATCTGATATTTGATTCATACGTGGTGAATTCGTCAATTACTACCGTGCTAAAATTCTTTTCATTTCCCAAATTATTGAAAAATAATTTATACGAAAAATTAGAATCTGGCTGGAATTTTAAAGTACTGTTTAAAAAATAATAGGAACTATTTGGCATCTTATAATAATCATTCTTGATGTTCAAATTCCATTTTTCAGACAGTTTATAATTCAAAGCTAAAGAGTAATTGCTCCATTGAGTTTTTGATATTACATTGTTATAATCTGATTCGCTTAAATTTAAGTTGAATCGAAATCTAAAATTTAAGGGAATTTTAAAATAGGTTGTACCGGAAATCAAATAATTCGACGAATAGGTTTTTAAGTCATTAAAATCCTGTGAATTGGCCTGAATAGGTTGTATCCCCCAGTTTTGAGATGTTCTTAGATTTGTAGATAGGTTTAAATCATCAAAGAAAGAGGTAAAATCTAAATTAGCAGATATACGGTTAGAACCTTCAATAACTTGATAAGAGAAGAACCTAAGATTCTCTCCTATTTGATTTGTAGTCGAATAATTACCCTTAAAATCGTCGTATTTTATTCTAAAGGTAAGTGCTTGGGACTCTAACTCGTTAGCCCATTTATAATAGAATTTGTATACATCTTTTTCCACTAAATATATAGTATTAGTACCACGCACCAAAGAATTATAAGTATTTAATTGATAATTCTGAAACAATAAGTGAGAATCTGGAACAGCATAAGTATTTTCATAACCAAAAACAAAACGTCCTATTTTTAATTTTCGGAGATCTAAGTCTATTTGTGGATTAAAAATCCATTTCTCCTTTTCGTTAGAATCAGTGGTAAGGTCTAATCTTTCCATTGAAATCCCTAGTGTAAGTTTCGCTTTTTCTGAAAATTTATAACCGATACTTTCTTTTAAATTAAACGTTCTACGTTTATAATTTAAATCATTTTTTAGGCTATCTACTTCAAAATTTTCCGAGGGTGAACTTAACTTAGTTTGCCTATCTTCCTCAAAGATCTCATACCCTAAGGATAATCGATTAGTGAAATTTCCAAATTCTGAAAATAGATTGGTGTTAATTCCAAAAACATTTAGTTCATCTTTATTATTTTGATAAATTTTTGCCTTTTTGGTAAAATCAAAAAAATTGTTTAAGCCAAGAGAATTAATTGTTGCATCTTGGGAGAGTTGGGTTTGACCAACGTAGGTATAATTATGTAAAACTGTATTTTTCCCTAATGCATAGCTGTAGTTTAAGTGATTGTATAATGCGTATTCTTTCTTATTTAAATCTTGATTTACGCTATTATTATTGAAAATAAGTTGATTATCAAATTTTTCAGGTTGATTTTTATAAGAGAATAAATTTCTAAGGTACGAGCGCTCTCCTCCTGTATATTTTATTTCCAATTCTCCTGAACCAATACTATTTTTATGGTCAGTATCACTATCTTCAATATATTCCACAGGATTTTCTTCTACATTAAAAATAGATCGTGAATAAAAAAGTTGTCTTTGATTATCTTGAGCGAATGAGCCGGTAGCACGTATTTCAATATCCTTTTCAATTTTTGTTACTAATCCTATCGAATTCAAGAAAGCTTTATTAAAAATACTTTGATCGTCTTTTAATATTTGGCTTTCGTTCTTGTTGATCGAAAATACAGATTCTATTTCTGGTTCTATCTCTACTTCACGATATGCCGAAGTTAAATTTAGGGAAGATGGAGTGCCTTTTAATTGATCTACTGCCTTGTTTCCTAAATTATTGTAATCCCCCAGATAAAAGAATTTTATTTTTTTTCTCAACAAACCAATATTGGCAGTACCTCTAATCCTTTCTTCTAAACCAGCTCCCAAAGAAGCGTTTCCAAACCAGACGTTTTTAAATTCGTCCTTTAGTTCTAGGTTTAATGCAACATCATCAGAATCCAATACTCTTGCCAAAACAGGATTATCCTGAAAATTATCTATAATTTGTACTGCATCTAAGGTTTTCGCATCCAAATTTTTAGAAAGGACCTGATAATCATTAGCAAACATATCATCTCCATCGATCATAAGTTTCTTTATAAATTTACCGTGAGCTTTAATAGTTCCATCTTCGAGTACTTCTATCCCAGGTAGTTTTTTTAGAACATCTTCAACATTTTCTTCAGATTGATCTATAAATGGAGCGGTTTTTAATGTGGTAACATTACCATTTGTTGAGATTTTTTCATCCGGCTTTAGAACTACCTCATTTAAGTGTTCTATTTTATCTTGTAGAATAAAAGAAAGAGTATATCGCTTTTTATCAGTATTAAGAGCTACTTTTTGAATATGTTCTTCGAATCCGAGCAAATTAACAGCTATGTCATAGCTATCAGAAATTAAATTTGTTGGAGAGATATTGAATTTAAATTCCCCAGTATTGTCCGTATATAAATAATCTATGATTTCATTCTCAGAATTTGAAAGTACTATACTGGCATTTTCCAAAGGTTTATTACTCGAATCAGTAACTTTACCTTCAATAATAACTTGTGAGTTTACACTCCATAAAAGAAATAAAAAAAAAATAAAAAACAGAAGAAGTGTTCGGTACCCTTTTGCCATTATTCAAAAGACTCTATATAAATATCACTAAAAACTGGTTTTTTAGGCTTCTCAGATTCTTTTCGTTCAGCTCTTAAAACCATTCTATTATAGGCTCTTTCTATACTGTTACGCAGCATATTTTCAAAATCTTCAATGGTTTGCCATCCCTCGTCTTCTCCTTTTGGTCTTTGTACTTGAGAAATATGAGCTTCGTTTTCCGTGGGATATTCTAAGCTTTTAAAATAAATTAACATTTCGTCTCGTTCATCACTAGCTTCT
This sequence comes from Galbibacter orientalis DSM 19592, assembly GCF_000260115.1. GTDB lineage: Bacteria > Bacteroidota > Bacteroidia > Flavobacteriales > Flavobacteriaceae > Galbibacter > Galbibacter orientalis. The sequence goes on along the minus strand of NZ_JH651380.1, from coordinate 47,166 downwards.
AGTATTAATCCTGGCAATCCTTGTAATTTCCAGGGGCCATACGGTAAAGGAACCTCTAAAGTATACCAAGCAGTATAAGTACGCCCTCTAAATTCGCCTATGGCTTTATGCGCCTTGAAATCACCTATTTTCTTGGTCTCAGATTTTAACTTCCAATTTATAACCGGTTTTTTTTCTGCTATATAGATATTACCCCCAAAACGTTGGCTCCACCATAAACTATCTTTTTTTCGGTTAAAGAAAACCTGTTCTCCATATCTAAATGTTTTATTACCATTATAAGCCACCACTTGCTCCCCTTCTCCTCGATATATTGATTTATTTTGAGAAGTTGCTTCTTCCAGAGAATCTTTTGCAGTTACGTAATAAGATTTTTCCTTATTAAATACCAAATAAGCGTTTAAATCGGGACCGGCAGCACTTTTCATTCCCGGACTTTTTATTTGCCCATAATAAACAATACCTTTTTGACTTTGCATTTGTTGGGAAATGCAAAACAAAAAAATTGATAACATAAAATATTTCATAAATAAGATTCTTTATTTAAAAAAAGTGTACAATCTGAAAAATTTCAAATTGTACACCATTTAACTATAAGTTTTTATCACTTAAAATTAGTCACACATATCCCAGGCCTCTTGAATGGAATCTGCCTCCCCTGCATATACTCCATCACAATAGACAGGGAAAGAAGCAGCCTCTTGACGAACTTCTTTTTTGACTTCTGTTGGAGTAGATGCATACATTGATGAGAAAAATACACCCATTATTCCTAAAAATACTAACTTCTTCATTTTAATAAAATTTTCATTAACTCTACTCTCTTTATAGGATTTTCGAGATTCTCCCCTACACGCGTGCTAGTTATTTATACAAAACTATAAGAAGGTAGAAATAGTACCCTGATTTAAACCACATTTAGTATGTGGTAAAACCACGTTTAATAAAAATGAAAAAGCTGTTTGATTTATATATATCCACTTTCTCTCGCTTTTTCTAATAGCGCCTTATTTCCCTGCCCGCTAACTCCAAAAATTTCTTTTAGTTTTCGCTTTCTGTCTTCGACTGCCCTTAAAGAAAGATGTACATATTTCGTTAGGTCTTTAGTCTTTGTTCCCAAAGAAAGCTGATAAAGCATAATTCTATCTACTTCATCTATTAAGGAGGTATTCAGACTAATCTCTGAATGGAGTAATTTTGAAATTTTTGATCCATAATATGGTGGGGCAATAATAACTTTCGACAAACATCTTTTGAGCTCTTCTGAAGTGGTTTCCCCTTTCATAAGGAAACCGGCAGGATTAATATTCAGTAGTAAATTGTGAAGCCGAAACGGATCTGCCAAAACGGTTAGGATTATTATTTTTACTTCAGGAAGTTCTTTTTTTATTTTAATTCCCAAATCTTCACCTGATAGTATTTTATTATTCCCCTCAATAGGAAAGTTGATATCCAAAAAAACGATATCAAATTTCTTTCCCTTTAAAATTTCCCAAGCCGTATCACAATTATCAGCAGTTTCGACAAAAATATCATAATCTTCAGATTTTATTTTAGAAAGTACATTTTTATATCCTTCTAGGATCATATGATGGTCGTCAACGAGTAAAATATTTATCTCTTCCTTCTTCATAACAACACTGTGTTTCTATATTTTTACTACAAGCTTTATTAAAGTACCTTCAGAACTGGTGGTAATCGATAATTTACCTTTCATAGTTCGGCTTCGGTTTTTCATATTTTTAAGGCCTATCCCAACCGAAGAATGATCAGGATCAAAGCCTTTTCCATTATCTCTTATTTCAATAATCAGTCTGTTTTTTAATTTATTGATACCTACTTCTACCTTTGTTGCCTGCGAATGCCTAATCGTATTGGCAATGGCTTCCTGTATGATTCGGTAACTATTTATTTTTATATTATCCTCAATAGATTCCCAATCAATTGGATGGGGAATTTTTAACTGGACATTGATTCCCTCTGGTTGCTTACTTAAAAATTGTTCCAACAATAATGTAAAGTCTACATCAATTTGCGAATCTTTATTAAGTTGATGGGAAATCAACCTTATTTCTTCAGCAATTTTTTGAATTTCACGAATATATTCCACTCTTTTTTGCTTGCTTTCCTTATCATCATCGTCATTTAAAGAATCAAGGCTTATCCTCAATCCAAATAAACTTCCCAGAATTCCATCGTGTAATTCCCTCGATATACGCTGCTTTTCTCTTTCGCGTTCTTCTTCAATTATTTTTTGCTGCGATAATACCAAATTATATATCTCCTGGCCGGCTTTTTGTTTTTGCGAAATCAGCTTATTTTTTGATCGCTGATCATTAATGATATATAACAGTACAAAAATAAGAAAAACCGTTAAAGATATAATTGATATTCTGATCATTTGTTTATTCAGTCTTTCTGTCTCCGAAATATATTCATTGGTCTCGAAACGTATTCTTGCAAATTTATTTCTTACTGCCCTTTCCCTTTTTTGGAGGCTATCGTTAATCGCTATATAGCGTTTAGTATAAACTAATGCACTATCTTTTACTACCAAGGAAAGAAAGCTCAATGAAGCGAGTAGATCCCTGGTATTTTGACTATTCCTCGCAACTTTTTTTGCTGCTAGGGCATAATTAATGGCTTTGGCCGTATCTCCCCTTTGTAAAAAATAATCAGCTAAATGTAACTGGTTGACACTAATTCCGGCCTGTAAATCAATATCTTTCCTTATCTGTAAAGCCTTTACAAATTGTTTATAAATTCCCATCGTATCCCCTAAATGAAGTTTTGCATTAGCTTCATTATCAATGAGCATTGCATATAATTTAGGGTCTGAATTTTCTATATTTTCATCAAAGCTCAACGCTTTTCTAAAATATTCAATTGCTTTGGTATAATTGCCTTGATTATGATACACAAGGCCTAAATTATTCCATATGGAGGGCAGGTACCGGTTAGCTCTAGACTTTTGAATATACTCTATACCTTTTTCATAATAAAAAATAGCTTTATCATATTCTTCCAGTTCATTTGATACGATTCCAAGATTATTATTGGCTTGGTATAATAATTTAAATTTATCTAAAGGCTTTAAAAGCGTAATCGCATTGGTAGTAGTAACCTCACTACCTGTATAGTCCCTAATATTTTTCTGTATAATCGCCATATTTAATAACAGGCTTCCAGAATTGAGATCATCATCTAAACCTTCGTATATTTTATGAGCTTTATCGTAATAATAATAAGCACTATCTTCTCTATTATTGGTATGGTAAAATTGTGCCAAATCCCAATAGGTTCCGGCAGTGCCTATAGAATCTTTTAAAGAAATAGCTATATCCCTAGCTTGTTTATTAACTTTTAGAAACATTATCGAATCTTTTGACTTTAGATAGCGAAACGATAGGTCAAGAAACATTTTATTTTTTAAGCTATCCTTATCTTCTCTAATAGCTGTTTGATAGGCCTTATTCAAGTCGTTTTTTTGATCAGGGCGACTTTCTGTATTTTCAGTTTTTGATAGAGGATTTTTTTTTACTAAAATAGTTTCATTCTTATCATCCTTCTTGGTACAAGACGAAAAAAAGCCCAGGAGAACAACAGCTAATATGACAAGATAGGATTTCACAAATAAACCTCTAGAGATAAGAAAATGGTAAATTTACAAAAAATAATAGAAGACCTTGCTCATCACAAGGTCTTCACAAGAAATCTAACTTTTAAGATTAGTCTCCATCGTTTTCTTTTCTCTCTACGACTTCATCATCTTGATCTCCTGTACTAGCAGTAATTTTTTGGTTTTCACTTATCGAATTATCGGGTAATTCTTCCGGCTCACAGGAATAAGCTATCAAGATTAAAAAAGTAACACATAATAGGTTTTTGAAAGTTTTCATAGTTTGATGGTTTATGATTAAACAATAGTTTTGCGACCCTAAAGACCGCGGAATGGCTTAGTGTTTAATCACGCGTGATCGAAACCGGATAGATTGACCAGTTTCTTAAGAAGCTTCTTTCTTAAACCAAGAGAAAATTACTTCAAAGAATCAAGTAAAAATATTATATACCTCACCGTTTAGTAGAATGATAATTTCTGTGAGGTGTTGATAAGTATGTATGAGCAATTGAAGATTTATAAAAATCCTGAAGTTCAATTAAAAGAAATAGCCTTTTGTTCCAACAATTCTTCAATAGTCTGAAGGTTATGCCGGTAAGATCTTGAAAAAGGTAGGCTAATTTTATTATGATCTAAAAAACATTTCAACTTTCCAAAATTGATTCTGGAGATATGTTTTTTGTTGATGATATAGCTATGGTGAATTCTAACAAAACTATCGGGTAATATTTTTTCAAAGGATTTTAAAGTTTTAAAAGCACTGATTGTTTTTCCCTCTATCATTACAAAATCTGTAGCGTTATTATCGGCTTTTAAGAAAAGTATTTCTTCTACTTTTAAAAGCGTATAATCTTTATAGGATTTTAGGCATAAGGTATCGTTTAATGCATATTGTTCACTCTTTAGCAACTGAAGGATAATTTTACGAATTTCAAGTTCTTTCCCTGGCTTAAGAATATAATCATAGAATTTACCTTTTAAAGCTTGATATGCCTTAGATATATCCTTGGATAAAGCGATATATTTAGGTCTGCTAAAAATATATTCATTGATTTCTTTGCAATAAGAAAACACGTCTCCAATCTCTTTCTTAGGATAAGAATCTAGGTCAATAAATACAACTTCAGGGGCAAACTTCAATATAAAATTCATCCCCTTTTCGTAGTCATTAGTTATCCCTAAGCATATAAATTCAGGAAATTCTTTAAATCTCTCACAAAGGTTTTGTGATGTTATATCATCGCTATTTATTATATAATAGGAACCTCCCAACTTTTTTAGTTCAAAATTAGAAACACCTTACTCGAAATGATTTGGATTTGCCACATATTTTACGTGGTATACCCACGTAATTAAAAAACAAAAACGTGGAAAAACCACAGTAAGCCCGTGGCTATTAAGTTTTATATGGATAGGTGATGTAATAAATTGCTTACAAATATAAACTTCCCCTATTAGGGACATTAAAAGTGTTATCTAAAATGAATAAAAATTTCACCAATAAGTATAGCCATCAATTGATAATAATCTTGATATGTTGTCTTACTTCCTGCAAAGCCTTGGAATACGGACATAACTATCCTGCTACCAGTAAATTTAATGATATTGAAACCTTAACGTATAGCAAAGAGGATTTTATTACTACTTATGGTGAGCCTACCTGTAAGACCATAGAAACTTTAGATAATATTCCCAATGAAAAACTTTTCTATGTAGAAAAGCTCAAAAATGTCGTGGTCACTACTCAATTTATTTTTATTAATGATACAATTAAAAAAATGGAAATATTCAAAATTGAAGAAAATATTCAGCCCTATATGGATTCCCTAAGACGCGAAATCCGAATTAACAGACTCAAAGAATAAATAAAAACCAATATTATGAAAAACAAATTACAATTAGTTTTTTTATGCTTATTTTTAATAAGCATTTCGTGTACTACCGAAGACCCAACTGAAGACATTGAATCAAATGAAAAAATGTCTACTGAAATCAATACTCAACAAGAATTAAATTCTCAAATTCAAGTAGTTGATAGTATCATCCCGCTTAATGAAGAAGACTTCCCGAAAATTGCTGAAAATTCTCAGGCAATGGTTGCCAGTAGCACTTGGGATGAGTTATATCAATTAGATGGAGTGAAGTTTTTTCTTAGAACACAAGATAGTTATCTTGGAAAAAATTCGTTACAAACTCACGGTCCCGGTGCTGAAATAACTTTTGAACCTAACTCTGATTCATCTCCTGCACAGTTATTTTATCTTGAATTTTTGCCTGCATCTAGTGGGATCCAGTACCTATTGTATTCTTATCAAGAGAATAAACCAATTGGCATTGGTGCCTACGCAAGCGATCCTGACACTAAGGTACTCTATACTTCTTCTAGCGCTAATCCTAGCAGTTACTTTGGGTTTTCGTGGGATTTTATCAGTAGCAACGGAAAAGGTTACAAAATTGAAAATCGAGACATTATTTTCCAAGGATCTTCAGGAAGCTTTTGGGATATTTATTATGGGGTAATCACAAATAGTCAGGGAAATGTCACGCTTTCTAAAGATAATAATACGTTCTATCAAAAATTTAATATCATACCAGACGATGAATTCACTATACTTGATATGGATATGGATATTGACAATGCACAAATTGTTTCATCTGAACCAACTGTACTTTCTCAAAAATCAATCGAAAACCCAAGTGATAATACAGGCTCAAGAACCATTACTTTTACGGAAACGCAACAGGATCAATATAATTTTAAAGAATCTTCTAGTGTATCTTATCAATACACAGCAAATGTTAGTGCAGGGTTTAGCTTATTCAAAGTTATTGAAGCAAATACCTCATTCACGGTTACCACAGGTAATTCAACTACCTTGGAATATGGAAATAGTTCTACCAAAACAATCACTTTATCAGACAGCTATACGATCGCAGTTCCACCACACACTAGATCCCTATGTTCTTTTAGAGCAATGAAACACTCGGTGAGAGTTCCATATACAGCTACTTTAAAAGGCTTAGAACACCATCGCCTTCATCAATACTAGGGATAAATTCTCCACCCATTTTACTGAAAGTAAATCCGGCACCCACAAGTAATAATACCGCTATCACCAATACGATAATACGATGGTTCAAAGATTTTAAGATCACCGGCTGATAGCCATTATTTATTCGGTTCATCATTCCATTGCTGAAAACAGAAATTTTATCCTCTACTTTATGGAACCAGTTCTTCTTTTTTGTAACCGGTTTCATTGTAAGCGAGGTAATCATCGGCACATAGGTTAGGCAAAGGATAATGGCACCGAGTACGGCAAATCCGAAGGTAAAAGCCATCGGGCGGAACATTTTTCCTTCAATCCCTGTCAAGAATAAAATAGGGGTAAATACGATCAGGATGATGATCTGTCCAAAGAAGGCCGAATTCATTACCGTACTACTCGCATCATAGACTACTTCGTCCATTTGTGGCTGGTCGAAATTTTGTTTACCGGCCTTGATGCGTTTTTCGATTTCGTGAACCGTTCCTTCGACAATAATAACGGCCCCGTCAACGATAATCCCGAAGTCGATTGCCCCGAGGGACATCAGGTTGGCCCAGACCCCAAAAGCTTTCATCAAAATAAAGGCAAACAGCAGGGAAAGCGGAATTAATGAAGCGGTAACCAAGCCTCCACGGAAACTACCGAGGAGCAACATCAATACAAAAATGACGATAAGTGCCCCTTCAATCAGGTTTTTCTCGATAGTGGCCGTAGTCCTTCCTATAAGCTCACTTCGATCTAAAAAAGGAACGATCTTAAGTCCTTCCGGTAGCGATTTCTGCACTTCTTGTATTCGGTCTCTTACCGTATTGACTACCGAATTAGGGTTGTCGCCCCGTAGCATCAGCACCATACCTCCCACAGCTTCGTGACCATCTTGGGTAAAGGCTCCGTAGCGCACCTGATTTCCAAAATGCACATTTTCGGCCACGTCTTTTACCAAAATGGGCAGGCCATTTTCGTTTCTGATTACAATCTGCCTAATATCGTCCAACGAACGAGCCAGGCCTTCACCACGGATAAAATTGGCCATCTTGTTTTTTTCAATATAGGCACCACCTGTATTTACATTGTTTTCTTGTAGGGCATCGAAGACTTCCGTCATTGTCACATCCATTGCGTTCAGCTTGGCGGGATCGATAGCGATCTCATATTGCTTGATCTTTCCTCCAAAGGCATTGACTTCCACAACACCTTCCGTTAGGGCCAATTGGCGTTTTACGATCCAGTCCTGTATGGTTCGCAGTTCGGTAGGGGAATATTTGTCCTCGTAGCCTTCCTCAGCTTTCAAGGTGTATTGATAGATTTCCCCCAATCCGGTAGTAATAGGTCCCATTCCGGGACTGCCGAACTGTTCGGGGATCTCGGACTTGACCTCATTGAGTTTTTCCGCAACCAATTGACGGGGCAGGTACGTGCCCATATCTTCTTTGAAAACAATGGTCACCACCGAAAGCCCAAAACGAGAAACGGATCGAATTTCGCTAACGCCCGGCAGATTGGCCATCGACAACTCTACGGGATAGGTTACAAATTGCTCGATGTCTTCAGTGGCCAGGTTGGGCGACTGGGTGATAACCTGTACCTGATTATTGGTAATGTCGGGCTGTGCACCCAAATTAATGGTGGACATTGAATACAGACCTACTCCTATTAGGGTAAGTACCAATAGTCCAACGATAAGCTTGTTCCGAATGGAAAAAGCGATGATTTTATTAATCATAAAAGTTGAAGATTTAATTCAGTTTTTGAAATGTAAAAAAGTGGCCAGAGGAATCTTGACCTGTCAAAAAGGATATAGCTATCCTATAAAAAAGCTGAATTAAACCCTGGGAGGATCTAAAAGGGATGAAATAGGCTCTTCGCCCAAACTTTCAAAATGAAGAAAAACCTTAGATGATATTTCTGTATTAATAGGTTTAAAATTCACTGAAGCAAATTCCACCGTATGTACGTGACAGCAATGGCAGGTACAGAAGGGGGGGGCAAAGCTCAGAGGCACTATGGTTATGATCTAAATTATAAGTAGCCATTACCTCTGTTTGTGAATTATCGCAAAAAGCATCTGTATCAGAACAGGGAAACGCATTAAGCGTCAATACATAGAGAGCAAATATGAATGTTAATAATTTCACATTACAAAGATAACCAAATTGTGATGCACAGGGTGTGCAAAAGTCAATGATCAGCTTTGTAACTTCATTAGGTCTCAAAAATTAATAACACTATCCAAGGCATCATCCGCATCTCGGTGAATAAAATTGGCTTGATAATTCAAAGTGGTTTTTAAATCACTATGACGATAGAGCTTTTGTAACATTAATGGATGAATACGATCACCCGCTATATTACCAAAGCTATGCCTAGCGATGTGGTTAGATAAGTTCTTATCAATCTCACATTCTTTTGCAATTTGTTTTAGGCATTTATTAAAGACTTTAGTGACACTTTTCGTTCGTATATAGATTTGTTCAGCATCATTAGTATCCGTATTTCTAAGGAATGGAAAAACATAACCTTTATTAAGTTTTTTCTCTTTTTTATAATGTTCCAAAATTTTTTTTGCCTTCGCAGGAATTTTAAGGCTGAGTGCTTTTTCATTTTTATTCATTATATAATAAAGTCGATTATCTTTAAAATCCGACCATTTTATTTTCACAACATCAGAAATACGAATTCCGGCAAAATAAAAAGAAAATAACCATACATTATGAGTGTGCCAAATAGAACTATTTTTCTCCAACTTTAGTTTTTCTATTTTCTCGATCTCTTCCGTACTTAGCCCTATTTTATTACCAGAACCAATTCTAATTTTCTCCTTATCACCAGCAAAGGGATAAAATTTTCGCTCAATAATTCCTTCCTTAATAGCTAAATTGAAAAGAGTTCTAATTAAAATAAGTTGATTAGTAATAGTTCTGGTTTTTTGCCCTAAATAAGAATGACAAAATGTTTTATATTTATTAATGAAAACTTCATCAATATCCCGGAACGCTAGAGCCTTACTATTTCTAAAATAAGCAACACCATCTAACCAGCTATATTTGTTAAGTCTTGCCTCACTAATTCGGTGCAAGCGGCGCTCATTGATTGACTTAATAATGGCTGATTTATTCTTATTCCTTTTTAGATTTAAAAATTCCTCGAGGTTATAAAGAATAGATAGTTCAGCTTTAGCGACGGAAAATGTTCCTCTTTCATATTTTTCCATTATACGCTCTGCGGCTAGTTCAAAAAAGGATTTCTGTCCATAGGTTCCTTTTAACTTTTGCTTTACCTGCTTTGGGCTAACCTGATCTTTTGATTCAAAAAATATGTCATTCACTTCGCTCAATTTCTTCATTAAAAAATTGTTCAGCTTTTGTGAATTTGGATGACTTCTCTTTGCCTTTCCTGCCTTTTTATCCCAATCCTTCTCGAAAACATATTGACCAATCCACTTATAATTGGTTTTATAATTTTCACTAATTCTCAAAGCAAGAGGAATTCTACCATCCTTTCTCATCATATTCTTCCTTAAAACAATCTTGACATTGGCCATAATCTTTCATTAAAAATCTATATAAATATAAATAATCAATTTAAAAACTAGTACAGAATAAGTACAGAATAATTTGATTTTAACACTATTTGAATAAAACCATAAAATATGTAATTAACTGATAATCATATTTTTTAATATATTTTAGTTTGTTTCATATAGCTATTTGAATAGGTTCATAACCCGGAGGTCTCGGGTTCAATTCCCGATCTCGCTACGAGGAATAACAAGGGTTTCAATTTCTTGAAACCCTTTTTTTATGCATTAATTCTGCTAAGGTAAAACATAGGTAAAACATTTCACTTTTTTCATATTATTTGTTTAATATTGATTTTGAATGATAAACCAGGTCTTTTTTTGAATCTTGTGAGCAGATTAAAAGATCAAGATTCGCCAATAAAATTAAATTACTGACGAACCTTGAATATTTTTAAACAAGTAATAACGTGTAATCTTCAAAGTCTAGTTGACAAAATCACCTTCCTGCTCCCATTCAATTCCTGTAATTCCACCAATAATTTTTCTTTGTCTCCCAATACATATTTTGGCAGTACATATACAAATCTAAGTGACTGACCATTCCATATCTTATTGGGATAATTACAAATGTATATCGGTTTCATTTCAAGTCTTTGGTAAAAAGCTTTTCGCTTCGCTTACAATGCGGTGACGCGCGGAACAAAACAAAAGACAGAGGATTTTGAGGAACGATAAAACTGGGTTTTGTTTTGTGGGGATTTATTTCTTGATTCTTTCCCTAATTATTTCGGGATTTCTACGTGTGTGCAAAACTCCAAAAACTATGATTTGCTTTTGTTCTTCTTCAACTAAATAGAAAATTGCGTAAGGAAAACGAGTTACCAAAGATTGTCGTAACTCTTTATATTTCCGTTGATAATGTTCTGGATATTCGCCAATATAATCGATTTCTTTATTGACTTCTATTTTAAATTCTTGGGCTAATGTTTCACTTTTTTCGTGATACCATTTCTTTGCCTTTCGTAAATCTGTATGTACAATTGGCAGTAACTTAATTTTATAACTCATTACCAATCGTTCTTTACATCTTTCCAATCCAAAACATCATTGGGATTGTTTTTATAGCTTTCTAAACGATTATCTAATTCTTTTTTGTGTTCCGTAGAGATTTCTTGGTGCTCTTCTTTTTCACGCTTTAAAACACGCTCCAAAGTATCGATAATGCTTTCTCTGTCAATACTGAACAGTTCTTGTATAAAATGATATTTTCGTGCTTCTAAATCCATAATTTCTGTATTTCGAGTATAACAAATGTACAATTTTTGTTCCATATTTTTAATCCTCATAATGGCTTTTCTCGTACAGAATATCCAATAAAATATATTCTTCCTCTGCTTTAGTGTTAGTAACTGGTTTGTAATAGAATTTATAATGAGTCTTTTCTATATCCGATTCTATTTCACGTTCGTTTTCCGGAAATTCAAGGAAATCTGAATTTTGAATAAAATCACTAAAAATTTCCTCGATTTTCTGTGGTCTATTGGAAACAATAACGTCCACATCTATTGATAGTCTTTTGGGAGAAGAAAGTAACAGTACCTCCCTTAAATATATAATATCCAGCCTACTATTTTGAAGATGTTCCAACAAGTATAGTGCCCGTACTACTTTTTCGACTAGTATAGGATCGGATTTATGTTTTATTGCAACATCATCTATCCATTTTATTGTTAATGAATCCGGGTGTATCATTGTTCTAAGATTCGGCAGTAAAAATAATTTACTGCCGAAGTTTAATATTTTTAATCCATCTATAATTTTTAAAGTCTAGTTACCAATTTGACTTTTCTCCCCCCATTCAATTCTTGCAATTCCACCAATAATCTTTCCTTGTCTCCCAGTACATATTTTGGCAGTATATATACAAATCTAAGTGACTGACCATTCCATATCTTATTGGGATAATTACAAATGTATATCGGTTTCATTTCAAGTCTTTGGTAAGAAGCTTTTCGCTTTTTATTCCCACTGACACTGTAAACTTTTAAAAAATCAGTTTCAAAAGTAATACCCGAAGTATTGGATACTTCCATAACTAAATAAGTTTCAGATTTGTGATAAACCGTTTTCTGAAGCTGTAGTTTAATTCCATTCCTTTTTTAAGACGCTAATCTTTTGGGGTTGGTTTTAAGTAAGTCAGTACTGAAGTATTTATAGTTCCCTAACCTTTTTCCATACATTAGTGACCTCTAAAACTCTATTAGGCGGTAACCGTGGTAAATTATTATATAGAGTATTCCTATTAAACGAAGGTAAATATTACCATTTTTTACCTCTGTTTTGGTATTCGAGTGTAAATATTACCTTCGTTTATGCTAGATTTAAGAGGTTTCATAAAATGAGTTCATGTTTACTCCAGTATTTCCCATTTCCCCCGTGTACCTCCAACACGTTTGATTTTTCCTTCTTCTTTTAATTTATCCAAATGATATTTGACCCCATCTTCCGTTATATCTTCCAAAGCAAGTGCCAACTTTTTTCTACTCATGGTTGGATCTTGCCGAAGTAACTCTACAATTTGGGTAGTTATTTGGGTAGTTATTTGGGTAGTTATTTGGGTAGTATTACTATTTGATTTTAATGGTATAATAGTTCTGAAAATATCGTCTTCAATAAATTGTGGTTTGGCACCAGGAGAATAAATACTAGAATACTTAAAGGTGTTTCTAATTCCAGAACCCAATTCGTCCACACGCCCAATTTCCTTAAAAAATTTTGCAATCATCGGATTTTTAGGAAACGGAGAAAAGTTGACGGGGTTCATTAATTCCTTTCTAAACAAAACACATGCTAAGCTACAAAACTGTTACCGCCAACTATAAAACAAATTGAAGTTTAATAAAGCACAAAGAATCAAAGTCCGGTTTCTTGGCATTGATGAAAACCATAAGTCACTTCTAAAACTTGCAAATTATCATTATTTATCAAGTATTTTTCACGTATGCAAAGATTACTGAGATTAAAGGAGCTAGTCATGTTGTGTTTCTTTCACATCCCAAAGAAATTGCAAATATTATTCTTTCCGCTACATTTTAAGTGAACACATCAATTAAAACCATAAAAAAGGACTCTCTTTAAATTATCTTATCCATGATTATATTTATTCGAATTATAACAAAAATTATAAATAACAACTTTCCTCAAATATTTAAGTATTTACCTAGAAGTGACAGGATTTTAAAACCACCTTCCTACCCCCATTCAACTCCTGCAATTCCACCAATAATTTTTCCTTGTCTCCTAGCACATATTTTGGCAGTACATATACAAATCTAAGTGACTGACCATTCCATATCTTATTGGGATAATTACAAATGTATATCGGTTTCATTTCAAGCCTTTGATAGGAAGCTTTTCGTTTCTTATTCCCGCTGACACTGTAAACTTTTAAAAAGTTAGTTTCAAAAGTAATACCCGAAGTATTGGATACTTCCATAACTAAATAAGTTTCAGATTTATGATAAACCATTTTCTGAAGCTGTAGTTTAATTCCATTCCTTTTTTTAGAAGCTAATCTTTTAGGGGTGGTTTTAAGTAAGTATTTACTGAAGGATTTATAGTATACCATACTTTTCTCCATACTATCCAATGCTAACTGTTTTGGTTTTGATTTTACAGAAAGCGGTACTTCAGTACCTATACTTTCTGTTCTTGACACAAAATAATTTAGTTTAGGTAGCTGTTCTGCATATTTTAAAATATATGAATACACCTGCCCATCATCAGTAACAACTAACAAATTACTTGCTTCCCCACGCTGCGCTTGTAATAACCCGAAATACTGTTTTGTCTCCCGATTATAGGTAAACACAAAATGAGAAGCCCCTGTAATTCCTTGACGGATAGCCTGTGGAAAAAACAGCGCCACACTTTTCTTATTATTAGCATACAATGTATCAAATACAACTTGTGCATGTAAAGAACTTGATACAATTAAGGTTATAAGTATAATTATTGTTTTCATGTCTTTATATTTAATGTTTTTCAAATGTCAAATGAAACATCCATACAATCATCTCTTTATATGCTCAAGAAATAACAAAGAATGTCTCATTGCTTGAGTTTTAATATTAATTGATAATTGTCTATTACCGTCACCTTCACTTGTCGGTTACTCCTTCTTAAAAGTTGCTTGATACCACTTACTTGTGGTACTCCAGCTAGGTTGATATCATCTACCACATCACCAACGACTTGTTTTCGTACATCCTCCTGAAAACTGTTTTCTATGTAAATTCCTTTACTACCATCATCCAAATCATACGCTTCAAATTGGACGGCTCGTCCATTAAGGTTTTCAATTTTTAAGATAGTTCGGTTTGGTTTAAAACTTACAAAACCATACAGTAAGGTATTTTTTTCAAGAGTGATTCCATCTACTTTGGCAGATTTGGATAGCCGCATACGTAATCTATAATCTTGCTTTACGGTTTGCGTACCGTCTACTCGCACCCATAATTCTTCATCTGTATTACGTATATGTTGCTCAACGTTTTCTTCTGGATTTGAAGCAAAAAAGAGTTGATGTTCCAAAGCCATCGCTTTCATTTTCACTTCCATCGCTTTAACAGCTTTCTTGGTTAATTTCACTTGTCTTTTGGATAGTGTATCCCTAACAACAGATACTTCGTAGGCATTTTGGAAACGCTGTAGTTTTTGGTATCGCGAAGCACCTAATTGATAGACACTATCGATCATTCTTTTTTTCATTGTATCCGATAGCTGTTTGTCATAATAGCCCGCACTATCCAGGTACTTTTCCTGATAGACACTTGGAGGTACTGTCTCCTCTTCTCTCTCTAAAGCGTCTACGGCCTCTAATCGTGATTCAAATTCTGGTGTAGTTTCCTTCAGTTTTGGAACTTCAACCGATGCTTTCCCCACACTAGGCTCTTGTGTTCCGCCAAAAGTCAAAATACCATAAGCTCCTATAAACAGTAGCACACAGAGCACTAACCCCATGAAAATCAACTTCTTTTTATCTTTAATCATGTCCATATTCCTAAAATTTAATTCGCTAGTTTTTGCAAGCTATTTTCATAGAACTCGGTTATTAATAGTCCGTGTGGGTTGTGGGGAAAATTCCGTTCGATTCGCAAAAGCTTTCCTGTAGTTATCAGCTTATAGTGATCGGTTACCGTCCCTCTTTTAATTTCAAAGCGTACCTGGGTTTGAAATTTAAAAGGCTTCGTATCTAAATCCACTTCGGTATGTATTTCGGTAACCTTTTGTACCAATGCATATTGCAGCAGACGGTTATATACGCCTTCCGCTTTCTTTTGCTGGTATACTTCATCCACTGAGGTATCTCCCAGCCAAAGTGCTTTTGCTATTTGTTCTTTGTAATTACTCGCACTCAACTGATAAAAACACCGATGAAAACGTGCTAAATGTGCCAGCGCTTCTACTTTTAAATTCGTTCGCTCTTTGGCTATCTTTAAAGGAATTACTTGCCCTTCTTGACTTACCACGAAGGCATTTCTTAATGTTTCTTTATGAAGTTTGATAACTACTAAAATAGAAACCACTGAAGTTATCACACTTCCAATAATAGAAGCTAGTACAATCCATCTGTTTTGTCCCAGTATCTGATAGATATTTTTATAAGGGGTTTTAAGTTTCATAAGCCATTATTTTTTTCTAATTCGTTAATTCCCAACAAACAGCCTAAACACAAAAGAAGTGGCTCTTTTATAAAGTTTAAATTTGATCAGCACAATAAATCCAATGGTTGCAAGTTCAATAAATGGTGCAAAAAATTCTGATCCCCAATCAGTTCCAAAAAGAGCATTCCAAAAGTTCCCACTGATCTCTCGATAGAGATTATTCACAAAGACATTCACTAAGAAAAAGGCTGGAACGAGCATGTACACCCCTGCATAAAGCTTAAAATAATTATAGGCTAAGCCTCTAAACTTTTCAAAAACTGACAAACTAATTACCAATGGGAAAAAAGCCTGCATAATCCCCAATAAAAAATAGCGCTCTGCTAAAAACAAGGGATAAATAAACAAGTCCATTAACCACAGGAAGACTGACAGGATAAAGGACAAAATTTTCATCCCATAGAGTGGCGTTACTAGGGATTCATACAATAACGCCAATGCCTTTTTGGCGGCTTCCATAGCGCCCACCTCCCGCTCTATCTCTACATCCTGCAACTGCAAAGGAAGGAGCGCTGGAGCCATATCCTTATAATTACTTTCCACAGCCACTAAAACAGCATCAAAAAAACCGAGTATTTGTGATGAAAAAATCACCAGTAATACAATTGTAAAGTTTTTGACCAACTCTCCAGGAGAAAGTCCCCAAGTATAGCCATCGCGGTCTACAACCCCTTCCTGGTATTTTTTAAGTATATTGATTAAAAACAAAAGCACTGCAAATGTTTTTACCCCAGTAATGGTATACCTTGAAAAATCACTGTCTTTAATTACCTGAAAAACAGCATCCACATATTCGAGCCCTATATTTAAAAGAATCCATTGCATCCGTTAATAGTTAGCGATCCTACTGTTAACAGTCGACTGTAGTTTCCGAAAAGAAATGATTTCTTGGTAGCGTCGCATTTTATTTTCAATCTCTGCCACCATCTCCTTGGATTCTTGTTCTTTCTCTTGTAAAAGCTGCACCCTATCAGCATCCGTCATTTTTAATAAATCGCTCGATAGAATCTGTTCCACATAATCTAGACTCGCTACGGCGTTTATCATAATAGCATCAAAGGAATCAGCTATCCGCCCTACTTCATCAGGTTTGATATAAGGAGAACTTAATACATCACTCAAATCTGATTGCACCATTTCAAATAACCTTTGGTTGTTATTGGTGAGTGCTTTTAAAGCATGAAGTTGTCGAATTACCGAATTGACCTTTTCCAAATTTTCTTTTTGTTTCTTTAGAAAATTAACGGTTTGCATCAATTGCGAGGTTTGTTTCCCAGATTCAATCAATTGTTTTGCCAAACTGATAAAGTTGGTATTATCATACACAGGCATGCCTTGGCTGTTGCCTGCAGTCGGCAGGTATAAAAAACTCAAGATCAATAACCCCATTGGATAGCATCGTATTTTCTTTTTAGTTTTCATGAGTACATCTATTTTTGATTACATTTTACAAAGCGTTCTATAGCCTCTTCCATCGACCCTAATTGATCATACAACCGCATGATTTCATCACTTTCATTCCCATCGGTCAAATAAGCTGCGTACACCGCTGGAGGAACTTCCAACCGAAACACATTGCTCTCCTTTCCTATCTTTATAAAGATCTCGGTGTATTTTCGGTCTCCGGTAAAGTTGTTTTGAAGGGAGGAAAGCTGATTTAAATCATGGGCAGCGAGTTTTAGCCTTTTGATGAGCTCCTCGTACCCTTTTTCATTGCGAAGGCTGTAAATGACTTGTGTATTTTCCAAAATACTAGCCGAGGTACTGTTCTTTGGTAATTGATTGATGGATTGCAAAATGATTCCAATAGCTCCATTTTGTTTACGAATGGCTTGGTAATAAAATTCCACGCTCTCCAATACATTTTTAAATTTTAGTTGTTTAGCAAACTCATCAAAAAGAATAATTCCTCGTTCGGAACGGTTTCGCCAGATGGTACGCTGTACAGCAGTTTTGATTAATTTAAGCATGACAGAGAGCACCTCTTTATTGTCTTTTACTTCATCCAGTTCAAAAATGATTAGGCGCTTGTCTTCGATTCGAAAACTCTGATCTTCATTTTGACTAAAAAGAAAACCGTAGAGGCCACCCGCTACATATTCGGATAAGATATGCAAGAATTGATACGGACTAAAGTCTGTTTCTCGAAGCCCGAGATCAGCTAAGATTGTTTCCTTTTGCGCTTTAACAAATTCATATAAACTAGCCAGGGAATGTCTTTTTCGTATTTTTTGATAATAATACAATAGTACTTTCTTAAGCGCTACTTCTTTACTTTTAGAAGGGACGGCATCTCCTGCCATGAGCTCAGAGAGAAACACCATCAAATCTTCCAGTCGTTCAGGTGTTAAATCTGCTTCACTAGCCATATAAAATGGATTGATACCTAAATTTTTCCCTTGTTCATAGCGCAATACCACATGATCCTCAGGATATAATTTGGCAAATTTGGTATAAGAACCACCCAAATCGATGATGACCAGACGAACACCACTTTCAAAATATTGACGTATGATATTATTGGCTAAAAAGGACTTCCCTTCACCTGTTGGGGCAAAAATGGCAAAGTTCCGTGCTTTGATCCGCTTCTTATGCGTATCCCAGACATCCTTTACAATCGGAATATTAAACTGTCGATCATTAAAGATTATCCCTGTAGCATCTGATTTGTAGTTGGTATTGTTGAGCAGTAAACATAACCCGTGCTTTAAATCCGTGACATACATATCTGCATCTGAAAAATTAGATGAAAAGCAACAGTAACTATTCAGTAGGTAATTCTTTTGTTCTTCTCCCTTTGGATAATAAGGAATGATATCCAGCTCCTTAAAGGCTGTCTTTATTTTAGCTCCTATATTCCTTAGATTTTCAGCCTGCTTTTCCCAATACAACACATTAAGATGCCCACGAATAATCCGGGCATTGTCATCGGCATTGATCTGATCTAAGATGTGCTGGATTTTTCCCAGTACCACTTTGTTTTGTGACCCAAAATTGGAGCTTTTATGAAGTGCTTCGACTTTCTTATCAAGCAACTTGCGCCACTTGTGTTTATCATCCAAGTACAAGATTTGGTTAACCACATGGTTTTCATTAAGAGTAAGCCCTAAACCATCAATAAATCCTTGATGAAATACAAAATCGTCCGTAGTGAATTTATCATTGGTTATACTAGACTGTACACTTTCACCAAAGCACAATTCGCTGTTAACAGCTAGGATATCAAAATAATGTTCCCCACTGTTGATAGGTTGTTTGCTAAGAAGTGTATCGGTATCAAACCCCGTATTAAATCCATTAAAATAATTATGGGTTAAACTTTCTATTTGTGAAGCCTTAAGCGGTACAATTTCTATTTTTCGACTGTTATTGATAAAAGCAACCGAATCGTTTACCGAGCCGATAAAACTTTTCACGTTATCATCTAATTCCTGAACGATACTTTTTGAAACACTTCTAAAGGGATTGACATATTTTGGATTGTTAAGTGCCTTGTTTTTGGTTAAAATAAAGAACAAAAAACAAGTATGCTCCACATAGCTACGTCCTTTAAAGTATGTATGTGTTGCTTTTTCTAAAAATGTTTTATTAGGGAGCTGTTCTGAAGAATAGGCTTTTTTAAGGTATATATCCTGCTTATGAACCACCGTTCCTACAGGTAAGGATTTCAAGGCTTGAAACCAAGTACCATGTATCTCCTCAAAGTCCTTTTCTGATAATGAATAGATTTCCAGTAAGTTCACCTCATAACCTAGAACCACATTTCCATTGTTGGCAAAAATTATATGGTCTTCAATCGCTACAATTGGCCAGTTTGTTGCTATATCAATTTGCTTCATAATCAATTTTGGAATTTCGTTTATGACTCATACGATCAGGAAACACACTCTTTATTTGAAAGCAATTGGGATTCTTGGTAAACCAACTCAAAATGATATACAATACACTATTAAAAATCAAAGTACCCACAACCATCCCAAAACTGAAGGAAAATATAATGACTAACAGCGAAGCCACTATGCATATCATCAGTACGGCAAATAAGGAAATGGGCAGCCCAAAAATGACCGCCTGTTTCCGAATGTTTTTATAGACTTCGAATCGTTTCATTTATACTACGATGGAGATTAAATAAGTAAATATGCCAACGACAGCGCCAGCAATAAGGACAAAGACCAACACACGAGTAATCCCCTTTTTAAGATCAGCATTCTCTCCAAAGAAATGTCCTGCATTGAATAAGAATCCCACCAAGAATATTACTCCAAGGATTATGGGGAATATGGTTCGAATGGTATTTGAAATATCATTGACTGAATCTTCAATTCCACCAATCTGCGCTAATATGGTATTGGAAATCAGCAGGAATAATAGCGTGAAATAAGTTGCTTTTTTCATAACGGAACGGTTTAAATTTTTGATTCGTTTTCGTTAGTAAAAAAGTACAACTATTAAACACTTAAAATACTTATAATCAATTATTTGTGAATAAAATACAGCTTAAAATCAATTGCTACTATTTGATAATAAAATGACTTAAACTATAGGATTTTTGAGAAGCTATTTGTTGATATGTACGGATGCCGTATTTTTACAATTGGAAAAAAAGGGCGATTTTGAGTGTACTAAACACAATCTTTTTATAAACAACCATAAAAATACGCATTGCAATCGATATACATGATCAAATAGCATCCTTACCAAAAGCAGCTGGTGTTTATTTTTTTTATGATGCTAAAAAAACTATTATATACATTGGAAAGAGTATCAATATCCAACAGCGTGTAAAACAACATTTTTCAGGGAAGGATCGCAAATCTCAAAAGCTACAACACTTTACTAAGTATGTGAGTTATAAGCTTATGGGAAGTGAACTTATATCATTGCTCTATGAGTCACATCTTATTAAAAAACACCATCCTATTTACAACCGTTCGCAACGCCGAAAAATTTATCAATATGGGTTGTTTCTATCGAATACGAATGGATATCAAGCCTTAACTATTGGAAAGATATCCTCAACGTCCAAAGTAATTACTACGTTTTCCACCCTGAATGAAGCCAAAGAAATGCTTTTTCGCATTACAGAGAAATATCAACTTTGTCAAAAAATTAATGGGTTGTATAAAACAAAATCATCTTGTTTTCAATACCAACTCAAAATGTGCTTTGGTGCTTGTCTATCCATGGAAGCTCCAGATAGTTATAATCAGCGTGTAAATGAATTTGTAAGCAAAACCAAGCTTCAAGACTACACGAGTCTAATCGAGCTAGAAGGGAGATCTGAAGATGAATTGGGATTGGTATACATTAAAAACGGGAATTATAAAGGCTTTGGTTTTTGTCCAATGAACACTCCAAAACAAACGCAATTAAAGTTTATAACCCCATATGAAAACAATCGTGATATTCAAAGAATCCTAGTGCGGTATATAACCAATCGACCCTAAAAGAATTCAGCTTCTTCAAATCCATCCCATTAAATACCCACCCGTAAGCAGCGATGTCCTTAATTCTCATATTAACTCGGATACCTCAGAAGTCATAAAAGAAGTAAGTCATCAGGAATTAACGTAGACTAAAAACATATAAATACAACAAAGTATATCGGGAGAAATACAAACTTTATGTAAGGAGCAAAAACTTTAGTATTAGCACTAGTCTAGCTATTACTCATAATCATTAAAAGCTCAATATCAAATCATGGCTTTGGTTATGCTAAGGAAATTAAAACAGTACATTTGCTTTTAGATTACTGAAACGAGTAACAAAGGCTAATTAGTTAATTTAAAAATTACAGTTGGCAAGTTTATCTTTTCTAAAGATGATTCAACGGAAACAACTTCAAATCCATTTTCTTTAATCAATTCCAGAGTCTCCTTTCTAACAGCTAGTATCTCACCATAAACAACATCGTAGTTTTGTTGAGAAGCAATAGCTTTCACCTTTTCTAATAGTGCGTTAAGACCAGATGTATCCGTATAAAACATTTTGTTTATAAATAGAGGTCTATCTACATTCTTAAATAAAGTTCGCTTCTTTGGGGAGGTATTCAATTCTATACTCCCTATGGGCTGTTCTTTATTAAAAGCCATTATAGTTTGCAGCGTAAAATCGTTTTGACTATGAACAAAGGTATTTTTCTTAAAAACTGTATTTAAATAGTGATTAAGCTCTTCTTGCTTATTTTCATCTTTATACAATGATGCATATGTTTTTTTAGCTTGAAGAATAATCCAGTTGGCATATTCATCTTGAAGTACTGCATATTTTGTTTTGATTTCCATCAGTTGCTATCTTATTTTTTAATCATATAGTTATCTCTAAAAGTTTAGACCTTCTACCTATTAAATAAAAAGGTCTTTGCTTTATATCTTCAAAATTACAGCGATGCACTGAGAGTCATGTTGGATAAATAGTGTAATTATTTGTACTTTTAGGACATGTAATAACTATTTTATGAATGAAATTCCCATTATTGATATTCATCAAGTCGAAAAAACTGAGAATGCAACTAATTTTCATATCAACAGTTTGAATAAACACCTAAAAGAAAATGAAGAAAAATTTGCCGCCTCCCATAAGCATAATTTCTTCATCTGTGTTTTGTTTACAAAAGGTAGTGGCAATCATCAAATCGACTTCCATACCTACGCAATTCAACCAGGAAGTGTATTTTTTATAAAACCTGGACAAACACATCATTGGGAATTTAAAACTCAACCAGAGGGGTATATTTTTTTACATACGCAAGACTTTTACGAGAATCCTTATTTGAAGGAAAAACTGAATCAATTCCCTTTTTATAATTCAACTAAAAACCCTCCTCTTTTAATCCTTTCACAGCAAGAAATTGATGATATAAGACCTCTTTATGAAGAGTTAATGCGTGAATATAATAATAATTCAAGCTTTAAAAACTTAAAAATATTTAGTCTTATTACTCATATGTATATTGAATTATCAAGAATTTATATACCTTCAGAAAAAAAGATGAGAATAGTTACCCCAATCCATATGGAGATCATTACAAAGCTTGAATCCATTCTTGAAGCACATTATAAAAATGAAAAATTACCTAAGTTTTATGCTAGTAAATTATTTGTGAGTACTAAACATTTAAATAGAATTATTAAGACTTCCCTTAACAAGACGACCACCGACTTAATTACGGATCGAGTGGTGCTTGAGGCTAAACGGCTAATGGTGCATTCTAAAAATTCATTAACCACCATTTCTCATGAATTAGGGTATCAAGATTACGCTTATTTCTCAAGGGTCTTTAAAAGAAAAACAGGAATATCGCCAAAGAAATTTATAAAGGTGATGTAGCACTAATTTTTAAAACACATGGTCTTGATTCAAAACTTCAAAAGAGAACTAACTAAATATTATCCATTTTCTAAGGATGTCCTAGATGCTTTTATAGCTATACTAAACCCTCGAACGTTAAAGAAAGGTGACTACTTCTTAAAACAAGGTCAAGTGCCAAAATCTTATGCTTTTATTAAACAGGGATTGTTTTCCTATTATCATACCTATGAAAATGGAGATGTGGTTATTAAAAAATTCTTTTCAGAAAATTCATTCATCGCTTCCACGGCTGCATTGATCCAAAATGAGGCTAGTTTATTTTCAATTCAGGCATTGGAAGAAACCAAGCTACTGGAATATCAGAATACTGATTTTAGACAGATCATGAAAAAGTATCCAGAAATTGCGTACTTCCACATTAATTACTTAGAGAAAAACTGGGTGGTGGCCAAAGAGCCTTTAGAGATAAATTTAAAATACAAAACAGCGAAAATACGTTATGAGCAATTCCAAACTGAATATGCAGCCATTGAAAGTCGTTTGAAACAACACCAAATTGCATCTTACCTCGGAATCACGCCAACCCAATTAAGCAGGATTAAAAAAGCAATCAAAAAATAATTTGTTTTCTCAACATATGTAAATGTTTTAAGAAAGATGACTCTCTACTTTTGTGGATGCATTTAAAACAAGCAAAAGTGAAAAACTCAATGGTATTCTTTGCCTTTATACTTCTAATCTGTCCAAAGGCTTTTTCTCAGCATATTGATACGCTAGAGGTGTATAGTTCGTCGATGAAAAAAAACATTAAGACTATTGTTATTACTCCTTCAAAAAGTAAAAACACGCCAACAGTTTATATCCTGCACGGCTATAGTGGATATCCAAAACGGACGCTAAAAAAAGATATTCCTTCTTTATTGGAGCTTAGCTTAAAATATAAGATGATTTTTGTTTTACCTGATGGGAATTATGATAGCTGGTACATTGATAGCCCAATAAAAAATTCGAAATATGAAACCTTTATAACAGCAGAATTAGTTCAGTATATAGATGATAAATATGATACTGAAAAATATCAAAGAGCCATTATGGGATGGAGTATGGGCGGTCACGGTGCTCTATATTTAGGTGCTCGACATCCAGAAATTTTTTCAGCAATCGGAACTATAAGTGGGGCGATTGACTTTCTTCCTTATGGAGAAAGATATGGAGTGCGCAAAGTTTTAGGTCAGAATAAAAATATTTGGAAGAATTATACGGCTATTTCACAAATAGAGAAGCTACATAACACGAACCAAAAAATACTGATAAGTTGTGGATTTGATGATCCTTTTATTGAACAGAATAGAAAACTTCACGAGCAACTAATTCAGTTACACATTCCACACAATTATGAAGAAAGTCCTGGAAAACATAATGCAAAGTATTGGTCGATAGCAGCTAAAATACAACTTTATCACTTGAACGAAACTTTCAAAAACAATGAACAGTAATATAAAAGGTCTTTTTTACATAGCATTTGGAGCATCAAGTTACGGAGTATTGGCCACTTTTGTAAAGTATGCCAACAATAATGGTTTTGGTACAGGAGGACTTACGTTTTCTCAATACCTTTTCGGTGCTTTACTACTTAGTATAGTATCGGTGTTTTATCCACACAAATCCAAGAGCTCAACAAAGAATGTAGTTGTATCAAAACATCCTAAGCTAAAATTGATCCTTTTCGGAACGACCTTAGGACTTACCAGTAGTTTTTACTACCTATCCATACAATACGTTCCTGTTTCTGTGGGCATCATTTTGTTGATGCAAACCATCTGGATGGGCGTGGTTTTGGAGTTTTTTATTGCCCGAGAGCTCATTAATAAAATCAAAATCATAGGTGCTATGGTCGCTATTGCAGGCACTGCATTGGCAGCCAAAGTTTTTGAAACAGATTTAAACATCAATTTTACAGGGATAGGATTCGGTTTATTAGCAGCATTAAGTTATACAGGAGCCATGTACGCTTCTAACAAAGTTTCTCTGGAACTTCCCATAATTACTCGAAGTAAATACTTGGTATATGGTGGCCTTCTAGTGGTCATTTTATTTTGGAATGTTCAAATTCTCAATGAATTTAATTGGTTACTATTTCTAAAATGGGGCGCTTTTCTGGGATTATTCGGAACCATTCTTCCCCCTATTTTATTCAACAAAGGCTTTCCTGAAATCGGTACTGGGGTGGGAAGTATAATTGCTTCTATAGAAATTCCAGTTTCAGTTTTTAGTGCTTATGTAATCCTCCAAGAAGAAATCTCTGTATTGCAATGGGTAGGAATCGTTATCATTTTATTTTCAGTGGTACTAATTAATTTAAAGAAAGTTAAGAAATCCGATTAATTCCAAACTCATTTCCCTTGCTTTATTTTTATAAAATAGATTCTTTCTATTTCCGCTTATCCCCACTCCCTTTATCAAAAGCTACCAGATTAAAAAGTTCACGCATTCGACTGCGCACACGATTTCCATACCGTTCTTCCAGCTCTTTCGCATTTAAATTAGTGGTGGCATGTGTTTTCACCTTATGTCCCAACAATAGTTCATGTCTAGACAACAAGATTTCTCCCAACACATTACAATCCTTTCCAAAATGGCGTCCTATAGGCTCTACTCCTAGATCATCAAAACAATAAAATCGGTGATCTCCATATTGTTCAATTATTCGATACCCGATATTGTTAAATCCGAAAACAATATTTCGAGAAGGAATGAGCTCATACGGCTTTTGATGGGGTACTAAATGGCGCATCAGTTTCATTAAGCTGGTTTTTCCACACCCTACAGGTCCGGATAGTAAAAGCCCTTTTCCGAGATCAATTCCCAATTTCTTGCAAGAAGCTTCATCTCGGATATAATACACAAAAAGCTTGTATAAAATAGGGTGATCTTCGTTGTAAATCTTAAACTTCTTTCCAAATAAAAGTTTCCCTTTGGCATCAAGGTATATCAGCATTTTTTTAAAATCATACAAAACGAGTCCCCCACGAAATTCACCCAGATGAAATTCAACACCTCCCTCCTTTATGATATGTGGTTGATATTTTCTCACAATGGCTCGTTGTAATTTTTATCCGTACTAATCTTTAGGTGATCCAAAAATTGGCCAACAGGCTGCTTGGTTTTATTTGTACGCAATTTTTTAAATTTAGAATTTTCAATAAAATTATGTTTGCCCATATTTTTATAGTTTTCTAAAGTTTGTATAGGTTTGTTAATAGATACCACGGCTGGTTCATTACTTGTCCCTATATTGGTACGCCTAGGGTACATAACTTGTCTATCGGTTGTCCCAAAAATGGTCATGCAAATCATACTCCCTTTAAATGGATTATGTGAGGGGTTGTATTGTAAATAGCCCCAATAATCTAGTTCTTTTATACACCGATGATAGGTAGTCTTGGATCCTATCTTTGAAAGTAGCATGACTTCCCCTCTTATTACATGAAAACTTCGCATAAAATGAGCGGCATTCCACAATTGGAATAAAGCCATATATAAACTAATATGTGTCGGGTTTAACCGATTATCTTCGGTGAACTTTTCATAGGTAGCATTAAGCTGTTTAATGTAATTTACTCCTGCTGCCATACGCTTAAAATCCGTTTCTGATTTTATTGTTTTCCAACACTTGCATAATTTCCTTGTAATCATAATACAACACCCCTCCTATTTTGGTATACGGCAGTGTCCCATTGATTCGTAAATTTTGTAGTGTCCCTGGTGAAATTCCCAACAGTTCGCGAACTTCATTGGATTTGAGCCACTTTTTAGAAGGCGTTCCGTTTTGTTCCTGTAATACTTGTTTGATTGCATCCAACAGTTCCAATTTAAACTGATACAGATCTTCGGTAGTAATAATTGTTGCTCCCATAAAATTTATGTTTTTAAAAACAAAGCCGCCATTTGTAAACGTATTTATAAACCAATGACGACTTTGCGTTGATTTAGCTCACGAACATTCATTTTTTATTAATTAGGTGTTCGTGAAATTGAAAATTTGCTTACCAAATTAAAATTCAGCTGGGCCAATCTTCGATTTGACTTTCGTGATACAAATTTGGATGGAGTCTATGAGAATCTTTCGGTATACGTTCGTAGTTACGAATACATTTTAACACATTTTATTTGGGGTACTTTCGTTTGATATGGCTTACCTATTAGCAAGAATATGTAAGAAATCCAATCCATTTTCATCTTGTTTGTATGCGCAATAAAAAATCGTAGTGCCATCGTAGTTACATACCAATTTTCTATAAAACACCAATATAGTATCCCTAAAAAATACCATTTTCACTAAATTGACATACACTATAAAGCATCGTCTTCTTGCATTTTTTCTTGTAAATCAGTTACCAATTCTTGTAGAAAACGTGCCCGATTTCCTTTGCGAGCCTTCATCTCTGCATAGGTTTTATAAAAATTACCCAAGTTGATATGAAACACTTTCTCAAAAATAACAGCGATACTTTTTAAGTCCTCTTTACCGTGATTAATAGCACCATTGGAATACAGCGCATAAGCTAATTCTATAAGGGCTGTTTTAGAGGCCGTCCACTTTAGTGTTTTCCCTTGAACTCCCTGTAAATGGGTATGGTTTGCTTGCAACTTTAAGTGCTGGCATTCAACTTCTATAAACCTAGCATACAATTGCGTGGTTTTAATACGTGTCCATAACATATCATATGGGGTTGAAAAATCCCTATCCCAGTATCGGTTTTCTTTTAAATTAACATGGACTTTTTTTAACTTTCTTGTAAAATAGTATTCATCCATATCACTACGATTCCGTTGCATATAATAAATCAGTTCTCGGTGTTTTGCGTAAAACTTATTGATTTTACGCAATTCTTTTTTCAAAAATTGTTGTTGCTCATCAACATCGAGTTGTGGTAGTAGAAGTTGGTACGTTCGTACTTTATAGAGGTAATACAAATAAGATTCTGGAGGTGTTTTTTGCATTTTAAAAAAATGGATTTCTTCTAATTCATTTTGAAACCCATCGAGGAGCACCTTTCGTTTAAGGCGCTGCAGAGATTGATAGCATAGCTCAATTCCTTCTTCTAATTGATCAAATGATTTGAAGGATGCTAATTGTAATTCGTTACATTTCTTTTGAAACCGCTCAACAATTTCCTGATACGTTTCCACCATTATCTTTCATTTAATAGTGATTTATGGAAGTGCTTACCCTTTTTTACAGCAGTACGTCCCCTCTTGTTTTCCTTAGGTTAAAAATTGTATAGCTACATTCTTTTCATAAAAGCACTCGGTGACATCCCTGTATACTTAGCGAAGAAAGCTGAAAAATGATGCACCGAACTAAATCCCATATTGGCTGCAATTTCTTTGAGAGACTTGTGGGTATAAAACAACTTTTTAGACTCCAAAAGGATGGTATGCACAATAAAATAGCGTGGAGGCTGCCCACTTATTTGTTTGACGACTTTTGACAAATAATTGGTACTTATACATAGCTTCGCTGCATAGTATCTGATACGATGCGCTTTGCCTTTACTTTCTTTTACTTCCATTAGAAATGCTAAAAACAACTGCGTTTGTCGCGAGGCATTTGCATAAGGTTTTGGCGTCAAGTTTTCATACAATGCAAAAAACAATAACTGCCAAGCCATGGAAAATGGTTCTTCATCCATTTTCAAAATAGATGGTATTCTTTGTCTTCTATACCATAGATAGCCCAACAATCCTACCATTAGATGTTCTTGTTGCTTGTCTAAAGAAATGACAACAAGACGCTTCTTCGTGCTATATAAAAACAATAACGGAAACGATATTAAGAACCGTTTTATGTAATCAAGACTACTGACAGCTACATATGCCAACTGCACATGACCATGTATGTTAAGGGTAAGAAAATGAGGAGTTTCAACAAGTAGACACTGTCCCCTTTTTAGGATTTGCAGATCCTTATTAATATGCACTGTTAGTTGACCTGCATGCACCAAACATAACAAATAACAGTTGTTATATTGTTTTGTAAATGCTACGTCTCCTTGGAATTGGATTATAAAAAAATCCATAGCCATTATTAAATGTGGGTTTTACCTCCATCTGCTGTAATAGGTATATTATACAAAGGGTTAAAACAGTATTCATAACTGCTTTAACCCTTGTTTATGTAATCATTCGTTATCATTGGCTACACTTAGGATGAGTGCATTGTGAATCCCTTGCGCATTGCTTTGCAAATCCCCTTCTAACCAATTGTATATGTGTCCAATGGAAATATTCCAATCCTCATCTTCCCGACCTCCACCATCATCATCGTCATCACCTCCCTCACTCAGAACACTGGGGGTTGGTACCTCTTTATTTAGCTCGGTTATAAACCATAAAGTCCCCAAGAGCACTCTTTTGTCCTCTGAAGTGAATAACGGATCTTTATCAATTTCACCCCTAAAACTATCATATAATTGGGGAAGTCCACTGAAATCTTCAGCTAGTAACAATGTTTCTGTCATTGCCCGCATACGATCTTTAGCTAATATACTGAGTTGTGAATTATCCAGTATATCATTGAATCGAATCTCTGTCGAATCCCTTGAAACGGGACTAGGCAATTGCCAAAGATACTCTCCAAATGTGTCTGTACAAAGTGCAGCTATCGCTTCATATTTTTGAGTAGCGACTAACGATCCTGTTTGTGCTCCTAATAACTCCTCCTGAAGCTGACTATAATAATAAGCCAATGAATCTGTTGCTCCAGATGTAGCAGTAACCAAATACGGTGTTTTTAAGACTTCTTCTTCTATCTCTACGGATTCCTTGCTACAAGAAACCAGTATCGTCATTAAAATGAAATAGGTTTTAATTGTTTTCATGCTTTTTAGTTTTTGTAATACTGAAACTTCTATTCTTGTTCAGTTTACCCGGGTAAGCAGAATGGCAGTCATGACAAGACTACCTGTTGTTTTTGAATTCCCCGTAAAACTAAAAGCTTGAAATAAGGCAAACAATCACTTCTTATTTGATTTTCTGAAAACCAACTATGATTTTCAGAAAATCATACGCCTACAAAAACCACCGAATTACTGATTTTCAAAGATTTATACTACTTTTAAGGTATTAAATACTTTTTACCACTTTACTATCATAGTATGCTAAAATACTATGGTCAAATCAACCGATACAATGAAATACTACTACTTAGTCTTCTTATGCCTATTTCAATATTGGGGATTCTCCCAACAAAAAAAACTGATAGCCCCTGTACCTTTAACGAACCGTTCCTACGATATCCTTTTTGATAGTATCAAAAATTCGGATCCTTTAAGTGCACAACAACGAGGTTATTTAAAAGTCTTTTTGGAAAAAGCTAAGCGTGAAAACAATACTGTAGAGATTGTTAATGCATATAAAAACTACCTCCATCACGGAACAAAGAATTTACAACTAGTCTATGCTGATAGTATGATTTTAACCGCTACCCTTGCCAAGGACACAACACTTATAGGAAGTAGTTACCTCACCAAAGGAATTGTCTATTATGGATTAAAACAACATGACAAGGCATTGGATTATTATTTAAAGGCTAATGAGCTCTTAATCAATTCCTCAGACACCTACCTGACGTACAAAACAAAATACCATCTGGGCATGGCTAAATATTTTCTAGGGTATTACCATGAAGCTGTTTCTTTATATCAAGAATGTCTGGCCTTTTTCAAAGACTCCTATCCTAGGCCGTATCTGAATACATTACATTCATTGGGGCTTTGTTACAATCAAATGAAAAATTACGCATCAGCTTCTGACATAAATACCCTCGGATTAAAGGAAGCTAAACGTATGGACATGTACGTTATGGATTCTTATTTTAAGCTCTCCGAAGGCATCAATCTATTTGATAAAGAGATCTATGCACCATCTCTCAAACGTCTTAAAGCCTCCATTAACGATTCCATTATTCTTAAAGACAGTACCAATTTGAGTATTGCCTATTTCTTCATTGCCAAGAATTATCTAGAGCAAAAACAATCAGACAATGCAATAGCATACCTTCTAAAGGTAGACCGTATCTATGAAGATACTGGATACCTCCGCCCTGACCTTAGGGAAACCTTCGAATTATTAATTAATTATTACGACTCTAAAAACCAACCCAAAGAAAAGCTTTATTATATTGAAAGACTGTTGGAGTTTGATGACTTGATCAATACATATTATAGATACCTCTCCTATAAAATTCACAAGGAAAGTATCTACACAACTCAAAAATTACGGCAGGAAAAACAAAAAGCAGAGCGGCAACTTTTTATAGAAAAACACGGTAAGAGGATCTTGTATTTTGCACTCATTTTAGTAAGTATTCTCCTCATTTTTATATTTAACCGTCATCTCTATCTAAAAAAATTATACAAGAAGCGTTTTGAGCAATTAATGGCAACCAACCATAAACTTCCATTAAAAAAAACTTCAAAAGAACACCATAAAAAAACAGATTATCAATTAAACCTTGAAGTAGAAGCTGATCTCTTACAGAAATTACACAACTTTGAAGATAAGAAGCGATACCTGGCTGACGATATTACGCTAGCCAAAGTAGCTGCTGATTTTGATACCAATACTAGATACCTATCCCAACTAATTTTAAAACATCGAGAAATGCGCTTCAAGGAATATGTCAACAGCCTTAAAATAGCCCATCTGATTGATCTATTAAAATCAAATACCCTTATCCGAAACTATAAATATGATGCCTTAGCCAAAGAGGTAGGATTCACAGGAAAACAAGGCTTTGTAGCAGCGTTTAAAGCAAACACAGGCATTACACCAGCATTCTTTATTGAAAAATTAAGTACAAAAAGTACCCATTAAAAATTAAAGCCTACTAAATATACTTTATATAAGTGTAGAATATTTAGTTCTTAAAATACACGTAAAAAAACAATACTACGAAAAAAATGGTCAGATAAGGAAACTAAATTTCCCTTCTGACCAAATTTATTCTTTCATCAAGTAAATACCTATTAATGGGATGATTTTGTGTCCAGCTGATAATTTGCTTGAATATCCTCAGCCCCTGGGAAAGGAATATCATTTAATTCACACCAAGTTTCAACTTCTCCAGTTAATACTACTAGTTGTCTCTGAATATCTCTATCCGAAGGTCTTACTCCGTGGTGATGTCCTTTAAAATACACTTCCCAATCCGTTTTTACGGTTCCTTTGTATTCCTTACCCTCATAAACTTCATAAGTTAATCTAAATGAATAAGTATAACCTTTTTGCAAAGAAGACATAAGAGAAAGTCCTGAAGAAACTGATTCAGTCGAATCAATTCTATTTATAGTAGCAGGATTGATAAGTTCTGAAGCCACAGATGGTATAAGCTCTTGATTTTTTGAATTTGCATCTTTTAAAAGTTCAAAAATCTCTTTCGATCTTTTGATAAAATCTAAAAGTTCTTTATCATTAAAATCCATTTTCATCAATTGTTCCTTATACGCTTGTAAAAAAGTATTGAATGTTATTTTATCAACATCAACGCTAGATTTTACGGCAGTAAAAGTCATTGCATTTTCAATTGCAGTTGTAATTCCAGTCGCCTCTATTCTTCGCTGCCAGGCCATAATATCAAACCTTGTTATTGAAAGTCCATCTACTATTATATAGTAAGAATGCATTTCTGATTGTGTACCTTCTCCAGCACCTAAAATAGCTTCTAAGCCTCCAGTTACTAGTTCTCCAATGCCGTCAACTATTCCTTCTGCATCGCCACCTATAAATTTTTTCACCGCCCCTGTAACAGTTTCAACTAGGGTTCCAGCATTTTCGGATACATAAGCTCTTGTTTCTCCATGAAAAGCTAGTGTGTTAGTTATTGGAATTGTAGGATTTTCAGGTGTCCCAGCAGTTCTAAGCATCTGTTTTAAAGATTCTTTCTGCAAAGCATTTTTTTGCTCTGCTAATTCAAAAAGTAAATTAACTGCTAGCGTCAATTCTTTTTTCTTGTCTGGTGTTGGATCCAGTGATTGGATTGCATCTCTTAAAAATGACATAATATAAAAATTTTGGTTAATAATTGCGGTATCCTTTAAATTTGAAATCTTTCGAACATTCCATTTTTGTGAATAACCTTTAGGTAAAGGTCATGTGGATTCGTGGGGAATAGAAAAAAGATATGTCAGTGAGGTATAATTTTTAGTAAGTGACTCAAAATATCGAGTAAATGAAAAAATGACAGAATACATTTTAATAGTTCTTTTAAAATAAAAAGAGCGCTCAATTCGAGAACACTTATAAAATTGACGAGGTAATTTCTTACATCTTAAATAAATTAAGTAAATTTGAAGAGAAGCGTATCCAATAATTAAAAACCTACAACTATGCAAGTACAAATAGTCCTGAATGGGAATGAATCCACAAGTTTCCCTATTAATATGTCTGAATTAGAACAAGTTTTACAATCTTGTGAACTTGGTATAGGTACCTCGTATAAACCTATTGAAATTGATGATTTCATCTACATTAGAAATACATTTCCTGAAATAAAAGAAAACACCACTATCGAATTGTCTTTAAAGAAGGAAGCAAGAGAAAATCATTTAGAAATAAAACTCATATGTGTAAAAGTGGTGAATATTGGAATCACTTTCAATCAAAGAAAAGGGATTAATAATGACAATTGGAATAAGATATTTGATTGTGATCAAAACAATGTTTTATTCAGTCCAGACGGAATTTTATACGTGAAGCCAGACCCCTCCGAAATTTGTAGGTTAAAAACAAAAAGTCCCGAAAATTCTTTTCTAAGTTATAGCATTCTTTTTTCTGCTGAAATAAAAGATCCCAATCATAATGAATTAAAAAAAGAATACTTTTTTATTATAGATCCTTTAATTAAAGTAAGTTCAGGTGTTGGAATATAGAAACAGTTTTAGAAATAATCACTTTTTCTTAATCAGCTTCCTCCTATTTATTTTTTGTTTGATTTCCTATAACGCAACTTCACAGGATAGAAAAAAAGCAGATAGTATCATTAACCTATTAAACAACAAAAAGCTCAGTTCCAAACAAAAAGCTAAAGAATTAAGTGTACTGGCTTATTACCATCCAGATTTAGATTCAGCTCTTTATGTAGCAAAACAAGCACTTATTTTAGCCAAAGAAAATAAATCACCCATCGCTATTGCTGAATCCTGGGAAGAAATCAGTCATGTTGAACGTCGTTTAGGGAATAATGACAAATCTTTAAGTGCCACTTTAAATGCTTTAGAAATTTATGATTCTTTAAAGTTGAATGAAAGAAAGGGTGCTTCCTATAATCAATTGGCAAGTAACTATATTTCAGACGGAAATCCCAGAGAAGCAATTCAATACTTAAAGGATGCTTACCTAATATATAATGATGCAGCAAACAATCGAAAAAAACTATATACCTTATTAAACCTTGGGGAAGCTTATCGCTTATCAGGATATTTAGATAGTGCCCAGGTTTGTTTTAATAAAGGATTAAAACTAAATCAAACAAAAAGAGATCTGATTGTCGAAGGGTATGCTTTTGGCAATCTAGGAATGATTTACGCTGCAAAGGGCATGAATTCTTCTTCCAAAGAATTCCTAACTAAAGCCATTACTATTTTGGATTCCTTAGGAGATTCATATTCATCCACCATATATTTAATTGAACTTGGGAAGGTCTACCAAAGTCAAGATAGTTTAACGAAATCTAAAGACATCTTCTTAAACGCTTTGAAAATTTCAAAAAGTATAGGACTAAAAGAGCAGATTAGAGATCTGAGCCAAATACTCTCTGAGTTTTATTCTCATCAAGTAAATTATAAAGAGGCGCTTTATTATCAGAAACAATTTCAACTGTATCAGGACAGCTTAGTTAATAAAGAGAATATTCAAAGAATCGAAAGGATAAAAAGCGGCTACGAAATAGATAAAAAAGAATCAGAAATTAAATTATTAGGAAAGCTTAATTCCAATCAAAAAAAGCTTTTAATCATATTAAGTCTAGGGTTAATCATTCTTTTTTCCTTGTTATATCTTATAACAAGGGCGCATAGAAAAATCAAAATGATTAATAAAAATTTAGCTATCCAAAAGAATGAACTGTATCAGAGAGAACAAGAGAAAATTATACTATTGAGAGAATTGAATCATCGCGTAAAGAATAACCTACAGATGATTTCTAGTTTATTAAGTCTTCAAGAACAAGAACTATCTGGACATCCCGCTAAAGAGGCAATATCAGAAGGCAAAAACAGGGTTGAAGCACTTTCCTTAGTTCACCGTAAGTTATATCAGGATAAATTAGGAACCTATATCCCATTAAAAGAGTACATTACGGAGCTGGTGGAAGGTCTATTCTATGGTTATGGTGCTACTTTTAGCCCAATTTTTCATATTCAAAAAATAAATCTTAACATAGATAAAGCAGTGCCTTTATCTTTAATCGTAAATGAAATTATTATAAATGCCTTAAAATATGCATATCACAATATAGCAAATCCCGAATTAAAAATTAATGTAGTTAAGAGTGAAGCAACAATTTTTTTAACTATTCAAGACAACGGAAATGGGTTTCAAATAGGAAAACTGGAGACAACAGATTCGTTTGGGATAAAACTAATCTATTCACTTGTTAAACAAGTAAATGGTACTATCAGTAAAAAATCAAACTCTGGTACTATTTGGGAAATTTCATTCGAAAATTCATAAACAATGTCCAATACAGCAAATAAAGTTAGCGTTCTAATTGTCGAGGATGAAGCCATATTAGCACAAGATATATCCTTGCAACTTTCAAGAATGGGTTATGAAGTATTACCTCCAGCTCACAGTGCAATAGATGCATTAAAAATACTCCAGGGTAACTGTATAATTGATATTGTTTTGTTGGATATTATGCTCGGTGAGGGAATCAATGGAATTGAATTGGCTAAAATAATTAACATCCAATATGATCTCCCTTTTATCTTTTTAACTTCTCATGCAGATAAATCGATACTTGAAAAAGCTAAAAGCGCTGCCCCTTATGCTTATATCTTAAAACCTTTTAATGCCTATCAGGTCAATATTGCCCTAGAGCTCGGACTAGTTAATTATTATAAAAGAAAACAACTCATATTAGAGAAAAATCAACATAATACCTCCAAAGAGAAAGAAGATAAAAGAACAGTACTTCATATAAACGACAGTCTTTTTCTTAAAAAAGAGAATCATTTTGAGAAGGTTGTATTAAAAGAAATTTTGTTTTTGGAAGCAGATAGTAACTATACCACTATCAATACCATCAATGGTAATTTTTTATATTCCACAGTTTTAAAAAAAATAGAAGGGCAACTTCCTTCTAGATTCTTTAAACGGGTACATCGAAGCTATGTAGTTAATATAACTGCCATAAAAGGATATGAAGGGAATACTCTATTTATAAATAATCGAAAAATCCCTGTAAGCAAGAATCATAGAGAGAAGATATTCAATCTTTTACCTAAAATAAAATAAGTAATTATTTCTTGCATTTATATTCCACTGTTAAAACAAAAAATACCATAACCCAATTTATGGGACTTAGAAAGGTCAATACTATTGGCATTAAACAAGCCAATAAGTGTATGCAGCTCTCTGCCATTGCCTACAACCTTAAAAAGTATTTAAAGTTCACCCAAAAACATGCTAAAAGTGAAGTGGGAAGCTTAAAAGTCTCGTCTTCTTTTTTAAAAGCCCTTCAAAAACATATTTTATGCTGTTTTAAGTTCTCTAATTTTAACGTACAACTTAATTAGATCGTAAAATAAAAGCCCTTAAAAGGGCTTAAACCTATCTTGTTTTATAAAATTAATGGCTTGTGCAACCATTGTTACCTGTAGTGCTCTTCCACAAACTTGCTAGAGTTAGCAGAAGATATACTCTTTTACAGTTTTGGTGGCAAATTGGCTGGAGCAACTGGAAATGTTTATGGCTTTAAGCGCTGGCATATATCAAACTTTGTTTTTGTCAATTATAAAAGGTACTCTCATTAAGTCATCTTTGATATGCTTTATCGTGTCTGGTTGCATTGTCGATTTTATAAAGTAAGCTTTCCATTCAGATACTGCATCATAAACACATTGTCTTAAATAATTTAGAATCCCTTTTGCTCCATCAAGTTCATTCCAAAAAGGATGATTTTTGTTTACAATTACAATTACGGTGTCTTTATCCCCAATAGAATCATTAATAACATATGGGTCATTTGCAGACATTCTATCATCTATGTATAATTTTATCGTTAAACCTGCTAGTTTTATAATTGTAGGTTCTGTTGATTCGACTATTGCTTTTTCTATTTGTTTATTTGAGTCAAGAATTAAGGAGTCTGGAGGAACAACTTTAGAAAGAACGATATCGCTTAGTTCTCCGGAATTTAGTTCGGATATTAATTTATCAACTGCAAAATCAAAGTCTTCATCAGAAGGAGCTCTTTCATCGACAGCATTTTTACGGAATTCATTCGCTACTTTTCTTAAATCTCCTATTTGCTCTAAAATTGCATCATCTAAATCGTCCATTTGAGTACCTTCCCAAAGAATATTATCCTTGGTGTGACTTACTTCAAACCCTTCTAAAAAGAGTTCTCCTACAAGTCTTTGGTTTACAAGGTTATTAATGCCTCCTTCTTGTTCTCCAAATATAGTTTCAGGTTTATAACCATTGGGAGGACTTTGAATTACTCTATTGCCTTGAACAAGAGCGAAGCCACCTTTACTTCTGCTACCATTACTCAATACTCCTGCCCAACCAGTTACATTCTTCCCATCAATTTCAAGTTCAAAATCCCTTTTGTAGGGTTGTCTTTCTGAGTTTTTTACAAAATCATCATCTGAATAACCATTCCATTCTAATTTTTCATCATTCCAGAAGAGATCAAGCATATCTGAAGATATATCAAACCTGTATATCGAAGATAAATAAGACTTAATCTTACCTATTGTCATTCCTTTAAACCTTCGTCTTAAATTACTGACTTTGATAATTGTATAATGTTCATTTATCTCTGCATCTTTATCTTGAATATCTAATGCCAAATTTCCATCGGCTATTGTTTCTATATTTAATGTTATTGAATATTCTTTTTTTTCTCCTAACTTTTTAGTTGTGATAGTCCACTCATCTCCGAGCCAAAAAGAAGCTGTTTTCATTCCAAGACCATAACGACTTCTTCCTGAATTATCATTTGGTGGTAAACCAATTTGAAATGCTTTTTCCAATTCTTCAAATGACATTCCCATTGAATTATCAATAATCTCAAAAAAATCATCCTTAATATTGGTGTCTTTATGGTAGTTTATATGAACACTTAAATTTCTTTGTTCTTCCTCATAAACTATATCTAGTACTTTTTGATTGTTTAGATATGCTTGTGTGGAATTATCTACATATTCAGCAAGTGCAAACCATATACGATAAGCTAATCGTTTATAAGAATTAATAATATCTGATGTAAAATTTATTTTTATTTGTCCCATTTAATTAATGTCTAAATAATATTCGTTTTTGTTTGAAATATATAGCATATATTTTTTTTCAAGTTGTAAAAAGTGAGTCCGACCTGCAATTACTATATAGGTCTTTCCATTATTTTTTGATATTTTCCACTTAGTTGTTTTCCCTCTAAAAAATACAATTATATCAGAACCATTAGATTCGTTCACAAAAGTAGGAGTATAAATCTCCATTGTGTTACTAAGTCCTTTGACAAAAGAACAATGAGATTTATCTCTATAGATAAATGGTGTGTCGCCAGATATTCTATATAATTCTAGACCATTTAAACCTTTGTAGATTTGAAATATACTTAAATAAGATTTATATTTTTTAATAGCAATTTCCCATTGCGGTTTAGGTTCATTTACAATTACCATAACCTTTGGTGGAATCTGGTCAATCATTTCTTCTAGTTTATTTATATCTAAAGAATTTTCTTTTGAATTAATATATTTAGCTACTTTTTTTGGAGCATAATATCCAGTTGAAAAAACTCTAACTTGTTTTTCAACGTGATCATCCCAAGAGTGTCTTCCCATTTCTGCCTCAATGATATACCATTCTTTGTAGTCATTTCTGACCATAGCTAAATCTGGTTTTGAGTTTTCTCCAAGACTAGTACTCACTTTTAATGAAAATGGTATACCAGTAAAATCGGGATATACTTCGTGCATCTTTGCCAGAAAAGTATCTTCAAAATGTTTTTCATAGAATGACAAAGGGTCTATTTCATCATACCATTCAATATTTGTATCTAATACTTTCGATTTCCCAATCATAAAATTTATCCTAAAAAATGTTTTGTGCTTTCTTGAATTAATTCATATGTCACAGTTTTTTCTCCGTTTAATCGTTCATTATTTATAAATGGATTTACATCGGAAACTATGACTATTCTATCTGTTGCAGTTGCTTTCCCTTTTGTTTCTCCCCAGATACGAGTTGTCTTATCAACTCCTTGTATATAATCAGAGAAAACCCAAGTGTTTTCAAAAAGATTATTTTCTTTAATCATCATTGCAAATTCACGCGCTAAAGGAATAACGCTTGTTGAAGAGCGTGCAACGTCTCCAATTACAAATACAGCAACACCATCTGGTTTCATCATTTCTTTAAATTGGAACGCTGTTTCCTTTGCGAACTTAACCCATTGATTAATGTTCAAATCATCATCTAATTTTTCAGATACTTCTTTTGGGTCAGATTCTAAAAACCAAGAACGAATCCAATTCTGTTTAGCATAATTTACAATTCCCAAATAAGGTGGTGATGTCAGAAGTAAATCTACTTTACCTTTATATTTCGAAACCTCTTTTGAGTTTAGTAAGTTTTTTGCGTCACATTTAAATATATTAGATTCAATTTTAGGTGATTTATGTTTTTTAAAAACACGGTCAACCTTTTCTTTTAAAATACTGAAAACGTTTCTGTATTCACGACTTAATTCTTTAGTTTGGACAAATCGTCTTACATAATCTGGTGACATACTAAAAGTATTAGGCATACTTATAGAAAGATAACCTGAAGTACCATCTTTTCTAACACCACCGTGCATTATTCCTAAAATTGCTCCAATAATGAATTGGTCAATTTTATCCTCTGAATTTAAGAGTTCTGATTTTAAAAAGCATAATTCGGCAATGGTTCTCGAATGAAAAATCAAATGTATTTCTTCAGATTCTCCCTCGGCCTCTGGAAAAAAAAGAGCATAATCATAATAAGATTGCAAGTCATTGATTCTATTAATTACATCTTCTTTTTTTATCTCATTACTTTTTGCTTTACTAAGTGCAAGTGCAATAGGGTTTAAATCTGAACCAAAAGATTTTCTACCGAGCATTCTACTTTCTAAAATAGTAGTTCCTCGACCTGAAAAAGGATCAAATACTAAATCATTTTTGTCTGTAAAATATTTGATAAAATAGTTAGCCAAAGAAGGTGGGAAAGCACCTAAATAGGAACATAAAGAATGTAATGGGTCTGAATCATTTTTTTTTGCCCAAGGTGTAATGTATTCTTCTACCATCATTAACTTTCCGATTCTTTATTAACATTTTCTGTGATTATCATTTCGAAGAAATCTGAAATCATACCGCAAACAGTTTCACTTGCATTCATTAATTCAAATTCTTTCAGCTTTTGATACGATTCTTCTGGAATTTGTTCATCATCTTTTGAAAGAATTACATCAGGTCTATTTTTATCAAGTATAAACGCATAGAAAGAAATGTGTTCCAGGTATTTGTTCTTAATATCTTGAACAGCTGCATCATTTGTTCTTTGGGCTCTAGCAACAAGTTTAGTTAGATTTTTATTTTCTTCCGAAACGGATATTATTACTTCATCTTGACTGCTGTTTACAACTGCAACATTATTTTCATCCCATTCATTTTCTTGATAATATAAGTGGTCTTTATCTATAAATTCAACTCTAATATTTGGGCTTTTATTTTCCCCATCTTTATTAGAGTTTGAATTTTCTGGACTTTCAACTGCAACTACTTCTATTGACGAACTAAGAGATTTTTGTCCTGTTGGTCTTAATTCTAATGTTATTTCTCCTTTTTCTCCAACTTCTGTATCTTCATTTGTTTTAAAGTAGACGATACCATAACCATCACTAACATTTGCTGTTCCAGTATATGAACCAAAAGATTGCGATTCTATGAATGCTACAAAAGTTTCTGTTTTAGCAAAGTAATTTGGATGTGCGTCAGTTTTGAATTTTATAGAAAATGGTTTGTTGGGATAAACTTCTTTAGGTGATTTCGTGGTAATTTCAAAAAATGTTGGTGGGTCAGTAAATGGAATTTCCGGTAATTTATTTGAAGAATCTCCATCATTAGTTCCGCTTGAAGTTGTGACACTTGTCCCACTTCCCGAGCTTTGAAGATATGTGTTTATTCTTCTTGCCAATCTTTTCTTTAAACTATCTAGTACTTGCGAATCGTCTTTTGTGAAATATCGCTGTTTTCTATTTCTATCAAGCTCTTTTAGTTTGTCATCAGCGTCTAAAGTTGCAATAGTTAATTTTCTCAACTCTTCAAGTATGGATGTATCTCGAAGTGATTCTCTTGTACTACTAAAAAGCTGTCTTTTAGAATCATTATCCATATGGTCAGCCTCTATTTGAACTATAAGATATCGGTCTAAAAACGGTAGTTTTAGGTCATTTTTAATTAGACCGTTTAACATTGTACCTTGTTTTTGTCCGTTAAAGGTTATAACAATTGGTTGAGAAACAGTCGTGTAATTCTTTATTCTATTTTTGGGGTCTTCTCCTAATGAATTTAGAACCCACCAATAAATTGTTACGTTACCAGTTTTGAATGTTTGCCTTACCTTGTTTTTGTATTCTAAATTGTCTGTATAGGTTAATAACCTATTATTTCCTGTGACAGTTCTATTTTCTTTTCGGTTTTTTCTTCTGTCTGAAATAGTAAATGGTAAAATAGGGTCAAACATATAGTTGTGAGCTAAATACCAAAGCGAGTTTGAAGGTGTAGTAATTTTACCTTTGAATTTCCCTAAATCCATTAATATATGACGAACTAACGTTCCAGGTTCAAAAGTTTCGTCATCAATTTCAATAGTAAATGGTTGACCAGTCGATTTCTCAACCATATACTCGTACCATTCGTGCTTATCTTTATCTAAGTCTCCTTGGTTAATACGAACTATTGTAAATGCTACTTTTTTTTTCTTTCTCCCATCTTCATTAAAAAAAGGTTTTGAGATAATAATTGTATTGTTATTGTAAGATAGAGCAGTAGAGCCACCCTGTCCATAAGCTCCCATTAAATGCAACTTACCAATTTTATTACTACCATTTAAGGCTAAAATTGTATCTGAAAATTGTTCTGGCTCTAACCCAATTCCTTTATCACGAATTTCAACTGTTGGTTTTTCATCTATTCCAGAATCGTAAAGTGTAACGCTAATTAAATCGGACAGAGTTTCAATTCTTTTATCTCTAGCCGATTTAATACTAGATATCTTACCGTCTTCAATTTCAAACCACTTTTCAGATGCTCTGCGTGGTGTTCTAAATCCATCAGGTTCTCCTTGATTTTTCCATTCTTTTTCTAAAACAGCATCTATCGCGTTTGTAATTCGTTCTGTAACTCCAGCTGCTGGGTCAGTTCCTATGTTTATTGTTGCTAAGTTGTTTCTTCTTTCTCCAACATCTTCCCAACGAATTTTTGAAAGTCCGATTTTTTGAATTAGCTCTCTAACATCTTTTGGTGTATAGGCTGTAATTAAGTCTTGGTATATATCTTTCATATTAAAAGTTAAAAGATTCAGTATTATTTTTGAGGTTCTTCTTGTATTGAATCTCCATTGTTTTTAGTTCCTTTTTAATTGCTTTGACCATTTTATTTAAGTCTTCTTCGTTATACTCGTAATTATTAATATTAGAGCATTTTGAAAGACTGCGGATTCCTTTAAGGATGTTTTCCACACGCCTTGAGGCTACTCGTTTAAATCGGTCTTCTTTCTTTTCAGAATTATCCATATTTCAGATATTCATTAATTAGTAGTAGCAAATATAAAAACATATACTACATAATATTAAATATAGTATAATAATTTGAGTGCAGAGGCTAAAAAATAGCTCCTTTATATTTTAGAGAGTTGGAGTAAGTGTTTGGGGAAAAATGAATGTGCTATTTGTACGGTGGGCTTTTTAGCTCGATGTTCAATGCTTTGCACGATTTATCAGCATTACAGTTAACGGTTAATGTCGAGTAAGAAAAGAGAGTTTCACCCTTCCCCTCTCACCGTACGTGATGGTCTCTCATCATACGGCTCTTCTTACTTGATATACAAAAGTAGCTCATTCTTTTTTCAAGTTGGCAGCATGTATATCAAATTAGCTAACCCCTTTGCTCCACTCCAATTACAGGAGCTTCTTCACTACTACGAGTTAGTCCACCCCTATACCAAGCATCTCTATTTAGCCTCTAGTTTGCGCTATTGTGTTTTTCACTGCATCTTGGAGCAGGTTCCCGAGTTCAGCTTATAAGCCCGAATAAAGGTCATGCCTACTAAATGACGCCTGCCGCTTAGCCAGTAAATAGGTAACCGCTAAACTTATCATGTTTGTCATACTTCAAACACTTTTGACAGAAGGTTGCACTTTCTCAACACTTCATAAGAGGTTCATTTGCATTCATCTCCTTTATTCATACCTGACCACGCTCGTGGCATAGTCGTTTCCATAACGCTCAATACCTTGGCTCTTTACCAAAGCACCTTATGGGGGTTTGATGCTCTCCCCTGTAGAACAGCACCAGTGGGTCGGTTCCACCATCTTTTAAACAGCTACGTAACGAATTTCAGCCGTTCGTTACTCTCAGCACACATAAGAATAGTTGCGGGTTTACGTGCGAGGATTTTCCGCAGGAAAATCAGACATATTAAACTTTTAACTACCTTTGGTTAAGTCCTAAATCGAGCAATTATTTTTATACATCTTTGTTGGCAATAGTATTTTAATAATGATTATTCCGAGTTCTTTTTCCAACTATAAATGTTGGTTCAGCACATTTTGAAATTGATGTTAAGGCAAAAACGGCTTTCTTTTGCTCATAAGTGTCTTTCACTAAAGTTGAA
Organism: Galbibacter orientalis DSM 19592; assembly: GCF_000260115.1. Lineage (GTDB taxonomy): Bacteria > Bacteroidota > Bacteroidia > Flavobacteriales > Flavobacteriaceae > Galbibacter > Galbibacter orientalis. The sequence goes on along the minus strand of NZ_JH651380.1, from coordinate 2,778 downwards.
CATACTGCTTCATTATTCTCAATTTTTTCAATTGTCCAGGCTACTGTTGAGTTTGACTTATGAAAAATGTTATCTCCAATTTTAAATTCGCTCATATATCTGTTTTAATTACTATATTTCCTCATAAATAAGTTAACTCCTTCAATTGCATTTAAAACTCTTTTCCTGTCGTTTACTTCATCAAAGTTTCCGTGTGTCGCGTCATTCCTTAAACCAACCCAAGAATTAATGTCTTTGAAATCTTGTTTTGTTATAATATTCTCTTTTTTTAATTTTTGAGAAATTGGGTCAATGGTTTTTTTAATTTCAGATATGTCAACTTCTTTTTGTCCACATAATTGCTTCAAAAACTCTTCAAGTGATGCTCCAAGTAATATTGCTGAAGCAGCAGGATGATATTTTTTATCATTCGCTAAATTTACTGCTTGATTTAAAAAATCACTAATTATGTCAATTTTCAGATTGTAACTTTGGCTTTTTTTAAGGTCAAGATTTAATTTTAAATAACCTTTGACTGAACTTAAAACAGAACTTGCTTCTATTTTTTTACTATAAGCAAGGTCAGAATAATTTTTGTTATAATTTAACAACGAATTATAAAATTCTGTATCTTTTCCAATATAGTTTCTTACAAATTGAAGACTTAATAAATAAAAAGAATTTGCTCTTTCATCCGCGCTATCATCTCCAGTTGGATAAAGTTTCTCAATTTCTTCTATTTTCTCAATTAGTTTGGTTGTTTCCATATTATTGCCAATGATAGCAGTAAAGTTAGTGGCCCCTATTCATGCTAATATATTTTGGGTCATTAACTTTAATGCATGTTTTAAGTTGTTTTATTTTAATTTTAACTTTTCTATAAAATTAGGAATAAAACCATTAATAGTTTACCACAAGAAAACAATAAACTCCTTAAGCATAAAAATTACTGAACAAAGAAAACTAAAAATTAAATATTATCATTACGGAAATCCTCAAACACATAAAAAGCCAATCACATTGAATTGGCTTTCTATATATTAATTTTTAATATTCATTCTGGAATATCTACCCCATATTTATCTTCAAATTCCTTAAAAAGTACTTTTAAGGAATATTTTTCATGCCTACAAATATTATATATAGTTGAGATGGGTATATTATATCCTTCTAAGGACTTTAATTTACTTATAGTTGAAGAAGATAGTCCTACCATATCGGAATATTGATTTTGAGAGATACTTTTTCCCTCTTGATTCTTGGTAACCCTTAAAAATTTATCAGCAATAAAATTACATAAATGCTTGTTTATTAACGCATTTGTTTTATTTAGCTTTTTTTTATCATTTTTTATTGCCATTCATACTACTTCTATACTCAAATGAAATAAATAATCAAAAAATAACCGTTCGCTTTAGCGAATGATTAAATTATTTTTATTATATTCGTTTTTGAATAACATATATTTGCAATTCTTCAAATAGAAAAATATTAGAAGTAATTGCTTTGAATCTTGTATCGGAAAACTGGTAATTTTTAGACAACGAGATGATAAGTAAATTGGCTCACAACCCGGGTGTGGGCTCTCTTATCGTTGTCCGGTATACCAGTACCTCCGATACAATAAGTAGAGTTTCACACCCAATTATTTTATACTTAGAAACTATTACGCATTTTCATAGCATTTCTTCATCAATAGCTTTCTAGCATTGCATTTACAATGTTTTATATAATGAACCAACTAACTACCTCATTATGGTTTTGTTTATTGCCTTTAAACCTTTCATATGGTTTGAGGGTATCGGTCATGGACAGACTTTTTGTAAAGAAACCAAAAGGTCCTATTTAGACCATTTTTGTTACGGGATTGATGATATAAATTATTGATTTTGGCATACGATACAATATTATCTCGTAATCATACACTTCACGAATCACGGAAACCACCGTGTAAACTATTAGCAAGCTTAGAACGAATTTTTAAGGTTTCGCTGGCAACCTGAACTATCATACTTTGGTATGAAATTCAAACGGCGAAACTAAAATGTTTAACTAATTTAAATTAAAGTATATAAGAAGAAACAGTCAAAAAAAGCATCAACAATAAATTAGTTTCAAACTAAAAAAATAAGGCTCTCCGCCATTGTGGAAAGTGATCGGAAAGCCTTTGTATCAATTAAACGAAGTCTAACTAATAACATTTCAAAATTATGACAAAAAAAGTGTGTAATAAGAGATAAGTGTATACTATTATTTACCCTGCTTATCTTTTCAATTGGAACGTATTCCCTATTTGGGAATACCAGGGGTATTAATTTATTTGATTTAGCTGCATACCAACATCGGATTAAAGGAGTGGTCACTGATACCAATGGCATTCCTATTCAAGGCGTTAATGTAGAAGTAAGAGACGCCGTTCAGGGAACGTTCACTAATGAAGATGGCATCTTTTATTTAGAGGCCAGTCCTTCCGATGTATTGGTTGTCAGTTATATTGGTTTTAAAACCCTTGTAGTAAAAGTGGGAGATACCGAAGAACTTTCCTTGGTATTGGAAGAAGATATTACCGATTTAGGTGCTGTTACGGTTAATGCTGGATATTACACGGTATCTGAAAAAGAACGTACGGGGAGTATTTCTAAAATCACCGCTGCTGCAATTGAGGAACAACCCGTCACTAATGTTTTAGCTACCATGCAGGGACAGATGCCAGGAGTATTTATCACTCAAGATGGAAATTCTTGCCAAACTGACCCATGTAATCCTGCGAAAGTGACCCACTGAATCCTATTTAAAGTG
>NZ_JH651379.1:2968465-3950031 GCF_000260115.1 Galbibacter orientalis DSM 19592 | reverse complement strand
ATAGCAAATGGAAAAAATAGTAAAAAAGTTGGAAAGCAAAGGCATCCGCCCTACGGCAATGCGCCTGATGACCTATAGACGGCTGGCACAACTGAATGTGGCCGTTAGCTTAGGCGACCTTGGAAAGGATTTCGAAAGCTCGGAAAGGAGTACGCTTTTCCGTACTATGAAGACATTTGAAGAAAAAGGAATCGTGCATCAAATTGAGGATGGCACCGGCATCATTAAATATGCCCTGTGCGAAGACAATTGTGAATGCGAGGTTGGCAACGACCTTCACTTACATTTTCATTGCAATAGTTGCGGGGAAACCGTGTGCCTTACAGAGCACAAAATCCCTCAGATAAACCTGCCCGAAGGCTATGTGGCAGAGGATATCAATCTGGTGGCCAAGGGAGTCTGTGAGAAATGTAGCAATGACTTGGATTAAGTTTTTTGATTTAAAAAATTGGAACAATGATGAAAATTTATAAGAAAGAAAGCAAGGTATATATGGTAGCTCAAAATAGATTGGATGCTACCGATTATGACAATTTGATATCTCAATTAAAAACCATATACAGGCAAACCATAAAGTGTACTGGTATATTGAAATGGAAAATTTTGAGGGGTGGACCGCAAGTGCGTATTGGAAGGGCATTGAACTGAAACTTCCGAATGAAGAACGCGTTAAAAAGGTTGCATTGGTGGGAAATACAAAATGGAAGGAACAGTTTACGGAAGTTTTGATTCCCTTTACAAGGGCACATATTAAATTCTTTAGCCCTGAAGAAAAAGATTTGGCCAAGGAATGGATGGAGAAAGAAAATCATTAAAAAAGTTAAATAAATTTAAACAGAAAGATTATGATGGACAACTGGAATTTTGGGGGAATGCACTGGATATGGTGGGGGCTTTGGATAATCCTCATCTTTTGGATATTCTTAATTCCTTATCCCACCCCGGGACAAAATAGACGGAAGGATAAGGCTATGGAAGCCCTGAGAGAACGATACGCCCGGGGCGAGATAAGCGATGAGGAATTTGAACAAAAGAAGAAAGTCCTTCAGGATAAGAAGAAGTAGTTATAAGGCACAGGCATCGAAAGCGATGGCACCTATGGCTTATAAAAGAAGGTAAAAATGAAAAAACGCAAAGTATTTGTTTTTATATTCATTGGATTAGCCCTTGGCTTATTTATAATACAGCCCCTGGTTATTTCACTCCACATGTATGACATGCAGGGAGGTAATGGCGAATGGTGGAAATCTCTGCTTGCTTCATATCAGCAGGAAGTTAGTTCATGGGATTTGGATCAAGCCATCATCAAATTGCTATTTGGACTGCTGGGCATTGCCTTGTCGCTTATGTTTATGGTCAGGCAAAGAATATTTCAATTGACCGGAAGAAGAGATAAGCTGGAGGAGATCAGGGAGCTGATTGCGGCAGGAGAAAACCAGCAAGTAGAATTTAAATCTACCTTGAGATGGGATTTGAGGCAGTTTAAACCGAATAAGACTTTGGAAGGCGTAATAGCAAAAACAATTGCCGGGTTTATGAACACCCAAGGAGGGCATTTAATTATCGGAGTTGATGATGAAGGTAGTATTCTGGGGCTGGAACAGGATTGCGGTACTTTAAAAAAACCTGGCAAGGACGGGTTTGAGCAATATATAATGCAATTGGTGTCCCTCAAGTTCGGCACTCATTTTTGCCCTTTGGTTAAAGTGGCCTTTTACCAATTCGAAGAAAAGGATATCTGTTATGTAAGGGTTCACAAAGCACAAAAACCTGTGTATTTGAATTTGATTGACCGTTCGCATTTCTTTATCAGAACCGGGAATGGTACCCGTGAGTTGGATATGCCTGAGGCTCTGGAGTATTTGGAGATACACTTAAATTAATATAAACCCTATAAAATTGAAAAAATGATATAGGTATTGGACATAGAAAAAGAAAACTTGATTGCTGCTAAAATCAATGGTAGAATCACGAAGAAGGATATAAAAAATCCATCCGCTAATCCACAATATCATCGAAAAAAGTCATAAAATTTGTAGGCGAAAAAAATAGCAGGAATGGGTCGTTAAAGCTACTCATTTCTTTACCGGTTCAGAAGTCAAATATTTTGACCTTCAGGATAAGGAACAAGCAAAAAACTGGATACAAATAACTAAGGATATGAAAAAACTAAAAATCAAAATTCCCGTAATCCTTCCACAGGTACCTAATGAAAAAGACGCTTGTGTGGAAAGGCTAATTAAGGAACTGGAAGCCGAAAATGGCCTTGAAAAAGTCCACATAGCGGATGATCAGGAAGATACGGTGCCACAATTGTGCTTTCATTACGATCCGGATATAATTTCTATTGACCGCATTCAATCATTGGCAGAAAGAACCGGGGCTGAAATTACCGAGAAATATGGACATCTTCTTATAGAGGTTGAGGGGATTAGGCATACCCGGCATGCAAGAACTATAGAAAAGAGTCTGCTAAATACCAATGGTGTTTTGGAAGCTTCCGCCAATGCGGGAGGAATGATCCGTTTAGAATATGATAAGCGTGAGACCAGTTTTGATGAAATAAGTGCAAAGTTAGAAAAAGAAAACATAAAAGTTAATAAAAGCTCCTCTGCTGAAAATAAAGGCTTTAAATCTGCCGAAAAGAATCCTCAAAATTTAAATAAAGAAAAGGTAAAGGATAAAGAAGAACAAAAGCATAAAGATACCGATGTCCAGAATCATAAAGAAGCGGATAGCCACGGGGCCGGGGAAGAAAATTCCCACGCCCACGGAGGTATTTTTGGGAAAAATACAGAGCTTATTTTTGCCATTATTTGTGGGGTTTTGTTGGGGATAGGTTTTGGACTATCCTTTGTAGAATCAGTTCCGCAATGGGTTAGTCTTTCCCTTTATATTGGAGCCTATTTCTTTGGAGGGTTTTATACTGCTAAAGAAGCTGTGGAAACCGTAGCCAAAGGCGGGTTTGAAATTGATTTTCTCATGTTGGTCGCAGCGATTGGAGCGGCTATTTTAGGAGAATGGGCTGAAGGTGCCTTGTTATTATTTCTTTTTAGCCTGGGACATGCCCTGGAGCATTATGCAATGAACAAAGCACGAAAATCTATAGCCGCATTGGCAGAACTGGCGCCAAAAACAGCCTTGCTCAAAAAAGATGGTAAGACGGAAGAAGTTGGTATCGAAAAACTCAATATTGGTGATATCATTGTGGTGAAACCAAATAGTAAAATATCTGCAGATGGCGTAGTGGTAGATGGGCAGAGTAGCGTTAACCAGGCTCCAATAACCGGTGAGAGTGTACCGGTAGATAAAGTTCCCGTAGAAGATGTTGAGAAGGATTACTCAGAGGTAGATGATATTAAAGATGAAAACCGCGTTTTTGCAGGAACGATCAATGGGAATAATACTTTGGAAATTAAAGTGATCAAAGCAGCCAAAAATTCAACGCTTTCCCGATTGGTGAAACTGGTTAACGAAGCTCAGACTCAAAAATCGCCTACCCAGTTGCTCACCGATAAATTCGAAAAATATTTTGTGCCATCCGTCCTTATTTTGGTCGGGATTCTTTTGTTCGCTTTTTTAGTTATTGACGAACCCTTTAGCGCGAGCTTTTACCGGGCAATGGCGGTACTGGTAGCTGCAAGTCCCTGTGCGTTGGCAATCTCGACCCCAAGTGCTGTATTAAGTGGAGTGGCCAGAGCTGCCCGTGGCGGGGTATTAATTAAAGGAGGGCGCCCTCTGGAGGACCTGGGGGTTATTACCGCCCTCGCCTTTGATAAAACCGGAACTCTAACGGAAGGAAAGCCAAAACTTACCCAAGTGGTGCCACTTGGAAAAATTTCTGAAAACGAACTTCTCAAAATAGCAGTAGCCGTGGAAGGTCTTAGTGATCACCCCCTGGCCAAAGCTGTAGTTCGTGATGGAAAAGAGCGTCTGGAAGGCGAGGAAATCCCAAATGCCTCTAATTTGGAGGCAGTTCTGGGTAAAGGGATTAAAGCATCATTTGGCAATGATAAAATCTATATAGGTAACCTCGACCTGTACGAAGGGCTTGATGAGAGTACACCTTCCGAAAAAATAGCTACGAAAGTGCGTGGTCTTGAAGGTGGTGGAAATACAACAATGCTTATACGAAAAAATGAAGAATATATAGGCATCATTGCATTAATGGATACCCCTCGTGAAGCCGCCAAGGGAACCCTTAAAAAATTAAAAGAAATCGGCATTAAACGAATGATCATGCTTACCGGTGATAACCAGAAGGTAGCAGACGCTGTAGCAGAAGAAATAGGATTGACCGATGCCTGGGGGAGCCTATTGCCGGAAGAAAAAGTGGATGCTATAAAAGAATTAAAAGAAAAGGAATCCAAGGTGGCAATGGTGGGCGATGGCGTTAATGATGCCCCTGCCATGGCAAACAGCACTGTAGGAATAGCTATGGGTGCTGCTGGAAGTGATGTGGCCCTGGAAACGGCGGATATTGCGCTAATGGCCGACAAGTTGGAAACCCTGCCCTTTGCCATAGGCTTAAGCAGGAAGGCAAAGGCGATTATCAGACAGAACCTTTGGGTAAGCCTTGGTATTGTTGCCCTACTTATACCTTCAACCATATTCGGCTTGGCAAATATTGGAATGGCGGTTGTAATCCATGAAGGTTCCACACTACTGGTGGTTTTTAATGCGTTAAGGCTTTTGGCTTATAAAAAAGAATAGAAAATCCGGACTTAGACTGTTTTTCGAAAGAATATAAAATGACAAAAACGGAAAAAAAATTATCGTCCAAAGGGATACGTTCCACTGAAATGAGGTTGAAAATTTACAAATACCTCAAAAGGAAAACTTATGCGGTAAGTTTAAATGAAATGCAAAAAGTCTTTATCCATAAAAATATCAAAACAGCCAATAAGACCACTTTCTATAGGACGATAAAGCTCTTTGAGAAAAAAAGCATGGTGCACCAAATTGACGATGGAACTGCTTTTGCAAAATATGCGCTTTCTGATGAAAACACCAATGTTAAACACAGTACAGATTTACATATGCACTTTCATTGTATCGATTGTAAGAAAACAATCTGTCTGCCAAATAAAATATCGGAAGAGAGCTTGCCGGACGATTATGAAGTGAACGATGTGAACCTGGTATTAAAAGGGATATGTAAAAATTGTAGCAAAAAATAATAGGTGGGAGTACCTTAAGCCTGAATCCCAGCCCCCAATGGTCAAGCTTAAGGTTTTTTCCACCGTAACTACCTTAAAAAAAATATGAATATGGAAAAATTTGATGTAACTATTATAGGGTCTGGCCCGGGCGGGTATGTAAGTGCCATCCGTTGCGCCCAATTGGGATTAAAAACAGCCATTATTGAAAGGTACAGCACGTTGGGCGGTACCTGTCTAAACGTGGGCTGTATCCCGTCAAAAGCCTGGTTGGAAGCCTCTGAGCATTATTACAAAGTCAAACATCAATTCGAAAATTTTGGGATTGATGTTAAAGAGGCCAATGTCGATATTCTGAAAATGAACCAAAGGGTTCAGGATGTGGTACAGGAAATCATCAATGGCGTTGATTATCTGATGAAAAAAAACAAGGTCTCCGTTTATGAAGGTCATGGCACCATCAAGGAGAAAAACACGATTGAAATTAAGGGCGAAGATAAAACGGAAACCATAACAACCGATAAAATCATTATTGCCACGGGGTCCAAACCCGCTTCATTGCCCAATATTAAAATAGACAAAAAGCGTATCATCCCTTCTACCGAAGCCCTTGCCCTACAGGAAATCCCTAAGCACTTAATGGTCGTTGGGGGTGGCGTTATCGGTGTGGAGATAGGTTCCGTATTCGCCCGCTTGGGTTCAAAGGTTTCCATAGTAGAATATTTTGATAGCCTTATCGCCACTATGGACGGCGCACTGGGACATCAATTGCACCGTTCCCTAAGAAAACAGGGAATTGAATTTTATTTACAACATAAGGTAACCGATGCAACAGCAACAGATAACAAAGTAGAATTGAAAGCGGAAAACCTTTCCGATAAAGAAGAAATGAGTTTAGATGGCGATTACTGTCTTATGGCCATTGGCCGGAAACCGTACACCACCAACTTAGGCCTTGAAAACATTGGCGTGGAAACCAATGAGAAAGGACAGATAACGGTAGATAAAAACCTTGAAACCAACGTCAAGGGTGTGTATGCCATTGGGGATGTAATCCGAGGGGCAATGCTTGCCCATAAAGCCAGTGAGGAAGGCGTTTTTGTAGCCGAAAGGATAGCAGGTCAAAAGCCACATATCAATTATTCCCTTATCCCCAATATCATTTATACCCAGCCCGAAGTGGCCGGGGTAGGATCAACCGAAGAAGAATTGAAAGAAGCAGGAAGAAGTATTAAAACAGGCTCCTTTCCTTTCAAGGCAAATGCGAGGGCGAAAATAAGTATGGACACCGACGGTTTTATCAAGGTAATCGCAGATAAGCAGACCGATGAGATACTGGGCGTGCATATGATAGGCCCTCGCATTGCAGACAGCTACACCGAAGCGGTGGTAGCGATGGAATTTAGGGCAGCTGCCGAAGACATTGCAAGAATGTCACACGGGCACCCCACATTTTCCGAGACCTTTAAGGAGGCGTGTCTGGCAGCCACCGAAGACAGGGCGCTACATATTTAATGTTGGCCTAACAGCAAGTTCTCAAAAATAAGGCGTTGCCGGGCTTTTTGAAAATATTAAAGTTTAGGTAATTAACTCAAAAAATAAGTAAGATAAAATGGGGCAATCAGTTCGAAATCAATCCACTATTGGGTATATTAGGGCAACGGCAACAAAGTTCCTCGACAGGGAAACAGCTGGGGGGATTTTTTAAATAATTGCTACTATAGTAGCCCTTCTTTTAGCTAATTCAAATTGGGCAGGAGCCTATCATCATTTTCTTGGCGATGAATTGCTTTTTGAATTTTCCGAGCATCTTAGTTTTGGGCTAACAATTGAAGAGTGGATCAATGATGGCCTAATGGCAATTTTCTTTTTGGTTGCCGGGCTTGAATTGAAGAGGGAGGTTATGGTGGGGGAATTATCTTCAATTAAAAAAGCCTCAGCCCCATTGTTGGCAGCTTTAGGTGGCATGGCAGTTCCGGCCCTCATTTTTATCAGCCTAAATTTAGACACTGAAAATATAAAGGGTTGGGGCATCCCTATGGCTACCGATATCGCATATTCACTAGGGATCATTGGCCTACTGGGGGAAAATGTTCCCAGGCAGTTAAAAACATTTTTAATAGCCCTCGCTATTGCTGACGATATAGGTGCCATATTGGTGATAGCATTGTTTTATAGCAACGAGTTGAGCTGGATATACCTTGGATCGGGTATGGGTGTATTTGGGGTATTATTATTAATGAATTGGACTGGGGTCAAAAATTTGATTTGGTATATTATTATAGGGATCATCTTATGGTATTGCTTCCTTAATTCAGGGATCCATCCAACTATTGCGGGGGTACTTTTTGCCATTACCATTCCAATAGTGCCCAAATTAGACAGTAAAATATTAAAAGAAAGGACTGCTACAAACGTTACTAATCTTGAGAAAACAGAGCTGGAAAAATTAAATCCTCTTCAGGATAAAAAACAACAAATAATTTTAAAAGCTATTAAAACAGATACTGAGAATTCAAGGCCTCCTTTGCTCAAACTGGAAAATTCCCTTGTTGATTTCAATGCTTTCTTTATCATTCCAATTTTTGCAGTCGCGAATGCGGGAGTAAAGCTCGATGTAAATTTAATTGAGGTTGTTTCCGGTTCTTTAGGGCTGGGGATCCTTTTGGGATTAGCTATTGGGAAAGTAACAGGGATTGGTATTTTTACATTGATCGGGCAAAAGCTTGGAGTTTCCGAATTACATATTACACTAAACTGGAAACATATAATTGGAATTGGTATGATTGCGGGAATTGGCTTTACCATGTCCCTTTTTATTACCAATCTCGCATTTAATGATCAGGAATTGATTAAAATTTCGAAAATAAGCATTTTGATAGCTTCATTACTTGCAGCTATTGGCGGTGCGGTAATTCTCTTATTAACTTCCAATAAAGGAAGGAAAAATATAGTTAAGTGATATGGGGGAAATAAACAAAAGTACCTTTATAGTAAGTCAAATGGACTGTCCTTCAGAAGAACAGATGATCCGGATGAAATTGGAATCTTATGCTCAAGTGAAATATTTGGATTTTGATATTCCCAATCGAAAACTTGAAGTATATCACCTTGAAGGGAATGAGGAAATCAAAGCCTCGATTTCAGAATTAAAATTAGGTGATAAATTTATGGGGACCGAAGAAGCCGAGCCTCCCGTAATAGAAGACCAATCCAAACAGAAAACAATCCTTTGGTGGGTCCTGGGGATAAATTTCGGCTTTTTCATTATCGAAATGACCACGGGGTGGATTTCTTCTTCTATGGGCCTAATTGCAGATTCTTTGGATATGCTGGCAGATTCGATAGTATATGCGCTAAGTTTATTTGCAGTAGGTGGTGCCATTTCCAGAAAAAAGAAGGTGGCAAAATTCAGCGGCTACTTTCAAATTGCATTGGCAACACTTGGTTTTGCAGAGGTATTAAGAAGGTTTTTTACAAGTAGTGAAACACCAATGTTCGAATGGATGATCATAGTTTCCATTTTAGCCTTACTGGGGAACCTTATTTCGCTCTGGTTGATAAATAAGGCCAAAAGTAAGGAGGCGCATATGCAGGCCAGTGCTATTTTTACGTCCAATGATATCATCGTAAACGGCGGGGTGATACTGGCCGGGGTGCTGGTCTATTTTCTGAATAGCAAATGGCCCGATTTGGTAATTGGCGGCATCGTTTTCACGTTTGTAATGCGGGGCGCCATAAGAATTTTAAAATTATCTAAATAATGCAAATATATGTTGCACAAGACGTTGGGCAACAATAAGGAAATTATGAATAAAAGTAGTGTAGCATTATTAATTTTACTGTTGTTGGTAATAGACCAGGCCATAAAGATTTATGTGAAGACCCATTTTTATTATGGCGAGGAATATTTTGTGTTTGGCCTGGATTGGTTTCGCTTACATTTTTTGGAGAATGCCGGCATGGCCTGGGGCTTTAAATTTGGCGAAGGTTATCTGGCCAAATTTGTTTTAATACTATTTCGCTTCGTAGCCGTTATTTGGGGGACCTTTTATATCAAAAAGATGATACGTGAAGGATATGCAAAAGTCTTTATAATCTGTGCCGCATCTATATACGCAGGTGCATTGGGCAATTTGATTGACGGTGCATTTTACGGACTGATTTTTGAAAAAAGTGATCCCACACTTCGCAATATTGCAGAAATATTCTCCTCAGGCGGTGGTTATGCCGGATTTTTAAATGGCAATGTGGTGGATATGTGGTTCTTTCCAATTATTGAAACAAGGCTTCCGGAATGGATGCTATTATGGGGAGGCAATGAATTTACTTTTTTCGATCCTGTATTCAATACCGCAGATGTTTGGATTAGCACGGGAGTGATTTTACTCCTGATCTTTCAAAGCCAACAAAAAAAAGACCAGAAAATATCGGATAAGAAAAAGTTGAAATATACTGAAAGTAACAGGACAATTATATAAATCGATTAGTTATGAACGTTTGGCTCTGGGTAGTAGTATTGGGATTGGCAGCTTGGGCTGCTCATTGGGGCGCGGACCAACTCCTTACCCCTTTAAAAATGCTGCGTAAGCAATGGGGGCTTACAGCTTCTGCAGGAGCAGCTTTCCTAGCTATTGTAACGGCGAGCCCGGAAGTGGCGATAAATATTACAAGTGCTGCCCGTGGTGTATCTGATATCGGATTAGGAAATTTGCTTGGTTCCAATATAATTTCCATCCCACTCATGGTAACCATCGCCTATTTCGCTTCCAGAAGGCAGTTTAAAAACAATAAGGAACATCAAAAACATTTGGATACCAACCTGCTGGCCCTGAACAAACGTTCTGTCTCGGTATTGTCCATCCCCTATCTGGCAATCATTGCTTTGGTAGCTATACTAACCCTTCCAAAAGCCTGGCGTGGGTTACAACCCATTGATGGGTGGATTATGCTGGCGGCCTATGCGGCTTTTTTAATGCATGCCATTATAAAAGGCAGGAAAAAAGGGGAAAGTGTGGAGTGGGATAAGAAGAAAGTGTGGTTATCAGTGGCCGGAGCTATGGCTATAGCCGTGGGTGCTTTTTTTATTGTTAAGGCTACGGAAAATATTGTTTCGGTGTTGAACATTTCCGAAATTGTTGGAGGGCTGTTTATTACCGGAATAATGACGACTGCCCCAGAAGTATTTAAAACCTGGAGTGTGGTAAAAGGAGGTGAAGTGACCGCGGGCACCACCAGTGTGATTGCCGATAATGCTGTTACCATGACGGTGGCATTTTTCCCGTTGGCGCTGGTTACTACCCCTATCGAAGATTTCCAGTTGTTTTGGGTCAATCTCGCGTTTGTGGGCTTGATGCCGCTTTTATATTCGGTATTTGTTCATCAAAGCAAGGAACTTCACGGGTTCAGCAGATGGCAGATATTCGTTTTCGATGCAGCGTATATTGTATATCTCTTAACTATGGTGTTTTTTGTTCTAAAACTATTTTAAAAAATGAAGGAGGACTTATTTAAGGATTACCAGGAGAGGCTAAATGTGCTGGATGAAAATATTAGAGCAGTAGCATTAAAATATGCGACGGATTTCTATTTGAACAAAAATTGTTCAAAAGAAGAGGCTATTGAGCGTGGCATCGTAAAGGCAGAGATGGAAAAAAGGAATTTAGATAGAAATGGATAATATATTACTAATAGTATTATGGCAGAATTAAAAAAATCTCTGGGTACTCTTCGCCTTACTTTTTATGGTGTAGGTACCATTGTTGGTGCTGGAATATATACTGTAATTGGTGCAGCCGCTGGACAGGCGGGAACAGACCTTTGGTTGAGTTTTATTTTTGCCGCCATTGCGGCCAGTGTCTCGGCAATGTCGTATGCAGAGCTGTCCTCTACCTATCCTAATGCCGGTGCAGAATTCATTTTTGTACGGAAAGCTTTTCCAAAAATCGACATTCCATCTTTTCTAACAGGTTGGACGATTGCATTTCACAGTTCGGCCACCATCGCCGCGGTGCTACTTGCTTTTTCAGGGTATTTCAATACGTTTTTTAACATCCCTTCCTTACTGGTTAGCTATGCTGTGCTACTGATTCTTGCATTGATAAGCATTACGGGCATCAAAAAATCATCTACCGCCAATATCATTATGGTCAGTATTCAGCTATTGGGATTGTTTATTCTTATTGCGGTCGGACTTTTGGAAACAGGACCACCAAAATCAGAATTTTTTAAAGTGGAGTCCTTTTCCGGCACCCTGGCAGCGACTGCTACCTTATTTTTTGTTTATACCGGCTTTGAGCATATGGCAGCATTGGGTTCCGAGGTAAAAAATCCGGGCAAGACGATTCCGAGGGCATTTTTATTGACAATGGTGTTTACCACAATTATATACCTACTAATATCTTTTACGGTACTCAATATAAGTGACCCCGCAGAAATAGCAAAGGTAAATTCCCCATTGTCGCTGGCCGCTTCAAATTTAAATTCCTGGTTGCCCGTAGCCCTGGCAGTTGCGGCACTTTTTGCTACGGCTAATGCGGCTTTTAGTGGCATTATTTCCATTAGCAGGTTGCTTTTCGGTATGGCAAGCGTGGGCGAGCTTCCAAAATTTATGACCAAGACCAATGCACAGAAAGTACCCTGGGTAACTACACTGGTGGTTATGGCTGCGGTAGCGGCATTTTTGTTATTGGGAGATATTAAAATTGTCGCAGGAATGTCCTCTTTAGGGGCGTTACTCGTTTTTGTAGCTGTGAATATTGCACTCATCGTTTTGCGTTATAAAGCACCTGACAAAGAAAGACCTTTTAAAGTTCCCCTTTCCATAGGGAAAGTACCTATCCTACCCATTTTGGCCATAATTATTAGCCTGTCTCTGGTAGTTCAGTTTAACTGGCAGGTGTATGTTGCTTTTGTGGGAGCAATTATAGTGGGCATCGTGCTGGATTATTTTTTGGACAAAAAGTCAAAGAATGAGATGGATCCCGAAAAAGAAAAAGAACTGTTCAACCATTAAAATGAAGCTATGGAATGGACCTTTGAAGAATTTAAAACCAGTTTGGATGGCCTCCATCCTGCAGTGAAGGAAAAAGCCCTGGAAATTGCTAAAAGTCTGGTTATAGAAAAGAATTATACTAAGGGAAATGCCATAAAAGAAGGAATTATGAAAGCTGAAGAATGGTTTTACGATTTAGGCGGTTAATAATTAATAAAAATAGATATGTTACAAATTATAGAGATTTCAGGAGATAATATTATTGCAACCAGAGCATCGGGAGATTTATCCGAAATGGATATTGAGAAGGTACATCCCATTATTCATGCTATTTTGGACAAAGGATTAAACGTACGCTGGTATTTTGAAATGGAGAATTTTACCGGCTGGGATTTTCCAGGCCTGTGGGAAGATCTAAAAATGGATACTGCCCACGCAAAAGATTATGAAAAAATCGCCATGGTAGGTGATAAAAAATGGCAGGACTGGATTACAAAGTTCATGAAACCTTTTACCAATGCTGAAGTAAAATATTTTGACTTAGAGGAAAAGGAAATTGCCAAAAAGTGGATTAAACAATAAACCTTTTATTTAAATAATTAATTAAAAAACTGAATGTATAATTAAATTAAAAAACCATGAAAATAATAGTTCCAATTGATTTTAGTCAAAGTTCCAAAATTGGAGTTGAGTATGCCACAAAGGTGGCCGAATCTTTAAATTCAGAAATTATCTTTGTTCATGCCTATTCTGAAGGTTATCAATATGCCGGATATGGGGCTATAGTTTATCCGGTTCCCGACAACTTTAGTTCTTATCAGAAATTGTACAAAGAAAAAATGCTGGAATTTCTCGAAAATTTTCCACGTCTGGCGACAATAAAATATAAGAGTATGGTAGCCCCAGGAAGACCTTCAGATATAATTTATCAATTAGCAACAGAAGAAAAAGCAAGTTTGATAATTATGGGGACAGAAGGTGCAGGTGAGGTAGAAGGTTACCTTGCAGGAACTACCAGTGAAAAAGTGAGCAAGGATGTACCCTGCCCTGTGCTGGTTGTACCTGAAGATTTAGAAACTTTTGGTTTAAAAAGAATTTGTCTGGCGCTGGATTCAGATAATCTGAAACCTGATAGGGAACTAAAGGTTCTGGCTGATCTACTAAAGGCATTTAACGCACGCCTTTTTATATTTCATTTTGCTAAAAGTAAAGATGAAGTTATTAAAGAACAGGAGATAGAAAACTATTATGAGGAGTTTTTTAATCTGCAGAATATTTCTGTTCACCTTTTTTCCGAAGGGAAAACTGAAGATAAAATAACCGGTTTTTTGAAAGATAATACCATAGATATTTTGGCGCTACTTTACAGGAAACATGACTTTATAGAAAAACTAACTGAACTAGGGCTGAGACGGAAAATGATTTTCAAATCAGAAGTTCCTGTACTTATTTTAAAATAATGGTAGAGATAACTTTTAATGAAATATACTAGATTTTAATACCCTGGAAAGTTATTTTCTGAAAAATTAGCAAATTTCTAAAAGTGGATCTTTTCAGAAAAACTAGGTGGCTTTTGGTACAATATAACTCTGCCATTCGGCTTTAAGTCTTAGGTGGTTTTTTAAAACCGTATTTGCCAATGTGGGCGTAGCTTTCTTGGCCGTTCTCAAAGCAATCCGTTTATAGAAAATAAATTAAAAATAGTACAACAGGATGTCTCTAAGTAGAAGAAACAGAAGAAAGAAAAAAAATCAAAACCCATCTAAAAAACAATTCACAAAAAAGGAAAAGGTCAAGGCAATTATTGTCCTTATTCTTCTGTTTATTGCTTCATTTCTGCTTTATTATTTTGTGTTAAAAGGGAATATCCATAAACATTAATTTCTATAAAAAATAAAATTATGATACATATTATTAGAACAGGAGGAACCATTGAAGGCTTGGATTATGAAAACCAAGAAAATAAAACAGAGCAAAGCGAAATAGCGATTAGAGAATTTCTTGACCTGGCCAATGTCTCGTTTCCCTATATTATCGAAAGGGCATTTTCTAAGGATAGCCGATCAATTACCGATGAAGACAGGAATTTTTTGTTAAAAAAAATAAAAGCTTCCAATGCAGAAAAAATTTTAATAACCCATGGGACTTTTACTATGGAAGATACCGCGACTTATTTTGGAAAGGAAGAACTTAAAAAGACTATCGTCCTTGTCGGCTCCTTTATTTTAGGATCATCTGCAAACACCGATGCTCCATTCAATTTAGGCTATGCAATCTGCGCTTTACAATTTTTAAAACCTGATGTTTATGTGGTTATGAATGGCAGGATTTTTCATTGGAGCAATGTTACCAAAAATCTGGAATCAAACAAGTTTGAGCCTAAAAATGAATAAAAATGTTCGGCACCTCAATACATTGGACCACCTTTTTTTACCTGCTGATAGATACTTTTATTGTAGTTATTGCTACCATTGCAAACATTAATCTTAAGCACCTTAGTTTCCACAGATATATAATTCTCGGCCTCCTGTACATCGCTTACAATGCCACCGGGGGATTTTTGCCTATTGAAAATTTAACCGATCCACTTATTCTCCAGTACATTATTACTTATGGGGTTGCCATTGCATTATGCCTATATATGATTTATTACCTGTTCAAAGATTATGATATTATTTTTTTGAAATTCCGTGCGTCTTTTATAAATATAGCCATTTTGGTAATTAGCAGTTTTATCCTGTTATTTTTAATCCCCTATTTTCTAACAAATTCCTTGAATTCTGCCAGAATCTTGTTTACTATTCCCATATCAATCATAGCATTTATCTTCCTCGGGCTGTTTTATAGAAGGATTTCAAACCTAAAGGATTCCAATACATTCTTTTCAAAGCGAAAAAAATTGGCGCTAATAAGTATTAGCTGTATTGTACTCTTACCTATTTTGACCGTAATTGGGGATTACCAATGGCTGACATTTTCGGTAATGAATCTGGCATTTTATGCAATAACAGCCATTGAGATCAATAGATATCTATATTTCCTAAAAAATAAAAATATTGTATATGAAGTTTTTGCATTTAATAAAGGGCAAAAAGATGATCCAATTAATACAAAAATTATCTATCAGAATTTAACCAGAAGGGAAGTCGAGATTGCAGTATCGATTTTAAATAATCTTTCCTATAAAAAAATTGCCAAAGATCTTTATATCGCCGAGAGCACTGTATCTAAACATGCCTCCAACATCTTTAAGAAAACGGGAGTAAATGGCAGAAAAGAATTTTTATCACGCTTCCACAAAAACCCATAATATACAACAACCCGGTTTTTTCTAAACTCTGATAACAAAGTAGCGATAAAAACCTCAATTAAAGTATTCCCTCCTTATGTTCCGTACATAAATACGGACTTTTCGTAGCTAAATACGCAATATATTTCAAGAATTCTGTATTGGTGAAATTACCTTAGAAGTAAGGCTGCCGCTTTTGCTTTTCTAAGCTGTACATGCCTGAAATGGTACTTTTTCAAAAAATAACCTGTAAAATGATTGGTAATGGATTTACAGTTGGAATCGGAAATACTCATTCAGAAATTGCATGAATTGAAGCTCCAAAATGAAAATATTTTGAGCAGGGCCTATCATTCCATTGAATTATGCCGCAACTTACTACATAAGCTCAAAAAAGAAATAATATTACATGGCCTTAACTCTCAGGAAGAAGAAATAGATTTCTTCAAAAATATCAAACAAGTCCCCCTTGTACAGCTTATTTACTTCTCAGAAATCCACTCTTTAGAAATTCAGTTTCCGAAAGCCGATAAAAAAGCCCAATTAAAATTCATAAAAAAGAAAATTAAAAGGCTTAACCGATTCTTCCTGTATAACATTGATTTCGGGCAATATATCAACTCTAACGCTACTCATTTTGATAAAGAATATTACACCCGGAAATATCTCGACACCTACTATATAACCACTTCAAATTTCTATTTTCAAGATCCTGATTTTTCTACACCAAGAGATATGCTTTTAGGTAGATTTAAAGCGTATAATTCCCTAGTTGTTTATTTGGATAAGCGAATGTCCTGTATTAAAAACAATTCCAACGGAAAAACACTTTATGATACTCCTACGGAAAAAATTCCCTGGCCTTTTTCGAATATGGATTGGGCGGAATTAATTTATGCTCTATGGTTTACCGGTCTGAGGCAAAAAGGTCTGAGCATCATTCAGGTGTCGCAAAAGCTTCAGGAAATATTTGATCGGGAATCCACAGATATATATAAAAGCTTCGGGGATATGGAGAACCGGAAACACAGCAGGACTATATTTCTTGACAAAATGGCGACCTCTCTTCTTTTTGGGATGGACAAGAGCGAAGAATAACCTTTCCACATCTTTTCAGAGTCTGTTAAAATAAGACCGTACTACGGACGACCTACCGAAATTCTACTTTTTTAAGATTCTCCATTTAATTTGGCATCTTTTAATCTATTGTCTTCCTCAAACAGGCCTCAAAAACCACCATAATCAATCAAATTTCAATATGTTAAATTTTGACCGTACTACGGTCGTAATGGGGAATAAAATCCAATAAACATATCCAAATTTGTAGAACGAAAGTCAAATCCTGCGAGGGGCTATCAAATTAGCTTAAAGCAATTTGGTAGCCTCTTTCTTTTAAAACCGTTCTATTATGCCAACAAGTATCATTACCACAGACGATCTTCGGGAATTCAAAATGGAATTACTCGATGATATTAAAAAACTGCTTACCAATCAGTCTAAAGGAAAGCTAAAAAAGTACCTAAAATCCTCTGAAGTAATGGATTTACTACAAGTAAGCCCAGGAACTTTACAAAACCTACGCATTAATGGCACGTTGCCCTACACCAAAGTGGGTGGCATCATCTACTACGATGCCGAGGAAATTCAGAATGTGATGACCGCAAACCGTGTACAGCACGGATTAAATTCTTAAGAGATGAATTATATAAAGCTCCTCAACGCGGCTTTTGAAAAATTCTTCTTCGATGACCGCTTGAACCCGACTCATATCAGCCTCTATATGGCCTTGTTTCAGGAATGGAACAGCAGCCGCTTTGCCGATGAGTTTTTCGTGAACCGTCGCGAATTGATGCGCGTGGCCAAGATTGGTTCAAAATCTACCTACCATCGCTGTGTAACAGACCTCGATTCTTGGAACTACCTATCCTATTTTCCATCTAACAATCCGTACAAAGGGAGCAAAATCAAGATGTCCATTATCGGGACAAGTGATGAACCTGATATGGGACACTACAATCCCGAATTGGAACAGCTTGCGGAACGGTACCATCCCATACGTGAACCGGTAGTGTACCAGCACCATCCCAGCAACGGACAAGCTATGTACCTGCACCGTCCCACCAGTGGACAAGCATTGGTATCTAATATAAACAATACCAAACAGGTAAACATTAATAAACAGCCAAAGGGCAGACAGGCTGTTTTAGATTTTTTTAAAGAAAAAGGTTTTAATGCTGATGAAGGAAAAAAATTCTTTGCGCATTATAAAGCCAACGATTGGAAAACAAGTGACGGAAAAGAAATCCGCGATTGGCAGGCTCTGGCCAAAAATTGGATGGATAGAACCGAATTGTTTGCCGAAGAAAACACACCAAAAAAAAGGGGAGCGTCCCAAAATCGAGACAACCTACGAACCACTAAAACCAAGGATTATGGACAACCCCTCTAAAATAACCGAAGGCGGCGTGGAATACTCACTGGGCAAGTTTGACGGGAAATGTGTGCTTTACGACTTCCCAAAAATCCTGATTTACCTGAATGCCAAGGGGAAACTCCTCTTTGGAAGGAAATTTAAAATTTATGAAGAGGACAAGGATATTTTACTAAAACTCTGTTCCTACTTCATCAAAGACAGGGAAAACTGTAAAAAATTTGATATCGATGTTGAAAAAGGGATTTTGTTATCGGGCCCAGTAGGGTGCGGGAAAACCAGTTTATTAAAACTTTTACGCCATTTAGTGCCATTGCAAAGACCTTATGAAATGATCCCCTGTCGGAATGTGGCATTCAGTTTTAACCATCTTGGTTTTAAAACCATCGAGGATTATGGGAATACAAAATTCTTCTGTTTTGATGATCTGGGCGTAGAACCCGCAGGTCGTTTTTACGGAAAAGATCTGAACGTTATGGGCGAAGTGCTTTTATCGCGCTATGAACTTTACCTTCAGACAAAGCATAAAATCAAGACCCACGCGACCACAAATCTAAATGCGGAGGAACTGGAAGAACGTTACGGAAACCGTGTCCGTAGCCGGATGCGGGAACTTTTTAATTTGATTGCTTTTGATGAAGGGGCTGGGGATAAAAGGAAGTGAAATTAAACTTAGTGTCTTTTAATGAAAACTTGCGCTACTTATTCAGGTTTACTACCGGAAGCGACAAATACACCTCCATAATTAAAACTATCATCCACTTTAAAATTGGAAACCTTCGTCTCTAAATATTGATAGATTGGTCGGTCCACTTCGCCTTTACCGATCCATTTTACAAAATTGCCACGCAAGCTCGGTTTTTCAAGATACCAGTCCAGAATAACAATTCTACCGTTTGGTTTTAAAATTGAAATCATATTGTCGATTATTTTCCGCCATTCGGGTAGCCCTGACAAGCCAAGGTCGCAAAAAACAGCGTCAACAGTAATTTGTTCGTTTCGATAATCAAGCCAATTTCTGTCAATTTTAGTAGCATCGTTTAATTCCGTTTCGATATTCGTCCAACCGTTTTTTTCTATTTTTTGCTTGGCCTTATCAAGCATTCCACTCGACAGGTCAATGCCAATGATAAGTCCTGAGTTGTTCAAATATTCGTTGAAATATTTGAAGTTGACCCCTGTTCCGCAGGGCACGTTTAATACGGTCTGTCCATTTTTGAGTTGAAGCTCTTTGATGGCATAGTTCCTGGCTTTTTTATAATACCAATTTGAGATGTAATCGTAAATGACGGAAAGCTTATCGTAGTAACGAATAGCGTTTTCCTGTTCTTCCTTTGTTCCGTACATTTGAGTTTCCATTACGTTTTTTTATCTGATGATGAACTTGATGTATAAAAATACTCATTTCTTATTTTTCAAGTCATAAATCTGCCTTAGAGCTTCTGACAAAAAAACTTTCAATACTTCTCGGATGCTTTTAATTGTTTCGATGAATAAGTCTTTCATAATCGTTTATTTGAGTAGTTATAGATTCCTTTTAAAATAGCCATCGCCACGGCCTTGACTTTAGAAGGCTGCAAAAAATAGAACCCTTCATCTTCGTTGGTAAGAAATCCAACTTCTACTAAAACAGCAGGGCGGTAATCAACACTTTCCCGTAGCACCTGAAAATTCGCAAACTTCACGCCCCTACTTTTAAAACCCAATTGTTTTTTAAACTCTGTTTGCAATTGAAAAGCTAACCAAGAGGCATCATTTGAATACTGAGATTTAGTATTTGCCACATAAACTTCAATTCCTCTCGCATTCGGATTCTTTGAATGATTGCAATGCAAGGAAATAAATACATCCGTATCTAAACCATTGGCCAATTTAGTTCGATCCGATAACGAAATAAGTGTGTCGTTATACCTGGTTAAATAAATATC
Source organism: Galbibacter orientalis DSM 19592 (assembly GCF_000260115.1). Classification (GTDB taxonomy): domain Bacteria; phylum Bacteroidota; class Bacteroidia; order Flavobacteriales; family Flavobacteriaceae; genus Galbibacter; species Galbibacter orientalis. The sequence continues at coordinate 3,930,230 of NZ_JH651379.1, read as the reverse complement.
CAACGGTGTTTTTGACTTTTTGTTAAGCCTTAAAACTTCCAGAGCGATGTTCAGTACGACATCCTTTTCCTGTACGAAATTAATTCCAACCGCACCGGAATCTTTTCCACCGTGACCAACGTCAATAATTATTCTTTTTTGGATGGCAGTTTCTTGCCCAAAAATGAAGCACATTTTTAGGAGCAAAAAGACAAAACTGACGTTTTTGAACACTTTTTTCATTTTCAATCTTTGAGTTATCAACAACTTGCCTTCCAAAATTCATAAAATTTGATACCAAATAATGGCAACGGAATTCAATTAATACCAAATAATATTTTATTCACAAATATTTGATTTTCAGGTATTTGAATACAAATATATGTACTTTTCCCTTAACGAAAACGAATCAAAAACTTAAACTGTTCCGTTATGAAAAAATCAATCTACTTGGCAACTTTTCTTTCGTTGCTCTCAACATCACTTTTTGCACAAATTGGAGGAATCGAAGATTCAGTTGACGATGTTTCTAGCACAATTAGGACAATTTTTCCAATAATCCTTGGTGTAATCTTCCTGATTGGCTTCCTGTTCAACGCGGGACATTTCTTCGGGGAAAACGCCGATCTCAAAAAAGGGATTACCCGTGTTCTCGTTTTTGTATTGATTGCAGGAGCTGTGGTCGGCATCTTTACCTACCTAATCGGTATCGTGGTCTAAACCCTTAAGAGTGATTTTAAATCAACTGTACCTATGAAAAAGTTCGAGGTCTATAAAAACATCAGGAAACGGGCGGTCATTTTTGGGCTGCCCATATCCCTCTTTGCAATAATGATGGTTTCCATTCTCGCTTCACTATTGGTCATCATCTTCTCGTTCAGCTTCGGGATTATCATTGGCGTATTGCTTTTCAATTCAGCTTTGTATATCGCTTTGACACGGATAACCGGCAATCCACAGCTTTTCCAGATAGCGAAAGCATTCCCTAAAATCATCAGTAACAAAAGAAACTCCGACATCGATTATGAATAAGATTAACCTTTCGGCATACCGACCCATCGCAGATATTCAGGACAATATCATTTTTGCCAACAATGGCAATGTGGTCTTGTGCTATGAAGGCAATTTGCCCGAGATTTATTCCTTGTCCGAAAAAGATTTTGAGGATATGCACGGGGCTTGGTTTCAGGCTTTGAAGTCATTACCCGTGGGTACGGTAATCCATAAACAGGATATTTATTTGAAAAAATCCTACGCTGCGGAACAACTGCCCAATACCACCTTTTTGGGTAAGGCGACCCACGATCATTTTAAAGGGCGCGAATATATGGAACATCGTTGCTACCTGTTCTTTGTTCTTACCAAGAACAAAGCCCTCAACAATCCGAAATATGTCAATCCCTTCCGAAAGGTTTCCAAAAGCATTATTCGGGAACTTGATGATTCCGTACAACGCTTTATCGGATCGGTCAGCGATTCGGTTTCCTTTATCAACAACAGCCGGAGGGTGTCCTTCAGACCATTAAAACCAGCAGAAATCAGCAATCATACAAGCGCCTATTTCAACGGGTTCAATGAAGGCTTTGATACGGATATTTTACTTGAAAGAAAAAATGTCAATATAGGCGAAAATTATTTTGATGCCCTGGCTATCAACAGCGAACTGTGCTTTGGCGAAAGGGTACAGAGTAGCAAGACCAATGAGAAATTCACTTCTGACGATTTTGTGTTTTATCAAGGGTTTATTGATGGTTTAGGGCTTACGCTTAACGAGAACCATATCGTCAACCAAATTCTTTATCTGGACGATAAACAAAAGTGGCGCAAGCTGCTCGATAAGAAAGTAGAGGAACTGAACAAAAGCTCCAATTTCGGTTCACAGAACAAAGTGGTACTTGGAAAGATCCAGCATATTCTTGACCAGATCAATGCGGATGACAATGCCCGGATTATTCGTGGTCATTTGAATATTGTCTATTGGGATAAGAATGCTGCTAACCTAAGTAGAATCGGCTCTAAAATAAAAACTGAGTTTAAGGAACTGGACATTATTCCTTACTATCCACGAGGCGAGGAACGGAAGAATTATATTTTAAACAGCTACTGCTGCTTTTCTTCCAATTTCTAGAACAACGATTTATACGTGACCGATCTGAAACACGCGCTTTGCCTGCTGATCAATAACACCAATTATAAATCGGACGAAACTGGGATCATCTTTAACGACCGCGAGCATAACATTCCGGTATTGAAGGATGTTTGGGATGATCAAAAAAAACGCATCAAGGCCCGGAACTTTGCCATTTTCGCACCCACCGGTGAAGGGAAATCCTTTTTGGCCAATAATATTCTGCGCCAATATTTTGAAAGTGGCGTGCGCCTGGTCATCATTGATCTGGGCGGTTCTTATACCAAATTCGCCAAACTCTATCCAGAACAGTACACCGTCTTGCGCTATGAAAGTGGAAAGAACCTGGGAATCAACCCATTTTACATCAGCGATATCAATGACCTAACACCGGAACGCTTGGAAGATTTATCGGTGTTCCTATTTGAGCTGTTCGCTTCCGATTTAAAAGTAACCAAGGCACAATCTGTTTCGGTCAAAAAGATACTGCGCCATTATTATGAAAGCACTTCAGAAAATCACTCCTTGGATGGATTTTACAATTTCATTGAGCGCAACCAAAAAGACCTTTTGGGTCAACTTAAAATCCATCCTGACTACTTCAATGTTACGGGCTTTTTGCACGTAATGTCGGAGTATGTTGGCGATGGTCTATACAGCTTCCTATTTGAAGTGAGCGAAGACCAGATCTATAAAATCGAGGACAAGCGATTGATTGTTTTTGAGCTGGACGAAGTGAAGGACAATAAGGAAATCCTTTCCGTAATGTTGAAACTGATAAAGTCGGCAATCCAACGAACCATTTGGAAAAACAGAGCTGAAAAAGGCATCATCCTGTTCGATGAATTTGCCAAGCAACTGAAGTTTGAAAACGTACTGGAAAGTGTTGAATTCTACTATCAGGCCATCCGTAAACAGAACGGAGCGATTGGGATTATTCTGCAATCCATCAATCAACTTCCAAATAATTCAACTTCGGCAAGCATCCTAGAAAATACACAGGTTATCTACAGCCTGAACAACGAGAAAGGCTATGCGGAACTTGTCAAGCGGCTTAACCTATCAAGCCACGATTTAAACCAATTAAAATCCATCAAGAACAATCTTTCCGGAAAACGAAAGTACACCGAAATGTTCATCAAGATTGGTAAGGAGAGTAACATTTTTAGGCTTGAAGTTCCCAAGGAAGTATATGCCGCTTATCTCACGGATGGAAAGGAAAATGAAGAAATAATGAAGCTTTTCGAAAAACATCAGGATATGGAAAAAGCAATCACGGAATATTCATCTTAAAATATATAAACAATGAAAACAAAACTCTTAATTCTCGCAATGGCATTACTGTTCAGCTTCAATATGAAAGCGCAAGGAATGCCTACTTATGACAATACCAATTTTATCAGCTTGGTAAAGCAACTTATAGAATCTGGGAAACAGACGGCTCAAATGATAAAGTCTGTAAAGTTCCTAAAAGATGCGAAGGAAAGCATTGAGAAAGTATCAAGCGTGGTACAACAGTTAAGAGCTGTTCAAGAAATTGGTCAGAATAATCAGCGCCTTATCAATGTAATGCAAAATGACCTACAGGATATCCTGAACTCGCCTTACATCAAACCAGATGAAGTTAGCAGAGTTGTGGAATCGTTCGATGCCATAGTTCAAAACTCCTTGGAAACGGTTGACTTTATTGATCAAGTCTTATCAAGTGATTATCTAAAAATGAGCGATGCCGAACGTGCAGAAATCTTGAAAGAAAAAGAACTGGAATCGAAAGAAATGGTTTCGGAAATCACATTGAAAACTAAACGATACCGAGATATAATTTCTTTCCGCAAGATGCAGGATAAAATCAATAATAGGGAAACAGGATATTAATTATGACCGCGGCAATCATTTTAGGGATAGGCTTGGAATACGTTGATACCGTTTTCCAGACCATACAGAACAGCAGCTTCTCACAATATACCATTTCGGGAATGAAAACGCTTGCCGTACTGTTCTTTCTGATCAACATCCTCAAAAAATATAATGAGGGCGTTGCAGATCAGGGTGGTTATACTTGGGGATTAAGTCCAGCGGAACTGATCAAAAATTTCGCGGTCGTTCTTCTGGTCATATTTTCAACACAGATATTGGGCTTTTTTGACGGTATTCTGGTGGCCATCGAAGGACAATATCGGGGAACTGCTCCGGCTTTGTTGCCCTTGCAGATGCAGGATATTCCCATTGAGGAAGAGGTAAATATTATAAAAGCAGCCCAGGCCGCAATGTCTTTGCTTTATGAAGCTTTGGTAACACCACTTTTCGGTTTTAAGATATTTGCCTTCGTCGTGAGTACAATATTATGGATTCTCGATTTGTTCATTTACCCATTATTCCTTGCGGAACGTTTCTTCTTGTTGGGAATAATGCAGGCATTCTTCCCATTGGTCATAAGCCTTGCCGTTTTTGAAAAGTTCCGTTCGCTCGCCTATAACTTTTTCAAATTGTACGCTGCTGTTTATATGCTGGTACCTGCGTTCTTTCTGGTCAATGTATTCGTCAATGCGCTTTATACCGAGATAAATACCAATTTCTGGACGAACTTATTTGGAACTGACGTTGGTAGCGGCTTTTTTGCCCCGGTCGTACAGCTTGGTTCGGTAGGATTTATCGTCTTTCTAAAATTCAAACTTTACCGGCGCGCGACCTCATTTACCCTAAAATTATTTACTGCCTAAAACCCATACAAATGAAAACACCTTATAAAAATATTTACGCAGTCCTTAGAATTAATCGGTTCATCGTCTTGGCCGTTGTCATTTGCTCCGTTTTGTCCAGTTTCTTTGCCGTTTGGATGGTATTCAACATCAATAAAAAAGTCCTGAACAATGCCTTTGCGATCAATACCGATGGAAGTATTATTCCCCTAAAACTCGTTACCCAAAAGGAAAACTTTAAGGTGGAAGCCTTGGCCCATTTGGAACTGTTCCACAATTACTTCTACAACATTGATGCAAGCAATTATGAAAAGAACTTGGAAAAGGCACTTTGGTTGGGTAACAGTTCCGTGGACAATCTCTATCGCCAAAAGAAGGCCGATGGTGTCTATAATCGGTTACTGCAATATTCATTAGTCCAAAAGGTGGTCAGTATCGATTCCCAAGTCGAGGAAAAAAATGGAGTTTACACCTTCAAGACGGTTACCGTATTTGAAATCAATCGGGGTTCGATTATCGATACTTATGAACTGGTTTCCACCGGAAACCTGATTACGGTCGACCGAAACTTCCCCAACAATCCACACGGATTGTTGATTACGAACTATTTTGAAAAATCCCTTAAAAAACTGAACAATGAAAATTGAAAGCCCATAATGGGCATTTAAAAACCAATGATTATGAAGATAGAAAAGAACAAAATAGTCTTTGCAGCGGTGCTTGCCGTAGTATTCATTTTCCTGATTTCCTATTCCATTATGGTTATGGGCAATGATGAAAGTGAAAACGAAAACCTTAAAGAGACGTCGGTTCCCGCATTGGAAGAAGATCAAAAGGAGTACGATTCCAAACTGGATGCCATCAATGATCTTAAGGAAGTGCGGGAAACCAACGCACCAAGCATCTACGATGAAAAGCTGATCGATTCCCTCGGCTTTTACGATCCAGATTTGCCCGAACAGGAAAAGGAACGCATTGTGGATAGTATCTACTCCGCAGGGAAAATCAAGTATTCCGAAAAAAATTATCGGAATATTGGGGTTAAGAAAACTGTTGTCAAGGTCGCAAAAGTGGTTGACTCCGCTGCAATAAAAGCGGAAGAAAAAATTGCTGCAAAGGAAATGGGGCTGGAACACCAGTTGTTTTTTGCTTCCGATCCCAAGGAAAGCACTGTTTCCGTGTCCGGTTCAACGGATGCTGTAATCTATGCCGTTGTAGATGGTGACCAAGTAGTCAAGGCAAATTCGCGTTTGCGGATGCGCCTGACCAAAACCGCCACCATCAATAGCAAACGGATTCCAAAAAACACTCCAATTTACGGTTTTATCAGTTTTCAGCCCAATCGGGTTTTGATTGAGATCGAGAACATTCAACATCAACCCACAAAACTGAAAGCATTCGATCTACAGGATGGTAGCGATGGCATTTATGTGGAAAACAACTTTCGTGCAGAGGTAACCAGCGAAGTTGTAGGCGATATGGTGGATGACATAAACATTACGGGTGTACCACAAGTAAGCGGTTTCAAAAAGATATTTCAGCGCAACCACCGGAACGTAAAGGTTACCGTACTCAACAATTACAGACTAATCCTAAAGCCTAAATTATGACCCCATAATCCCGAACTGAATTCGGGACAAGTAGGGCATTTAAAAACTCACTCTTATGAAAAATTATATTTTTATCTCAATATTTCTGTGCGGTACAGCCTTCGCAAAAGCGCAAACACCTATCACACTCGATACCATTTATGCCAATGACCAAAAGAACGTGGCCTTGTTCTTCCCAGAACCCATACGTCAGGGAATTACGGGATCAGACAATTTTGTATTCACCTACAATCGCGAGAAAGAACAGTATTTTGGATTGCTCCAAGCAAAGCCAGGAATGGAAAGTAATCTGTTGGTGGTCAATAGAAATGGTGCAGTTTTTTCGTATATTGTAAGGTATAAGAAACAGCTTGATAGACTGAATTATTTTATACCGAAGTCTAAAAGCATCGGCAATGAAAAGCCTATTGTTGCTGATTCGACAAAAGTAGTTGTGTTTAAGAAGGAGTTGGGAAATGAGGTCTATTATTACCAAAAATTTTGTTCCTATTTAATTGATCGAAAGCAACGGATTGGTCGTATAAAAAAGCGAAATGAGGGCATCGTTTTAAGTATTGAAAACATTGTTTTTGATAAGGAAGAGCTTTACTTCGTAATCCAGATTGAAAATAAATCTACCTTGGATTACGATCTGAATTTCTTAAAATTATCGGTAGAGACGAGACAAAAGGGTAAAAAGAAATCATTGCAAAGTCTTTATCAAGAGCCTATTTTTAAATATAATCTGCCCACCAAAGTAGTTGAAAATGAAACCGTAAAATTGGTTTACGTGCTGCCAAAATTTTCGATAAGCAATGACCGCAGGGCGGTTTTAGAGATCAACGAAAAGAACGGGGAAAGGCACTTAAAATTAAAAATATCGCATAGATTTATCAATAACCCAAATTAATATCATTATGAAAAGAATAGCCATTTTTTCGTTAGTAGTATTTTTTCTGTCCTGTGCAGGGAAACAAGACCTTTCGCCGAGCGAAACTTCAAAAATCGTGGTGGAAAGTTTCTACAATGAAGATAATACCACCCTAAAAAAACATACCACCCCCGAAGGCTATGAAGGTCTAAAATCGATACAGGATTTAATGGCAGCAGGAAAATCAGGGGATTCCAATTTTAAAATGCTGGAAGAAACTGCCGATGATAAGACCGCTTGGGTAAGGTTTACAACCTCTTATGAGGAAAATCCTGAATTGTTCAAGCTTCTAAAGGTAGATGGTCAATGGAAGGTTACGCAGCAAGGGCCAAGAGAGAAAGGGCCGTTTTAAGGAAAGAAATAGTATAGACCTTCTCCTTTTTAAATTGGTCGTTAATTTTTTCGTCAATGGTAAAACAAAAGTAATTTATGTTATGGGTGGTCTGTTAAATCTTCTATTTTTGCAAAGACAAAATTCAATTTCTAATCGCACCTTTAAAAAACATATTAAATCAATTAGGGCTAATCGAACACCACGCGGTCTATTTTAGGGATAAGGCACTTGGTATTCCTTTCAATGGATTTACTCCAGAAGTAAAACAAAAAATAGACATTATTAATCCTGATGCGTATTATGTTTTTAATCAGCAGCCCTTATTGCTATTTTTTTATCTCGATGAAAATGATCGATCAAATCGGGAGTTAGAAATTCATAAACAGGTATGGTCTTTCGATAACTCACCGGTAATTTTTGTAATTAAAAAACAAGATGTAAAGGTTTATAATGCCTTGAATTACCATAAAAAAGAAAAGAGTCTTGAAGAAATCCCCTTGAGTCCAGAGGAAAGACAGGAGAGGTTTTCTTTTTGGAATCTTCAAAGCGGATCTACGTGGAAATGGCTACAACAAGAATATTTAGAAACTACAAAAAAGAACAAATATAGAAAAAGAGTAAATGAGCGTCTATTTCAAAATATAAGATCGGTTAGGCAAATTTTAATTGATGAACCTAATGGACTTACCGAAAATGAAGCGAACTCTTTAATTCTCCGATTAATTTTTATTCGTTATTTAATTGATAGAGGGGTTAAAATCGATGATGAAGAAATAAGAGGTAATTCCTTAGACGAGAAAAGACTTAGTTTTAGTAGAATAATACAGGAACCAACTAAACTGGATAACTTATTCAGCAGGCTCAATAAAAATTTCAATGGTGTTTTATTCAAGGAAGTCAATATTAAATTAACTTCAAAACAGTCTCAATTCCTAGCGGATGTTTTTAAAGGGGAAATACAAGAACAGGGCGCAATATTCGAGGGGTATTATTTTCATATTTTTGATTTCTCAATTATTCCTGTAGAAGTAATCTCTGGTATTTACGAATCATTAATTGATGAAGAAAAAAGGAAATTGGACGCAGCGGTATATACGCCTCCTTTTTTAGTAGAATATGTTTTAAATGATACGGTCGATAAATATTTAGCGAATAGCACTTCTTCTTCTTGTAAAATATTCGAAGTAGCTGTAGGTTCCGGTATTTTTTTAGTTCAGTCTTTGAGAAAGATGATTGAAAAAGAAATCGACCTAAAAGGAAAAAAGAATAATAAGGATTTTAGCAAACGCATTCGAAACATTGCCAAAGAAAATCTTTACGGAATCGATATTAATCCAGAAGCTTTAAAAGTAACCTGCTTCTCTATATATATTGCTCTTTTGGATTATCAAAGTCCAAAGGATATCGAAAAATACCCTTTCCCAAACTTCTTGGGAGAAAACCTATTTGAAGCAGATTGTTTCGACTTAGACCATCAATTTAATGAAGTAGTCAAAAAGCAAAAACCGAATTTCATATTAGGAAATCCTCCTTGGAAAAAGGATAAATCCCTTAAGCATTTAAAATGGATCAATTCTACTAAAATTCATAATAGAAAGATTACGGGCAAATTAGAAATTGCACAATCTTTTTTATTACGTTCGCAAGATTTTATGCAACCGGATACTGTGGCAGCTTTAATAGTAACCAGTACAATTTTCTATAATGTTTCAACCACTACAAGGGAATTTAAACATAAATTCCTGACATCTTTCTGCCTAGATAAATTTTTAGATCTTTCACCCGTAAAACAAACTCTTTTTGAGCAGCAAGAGAGCCCAACTTCTATAGCTTTTTATCGCCTAGCTAATAACAAAAATTATCTGGAAAATGTTGTCGAACATTTAAGCATAAAGGTTAATTCATTTTTAAAATATTTTAAAATGCTAGTCATTGAGAAGTATGATAACAAGAAAATCTCTCAGAGACATTTTCTTGAAAATGATTGGATGTTTAAAGTAGCGCTATATGGAAATATTTTAGATTTTGGCCTTATTAAAAGATTAGAGTCACAAAATGCTTTCAAAATATCAGACTTGGTCGATGGGGATACTTTATATGGAGGTGCCGGCATTTCGAGGGGAAAAGATGCAAAACCTTTTCCTAATATGATTGGAATGCCAATAGTTGAAAATAGCGAAATAAATGAATATTATACCCAAGTTGATAAGGCCAACACATTAGAAGAGTCAGACGTCAATCTTGCACGTGGAAGAGAAATAGATATTTTTAAAGGAAAAAAAATTCTATTAAAAGAGCAAAGTAAGAATTGGAACAAACCAGTTATATCTTATTGTGATTCAGATTCTGTATTTCGAAAAGGAACTTTTGCAATCTCTTCACTTAATGAAGAGATTATTAAACCTCTGTATGGGTTACTTATTTCAGAAATGGCCACCTATTATATGTTTTTGATTGCTAGTGCCTGGGGCGTTGGAACTAGACCTGCTATTCGTTTTGTGGATGAGTTTTTAAAAATACCGTATAGGGAACCAGGTAAGGGTTTAAAAAATGATCTCATTAATTTGGTGAATAAATTCCTGAATCCATTCAAAAAGCATTACTCAGAATTTAATTTAGGCGAACCTGAGTTTGACGATTCTGTATTTTCTCAAATAAATAAACTAATCAATGAAGTATATGAGATTAAAGAGTATGAAAAAGATTTGATAGATTATGCTTTAAATGTTTCGAGATACCAATTTCAAGAAAGCAAACAATATTTAGTAATAGATTTTACACAACTTAACCCTGAGCATTATAGAAATAGAGATCTTGTTCTAAAAAAATATGCAGAAGTTTACCTGAAAGAGATGGGCGATCTTTATAATGCTGAATTTATCCAAATTGAAATTTATCCTTTAGACCACTTTATTGCAATGAATTTTGTGTTTTTGAGCAAAGAACCCAAAGATAAAATTATTTATCCGCAAGATAAAAATAACGAAAAAGAAGTGCTTAGAAGGTTGGCGAGTAATCTTAGTATTTCTCAGATTACCAATACAAAGGACCCTTCAAAAAACCTTTTCATTCAAAAAGATATTAAAGGCTTCGAAACTAATTCATTTTATATCATTAAACCAAATGAATATAAATGTTGGCATCGTGCCCTTGCTTGGTATGATGTTGCGGAATTCAGAAATACAATTGAGCAGGCAGAGTTGAACAGCTTAAGTAGTGAGATTAATGATTTCTGATGCCTCCCAATTCATACAGCATAGAAAAGATACTTTTTCTATTACCAACAAAAGAATAACGCAGATAATTTCTTACGTATGCGAATGCTATGAAATTTGTGTCAAGGATAAAACAGTAGCCCCTTATTCTATCAGTACGGTCGCTCAGAATAGTACACTGACCTTCGAGGATTTTCTAAAATTTGATTTAATAGATAATTATCTCAACGTCAACAAACATCTTTTTAAAGAAAAGGTCACTGAATTAGAAGAAATTCACTTTAGTGCTGAGACTCAGGAAAGGTATATTGATCTAATTGATTCTAAGCAAAAACCTGACAAAATAGATATTTATGTTGATAGGTTGGGGCTTCAAGATGAATGGATGTCTCAAAATAATCAGGTTTATTTTGCTATAGAATGCAAACGCATAAAAATATTATCTGACACCAAAGCTTATATTGGGGATATAAAAAAAGTAACCAATCGAAATCATACAAATTTGAGGTTACCTTTTGAGGGGCAAATCGCGTTTATCGAGAATATAAAGCTAGATCATACAGTTGTAGCGAAAAAAGCCAATACTATATTAAGTGAAGATTCAGAGATACACACGCTTCAATATCTGAAATTTCAGAATTTCCATAGTACTTTTAAAGCTACATATAGTTCTATCCACACTAAAAATTTTGGAAGAAATGAATCATTTTTGGTATATCATTTATTATTGGATTATACTAAAATAGTAATGAGTTAAATTTATGATTTAATTTTTGAATATAGACTTCGCCTCCTTATAAACCCGTTCAAAATTAGCCTCTAAATCAGCCGGGGTAAATTGCTTTGATTCCTCGGGAAGCTCTCGCTGAATCTGCTGCAATTTAAACTGTACCTTTTTATCCTTTCCGTCGGCATAGGTAATAAACTCGCCCTGTTTTAATCTGAAGAAAACATCAGCGCGTATTTTGGGTATTTCCTTTTCCCCAGTGGTAACCCTTGTATCAAAATCTAAGTTATGCCCACGGCTCACGCTTTTGGTCGGATCCTTTATAATCTCAAAAAAGCGTTCATAATATTTTGCAGTGTCCGGGTCGTTGACCTTTCCAAAAAACTGATAGGAAAGATTGCTCAATATCGCCTTGCTTGCCTTATCCCCGTACATCATATCGTTCTGTATCTTGTCCTGCATCACGTAAATCGTAGCAATATCATAACTCCTCAGGGTTGCCGGAATGCGGTGCATATTCAATAAGCGTATGGTAGGCGCTTCTTCCATCAACAGAAAAGAAGGTTTGGAATTTCGCACACTCATTTGTTTGGTGATCGTATGGATAATGGTTGCAATAACAGGCGAATAAGAAGTTTCAAATTTGGGATTGTTTACCACCGAAATCACAGTTGGATTTTCAGAACTATTTATATTGAGTGGCACTTCATCCGCAGATAAGGCCATAAAGATGCGTTGGGTGCTGATCCGCTTGAGCGCATTGGCCAAGGTGCTTTTAACCCCTGCGGTCTGTCTCTCAGAATCCTTACCGCTGATAAAGGCATCTGCCATTGCCCGTGATGTCGTATTGGTTTCCAAAAACTGGATGAGGCTGTCCGTATCTAAATACTGATAGATGGCAATCAAATGAGGCAGGGTACAAAATTCAGGATAAGAGGTTTTCAGCTTCCAAATCAATCCACCGATCAGTCCTTCGGCAGCATCATTGAAGAATTTGGTCGTGCCACTCGTGCCGGATTCCCTTTGCTCCAAAAGGTTCTCGATCAGCACCCGGGAAACCTCGTTTACGCTTTCCTCGTTCTCTAAATACCGTGGGGCAACAGGATTTACCCTGTGGATGATTTTATCGAAGGAAATAACCTTAAACGGAATATCGCAATCCTTGAAAAGCGGATAGGCCATTTCCGTGAGTTCAAAATCTTTGTAGTCGTGAATGATTCCGCAAAAGCCCTCTTTTTGGAAATGCTTCAGGAAACCATAAACCACGCTTTCGGTCTTGCCACTTCCGGCAGATCCTATGATGGATGCCCCTCTTTTTACGTTTTCGAGTTTGAAGTTTCCCTTGCTCGTTGCAAAGCTTACACGATACTTGCTCTCGGCATTTTTAGGTTCATCCGTTTTGTGCAGAAAAACGTACAGTCCTGTATTAATTAGCATCAACGGACAAACCAGAATCAATGAAATCAAGATTAAGTCATTGCCACTCGATAGGTAAAACACCAAAATCCCAAGCAAAATCCCATTTAAAATAAAGGCATAACGCGTCAATCTGTACAGCATATAAAATAGCGTGCTTATTAAGCCAATAATTAAGAGTGTCGTTGTAAGATTATCCAGTTGCATAACAAAGATTTAGATTCCGATTGAACTTGATTTGATGGCCACGTCCAAACCTTTGCGCAGCTTATTGAAAACCTTTAGGGCAAGCTGTGCCTGATTGGTCGGGATGCTTGGCATTATCGGGATGCCCGTTTCCCGCATCAGTTTAAAAGCGATTGCCTTTTCGTTGGTGGGCAGTTTCATCAACGAGGCAAAATAGATTTTTGGGTTTTTAATGAAATCCTTCCGTGCCTTGTAGGTTTCCGCAAAGTTCCGCTGATAGCCAAAAGTCTTATCAAAGGTCTTTTCTGCCCGGTCAAAAAATTTATCCCTATCAAAGCCCCGTTTGACTTGCTTCCCCCTCATCTCTACTTCGGAAGCTTTGTATTTGCTCCCGGGCGAAAGACTGAACGAATTGGAAGCGTCTTTCCGGCTCACGATAATGTGGATATGGCTTTGGCTTCCGGCCTTGGGCATTCCCTGGACGATCCGTTTGCCATCCTGTTGGTGTGGCGCTTGGCGTTCCAGTTTTGCGATTTCTTTTTCTCGTTTCCTAACACTTCCTTCCATCGAACCGCTTTCAATACTTCGGATTTCATTTTTTAGGTGCAATATTTTGGCGGCAAAAGGTTGGTTTTCCCTGATCTGTTTGTCCGTTCCCTTAAAGGTTCGTTGGTGCTCAATTTTTGCATAGTATTTTATATCATTGATGGTTACCGGTCGCCCATTGATTTCCCGGTTGAACGATTGCACATAATCTTTCATCAACTCACGGGTGTATTTTTTTAAGTCTTCGCTGCTGTTCTGTAACCGGTTCAATTCATACTTCGACGGACTGACCGTAATCGAATAGAATTTCGGTTCTTTCTTTTTTAATTTTGCACCATTTCCATCAATATCTTTTACCACTTCTTCCGCTGAAAATTCATCGCCATATTGATTGAAAAAGTGCTCCATTTCTTCCTGCTCCAGACCTTGGTTTTCCTTTTCCAGATAGCCCACAAAATCGGCCGAACTTTGGGAATAGTTCCCGCCCAGTTTTTGAGGTGTGATCGTGATATACATAGCTCAAAAATTTACAGTTCGTTGTTGTGGTTTTGTTTTTCTTGAAATTTTACTTTCGGCTTTTCTTCCACAAATTTCTTCTCTAAAATCAGGGGTTTCTTTTTGGGTTCTTCGCTCTGAAAAAGGGATTCGATCATTGCCGCGGTGGGTTTGGTCTGGGTCTTTTCCATATCCCTCATTATGGCGATTACCGCATTGATCCGTTTCTTTAAATTGGCCTCGATCGTCCTCCCGGTCGGACCCAGTTTTTCCCGTGGCGAGATTTCGTTGTAGAAGAAAAAATCGAGCATCGTGGCCATTGCCTCGGTGTGCGATTTGAAGTGAGTTCTTGAAAATTGCTGGAAACGCTTGGCGGTTTCCTTTTTGAACCTAATGCCGATAAATGAGTCCATAATTCGCCGATTTGTCGCAAATCCTTCCCTAAAAATGGGCGCTTACAGGGCATTTGTCGCAAATTGTAGAAATTCAAATAATCAATTGATTTTTAAGTGTTTAAAAATCAGATGATTAACAAGGAATAGGAGTGCTTAACATCGCATCGCGTGTTACCCTCTTGCTACTCCTTTTCGTCCCGCCCAGCGGGACAAAAATTTCGTACAATTTGGCTAAATGCCAATTGCCAATTTCAGGGAAAAGATTTCCCGTTATGTAATTTTTCGATGGGCAGGGTTATCGGCGAAAGTCAAAAAATGGATACCCCTGCGTAAAATTGAATGCTGAATTTCAGCAAAATAAAGATAAGGCTTTTTATTGAATTGATGCCAACAGAATGAAAAAAGACCCTTGAAATTCCAAAGGTCTTTCCGTTCTTATTTAGCAGATTTCAGATATTGAACACATAGGTATAACTGTACAGATTCCGTAGTGCTTCCTCTTCGATCATCACCTCAAAATTGGTGCAATGTTCCTTTGCGTAATTTCGGATATCATCGCCAAATTTTTGCTCAACGTCCTTTTTTGAACTTTCCAAAAGGCGTTCTTGGGCTTCCCCGTTCAGATCTGAAAAATTTAAGTAGATCATAATTTTTAGGTTTTTGAACGGGTTAATATTCGCTTGGTAACATCAACGTATTATCCACAAAAAATAACCGCAGTTCATCAAGTGGAAAATCCGTTATCCAATAACCGTGTTTTCCAAAAATGTTCCCGTTTCCATCGCTGTACGTAATCTCGGCTTCATACCCAGAATAATCCTGTTTATCCTTGGGCAACCGTTTAAAGTCGATGGTTACAAAATAGCTTTTGTCCATCAAGGTTTTGGCAAATGCAGATGTATCGGTTATCAGCCAAAAGCATTCCGCAGCTTCCGCCAAATATTTTAGTCCGTTGGTGTATCGGGTTCTTAATAATGGGATTTGAAACACGGTTTCCGAACCGTGAAAATGTTGTAATCCCGCTTTGATTTCGTTAACTTGTGCTTTCATTTTGATTTCTATTTATGGAGTTAATAATGAAAAGAGGGCGCAACTTTAGACGGAAACACCCTCTTTGATTTTAGGTTAATCGGCTGAATTATTGCCGTTCTTAGTTCCCAACAATAGGATTTCGTTGGCTTCCACTTCGGTAACATATCTTTTGATACCGTCCTTATCCTCGTAGCTTCGGGATTTCAATTTTCCCGTTACCCCGATTTCTTTGCCCTTTCCGGCATATTTCTCGATGATTTCGGCAGTTTTGCCCCAGGCTACAATGGTGTGCCATTCGGTACTTTGGACTTTTTCGCCTTTGGCATCTTTGTAATACTCATTCGTGGCGAGTGAAAGACGGGCAACCTTTTTACCGCTTTCAAGGTTGGTGATTTGTGGCTCTTGGCCAACGTTTCCGATTAACTGTACGTGATTTTTTAAAGTACTCATAATAAAAGAATTAAAGATTAACTAAAATGCTACCCGAACCATTCAGATAGTTTGCGTTTATATTTTTTTGAAGTGATTTACTTATTATATCCAGAGCGTTTTCCTTTTTTTGTTTTTTTAGTCCCGCTTCCTTTTTGATGTTTTTGTAAGATTTCATAATAATTCAGTTTAGATTTACTTCCCATAGAGCCGTCCGCTGTTACCTTTTTTTGTTGCTGATACATTTTCAATAGTTGGAATTAATAAGGAGTTATAAAAGGGAGGCACGACCGGTTATGCACTCCGTTTAACTTCCAAATATTGGTATTTTGCTTACAAAAAAAGGGTAGGGACAGCGGTGGCTCGGGAGTAGGTCTAAATGCCTTTTGTGAAGTATGGAAACATAGGAAGCGGGACTAAATGATAAATGGAATTCCTATCAAGCGGACTTAACTTTAAAGATGTAGATTGGGAATGAAGTGTCCCTGCCGTTTTTCAGGCAGGGTTAACGCAATGGAAATCGGAATCTTTAGAGTTGTGTCCAAGACCTTTGAAGGGAAGCTCTTTGCCCGGAATGCAGCCTTTCGCGAAATGCAACGGCAATGTGCTGACCGGCTTATGAAAACGGATTATCCTCTTGAAGTAGGATTTAAAGCGGACTTGACTTCAAAGCTGTAGATGGGAATGGAGCTTGGCCACTTCCCGGTTTTTCTCGGGAATGAGCGGGCAAGTGGAATGGAAATCGGAAGCTTTGGAGTTGTGTCCAAGACCTTTGTAATGAAGCGCTTTTCACGGAATGGAGCTTTTTCTGCGGAATGCAGGGGAATGGGCTGAGTGGGATTGCAAAGCCAACTTTCAAAACAAATTCTTTTCCTGAGAACAGGAAAAAATCCAGTTTAAGGTACTGGATAAACCTTTAATGACATTAAGCCATTTCATAGACAGCATCGAACAGTTTTTTGTCCAGCCGTTCCTGTTGCGAGAAGCTTTTCTTCAATGTATTGTGAAGCATTTGATTAAAAGCATTATAGCCTATCCATAAATTGGGGACTTCATTGAGCAGCAGGGCTTCATTATCCAGAATTTCAAGGACTTCACGGGATTTCTTTGAAGGATCATTGTTCTTATCACTACATTCGTACCGGAACAATTTTGTCCTTTCCAGAATTTCCTTCACAAATTCTTTGGTGTCGATGATCTTGAATTCCCTCATCCTGTCTAATTTCTTGGTAATTGTGTAAAATTCATTATCCAAGAACTTATCGAACAGATTGCTTAACCTTGGCATTATCAGGTCGGTATTGTTCTTACTATGTTTGATGGAGAACTCAATTTCCGCCTGTGAAACGTGCAGGCCATTGGAGCATACCTGCCGATAAAAGCCAAAATGGCCGGAAGTTTTTTCGCTCCCATCATAGGAATTCTTGAACCGCAGCATTGGCAGTATCAGGTCTTTTTCGTTCTTTACCGAGAATTGGCTGTTGTCATCGATGATAAAGTCGGTTATGAATGACCGGTCATCCCTATTGATCGTGCGCTTCTGATAGTTCAGCTCGGCATCGGTCAACATTTCTTCGGCTTTTTTGAAGAACAGTTCGTTCGGTACGTGGCCATAGCAGTTCGATACCACATTGACAATTTTGCCATTCGAGATAATGACATTTTCAAGCCCCCTTCGAGATTCCATCTGTGTCAGGCTTTTCAAAGACTTCATTTCTGATGGAACGAAGATTTCATCTTGCTGTAAATTTGATAAATACATAACATTTGATTTTGGTTAAACAATTAATAGTTAAGTAGAACCAAACGGAAGATAAAATCTCGGCTCAAAAGGAAACGGAATAAATAGCGAGCGTTGGAGCGGCTTTATGCCGTAAGCTTTTGATGGGAGTATTTTACGGGTTTACCTTTGCGTTGATATTGATTGAATACCCTCCCCTTAAAGCAGACTTGACTTCAAAGTTATAGATGGGAATGGGTTTTGACCGCTTCCCGTTTTTCTTGGGAATGAGCGCGCAAGTGGAATGGAAATCGGAAACTTTAGAGATGTTTTCAAGACCTTTTTAATGAAGCGCTTTTCCCGGAATGGAGCTCTTCGGCTTTGCTCAGGACAGGCTTTTTTCTGCGGAATGCAAGGCAATGGCTGAATGTAAATAGTATCTCAATTAATAGAAATTAGATAGCTTTGGATAAATAAAGTACAGCAAAGGTAAGGACAACCATAGTTAAAATCCATAAGATTACATAAACGCTTATTCTTGTATTGAAATATGATATTTCATCATCAAATTCAGAGTCATTTTTTAAAATTCGCTCAATGTCTGATTTTTCCATTATATCAAGGTTTTTTGCCTTAACATTTTGATAGTGTTTTTTTATTCGATCCCTCATCGTGATAACCGACCAAATTGTGTAAATAAGATATATTATGGATATTCCTATAAAAGCGAAGAAAAGCACAGTAGTATCTTTGGTGAAAATCTGTTCAAAATCCTTTTTAATTAGGGTTCTAATTACGTAAACAGACATAAAAAAGGATATATAGAGAAAATTACTTTTTTGATAATTTGTTCTCAATTCTTGAAGGCTATTTCTTATTTCTTTTAAAATATCTGCTAATTCATCATTTATTTTTGATCTAACTTTAAGGTATTGTGATACATTTTCTTTGAGATAAATTTTGTGTCCAGAAAGAATAGAACTAAATACTGAATCATTTAAAACTATGTTATTTGGGGTAATATGAAGGGATATAATATTTTTCGATATGCCTAGTTTATCAGCAATATTGGCACTATCATCAAAAATCCAGTTATTAATTTTTGAATATATGTCGTAGTTTTTTGTTAGATCCTTGACAGGTAACTTTCCTTGAAAAAATTTATAACCTTTTAACTTGTAAAATAAAATATTCCCCTGCAAATAGGTAACATCAAAAAGGCTCGTAATTGAAAACAAATTACTCAAATTTGTGAGACGAGATGGTAAAAAAAGACAGCTCAAATTATGATCTAAAACTTTAAAGTCACTTCCTATGTAGGGATATTCATTATTTTGATCAAAATTTGAATATTCAGGATATGTTTTAAAATTTTTGTTTACAAAGGTTGAATCATTTACTCTTACACGCTTTGAATACAAATGAGTCTGTTTATTTTCAATCATATTAAAATTGACAAAACCATTTCTTTTTATATCATTAGAAATTGTCTTTAACAGTTCAATCGCCGATCTAGATTCAACCCACTCGTTGAAAGATTTTTCACAATATACATTTCTATTAAACTCCTTTGAATCTTTGTAAATTTCTAATTTTATGGATAATTTATCATCTTGAAGAAGTTGAATCGCGTTATACTCACTAACAAAATTTTGATCTATAGAATTCGAACAGGTCAATAAATTTTCATCGTCATTTAGCGTAATTCTCAAGCTCCATTCATCAGAAATATTATTAAAAAAGTTGTTTAAATTCCCTTCACTTCTTAATGATGTTTTTTTCCTGACAATTCCTGAAATAATGGTCTTTTCATAGCGATCATTACAAATAAGATCGTCTCCATTTGAAAAAATAAAACCTACTATTTCTGAAATGCTATTCATCTTCACTTCTCAAAAACTCTTTATAAACATCTTCATTTTCTGTTAAAATCTGCAAATACATTTGTCCACTACTGGTTTTACCAGAGCGTAATGTTTTTCTGAAATGAGGAACGTCTGTCTTTAGGTATAGATCAATTGCATCAGATACTTTGACCCTAGTTGACATTCTTTTTTTAATGTGCTTTTTTGAAATATCGAATGATCTATCGAAGCCTAAACTAGATGGTAAGGATCTAATTTTAGCAACTAAGGGATCAATTTTTAAATTTTCATCTTCAGGTTCATAATTTGAGAAAAGAGTTTCTATAAAATCTTCTATTTCAAATATATCCTTCCTACGATAGTAACCAACGAAGCTGTTTCTGAGAATGCGATAATCAGCTGGATGTTTCTTTTTAATCCCGCTAAAAACACGGGTGTCAAAAAAATCCATAGATTTTTCTGTATTAAAAGCATCTGTATGTTTAGCTTCAAGCTCTAAAAATTCTCTCCACCAATATTTAGATAAGTTAGCATCGAGGACATCAACTTCATCAGCAACAATTCCATCTTTCAAATGTATCAAAGCTGCTTTAAAAATCTTTTTATCCCAAGGTAATCCACTACGAATCGTAAGGGAATTTTCATCAAGAAATTCATTATGATCGGCTTTACAAATAATAATATTTTCCTTTCCGTCTATTTCAACATATGCTTGGAACAAACTACCTTTTAAAATATCAACTTTTAATTTTTTATTGTCGAGTTGTTGTTGAGCATCTTTTTCTTTATTTAAGAGCCGTTGAGCAGCCAAATTAATTGATTTTTTTCGGTCGTTATCTGTAACAATATCATCCAGGACATTTCTTACTTCTGATTTTGAACTAGAAAATATATACTGTCTTTTTCTAGGGCTTTCCGTTATTTCCTTAAAAAGCTTGTCAGTATATTCCTTTAAGGAGTCGCTATGTGTAATGTTAATATCTCTTATTGAAGAGTCTCTATGATTTATATGATTAAGGGACGCATATTTAATAGTCATATATCAAAAATTTTGTTAAAGATATTAATATTACGGGAGATCAATTCTTTTCTTTAAAATTTATCTCTACAATTACATATAGGCATTCACTTTCACCAATGGTATTTTACGAATTTGCGATTGGTTATTTTAACAAACTTGACTATTTATGTCATTAAAAAACCTACTCCTGGGGAGTAGGCTTCCTGTTTAAAGGGTTTGAAGTTAACTTAGAGCTCAAATTGTAAAAACTGTTCCTCAATTTCGGACTTTCGTTCCTCCAAAGTGGACTGCAAGTGTGTTGTGACCAATTTGATAAGATTCGTATTGGTCGTTTTAAACTCCAAATTGTGGGAGTCCCGGATGTAAAATGAAGCTGAATCCCCTTGGTTGTAGTTGAACTTCGTCAATTCGTTCAAGGTTTGGGTCAACCGTTCCCGTTGGGTGGCCAATCCCCTCAATTTTTCAAAATTTTGGATCCGGTTATCCAAACTGATGGTAGCTTTTTTGGGTACTACCGTTCTTTCTGTTGAACCAGCTTTTCCAATGGCTTCATTGGTAAGCTTTTTCTGTACTTCTTTTTTAACGGATGCATTATCCTTGTTTGCAGTTCCGTTTTGTTTTACTGTTGTTGCCATAATTAAAATTTTTAGTTAAACATTATTTTAAATCGTTTTGGCAGCTTGTAAGGCAACGAGCAATACCAAAACAGGGCATTAACAGCCACGGAAAGGAAAGGGCAAGGTATGAGCGGTTATTTTTCGCAGAAAAATGTTCGGCATCCCGAAGGGCCCGGCCTTGACCCAGCGGCGGAAGGTGGCTACATTTGCCCCCGGTTTGGTTTTGGTTGCCTCAGCTGACCGACACAAAAAATGACTTAACGCAGAAATTTAAGGCTCCATAAAAACCAAAATTTGCAAAGGATTTGACGAGAATAAATAAGGGTGCCGACTGGATTAGAACCTAAAAGTTGTTTTCAAAACCGAATTATTGATAATGCACCCTTGTTTCAGCCTTGTCCGTGGTGTTTAATTTACTGCGTAACGAACGCATATCCGTTGACACTTTTTGTTCGATGACCCTGGCATATATTTGCGTTGTCGAAAGCTTCGTATGCCCCAGCAATTTTGAAACGGTCTCAATGGGCACGCCATTGGAAAGGGTCACGGTAGTTGCAAACGTATGTCTTGCCGCGTGAAACGTAAGCTTTTTATTGATTTTTAGGATAGCAGCTACTTCCTTCAAATATTTATTGATTTTCTGATTAGAAAATACCGGTAGCAGTTTTTCTTGCTTGCTTTTAGGATCTTGGTCATATTTTTTCAAGATGTCAAGGGCTTTGTCCAAAAGCGGGATTTTTACCGCTTCATCGTTCTTTTCCCTTTTTGTAAATATCCAGTAATCCCCATCGATGCCTCTTACAATATGGTCGTCGCAAAGCAATTTCACGTCGATATAGGATAATCCTGTATAACAGGCAAAAACAAAAACGTCCCTCGTTTTCTGGTGCATCCCTTTTGAAAGCTGACCGGACTCCAAAATTTCAAGTTCAGATTGCGATAAAAATGCCCGTTGATGTTTTGTGAACTTTAGCGAAAACCTTACAAAAGGGTCTTTCTCGATCCATTCCAACCGAAGGGCAAGGTTCATCATCTTTTTCAAGCGTTCCAAATGTTTCATAACCCCATTGTTCTTTAGGGGCTGGGAACGGTTTATAGATTTTCCGTTACGCAGGAACTGTTCAAAATCAATGATGAATTTATAGGACAATTGTTTCAGGAAAATGTCATTGGTCTTTAGTTTGTGCTTCAGATACCGTTTGATATAGCGTTCCGTAGTAAAGTAATTTTTCAAGGTGCCAGGTTTGAGCACCGAAACCATATTCTTATTGTGATAGGAAACCAGTTGAAGCAGCGTTTTGTGCTGTTCATCTTCCCCAAGATATCGGGCTTTGATGGCCTGGGCGGTAACGTATTTGGATTCGCCCAGAAGCTGTTTGTGGCATTCCAATAAATCAGAGTACACCTGGTCGAGGTAAACGTTTAAGGACTTTCCATCGGAAGTCCTTAGCGTTGACCTCTTGGAACGGGTATCCCAATAGGTAACCGATGTAGATCGTTTTAAACTGATTTCGGCACGTTTTCCATCGACCGTGATACGGGCATAAATGGGTGCAAAATCATCTTTTTTCTTGGCCATACTTAGCCAAAAATGAATGGTAAAAGTCTTGGAAGTCTGCATAAACTCTCGCTTTAAGTGAATAATCGATTTGTTTACGAAAGTCAAATCGCTGCGAAAGTCAAGTCTATTGAATTACCAATGTAGTGAAAATTCTGGTAACAATTTAGCTAACCGAATAGGTAACCTTTGAATTGATATTAAAGCCAATCTTATGATTTCAAGAAAAATGAAAATCCTTGATTTTCATAAGATTAGCTATATTTTGGTGTCTATTGACACCGTAATTGTCGGGGTGGCAGAACGCTTTTAAAACGCTGAAAACCCCAGTATTTGTATGGTTTCACGCAGTTCTAGTTTTTTGAACTCACGATTAACTCACAATTTAAATAGAACGTATTGGTGCAGTTTGATATTCTGACCTAATCAAATATACAAATAATTAGATTATGAATCCTGTCTAATTTATTGAGGAAGTAAAAGATCCGACTCCAAAAAAATCAAAGATTTTGCATCGAATCTGGTCAATCCGGAAAGTTTAGAACAAAAACCAATTTACTTTTTTCATCTGGAGCATTTTCCTTTTGCCGGCGAAAAGAAAAAATAGTGAGATCAGGATGAAATGGTTTATTCTCAATTTTATTTACTTCTTCCAGCGCCATCGCATTACCTTTTGATGCTACTTCATTCAGTTTTAAAATTATAGAGGAGCTATAAATAGCAAAGCGGTTTATGCGCTCCGGTTAATTTTTAAGCTTGATTTTTGCATCGAAAGGTAAGGTGATGTAGGAAGGATTTTTAAATAATTCTGAAAACCTGATCGGTGAATTTTAGTTACCGCCTAGCGGACTTGAGTCAAAAAGCTTTTTCGATCGTATTCTTTTAATATTTTAAGCTTTTTGGCTCGTGTCTAAGACAAATTGTAATAAACCTCTTTTGCTGAAATGGAGCTTTTGCGAAGTGGAGGTAAAAGTGGTAAGTGGGTTTGAATTTCAGTTTTCCGTGAAATTTGTCGCAAAAAACCACCTATTTACGGGGGTTGCGAGTGCATTTGTCGCAAAATACGTGAAAAATGATAGGATTTAAATTCGTAATTTATTGAATTTCAATGTATTAATGATCTGTAACATCGCTTCGCGTGTTACCCTCTTGCTATTCCCCCTTAGTTTTACGAACACACTTATTTAGGAATTATATATATGTTAGTGAGTTTCTGTAATTGTTAACTTTCTATCGGGGAATACTTCCCCATAATAATAAACTGTGACCGAACTGATAGGAACGAATTATACGCTATTCAAAGCTTCGGGCTGATACTTATTTGATAAAAGCCCTTGTTAGTTATCTCCGGAACGGCATCAGATGGAAAATCAGGTTTTAAGACCTTTTAATTTAATAGGAGTTCAACATCCTTTTCGTTAAAGAAAATTTCAACATTTTAAAGGGTAATCGTATATAGACATATAATTATCCTTTTCTTTTAAAGATAACGAAAATTTCGCCTGGGTTACTCATAGGTCTATTTTATTCAAGGGATTATTAAAAAGCTCACATAAAGTTTTATTTCGGCAAGTTCCAGACAGGACATCCACCTCTTGGCAATGGTTAGAGGAAATTCAGAATAAATAGAAAAATTACAGTATACGAGAACCGTAGGTATTTTTACGTGGAAAGAGGTAACGGAAATTAATCCCGTGTCTCCTCTCTCATTCATTTAAAATACCTCGCTAAATTAAAAATGAATTTAATTATTCATTTTTGCTCACCACCCCGGTCTGGTTAAGAGCCGTTTTCAGACCGTGGGCGAGTTTCTCGGCTGGGCCCACACCCCAATAATGTAAAAAGAATATTCTTGGTTCTTCATACACCATGTGATTATGTACTGCCACTACTTCAATACCGTTTTCTACAAGGGCTTTTATAACAGGGGCAATTTCATCGGCAAGCATGGTGAAATCTCCTGCAACAGCAGCTTTTTCTGGAGTCCCCTGCCAGCTGGCCCAGGTATTAAATCCCATAAAAGTACTAACAGGAGCTCCGTGCTCCCTAAGATCAACATCTGGCCTCCCTATTGTAATCTTATAAACTCCATTGTTAAGATTACCTGAATGTCCTATAATATTATCTATTCTATCAGTATCCAGCGTATTCTCGACTTCACTAGGTTCGGAAGCTGCAGGATTCCCACCACGCACTTCCACAACCTTATCGAATAAAGCTTTTACTTTTTCTGCAAGTACTCCTTCTTCACCCATACCTCCAATATGCATGTACATGACATTGGGATTATTCCTCACAAAATGATTATGGATGGCGGTAATAGTCAATCCCTGTCTTATTACTTCCTGTTGTACCGGCCACAAATCATCTTCAGTCACCACTATATCGCCCATGACCATTGCTCCCTCTTTAATCGCAGAAAATGCTGCCCAGCTGCCTAGTCCCATCGGGGGGATGATTTTAAAACCATCAACCATTATCTCTAGATCATTTTGGGGAACTACTACTTTATATTCCCCATTGTTTTCCGTGCCCTTAATGCCAATAACCTCCCGGATAGCTGTAATATTCAGGGGATGCCGTTCCATATCTTCCTGTTGTTCTATCTCCTTTTGTTTTTCAGAAGATGGGCGAGAACTGTCAGCATTCTCTTTTTTACCGTCATGGCCATTGCACGAAAGCAATAAAAAAACTGTTGAAATCAATACGTATTTACTTTTCATAATATGTTTGTTTTATTATTTAAATTCTTCTAATCAATCTAATGTTTTTATACTGAAATCATCAAAGTAAGTTACAGCATCTTCTTTGGTCCATAAACCCACCTTACCAGCTTTAGTGAGGGTGGTATCTTTAACTTTAAATACTCCTTATTGTTCAAATAAATGGTAAATCATCACTTTTAATATTAATTCCAGGCTCTTCCAGTTATCACCTAGAGCGGCAACATCTAAGCCATAGGTTTTTCCTTTTCCTACAAGGGGCAAATCTCTGCGTTAGCCATCTTCTACTTTGTACACACCACGTTATCCTCGAGTGGATTTGCCCGTACTACATAATAATTGTTTTATCCATAAACCGCCGCCCTTGTCGTGATTGCCGGTTACACCTTTTAAACATACCGTAAGTGCCATATCCTTTGTTATCATGCTGTTATCGACAATAGGGTTACAGCACATAATCAACCTAATTCCTTAAATATGAAGAAATAGATGATACCTGATAAAACACTGATCAGGATAGTTTTCAACATATCCCATTTCAAAATGAAATATACAAAAGAGGCTATTAGAGCAATAATTAATGATCCAATATTAACTGTGCTCCATTCGGGAATCAACCACCTTGCTCCGTACAGATATTTTTCGTTAACCTCAGAGAAAAGGGTGTGGATTGCAAACCAGACACCCAGATTAAGTACAACCCCTACTACGGCAGCTGTAATTCCTGATAGTGCAGTGGTTAAACTTTTATTGCCCCGTAGGTATTCTATATAAGGAGCGCCTGTAAAAATGAATAGAAAGCAAGGTACAAAGGTAACCCAGGTAACCATCAGGGAAGCTAAAATTCCAGCTGTTAGAGGATCGAGAGAGCCGCTTAATCTATAGGCCCCCATGAAGCCTACGAACTGTACCACCTGTATCAGCGGACCCGGCGTAGTTTCGGCCATACCCAGTCCATCCAACATTTCACCGGATTGTAACCAGCCATAATCTTCAACCGCTTTTTGAGCGATATAGGCTAATACAGCATAAGCCCCTCCGAAAGTTAGAACGGCCGTTTTACTGAAAAATAAGCCTTCCGAGAAGAAAATGTTTTCGACCCCAATCACCAGTCCAAGGATCAATAGTGGTAAAGACCATAGCGTTAGGAAAATAAAAATAGTCTTGAATGTTTTTTTTAAAGACGGCTTTACAGGTTGTATTTTGCTGTCAATCAATGTATTTTCATTATTGTCCTTGTCTTTATGTTCTTCAGCTAATCTATGCCCTTTAATGACATGGAATTTTTCTTCCCAAAGTTTTCCGCCAATAAAACCTGTCAATCCCGCTGCTATTATTATATAAGGAAAATCTACCTCAAAGAAAAATATAGCTATAAAGGCCAAAGCCGCCAAAACAAACATGAGCTCATTTTTGATGGCCTTTTTACCTATTTTAATGACGGCTCCAACAACTATGGCTAAGACGGCAGGTTTAATACCGAAGAATATAGCTTCGACAATACCAACATCTCTGTAAGCAGCGTAAAGAATACTGAGAATTAGTATTGAAACAAATCCAGGTATTACAAATAAAATACCTGCAGTTACCCCCCCTTTCGTCCTATGCAGCAACCACCCAATATACGTGGCCAGCTGCTGGGCTTCCGGCCCAGGCAGCAGCATACAGTAATTGAGCGCATGTAAAAAGCGGTCCTCACTTATCCATTTTTTTTCTTCGACCAGAATTTTATGCATCACCGCAATCTGCCCGGCAGGTCCACCAAAGCTATAAATGGCTACTCTAATCCATACTTTTATGGCTTCTTTAAAGGGTAATTGCTCCATTAAACAATTTTTATGGCCTTATTATATCGTTCTGCTACATTATCCCAATTAATGATATTTAAAATCGTATCGACAAAATCCCCTCTTTTATTTTTGTGTTTCAAATAATATGCATGTTCCCACACATCAATAACCAATAACGGAATCACGCCCCACTGGGTCAGTTTCTGATGATTCTCACATTGCAAGATGGTTAGCGATCGGGAAAAGGGTTGATAACCCAAAATACCCCAGCCGCTTCCTTCTACGCCTTTAGATACTTTTGCTATATATACCTGGAGCTTTTCAAATGAGCCGAAATCTTTTTCTATCTGTTTCAATAGTTCTGCTTTGGGCTGTGTTTTTTTATTGGAAAGGTTTGTCCAGAAAATGGTATGTAGCACGTGGCTTGAAAAATGATACGCCAGTTTGCGTGTCCACAAATCAACCTGGTCTAAATCTCCTGATTTTAGGTGTTCTTTTATTTTAATCAAATCTTTGTTTGCACCTTTAACTGCTCCACCATGATGAAACTCATAGTGTAAGTGAAGGGTTTCTTCGTCCATATGTGGTTCCAAAAATGTTTTGTTGTAAGGAAGTGATTTCTGGATAAAGTTACCGTTTTTGTCGACCAACTTATCTATTCCATTTTCAGTCACATTCTGCGAAAATACATTGTTAGTAGGGAGTATGGTTGCTCCACCTAAAATTGCTGAGTTCCTTAAAAAATCTTTTCTGTCCATAATTTTTTCTTTTATATGATTAAAATGCTATTCCAACTTGAAAACCAAAAGTTACTGAAAAAGGTAAATCATTGCCGAATCTAAACGGAATGGGCGTAGCGAGGAAATAAGTTACTTTTTCCTTTTTAATTATAGGTCTAACCATAACGGCCGTTGGTATTGAATGCAAGCCTGGTTAAAAAATTAAAACCTCCAATGTTTCGGTAGATAACACCTGGGTGAAAAAGTAATCCGGTTACCCTACTCGCACGATCATTAAAAGAAATCATAGGTGCAAACTCGATACTGTAAGCTATTTTGTCGCTCTGAAGAAAATTTATACCAACTGGAAAGCCTACTGTATAACTGCCATCAAAATTAAAGTGATTCCCGTCTTTTGTTATAGTGGCAATAGGATGCATAATACTAAAATAGTTTTTTATCTTAGGATAATTTGTTTCTTTATTTTCTACCTGTGAAAAAACAATTTTAGGGGTTAAAAAGGATAAAAGCAAAATAAGAATGATTTGGTTCCCGGCTCTGTTCATTATAGTTTCATGATTTTATTAAATGCAAGTATATGAATGGAATCTGTAGAAATTTGGGAAGCTGATTGGTTACCCGAAATTCACTTCAAAAATGTGCAATCCTTCTTCTTTATAATAATGAAGTCCCCATCCACTCGTTTCAGCTACCTTTAGAGCAATGGCTAATCCCAACCCCCAAGTATTGGGATTCCTGGATTGTTTGTAAAAACGGTTGAACAATTTATCCTTCTCAAATACTTTTCCTATTTCTTGCTTTTGCCCGGTATTGGCAATAATGAGCTTGTTTTCCATTATTTGAACGCTTACCATTCCATTCTCAATATTATGCAGAAAGGCGTTTTTAAGTAGGTTCTGTATCAGTATCTCCGTAAGCATAATATTTCCCTGCACTTTCAAACTATCTCGTGTTTCGGCTTTCACCGATATATTCAAGGCGGCTTTATGTTCTTCATAAAATTCCATGGATCGGCATAAAATTGTTTGAATATCAACCTGTTCCGAAAGGATAAACTGCCGGTTTTCGATTTTAGATAAGAGCAACAGAGTTTTACTCAGTTTTTTTAAGCGTTGTGTTGAACCGATAATGCCTTCAATAATTTCCGCCTGCTTCTTTGAAAGTTCAGCCTGCCCAATGAGTGCTTCCAGCCTTGACTGGATAATGGACAAGGGCGTTTGCATTTCATGTGAAGCGTTTTCAATAAATTGCTTTTGGCTTTGAAAGACTTCAGTATTTTTTCGGACCAGCTCATTCACAGCTTCATTCAGCATCCGGAACTCATCAATATTTGTAGATGGTAATTCGGGCATTTTCTCTTTATCAAAGCGCAAGAGCCGGAGCCTTTCGAGCATTTCAAAAAACGATTTCCATATTTTTTTGGAGATAATACGTTGGGTTAAGTAAAAAGAAAGCGCCAAGCCCATAAATAGGCTGCCGAGTGTAATGGCAATGGTACCTATCATTTCTCCCGCTTCCAGATGTGGCTTTATAATTTCCAGCCGGTAGTTATTATTGTGTAATTTCACATAAGCTGTAAGCTTTCGGTACTCATCAAACTCATCATCAACAGGCTCATAAATAAGAGTGTCAGTGTAGCTTTCATAGCTTTCCTGAAACACCTTCTTTTCAACAGGAAAAAAGGTAAAATCGTCTAGTGGGTTATCCTCTTTAAAAGGAGCTTCAGGATTTTCTTCTAGATAAGCTAGCAAGTTGACTTTGCGGTTGTTCAACACTTCATCTACATTTTGAAGTACATTCCAGCTAAGTACCAAATAAAACAATATCGAAAAAATCCCGAACAAGACGAGGAAATACAGCATTTGAAGGCGGGATGTGTAGGTAAGCAGCTTCATAAAGCCTGAATTTGATAACCTACCCCATAGATGTTATTTATTTCTACTTGTGCCCCGGCATCTTTCAGCTTTCGTTTGAGGTTCTTAATCTGAGAAAACAAAAAATCAAAACTCTGGGCCTCATCTACATAATCACCCCATACGTACTCTGCGAGCGCCATTTTAGAAATAATACGTTTATTATTGTTAATGAGGTGGATGAGTATAGCATATTCTTTTTTAGTAAATGAGATTGGCGTAGAAAAGTTATCTATTCTCACTAGGTATTGGCCTAGATCTATTACCATATTGGCAAAGCGGATAGGCTTATTGGTTTTAAACTGTTTCCTACGAATGACGGCTTTTATCCGGGCATTAAGTTCTGAAAAATAAAATGGTTTTATCAGGTAATCATCAGCTCCTAATTCGAGGCCAGTTAACTTATCATCTAGGGAATCTCTTGCAGAAAGAATAATAACACCATCAGTCTTATCTTCTTTTTTAAGAATTTCAAGAATTTCGAACCCACTGCCATCCGGTAAATTAATGTCTAGAATTAGACAGTCATAATCGTATAAATAAACACGTTCTTGGGCTGTTTGAAAGTTGCCTGCCGAATCATATAAATAGCCTTCTTTGGCCGCGAAATCCTCAAGGCTTTTTAACAGGTACGGTTCATCTTCTACAATCAGTAATTTCATAATAAATACAAATTAAGAAATTAATTCTGTAGAAATACTGGCTGAGCAATATCTTCTTCGCTTCAGTTCGATCTCAAAATCCATTGGCAAATAAAAAAATATGATCGGCAACCAAAACAATAACAGCTGAATCAAAGCCCCCAAAGTTTCTCAGTATAACGGACAAAAGTTTTTTAAAAGATAAATTTGGATTGGTGATAAATTTATGACCAAATACTTTGCTCTCAACGGCTTCCGGTAAATAGAAGCTAAAATGGAAAAAACAAAGGATTTTAAGGATATCAAATAGGTTAATTTTTATTAATAGGTTGATCAAAATTCCTAGACCTGAAATGATCCACCCAGTTTCGAAGAAATTCTGCGACAAATAAAGATATAAGCTATTTTAGAAGTAGTTTCTACTTTCTTCAGTATTTGAAAACAAAATTTGAACAAAAAACTTGAATCCGAATTGGTGACCTTGAAACAAGACTATTACAAAGTCTCTATTAATAAAGGTTTATAAATAAAAGGTACGGTCTGTTACCATTTCTGTTTTTTCATCGTTCAACTTTTCTCTTAAATTATCAATATCATTAGAAATTTTAGAATCAATTACTCGTGCATAGATCTGTGTAGTGGATAATTTGGTATGGCCTAAAAGCTTGGAAACTGTTTCTATGGGAACGCCATTAGCTAAAGTTATCGTTGTGGCAAAAGTATGCCTGGCGGTATGAAAACTCAGTTGTTTTTTTATTTTCACCTCTTTAGCTATTTCTTTTAAATACTGGTTGGTTTTCTGGTTGGAATAAACCGGTAGCAATTTTTCCGTTCCGTCTATTTTAGGATGAGTCTTATATCTTTTTAGAATTCGTTCCGCCTCTGCGAGTAATGGAACTCTCACAGCAGTATTCGTTTTACTCCTTCGGGTATAAATCCATTTATTGCCATCCACTCCAATTTGCAAATTGTTTTTATTTAAGGCTTTGGCATCAGCATAAGCCAGCCCGGTATAACAGGCAAAAACAAAAATATCCCGGTTAATAGTTAATACCGGTTTTTCAAACTCTTCGTTTTTGATCTTTTCCAGCTCGGTCTTGTTTAAATAAACCATATCCACCTGATCAAAGCGTAGCTTGAACCTTTTGGTGGGGTTCTTTTCAATCCAATCTAAATGTTCGGCCAGGCGCATTAGTTTTTTGAACCGCTCCATATGCTTCATTACTCCATTATTTTGAAGGCCCGGCAAAACACGTAAATAACTTTCAAATCCCAGGGTAAACTGGTAATCAATTTGCTTTAGATAAACATCTGAAGTATGATGCTGGGCTTTTAAATAATCTTTTAGGTAATTTTCCGTAGTCGTATAATTTTTCATGGTACCATATTTTAACACCTTATCCATCTTTTCTTTGTGATAGTTAATCAAATAGGTAAGCGTATAATGTTGCTGGTCACTACCCAGGTATCTAGCTTTGACTGTTTGTGTGGTTACCAGCAGTCCTTCTTTTAAAAGGCTATCATAGGTTTTATATAATTGCGCTTTGGTTTCATCAATCTTTTTATTGATCTGCCGACTTTCAGAAGTGTTACCGGTAAGTTTACTGGCTGATTGGTTCCACTTGTCTACCGGAATAGTTCGTTTTAAACTTATTTCTAATGATTTACCGTTAACGGTGATTCGGGCATAGAGGAGGGCTAAGGCTGGTTGCTTTTTCTTTTTGCGAATAAAAAAAGAAATGGAAAAGGTTTGACTGGTACGCATCGTTATGTTATTTTAATGAAACAATTAATTAAGGCGAAAGTCAAACTACCAATACGCAATTATGGAGTATCGGTAAGCTAAAAATACAAAAAAATAACTCACGATAAACTCACAAATTCCCAGTGAACTCACGGTGAACTCACATAAAATTTAACACTGTTTGTTAAAATTTGAGCAAAAAAGAAAGGGCAACTATATGAAAACCATATAATTACCCTTTAATTATGTTAAAATATAACTTGTTAAAGTCGGGGTGGCAGCCTGCCTGAACCCAACAGTATATTGTTTAAAATCAATGAGTTATCCTAATTTAAAATATTCAGGTAACCGAATAAGTAACTCATCTAATAAAGAACTTTCTTTTTGTATTGCTTTATCTGTAAAGCGGTGCAAATATAATGAGGTTTTTGAATAAAACAATAAAATAAATTAGTTTTTTGTAACTGATAAATTAAGTGATTGTAATTCAGTAAATAGCATTTGAATTTTTCTAGGGATAAACATACAGAGGACTAAGGTATACTTAGGGCGCTACACCCATAAAATAGCCATTAGTAACCATCGCATACAGGATGTCGGGAATGGTTCTGTGACCTTTTCGATGAAAGATTACCGGCATGGCGGCAAACGCTCTTCAATGTGCTTACCAGATGCCGAGTTCATCAGACGTTTTGCTTTACACATACTGCCCAAAGGTTTTGTCCGTATCAGACATTATGGTATGCTGAGCTCTTATCATAAAAGGCAAAATTTAGCTGAATTAAAGAAAACGCTTGATCCTGTAAGGTTAAAAGAAAAACCACCGTTATTACACAATATATGCCCTAAATGCCGACAAGGACACTTAATAACCATTACAACATTTACAGCTCGAGGTCCGCCAAAATACTGGATAGATCAGTTACATACCCCTCAATAAAATAACGTTGCCAAGCACGTAACAGGCAGCTATTGGCTAAATTTTAAATTAATGAAAGAAAAAAACTTTGTAAAACATGAATACTTGATTTAGCTATCTTGAAAAGGCAGAAAAACGATTGTTGAGTGACATACGAAATAAAAATAAATCTGGAACACCCCCTTAAACTCCTCTTAAAAAATAAACCAATCCCCATAGTAGGCTAACCGATCAACTACCGGTTCAGTCAACACGGCGTTCATGTTTGGTCGTACCGACCACACGAACGCTTAGTTATTGTAAAACGTTTTTTATTCACTCTGTATTTTATATTTTCCATCTATTAATACCCAATTGTTTTTCTTTCTGTCGAATACAAATCTCATATCAGGAACGTACCCATTTGTTCCGCCACATTCTAATGCAAAATCCGCCTTTTTAAATTTCAGTCCATTGTTGAAATGAATTTTCCTCTTTCCAGTAACATTTACAATTCCAAAATTCACGTCAACTGTGTCAATTCCGATTATTTTGTGAGTTAGACGGATAATCTTGACTGTCTTTTTTTCTTTAATCGATAATTCAATCAGTTCCTCATTGGTCAAGAATTTGTATTGGTCAGATACGTTTAGTTTAGAAATCCGTTGTCCAATTTCATTTGGTTCAATGTATTTCCAACCACTAGAAAGTAAAAGGTCAAATCTTGTATTTAAGGCTTTAACATAAATACTGTCCAATTCATTTTTTTCAATCGTATTCAGTTCAGTTTCTTGTCCAAAAGTCAAAAAGCCAATTAATGTCAAAATGATTGTCAAAACGTTTTTTTTCATTTTATACGTACAAATTTTCCAGAATGTGAAATCACGTGTAAATTCACACGCATCGTAAAATTAATTGTATCATTTTTACAATCCGTAATCTCATAATATGGTTTTCCTTGCGACATTAAAGTTTTTTGGAATTCCGTCAAAGAATCCGTTTCCTTATTCAATGACTTTAGTCTAAAAGAACTTTGATCAAGTTTTTCAATCTCGTATTTTCGATTCAATTCAGAGTTTA
Organism: Galbibacter orientalis DSM 19592; assembly: GCF_000260115.1. Classification (GTDB taxonomy): domain Bacteria; phylum Bacteroidota; class Bacteroidia; order Flavobacteriales; family Flavobacteriaceae; genus Galbibacter; species Galbibacter orientalis. Next base: position 3,895,819 of record NZ_JH651379.1, on the reverse strand, counting down.
TTTCGGTTAAGTATTGTCCGTCAATTTCAAACTCAAATTTTGGATAGGCAGAAAATTCTTTGTCATAAATTACCTTATATTTTCCGTCATTCAAATCGCAATTTTTATCAGCGCATTTAAATCCGAAACAGAATATTATTAATATGTACAGAATTTTTCTCAAAATGTTTTACAACGTGTTTGTGTCGAGTAGACAAGGGGAGTTTCACCCCGAGCCTCTCAAGGAACCGTACGTGATAGTCTCCCATCATACGGCTCTTCTTATACAAATCTATACACTTAATTCAAATATCCAACATACCAGTGATAAAACAGACTAGGAAATTGTTTTCTAACCCTGTCCAACCATCTATAAGCATTTGTTAGATTATTTCTATACCGTTTATAGCGATATCTTGCCCATCTTACTAGTTTTATACGAAGTACATAAAACACCTTGGACAGACTATAACCTCGGTATTTACCAAAGTAACGTATCCACCCTCTAAGTTTAGGATTTAAATAATGTGCTATACCTACAATACTATCACATTGCTTTCTTGGAATTTTCATCTTCCTAATCACTTCAAATATTCGTGAGCGTGATTGGATGCTGATTGCACAGTCAAACCCTAGAAACAGCTTCCCTGATTTCTTCGATTTTGAGCTGCGTGGCTGAAATGTATATCCTAAAAAGTCAAATTTTACTTTTTCATACTTTTCTTGCCTTCTAAAATCCTTACAATACACAATTTTTGTTTTATCAGGATGCAATATTAATCCACAAGATTCCAGTCTTACTTTTATGCTTTGCAAAATTTGCTCTGCTTCTTTTTGTGTCTGACAATGAATTATAATATCATCTGCATAGCGTACAAATTCAATTGCAGGCTTCATTCTTCCATACCAAACATCTAAGGTGTAATGCAGAAACAGATTGGCTAATAGTGGACTTATCACCCCACCTTGTGGTGTGCCTTTTGTTCTTGCTACGATTTCACCTTTTTGGGTTTGAAGTGGAGCTTTGAGCCATCTTTCGATGTATTTAAGCACCCACTTTTCCTCAACATGTTTCTTTAGCGCTTTAAGCAACTTGTCATGGTCGATATCATCAAAGAAATTCTTGATGTCTAAATCAATCACCCAATCATATTTCCAGCAGTTTTTGCGTACCTGTTCAAGTGCTTGATGAGCACTGCGTTTAGGTCGATAACCATAGGATTCTGGATGAAAGATTATTTCCAGTCTTTCTTCTATTTGATTTCTTATCACCGTTTGGGCTATTCTATCGCTAATGGTTGGAATCCCTAATTGGCGAATGGAGCCGTTCTTCTTTGGTATTTCAACTTGTAGGACTGGTGATGGGTAATAACTACCAGAGGCTAAGCGGTTCCAGACCTTATACAAGTGTCGATGTCTTTGTTTGTCATAATCTGACATGCTTAGATTATCTATCCCTGCGCTTTTTCCTTTTCGCTTTACCTGCAAGCAGGCTTCCCATACCATTTCTTTGGTAATAGGCACTGATTTTGTCTTCTCAAATTGAATCATCCTCTTACGAGTTGTAAAAATTGATAAACTGTATAAGCCAGTCCCTTTGCTCCAGTTTCATTACAAAACTTTCATAACTACTACAGACTGGTCCGTCCCTGAACCAAGCATCGCTATTTAGCCTCTAGTTTGCGCTATTGTACTTTTCACTTTGCATCTTGGAGCAGGTTCCCGAGTTCCGCTTATAAGCCCGAATAAAGGTCATGCCTCCTAAATGACGCCTGCCGCTTAGCCAGTAAACAGGTAACCGCTAAACTTATCATGTTTGTCATACTTCAAACACTTTTGACAGAAGGTTGCACTTTCTCGACACTTCATCAGAGGTTCATTTGCATTCATCTCCTTTATTCATACCTGACCACGCTCATGGCACAGTCGTTTCCATAACGCTCAATACCTTGACTCTTTACCAAAGCACCTTATGGGGGTTTGATGCTCTCCCCTGTAGAACAGCACCGGTGGGTCACTTCGACTGCGCTCAGCACAGGCGGTTCCACCATCTTATAAACAGTTACGTAACGAATTTCAGCCGTTCGTTACTCTCGGCACACATATGGCTCGTAGCGTGCAAATTATGAAAATATTTTCGGATTAAGCACGAGCCGAATTTTTTAATTTTTCTTATTATCTTTTTTATCAATAAGCCAAATTAAAAAATTTGGCGACTTTCCAAATATGTCTTAACTTTGAATTAAGCAACTAGCTAGCTATGAGCTATATACGTTGTTGGCAACTGGCTTTATTCCGTATAGTTGTTTAATTTTATATAATGTTCAGACAAATAATCATCAATTTTAGAAGCCAAAAGTCTTAAAAATGCATTCGCCTCTTTAACTTTTCTCAAATCCAAATTTGGATTATCTCCGTGTGCAATATCATTCCTTAACTGTCGATATGTTCCGAATTTTGTTTTTTCGTCATCAGTAATGTCGATTTTAAAGTGAGAAATCAAAAAATCGGGAATTTCATTAGCTTTTAAATTCTCCACAGTTTTGTATAAGTTATTGAACGCCACAATTTTTAAAAGTTCGTCTGGGGAAATATAGCCATTAGCTTTAAGTTCGTCCGAAAACTTTTTATATCTCTGAAGTTTCTTTTTATCAAATGTTCCTTTTAAAGCTCTTTTACCTCTGGTGTCAGTATTTTCATCTAAACTTTTTTTGAGAGATATATTATCTGGTATTGTTGTATTTAAGTCAAAAATCTCTTTTAATACTGTTCCGAAATAATTTTCAAAAAATGAAAATGAACTTAAGAATAAGTAGGTTGCAAGTTTTTCCTTATAACCATTTGCTTGTGCTCTTAATTCAGTTGTATTATTTAAAGTAAAATAATCAGGTGTTGGTAGTTTATTAATCGTTCCTTTATCTAACAAGTTCATTTGCAATTTTAATGCAGGAACAGAATGGCAGACTACTACTGCAAAATCAAACGTTTCTTGTACTTGTCTTTGTAAAGTGTTAAAGGCATTAGTTCTTACAATCATAATAGTTGTTTGTGAAGGATGCTGGAATCGAACCAACTTCACAGGCAGTAACTTAAATTCTTTTCAAAACTTATGTTTATGCCTGCGCATTACCATTAATGCTAATCCTTCTGTTTCTTTAGCTTGTTGCCAACGTTGTTGTGTATGGAACGTAGCGTGTAAAAAGGTAATATTTATAAGGCTAAAACAGAGCTAAATTTTTAATTTTGTTTTTAACTTGTCAAACGTAAAAGCCAAATTAAAAATTTGGCGGACTCGGCAAACAAGCAAAAACCTCTGGGAAAGTCTAATTTAGCTATGTTTTATACACCGTGTTGTGCCCAGTTTTTATTTTTTCAATCAGTTTTTCAATCCGTTCATTTCTGCACCAAGCCGTTCGGTCAATATTTATTTCGTGAACAGTTTGGTCATAATTTTTTATTTTTAAAATCCTTTGTTTTCCAAAAAGAGAATCTTCAATATTTTGTAAATCAAAACTCAAATTCTTGTAATCGTAATAATTATCTTTTTCTTGGTTATTAGCTAGGTTAACAGTTTTAACTTCCAGTTTTTTGTCGGAATCATTAAAATCAATTTTGAAAACTTCTCCAAATTTATATTTTTTTATAGTCCGATAAATAAACCAAGTAATAACACCAATTGAAATTAAGAGACTCGACCACAAAGGATTTTCAAATAAAAATTCAGCAGTAGTGTTTACTCTAGTTGTTCTTCCTTTAGAAACAAATAAAGGAATGGCAATCCAACTTCCCAAAAAGAGGACAATGAATAATACAATATATTTAATTCCGATTGTCAAAAAGTTTAAATCAGAGGCAGGTTTTTCTATTTTGTAACTATCGTTCATAAATTGGGCACAACGGTCTTGTATATGAAAAGTAGCGGATTTTACACACTAATTTTTCGGATTATAACTGACCTTAAATTTATAAAATTTATTTTCGTTTAAGCACTTAAACCGCTATTTTTTATATACGTTGTTACCTGGCTGGCGTTTTTCCACAAACTTGCTAGCGTTGGCAAAGACATACTCTTTTACAGTTTTGGTGTAGCTTGGATGGCGCGACTGTAAATGTGTATGGCTTTCAGCGTTGGCAATTCCGCTATGTGATTAAATTATAACTTTCACTAGGTGGAAACAGTAATTCAATTCCTTTTGGTTTTATTTTAAAAAGCGGACCTTTTTCGACCACTTTTCCTTTCGAGTTTCTTTTAATTAAATGGTCAAGCGTTATTATTCCTTGTTCAATTAGTAAGTCAAATTGTGACGTAATTGGCTTTTTAGTATGCTCAACCAATTTATATTGAAAATGTTCTCGGTCATTTATTCTAGTACTTTCCGCTTCTACCCAAAAAGTTTCTTTATGTTTCAGTTTTAGTCGGTTGTGTAGTTTGTCTAATGTCCAAACCACAAAATCGCCAACCTCTGGCTTGTCAGAGTTTTCAATCAGTTGTTTTATGTCGGTATCAATTCTTAAGTTCAAGCCTTGCGAGTTTCTCGTTATTGCTGATACTGTGCAATACAACTTGAAATCTTCTTCTCGTTCGTAACCAAAATTGTCAAGAATTTCTGCTGAACTTTTAAACTTACTTAATTTCCAATCTGGGACTTGTGCAAATAGATTTTTACGGTTTGTTCTACTATTTCTGAATGATTTAAGTTCAATTCCTTTATAGTCTGGCTGTTTTGATGAATTAATGTCAATTCCGAGTGCAGTTTCAAGTGTTCTCCCAACAGAAGTATCTGCATCAACCATTGAAGGAATTGGGCCAGCGTTTGCAATTTTTCTTAACATAGCCAAAAGCTCAAAAGCAACTTCATTTTCAGTCGTATTAATTGCATTTATTAATTCTTGAAAAGGATTTAGAATTGAAGAATTAATCAATTCTTTGATGTCTAATTTTGTCAAGTTGAAAACTTGAAATTGATTATCAAAATATGTAAATGCAATAATATCATTTGGGTCTGCAATTTTTGTTAAGCTATAAAACCAAATTCGTGGGTCTCCTTTTTTAGTAGAAGGTCTGTATAAAGATGCTTGTGATTTTATGGTTTTAAAACCTGTATGAATGATTGCAGGAATCATCACTTTACTTTCAGTACCTTGTTTTTGTAATTCGTAATCGTGAATGTTTTCACTTTTCAAAAAACTTCGAACAGAACCAGTTGCATCCATAATGGATTTTTTTAGTCCGGTTTCGGTTGGCTCAATTAAAGTAAGAGAAACTTGGTTTTTGGTCAGTAATTTTATTTTTTCTTGTTCTGCGTCTGTAAGTTTTCTCACTTGATATGTTTTAAAATTTCACTTGCTACTGCTCTTGCTAATAAAGGCGGAACAGCATTGCCAACTAAAGTGTATTGTGGCACTTCTGTTTTTCTATTATTTCCGCCTGTTGAGCGTTTACCTTGAAACACAAAAGAATCATCAAAGGATTGTAAACGTGCCATTTCTCTAACTGTTAATGACCTTGGCGAATTGTAATGAATATAATCGTCAGCAATGGTCATTATCGTAGAACTTTGCTCGTCTGGTTTTAAAACATTGTAATTTCTCTTATTTGTAGACAGATTTAATTTCTCAAGTTCTGGCCGTGCTTTTTTATAATCTCCATTTTTTAAAATCACTCCAAGTCTTTCAACAACAGTTTCGTTTTGCTTACTTGTTTTGTGATTGTTGAGTATGTCAAAGTATTTTTCTCCGTTTTCTAAACCTTCAGTATTTCTTACGTAAAATGGTTTTGTTTGTGGTTTGAAACGTTCAATCAATCTACCTTTCTTTGACCATTCAGCAAATGATTTTCCACCTTTTGAAATTGGTTTTCCATCAATTCTGCGCTTCTTCAAAAGTTTAGCCATTTTTTTAGCTGTTCCATTGTATTGAGCATAAATATCAACTTCTTCATATCGATGAGCTTCTTGGTCATTGCCGATAAAGTCTAAATCGTGTAAAGCTTCAAAAATTGTAACTTTTTCTTCTTCGGAAACTGTTGCAGGAATTTCAGAAATATATTTTTGGTCTTTGCGACAACCAATAAAAAGTACTCTTTCTCTATTCTGCGGAACACCGTAATTTGATGCATTAGCAACAAAAGGTTGTTCTATTTTATAAAGTCTAATACTTTCAAGAATTGTTTCTAATTCCTGTTTTTGTGTTTTATTACAATGAGTTTTTAATATCTCAATTGACTCGTCAAAAGAAGTGGTGTAAATTTTTAATGCAGTAATAATATCTTCACAATCTTTTTTATAGTTGGCTGGAACTTTTAAATTTTTAAATGAATTCTCAATTTTTGAAATAATATTTTCAGAGCCAATTTCTGTAAGGAAGTCAGTAAAAGCAGTTGTGAAATTATCACTATCGATATTACAAAAGTCTTTCTCTTTAATAATGTCACGCTTTAATTTATCCCATTCTTTGGTTCGTGCTAAAAGATTAAAACCGTGGCGGATTGTGTTAATGTTTTCGTCTGTTTTACTGGTTTTGTAGTCTGCAATTTTTGGTGTTATCTTTTTAAATCTGTTTTCCACAAAGTTGATGAAATCGGCTTTTCCATTTTCTTTGTCTTTTTCCAGAAGCTTTTCGATTTCAACTCTTTTTATTATTGTATCGAAAAGAAATGAATTTGATTCTTTACTGACTTTTTTTATGAATGAAATTAATTGAGGAATTTCTTTAGTGTCAACAATAGAGTTGATTTCTTGAAGAATTAACTCTTTTATTTTACCACCTTCTTTAGTCAAAATGCCTTTTACATTTTCCATCACAAAGTATTTAGGTTGTAAAGCCTTAATGACTTCTAAATAATGAGAAAATAGGTCATCTTTTTTGTCGAATTTTTTTCGCTTTCCTGCAAGACTAAAACTTTGACAAGGTGGTCCACCACAAACAACATCTATTTTTCTACCATTGATTTTTTCTAATAAGTTGTCTAGAAAATCTGGTTCAGTAATATCTTGTTTTAAAAATTCAGCATTTAAACCTAATTGGTGATTGTAGCGAACAAGGTGAGTTAACTCACAGTTTTCGTTAATATCGTTAGCCACAATAAAATCGAAGAATTTATTGTTATGTTCAGCTTGTAAAAATCCTTCGCTAAAACCACCTGCTCCAGCAAATAAATCAACAAAAGTGAACGGTTTTCCGTAAAGTGAAACTTGTTCTTTTACAATATTTACATTACTGTTTTCTTTGTAGTTTTCTATGTGTTCATTTAAAAGGCTTTTAACTTCGTCTTGGTTAAAAGTCTTTTTGTTGGAATGGTGTAGAAGTTCGTCAGCTCTTTCTCTTAAGAAATCCAAATAATGGTTTATTTCGTGCGATTCTGTAGTCAAACCAATCGCTTTTTGTTTGGATTTATCAAATTTTTTAGCTTCTATTTTTTGACCTGTCGAAACCTTAACCTGACTCCCATTACAGTTTATTCGTAGATGAATTGGTGCAAACCCTTTTTTGTCAGGTTTGTCTAAATAAAAATTAATTGTTGCCATAATTATTCACGGACGTTTTTACGTACACGGACAAATTTACGGACATTTTTATTAATTCCTAATTTAATTCTGTTTTTTGTTCAGATTATGCGTTGGAAAAAGGCAAGCTCTTTTTATTTTGTGAGGCACGAGCAAAATAAAATGTGCTTGACTGTGCGGTGGGATTCGCTTGCAGGTAACGTTGTTGTGTATGATTAGTGGCGTGTTCCAGCACCTAATTTAGTAAATAAAAACTGAATAGAAAATCCGAGAGAATTTTCGTAAGCAGGCTCGACCTAGCCATTAATTATAAACGGTGTTAGCATAAGTATTTTTACTTTATTCAGTCGCAAGCCTAACCAAGTATGCGCAAAAAAGTAAAATTACTACGCTTTGCTTGCGCCCAGATAAGTTCATTTAGCACGGTTTACTTTTTTGCCATTGGATTAAACTTATTTTAGCGGACGGAGACCAGACCAAAAATCATTCGCAAGGTTTTAGATATTAAACAACTTAAAAAGTCAGAAAAAAAATGGTTAGTAGGCGAGAGGTCAATCATTCGCCAGCCGAAAATTGGTTTAAAAACAGTGCCCAAAGTTTATAGCTTAAATGACCGAAAGAATGAAAAATCGATTCTTATATATTTATGCTAACGGTCTCGGCTATGAGTAGTTGCGTGGTTAAGCACTTAACTTTGCAAGTACACACCAAACTGAAAATCCGCGAGGATTTTCAGAAGTAGGCGAGAACAAGCAATTACTTATAGCCTTTGTTGCCAGTAGTGCTTTATGCTACTTTAAATTCCGATTCGTTCATTTCAACACTAAATCGAACATTTGCTTTTAATGCTCTGAATACTTTTAAAATCGTTTCGATAGTTACGTTTTTAGTATTTCTTTCTAATTTAGAGATTTGTGATTTTTGAACTCCGATTAATTCTCCGAGTTGTTCTTGGGTCAATTTTCTTTCTTTTCGGACAGACTTTATCATATCTCCAAGAACTTCCATTCGCAAGTCAAATTCGTATTTGTCACGTTCTGGTGTTCCAACTTTTCCAATGTCCTTGTCCTTCATTTGGTCAAGTGTCATCATTTTCATTTTTTTATTTTTCGTTGCCATAATTTTAAGTTTATTCATCAAAATATTCAGCTCTAATTTTCAATGCTTTCTCAATTTCCGCTTTTGGAACTTTACTTACTTTTTTTATCATTCCGTGCGTCGATAACACAAGTGTTTCGGTTTTATCAGTTTTGTCCCAAAACGCAAAGAGTCTGTATTGAATTCCTTGATAAAGTGTTCTAAATTCCCAAATATCATCTGTCAGTTTTTTAAACAGTTTTGGGTCATTTTCGAGTTTAGCTTTATCCAAATTATAGTAGATTTTCTTTTTTGCTTTTGAATCCAATTTTGATATAAATTCAATAGCTTGTTCAAGAAAAATTACTTCAAATTTTGGTTTCATTCAATTATTTTGTCGTTTTATTTTAACAAAGATAATAAAAAAGTTGAATTATATAGAAACTTTTGGTGATTTCGTCCGCATTGCTGGCAACGTGATTGTGTATGATTAGTGGCGTTGTCTAAGCACCTAATTTAGTAAATAAAAACCGAATAGAAAATCCGTGAGGATTTTCGTAAGCAGGCTCGAGCTAGCCATTAATTATACACGGTGTTAGCATAAGTATTTTTACTTTATTCAGTCGCAAGCCTAACCAAGTAAGCGCAAAAAAGTAAAATTACTGCGTTTTGCTTGCGCCCAGATAAGTTCATTTAGCACGGTTTACTTTTTTGCCATTGGATTAAACTTATTTTAGCGGACGGAGACCAGACCAAAAATCATTCGCAAGGTTTTAGATATTAAACAACTTAAAAAGTTAGAAAAAAAATGGTAAGTAGGCGAGAAGTCAATCATTCGCCAGCCGAAAATTGGTTTAAAAACAGTGCCCAAAGTTTATAACTTAAATGACCGAAAAAAAGAAAAATCGATTCTTATATATTTATGCTAACGTGATTGTGTATGATTAGTGGCGTTGTCTAAGCACCTAATTTAGTAAATAAAAACTGAATAGAAAATCCGTGAGGATTTTCGTAAGCAAGCTCGAGCTAGCCATTAATTATAAACGGTGTTAGCATAAGTATTTTTACTTTATTCAGTCGCAAGCCTAACCAAGTATGTGCAAAAAAGTAACATTACTACGTTTTGCTTGCACCCAGATAAGTTCATCTAGCACGGTTTACTTTTTTGCCATTGGATTAAACTTATTTTAACGGACGGAAACCAGACCAAAAATCATTCGAAAGGTTTTAGATATTAAACAACTTAAAAAGTCAGAAAAAAATTGGTTAGTAGGCGAGAAGTCAATCATTCGCCAGCCGAAAATTAGTTTAAAAACAGTGCCCAAAGTTTATAGCTTAAATGACTGAAAAAATGAAAAATCGATTCTTATATATTTATGCTAACGGTATTGTATATGAAAAGTAGCGGTTTTGCTTGTTCGGACTTTTCAGATAGTTCTATTGTCTTTAAAAGTAGGAATTTGAATTCTAATAACCATCTACCGCTATTTTTTATATACGTTGTTAGGCACTGTGCTTTATCCTAATTTTTCTTTAACATTATCAAAGTATGGATATTCTATTAATGTTACTTCTCCATTACTTTCATTTGTAAATTCAAATTTCACATCATTATATTTTCGTTCCAACAGGTCATTGATATCTGTGATTGTCATTGCTCTGTATTTTCCATTGTACATATACACTGTTGGTGCATTAATTATAAATATTCCTCTGACTTCGTAATCAGCAAGTTTTACTTTGAAGTGTTCAGGATATATTTGCTCGAAATGCGTCTCTACAATATTTTTATTTTGAGTTACCCAATCAACTTTTCGTTCTAATTGACTTTCATATTTTTCTTTAAAATTTGAATAGTCTCTTCTCCAATTATTCATATCGTGTCTAGAACGATTGTGTTTACATTCACAAACGTAGATAAGCTCAAAATCAACGTCAATAAACAAAATATCAATATCTCCAACACTATTTTTGATGTTTACATTCTGTCCGTTTGGTTGTTCAAATGATTCAACATTCGAATCATTGAAAAAAGACTTTTCTTTTAAAATATTTATTATAGGTTCTTCTAAAATTTTATCGTGAGTGTTATCCGTTTTTTGGACAAATTCTTTAATCTTTTGATGTCTTTTCCATTCTGTTGGATAAAGTCCAAAAGGAAAAGCATTTGTTGATAAAAGAGACATACTTTCAAGCCATTTATTATACCCAATCAAATTGTAAATCTGACCATCAACATTCAATTCTAGGATTGGTCTATACGTAAATCGAAATTCGGATTGGTTATTTAAAAAACACTTTTCAATTGAAAGACAATTATCTTTTGTTACAGTTAAACCTGCATAAAAATCGTTAATGAAATCTTCGTCACATTTTAGTTCTTTTAAAATTTCATTTTTTAAAGGTTCGATTTTTGTAAGTCCCAATCTATAAATAGGTGATTGTAGTTGTTGATTTATAAATGATGCTAAATCGTCATACTTAACACCATAATTATCCTCAACGATAGTTTTGAACTCAATCATTGAATCAGATAGTGCAACTTTAGAACTATGCCTAGGCATATCATAAAAAACATACTTGAATAATTCAGGATAAGGTTGGTGTGTTAGAATGTTTAATTCATCATCAATTACTTGTATTCCTGTAGAGGTTTCAAAAAGTTGGCTCCTTGCCGTATTCTCACTAATTACAAGACACCAAGAACCAATATATAATAGTTCCTCAAGTAAATCCACATATGTTTCTAAATTTTCCCTCATTTCATAAAAGAAATTAGGTGTTCCAACTAAATCTAATTTAGTCGATTGCTCTAATATTATTTTTAAAACTCTTCTTGACGAAGCAAATTCTTCTTCGTTAATACCCAAAGGGATATTCTGTGTTTGTAATCGCCATAAATCAATTGAATCTTCGTGTAGATTATGGCAGAAAATATAGAAAGAAGCTCTTTTTTCTTCTGAAAGTTTTTCTTCAAAAATTTTACATAGAGTAAAGAAGCACTCTTTTAATGTTTCCTGAACTGCATTGGGTTCATTTATTTGAGTAGGTCCGAATTTTTCGAACACAAGATTGCTTAAAATAGGCCAATATTTATGCTTGTAATCGGCATTAGCTAACACCACTTTTTTATTATGTATTCTTATTAGTCCCATTTTTTTTTTAGCATTGTGCCTAACGGGTTTGTATATGAAAAGTAGCGGATTTTTTGCACGAACTTTTCGGTTAAACACAGACCTTAAATTTATAAAATTCATTTCGATTTAGCACCTAAACCGCTATTTTTTATATACGTTGTTACCCACTGGCTTTATTCCGTTCAGCTTGGTTTTCAGCGTTGGCAAAGACATACTCTTTTGCAATTTTTGGCTTGTGTTTCGGCTGAAGCGAATTGCAAATGTGTATGGCTTTTAGCGTTGGCTTTTTAACAACAACTTTTATTTTCTTGAATTGGTGGACAAGCTACTGTTCCATAAGAACAATAAACACAACAATCTCCCTCTTTTGGTTTTAAAACCTTTTTACAATTTTCGCATTCGTAGAAAAATTGACAAGCGTTTGTTGGCATATCTTCCATTTTTTTATGTCCGCAGTTTGGACAAGTTATTTCAGATTTTAATATAGTTTCCATTAATTTTCTTTTTTGTCGGTTACTTTATAACCTGTTGAGTTAATTGCTTTCTCAATTTCCGTTTCATTGGTTTTGGTTTTGTCAAATTCAACGATTGCATTTCCATTTTCATAAGACGCTTTTGAGTTTACAATTCCGTTGAGTTTGTTTACTTCGTGATTGACGTGTTCTTCGCAACTGGTACAAGTCATTCCGCTGATTTTAAATTCCGTTGTTTTAATGTCCGATTTGTCAACTACAATTATTTGTTTTTCTGTGTTTGGGTAAAAAATTCCAGAATAATATGGGAAAGCCAACATTACAATTGCAAATACTGTTACAATACCTAAAAACTTTTTTGATTGAATAAATTTTGGTTTTTCGTCCGTCTCACAATCACAGTCTATTTCTTTTTGAGGTTTAAGTTTTTGATACCAAGCAAAGCCAAGAACTAAAATTGTCAGTCCAATTAAATATGGTCTAAAAGGTTCTATCCAAGAAAATGTTGAAACAATTCCACTTGTTCCTGCGATAAGAGCCAAAACTGGTGTAATACAACATAAAGAAGCTGTAATTGCCGTTAACAAACCTGCACCGATTAATTTGTTTTCACTTTTCATATCGTTTCTAAAATTTTGTTTTTATCAAGTATCTCAAAAAATGGGTTTAGCATTTTTTCGTATTCAGCCGTAAGTGAATAAAAAATCGTTTGAGCATCTCTTTCTGTTTGTAATAGGTTTCGGTCTTTCATTTTTCTCAAATGTTGAGAAATAGCAGAAATGTTCATTCCGAGAATGTCGCTTAAATCACAAACACAAAGTCTTTTTTCCTGAAAGAGTAGGTAAAGTATTTTCAGTCGAACGTTATTTCCGACTAATGAAAGTCCGTTCGCCAAATAGTCGAACGATTCGTTTAATTCCGAAACTGTGTCTTTGCAACGATTTATTTGTTCAATATCGGCTTGTTGTCTTATGCAAGAATTATTTTCCATAAAACAAAGTTACGGTTATTTCTTATTTAAGCAAATACTAAAATATATAATTTTCAGGCGTTGGGAAAATTTTAGCTCTTTTGGTTTTAAGCGTTGGATTTGTGTGTCGGAAAAAACCGAAAGTGCTAAAATATGCGGTTGGTTTTCAGCTTGTGGGTAACGTGATTGTGTATGATTAGTGGCGTGTTCCAGCACCTAATTTAGCAAATAAAAACTGAATAGAAAATCCGCGAGGATTTTCGTAAGCAGGCTCGACCTAGCCATTAATTATACACGGTGTTAGCATAAGTATTTTTACTTTATTCAGTCACAAGCCTAACCAAGTAAGCGCAAAAAAGTAAAATTACTACGTTTTGCTTGCGCCCAGATAAGTTCATCTAGCACGGTTTACTTTTTTGTCATTGGATTAAACTTATTCTAGCGGACGGAAACCATACTAAAAATCATTCGCAAGGTTTTAGATATTAAACAACTTGAAAAGTCAGAAAAAAAATTGGTAAGTAGGCGAGAGGTCAATTATTCGCCAGCCGAAAATTGGTTTAAAAACAGTGCCCAAAGTTTATAGCTTAAATGACCGAAAGAATGAAAAATCGATTCTTTTATATTTATGCTAACGTGATTGTGTATAATTAGTGGCGTTGTCTAAGCACCTAATTTAGCAAATAAAAACTGAATAGAAAATCCGTGAGGATTTTCGTAAGCAGGCTCGACCTAGCCATTAATTATACACTGTGTTGCCAACAGTATTTATTTAAGTTTTATTATCGTCCCGGGTTGCTCAAAAAGTAAAGTATCATTTTTGAAAATCCCGTTGTAGAAAAGAGTATCACCTTTTATTTCCAGCACTTCAACTTTTACTCCGCCAGAATCGTTTATTAATTGCTCCAACTCGTCCAATTCATTTAATTCCGTATCATAAGTCAGAATCCAGTTACAATCGTCCAAATATTTTATAATTGCGTGAGTGCTGTCACCTACTTTTTCCCATTCAACTTGTCGTCCATCTTTGCGGATTATAATAGAACTAATCGGATAAATTGAATCTCCAGGAATAAGGAATTTCCCGTTTTTAAAGTCAGAACATTTTAGGTCTTGTCCACAAGAGGAAAGTCCGATTATCATTAGCAAATGAAGAATAAGTTTGTTCATATTGTTGGCAACACTTGTATAACTACAATAAATAGCCATACAATTGTAGTTATATTTATTATGTATGCAATATATTATTTTTTAACAAAGTATCCAATGGACTAATTATAGTCTTATTGTTAATTTCAATCGTTTTTGTGTAAATTTCTGTTGTTTTAGGAGAATTATGCCCCAACATGTTCTGTAAATGTCTAATGTTTATGTTGTTTTCAATACAATGTGTAGCAAACGAATGTCGCAAGGTATGGACTGTTGCCCATGGGTTGGAATTGGTGTCGTCCACTGCCTTTCGAAATATGGACCGTATGCTGGCTGTACTGTACTTACCTCCAGTCTGCCCTTCAAATAACCAGTAGGATGGTTTATAGCCCTTATAATAAGCCCTTAATAATACCAATAACTGTTTTGGCAAAATGGTTTTCCTGTCTTTTTTTCCCTTGCTGTCCTTTATAAATAAATACCCTTGGTCGGAATGGACATCTGCAACCCGTAAATTCAAAAGTTCCGATATTCGCAACCCACTGCCATAAATGGTATGTAAAATGGCCCTGTGCTTTATGTTTTTAGGCGATTGGATGATATTCAAAACCTCACTTTTACTCAATACGTTCGGTATGGATACCGCCCTTTTTGGGCGTTGGATATCATAATACTCTCTGGGCATTTTAAGGGCGTGTTCATAATATGCTTTTATGGCATTTATCAATTGGTTTTGATAGCTTTCACTGATCTTGCTTTTTGTGATAAGTTCATACAAAAAGCCTTCAATTTCCTCTTTTGTAACCTCCCTTAAGTTTCGGTTCATGAATTTCCCCAAAAAAACACTGAACATTTTTTTATAGACCTGAATGCTTGAATTGCTGTACTGCTTTAAGACCAATGCCTTTTCAAGCTCAAAAAGAGCTTCCGATGCATTTTCATTTAGGGGGACACTTGGTACCGGGGCAAAACGCATATCCTTTTCAATAATATGGTTTCCGCCACAAATTCTCTTCAATTGCTCAAAATTTTGCGATGTATTGACGACCGACCAAAGTTTTTGGTGCGGGTGCCAAAAGCTACCATCCATTTTTTTTATGGACTCTCTAACAACAATCATATCATAGGGTATAAAAACCTTGATACGCTTTGCTTTTTTAAAGGGTTGGTATATAACGGGTTGCATAATTTTGTTTTTTTATATTTATTTTTCTGATATAAAAATAGCTCAAAAGACTATAATTAATAGAGGCCTATTTTAAATAACTGTATTTTAACCGTTAAAAACGACTACGTGCAAAAAACTTAGAATCAGTATTTTAAATTGTTATTTATAACCTATGGATAAAAGGAAGTGCAAAATATGCAGTAAACAAGTTGTAGGAAGAAATGATAAATTATTCTGTTCCGTAAAATGTAAAAATTATTACCATGTCAACTTAAGAAAAGTTACAAACAGCCACGTAAAGGAACTGGACAACATTCTTCATAGAAACAGAAGTATTCTTTTGGAAGTTCTTGGTAAAAGAAAGGGGCAAATAACAGTACAACGGGTGGTGCTAGAAAAAAAGAATTTTACTTTTAAGTACCATACGCATTTGCATGTAAATAGTAAAGGTAAAACCTACCACTATGTTTATGACTTTGCATGGATGGAATTTTCAAATGACGAAATCTTGATCATCAGAAAGGAAAAATAGTGTTACCAAATTTAGCTATATCCAAAAGGGATTTGGTGTTTTATTAGATGAGAAAACAGTTAAAAATTCTCTATATAAGTGTGATTGTAAAAGAAAGGGGGTAGAGCAAGAGGGTAACACGCTAAAGCGATGTTACTGGTTTTCATTTCCTCGAAATCCCCTTTGTTTATTACAGTTTTCAGCGTTTTTAGTATCTTTTAGATTATTACTATTTACTTTGTTTTTGCAGCAAATCTTTCGCTATCTCTAATAAATAGGCTATTTTTTGCCGCAAAAAGTATGATTTCGCATGTCTGTTCTATATAAATTTCAGATGTATTTTAAGAAAATTTCTTGAAATGAATTTAGGTGTTTTCGAAAGGTTTTTTACTAAAAAATGCGCTCAGCCTTTTAAAACTAGGGTGTTTTTTAGTAAAAAAGGAATAAGAAGCCTTTTTAGACTTCCTATTTAATTTGTAGTTGAGAGAACTTTAAAGTTTCCCTAGCTTCAATGAAGAGTTTTTAGGTAAACGTTCTTATCATGAAATATTTTAATAACTCCTATAAATCCCATTCAAAAAATAGTATTAGTTATGGTAAGATTTAGGGCTTTTTACCCTAATCAGAGTATAGAAAAATAAAGAAAGCCCACGCCGTTGTATATGCTACAAGCATTTAGTGAGCGCTTTAGATAAACCTCACCCTACGGGTGTACAAGCACCCTCTAAATTAAATCATCAAGCTGTAATAAGCTCAATACCTGCCTTATCGGCTTTGTATTTTATTTTAGTCATTAACTCATAATAACTCCAATTTCTAAGGACAAAATCCTCCTTTTTAGCAATCTCGATTTTGTCCTCTTGATTTATTAAAATCAGCGTTCCCACTTGATTCTTTACACAAAAATCAATCAGTTTTCTACTGTATAAATGTAAGCGATGGGATACATAATTAGTTTCTGCATCTCGAAGCTTCTCCACAGCCTTTAATTTTCGCTTTTTCCCTTTTCCTGATTTACAATAAGTAATTCCTTCCTGTGTTCTTTTATAGGCGGCTTGTATAGCTAGCCTTCGGTATAAAAATTCTTCTCGACTTCCAATAGTAAGTTTTGTTTTGCCCGTTTTAACTACTATAGGATACTCAAGAGAAAGCGAAGCTTCTGCGATAACTTCAGGTTTAAGAGCATGCTCTTCTTTCTCAATTTCAAATACCGCTAGCCAAAATATTTTTCCATCCTTTAATTTAATCTTTGAAGTACATAGTTTCATATTTCCTTCAACCAAACGCTCTAATAATTTTCGTTTATCAGTATAGTCTTTTCCTAAATATGTTTTAAACGGTATGGAAAACAAACGGAAACAAAATGCCTTTTTATCAGGATTATAGGAAATCCGACTCATTGTTTTCGCAGGGAACGGAAATGCCATGTCTCTTTTAAAATTTCGTAGGGAGCAGAGTCCTTTCCAGTAATCCGATTTGTTCTTGTTAAAAGTGGACAACAAGGTATTGTTCAAGCTCGATAGAATATCGGTTGGTATTTCTCCTTTAAACTTGTCACACACCACTCGGAAAGTAGTATTCATACGGGAACGCTGCAAAATACCATCTTTATCTTTTTTCTCATCTGCTAGTTTATACTTAATTCCTTCGGAGAGGTAAAAAAAGTCTTTGATCATTTCCTGCACATACATATGAGACATCATAATATTCGCTGCTCTAAAGCACCGATTCTGGTATTGATATAATTTGTCTAGTTTCTCCTTCCGCTCTTCTTTGGTTGGCAGGTCTACTAGTATCTGAATCTTTCGAGTGAGTTTAAGTGTTGATTTCCCCATAACTATGCTGATTTTAATTGCTGCTTATGTTGCTCTTGCATTAGCTTATAGGCAGCCACAAATTCTTTGTGGACTTCCTTTTGGGATAGTTTAAGTTCATTGGCGATAAATGCAAAAGACTGTTTCTCTTTACATCGTAACTCCAATACTCTTTTTTGTTCTTCGGTCATTACACCTTGAACCTTTATCCCAATAGTTGGACTTTTCATAACTGCCTTCATACCTCCCTGATGGATGATGGTTTTTAAATCTTCTATGGCTCTTTTAACCTCGTTACTGGTCTCTGTAATACCTTTTCCCATCACTGCACCAATTGCTTTATATTGAAAACCGTATTTTAAACAGAGTTCTATTAGATGCTTTCTCTCGTTACTTAAGAGAGGTAATACCTTCTTGAGCTTTTCAAATTGCTGCTGTTCGAATTCCTGATCTTGAAGATGTGTATCGACTTTTTCTGGGTTATAGCCTACCATATAATCTTGATAATTATTGAAATTATCTAAGGAATAAATTTTTCTATAAAACTTATTTCTGGGCTTGCTGTAGTAGGATATACATTCTCTTTTCATCACAAACTTTAAGAAAAAGTAAATATGTTTTGGTGTTTCTATTCTATCCCTACAAACCCACAGTTTTAAAAAAACATTTTGAACCAAGGTTGCTATCACAAATTCATCATCCAGCCATCGCTTGCCCACCCAGAAGATACTTCTGTTGTATTGCGCATGAATTTTAACCAAAGCAGCGGGATCATTATTTTTTAATAATTCAAAGTTTGTGTGTGGCATAATAGATTTTGTTTTATTAAATGCTAAAACCACTTGAAATTATCAAAGCCATGCAATTGCCTAGCCCTGTAATGACAAGAAAGAATCAACATTAAATCTTTATTAATAGAAGCATGGCCGGATACCATGAAAAATGAAGTGCGTGAATTATAGGATTAAAATTATCGATTACCGGAATTAAAAAAGTGCAACAGGGTATCCTATAATTAAAAATATCATATTGGGTTCTTTGGCTTTTTCTTAAATAGAATATCAAATACAGTTACACCATCCCCATAACGGAAAAAACCAATTATTTTAATTTCTCTTTTAAATATCCTAAAAAGCATTTGTTATAGATAACTTTTTATATGGGAGTCTATATTTAGTATGCACTAAAATATTGTTAAGGACAATGCTTTTAATGCTAAATCATTAACTGATAGTCAAATATAATAAAATTATTTAAATAATGGTACATGTACCATTGAAAAGAATGTAAAAATAGTAGCTCTTTGTAATAAATCTACCCGAATTGGCAACTGATATAGAACAACATATAATAAATTCAATTAGAAAAAAGCGTTTAGAGCTCAACATTACACAATTAGAGCTTTCTCAGAGACTGGAAATGAACGATAGTTTTATATCTCATGTAGAAGCTAAAAGCAGAAGAGCCAAATACAATTTGAATCATCTAAATGCAATTGCCAAAATATTCAAATGTTCTCCTAAAGACTTTTGGCCAGAAAGAGCTATCTAAAGTCAACCATACTCTTAATTAATATTTTTTGTTTAAATTACTAGGTTAACCAACTACATGTTGGTGTCAAGAATCTTAATCACAAGTTGAACTTATCAGGATAAAAAATCAATTTTATTTATGTATTGAAAAATAAGAACCCATGCAACGACAAGACCGAACGCACAGGATTTATAATAGATATGCTGTAAACGAGCAAGTTAAAGAATTCATCAGCTATTCAATTTAATAGCTTTTGATAAAGAGAGTATTGATAAAAGAGTCTAAACTCTTAATTTTAAGGCATTTTTTTAGGGCACGCATATTTTTTTATCATATAATCTGTAATTGGGTCTAATGTTTTACCTGTTTCGGGATGTAAACCCAATGATGTAAAAAATTCCAATTCCTTTTTTATATTCCTACCATACCATATTTTCACCCTCCCAGAAAAGTTTTAGTTTCCCTAACTCAAAAGCTTCTTAGCAAAGTAAATCAGGTGCTATCGAAAAAACCTGTCCATCGACATGAAATGTGTTGTTTAATTCTTACTTAATTCCATTTTCTATGTCTTCATATTCAGCACGGGGTAAGATAATGCATAACGATTACCAGCTATATAAAGTAACGTGAGACAAAACTAAAATAATATATATAAAGTTATTGATGTATCCATTTTTTAACAATGTTAGCAGTAAGATTATTTCATTTGATTGAAAAAGAATTTTATCACAGCAAAATTTATTTCTGAAGTTGTCCAATGTCCAACATTTTCATAGTTCTCAAAAAGCGGAAAAATGTTTTTCTCCAAATATAACTCTTGACATTTTAAATACCTTACTTGTACTTCTCTCCCTAAGTAGTTGTTAATGATTTGGCGTTCATGCTCACTGTAGGCATCATCAAACTGAACAGCATCATTTTCATCTAATTCACCCATATAAATAAATTGGGTAATTTGTTTAAAGGAAGCAATATCAAATTTTTTATCAAATAAAACCGTGAAATCGTTTAGACCAAGAGGGTAATTTAATTTTGTACCATTAATATCCTTTTGAGGTAGCATCAGTTCACCATTAAACCCACCAATGGCTAATGCTTTTATAGCTTCTGGATGTATAAAAGAAAAACGATTTGTAAACGTGGCAGATGCAGAAAAACCACTCATAAATACTTTTGAATCAACTTGAATATTCATTTTGTTTAAAACTATTTTAGCATCATTAATTATGGCAAGTAATTGTAAGTCTAGCCGTTTTAATTCAGGAGATTTTTCTAACATAACATCTCTGTCTAATGCATGAGTGTAGATTAATTCTTGCTTGGCAGGTCTAGGAAATATAGGAACCAGTAAGGGTATTTTTAGCATTGTAGAAACATTGTTTCCTACAGAACTTATTGACGCTAAATCAATAGCATACTTTTTATGAACTTCTATACTATCGGTAGTTCTACCTGTATTATTTGGCTCTACCAGTAGGTATGTTTTTTTGTTAAAGGGTGTTTCTTTTGGAATAAACAAGATATAGTCATGATAAAAACCTTTTTCAGAATTCTTCTCGATAATAACTAAAGTGTCACTTTTAGAACACTTTAATTCATTATTTTGAGCGAATGAAAACAGACATTTGATCGATAAGATTAATAAGAGTATGGTTCGCATTTATTTTTTTAACTTTCGACGAACAAGTATGGAATATGTTACAGATATATTTTGGATTTGCAACAAAAAACTGGACAATTAATTCAATGAGTACGTAGTATAACCATTTTTTTGCAGAGATTGTGCTATTTACTAATTTTCATATCTTTATAATATTAAAAGAGAGTAAATTATATCTCCAAAGCTCTTTTCTTGGTTTTAGTATGCAATTAGGTGTGCATAAATAAATAAAAATTACAGAATAGCAGTAATAATAGGCTATGACGTTTTTAAAATAAGCCTTCCACCTTTATAAATTTTGATTATAAATATCATCTTATGTAGCCATATTTAATTTTGTCTTTAGAGCAAACATATCATCTCCAATCTTTTGTTCCAATACTCTTGAATAGATTTGAGTAGTCGTTATTTTTGTATGCCCTAAAAGTTTAGAAACGGTTTCTATGGGAACTCCATTAGAAAGCGTAACTGTAGTAGCAAAAGTGTGCCTTGCTGCATGAAAAGTAATCCTTTTGTGAATCTTACATTCTTGCATTACTTCTTTTAAGTACTTATTCATTTTCTGATTGCTACAAACTGGAAGTAATACTTGATTAGAGCTACTATCTTGATTCTCATCATATTTTTTAATAATTGACAGTGCTTTATCCAGTAATGGAACTTTAACCGAAGTATTACTTTTCTCTCTTCGGGTATAAATCCAATACTCTCCGTTAATACCTCTTACAATATGTGAAGAAGTTAATGTCTTTATATCCGCATAAGATAACCCCGTATAACAGGCAAATACAAATACATCTCTTGTCTTTTGGTGCGTTGTATTTTTAAAGGATGTACCCTCCAATTGTTCCAACTCTTCTTTATTAAGATAAACCCTGTCAAATTTTGTAAACTTCAAGCTATATCTTGCAAAAGGGTCTTTATCTATCCATTCCAGTTTTAGAGCAAGGTTGATAAGTTTTTTTAACCGTTCCAAATGTTTCATAATACCATTATTACTCAATGGTTGATGTTTTTTTAAAGTAGGAGCTGTTCTTAAAAAAGTTTCAAAATCAACAATAAAACTATAAGAGATGTGCTTTAGGTAGATGTCGTTGCTTTTTATTTTCTTTAGCAGAAACTTTTTTAAATATTTTTCTGTACTAAAGTAATTTTTCATCGTTCCTTGCTTAATAGTACCATTCATATTTGTGTTATGATACTTTATAAGCTCTAGAAGCGTCTTATGGTTTTCGTCAGCACCAAGAAACCGTGCTTTGATACTTTGTGCTGTAATGAGCTTTAATTCACTTTGTAGTTGACTATAACAATCCTGCAATTTGGCATGTGTCTGGTCTAAAAAGGAATTAATACTTTTTACCCTATCTGTCCTACCAATAACCCGATTTTTAGAACTGTCCCAAGAGGTAACCGATACAGTTCGTTTTAAGCTAATTTCTGTCCTTTTACCGTTAACAGTAATACGTACGTAAATAGGGGCTAAATTGTCTTTTTGCTTGGCTGTATGCAACCAAAAAAGAATGGAAAATGTGTTTGAAACGTGCATAATCTCTCGTTTTTCATGAATAATTCAGTGATACAAAACGAAAGTCAAATCATAAGAGCTTGTGGTAGCTCCCGAATACAAGATAATAAAAAAATCGGTTACCTGAGAGGTAACCGATTAGGTAACTTTTTCATTGATTTTAAATACAATCAAATGTTTTTAATAAAAATGTAGTTTACTGAAAATCATCATTTTACATTTTTATTGTAGCTTTTTAAAAGCTATTTTGTCGGGGTGGCAGGATTCGAACCTGCGACCTCCGCGTCCCAAACGCGGCGCGATAACCGGGCTACGCTACACCCCGAAAACTTTTGAGTAAAGTTCTGCTTTTAAAAGATAAACACTAAACGTTAGTATGTCTTGTTTAAAGCGGGCACAAAAGTATGATTATTTTTTTAAAATATCATTATAAAACTAAAATTTTTTAATTCAAAATAGTGTTGATAAATATTACTATTTGATAGGCAATTAGTTGTGAGTTATTTTTTTTAATTATATTATCAAAAAAAAATAACTATGAAGGCGAAAATATATTTATTAATGTTGATCTTAATTCAATTTTCTTGTGCTCAGGAGGACAAAACAATTTCAACTCCCGAAACCATTAATTATACCTTGGAAACTGTTGTTGATGGGGTTAATATTCCATGGGGAATGGTTTTTTTACCTGATGGAAGTATGCTAATAACAGAAAAGTCTGGTAAATTATTTCAGTTTAAAAATGGTCAGAAAACAGAAATAGCACATAACTTAACTGTCTATGATAGAGGACAAGGTGGACTCTTAGATATAGAACTTCATCCCGATTACCAAAATAACGGGTGGATATATATAACATATGCTTCTAATGAAGGCGAAGAAGATGGAGGGAATACAGCTATTGCGAGAGGGAAATTAGAAGGAAATTCGTTAGTAAGCACCGAAGTTCTTTATAAGGCAGAGCCTAACACAACAAAAGGACAACATTTCGGTTCTAGAATAGCTTTTGATAATGACGGATATCTTTATTTTTCAATAGGAGAAAGAGGGGAAAGAGATGTAAATCCTCAAGATATTACTAGAGATGGAGGGAAAATTTATCGTTTACATGACGATGGTAGTATTCCAGATAGTAATCCTTTTGCAGAGCAGTCTGGAGCAAAACAGGCAATTTATAGTTACGGACATAGAAACCCTCAAGGGATGTTAAAACATTACCAAACTGGAAAAATTTGGATTCATGAACATGGCCCTCAGGGTGGAGACGAGATTAATATTATTAAAAAAGGAGCAAATTATGGTTGGCCAGTAATTAGTTATGGGGAAAATTATAACGGGACTTCTTTTACAGACATAACCGAAAAAGAAGGGATGGAGCAGCCTATCTATTATTGGGTGCCTTCAATTGCGCCTAGCGGAATGGCTTTTGTAACTTCGGATGTTTATCCTGAATGGAAAGGGAATTTAATGGTAGGGTCTTTAAAGTTTGGTTATTTAGAGCGAATGGTTTTAGAAGGTATTAATGTAGAAAAAAGAGAAAAAATAGTAGAAGGAGAAGGAAGGGTAAGAAATATAAAACAAGGACCCGATGGTTTTTTGTACTTAGGAATAGAAGGGAAAGGAATTGTAAAGTTGATTCCTAATAAAAAATAATGTTAGGTTATACTTAAATATCGAACTAAATAAATTGTTGTCAAAAATAATAGTTAATTAATCATTAATGTGCGAGTAAAAATATAAGTCCGCTTCGCTATAAGAAAAAGACTAAATCTTAACTATCAAAAAATAAGTTGTTTAGAGGGGCGGTATTGCTAAAAATCCTCTTTTTATTCATTTTTATTAATAGCGTAGAATCTATTTTGAAAACCTCATTTAAACCTTGATATAAGTGGAGTCCAATAAATTCCGTTAACTTTTATCGGACAGCAATATTAATTAATGATATTTTTTTACATATACTAGATAATAGAGTATAGGAAAAATCATTAAATAGGCGGTATTTTTGTAATAAATTAATAATTGTTTTAATAAAACCAAATGGCAGGAATAACAAATAAGAAAGCATTATTGGCATTAGCAATAGGAGGCTTTGGTATAGGGATGACAGAGTTTGTTATTATGGGGATTCTTCCCGATGTAGCTACTGCTTTAAATATTACAATTCCGCAGGCAGGACACTTTATTTCTGCTTATGCATTGGGAGTTGTAGTAGGTGCACCACTTTTAACTAGTATTGGAAATAAATGGGCTCCTCATAAAATGCTTTTGTATTTAATGGTTTGGTTTACAGTTTTTAATACACTCTCCGCGTTTGCAGATAGTTACTATTTATTATTAATTTCTAGATTTTTGTCGGGCTTACCTCACGGTGCTTTCTTCGGAATTGGAGCTGTGGTGGCTGGGAAATTAGCTAAAGAAGGTAAATCGGCCAAAGCAATTGCAACTATGTTTTCAGGGTTAACTGTGGCAAATGTTATTGGAGTGCCTTTAGGAACGTATGTGGGACACCATTTTCATTGGAGTATTTCGTTCATGATAGTTGGAGTAATAGGTATTTTAACAATGTTAAGTATCTATTTCTGGATGCCTGAAATAGAAAAAACAAAAACTAAAGGTGTAAAAGAAGAGTTTAAACTATTTAAAAACTTAGACTTTTTAGGGCTAATTGTTTTAACAATGGTAGGAACTGGAGGTTTCTTTGCATGGTATAGTTATATAGCACCATTAATAACCGATGTGGCTGGTTTGAATGAAAATATAGTGAGTTATGCAATGATAATTGCTGGTTTAGGAATGGTAGTAGGGAATTTTGTAGGTGCAAAATTGGCAGAAATATTTACTCCTTTAAAAGCGGTAATTATTAGTTTAGTGGTCATGGTAAGCGTTTTGCTTCTTAATAGTTTTATAGCTTCTAGTGGTTATATTGTTTTATTAATGACGTTTATTATTGGAATGGTTGCTTTTACGGTGTCTACTCCAATTCAAATGGCGGTTATAAAAAGTGCTAAAGGTTCCGAAATGTTAGGTTCTTCTGCTAATCAAAGTGCTTTTAATATGGGAAATGCGTCGGGGGCATATTTTGCAGGGCTTCCAATAGCTTATGGGCTTAGTTATACTTCTGCAAGTATAGTAGGCGCTATAATGGCTTGTAGTGGTGTTATCTTGGCTGTTTCAATAGTATGGTATAGAAAACAAAAAGCTTCTAAACAGCAACTAGCTTTTCAAAATTAATCCCTTATATAGGCTCCTATAAACTTTCTGAGTTTTAATCAATATTATTTTCCTTGAAAGGAGTCTTAATGTGTGCTTTTTAGATTTAATAGGTATAGATTTTAGCTTTGCTGTATTCATCGCTAAAAAGAATTTCGGCATGTCCGCTAGGGGCATCATAAGGAGCTTTTTCTAAGATGCTTGGGTTTGAAGGATATTTGCCTTTATTATAGCTAAGTTCCTTAAAAACTCCCGAGTCTTTTATTAAAAGAATGGACCATCCATTTTTCTTCGTTTTTTCAACAAAGAGAGGAGGATTCATAACAGAGAATTTAGTTATAGGTTTTAAATTAGCATCCAGCAGTAATAGTGTGCAGCCTCCCGAACCACAAAAATAACGGGTAAAGAAGTTGATAAAGATTTCGTTTTTACCATCTTCATTTAAATCTATTTCATAAAATTGAAACTGCCTGTCAGTTTCTTCTAAAATAGCAATGTCATTTTTTAAATAATCGGTTTTTAGATAGGTTTTAATTTTTTCTGCTAATTCATCGTTTACTGTTTGAGGAGCATAAACTTCTTCAACTGACTTTTCTATTTCCTTTTTAGGACTTTCAACAATAGTTTTTTCAGTAGCGTTACTATTTTCTTTTTTTGCTTCTTTACAAGAAATAAGAAAAACTAATATCAGAAATAAAGAAAGAGGTTTCATAATTGTTTTAGTAGATTTTATTATAAAGATAATGAAAATTAATTTTAGGGTATCTTTAAACTTGTTCCGTAAATGTTATTGTTATTACTAAGAATATACGAAATTCGTCAAGACAAATTATATTGAAATGCCAGAGTCTAAAACAGCTTTTATTGAGTTATCTAATACGAATTTAACGATTAAAAATCATCTTATTTTAGATGCGATTAATCTAGAAATACACAAGGGAAATTCGTTAGCAATTACAGGAAATTCCGGAAGTGGAAAAACATCTTTAGCTAATTTAATTCAGATGAAGAAAACTCCTAGTTCTGGAGTGGTAAGGAATCCGTTTAAAACCATTTTTGTTTCGCAGCAAGATCATTTTAGTGAAATAGCTGGAATGGCAAGTACATATTATAGTAAACGATATGAGTTTCATGAATACGAAAATCAGCTTACCGTATATCAATATTTAGAGCGCCTCAATAAAAAGGAAAGGTTTGTAGAAGGAAGTTTGGAAGAGGTGTCTCTTTTTAAAACTTTTAATATTACTTATTTATTTGAAAAAAGTTTACTTCAGTTAAGTAATGGAGAACGGAAACGACTGCAATTAGTTACTGCTTGTCTTCAAGATCCCGAAGTTTTAATAATGGATCAGCCGTATATAGGCTTGGATGTAAAATCAAGAGGGAATTTATCTGATTTTTTAAAAAGTATTTCTGATAAAGGAATAATGATAATTCTTATTTGTGATGTTTCCGAAATCCCATCATTTATAACAAATGCCATCGTATTAGAGCAGGGAAGAATTGTTCAGCAAGGAATTCCTTCAGAAATTAAAATTACAGAAGCGCAACAATTAAAGCTAGATAATTCTATTGAAGTTGATGCTTTGTTGCAAGAAAGTTCAAATTATTTCAAGGTTATTGTTGAAATGAAAGATGTAAATGTATCCATGAGTGGTAAGTCAATTTTACAAAATGTAGATTGGACTATCAAACAAGGGGAGTGTTGGGCACTTTTAGGGCATAATGGCGCTGGAAAATCTACTTTATTGAGTTTAATTACTGCCGATAATCCGCAGGGATATAGAAATCATTTAATACTTTTTGATAGAAAACGTGGGAGTGGGGAAAGTATTTGGGATATAAAGCAACACATCGGTTTTTTATCTCCAGAACTTCATTTGTATTTTATGCGAGGAAAAGGAATTGCCAATAGCGTTCCGGGGATTACTACTACAGAAGAAACTTACAGTACTCTGAGTTGTTCGGATGTAATTATTTCTGGTTTTAAAGATGAAATAGGAACTGTTTCTATTCCTACAGAACACCAAGAAGAGGTGGCTAGTAAATGGCTTGATCTTGTAAAATTAACTCATTTAAAGAATACGTTGTTTGTAAATGCTTCTCTTGGAGAGCAACGTGTTTTATTGCTTTTAAGGGCATTGGTTAAAAGTCCTTCGTTGCTTATTTTAGACGAACCATGCCAAGGAATGGACAGAAATCAAATTCAGTATTTTAAAATATTATTAGATTATATCTGTGCTTCAAAACATATAACCATGATCTATGTTTCTCATAGAGAGGAAGAAATCCCAAATAGTGTTACTAAAATTTTGAGACTAGAAAAAGGGAAGACTGTTTAAATCCATCATAGAGGGTCTAATTCCCTAGAGCCTGTTCTGAGTATATCAAAGTGCTCTGCGTTGAAATTAATTAAATTTTTTTCCTTTGAATACCTTGTGGGCTTGCTTCGACTTAGTTGATTTTTGTATTTTTTTATGTTAAAATTTTAGTGATAGCTAAATGTTTTCATACATTTATCCTGTTAGTTGATTTTTATAGTATTTGAAATCATTTTTTTTGACTGTTTTAATAAAACGTTTTAGTAAAATTAGCTAACTTTAATTAATTTGTTAAAAACAACCGTAAACTTATTATTATGAACGAAAAAAACCAGAAACCAAAAGGAACATCGCGACGCTCTTTTATTAAGAACAGTGCTTTAGCTTCTTCATTTTTAATTGTACCAAGGCATGTTCTCGGCGGAGTTGGATATATGGCTCCTAGTGACCGACTAAATATTGCTGCTATTGGTGCAGGAGGAAAAGGACAAAGCGATATTATAAATGCTTCTGTAAATGGAAGAGAGCGTGTGATTGCTTTATGTGATGTGGATTTTTCGGGATCAGCAGCTGCAACAGTTAAAAAGTTTCCTAAAGCTAAATTGTATGCCGACTTTAGAGAGTTGCTTGATAAGGAAAAGGATATTGATGCAGTAACTATTTCTACTCCAGACCATGTTCATGGTCCTGCAGCAAAATATGCTATGGAACGTGGAAAACATGTATATGTTCAAAAACCAATGACGCACAATATCCGTGAAGCAAGAATGCTTACACAAATGGCAAGAGATCAAAAAGTGGTTACTCAAATGGGGAATCAAGGAGGGTCGAATCCGTTATTAAATATGGTTCAAAAATGGGTGGATTCTGGTAAACTTGGAGCTATTACAAAAGTAGAAGTATGGACAAATAGACCTGTATGGCCGCAAGGAGGGCAAATGCCTGCTCCAGACCCAAGTAAAAAACCAGATGCATTGAGCTGGGATTTATGGTTAGGCCCTTCAAGAGAAACGCCTTATATTCCAAATATACATCCATTTAACTGGCGTGGCTGGTGGGAATATGGAACAGGAGCTCTTGGAGATGTTGGATGCCACCTAATAGATATTCCTTTTAGAACCTTGGATTTAATGTATCCAAAAGCAGCCGAATGTAGTGTAGGGTCTGTATATTCACAAATGTGGACACCAGATTATCACCCAGAGGGTTGTCCGCCATCGTCATTTATTTCTATAGATTTTGATGCTACCGATAAAACTAAAGCACCATTGAAAATGACGTGGAGTGACGGAGGGATTCGTCCTGCACATCCAGATATTATTCCTGCAGATAGTGATATTGGAGGGAAAGGAAGTGCTAATGGAGTTTTAATTCATGGTGAAAATGGAATTATTTCCACTAATATTAATGATAGTTCTCCGTTAATGCCTAAGCTTTATTTAAATGATGGAACTACCGAATTTGGTCCAGAAGTAGAGGAGATGCCAGAACCAGAATACGGACACCAACGTAAATGGGTGGATGCTTGTAAGGCTGGATTTAACAGTAAAGAACACAAAGGACTTACTTCTTCGTTTGACTATGCAGGACCTATGACAGAAACTGTTTTAATGGGGAATCTAGCTATTAGAAGTTTTATGCTGAAAAAAGAAAATGCTAAAGGAAATGAAGAGTTTTTCGGACGTAAGAAATTATTATGGGATGGTGAGAATATGAAAATTACTAACCTAGAAGAAGCAAATCAATTTGTTACAAGAACTTACCGTAAAGGTTGGGAGATGTAATTAAAGATATGGTTATTTGCTTATAACCGCAATTATGAGTTCGAGCGAAGTAACGAGTTAATCAACTCATACTTCGCTCGATTTATTTTAATAATTTTTTTTAAAAATTATTAATTACTTGTCGTACGGAAATTTACGAGTAGACTTACGCATCATAGCTTCAATAATGTCATAAGTGTTTTTACCCGATTTTCTAGTAATTACCTTTTCGTATTTCCAAAGAAGTTTTCCTGTAGCTCCATCACTTAATTTGATGGCAATCCTACCATAATCTGAAGTCCCAGAAATAAAAGACATAAAGTCAAAATCTGTAGAAACCCCTTCGGAAATTAAGGCATTTAGTGTAAGGTCTCCTGAAATAATAGCATCTACCTTCAAAATTTCACATAAATCTTGGGTAGTGTATATGTCTAAATTCATTAAATCTATGTTTGCTTTTGATAGCAGTGCATTGGTATTTTGTATGTCTTGAAATTCAATGCGATAATCTTTGCGTTGATGCATTTTTAAAAAGTAAGTTTCAAGAGCATTTTGTACCTCATAACCTTCTTTTTCTTGAAGTTTTTCTAATTGTTCATCTGTAAGTTCTTTGTTTTTTAGCTCTAAACGAGCCTCAAAAGGAATAATGGCCACTGTTTTATGGTTGCTACTTAAGGTTTCAAAAGAATCGCTTTGATATATTGTTTTTTGACTATATCCTAGTGCACTTATTAATAAGACACTACATAAAATTATAATTTTCTTCATATGTTTAGAACCTCAATCCTGCTTTAATATTAAAAACTCTTCCTGTCATGTAGTTTGGTATGGCAAATTGGCTATTGGTGTAATAATCATTTACCCATGTGTTGGTAATTGAATTTTGGATGTCAAAAATATTGAAAATCTCGAAGCCTACCTCAATTTCTTTGAATTTGTTATTCCGTTCTTCATTTTTAACTTTTCCTTCACTATTCATAAACACATAAGTAACACCAATATCTACTCGTTTGTATGCTGGAAGTCGCGATTGATATTCGTAAGGGTCGGCATAATTTGGAGAGCCTCCAGGAAGTCCAGTGTTGTAGACACCGTTGAGGTATAATTTTAAATTTGGAATAGAAGGCATATAATCTTGAAAGAGTACTGCAAATTTTATTCGTTGGTCGGTAGGGCGCGGAATGTAACCTCTTTCATTTCTATTTTCTTTTGTCTCTAAGTAGCCAAAGCTTACCCAAGATTCTGTTCCAGGTACAAATTCTCCATTAAGTCTTAAGTCTAAGCCATACGCATAGGCTGTTGCATTGTTTGTTGCTTGGTACCGAATGCGAACATTTTCAATGTTATATGGGTTTACATCGTCTAAATATTTATAATAAACTTCAGAAATTAATTTAAAAGGGCGTTCCCAAAGTTTAAAACTGTATTCGTTACCTAAAATAAAATGATACGATTTTTGGGCTTTCACATCCGGATTTACATTGTCTAAACTATCGCGCATTTCTCGGTAGAAAGGTGGTTGTTGGTATAAGCCACCAGAAATACGAAAAAGCATGTCTTTCTTCCATGCTGGTTTTATTGAGAATTGTGCTCTTGGACTAACAATAAAATGAGATTTTGAAGCAATACTATCTCCAGAAACATTCCAAAATTGTGCTCTTACCCCTGCATTAATCCATACTTTGCTACTTCCAATAGTTGTTAATCTACTCCATTGTGTATATCCAGAAACTCTATTATTCTTAATCTTATTTTCCGCATCAATAGTATTAAAGTCTGGAATTACCCATTGGTTTGAAGAGTCTAAACTGTCAACAATTAGGGTGTCTACTGCTTCAAATTCGTTGATATAATCTTTAATTCTTTCATGCGTATATTTTACTCCCCATTCTAAAGTGTTGCTATCTTTTTCGAAAAAACCTTTATGCTGAAAATTAAAAATCTGAGCATCTAAGTTGTTATTAGCATATTCATATTGGGAGCCAATATCTTTATAATCTCCTACCAGACCGCCCAGATTCGTATTTATTTCTCCCATTTGATATTGAGAAGAGATGTTATAATTTTCTTTTTCGCGGGTATTATATAAGGACGCAATAAATTTTAAAGAGGTATTTTGGTTAAGCTGATAATTAGCTTTTAGAGCCCCAAAAACTGTTTTATAGCTATCTTGTTCTTTTCCATTATAATTCACACTAATAGCTGTAGGAATGTTAAAAGTGCCAATAGTTGTTTGTCTGCTTTGTGGTTTATAATCATATTCATTTAAAGAAATGGCGCCTAAAAAATGAAGTTGGAATTTCCCTGAAAATCTATAGGTCATAAACGTTTGCGCATCTGCAAAAACAGGATTGTAATTTGTTTTGGTGTCCTTGCTATTAACAAATAAGCTGTTGTTTCTATAGCGAATGCCAGAAGAAGTTGTAAATCGGGTATTCTTGGAGCTTGTTCCTAAATAAACGCTTCCTCCTAAAAAACTAGCATCTATAGCAGCTGTTAATTGTGTAGGAGTTTTGTAAGTAATGTCTAAGACTGAAGAAAGTTTATCGCCATATTTTGCTTGAAACCCCCCTGCAGAAAAGTCGATGTTTTGAATTAAGTCGGTGTTTATAAAACTCATTCCTTCTTGTTGACCAGAACGGATTAGGAAAGGACGGTAGATCTCAATTTCGTTTACATATACTAGATTTTCGTCATAATTACCGCCTCTTACAGCATACTGAGTGCTTAATTCGTTATTGGAGTTTACCCCTGGAAGCGATTTTAATATATTTTCTACTCCAGCATTTGCTCCTGGAATGGTTCTAACGGTTTCGGGATTTATATTTTGGATTCCCTCGATTTTTTTTTCTTCAGAAGATAAAACTAATACTTCGCCAATCTGTTCTATTTGTGTTTTTAGAACAGGGTTAAACTCAAAATTTTCGGCAGATTGAAGGTTTATTTTTAGCTGAATTTTTTTAAATGAGAGATGATTAAAATGAATGACAATCTCCTTTTTTGCAGGAATTATAAGCTGATAAAATCCGTTTTTGTTACTTGTGGTAGCAATTTCTTCAGTAGAAATAGTAGCACTTTCAACAGGAATATTTCTTTCGTCTAAAATAACACCACGAATGGTAGCAGTTTGACAGTAAAGCGAATTTAATGTCAGAAAAAACAGTATAGGAAAAATCGCTCTTTTAAAGTTCAATGTCAGATTTGGTTACTTTTTATGAAAAACTGCTTTAAAAGTAGTACTATTTCCAACATTATCAGTTACAACTACTTCCAAATTATTTGCAGCATCCTTAAAATCAATATCACTTAAATCGTAAGTAAGGGAATTTTCTTTGTATTCGTACTCCATTAAAATCCATTCCCCATTAATAGTGGCTCTGTAGGAATTTATGCCGCTAAGGTCGTCGGTAATGTTTAGTTTTAAATAACGAAAATTAGAAAGCCATTGTCCATCTCTAAAGTTACTAGGTTTAACTACAGGAGCAACTGTATCTTTAGCTACTTTAAACTTTCCAAGGTCTCGGGTTCGAGTGCTTAATAAATCTCCTTTTCTGTAGGTGTATTCATAAGAAAGTCTGCCATCATCAGAGACATGTGCAATAAAAAGCTTGTCTTTATCGGTTTCATTTCTATTCCTAATATTCATACTTATAGTGTAATTGTTTTTTACAGGAACACTTTCATTATGAATAATAATGGCATCATCTTCTGTTTTTAAATTGATAAAAAGATCATGATAGAAGGTGTTTTCAGGAAAAAATAAAGAAGCATTTCCTACCGAAAAGATATTATCTCGAGTCGCAATTAAATAATCTCCTTTATTTTCAGTATTTGATGTAATAGGGTTGGATAGTTCTTGTTTCTTCCCTTCAATAGGAATAATAATAGTACTTGTATTACCTGCAAAGTCCGAAACTTCCATGGTAACTTGGTAGGATAATCCATCATTTATAGTTATTACACCATCATCGTTTCTTTTCTTATAAATACTTAATTTATTATAAGGTTCGATATAGCATTTTTGAATTTTAATGCTGTTGTCAATATAAGTAGGATAATCTATCAAAGTGTTTATATAGCGACTTTCAGCAAAAGAAAAAGTTTCGAAATCGTATTCAAAATTTAAGGTGCCATTTACTGTAGTACATATTTTGTAAGCACCATTTTTATTGTATGCCATATCTAATTGGTCGTAGGTTTCTACGCCTAAGCCAATGTTTCCAGAGGCATAGATTTTATCGGCCATATAAGTGCCATCTGGATTTTGTGTAAGTCTCAGTTCTTTTCTAGTATTCTCATTGTTAATAATGGCGTTATTTCCTACAGGATATGCATGAACTCCTAGAATACGTGGCGCTTTGGTATCTTTTACATGGTACCCAAATAAAAGTGGATTTATAGGCTTTTCTAGTCCGTCACGAATCTCAAAATGCAAATGAGGACCACCGCTGCCTCCTGTATTTCCGCTCAAAGCGATTAAATCTCCTTTATGAACTTGAATTTCATTGGCAGAGGGAAAGAGTTCTATTTCGTAGGATTGATTATTATATTGCTCTTCTTTAATATAAGCTTCAATTTCTGGAGCATATTTCTGTAAATGTCCATAAACAGAGGTGTATCCATTTGGGTGTGTTATATAAATGGCTTTTCCGTATCCATAATGTTGCACTTTAATTCTAGAAACATAGCCATCTGCAACTGCATACACGTTTAATCCTTCTCGTTGTTGCGTTTTTATATCCATTCCAGAATGAAAATGGTTGGAGCGCAATTCTCCAAAAGTACCTGCTAAAACAATTGGAATATCCAAAGGAGAGCGGAAATAATCTTTAGGATAGCTGTTTTGAGAATGTATAAATTGTGATATTAAAATAGTGCAAATTAATAGATAGCGCATGAAAAAATAGTTATGCCGTAAAAATAGTCAAATGTTAATTAAACATGAAAAAACTACGGTAAAAACGCAATTTTAATTATATTAGTATGATATAATAAATTAATCAAAAAAACCAACGATATTTGAACCCTGAAGAATTACACTTTATAAATTGATATAAAATATAAGGTTTATCCTTCAAAATAGAATAAAAAAGAAATTTTTACAAACTGTTGTGAAGTACGTAAAGGTATGTTAACTTTGTAAAGATATGTGTTGAATATTGCATGTATGAGTGAGATTATAGAAATTGTTGATTCTCTGGAGAATAAGATTGGGAAATTGCTCAAGAAATTAGAGCAAGAACGTAATATCAATCTAAAATTACAAGAAGAATTGGCTAATTCGAAAAATGAGAATAAGGATTTAGCGCTTTCTGTTATTAAATGGGAAGAGAAATATGAATCACTCAAAATGGCAAATTCAATGCTTGGCAGTAATGAAAATAAAACAGAAGCTAAGCTTAAAATAAATACTTTAATTCGGGAAATAGATCAATGCATTGCTCAATTATCCGAATAAAACGTTCTAATTACAATGGGAGAGAAGCTTAAAATCAAAATATCGATAGCAGATAGGGTGTACCCGTTAACGGTGGCACCATCACAGGAGGAAGGATTACGCAAGGCTGCAAAGACTATTGATACATTGATTAAGCAATTCGAACAAAACTATGCTGTTAGAGACAAGCAAGATGTTTTGGCAATGTGTGCCTTACAATTTGCTTCTAAAGTAGAACAAGAAGGTATTGATACAAACAAAACAAGTGAAGAGATGGAATTGCGTTTAAAAAACTTAGACGCTATGCTATCAAAGCATTTGGGCTGATGATAAGATGTTCTTTTAAATAGTATAATGTTACTGCCTACATTGGTTGCATTTTTTTGACAAACTCAACAAGTATATATTAAAAAAGGTGAGTTCAAGTTGTAAAAGCAAGCCGCTCCTCTGATTAATTTCAGATATAGGACTGCGGATCCTTGATCAGTTTGGTAGCCTTAAACCTGTTTAGAGGAGTTTGTACAAAACTTCAATTACCAATGTAGGCTTTTTTTTTAAATATATGTAAAGATGGAGAATACTACACTAGTAATAATTGTAGGAATAATAGGGATTGCAGCTGGATTTGTGATAGCCAAGGTGCTTGAAAAGAAAAATGCAACTAAAATGATCTCAGGAGCTAAAAAAGAAGCTCAAAAGATTTTAAAAGAAGCTAAAACAGAAGGAGAAAGTATTAAAAAAGATAAGATACTTCAAGCGAAAGAAAAGTTTCTAGAGCTCAAAGCTGAGCATGAAAAAGTAATTATTTCTAAAGATAAAAAAATTGCTGAAGCTGAAAAAAGAACAAGAGATAAAGAGTCTCAAGTTTCTAACGAATTAGCAAAGAATAAAAAGCTCAATGCTGAAATAGATGAAAAGAATAAGGATTATGATTTTCGTTTAGATTTTTTAGATAAAAAACAAGCAGAAATAGAAAGGCTTCACAAAAGTCAGATAGAGCAACTTGAGGTTATCTCAGGGCTTTCTGCCGACGAAGCACGCTCTCAAATAGTAGAATCGCTTAAAGCAGATGCTAAGAGTGATGCTATGGCTTACATTCAAAATACATTAGAAGAAGCTAAACTTACAGCACAACAAGAAGCAAAGAAAGTTATTGTTAATACCATTCAAAGAATTGGTACAGAGGAAGCTATAGATAACTGTGTATCTGTTTTTAATCTAGAATCGGATGATGTTAAAGGTAGAATTATCGGTAGAGAGGGTAGGAATATTCGTGCTTTAGAATCTGCTACTGGGGTAGAAATTATTGTAGACGATACACCAGAAGCGATTATACTTTCTTGTTTTGATTCTGTAAGAAGAGAAATTGCCAGATTATCTTTACACCGTTTGGTAACCGATGGTAGGATTCACCCTGCAAGAATTGAAGAAGTGGTGAAGAAAACCAAGAAGCAAATTGAAGAGGAAATTATAGAAGTAGGGAAACGTACCGTAATTGACCTTGGAATTCATGGTTTACATCCAGAACTTATTAAAGCTGTGGGTAGAATGAAATATCGTTCTTCTTATGGACAGAACTTATTACAACACTCAAGAGAAGTAGCTAAATTATGTAGCGTAATGGCTGCGGAGTTAGGCGTAAATGCAAAAATGGCTAAAAGAGCTGGTCTTTTACATGATATTGGAAAAGTTCCAGAAACAGAAATGGAAACTCCACATGCTATTTTAGGAATGGAATGGGCAGAGAAATATGGAGAGAAACCAGATGTATGTAATGCTATTGGGGCTCACCACGACGAAATAGAAATGAAGTCTTTATTAGCACCAATTGTTCAGGTATGTGATGCTATAAGTGGAGCAAGACCAGGAGCAAGGCGTCAAGTTTTGGATTCTTATATCCAACGATTAAAAGACCTTGAAGAAATAGCTTTTGGATTTACTGGAGTTAAAAAAGCGTATGCAATCCAGGCGGGTAGAGAATTACGTGTTATTGTAGAAAGTGAAAAAGTAAGTGATGACAAGGCTTCTGAATTATCTTTTGAAATCTCTCAAAAAATACAAACAGATATGACCTATCCAGGACAGGTTAAAATTACTGTTATTAGAGAAACAAGAGCAGTGAATATTGCTAAATAAATATAGAAAATAATATTTAACACAAATAATATTTTCTAATTATAGAATATATGTTATATTAGTGGTATAAAATATAAACTTATACCATTATGAAACAAAAACTATTATTAGTGATTTTAATTACTGTTGTTGGAGTATATAGCTCTCAAGCGCAGGAAAAGGGTAAATTTAGAGTCGGCTTAGACTTAGGATACGCAGCTGCATCTGGAGGTGGAGGAATTTTATTCGACATTGAACCTAAGTACAATATTGCAGATAATATGAATGTAGGTTTGAGAATTGCTGGTGCCGCCACAGTTAGAGAGGTGAATAATCAACAAGCAAAAGTAGCTACAATGTCTTCTTATTTAGGGACTTATGATTATTATTTTAATAATGGGAGTAGTACTTTCGCTCCTTTTGTTGGAGCAGGTATGGGATATTATGGATTAGCCAGTCTAGAGCTTGATACCGATAATAATGGAAGTGGTTCTTTTGATGTGTCTGGTAAATTTGGAGGAATGATTCGAGGTGGTGTTGAAGTTGGTAAATTCCGATTAGGATTAGAATATAATATAATACCTAAAACAAAATCAGAAGGTTTCTCATTATCTGAAGGTGGATCAAGCATAGAAGTAGATAGTTTTGAAGTTAAAAATAGTTACTTTGGAATATCTTTAGGTTTCTATCTTGGTGGAGGAAAATGGGGTAAATAAACTGCCTATGACTCCTATTAAAGGAAAATATTTCTTTGATAAGTAGCTATAGTTGTCCGATAAAAGCAGGCAGCGTTTATTGCGTTCACATATATCAAGGATTAATAGAGGTTTTTTAAAATAGCCCCCTTGCTATTAATAAAAAGAGGAGTTTACTAATGTTATTTCTTTAAACTACTCATTTTTGATAGTTAAGATTTAGTCTTTGTTCTTCTTTCTTGCAGCGAAGCGGTCTTGTATTTTTTCTCGGACATTAATAATAA
The DNA here is from genome assembly GCF_000260115.1 of Galbibacter orientalis DSM 19592. Classification (GTDB taxonomy): domain Bacteria; phylum Bacteroidota; class Bacteroidia; order Flavobacteriales; family Flavobacteriaceae; genus Galbibacter; species Galbibacter orientalis. Next base: position 3,857,493 of record NZ_JH651379.1, on the reverse strand, counting down.
GTAGCCTTAAAAAAGGAAAATAAATTTTTAAATACTAAAATCAATCCTGTGGAAAAGCTTCACAGGATTTTTTGTTCTTTGTAGAAAAGTGTTGTTCTAATGAAGGTGTATTATGTGGAGTTTATTATTATAGGTTTTGATTGATTTCAGTTAAAATAAGTATCTTTAGGAAACAGTTTAAAAGAATCTACCTATTGAAATAAACCAAGCTTAGATGAGATTTAGAACTTATATTTCTGCTATTCTTATTTTATTTGTACTACAATCTTGTTCACTTTTAAAAATAGAAAGCGCTCAGGAACCATTAACTACGAGTCAGTTAAACTCTAGATTGCTAACACAGAGTTTTATAGCAGATGCTTCTGAAAGGGTAGAATGGGCAGCCGATAGTATTATCTATGAAGAAGCCGATTTTGAAATTCAGAAAAATGCTTATCGGTGGAAATTAAAAACATTAACTTCTTATAGGGAAGTGGGGTTTCAAACAATGCCGCAATTGGCATTAGTAGATGCTTGGGCTCTTTCTTTAGCTATGGAAAACTTCTTAGTTTCAGATAAAGCAAGGCCTTTATTTGGAAAGTGGCAGCCTTATGTTGCTAACATAGCTCATACAAATTCAAATGCTATAGAGAAAAATGCACGGAGTTTGTTAAGCGAAAAGAATTACAAGAAATTAGATGAGTTAGTAGAAAACTACGTTCAAAAAAATCCTATTTACGGACTAAACTTTCGTCATAAATCCATTCGCGATGCATATTTAGAGGCTAATAAAACTCCAGATAGTACGGCTTTAAAAACCGTTGGAACGCTCTCTGAAGTAATGACAAATTTTTCAAATAGACTGGTTTATACTTCAGAAAGTACTGGAAAGCAATTACAATGGAATACAGAATTGATGCTTCGGGAACAAGGAATAGACTCGGCTAGTCTTCAAAAAGCATTTAATAGTATGGATAATAGTTTGAATAGGTTAGTTACCACTGCGGAAACTACTCCAGAAATGCTTGATGAATCTATAAAAGACTTCCGGAGGGATATGCAAATTTTATTTTTAGGATTACATAACGACATAGAAAGTTCAAAAGTCTTTTTCTCTGAAGAAAGAGCGTCTATAGATACAATTATTGAAAGAGAACGGGTTGCATTAGATAGTATGGTGTTGAGAGAGCGGAAAGCACTTTCTAAAGAGGTAAATATTTTAGCCGAAGAGGCAATAAACAATACCATGACACATGTAAAAGATATTATAAGCAGTGTTCTGTTTTATGTAGTTTTATTTTTTGCAATAATACTTTTCTTACCATTTTTACTAGGATATTTTACGGGAAGAATTTTTCAAAAAAATAAAAATGATAAAGAAAACGAAATTAGAAATTCTAAATAATCTTCTTTTAGATGGGAATCTATTTTATGAACTCATCTTGACTTTTTGTAATTAAATACTAATAAATTGTATCTTTCCTTTTTATAAACATTCTAATTATTTAGCGGAAATGAAATTACTAAAAATAGCATTGGTAATAGTTTTATTAGCAAGCTGTAAGGACAAAGTAGAGAAAAAAGAAAATATGACAGCGGCAGATTCTCATAGTAAAATTGAAGAAAAAAAGGAGCAAAATTCCCCATTTTACGTAGGAACTTATACCAATGGCGAGAGTGAAGGGATTTATGAATATTCTTTAGCAGAAGATGGGAAATTATCTAAGGAGAAGCTTGTTGCTAAGACAGAAAATCCTTCTTATTTAAATTTTTCTGCAGATAAAAAATATCTAATAGCAGCCAATGAACTAACAGAAGGGAAAGTTTCTTCATTTAAAATATTAAAAGATACATTAGAGTTTATAAATAAACAATCTTCTGGAGGAATGCATCCATGTTTTGTAGTAAGTAATGATGAAGGATTTGTATTGGCAGCAAACTATTCTAGTGGAAGTGTTGGCTTACTTAAACTAAAAGAAGATGGGAGTCTTACAGAATTATTAGATGTACATCAACATAAAGGGAAAGGAGCTAATAAAAGACAAGACGGTCCGCATGCGCACTCTGTATGGTTACAACCTACCCAAAATGATGTAATAGAAGTAGATTTAGGGACAAACGAATTATGGTTTTCTAAACTTAATTCCGAAACCAATAAAATAGAACCTAAGTCTAATGAGAAATTAGCAATAGCAAAAGGTGCAGGACCTCGTCATATGGCTTTTCATCCGAGTGGAAAGTGGGCATATGTTTTCGGAGAATTAAATAATACGATTACAGTTTTGGCAATAAATGAGGCTGGAGAGTTTAAAGTGGAAAGTACTATTTCAACACTACCAGAAGATTTTAAAGAAGAAAATACAGGAGCAGATATTCATATCTCTTCCGATGGGAAGTTTTTGTATGCATCCAATCGTGGACATAATTCAATTGTAATATTTAAAGTTAAGGATGATGGTAATTTAGAAGTTATAGGTCATGAATCTGTTAGGGGAGAAGGTCCGCGTAATTTTTCATTATCGCCAGACGAAAAATTTCTTTTAGTAGCAAATCAATATACAAACAATATAATTTCATTTAAAAGAGATATCAATAACGGACTATTAACATATGTAGATGAGATAAAGGCAGCAACACCTGTATGTATTTTATTTAAGTAGTTGTAAGAGTTTTATAAATATTTTATCATTAATGTGCGAGTAAAAATATAAGATCGCTTTGCTATAAGAAAAAGAACAGAGACAAAAGACAAAGAACATAGAACATAGAGCATAGAATAAAGTGCAAAGACTAATCTAACTGTCATAAAATAAGCAGTTTAAAGGAGAGATATTACTGAAGTCCTCTTTTTGTTCATTCTTATTAATAGCAAGGGGTTTATTTTGAAAACCTCGAAATGAATTAAATATTTTTGTTTAAATGCTTCGTGGGGTGCACCGATGGTGTTGATTAGATACGTATAAACCTTGAGATTTTTCTCAAGGTTTTTTTATGAAATAAGGAGATTTGTTCTCCAAATATTATTTATTAACCCGTTGTGCATTTAGGCAATATTGATTTTTAGGTTATTGATATTTCTGTTGAATTCAAATATGTTTATATATTGAATGACCGTCATAGCCGTAATCTTAGATAATATTCTGTTTTTGAATCCCTCAAAAGATTTAGCATAATTCCTTCGAATCATAAATTGGTCGCAAAGTTGAGAAAACAATGTTTCAATACGCTTTCTGGATTTCTTAAAAACGTACGGCTGCTCCCTATAGTTATGCTGGTTTGTTCTCATAGGGGTTTCAAGTCTAATATTATGATATTCAAATAAATTCAATTGATATTCAGCCGACAAATACCCTTTATCACCAAGTAATATGCAATCACTTAATTGATGCTTTATATCCTTTAAATAATTAATATCGTGCACAGAGGCTGGACTAATATCCATACTTTCGATAACACCCTGAGCAGAACAGACAGCATGTAATTTATATCCATAATAATGGCTTGATTGACTTGCACAATATCCTTTTTCGGGCAGACTGTAGTTTTGTTCTTTACATATCTTACTTCTAGCGCTTCTTGATAATTTACAGACCTCTAACGGCATACTGTCAACAATATAACAATGCTCAGATTTATTCAACTTTCTCACTAATGCCTTGCGAAGTGATTCTCTAAAAGAAAACAACTTACGCTTTCTTCTATTGTAGACACTGCGCTCTATTTTGCTGGATAGACCAGCAGGTAACATTCGAAAAAGCTGGCATTCACTATCAACACTCATATATTCTGATGTTAAATCAATAGCTATAAGCTCTTTATCTCTTAATTTAGGTTTACGGATTTGATGTAAATAATCCATTTTACAATCCAATTCTTTTAAAACCTTGAGGATTTTGTCGTAATTTGCTTGAAAGTTGTGCATATAAATTATAGTGTGGTTACTACAATTTACTGCATTTTAGCAGTTTGCACAACTTTTTCTAAATGCACAACGGGTTATTTATTAAATTAAGTTAAAAAATTATTTTATGATATTTTATATCGCATTAAAAAGGTTTTATTTTAAAATATAGGTATAAAAATTTAATATTTAATATTTTATGTTATTTTTGGTGTTAACCTATGTACCTATTAATAAAAACCTAAAATGTCTAGAAAAGACTATTTTCTTTCCTGTATTGGATTCTTGTTGAATGTCTTTTTGTTTGCTCAAGAAGCAAATAAGAAGTTCAATTTTGTGAGTATGATGGAGGATATTCCCAAAGTAGGAATTTATCATATCAATCAAGACGACGATGGGTTTATGTGGATTGCTACCAACGGGGCTGGTCTCTACAGGTATGATGGAATAGATTACAATTCCTACAGATATATTTTAAACGATTCTACATCTCTTAGCAGTAGTGTAGTTTATTGCACATTTTTAGATAGTAAACATAGGTTTTGGGTAGGAACAGAAGAAGGTCTTAATCTATATAATCAAAATAATGATCAATTTTTAAGAATTCCAAACTCTAAGTTTGAAGCTACCTACAATAAGAGTATATCTGTAAGAAATATAATAGAAGATAAACAAGGAAATATTTTTGTAGGAACTTTTGGGGCGGGATTATTTAAGATTACTGGAGATGAAATTCTTCAGGTAGATAAAATTCAAAGCAGTAAATTAAATATAGATGTTCCAATAACCATAGAAGCAATTGCTATAGATAACGATGGTAAAATCTACACTGGAACTAATTTGGGAATACAAGAATACGATTCGAACAAAAATATATTGAAGCCTACGTTGTTTTCAAAAGAATTATATGTGAAAGATCATATAAAATCTTTAATTATTGATGAGAATAATAATATTTGGGCTGGTGCTACCTCAAAAGGAATTTACAAGGCAAATTATAAGGATAATGATACATATAGAGAGATAGAGCACTTTTCAGTTTCTGAGAATCCATTTTTTTCGATAACATCTTTAAAAGATGAAACTTTGTTGTTTGGAACTGAAAACGATGGGTTGTACCATATCAATCAGCAAGGAAAAATTTTAAATCATCATAAAGCAAGTAATAAGGACGAAAAGAGTTTATTGTCGAGCTCAATATGGTCTTTGTATCAAGATAAAGATAATAAAATATGGCTGGGCTATTATAATAAAGGAGTAGCGGTATATGATCCTCTGTATGATAAATTTAAAGGATTAGAAAGCTTATATAACAATCCTAATTCTCTTCAAGCTAGCTCTGTAACCTCTATTGTTGAGGATAAATCTGGTAAGATATGGGTAGGAATGGATGGTGGAGGAATTGATGTGATTGATAAAAAGAGTAATCAATACACACATATAAACACCTCTTTAAAAAGCAAGTATTCAGGATTAACAAGCGACTATATTCAAGCTATTTTTATAGATAGTAAAGAGAATATTTGGGCTGGAAGCTGGGATCAAGGTATTTTCTTTTTAAAGAATGGAACTAAACATTTTGTTAATAAAACAAAAGAGACTACAAATGGAGATTTACAATCTGATGTGGTGGTTAGTTTTGATGAAGACTCCAAAGGAACCATATGGATCTCTACTTACCATAGCGGATTACACTCTTACAATCCTACAACAGCTAAGTTTACTCATTATAATACGCCAGAGTTTCAGGAGAATGGAATTTCTAATAGTGATTCTTGGAAAGTTCTTGTAGACTATAAAGATAATATTTGGCTTGGTACTACAAATGGATTATTTAAAATAGTACAAAAAAGCAATGGGGCGTTCTCTATAAATTCCATGAAAGAAAAAATGGAGGAGAAATACCATAATGTAACTACAGCAAATCATATTCTTTCTTTATATGAAAGTAGCGATAAAAATATATGGATTGGAACAAAAGGAGCTGGTTTATGTAAGTATAATATAGCAAGTAACTCTTTTATTTGGTACAATAAGTTAAACGGACTAATATTAGAAAATGTTTGTGGGATTATTGAATGTAACAGTCAGAATATATGGGTTTCTGGGAACTCTGGAATAGTAAAAATAAATACTGAATTCAATGAATTTACAAATTTTACTGTTAATGATGGTTTGCTTTCTAATGATTTTAATATGAATTCCAGTTATAAAAATGCTAATGGAGAAATCTATTTTGGAGGCTATGATGGGGTAGATTATTTTAAACCAAATACTATAGATATTAATAAGAGTGAAAACTTTTTATACTTATCGGAATTGAAGATTTTTAATAAAAAAGTACTTCCAACTCAAGAGAACTCACCGTTAAATAAAATTATAACAGAGACCGATAGTATTTCATTAAACAGTAAACAATCTGTTTTTACAATTGAGTATTCAGGAATAAATTATACAAGACCAGAAAAAAATGAATATGCTTATTACTTGGCTGGTTATGAAAACACATGGAATTATGTAGGAGGTGTTAAAAGTGCCACTTACACCAACCTAGACCCTGGTAATTATATATTTAAACTAAAATCGTCTAATAACGATGGGGTATGGAATGCAAAGCCTTTAGAATTAAAAATAACCATTCTGCCGCCATGGTGGAAAACATCTTGGGCTTTAATAGGGTACTTAACTATATTTTTTATTGGATTGTATCTTTTAAATAAAGTAACCCAAAGTAGAATTCGTACCAAGCAATTGACTAAGTACGAGGAAGAAAAACGTATACAAGAGCAAAATTTAAATGAGAAAAAATTTCAGTTTTTTACAAATATTTCTCATGAATTTAGAACTCCACTAACCTTAATAATGAATCCGCTTCATGATATTATGAGTAATGAAAAGCTGTTTCTTCCAGAGGGAATTAAAAGTAAACACCGAATTATTCAAAAAAATACAGCAAGACTGCATAGATTGGTAAATGAGTTATTAGACTTTAGAAAGCTGGAGCTTAATAAAATTAGCCTAAAAGCCAAAGAATTTAATTTGGTTGATTTAACTCATGATGTTTTGAGCTATTTTAAGGAAGAGGCTCATGTAAAATATATCGACTTAGATGTTAGTACCGATGAAGAAGAAGTAATGGTTTGGGCAGATATTGATATGCTTGAAAAAGTTATTTTTAATATTATTTCAAATGCTTTTAAAGCAACACCAGAAGGAGGTACTATTAGTGTAGCATTGTATACTAAAGACGATCTGGTTACCTTTCCTTTGGTGAGTGAGCATTATCAAGCAAAGGCAGTAGAGTTGGTAATTTCTGATACAGGAATAGGAATTCCTAAAGACGAGATAAGCAAGATGTTTGAACGTTTTTATCAAGTAGATAGTTTGAATAAAACATATTATGGAGGTACAGGAATAGGCTTAGAAGTTGTTCAAAGTTTTGTGGAATTACATAAGGGTAAAATTGAAGTAGCAAGTGAGGTAGAAGATGGAACTACCTTTAGAATTATACTACCAAAGGGGAAAGAACATTTAAAAGATGATGAGATTTATTCTGATGTGTATGAACAAAATAAATCTAACAAGAAATATTTACAAGCTAATATTCCTATAGAAAAAATAGAAGCAGATCAACCTAAAGAAGCTCTTCATCCATATTCGGTATTGATTGTAGAGGATAATATAGAATTGAGGAATTACCTTAAAAGTGAATTAAAAAACCATTATAGGGTACTTACAGCTAACCACGGAAAAGAAGGATACGATTTAGCTATAGAAACATTGCCAGATGTAATTATTACTGATGTAATTATGCCTGAGATGAATGGATTTGAATTGTGTAGATGTATAAAAACAGACATCAGAACCAGTCATATTCCATTATTAATGCTTACTGCAAAGGCAAAAATTGACGATAGGATAGAGGGAATAGAAATTGGTGCAGATGCATATATGGTAAAGCCATTTGATATGAGATTATTAAAACTTCGTTTGTCTCAACTTATTACCAGTAGGCAACTTATTTTTAATAAATATTTTAGTGCTATTAGCGATTTACCAGCCAATGCAAATACTACTTCTTTGGATAAAGAGTTTATTCAGAAAGCATTAAACTATATAAATCAACATATTGGAGATTCAGAAATAAGTGTGGAATCGCTTGCTTCTCATCTTAATTTAAGTAGAAGTCAGGTATATCGTAAAATAAAAGCTCTTACAGATCAAACAGCAAACGAGTTCATAAGAAATATCAGGCTTCATAAAGCTAAGGTTCTCATACAAGCAGGTAATACCAATATAAGTGAAGTTTCTTACACGGTTGGGTTCTCTACATCTTCTTATTTTACCAAATGCTTTAAAAATTATTTTGGGGTTCTTCCTACGCAAATAGAAGTAGAAGCAGATAAAGAGGAGTAATTTTGCTTCAGTATACATTTTTTAAACAAACTACTTTTATATAATCAATTATTAAGCCTTTATTATCTTAAGAAGGTTTAATTCCTTACAGCTTATCTTGAGTTTATCGAAGGGACTCTGTATTAAATCAATTGAATTTGTTTCTCTTAAATCCCTCATTGAGGGTTTTATTCCCCAGGGCCTGTTCTGAGTATATCGAAGTGTTCTACGTCGAAATGGATTAAAATATTTTTCCTTTGAATACTTCGTAGGCTTGCCTCGAGGTAGTTGATTACTTATAGGGATTGTTTTGAGAGAGTTGAATTTTCAATTTTTTGGGTTAATCTAAATACTCTGTGTTCAAATACCATTTAATTATTCTGTTTTATTAATGTCCGAGTAAAAATACAAAACCACTTCACTGCAAGAGAAAAGGATAAAGACTAAAATCTTAACTAGTACAAAATGAGTAGTTTAAAGAAATAACATTACAAAACTCCTCTTTTTATTCATTTTTCTTAATAGCAAGGGGGGTATTTTAAAAACCTCTATTAACCCTTGATATATGTGGAATGCAATAAACGCTGTCTGCTTTTATCGGACAACAATCATTCTGTTTAAACTGTCTAGTGTTACAATATAGATATAAGTGTGTGTCTAGTAATAAATTATAGTTTTGAGACAGTTTTATCTTCATTTCAAAGGGAATATTTACATGTACTACTTTTTTGAGTCTATAGCGAATAAAGCATAGTGATATTATCATATCATCTTTTTTTGTACTTAAATATTAAACATTTAATATTTATTAATTACTGATTTTAAAGGTTTTATATGTGAATAGTAATAATGAAGCATTCTATATAACATATGAAGCATACATCATTTCTACTACATCCCTTGCATCAAATTTAATATTGATTGCTTAATTCGTTCTACATTTTTTTTAATGTTTTGTTAACATTTACATAATGAAAAAAAGCTTTTCAAAGTTTAGCTGGAGAACCTTAAGTGAGATTCTATTAATAATAATCATTATTGGATTATTAGTCTTTTTAGTCTTTTTTGTTTTTTAACAAGTAAGGTACTCTTCATAATCCTTTGTATTGCTTTGATTAAAATCTAACTCAATTAACTTAAATTAATTAAAGATGATGCTAAAGTTTAAATTCGCGATTATTGTTTTGCTGCTGCTCTGCGCACAAAGCATGTTTTCGCAGACAAAAACCATTAGTGGTACTGTTACTGATGATGCTGGAATGCCTATGCCAGGGGTTTCGGTTATGGTAGATGGTACTAATAATGGTGTCCAAACAGATTTTGATGGGAATTACAATATTAATGAGGTAAGTCCATCAGACAAATTGATCTTTTCATATGTAGGTATGAAATCACAATCCATATTGGTAGGAGAACAAACTTCTATAAATGTAACTCTAGAGCAATCTTTAGAGTCACTTGAAGAAGTGGTTGTAATTGGATATGGGGTACAGAAAAAAGCGTTGGTTACTGGAGCGAACTTAAATGTAAAAGGAGAAGACATAGCCAAGCTTAATACAGGTACTGCTATGGAGGCTTTACAAGGTGTAGCTCCTGGAGTGAGTATTTCAAGAAATAATGGTGCTCCTGGAGCAGGGACTAAAGTAACTATCCGTGGTTTGGGTACCATTGGTAATTCAAACCCTCTTTATATAGTTGATGGAGTAGCTGTAGGAAATATAGATTACTTAAGTTCTGGAGATATTGAAAGTATTGATGTATTAAAAGATGCTGCTTCTGCTGCAATTTATGGTTCTCGTGCTGCAAATGGAGTTGTTTTAGTAACAACACGTCAAGGTAATAAATCAAGGCAGGCACAAGTACACTATGAATCGTTTTATGGATTCCAGAATATCTATAAAAATTTAACTCCGTTAAATGCACAGGAGTATATGTACATAATGGATGAAGGGCGTGTAAACGATGGATTAGCTCCAAATGATTGGGAGGCTTTAATTAAAAATAACGCTTGGTTAAACAATACGTATCCAGGACAATTAGGAACTCAATTAGGAGAAGATGTTTGGGGGATGTTACAAAATGGATGGGAAGGAACTAATTGGATTGATGAAATGACCATGAAGAATGCTCCAGTTTCAAATCATTCTATCAATATAACAGGAGGAAGTGAAGATATTACGTATTCTTTAGGAGCTTCTTACTATGACCAAAAAGGTATTATTGGAGGAAATACAACAGATGCTGGTTTTAAAAGATTAACAACTCGATTAAATACTGAATTTGTTTTATTTAAAAACGATGATAGAAGTCTAGTTACTGTTGGAGAGAATTTTACCTATTCACAGACAGAAAATAGAAGCGTAGCAACTGGAAATATTTATTGGAATGATTTGCATAATGGTTTGGTACAACATCCTTTAATGCCAGCGTATTGGGAAGGCTCTCCAGACCAATATGGATTTACCCCAACTATGGATGGAATTTCTAACAACTCGCATAATCCATTAGCTGTTATGTATTACAGACATAATTATGCAAACCTAGGAAATAAAGGAAATACAATTGTTGGAAATGTTTATATGGAGATTGAACCTCTTAAAAACTTAAAGTTCAGATCTTCTTACGGTATCAATGCTTGGTTTGGAACTGGGCGCTCTTGGACACCAACTTATGCGCTAGGTACACTTTATCAAAACGCTACAGATGGAGTTAATCAAAGTCAATATTTAGGAAATAATTCTACTTGGACTAATACTATTTCTTATGAAGGTAATGTAGGAGACCATAATTTCACAGCTTTAATAGGTAATGAAGTTTATAAAAACGAAATTAATTTTGAAGTCGGAGGAAGTATGGCAAATTCATTATTTGGCGATCCTAAATATGCTTTTCTAAACAATGTAAATAAAACAGTTATTGGTGCTATTGATACTTGGGGAGCCGATTGGGCTGCTGGAGGAGGAGGTTTACTGTCTTACATAGCAAGAGCGCAATATAACTATAAAGAAAAGTACATGTTGTCTGCAACTATGCGTGCTGATAACTCTTCTAACTTTGCTGAAGGTAACAGATGGGGATACTTCCCTTCAGTTTCTGCAGGTTGGGTATTAAGTGAAGAGAACTTTATGGACGACTCTAATGTGTTTTTGAAGCTAAGAGGTAGTTGGGGGCAAAATGGAAATCAGTCCATTCCTAATTTTTACTATAGCTCTACAGTTTCATACATAACTCCAGGATATTACTTTGGAGATAGTAAGCCAGTACCTAATGTTTCAACCATTCCTACAAGAATTCCTAATCCAGATGTGACTTGGGAAACTTCAGAGCAATTAGACTTTGGTTTAGATGCTCGTTTTTTTAATTCGAGACTGGCATTCACGGCCGATTGGTATAAAAAAACAACTAAAGACTGGTTGGTTTTAGCGCCTATTCAAGGTACAGAAGGAGCAGCTGCACCATATATTAACGGTGGGGATATAGAAAACTCAGGGTTTGAAGTAATGTTATCTTGGAATGATACCGCAGGAGACTTTTCTTATGGGGCAACTCTAACAGGTTCTTATAATAAGAATAAAGTAACACGTTTGGCAAATGCTGAAGGAATTATTCAAGGACAACCTCATATTTTATCACAAGGAACTGCTTATATATCTAGAGTTGAAGTAGGGCAGCCAATAGGTTATTTCTATGGATTTGAAACCGATGGAATTCTACAAAATCAAGACGAAGTAGATGCGTATGTGAAACCAACAGATGGTACTCCATATTTTGCAGATCAACGTCCTGGAGATGTACGCTTTGTAGATCAAAATCAAGATGGGGTTATTGATGAAAGTGATAAAACTATGCTCGGAAGTCCGTTGCCAGATTATGAAGTAGGGTTACAGTTAAATGCAGAATATAAAGGTTTTTATGTAAATACAACCTTAACAGGAAAATTAGGAATGCAGGTAATGCAATCGTACCGTTCTTTTGCCGATAACTTTGACCAAAACTATACTACAGATATTTTTAATCGTTGGCATGGAGAAGGAACATCGAATAAATTACCTCGATTAAGTTCTGTTTCTAATAGAAATACTAACTGGATTTCTGATATCTATATGCAAGATGCCGACTATTTAAGAATTAGCAATTTAACTGTTGGTTTTAAATTAGGACAGTATTTGAAGGATGTAGATTATATAAAAGAAGTAAATATTTATGCTTCAGTTAATAACCTATACACTTTTACAAAGTATGATGGAATGGATCCTGATGTTTCTTATGGCGGTAATGATGATACAACTTGGGCATCGGGAGTTGATTTAGGATTATATCCATTACCAAGAACAGTAATGCTTGGATTGAGTGTTGACTTTTAATCATAAAATAAAGAAGACAATGAAAAAAATAATATATAGTATATCAATTGCTGCAATGACACTTTTAGTAGGTTGTAGTGAAGATTTTACAGATACAGAAAACCTTTTAGAGAAGAGTTTGAGTAATTATTATGCTCGTCCGCAAGATATCAAGGAAGCTATGGGAGGTGTGTATAATGCCTTGTATACAGCCGGTCCTCATAGTGACGAAGCTATAGCGGCAAATTTGCTCTCCGACATGATGTTTGGTGGCGGTGGGCCAGATGATAGATCTGCAAAAAATGTAGATAGTTTCCAAGATCCAGAAGAAGACACTTATAAAGATTTATGGGTACAAACTTATAATGGAATTTATAGATGTAACATGATTTTAGAGAAAGTCCCAGATGCGGATTATTCTACTCATTTTTTAACTGAAGTGGAGGAGGTTGAGTTTATAAATCAAACCTTAGCTGAAGCGTATTTTATGAGAGGGTTCTTTTATTTTAGAGCAGCAAAATTTTTTGGAGGAATTCCTGTTATTAATCAAACAGATGCCCCTAAAGATGCTCCAAGAGCATCAATGACTGATACGTATGCACAAATTGCATCCGATTTTAAAATGGCGATAGATTTATTTCCATCAACTTCATTTTCTGCAACTCCAACAGAGAGATACGGTCATGCAGATAAATGGGTAGCAGAAGCTTATATGGCAAGAGCATATTTATATTATACAGGATATATGACCAACATTGAAGGGCAAGCCGCTAGTGAATTGCCTTTGCCAGAAGGAGGTTCTATTTCTAAATCGCAAGTGATTGCTTATTTAGACGATTGTATTAATAATAGTGGTTATGGTTTAGTAGGTGATTTTAGAAATTTATGGCCTTACTCTTATGTAAATGAAAGTGCAGGAGATACAGTATTACCTTGGGCAGAAACCGAAGGATTAAGTTGGGCTGGTCAAGATGGACTTTCTCCAACATTTGGAACAGGAAATGACGAATTTATGTTTGTACAGCGTTATTCTACTACCAATTGGGATTGGGGACAACAATATAACAATCGTATGCCTTTATTTTTTGGAATTCGTGATAATACTGAATTGTTACCTTTTGGTCAAGGCTGGGGCTGGGGTTCTGTTAACCCTACATTATGGAATCAATGGGATGATGCAGATCCTCGTAAAAAAGGATCAATTCTTCAATTAGGAGTTGCAGAGCAAGGTACCGATGCTTGGCAAGCAGACAAAGGAGACCATGAGACTGGTTTAGTTAATAAAAAATACATCACTTTAAAACATGAAGATCCTGAAGGAGAGGACGGCGTTAAAGGAATGTTTTATTTCTTATATGATATGAATAATGGAGACCCGTTACAATTGTGGGCAGCTCAAGATTATGTTTATTTACGTTTTGCGGATGTATTATTAATGCATTCTGAAATTTCAGAAACTGCAACTGGGTTAAATGCCGTAAGAGGTAGAGCTGGTTTAACTTCTGTAGGATATTCTCTTGAGGTATTAAAAGAAGAACGTTTACACGAATTTGCTTTTGAAGGATTACGTTGGTTTGATTTGGTACGCTGGGGAGATGTTGAAAGTGCTTTTGGTAATCAGGTTAATGTTCGAAATTCTGGGGTAGATGCTACATATAGTGTGGAATACAGACCAGAGACCAAAGGATTGGTTCCAATTCCTGAATCAGAGATAAGACTTTCAAATGGAGTTTATGAACAAAACCCAGGTTGGTAATTAATTATTATAACGTATAAAATTAAAAACATGAAAGTAAATAAAATTATAGGGCTATGGGGTAGTGTATTGATATTACTATTTTCAGCATGCCAACCCATAGAGGACAGGGAAGAATTAGAAAACACAACGGATGCTGATGGTGTGAAACTGGTAGCTACACAAGCTACAGCAGGAGGGAATTTAGTAGAGTTAAGTATGGAAACTCTAGGAGTAACAGGTTATTGGGATTTTAATCTAGGAAAAGGGCTTACAGATAGAATAGAAATTGTTTATCCTATTCCTGGAGCTACAACTTTTACGTATGTTGGAACTTTGGGAGGAGAATTTTTTTCAAAAACTATTGATGTCCAAATAGATACTTTAGATCATGCTCTAAATCAAGATTGGTATGATTTGGTAAGTGAAGAAACATCTGTAGGAAAAACTTGGGTTTTTGCCGGTGGACCAGGTGCAGATGGAGGAAAGTGGTGGTATATGTCGCCACCAGATGATCCAGCTTCGTGGGAAACTGCATGGTGGAATGCAGCAGGAGATTGTTGCCCTCCAGGAGATGCAGCAGGAAAAATGCATTTTGATCTTGATGGTGCTGGAAATTACACATACTATTCAGACACAGATGTCGAAGGTGAGACTGGAAGTTTTGTTTTAGATGTTGCCAACCAAACCTTGCAGGTAAATGGTTCAAATATTTTAGGAGCAGAACAAGGAAATCCAGCAGGTTTGTACACCATTATTTCTTTAACAGAAGACGAATTAATTCTTTACTTAGCAAATAATGCTGGGGGAACAGGATGGACTTGGGTTTTTAAACCTGAATAATAGAAGTATAACTAATATCTTATTAGTTTTTAGTAGCGTTAATTTATTTATTTAAGTTAGCTTTTGATTGAGAGGCCTCACTACCTTATCGGGTGGTGAGGTTTCTCAGTTTATACAGTATACTAGCTCTCTTATAATTATAGTATAAGGTGAGTTCAACATAAGAATTATAAATATATAAGAAGACTGATTTTTTTGTTTCGCCTTTGTGTTAGGATAATACGAAATATGATTTAAGTTATTGAATATTATATACTTTACTTTTTTTTGGCCTCGTTGTCGAACAAATTCATTAAATAATGCGCTTTTTTATTTGTTTCGTTTCTTTTGGGCGAGCAAAAGAAATGAAAAGCATGAAGTCACTGGTAATTTGGATTTGTATTAGCGCTAAGAAATAATCAACGTAATTCTAAACTAGAGGCATAAAAAAATCAGTCTACCCTCTGGGAAAGGTAGACTGAAAACAACAAATTATGGCGGTGTTATAAAAGCTAATTACAACTTATGGTTAGTGAAAAATCATAGTGCTATCAATTGCTTTATATTCAGTTTCATCTGCTTTTCTGTAGGTAACTTCTACAGTATTCCAATCGGATGCCCATCCTTTTATAACATTGTTTATGTAGACTATTTCAATAGGATGTTTTCCTTTTTTAAGAGCAATAGTACCTTCTAGTGGAAACCTTTTTAGCGTGTACTCTGGATCGATAATCAAAGAATCGGCAATCTTTACTTTTTCTTGTTTACTAGCAAAATAATAGACACCATCCTCAGGAATATCAACAAATCCTTTTAAAAATACAGCTTTAAATTGTGTTGTATCAATATCTTTTCCCCAATCGAAAGTTACATTTGCATCTTGAATGTTTTTAATGATTTTTGGGTTAGAAGGAGTTCCTGTAATGGCAGAAGCATCTTCAAAATGCCCTTTTATAGTTTTCATTACTAATCCTGAAGCTAAATTATCAACAGATGAAGGTGCTTTAAGGCTAACTTTTTTAACTTGGAGTTTTCTTATAGTACTTATTTTTCCTGTAGATAAAACAGAGGCAATATTTATTTTAGTATCCTCAGTAAATGTAAGCGGATTTTTATAAACTTCACTTTCTGGAGTAGGTAAACTTCCATCTAAAGTGTACACCATTTTAACCGGATGGGTGGTGTTAAATTCTAAACTCACACTATCAATAAAAGCGATATTGTTGGCTGTAGGTCCTTCAGGAAGTGGAATATGGTAATTTATATTATAAAAATCTAAAGTAGGATAGAGATTGTCTAATCGAACCAAAAAGTCATTATAACTTTTTGTGTTTTCTCCACTCCATGTTAATTCAGCAATAGCAATTATTCTAGGATATGCATAGTACTCAATATCTTTCCCTTCATACGCATATTCTGTCCAATGGTTTCCTTGCATTCCAAGGATATGTTTTTCTTTATCTTCTTGTATTTCTTCTGGAATAGGATTGTAATTATAAACTTTTTCAAGCGGAATATAACTTCCATGTGCCATTGGTTCTACTCTGTAATCTCCTTGATGAAAATTTAAATATGAATAGGCTGTTGGTGTCATAATAACATCATGACCTGCATTGGCGGCTTTAATTCCTCCTTCTTCTCCTTGCCAAGACATTATATTTGTTGTAGGGGTAATACCTCCTTCAAGAATTTCGTCCCAACCTATCATTATCTTATCGTGTTCTTGTAAGATTTTTTCAACACGAGCAATAAAATAGCTTTGTAGTTCAGCTTCATTTTTAAGTCCATTTTCTTGCATTCTTTTTTGACAAAGCGGACAATTTTCCCATCTTTTTTTAGGAGCTTCATCTCCTCCAACATGATAGTATTTATATGGAAATAAAGGAATCAATTCATTATAAACATCTTTTATAAAGGAAAAAACATTTTCTTTTCCAGCACAAAAAATATTATAATCAATTCCCCATAATTCTCTTGGTTGGTAGTTTTCTTTATCATTACAAGCCAATTCTGGATATGCAGAAAGAGCCGCAACTGCATGTCCTGGGGTTTCAATTTCTGGAATTACATCAATAAAACGTTCTTGAGCATAAGCAACAACCTCTTTTATTTGTTCTTGAGTATAAAATTCTTTTTCTTTTGAAGTTCCATCAACTCTAATTCCCTTTTCTGTAAGTTCTGGATATTTTTTTATTTCGATACGCCATCCTTGATCATCGGTTAAATGCCAATGAAATTTATTTATTTTGAAAAGCGCTAAAACATCTAATTGCTTTTTAATTTCTTCTACTGAAAAGAAATGACGCGAAACATCTAAATGTATTCCTCTCCATGAAAATGTAGGCTCATCTTCAACTTCTATTGTAGGAATAGCAACTGAAGTGATAGTGTTTTTTTCTTCTTCTGAAACAAGTGGGATTAATTGAAGTACCGATTGCATTCCGTAGAATAAACCTTGGTGAGTTTTTGCTTCCACTAGTATATTTTTTGAATCGATAGTTAAATTATAACCTTCGTTATTTATTGATAACGAATCGTTTAATTTTAAATAGATGGTGTTTTTTTCTGGTTTATTTTCAGCAATAGTTAATTCAATCCCAGTATATCCTTTAATTTTATCTATAAAAAAGGAAGCTATTGCTTTGGATTTTTCATCAGAAAAACTAAAAGAAGTATTGTTGTTTATAGTGAAAGTCCCTTCTTTCTTTACTAAATATTGAGGTTTTGGAGTTATATAAGTATTTGTATTTATAGCTGTTTCCTTATTAGTGTTTTTACAGCTAATACAAACAATTAGGAATAATAAGAGATACTTTAGGTTCATAATTTTAAATTTAAGCTTGGATGTTTTGACTAGCAATATATTTTACAAGTCGGTCAATTGGTTTTCTTACAAAAGTACTTGCTCTATATCCTTTTTCTTTAAGTTGCTTGTTTATGATGTCTTGCGCATAATAGGCAATAGATCCAACAAAGTGAATGGGGTCTTGTTGTAATTCTTGGTGATAGTGTGTTAAGTACGTTTTTACAAACCCTGCTATGGTATGGTGTAAAAGAGCTTCTATATAGGGGTCGTTTCTATGATTAAATGCAAAACGAGCAAAAGAGGCTAAATATTTATTTGGATTTTGGTTGTGATATAATTGCTGGAAAACCTGATTCATATCTGTATTGTATGCCTTCTCAAAAGCTATTGCCAAATGCTGAGGCATTAATTTGTGGTAATAACCTCGAAGTAGTTCTTTTCCTATAAAATTACCACTTCCTTCATCTGAAAGTACATAACCAAGAGAAGGTATTTTTTGAATGATATTAGTGCCATCAAAATAACAACAATTGGATCCGGTGCCCAAAATACAAATAACTCCAGGCTTGGTAGTTGTTGCATGAATGGCAGCAACAACATCTTCTTTTATACTAATATGAATAGTATTTTCAAAGATATTTTCAAGTATAAGTTTCATTTTTTGATCGGCACTACGTGTACCACAACCAGCTCCATAAAAATGAATTTGTGTAACCAGCGTTTTGTAGGGATCTAAATCTTTATTGTTTTGAATGATACCAATTATAGATTTATCGGATAAAGCCATTGGGTTTATTCCTTCAGTTTGAGAGAAAAGTAACTGTTCTCCATTTTTATCAGCAAGTATCCAATCACATTTTGTAGAACCGCTATCAGCAACTAAAATCATGTTTTTTTTGTTTATATTTTGTTTAGAAATAACACTGTTTCTAAGATAATCATTTAAGTTTAATCCCTTATAGAGGAGAGAGTTTAATTCCTCAATGTCTGTCCTGAGTTTACCGAAGGGCTCTATGTCCTAATGGATTAAACTATTTTCCTTTGAATACCTCGTAGGTTTGCCTCGTGGTAGTCGGTTTTGTTCTCTTGAGGTAGTAGATTAGCCCCATGAAGAAGGGCTAATCTTGAAACTAACTCAAAGCTAACTATAAACTAAAATTTAAAAATGATATCTTTTAAAGGCTTCAATAGCCTCGTATTCTGCAAGTCCTAAATTGTCATACAAAACAGCGGTATTTCTATTTCTTTCTTGTGCTCTTACCCAAAATTCTCTAGCATCTTCTCCTTGAAACATTACTCTATCTTTTTGAGATTGGTGGAAAAGAATAGCGTTTATTTTTTTATTCATTTCATCTGGACTCAATGGAATAGCCATTTCTATATCTGCAATATCCCATTCGTGCCACGCACCACGGTATAGCCACACCCAACAATCGTCCATAAAAGCTTGATCTTTTATCTGCTCAATAGTTTCAAAAATGGCGTCTAGGCATAGTTTATGAGTTCCATGAGGATCGGCGAGATCTCCCGCAGCATATATTTGATGCGGTTTAATACTAGTAATAAGGTCTGAGATTATTTCAATATCTTCCTTGCCAATAGGATTCTTTTTTACCTTTCCAGTTTCGTAAAAAGGCAAATCTAAAAAGTGTACTTGAGAATCGTCTAATCCAACATAACGAGTTGCTCCATAAGATTCCATTCTACGTATTAATCCTTTTAATTTTCTAGTTTCCAAGCTGTCTTCATAAGCAGTTGTTTTGGAATTTAAAAAATCAATAACTTTTTTGAAATCTGTTTTATCAGCATTGCTGTCCATTAGTTTTGCAACTTCTGCAAATTTCAATGCTTCCTCATCGGTAACTGCAATATTACCAGAGGTTTGGTATGCCACATGTACTTCGTGCCCTTGGTCTATAAGTCTAGAAAAAGTACCTCCCATAGAGATTACATCATCATCTGGATGTGGACTAAAAATAATAACTCTTTTTTTAGCTGGAGTAGAACGTTCTGGTCTGTTTTTATCGTCGGCATTTGGTTTCCCTCCAGGCCAACCAGTAATAGTATGCTGTAATTTATTAAAGATTTTAATGTTTAAGTTGTAAGCGGAGCCTTCAATAGTTAGTAATCCTGCCATGCCATGCTCATTATAATCTTTATCGGTAAGCTTTAGAATAGGTTTCTTTAACTCATCGCTTAGCCAAGTAACAGCCTTTACTTTTAAATCGTCTGTCCAAATACACTGACTAACAATCCATGGAGTTTTAATTCTAGTAAGATCTGATGCGGCTTCTGCATCTAGGATCATTGTAACATTGTCGTGGTTTTGAAGAAATGTAGCAGGTATAGTTGCTGTAACTTGCCCCTCTATAGTTTCTTTTACGACAGCAGATTTTTTATGCCCCCATGCTAGCATAATAATTCTTTTAGCTTTCATAATGGTGCTAACTCCCATTGTGATTGCTTTTTTAGGAACATACTCAATTCCGTTAAAATCGGATGCTGCATCCCTACGCGTAACATGGTCGAGGGTAATAATTCTTGTTCCTGAATTTTTATGAGAACCGGGTTCGTTAAAACCAATATGTCCTGTACGTCCAATTCCTAATAATTGAAAATCCAGGCCTCCTAATTGTTTAATTTTTAAATCGTAATCAATACAATATTGATCCAATTCTTCCTGAGAGATTTCTCCAGAAGGAATGTTAATGTTTTCAGGATTAATATCTACATGATCAAATAAATGTTGATGCATAAAGTAGTAATAACTCTGACGATTTTCAGGTTCCATTGGGTAATATTCATCTAAATTAAATGTTATTACATTATGAAAACTGAGCTCTCCTTTTTTATGAAGATTAACTAACTCTTCATATACTTTAATAGGAGAAGATCCTGTAGCAAGACCAAGAACGCAAGGTTTTCCTTCTTGCTGTTTTTCTTTGATAAGTTCTGCAATTTCATGAGCCACCAAAACAGACGCATAGTTAGAGTCTTCAAAGATTTCGTTATGAATCTTTTCAAATTTGGTATCTTCAAACTTACCAACCTGTTTGTATTTAATTTCTTGTATCATTTTATAATAGCCTTTTTTTGTTTTTCTTTCTCGTTCTATTTAGTAAAAGGTGGCTGTCTAAAAAGTATCCAAACTCTAAGTATTATCCTTAGTTTTTCGAAGGATATCTTTGGTTATCAGTTGTTTAAAACTTCAATAAGCTCAGTTTGACAACTATAAATTACTTTTTAGATAGCCACTTTTATGTATTCTTGGCTTTTAAATATAATCCTTAAAGATTGTTAGATCCTGTGTCCCACCATAAACGTGTTCCACCATTATCAGGCCCTTTTAATAAGGCTGTTGCAGCTTCAACATTGGCTGCATTTGTGTTCTTTTCTGTATCCACAAAATTGATTCTACGTACCTGAATGTCTGTGTCAATTGTTCCTCCACTATTGTTAACAACTACAGGAAATATTTTTGGAAATCCAGTACGACGAAATTCGCTCCAAGCTTCTTGTCCGTCAGGAAACATAGCAATCCATTTTTGCGTAATAATTTGTTCTAGTTGTTCTTCTTTTGGAGCAGTAGCATCGTATGCAATTTTCACATCAGAAGCATAGGCAATACTATTACTAGCATTAACAGCGTCTACGTAGTCTGAAGGTGTACTTGTTACATCCATAATATAATCTTCAACGCCGCCAGCACCATGTTGTGCAAAAGAAGCTCTAATTCCACTTTCATAATTTGCCTGAGCATCTCCAGCACCTGTCCAACCTCTTAGAGCAGCTTCTGCTTTTAGGAAGTAAACTTCTGCAGTAGTCATCCAATCTTTAGAAGTTAAACCTCCTAAATAAGTTCCTAATTTAGAATGATCTCCGTAATCGGATTTTGCTTCTATAGCAATTCCTAAACGAATCCCTTTATATTCTCCTTCTACACCATTCCCTAAAGCAGGTTGGAAGAATGTTTCTAAACGTGCATCATTAAAACCTTTTAAAATAGATTCCATTTCTGCAGACATGCGGATATCTCCCCATCCTTCACTAATAGTTGCTAATGGATGAATAAATCCTTGCATATCAATTGCCATATTTTCAGATTCTAAAAGTCCTGCATCACTAGAAAGCGATTTTTCGCCTTCTGTTTTTGCTAAAGCAGGATCCACATTAGAAACTCTAATTGCTAAGCGTAAACGTAAGGAATTAGCATAGGTTCTCCATTTTGCAATATCTCCTCCAAATTCTGACAAATCAAAAGGGGTAAATTGTGGTTGCCCTTCAAAAGCTTTTAATTGGTCAATGGCAGTTCCAAGATCTGCGAAAAAAGCATTGTAAGCTTCTTCTTGAGAATCGTATGCTCCTGTAGTCTCATAATCGTTGTATTTTGAATAACGAAGAGGTCCAAAAACATCAGAGATTCTGTGCATTGCTGTTACTTTTATGATATCCGAGATATAAGAGAACATTTTAGAACTTTCATCTCCAGCCAATTCTACTTGCTCGTCAATCCCTCTAGCATAAGGCATTACCCCATTTCCGTCGTTAGCATCATAAGCATCTGTCCAAATAAACTGATTCCATCCGCTATTAAGACTATAAGTTTGATTACTGATATTTCCTGCAAATGGAGTAGGAGTAGTCATATATCCAGAGAACAAATCAGCATTTAAATTATGTTGTAACTGATAATTCCAAGCTGGTTCTACACGAATAACATTGGCAAACATTGGAGGAAATTTAGCTCCAATATTATTAAAGCGTTGTTGTAGACTTTCATCCGAAATTCCGTGTGGATTAGTATTAATATCTTTAAAATCTTCTGTGCAATTGGTCATGCCTAAAGCGAGGACAGAAGCGAGTGTATATGTTATTAGTTTTTTCATTTTTCTTAGAAATTTACGTTAATGTTTAACCCAATACTTCTTGTAGAAGGTAGGTTGTAGATATCTACTCCTTGTAATCCTAAACCAGTACTTGCTGCAATGTTTGGATCAAATGGAGCATCTTTATAGAAAAAGAAAAGGTTATTTGCAATAATGGAGAAGTTTACTCTTTGAATAAAGCCATCGTTAAATGCTAATCTATATCCAACAGAAAATTCTCTTAAACTTACATTTGTAGCATCGTAAACATATTCTCCTAACATACCAGCTCTACCACCAACAGCAGTGTAATAATCTTGAGCAGTAATTTGAGAAGAAGTACCATTTTCATCAACTACATTTACCATTCCTCCATTATTATTTCTAGCATCTGCCGTAGCTTGAGAAACACCGTAATAATCGTTAATAGCTTCGGTTACACTCACTACATCTCCACCAAATTTACCATCAATTAAAAAGTTGATAGTAAAATCTCCAACATCAAAAGAGTTATTCCATCCTAATGTAAAGTCCGGTTGCGCATATGCTACTGTTTCAAAATCGGTAGAGAGTAAAGTTCCAGAATCACTAATAACAGGAGTTCCATTTTCATCTCTAATTAAAGAACGCGCTTTAATACTCCCAAAGTTTTCGCCTTCTATTAATGAATACTCATATCCATTAACTCCACGAGCAGTAATAATTGCTTCCCCATCTTGTAAAGAAGGATGAACAGAAATTACTTCGTTATCATTTTTAGCAAAGTTTAAAGCTGTATTCCAAGTAAATTTATCATTAGCAAATGGCTTTCCATTTACTACAATTTCAAAACCTTTATTAGATATTTCACCAGCATTTACAATATTTTGAGAATATCCATAAGGGTTTGGAGCCGCTTGAATATAGAATATCTGATCTGATGTTTTTGTGTCATAATAAGTAAAATCAAGACCTAAACGACCTTGGAAAAAGCGCCATTCTGTACCAATTTCAAAAGATTTTTGTCTTTCTGGTTTTAATGTTTCTCCTTCTATTGGAGCAAACACAGGAGAACCTACATTTGGACCTGTAGCTGAAATTTGATTTAATGGAACTGTAGCATATACAGGGATGTCTTTTCCTACTTCTGCATAAGAAGCTCTTACCTTAGCAAAAGAAATTGCTTCTGGCATTGTAAACATTTCTGATAAAACTCCAGTTAAACCTACAGATGGATAAAAGAAAGCATAGCTATCTGTATTTGCAAGGGTAGAAGACCAGTCGTTTCTTCCTGTAACATCTAAATAAAGCATCCCTTTATAATCAAAGTTAACCGACCCAAAAACAGACTGCACTTCTCTATTTCCAACAGATTGTCTCATGTTATTAGTAGTAGCAACATTTGCTAGGGTAAAAATATTTGGGTAATTTAAACCTACGCCATCTCTCCCTGAATCAATAAATAATTGATCCCCAATTTTATACTTTGTTAAACTAGTTCCTAACAAAGCAGTAATTCCGAAATCTTCAGAAACTTTTTTGTTGTAATTGGCAATTAAATCAATGTATTGTTGCGTATTTTCGGTTTTCTCATAAATGTAACGTCCGTTTGTACCTGAGTTATTGGTATCTGTACCAGCATACATTCTTTTATCAAAAGTGAAGAAAGATTTGTCATAACTTCCTCTAGATTGTAAAGAAAAATCGTCTGTAATTTGATACTTAACAGCTACATTAGCTAACACACGTTGTGCAATATCTTTGCTTTGGTTACGATTGATTAACCAATATGGATTTTGCTGAATAGTTTCGTCAAAAGACGAAGCATATTGATCCATCATATTAGTATCTGAGTTAAAATACTCGTACTTATTTTTGTACATATCTCTACTAATCCCAACTGGATTTAAATAAACTCCAGTAAGCGGATTTGAGTATAAACCGTTTGTAGGTCTATTCCAAATACGTTGATCTGATAAGTTGATACTTGCAGAAACATCAATTTTTTCATCTAAAAACTTAGCGGTCTCTCTTAACGTAAGATTATTTCTATTTAAACGATTTTCTGGAATTACTCCTTCTCCCATAGTATTAGCGTATGAGAAATAGGTTTGCGCTTTTTGATTTCCAGCTGTTAAAGACATAGAATTTATAGAAGTATATCCTGTATTGAAGAAATCTCTAGCATCATTATCTAATCCGTTAACTTTTGCTCCCCATGATTTTGGATCTGCAACTCTACCATTTTCTGCAATTGGTTGCCCTACAGAATTAGATTGATATTCCGACTGTAATTCTGGTAAAGACATTACATTGTCTACCGTAAAACTTGAGTTAAAGTTTACAGCCAAAGCACCATCTTTTCCCTTTTTGGTAGTAATTAAAATAACTCCATTTGCACCTTGACTCCCATATAAAGCAGATGCAGAAGCTCCTTTTAAAACTGTCATACTTGCAATATCGTCAGGGTTAATCATAGACATAGCGTCTCCACCATCTCTATTTCCTGTTTGCCCACCAAAAATGTCTGTTCCAGGTTCAGCACCATTAGAACCATTTCCACTATTTAGCATTGGCACCCCGTCTATAACATATAAAGGGTCGTTGTTGGAGGTAGAAGAATTTCCTCTCAATACAACTTTTGCAGCACCTCCTAAACCAGAAGAACTTCTAGTTATTGTAACCCCAGCAGATTTTCCTGATAAACTATTTATCGGGTTTGTTTGCTTTACTTTAGTAAGCTCATCTCCACTTACTTCTTGTGCAGCATAGGTTAGTGCTTTTTCTTCTTTCTCAATACCAAGTGCTGTAACAATTACAGCATCTAATTGCTGACTGTCTTCTTCTAGTGCTACATTAATAGTTGTGTTTGCACCAACAGTTACTTCTTTAGCTTTCATACCCACATATGAAAACTTTAATACATCGCCAGGATTGGCGTCGATAGTATAGTTACCATCAAAATCTGTTTGTGTTCCTTGTGCCGTTCCAACAATCATAATGTTTACTCCTGGAAGCGGAACATCGTCGAAACTACTCTTTACCACCCCGGAGATTTGAACTTCTTGTCCAAACACCCCGTACATACATATAAATGATAAGAGGATTACTAGTAAGTTTTTTTGTTTCATATTATCAATTTGTTAATTAATGGTTAAAAATTACTTCATTGGTACTTTTCCAAAAATCTTTTTATACAAACAACATCATTTTACCAATAAACAACACCTAGCTTTCGATAACAGATTTTTATAATTCACCATTTTTAAAAATCTTTTGGTTATTCTTGTAATTAATTATATTTTTTCACAGATTTTTAATCAAAATGCCTAAAACGATGAATATTATTTAATATGTCTGTAAATGAAATGCTTGTAAAGAAAACGATTGCGCTGAAGTATCATTTTTACTTTTGGGGAATCTACTTTATGATAAACTTTATAAGATGGGGAAGCTATTTTAACGATTATTCCTATTCATTTTCTTCAAATTTGGTGGAATTTCCACTCCATATTGTAATTGTATACTTTAATGTTTATTACCTAATTCCAAAATTGATATTCAAAAAAAAGTATGTACTCTATGTTATTTCTTTAATTTTACTCTTGGCAATACATTATATTATTAGGAGCGGACTTAATTATTGGCTTGTAACTGAAAATTTATGGCCAGAAGCACAAGGAACTCAAGAAGCTTTTGGCTTTAATCATATTCTAGCAGTATCTATTGGAGAGTTATATGTAATCGGGATTACTGCAGCCATAAAATTTACGGTTGATTTTATAGATGAAAGAAATCAAAATCAGCAATTAAGAGAACTTCAGTATAAAACAGAGCTTAAATATTTAAAAGCTCAAATGCAGCCGCATTTTTTCTTTAATACATTGAATAATTTATATGCGCTTACTCTAAAAAAGTCCTCGCAAGCTTCAGATATTGTCTTAAGATTATCAGATATTATGAAGTACATTATTTATGATGCCAGTAAGAAACGCTTACCTCTTATTCAAGAAATAAATTACATAGATAATTATATAGAGCTAGAGAAATTACGTTACGAAGATAGTATAGAATCTGAGATTAATATTGATGGTACAATTGATGGAATTCAAGTCCCTTCCTTATTATTTCTCCCTTTTATTGAAAATTCTTTTAAGCATGGAGTTCAAAATAATAAAAAATTAAAATTGACAGTTTTTTTTGAAAAAGCAGGTCAATATTTAATTTTTAAAGTGCTTAATAATTTTGATATAGAAAAAAGTGAATCTGAAACTCAAGGAGGAATAGGACTTAAAAATATGCAGAGAAGATTAGAAATACTTTATAAAGATAATTTTGATTTGAAGACTGAAGTAAATAGTGATATGTTTGTAGTAACTCTAAAAATCCCCATCCTATGACTATAAAATGTTTGATAATAGACGATGAGCCATTAGCTATTGAAATCATTAAGTCATACTTAATTGAGTTTAAAAATCTAGAGGTAGTGGGGGTGTTTAATAATCCAATTGAAGCCTTACAAGTTCTTGATAAAGAAGAAATAGATGTTATATTTCTAGATATCAATATGCCAAAAATGAATGGCTTAGAATTCCTTCGGAATTTAAATAAGCATCCATTAGTAATTATAACAACTGCTTACAGAGAATATGCTATTGAGAGTTATGAATTGGAGGTGTTGGATTATCTGGTGAAGCCTATTCCATTTAATCGGTTTTTAAAATCTATAAATAAACTCACAGCGCGTTTAATGACTCTTAATGGTATTAAACAAGCAGTTGACTTTGATCAAGATCCACATATTTTTCTAAAAGTAGAAAAGAAGCTTATAAAGATTTTCCTACATGATATTCTATTTATAGAGAGCTTAAAAGATTACATAAAACTCCACAGTCGGGAGGGAACTTATATCTCTCATAAATCTCTTTCTAGTATTAGTGAAGAGCTTCCTTCTGAAAACTTTGTAAGAGTCCATAAGTCCTATACCATAGCTATAGATAAAGTAAAATCAATTGAAGGGAATTTAATAGAAATTGAGAATAAAAAAATTCCGATTGGAAGAAATTATGCAAAGTATACTAAAGATAAAATTTTAAGAGATAAAGGAAATTTCTTAAACGAATAATCAATTATATATTAACTAAGTCAAATTTAAATTATGACAACTACCTCTACAAAAGCGAATTCGCTAGTTCCAATAATGATTATAGCCGGGCTATTTTTCATTTTTGGTTTTGTTACTTGGATAAATGGAGCCTTGATTCCGTTTATGAAAACTATAAATGAATTAACAGATGCACAATCGTATTTAGTTGCTTCTGCATCTTATATTTCATTTGTGGTTATGGCACTACCGTCTTCTTATATTATAGGAAAAGTAGGTTACAAAAAAGGAATGTCACTCGGACTAGCAATTATGGCAATTGGAGCATTAGTTTTTATTCCAGCAGCTGAAGCAAGAACGTATTGGGTTTTTCTTACAGGAATTTTTATCCAAGGAGTAGGAATGACTATTTTACAAACAGCTTCGAATCCTTATATTACTATTTTAGGGCCAATGGAAAGTGCCGCAAAACGAATTGCAATTATGGGAATTGCCAATAAAACAGCAGGGGCATTGGGCTCGTTAATATTTGGAGCAATTTTACTTTCTGGAATTGATGAAATTAAAGACCAATTAACTAAAGTGTCTTTAGATGAAAAAACTACTTTATTAAATGAAATGGCCGACAGCGTAGTGATGCCATATGTTGTAATGGCAATTGTACTTTTTATACTAGCAATTTTTATAACTAAAGCTCCATTACCAAATGTAGAAGCTGAGGAAATAGAAGAGGAGGTTAAAGATGGTGTAGTTACCAAGAAAACAAGTATTTTTCAGTTTCCACATTTGTGGTTGGGAGTATTAGCTTTGTTTGTATATGTTGGGGTTGAGGTAATTGCTGGAGATACTATTATTTCTTATGGATTGTCTTTAGGAATGCCTGGAGAAGAAGCAAAATCGTTTACATTAATGACGCTTATGGCTATGGTTGGAACCTATGCTCTAGGAGTGTTTTTAATTCCAAAATTTATATCACAAACAACAGCCTTAAAAGCAAGTGCTATATTAGGAATACTTTTTGGAATTGGAATTATTTCTACCACTGGGTTTACCTCTGTTTTGTTTGTTGCAGCGTTAGGAATAGCAAATGCATTGGTTTGGCCTGCCATTTGGCCGTTGGCACTTAATGGTCTTGGTAAGTTTACCAAAACAGGAGGAGCATTACTGGTTATGGCCATTTCTGGAGGAGCTACAATCCCTCTTTTGTATGGATATTTTGTAGATGCTAAAAAAGCAGACCTTGTGGCTGAAGGGGTAGAAGTAGGAGTAGCGGCAGGACAAGCAGCTACCACTGGTTATTGGATCTTATTTCCGTGTTATGCTATTATTCTTTATTATGCATTTTACGGACATAAAGTAGGTTTAAAAAAATAACAATTTTGATGTATTCAACGCTCGATTATCGAGTTTTATAATAGAAAAGGTTCTCGTTTCGAGAGCCTTTTTTATTTTTAATTATTGTTGTTTGATAAAAATTAACGGAATTTATTGGACTCCACTTATGTCAAGGTTTAAATCCCTTATTGAGGGTTCTATTCCCGAGAGCCTGTCCTTAGTTTACCGAAGGGCGCTAGGTCGATGGATTAAATTATTCTCCTTTGAATACCTCGTAGGCTTGCTTCGAGGTAGTTGATTGAGGTTTTCAAAATAGACTCCTTGCTATTAATAAAAATAAATAAAAAGAGGATTTTAGAAATGTTGTTTCTTTAAGTTGTTTATTTTATGATAGTTAAGGCCTAGTCTTTGTTCTTTTTTTTATAGCAAAGCAGTCTTATATTTTTACTAGGGTATTAATGATTTTTAGTCTACAATGATATTATAAGGTTCAAGTAGTGAGAGCGCACCTTCATTAGAAAATTTAGCTTTTTCAATGATGTTTTGTTGTGGAGAGATAGAAAAATTAGTAGCTGTTCTTAAATCTGCTTTTTGAAGATTGGTATTCTGAAAAATAGCATTTTCTAAATTACACTTTTCAAAAGAAACACTTGTAAGATTAGCTTCCGTAAAATCTACCTGTTCTAAGGTACATCTTATGAATTTCATTCCGCTTAATTTCAGTTTATAAAAAGAAGAAAAATTGAGTGTACAACCCTTAAAAAATAAGGACATTAAAAACGGATTACAACTTTCAAATTGAAGTCCTAATAATTTACACTCGTAAAATTCTACTTCTTTGAAGGAACAATTACCAATATCGGCCATACTAAAATCACAATCAGTAAATGTACATTCTGAGAAATTAATGTTTTTTAGGTCACTTTCTTTAAAATTACATTTGGTAAAAGTGCAATTATCATAATCTCCTTTTAAAAGGGGACTTTTCTGGTAATTTTCTCCATTGTAATCTTGATCATCAAAATAATGATTGCTCATAAATAAAATATGCAGTTTTCTACATTACGATTGTACGATACCTAAAGTATATAGTTGCTCCATAGTTGGAGTTTCACTACCACCTGCTGGCTCCAAGGTTATACCAAAGGCTTGAGATTTATTAGGGTTTTGTAGCTCAAATACCTTGTTTTCATCGTTAACAAAATCTGCAAGTAGTCCAATGCTGGTAGGAGTCAAAGGATCTAAAGTTAAAGACCAAACTTGATAAACCTTCCCCTCTGGAGGTTCTGGTAATCCAAGCGCATCTATATAAACCACCTCTTGGTCTTTTTTCCAATACACTTTAGCATATGATTGAGGCGATACATTTTGACCTCCTAAGTTAATGGTAGTAATGTCTTGTGCTCTTATAAGTGTTACTAATTCTTCCGCTTTTTTAAGGTCTTGGCTTGCTTCAGCAATTTTAGCTTCTAAAACTGCATTTTTAGCATCTAACGATTGTAATTGGTAATTTAAATTGTTGTTTTGGTTTGACAAATAGAATAGTCCACCAGCCAAAATAACAGCAGCTGCCCAACCAGTATAAGCTGCCCAGTTTATTCTTTTTTGTGGAAGAGAAACTACTTTGGTTTCTTTTTCATTAAGAACATTGGCTTTAATTTTATCATAAAGTTTTTGAGCATCTTTAGGAGCTACTGCTGCAGTTAGTTTAATAATTGCAGTTTCAATATCTTCAACCTCTTCTTTTAGCTCAAGATGTTCTTTTATAGCTGTAGAGACTTCTTCATTTTCTTTTTCAGAAAGTACTCCAGCCACATAAAGCTCTAAAATCCCTGATTCTATGTATTCTTTTATATTCATTAGTTAAGTAGCATTTCTCTTAAGTTGGCAATACAATTTCTATTTCTTGTTTTAACAGTTCCGATAGGAATGTTAAGTTCTTCGGAAGCTTCTTTTTGAGTAAATCCTTTAAAGTACAACAACTCTATAATAGATTTACAAGTTTCTTTAAGCTTCTTTACATATTTTGAAATTCCTATAGCATCAACTTGTTCATTTAAATTATCATGTGCATTTAAAATATCTACGAAATTTTCAGAACTAAGGTTTTTCTTGTCTTTATTAAAGTCTTTAGACCTTGTTTTGTCAATAGCTGCATTTCTTGCTATATTGAGCATCCAAGTAAAAATGCGTCCTTTAGAAGGGCTATATGTTGCTGCTTTATCCCATATTTTTATAAAAACATCTTGTAGGATCTCTTCGGCTATTTCTTCATTTTTAACTATATTGTAAATAACGCCAAAAAGGCTTTTAGAATAGTTTTCGTATAACACATCGAAGGCTTTGGGGTCTTTTTCTTCAATACGTTTTATTAAAAGCTCTTGCTCCATATAAGGTGTAGATTAATTCTTTAAAGTAACAAATTTGTTTTTAATCTGACAAAAAAAAGGCCATCTATTAAGACAGCCTTTTCAATTTTATAATTTTTTACTTACAAAGCAATAGCGCCACAACTTACACGTTTTCCTGCGTCACCACTTGGTTGTGATGTAAAATCGTCTGTACCTTGATGTACAATTACACTTCTTCCTACAACATCTTTAAGGTCATCTCCGCAATCTATACACCATTCGTCTGTGGAAAAAGTAATGGTTCCGTTTCCATTTTCATCGGCAGTAAAGTTACCTATATCACCTTTATGATATCCTTCTTTGCTGCCCCATTCTCCGTGCTTACTATGCGTTGGATTCCAATGCCCATTGGCAGATTTTGCATCAGGAGCACTACAATCTGCTTTTTCATGTAAATGGATAGCGTGAGGGCCAGGTTCTAGACCGTCAAAAACTGCTGTCATTG
The DNA here is from genome assembly GCF_000260115.1 of Galbibacter orientalis DSM 19592. GTDB lineage: Bacteria > Bacteroidota > Bacteroidia > Flavobacteriales > Flavobacteriaceae > Galbibacter > Galbibacter orientalis. The sequence continues at coordinate 3,825,373 of NZ_JH651379.1, read as the reverse complement.
TTACTGTTCCATCTTTTGCTTCAAACACAATATTCCCACTTACATTTGAGTTACTTTTAGAATCCATAGAAACCTTAACTTTTTTGATTTCTTCTTTCTTATCTACTGTAACTTCTTTTTTGTCAGTAATTTCTTCTTTCTTACTTTCTTTGTTTTGTTTACAGCTAACTCCAATAATAAGTGAGCAAGCCATAAACATTATGGCTAATTTTTTCATGTTTTAATTATTTTCCTATTGTTAAATTTAATTCTACATCTGTCCATGTTTTATCTTCATGGAGTATTTTACACGCTTCATGAATAGCATTAAATGCTTTGTTTGCTGAAAAATCTTCAATCATATCAATAGATCCCGATAATAAAATCTCTTTTTCAGTAGCAGTATACTCAAAAGGAATATCTTTAGTTACATCATTCATTTGAATACTTATAACAGCTTTATTTCCTTCAAAACTTTTAAAAGTTCCTGTTATTTTAGGATTGGCTAGATTATCAAAGAAAAACTCTTTTAATTTAATATCTCTAGTCGGGTCTTTTGTGTCGATGCTTGCAGTTACAATTTCGAAATTAGCATTGGTTAACATCTCAGTTATATTTCCTGAAGATGTGTTAGTCAACGTTATATCTTTAAAAGTACCTTTTACACCTACCTTTTTAGGAGTTTTAAAAGCTGTAAATTCTAATGAATGTCTTAAAGAAGTTTCTTTTTCTTTGGCTTCTTTTGGCATTGTAGTTTCTTTTTCTATAACCGTATTTTCAGAATTCTTATTATTTTCAGATTTTTTACATCCAATAACAGTAATCATTAGAATTGCTGCTACGAGCAAACTTATTTTTTTCATGTTTGTTTTTTTTAGTTAAATCTAAATTAAGAAGATATAAGTCAACTCCAAAATATAACAGAGGAATTAACGTAGTTTTCACGTATTGAGAGACAGTATTTATTTATTATTTCTGTAAAGCTTTTGCAATAAAATCTGTTCTAAAGGCAACAGTTAAAGAAATTCTATCAAAACTAATATCACTAAAATGGTTTTTAAGGTATCCTAATTGAAATGCTAAATCTTTAGAGAATTTATAACGAATCCCGCCAAATAAACGATTTTGATTAAAGAGATCTGGCTCAAAATTGATCATAATTTCATCAGAAACTACTAAATGCCAGTTTTCTGTAATAGGGTAGCTTATTTCTAGATAATATCGAAATCTGTGTAGAAGTTCTGTGTACCCTAAACTATTTACCCAACGTTGTTCAAGTCTGTAACGGTGCAAAAAATTAAATTTCCCTAAATTATTTCTAAGGATAAATTGTTCATAAATTCTATTTTCTGCTGAAGTAATTTGGTTTTCATTTTTATCATAGGAAGAGGTGTCTATATATCCATATCCTGCGGAAACCATGGCTTTATTAGAAAAATGATAATTTATTGCGGTTCTTAAAAGTGTTTGATTAAAATTATGAGCAAATTCATAATATCTAAATTGAGCTTCCGTATGCCAACTAAATTTTTCGGAAATCATATTTGTACCGTTAAAAGCAAACCAACTTCCTAATTGCTCTCTTCCTTTTGCTTGTGAAGAAAGTGTATTTGTTGAAGTAATAAAAAGTAAGGTTATTATGATGGTTTTAAAGAATAAATTCATTTTTGAAAATTGCATTTTGTTGCTTGGTTTTAAGAGTTGATATTTCCTGTTGGCTATTTATATAATTTTTTACAATTCAACTTAAATTTACTTACTAAATAAGGTTTTTCTTATTTAGTAATGAGAAAGGCATTAATAATTTTATGGGATTTAGTATATTATTTGGGCTTGTTTGGAAAATATTTTAGCTTCTATTTTTTTAGTCTTTTCAATATATTCCCCGTCTATTTGAAATGGAATAGCTTCTTTTGTGGTTATTTCTACAACATCGGTAGCAATCATCTCCACAAAATCTTCATCAAAAGGAATCTCATTAAAAATTGTTTGTAAAATTTTTCCCATTTGCAAAGATTTGAAAATTAGGACTTCAAACTTTCCATCGTCAAGCTTTCCTTTTGGGTTTATTACAGCACCGTTTCCATATTTTTGGGAATTAGCAATGGCTATCATCATTGCATGTCCTTCCTTTATAGTTCCATTTGCAACAATTTTAAAACGAAAAGTCTCCTTAAAATCTATAAGTGTAGGAATAGATTGTAAGGCATAACCTAGTTTACCACGGATGTTACTTTTGTCATAGTTTTTCACTAAGGAAGCATTAATTCCTATATCGCTTATATGAATGGCGGTTTCTCCATTAATCTTTAAAATATCCATAGGTTTAGCATTTTTGTTTAATGCTAAATCAATAGCATTATTTAAGTCGGTTGGAATCCCTAAATCAACAGCTAATCCATTAGCGCTTCCAGCAGGGATAATTCCAAGTGGGATATCAAACTTTTGTAGGGCTTCTACACATAACTTTATAGTTCCATCCCCGCCTGCTACAAGTACTCTTTGTGGAGAGTTTTCTTTTAAAATAGAAGTTATTTCTTGAATATCATGCTTTCCAGAAGTTTTATAAATAAGTAGGTTCTTGCCCTCATTTAAAACTTGCTTTTCAACTTTTTGGATAAGTATGTCCTTATCAATATCACCAGAAATAGGATTAACAATCAATAAAATGGCGGGAATATGAGTCATCTAAAAAAGTATTTTGACTAATTTAATCAAAATAAGTAAATTGTATCTTAAAGAAAACGTAAATAGATTTATGAAATTCGACCTCACTTTGTATAGGGGATATGCAAACGAAAAGCAAATAATTTTATTCGGACATGTATTTAAATCTATTGCTCCAGACTATTTGTTAAACGATAAAAAAGGATATAGGCATGCTAAAGGTGTGTTTGAAATGTTTACTATAAAAACACTGAACAATGCTTTGGTGAAAGTAAGTTTTCAAAATCAAGAAATAACAACACGTACGGTTAATGATGGGTATTTTAGAATTTGTATTCCTTGTGAAAATATAAAAGCTGGATGGCATAATTTTACTGCGGAAGCCTTTTATGAAGACTATAAAGTAACTGAAAAAAGTGAATTTCTAAAACCTTATCCCGGTAAAATAGGTGTAATATCTGATATTGATGATACTTTTTTGATTTCTCATACCAACAACTTATTTAAAAAGCTTTATGTTTTACTTACTAAAAATGTAAAAAAGCGTAAGATTTTTGAAGATGTAGTAGCACATTATTCACTTTTAAGTAGAGCAGGGAGGGAGGATAAAATGGAAACAAATACCTTTTTTTACGTATCGAGTAGTGAATGGAATTTGTATAGCTTTATTCTCAATTTCACACAGCTTCATAAGTTACCAAAAGCGGTATTCAAATTAAAAAAAATTAAAAGCGGACTAACAGATTTTCTTTTTTCGGGGAGAGGGAGTCACAATCATAAGTTTAATAAAATAAAAGATATTTTAGAGTTTTACCCTGAAATGCGTTTTGTTTTAATGGGAGACGATTCGCAAAAAGATCCTTTTCTGTATGCTAAAATTGTAAAGTATTTTCCTGAAAATGTGGAGGCAATTTATATTAGACAAACAAAGTCAAAACAAAATAGCAAGACCGTAAAAATGCTTCAAGAAGTAGAAGCTTTTAAAATACCGACTTGCTATTTTGAGCATAGTTCTAAAGCTATAGAACATTCTAAAAAAATAGGACTACTCTAAATTATATTTCCTGATTTAAGATGTAAAAGTCTTCATCAACTTTAAACTCCTTAATTGGGGTGTCAGCATTTACCTCTTTCCAATCTTTATTAGGATAGATCCATTGTTCTTTTTGGTTAATAAATACTTGAATTGGCATGTCAAAATCCTCAACAATATCGGTATATCTAAATTTAAGAGTGTTGTTGTTTATGCTGTATTCTAATTTAGGAATCATTACGGTTCTTAAATATTGGTTGAAGAAAGCGGTAAGGTCGATTCCAGTTTTCTCAGACAAATAACCTTCTATTTGTTGCGTAGTTACTGTTTGATGGTAAAATTTTTCTCCCAAACCTCTAAGTATTGAACGCCATTTTTCATCGTCTTCTACCAGTTGACGAAGTGTATGAAGCATGTTTGCGCCTTTGTAATACATATCTCCAGAGCCTTCGTTATTAACATTGTATTTTCCAATAATTGGAATGTCATTTTGAATGGCTTTTCGAGTTCCAATTACATATGCAGCAGACGCTTCTTTTCCGTAGAAATAATCTAAAAACAGATTTTCAGAATAGGCGGTAAAACTCTCATGAATCCACATATCTGCAATATCTTTATAGGTAATATTATTTGCAAACCACTCGTGACCGCTTTCATGAATAATTATAAAATCAAATTTCAATCCCCAACCAGTTCCAGACAAATCACGACCTAAATACCCATCTTGATATTTATTTCCGTAGGTAACAGAGCTTTGATGCTCCATCCCTAAATAGGGTACTTCTACAAGCTTGAAACTGTCTTCATAAAAAGGATAAGGACCAAACCAATGCTCAAAAGCTTCCATCATTTTTGGTGCTTGTTTAAACTGTTCTTTTGCTTTATCAAGGTTGTCCTTCAATACATAATAATCCATGTCGAGAGTTCCTTTTTCTCCTTCATATTTTTCACCAAAATGAACATAATCTCCAATATTCACATTCACCCCATAATTATTAATTGGGTTGCTTACAAACCAATGAAAAGTCTTAGTTTTCTCATGTTCATCAACTCCAATTAGTCTTCCGTTGGAAACGTCCATTAAGTTTTTTGGCACGGTAACACTTATTTTCATACTGTCAACCTCGTCATACATATGGTCTTTGTTTGGCCACCAAACGCTAGCTCCCAAGCCTTGACAAGAAGTAGCTACAAAATCATTTCCGTTTTTATCTTTTTTCCATGAAAATCCACCATCCCAAGGAGCCCTAATAGCTTCTTTTGGATGTCCAGAATAATACACAACCACCTCATTATAGTCGCCTTTATTTTGTTTTTCTTTTAGATGAATAAAATGAGCATTTCCTTCCGAAGTAAAGGTTAGTTCTTTATCATTTTGAGTAACTTTTTCAATCTTTAAAGGAGGTTGCAGGTCTACTTGTAGAGTTTGCGCTGAAGAAAGAACTTTATAACGGATTGTGTTTTTTCCTGAAATGTATTTCTTTGAAGGTTCTACAGCAACATCCAAATGGTAGTAATTTAAATCCCACCATGCTCTTTCTGGAGTAATACTTCCTCTTAAAGTATCTTGTCTTGTAAACTGTTCTTCGTTATGAAACAATCCTGTTTCTTGTGCTTTAGTAGTAGCTACAACGCATAATAATGCTATTAAAAATATTCTTTTCATTATAAATAGATGTGATGAAAGGCAAAGCTAATCAATTTCTAGATTTTATATTTTGTTTACAGAGGTTAATAATTTCTTTAATTCTCTTCTCTCTAGTTTGCTCTCTTTTAGCTTGGTTAAGCCAATAGAGATAGCTTTTTTGATAACTTTTGCTAAATGTAAGGTAATTTTTAAATGCGATTTCATTTGCATCAAAAGCTATTTGAAGGTCTGTTGGGATAATTAAATTTTCAACATCGTCTAGGGCTGTCCAAGAACCATTTTGTTTAGCAACTTCAATTTTTTCATACCCACTTGGATGTATTAATTTTAGTTCTTCTAGCTCTTTTAAATGATTTTTATTGACTTTACTCCAAACACTTTTTGGTTTTCGAGGTGTAAAATATTGGATTCTCTTTTCGTTATTTATTTTTTTAACGGTGGCATCAATCCAACCGTAACAAAGAGCTACTCTAACTGCTTCTTCCCATCTCATGCTTTGCTTCGGACTGCTAACGGTATAGAGAACAAGGTAAATGCCTTCATAATTTTGATGGTTATTATGAAGCCATTCTCTCCATTCTTTATCGGTTGGAAAATAGAATTCTGGAATTTCCATTTATTTTGTCATCAATTTTTTAATGGTCGTAAAATATGAAAGTAGCACGTAAGTAAACAGATACTTTCCTACTAAAATAGCGTTATTAAAGAAACAATACAAATCGATTTTGGAGCGGTTTTAGCTGTTTTTTATAGTAATGGGAGGATTAGTTTCTTTTTCTCACTCAGAGTTCTTAACTTTATGTATATTTGTATCCGAGTTTAGGAGTATAATACCCTGAATTCAAAATAGTTATACGTAATGTTAATCAATAAATCAGACATATCAATTCTTAAGGAGTTGTCATTTTCGAATGATTTAGTATCTATTGAAAAAATTCCAAGTTCTTTCAAAAGAGATTTTGATAGATACTTTTTCGGTAAGACTTTAGTTAAAGAAAATAATCATCTTTTTGCTTATCCTCACGATATTAAGCATTGGGTTCGTTATGTTTTTTTAAAATATAATGATTAAGGGGAATGCTTCCCAGTTACCTTATAAGGTTTAATTCAGCTTTAGAAAATTTCCAAAAAAAATTTCCAAGGCCTAATTGGTCAGACAATTTCAAATCGAATATAATTAACGATTATTCATTTTATTCAGCTAAGGTTGAAGATGAAAAATTAATGTATGGAGATACAATTAGATTTCTAAATGGAGAATTAGTTAAAAAAGAAAAAATGAAAAGTCTATTGGATGTTTTAAACCATAAGGATGTTTTACTTTCTTTAATAGATAGATTTGAAGAATTCGAATTAAATGAGGATACAATAAAAGGAATTCATAAAGATTTAATGAGTAGTGAGCTTTCTTGGGAAGTTGATTTTAAAAAGCACTTGGTTGGAAATTATAGAAATCTTCCAACAATAGGCTATAGAGAACCTTTTTTTCCAAATAAGGAGTATGCTCCGCACTATAATTTAGATGTTATAATGTCATCTTATATTGGAATGTTTAATACTAGGTTTAATTCTATTGATAATTCTGATAGCAAAACACATTTGATTACTACTTTAGCTTATTTTCATAATAAGTTTCTCAATGAAATTCATCCATTTGCTGATGGAAATGGAAGAGTTTGTCGGATAATTATGGGGACCATTTTAATGAAAAATAATTGTCCACCTGTTTTTGTTAAGATTACCTCGGAAGAAGATAGATTTGAATATGTGAATAAAATTGTTGATTGCGAAAATAAGAATTCAGATGAACCATTGATAGAGTTTCTTTCAAATGGGATGTCTGAATATCTAGAGGAACGTAATCAAATATAAAATCTATTAAGACTTTCTTATTTATCTTAAAACCAGTAATCAATAATGTTATAGCTAACTTTTACATAAAAAAATAATTTTCCTTTTAATGCCTCATGGGCTTGCCTTGAGGTAGTTGATTGTCGAGGGATACTTTTAAACTTCCACCTAATCCTTCACGTATAATTCGCATTAAAGTTGATAGTCGAATATCACTTATATTATTTTCAATTCGTGAAATATAGTTTTTGGTAGTTCCAGCTTATTCAACAAGCTGTTGTTGAGTTAATTGTTGTTTCTTTTTCGGGGCTTTTGTGTTTTCTTTTGAAATCCACTCAACACATTGCAAATTTAATCTAAGATTTTGATACGAAGATGAATTTTAGAGTATTACTACGAACCCTTACATAAAAATACTTTTTAGCCTTTTAATACTAGGTGAGCATTTTACTTTAAAAGTTCTAAAAGTCGTTTCCAAGCCTGGTTATGTGCTTTTTTATTGCCTTCCTCGGCATTTTCTTCTGCACCACTTCTCATAAAGGCATGTCCAGCATCTTCATAAATAATGGGTTCATACACCTTGTTGTATTGTTTCATAGCTTCTTTGGTAGTTAGAATAGTAGCATTTACTCTATTGTCATTTCCGCCATAAAAACCATAAACAGGAGCTTTAATATTTTCTAGAACTGTTTTGTTGTCTGGAGCTGTTCCGTAAAAAACAAAAGCTTTTTCTATGTTTGGATTATTGGTGGCATATCTAAATGTTTGAGAACCTCCCCAGCAGAAACCAACTACAGAAATATTTCCAGTCCCCGCAGGATCTTTCTTTAAATATTCGTAAGTGGTTTGTAAGTCTTTAGTAACTTGGTCTGGATTGAGGGCGTATATAGCTTCTCGGGCTTTGTCGGTGTTTTCAAAATCTGTTGTTTTTTCAATGCCTTCAACAGTATTCGAAATTAAATCTGGAGCAATTACCAAATATCCTTCAGCAGCAAGCTTATCAGCAAAAGAACGTGCCCAATCATTCAAACCACGGTTTTCATGGATTACAATAACAGCATCGGTAGCAACATTGCTTTCCGGATATACTACAAAGGCTTTAAAAGTTCCATTCTCTCTTTTAAGGTCGACCCACTCGTGGTGTCTTTGAGATTCGGATAATTCGTTACTTATTTCAGATACGGCGTTAGCAACTACGTCTTTCTCTTTATTGGGTTCTGTTTTACACGCTGTTAATATTAAAACAGCAAATAAGGATGTCAAAATGGTTTTCATAATTGGTGCTTTTTTGATTAATATCTATGTTTAAATCCCTCATTGGGGGTTTTATTCCCCAAAGCCTGTCCAGAGCTTACCGAAGGGCTCTAAGTCAAAATGGACTAAATTATTCTCTTTTGAATACCTCGTAGGCTTGCTTTGAGGTGATTTATTATATTGAAAATCAAATAAATAGCTTGAGTGTAGCTTCTTCCAAAAGTTAGTTTTTAATAATTTCATTTGGAAAAACTACCACACTTTCATTTCCATTTTCTCCTACAGCAGCTACTCCAAAAAAGAAATTATCAATAACAACGCCTTCTAATGTAAAAGAAGTTGTATTTTCTACATAACGTGAATGATCCCATGTAGGAGAAGTTGTATCTCTCCAATATATTTTATAACCTTTAGCGCCATCTATTTTATTCCATTCTAATTTAGCTGAGGCTTCTACAATACCACCAATAGCAACTTTTTTGGGTGCTGGTGGAGCCCAAGCAATGGACGCTAAATTAATAGCATTCACTGCAGTTAGTTTTGCTGCATATTCAAAATTAACGTGTTTGAGAACATCTCCGTATTCAATGCCATTTTCGGTTCTAATATCTTGGTGTTGTTGTGTGTAATTTTCATGAGCTTCCATAATTCGGATTCCAGCAAATCCAGCATCGTTAAATGGACGATGGTGTCCTCCGCGACCAAAACGGTCAAGACGATAAATTAACATAGGATTCATTTCTGGCATATATGTTTTTACATTTGCGTGTACATATCTTGCCAGTTGTCTTGAGATTCCATCAACTTCACCCCCATAAAACCTACGAAGGGTTCTTTGTTGTTCTGTTTCTGTTGGAGGAGTAGGTTCAGAAAAAATTCTAAAATCGGTATTGCTAATAATTCCATCAACGCCTTTTATGTTTCCAATCATATCGTTATTAAAAATCCCGATAATTTCCCATCCTTTTTCTTTAGCATATGCAGCCAAGCCTTTTCCTCCAAATAGTCCTTGCTCTTCTCCAGAAAGTCCAACATAGATTATACTATTTTCAAATTTGTATTTGGAGAGAACTCTAGAGGCTTCAATAGTACCTGCCATTCCGCTAGCATTATCATTTGCTCCTGGAGAATCTGACTCGAAATTATTAGCGTCAGAAACACGAGAATCAATATCGCCACTCATAATAATATAGCGATTAGGATATTTGGTTCCTTTTTGAATAGCGACTACATTATTTACCCAAACGTCTTTAGTAATTCTACTATTTTCGCCTTTTTTAACTAAATTTTTCTGATAGAAAACTTCTAAACAATTATCACAATCAGAAGAAATAGTTTCAAATTCACTTTTTATCCATCGTCTTGCAGCTCCAATTCCGCGAGTTTTAGAAACGGTATCGCTTAAGGTATGTCGTGTTCCAAAACCGACTAATTTTGTTACATCGGTTTTAATTCTTTCCGCAGAAACATTATTTATAATATCATAAATTCTAGAATCTGTTTGCGCAGCTAAAATACTGCAAGTGGTGAGGGTAAGAAGGAATAAAAATTTTTTCATAGAAAGTTTTTAACTAATTAAGAATGAGACTTAAAAATATTTGAACACTTGTATAAGGTGTATTCATTTAATAAAATGACTTTCTAAAGATAAAAAAATGTATGGTTTCTTGGAGGATATTAAAATTAAATAAAATTTTGCGGCATTTGTACGAGTTAATCATTAATGGAATTCCCGATAATTTCGATAAAAGTACCGTCGTAATCTTTAATCAAGAGAAATGTTTTTCCATTACTTAATGTAATAGGAGTGTTTCCTAAGAGTTCCACATTGTTTTTATATATTCTCTTTAAAAAAGGGTCGACAGAATCTACATTAAGTGTTATATACTGAACTCCTAAATCTTGTTGGATATAGTTAGGTTGCCAATCTTTATGCTTTCCAAAACTCATCAATTTAAACGCTGTAGTATAATCATTGTCTTCTAATTGTAGTACCGTAACTTCTGTGCTTAATCCATTTGTTAAGCCTGATTCTTTTCCAAACTTTTTGTCAATAGAGAACTTCCGCATTTCTGTCATTCCTAAAATATCTTTGTAAAATGTAAGCGATTTCTCTAAATTATTTACAACCACTCCAATGTCAATAATTCCCATTTTAGTTTTTCTAGGAGAATTAGCCGATTTTTTTACAGCTACTATTGCGATTGATTTTCCATTTGGACTAATAGCTAATCTTGATATTTTATGAAGGTTATAATTTTTTAAAGAGGCAATTGGAGTCCAACCTTTTTTATCTGACGGATCAAACAAATATAAAATATCATCTTTTCCCATTAATATATTCCCGTCAGGAGTCCATGTGTAATCTTCAGAACCTTCTAATATACTTGTAATAAGTTTTACTTGTCCGGTACTAATATCAAAGGTTTTGATGCTATTGGGAATACTCTTTTTGTCAACAAAACTAATGAGGTTTGTATTAGGTATTTTTTGGATACATCTACCTATATTTTTAGTTAATGTAAAAGTTGTTTTGTTATTTAATTCATGGACTTCCAGCTTGGAACTATCTGCTATTTTACCAATGGTATAGGTTACAATAGTATTTTTGTCAAACCAAGTGTAATAGCCAATTTTTAGGTTTTTTATAAGCTCAGTAGCGCTTCCATTTTTTATATCATAACTATATAATAACTGTTTGCCATCTGTATCTAACCGTATGGCGGTAAACATATTAGGGAGATAACCCATTTGAGGAGAAAATTCGCTCCCAGGAGTATTAGTTATCCATTCTTGGGTTTCTTTTTGTAAATCTACATGCTTTATATCTGTTTGTTTATTTCTTGTTGAAGAATATAATATGTTGTTATTATTTACAAAATAAGGTTGGTTGTTGTACTCAGTTGGATTATTTGAGAGGTTTATAGGATTTGTTAATCGATAGGATTTATCCATATCAAACAAAAAAACTTCAGTTGCGTTTTGAGCCCCTAAATGAAGTGTGAACATAAAAAGGGATATGTAAATTGCTTTCATAATTATAATAAGTAAGCCAATCAGAATAAACAAAAATGATTTATTTGATTGGCTAGTATTAGTTTAGAGTACTAATTTTACGAAAGAATTTTATAAATAGATATAAAAATCTATCATGCACATTAAAAAATCGATAAAAGTGAAACTTTTATGCAAAAATGATATTTGGCATGACTATTTTATTGTGAATCAGCTATTTTGGAAATTAGGGTTCGTACTTCTTTTGTGTCTTTTACGTAATATTTAGCCTTTGTTTTTTTGAAACCTACTTTTACGGTATAAGAACCTTCTGGTACTTCTTCGAACATGTATTCATCGGTCCAATCATCTCCAATTGTAAAAATAAAGTCATAATCTTTGACAGATAATAATCTAGAAGCAGCACGTCCTTTATTAACACTACTACTTTTAATTTCAATTACTTTATTGCCCTTTAGAACGGTAAGGTCGTTGTTAGAAATAAGGCTGGTTAAGACTGTATTGAGCTCGATAGTTCTTATTTGTGCTAATTCTGGATCTGCTTTACGGTAATGCCATGCAAGAGAATATTTTTTCTCTTCAATAAATGTTCCAGGTGTTCTATCCACAAAAGTCTCAAGAATAGGCCTGATGTTTTCCATCCAATCGTTTTTTAAACGCTCAAGTGCTTCCCATTCTTTGGTACGTTTTCTTAGCCATACTCCATGGTCGGTAATAAGTGAGTAGTCTTTATTTTCAAACCATTTTTCAAAAGTTTCTTTATCTCTTCCACTTATAATTACCATATCGGTATTTGGCATTTCGTTTAGCCTATCTAGTAATTTTATAAGCGCTGCATCTGGACTCGCATTTTGCGGATTGTCTTGAAATCCAGCTAGCGTTCCATCATAATCTAATAAAATTAGTTTGCTTTTAGCCTTTTTGTAATCGCTAAGCATGCGTTCAACAAGTTTATCATTTAGTTTTTCAGAAACTATAACTTGCCCTAAATTTTTAGTGGCGTCTAGAGATTTCATAAATTCATGAGCCCATTTTTCAACACTATAACGCTCTAATCTTTTTTGCAAGATGGTATTTCGAGATATTTGTTCCTCAATTGGCATTTCAAGCGCTTGTTTTATAGCATCTGCAATTTGCTCAAAATTATTAGGATTAATCATCAAGGCTTCATTCATTTCTTTGGAAGCACCAGCCATCTCACTTAAAATTAAAACCCCATCTTTTTTGGTTCTGGTGGCTACGTATTCTTTAGCTACCAAATTCATTCCATCTCGAACAGGAGTAATTAAGGCTACATCTGAAGAGGTGTATAAATCTATCAAATTATCAAAAGGCATAGAGCGATAGAAATACCAAACTGGAGTCCAACTTACGGTTGCAAACTGCCCATTTATTCTCCCCACCAATTCATCGGTTTCCTTTTTTAATAATTGATATTGTGGCACATTAGATCTTGAAGGTACAGAGAGCATTATAAGCCGAACTTTTTCTTTGAATTCTGGATATTTATTCAGAAAATACTCAAATGCCCGAATTCTATTTGGGATTCCTTTGGTGTAGTCTAATCGATCTATGGAAAGTATTAATTTAGTGTCTTGAGAAGCTTGTATATGGTCGTCTAAACGTTGCTGTAGTTCAGATTTATCGTTAGTGTTTAATTCGGTGTGGTTGATAGCAGCTTCATGAAATTTTTTATAATCAATTCCCATTGGGAAAGAGTCTACTTTTACAATTCTATCATGATAAATAATTTCATTGAATTTTACATCAAGTCTTAAAATTCTTTTTATCGAACTTAAAAAGTGTCTTTCATAATCATACGTATGGAATCCAATTAAATCCGATCCCAGCATTCCAGTTAACAATTCTTCACGCCAAGGGAAAGTCCTAAAAATTTCATAAGAAGGAAATGGAATATGTAAAAAGAAACCAATAGAAACATCAGGTCTTTTGTCTTTTATAAGTTGGGGGAGTAATAATAGTTGGTAATCGTGCACCCAAACCTTATCTCCATCCTCTAAATTTTCAATAACAACATCTGCAAATTTCTGATTTACCCTTTTGTAAGACTCCCAAAAGTCTTTTTCAAACTCGGTATATTCCATAAAATAATGAAAAAGGGGCCAAAGAGTTCTGTTGCTAAACCCAAAATAATAGTTGTCAATATCATTTTGAGATAAATTAACCGATGCACAATTTTCTTTAGCTACTGCTTTATCAACTTTTTTCTCAAGAGATTCGTTTAACTCTTCCTCAGTAAGTCCAGACCACCCAATCCATAAACCACCATCATCCTTATGCACAGATTTCATTCCAGTGGCAAGCCCACCAACACTAGGGGTTATTTCAAGTTCATCATTATTTAATTTTATTTGAAGTGGTAGTCGGTTGGAAACAATAATTGTTTTGCTCATAATTTTGGTTGCTGTTTTTTCTTTTTTTTAAGTTGATTGTTTTTTAATATCCTTTTTATGAAAATAATATAAAATAAGCCCTTGAATTATGATAATCAAAATGACATAATTTATTTACTTTCATTTATGATTAGAATATTGGTTAACAAATAAGATTTTCGTTAATTTAAGGAATTATTAGTTTTTAAACGTTATAAAAAATATAATTAATGAATAATTTAGAATACGGAATCATAGGAAATTGCAGAAGCGCTGCATTAATTTCTAAAACGGGATACATCGATTGGTGCTGTTTGCCCGAATTTGATTCTTCTTCTGTATTCGCTAAACTTTTAGATGAAGAAATAGGAGGGAGTTTTGGTTTTAAGGTAGACAATTCATATACTATTTCTCAGGAATATTATAAAAATACAAGTGTTTTAGTAACACGTTTTTCTAATGGAGAGGATGCTTTTTCGGTATGGGATTTTATGCCTAGATATTACGAAGAAGATGGGGGATATAATTCCCCTCCAGATGTAATTCGCTATATAGAACACATTAGTGGAAACCCAAAAATGAGGGTTGATTATAATCCGAAGTTAGAGTATGCTTTAGGGGTAACAAATACCTATGTAAAAGATGATTTTATTGTTAGTTTAACCGATAAAGAAAAATTTGATACCCTTTTTCTATATACTAGTTACGACAAAGATAAAGTAGTAACAGGTGAGGAAATCTCAATTAATGGAGATGGGTATTTCTTGGTAGGATACAATGAGAAAATATTTGTACCAACTGTAAATAAGGCTTTTTTAGAATTATCTAGAACTAAAGTATATTGGTTAAATTGGTCTGAGAGAACTCCAACCTATAAAAAATACAATAAAGAAATTCTGAGAAGTGCTTTGACACTGAAAATGTTGAGCTATGATAAATCCGGAGCTGTTTTGGCTGCTGCTACAACTTCACTTCCAGAAACTATTGGAGAGGTTAGAAATTGGGATTATAGGTTCTGTTGGATTAGAGATGCTTCAATGGTTATAAAAGTAGTTTCTGAACTCGGACATAAAAATATGGCCAAACGTTTTCTTCAGTTTATTATCGATTTAATTCCAGATAAAGATGAGAAACTTCAGATTATGTACGGAATTAATAAGGAGAAAAGGTTAACCGAAGAAACTCTCGATCATTTAAGTGGTTATAAAGGCTCTAAACCTGTTAGAATTGGAAATGCTGCGTATGAGCAACGTCAAAATGATATCTATGGAATTTTAATGGATGTTATTTATGAGCAGTTTATGAAGTTTAGTACTCAAATTGAAAATAGTGAAGACCTTTGGACTATTACTAAAGGGATTGTTTGGGTTGTAAACAAACACTGGAAAGAAACAGATAAAGGGATTTGGGAATTTCGAACTGAAGAAAAGCATTTTACCTTTTCTAAAGTATTATGCTGGGTAGCAGTAGATAGAGCTTTAAGGGTAGCTAAAATGTTAAATAAAACCCGCAAAATTGAGAAATGGAGCGTTTTAGAACAAGAAATAAAAAATGATATCCATAACAATGCTTGGAATGAAGAAGTACAAGCCTTTACTCAGTTTTATGGGTCTAAAGATTTAGATGCTTCTGTTTTATTAATGGAACCTTATGGTTTTATTAATGCAAATGATCCAAGATATGTAGGAACTGTAAAAGCAATAGAAAAAGAACTTAGCAACGATGGCTTGCTCTATAGATATAAAAATCAAGACGATTTTGGATTGCCTTCGTCATCTTTTACAATCTGTACGTTTTGGTTTATTAATGCATTAAATAAAATAGGAGAGCACGAAAAAGCAGTAAAACTATTTGAACAATTACTGTCTTATAGCAATCATTTAGGTTTATTTAGTGAAGATATAGATTTTGAAACTAAGAGATTGTTAGGGAACTTCCCACAAGCTTATTCTCATTTAGCTTTAATAGAAACGGCTATTAACCTGTCTAATTACAAAACAGAGGAGGAGCAAATAATAGGAAATGTAAGGCAAGATTAACTGTTAAAACCATAAAAAGTGGCTATCTAAAAAGTAATTGGTAGTTGTCAAACTGAGTTTGTCGAAGTTTAAACAACCAACTCATAAAAGAATCCTTTGACAAGCTCAGGATAACATTTAGAGTTTAGATTCTTTCTAGATAGCCACTTTTTTATTTAAAAGCCGTAAGTTTTTATAGCATTATCTCTAAATATTTTTTGAAGAACGTTTTCAGGTAAATTTAAGCCTTCAAAAGTTCCTTTAAACTCTGGAGCACTTAATGTTTTGTCAGTTGCAAAAAAGTCCCAATGAGTATTCCAAAGTGTTTCAAATTTTTGGGTAAGTTGTTCATCATTCATGCTTCCATCGTCAATAACATCAGTTCCGTAGATAATTCGATCTTGATATTTAATAAAAAACTCTTTTACCTTTTCAAGGTTTTCTTTTGCTTGTAATTGGACATGGCAAATACGCTCCGCTAAATCGGTCATTGTATTTGGATAGGTGTCTAACCTTTTTGCTACTTCATCTATGCTCCATTCCATGCTAAACAAATGAAGCCCAACATATTTTAGTTGAGGGAATTTTTTTAGCACATTATCACGAGCCTCCATTTGCTTTTCATATGATGGATATTCAGGAAGTAAAAACATATGATATTCTGGATGTTCAGCAAAATAATTTCTATCAGAATCCACTGTCATTTTTTCTAACGGAAGCCAGCAGTTTTTAGGTTCCCCTTGGTGTCCAATAAGTAAGATATCATTAGCTACTAAGTATTGATAAATAGGGTCGAAGCGAGCATCATCTAACAAAACAAAGTTTCCATTTTTATCTTTTACTTCAGGATCCATTCCTATGTTTTTCCAAATTTTAACACCAACAGCGCCATTTGCTATTCCTGTTTTTATTTGGTTTAAAGCATGCGGAAGCCATTTGTCTGTATTCCAAAATTTAGTATCAAAACTAGTAATGAATTTACTTGTATTTGGATATTTTTCTTCCAAATCGTGGATCACCTGTTGTTGTTCCTCTAAAGAATCAAAAAACGGAATATTGGTATTAATCGATAAAAATGAAGCATTATATTTTTTAGCTAACTTCATTTTTGCTTCGGAGCGTGTATTTAAATGGACATGTGCATCAATGAATGGGTTTAGCATAGTTTTAGTTTTTTATCATTTCTAATTTAGTTTTCACCAAGTCGGTAACTTGATTGGTAGCCTTAGGAAAAACTTTTCTTAAGTCGATTTCTTCATTATTAGTAAGCTCCTTTTGAAGCGTTTTCATAAAGATATTTTTAATTTCTGTAGCTAAATTCACTTTGCAAATACCGTTGCTAATAGCTTCTTGTACCTGGTTGTGAGGAACTCCAGAACTTCCATGTAGTACTAAGGTTGCATTGGTAACTTCTTTAATGCTTTTTAAAAGTTCAATATCTAAATTAGGCTCTTCTTTATAGAATCCATGGGCTGTACCAATGGCAATTGCTAAAGCATCAACGCCAGTAGCGTCTACAAATTCTTTAGCTTCACTTGGTTGTGTAAAGCCCTGTGTACCATGAGATTGACCTAATTTTGCTACATAACCCAATTCTGCTTCTACATGTGCATTGTATTTTTTAGCACGCTTTACTACCTCTTGAGTCATTTTTATATTGTCTTCAAAAGGGAGTTCACTTCCGTCAATCATAACAGAATCAAAGCCAGCATCAAGGCATTGTTGTACTAATTCTACAGAACCTCCATGGTCTAAGTGAATCCATCCTTCAACACCAAACTGTTCTAAACCTGCTCTTCCGAGTTTTACAGCAGTGTCCAACCCCATATAATCTATGGAACTTTTGGTCAATTGTAAAATTATAGGTTCTTTTAATTCTGATGCTGCTTTTAAAACCCCGTGTAAGGTTTCTAAGTTATAGAAGTTTGTAGCGAGCAATCCTCTATGTTGACTGGTAAATACGGCTAATTTTTCTTTTAATAACATGACTTTTATAATTCAGAATTAAATATTGTTTTTACTTTTTCTTTGATGATATTTTGATTGACAAAGGCAGCTGTTCCTCCAGCAGCAGTTGTATTTAAAGCGCCCATTAAATTTCCTGCACGAAGACATTCTGTCAAGGGTGCTTTTTCAATGAATTTTTTTATAAAACCACTATTGAAAGAGTCTCCAGCTCCAATAGAATCCACATAGGTAGGATTATGAAAAGCTTCGGTAGTAGTTCTTTTTTTATTTTGAATAGCAATACTGCCTTTTTCTCCCATCTTGACTACAATAATATTTGCACTTTTCTCAATATGTTGTATTGCAGTATCCAGTGTTTCTTGTTTTGTTAGAGCCAATAATTCCTGCTCATTCGGCATAAAAATATCAACATATGGGAGGCATGCTTCAAAATTAAAATCCCATTTATTTTCTGGATCCCATTGCAGGTCAAGAGAAGTTGTTAATCCACATTCTTTTGCTTTTTTAAAGATTTTGGTAATGTCTTTTCGGATACCTTTCTGAATAAAAAAATTGGATAAATGAAAATGTTTGAATTCTGACAATGTGTCCCATGGAATTAAATCAAAAGTTAATGCTTCCATAGCTCCGCAATAGGTTACATTTGCTCTATCTTGATCGTAATTCATTACAATAGTGATTCCAGATTGTAAGGCACTATTTTTTGTGATGAATTCCGTATGTACGTTTTTCTTTTTTAATTCCGAGGTAATAAAATCTCCATAGTTATCGTTCCCAACTACGCCGCAAAAAGAAGTTGAAATTCCCATTGCAGCTGCATTTGCAGCCATAATAGCCGATGAGCTCCCAAGTGTGAGATTCATATTATTAGCTATAATTTCTGTTCCTATTTTTGGAAAACCTTCAATGTTATTTAATATTAAATCAACATTGAGCTCTCCAACAACTATTAATTCTTTATAAGACATAATTCAATTCTTTTATTCAATAATTGAGATTTGAATCCCTCATTGAGGGCTTTATTCCCCAGAGCCTGTTCTGAGTATATCGAGGTGTTCTACGTCGAAATGGATTAAATCATCTTTAATTTGAATACCTCGTAGACTTGCCTTGAGGTAGTTGATTATTTTGATATTTACTTTTGTGGCGATTTTTTTTCAGTTTCTCCTTCTAATTATTCATAAGCTTATTTTCAAGAGGTGTTACTATTACTTTTGGCAGTAGCTTGTTTACATCTTCAATTTTAAGCATTCCTAAGTCTTCATTTAAACAATTGGCTGCTCCACATGCAACGCCATACCTAGCAATATCTTCCATGTTGAGGTTTTTTTCAACTGCATAAGTAATTCCTGCGGTAAGGCAGTCGCCACTACCAACGGTACTTAGCACCTTATCAATGGTTACATTTGCATGGATTAATTTTCCTTGGTAGTATAACCATAAACCTTCTTTTCCTTTTGTTATAGCGATAAGTTCTACCTTTACGCTTAACTTTTTTATAATAGACGGAATTGAATCTTCTTTATATATAGATTTCAACTCGTCTTCATTAATATGGAGGCCAAAAAATGATTGTTGTAATGCGTTTTTTAGTTGTTCTCCTGAGCAATCAATAATTACTTTTTTTTGCTGACGATTACAAATTTCAATCAACAAATTATAAGCATTTTCTGGAGCTCCTTTAGGCCACGATCCAGAGATGCATACTAGAGAATGTTTGGAAACCGATTGTTGAAATGCTGTTGTAAATAACTCCCAATCTGTTTCTTTAAATTTTGGTCCTGGCTCTAAAAGTTCAGTATTGTTAAAAGCAGCTAGCGAGGATCTAAACGTATAACATTTTCTGTTCTGTCCATCATGAAGTGTTATTCCATCAACGTCTATATTTTTAGTGCTGCAAGCAGTTTTGATCCATTGTCCTGTTGTCCCTGCCCAGTTTCCAAAAAGTGTGGTTGCCATATTAAGCTCCTTTAAAGCAAAGGCAACATGCGTAGCTTTTCCTCCAGGATACTCTTTTAATGCTAATATCCTATTTGCTTTTTTAGCTTCTATATTTTCTAGCCAAGCATAGGTGTCTATAGATGGATTTGGACAAACAGTTAAGATCATTTCATTATTTTTTGTAAATATTAACTCCTTGAACCACTCTGTTAATAGCTCCAGAAACCGAAGGGTTGTCTGGGTTTAAGCCTAAGTTTAGCGATTTGTGCAACCCTAAAAGCTGACCTATTAATGTAACAGGAATTAGTTGTAATATATTGTTGTTAACCGCTTGAAAAGGAATTCTAGTAGAATTTTCAATAGTTATATCATTGAAGCCTCCAACCAAAATAGATTGAATATTTCTAGGATCTTTAGCGATGTCTTCCACTAAATCCTTTTCATATTTAAAGGCGTGCTCATCTTCAGAAAATAAATATACAAGCAGTGTGTTTGCGTTAACCACAGCTCTTGGTCCATGTCTAAAACCTAAAAACGAATCGAATTTACAAATAACCTTACCGTCAGTTAATTCTTGTAATTTTAAATGAGATTCTCTCGCAATACCTAATTTCTCTCCAGAACCTAAAAATACGACTCTTTCAAAGGCTCTTTCTGCTATTTTAGAAAAAATTTCTTGATTTTTTATAATAGTAGTAGCCTGTTTACATATAGTTTCTAGAGCTTGTTCTTTTTTGTCTATGTTTTTAATGTCTGAAACTAATATAGCAGTAAGAAGCATACAGGTAAAACTACTTGTCATTGCTAAACTTTTATCATTAGTTTCTTCTGGTAAAATAATACTATAACTTGGACTTTTTGTTTCCTTATTGTAATTGGCTAATTCTCCATTTTTATTACAAGTAATAATTAAGTGGTGAACATTATTACAATATTTATCTGCTAAGGAAACTGCTTCTAGACTTTCTGGGCTGTTACCAGATCTTGCAAAAGAAATTAATAAGGTAGGAGTGTCTTTTATAAAGAAAAAATCTGGATGCGTAACAAGGTCTGTGGTAGCAATAGGTTGCGTTAACTGGTTGGTTTGCTTTTGAATGATGCTTTGAGCTGCCTCTCCAATAAATGCTGAAGAACCTGCACCAGTTACAATTATTCTAAGATTATTGATATCTAAAATAGGTTGTAAATAATTAGAGATGTCTTCTTTATTTTTTTTCAGTAGAAGAAAAGTCTCTAACCATAATCTAGGCTGTGCATTAATTTCTTGAACCGTATAAAGATCTTGACAGCTTTCAGTATTATTATTCATCTTTTTCATATTTATATAGTGAAGACTAATAGTCATCTTACGCAAATTAAAAGAAAATAATTCGAAAATAAAAATTATCACATAAGCTTTTTATTTTCGTTTTATATGTTTTTTCATAATTTTAAAATCAATTCGAAAGTTAAATGTTTATTATTTTTTGTTTAATTGTGAGAAATTTATAAATTGCGGTGCAAATGAAAGTTTTTGTTGTGCATTTAAGCATTTAAAAGTTTTGGAACATTACTTTTTTAACAAGAATTTGAGTTTAACATAAATTACTAACCTAATTTTTTAATAATGAAGAAACATTTATTTGTAAGTTTTATTACGGTTTTGTGTTGTATGGTTTCTTTTGCGCAAGAAAAAACTGTTTCAGGAACAGTGACAGATGCGGAGACTGGTATGCCAATTCCTGGCGCAAACGTAATGGTGCAGAACACAACCAAAGGTGCTGTCACCGATTTTGATGGGAATTACTCTATTTCTGTAGAGGAAGGAGTAAAATTGCTTTTTACTTATATTGGATATAAAGAAAAAGAGGTTGTTATTGGAGCGGCTAATACTGTAAATGTTAGTATGGAAATTTCAGCTTCAGAATTAGATGAGGTTGTAGTTGTGGCTTATGGAACACAAAAGAAGGAAGAAGTTACAGCATCGGTTTCTACAATTGACTCTGAAGAATTAACAGACGTAACTTCCACCGATGTATCTACCATGTTACAAGGTAAAGTTTCTGGGGTACAAGTAATCCAAGGTTCTGGGCAACCAGGGTCTGTACCAGATGTTCGGATACGTGGAATCTCTTCTATTGATGGACGTGTAAGTCCGTTATGGGTGGTAGATGGAGTTATTATGCATGGTACACCAAACTTAAATCCAAATGAAATTGAAACTTTATCTGTTTTAAAAGATGCTTCGGCTACATCTTTGTATGGTTCTCGTGGAGCAAATGGAGTAGTGGTTGTAACTACAAAACAAGCCAAAGTTGGTAGAAGTGAATTAACGGTATCAACAAAAACAGGTTTTTCAAACTTTAATCAAGGGAATTTTGAATTGATGAATTCTCAACAGATGTACGATAATTATCAACAATTTGGAGATACTTTTAATCAAGCTGATAATCCATGGTATAACCCAAGTTTGTTGGAGAAAGATTATGATTGGATAGATAATGGTACACAAACTGGAATTGTTCAGGATCATAATTTAATATTTACTGCTGGAACAGAAAAAACTAAAACATATATTTCTTTAGGATATTATGATGAAACAGGATCTATTAAGGGGTATGAATTTGATAAATTAAGTTTTAGGATAAATCATGATTATAAAGTAGGAGAGCGTTTAACATTGAAGCCTAAAGTTGGACTGAACTACAATACAGTAGAAAATCAGCAACACTCTTTGTATGCTATGCTTACCTATATGCCATGGGACTCTCCTTATGATGAAGAGGGGAATATTATAAACCCACAAGAGAATGGAACTGGGTGGATTGGGAGAGATAACTCTAACTATTTATATGATTTGCAGTGGAATTATAGTGAAAATCAAGAGTTTAATTTGTATACAAACTTTGATTTTGAATATAAAATTACCGATCATTTAAAATTCATCTCAACAAACAGTTATACAATGTTTAGATATGATAGTAAATCATATCAAGATCCAAAATCAAATGCTGGTTTGGCGGTTAATGGTAGTTTAAGTCAATATACTTCTAGAAGAATAACAAGATTTACCAACCAGATGTTAAAGTATAGTAACCTATGGGGAGACCATAGTTTTACAGCTTTGGCTGCATATGAATATAATGATTATGTATTTGATAGCTTTTCTGCTGCAGGACAAGGAATTGTTGCTGGTACAGAAATTTTAGACAATGCAGCTAGTCCACAAACTGTTGGTGGAGGTAAAAACGAATACGCATTGCAATCTATGTTATTAAATACAAACTATGGTTACGATAATAGATATTTAGTGCAATTATCTATTAGACGGGATGGGGCTTCAAACTTTGGAGAGAATAATCAATATGGTATTTTTTATTCAGCAAGTGCTGGGTGGAATGTACATAATGAAGATTTTTTTAATGTAGAAGCTATTAATGAGCTTAAGCTAAGAGCTAGTTATGGTGCTGTTGGAAATAGACCTAGTTCTTTATATCCACAATACGATTTGTTTAGCTTGAGTAATACATATAATGGAGTGCCTGTAACTACGCCTTCTCAATTAGGGAATGAAGATGTTGCTTGGGAAAAATCTTTTCAAACAAACTTTGGACTTGATTTTAGAATATTTGACAGAATAGGATTAACGTTTGATTACTATATTAAAGATACTTCTGATTTATTGTATTTTGTGAAAATACCTGATGTTACTGGATATAGTGGATATTGGGAAAATATTGGAGGAGTTAAAAACACTGGTTTTGAAGCTTTTATAGATGCAGATGTAATTCGTAATGAAGATTTCTTATGGGCTTTAAACTTTAATATTGGTATTAATAATAATGAAGTTACTGAGCTTTTTGAAGGAGAGCCAATAATAAATGGAAATAAAAGATTAAATGAAGGGCAAGATATTAATACTTGGTATATGCGTAAGTGGGCTGGTGTAGATTCTGCAAATGGAGATCCATTATGGGAGGTTGTAGATGAAACTACAGGTGAAGTAACTACAACAAATAATTGGAATGATGCTACACAGCAAGAAGTAGGAGCTTCTACACCAGATTATTATGGTGGTTTTGGTACTGTATTTAATTATAAAGGGCTTTCGTTATCGGCAAACTTTGCTTTTTCAAAAGGGAATTTAATTTATAACTCAAGTAGAGAATTGTACGATGCAGATGGGGCTTATCCAACATATAACCAACAGATTTTAGCAGATGGATGGAGTCGTTGGGAGCAGCCAGGAGATGTTGCTACGCATCCTAAATTGATAAATGGTGGAAATAATTTATCAAATAAAGTATCTTCTCGTTACTTAGAAGACGGTAGTTATTTGAGAATGAGAAATGTTAGATTGGGGTATACATTACCTTCAGATTGGGTACAGAATATCGGGATGAGTAATTTCAATATCTATCTTTCTGGGGATAATTTATGGACAACATCAGATTTTTCAGGGATGGATCCAGAAGTAGGGGTGAATGGGAATTATAGTTCTTTGTATCCTGTTTCACAGAGACTTACTTTAGGTTTATCGATATCCTTTTAATCATTAAAATCAAAAGAAATGAAAAAAATACTATATATCATATTAGCAGCAGCCTCTATAACTTCATGTGAACTTGACAGGTTTCCATATGATTCGGTTGCTTCAGATGAATTATTTGAAGGAGAAGGCGGGTTAGAAGCCGCAACTGGAGGATCCTATTCCTTATTAAAAGGAAATGGAGATGGAGGAGGTTTTGCTCCACAATTACATAGAATAGCAGAGTTCTCTAGTGATAATGTTTCTTTAAGTGGAACCACAACAGATGCTTTATTCTACACATACAACTATAATAATATTACTACCAGTGGTAGGATTAACGACTTATGGAGTTCGGCTTACAAAGCGATTGTAGGATGTAATAAAGTGATTGAACTTTCTACGGAAGGGGAAGCTGCTGAGTCAGATCAATTAATAGGAGAGAATTACTATTTAAGAGCATATGCGTTTTTTGAGTTGGTAAATGTATTTGGGAAACCATATTATCAAGGAGCTTCAAACTTAGGTGTGCCTTTAAAGTTAACTTCTGATATTACAGATATTCCAGACAGAAATACAGTAGGAGAAGTTTACAATCAAGTAGTGGAAGATTTATTGAAGGCAGAATCTTTAATGAGCATTAATAAAACAAATGCATATGCTACTAAAGAGGCGGCACAAGCTTTATTGTCTAGAGTTTATTTGTATATGGGAGAAAATGATAAATCTATTAAGTATGCAGATAAAGTAATAAACTCTGGAAGGTTTAGTTTGTTGCCAACAACAGAATTAGGAAAATATTTCCAAAAAACACCTGAAGATAATACAGAAACTATTTTTTGTTTTCGTTTTGTAGAAGAAGCAGATTATAATAATAGTGGAGCTCCAGGATGGTATACTGTAGGGTCTCTTTATGCTAACATTCAAGGAACTGGATGGGGAGAAATGTATGCTTCAAAATCGTACTTAAATTTAATAAATGAAAATCCAGAAGATGCGAGAAAAGAATTTATCGATCCGCAGTACGAATTGGATGATGACGGAAACAAAATACCAGCTGTTTATTGGGTAAATGATAATTATACTTACCAATTTAGAAGAACCACCGAAGAGAATGGGAAAATTTACTTTACTCAAGATGAAAGTAAAGTAGAAGTTATGACTGAGGATAATGGTGGGGAAACATTGTATTATTTTAATAATGCAGGTACAAAAACATATGTAACATACGATTTCGATATGTTTAAAAGAAATGGTTTTCCAAAATTTTATATTCTAAAAGCTTCTTTACAAGAAAATGTACCTCATTTATGGTCGCCAGTAGTTTCTAGATTAGCTGAAATGTATTTAAATAAAGCTGAAGCTTATGCTGAGATGGGAGATGAAACAAATGCACTTGCTAATGTAAATGTTATTAGAGAGCGTGCAGGGGTGCCAACTTATGATGATGCTACCGATTTTCCAGTAGGGAAAGACTTAATTGATGTTGTGTCAGATGAGCGTAGATTGGAATTTGCTTATGAAGGGCATAGAAAGTTTGATGTGTTTAGAAATGCTGAGACGCTAGATAGAAGATATCCAGGGACTCATTTAAGTGGAAGTAATCCTTATTATGAAGTGTTGCCAACAGATAATAGAGTGATTGAATATATTCCACAAAACCAAATTAATACACAGCCTACATTAATCCAAAACGATTAATTTAATTGTTGAGTTTAGATAATACTGAATGCTTTTTTGTAAATATCGCTAAAAGCATTCAGTTAACTTTTTTTAAATGAAGAAAAAAAATACATATTTATCAGTTTTAATAACCATTTGCTCGGTTATACTTTTTAGTTGTAACACGGATGGAGAAACCAAAGAAGTTATAATAGAAGAAGCTATTAATCCGCCAAGTATTATTCTTACTAAGGGAAATAGTTGGGTTGTTGGAGATATTGCTAGTAATGAAGAAATTATTACAGAAGATGGAATTCGTAATTGGAAGGATTTAGATACAAAAATTCGTACGTATTTTAAGGTAAATACTTCGGGACAAATAAAAGTAAGTCTTAAAGCACAAGCCGTAGAAGGTTCTTCTGTAGTAACTATTGCATTGGGAGATCAGCAGAAAGAGGTGGAAATCTCCAATACCGATTTTCAAACTCTTGAAGCTGGGATGTTTTCTGTAGAAAAGGCAGGGTACTATTTTTTAGAAATACAAGGGAAGTCTAATACTGGAGAAACTATTGCAGATATAGATAGTTTTACGTTAGAAGGTTCTGCATTAAATGAAGGTATTACTTATGTAAAAGAAGACTTTTATTGGGGTAGAAGAGGACCATCTGTCCACTTAAACTATACAGCTCCAGAAGGAAAAGACATTGTGTGGTTTTATAATGAAATTACAGTACCAGAAGGAGACGATACTTTAGGTTCATATTTTATGGCGAATGGTTTTGCTGAAGGATACTTTGGGATGCAGGTGAATTCTTCAACAGAGCGACGAATTTTATTTTCAGTTTGGAGTCCATATGAAACGCAAAATCCTGATGAAATTCCAGACGATTATAAAATTATTCTTTTAGGAAAAGGAGAAGGAGTCACCACAGGAGAATTTGGAAACGAAGGTTCTGGTGGACAAAGTTATAAAGTGTTTAATTGGAAAGCGGGGCAGACGTATAAGTTTTTACTTAAAGGGAGTCCATCTACCAATAATTCTACCGATTATACAGCTTATTTCTTTGACCCTACTGAAGGGAGTTGGAATTTGATTGCTAGTTTTAGAAGACCGCACACAAGTACTTATTTAAAAAGACAGCATTCTTTTTTAGAAAATTTTATTACCCAAACAGGAAATATAAGTCGTATGGGAATATATGGAAACCAATGGGTGTATGATACCGAAGGAGAGTGGCACGAATTAACCGAAGCTAAATTTACAGCAGATGCTACAGCAAAAAAAGGATCTAGAGTTGATTATGCTGGTGGAGCTAAAGGCAATACTTTTTATATGAAAAATTGTGGCTTTTTTGATGATATGACAGAAATGAATACCATGCATACTAGAACGCCAAACGGAAAAGCTCCTGAAATAGATTTTGCATTACTACCAAAGGGTAGTTTGAAATAAAAATTTCAATTTGTTAAATTGATAGTTAGTTTGTTGTTAAAGCATTGTTAGTTCCTGCTAACAATGCTTTTTTTATATAATACCATGTAGTCTAGCGTATTGAATTAACATAATGGTCTTTGCATCTTTTATTTCACCATTCTTTACCATGCTTTCTGCATCTGTAAAAGAGGTTTCAAAAACTTCAATATCCTCATGTTCGCTATCGAGTCCGCCGCCTTCATGTGCTTTCATATTGGCGTTGTATTTTCCAATGTAGAGGTGTAACTTTTCTGTAACAGCACCAGGAGATGGATATATTTCGAACACTTTTTGTACTTCAGAAATTTTATATCCAGTCTCTTCGTCGGTTTCTCTGATGATAGATATTTCGGGGTCTTCATTTTCAATAATTCCAGCAGGAACTTCAATCATCATCCCGCTTTCATTACCATTTAAATAAGTTGGCATTCTAAATTGTCTAGTTAAAACAATATTTTTTGTCTCGGGATTGTATAGTAAAATAGCAGCTCCATTTCCACGGTCGTATACCTCTCTACTAACTTTTTCCCATTCGCCTTTTTTGTTTTTAAACTGAAAATCAATTTTTTTTAACAGGTACCAATTATCCGAAAGAATGCTTTCTTTTTCTATTTTTATTTGATTGTTCTTCATTTTCAAATCCCTCGTTGAGGGTTTTATTTCCCAGAGCTTGTTCTGAGTATATCGAAGTGTTCTACGTCGAGATGTGTTAAATTATTTTTCCTTTGAATACCTCGTAGGCTTGCCTCGAGGGAGTTGATTTTTTAGTTCTCATTAACTTCAATCCAATATCCATTTGGGTCTTTTAAATAAACTTGTCTAACCCCATCTGGACGTGTATTGGTTGTATTTGCTTCGCCAGGCCAATTTTCAAAATAGATATTATTTTCTTTTAAATGTTCTATAAAAGCATCTAAATTTTTAGTGTGTAAGGCAAAATGAAGCCCTTTTACGTCTGGTACTTTATGGTTTTTATCTTCAATAACATGAAGTGAAGAGTTTCCGCCTAAAGAAAACCAGCGAATATGCGATTTTTCAGTTTTGTTTTCAATTTCTTTAAGTCCAATAATGTTTAAATAAAAATTGGAACTTTCGGTAAGGTCTTTAACTAAAATAGCATTGTGGTCGAAGGTTAATTCAAATTCTTGAGCAGCTGCTTTTGTATTCATAAAAAATAAAATTGTAATAAATAATAAAAATGTTTTTGTAGTTTTCATTTTGGTTGTTAGTTAGTTAATGTTTGAGTTTTATAAAATTGACGTCCTAATTCAGCTAGAAAAGGGATGCCAACTTTATCGTATTCATAAATACCATCGTTGTAAATTTGATTTTTATTTACATGAATGGTGGCGGTAATAATAAATTCAATGTTGTTTTTTGTATCGTGTATATAAGAGCAATCGGTAAGATAACCATATGCAAATCCAACTTTATTATATATTTTTAGAGAGTCTGGAATGTCTTCTTTTTTATCTCCATACATAAAGAATTTCACGTAACTATCGTGATATTCTTCTGAGTCATAACCTTGATTTTTTGGTAGTGTAGACATAGATTTTAAAAGGAATTCTCTGTCAGATGTAGCTAAATTAAACTGCTCTTCAGGAGAAAAATTCTCTGGAAAAATAATACGTTTCATAATGTTATGAAGTGTACTTACAGGAAGATAATTTTTTAAGCAAAAATCCATAGGCTCATTTATAATGGAATCGTTTTCCATATAACCTTTTCCTTTCTTTAAATTTTCAATTTTTAGAGTGTCAATGGGGGTATTTATACTTCCTACAATTTCTGTAAGGGTATCTTTTGTGATGAAAATAAGCGGTTTATTCTCAATTTCATAGGCATTGTCGGTAGCTAAACGATGATTTATTTGAACGCTTGTTAATCCTTTTTCTTTGAGAGTTTTGTTGATATAATCTTTTCCTAAATATTCAAATAGTCGGTTATAGGCTTCATTATCGCTAACCGCAAATATTTTATTTATTTCATCTTTAAAAGTTGTCTCCACCGAATCTCCCTCTATATAAAAAGGAGTATTTATAGTAAAACGCTTGTCTTTATTAAGTTTTTCTAGTGCTAAAACAGCTATTGGTAATTTTACTGAGCTTGCAGGATAAAAATAATTGGAATCGTTTACATGGAATTTATAATCTTTAAAAGTAACGTTGTTATGGTTCCTTTTAATTTCAGTAAACATAATTTGTACTTCATAATCAGCAGCACTGTCAAGAACTCTTTTTAAAAGCGGATTGTTAGCTTCCAAAACCCTTTCCATAGGGCTAATAGGACTAACATTCTCAATAGTTACTTTTTTTATTTGATCATCCTTTTTTTCTTTACATGAAGTAAAAAAGAAAGTAATTATTGAAAAAATAAATAGCTTGATTAAAAGTTTCATCTGTTAATATTTATTGTATTTCAAGGGGGAGATGTAACGTCTTTTACTATCATATCGGTTGATTTTCAAGTTTGTTAATGGACAATTCATAGTTTGGTGTTTGGGTTAGCTTTTATTACTATCGTCATATTCTTTCCAACTTTTATCTTTATAAATATCATCTCCAAAATATTTAGCAATCATTAAAAACCCATCTGGTTTTTGATATCCAGGAACTGGAGAAAGAATTTCTTCATTTTCATTTAAAAAAATAACGGTTGGGAAACTCAATTTCCCTTGCAACAAAGCGGCGGCCAACTCATGGTAACCGCGGTTTCCTTGTGGAATATATTTAAAGGTTTTGTTTTTGTAAACAATAGCTTCCTTTCCTTCAGCATCCATTTTTATCATATAAAAATTCTCCTGCATATATTTGGCTACTTTTGGATTGTTAAAGGTGTCTTTATCCATTTTTTTACACCATCCACACCAATCGGTATAGACATCTACAAAAAGCTTTTTCGGATTTTTATCCGTGTTTACCTTTTCTATGGCTTCACTCCACGTTAGCCATTCAATTTCTTGGGCTTGTGTAGTTATTGTAAATAAAAAAGTGAAAAGGATAAATATATATTGTTTCATGTTTTTGTTTTTTAAGAGGCTATATGTTGTGCTTAGCTGAGATTTCTTTTCGTGAAAATTAGTTAGAATTTTCAAAAGTATGCAAGAACAAGCAATTACTTATAGTATTATTGTGAGTAATTTTTTATTTCAGTCGTTTTTTAATATCCATTCTCTGATGTAAAATTCTAACGATTTCAACAATCTCACTTTCGACTTTTCTGTAAAAAATAAGATGCGATTTGATTTTCGCTATTCGATAGTTTTTTCGAGTTTGTTCTGCGGACTTACCATTCAAGTAATTATCTGCTATAAAATCAATCTCTCCAATTATTAGTTCGTAATATCTGTCGGCTTGTTCTTTAGACCATTTATGAAAAGTATATACCCAAATATCATTTAAGTCATCAATCGCTTGTTTACTTATTCGATACTTGTTTTTACTCATGAGTGTTGGCGATGTAATTCAGTTAGATTTTGTTTTGCGTCAAAATTTTCAACAAATTCGCTGCTTTCCCCAACTTCGAGAGCCTTAATCAATTCTCTTTCTTTTTTTTCTTCATGTTCTAACAAGCGTAATGCGGAACGAATAACTTCGCTAGCTGAACCATACCTACCAGAATTCACTTCTTCTCTGATAAAATCCTCAAAATGATTTCCAAGCGATATTGATGTGTTTTTCCCCATTTTTGACTATAAATTTATATAAATATACCAAACCTTGGTAACGTAGGCAAATAGCTTAAAACCTCCAAATAAACACTTTACTACAAGCGTTTATGGTTGGGTTAATTCAGGAAGAGTAAATATAGCAAAATATCAATGTAGAAGAGTGTTAATATATTCAGCAAAAAAGCTCGGCAAATTTTGCCGAGCTTTAATCCCTTTTTAGAGGGTTTGTTTCTCTAACGCTCTGCGTAGAAATACGTTTAAATTATTTTTTGAATACCTTGGGGCTTCTCCAGAGGTAGTTTTTACTATTTTATGCCTCTTTTACGAGTTCTTTTTTATTTATCTCAGGGATGTCTGGCTCCACAAGATTGTTTATAAGGTCGTTAAAAGTTTCTCCTTTTCTTATTAAATGAGCTTTCCCTTGATGCCATAATACTTCTGGCGGTCTAAATCTAGAGTTGTAATTACTAGCCATAGAGAAGCAATAAGCTCCAGCATTTTTGAAACAAAGAATATCTCCTTCAGATATTTCGTTAATGCGTCTGTTACTTCCAAAAGTGTCTGTTTCGCAAATATAACCTACAATAGAGTAGAAGCGCTCTTTCCCTTTCGGATTTGAGATATTGTAAATTCTGTGGTAAGAATTGTACAACATTGGTCGGATTAAGTGGTTAAAACCAGAGTCTATTCCTGCAAAAACAGTAGATGTGGTTTGTTTAACTACATTTACTTTTGCTAAAAAGAAACCAGCTTCACTTACTAAAAACTTACCTGGCTCAAAAGCTAATGTTAAGTCGCGACCAAATTCTTTACAAAAAGCATTAAAGCGTTTTGTAAGTTTTTTCCCTAATTCCTCTACATTAGTTTCAATGTCGCCTTCTTTATAAGGAACTTTAAAACCACTTCCAAAATCTATAAATTCTAAATCGTGGAAATTTTTAGCAGTTTCAAATAAAATTTCAGAAGCATACAGGAAGACTTCAATATCTAAAATATCGCTTCCCGTATGCATATGGATACCGTTTACTCGCATCCCAGTATTTTCTACAATTCTTAGAATATGCGGAATTTGGTGGATACTAATTCCGAATTTAGAATCGATATGTCCTACAGAAATATTAGAATTCCCACCAGCCATAACATGCGGATTGATTCTAATACAAACAGGAATTTTTGGATTTCGAGCTCCAAATTGTTCTAGAATTGAAAGATTGTCAATATTTATTTGAACTCCCAACTTGGCAACTTCTTCAATTTCTTCTAAAGAAACTCCATTAGGGGTAAAAATGATGTCTTCTGGCTTAAAATCTGCCATTAAACCTAATTGTACTTCTTGTAAGGAAACAGTATCTAAACCACTTCCTAAAGAATTCATAAGCTTAAGAATAGCCACATTAGATAGCGCTTTTACGGCATAATTTAGTTTTAAATTCTTTACATTCTTAAAAGCAGAAGTAAGCCTTTGGTATTGAGATGTTATTTTTTCTGAGTCGTATACGTATACCGGACTGCCAAATTCTTTGGCTACATTTAAAAGGTCGCTATTGTTCATACTACATTATATATTAGAAGGCAAAATTAGAAAAGTAGATTCGTATTCAAAATAAATTTTATTAAATATATAAAAATAAAACACAATGTTACATTTATAACATAAGGTTGGTGATTTCTAAAATTTAAAAAGTATTTTTTGTAAATTTAAGAAATAGCTGTCGCTAAAAAGCATTTTTGCCTTTTAGAACTATAATTATAAACTTACAAGAACGTGTCTGTTATGAATAGAATTATTCCGCTGTTTCCGCTTCAAATTGTTGTTTTTCCTACGGAGGTACTTCCATTACACATATTTGAAGAACGCTATAAACAATTAATAAACGATTGTAAACGAAGAGGTTTAAACTTTGGAATTCCCACTTTTTTGGAAGGGAAATTAAGTTATGGTACAGAAGTGAAGTTAGAAGAGATTGTAAAAAACTATGATAACGGAAGCATGGATATTCTATGTAAAGGGATTAGGACTTTTAAAGTAGATAAATTCTTTAATCCAATTCCTAATAAATTATATGCGGGAGGCGAAGTTCAATTTTTTGAAAATAAAGATGATAGTACGCTCGAAGAATATTCTGAAGTAATAGCTTTAATTAAGCAATTATATGCAATTATTGGTGTTTCTGCACACAATATTCAGATAGAAACTTTTAATAGTTTTTTGTTTGCCCATAAAATAGGGATGAGTATAGGAGAAGAATATCAGCTATTAGAAATAGTGAGTGAGTGGGAACGTGTTCAATTTATAAAAGCACATTTATTAAAAGTACTCCCTATATTAAATCAAGTTAACGATACAAGAAAACTAATTCAAATGAATGGGCATTTTAAAAACTTAGACCCTTTAAAATTTTAAGGAGTTTTATGTTATTCCTGAATGTTTTTGAGTTGCTATTTGTTATTAATCTCTCATAGAGGGTCTAATTCCCAGACGCTCTGCGTCGAAATGATTTAAATTTATTTCCTTAGAATACCTTGTGGGCTTGCCTCGAGGTAGTAGATTTGTATGCTTGCCCAAAAAAATAATTCTAGATTGGGTTTATTAAACTCCATTTGTTACTTTTGTTCAGCTTTAAATTATACAACGTATCGTTATGAATTTACACGAATATCAAGGAAAAGAAATATTAGCAAGTTTTGGAGTACGCATTCAGCGTGGTATTGTAGCTCAGAATCCTGAAGAGGCTGTAGCTGCTGCAAAACAATTAACTGAAGAAACGGGAACCGGATGGCACGTAATAAAAGCACAGGTTCATGCCGGTGGACGTGGAAAAGGTGGTGGAGTTAAGCTTGCTAAAAACCTTAAAGAAGTAGAAGAAATAGCTGGAAATATTATTGGAATGGACTTGGTTACACCTCAAACTTCTAAAGAGGGTAAAAGAGTTCACCAAGTATTGGTAGCTGAAGATGTTTATTACCCAGGAGACAGTGAAACTTCTGAGTTTTATATGTCTGTATTGTTAGATAGAAGCAAAGGGAAGAATATGATTATGTATTCTACTGAAGGAGGAATGGATATTGAAGAGGTAGCAGATAAAACACCGCACTTAATATTTCATGAGGAAATAGATCCTGCAACTGGATTATTGCCTTTCCAAGCTAGAAGAATTGCTTTTAACTTAGGTTTAAGCGGTACTGCTTTTAAAGAAATGACAAAATTTGTTACAGCACTTTATAAAGCTTACGAAGCTTCTGATTCTTCTTTATTTGAAATCAATCCTGTATTGAAAACTTCAGATGATAAAATTATGGCTGTAGATGCTAAAGTATCTATAGATGACAATGCTTTATACCGTCATAAAGATTATGAAGCAATGCGCGATCTAAGAGAGGAAGATCCAATTGAAGTTGAAGCAAAAGAAGCTGGTCTTAACTTTGTAAACCTTGACGGAAACGTTGGTTGTATGGTTAACGGAGCTGGTTTAGCAATGGCTACCATGGATTTAATTAAAATGGCTGGAGGAGAACCTGCAAACTTTTTAGATGTTGGAGGTACTGCAGATGCTAAAAGAGTGGAGATTGCTTTTAGAATGATTTTAAAAGATCCAAATGTAAAAGCTATCTTGGTAAATATATTTGGAGGAATTGTACGTTGCGACCGTGTTGCACAAGGAATTGTAGATGCCTATAAAAATATGGGAGATTCAATTAAAGTTCCAATTATTGTACGTTTGCAAGGAACAAATGCAGATATAGCTAAAGAGCTTATAGACAACTCTGGATTGGCTGTTCAATCGGCTATTGAGTTTA
This sequence comes from Galbibacter orientalis DSM 19592, assembly GCF_000260115.1. GTDB lineage: Bacteria > Bacteroidota > Bacteroidia > Flavobacteriales > Flavobacteriaceae > Galbibacter > Galbibacter orientalis. Next base: position 3,790,492 of record NZ_JH651379.1, on the reverse strand, counting down.
AAGAAGCAGCAGATAAAGTTCAGGAAGTATTAAAATAAATTCCTGATATTATTACATTATATATAAAGCCTCGATACTTTTATCGAGGCTTTTTTGTTTTAAAATTGTAAAGTAGTTTTATAAGTATAGCTGCTTTGTAAAGTTATTGTTAGCAACACATTTGAGTTTGCTATAATATGAATATGCTAATAGTAAGTTTGTTTTTTTGCTATTAATTTAAAGATTCAGCTCAAATTTATATTTCTTAGTAGCGTATTTTACTAGGGAATGAAAGGTTGATTTTTTTCTCTTTTTCTTCTGAAAAATAAACAGATTCTTGAAAGACTATGTATATATGGCTTTTCCTATTTCTTGACTAATTCTCTGCGTTTTTTTCTTTGTTACGAGAATGTTATATCGTTTAATTGTAAGTTAACTATCTAGTTTTTAGTATTTTATTATGATTTCTGTTTGTAATTTTGACCTGTAATCAAAAAACAAAAAGCATTATGAAAAATTTTAAATTAGTATTAGTAATGGCATTCGTAGCAGTATCGAATATTGTTATGGCCAACGTAGATCCGAAACCATCAAATAAAGAGGTTTCTAAACAACTTTCAACTATATTAGGAACGCCAACATTTAAAGTTACAGAAAATGATATGGTGGCTAAAGTTCATTTTATGGTGAATAAGCGTAGTGAAATAGTTGTTATAAATGTTTCTGCTGAAAATGATATGGTTGAAGAATATATCAAAAGCAGAATGAATTATAAAAAGGTAGAGGTAGCTGCTTTAAAACCAAATGAAGAGTATATTGTTGATGTAAGAATTGTAGCTAAAGGATAATTGTAATAACTAGTTTGTTTGTTTTAGAGGGAAGAAATCGTCTAGTATTTTTTAGGCGATTTTTTTATGTAGTATAATTGGACGATAAAAAAAGCTGCCTATTTAGACAGCTTTTAGTTTTTTAAATTCTAATTCCTACTGGTAATAAATCTTTAAATTCTTTATGCTTTCTAAGGAAACCAGCAATTTGGGGGCTAGTAGGAACTACACTTAATTTTTTCTCTTCAATGTGCTTCAAAACAGTTGTAATGAATTCATCTTTGAAGTTAGGGTCTGTTACCTCTTCCGGGATAACAAGTTTTGTTAAAAAAACTTTTCGTTCTTGAGAAGCATACTCTATTTTAGCTAGCTTACCGTCAATTCTTGTTTCGTATTGACGCAAAAACTCATTGTCATTAATTACTACTTCATTCATTATTACGAGGTTTAAAAATCATTTTTAATTATCACCAAAAATCTAATTCAGTCCATGTAATGCATTGTGTTTTGCACTAAATGGTGGTAAAATTTGGTATAATTTAGTTTAGGTCGGTAGTTGTATTGACGGAGAATTATATACCTTTAGCGATGCAAAGTTACGAAAAAAATAGCTAACCTTCTATTTTTCAATTGTTAATATCTATGAGTGCTGAATTGATACATGTGTACTTTATGCCAGGGATGGCTGCAAACCCTACAATTTTTGAAAATATAAAATTGCCAAAAGATCGGTTTGTTCCTCATTTTTTAACTTGGAATATTCCTTTAAAAAATGAGACGCTAGAAGCTTATGCCAAAAGAATGACGCTTCTAATTGAGCATGAAAATCCTATTCTTATAGGGGTGTCTTTTGGAGGGATATTAGTGCAGGAAATGGCAAAATTTATTTCAGTAAAAAAAGTAATTATTATTTCTAGCGTTAAGTGTAATAAGGAATTACCAAAGAGAATGATTTTTGCAAAATATACAAAAGCACATAAGCTTTTACCTACAAGCTTAGTAAGTAATATTGAGGTTTTAGCTAAGTATGCTTTTGGAGAAACCGTTACAAAAAGGTTACATTTGTATGAGAAATATTTATCTGTTAGAGATAAATATTATTTAGATTGGGCTATTGATTCTATTATTAATTGGAAGCAGGTGGAGCCTTCATCAGGAACCATACATATTCAAGGAGACAAAGATGCAGTTTTTCCTTGTGCTTATATTAAAGATTGTATTAAAATTAAAGGGGGAACTCACATCATGATAATTAATAAATTTAGATGGTTTAATGAAAACTTACCTAAATTAATTGATGATAAATAAAAAATCAAATTTGTATATTTAAAAAAAAAAGAAGTAGATGAAGCGTATAAAAAACATAATAATTTTGATAGGGGTAGTTGCTGTTTCTGCAGTATTTATTAATGCAGTTCAATCTACCAATCCAATGCCAGAAGCAACAAATAAAACGGTAGCAAAAGATAAAGACAGTCTAAGTCTTGTGCATGATTATAATGTTTACGCTTTAAAAATTCCAGCAGGGATTAATTTTGCTGGAGAAAGGGTTCCGGTAGAAGATCCAGATGTAAAAGAGCGTATGGATAGAGAACTGTTGGTTAATACGTATTGGCAGTCTAACGGATTATTACTAATTAAAAGAGCTAATAAGTATTTTCCAATTATAGAACCGATTTTAAAGAAACACGGGGTTCCAGACGATTTAAAGTATATAGCGGTTATTGAAAGCGGATTAACACAAGCTATTTCTCCTGCTGGAGCTACTGGTTTTTGGCAGTTAATGAAGGGAACAGCAAGAGAATACGGCTTAGAAGTAAACGATAATGTAGACGAGCGATACCATATTGAAAAATCTACCGAAGTTGCTTGTGAATATTTGAAGAAAGCAAAAGATCGTTTTGGAAGCTGGACAATGGCAGCGGCTGCCTATAATGCTGGACAATTTGGAATGGCAAAACAATTGGAAAGGCAAGAGGTTGAAAACTATTACAATGTTTTATTAGGTGAAGAAACTGGACGTTATGTTTTTAGAATTTTGGCGTTAAAAGAAATATTATCAAATCCAGAATCTTATGGATTTAATTTTGATCAAGAGGATTTATATACTCACATTCCAGTAACTAAAATGGAAGTTGATACTGTGGTGACAGATTTCCCTAAGTTTGCTAAAAAGTTTGGAATAAACTATAAAGTATTAAAAATCCATAATCCGTGGTTAAGAGAAACTCATTTAAATAATGCTTCTCACAAAAAATATTACATAGAAATTCCTAAAGAAGGATATTACCCACCTGCTAAATAATGTGGGCTTATATTTCAGATCATTTGTGGCAGTTTTTACTAGGGTTAAATTATGTTTTAGCTTTGATAGCAGCAGTTACAATTCTGCTTAAAAATATAAATCCTACAAAAACATTATCTTATTTAATAGCACTTTTAGCCTTTCCTTTTGTAGGGCTTATTGTGTATTTTTTCTTTGGACAAGATTATCGGAAGTTTAAAATATTCAAAAAGAAAAATGTTTTAAATCAGAGAAATATAAGAGATTGGGCGCAGCAATTAGTACTAAATAAAAAAGAAGCTTATGATATTGGAAGTCATCTTTTAAATGGAAATACTAAAATAATTAAGCTTATAGATAGTGAAAAACGCTCTCCTCTTACTTTAAATAATAAAGTTAAAATATTGATTAATGGCGAAGAAAAATTTAATAGTCTTTTTGCCGATTTAAAGGAAGCTAAATCTTCTATCCATTTAGAGTATTATATAATTAGAGATGATGAAATAGGAACCAAAATTATTAATCTTCTTTGTGAAAAAGCTGCTGAAGGAGTTTCAGTAAAAATAAATTACGATTCTGTTGCCAGTTCTTTTTCCAATCAATCTATCTCTTTTTTAAAAAACAGTGGAGTAGAGATGTTCCCTTTTATGCCTGTTTATTTTCCAAAATTTGCAAGTAAAGCAAATTATCGTAATCATAGAAAAATGGTAATTATTGATGGAAAAATAGGTTATGTTGGCGGGATAAATATTGGAGATGAGTACATAAATAAAGAAGGACGTAGGTATTGGAGAGATACTCATATTCGTATAGAAGGACAGGCTGTAGGAATGTTGCAATTTCACTTTTCTTTAGATTGGGATTTTGTAAGTGAAAATGATATTAAGATTGATAAAAGTTGGTTCCCAGAAACCGAAGTGAGTAATAAAATTCCTATTCAAATTGCCGCTAGTGGTCCAGATACCGAATGGGCTAATATTATGGAAGCAATGTTTACAGCAATAAATTCTGCTAGTAGATATGTTTATATAACCACTCCCTACTTTATTCCGAATGATGAAATATCTTTAGCGCTTTCTACCGCTTCTAAAAGTGGAGTAGATGTACGCTTAATTATTCCTAAAAGTTGCGATTCTTGGGCAGCAAAATATGCTACCTATTCCTATTTAGAAAAACTTTTACGAGCAGGAGTAAAGATTTATTTGTACGAAAAAGGGAATATTCATGCAAAAACAATGATTGTTGATGATGTTTTTACCACCATTGGAACTTCAAACATGGATTACCGTAGCTTCCATATTAATTTTGAAGTAAATGCTTTAATTTATGATGAAGATATTACAAAGCAAATGCTAGAAATCTATATAGACGATTTGCAATACAGTGAACAAGTAGATGCCGAAAGATGGCTAAACCGCGGACTTATACAGCGACTTAAAGAATCGTTTTGCCGCTTATGGGCGCCATTATTATAAATAAAAATGCAATTACTTCTCTTAAGAAATAATTGCATTTTTTATATTTTTTGAAGCAAGAATAGTTTTAGATTCTTTTTAATTGCTGTTGCATCATTTTAATTTGATCTTTTAGCATATTTTGTTTGTCTAATTTTTTAGCTTCATTTAAAAGCATTGTAGCTTCTCTCTTTCTTCTTTTTTGCATAGAAATTCCTGCAAGACTTAGTTTTGCCATTGCTAGATCGTAATCCATACTCAATCCTAATTTTAATGCCTTCTTAAAGTATTTTTCAGCTTGAGTAAGATTGGTTTGAGAAGAGATAATTCCTTTTAAATAATTGTAATATCCTTGCTGTTTTGTAATTAAGGCGCTCTCAGGGTTTTTAATTTTGTTTAACCATTTTTCTGTTCCAACCATGTCTTGCTTTCGCATTCTTAAAAATGCTAGCAAAATCAATTCATTTCTAAAATAAAGAAAGATAAAAATAAGAGAAAGGAGCATTAAAAAAATGCCATTACCTATATTGCCTTCAATAAATTGGAATACGGCATAAGCTATAATTAATACGGCTATTACTAATTTTATATTTTTGTTGAACATATTGGGTATTTTCAATTAAAGGGCAAAGGTAATAAAATCAGGCATTTTTAATAGTGTGCAATAGTTTAAAAAGAAACTATTTTATTAGATACCTTTTTAATAGCTTATACAGGGTTTGTTTTATGAAATTTTGCCCTGAATTTATTAAACGACTCTGCATACAAATAAACTCAATTTGTTCCATTTAAATACTTTGTAAACTTCCTTATAGATAATTGATTTTAATAAGTTTAGGTTTTTCCCGTTTATTTTCCTCTATATAAAAACTACTTATTTAAGGTTAACAGAGCTGGCTTAGAACTTTATAAAAATTAACTTTCTATACTTACTAGCGTTTGTAATAAATAATAGTTTAAAATCTATTATTTATAGAATAAAATACAGTATCGAGGTAAATTATCGCTATATTGTTATTTGTAAAGACATAGCAAACGAATAACTATCTAATAGCTATTACCCTTCAAGGGTATTTTTTATTGTGAAATGTCTTGTATGAAAGTAAATAACACTAATTATTTTATAAAAATTTATCATATGAAAACTATATTAATTTTATTCATCATCTTAATGACACTAAATAATAGTAATGCACAAGAGATTGAGAAAACAGAAACAGCTATTGTTAATCAAAGTTTTGGGAGTATAGCATTTAAAGAAACCTTGTATACAGAAAATGTTACAAATTATACAGATATACCTTCCCAATTAGCTGAAAAGTATGGTTCTTTTAGTTATGAGTCCTTACCATTAGATCGTCAAATAGCAGAACTAGTTAGGCTTTGGGTAAGCATTAATAATAAATGTAGTTATTGTACTATATTTCATACACAAGATGCACGAGATAGTGGAACTGATATTCATAAAATAGACAATATCATGGCCTATAAACAAAGTGAGCTTTTTTCGGCTAAAGAAAAAGCAGCACTTAACTATGCAGAAGCTATTTCAACTGTTTCTTATGAAAAACTTCAAGAAGCAACGAAAGAAGTTAAAAGGTATTTTAATAATGAAGAAATAGAGACTATAGTAATGTGTACAGTACTAATGGATGTTTGGGCTAGAGTATTTGCCGTTAAAGGAAATTTGCCTTATTATAAAAAATAAGTGTTATTTTTGAAGTAGAAAACCTGTCTTAATTTTCTCAGGACATATATAGCTTTTATAAATATAGAAACTCCCTTAGTACGAGTAAAATAATAGGTTTTAAAAGATATTAAAAATATTTTCAAAAAGGTGTTTGTATAAGTGAAAAGTCTTTGTATATTTGCGCCGCGCTTTTGTGAAGTATATTGCAAGCCGATAAGAGATAGAATTACCAAAGAGATAAAGATATTACAATGAGTAAAAGAACATTTCAACCCTCGAAGAGAAAAAGAAGAAATAAGCACGGATTCAGAGAAAGAATGGCCTCTGTTAACGGTAGAAAGGTGCTTGCTAGCAGAAGAGCAAAAGGTAGAAAAAAATTATCTGTTTCTTCTGAACCTAGACACAAGAAATAATGATCGATTTGATTATTAAAATATAAGGTGTTACTTTTATTAGTAACGCCTTTTTTTATACCCAACAACATCTTATATTTATACAATAGTTAATAAAAATGCCAAAAAGAGAAGACTTAAAGAGTATATTGTTAATAGGGTCAGGACCTATTATTATCGGGCAAGCATGTGAATTTGATTATTCTGGTTCACAAGCATTAAGATCGCTTAGAGAAGATGGAATAGAAACTGTTTTGATAAATAGCAACCCTGCTACCATCATGACAGACCCATCAATGGCTGATCATGTTTATCTAAAGCCTTTAACCACAAAATCAATTATTGAAATTCTAAAAAAGCATCCAAATATTGATGCGGTTTTACCTACAATGGGAGGTCAAACGGCTTTGAATCTTTGTATTGAAGCTGACGAGAAAGGAATCTGGGAAGATTTTGGAGTGGAAATAATTGGAGTAGATATTGATGCAATTAATATTACGGAAGACCGCGAGCAATTCCGTGAATTAATGCTGAAAATAGGAATTCCAATGGCGCCACAAGCTACGGCTACTTCTTTCTTAAAAGGAAAAGAAATAGCACAAGAGTTCGGTTTTCCATTAGTAATTAGAGCATCCTATACCCTAGGAGGAGCAGGTGCTTCTATAGTGCATAAAGCAGAAGATTTTGATGAGTTATTAAGTAGAGGTCTTGAAATATCTCCTATCCATGAAGTAATGATTGATAAGGCTTTGATGGGATGGAAGGAATATGAATTAGAATTACTTAGAGATGATAATGACAATGTTGTTATTATCTGTACAATTGAAAATATGGATCCAATGGGGATTCACACTGGAGACTCTATTACAGTAGCTCCTGCTATGACATTGTCTGATAGAACTTTCCAAAAAATGCGAGATATGGCTATCCATATGATGCGTAGTATTGGAGATTTTGCTGGAGGTTGTAATGTACAGTTTGCTGTAAGTCCAGATGATAATGAAGATATTATTGCTATTGAAATTAACCCACGGGTATCTCGTTCTTCTGCATTAGCATCTAAAGCAACAGGTTATCCAATTGCAAAAATTGCTAGTAAATTAGCAATAGGTTATTCTTTAGACGAATTACAAAATCAAATTACAAAATCTACTTCTGCCTTATTTGAGCCTACATTGGATTATGTAATTGTGAAAATACCACGTTGGAATTTTGATAAATTTGAAGGTTCTGATAGAGAATTAGGACTCCAAATGAAGAGTGTTGGAGAGGTAATGGGAATTGGACGTTCGTTCCAAGAAGCTTTACACAAAGCAACACAATCTCTAGAAATCAAAAGAAATGGCTTAGGAGCAGACGGAAAAGGATACAAAGATTATGACCAAATTATCGATAAATTAACACATGCAAGTTGGGATCGTGTGTTTGTAATCTATGATGCTATACAGATGGGAATTCCATTAAGTCGCATCCATGAGATTACAAAAATTGATATGTGGTTCTTAAAGCAATACGAAGAATTATCTTTCTTAGAAAAAGAGATTTCTACTTATACTATTGAGACTATTTCTAAAAGTTTATTGCTAGAAGCAAAACAAAAAGGTTTTGCAGATAGACAAATAGCACATATGCTTGGATGTTGGGAAAGTGAAGTTCACAACAAGCGTGATGAAATGAGTATTAATAGAATCTATAAATTAGTAGATACGTGTGCAGCAGAATTTAAAGCTGCAACACCTTATTATTATTCTACTTTTGAAGATGTAGTACAAACTGCAGATGGAGAAGTATATTCAGATAACGAAAGTGTAGTAACAGATAAGAAAAAAATAATAGTATTAGGATCAGGACCGAATAGAATTGGTCAAGGGATTGAGTTTGATTACTGTTGTGTGCACGGAGTATTAGCTTCTGCGGAATGTGGTTATGAAACTATTATGATAAACTGTAATCCTGAAACAGTTTCTACCGACTTTGATACAGCAGATAAATTATACTTCGAGCCAGTTTTCTGGGAACATATTTATGATATTATTCGCCATGAAAAACCAGAAGGTGTAATTGTTCAGTTAGGAGGACAAACAGCTCTTAAACTTGCTGAGAAACTCGACAAATACGGAGTAAAAATTATAGGAACTAGCTACGAGTCTTTAGATCTTGCTGAAGATCGTGGGAGCTTTTCAACATTATTGAAAGAAAATAATATTCCTTATCCTGAATTTGGGGTTGCAGAAACAGCAGATCAAGCTTTAGCGCTTGCAGATGAGCTTGATTTTCCAATTCTAGTGAGACCTTCTTATGTATTAGGAGGGCAAGGAATGAAAATTGTTATCAATAAAAAAGAATTAGAAGAGCATGTTGTAGATCTTCTGAGAAAAATACCAAACAACAAATTACTTTTAGACCATTATCTTGATGGGGCTATCGAAGCAGAAGCGGATGCTATTTGTGACGGGGAAGATGTGTATATCATCGGAATTATGGAGCATATTGAGCCTTGTGGAATTCACTCGGGAGACTCAAATGCAACATTGCCACCGTTTAATTTAGGAGACTTAGTATTGGAGCAAATAAAAGATCATACTCGTAAAATTGCTTTAGCACTTAATACAGTTGGATTAATCAACATTCAGTTCGCTATTAAAGATGATATGGTTTACATTATTGAAGCAAATCCACGTGCATCTAGAACGGTACCTTTTATTGCAAAAGCATACAAAGAACCTTATGTAAATTATGCAACTAAAGTAATGTTGGGAGAGAAGAAAGTTAAAGACTTTACCTTCAATCCGCAATTAGAAGGATATGCAATTAAACAACCGGTATTCTCCTTTAATAAGTTCCCTAATGTAAATAAAAAATTAGGACCAGAAATGAAGAGTACAGGAGAGAGTATCTTATTTATAGATAGCTTGAAAGATGATGAGTTTTACGACTTGTATCAGCGTAGAAAGATGTATTTGAGTAAATAATATTCTTCAAATAAAATTATAGAAAAGGCTACTAAGGAAACTTAGTAGCTTTTTTTTGATTGATTAATTGAGGTTTAAATATTTTTGAACCAGTAGCTAAAAGAATTTTCTTCAGTAAAAAAGAAACCCCGCTAGCGCAAACATCATACTCGTGCCGATATGATAAAAGATGCTATCTTATATTTAGAGGAATCCAATAAATTTTACTCAGTCCATTATTGCTTTCCTTTATGTATTGTTGCAAATCTGAAAAGTCTTTAAATGTTCTTGGAGTTAAATCATTTCTTTTGCTAGTAAAATATAATAGCTGGCTTTGCTCATCGTAGAAGGGGCAGTATTCCATATATTTGGTATTGATGGCTGCTCCCATATTCTCAGCCTTCTCCCAATTTCCCATGGAATTCTTTTTGGAGATATAAAGATCTCCGCTACCATAACCATCTGCTTCATTATATTTTGTAAAGATTAAAAAATCTTCCTTTTTAGAAATAAAAGCATTGAATTCATACCCAGCACTATTAATATGTTTGTCTAAAAGCATAGGACTTTGGTAGGCTCCATTTTGCCATCTACATACATAAATATCGTCTTTTCCCATACCTTCGGGTGAGACCATAGTAAAATATAAATTGTTATTTTCACTTAGTGAAGGATAAAATTCATCAAGATCTGAATTTACAGGTTTTCCTAAATTTATAGGTGCAGACCATTTTTCGTCTTGTTGCTTTCTTTCTACATACCATATATCGAAGTCTTTTTTAATGGTATCAGCACTATGTAAGGGGCGGTCAGAGACAAAATACAAGCGGTTCCCATTGGCAGATATAAAAGGTTCTAAATAGGAAAATGCATCAGAAAATGGCATTAATTCGGGCTCGCTCCATGTATTATTTTCTTTTTTGATAAAAGCAATTTGAGAAATTTCCTGAAAAGGACTTTGGATAGTAAAGAACGCTTCCTTTCCGTCTGCAGTTATAGCAAGATCTCGAACACTGAGGGATTGATTGAAATCGTGATTAAACTGGGCGACTTCTCTTGTATGTTGTGCCCTTACTCCATAAGATGTAAGAACAATTATGATGAGGAATCTAATTTTCAGCATTGTTATTATTTAGGATGTCAATATCAAATATAGTGATTGTTATATTCTGAATAAGTTATGGACTTATCTAAGTAAATAAAATAAGATTTTAGATGAATGTTCTAATAGTTGGAAACCAAAAAACAATGCATTTTTTTATATACAAATGATTAAGTCCTTATTTTTTAAAGTATGGGTATAAAAACTAAGCAGAAATTTATGTGTAAAGTATCAAATGTTATTTTAACATAGTTTTAAAATGGTAACTGCAACATTCGTTAAAAATACATGTCTTTTAATTATAAACCATACATAAGAAAGATATGAATTCGAAACATAAAGCTCCTATTTTTAGTTTATTCCTATTGTTTACCTTCACTATTTATGCACAAAAAACAGTTAAAGACACTCTTGATTATGAGTACATTTTTGGAATGGCTATAAAAGGGGAGATAACCCCAATTCTAAACTCCCTAGATACATTACACTACTCCCCATCTGTAAGACAGTTTAAATATATATCTAATTATTTATGATGCTATTCTTTTTGTATTATAAATTTGATCAGGTGGTACTTTTCCTATTTCAGTATGCCTTCTTTTGGTGTTATAGAATTCAATATATTCCGTGACCATTTGATAGAGATCTAGACCTCCGTTTGGTGGGTTTAGATAGATCTTTTCATATTTAAGAGACTTCCAGAAGCGCTCAATAAAAATGTTATCCAAAGCTCTTCCTTTGCTGTCCATAGATATTTGAATATCATGTTCTTTAAGCACTTCAATATATTCGGAGCTGGTATATTGTGACCCTTGATCGGAGTTATGGATCTCCGTATTGCCATATTGAGCGATAGTGTCTCTAAGAAGCTCGATACACCACTGTTTGTCCATTGAGTTTGAAATACTCCAATTAAGTATTTTTCTACTATATACATCAATGATAGCATTCATATACATAAAGCCACGGAACATAGGAATATAGGTGATGTCAGTCTGCCATACTTGGTTAGGGCGGTCTATTACTAAGCCCTTCAAGAGATAAGGGTACTTATAGTTTTTAGGATCCCTGATGGTGGTTTTAGGTTTTCTATATATGGTCTGTAATCCCATAATTTTATACAGCCGTCTTATTCTTTTCACATTTACGTGGTAGCCAAGATCAAGGATGAGATAATCAGTCATCCGTTCGACTCCATAATAGGGGTGTTCCAGGAACTGCGCATCTATTGCCTTCATCAGTTCTAAATTCAATGGACTCTCACTTTTAGGCTTATAATACAGACCAGAGCGATGAATGTTAAGGATTTTACATTGTTGTGCAAGACTCAGCCTTGGATGAGATTTTACTACCTTTTGTCTTCTTTCAGTAGTACTCATTTGCCCAAGACTTTCTTTAAAAAATCATTCTCAACTTGTAATTGACCGATCTTACTATAAAGCGGTGCGGTATCCACAGCTGGAGTATCTTTTTCTGATTTGGACTCGAAAGCAAGTTCTGCGTTTTTTAAAAACTCTCGCTTCCAATTGGATATTTGGGCTGGATGCAATTCAAATTTGGCAGCAAGTTCAGGTATACTTGTCTGCTCTTTTATCGCTTCAATGGCTACTTTGGCCTTAAAGGATGCGCTGAATTTTCTTCTTGATGTTTTCATATTGACAGGGTTAAAATTACAACTTAATTTCCTGTCCTAAATTTGGGGAGTATTATAGTAGTGTAGTAATTAATGTGGGGTAACTGTTTCCAGTAATTAATAAATTAATTTTGAAAATAATAACAGGCAGTTTGTTACCAACTGCCTGTAGTGTTCTTAGGGTTTATAACTAGTCTATTAAGGCTGCATCGTTGTATTTTTCATTAATGTAACGCGAAGCAATTCCGAATTCCCATTCACTAAAAATGTTTTTTAAATCATCTTCAGGAGCGGATGTAACTACTTTATTAGAAGCTGTTTTTGTGTATAAATTGTCAACAGCTGCGGTAACTTGGTTATATTTGTCATATTCGAGCATTACCTCAGCACGGTCTTTTTTCAAATCTGCAAGTATCAAATCGTATGTAGCTTTGGTAGCAACATATTTTTCTGGTTCTTCTTTTAAGATTTTTTTTAAGCTTTCGGCAGATGCTTTTCGGGCTTCCAGAATAAGATCTTTTAAGATACTTAATTCCTGCTCAGTAGTAGCTAAAATCTGTTGAACTCCAATAGCTTGTCCTTCATCAACACTCATCATAACTTCAAATACAATTTGAAATGATCCAATGTATTGATTTGTAAAGAAAGTATTATTGGTAAACACTTCTCCTGTAGACCCGAAGAATAGATGTAAGCCTCCAGAAAGAGGCATGTCTTTAAAAGTAGTTTTTCTAGAGGTTTTACTCGCCGTTGCAAATTGAGTCAGAACACCAGAGATAATAGCTTTAACTCTTTTAATAATAAGGCTGTAATCTCCTTGAAAGGCACCTAGAAAATCTTTTGCGTCATCAACAGTAGATTCTTCAGCATCTTCTGAACCAGGAACTTCTTTAGAAGGGAAATTCCCGTCGCTTAATGCATTACCAATCATATCAACCATATTGTTAATCCTAGCTAAACTCCAATCGTCATAATTCTGGTAATCACTATTCCTGTTTCCGAAAAACCGAGCATGATCCCAACCATTACCATCATAATGTGAAGTGATATTTTCTTTAATTTTTGTGAAAATTTTTTCTTCTTCTTTTTTAGAATCTTGATCCAATTGATTCATGTACTCACGAAACTTTTGATCATCTTTCATTTTTTGTTCAATTGTTTTGGACTTTCCCATTTTTAATAATTTTAGTGGTTAATAAATAAGAGAATTTAATTCTTAATTCTCCATTAAGTCTTTGTTCAAATTTATTTTGATACCACTTTATATAGAACCGTATAAATACTTAATTTATAAATCAAGTATTTTTACTATTCACATAGAGAGCAAACTAACCTGTCCTCTTTATTTTCTATATGTTTCTAAAACACCACTGTATTTGTTAATACAGGTTTGTAATGCAGAGGAAGTAGGGATTTATAAAAGAGTAATAAGTATTAGGTCATGCTTATAGATATGTTGATTATGAACCTAAACAAAGTATTAGGATTATAATGTAATATCTTTGTACTTAGGGAAGGAGAAAAATTGCACACCTTTTTAATGATTTTAAATGAAATCAAATAAATGCATAAAAATTAAAAACACTGAAAATCAATAGATTAACAGTGTTTTATTTTGACCTATTTCTAGGTTCGTCGGGATGACAGGATTTGAACCTGCGACCACACGGCCCCCAGCCGTGCATGCTACCAGACTGCACCACATCCCGTAATTAATTCAATAACTTTTGAAAGCAAAAAAAAGAAATGTCAATAACATTCACAATAATAATTCATATAAAAATTAATATTTATATTAAATTAATTTAATATAGAAAATAGTACTTTTACTGTATTAGAAACATACCATATGTACAATAAATTTTTTATAGTTATACTTTTTTTATTAGCAGGAATGCAGTTGTTTGCCCAAAAAACTACAGGGTTTAATTTGTACAAAAATTTTTCTATAAAAGGAGATTCTAGAGTTATTGGGAATAATATAGTGAGTCTTCATACCACAAACCCATATAATGATGTGGGGTATAAGGCAAAGAAAAACGACCGACTCCCAATGGTGTATATCGACATTGATAATGACTCAAATACTTTTAGTTCGAGTTCTGCAAATATGACTATCCCAGAAAGCGCCTCTTCTATAGCGTATGCTGCATTGTATTGGGCTGCAATATATGAGTATGAAGAAGCGGAAATGAAACGTAGAAGAACAGGTTATGAATTTGTGCCAGTAAAGCCAAGAGTAGAAACTTTTAATAAGGTGCTGCTAAAAACTCCAGAGGGTGAATATAAACCAGTTCAAGGTTCTGTTTTAGAGGATTATAAAGATAGTATTGGGAGGCCTTATTTATGTTATGCAGAGATTACTGATATATTAAAAAGTACCTCTAAAACTTCAGGAATCTATACTGTTGCCAACGTCCGTGCTACTCAAGGACATATTTTGGGAGGAAGCTCTGGAGGGTGGATGATGTATGTTGTATATAAGGATGAAAGTCTTTCTAAAAAGGAGTTTACACTTTTTAACGGATTCCAATCTGTAGAAAAAAGCGAATTTGAATTGAATATTTTGGCAAGAGATAGTTTGAGCACTTCAATAACTCTAGGAGTTTTAGAAGGGGATGAACGATTAAAAACCGATGAAATATCTTTAAAATATTCTGAAGAAGCACCCCCACAAGCAATAGCTTCTTCAGTTAGACCAGCACATAATTTTTTTAATAGTTCTATTACAATTAATGATGAAGTTTTTATAGAACGTAATCCAAATAGTTTAAATACGCTTGGTTTTGATATAGCTTCTTTTAATTTACCTATTAAGAAAACTAATTTAGAGGATGAGGTAAAACTTAATTTAAAAACAGTTAGAGATAAATTTTTACTTTTCTTTACAGCCTTACAAACAAATGTAGAGGAAACTAAAGCACCTTTAAGCTTGTCTACAGAGAGGCAATTAGCAATTCAAGATAGTACTCCAAAAGTTGATAATGATACTATTTTGTTGAAGTCAATTAAAGTGAAACAAACACTAAAAATTCCTAGTCAAAGTACTGGATATTATTTAATTACGAATGTTTTTTCTGAACAAAAACTAGCAAACAATTGGAAACAACATCTAGAAAAGGATGGTTTTAATCCAAAATCTTTTGTAAATAGTAAGAACAGTTGGGAGTATGTATATATAAATTATAGTGAAAAGGTTGAAGATTTATATGCGGATTATACTAAATATAAAAAGAAGGATCTTTATAAAGAAATCTGGATTTTAGAAATTAAAGATTAGTTTTTAGACAGTTGATTAATAAATGTTTTGATGAATGAGATTCTCTTGTAAATGATATTTTGAAGTATAAAAAAATCGGCTTTGATACATGTATCAAAGCCGATTTTATATGAAGTAATTTTTTATTTAATGCGTCATCAACATACGTTTTGCTTCCGCTTCAAGGTTTACGTATGGTTCCCCTTCAACAGTAACAGCAACTCCTTGAATAGAACCTCCTTCAAACTCTCCAGGAGCTTCATATAAATTACTTACATTATCACCACTGTCGTATCCAACACATAATCCGTCTCCAGATAAAGTAAACTTGGCTGGTTGCGTACGCATTGGTCCTTCTGCAACAACCTCTTCATTAACATAGAGCTTCATGTTTCCAATAGATTCTCCATATTCTCCAGCTTTTTCTCTGCTAAATTCCATTCCTAATGTATATTTTCCTGGTTTTAAACTTACATTAGAGGTAAATACTTGCTCTGGCTTAATTCCTAAGAAATTATATACGTAGTATAATTTTTTGTCTTTAATAAAGAGAGAATGGCCGCCAAAACGAGAACCATGAGCAAAAAGAACACCCTCTACATTTGGATCTTTAATCTCTACATTTGCTAAAATTTTATAATCTCTCCCCCGTACATTTACAGCAACTCCTTCTGGAACTGGTGCTGTATTAGGGTAATATACATAGCGGTCTTTAGCAGCTTCCTGAGCAGGCCTTTCAATAGTTAATAATTCTGCTGCGCTTCTATCGTCAAGCGGAAGTACTTTATTTATTTCAGCTTGATGGAACCATTCATCAATTAGTTCTTGAAGTTTTTCTGGATTTTCTTCAGCTAAGTTATTAGATTCAGAACGGTCTTCAGCAACATGATAAAGCTCCCAAACATCTTCGTCAAAATGACCTTTACCACTTATTGGCGCATGAACAGCAGCAGCTTTCCAGCCATCTTTCCAGATACCTCTAGTACCCAACATAGCAAAATATTGTACTTCTTTTTTAGTAGCATCGTTTGGTTTTGCATCAAAAGTATACACCATTGATGTTCCAGAAAGTGGAGTTTGTTTTGCTCCTTTGTATACTTCTGGAAACTCTATTCCACAAGCTTCTAGTAAAGTAGGTACAATATCTACAGAATGATGATATTGATGGCGAATTTCACCTCTTGCTTTAATTCCTTTTGGCCATGAAATTACCAGCGGGTCATTTGTTCCCCCTGCGTATTGAGAATATCTTTTAAACATTTTAAAGGGAGCAGAAAATGCTGCTGCCCACCCCGTTGGGAAATGGTTGTATGTATCTGGACCTCCTAAAACATCTAGATACTTCATATTCTCTGCTAATTCGTCTGGATAACCGTTAAAGAATTTATTTTCGTTAACAGAACCATTTGGACTTCCTTCTCCAGATGCCCCGTTATCGGCAGCATACAATACAATCGTATTTTCTAATTGTCCAGTTTCTTCTAAATAATCAATAATTCTACCAACTTGAGCATCTGTATATTCTGAGAATCCAGCATAAACTTCTGCCATTCTTGCGAATAATCTTTTTTCATCTGCATTTAATTCATCCCAAGGACGTACAAAATCTCCAGGATTAGCTTGATCTTCTGGCATAGGGTTAAAGTCTGCCATTCCTGTATCTTCGGGTATAATTCCTTTTTCTTTCATGCGTTTAACTACCCATTCTCTGTAAGCTTCATACCCATCGTCAAATTTACCTTTATATTTTGCTGTGTATTCTGCAGGAGAGTGATGTGGAGCGTGATTTGCACCTGGGTTAAACCACATATAAAAAGGTTTTGATGGGTTGGTAGCGTTTTTGTCGCGTAACATTGTAATAGCTTGATCTGCTAAATCTTTGGATAGGTGATATCCTTCTTCTGGAGTAGCTGGCGCTTCAATAAAGTGATTGTCTTCTACTAAATCTGGATACCAATTATTAGTTTCTCCACCTAAGAATCCGTAAAACCTGTCAAATCCAATTTGTGTTGGCCATTCAGTTCGGCTTGCACCTGGAGCAATGTCTTGTTCTGGAACATTATGATTTTTACCAATCCAAAAAGTACTCCACCCATTGTCTCTTAAAATTTCTGCAAAAGGAGCGCAATCGTCTGGAACACGTCCGTTAGAACCAGGATATCCATCTGCTGTTTCTGTAATAGAAGCCATCCCGTTTAAATGGTGGTTTCTTCCTGTTAAAATAGTAGATCGGGTAGGAGAACAAAGAGCAGTAGTATGCCACTGTGTATATGTTAGTCCATTTGCGGCTAATTTATCCATTGTAGGCATATTTATACGTCCCCCATAAGGAGACCATGCTCCAAGACCTGTGTCATCATAAAGTATAAATAATATGTTTGGAGCGTCTTTAGGTGCCGATTTTGGTGTGTAAGCAGACCAATCTGCTTCCGAATCACGGATGTCTAGTGCTATTTTTCCTTTAAAGTCATCTTCTGCTTCATTGCTAGTCTCATCTGAAGTTGAGCTAGATTTTGTAGTACAAGATACAACTAGTAAAAGGCAAAAGATACTTACCATGTGGGGGAGTACTTTACTTAAATTTTGTTGAATTTTCATTTTTTTCTTTTTTTTGGTTGTGTGGATTTTATTACATGTTTTACGTAAAGATATAATTATTTTCAATAGAATAAAGTAATATTCTTACATATAAATACTTAAATATTGTAGTATTATATTTTTATTTTATTACTTATTAGTATTTTATGGGTTTTTGAGTAAAATGTATTCCCGTTGTGTATTTAATAAGAATTAATGGTGTTGATGTAGAAAATGATTTTTATAGAAAAATGTGTTGGTAAGAAAAACAAGCTTAAAGAATAACACTATGAAGTTAGCTTCTATTAATAATTTTTAGTAGGGTAGGAGGTGGAATAAAAGAATTATTTGTGAATTGGTGGCAAAAGATTCTTATTAAAAATTAGAGTATAAAAAAAGGCTTCACATTTCTGTAAAGCCTTTTTATTTGTTGTAGCGAGATCGGGAATTGAACCCGAGACCTCCGGGTTATGAAAATAAAAATAAAAACATTAATTTAACGTAAACCACCTTAAAATCAATTAGTTATATATTTTTCTGTTTTACATAATATCAAATAAAATCATTAAAAAGCATAAAATGTTTTACCTATGTTTTACCTAAAATGATTAATTTTATAAAAAACTTTTATGATATGTCGTCTATTAAAGTGCTTTTATGGAAGAAAAACAAAAATAAACTTTTACATCCTTTAGCTATAAGAATAACTAAAGATAGAAGGACATCTTATTTTTCAATAGGTCAATATATTGAAGAGAAATATTGGGACAGTCATAACCGAAAAGTCAAAAAATCACATCCGAATGCAGATAAAATTAATCAGTTAATCTTGGTTAAACTCGCTGAAATTAATGGGTGTATGCTCGATTCAGAAGCGTTAAATTCACATGCTTCGGTAGCAACAATTAAAAGAAAATTGACTGTAGCCAATACGATGGATTTTTTTAGTGTTGCAGATGAGTACCTACAAAGTCTAATAGACAGGGAGAAATATAATCAATACATAAGTCAAAAGGGGCGAATTAAAAAATTACAATTATTTGTAGGAAATTCAAAATTGAATTTTAAAGAAATTACTGTACCTTTTCTTAAAAAGTATGAGACGTTTTTATTGCATGGACAAAAAAAATCTCCCAGAACAGTAGTTAATCATTTAATTGTAATACGAACAATTTATAATCGAGCCATTGCAGATGAAATAGTGAGTAGAGATTTTTATCCTTTTGGGAAGGGGAAGATACAACTCAAATTCCCGCAGTCTGAAAAAATAGGGTTAAGTATAGAAGAGGTTAAAAAACTGGAAGCTGCTGATTTTTTAGCCCCTGCCCAAAAACATGCAGTAAATTTATGGTTGTTTAGTTTTTATTTTGCTGGGATACGAATAGGGGATTTGTTATTGTTGAAATGGTCAGATTTCAAAGATGGTAGGTTGTATTATCGTATGAGTAAGAACAAAAAATATGATTCTTTAAAGATTCCTGAAAAGGCTTATGCTATCCTTGAGTATTATAAAAATGAAATGGGGGTCAATAAGAGGGCATTGGTTTTTCCTGATATTGGGGAGGTAAATTTAAATGATAAGAAGCATATAGCAGTTAGAGTTAAAACAATCACTAGGAATTTGAATAGAAGACTAAAATTAGCAGCTGAAACGCTTAAAATTAATAAGAATATTAGTATGCATATTGCGCGTCATACTTTTGGTAATATTTCAGGAGATAAAATACCAATACAAATGTTGCAAAAGTTATACAGACATTCTTCTGTGACTACAACTATAAATTATCAAGCTAATTTTATGAAAAAAGAAGCAGATATGGCTTTGGATAAAGTGGTTAATTTTTGAATGAGAAAAAGGAACTACATCTTTTTGGATTTTTTGAGTGTTTACGATGCCTTTCAGTGAGTCGAAAATGGACTGACACCGAATTGGAAAAACATTAACATTATACAACTATATTTTATTGTGTAAAAATAACTTTGAAGTTGCTTTTTTAGTTGTATAGAATTTGAATAAGTTAGTGAAAGTAATTTTATTTTTGGATGAAACCTGTATACAAATAGTCTTGTATTATTTAAACTTAATAAGTTATAGCATTTTAAATATACAGAGCGGTTTAAATTAAACTAAAATTTATCTCTGACCTACTAAAAATATACTATCGATTGTACTTATGAGGTTAAAAATTCTATGCAAAGTACTTATTGAAGCAGCTTTCGATTAATTCATAAAATCCGGACTTACAATAATTCAATTGTATTCCTTTCTAGTAATTTTCCTTGTTTCACCTTATATAAAATGGATTAATATATAAATAATTAAAAAGGTGAATTTTTGAAGTAGCTTCAATAGGTAAACCTTTGTGAGTCGGTGATTTAATGTAAAATTAAATAGTTAGCTGAATGAATATACTACAAACTTCTAATTATACATCAATTTCAATTTTTTTAACGAATCTATTCTATTAATTACCTGATATACTGATTTTATTCTAAATCGTTTTAGTTAACATATTTTTAAGATTTTGCCCATTTGTTTCTTTAAAAAAGACATTTGTTATCCCTTTCGAGGTTAATAAAATCAACCTTTGATTAACTAATTTAAACGTTAACCAATTATGAAATTTAATTTACCTTTTGAGTTTAGGTATAAAATCTTAATCATGACAATTCTATTAGTCGTTGGTTTTGGTCGGATCCAGGCACAAAACAAGCCTATTACAGGCATCGTTACAGGGGATGGAGGCCCGCTCCCAGGAGTCAGTATAATTGTTAAAGGAACAACAATTGGAACAGTAACAGATTTTGATGGGAACTTCGAAATTAATACGGATTCAGATAACGTGTTAATTTTTTCCTATATCGGTTTTAATGAGCAGGAGGTTTCTTTAAATGGTAGAACTCACTTAAATGTTGAACTAAAGAACGACACAGAAACTTTAGATGAAGTTGTTGTAATAGGTTATGGGAAACAAAAGAAAAGAGAGTTAACAGGAGCTGTTGGCCAGGTGAAGTCTGAAAGATTAGAAAAGATACCTACTTCAGATGTCGGTAATGCATTACAAGGTCAAATTGCTGGTGTAAATGTTACATCAAGTAGTGGTCAGCCGGGTTCAGATGCAGTTATTTTAATTCGTGGTATTAATTCTGTTTTTGGTAGTAATAGTCCACTTTATGTAGTGGATGGAATTCCTCAAGACGGTAACCCACAATTAAGTGTATCAGAAATAGAAACTATAGATGTATTAAAAGATGCTGCTTCTGCTGCTATTTATGGAACTCGAGGATCTGCAGGCGTAATACTAATTACAACTAAAACAGGAAAAGTAGGAAAGATGGATATTGGAGTCAATAGCTATTTAGGGATGCAAGATATAACATCGAGTATACCTTTAATGAATTTTGAAGATTCAATGTATTCACAATTTATTAGACTCAATAATTTAAACGGTACGTATCCAAATAATTCATTTACCACCTTAGAGCAAAATCCAAATGATTTTACTAACGATACAAATTTGATGGATATCCTGCAAGTTGATAATGCTTTGATACAAAATCATAATGTAAATATTACTGGAGGAAAAGAAGGATTAACATATAATCTTTCCCTTAACTATTTTGACCAGGTAGGATCGTTAATTAATTCAGGATTAAAACGATTCAACGTCCGTGCAAATACAACCTATAAAAAGAATAAATGGACAATTACTACAGGTATTGGTTTACGAACAGATGAACAACAATATACTCCATGGCAGATTTTGTTAGATGGGTATAGGTATAAACCATATCAAAAGGAAATAGATCCAGATGCCCCAACTATTAGTGATAGTGCAGGAAACAACACTAATAACGATGCTATTAATCTTAGCAACCTAGCCGGTAAGCTTAAACAATCTGATGAGAGATTTGGAGATGATTTTAATATACGTACACAGATTGATTTTAACTTATTTAAACATTTAAAATTAACTACAAGAGTTTCTATGGGTAGGACAAATAATAATCGTGTAACTATTAATCCCTTATTTCAAGCATATAGTTCGGATGGAAGTCTTATACCACAACAAACAAGATCGGGAGTTAAAAATCAGAGTAGCAGAGCTACGAGTGCTACAATAGATGGTATTGCAACCTATAATAATAATTTCGGAAATCACCATGTAACACTTGTGGGAGCTTACTCTACTGAAAAATATACTTATAATTCATTTTTTGCTCAAAAATTTGAATTATTCAATAATGAAGTGGTAAACCTAAATGGAGCAACATTAGATGCTAATGTAGGAACTGGTAATGGATATGGGCAAGATAGAGTTAATACATTAATAGGTATGCTGGGTCGTGCTCAATACGATTATAAAGGAAGATATTTATTTAGCGCAAGTATTAGAAGAGATGGTACAAGTAGATTTTCAGCAGATAATAGATGGATATATGCACCTTCGGCTTCTTTAGCTTGGATTATTTCAGATGAAAAAGGTTGGGAGGATGTTTTTGGTGATACTTTTAATTTTTTAAAAGTTCGGTTTAGCTATGGTACTACAGGAAACCAAAGTATTCTAGATTATAGTACGGATCCAACCATTGGAATAGGAAATGATTATGTTTTTGGAACAGGTTCTAATGAGGCACTTGTTTTGGGAGCAGTACAAGAAGCATTTAAAAATCCAGATGCAAAATGGGAGAAAAAAATAGAAAAAAACTTTGGTATGGACTTCGGTTTTTTTAATAATAAACTAACCCTAACAAGTGAGATTTATGATGGTTCACGAAGCAACATGCTCTTCCCCGTTATATTGCCACCAACAGTTGGAGGAGGTAATAATTCTAGCGTAATTCTAAATGTGGGTGATATGAGGAATTATGGAATGGAATGGAGTGCAAATTATAAGCACTCGGGTAAATTTAATTGGAGTTTAGCAGCAAGTTATTCTTCAAATAAGAATCAAATTACAAAAATGAGTGATTCTAATAAATTTTCATTTTTAAGCGGAAGTCAAGTTGCTCCTGGATTGCCAGGAGAAGATTTAGTAACAGCCTTAAGAGAAGGATATGAAGCAGGAGCTTTCTTTCTTATAGAAACTGATGGCTTAGTTAGAACTGAAGAAGAATTAATAGAATATAGAGAGTTAGATCCGACAGCGGAGTTAGGATCATTACGTTATGTTGATCAATTAACGATCGATACAGATGGAGATGGAGTTCTAGATGCTGGAGATGGAACTATTAATCTTGACGACAGAGTTTATAAAGGGAGTGGAGCTCCTGAATATGAATTAGGTTTAAATTTTACATCTAACTATAAGGGAATAGATTTATCTATGAATTGGTATTCTGCAATTGGTGGAGAAATTATTAATGGAAGTAAAGCATATGCTTATAAGCAAGGAACACATCAAGACTTAGTTTATCAATGGACTGTTAATAACCCAACCTCAAATATCCCTGCAGATAGGGGTAGAGATAACGCCAACTATAGAGGCTATACAGATTTTTGGTTACAAGATGGAAGCTTTGCCCGTTTAAAAAATATCACTCTCGGGTATACTATGCCGAAAAAATGGAGTGATAAATTGAACATTAATATGCTAAGATTTTATTTGGCAGCCGATAACTTATTAACTATTACCAATTATGATGGCTTTGATCCTGAAATAGGGAATGATGGGCTTAATACGCGAGGCATTGATGCAGGTGTATACCCAATTAGTTCTATATATAGAGCTGGAATAGAATTTAAGTTTTAATAAAATAATTATAAGATGAAAATATTTATATCTAACAAACTGAATATCTTTTTATTGTGTATTCTCATTTGTTCTTCATGTTCAGATGATTTTTTAACAGAAACAAATCCTAATGAATTATCGACAGTTAGTTTTTGGAAAAACAATATTGATTTAAACTCAGGATTAACCGCAGTTTATAATGGTTTTAAAAACACGCAAATTTTAAATGTAGTAGGCGAAAATAATAGAGCTGATTTAAATTATCCTGGTTTCGGAAGACCAAACCCTAATAATCAACTTGCTGTGTTTTATAATCATACTTTCAATGACTCACAAGTGGATATAAACAATAAGTGGTCAGCACTGTATGTTGTAATTTTTAGAGCTAACCAGGTAATTGAGAATGGCAATAGGCTAATAGATACTTATACAGATCAAGAGAAAATAGATGAAGCCAATCAAATAATTGCACAAGCAAGGTTTTTTAGAGGAATTTCATATACATATTTATATAATATGTTTAATAAAGGAAGTGTTCCTATTTTCGATTTCGTTCCAGAGGCAGAAAGTGAGTTTTACCAACCACTTAGTCCTGCATCTAAGGTTAAAGAGTTTTATTTAGCAGATCTGGAGTTTGCATATAGCAATTTACCTCCAATTTGGACTAGTAATGATGATTTGGGAAGAGTTAATGCTGCAGCTGCAGCAGCAGAATTAGGGAGGAGTTATTTGTATGAAGAAGATTATACAACAGCCGCTGTATATTTTAATGATATAATAACTAATTCGGAATACGCTAGATCCTTAGTAAGTAATATTGATGATAATTTTTCTGAAGTAGGTGAATTTAATTCAGAATCTATTTTAGAAATTAGTTACTCAGTTAATTTTAAATCTGAGTTAAGTCCTTACGACAGTCAAAACGTTTCAAATACATTAGGTAGATCCTTTGCTCCTGGAAATTTAGGAGGTTACAGAATAGGTCTACCAAGTTGTTGGTTGCAAATAGCCTACAAAAATGAAGAATTGGATTTAAATGATCCTAGAAATTACGTTCCTTGTCAAGAAGGAGAAGAAGGTTGCGATCCAATTACTTTAACCAAGCCTAGGAAATATTCTCTACGAGCATCATACTCTTTAGCATTTGCAGACGATCTAGATACCCCATATTATGGAGGTCATCTACCTGGAACAGTAACAATATTTAATAATAATGAGTGCGCTTATTTTAGAAAGTATTCAAATTGGGCTACGGTAGATTCGGAAAATGATTTTGTGCCAAATACGAGATCTGGACTTAATATTCGTTTAGTTCGTCTGGCAGATATTTACTTAATGCTTGCAGAATGTTTAATAAAAGGAGGAACAGATGAGGGTGGAGTAACACAAGCTATAAGTTTGATCAATGAAGTTAGACATCGTTCTGCATTACAATTAATAGGTTTAAGCACTACTAGTACTTATCCAACTGCTAATCATGATAATAAAATATATACTGCTAAGGACGTAATGGATCATTTGATGTTTATCGAAAGGCCTTTAGAGTTAGCTGAAGAAGGACATGCTATCCGTTTTTTAGATTTAAGACGTTGGGGTATACTTAAAGAACGATTTGAAAACTTAAGTAATAGAAGATATTATGCAACAGATTTTGAAACAGTTGATCTAAAAGGAAAACCTGTAATACGTTATGGTGCCATTTTAAATGAGGGAGAGAACCCTATATCTAATGGATTTGAATTTCAAGATTTTCAGCAAGCTGCTGTAAATTATAATGAAAATTTACATGGATACTATCCTATTCCTAATAGTGAAGTTACAGCAAATCCAAATTTGAATAATTAAAATAAAAAAAGATGAAAAATAAATTATATTTATTAGTATTTATTATTATGCTTGTAATAGCATGTTCTCGTGATGAATATGATGAACCTAATTCATTTTCGGATGTTTCATGGTATACTAGTGGCTTCAGGGATTCAATTTTAAATGTAAATATCAATGACTATGCTTCATTCTCGGATCTGTCTCAAGGGGTAGTCTCGCATAAGTGGACAATAGAGGACGGAAACTACTATTTGAAGGGACCAATTACAAATAAAGATTCAATATATGATAAGTTTATTATAGAACCAGCTGTGTTAGAAACAGATGATAAAACTGTACATGTTTTATTTAAAAAAGGAGGAATTCAGAAAGTAAATTTATACAATGTTTTTGATCAATATGTTGAGTTTAAGGGCGCAGATGATTTTGTATTTAAATCTAAGGAAGTTGATGGGAGATGGGTAATAGATACCACTTTTTTAGTTGATGTATATGATACAATCGTTCCTAAAATTTTAATACGTCAAGATGGAAATATTATTTCACACGAATCCGATAGCGATGTAATTACGGTAGAAGCTGGTTCAGCTGTAGAATTTGTTGATGTAAGTACCGTTGGGAGGCCAAATACTAGATTATGGCAAATAGCTGGAGAAACAAATTCAGATTCACTTGCTACCATTCAGTTTAATAAATTAGGAGAATTTAAAGGTTCCCTAAATCTTAGTAGAACTGGAGAGAATGTTCCTGCAGATTTTGAGAAATATAATATTCCAGCTACTGTAAAAGTTATACCTTCATCTTTACCGTTCGAAGTTTCAGGAGCAGTAACCGAATCAGAATCTCAAATAATTCAAGTTCCTTTTAATGGTGAGTTTGAATCCTTTTCAGGACAAGAATCTCACTTTTCTGTTATTGTTAATGATTCTCCTTTTACAATAGCTTCAGTTAAAGTAAACACTAATGACGGCACTATGCTAGATATTAAATTAACTGATCAGATATATAGATCTGATGTAATTACTGTGAGTTACGATGGAGAAGGTTCTTTAATTTCTACAGATACTAGAAGTGCTGTAGGCTTTTCAGATTTGCCAGTCAATATGTTTCAACATGAGGTTATAAAATTTGATTTTGAAAGTGGAGCCTTAAATTTTGTACCTAAAGTAAATGAAAACCTATCAACAACTATTATAAGTAGTTCAACAGAGCAAGCAGCAAGTGGGACAATGAGTTTGAAAGTAGATGCCCCAGTTGCTGGAAACTTTTCAGCATTTATAAATTATGAGGATACTTTTCACTTAGAAGCAGGTGTGCCCGTGCAATATGAATATAAACTATATAAGGTTGATGGAGCTGCAATTCCATTTATGGCTCCATGGATAAATAGAGGAGGAGATGAAACCGTTACTCAATTCTGGCATAATGATATAGCAAGTGTACCTTCAAATACTTGGGTAACAATAAGGGTTGCTAAAAAATGGGAAGCTGCTAATACAGCCGACGATTATAATGTGTATGTTAGACATGGAGGAAAAGGTGTAATATACATAGATGACCTGAGAATAATTGAGGTAGATGAAAGACCTTAATTTGACCATTCAAATTCAATAGCTCGCTGTATTTTTACTAATCAAAACAAAAGAATGAAGATTTTAATAACAACATGCATCTTCATTTTTTTGCGAATTATTCATCTCTAATTTGGGGCTAGTAAATTGCAGTTGATTAAAATTTTTAAAAATGAAATATATATTAACTCTTATTCTAACGGTAATATCAGTAATGGTTTTTGCCCAACAAAGACCGAATGTAATAGTTGTTTTAGCAGATGATATTGGAATTGGTGATGTTTCTTATTATAGAAAAAAGCATTCAAACAATATTATTCTTGAAACACCCACAATTGATAGGTTAGCCAAGGAAGGTATGATTTTTACAAATGCACATACTCCTGCAGCCTTATGTGCTCCAACTAGGTATGCTATCATGACGGGAAATCACTGCTATAGAAGTTATGCGCCTTGGGGAGTTTGGGGATCTTATCAACAATCTCCAATACAGCCGGATCAATTAACATTAGGGACATTAATGAAAAATGCAGGTTATCAAACTGCTTTCTTTGGGAAATGGGGGTTTGGAATGGATTTTGCAAGAAAAGACAATCCAAATGAAATCTATAGAAGTCCTCGAAAGGAACATGAACTGGATGTTGATATTTCAAGAGTAATAGACAAGGGACCTTTACAAAATGGATTTGACTATAGTTTTATGTATCCAGCAGGAATACAAGCGGAACCGTATGCTGTGTATGAAAATGGCAAGATGGTATCATTGGGACCAGATTCCGAAATTATCTTAATCACCAAGAAGGATATGTTGGAAAAAGGAGTAACGCTTGATAAAAAAGAAGGTTTAGGCGATAGTAATTGGAACCCTTATAATTCTGGGGAATTATTAGTTAATAAGGCAGTTAACTTTATAGAAAGCACTACTGATAAATCGCCTTTCTTTATGTATTATTGTTCTCAAGCAGTGCATTTGCCTCATACACCTTCAGAAAAATTAAATGGTACTAACATTGCGGGTACTACACCATCCAACCACTTAGACATGGTTAAAGAATTGGATGTGCAAATGGAAATGATTATAAATGCTTTAAAGCAAAAGGGCGTTTACGATAATACTTTAATCATTTTTACTTCAGACAATGGAGGATTATTAGAAAAGGAAACTATAAAATCTGGTCACAAATCAAACGATATTTTTAGAGGAGGAAAAAATCAAATGTATGAAGGTGGGCATCGAGTACCTTTTATCGCATGGTGGCCTAGGGAAATTAAAGCAAAATCAGTTTCTTCTACACCTATTTTAGGTATTGATATTCTGGGTACATTAGCCGAGATTACGAATCAAAAATTAGAAGGAGATAATGCTATGGATTCATCAAGTTTACTACCTGTATTAAAAGGAAAAACTACTCAAGTTCATCCTTTTCTTATGACACAATCAGGTACAGGAAAGCAAACTATAATCATTAAAGATGAATGGAAATTAATTATACAAATTGATAAGAAAGATTATAGAATTAGAGAACCAATCGCATTGTTTAATTTAAAGGAAAATCCTACTGAAAATGAAGAAGATAATTTCATTAATAACCCTGCATATAAAGATAAGGTAGATGAATTATTTCGCTTATATAATGAAACGAGAGATAGTGGTATAGCAACACGAAGTTAGAAAAGATAGTACTACTACTTAAAAGAGGTAGTATAAAAATAGCTTTAATTAAGATGTCCAAAATATTCATGAAATTAGAATATTTTGGACATCTTTTAGTATGCAGAAAATATTATTTTAAGTTAAATTGTTGAATTACAGGATTATATGTAATAATAAGCTTAATTTTTCATTATTAATTTATCATTTTCGGTCGTAATACGTTCTTTCTGTCTTTCATTTAATCCTTGTTTAAAATAGACTTCTGGGCGATGATATACATGATGCTTTTTCATATCTACATCATTTAGATCTAAACTTAAATCGCAATCGAAACGTGCTAAAATAGCATGATTTTTATCCCACGTTGTGGCATTTGTAAAATGAGATATTCCCCATGTAATACCTCTTCCGCTTTTGGTGTTTGTAAACGCATCTGGAATATAAGGTCCTGCAGCAGCTGGCATCAGTTCTACGATAGAAGCAATTTCAAAATTTACACCATCTTTAGCGTATTGTATAGTATTATGCTCATTTCCATCTCTAATTGATAATGCGGCAATCCCCTCCTTAAATGGAAATAATGTTGTTTCATGTCCAGAAGTTAATACTGGATTAAGGTTGTTTTTAGTAAAGGGGCCAAACGGATTGTCGGCCGTAGCAAGACCTTGCATTCTAATTAATTCGGGTTTCCCATCGAAATCAGATTTATAATATAAATAGATTTTATCCTTATAAACTAAAGGATAAGGATCATGAATAGAATATTGATCCCATGTGTCTTTTGGTCCATTAGGAATTACGATTTTATTAGTTGCGATCCATGGACCGTCTGGTGAACTAGAATAAGACATCAAAACAGGGCAATCATCTCCACGTAACCCACTAGCTTCACTAAAACCTTGATAGTACAGGTAGTATTTATTTTTCCATTTTAAAATATCAGGAGTGGAAACAGATCGATGTCCTAAATTAGGTTTTGGTGGCCTAGGAATGGCAACACCTTGTTCTTCCCAAGTAAATCCATCCGTACTTGTTGCGTACCAAATTTCTGCTAAATCCCAGTCGGCAGAAGGTATCGTTTCTGTTGATAGTTTGGCGCCTTTAGGTGGGGTGGCAGTTTCTCTATATGTATACCAAACATAATATTTTCCGTTTTCAAAAATTATTTTTGAGGGGTCTCTTCTACTTATAGTACCGTCATGATTATTGTAATTAAAGCCCTTGAGTTCTGTGTATTTAAACTGAGTGTAGAGTTCGTTATTTTCAGGTCTAGGAGCCATATAGTTGTCATAGTTTCGCATCATAGAAGCACTAAGGGGCTGGTTTGGTTTTTCTGAAGGTAATATAAATGGAAAAGTTTGTGATTGAAGTTTCCATGAGATTAAAATTAATAGTATAAATAGCGATATAAAGGATTTGTTATTTTTCATAACCAGTTTATTGAAATATTAGATTTTTTTAGGTAACGATAAATTGTGTAAATATTAATTGTCTACCAATTTCCAGGATCTTACCCAATTATACGTGGTGGTTCTATCTGCTACACTACCAGTCATACCTCCATCATTTGGAACCGGATTCCAATCGTATGTTTCAACTACCATTCTTAAATACATTTCGATATCAAAATTAGCAGGTGGTTTTACGGTAGATTGTCTTTTACCATCTAAAAAGAAAATAATTTCGTCTTTGGACTTCCACCAAACGCCATAAACATGAAAATCATCATAGGTTTTTCCCTCAGTAAGGGCGCTTCCTTTACTAGTTCCTTTCTCATAATTACAATCTTCAGGAATATTTCTACTGTGCGTATTGGAATTCATGGCTTGATCAAAGTTTTTCATCCATTTAGCAGGATTAGTAATGTGCCCCACTGTTTCTTGTATATCCAACTCGGTAGTACGCTTGTCACAGCCTTCTAGTTCGCTTTGTTCATTAATTAGCCAAAAAGTAGAAGACATAAAAGTTTTGTTGGCTTTCATTTCACATTCATAATAGCCGTATTTCATCGCATTTCTCGATCCAACATAAGCACCTCCATGGGTAAATGTTTTATTATTTTTAATAATCGGTTTTTGTAATTTCGAAGCTGTAATTTGCAAAGCACCATCTTTGATCTTAATATTTTTAGCTTGGAATAATCCTGGTGCGCGGCCGATCCAACCTTGTCCAGAAATTTGCCATTTTTTTTCATCCACCTTTTCACCTTCAAATTCATCAGACATATTTTTGACTAGTTTCCAAGATTTATTTGCAGTTTCAGGAGCTTCCCCATTCTTAAAATATGGAGTTTCTTGTCCGAAAGTTATTGCTGTTACAAGCAATAAAGCGCTAAATAGTAACTGTTTATTCATTAGTAGTGTCATATCATTTTTAATTTGTTATTTCGTTATTTAAATAAGTTAATCGTTCTTTAATTAGTCCATTATTATATACTCTCTTACTCAACTTGGTATTGTCGATGGGATAAGAATAATGTTGATAAAAATCGCGTTGCAATACAATAGCATTTAATATAAGAAGTGCTTCGGTTGGTTTTTTAGATTGATATAAAATCTCTACTAATTCTTGTGATGTGTTTTTTATCCCCGTAATTCCTAAGTATTCTGCGGCTCGCATCTTGTTTAGTAATTGTGAATCGGAGGTCATTATATTTTCAATTTCGGAATGAAATATTTTTGCTTTTTTACCAAAACTAGAACATGTTATCAAGGCCCAGTAGCGCTGCCAATCATCAGTCGATTTTAAATATTTTAAAAGTATAGGAGTAGCCTTTTCAAACTCAAGCAATGATAAATTAGCGATTTCAAGATATTTTTTAATCTCCATTTTATGTGTACTACCAAAATTTACTGGGTTTTGAATGGCGTTTTCTAGTATATAAAACTCAGGATAAAGAGATAAATCTGGGAGTTTTTCCATCCAGGTGTTCAATTTTTTACGCAAGCTTATAAGTTGAGAGTGATATGCAGGATTATTGACTAAGTTTTCAGTTTCAAAAGGATCTTTTTCTAAATCGTATAAAGCTTCGGGTGCTTTTGGTTCAAAAAATTGAGATTGAATAGCATTCAGTTTTTTTGTTTTAAATAAGTCTAACCATTCTTGATAGACCAATTGTTTGTAACGGTAATTATTCATCAATCCATCGATGTTGAAAGGAGTGAAATTACGAATGTATTTCATGTCTCCTTTTCTTAAACTCCGCACCATATCGTATTTTTCGTCAAATCGATCAGCAAACCCGAATGTTTCGTCTCTATTTTCTAAATCTTTTATTGTAATATTTTTTCCTAAAAAAGGATTTCCATCCATGGTTTCAGGTATTTTAATTTCTGCTAAATTCAAAACTGTTGCTCCGAAATCTACGAAACTTACAAAAGCATTAGTTTTAGAACCAGGCTCAAAAGCGGTTAAATTTTTATATTTTTCTGGTATATATACTACTAATGGCACATGTAAACCTGTTTCTTTTAAATAGCCCTTACTGTCTGGTAAAACGCCACCATGATCGCCGTAGTAAAAAATAATTGTACTTTCTAGTAGATTGTCTTTTTTCAATTGATTAATAACCTTACCTACCTCTTTATCCATTTCAACTATTTTGTCTCGATAATACGCATTCGAATATTGAAATACTGATGTATTCGGATGATTGGGTTGTACAAAAACAGCATCAGGATTTTCCTTAGTTTTAGTTGAGTTCATTATTTCTTTAGAAAAGTGTAGTTGACCTTCATGGGTGGTTTGAATATTGTGCACATAGAAAAAAGGCTGCCCAGGACTTCTGTTTTTATAAGTGGCCTTTTTGGAAGATTCGTCCCAAACATGAGCTGGTTTTTTAATATTATAATCCTCTTTAGCATTATTTACAGTATAGTACCCAGCACGTTTTAAATAAGTAGGAAACATATCTTGGTTTTTTGCTAGGGTTATTTTTCCTTCTGCTCTATGATAATGGGTCGCTAGTTTAGGGCCATAACTGGAGGTGATTAGAGTAGAACGAGCAGCACTACAAACTGCAGCATTCGAAAATGCTCTATTAAATTGAATTCCTTGTTGTGCTAATTTTTCAATGTTAGGGGTGTCTACCCCATGTTCGTCAAAAAGTTTTATGTAATGTTTGGAGTTGTCTTCAGAAACAATCCATACAATATTTGGAGGTTGTGCTCCAACGAATAATGTAAAGAGAAAAAACAGCGTTACGTATATATATTTAAAATTCATGTCTGTTAGAATTTGGTTTAAATGCTAAAAATTTTGAATAACTTAATTTACAAGTAATAGTTTATTGTGGGATTGAGTAAATAGTAAATTAAATAAAGTATGATATTGTTTTTATTTATAAGTCATATTTTTTGTAAATGGTTGTTAGATCAGTTTGGTCTTTTGTTTTTTCTTGCCACATTCTTAATTGCTTCAGAAGTTCTCTAATAGTAGATTTTGAAGTTATTTTAGTAACAAGGTTCTTAGTCTCCCATGGATTGTTTTTTAGATTATACAATTCTAAATCGCCAGTTTTAGGATAGATAATTAATTTATCGTTTTTAGAAATTATTCCACGTTGATCATCAAACATAGCCAGATAAATGGATTTTCGAGCTTTGTCTTTTTTTTCAATTAATGGTATTAAACTTTGAAAGTCAGTATGATAATTCATTTTTAAATTTAATAAATCAAAAAGGGTAGGGAAGATATCTTGTAAATAGACACGTTCTGAAATAGTAGTTCCAGCCTCTAGGTTTGGAGCTCTAATAATTAGCGGTGCGGTAACACTTGGTTCATATAGACATACTTTACCAGCTACACCATTCTCTCCAAAATTGATACCGTGGTCTGATGTAAATACGATAATTGTATTGTCGTAAATGCCTTTGTCTTTTAAAGATTTTAGAATATCTCCAATCTGCTTATCCATATGAGTAACCATAGCATTATTTTGCTGTACCCGTTCTAGCATAGTCTTTAATTGTAATGGATTTGGCGCATATTGGTATCTTACATTAGGATTTAAGAGAGAATTGTCTTTTACGCTTGGAGGTAAAGTAATGTTTTCAATAGGATATAAATCATAATAATTTTGAGCTGTTTGCCTAGGTACATGTGGAGAATTAAATGAAACATATGCAAAAAAGGGTTTATCGTTATTGTAATTATTAATAAATTTCACTGCTTCACTACCTGTAATATCGGTAATGTGCCCTGAAGGTGAGTTGTATGTTTTTAACTGCCCAGGTTGTATACTTCCCACTTCATTAAAAATGGCTTTAACAGGTTTCCCCAAGGCATGCCATTTCCCCGTTATAAATGTATAATATCCGTTTTCACTTAGTAGTTCTGGAAGGGATTTTGGAGCATTATTCTTATTTATTTTTTGAGACTCCCACAAGTATTTTCCATACATAAGCATAGTTCGACTAGGAATACATACAGCAGGAGACCAACAACCCATATTATAAGCTGAAATAAATGATACTCCTTCTTTTGCAAGGATATCAATATTTGGAGTAAAAATGTCATTATTTCCAAAAGCACCTACTGTTTGATTGCTTTGATCGTCAGATTCTATGAAGAGAATGTTCATTTGTGCAGATACACTTAAAAAGCATAAGAAATAAAGAGTGATTGAGCATATTGTTTTTATCATCATTAAAAAAATATTATATAAAACTGCTAAGACAGAATTTATTTTTTGAAAAAATGAAGATATCAAATCATCTAGAATTTAAATGAAAGAGATGTTTGCAATCCTACCTTATATGTTTTATTGTAGTAACTATTTGTATTATGTAAGATTACACCAGTGTTAATATTTTACTTCGGTAGGGAGTCTATATTTATTTATTCTTCAGCTAAATAAAAAATAATAAGAAAAAACATTTGTTCTGGTCTTTTACCCATGTGTATAAAGAAAAATCGCTGTTAATACGATCTTTGTGTGAACGAATATTAGTTAATTTTAAATGATACAAATGAGACCAATTAAACTCCCGATTTTTTCATTACTTACTCTTATATTTTGTAGTATTATCTATGCTCAGAATGAAGATAGATTTCAGGAAAACTGGAAATCTATAGAAACCGTAAACCAAATACCAGCTTGGTTTCAAGATGCTAAATTTGGTATTTATACCCATTGGGGGCCAGTATCGTCTGCATTTGTAGGGACAAATCCTGAAAAATGGTATGCTGGATGGTATGGTATGAAAATGTATTCTGATGGTAAAATTGTTCCTACAAAAAATGGGACTCCTTCAAACGATTATTTACATCATCTTGAAAAGTACGGGGACCCAAAAGAATTTGGTTATAAGTATATTATAGAACAATTTGAAACTTCAGGTTTTGATGCAAAAAAATGGGCTGATTTGTTTGCTAAATCGGGAGCCAAATTTGCTGGGCCTGTAGCCATGCATCACGATAACTTTGCTATGTGGGATAGTAAAGTAACACGTTGGAATTCGGTAAATTACGGAGGTATAGATCCTTCCGCAGCACTTAAAAAAGAAATTGAAGCCAAAGGTTTAAAGTTTATGGGGTCTTTTCATCATGCTTTTACTTGGCAATACTTTGCGCCAGCACATGCTTTTGGAGGGATTGATCCAAAAGATTATGATTTATATACCAACCCTCATGCTTTAGATTCTGAAACACCTGATGAGGAATTCTACGAAGATTGGTGGGCAAAATTAAAGGAGTTTATAGATGTATATCAACCAGATTTAATTTGGTTTGATTGGTGGTTAGAAAATATGACAGAAGAATCTAGATTAAAATTCTTAGCCTATTATTACAATAAAGGCATAGAGTGGAATAAAGAAGTGGCGGTATGTTATAAAGAATCTACTTTTACTGAAGCTACGGCTATAAAGGATTATGAAAGAGGACGTCCAAATCAACCTAAAGAGAATACTTGGTTAACCGACACTTCTCCGGGTGCATGGTTTTATCGTCCAGGTGCTATATTTAAAACACCGAACGAGTTAATAGATATACTTATAGATATTGTTTCTAAAAACGGAGTAATGTTACTTAATGTGCCTCCAGATCCAAATGGATCAATTCCAACAGTTATGGAAGATTTACTTATTGATATGGGAGCCTGGTTAGAGGTAAATGGAGAAGCAATATACGGTACTCGCCCTTGGGTTATTTTTGGAGAAGGTCCAACTAGATTACCAGAAGGCGGACATAAAGTTGAGGAAAAGGTGAAATTAGAATATAAAAATACTGATATTCGATTCACAAAAAAATCAGATAAAGAATTCTTTGTTATTGTAATGGATAAGCCAGATTCTGAAATAGTTGTTACCTCCCTTAGTACACAAATAGGGGCTTTAAATTCTAAAATTTTAAATATTGAATTATTAGGAAGTAAAGAAAAAATAAAATGGAAAAGAAATGAAAAAGGACTCATTATTACTTCTCCAAAAAACTTCCCAACGGAATACGCACATGCATTTAAAATTGTTTTAGAGGGGTATACGGAAAATAACATAGGTGGTGAAGTAGATGCTCATGTTGATTAGGTATATTCTCGTCTAACAGGAAATGGTTTTGATTTTGAAATCAAATCATCTAGCTGAAAAGCAGAAGAGTTGTTAAGTAAACAAACACAATGATATTATTGGTACTAAGCAGAAAAGCTTGTTAGTTAAAAAATACGGGGTCGAAACCCCGTATTTTTTATCCATTTTATACGACCGTTCTAATGTTTTTTCCTGATTTATATTTTTTTGAAATAGACATAATATACACCATTTATATTATCATCTTTATCTATAAAATTAGCAAAAAACTTAGTTTTACCTGCATTCAAATAAACATTGAAATTTGCTGAAATGTCATTTTGATTAATGGGAGTATTGAACTTTAATTCGTTTCCAAAACGGATACTGGCTTCTACATAGTCTAATTTTTCTCCTTTGGCAATATCCTTTTCTAAACCTGGCAATTCATGTTTTGTAATAGCAGGAGTAATTGCATTTATAGCCAAATTAGATTCAATAGGATACCTTCTCAATGACACTTCATAATTTCCGCTTTTTAGAATGTTTACGCTCCAATAACCGCCACCAACAGTTCCCTCTCTTATATTAATTTGGTTCCAAGGATATGCCCCATATTCTCCATGCATATCATGTGCAGTTAAGGTTACGGGATTTTCATTTTCTGAACCTATTTTAAAATAAATTTCATCATTAAACCTCGTTGAAACTTGTGTCCACCACTTTTCATAAAAGGTTTGCATTTCACTCACCTTTTTTGGGTGTTCTTCAGCAATATTATGTTCTTGCCCTTTATCAGTTGTAAGATTATATAATTCTTTTCCGTTGATTAATCTCCAATTACCTTGCATCACTGCAGAATTTTTCCATTTTTTTGGGCGCTGAGTTCGTTGAGAATCTGTTACGAGCATTCGGTCCTTTAAAGTGTCTTTTTCTTTTAGAAGGGGTACTAAACTTTGTCCGTCTATAGGTTGATGATTTTTTGGTAAATCAATATTACATAAATCTGCCAAAGTTGGCATAATATCTATTTGAGCGGTCAATGTTGTAATATCTTTAGAGGTTGATATTTTTCCATCTTTCCAATATATAAAAAAGGGGACTCTATGCCCTCCTTCATATTCACTTCCTTTTATGCCTTTCATATTAGCATTATATCCCGTCGTTTTTCCTTTTTTATTATAATAACCAGCAGAGGTGCCGTTATCAGTCATAAATATTAAAATAGTGTTATCAGCAACATTTAATTCTTTCAACTTGTCTCTTAGTTTACCAAAGTTATCATCTATATTGGTAATCATGCCATAAAAGCGTTTTTGGGTATCTGTTAAAATATCGTTACCTAAATCTTTATATAAGTTATAATATTCTGAAGGGACATTATAGGGACCATGCGGCGCGTTTGGAGCTATATAGCAGAAAAAAGATTTATCTTTGTTCGTTTTTATAAAATTTATGGCTTCATTAAAAAATACATCAGTACAATAACCTTGATACTTTTGTGGTTTCCCATTATGAAAATAGGTGTCGTTAAAATACGTATTATTCCAATAATCTGGTGTTTGTTGTACGCCACCACCTCCATGCATTACTGTTTCTTGGAACCCTCTGTCTTCTGCCCTAAATGGATAATTATCTCCTAAATGCCATTTCCCAAAACTTCCTGTTATATAACCGGCTTCGGAAAACATATTAGCCAGAGTTTTTTCATTTTCTCTTAACAAAGACCATCCTCCAACCGTATGCCAAACACCAGTGCTATTGGCATATCTACCCGTCATTAATCCAGATCGGGTAGGGGCGCAGGTTGGAGCCACATGAAAGTTGGTTAAATGATAGCTTTCTTTATAGAAATCATCAATGTTAGGTGTTTTTATAATGTTGTTTCCAAGTATACCTACATCTCCATAGCCTTGATCGTCGGTAATGATTAGAATGACATTGGGTTTTGATTTAGATTTAGCGCTTAATATTGTTTTGTTTATTGAATAACAACTGTTTATAGTAATTAAGCTTATGAGTAAAAAGAGTTTAGTATTCATGTGATTTACTGATTTCTTTGTTTTAGAATGAAACCATTTATCCATAAAGTTCCCTCTTTGTTACTATTTTTAAATTTAAGAACAACAGGGGTGGAACCATCTGAAATAAATGTTGATTGGATAGCTATTGGTTGGCGTTCACCAGTACTATCGTTGTTAAAGTAATTCACAATATGATCATCGGAAACTCTGGTAAAACTACCTTCGGCATCTTCTACAGTTACTTCTATATCATTGGTTAATTTGATATTAGTTTTTCTTGCATGGTGAAATGTTTCTAATGTATATTTTCCAGCTTTTATATTGGTGAATTTTAGCGTAAGTTCACCTTCTTCAATATAAATACCGTCTGTCCCCATAAAACTTAAGTCACCAATCATACTAGAACCATTGCCCAACCAATTTATTTTTTTGTTTGCACTAATTTCTACTTCAATATCTGTGTTCTTTAAATTGTATTTTAAATCGTTATTTGAGCTTCCTGTCCAATTTTGCCATTCAAATTGTACCAATTGCTTATCACCACCTATATCTACACGTTCAATGGGGAAATCATAAATGGGTTTAGCTTGGTTTGTAATTTCATCAGTATTATATTTTATAGTATTGATTGTTGCTTTACCAGATTTGAGTCCTTTTCCTTTTGCTGTAACTGTAATGCTACCAGTTTCATCTGTTCCTTTAACATAAATAGCAGCAACACCATTATAAACAAGGGCTGGATTTGCATAAATCTTTCCGTTATCAATTATTTCTCCAACACCAGATATAGAAAATTGCACTTCAGTTTTAGCGCTAGTTACGACTTCTCCATTTGCATCTACAATAGAAGCATAGACCAGTCTTATATCCGATCCGCCAGCATAAAAAGGCTTGTCTTCAATATTATAAGTAACTTTTATATGATGTGGATTACCTTCTTTTTGTCTAATAAATTCTGTTACTTTTTCACCGTTTGAATATCCTATAGCTTTCAATGTGCCATTTTTCCAGTTATATTTAAATGTAAATGAAGGATGATTCAAATTTGCTTTGGTAATATCATTGTCGGGTAATTGTCTTGCTATAAGTTTACCATTTTGATAAAGCGCTACTTCTTGACAGTTGCTGTAAACTCTAACCTTTCCGTCTTTAGAAGCTGTTTCATCTGCAATATGTACTATTGGTTTTTTCACTAATTCCGATTGATACCAGTAATACACAGGTTTCGGCACTCGGTAAGGCGAAAGTACACCATAGGTAGTCATGAAATCTCTAGACCACTGGTCGTCTATAATATCGGGTTGTAAATGGTTGTAATCTGCGCCCAACCAAGTTATAGCTGCAAAATTATTTTTGTTGCCTTTATATCTTGAAATATGAAATTGATTCACTTCGGCATTTGGAGAACTACCATGTTCCATAACCATTGTAAAAGCACTCTCTGGAAATTCGGTCCTGCGATAATCCATAGTGGCATGGACATCGGTAACGCCTTCGTTCTTTGGGCCATCCCATGGGGCAGATGCAGAGGCTGTTAACCTATAAGGATCTTCTTCTTTGGCAACGGTTTGCATTCTTGGTACCGGACCTCTATGGTTAATTCCAGCTCCCCAAACAATAATTGATGGATGATTTCGATGATTACGAATCATGGTTCTTGTTGCTTTTTCTAAGTTTGTAAACCAATTATCATCTCCCCATTCTATCCATGTCGAAGGTTCTTCGTAAATTAAAATTCCTAATTCATCGCAGGCTTCGATAAAGGCATCATCTTGTGTATAATGGGATAGCCTTATAATGTTCATACCTGCTTTTTTGTACTGTAGCGCTTCATTATAATGAAATGAGTTAGGAACAGCATCTCCAATATTAGGATAATTTTGATGGCGGTTTGCACCTACTAAAAATAGGGGCTCTCCATTTAATACAAATCCTTTTCCTTTTTCTAAAGAAAACTTTCTGAATCCAAATTTATTTTCAACAAAATCAACTGGGGTTTCATTATCATAAATTACTGAGTTTACACGATACAAATATGGTGTGTCTGGAGACCATACATGAAAATCTTCTTCAATGGTAGCAGTCTGTCTAAATGTATGTGTAGAATTTCCATCAACATTAATTTCAGATATTAATTTCTTTATAACGTACCCGTCTTTATTAATGATATTAGTAATTATCTTGGTGTTTTTAGTGGTCGGGTTTTCATTTTTCACTGTAGTTTTAACGGTTACTGTACCATTATTTTTATTTACGGTAGGTGTGGTAATATGTACACCAGCATCAAAAGCTTCCCAATTATAGTTTACGTGTAGTTTATTAGTTGTAACTAAATAGAGGTCTCTATAAAGACCTCCAAATTTCACATAATCTGTTCTGTGTGGATCTGGAGCAATAGTTTGATTATAGGTGTTATCTGCTTTAATTGCAATAGTATTTTCTTCTCCAAATTTCACGAAGTTTGTAATGTCAAAATGGAAAGGTATATATCCATTTACTGCATAATTGCCTACTTTTTTACCATTAACCCATAATTCAGTCGCATTATGTACTGCTTCAAATTCTAAAAATACTTTTTGTGAATCATCTGCTCGAAGGTCTATTTTTTTTCTGTACCAACTTACATCTCTAAGATATTTTTCTTGAACCCATGTTTCTTTAATGCTGTCCAATTCATAGGAAACTAACTGAGGATTGTGAGGTATAGAAACATTTTCCCAAGAACTATCGTCAAAATTAATAGCAGTAGGGGTGGTTTTAAGATTCCCAAGATGAAACTTCCATCCAAAGTTTAAGTTTGTTTTTGTTCTATCTCCAGCCTCAAAACCTTTAGGGAGCTTTTGTGCCTTTACTTGAAAAGACAATAAAATTAAAATTACTAAGGGGTATATTTTTTTCATTTTCTGTTATTTTATTTCCAAGCTCTAAAGTATTTATAATCCGATACTAAGGAAATTAGATATGTATTGAATGTTATCACATATGATTAATTGTGGGTTATAGTTATATACAAAATGAAATATTTATTTATAGCATTTTCTTTAAAAATTTGGATATTAAAAAAGGCTTTGAAGTTTCATTCAAAGCCTTTTTTATTGTTATGTGGGTAATGCTATTTTAATTCTAATTCTTTAATATCTACTTTTTCTGTTCCTCTAAGTTTTTCATAGGTCTCAATCATTTCAGTTAACTTTTGTTTGCTAGTTGAGGCTTGGTTTTTTTGTTGCTTAAAATCTTCTTTTAAATTATATAACTGATATTCGCTAGAAACTCCCAATTCAATATTCACTTGTTTGTTAATTGGCTGACCTTTATATGGTGGAATAAGTACCCAATTTCCACTACGAAGTGCCGTTTTTTGTCCGGCTTCTAAAATTAAATCTGTTCTACCATTTTTCGATTTCCCTAAGAAAGCATCGATAATTTGAGCACTATCGTCTGTTTTAATATCGCTTCCCGTTAATTCTGCTAAAGAACTTAACAAATCTATTTGACAAACTAAAGCATCTGAAACTGTAGGTTTAATGATACCCTTCCAGTAAGTTAAAAATGGTACACGTGTGCCTGCATCAAATAAACTGTACTTTCCACCTCTTAATCCACCTGTAGGGGTGTGTTTTCCTAATTTTTCTACGGCATTATCATAATAACCGTCATTTAAAACAGGACCATTATCACTTGATAAAACAATTAATGTGTTTTCTAATAGATTTTCTTCTTCTAAAGTTTTTATAAATTCCCCAATAACCCAATCAGCTTCTAGAATAACATCTCCTCTTGGCCCCATTCCAGATTTACCTACAAAGCGTGGGTGTGGAGTACGTGGTACATGTGGCTGTTGTAGAGCATAGTATAAAAAGAAGGGCGCACCTTTATGTTCTTTTACATAGGTTTGAGCTTTATT
Organism: Galbibacter orientalis DSM 19592; assembly: GCF_000260115.1. Lineage (GTDB taxonomy): Bacteria > Bacteroidota > Bacteroidia > Flavobacteriales > Flavobacteriaceae > Galbibacter > Galbibacter orientalis. The sequence continues at coordinate 3,748,124 of NZ_JH651379.1, read as the reverse complement.
TAAAAAGTGATCGGCCATATCCACATCGCTCCATTTTGCAGCTTCGCCACCTTTCATATATCCTATTCTCGGAATACCATTAACAATACTATTGTTATGTCCATGATGCCATTTCATAGATAAAAGTTCAGGATTCTCTTTCCCTGTAGGCTCTCCTTCAAAATTTTTCATATAGTTAACTTCAATAGGGTCATTTGGATCTAAACCATCAACATGACCATTTTTTATGTAAACTGTAGGCACACGATCTTGTGTAGCAGCCATAATATAGGAGTAATCAAAACCAACTTCATTCGGTCCTGGAGATACGCGTTCATTCCAATTAACCTCTCCTGTCCCCAAACCTAAGTGCCATTTACCAACAATACCAGTTTGGTAACCTTGTTTTTTTAACATTTTAGGAATTGTTATTTGTTCTGTATTTATAATTAAAGGAGCTGTACCTGGTAAAATTTGCGCGTCTTTATTTCTCCAAGGATAAACACCTGTAAGTAGTCCATAACGGCTAGGAGTACAAGTTGCAGAGGTTGCATATCCATTTGTAAAGCGAACACCACCCTTGGCTAAGTTATCGATATTTGGCGTGCTGATTTCGGTTGCACCATTAGCGCTAATGTCGCCATAACCTAAATCGTCTAAATAAATAAATACAATGTTTGGTTTTACAGCTTCTTCAATATTAGTTTCTGTATTTTTTACAACTTGTTTCTTTGTGTTCTTACAGCTCCACATAGAAACTACTAAAGCAGATCCCAATAGTAATTTTGAAGTTGTTTTAAGCTTAAAAAAATGTTTCATTTTTGTTGGTGTTTGTGGTAATGAAATGTATGAAATTATTTATTATTGAGTGATTCTGTTGAGTGCATTCTTTGCTTCTATATCCGTCTTCTTTTTACATTTTCAGCAGGAAGATTGTATAAACCAGAAGAAATATTATTGAAAATCGATGCATTATATGCTCTTTAGTATTAGGATGTGCTTGGCTTTTTTAAAACATTTCTAGATGTTTATTTCATGTCAAGTATTAAAACACAATACAAATTAGAAGCTTTTAAGTGAGTTCTTTAAAAACATATGTTTTTTTTTGAAGTACATATGTTTTTATAAGCTTCTTTACGCATCATTATCTTTTAAAATAAAAATATATTATAAGGTTTTTTCTATTGGATTGATAGAAGTGAATTTTAAATAACTGGAGGACTTATTAAATTTTGGCGACTAATTTCCACATTGTATTTAGATAAGGCCTAAAACAGGATTTTTTAACACTTGAATATTAGCATAATAATCATATGTTGTACAAAAAAAGACATGCACAAATCGTATTTATTGATAGTTGCATATATTGCATGTATGAATTTTAAAAGGATATGAATTTCTTGAAGCCTACTATTTATTATATTTTTTCGGCAATCCTATTTATAGGAGTTATACCTATTTGTAATGGACAAAAGCAAAATTACTTTGAGCATATTACAACTGCTGAAGGTTTATCTCAAAATGATGTAAACTCTATTTACCAAGATATCTATGGTTATATGTGGTTTGGAACACATGATGGTTTAGATAAGTACGATGGTTATGATTTTCATGTTTTTAAGCCCGACCCTAATAATGATAAATCTATAAATAGTAATTTGATATTTTCTATTACTGGGGATAAAAAAGGGAACCTATGGATTGGAACAACTGGTAATGGCTTGTCTTATTTAAATAGAGATACAGGGAATTTTTTAAACTTTGAGCATGATGAAGAAAACACAAATTCCCTAAGTAATAATTATGTTTCTAAAGTATTATTGAGTTCAAAAGACAAATTATGGATAGGAACAAATGAAGGGATAAATATGTTGAACCTTCAGGATTCTATCGCTTCAAATAATTTTTTACGGTATAATTTAGATCATGATCCAACTAAACTAGGAGCAGAAATAAATACTATTGTTGAAATTTATGAAGATGCAAAGGGAGATATTTGGGTAGGAGCTACCTATGGGCTGTATATGCTAACTCGTGATAATAATAATGAAGCATATTTTAAGTACATGAATGGCACTTTTAATCTTCCACATGTGAATACCCCAAGTATAACACAAGATTTGAATGGCAATTATTATATAGGAACAGCTGTAGGTCTCTTTTTTATTAATGTTCATGAGGAAAATCCAACAGCAAAATTGATTCATGAAGGTTATTACAATGAACTAATTGTAGATAAGCAAAACAATATTTGGGCAGGCACTAATAACGGATTAGTTCTTATAGAAAACAAAGGAAATACCCCAAAACTAGTAGAAAAATATATTTACAATCCTAGAAACGAATTTAGTTTAACAAAAAACATTGTAAAATCTTTATTTGTAGATGATACAGGTATTATTTGGATAGGAACCAATGGGGGAGGAGTTAATAAATTCGATCCCAATAGAAAAAAATTCATTCATGTAAAAAAAACAGTAGATTCACAAAGTTTAAGTTATGATAAAATTCGTTCTATGTATCAAGATTCTAACGGAACCGTTTGGATTGGAACAGAAGGTGGAGGGTTAAATATGCAAGTCTCGGAAAGGCAGAATAAGAATCAAGTTCGTTTTATGAAGTATACCACTATCCAGAGAGCCTTTGTAATATCTGAAGTAGATTATCTTGGAAAGAAAGAGCTTTGGATTGGATCGGAAGGATATCCTAATTTATATAAATTGAATATGGAATTAAAAAGACCTATTCAAGAGAAAGATTTTAAACCTTCAAAAGATTTTAAGAAAAGTGTATTTAGTATCGCACAAGATTCCGATAAAAATATTTGGGTAGGAACGTATTCTGGAGGTGTATATCGATATAAATTAAATTCGCAAATGACTAATTATGATATCGATAATTTTAGCTACAAAAAAGGAGATTCGAAATCATTATCAAATAATATCATAAGGAATATATTAGAAGATAATAAGGGGAATATATGGTTTGCAACAGGGAATGGTCTCTCTGTTTTATCAAAAAAAGAACGTAATAGTAAGAATCCAGCATTTAAGAAATACAAAAATATCAAGGGAGATTCTACCTCTTTAAGTCACAATTATATATTGTCTTTATATGAAGATAATAATAATACTATGTGGGTAGGGACTTTTGGAGGTGGTTTGAATAAGGTTATTTATGATGAAAATTCTAAAGAAATATCATTTAAAGTTTACTCTGAAAATAGTGGTTTACCTAATAATGTTATAAAAGGGATTATAGAAGATAACAGTGGAAACCTATGGATTTCTACTAATCAGGGATTATCTATGTTCAATCCTAAAACAGAAGTATTTACCAATTACGACGTTAACGATGGTTTACAGAGTAACGAATTTCAGGAATTGGCATGTTTAAAGAAAGAAGATGGACAGTTACTTTTTGGAGGTGTAAATGGTTATAACGCATTTTATCCGTCAGAAATAGAAGACAATAAGATTCCTTCTAAAACAGTAATTACCAATTTACTCATAAATAATAATGTTGTAGAGGTAGGTGAAAGAATAGGTAATAACACGGTTTTATCTCAACCTATTGAAAATACATCTGCTGTAAAATTAAATTATAATCAAAATAGTTTTTCTTTTGAATTTGCAGCTTTGCATTATGCTGCTCCACAGAAAAATAAGTTCGAATATAAATTGGAAGGTTTTGATGAAGATTGGATGCAAACTACTGCATCTAAAAGGTTTGCTACTTATACTAATATCGAACCTGGACTTTATACTTTTAAAGTGAAATCCTCAAATAATGATGGGGTGTGGGATTCAAGACCTTCCGTTTTGCTTATAGAAATAGTTCCTCCTTTTTGGAAAACCGATATTGCTTACTTTATATACTTTTTGTTAATAATCGTAATTCTAGTATTGTTTTGGAGGTATACCGTTATAAATGCGAGTAAAAAACATCAATTGGAATTAGACCAAATGGAGAAGGAACAAGCAGAGGAGCTTCAGCGATTAAAACTAGAATTCTTTACAAATATTTCTCATGAGTTTAGAACCCCTTTAACATTAATAAAAGGACCTCTAGAATATTTACAAAAAAAAGGAGAGAATTTAAGTTGGGAAACGCTCCAAGAGCAGTTTGGATTAATGAATAAAAATACAGATTCATTATTGCGACTTGTAAATCAGTTACTGGATTTTCGAAAAATAACACAAGGAAAAATGCGATTGGTAGTTCGTAATACAGACATTATATCTTTTATAAAAGAAGTAGCAGAGCCTTTCCAGTTTTTAGCTCAGAAAAAAAGAATTGATTTTAAAATTAAAACAAATGATACGGCATTAAAAGCCTGGTTTGACCACGATGCGTTAGAAAAAATTATAAATAATTTATTATCAAATGCTTTTAAGTTTACTCCGGATGAAGGTAAAATTAGAATAAAAATTAAAACGATTAATCAAATTAAAATTTCTTCGGAATCTAAAAAAATGGATTTTATAGAGATAGAAGTTAGAAATTCGGGACAAGGAATTTCTAAAGAAAAGCTAAATAATATTTTCGAACGCTTCTATGTAGATGGAGACAAAAAAGATAGAAATCCTGAAGGAATGGGAATTGGTCTTTCGTTTGTTAAAAATCTAGTAAAATTGCACGAGGGGGAAGTTACAGTAACGAGTAAAGAAAATAAAGGAACAAAGTTCCAAATTCTGTTACCAAAAGATAAAGAGGCTTACATAAATATCCCAGAGATTACTTGTAAAGAAACTTCAGATAGTGATTATTTTGTTAGAACCTCGGAGAGCGAATCTTTTGCAATAGATATAAACGACGATTTAGTAGATGCTAATTTATCAAGAACACGCTCAAAGTTACCTGTTTTACTTGTGGTTGATGATAATAAAGATATTCGAACCTTTATAAAACAAGCTTTGAAGGATGATTACTTTATTTATGAAGCAGAGAATGGACAAGAAGGATTAGAATTAGCTAAGAAATATTCGCCAAATATTATTCTAACAGATTTATTAATGCCAATTATGGATGGGATTGAATTATGTGAAAAACTAAAAACCAATCCTGCAACCAGTCACATTCCAATTATAATGATTACCGCGAAGGCTTCTCAAGAGAGTGAAGTGGAAGGTTTAAAAAATGGAGCTGATGATTATATTAGAAAGCCTTTTGATATGGATGCACTTCAGATAAAAATATTAAATACTGTAAAACAAAGGGAATTATTACGGAAACGATTTAATAGAGAAATTCATTTACAACCAAATGAAGTTACAGTAACCTCTACAGATGAGAAATTTTTAAATCAGGCGATGGAAATAGTAGAGAAACATATGATGAATACCGACTTTAATGTAGAAATGCTCGTAAAAGAAATGGGGTATAGTCGAAGTAATTTATACCTTAAATTTAAAGAATTAACAGGGTTAACTTCTAGTGAATTTATTAGGAATATACGTTTAAAACGTGCTGTTCAATTACTAGAAAGTAGCGATTTAACCGTAAAAGAGGTAATGTATAGAACTGGGTTTAATACTGCCTCCTATTTTTCTAAATGTTTTAAAAAACAATTTGGAGTTATTCCTAGCGAATATGTTGTACAGAAAGAGGTAAAGCTAGAGAAATAAAGCCATTTATATTTTTACAAGAGAATTAAGTGAACCATTTGTTACAATATTCAAATCATAAGTTGTGCCCTAAAGTATCAACTCCATTTATATTTATCTTTCAATAATTAACTACTATACAAATGAAAAATAATAGAAAAAATACATGGATATTTTTAATGATTTCCATGATGTTTTTATCTTCAGCATGTAGCCAAGAGAAGGCAACTGTTAAAAAGAAGCCTAATATTCTTTACATAATGGCAGACGACCATACCACACAAGCTTTTGGAATTTATGGAAGTAGATTGGCTAAGTTAAATCCTACTCCTGTAATTGATAAACTTGCTAAAGACGGGGTAATTTTTGATAATTGTTTTGTAAATAATTCTATCTGTGTTCCAAGTAGAGCTGCCATTATTACTGGACAGCGAGCACAAACCAATGGAGTTATTGATCTTGAGGGGAGTTTACGTCCAGAGAATCAATATCTACCCATAGAAATGGGGGCTTTAGGATACCAAACTGCAATTATAGGGAAATGGCATTTACATGAAGAACCAGCAGCATTTGATTATTATAAGGTGTTGCCAGTACAGGGAAAATATTTTAATCCTGATTTTAGAGTTAAGGGAAATGGGCAATGGCCAGATAATATTGAGCATACAGTAGGGCATTCTTCTGATGTTATTACTAATTCTACCCTTGATTGGTTAAAGAATGAAAGAGATCCTAATAAGCCATTTTTCTTAATGCATCATTTTAAAGCTCCCCATGACGATTTTGAAAATGCACCTCGTTATGATGATTATCTAAAAGATGAATTTATACCAGAACCAGAAAGTCTTTATGATAATAAAAATAATGGTTCGGTTGCTACCAGGGGGCAAAACGATTCTTTAACACGTATTATTGGTTCTTCAGTGTCAAGAAGAAATTTAATCCGAAATCAGGCAATGAATATTTATGCAGATAGTAGCATTTATAAAAACTATAGAGATGCTGATAAAATTGCTGCAAGTGAATATATTCCTTTTAATAATACTCCGGAAGAACAAAAAATAACAAAGAAGGTATATCAAGATTATTTAAAAAAATATTTACGCTGTGTAAAAGGTGTAGATGATAATGTAAAAAGAATAATTGACTATTTAGATAAAGAAGGTCTTCTTGAAAATACTATTATAGTTTACACAGGAGACCAAGGATTTATGCTCGGAGAGCATGATTATATTGATAAACGATGGATGTATGAAGAGTCTATGAGGATGCCTTTTATCGTAAGATATCCAAAAGGCATTAAAAGCGGGATCCGTACAGATGCTATAATTAATAATACTGATTTTGCTCCTACCTTTATAGAAATGGCGGGGGGAAAGGTTCCAGATTATATGCAAGGACATAGCTTTAAAGAAATTTTGGAAACAGGAAAAGAACCCGAAAATTGGCAGCAGGCTACTTATTACAGATACTGGATGCATTTGGCTCATAAGCATGGTAACCCTGCCCATTTTGGAATTAGAACTAAAAAATATAAACTTATATTTTTCTATGGTAGGTATTGGGTGGATACTGATAATCCTGATGCAACATGGAATAAAAATAGTTGGGGGAATGATTTTACTAGAAAAACTCCAGTAGCTTGGGAATTATACGATCTAGAGAAAGATCCAAAGGAAATGAATAACCTTTATAATGATCCAGCGTATAATAATATTATAGATAGTTTGAAGGTAGAGTTGATAACAATTAGAGAGCAGTTAAATGAAACAGATAAGAATTATCCACACATTCAAAAAGTAATTGATGAACATTGGAATGATTAAACAATGGTTGATTTTTGGTTAAAAATCTTTTAGCAATTATATTTTTTGGTATTGATAGTTCTTGCTAAGTGCGTTTTTACAAATAAATCACTGTAAAGTAATACTTTATTAAAGTAGCAACTGTATTGAAATTATCTTTAACATAGACACTTTTAAGTTTATAATAAGGCAAAAAAATAGTCGGGTTTTTGAACCCGACTATTTTTTGCTTCTATAAGTTATTATATGGAGTAAATTTTTAGTACTCTATTGCTCTAATTTAAATATACAATCCAAAGGGAGCCATTTAATTCCTTTCGGAGCCCATGGAAGTTCTTGTTGGAAATTTTGCATTAATGTTTCCCATTCCTGAACTTTTTTGTTTTCAGCATCCATTTTAGCCTTTTTCTGGAAGTCAAAAGTTTCATTTACTTCCATAATCATAAACAAACGATTCCCAGTTAAATAGATTTCCATATCCAAAACACCAGCATCCTTTATAGATGCTGTAATCTCTGGCCATGCATTACCTGCGGCATGGTATTCTTTATATTTTTCTATGAGTATGTTATCATCTTTTAGATCACAAGCCATACAATATCTTTTAGTTTTCATCTGCAGTGTGGTATTTCTTATAAACATTTCTGCTGTAAACAGCAATTACAATAAAACATATAAAAGGAAGTATAAATGAGAAGTTAACCTCTGGAACTCCCAAAATTTGTATATCTGTATATCCATCTCCCCCTAAATCTAGAATTATTCCTTGTAGGGTAGGCATAAGGGCACCACCAACTATAGCCATAACTAAAAATGCAGCTCCAAATTTAGCATCTTCACCCTGGCCTTCTAAAGCAATTCCATAAATAGTGGGGAACATAAGAGACATAAAAAAAGAAATTGATACCAAGGCATATAAACCGATATATCCAGGTACGAAAATTGTTACCAGTGTAGCAATCATAGCACCAATGGAAAAAATGAATAATAGTTTTCCAGCGCTTAAATACCTTAAAAGAGCAGTTCCTATCCATCGACCAATTAAAAATACAATAAGTGCAATTATTCCATATTTAACTGCAGATTGGTTTTCTATACCAATAGATTCGGCGTATTGATACAAGTAGGTCCAACACATAATTTGAGCGCCCACATAAAAAGCTTGCGCGATAACCCCTCCATAAAATTTTGGATGTGAGAAGAGACGTTTTATAGATTCTTTAATATTAACTTGCGATTCCTGTTCTTTGTTTTGAGGCATTTTAACGATTAAAATAAGCACAAAAAAAGCAATTACTACAAGTCCTAGAATTACATATGGATTTCTAATAACTGCAAGATCGCTAGTTCTGATTACCGATTTAGCACTTTCGGAAAGGGTTTCATATATGGAATTTCCATTCTCATCCAAATCATCAGATTGAAGCGCTCCTAAAATAAACTTCTGAGCAACTATCAGCCCTCCTAATGCACCAATAGGATTGAAAGCTTGTGCTAAATTTAAACGTTGTGTGGCAGTTTCCTGCGGCCCCATAGATAGAATATATGGGTTTGCTGTAGTTTCTAAAAAGGCTAAACCGAATGTAAGTATATATAAAGCTGCTAGAAAATAACCAAACTCTTGATATGCCGCCGCAGGAAAAAATAATAAGGCACCTATTGCATAAAGCGCTAATCCTAAAAGAATTCCTTTTTTATACGAATATTTATTTACAAAAATAGCTGCAGGCAATGCCATTGTAAAGTACCCTCCATAGAATGCTAATTGTACTAATGAAGCTTGGAAGTTATTAAGTTCCAATACTTTTTTAAATGCCGAAACCATTGGGTTAGTGATATCATTTGCAAAACCCCAAAGAGCAAAAAGTGAAGTAATAAGAATAAAAGGGAGAACTATACCTTTCGGAACAATAGCATGAGTTTTAGTTTTCATATAGGTAGTGTAAGGAATGTTAACAGGTTATAAATTTTAATTGAATTATTTCAAATGATTTACTGCGGAAGTAAAGAGCGATCCAAATGCACATAGCCTCCGTCTATATAAATAAATTGGCCTGTGGTGTGCGAGGAAACATCAGAAATAGTAAACAAGCAAGCATTTGCAATTTCTTCTGGAGTGGTCATTCTATTTTCTAAAGGAATCTTTTTGGTAATTGCTTTTAATTTTTCCTTACCATTTTCTAGAGAGTTAATCCAATTCTCATAAGCTGGGGTATAACTTTCTGCAATGATTAAAGCGTTAGATCGTATTTGGTAGTTAATTAAATCGACTGCCCATTCTCTTGTGAGTCCTAATACACCACCCTTTGCAGCTGCATATCCAGAGGTACCTCCTTGTCCAGTTAATGCAACTTTAGAACCTATATTTAAAATATTTCCTTTGGAAGCTTTTAGTAATGGTAGCGCGTATTTAACCATAGCAAAATAACTTACTAAATTAAGTTGCAATGACTTGATAAACTCTTCTATACTCGCATCGATTCCTACGCCATCATTTACGCCTACATTATTAATAATAACATCTATTCGATGGTACTTTTCTTCAATAGTTTTAATAGCTTTTTCAATTTGCTTGGGGTCGGTAAGATCAGTTTTTACAAAAATGCTATCTATACCTTTTTCATTGAGCTCTTTTTGGTATTGGTAGCCACGATCATTTCTGCAAATAATAACAGGAATCGCACCTTCATTAGCTAACGACTGAACGATAGTTTCTCCAATACTTCCTTTAATTCCAGCTGCTCCAGTTACAAGAACAACTTTATCTTTTAAATGTAAATCCATGTTTTTATAAATTATAAAATTTTATCGCGTTTGTACTCCAAAATGCTGCTTGTTCTGTAGGAGAGAGGCGAGCTATAAATTGGGAGACTAAATCTTTTATTTGGGTATAATTTCCAGCAACTAAACACACTGGCCAATCGGATCCAAACATGATCCGTTTTGGACCGAAACTTTCTAATATTAACTCCATATATGGTGTTATTTGTTCGTAGCTCCAATTGTTATAATCGGCCTCCGTAACCATACCAGATAATTTGCAATACACATTTTCGTGTTTTGAAATGGCTTTTATTAAAGTGGACCATCCACTATAATATCCATCTTTTATATAAGGTTTTGCAATATGGTCTATTACAAACTTTTGATTAGGAAATTTTTCTACAAACTCTAAAGTAGCTCCTAACTGATGTGGGTAAACTAGAATATCGTATGTTAGATTGTTCTTTTCTAAAAGTGAAATTCCATTGTTAAACGATTCTCTAAGAATGAAATTTGGGTCATCTTCACCTTGAATAATATGTCTAACGCCTTTAAATAAAGTTTCAGATGCATATTTTTCCATGGTAATTGTAACTTTTTTATCCTGAAGATCCAACCATCCTACAATACCTTTTATAAAACTATTCTTTTTTGCTAGATCTAAAAGGAAATCGTTCTCTTCTAATGTTTGATCAGCTTGTACAGCAACACAACCTTCAACATCATTTTGCTTGTAGATTGGTTTAAGGTCTGCAGGTAAAAAGTCACGTCGAATAGTCTTCATAGAATCATCTATCCACGAATGTTTTTCTACTTCATATTGCCAAAAATGTTGGTGCGAATCTATAATCATATTACATTTTTTTAAAAATTCCTCAATTAGGGCCTAATTCCCCCGACGTTCCGCCTGTCTTAAATGCTATGGCAGGCTGATGTCGAAATGAGTTATGTTTTTTTCTTTGAATACTTAGCAAGCTGACCTCTAGGGGGTTGGTTTTACATGCTTTAAGCTATTCAGAACACCATTTTCTACAATAGCCAAAATGTATTGAGATAACAGAGAAGAAAAGCCTCTAATTTGTGTTAAATCAGCTTGAAATAAAAGTTTATTACTAATTACATTATTAACAAACTTTTCAATATTTATTTGATCTTCATCAAAATCCTTCCATTGTTTTTTTATAAACAGAATATATTTTTCATCGTCTTTAATAGGTATTTCCTTTCCTTTAAATTTTCCTTTATAAAATACTAGTAAAGCTGCAAGTGAAAAAATAATATGATTAGGAAGTGCATTTTTCTGCTCATAGTATTCTATAAGAGTAGGAAGTAGGCGTGTATTAAATTTGGTAATACTATTTAAAGAAATACTAAGTAATTTATGTTCTAAATAGGGATTTTTAAATCTAGTTATGACACCCGTTATAAAGTCTTGAATTTCTTTTTCTGAAAAATCATTATTCATAATTGGCATAACTTCTTGCGTGAGAAAATCGTGTATGTACTTGGATAATTCTTTCTGTTCCATAACTTCTCTTACCGTAGAAACTCCCGCTAAGTAGGCCACAGGCACCATAGCTGTATGGGCACCATTAAGAACCCTAACCTTTAATTTTCTGTAGGGTGTTAAGTCGTTTACAAATTTCACATCAAGATCAGTTTCCGAGAAAGGAAGCTCCTTACTAATAAAATCGGGTCCTTCAATTAACCAATTATGATATATTTCTCCAACTACCAAAAGCGCATCTTTATTTCCTGATTTTTTATAAAGATTGTTGGCTATTTTTTCAGAATATCCAGAGACTATTCGATCTACGAGGGTATTACAAAAATGATTGCTATTTAGAATCCATTCTTTAAAATCTTTTGATAGCTGCCATAAATCTATATATTGTAAAATTGCTTGTTGGAGTTGTGCTCCATTATTTTCTATAAGCTCACAAGGAAGAAAAACACACCCTCTGCTTGGGTCGCCATTAAAAGCAGTATATCTTGTATATAACCATTGTGTTAATTTAGCTGGAAATTCACCAGCAGGACTCTCTTTAAATTTATCTTGGTTATTATAAGCAATTCCAGATTCTGTAGTATTTGATACAATAAAACGAATAGTGGGAATTTTGGCAGTATCCAAGTAAGTATCATATTCATTATAAGAATGTATAATATTACTTATTGATTTTATCGATTTTGTTTGAGATACAGGTTTGTCATTTTTAATTCCTTCTAAAACTACATGATAATGTCCGTTTTGAGATTTTAGTGTTGAATAGTCGCCATTTTTAGTAGGTTTTACAATAATAATATTTCCGTTAAAGAAAGTTTTATCATTTAAAACTTCAACAAAATCTTCAATAAAAGCTCTCACAAAATTTCCTCCTCCAAATTGTAAAATTTTCACAGGATTTTTTCTTGTGGTATTATCGGAAACTATATTCTTAACTGTCATATTTTTTATATTTTATAAAGAAATTCCTCTTTTCCATGGAATGAAATCATTGTTGCCATTAATTTCAGCCTTGACTTCGATCCGTCCACTGGCCACTTCTATAATTTTTAATAGTATTTTTTCACCCATAGATTCAATAGTATCCTCGCCAGAAATAATGGTTCCAGTATTCACATCTATGATATCGTCCATTTTTTCAGCTAAAGTTGTATTACTGGCTAATTTTAATATGGGAGTAATTGGGTTACCAGTGGGAGTGCCCAATCCAGTAGTAAATACTATAATATTACACCCAGAGCCAGCAAGACCTGTAGTGCTTTCTACATCATTTCCTGGGGTACATAAAAGATTTAACCCTGGTTTCTCTACCTGTTCGGTGTAATCTAAAACTTCAACAATTGGAGAGGTTCCTCCTTTTTTTGCTGCACCAGCCGATTTCATGGCATCAGTTATTAGTCCGTCTTTAATATTTCCTGGAGAAGGATTATTTTCAAATCCTGAGCCTACTGCAACAGCTGCAGATGAGTAGGAACTCATAAGTTTTGTGAATTTTTGTGCATCCTCTTCACGGATACATCTGTTTATAAGTTCTTGTTCTACTCCATTTAATTCTGGGAATTCGGCCAATACAGGACTTCCTCCTAATGCAACTAATAAATCTGATGCATACCCTAATGCAGGATTAGCAGAAATTCCAGAAAAACCATCCGATCCTCCACACTCTAATCCCAATTTTATTTTACTTAAAGGTGCTGGTTCTCGTTTAACTTTATTAGCCTCTATTAGTCCTAAGAAGGTTAGTTTAACAGCTTCTTCTATAAAACTATGTTCGTTTCTACTTTGTTGTTGTTCAAGGTAGTGAACAGTTTTTTTTGTTTTAGGACTGATTTTTTCGAGAGCTTTTTCTAGTATTTCCATTTGAGCATTCTGGCATCCTAAGCTTAGTATTGTAGCTCCTGCAACATTTGCATTTGCTATATAACCCGCTAATAAATTACATAAAACTTCAGCATCTTGCCTTATACCTCCGCAGCCTCCATCGTGTTTTAAATATTTTATACCATCTACATTTTTAAAAACCCTATTTTTTTTCAATTCCTTTTGAGTAGTGAGTATTGGAGTTTCGTAAATAGAAGTTTCAGTTTCTCCTGCTTGGTATTTTTTAATTAATGCTGTAGTGTCTATAGAAATGTCTTTTTTGTCGGAATACCCTAATGCTTCGTTTAATGATGCTTCTAGCAGTTCTACATTTCTATTTTCACAAAATACCAAAGGAATTACGAGCCAATAATTTGCGGTTCCAACTTTTCCATCTTTTCTATGGTATCCATCAAAAGTAAGTTCCTTAAATTTTTCTACGGAAGGAGGATTCCACTGATATGAATTTTCTTGTTTATTGTATCCAGCAGCAGCATGTTTTATATTGGAAACGGTTATTGCACTACCAGAATCAATATTTTGAGTTGCAACACCCACTAAAACACCATACATAAAAATATTAGCTCCAATTGAAAGATCATTCAATGCAAACTTGTGCTTCTGTTTGATATTCTCTTTTAATGTAATGGTTTGGTTATTAATTTCGACTAATGTTCCCGCAGGAAGATCAGTAATCGCCACTATAATATTATCTAAAGGATCTATTTGAACATAGCTGGATTGCATAAAAATTGATTTATAAATTAGATTTTATTTTATTAATAGATTGAATCGTTTTGCGGATGACATTTTCAATTTCTAAATAATCATATTCGTTATTTTTATTTTTGAATATTAAATTGGAGCCCATTCCAACGCAACAAACACCAGCTTGAAACCATTTTTCTAGATTTACTTTTTCTGTAGAAACACCTCCAGTAGGCATAATTCTAGTCCATGGTTGAGGACCTTTTATAGCTTTAACAAACTCGGCTCCATAAATAGCTCCTGGAAACAATTTTATAATCTCACAGCCTAGTTCTTCTGCCGTACCTATTTCTGTTAAGCTTCCACATCCAGGCATCCATAGTACTTTTCTCCGGTTACAAACTTTAGCAATATCTTCTCTAAGTACTGGAGTTACAATAAACGTTGCTCCCAACTGTATATATAAAGAAGCTGCTGCAGCATCTGTTATAGAGCCTACTCCCAACAGCATTTCTGGAAATTCTTCCGTTGAGTATTTTATTAATGCTGAGAAAACCTCATGGGCATGATTCCCACGAGCAGTAAACTCCACAGCTTTTGCACCCCCCTTATAACAGGCTTTTAGAATCTGTTTTGCAGTATCTGTATCTTCATTATAAAATAGGGGAACTAATCCTATGTTTGAGAGAGTATCTGCTACTTTGGTTCGGTCTATGTGTTTCATGTGTATATTTATCGAGCCACTAATGCAGCTTCATTTCCTAATATTAAATTTTCTACTTCACTAACACTTACTAAATTATAATCTCCCGAAATAGAATGCTTTAAACAACATGCTGCGGCAGCAAAATCGATAGCATATTGGAAGTTGTAAGGCTTAGCTATAAGCCCATAAATAAGCCCTCCCATAAAAGCATCGCCGCTTCCAACTCTATCAACAACAGGAATTACCTCTCTTTGAGAAGCTATATAAGCTTTATTTTTATCGTAGAAGATACCTCCTATTTTTTGATGAGAAGCATTTACAGAATACCGAAGTGTGGTTGCCATAAATTCAATATTTGGAAAATGCTTTAGAAAATAGTTATAAACTTGTGGTAATGCTTTGGTATTGCTATAATCGGGGTTTATTTTATCTATACCCGTCATTAAGCACGCAGTATCAATGTCTCCTAAAACAAGATCATTATATCTTAATAGTTCTGGCATTATCTCGGCAGGTTCTTTGCCATAGCTCCATAATTTGGAACGGTAGTTTAAATCGCAAGACACTTTAACGCCTCTTTTTTTAGCAGCTTTTACCGCTTCCAAACAAACATTAGCAACAGCTTCAGAAGCTCCGGGAGAGATTCCACTCCAATGAAACCAACTTGCATTTTTAAAAATAGTATCCCAATCTATTGTTCCTGTTTTAAGCGTAGTAAAAGAAGAATCTTCTCTATCATATAAAACACTACTTCCTCTTGAAGCAGCTCCCGTTTCAAGGTAATACACTCCCAAACGTTTTCCTTGTTTTTGAATAAAATGAGAGCCTACATTCTTCTTCCTAATTTCTTCAAGTGTTCGCATTCCTAATTCATTATTAGGAATGCTGGTAACAAACTCGGTGTTGATTTTGAAATTTGACAGGGATACTGCTACATTAAATTCACTTCCTCCATAGGTTGCTAAAAAAGAATTGGCTTGTGAAAACCGTAAATGCCTTTCTGTAGACAACCGAAGCATAATTTCACCGAATGTTACTACTTTCTTCATATTATGAGATATTTACCATCGCTTTAATTACACCATTTTGAGGATCTAACCAAGTATCAAAGTTTGAAATCATGTCTTCGAAATTTACTTCATGCGTAATGAAAGAATTCGTAGGGAAATTTTTGATATGGTCTATCACAAATTGAAAATCTTCTCTAGTAGCATTTCTACTACAAAGTAATGTTGTTTCTTTTGCATGTATTTTAGGATGATTAAAAGTGAGATCTCCTTTAGATAATCCAACTAATACATAGCTTCCTCCATGCGCCATATAATCAACGCCAGCTTCTAAAGCTCCCTTAAACCCTGTGGCATCGAATACAGCATCTGCCATATCACCATTTGTAATTTCAGCTATTTTATCAGCAGGGTTATTCAATGCATTTATAGCATATTCTGCACCAATAGTATCTTTAGCATATTGCAATCGGTTTTCATTGGTATCTATCGCTATTACTTTAGCTCCTTTTATTTGCGCTAATTTTATAATTCCAATTCCTATCGGACCACAACCAACTACCACAATGGTATCGTTAGCCTTTATAGAAGCACGTCTTAGTGCGTGTGCTCCAATTGCTAGTGGTTCTATAATTGCAATTTCATTATCTGTTAAATTTGGTGCAGGCATTAAAACAGCTTCCGGAAGTACTACTTTTTCTTGCATTCCTCCGTCTGTATGTACTCCAAAGACTTTTATATTCTGGCAACAATTAGTCTTTCCATTTTTACAAGCAATACATGTCCCACAACTTAAGTAGGGCATAATAACAACTTTATCTCCTTTTTGAAGCTTACTTTTTGAATCTACCTCAACTACATGCGAAGCTAGTTCATGACCTAATATTCTGGGATATGTGAAGAAAGCTTGATTTCCAGCATAGGCATGTAAATCAGTACCGCAAATTCCAATTTTAGTAATTTTTAAAAGCACTTCTCCTTCCTTTCTTACGGGAATGTCTTTTTCTTTTAAAGTGAATTTTTTAGGCTCTTCACAAACTATATATTTCATAATTCTTTGATTTAAATTTAAAGAATACCCTCGTGGAAGGGTATTCTTTAGAAAACTAACTAAAATGATTCAATAACAACTTGAACTATATTTTTATTGGGTAAGCTCAATTTTAAAAGTATGCGCATAATCTGTTGGCATTATAGATGGTACTTCTACTTTTAAACCATTTTCTGTAAGCTCCCAATTTATTTTTTCTGTAGAACCTAACATCGTTACATTTTTAATAGACTTATTTTTAAGTGATTTTATAACGACATCCTTTTTGGTAGGCCATGCCATTAAGATGGCATAAAGATTAGCATCTTTAGTAGTAAAACGAATATCCTGCCCCGTAAAAGGAGCATTGTTTTTTTCTGAATGGTGTCCTTCTTTCACTTTAGTAGGACCTTCACCAAAAGTTTCCCAATAGTGAGTGTTGTATATAGCTTCTCCATTTACATCCAACCAATCTCCTATTTGTAATAGAATTTCTTTTTGATCTTCAGGAATTGTACCATCTGCTTTCGGACCTACATTTAATAAAAGATTTCCATTTTTAGAAACAACATCTACCAAGTCATCTATCAATTGGTTTGTAGATTTAGATTGCCAATTTGTTACATAAGACCAAGAGTTTTTACCAATAGAGGTATCTGTTTGCCATGGCAGTTTACGAATCCCTGGCAGTTTACCACGTTCTAAATCATATATAACAGTTCCTTCTGGAAAAGCTTCATGGTCAAAATTCTTATCATTTATAACAACCTCTTTTCCCCATTCAATTCCTTTATTGTAATAATAAGCAGCGATTTTTGGTCGTAAATCAGCATAATCAGGGATATCTAGATAGAAATCAAACCATAATATTTCAGGTTTATAGTTATCAATTAAATCGGTGGTACGTTTCCACCACATTTCTTTAAACTCTTCAGAAACAGGTTCGTTAATATCTTTTCCTTTTGGAGAATATAAATCGGCATATTTAGGATTTGTAGTGTCAAATTTATCTTTCTTATTATAAAAAGACCAATTAAAAGCATAATGAGAAGAGGCTCCCATAATAAGTCCCTGTTCTCTACCTTCTTTAAATAGCTCTCCTAAAACATCCCTTTTTGGTCCCATATTCACAGCGTTCCATTTGGTTGTTTTTGCATCGTACATGGCAAATCCGTCATGGTGATCTGCAACAGGAATAACATATTTAGCTCCAGATTTCTTAAATAGTGTTATCCATTCTTTAGGATCAAATTTTTCGGCTTTAAACATTGGAACAAAATCCTTATACCCAAATTCTTTTTGATCTCCCCATGTTTTTTTATGATGGAGATATGTTTCATTAGGTCCTGTTTTTTGTAGTTTTAATTGTGCTGTAAAGGTTGCAGTATCCATATACATTTGTCTAGGATACCATTCAGAGCCATAAGCCGGTACAGAATAAACTCCCCAATGGATAAAGATTCCGAATTTTTGATTATTAAACCATGCTGGATCTTTATAGTTTTTTTCAATAGATTCCCAATTAGGCTCAAACACTTTCTTAGTAGTATTAGACAATTCGTCATCTTGACTCTCCTTTATGGGAGACTTCTTTGCGCCATCTCCACATGAGAGTAGTGAAAGTGTACAAAGGGTTAAAAGGCAACAGCTATTAAAAAACCTCATTTATTATTATTTATGTTTGACTATTATTTATGTTAATACATATACCACAAAGCTATTTACTACTTATTAACATGCGGGTAACAGATGTTCTAAATATTGAAACATATGGGTAAGTACTCGATAGTTAAAAAGACTTCTTTTATATCTTCTTATACTTAATGGTAGTGTAGAGGTTGCTTTATAATGGTTTACTATCAACTTTAGATAATTGACTTTCGCCTTATCACTAAAACATATGTTTCCATTTGTAACACATATCTTCAAGTGGTTTTGAAACGACCTTGTATTCTTGTAGCTTTCATACCCTAATTAAAAAAAACCTATCAGATATTAATTGTAATAAACCAATCACCAGCGATGAAGAAATATAAATTCTTAATTGGACTTTTTATAAGTATATTTTCATTTATAGGATTCTCTCAGGATCGACCAAATTTTGTATTTATACTAACCGATGACCAATCTTATGGTTATTTGGGGTGCACAGGAAATGAGATTGTGCATACTCCTAATATTGATAAAATGGCTACCGAAGGGGTGTTATTTACAAATGCACATGTTACTAGTGCAATATGCACGCCTAGTAGAGTTTCTATTTTACTGAGTCAATATGAGAGAAAACATAATGTAAATTTTAATTCGGGTACTAGTGTAGCCCCAGAGGCATGGGAGAAATCGTATCCTGTAATAATGCGAGATAAAGGCTATTATACGGGATGGGTTGGTAAAAATCATGCACCTGTTGGACATGGAGGGTATGCAAGTGGACTGATGGAAGAGAGTTTTGATTATTGGTATGCTGGACACGGACATTTAGGTTTTTACCCAAAGGAGAATCATGAAATATTTAAAGATGCAGAAGCCGATACACAAATAGAAATTGTACAAGAAGGAGTGAACGATTTTTTAGACTCTAATAGTAGACGATTAGAAGGAGCTCTCCATTTTTTAGAGAACCGACCTAAAGATCAACCTTTTATATTGTCTGTTAACTTTAATCTTCCACATGGGGCGAGTACAAGCACTATGGAAATGAGAGCTACAGATGATAGTATTTATAGAACATTATATAGAGATATAGAAATACCACTTCCAGATAATTATTTAGCAAAAGAAGCTATAGAGAATCCAAAATTACCAGCAGATTTATTAAAAGTAGAAGAGCGTCAAGATATTTACGATTATGTAGATAGACCTAGTACTTTAAAAGAACGGTATATTAGACAACTTGAAGCTATGACTGGGATTGATAGATTGGTGGGGGATTTAAGAACAAAATTGGAAACTATGGGAATAGATGAAAATACTATAATTATTTTCACTTCAGATCATGGTTTGTTTATGGGAGAGAATGGTATTGGAGGAAAGGCCTTATGTTATGAGAAAACAACGCATGTTCCTTTACTAATTTTAGATCCGCGCTTACCACGAAAATTAAAAGGAAAACAGAAGGATGCGCTTGTACAGAGCATTGATATTGCGCCGACTATACTTTCTCTAGCAGGTATAGAAAAGGCAACTACCTTTCAGGGTATAGATATCTCTCCTTTATTAAATGATAAAAAATCGGAAATTCGAGAATATATATTCACAGAGAACCTTTGGTCTACACAATTTGGAAACCCTCGATGTGAAGCTATTCAGAATAAGAAATATAAGTATATAAGGTATTATGCCAATACTACATTTCCAGCCTCCAAGAAAATCAAAACAGCTGAAGAGTTAGGTTTGCCAGAAGCTAAAATGCTCTATACAGTTCACGATAGCGATATTGCAATTTACAGAGATTATGTAACCGCTCCTTTAAATGGGGAACAACCCGTGTATGAAGAGTTATACGATTTAGAGAACGATCCAACAGAGCAAGTAAATCTTATAAAGCAATCGAATTATAGCGAAATATTAGCAACCTTAAAATTAGCATGGAGTAAAGCAATAAAACAGGCTAGGGGTGAAGGGAAACCCAAAGTAGTAAGATATACTGTAGAGAGCCAGTTTGAATCTAATAATAAACTGCAATTAGAATAATGTAGCAGTTTTTTCTAATGTTTTAATGTCTATCAGATGTTTAAGTATTTCAAAACAGTTTAAAGAACGACTTAGAAACTTATGAAACTAGTGGCAGACCTAATATAATTAATATTTAATAAATATATATGATAAAATTTAATGGATTTATTTTAGGCATACTATTGTTATCTAGTATGCTTACAAATGCGCAAGAGAAATATCAACCAACATGGGAGTCTTTAAAAAAACATGAAACTCCAACATGGTTTAAAGATGCAAAGTTCGGAATTTATTGTCATTGGGGACCGTATTCTGTTCCTGAATTTGAAAATGAATGGTATTCTCATTGGATGTATGTAAATGAGAACAATCTAGAATACCCAAATGGGAAAAAATATTATGAACACCATTTAGAGAAATATGGGAGTCTTGATAGTTTTGGTTATAAAGACTTTATTCCAATGTTTAAAGCCGAAAAGTTCGACCCAGATGCCTGGGCAGAATTATTTGAAAAAGCAGGGGCTAAGTTTGCAGGACCTGTATCTGAGCATGCAGATGGATTTGCAATGTGGGATAGTGATATTACAAAGTGGGATGCTGTAGATATGGGTCCTAAGCGTGATATTATGGGAGAATTGTCGGAAGCTATCCGTGAACGAGGGATGAAGTTTATCGCTACTTATCATAGGCAATGGCTGCTTGGTTGGTACCCTACTTGGGATAAAACTACCGATGCGTCCAACCCTGAATATTCAGGATTATATGGTCCTTTACTCGCTAAAGGAGATTTTCAATATCCACCTTCTACAGCAGATTTAGATAAAGGAATAGAAAAATATTATCCTCTGGCAGATAAAGAATTTAATGAAGAGTGGTTGTTACGTCTTAAAGAAATTGTAGATAAATATAATCCAGATATGGTATGGTTCGATAATAAAATGGATGTTATTGATGCGAAGTATAGGAAAGAATTTTTGAGCTATTATTATAATAATGCAGCACAAAAAGGAAAGGAAGTCGTTTCTACTTACAAGTTTTATGATTTTGAAGAAGGTACTGCAGTTTTAGATCTCGAAAGATCTCGTATGAGCAAAAAAAAGGAATTCCCTTGGCTTACCGACGATTCTATAGATTGGAAGGCATGGAGCCATATTAAAAATCCAGATTATAAGTCGGCTAATAGAATTGTAGATTTTTTGGTAGATGTAGTAAGTAAAAATGGCTGTTTATTACTTAATATAACTCCTAAGGCGAATGGAGAAATTCCGCTTCCCGTGCAAGAAAGGCTTTTAGAAATAGGAGCATGGCTTAAGGTTAATGGAGAAGCCATTTATGGCTCTAGACCTTGGGAGATTTATGGAGAAGGGGAAGCAACAGTAAAAGAAGGGCACTTAAGTGAACATCAGAATCCCGATAATACAGAAAAAGATATTCGGTTTACCACAAAGGATGGTATTTTATACGCAATAGTATTAGCTTGGCCTGAAGACGGATATGTAGAAATCGAATCCTTGAAAAAAAATAATACATATCTAAATAAAGAGATTACAAATATCGAGCTTTTAGGATTTAAAGGGGAGCTCGATTATAGTCAATCAACTAAAAATTTACGAATTAAAATGCCAGAGAATAAAGTGGGGAATTATGCATATACTTTTAAAATTCTAACTACTAAAGAATAATCCTCATTACTGCTAATATTTCATTTGATTTTTTAATCTCTAAAATATAATAATTTGATAATCAGATTTTAACGAATGTGTTTAACCATTTGTTAATCATATGTTATAGTATTAAAACCATCTATAACGTTGTAGTGTGGAATATTTAATCATATTGCGGTATATAAAATATCTAACAATTATTTAATTATGAAGCTAACTAAACATTTTGAAAAACGAAAAATAAAATACAAGTATGTCTGGTGTTTGTTTTTTTTCTTTGGAATAGTGAGTGTAAACGCACAAACTAATTCTGTTAATGGAGTTGTTACAGATACTCAAGGACCATTACCTGGAGTAAATGTAATTTTAAAGGGAACTACGAACGGCGTAACTACAGATTTTGATGGGAATTTTGAAGTTTCTAATGTATCTCAAGGAGATGTGTTAGTTTTTTCATACCTAGGATTTAAAACAAAAGAAGTAACAGTAGCCTCTTTTGATAAGATGTCTGTAACGATGGAAGAAGATACTCAGGCTTTAGATGAGGTAGTAGTAATAGGGTATGGTACTCAGAAAAAATCCGACTTAACTGGTTCTGTAGGACAAGTAGAGGGAGATGATATTGAAAAGTATACTTATTCTGATGCTTCTCAAGCATTACAAGGAAGAATGGCTGGAGTTAATGTAGAGGCGAATGGAGGAACACCAGGAGCTAATGCAATTGTTACTATTCGAGGTTCTAGTACACTTTCTGATGCTGGCCCTTTATATGTAATCGATGGGATGTTTACCGATAATATGAACTCTTTGAATCCTTCAGATATTGAATCGATATCAGTCTTGAAAGATGCATCTGCAGCTGCAATATATGGATCTAGAGCAGCAAATGGAGTAATTATTGTAACTACTAAAAAAGGTAAAGTTGGTAAAGTAGGGATTGATGTTGATTATAGTTATGGATTTCAAGAAGTGGCAAATAAATTAGATTGGGCAAACGCTAGACAATATGCCGATATTGTAAATAGAGCTCGAGATAATGATGGAAATCCAAGATTTCCAGCCAACGATTCTCAATTTAACCCTAATATAGATAGCGACATCCAAGAGGAATCGCTTCGTACAGCACCAATACTAAATGCTAATGCAAGAATTTATGGAGGTAGTGAGAATTTAACTTATAGTTTATCTTTGAATCATTTGGATCAAGAAGGAATTATTAAGGAATCAAGTTTTCAGAGAACTACTGTAAGATCAAATGGAACGTTTAATCTCGGTAAATTTAAATTAGAAAGTACAATTGGTTTAACTAGGTCTGAGAATAACCCAAATAATTACTTCGGAAAAGAGCGTGATCTTCTTCCTACTATAAATATTTATGATGAAAATGGCGACTTTAATGGGTCAGATATTCCAGATGTACCAGGAGCTCCTTCTTTATCTTCATTCTATGGTATAGGAAATATTGCCAATTCTTTAGGGACAGCTACATTAGAAGATAGAACGGTAAAAAGAAATACTGTTTTAGGTAGTATTGCAGCCTCTTATGAAATTGTAGATGGATTAACTTATAAGCTAAACTTAGGATTGGATAGTTATGCTGACAATAATTATACATTTACTCCTTCTTATTACTTTAATGCGGGGACATATGGAAATGAGCCTTTTGCAGAATTAAGAGAAACAAATACAAATTATATCTCAACTTTAATTGAGAACACATTAACTTATGCTAAAACCTTTGGAAAGCATAACATTAATTTAATAGGTGGATATACCGATCAAGTTATCAATACTCGCTATTTAGGTGTTGTAGCTCGTAAGTTTCCGTCAAACGATATTCGAGTTGCATCTGCTGCTGAAGATAGAGCAGAAATGCCTTCAGCAGATTTGACGAAAGGAATTCGCTCTTATTTTGGAAGATTGAGTTATAGTTTTGATAGTCGTTATCTACTTACGGCAACTATACGTCGCGATGGTTCTTCTTTATTTAAGGAAGATTTAAGATGGGGAACTTTTCCTTCTGTTGCATTAGGATGGAATATTAGTAATGAGGAGTTTATGAAAGATGTAACTTTTATAACAAACTTAAAATTAAGAGCAAGTTATGGAGAAGTAGGGTCTGATAATGTGAACATCTATTCTATTAGTCCAGAACTAAACCTAAATAGTGAATACCCAATTGGAGATGACCAACACCGAGAGCCAGGATACTCTATAACAAAAGGTGTTAATGACGATATTACTTGGGAAACAAGTAAAACTACAGATATAGGTTTAGAGTTTGCAACCTTGAATAATCGTTTGAAATTTACAATGGATTATTTTAATAAAAACTCTGAAGATGTACTTGTAGAATTAGCATTACCATTATATACTGGTTTCGGAAACCGAGTACCTTTTAATACAGCAAGTATTACCAATAAGGGATTTGAATTTTTAACAAGTTATGCTCAATCTTTTGGAGATTTCATGTTGAACGTTAGCGGGAATTTTACTTTATTGGATAATGAAGTTACAGCTTTAGGAGATGCAACCCCTATTATAGAAGGAGGATTTACATCGAACGGATTAAAGAGTACTCGTACGGATGTAGGACAACCAGTATCTTCTTTTTATGGGTACGTTAGAGATGGTATTTATCAAACTGATGCTGAAGCAGCAGCAGCAAACGATGCATATAGTCCACAAGCAGGAGATATTAGGTTTAAAGATTTAAATGGAGATGGACAAGTTGATTCAGATGATCAAACTTATTTAGGGAGTCCTGCTCCAGATATACAATATGGGTTTAATATTACTGCACAGTATAGAGGTTTTGATTTAAATTTATTTTTTAATGGAGTGGCAGGTAATAAAATACTTAATTCTAATTTATATCGTGGTTATTTTGATACAGAAGGAAATTACTTAGCAGGGGCATTAAATGCTTGGACTCCAACAAATACAGATACTAATATTCCGAGAAATACTCAAATTGATCCAGGGTTCAATAGAAGAATGTCTGATTTCTATCTCGAGAATGGAGATTATTTTAGGCTACGAAATATGCAAATTGGATATACATTACCTTCTGAAATTTCTGAACAAATGAAAATGGCTAAACTTCGCTTGTATTTTTCAGCGAGTAATGTTTTTACCATAACAGACTATACAGGGTACTATCCAGAGGTAGGACGTAATACTAGAGGGGAATCTAGTAGAATATTTAGCTCAGGTGTAGATGAAGGTTCTTATCCAACCGCTAGATCATTTCAACTCGGTTTACAAGTATCATTTTAAACAATAAAAAATAAAGTAATGAAGAAAAATATATTTAAAACAAGTCTGTATTTATTCTTGGCTACTATAACTATTGTTATTTATAGTTGTAGAAAAGAGGATATTTTAGATCAAGAAAATCCAAATGCGGTAACTCCAGATTCGTTTTGGAATACAGAAGAAGACGCTACAAAAGGTATAATTGGTGCTTATAGTCCGTTTACTCATATTTGGTATTACAGTAGATTCGAGATATTTTTATCAGATTATAGAGACGATGTAGTAAATGCTTTTGGTACTTCTGAACGTACAGCTGCAGGATCTTTTAATGGGATTTCAACATCCAATGGGGCTTTTTGGGTTTGGAGTGCAATGTATCAAGGGGTAACTCGAGCGAATGAAGTTATTGCTAACGTACCCAATATCGATATGAATCCAGTTACGAGAGATAATATTTTAGGGGAGGCCTATTTTATTCGTGCTTTTAATTACTTCAATTTATTAAATAATTGGAAAAATGTACCCTTGATTACGATTCCAATTAGCGATTTAGACGACCCCAAAAATATAATGCAAGCAGATCCTGTAGATGTATGGGCACAAATAGAATCGGATTTAAGTGAAGCACAGAATTTATTGCCAGACTCATGGCCTTCCGATTACAACGGTCGTGTTACTGCTGGTACAGCAATAGGGATGCTAGGAAAAGTGTATTTATATCAAGAAAAATATACAGAAGCAAAGACGGAGTTTTTGAAAATTATGGACGGGCGTTATGAATTAATGGCAAATTATGCTGATAATTTCACTGAAGCTGCTGAAAATAATAAGGAATCATTATTCGAAATTCAATTAGTTGCAGATGGAAGTCAAGGATGGGGTGGAGATGCTCCTGGAGCAGGAAAAGGAGCAGCTTTTCATCCAGATCTTGCACCAAAAGGATTCACAGGTCAAGATGGAATGCGAGTAAATGATTGGGTGTTAGATTTATTTTTAGATGAAAGAACAACTAATGGAGAAATAGACCCTAGAACGTATACTACATTATTTTTCAATTCCGAGGAAACAACTACCTATCAAGGTGAGGTACTGAAGTCTACTACTTATGGGAATCGAACTTACCAAGAAGCATACCCTGGAGAGGATTTAGTATGGGCAAACAAATGGTTAGATATTGAATATGGAGAATATAGTGGTTCTCAGGATCAAGGATGGCACCAGTCTGGAAACAACCTTAGACTTTTAAGATATGCAGATATCTTGCTAATGTTTGCTGAAGCAGAATTTAAATTAAATGGTTCTACAACTGCTGCATTAAATGCAATTAATAAGGTAAGAGCTCGAGTAGATATGCCAGCTTTTACATCAATAACAATGGACGATATAGAAGACGAGCGTATAAAAGAATTGAGTTTAGAGAGAACTCGTTATTTCGATTTGTTACGTTGGAATAAAGTAGAAGAGCGTATTGTTAACAATCCACAATTTAAATCTGAAAGTGGTGGAACATCTTCTTATAAACCTGGAAAAGAATACATAGATATTCCACAAAATGAAATAGATTCTAATCCAAATTTTGAGCACAATCCAGGATATTAAAAATTGAATTCTTAATAAAGAACTCGTTTATACTCTTTACTTTTAGAAAATAGAAAAGGTATAAACGAGTTCAATAAAGAGGGGCTGGATTTTCTGGCTCCTCTTTACTATTTTAGTATGAAGTTTGTACTTCACATTTCTATAAACAAATAACAATTTCTATTGTACATAGATTTTGTTGAGCATCATTATTAATAAATTTTATTATGATTTTAAATTTTAAATATACTTATCTATTTATAATAGTAAGTTTAATTATAATATCATGTAAAGAAGATACTTCTACACAGTTTACATTACTAACACCTCAAGCTTCAGGAATAACTTTCGAAAATAAGATAACAGAAACAGCTGCTTTAAATTATTTTAGTTTTCCTTATATGTACAATGGAGGCGGTGTTGGTATTGGCGATTTTAATAACGATGGTCTTGAAGATGTTTTTTTTGCAGGAAACGAAATGTCATCGAAGCTTTATTTAAATAAAGGAGAGTTTAAATTTAATGATATTACTATAGATGCAGGTCTACAAACAAAGGTTTGGTGTAATGGAGTTTCTATTGTTGATATAAATCAAGATGGGTGGCAAGATATTTATGTAAGTGTTGGTGGTTTTGCAGATGCTTCAAAACGAGAAAATAAGTTATTCATAAATAATAAGGATTTAACCTTTACTGAAAGCGCAGCTGCTTATGGGATTAACGATAATGGTTACTCTACACAGTCTGTTTTCTTTGATTATGATAATGATGGCGATCTCGATCTTTATATTTTAACACATGCAAACGAACCCACAACGAAAATAGACAAACTTTATACTCTTACTGATGGAACAGGCCCTAGTACGGATAAGTTGTATGAAAATATAGGGACTGTAAATGGTAAGATTAGCTATGTAGATGTTTCTAAAAATGCTGGGATTTTAACTGAAGGATACGGATTAGGAATAGCACTAATTGATATAAATAAAGATGGGTGGCAAGATTTATATATAGCTAACGATTTTGTAGCAGATGATGTTTTATATGTAAATAACAAAAATGGAACCTTTACCAATAAAGCTAAAAGTTACTTTAAACAAACCAGTAGAAATAGTATGGGGATCGATGCTGCCGATATTAATAATGATCAATTGATGGATATTATAACGTTAGACATGCTCCCACAATCTAACCTCCGAAAAAAAACAATGACTTCCACAATGAATCATGAACATTATAGGGAGTTGATAAAAAAAGGATATTCGCCACAATTTATTAGGAATGCATTGCAATTAAATCGAGGAGAAGGAAAGAATAACCATCCAGTATTTAGCGAGATTGGAAGGCTTGCTGGAGTTTTTGAAACAGATTGGAGTTGGTCGCCATTGCTAGCAGATTATAATAATGATGGAAAAAAAGACTTATATATTACGAATGGATTTATGAGAGATATTACCGATCATGATTTTCAAGAATATTCAAGTCAAGCTACTGTATTTGTAAAAGGGACGGGGAGTATTTCTAAGTCGGATATATTAAAAAAACTACAAAATCTTGAGAGTATTAAATTACCTAATTATTTATACACCAATAATGGAGATTTAAATTTTGAAGATAAAACCCATTCGTGGGGTATGTTACACGCTTCCTTATCGAACGGCGCTGCATATGCCGATTTTAATAATGATGGTAATTTAGATCTTGTGGTGAATAATTTAAACTCTCCAGCTTTTATATATAGGAACAATGGCCTTACAAGTCATGCAAATCATTATTTAAAAGTAAAATTAGAAGGAGAAAAAGGAAATAAAAATGGGATAGGAGCTACCATAAATACATACGTAAAACAGAATACGCTTACTTACAATGTGTCTCCTGTACGAGGCTTTATGTCTTCTTCAACAATACATACACATATTGGTTTGGGGACACAGAATGAGATTGATTCTGTTATGGTTACATGGCCCGATAATTCTAAACAAGTGTTTAAGAATATTAAGGTAGATACTTCGTATGTCTTTACTAAAAAAACAATTTTAGAAGAAGAAGAAAATAATAAAATAAAGCATTTTATGTTTGATGAAATTTCCGATAATATAAATGTAAAATATTCTCCAAAGGAAAACGATAATAACGATTTCCGACAAGAACCTTTATTATTGCATTTAAATGATAATAATGGACCAGCAATAGCAGTTGGGGATATAGATGGAGATGGGATAGATGATTTTTTTATAGGAAGTCCAAGATATCAAGAAGGAGTTTTTTATAAGCAAAGTATAGATGGAAGTTTTACCTCATCCACTCTAAAGAATTCTGAAAAGTTTGAAGACATGGGAGCTTTATTTTTTGATGCTGATAATGATGGAGATCTCGATTTATATGTAGTTAGTGGAGGGAGTTCTGTTAAATTTTATGATCGTGGGCATTATCAAGATAGATTGTACAAAAACGATGGAAATGGTAATTTCACTATCGATACTACAGCACTTCCATCGATGGCCTCTAGCGGCGGAACTGTGGTAGCCGGAGACTATGATAATGATGGAGATTTAGATCTTTTTGTGGGTGGAATGATAGAGCCAGGAGCATTTCCATCAAGTCCAAAAAGTTATTTATTACAAAATAACGGAGGACAATTTAAAGACATTACTGGGAGTGTGACCAACCTACAACATGCTGGAATGGTTAGAGCTGCGTTATTTACAGATTATGATAACGATAATGATCTCGACCTAATTATTGTTGGGGAATGGATGCCAATAATGCTTTTTGAAAATAGAGAAGGAGCCTTAACGTTAAACAAAGAAACAAACCTGTTAAATTTAAAAGGATGGTATAATAGTATTGCGGGGGCAGATATGGATAACGATGGAGATATAGATTATATGGTAGGAAATATGGGAGAGAATAATATATACAAACCTACTATAGAAAAACCGATAAGGATGTATGCCAAAGATTTTGATAGCAATTCCAGTATCGATCCCATTATAACTAGGTATATACAAAATGTGGAGGTTCCTATTGCTCCTAGAGGGCTATTGGCTTCTCAGTTAAGAGTGTTATATAAAACATTTAATTCTTATAAAGAATATGCTAATGCCGATATAAATCAATTTCTAAGAGCTCTAGATACTACAAACATGGAAGTTCTTGAAATAAACAAAGGGGCTTCTAGTTATCTCGAAAATATAGGAGATGGACAATTTAAAGTTAAAGACCTACCTAAAGAGGTGCAATTTTCTCCTCTCTTCGGAATCCAAATCCAAGACTTCGATGACGATGGGAATTTAGATTTATTAGGAGTAGGAAATTATTATCATACAGAAGTTATCTCTGGAAGATATGATGCTGGAAAAGGGATTGTTCTAAAAGGAAATGGTCATGGAGCGTTTCAAACTATATCTTTAGATAAAAGTAACTTTTTAGTTGATAGTGACGCTAAATCTATTGCTCAGATTAAATGGAAAGATGAAGTTCTTTGGTTAGTAGGGAGTAACAATAGTAAAACCCTAGCTTTTAAGAAATCAACAAATAATGAGAATGTAAAGTTGTTACGATTTGAAAAAGAAGAACGCACTGCTGTAACCCACCTTACAAATGGTGGTAAAACAAAAATAGAAAGCTATAAAGGTAGCGGTTATTTATCTCAATCAGCACCTATATTAAACTGGAATTCTAAAATAATGGAGAAAATAGAATTTTTTGATAAGAATGGTAATATCAAGCGAACCATTAAATAATTACTATTTTAATTTCCATTCTTGTTTACGAAATTCAAGAGGGCTTTTTTGTGTTTGTTTTTTAAAGAGTCTCGAAAAGTAAGATAAATTGGAAAGACCTACTTTTTCTGCAATTTCTGGAATAGAACTCGAAGTTGTAACAAGCAATAATTGAGCACGCTCTATGCGGAGATTATTAATGTATGAAATGGGTCGAACTTTAAACTCTTCTTTAAAGATTCTAGAAAAGTAATCTGGATGAAGACAACAAAAATTAGCAAGTTGTAAAACACTTAATGGCTCATTTAAATTCTCTCTTATGTACTTATTCACTTTTGCGAGTCTAATGTCGGGAATGTGCTTATTTTCATTAGGTTCTTTGTCTTTTATAAATCTAGAAAGTAGATTTAACAAAATACCTTTAGTTTCCAGATAAGACGATGCACTTAATTTATTATTTGCATCTATAAAAGTAATCAAGGAGGAATCATTATCATAAATCTTTGGATCGTCTCTTGAAATAGTTCGGGCGGGATTAATTTGTAGCAATCGTTTAAATAGTATTAAATCATATGCTTGAGCAGGAATTTCATAGAGGAAAGAACGTAAATGGTAAATTGAACTTCCATCCAACATTTCTTCTAAAAAACTTATATAATACTGTTCCATAAAATTATCACAGTAATAACGACTATTCGTATAGCTAGGAATTAAATATAAATGATCTTTTTTTAGATGATAAACAGTATTATTATGATAAACCTGCGCATTTCCTTCTGTAATATAATACAACCGACTAAATGGACTATAAACCTTATCAAAGTTCCAATTTCGATTTAACGAAGCATATCCTATATTTAATAAAGTAAGTTGTAAAGATTGGAGTAGTTTATTCATATATGTTATTTTAAAATCGATTTTGTACAAGCATGAACTACGCTTGCTTATCTGAAATAAATGTAAATATATTGATATATTTAAAATTTATCTTTGTTAAAATATAGAATAAAGGTATTTATTAACTATAATTAATAAATATATGATAATCTGGTATCTTGGGTTTATGAAATAATAAGTCGTATTTGTGTTTATTCTTATCTCTTCATATTCATATTTTAGCTTTGGTATATAAAATTTATAACTGAAGCTTTTATGAAAATAAATTTGAAAGTCATAGCACTACTAATTTTTATAATTTTTACGTCTTGTAACGAGCAAATTCCTAAAGAAATTAGTGAAGAATATACTGCCTTACCAGAAAAATTAGATTTTAATACTCATGTAAAACCAATATTATCGGATAAGTGTTTTGCATGTCATGGTCCAGATGGTAATAAAGTTGAAGGAGATGTTCAATTGCATAGTTCTTCGAAAGCATATGCAGAAATTCCAGATTCAAATGGGAAAGTTGCAATAACTCCTGGTAAATTATCTAAATCGGAAGTTTATAAGCGTATAATTTCGAATGATGAAAATTTAATTATGCCTCCTAAGAACTCAAATTTAACTTTGAGTTTGTATGAAAAAGCAGTCTTAACTAAATGGATTGAGAATGGAGCAAAATATGAAAAGCATTGGGCCTTTATAGCTCCGAAAATTTCACATATTCCCGATTTTAATAGGGATGAAGTAAGAAATGACATAGATAAATTTGTATTATCTGCACTTCAAAAAAATGATTTGCAATTTGCTCCAATTGCAGATAAAGAAACTTTATTAAGGAGACTTTCTTTCGATTTAACTGGTTTACCTCCTACACTAGAAGAAATAGATGCTTTTCTATCGGATACTAGTTCGGATGCTTACGAAAAACAAGTAGATAGATTATTATCCTCGCAAAATTATGGGGAACAAATGGCTGCTAATTGGATGGATTTATCTCGATTTGCTGATACCCACGGCTATAGCGTGGATCGATATAGAGATATGTCTCCATGGCGTGATTGGGTTATTAAAGCTTATAATGATAACCAGCCTTATGATGAATTTGTAACCTGGCAATTAGCAGGAGATTTAATGGAAAATCCTTCTAAGGAAATGATTTTAGCGACAGGATTTAATCGTTTACATCCCCAAAATATGGAAGGTGGAATTGTAAATGAAGAGTTTTTAGTGGAATATATGGTGGATCGTGCTAATACTGTTGGACAATCTTTAATGGGGTTAACCGTAGCCTGCGCTCGCTGCCATGACCATAAGTATGATCCAATCACACAAAAGAATGTATACGAAATGGGAACATTTTTTAATAACATTAATGAAGCAGGACAAATTTCATGGAATAATGCTATGCCAACGCCTACCTTGATGCTTCCTACCGACGAGCAGGAGAAATTATTAGCATACATGGATACCCTTATAGAAGATAAAGAGCAAGAAATTATAGCCACAAAAGAAGCTGCTAATAGTACATTTAATAACTGGCTAAATTCAAAATCTTTTCACACTATTGCTTCAGGAACACCTAAAAACGGTTTAGTAGGAGATTATAGCTTAAATACAAAGGAGTTAAAGAATAAAATAACACCTTTCGGAAAAGCTACCATGAAACGAGAATATACTGAAGGACAGCCAGTGAATCTTACAGATGGATATTTGGATAAAGGACTATTACTGAATGGAGATACTTGGTTGGATCTTAAAGATATCGGAATTTTTGGAAGAGCACAATCTTTTACAATTGGGGTATGGGCTAAAATCCCTGAAGATGTTCAGAATGGTAATATATTTCATAAAGGTGATGGAGCAATTTTAAATGCATGGAGAGGATATCATCTCAAAATTGTAGATGATAAATTAGAAGTAGTAATGGCTCATACCGCTCCAGATAATCAGATTAAAGAAGTAAGTCAAAAGCGTATTCCTAAAAATAAATGGACACATTTTTCCATCACTTATGACGGGTCTAGTAAAGCTACTGGATTAAAAATTTATATGGATGGGGAGGAACTAAAAACAGAAATAATAATAGATAATTTATATAAGGATATATTATTTAGAAACGGAAAGAAGGAACCCGCTTTACAATTTGGAGCACGATTACGAGGGAAGGGAATTTCTAATGGAGTTATAGATGAAATAAAAGTATACAATCGTGAATTAACTAATTTAGAAATACTTCAATTAGCAAATAACAGTATGCTTGAGAAGTTAAAAAACACCGAAAATATTAGTGATTTATCTATTGAAGAGAAAAATGTTTTAAAAGAGTATTACATGAGGCAACAAGTAGAGGTTGCTAAAAATCTATATCCTGAATTAGCGCAATTGAGAAAAACATATGTAGACAGTGTTGAAAAGGTAAAAGAAGTCATGATTATGAAAGAAACAGCTCCTAAACAAGCATATTTATTAGAAAGAGGAGTTTATGACGCCCGTGCCGATAGTGTTTTTCCTAAAACCCCAGAATTTTTAGTTCCTATGGATAAAGGTTTACCAAAAGACCGATTAGGGCTTGCTAGATGGCTATTTCAAAAGAATCATCCACTAACTTCAAGAGTTGCAGTTAATAGAATGTGGCAACATTTTTTCAGAATAGGGTTAGTAAAAACTTCCGAAGACTTTGGAAATCAAGGAGAGTTACCAAGTCATCCAGAATTACTAGATTATTTAGCCATAACATTTCAAGAAAGTAATTGGGATATGAAAGCATTTAATAAAATGATAGTTATGTCAAGGACATATATGCAAGCTTCAACAGCTTCAGAAGAGCTTCTTTCAAAGGATCCGGAGAACAGATTATTAGCGAGAGGTCCTTCAGGTAGAATGACAGGAGAAATGCTACGTGATAATGCTTTGGTAGCTAGTGGATTATTAAACAATATTATTGGAGGAGAAAGTGTAAATCCTTATCAACCACCAGGATTATGGGAGGTGAATGGAACTAAATACACCCAAGATGAAGGCGATAATCTATATAGAAGAAGCCTATATACCATATGGAAACGTTCTATACCAAATCCTACCTTAGCCACTTTTGATGCACCGTCAAGAGATGTTTGTACCATAAGACGACAAGAAACGAATACTCCTTTACAGGCTTTGGTATTATTAAATGACCCAACCTATATCGAAGCAGCTAGAGTTATAGGAAAAGAAATGACGAATTGTGATAATTTAAAAGTAGGGATACAACAATCTTTTAGAAAACTTACAGGTAGAAAAGCCACCATTAATGAATTAAATATTCTTCTTGATTTACATGAAGAAGAATATCAGAAATTCACAGACAATCCTAATAAGGCAAAAGGTTGGTTGAATACTGGCGCTTACGAAATAAATAAACAAGACGATAAAGCATTAATTGCTGCGAATGCTGTAGTAGCGAGTACAATTATGAATGCAGATGTAACCATTTCAAAACGATAATTTATGTGTCACCATGATGATATTTTAAGATCTAATAATAAGGATTTACAACAAATAGAAAAACAATACGACAGAAGACAGTTTCTAACTAAAACTACATTAGGACTTGGTGCTATGGCATTCGGTTCGTTATTAAATACTGAAAAAGCATTTGGTTCCGTTTTTAATGGATTGGATGATACTATTAGCCCGTCTTTTATAAAAAACAAATTAGGATTACCGCACTTTGCACCCAAAGCAAAACGTGTAGTATACTTATTTCAAAGTGGAGGGCCATCTCAAATGGAATTATTTGATTATAAGCCAAAATTAAAAGATATGTTTGGGCAAGATTTGCCTCCCTCTATTAGAAATGGGCAAAGATTAACAGGGATGAGTGCCGATCAAACCTCTTTTCCTATTGCTCCTTCTATTATCGATTTTAAACAATATGGCGAATCAAGGGCTTGGGTAAGTGATGCAATGCCTTACTTATCAGAAGTAGTAGACGACCTTTGCTTTATAAAAGGAATGCAAACCGATGCTATTAACCACGATCCTGCAATTACTTTTATGCAAACAGGGAGTCAACTATCTGGAAGACCTTCAATGGGGGCTTGGTTAAGTTACGGTTTAGGCTCTGATAATGACAACTTACCCACTTTTATAAGCTTAGTATCTAAAAACGGAGCAGGGCAACCTCTGTATTCTAGGCTATGGGGAAATGGATTTTTACCTACAGAGCATCAAGGGGTACAATTTAGATCAGGTAAAGATCCGGTACTTTTTTTAAGTGATCCTGAAAATTATGATGGTCATGATAGAAGACAGATGCTGGATTATTTGAATAAATTAAATAATGTGCAAAAAGATAGTTACGGAGATCCAGAAATAGATGCTAGAATGGCACAATATGAAATGGCTTTTAGAATGCAAACTTCAGTCCCAGAAGTTACAGATCTGAGTGACGAACCAGATGATATTTTTGAAATGTATGGCCCTGATAGTCGTGATCCAGGAACTTATGCGGCTAATTGTTTAATGGCCAGAAAGCTGCTAGAGAAAGATGTGAAATTTGTTCAGTTATATCATCAAGGTTGGGACCAACATTTGGGTTGTCCGGGAGGCGTTAAAATGAATTGTAAAAAAACAGATCAACCAACAGCTGCTCTAATTAAAGACCTAAAACGTCGAGGTATGTTAGAAGATACCTTAGTAATTTGGGGCGGAGAGTTTGGAAGAACAGTTTACTCTCAAGGAAAATTAACCCCTACTGATTATGGTCGAGATCACCACCCAAAGGCCTTTACAATGTTTATGGCCGGGGCAGGAGTAAAACCAGGCTATACCTATGGAAAAACAGATGATTTCAGTTATAATGTAATTGAAAATCCTGTGCATGTTCACGATTTTCAAGCTACTTTAATGCATTTATTTGGTGTTGACCATGAAAAGTTTACCTATAAATATCAAGGGCGTAGATTTCGGTTAACAGATGTTGATGGCCATGTAGTAAAAGATATACTTACCTAATATATAATCAATAAATTCAAACTAAAGTTAATGGATATAAACAGAAGAAACTTTGTTAAGAATACTGTTTTAATAGGTACAGGTTTAGCAACTACCGCTTCATATGGATTTCACTTTATTAAACAACTTCATTTGGAAGATGAAATAATTGGACATGGAGATTATCAGTATAAAGTGTGTAGAGACTGGGCTCAAATAAGTAGAGCACATACTTCTTTATTAAACTGCCATGAAATGCAAATGGATAGTAAGGGGAGATTGCTAATGTTGGGCGATCACACAAAAAAT
Organism: Galbibacter orientalis DSM 19592; assembly: GCF_000260115.1. Classification (GTDB taxonomy): domain Bacteria; phylum Bacteroidota; class Bacteroidia; order Flavobacteriales; family Flavobacteriaceae; genus Galbibacter; species Galbibacter orientalis. Next base: position 3,711,085 of record NZ_JH651379.1, on the reverse strand, counting down.
AATATGCTTGTTTTTGATAAATCGGGAAAACTACTAGATGCATGGGGAACTCGATATCCGGGGGGACATGGATTGACATTAAATAATGAAGGGGGAGAAGATGTGCTTTTCATTGTAGATTGTGGTTGGTGGCAAGACCGAAATAAAAAATGGCACAAACAGGCTGGAGTAGTACATAAAACCACTATTGATGGGAATTTAATTTTTAGTCTCCCAGATCCACATACTATTGGAGTTTATAACAAAGATCAAATTTATATGCCAACCGAAACAGCTATCGGACCTAATGGAGACATATATGTTGCCGATGGATATGGCTCCGATTATATTTTACAATATTCTGAAAATGGTGAGTTTATAAGGAAATGGGGAGGGCATTCTAATGAGGATGAAAACTATAATTTACTAAATGCTCATGGAGTTACAATCGATTATAGAGATAAAAATAATCCAGTCCTGATTTGTACCTCAAGAACCGAAAACTGTTTTAAATTTTTCACTCTAGACGGTAAATTTATCAAAACGGTTTATTTACCTGGGGCAATGATTTGTAGAGCTGTAATTGATGATGATAATATTTATACTGGCGTTTGTTGGTCTGAAACTCGCGATGGAAAAAAATGGATTAAGAATACTGGATTCACTACAATTTTAGATGCAAATAATAAAGTAGTATCTAATCCAGGCGGGGAAAAACCAGTGTATAAAAATGGACAATTACAAAAAATGTATCAATCGGATAAACCAGTTTTTGCTCATGGACATGATGTATTATGTGATGAGGATAAAAATTTATATGTATGCCAGTGGAATGCCCAAGGAACCCCACCCATTAAGCTTGTACGTGTTTAGTTTGCTTAAGAAGAAAAAATCCTTATGAGGAGGTTTTTATAAGAATAAAGTGATTTGAAAGCATGAATACATGCCAGAAAAATCTTTAATTAAAAATTAATTTTAAAAAAATGGATCAAGAAGTTTCTAATTTAGTAATATTTATAGGTAGGTTTCATCCTTTAATTGTGCATTTACCTGTAGGAATATTACTTTTTGCGGGACTTATGGAGTTATTAGCAAGAGTTACCAAGCAAGAAAGGTTTCGTATACTTCTCCCTTTTACCTTGCTTACTGGAGTTCTGAGCGCTGCCTGTGCTTGTATTGTTGGCTATATGTTGTCTTTAAGTGGGGACTACAACGGAAATATCTTTGACCTTCATTTTTGGTTTGGAATAGCAACTACTGTGGTTGCTTTTATGGCATACCTATTAAGTATTGGTAAATTTCAATCTTTCATTAAAGGGAGTGTGCCTTATACAATTTCTATAATTGCAGTTGTAATCTTACTAAGTTTAACTGGTCATTATGGTGGTAGTTTAACACACGGAGAAGACTATTTAATGGCTTATGCTCCTTTTTCAGAAAAAGAGAAGGAAATAGATAAACCAAAAGACATAGCAAATTCTGTTGTTTTTCAGCATGTAGTTAAGCCCATTCTAGATGATAAGTGTATTAGCTGTCATCGATCAGGAAAGAAAAAAGGAGAGTTGTCAATGCAAGATTATGAAAATCTTATAAGAGGAGGTAAAAATGGTCCTGTTATTTTAGCTGGAAACTCAAAGCAATCAGAATTAGTACGACGTGTAACTATTGAAAAATCTGATAAAGAATTTATGCCTCCTGAAGGTAAAACACCATTATCAAATGAAGAAATAGCTCTTCTCGAATTTTGGATTAATACAGTAAAAGCATCTTCTAAGGCTACCATATCCGAAGTAAATGTTTCCGAAGAAATAATGGGAATAATAGAAGAAAGGTTCGATTTTCAAGAGAATACGAATTCATTAGCTACTGGAGAAAAAGTTAATGAATCTGATATTGAGGCTTTAATTTTAGCTGGTTTTAATATAAGAGAAATGGGATTTGATAGTAATATTTATGACATTGATTTGCCTAAAAGAGCTTTGGTTGAAGGGACAAGTAATGAATTGTCAGTAAAGCTAAAACTGCTTCAGCCTATTAAGAACAACATCAAAAAGCTATCTTTAGATGGCTTAAATGTAACAGACGATCATATACAGTATATAAATGAGTTTAAGGAGTTAGAACAGCTTGAACTTGATCGAAACCCATTAACAACAACAGGTTTAAAAACCATTAAAGGATTAAATAATTTAATTTCTATAAATTTATTTGGGACTAATATAGATTCAGAGGTTTTTACTGTTTTAAATAATATGCCTCAACTAAAGCATGTGTATGTTTGGAATACAAAAGTTAAGCAACAAGATATAGACTTTTTTAAAGAGAACTATAAAGACTCTCCTCTTACTATTGTTTTAGATAATTAAATTAAAGAGGAAAGAAAATGTTGTTTGGAAAAAATTAACTGTTATATTTTAATGCTTTTATATTTTTTTCTATAATTTCCTGGGGATGTTTGGTGAATCATTTTGAATTTTTTAAAAAAGAACGGAGTCGATTCATAACCACAAGCAAACCCTATTTGCGATATTGGTTCATCGGTATGTATCAACATTCTAGTGGCAATATTAATTCTATATTCATTTAAAAAAGTAAAAAAAGAACGACCCATCATCTTCAAAAAGAATCTAGAAAAAGCTTGTTCAGATAATCCTATTAAGGAACTTATATCCTTCAACGTTATTTTCTTATCATACTTTTGCGACACAAACTCATGGATTTTTGACATCCTACTTGTTTGGATTGAAGATAAATCTTTTGAAAAACTTGTATTGGAAAGCGTATTATAGGGAACTTCCGTAAGAGAATTTAAGATTGTGAGTAATCCGATGTATAAGTCACTTCCCGTTTTAAGGGGAAGTTTTTTTAAGTCTTCAATAATAAATTTACTTTTCTCTCTATCGAAAATAATACCTCTAGAAGCATTTGAAAGCATGTCAAAAATGGGATAGAGTTCAGGTGCTTCATTAAATATTCGTTGATTCCATTGAATTACAATTGATTTTGATTTTACATGCTCGTCAATATTGTTTCTCCAGCAATGAGGAACATTCGATCGTACTAAAATCAATTCTTCTGGTTCGAAGGGACCTACAAAATCACCTATAAATTTTGTTCCGTAACTAGAAACGATATAAGTAAGTTCATGTTCAGGATGAAAATGCCATGGAGTTTCGAAATTGTCATTATTATATTTAAAAGCGATAATCGATTTTTTTGTTCCTAATTGAATAGATTCTAAGATGGGTTTCATAAACTTTAATTCACTAGAATTTTCTGTTACCTTGAAATACTAATTAAAATATTCATTAAAAATACTATTTAAATAGTATAAATGACAAAATAGATTACTTTTTTGAGATAAATGAATATAAAATTAGTTTAATACATACCGATATTTGGATCAATCAACTTTAAAAGTTTTAATTATGAATCAAAGTGAGTTTATTGATCCTTTTAACAAAGCTAGAATTGAAAAAGGTTTTGGTGAAATGGACGATCAAAACGATCCAGTAGTAATGTTATTGAGGCATAAAGATGTTCGAAAAGCAGCGCATGATTGGAAAACTTTCAGTTCAAATGCTGTACCCGGAAGAATAGTAGTCCCATCAGAAGTAAACATAAGAGATACTAGGCAGATTCCATTTGAAGTAGACCCACCAATGCATGGCGATTATAGAAAAATACTTGCTCCTTGGTTTAAAAGGCCACTTGAAGATAATTATCAAAAAAGACTAGAAAAGATAATTAGAGAGGCTTTAAAAGAAACATTTATAAAACCTTCTACGGAAGTGATTAGTGAATTTGCATTGCCTATTCAATCACGAGCTTTAACCTTATTATTAAATGTACCTTATTCTGAGGCAAAAAAATGGATATTGTGGGGAACGCATGTTTTTCGTAGTGAAGGAGAAGCTTTAGATAAAGATAAAGCTTCAATTCTGTATGATTATATCGACGAAGAAATAGATAAAGCAATAGCAAACCCTAGCAACGATTTGTATTCAATGTTATTGGCAACAGAAATAAACGGGGAGAAATTGACCAAAGAAGAAATAAAAGGAATTATAATCCTAACTTTTGCTGGTGGCAGGGATACAGTAATTAATGCGATTACAAATACAATAGCATATTTTGCAGAGCACCCTTCCTCATTAGCTATGCTTAAAGAGAATCCAGAAATTATAAATAATGCGGTAGAAGAATTGGTTCGCTATTTTTCTCCATTAACACATATGGGAAGAGAAGTAACTAAAAATACTACCGCTTGCGAACATGCAATAAAAGCGGATACAAGGGTGTCTTTATGTTGGGCTGCCGCCAATAGAGATGAAAATGTTTTTGAAGACGCCAATACTGTAAAATTAGATAGAAAATTAAATCCACATGTAGGTTTTGGTTTTAGTCATCATAATTGTTTAGGAGCAACACATGCTCGTCAAATATTAAGAACTTTACTAAAAGTTTTAATAGCGGAAAATGTATTTATTAAAATAGAAAATTCCGAGGAAAACATAGAAGAATTGGGAGATTTTAAAAGGAAAGTAGGGTTTAACAAATTACATGTACAATTTAGAAAATAAAATAAAATGGTGAAAATAACATTTATAACGAATGATAATGAAAAAGTTACTTTAGAAGCAGAAAGCGGATCTGTTATGGAGTTAGCTGTTAATAATAACATACAAGGTATTGATGGCGATTGTGGTGGAGTTTGTTCCTGTGCTACCTGCCATGTACATGTAGACCCATTATTCTTTGATAAAATTGGAGAAGCTACAGAAATAGAAAAAGATATGCTAGAGTTAGATGATAATGTAAATGAATATAGTCGCTTATCTTGTCAATTACAAATTACGGATGATTTAGATGGAGTTGTTTTAACAGTTGCAAAATAGATATCAATTTTTCGAATGAAAAAAAAAGAAAAAACATGTGTAATTATTGGTGCTAGCCATGCAGGCGTTAATTGTGCCTTTGCATTGCGAAAAGAAGGTTGGCAAGGGGCTGTTGTTTTAATAGATTCTGATCCCGAATTACCCTATCACAGACCTCCATTATCTAAAACGTATCTAAATGAACCAGCAGCAGATTTACAGTCATTAAAACCTTTAGAGAGTTACCATAAAAATAACATAAAGCTGTTGTTAGATAAAACCGTATCTAAGATAGATTCTTTAAAAAGGCAAATAATCTTATATGATGGTACTTGTTTTGAATATACTAAACTAGTTCTAGCAACAGGCGCTAAACCTATTATACCTCCAATCGAGGGTTTAAAGCAAATTTCTAAAGTCTTTACTCTCAGAACAGCGGGAGATATTACGAGCATTAAAAATGCTTTTTTTAAATCAGATAAAAAAAAAGCAGCAATTATCGGAGGTGGATATATAGGGTTAGAAACAGCTGCTTCTCTTAAAAAAATGGGCGCTGAGGTTACCGTTTTAGAGCGGGAGTCTAGAATTTTAGCTAGAGTTACTTCCTCTTATATCAGTAATTTTTTTCAAGAATTACATAAGCGTAATGGAGTTGATATTCAGGTTGGCAAAAACGTTTTTGCTGTAGAAAATTATAATGATACCATTCGTATTTATTGCGATGATGCTACTGAATTTGATGTAGATATTTTAATTTTAGGGGTAGGTGTAAAACCAAACTGTACTATTGCGAGTAAAGCTGAATTAAAAATTTCTGATGGAATTCTGGTCGATGAATATACTCAGACTTCGAATGAGCATATTTATGCAATTGGAGATGTAAGCTATCATTATAACAAAAATTATGGATATAATGTACGTTTAGAGTCTGTGCAAAATGCTGTAGAGCAATCTAAAATTGCTGCATTGAATATTGCAGGGAAGAAAATAAAATATGATACAATACCTTGGTTTTGGTCCGACCAATTTGATATTAAACTACAAATAGTGGGATTAGCAAATGGATATACAGATGTTATAGTAAGAGAAGATGATTTGGAGAAACCTGTAATTTCTGTGTGGTATTTTAAAGATGAAACTTTATTGGCAGTAGATGCCATTAATAATGCAAAAGCATATGTTTTTGGAACTAAATTTTTAAAAAACAAGATTAGAGTTGACAAAGCTAAATTAAAGGATATTTCCGTACCCATAAATAATAGCTTAGAAGTGAATTAAGCTTAGATTAAAACATCAAAAACTCATAGTAATACGTTGAGTTTTTGATGTTAAATAATTCTCCTTTTTATCTGAAATAATAATAAATAGCTATTACTATCACCACAATTGCAATGCCAAAACTCTTCATGTATTTATAAGGCGTTACATCAACTTTTCCGATATCTTCCAATTTAAATTCCCTTTCCATAGGATATAGTTTTCCTATAAGTAACATAACACAAATATTGATTAAAAAGATGATAGCCTGAATATGTAAAAAATGAGGAAGGGAAGATTTATCTAGAATAAAATATTTAAATAATAAATAAATTAAATACAAACCAACTCCCAATATTATACCGATTTTGGCAGCTATTGCTGGGACTCTTTTTGTAAAATATCCTACAACGATTATGGATAGAATCGGTATTGTATAACATCCATTAACTTCTTGTAAATAACCGAACAAACCTTGTGGAGCATTTACTATTAAAGGTGCAATTAACATTGCAGCTATTGCCAAGAGTACGCCAAAATATTTTCCGTGTTTAATAACCTCTATATCAGATGCTTTTGAATTAAAAAATTGTTTGTAAAAATCAATACTAAATAGTGTAATAGAACTATTTAAGGCACTGTTAAAAGAACTTAATATAGCTCCAAATAATACAGCAGCAAAAAAACCAATTAATGGAGTAGGTAAGACTTTATTTACTAATAACGGATATGCCTGATCTGGAGTTTTTAAATTATCTCCAAAAATGTAGAAAGCAATAATCCCTGGTAGAACAACAATTAAGGGACCTAATATTTTAATAAAGGCAGCTAGGAGTAAACCTTTTTGTCCTTCTTTTAAGTTTTTAGCAGCAAGTGCACGTTGTATAATAGCCTGATTAGTGCCCCAATAAAAAAGTTGTACTAGCATTAGACCAGTAAATATAGTGCTAAAAGGAACTGAGCTTCTGCTATTGCCTAAAGCTTTAAATTTATCTGGAGCTCCCTGAAGTAAAATATCAATACCTTCATAAATAGAGCCATTACCGATAAACATAAGACCAAAAAACGGAATCATAAGTCCACCAATTAATAAGCCAATTGCGTTAATTGAATCTGAAACTGCAACAGCTTTTAACCCTCCGAATATTGCATATATAGAACCTATAATACCAATACTCCATACACAAAGCCATAATGCTGTATTTTGAGAAACCCCTATAAGCTCTGGAATATTGAACATAGTACTTATAGCAAGAGATCCTGAATAGAGAACGATAGGTAATAAAATAACGATATAACCCAATAAAAATAATCCAGAAGTGATAGTTTTAGTATTCTCGTCATACCTATTAGCTAAAAATTCGGGAAGTGTTGTTATCCCACCTTTTAAATATCTCGGTAATAGATAGATTGCTGTTATTATTATGGCAATAGCAGCTAGTGTTTCCCATGCCATTACCAAAATACCTTCGGAATAGGCTTGACCATTTAACCCAACTATTTGTTCAGTTGATAAGTTTGTGAGTAGGAGAGACCCTGCTATTACTCCAGCAGTTAAGGATCTTCCTCCTAAAAAATAACCATCATTTGTTTTTTCATCCGTTTTGAGTGTTGAAAAATATGCTATAATAGCAACAAGTAGGGTAAAGCATAAAAATGAGATAATAATCATAAGATGGTATTAGTGAATTTTTTTTTAAGGTACTTCATCATTTCTATGTTTAGTTCCCATTGGTCTACCACTGGTTGCGAGGAATTGGAAATTGTCTGCATATAGGGTGCCGGGCCAAATTCTGGACAGATATAGAAATTCTTCTTTCCATTTTGCTTAGCTGTCTGCAGAATTTTCTCCCACCATTTTAAAAATGTAGAAAGATAAAGTTCATTTTCAGAAGTAAACGGATCATAAATTTGAGAGCGCTGTGTATCTGCCACTCTTGCATGGAAATAATAACTATTAGCGATGGCTGTATTTAAACTTTCTTGTTGGTCGTGTAGTAGCGTTTCTGAAACTACTGTCCAATGCGTAAAATCTGCTGTTAGTTTTAACGAAGGAAATACTTTTTGAAAATTATCATAAGCTCTTGCACAATAATTAAAACGACCTCGATGCGTTTCATGGTATACTGGTATTTCGGTTTCTTCCTCGAATTGAAAAATTCTTTCTAGGATTTTTGAATTTTCATCAAAGCTATAAAAGTCTCGTCCAGTATGTGAATTGATAAAAATAGGGTTAAATTCAGCTAGTTTATAAAGTCTTTTTTCTAACCGTTGGATATAAGAATTAACCGATTCATTTCTTGGTTCTAACCATTGTTGACCAATAAAGTCAAGATTAGATTTAGGTATCAGTTTTTTTAGCTCCTCTTCAAAAGTTTTTTCTTGAGGAATATTCATTTCTATTGCCTCATATCCTGAATCTTTTACCTTAGTGATAAAAGTAAGTGGTGAGCTGCCTTCCTGCCCCCAAAAAGGACAAACATATTTTATTTGCATATTTCTGTCATTAAATAATTATAAATAGATTAATGTTTCTTTTATTTACTTCTTAGGTCTTTTATTGTTTTAATAGTAGCTTGTATAGAATTACTAATGGCTTTGAAATTATAATTACCATTAGGCTCTTTGCAAATTAAATTTGAACCCATTCCTACGCAGCAAACTCCTGCATTAAACCAATTTTCTAGATCTTGTTGCTCGGTAGTAACTCCTCCTGTTGGCATAATCTGTGTCCAAGGCTGAGGTCCCTTAATAGCTTTGACAAATTGAGATCCATACTGAGAACCTGGAAAGAGTTTTATTATTTCACAACCTAACTCTTCCGCAGCGGTAATTTCAGTGAGGCTAGCACAGCCTGGCATCCAAAGAATTTTTCTCCGGTTACAAACTTTAGCGATGTCTTGTCTAAGAACTGGGGTAACAATAAAATCGGCTCCCAATTGCATATATAAAGAGGCGGCAGCTGCATCTGTTATCGACCCTATTCCTATTAACATATCAGGTAAATTCAAATTGCAGTATTTTCTAATAGCCGTAAAAACCTCAATAGCATTGCTTCCACGTGCAGTAAATTCAACCGCTTTTGAGCCACCTTTATAGCAAGCTTTTATGATTTCTATTGCCGTTTTAGGGTCAGAATGATAGAATAAAGGGATGAGTCCAGTTGCTATTATTTGTTGTGATATTTGATGACGATGTTTCATGTATTTTTTTTATGATTATTCTAAAAGTATAATTTTGAATGAGCTTTTGGCAATCCAATACTTTAGCGAGCTACTAATGCTGCTCCACTACCTTTTATTAACCCTTCTACTTCTTTAATATTTACGAGGTTATAATCTCCCGAGATAGAATGTTTTAGGCAACATGATGCAGCAGCAAAATCAATGCTATATTGATAGTTTTTTTCATCACGGAGTAGTCCAAAAATTAATCCTGCCATGAAAGCATCACCACTTCCTACACGATCCACCACAGGAATAACTTCTCGTAGCGTAGCTTTAAAAATTTCTTTACGATTATATATAATACCTCCAATTTTTTGATGAGAAGCATTAACCGAATAGCGTAGGGTTGTAGCCATTGTTTGAATGTTGGGGAATTTAGAAAGCATTTCTTCGTAAAGCGCTGGAAGTTTAGATAAATTGTTATAATCTGGGTTTAATTTAGGTTGACCTATCATTAAGCATGCAGTATCTATATCTCCCAAAACAATATCTGTATATTTTAAAAGTGCTGGCATAACCTCTTGTGGTTCTTTACCATATTTCCACATTTTAGAGCGATAGTTTAAATCGCATGAGATAGTAATATTTCGTTTTTTTGCTTCTTTTAATGCTTTTAAACAAATTAAAGCTGTGTTATTGGAAATAGCTGGAGTAATACCACTCCAGTGAAACCAATCGGCATCATTAAAAACTTCGTTCCATTCAATATCTTCTAAAGTTATATTTGCAAATGATGAGTCTTCTCTGTCGTATAAAACATTACTAGCTCTAGAAGAAGCCCCTGTTTCAAGGAAATACACTCCTAACCTTTTTCCTCCTTTTATTACATAATTTGTGTTAACATTTTTTCTTCGTATCTCTTCCAAACTTCTTTCACCCAGTTCATTTGTTGGTATTTTAGTGACAAATTCACAGTTTATTCCAAAGTTAGCGAGGGATACTGCCACATTAAATTCACTTCCTCCAAAGGTGGCTAAAAATGAATTTGCTTGGGATAAACGTAAATGTCTTTCTGTAGATAAACGGAGCAATAACTCTCCGAAGGTGATCACTTTTTTCAAATTTATTTACTATTTAAATTATTTAGCTTGTCTATAACATAAAAGTATGTATAGACAAGCTAATATTAAACTGTTTGTGTATGATATTTATGGTCTTAATGACGCTTCGGAAACGCTTATGTTATCCATATAGAAACTCAATGTTTGAGCATTTGCTTCATTAGCTCCTCTTATTTGAAATGTTTTATCTCCAGATTGACTAAATTCGACAAAAGTAGCACTATATACCCATTCTCCGACTGTAAAATTACTGGAGAAAGTTGGGTTTCCTACTACCGCCCAGTCTGTATCTGGGAACCAGAAAAATCTTAAATCTGGATCGAAACCAGAAGGATCGATATTCCCAAGATTTGTAACATAAACCCAAACCCCAATCTCATATGTTTTACCAGCTTCTACAGGGAAAGTAATCTCATTGCCCGAATTATCTTTATGTCCAACAATCATTCCTCCTCCAGGGTTTATTTCTACATAGGCACTCTTATTTCCATCTTGGGCTTGTGCACCAGAAATTTCTAAAGTATACGCATCCCAAGGTGCTCCCCAGGACATATATGGCCAATTCGTAGCTGTAAAGCTCTCAAAGCTATAATCAAATTCTGAAGATTCTTTTAAGATATTTACTTTGTTAAATATTACCTGTTCTTCAGTAAAATTATCTGCTAGCACACCATCTAAAGTAGCCATAACTCCAGCCGTGTATGATACTTTTATGATATCGTCATTATAGATTTGTTCATTACCTAAAGATAATAACACAATGTTTCCTTCTTCATCATCTATTGAAATTGTGCTTATTGTAGGAGATAAAATAGTTTCTCCATTCTCTAATGTAATTGAGAAATCAGTTGCGTTTAAAGTCGCCCCATCCATTTCTCTACTATAAACTAAGGCAATATTGCCATTTTTACTAGTTACACTTTCTAGTTCAACAGGGTCGGTAGAAGGGATTACTTTTATCAAGTTTTTTAATGTAAGAGTATCTCCTCCAAACGGTCTTTCTCTCGAGGCTACAAAGCTAACATCGTAAACTCCTTGCTTTTTGTACTTTACAGCTAAATTTTCGTCTGTTCCTTCAAAAGCAGCTGGGTCGCCACCTTCAAACTCCCACAAAAACGCCTCTGGCTCCCCTTCGATGACGTATGTAAACTGAACGGACCTGCTAGCTGTTACCTCATTTTCAGCGTTGTTTTGGATTTTTAAGGCTGCACCTATAGATCCATCTTTATTTATATAATTAGCTTTTATATTAGCAGTAACGGGGCTAAGTACTGTTACCACAATGGTGGTATCTAGTTCTTTCCCTTTTAGTGTAGTGCCAACATATGCGTCTTTTTTAAATGTTTGATGAAGTTTTACATTGTGTTTTCCTGTTTTTCTGAATCTTACTTTTAGGTTCTCTTCAGCTGAAGTATTGTCATTTTCTGAATTAAGAATATCGGCAACTCCTTCAGGAAAAGTCCATGTTCTTGAAGCTACACCTGCAGAAACATCTCCGAAAGACATCTCACTATTTACTTCAATTTTATTTTCAAAGTCCATTTCTGAGGTAAAAATCACCCGTTGACTCGGTTCTATGAGCTCTATTTTATCGTCATCGCTACAAGCAGTAATGAATAAAAAAGAAAAAGCTATAAACCAGTATATTTTATCTATGAATATAGGTTTCATCTTGTTATAAGTTTTAGTTGTTAATTTGATCATTAGTTTGTAATTCCTGTGATGGAACCGGGAGGTAATTATGTGCTTCTGGGGTATAGTTATCCGCAGCCAAGAAGAAATCTGGACGAATTCTTTCTTTAATGAAAAGTGGAGCAATCCCGTCTTCAGAAATTTCTAATTCTTCTAGATGATTCTCTCTCCAGACTTCATTTGATCTTAGTTCTTGAAAAACTTCAGCAACTATTCCCCAACGTACTAAATCTTTCCATCTATGTCCCTCATAACAAAGTTCAAGAGGTCTTTCTACTCGTTGAATGTGTTTAAGTACATTTGCCGCGTTCGCAGGGACCATTGGCTGGGATCCATTTACTTGAATACTAACATGTAACTGAGGGAAACTCCCTCCGTTTTCATCCATATATTGTTGTAATGTTTTCACACCTGCTCGACTTCGCACCATATCGATGTAAGTAATAGCAGTAGTATAGTCTCCAGAAGCGTTTATTACTGCTTCGGCATACATAAGATATACATCAGCTAAACGTATATGTCTAAAGTTTATCCCCGAACGAGAATTACTGTCTTCGGATTTAAGATCGTACCAATTGGTGAATTTTTTAATATAAGCACTCTGACCAAAGGCCCATCCTCCTTTTTCACCAATTTCTAAACCATAATATAATCCTTCCCCATTTATAGGTACGATACTAGAATTCATTCTTTTAGAGAACGTATTACCATCATTAATGCTATTTGTAGGATCTATTTCGTCGTTTACAAATAATTCATGCAAATAATAAGTCGGAAGTAAAGTGTTAAACCCGCCAAAATTTAATTGTCCAAATGCATTTGCCATTGTAGAAGCTTCAGCACCTGTTTCGTCGGGATTGTCGTCTACAGCAGCTCCAGGTACACCAGGTCTTAACTCAGCAGAATAGGCAACTTCAAAAATTGATTCACTATTAAATTCATTTTCGTCTGTAAAATTGTCCATAATGTTAGGAGTCAATTCATAAATTCCCGAATTTATAATATCCTTAAATAGTGAAGCAGCTCGTGGCCAATCTTCAGCATACAAATAAATCTTTCCGAGTAGGGCAGTGGCTGCTCCCCATGTAGCTCTACCTTCATTATCGCTACTCCATTCGGATGGTAAGTGTTCTCTGGCAAACACAAGATCGGGTATGATTACATTATTGTTTACATCGGCAATACTAGCAAACGGTTGATTTAATTCTTCATCTGTTTCTGCTACTTTGGTATGTATAACTGCTCCGCCATAAGTATTGGCTACTTGGAAATAGAAGAAAGCTCTTAAAAATTTTGCCTGTGCTTCAATCTCTAATTTACTATTTCCTGTAAATTTAGAGTCGTCTGCCTCTTGAATGTATTGTATAACTTGATTAGCACGAAATATACCTATATATAATTCATTCCATTTATCTACTACGTAATATGTAGCATCTGTAAATGTTAAGTTTCTAAATGCAGTTGGGCGATACCATGATTCTGTTCCAGCAATATCTCCTAGAGCCATTTCGTACTGTAATTCTCCACCACTAATATTTTGAAATTGGAGTGCACCATATGCTGCAGTAAGTCCACTATTAAATTGGTTTTCGGTTTCCCAAAAGGTATCTGTTGTAATGGCATTTGGGTTTTCAAGTTCTAAAAATTTATCTTCATCGCAACTACTTGTAATAAAAAAGGCAATGGTAGATAATACTGTGATATATTTTCTAGATATTTTCATAATAATAAAGATCAAATATTAAAAGTGTAATTGTACGCCAAGGAGGAATTGTCTAGCCACAGGATAGTTTCCTCGGTCAATTCCTCTAGTAAAAATTCCGTCTCCACCAACCTCAGGATCATAACCATCGTAATTGGTAAAAGTGAATGGATTGGTAGCAGATAGGTATATTCTAGCCGATTGCATCCCCAATGTAGGTATGTTTTTAAAGCTATAACCTAAACTCATGTTTCTAATTCTTAAGTAGCTACCGTCCTCTATAAAGTAATCCGATCTAGCTCTAATATTGTTATGTAATGCATCTTCGCGATCAGTAGGGATATCGGAGTTTGGATTTTGTGGAGACCACATGTAATATTGCTCTAGATGCCTCCCTTGGGTATATGCATAATATCTTGCTCCATTATAAATTTCAGCTCCTTGAGAATAGTATGTTTGGATGTAGAAATCGAAATTTTTATAGTCTAAATTCAAACTTAAACCTGCTTCAAACTCTGCTTGTCCAGACCCTGCATAAACACGATCGTTATCATCAATAACATTATTTCCATCAATATCTTTATACATCATGTCTCCTAATTGAGCACTAGGATTGATGGTTTTATAAGCATCTAGCTGCTCTTGCGTTTTAATAACACCATCGTGTTGAACCAAAAAGAAAGCACCCGCTTCATAGCCTTCTGCCAGATAAGTAGTGTAATCTATATTTGGTCCTAGAGATAAAGCAGGTCTACCATTAGCATAACCTCTTTCTACCCCATTTAAATCGGTTACTTCATTTTGATTTTTAGTAAAAGTACCACTCACTGTATAACCAAAATTACCATTTTCAGAACGATGTTTGTAGCTAATAGCAAGTTCAATACCTCTATTTACCATGTTTCCGGCATTTACTACCTTAGTATCATAAACACCATCTGCCCGAGGCTGGTATGTTCCTGTTGAAGAAGGAAGTCTTTCTTCTAAGAGCATATCTTCTTTAAGGTTTTCATATAAATCAGCAGTAAAATTTACTTTGTTTTTGAACATTGTTAAATCAATACCAATATTTTTAGAGATAGTAGTTTCCCATTTAATATCAGGATCTACATAAGTTCTTTGTGTAAGACCATAATTTAACTCTTCATTCGCCCCAAAAGGATAATTTACACCACTCTCGATTACAGGAACATAGGAGTAAGAAGAAATATTTTGATTTCCTAGCTCAGCCCAACTAGCTCTTAACTTTAATTGGTTTATAAAAGTAACATTTTCAAAAAATTTCTCTTCGTGAATGTTCCACCCAGCTGAAAATCCATAAAAGTTCCCATAGCGGTTGCTTTGTGAAAATCTAGAAGAACCATCACGTCTGTAGCTCATTGATAATAAATATTTTTCATCAAAATTATACTGTAATCTACCTAGTTTTCCGGCAAGTCTTCTTTCGTCGTTATAAGTATTTGGGGATATTGGCTCGCTTCCAGTTCCTAACGTCTGAGAACCATTTCCGGCTTCTTCACTATATATTACCCCTGTTCCGAGTGTATTGGAAGTAAATTTCTCATAGGACAGAACAGCAAGTAAATCAAAATTATGGTTTCCAAAAGATTTTTTATAAGTAAGTTGGTTTTCTATTACATCTCTCTCTGTCCAAATAAAATCTTCATTCAAAATAGCTTGCTCTCTAGATGCTGTTGGGTTTAATCCATCGGCATCGTATACTAAATATTGAGGTTGAAAAAATTTACGTTTGTATTCCCAAGTATTTCTACCTAAGTTTATTTTATAGGTAAAACCATCAAATATTTCGTATTGGAGGTTGGCGGCAATATTTACACTTTCAGTTTTGCGTTTGTCTATGTTTTCTAATTGCTGAGATAAGTAACTATAAAGTATAGCATTCCTTACAGGTATTTCAACACCATTTCCGCCTACTTTATTTAATCCACTCAATGGTGGTTGCCAAGGCCTTTGAGCTATAGAATACTCATAAAGCGCCCAAGGTTCTTGCTCTGTATTTTCATCAGTATATCCTATTGTAGCAAAAGCTTTAAAACGACCTTTTTTAAACTCTCCTGTAAATCTGGTACTTAATCTATTAAACCCTGAATTAATCAATACTCCTTCTTGATTAAAATAATTTGTATTTAAACTAAGAGAAAGGTTTTCACTTCCGCCTGAGATTCCTAAATTATAATTTCTGATTGGGGCTCCATCATTCTGAACAGCATCCACGAAATCAGTATCATAGTCTAAAGCATTTGGGTTGAAAAAGAAAATTAACGGATCTCTTCCTAATGCTTCCAACTTTACTTCTTCTTCATACATTTGCTGTTGAGTGTTCATCAAAGGAGTCCCTGAGGTAATATCTTGTATACTAGTATAGGTGCTAAAGTCTACTTTAATATTTCCTGCTTTTCCTTTTTTGGTTGTAATTAAAACCACCCCATTAGAAGCACGAGTACCATATATTGAAGCGGCAGCTCCATCTTTTAAAATATCTACAGATTCTATTAGTTCTGGCTGGATGTTAGGATTGTCTTCATAAGGTATGCCATCTACAACATAAAGAGGTCCTAAAGCGTTAGAACTTACCGATCCCAGTCCTCTTATTTGTACATTGGCAGCTTCTCCAGGACGGCCACTGCTAGCTTGAATATTAACTCCAGCTACTTGACCTTGTAGGGCGGCTCCAAGATCGGATGTGGCTGTTCTCTTAATAACATCATCTCCCACACTAACTACAGCCCCAGTAACTTCTTTTTTCTTTTGTGTTCCGTATCCTACTACCACTACTTCTTCTAAATCGGATGCATCTATCTCTAAAGAAATATTGATAATACTTTTGTCTTGAACGGAAACTTCTTTATTTTTAAAACCAATATAGCTAAATACTAAAATGGCATCATTTGAAACATTTAGGCTATAATTACCATCAAAATCGGTGACAGTACCATTTTTTGCCCCTTTTACTAAAACATTTACGCCTCCAAGAGGCATGTTATCTGTCTTAACCGTTCCTTTTACTTCTTTGGTTTGTGCATACGTAAGGGTAACAGAAAACAGCAAAACCCATAAGAGCATTTGCGATTTAAGTTTCCCTTTTACAGGTAATTTAATTTTCATAAAATCATTTGTTTAAGTTAGTTATTTTCACAAATGTTGCTAATATTACCTAATAATTGTTTTATTTTAACTAGACTTAAACTGTACAAAACTAAATAACTCTCTATTTTGAACTAGATTTCTAATGAACAAGTTTATTTTATTTATTTCATAAGTATTTGTAAATAAAATAATTAGAAGTAGTGGTTTTTATTTTTTACTCATTTACTAACTTTACTTAACAAAATATTAAGAATGAGGACGCTTAAAATTTATTGATAAAATCTTCTAGATTATCTTCTCTTCTTAAGTTTAATTTTTTTCTAAGTCTATATCTGGAAGTGTGTACACTTTCTACTGAAATACCAAGTAATCTTGCCATGTCCTTACTAGGGAAGTTTAAGCGAACGAGGGCACATATTTTTTGATCTGTTTGAGTAAGGTGAGGAAATTTCTCTTTTAAGCTGTCATAAAAGCTCTGATTGATAGCCGTGAACCTAGCTTCAAACTCTGACCAGTTTTTAGAAGGTGATCCTTGAAAGGATTTTAAGGCTCGGAGTATTACTTTTCTATTTATAGAATCTCCTGCTGATTCTATTTTTTTCTGAATACCTGATATAAATTCATCTTTTTCAATGAGACGAAGTGCTGCTTGAGTTAACTCTTTATTTTTTAACTCTAAGACCTCGTTTTTCTTCTGAAGTTTTAATTTTTGCTTTTCAGCAAGCATTTTCTTCTCACTTTTATGTTTTAGTTTTATTTGTCTGATTACGATGAATCCATAGAATGAGATTGATATGAGAAGGAGGAATAAGATAATAGATTTTAATAACCATATTTTGTCCTCTTGCTCATAGTTCTCTATGAGTTGTTTATTTAATAGATCTTTTTGTCTTTCTTTTTCCAAACGAAATTGATCCTTTATTTCTATTAGGTGTTTGCTATTTTCACTCTGGAATCCAAAAATTTTATTATTTAAATTCGTCTCCTTATCTAAGTAATCGAAGGCTAATCTATAATTGTTTTTCTCTAGATATATATTTTTTAATCCTTCATATGCCTTTAATTGGTAATTGAGATGGCTCTTACTATTTTCAGAACGGCGAAGCGATTCTTTGTAATGAGCTATACTTAATTTGGAGTTCCCTTTCATTCTGTATACATCACCTAACAATACATTGATTACAACTAAATACGAAGGAGTGTTGTCTGTGAAGTGTGCAATACATTCTTTTAGTTGCTCTAAAGCTATGTCGAAATCGCCGTTAATAGCCCGTAAATAGCTATCTTCAGCTTTTATGTAAAAGCTATTTATGGGAGGTGTAATTTGCCTTTCAATAATATTACACGAGTCTAAATACTTTTTTGCCATTTCATATTTTTTATTAACTCTATATAAATTTAGTATTGAAAAATAGTCGCTTAGTATATAAGTCTTCATGTTTATATTTTCGGGGAGCAACTGTTTATGAATATTTATGGACTTATTAAAATATTTTAGTGCTTTTTCATCCCTTTTATAAAAGCTATATAACCATCCAAGTTCATTATAAATAGTGGCTATGGAGATAGAGTCTTTTACAGTATCGGCTAAAAGTAGAGCTTTCCAAAAACCATCATAAGACTTTCCGTAATTAAGGTTATGTCCATACAGTGTTGAAAGTTCAATTAAAGTTTGAATGACTTTAAGGGTGTCTTTACTTTGTAGTTGTTCTTCAATTTTTTTCTGAAAATAATGCGCTGAACTATCTGGATCCGTATGAATTAATTTACGGGCGGTTTGTAAGGTAGAATCCATATGTCTATTAGTTTGAGCTGATAAGCTTGTAAAGAACATCAAGCTACTTATCGAAATACATAAAAGCAGTTTTATTGGCATGATAATTTTTAGGTTGTAATTAATGATGATTTGATTATTTAATGGTCTTATAATTGAGTATTTTTCAATATATAAGAATTATTATTTATTAATTGCTAATTAATGATTTTTTAATGACTAAGTGTATTGTATAACTACAAACTAAATAATTGTCTAGTTAATATCGATTACAAATACAGTCTTGTCTAGTTTTTATCTAGATAAATTTAACATTTATAGCACTTATTTACTTCAATTTTGTGTTTCACACTAAAAAGATAATGATGTGGAGGCTCCTAATGATTATAGAGGCAATAATTAAAAAGACAGCGAAAGTTTTTTAGGAATGCTGGAGGAATTATATCAGGAATTTTTTTAGATGATTACAATTCAATAGGAATTTGAATCCTTTTTCCAAGATGGATTTGTTTGTAGAGTAACCATTAATATTAGTACCACAATCTGAAATTCAAAACAATTAACAAGAACTAATAATTCAAAGTGATAAAATATTTAAAATTTACAATTAACTAGCATGAAAAAAGAGCATATATATCTATTAATTTTTATAGCCGCTATCATTGGCGTTATTATGTTTCTACCCTGGAAATCAAAAGCTGAAAATAAAACAAGTGTTTCAGATTTTAATTTTGGATGGGAGTTTCAAAAATCTTTAGAAAGCACTTCATTTGAGAGTTTAAGTGCTCAAGAGTGGCGTAGTGTTAACTTACCTCATGATTGGATCGTAGAAAATGATTTTGATTCAACCTTAGTTTATAATGCAAAAGCAACTGGATACTTAAATGGAGAGGGTTATGGCTACTACAGAAAAAGTTTTCCTACTACAGTTAATAAAGATGAAATGTGTTATGTACTATTTGATGGTATTTATAACAATAGTGAGGTATATGTAAATGGTGCAAAGTTAGGAATACATCCCTACGGATATTCTCCTTTTTATTATGATATAACTCCTTTTCTAAATAACGTAGGATCTACAAATATTATGGAAGTTAAAGTAGATCATTCTCGATACGCAGATAGTCGTTGGTATACTGGAGCAGGAATTTATAGAAATGTACAACTTATAACGACATCGAAGTTGCATATTCCTGTATGGGGAGCTTATATAACCACCCCAACTGTAACGAAACAGAAAGCAGAAGTAAAGATTGATGTTGAAGTCACCAATCAATTTTCTACGGAAAAAGAGTTTAAGTTGGTAACTGAAATTTACGATGAAGAAGACATTAAAGTTGCTAGCGTAACTGAACACTCTTCAATAAATAAGCAAAGTGATAAAAGTTTAATACAGCAACTATTAATAGAGAAACCAAAACTTTGGAGCATAGATACTCCACACCTATATAAAGCTGAAACCTATATAATAAATGATAAGGATACAGTAGCTGTAAAGAGAACTACTTTTGGGATTAGAACTATATCGTTTGATCCGAAAAAAGGTTTTTTTCTAAATGGAGAGAATTTAAAAATTAAAGGAGTTTGTTTACATCATGATGCAGGTTTAGTAGGAGCTGCCGTTCCAAAAGGAGTCTGGAAACGTAGATTAAAAATATTAAAAGAAGGGGGATGCAACGCTATTAGGATTTCTCACAATCCAGCTTCTCAAGAATTCTTAGACTTATGCGACGAAATGGGGCTTTTAGTTCAAGATGAAATGTTTGATGAGTGGGATAACCCAAAAGATAAACGCTTTAATCAAAACGAACAAGATAAAGATTATGTAACCCGAGGTTATACTGAACATTTTCAAGAATGGGCTGAAAAAGATTTAAAGGCAATTATTAAGAGTCATAGAAATCATCCTTCTATTATACAATGGAGTATTGGAAATGAGATAGAGTGGACATATCCTAGAAATGCTAGTGCGACAGGTTTTTTTGACAATATGAGTTGGAAAGGAAATTACTTTTGGTCCGAACCTCCCTTTAGTCCTGAAGAAATAAAAACGCAATTGGAAACCTTACCAAAAGGTAAATACGATATAGGACAAACAGCAAAAAAATTATCAAGATGGATAAAGGAGTTAGATACCACTAGACCAGTAACTGCCAATTTAATTTTACCATCTGCAAGTCATTTATCGGGGTACACCGAAGCTTTAGATGTTGTGGGGTATAGCTATCGTCGAGTTTTATACGATTATGGACATAAAAATTATCCCGATAAGCCTATTATGGGCACAGAGAATTTAGGACAGTACCATGAGTGGAAAGCTGTAATGGAACGTCCGTTTATTGCAGGAACTTTTTTATGGACTGGAATAGATTACATGGGAGAAATTAGAGAACCCTGGCCAGTAAGAGTTTCTACGTCTGGATTGTTAAATACGGCAGGATTTCCTAGGGGAAGTTATTATATGTTTAAGTCTTTATGGACAGAAAAACCAACCATTTATATTGCTACGCAAAATATTGAAAAATCGTTAAATACAATTGACGAAAATGGAAATATCGTTCCTAAAGATCCTGAAGCATGGAAAAAAGCTTTATGGTCGTGGCAGAAAGTTAATAACCATTGGAACTATAATAAAGGAGAAATTATAAATGTAGAACTCTATTCCAATTGTAAAACTGTAGAGTTATTTCTAGATGAAAAGAGTTTAGGGAAAAAGCACTTATCAGATTTCGACGACCATATCTATAAATGGGCAGTTCCTTTTTCTGAAGGAACCTTAAAAGCTGTGGGCGAAAAAAATGGAGAAACTATAGTAGAGTCTATTTCCACAGCAGCAAGTCCGTCGCAAATAAAATTAACTGTAGATAAAAATCAACTTAAAGGAGATCACTACGATGTGTTACACGTGGTAGCTCAATTATTAGATTCCAAGGGAAACCCTGTAAAAGTTGACGATCGTACTTTGAGTTTTTCTGTAAAAGGCCCAGCAAAAATTCTTGGGGTTGATAGTGGATGGGAAAAAAACATAGAGAAATTTCAGTCCAATAAAAGCACTACCCATAATGGAAAAACACTGTTAATTATTCAATCTCAAAATAAAGTAGGAGAGATTGCAATTACAGCTGAAGGAAAAGGATTGAAAAGTGGTGAAACAATTATTAAAATTAAATAAATAATGAAAATTCAAATCTTAATATATCTGCTCTGCTTACTTCAAATAAGCGCTTGTGATTCAAGTTCAGTAAATGAAGATGAAGAAATAATACCAGAAGAAGAAGTAGTAGGAGATCCTACTGAAAGTTATACATATGGAAGTAAAGAGGTACCAGCTAATACCGGAAACCCACCTATTGGAACAAATTGGGAGGTAGTAGGGGATTTTTCTGATGAATTTAATTATGAAGGCAAACAAAGTGAATTTACCCAGAACTGGAACGACACATATTTTAATGCTTGGAAGGGGCCAGGACTAACAGAGTGGACTTCAGAAAATTCAGCAGTTAGTAATGGAAATTTAATTATTTCAGCATCAAGAAAACCGAATACAGACCAAGTATATTGCGGAGTTATTTCTTCTAAGAAAAAAATAAAATACCCAATATATTCAGAGGTAAGAGCTAAGATTGCTAATCAAGTTTTATCCTCAAATTTTTGGTTTTTAAGTGAAGATGATGAAAGAGAAATTGATGTGTTAGAATGTTATGGTAGCGATCGTCCAGACCAAACTTGGTTTGCTGCCCGAGCCTCTTCCAATACGCATGTTTTTATTAGAAATGAGGAATCGAACACCATAATAGAAGATATAAATCAACAAACGCATCATACTTTACCTAATGAGGAAGCATGGCGGAATGATTTTCATCGTTTTGGGGTCTACTGGAAAGATCCTTTTACATTAGACATATATTATAATGGAGTTTTAGTAGATGAGATTAGAACAGACGATATTCAAGACCCTGAGGGATTAGGAATAGACCGAGAAGCTTTCATGATAATAGATATCGAAGATCATGCTTGGCGTTCTTCTCAAGATCCTCCGATTGTAGCTACTGATGAAGAACTAAATGATGCTAATAAAAATAAGTATTTAATTGATTATGTAAGAACATATAGTCCTACACAGAGTTATGATGGGGGGCTATTGAAGAATGGAACTTTTAATCAATCTGAACTTACCCATTGGTATTGGAAGGGAGAGGTTTCTGTAGTTACTAATACTTCGATTAATTTACAAGAAGCCTATACGCTACAAGTAAATAATAATGCATCCGTAATCCAAAAAGTAACTGTTTCTCCCAATTCAGATTATAGACTTCAATGGAAACATATAGCTTCAGAGAAAGGTGCAACACTTAGTATTATAGGTATAAAGGAACATTCCTTAACTACCACAGATAAATGGAATTCGGAGGAACTACTATTTAATTCCGGAGAAAAAAGTGAAGTATTTATTAAAGTTGAAAATAAAGCGAATCAAGCACTTTATATAGATGCTTTTAAATTAAATAAAAAATAAATTTCAAACTATGAAAGCAACACAATATCAAGGAAATAAAACCTTTAGTGTTATAGAAAAAGAAATTACACCGCCAGCAAAAGGAGAGGTACGTATAAAAGTAGCTTATGTTGGGGTGTGTGGTACAGATGTGCATATTTACCATGGGATGATGGATAAACGAGTTAATTTTCCAGAAACTATTGGGCATGAAATGTCTGGAGTTGTAGATGCTATAGGTGAAGGTGTTACTAATTATTCCGAAGGAGATAAAGTTGTGGTTAGACCTCTAGACGATAGATTAGTTAAAGATTCTGATAAAGGTTATAATCACATATGTGAAAATCTAAAATTTATAGGAATTGATAGTGAAGGAGCTATGCAACAATATTGGAATGTTCCAGCTTTTGTATTACATAAGTTAAAGCCAGAAACCGATCTTAAATTGGCAGCTTTAATAGAGCCGCTTTCGGTAGCAACTCATGATGTACGTAGAAGTGGTTTAACTAAAGGAGAAACAGCTGTTGTATTGGGTGGTGGTCCAATAGGGATGTTAGTAGCTATGGTGGCAAAACAAGTAGGAGCACAGGTTATTATTTCTGAAGTAAATCCAACTCGTATTCAAAAAGCTAAAACGTTAGGTTTTGATGTGATAAATCCTATAGAAGAAGATTTGGTGAAATATGTAAAAAGTAAAACCGATAACAAAGCAGCAGATGTAGTATTTGAAGTTGCTGGTGTTCAACCTGCTTTGGATGTT
The DNA here is from genome assembly GCF_000260115.1 of Galbibacter orientalis DSM 19592. Taxonomy (GTDB): domain Bacteria; phylum Bacteroidota; class Bacteroidia; order Flavobacteriales; family Flavobacteriaceae; genus Galbibacter; species Galbibacter orientalis. The sequence continues at coordinate 3,687,153 of NZ_JH651379.1, read as the reverse complement.
ATGTGTGAAGTTGCAGGTATTCGAGGTAGAATTGTAATGGTAGCTATACATGGTGAGAAGAAACCGGTTGACTTATTTAAGTTTTTTTGGAAAGAGTTGAGTCTTATTGGAGCAAGAGTTTATGAGAAAGAAGATTATGAACAATCCATAGAACTTATTACAGCCAATGAATTGCCTTTTGAAGAAATGATTACCGATATACAACCACTTAGTAACATACAAGAGGTTTTTGAGAGTATTGATAAAAACCCTTCTGGAATGAAGGTATTAATGGATTGTAGTTTATAAAAAATAAAAAATGAGCGTTTTAAATACATTTAAATTAGAAGGAAAAACAGCTTTAGTAACGGGTTGTAAAAGAGGAATAGGAAAAGCAATGGCTATTGGTTTAGCCGAAGCCGGAGCTAATATTATAGGAGTTTCTGCAACTTTAGAGTTAAGTGGTAGTCAGGTTGAAAAAGATGTACAAGCTACAGGTAGAAAGTTTAGTGCGTATCAATGTGATTTTTCAGATAGAAAGTCCTTATACAAGTTTATAGAAGCGGTAAAAAACGACCATCCTCAAATAGATATTTTAGTGAATAACGCCGGAACCATTTTACGTACTCCTGCGGCCGAACACCCAGATGATATGTGGGATAAAGTGATTGAAGTAAACCAGAATGCGCAGTTTATCTTAACCCGTGAGTTTGGTAGAGACATGGTCGCTAGAGGTTCAGGTAAAGTCATCTTTACAGCTTCCTTATTAACCTTTCAAGGTGGTATTACCGTTCCAGGTTACGCTGCTAGTAAAGGGGCTATCGGACAATTAACTATGGCTTTTGCTAACGAGTGGGCTGGAAAAGGTGTGAATGTTAATGCGATTGCACCAGGATATATTGCTACAGATAACACAGAAGCTTTAAGAAATAATCCTGAAAGGGCAGATGCTATCTTGGCGAGAATTCCGGCAGGAAGATGGGGAGAACCAGAAGACTTTGCAGGTCCAACGGTGTTCTTAGCTTCAGAAGCAGCAGCGTATATGAACGGATCTATCGTTTTAGTTGACGGTGGATGGATGGGTAGATAATTCAGAAACAAATGAAATCAATATTAGGAAAAATGATAAAGATCAAACATGCTTTAAAAGTGATGTTATTTTCTATGCTTTTGAGCTGGTGTGTTAGCACGCTTGCTCAGAAGCAACCTAATATTGTATTTATTTTAGCGGATGATGCAGGTTATGCTGATTTCGGATTTCAAGGAAGTTCAGAATTTAAAACACCACATCTCGATCAGCTAGCATCCCAAAGTATTCGATTTTCTCAAGCTTATGTTTCTGCAGCAGTTTGCGGACCTTCTCGTGCTGGTATCCTAACAGGAAAGTACCAACAGCGCTTTGGTTACGAAGAAAATAATGTGCCTGGGTACATGAGTGCATCTGCGACTACTGGTGATGAGATGGGATTACCTTTAGATCAAAAGTTACTTCCTGAATATTTAAAAGAACAAGGCTATAAAACCGCCTTATTCGGAAAGTGGCACATGGGAAACGCCGATAAATTTCACCCAACAAAACGTGGATTTGATACTTTTTATGGCTTTAGAGGTGGTGCTAGAAGTTATTACGAATTCAATGAAAACAACAAAAATAACAGACAAGAAGATCGCTTAGAGCGTGGTTTTGGAAATTTTGAAGAATCTAAATTATACCTAACAGATGCTTTAGCTGAAGCTACAACAGATTTTATAGAAAAAAATCAAAAGCAGCCATTTTTTGTGTACCTGTCCTTTAATGCTGTACACACACCTATGGAAGCCAGGCCAGATGATTTAAAACAATTTCCAAACTTAAAAGGTAAACGAAAAACCTTAGCTGCCATGACTCTAGGGCTTGATCGTGCTTGCGGAAACGTATTAGCTAAGTTAGATGAACTGGGTGTTAGAGAAAATACACTCATAGTTTTTACCAATGATAATGGTGGACCTTCAGGTACCAATGCCTCTTCAAATAAACCTTTAGGAGGAACAAAAGCCAACCACTTAGAAGGTGGTATTCGTGTACCGTTTTTAATGTCTTGGCCTAAACAATTAAAAGAAAATACGGTGTACGATTATCCAATTAGTACACTCGATTTATTACCAACATTTTACCAGATAGCTGGAGGAAATGAAAAAAATATTAACGACATAGATGGTGTAAACTTGCTGCCATTTATAAGCGGAAAGAATGAAGCAAGACCCCACGAAACCTTGTTTTGGAAAAAAGAAGTGCGTGGCGCAATACGATATAAGGATTGGAAATTAATTCGCTACCCAGATAGGCCTGCCGAATTATACAACCTAGCTCAAGATATTTCTGAAGTAAATAACTTAGCATCAAGCAATCCTGAACTTGTAAAGGAATTATATAAGCGCTTTTTTCAATGGGAAATCGGCTTAGAACGTCCCCGTTGGATGTTAAAACATCTGTACGAAGCAAAAGCAATAGAGCGAATAGATACGTATAGAAATACAACGAATTAAATTTATTAATTATGGCAGAAATAAAAGATTATCAGTTATTTATTAATGGGGAATGGAGAACATCAACTTCAGGAGAAACTATTGATATTATATGTCCTTCTACTGGAGAAGTAGTAGGGAAAGTACAAAATGGGACTGCGGAAGAAGCTTTGGAAGCTTTGGAGGCTGCAGATAAAGCTCAAAAAGAATGGAGAAAGCTTCCTGCTAGAACAAGAGCTGAATATCTGTATAAATTGGCAGAGGAAATCAAAGCAAATGCAGAATATCTGGCTAAACTTTTAGTAAAAGAGCAAGGAAAATTACTAAAAGTAGCTAAGGGAGAAGTTGCAGTAACAGCTTCTTTTATAGAATATGCTTGTGAAGGTGCCCGAAGAATTGAAGGAGATATTATTCCTTCAGATAATCCAAACGAACAAATATGGATACAAAAAATCCCAAGAGGTGTTGTAGTAGCAATTACAGCATGGAATTTTCCGTTAGCATTGGCCGGACGTAAATTAGGTCCAGCATTAGTGGCAGGAAATACAATTGTAATAAAACCAACTTCAGAAACTCCATTAGCAACTTTAGAGTTAGGATATCTAGCTAATAAAGTTGGAATTCCTCCTGGGGTAATTAATATTCTTACAGGGCCAGGAAAAGCTATGGGAAATGTGCTTGTAGAGAGTCCAATAACAAAAATGGTTACTATGACAGGATCTACTCCCGTAGGGCAACAAATTGCTAGAACTGCTGCACAAAACCTAACGCATGTACAATTAGAATTAGGAGGGAAAGCCCCATTTATAGTATTTGCAGATGCCGATATTGATGCTGCAGTAGATAGTGCCTTACATTCTCGTTTTGACAACTGCGGTCAAGTTTGTACTTGTAATGAACGTATGTATGTTCATGAAGCTATTTATGATGTTTTCATGGAGAAATTTATAGCAAAAGTAAAGGCTTTAAAAGTAGGAGATCCTATGTTAGAAGATACCGATATGGGACCAAAAGTAAATGCTTCGGAATTAAAAAACATGGAGCGTTTGGTTGCTGTTAGTGTTAAAGAAGGAGCTAAAATAGCTACTGGTGGAAAAAAACCAGAGGGAACTCAATTTGAAAATGGATTTTGGTTTGAACCAACGGTTTTAACCAATGTTACTCAAGATATGACTATTGTTCATGAGGAGTCTTTTGGACCTATTTTACCAGTATTGAAGTTTCAAACTTTTGATGAAGTAATAGGATATGCTAATGATTGTGATTATGGTTTAGCAGCAATGGTTTTTACCAACGATATGAATATTATTATGAAGTGTAATGATGAATTAGAATATGGAGAAGTTTATGTGAATAGAGGTCATGGAGAGCAACATCAAGGATTTCATAATGGATATAAATTATCTGGTTCAGGAGGAGAAGATGGTAAGTATGGATTCGAGCAATATTTAGAGAAGAAAACATTTTATCTAAAACATAAAAATTAAATAAAGGAAATGCGTTGTTATTACTTATGATAAAATGAATGAAGGTAAGGAAACCGTTACGAACCTTTGTACTTTTTGTAATGATTGATTGTTGGAGTGATAATGACACATAAAAATTGGAATTAACATGAGTTCAAAAATTTCAAATATAAAAACTAGATTATTTAAGGTGCCGTTGCCTGAGGTTATGGCCGATGCTAAGCATGGTGATCATTATCATTTCGAACTAATTACCGTAACTATTACACTGGATGATGGCACTGAAGGTACAGGATATACTTATACTGGTGGAAAAGGAGGGCAGGCTATTAAAGCAATGATAATAAACGATTTTGAAGAAGTTTTATTAGGAAAAGATGGGGATGATGTTGAAGGGATTTACGATTTTTTGGAATGGCACATTCACTATGTTGGACGTGGAGGGATTGCATCGTTTGCTATTTCGGCGGTAGATATTGCACTATGGGATATTCGTTGTAAAAAAGTCAATAAGCCTTTATGGGAAATGGCTGGAGGTGCATCCAATACATGTAAAGCCTATTGTGGAGGAATTGATCTAATGTTTTCAAAAGAAAAACTACTGAGTAACATACAAGGATATTTAGACAGCGGTTTTTCAGCAGTAAAAATTAAAATTGGACGCGAGAATTTAGAAGAAGATTTAGATAGAATCAAAGCGGTAAGGTCGCTTATTGGCCCAGATGTAACCTTTATGGTAGACGCAAACTACTCTATGACGGTAGCGCAAGCAATAAATGCAATTGAAGGTTTTAAAGACCAAAATATAACATGGTTTGAAGAGCCTATTATCCCTGACAATTATAAAGGTTATGCAGAAATTGTAGATGCTACTGGATTTCCTTTGGCTATGGGTGAAAATTTGCATACCATCCACGAATTTGAATATGCCATGGAGCAAGCTAAATTAGCTTATGTACAGCCAGATGCTTCTAATTGTGGGGGAATAACGGGTTGGTTAGCTGCTGCTAGATTGGCTCATAAAAATGATATCCCTGTATGCTCCCATGGAATGCAGGAGTTGCACGTAAGTTTAGTTTCTTCCCAATCTAATTCTGGGTGGTTGGAAGTACATAGTTTTCCAATAGACCAATATACAGAACGTCCGTTGGTGGTAGAAAACTATAGAGCTGTAGCTCCAGATTATCCAGGTGTTGGCGTGATTTTTAATTGGAAAAAATTAGCTTCTTACGAACAGAAATAATTAGAACTCTTATGAAGACGAAACAAACAGATTTTGGAAATATAGAAAAACAAGATATTACCTTATTTACTTTGGTAAATAATAACGGGATGGAGGTTTCTGTTACTAATTATGGTGCTACTATTACAGCTGTTAGAATCCCCGATGTACAAGGAGATTTACATACCATTACTTGCGGTTTCGATTCTTTGAAGGGTTATTTCTCTGATGATTACCTTGAAAACTCACCTTATTTTGGAGGCACAATTGGGCGTTATTGTTCACAAATTAAAAATGCCACTTTTAGTTTAAACGGAAAAACGTATGCTTTGGCAAAAAATGCTGGTGAAAACAATTTACATGGTGGGGTTCAAGGCTTTGATAAGAAAGTTTGGAACGCTAGAGTTGTAGACGGAGATGATTGTGGTGTTGAAATGAGTCTTAAAAGCACCAATTTAGAAGAAGGTTTTCCGGGAAATGTAGAAGTGGTGGTACATATATCTCTAAACAACGCAAACGAGTTGTCAATTTCTTATAAAGCTACTCCAGACCAAGATACACCATTGTCCTTAACTAATCATACCTATTTTAATTTGTCTGCATTTTCAGAGACGGTAGAAAATCATTTTATAAAAATTAATGCAAATCAAAAATTAGTAATAGATGAAACGGGAGCTGCTACTGGGGAAGTAATTGACTTAAAAGGGACTTATGAAGATTTAACAGATGAAAAACGTATAGGAGATATTCATGAAGTTATGAAGGATGGCTTTGAACACTTTTATCTAATAAATACTACTAATAGTTTAGTACATGTAGCAACTATAAGAAATCCTTCTAATAAACGTAGTATTGAGGTGCATACCACAGAGCCTTGTATGTTATTTTATACTGGGAAGTATACTTCAAATAAATTGAAACGAGAAAATGGTCAACAATTTGGAAAGTATCGTGGGTTTTGTTGTGAAACCCATCGGTATCCTAATGGACCAAATATTGAAAATTCTCCGAAATCGATAACTAAAGCAGGAGAGATCTTTAAAAGTTCTACGGTATTTAAATTTAACTTTTAGAGCAAATCTTAAGAATTAACTAAACCAAACAGAAATATTATGATCGGAATTCTATTAGCCATTTCAGCAGGGGTTATGCTGGGTTTTTTTGCCATGCCAGAGAAGTATGTTAAAAATTATGTTTACGAAAACACTTGGAGTATAGCATTTCTATTTATGCTTTGGATTATACCATCCATTGTTGCTTTTACTATGATTAATAATTTCGGACAAGTATTATCAGATATTGGATATCCATTATTGTTCCGTATGCTGGTTCCAGGATTTTTATGGGGTGTAGGCATGATGTTATGGGGGAAGGCAATAGATTATATTGGTTTGTCATTAGGGTTTTCATTGTTTATAGGTACAATTATTTGCGTTGGCTCCCTACTGCCTTGGTATTTTAATGGATTGCCATACTCAACTGAAGTATGGCCTATTTTACTTGGGATTTCCATTATTTTATTGGGAATATATTTTAATGGTCGGGCTGGAATTTTAAGACAGAAGGAAGAGAATAAAACAGTAGAAGTAGGGGAGCAAAAATCTATGTTAGTTGGTATATTAATAGCAGTCATAGGAGGTATATTGGCCACAGGATTTAATGTTGCTCTAGAAATTAGTATGAATGGGCAAGCAGCAAAGAATATTATTGGAAATGTGATACTTAAAAATGGAAACCCAAGTTGGTTAGCTTCTGTGTGCTCTATGTTTATAGTGTATGTATCTGGAGGAATTTTTGTGATACCTTATTTTATATTTGTTCTCACTAAAAAGCAGATGTGGTCAAGCTTTAAGGTTAAAGAAGCCGGTAGAAATGTGTTATTAGCTATTTTAATGGCGATATTAAATTTTACAGCCTCTATTATTTTTGCATATTCTTCATTTGTTTTAGGAGCTCATGGAGGGTCTATTGGGTACGCTATTTTTAATACATTGTCGGTGGTAGTAGCTGTAATAGCTGGGATATTAACCTTAGAGTGGATAAAAGCCCCAAAACAAGCAAAAACGTTCTTGTATTTAGGCTTGGTCTCAATGGTTATAGGGGTTTTAGTTACTGCTTTTCTTTAGAAATAATAGTATAATTTAAAATTTATAGTATGAAAATAAAATATAGTTTAACAAGTTTATGGATGTTATGTCTAATGATGTCTTCATGTCAAGAATCTTTTAATGATAATAAAGAAGACAATATTTCAAAGAAAAGTGATTCTGTTGTGCCAACGGCTGAACAGATTGATTTTTTAGGAATTACAGACCCGAATCATTTAAGTGCCGCATCTAAAAGAGCTTTAAAATGGTCTACTGATTTAGGGAATGATTGGTTTTTTGAATATAAGATTGAAGATTTAAAAGGAGATTTAGCTTACGAAGAAGGGGTTGTTAGGAGAGACCCGAGTGCTATGATTAAGCATAATGGAAAGTACTATGTATGGTATTCAAAATCTGTTGGACCAACTCAAGGATTTGCAGGGGATATTGAAAATGAAAAAGTTTTTCCGTGGGACCGTTGCGATATTTGGTATGCTACTTCAGAAGATGGATGGACTTGGAAAGAAGAGGGAATAGCTGTAGCGAGGGGTGAAAAAGGTTCTTATGATGACAGGTCTGTATTTACAACAGAAATTATGGAATATGATGGAATTTATTACTTATGCTACCAAACGGTAAAATCTCCTTACAATGTACGAGTTAAAAATCAAGTAGGTTTGGCTTGGTCTAATTCTCCAGATGGCCCGTGGACTAAAAGTGAAGAACCTATATTAAGCCCAGCAGATAATGGCAAATGGGAAGGCGATGAAGACAATAGATTTAAGGTGGAAAAGAAAGGAGATTTTGATAGCCATAAAGTACATGATCCATGTATAATACCCTTTAATGGTAAATTCTATTTGTATTATAAAGGAGAACAAATGGGGGAAGAAATTACATTTGGTGGTAGACAGATTAGGCATGGTGTGGCTATAGCAGATAATCCAAAAGGGCCGTATGTAAAATCGCCCTACAATCCCATAAGTAATAGTGGACATGAAATATGTGTTTGGAAATACAACGGAGGTATCGCTTCTTTGATAACTACGGATGGACCAGAAAAAAATACAGTACAATGGGCTCCAGATGGAATTAATTTTGAAATAAAAAGTGTAATTAAAGGAGCACCTCATGCAATAGGTCTTAATCGAACTTTAGAAACAGATGAAGACCCGATAGGGATTCTTAAATGGGGATTAACACATGAATATCAAGATTATAATTATCAATACATTAGAAGATTTTCAACATGGAAAATAGGATATCATGTTGGTAAAGGCGAAGAAGGGGGTAAATAGAGAATCATAAAAAGATAGTATTTACTGGAAGTTAATGGAGTTTATAAGTAGTTATTATAGATTTAGTTGCTAGTTAGCTTTTTAAAAGAGGCTTTTATTATAAAAGCCTCTTTTAAAATATGGTCAACCTAATTCATTATTAATTTTAGTAGCTGTATTTTTTAGCTCATTCAATAGTAAAGTAGTATCTACATTTTTGGTGATAGGTTGTATGCTAGAGATAGCCAAAACACATAGAATTTCATTATTAATTCCAAAAATAGGCACTGCAATATCTGTAACTCCTAAAGTTAATTCGCTACTAGATATGTTATGCCCACTTTTATTTATTTTTTGTAGATCTTTAAGAAATTGTTTTTTAAAAGTTGAATTTTGAGAATTGTAAAATGGATTAGATTCCAGTAAATGCTCTCTTTTTTGTTCATTTTCAAAAGCTAAGAGCACCTTTCCAGAAGATGTTTGTAACAGCGGAAACAAGCTTCCTTCTTTTATAGACAAAGATACGGAACCAGGACTTTTGGATTGAGAAACAACAAGTAAATCTCCGTAATGTAATATGCTTAAATGACAGGATTGATTTGTTTTATTAGCCAAATCGTCCATATGTTGTTTTGCAGTGCGAGTTAAACCTTCGACTGGGCTATGTCTATGTGATAATTGATACATTTTCATGGATAATGCATATTGACCAGTAGAAAGCTTTTGGATGTATTTTCTATATTCTAAGCAAGCTAACATCCTATATATCTCATTGGGACTCTTGTTCAATCCTATAGCTATTTCAGTTTGTGTTTGAGGTAGCGCTTTATTGGATAGATATTCCAAAATATCTAAACCTTTTTCTAATGCGGGTGCTTTGTATTTATTCATTGCTAAATTTATATTTAAATATAAATAATATTTTTATATTTGAAAAATTCAAACATTTTTAAAATATTTGTAAAGTAAATAATTATTTAAATTATGAGTAAACAATATATAAGTTTTAAAATATTATTACTATGCATAATTATTGGGCTTTCTACAGCCAATATGTATGGACAACCAAATACTACATTGTCACATCAAGAAAGTAATCAATTCGAGAGAGATTTTAGTGGTATGAAATGGCGAATGAAAATGATGCTTCCTGGGGAAGGAATCAAAAGAGGTCTTCATAAGCTTCCTTCAGAAGACATCGAAACTTTAGTATGGAATAATGCTGAAGTACCGGGAGATGTTTATACCGATTTATGGAAGGCTGGAGCAATTGAAGATCCCTACTTTGGTAGGAACAGTGTTAAAGCGCAATGGGTACAGCAGTACGAATGGTGGTATGCTTATCAGTTTCAGGTAACAGAGGGAATTGAAGATCAAGTAGTAGATATTGTTTTTGAAGGGGTAGATTATAGTTGTGAAGTTTGGTTAAATGGTCATTATCTCGGTAAAAATGAAGGGGCTTTTTCAGGATTTTCCTTTAATGTAAATGATTACTTGAGAATAAACAATCATGATTACCTTAAAGGGCAGAATATGTTGATAGTTAAAATAAATCCAGCTCCCCAAGTTAATGCATTAGTAGCTGGAAAAAAAACACCTTGGTTTGGCGATTATTGGAGAGATATTGCACCTATGGGGATTTGGAGACCCGTTAAAATGGTACGAAGTGGGAAAGTGCGATTTAAAGATGTGTATGCAAAAACTAAGATTAATAAGAATGGTTCGGCTGATGTTACAATGGAAATGACCATTGAGAATACAGATGATGCATCAAAGAAAATGAACTTTATAATTTCTCTAGAAGGAAAGAATTTTGAATCAGAAAAATTAGAATTTAATTTTAATGAAAATATTACAAGAGGAACTCATAAAGTTACCAAAACAATACATATAGATAATCCAAAATTATGGTGGCCTTGGGATTTGGGGGATCCAAATCTTTATCAAGCAAAAATCTCATTAAAAGAGGGGCAAGTTAATCACGATATTAATGAAACTACTTTTGGTATAAGAGAAGTAACTTCAAAATGGAATCCAGGATTTGAAAAAGGGGTAGATGTTTCCTTTCCAAGATCAACATATATCAATGGTAAATTTCATTTTATTCGTTCAGCGTGCTGGGGAGGACCTCCAGACATTTTTGTAGGGCGTACTTCACCGGAAGAATATTATGAACTCATTAAAATGGCTAAAGAGATGAATATGAATAACATTCGTATTTTTGGTTGGCACCCCCCAGAAATTCCAGAATTTTATCAATATGCAGATGAAATGGGAATGACCATTTGGCAAGATATGATTCCTTTAGGTACTGGGAACTTCCCAATAGATGAAGAGCATGTTTCAGAAATCTTTAATGAAGCAGTAAAAGTGGTAAAGGAGCGAAGAAATCATCCTTCGCTAATAATGATGGAAGGTGGGGAGGAAATGATGTTCCGTACACGCGATCCACATGCTGGTAGAAAGTTTTTAGAACGCTTAGGAGATTCTTTACAAGCCTATGTTCCACTTCCTTATGTTCCCGATTCTCCAATGACAGATCATGTGGCCCAAGAAGCTGGATTTAAACCAAAAGAGGCTGTTCATGCCTTACGTTATTTCTATGATATGGGAGAGTGGTTGCACGAAGACTGGTATCAAACCAAAGCAGATGGCTATCCTATTGTACCCGAATTTGCTATTACATCAGTCCCCTCTGTAGAAAGTTTAAGAAAATTTATTCCAGAAGATGAACTTTGGAAACCAGGGTTAAGTTGGGGACACCATTGGGCAGATCTAACTCGTTTACGTATGCAGAACTGGGATGTGTTTGGAGATGAAATGAAGGGCTCATTAGAAGAATTTGTAAATGCTACTCAAGATGCTCAAGGAATTATTTTTCAAAATGGAATTGAACATTTTCGTAGAGACAAACCAAGTTTAAGTGCAATCGCTTTATGTCATTACATTACTTATTGGCCCGATATGAAATGGGGTATAGTAGATAATTATCAAAAGCCAAAGCGATCTTACTACTATGTTCAAAAAGCCTATCAACCCTTATTGGTGAATTTTGAATTTAAGAAAAGAAGATGGCATACAGATGAACCTTTTTTAGGAAATATATGGGTAATTAATGACTTCTACACAGTATATAAAAACTGTACAATCAATTTCACGATTAAAAATGATAAAAAAAATACATTATTTAATAAGACATATGACGTAGCAAAAATAGACGAAAACAGTGCCAGAAAATTCTTCGAAATTAACCAAGATATTTTAGGGAAAGTTAAAGAGAAATTTTATGTTGAATTGGAGTTATTAGATAGTGATGGAAACCAAATTTCTCATAACGATTATTTCTTTTTAATCGGAGACCAAGAGGTAGCTACAAAACATTTTCAAGCATGGAAAGAAGAGCGATTAAAACAAGAAAATGAAAATGGGCACGGCGGTTATGGTTCATATTATTTCTTTTTTGATGAATTTACTCGAGAGAACGGGAAAGATTATGAGAGTGGGACTCAAACCCCTCGAGCAAAAGGATTTTAATTAATTATTATAAACCTTTATACGTCGAAAGGTTATAGACAATACTAAATAACATGTCACAAAAACATATATTATTAAAAGGGATTACCTGGGATCACAGTCGTGGATATACATCAGCGGTAGCTACTGCTCAACGATTTCATGAGTTAAATCCAAATGTCGAAATTGTATGGGAAAAACGATCACTTCAAGCTTTTGCAGACGAACCCATAGATCAATTAGCAAAGCGCTATGATTTATTAATTATAGATCATCCATGGGCAGGGTTTGCAGCAAGAACAGGAGTTATTATTTCTTTAAGCAAGCATTTGCCTAAAGATTTTTTAGACGACCAACTAGCAAACTCGGTTGGAAAATCTCATGAAAGTTATTGTTTTGATGGTTACCAAAGCGCTCTAGCAATTGATGCAGCCACTCCAGTTGCTGCATCAAGACCTGATTTATTAGAAAAATTGGGAAAGGAAATACCTAAAACATGGGATGATTTAATGGAATTGGCGAAGGCTGGTAAAATAGCGATTCCAGGAATCCCACAGGATACATTAATGAGTTTTTATATGCTTTGCTCAACTCTGGGAGAAGATGTGGCAATTACAAAAGATTATTTTATTTCAGAAGAAATAGGGCTTAAAGCGTTAGATATTTTAAGAACTTTAGGTCAATATATAAATCCTTCGTGTTTCAGTATGAACCCGATAAAAGTATACGAGGCTATGACACGAACCGATAAGTTTGTATACTCGCCCTTTGCATACGGTTATTCCAATTACTCGAGAAGGGGATATGCTAAACATATTTTAAAATTTCATAATACGGTTTCTTTAGAAGGAAAGAAATTAATTACAACCTTAGGAGGTACAGGGTTAGCAATTTCATCAAACTCTGCTCATCAAGACATTGCATTACAATATGCTCAATACGTAGCATCTCCAGAGGTACAAAAAACTATCTTTTTTGATAATGGAGGTCAACCTGGTCATAGAGAGGCATGGTTAGATACATCTAATAATTATATGTCTATGGATTATTTTAAGGACACGTTATTTACACTTGATAATGCATTTTTAAGACCGAGGTATCATGGACATATGTATTTTCAAGATCATGCTGGTGCTCCAATCAGAGATTTTATGAAAGATGGAGGAAATGCAAAGAGTGTGTTACACAAATTAAACACGCTATATCTTGAATCTTTAAAGAAGGAATTATAATATGTTACCATTAAAAGGTATAACCGTTTTAGAATTTGCTCAATTTATGGCAGGACCTTCAGCTGGTCTAAAGATGGCCGATTTAGGGGCTCGTGTTATTAAAATTGAACGTCCTAAAACAGGGGAAGCGGGTAGACAAATTGCTCTTAAGGATATTTATATAGATGAAAGTAGTATGGTGTTTCACACAGCGAATAGAAATAAACAATCCTATGCTGCAAATTTAAAATCATCTGAAGATTTAGAAAAAATTAAAAAGCTTATAGCCCAGGCAGATGTTATGACACATAATTTCAGACCAGGTGTAATGGAGAAAATTGGATTGGATTATAAAACAGTTTCGGCGATAAACCCAAAAATAATATACGGTGTGGTATCGGGGTATGGTAACGTTGGACCATGGGCAAAAAAACCAGGGCAAGATTTGTTAATTCAATCATTATCAGGTTTTGTAAATCTTACGGGAAATAAAAATGATCAACCTATTGCTTCTGGTCTAGCAACTTCAGATATTTTTACTGGAGGCCACTTAGTGCAGGGTATATTAGCAGCATTAATTCAAAGAAATAATACAGGAAAAGGAGCCAAAATTGAAGTAAGTTTACTGGAATCCACTTTGGATATCCAATTTGAAGTACTTACTTCTTATTTAAATAATGGTAATGTATTACCATTTCGCGCGGATCAAGGAAACTCTCATGCTTATCTTGATGCTCCTTATGGTGTTTATCAAACAAAAGACAGGTATATTTCTGTGGCATTGACTCCTTTAGATGAATTATTTAGCGCTATGAAAATAAAATTACCTGATGAATTTGAAGATAAGAGTGTATGGTATGAAAAGCGAAATGATATTATGTCTTATCTGGCTAAAGAGTTTGTAAAAGAGACTACCGCCTATTGGTTGTCTATTTTTGAACCTTTAGATTTTAAAGTTTCAGATGTATATAACTATCACGAATTTCTTAATCATGAAGGCTATAAAGTGCTAAAAATGGATCAGGAAGTAATAACATCGGATGGTATACCTATGAAAACCACTAGATGTCCAATTCGTTTGGATGGAGAGCGCATTTTAAATTCTAAATCAGCTCCAAAAGTAGGGGAGAATAATGCCATTATTGATAGAGAGTTTAATTTAAGCTAGTTATGATAAAACCATTAGAGGGAATATTAGTTGTTGATTTTAGTCAATATTTATCGGGACCTTCAGCCAGTTTAAGGTTAGCCGATTTAGGAGCTAGAGTAATCAAGATTGAAAAACCAGAGAGCGGGGATCTTTGTAGAAATCTATATTTTTCAAATTTGGTAATGGATAATGAATCTTCCATGTTTCATGCTATCAATAGAAATAAAGAAAGTTATGCTGCTGATTTAAAAAAAACAAAGGACAGACAAAATGTATATAATATTATTAAAAAGGCAGATGTTTTAATTCATAATTTCAGACCAAATGTAGTAGAAAGGTTGGGGATTGACTATGAAAAAATTAAATTAATTAATCCTACCATCGTTTACGCAGAACTTACGGGTTATGGTAAAGAAGGGGTATGGAAAAATAAACCAGGTTTAGATTTATTAATTCAATCTTTATCTGGGTTAACACAATTAAATGGAAATGATGGTATGGGACCTGTACCCATTGGATTGGCAGTAGTAGATATATTATCAGGTATACATTTATCTCAAGGTATTTTAGCTTGTTTATACCGAAGATTAACTCAAGGAACTGGAGCTAGGGTAGAGGTTAGTATGTTAGAATCCGCAATTGAATATCAATTTGAATCTATTACTTGTTTTTTTACAGATGGAGGACAGCCGACTATTCGGCCACAATCAAATTCAGCTCACGCATATTTAGGGGCACCTTATGGGATATATCCAACTAAGGATGGATTTATGGCTTTGGCAATGGGGTCAATTCCATTTATAGGAAAACTTATTGGATGTAAATTTTTGAAGAAATATAAAACAGCAACAAGTTGGTACGATCAAAGAGATGAGATTAAAAATATATTAGCGACGCATTTAAAAACTAAAACAACGAGTGCATGGTTAAGTGTGTTAGAACCAGCAGATGTTTGGTGTGCAAAAGTGATGAATTGGAAAGAACTGTTTGATGAAGAGGCATTTAAAATATTAAATATGATACAAAAAGTAAATCGTACTAATGGTTATAAATATGAAACCACTAGATGTCCAATTCAAATTAATGGAACATGGTTAACATCCACAACAGGTAGTCCAATATTAGGGGAGCACAACAAAAAAATTGAAAATGAATTTTTACAATCATAAAAAATGGCTATATGAATGATAATCCATCACATTTGAGTATTTCAAAAGTTAACGGAGTTGCTATAATTAGTTTGAATAGACCAAAGGCAAATAGTTATTCTAAAGAATTTCTAGAACAAATATATATAGCTATAGATGAAGCTAGTGAAGATCCACATATAAAAATCATTTTACTCAAGAGTGCCTCTGAAAAGTTTTTTTGTGCTGGTGCTGATATAAAAATTTTTAGCAGAAACACTACAAAAGAAAATATAGCAATGGTTGTAGCAGCAAGAAAGGTTTCTGATGCTATCGTTTCAAGTCCTAAAATAGTAATAGCGGCGGTTAGTGGTCATGCTTTAGGAGGTGGTTTAGAAATAGTAATGGCTTGTGATATCCGTTTAGCATCAGAGGGAGATTATTTAATAGGCTTGCCTGAGGTAAAACTAGGCTTAATGCCAGGGAATGGTGGTACTCCAAGATTAATCGATTTAATTGGAGTAAGTAGAGCAATGGAGCTTTTGGTTACTGGACATACTATTTCTCCTCAAAAAGCATATGATTACGGATTATTTCATCAATTATATAATAAAACTGTCTTTAATAAAGAAGTAGAAAATTATGTTAATGAATTAGCATCGGGAGCAGGACAAGCTATGAAGGCTATAAAAGAATATATTAAATTACATAAAGGAATGACCGCCGCTCAGGCTCTAGATTTTGAGAATTCATCTGTAAATACTCTTTACGACACTTACGATGCCAAAGAAGGATTTTTAGCATTTATAGAAAAGCGTACACCAAAATTTAAATAAATTATAAAACTATTATTATGTCTGACAAAATAACCCATTACTCAGTTTTTATTAATGGTGAATGGTTAAATCCATTAAAGAGAGATTCTTTTGAGGTGCAAAACCCTGCTACTAATGAAACTTTTGCAACTGTAACTGCATGTTCCATAGAGGATGTTCAGTTAGCATTAGAAACTTCAAAAAAGGCACAGATTGGATGGCATTTAACACCAGCACAAACAAGAGCTAATTACCTTTTTGAGTTATGTAATAAATTAAAGGAAAAAAAAGAATACTTTGCATCGTTAATAGTAAAAGAACAAGGAAAAACCTATATAGAGGCTTTAGGAGAGGTAGATGATACCATTCGTTACATGTGGTATGCTGCAGAAGCTGGTCGTAGAATTCAAGGAGCAGTTTTTCCCTCTGATAATCCAAATGAGCGTCTTGAGATTCATAAAGTACCTTATGGAGTTACAGTTGCCTTATGTGCATTTAATTTTCCATTAGCTTTAATTGGGCGTAAATTAGGACCAGCTTTAGTAACTGGGAATTCAATTATTCTGAAACCTCATGAATTAACTCCAATTACTACTTCCGAATTTTGTAAGCTAGTTGAAGAAGTTGATATACCTAGGGGTGTAGTTAATATGATTGTAACTAAAGATACAGACGCAGCTAGTTTATTGGTAAAAAGTCCTATAACTAAATTAATAAGCTTAACAGGAAGTACAGATGCTGGAAGGGCGATGTATCGTTTGGCAGCTGATAATATAACTGGGTTGATTTTAGAATTAGGAGGAAAAGCACCATTTATAGTTTTAGATGATGCTGATATAGACAAGGCAGTAGAAGCCGCAGTAATTTCTAGATTTGCAAATTGTGGACAAGTTTGTATCTGTAATGAAATGGTAATGGTAGATGAAAGGATTGCTGATGAATTTACAGATAAATTAATTAAACGTGTACAACAAATTAAAGTTGGAAACCCTTTTGATACTTCTGTGAATATGGGACCAAATGTAAGTTCAGTTGGTTTAGAACGGGTACATGAATTAGTTCAATTTGATGTAGCGAATGGAGCCGAACTCAGAATGGGGGGAAATCGTCCAGAAGGAAAAATATATGAAAAAGGAAATTGGTATGCGCCAACTGTCCTTACAAATATTAAAAATGATTCAGCTACAGCTAAACAAGAATTATTTTCTCCAATTTTACCTATAATGAAGATAAATGGCTTTGATGAAGCGATGAGTATAACCAATGCTAAGGAAGAAGGTTTATCAGCATATTTATTTACAAATAATTATAAGCTACATCAAAAAGCAATTGATCAGTTAGAGGTAGGGACAATTTTTATAAATAAGCAAATAGTTGGCTACATACAAGGATACCACTCTGGGCATAAAACCTCAGGAATTGGTGGTGAAGATGGGATTTATGGGATAGACCAATTTCTGCAAAAACGAACAGTTTATTTGGATTATTCTAATTAAAAATTCACTTTAAAATCTAATAATTTAGAGTGAAAGTTTCCTTTTTCTGTCATAGAATCAGACATTTCATAAGTATTTTCAATAGGTATGTTTAACTTCCTCGTATTTGGTTAAATCATCAACTCCATGAGAAATGATATTTTCAATTGTAACCACATGTGAATATCAAAGAAATTATTGTAAAAAACAGAAATAGGGAGCTCTGAGAATATAGTTCTATAAATATTAATACTGTGTAAGACGAAGTTTCAAAGTACTTAAATGTAAATCCTTGTTACCATCAATAAGGGTTTAGTGGGTTCAAATTTTTTAACGCTGTTCTCGCAGCCGATATTGCCCCCATCACCCACAAGGTGTTAGCATCACTTACCGTTAAAAAATCTTACTACAAATTAAGTGATTTAATTTTTAATTGCGAATCGAGTAATTATATAAGTATATAGCTATCCAATATTCCCGAAAATTAAACTCGCAAAATATTTATCGGAAAAGGGACGGCATAAAGCCGTTCCGATGTCTCTTTTTATTCCGTTTCCTTTCCACTCCAAAATTTTGCCTTCCGTTTGATTGATGCTCAAATATTGTTTAACCTACCTGTCGGCAGACAGGTCTAAAAATTTCATTATTATGGAAACAAAAACAAAAGCAAGCGGTGTAGCAAAAAAACAAAGTGCTACTATTAAAAAGGACGTTCAAAAGAAATTGACCCAAGAGGCAGTTGAGAAAACTGTAAAAGCTGAAACGAAGGTTGTTCCTCAAAAAGCAGAAATCAGTTTGGATGAGCGTATCCAGAAGTTTGAAAAGTTACGAGGCTTGGCAACGCAACGGGAACGCTTGGCAGAGACCTTAACCGAACTCACCAAATTCAATTACAATCAGGATGGTTCGAGTAGTTTCTTTATTCGGGATTCCCGTCATCTAGAATTTAAAACCACTAATTCAAATCTTATCAAATTGGTGACCTCGCATTTACAATCCACGTTGGAACAACGTAAAGCAGAAATTGAACAGCAGATTGTTCAATTTGAGTTGTAAAACTTAATTTTCCATTTATTAAAAAGCCTACTCGCAAGAGTGGGCTTTTCTTTTTTTAATCTATAAAATTTAACATCATGTATTTAAATCATTTACAACAGGAGGAGATTTTTATTCCATCAGAAATAAAATCTTTTGAAAGTATTACAGGAATTAAGTCCCGTAGAGGACTTGAAAATGTCATTGTATCAAATGGCAAAATTGTTAATATGGTATCCAAAAGTTATGGGCATATTCCCAATGAACTATTTTTTCATAAAGCAGAACAACTTCTGGTAGATGCCAATCTAAAGTATCGTAAACGAACCATCAATCGAAATGACAGGTTGTTTGCGATGGATTTTATCATCGAAAATAACAATCTATTTGAACTTAAAAATAAACAAGACCAAATACTACCCATGCTCCGTTTTAAGAATTCTTACGATGGGAGTGAGAAAACGTCGGGGCATTTTGGTTTTTTTAGACAAGTTTGTTCAAATGGACTTCATATTGCCCAATCAAAAATTGCCTTTTCCATCAGACACACTAAAAACAGTACGAATTTTATTATGCCTGAATTGGAATGGCTCTTTGAGAAGTTTATGGATAATGAGTTTTATAGTATTTCAAATCAATTTCTACAAATGAACAAAGCTCCCATTAATGATGAAGAAGCATTTGTTTTCGAAGTGCTGAATTGTATAAAATTGTTTCAATATGCATGTAGTACTGAAAACAATAATCCTTCAAAAAAGGCAAGAATGGTGTTAGATACCCTGTATAAAGAGTCCATACGCCTTGGTGAATCACCAAATTTATGGTTTGGCTACAATGCTTTTAATAGGGTATTACATACACAGCTAAAAAAGGGTTTTTCTCAACAAGAGAAACTAGATAAGGCGTTGTTTGAAGCAATTTATGCAATGGTATAAATACACGGTTAGGCCGCTCCAGTGCCTTGTAAAACTGGAGTTTCATTTTATTTGTAACCTATGAAATCTCACAAAAAATCAACTAGAAAAGCAGTAGATAAAACAATAACGTTTAATACAAAATGGAATGGAATTCCACTGCTTATTACCTATACTAAAAATTATTACAAAATTGCTGGTATTTCGCATATAACAGTAAAAGCTCCTGAACCGTTGCCCATAACCGAAACTGGATTTCGGTCTATGTGGTTTCATGAGGAAGAATTAAGCACTACAACCCCAGTAGCCTTCCTTCTTGAAATACTTAACTTTGAGAGCCAAACTAGGCAATGGAAAAAATACATAGCGGCTCAAAAACTGAAAGCAAAACAAAGCAATCAATTGGAGCTGTTTTAAGGATACCTACGTTTTGAAATTTTATTAGGAATAGGAATGGAGGGAATAATCAGTGTAGGAAATTATAAAAGATCCCTTCGTAAAGCTGAGCTTTTTTGTTGAGTATTTTAGAAATAGCAACTGATATGCATCTTAAGATCTATAAAAAAAATCATTTTTCTATTTATATTGCATCCTCAATTTAAAAAAAGTAACATGAAAGATTTAATTTCAAAGATCGAAGCCGAATTCGAATCATTTCAAAAAGATGCAAACTCGCAATTAGAAAGTGGAAATAAAGCAGCTGGAACCAGAGCGCGTAAAGCCTCTTTAGAGCTTACAAAGCTTTTTAAAGAGTTTAGAAAAGTGTCCGTTGAAGAAGGAAAAAAATAGGTACACAAAAAAGGCAGACTAATTGGTGTTAGTCTGCCTTATCATGATCGCTATTATAGTAATAGCAAAAGAGAGCGTTTATGTATTTATAGTTAAGAATTATCTACTATTGCTGCATCAGGTGCATTTGATTTAACAGAAGCGATTCCAGTTTCCATAGCCGAAGTACTCGAATACATCTCACTAGTGCCGATTACTTGACCATTACTCGATTTTAAATTAAAAAACGGACTTCCATCTTTGGCGGTATTCCGTTCAAACATTGCATCATCTTGAGCATTTTTCTTTACAGAGGCGATACCATTCTCACAAGCTGATTTAGTGGTGTACCCTTGACTACTTAAGATCACTTGTCCATTTGTAGCTTTTAGATTAAACCGATATTTGTCAGATGTATCGGTGTTTATTTCAAATTTTCCCATGGTTTGTTAATTTTAGTTTGAATATAAAACTTTTAGAAAGAGTTTCAAAATATCCTATACGTTATTGAAAAAATTAAGAGTTTAAATCAGTCTATATTAAGATAGTATTTTTTTAAATCCACCGCGCTCCTCATTTTTCATTTTCTAAAAAGTCCTTTTTGGTAAATCCTTCTTTTGGATTTACTCGGCAAAGTCCTGAAAATAAAAATTGAGTCTTCCCCACATTTTAAGGGTTTTATAATAAAAGAAGCCGTTACCTGTTTTTCGGGATAACGAAAAACAGCGGTAGTGATCTAAGGACTTCTAAGCCGAAATCATTTTTTTTAGGCGTTTAACTTCCCGTACACGCCTGCAAAAATGTATCGGCTAAGCATTCCTAAACCACTATAGAACCTGTCAAAACTATAACAAGTTTTGCTTAGAAATAAGGTTTCTACTTCCTGGTAAATCCTAGGATTTACTGGCGTCAGCAGACACTCCTGATTTCTGCTCAAAAGTCTTGACAGAACCTACTGCTTTTATAAGTGCTATGCACGCAAGAAGGCAAACAAACACCCCTTAAAATGTTAGCTTATTAATAGGATGAATCTTTTAAATGAAATACTGAACACTATTTTTTAAACTAGTGAAAAATTAAAGAAACTTCATTTATAAAGTACTTCACTCAAAAGCTTGCAGACAAAGGGCATTTAAGAACCTTTTAAATTTTTTAATTATGAGTACTTTAAAAAATCAAGTGCAACTTATCGGAAACGTAGGGCAAGAGCCACAAGTAACCGTTTTAGATAATGGTAAAAAAGTAGCTAGAATTTCATTAGCAACTAATGAGAATTTTAAAAACTCCAAAGGCGAGAAACAAACCAATACCGACTGGCATCAATTGGTAGCCTGGGGGAAAGTGGCTTCCCTAATCGAAGACTATGTATTTACGGGTAAAGAGATTGCCGTACAGGGAAAACTCTCCTCGCGCTCTTATGAGGATAAAGAAGGCGTAAAACGCTATGTAACCGAGGTTATCGTCTCAGAGATTTTATTCCTTGGTGGAAACCAAGCAAGTTAAACAAGAATACAGCAGGTCCCCCGACCTGCTGTATTTAACTATTTCGGATCAATTTAAAATTGAATAGTTATGTTAAACAAAGTTAATGAAATTCAACTCTCGTATAAAGAAAGTTTTTTGACCAGTTGTGAAACAACTATTTCCAGTAGTAGCAAAGCTGCTGCTATTCTTTTACAATCCTTTGATATGAATACCATCGCTTTACAAGAGACTTTTAAAGTCTTATTGTTAAATAATAGCAATAAGGTAAAAGGAATCTATACGCTTTCCATAGGCGGTATCACGGGTACGCTGGTTGATATCCGCATTTTATTTGCAGTAGTACTAAAGAGCCTTAGTACAGCGGTTATTTTATGTCATAACCATCCCAGTGGCACACTCAAAGCCAGTGAATTGGATAAGGAAATCACACAAAAAATCAAAAAAGCAGGTTCGTATCTTGATGTGAAAGTATTAGACCATATTATTTTAAGCCCCGATGGGAAGTACTTCAGTTTTGCGGATAATGGTTTGTTGTAAAATAAAGATGATGGAAAAAATAATAAAGAATTTGAAATTTGGTTGGAAGCATGTCAAGACCAAGGAAATTACCCCGATGATTTTGCCCCCAAACTATATGATTTGTAAGGGCTAAATTTTAAGATTATGGTTTATTTGAATTACAATAACCTCGATAACGAAACTCAAAATCGGTTGCTTTCCATGTCCAAAAAAGATGTGGAAAGTCGATTTGGGAAACAATTAAAGCACTACGCTAGGGAACACTATGTAAATTATGAATCCCTATTGGAAGAAGAAGCGATACGAAATCTATACAATTATACGTATGTTTTCAGTATCTAAATAGCAAATAACACCAATCAAGCCCATCAATTATGATGGGCATTTTTTATGCGTAATCCCTTGAAATGAGTATCTTTAAAACATGAGGTAACAGCCTTTTTGGTCATCAAAATAGGTTCGTTTTGACAGCTTTCCAAACGGACGATTTGACTTTCCTTATATGACCATTTTAACACCATTGAAATAAGGCACCCACCATGGTGGGATGTATGAATTTTGTCCCTGCGGGACAAAAAGGAGTAGCAAGAGGGTAACCCGCTGACGCGTGGTTACTGATTTGAATTGTTAGTATTTGATAGGGATTGCCTAGAATTCATATCAAAATACATGTAAATAGGAGGAGACTAAAGTTTGTTTTTTACTAAAAAAACCGCTTAGCCCAGTAAAACCTATACAAATTTTACTAAAAAATGGATAAAGGATACGAAAAAGAACCCTTTGTGACGGTTAAAATAAAGGAATCTGTGATGAAGAAATTTAGGAGCTATTGCAAACAATTGGGGTGTTCTCAATCCATGACTTTATTAGTGATGTTGGAATTTTTTGAAACGAGTGGGATCTCTCCAAAAGAACGCATGGATTCTAAAATGCAGACCTTAGAAAGCTTAGTAAAAAAAAGAATCAATCATGTGATTGCGATGATTAAAGAACAAGAAAAGACGCAGACAAAACCTACTTTGTCAATGTTACAAGCCCTTTTTGAAGGCGCAGCCCTCAAGGATACACCCAAGTTTGTGGAAAAGAAGCCCAAGAAAAAGCCTCCCAAGTTTGTAGAGAAGAAAAGAGATGTAGATGAATTATAAAGGAAATGCTTATGTATGTAACAATATCAGCACAAAAATTAGAAGGCAGTTATCCGCAAAGTGTAAGCGGTTATGTAGCGTATCTAGAAAAAGAAAATGAAGGGGTCTCCAAAGAGGAAATGGAACATTTTTTTAATCAATATGGGGAAGCAATAAATAGGGAGGAGGTTATTAAAGAAATTGATAGCAATACCGCAAAGCTAAAGAAAACAGAGCCTAAGTTTTATTCCATTACCATCAATCCAAGTCAACGTGAACTAAGGGCTATAAACAATTCTGTAACTGATTTAAAACGATACACCAAAGCCGTAATGGAAGCCTATGTAACGTCTTTTCATCGTGAAATCAATGGAAGAAATGTGACCATTGCTGATATAAAATATTATGCAAAACTAGAGCATAAGCGTTATTTCAAAGGAAGCGATACGGAAATTATAGAAAATCAAAAGTATGCTAGTGAGATCCTTAAGCTCAAGCAAGAACTTCGCAAGTTTCCTATGGAAATTCAGAGCGCTCAGAAGGGAACGCAACCAACTGCTAAAAAAGCGAAATTGGTCAAACAAAGAGAACTGCATAAGCGCATAGAACAGTTGGAAAGGGAAGCGCCCCATCAGCTGCATGGCAAGCGCATTGTTCAAGGGATGGAGAAACCCGGGAATCAATCCCATATCCATATTATTGTTAGTAGAAAGGATGCTACCAATAGCGTAAGTCTTTCTCCTGGGAGTACCTATAAAGCTTCCAAAGTAACCATCAATGGGAAAGAAGTGAAAAGGGGATTCGATAGGAATCAATTTTATAAAGATGCTGAAAAGGTATTTGATAGAATGTTTGCATACAATCGGAATTATGTGGAATCCTATAAAGCACGAAAGCTATTAAAGCATAAGCCTACGAAATTCTTTTTGAAAGTGTTGCAACTCCCATCAAATGAGAAAGCCCTTGCATTGAAATTACTAAAAGAGCAACAGGTCCCCGTGACTACCATTCCTACCAATAAAGTGCAACTGGCAATTAAAGCACTTAAACAGGTTAAAAAAGGAATTGATGTTGGGATTCGCTCATCATCCATTGGATATTAAAGTGGAGAAGGATGATAAATGTTTGGACATATTTGTGGGTTTTCATTGGGATGGGATGCATCGCATTTGTATTGATTCGGTATAGTAAATATGGCTTGTTTCTATCACTTATATTGATGAACCTTCTATGGATAGAAGGAAGTTATGGGCATGATATACAGATGATTTCTAAAAGTGTGATACATCTCTATTGCCCAATGTTGCTTATAAATGTAATCTTGTTTGGAATTTTGACAAAAGAGGGGAGTAGTGGTACTGATAGACGATTTAAAGCGATTTTAAAACTTCAATCTGGAAAACTAATATTGGAAAACATTCGCAGAGGCATATCCGTGATCGGCGCTGCTGGGAGTGGCAAGACAGCAAGTGTTACCTATGGGTTATTACAGCATTTTAAAAAGCATCAGTTTAGTGGAATCATCCATGATTACAAACATTTTGAAATTACGGAATTAGCTTATCCTTTATTAAAGGATTCAGGGATTGATTTTAAAGTGATTTGTTTAGACACCATATATTCCAAAGTGAATCCTATAGCGCCCCGATATTTACCCAATGAAGAAAGTGTGTATGAAGTATCGCGGGTTTTAGTTGAAAATCTATTGGAACAGACCTCTGATACGTATAAAGGAGCGAATCATTTTTTTAAAGATGCAGCGGAAGGCCTGATAAGCGGGCTTATTTGGAAGCTAAAAAGTACCTATCCTACCTATTGTACTTTACCCCATCTTATCATATTATATCAGTTATTAGATACAGAAAGTCTAGAGGCTTTTTTACAAACCAATCGCATTGCTGCAGGAATGGCTGCTGCCTTTATACAAGGGATAGAATCGGAAAAACAAACGGCAGGGGTCAAGAGCACACTTTCCAATGCGCTAAAGAAAATTAGCAGTCAGCGACTCTTTATGGCTTTATCAGCCGATGAAACACCACTTCATTTAAACCGACTTCCAAAACCTACTGTTTTATCAGTGGTAAACAATCCACTTTATGAGGCAGCCTATGCGCCCGTGATTGCAACCATTATGCATACGGCTGTAAAACAGATGTCAGTTAGAAATGCAGCACCCTCTTTTTTGTTAATGGAAGAAGCGCCGACCTTGCGACTGTTGAACATGCATCGAATACCAGCGACCCTTCGAAGTTTTGATATCGCCACCGTTTATGTGTTACAAGATAAAGTCCAGAATGACATGATGTACGGGGACAAGGGAAGTAGAGCGATTCTTAGTAACCTATCCTATCAATTCTTTGGCAAGGCGAATGATCCCTTGACCGCAAAGTATTATGAACAGTTTTTTGAGATGATAAAAACAAAAACCAGGAGTGTTACTAAAAGTAGTTCGCTCAGCTTTGAAGCTAGAATTACCACAGGAGAACGAGAAATTGCTAAAAATAGAGCAAGTACGTTTTTTAGTTTACGGCAAGGGGAATTTATCAGCTTTGCAGATGGAAAAGATCGAAAGATTCGCTTTCCAGTGCCTGAATTTGATAAGGTCAAACCTTTACCAGAAAAAGTCTATACAGCTAAAGAACTAAAAGAAAATTATAAAAGGATATATAAGGAGGTGAAGGGGATATTTCAAGCTTCCTGAGATAGCATCCTCAAGATATTTAAAAAAGCCTGTTTTCAATAACAATTGTCCAGTTTTTGATAAAAGCTAATCCAAAACCCTGTATTAATTTTATTCAAAATAAATTATTTCCCCTCAAACCAATTCATTTAAGTACATGAAAAATGAAGGTAAGGAGAATTATATTATGGGGAATCTGTCTGCTGTATGTACTGTTATTCGTATACGCTTCGGTAAGCAAGTTTTTGAATTTTCAGAATTTCAGAATGCAGTTAGGACAGTCCCCTGTAATAAAAGGATTTGCTGACATTATTGCATGGGGTATCCCATGTATAGAATTGGTCACCTCATTTCTGTTACTTCATAAACGGACAAGAATTATCGGGTTGATTTTAGCGGTACTGTTAATGACCATGTTTAGTACCTATATTTATATCATTCTTTACCATGCTGTATCTGTTCCTTGTTCTTGTGGGGGTATTTTGGAAGCTTTGGGCTGGAAGGAACACCTTTATTTTAATTTAGGAATCCTTTTACTTGGAATTTGGGCACTTAGTATTGCGCTTGTTTTAAATAAATGGATCAATTCAGTTTTTATTCAAGTAGGGTTGGTAGCAATTAACATACTTATAGGTGTATTGTCTGTAGTTCTGTTGTATGTAACCTCAGAAAGACTTATACGTTATAAAAATCCCTTTATTAGAAATTATTCTCATAGAATGGTTAAGAAAGGCGTATTTAATTTAGGAGTGAATTCTTATTACCTAGCAGGAATAGATACATCATTCCTTTATCTAGGGAATTATACCCGTCCCTTACAAATTTTAAAAATAGATCAAGACCTCGAAGCATCAGAACGAATTACAATAAAGATGTCTAAAGATGACTTACCTGGAAAAGCTGCACAAAGTCGAGTAATTCCACCAAATGTATTTCTTCTGGATGGTCAGATTTCTCGAATATTGAAAGGAAAGACGACGGATTGGCAAATGACGTTTCGATGGGATGGTAGCAAACAGTTTTCAGATCCAGTACAGTTTGATGAAAATCAATGGGTAGTAAAACACACTATTTATAAAAAGAGGAAAAGAGCAATGGGAATTTTAAAGATGAAAGATTCTTTACCAATTCAATCCAAGCCTATGCTTCTAAAAAAACAAATTGACGGTTTCTTCGATGTTTCTGGGACACTGACCAAAGATCCAATAACCAGAAATATGGTATATGTATATCGTTACCGAAACTTATTCGAAGTAATGGATAGTTTATTGAATCCCGTATTTACTGCTCATACCATTGATACGATACAGAAAGCTCAAATGATCATAGATTCGGTAACCTTGAAAAATCAATACAAGTTAATTTCATCTGTAACGGTTAATACAACGGCAGTAGCCTATAATGGTCTATTGTTTGTCCGATCAAAAATACTCGGGAAATATGAACCAGAATTAATTTGGGAACAGGCTGATGTGATTGATGTTTATCAATTAGAGGATGGGGCTTATTTGAATAGTTTCTATGTCTACCGAATGAATCAAGCTCCAGTGCGCCAAATTTTTATATGGAAGAATGATTTTTATGGTCTAACGGGAGATTATCTGGTACGCTATGATATTTCTCAGGTATGGAAACAAGCATTAAACAGTAAAGAATAAATATACAATCGCGATTGCAGGGAAAGGTCGAAAACCTGAATGAAAAGAGTAGACCATAATAATTAAAAATCAAAAAGTATGAAAACAGATTTTTTAAAAAAGCTATTGCCAGTTATGATTATGGCAATAGCTGTAATCGGAGCTTTTACTACCCATGCCATGGAGACAAAAGCTGAAATAGTAGCCATCGAGAATGGTTATGTTCAGCTAGATCCAGCAGGGGCACAGTGTGAATTAGATATGGAAACAGCATGTACATCAACAATAACGGATGAATTGTGTACCGTGGATTACAGTCCTAGTGGTAATCAATTGTTCAAAAAGGATGAATCTGGTAACTGTACCATTCAATTGTACCGTCCTGAATAAAAGGACTGGAAGTTAAGAGGGAGCTTTGTTGAAGCTCCCTCTTTTTTATGTTTTTTTTGTAGTATTAATAAGATTTATGGCGTCCAACCTGCTTTGGACTCGTCTTTTAGGTAGTGCCCGAACCACTGCTCAATTTTTCGTGTGATGTCCCTTTGGTGTGTAGGAGCTATAATGGAATGTGTCTCACCAGGATATATAAGTAAGGCATTTTCCCTATGCAATCTTTTAAGTGCCAAATGAAAGGCGATGGACTGCTTATAACTCACATGATCGTCTTTATCTCCAGCATAGAGCAGTAACGGGGTCTGTACATTTTTAGCATGGTATAGCGGCGAATTGTCCAAATATCCCTGATAGTCATCATAAAGAGAGTTTTTCAACCGAAATTGGTAATCTTCGTGCATATAATATCGATAGGCAATTTGTTGTTCTGTGGTTACATAGTTCCAATTAAAACTGGAAATCCCAGCACCAGCAGCGGCAGCAGTAAAGAGATGTGTTTGTGTGATGGTGAACATGGTTTCATAACCGCCAAAAGAATAGCCAGTAAGCCCTATCCTTTTAGGATCGATAGCAGCAGTTTTTATGGCAGCCTTTGTACCTGATACAATACAATCTACAGCGGAAAATCCTGGTTCTCCTACTTCATAAACAATGTCAGGAAGAAATACAAAATAACCTTTCGACGTAAGGTTCGATGCATTTACTCCAGAATGGTTATATTGACTAGGATTGATATAATCATTGTAAAACTGTGATTTTTTCTCATAAATATTGACAATCATCGGATATAGGGAATCCTTTTGATAACCTATGGGATACCTCAATGTACCAATCAATCGTTTTCCATGTTTATTGCTATAGGTGATCGTGTCCGTGTGGTACCATTGATATGTTTTGTAATGAGGATTGCTCTGTACCAAGGTTTTGAGCTTCTTGTTTTGAATGCTAAAGTATTTGATGGCAGTAGGTCGTTTATTGGTCTCCGTTGTATAGGCGATAGACTTACCATCTGGGGAACTTATAGACCGCTCCGTATAGAAGGATTTAAAATCAATGGTATGGATGTTTTTTTTATTTTTGGAATAGGCATACCCCCTAAGAAGACCTTTGGTCATGGAAAAGAACAACGCTTGTTCATTAACATATGGAGTTTCACTTTTTATATGAGGGTTTATTAGGCTATAAGTGATTCCTTTTTCTTTTCCCCTGGTAATTCGAACAGGGGTTTTATCATCTAAAAATACTTTCCATAGATCGTATTTGTCATACATAAAAACTGCAGTTTCATTTTCGTTCCAACCAACAGGCGATTCAAGCCCATTCATCATAATTTTATAGGATTCGGGGGATGAATATTTTGCGGTAAGGTTAATTTTCTTTTGTTTTTTCATATCATAACACCACCATTGTCCTTGATGTCCATACAATAAAAACCTGCCAGAAGGACTTCTTTTTAATTGATTTATAGAATGATCGTATTTTTTAATCAGTAAGGTTCGTTTTCCAGTAACAAGGTTCATTCCATACAGATCTATACGATTTCTATAGTGTGTTTTGAAGCCATAGGTACTTTGGTTATAGACCAATACCTGATTGTTGGCATTCTTGTAAATTGCTTGAGGGAATTCTTCATCTGTTATGCGCAAGGATTTATTTTTCTTCACATCCCAAACACTGACATGCGAAGTGTTTTTCCACCCTTGGGTAGCATTCATTATTTTATAGGGAAAAGGATCTGTATACTTCCAAACTTGAGGAATTTCAGAGCTCTGAACTGCTTCCCGGCGCTTATGGGCAAAAAATATTTTGGAGCCATCTAGAGAAAACATAAAGGGATATTCCCAGGAAGGCTCTAGTATATGACTTTTTGGAAAGTTGTTCGAAATAAGTGGGTCAAAATGTTTTTCTGTTTTGTTTTCAAAATGATAGTATCCAAGAAATCCAGCACTATTCTCTGAGGAAGTTAGGGCGTAGGCTAGTGCCTTTCCCTTAGGATGCCAACCTATTTGTAGAATAGGTCGCTTTTGTGGGGCAAGAATAGTGATTTTTGGAAACCCTTTTTTTAAGGCAATCACTTCCATGGAGTAGGTATTTGAATCTTTAATGATTATGGCCAACCTATCCGAGGTTTCGTCATAACTGTATTTATTTACATTAGAAATGGTCAGGGAGTCAGAATCACGATCATGGATTATGCTAAGCTTATTTGTATCCTTTTCCAACCGAAATATATATGTCTGATCATCACTAATGGCAAACTCGGTTTTTTTAGGATAGTAGGTCATATGTCCAGAGGTTAAATCAAGATAAACCATTTGATTTTTTATTCCAAATGCAGCTTTATGATCACCTAAAAACTGAAGCCCGTAACCATCTTTAAAACGATAACTTTTAGTGCCTTTTGTTTCTTGGATGCAAAGCGAATCTATTTCTAAATTCGAAAGTGTATAGCTAACCCAAGAGCCGTTTAGCGAGAGTTTACTTAAGTGTAGGTCATACCATAGATGGTAATCGCTCTCTGTAATTGGTTTAAGTGTTTTCTGTGCCCTAGTTATCGTAGGTAATAGAAAAATAACACTTAAAAGTGTATAAAGGATATGTTTAATACTGTGCAGTTTCATATACAGTTTTTAAAATTTAAAACCATCTTAAAATGTCCATAATGAATTGGCATGCAAAACGATTATAGTTTTAGAGATGGTTTGTTTACTATTTTTATTTAATTGTAACCAGGATTTTGTGGTGCTAAATTCGGGTTGATAAGCAGTTCGTTTTCTGGGATAGGGAATAATTCATCCGATGCTTCCCAACCCTTTTTTGATGCTGATAAAATATCCAATTGCTTGGTACGCTTTAGATCAAAAAAACGATGCCCCATTTCGGTAAATAGTTCTGCGCTCCGCTCTGCAGAGATGGCACGTAATAGGGATTCTTTATCAGAAGCAGGTGTATTTGGAAGTCCAGCTCGTGTCCGAAGTATATTTAAATCATCAGCAGCACCAATTATATCTCCAAATTGTGCTCTAGCCTCAGCACGTATAAGGTATAGTTCAGCCAATCTAAAAATGATTGTATGCTCTTTGGAAGGGTCACTCGTACTACGTTCTTTATACTTATAGGCATGTGACCAGCTATTGTTATAATCAGTGACCTCTTTCGTCCACTGCGTTTTACGTAAATCATTCGTTTCAAATGCTGATAATTGCTGTGCGGTTAGTGCGACATTGGAAGGTGGCACGGATGTAAAAATAAAGGTTTCCCCTTCACGAGTATTACCATTACTTGTTTTAGGAGCCCATTGCCAAAGGGTGGTGGAGGATTCTTTTAAGAATACTTTGTTTAAATCAGTTTCCCAAGAATATTGACTTTTTAAATTAAGGACATAGGAAGCTGCATTAGAAGCCTCTTCCCATTGTTCTGTATATAAATACACCCTAGCCAATAGCGCCATAACGGTAGCCTTGTTAGGACGGGTGCGATCTTCTAAAAGATAATTGTTTTTTAAGTTGGCTGCTGCCTTAACTAGATCATCAATAATAGCCGAATATACTGCCGTTGAGGTCATTTTGGAGGCTATTTGATTCTCATTATAATCTGTACTAGTAATGTATGGAATAGCACCATAAAGGTTGGTGAGATAAAAATGTATGAACGCACGGACAAATAGTGCCTCTCCAATAAGTTGATTCCTCTCTTCCTCTGATAGTGCTTGGGATTGTGCTGTTTTTTCAATAATAGCATTGGCGCTATAAATCAAATGATAACTATTGTTCCACCAGCTACCAACGGTTGAAGATGATGGTAGTAAGGAATTTGTGTAAAGAATATTGATTCCATCAGTAGTTCCATAGTAATCCAGTTCGTCAGCATAGAGTCCCATAGTATAGGATAAAGCACTTATCATACTTTCATCCCGCATTTCCGCGTAAATGGCTAATAGTGCCGCATTGGCAGAGGCCGCTTCTTCAAACACAGCGGCTGCGTTTAATTGAGAAGCAGGGAGTTCCACCGCTACAAAATCTTCACAAGCTGTCGTGATGAAGAAACAGGAAAAAGTGAATAGACAAAATATAATGAGTTTATATCTTTTTAATAATGGATGTTTATTTGTTAGGTGTCTAATAGGTGTTTTCATGACTGTATTTATTGTTTTAAAAATTAAGTTGAAGCCCGGTAGTTAATACCCGTAGGGGTGGTAGACTACTTCGGAAACCAGATTCTGGATCCATACCTTCATAGGGTGTAAAAGTCAAGAGATTTTGACCACGTAAAAACAATCTACATTGTACGCCTTGGATCATATTTTCAGGTAAGGTGTAAGAAACTGAAATTGTTTTTAATCGAATGTAAGAGGCATCTGTGATTATTGCATCGCTTTGAATATAATTTAGATACCTCAAATAGAGCTCTCGATTAAGTCCAGTAGAGTAGGGTTGATAAGTAGTTTGATCTCCGGGTTGCATCCAATGATCCTGTACGGATTTCGGTTGATTAACCATTTGTCCAGGAAGTCCAGTCAAGGATATCCCTGAATAGTTTTCTTGTTTGACAAATTGAAATAAAAAATCTAGTCTAAATCCTTTGTAATTAAAGCTATTTTGAAGACCTCCATAAAAGCTTGGATTTAAGTCTTTATAGCCTTCTCTGTCGTCTGCTCGACTTAGCACACCATCCTCATTATAGTCTGTAAATTCATATAAACCAGTAGCTGAATTCAGCCCTTGGAAACTATACACTTTATCAATGTTTAAAGGTGCTCCAATGACATAGGTATTTGCATAGGTAGAGGTTTCTAGCCCAGGAAAACTTACCAGTTTATTGGTAGGGATGCTGAGGTTTAAAGAAGTACGCCATGAAAGTTGAGAAGCTTTGATGTTGGTTGTGTTGAATTCAAATTCCCAACCGCTGTTTTCAACAGTAGCGTCCAAGTTAGCTTGAATGGAAGGGAACCCTGTTGTTTGGGGCAGGGGAATCCCAACAAGCTGGTTGGAGGAACGATTTTGATAACGGGCAATACTTACTAAGATTCGATCGTTTAAGAATCCTGTTTCTAATGCGATTTCGAATTTTTTATTTTCTTCCCAACTAAAAAGTGGATTGAAAAGCCTAGAAGGTTCCATAGTTGGAGTTCCTCCGTAATTGTTTCCGTTGACCGTATACGTATCTAAGTATTGATAATCTCCGATTTGGTCACTTCCAGTAGTTCCATAACTACTACGAAATTTTCCGTAACTTAAAAAAGGAAAGGTATTTTCAATAAATGGTTCCTCAGAAAATAGCCAAGCAAAACCAACCGCTCCAAAGTTGGCAAATTGTTTGCCTGAGCCAAAGCGACTAGAGCCATCTCTTCTTCCAGTAATGTTTAAGATGTATCTATTTTTAAGTGCTACATTCAGACGTCCATAAATAGCATTGTACTTATAAACGGTTTGCTCATCAGCTAAAACTTGTTTCGTATTGGCTGCTGCGATATTATTAATAAGGCTATTGTTTACAAATCCAATACCAACAATCTCTTCACGATTATTAGTTAACTTTTGGAAAGTACCGCCAACTAATAACTTCGTATTGAAATCCCCGAAACTCACAGAGTAATCTAGTTGAGGTTCGATAATCCATGAAGCCCGTCGTATTTGATTTTTATAAATAGAAGATAAATCACTAGTAAGTTCATATGCTGGGTCATAAATAGTATGTGGACTAGCTAAATCATCATTATATTGGGTATGTGTGTATCCAAAATTACTTTGAAAATAAAGATGAGGAAGTAGCTCATAGGAAAGGCGTAAGTTACTGGTTAGATCATAACTTTGGGAAGCGTATTCCTTTTGTAATGGCGCTAATGGATTTTCCCATGTACTATTTTCCCAATTAAGACTGCCATCCTCGTTGTATAGCGCTGGTGCATTTGGTGCTAATTGATAAATTGCTGATGTGAGTGATTCTCCAGGTAAATTATTTTGTTGCAGTGTATAATTTCCAGAGAATTGCAGTTTAAACTTCCCATCAGTTGTTTGATGGGATAGGTTGGAATGGACACCGGCTTTATTATATGAAAAATCTCCTGGATATACCGTGGTTTCACGATGGTATGAACCATTCACATTGAATTGGGTCTGTGTATTACCTCCGGAAATGCTGCCCTTGATATCGGTAATCTCTGAGGAACCTCCAATGAGGACTTCCTCCCAATCTGTATACCTATTTGGGTCCCACGTGCCATTGACATCATATGCATTGGATGGATAGTCATCATACCCATCATTTTGATATGCTTCCTGACGCATATCAAGATATTCTTCTGTATTCATAAGATTCATATAGGTGCGTACCCAACCCAATCCATAAGCATAATCCAAACTGAAACGTGTCTTCCCAGCTTTTCCTTTTTTAGTGGTAATAAGTACCACCCCATTAGCTCCTCTTGATCCGTAAATAGCGGTGGCATCAGCATCTTTCAATACCTCTATGCCAGCGATGGAGGAGGGGTCAATACTATTTAAAGGATTGGAGCCACCAGGGATAGAGCCGCTGGTATAAAAAGAGGAAATACCTTGAGTTGAATAAGGAACGCCATTAATGATATAAAGTGGAGCATTACCATCCGAGCGAAGACTGTTTTGCCCACGGATTTGAATTTGAAAACCCCCACCAGGAACACCGCTGTCTTGAGTGATAAATACTCCTGGCATCTGTCCCTGCATGGTAGCTAATACATTAGTGACGGGTTGTTTCTCAATAGCTGCAGCAGTGATTTTAGAAATACTTCCCGTACGTTCTTTTTCAGATACCGTGTAATATCCAGCATTAACCGTAACAGCACCTAGATCGGTTATATCTTCTTCCAATACCAAGGAAAGTTCTTCAGTATCTCCCACTTTTACTACAAGGGTTTTAAAACCAATGTAACTGACAACCAAAACATCGGAAGGACTGGCCTCTAAATAAAAGATACCATCTTCATTAGTGAACGTTCCCTGAGATGCGTCTTGTAATTTTACATTTACACCTTGAATAGGAATGCCATTGGTATCAGTGACCACTCCTTTGATCCGATGTTGGTATGCAGCTAAATCAAATAAATTAATACCCCTGGTATTCCCAAATAGGGAATACGTTCCAATTGAAAAGATAAGCAGGGTAAATAATAGTATACACTTATCTCTTATTACACACTTTTTTTGCATAATTTTGAAATGTTATTAGTTAGACTTCGTTTAATTGATACAAAGGCTTTCCGATCACTTTCCACAATGGCGGAGAGCCTTATTTTTTTAGTTTGAAACTAATTATATTGTTGATGCTTTTTTTGACTGTTTCTTCTTATATACTTTAATTTTAATTAGTTAAACATTTTAGTTTCGCCGTTTGAATTTCATACCAAAGTATGATAGTTCAGGTTGCCAGCGAAACCTTAAAAATTCGTTCTAAGCTTGCTAATAGTTTACACGGTGGTTTCCGTGATTCGTGAAGAGTATTATTACGAGATAATTGTGTATCGTATGCCAAAATCAATAATTTATATCATCAATCCCGTAACAAAAATGGTCTAAATAGGACCTTTTGGTTTCTTTACAAAAAGTCTGTCCATGACCGATACCCTCAAACCATATGAAAGATTTAAAGGCAATAAATAAAACCATAATGAGGTAGTTAGTTGGTTCATTATATAAAACATTGTAAGAACAATACTTCATCAATGTAAACAACAAAAGAAATGCTTGAAATCTATGAGAAAACTCTTTTCTGAAATAAATGAGCGTGGATCTCAACTTATTGTTATCGAGGCACTGGCGGTACCTTTACCACTAATAAGAGAGCCCACGCCCGGGTCGTGAGCAAATCTGCTTATTATCTCGTGGTAATATAAAACGCCAGTTTTCGATAACGAGATTCAAAGCAATTGCTTCTAATATTTTCCTATTTGAAGAATTGCAAATATATGTTATTGAAACAAATATAATAATAATTTTAATTAGTTGGGTTATATCCCAACAATAATTTCACAAAATAAGGACAAATTGCTTTTAAACAATTTGGCATGAAAATAAAAGATGACTTTTTAAAGGAAATTGGAATAAAAATATCTGAATTTAGAGAAAGTAAAAAACAAAAGCAAAGTGATTTAAGTTTCTTGACAGGAATTGAAAAGTCAGAAATAAGTAGATATGAACAAGGCAAAATTAATTTAACTATGACTACTTTATTGAAGTTTTCGAATGCGTTAGATGTACATCCTAGAGATTTTTTTGATTTCGAGTTCGATTTGAGTAAATATCAAATAGATGGTAGTGAAATTTGATTTAAATAAATTAGTATTTTATAGTATAATGCTAATTTATTCTTTTATACTATAATTTTTAATAAAAATATCGAAAAAGAGGAATTCCGTAATGATAATATTTAATCTTTAGTTTCCTTTGTTAAGTAATTTTTATGCATTAGGGGTTTATTTAGCTTAGTATTAAAGATACTTATATCTATAAAATGCTTTCTTTCCTAGAAAAATTACTTGATTTGAAAGGATTATATTTATTTTAGTTCAAATAAATATAATAGAGATAAACACATCACATGTGTTTATACAGACATTGGCGTGCATGCAAAACCGACAGCACAATACATTAATCGAAAAAGGAATAATGGACATAGAGAAATTTAAAAATACAATTCAAGACTGCAATTTGAATTTCCTTGTTGGTTCAGGTCTTTCTGTTCCTTACTTTTCGACACTTGGTAACATTGAAGTTCTTTTAACGGAATTGGAACGAAACAAAACTCTTAGCGAAGACGAAAAAACTATTGTTAGAGCTTCAATTTTAGGGAAATACTTCAAAAATGTTATTAGCAAAAACCCTCAAATTATTGATGAAACTATTACAGATGTTAAGAGAGACGAGGTTCTATCAAACTACAAAAATTTCTTAGTTTATCTAAATACAATTGTTCTAAAAAGAAAAAGTACCATTCTTAACAAACAAGTCAACATTTTCACTACAAATATCGATGTGTTTTTCGAAAAGGCTTTGGAGACCTCGCAACTTGAATACAACGATGGATTTTATGGGCGATTTAACCCTATTTTTAATCTGACAAATTTCAAGAATTCTCTATTCAAAAAAAGCCTTCATTACGATAACACCTCAGAAATTCCTGTTTTCAACTTATTGAAAGTCCATGGCTCGTTGACTTGGGAAACAGATAGAGATAATATTATTTATTCAGGTTTAAGAGCTATCAAATCTGTCCAAGTAAAATTTGAAAATGTTGAATCGGATTTGATTGATTTTGATACATCAGCAACTATCGACACTCATTTTACTACAGAA
The DNA here is from genome assembly GCF_000260115.1 of Galbibacter orientalis DSM 19592. GTDB lineage: Bacteria > Bacteroidota > Bacteroidia > Flavobacteriales > Flavobacteriaceae > Galbibacter > Galbibacter orientalis. Next base: position 3,649,442 of record NZ_JH651379.1, on the reverse strand, counting down.
GTTAAAGGAAAAACTATTTTACCAACCTATGGAGAGTTTTTAGAAGAATATAAAAAATTTGCGGTTGTAAACCCAACCAAAGAAAAGTTTCAAGACACAATTCTTAATCTTCAGTATTATGAGCTTCTAAGATTATTTTCAAACGAGTTAGAAAAAGAAAATACGATACTCATCGTATTCGGATTTTCTATGGCGGATGAACACATTAGGGAGATTGTTACAAGAGCAGCAAACTCCAATCCCACTCTAACAATTAAAGTTTTCGCTTATGACAATAGTGCAAAACTTGATATAGAGGCAAATCTAAAAAAAGGAAGTGCCACCATTCGCTATAATAACATTCAAGTTATAGAGATTGACGATACATCTAAACATTTCGACTTTAAAACTTTTAATGAAGAATTCTTAAAAGCAATCTTAGACAAAATTGATTAGGATATGTCAAACGAAATAATAGTCGAAGATTCAATATTTAGAGTAGGTAGAGTAATCTCTGTTGATGGTCGGTCAATTAGAGTTTCAGTTGACAAAGCAAAAAACTCATCTCATTTAGTGTATAAAGGTGACCTAATTAAAAATGTATCTGTTGGTAGCTATATTAAAATTATAAAAGGTTTCACAATAATCATTGGTAAGGTTGAAGGAGAGTTCACTTATGAAGATAAAATTGCTTCTACAAAAGAATATAGTAGTGATAAGGAAAAAATAAATAGGTCGCTTAGTGTAAGTCTACTTGGTTTTTTTAATAAAAAGGAATTTGAACGTGGAATAAAAGAAATGCCTTTAGTTGATAACGAATGTTATCTTTTAGATAGACAAGAGTTTAACCAAGTTCATGATTTTATTCGAAAAACCGATGAACCATTAGTTATTGGAACTCTAACATTAGAAAAGGGTCAAACTATAACAGTTGGAATTGATAGTCTTTTTGCTAGCCATATAGGCATTTTTGGAAATACAGGAAGTGGAAAATCATATACACTAGCCAAACTATACTTTGAGCTTTTTAAAATCTACAAGGACAACCAAAAATTTAGAGAAAAATCAAACTTCTTTTTATTAGACTTTAATGGCGAATATGTTACCGAATCAGAAAATGTAATTATCCCAAAGGATTATAAAAACATTTATAGGTTGACTACAAAGAATAATGATGGTCAAAAGTACCCTATTTCAAAAGAAACTCTTTATGACCATTCTTTTTGGGCAATTGTGCTTGAAGCAACAGAGAAAACTCAAACACCATTTTTGAGACGTGCAATCGGAAATTCGTCTCTTGCTGATAAAATAAAAACCAACGACAGTCTAAAAGAACTTATTAAAAATACTTTTTGGCTTGGGATTGCAAAGAATGATGGTGAATTAGGACAGAAAGTTTTAATAGAGTTTTTGTCTGAACTCTATTATTCATTGGGTTATTCAAATTTACTTGACATTAGAGATGCAATTAGAGAGAGAATTAAATTTTATGCGAGAGATAATAAAAGAGAATTTGTTTATATAGACGCAGAAGGAGAATGGCATTGGGATAACGACATGAGAACCAAAATTCTTGATCATTTTGAAGAATTAGAACTACCAGATACAGAAATTAATGATTTAGATGTTCTAAAAATTCAAATCATATTTCAATACTATGATGAAATTATAAAAGGGTTTGCAAACATCGAGCATCTCGCACCTTTAATAAAAAGATTAGGGAAAAATTTTAGTGATATTAGGAAGGTAATCGAAGCAAAAGAAGATGTTTCAACCTCTAAAAATTTCACAATTGTATCTCTCAAAGAAGTTAATATTCATATGCGTAAGATTTTACCATTATTATTATGTAAACAACTTTATGAAGAACAGAAGACTAAAAATGATGAGACTTCTCATTTAAACATAATTATTGATGAAGCTCACAATATTCTTTCAAGAGATTCCAATAGAGAAAGCGAACAATGGAAAGATTATAGGCTTGAAACTTTTGAAGAAATAATAAAAGAAGGTAGAAAGTTTGGTGTTTTCCTGACATTGGCTAGCCAAAGACCTTCGGATATATCGCCAACAATAATATCACAATTGCACAACTATTTTTTACACAGACTAATAAACAACAATGACATTATTGCTGTAGAGAAAACCATATCATATCTTGACAAACTATCTTTTGAGTATTTGCCAATTCTGCCGACAGGTACATGCATTTTAGCAGGTCTTTCGGCTCAAGTTCCAGTAGTTATAGACATTGGAGCAATTGAAAAAGAATTTGAACCAAATAATAAAACAAGAAGCTTGATTGAAAATTGGAAAGATTAAGAATAATAAAGCACGACACGCCAAGTTGGTAACCGTTGCACAAGCCATTAATTTTATAAAAACAAGATAGATTTAAACCCTTTTAAGGGCTTTTATTTTACAATCTAATTAAGTTGTACGTTAAAATCAAGGAGCTTAAAACAGCATAAAATGTGTTTTTGAAGGGCTTTTAAAAAAGAAGACGAGACTTTTAAGCTTCCCACTCCACTTTTAGCATGTTTTTGGATGAATTTCAGATACTTTTTAAGGTTGTAGGCAATGGCAGAGAGCTGCATACACTTATTGGCTTGTTTAATGCCAATGGTATTAACCTTTCTAAGTCCCATAAATTGGGTTAATGTTCCAAATACCGGTTCTACCGTGCTTTGCCGTTTGCCTTTCATATATCTGCCCTGTGGACTGTTTACCCGAGCTATATTGCGTTCATATTCTTTGCGGTAAGCGGTAATATTGATCCGCTTTTCATGACTCTTTCCTATACATTGCTGTTTTATCGGGCATCCCTTACAATCACTACGCTTAGTAAAGTAATTATCTTTTAGCGTTCCTTTTTCTAGTTTCTGTTTTCTAAAAGTTACTTTTTTACCTTGTGGGCATAACCAATAGTTTCCTTTTTCATAATATATAAAACTATCAGGACCTCCCTTATAGGTACCGTGTGGAGGAATAAAGCTTTGCAAGTGTCTGTTTTCTAAAAAGGCATAATTCTCTCCACTACTATATCCTGTATCTGCTACACAGTTTTCCCAAAGTAGTCCTGAGTTCCATAGTCGCCGTTGTACCCTTTTTACAATATCAGCTAATTGCTGGTTGTCCTTACCATCGGCATGGTAAGCTTGTATGTCGGTTATCACATGATTGGAAGTATCGACTGTTAATTGACTTAAGTAATTCAGTTTTCTAGCCTTGCCCGGCTTTACACTAATTCGGGCATCGGGATCGGTAGGGCTGTAATGCGTTTTATTGCTGGTATATCTTGCTCCTTTATTACCTGCGCCAGGACGCTGATCTTGTTCTCTTGCCCATTTGCTATTCCTAGTGGTAATATGGACTTGCAACAAAAAACTAGACAAAGAGAAAAGAGATTATGCTGCTAATTTTTGATTGTACATATCTGTTTCAAACTCATCAATAGATTTTAATCCTAAAGCTGAGTGTAATCTTTTTCTATTATACCAAGTTTCTATCCATTTAAAAACAGATAATTCTGCATTAGATCTAGTTTGGTATTGATATTTATAGATCCATTCTACTTTTAAAGATTTAAAAAAGGATTCTGCTACAGCATTATCCCAACAATTTCCCTTACGACTCATAGATTGGTTAATTAACCCTTTATAAGATTTAATTAAATCTGTAAATTGGCCACTAGCATATTGAGAACCTCTATCGGTATGAAATATTAATTTTTTCGTGATTTGATTTCTATTAACAGCCATTTTCCAAGCAGAAATAATGGTGTTTTTTGTGGTTAGGTCCTTACTAAAAGACCATCCCACTACCTTTCTATTGAATAAATCTATAATTACAGTTAAGTACATCCAGCCTTGTTTTGTAGCAATGTATGTCATATCAGATACCCATACTTGATTTTTTCTATCAACTTTAAAATTCTGATTTAATAAATTGGGAGCCACCATATATTTATGATTCGAATCGGTTAATGCTCTAAACTTATAAGAGCGTCTTACTAGTAAACCTAATAATTTCATTAGCTTACTTATCCTTCTCCTAGAAACAAAATAGCCATATTTTTCTAATGCTTTTTTTATTCTGGGTGCTCCATAGCTCTCGTAGCTTTCTTTAAACACCTTTTGTATAAAAAACATGATACGCTCATTAGCTAACCAATGTTTTGATGGACCACATTTTAGCCAATTATAATAACTACTCCTACTTACTTTTAGGACATTACACATCTTCTCAACAGGAAATTTCAATCTATGATATTTTATAAATTGATATTTTTCTTGTCGCTCTTGGAGAAGATGCTCACTGCCTTTTTTAATATTTCATTCTCTAAATAAGCATCCTGTAATTCTTTCTTCAAGGCTATAATCTCGCGCTGTTGATCTGTTAATTTTAAGTTTCCCTTTCCTGGAAAACTATTCTTATCTCCATAGTGTTTTAATTCACGACGCCATCTAGATAAAGATGAAAAGGAAATATCTAGATCTTTACAAGTCTGTTTTAAACTACCTTTAGCATAACTAAGCTCTACAGCTTTTTGTTTAAATTCTTTGGTGTAAAAATTTCGTGCTTTTGACATTATTATTTTTTTAAAGTTTATAAATATATAAACTCCTTTCTTACTGTCCAGTCAAATATAGCAAGTCCATTTTTGAACTGGATGAAGTAAAAGACAATAAAGAGGTGCTCTCTGTCATGCTTAAATTAATCAAAACTGCTGTACAGCGTACCATCTGGCGAAACCGTTCCGAACGAGGAATTATTCTTTTTGATGAGTTTGCTAAACAACTAAAATTTAAAAATGTATTGGAGAGCGTGGAATTTTATTACCAAGCCATTCGTAAACAAAATGGTGCTATTGGAATCATTTTGCAATCCATCAATCAATTACCAAAGAACAGTACCTCGGCTAGTATTTTGGAAAATACACAAGTCATTTACAGCCTTCGCAATGAAAAAGGGTACGAGGAGCTCATCAAAAGACTAAAACTTGCTGCCCATGATTTAAATCAGCTTTCTTCCCTTCAAAACAACTTTACCGGAGACCGAAAATACACCGAGATCTTTATAAAAATAGGAAAGGAGAGCAATGTGTTTCGGTTGGAAGTTCCTCCAGCGGTGTACGCAGCTTATTTGACCGATGGGAATGAAAGTGAAGAAATCATGCGGTTGTATGATCAGCTAGGTTCGATGGAAGAGGCTATAGAACGCTCTGTAAAATGTAATCAAAAATAGATGTACTAATGAAAACTAAAAATAAAATACGATACTATCCAATGGGGTTATTGATCTTGAGTTTTTTATACCTGCCGACTGCAGGCAACAGTCAAGGCATGCCTGTGTATGATAATACCAACTTTATCAGTTTGGCAAAACAATTGATTGAATCTGGGAAACAAACCTCGCAATTGATGCAAACCGTTAATTTTCTAAAGAAACAAAAAGAAAATTTGGAAAAGGTCAATTCGGTAATTCGACAACTTCATGCTTTAAAAGCACTCACCAATAACAACCAAAGGTTATTTGAAATGGTGCAATCAGATTTGAGTGATGTATTAAGTTCTCCTTATATCAAACCTGATGAAGTAGGACGGATAGCTGATTCCTTTGATGCTATTATGATAAACGCGGTAGCGAGTCTAGATTATGTGGAGCAAATTTTATCCAGTGATTTATTAAAAATGACGGATGCTGATAGGGTGCAGCTCTTACAGGAGAAAGAACAAGAATCCAAGGAGATGGTGGCAGAGATTGAAAATAAAATGCGACGCTACCAAGAAATCATTTCTTTTCGGAAACTACAGTCGACTGTTAACAGTAGGATCGCTAACTATTAACGGATGCAATGGATTCTTTTAAATATAGGGCTCGAATATGTGGATGCTGTTTTTCAGATAATTAAAGACAGTGATTTTTCAAGGTATACCATTACTGGGGTAAAAACATTTGCAGTGCTTTTGTTTTTAATCAATATACTTAAAAAATACCAGGAAGGGGTGGTAGACCGCGATGGCTATACTTGGGGACTTTCTCCTGGGGAGTTGGTCAAAAACTTTACAATTGTATTACTGGTGATTTTTTCATCACAAATACTCGGTTTTTTTGATGCTGTTTTAGTGGCTGTGGAAAGTAATTATAAGGATATGGCTCCAGCGCTCCTTCCTTTGCAGTTGCAGGATGTAGAGATAGAGCGGGAGGTGGGCGCTATGGAAGCCGCCAAAAAGGCATTGGCGTTATTGTATGAATCCCTAGTAACGCCACTCTATGGGATGAAAATTTTGTCCTTTATCCTGTCAGTCTTCCTGTGGTTAATGGACTTGTTTATTTATCCCTTGTTTTTAGCAGAGCGCTATTTTTTATTGGGGATTATGCAGGCTTTTTTTCCATTGGTAATTAGTTTGTCAGTTTTTGAAAAGTTTAGAGGCTTGGCCTATAATTATTTTAAGCTTTATGCAGGGGTGTACATGCTCGTTCCAGCCTTTTTCCTAGTGAATGTCTTTGTGAATAATCTCTATCGAGAGATCAGTGGGAACTTTTGGAATGCCCTTTTTGGAACTGATTGGGGATCAGAATTTTTTGCACCATTTATTGAGCTTGCAACCATTGGATTTATTGTGCTGATCAAATTTAAACTTTATAAAAGAGCCACCTCTTTTGTGTTTAGGCTGTTTGTTGGGAATTAACGAATTAGAAAAAATAATGGCTTATGAAACTTAAAACCCCTTATAAAAATATCTATCAGGTATTGGGACAAAACAGATGGATTGTACTAGCCTCTATTATTGGAAGTGTGATAACTTCAGTGGTTTCTATTTTAGTAGTTATCAAACTTCATAAAGAAACATTAAGAAATGCCTTCGTGGTAAGTCAAGAAGGGCAAGTCATTCCTTTAAAGATAGCCAAAGAGCGAGCGAATTTAAAAGTAGAAGCACTAGCACATTTAGCACGTTTTCATCGGTGTTTTTATCAGTTGAGTGCGAGTAATTACAAAGAACAAATAGCAAAAGCACTTTGGCTGGGAGATACCTCAGTGGATGAAGTATACCAGCAAAAGAAAGCGGAAGGCGTATATAACCGTCTGCTGCAATATGCATTGGTACAAAAGGTTACCGAAATACATACCGAAGTGGATTTAGTTACGAAGCCTTTTAAATTTCAAACTCAGGTACGCTTTGAAATTAAAAGAGGGACGGTAACCGATCACTATAAGCTGATAACTACAGGAAAGCTTTTGCGAATCGAACGGAATTTTCCCCACAACCCACACGGACTATTAATAACCGAGTTCTATGAAAATAGCTTACAAAAGCTAGTGAATTAAATTATAGGAATATGAACATGATTAAAGATAAAAAAAAGTTAATTTTCATGGGGTTAGTGCTCTGTGTACTATTGTTTATAGGAGCTTATGGTATTTTGACTTTTGGCGGAACACAAGAGCCTAGTGTGGGGAAAGCATCGGTTGAAGTTCCAAAATTGAAGGAAACTACACCAGAATTTGAATCACGATTAGAGGCTGTAGACGCTTTAGAAAAGGAAGAGCAGACAGAGCCTCCAAGTGTTTATCAGGAAAAGTACCTGGATAGTGCGGGTTATTATGACAAACAGCTATCGGATTCAATGAAAAAAAGAATGATTGATAGTGTCTATCAATTAGGTGCTTCGCGATATCAAAAACTACAGCGTTCCCAAAACGCCTACGAAGTACCTATTGTTAGGGATACGCTATCCAAAAGACAAGTGAAATTAACCAAGAAAGCTGTTAAAGTGATGGAAGTGAAAATGAAAGCGATGGCCTTGGAACATCAACTCTTTTTTACTTCAAATCCAGAAGAAAACGTTGAACAACATATACGTAATACAGATGAAGAATTATGGGTGCGAGTAGACGGTACGCAAACCGTAAAGCAAGATTATAGATTACGTATGCGGCTATCCAAATCTGCCAAAGTAGATGGAATCACTCTTGAAAAAAACACCTTACTGTATGGTTTTGTAAGTTTTCAACCAAACCGAACCATCTTAAAAATTGAAAACCTTAATGGACGAGCCGTCCAATTTGAAGCGTATGATTTGGATGATGGTAGTAAAGGAATTTACATAGAAAACAGTTTTCAGGAGGATGTACGAAAACAAGTCGTTGGTGATGTGGTAGATGATATCAACCTAGCTGGAGTACCACAAGTAAGTGGTATCAAGCAGCTTTTTAGAAGGAGTAACCGACAAGTGAAGGTGACGGTAATGGACAATTATCAATTAATATTAAAACTCAAGCAATGAGACATTCTTTGTTATTTCTTGAACATATAAGGAGATGATTGTATGGATGTTTCATTTGACATTTGAAAAACAATAAACATGAAGACATGAAAGCAATATGTATACTTATATTCTTAATTCTATCAAATTCTTTACATGCCCAAGTTATATTGGATACGTTGTATGCTAATAATAAGAAAAGTGTGGCGTTGTTTTTTCCACAGGCGATCCGTCAAGGAATTACAGGGGCTTCTCATTTTGTGTTTACCTATAATCGGGAGACAAAACAGTATTTCGGGTTATTACAAGCGCAGCGTGGGGAAGCAAGTAATTTGTTAGTTGTTACTGATGATGGGCAGGTGTATTCATATATTTTGAAATATGCAGAACAGCTACCTAAACTAAATTATTTTATGTCAAAAACAGAAAGTATAGGTACTGAAGTACCGCTTTCATTAAAGCCAAAACCCAAACAGTTAGCATTGGATAGTATGGAGAAAAGTTTGGCATACTATAAATCCTTCAGTAAATACTTACTTAAAACTACCCCCAAAAGATTAGCGTCTAAAAAAAGGAATGGAATTAAACTACAACTTCAGAAAATGGTTTATCACAAATCTGAAACTTATTTAGTCATGGAAGTATCTAATACTTCGGGTATTACTTTTGAAACTGATTTTTTAAAAGTTTACAGTGTCAGTGGGAATAAGAAACGAAAAGCTTCCTATCAAAGGCTTGAAATGAAACCGATATACATTTGTAATTATCCCAATAAGATATGGAATGGTCAGTTACTTCGATTTGTATATGTACTGCCAAAATATGTACTGGGAGACAAAGAAAAATTATTGGTGGAATTGCAGGAGTTGAATGGGGGTAGGAAGGTCACTTTGGTAACCAGGCTTTGAAAATTATAGATTATTACTTGTTTAAAAATATTCAAGGTTCTGCAATAAAGTTAAATTACTCCCGTATCTTAGAAAAAGAATGGTGATAGTGCAGAATTAATTCACATTTAAAAATAGAGATTAATTATTTAATATCTGTTATAGATTGCTTTTAAAGTCTACTCAGCTAACTTTTAGTCATTCTTATATTTCCCTGAACTAAATAAATGTAATAATTATTAGATTTGTTCAATAAAAATAAGACAATAGTAATGACCCCAGAAAAGCTAAAAAGTATAAAGTATTGAGGTTGAGTTTAAAACCTCTCAATTTGAATTGAATAGAGATGCTTTTGAGTCAGTTTGTGCCTTTCTCAATCGTAATGGCGGTCATTTGTTGTTAGGAGTCAAGAATGACGGTACGGTAGAAGGAGTTATAGAAGATTGTGTTCAAGATATTATAAATAATATCATTACCAATGCTAATAACTCCCATAAACTTAGTCCTCCATTTTACTTATCACCGCAAGTGATTGATTATGAAGGAGCTAAAATCATTTACGTATTTGTACCTGAAAGCTCTCAGGTACACAGTGTCAATGGGAAAATATACGATCGAAATGAGGATGGGGATTTTAACATCAGCCGACATATTGAACAGATAACTCAGCTTTACTTAAGAAAACAAACCACTTATTCCGAAAACCGAATTTATCCTTATGTCAACCTTTTGGATTTTAGACCAGAATTATTCAGTTATGTGAGAAAACTGGCTAACAACGAAAGAGCAGATCATCCTTGGCAAAGTATGACTAATGAAGAGCTACTCCGTTCTGCGGGATTATACAAACATGACCACCAAACTGGAAAAGATGGGTATACCTTGGCAGCCATATTGTTGTTTGGAAAGGAAGAGGTTATCCAAAGTGTATTACCTCACCATAAAACAGATGCCATACTCAGGATTGAAAATGTAGACCGTTATGATGACAGAGACGATATACGTACTAATCTTATAGAAAGTTATGACCGACTCATGGCATTTATACGAAAACATCTACCAGATAAATTTTATCAGGAAGGAGAGCAACGTATTAGTCTTCGTGATCGTATTTTTCGAGAAGTCATAGGGAATTTGCTTATCCATAGAGAATATGCTAATGCATTTCCAGCAAAGCTTATTATCGAACGAGATAAAGTGTTCGCAGAAAACTGGAATCGTCCTCACGGTGATGGTGTTATTGATCCCGTCAACTTTTCTCCGTTTCCTAAAAATCCGGTGATTGCAAAATTTTTTAAGGAAATTGGGCGTGTGGACGAATTGGGTTCTGGAATTAGAAACACCTTTAAGTATTCTAGTATTTATTCTCCTGGTGCCAAACCACAATTTATTGAAGACGATATTTTCAGAACTATTATACCATTAAAATCAAATAGTAATACTACCCAAATAACTACCCAAATAACTACCCAAATAACTACCCAAATTGTAGAGTTACTTCGGCAAGATCCAACCATGAGTAGAAAAAAGTTGGCACTTGCTTTGGAAGATATAACGGAAGATGGGGTCAAATATCATTTGGATAGATTAAAAGAAGAAGGAAAAATCAAACGTGTTGGAGGTACACGGGGAAAATGGGAAATACTGGAATAAACATGAACTCATTTTATGAAACCTCTTAAATCTAGCATAAACGAAGGTAATATTTACACTCGAATACCAAAACAGAGGTGAAAATGGTAATATTTACCTTCGTTTAATAGGAATACTCTATATAATAATTTACCACGGTTACCGCCTAATAGAGTTTTAGAGGTCACTAATGTATGGAGAAAGGTTAGGGAACTATAAATACTTCAGTACTAACTTACTTGAAATCAAACCCATAAGATTGTCGTCCAAAAAAAATGTAATTAAACTACAGCTTCAGAAAATGGTTTATCACAAATCTGAAACCTATTTAGTCATGGAAGTATTCAAGACTTAGGTTATTCCTTTTGAAGTAGATTATTTAAAAGTTTACAGGGATAGCGTATAAAGCGAAAAGCCTCCTGTCAAAGACTTGAAATCAAATCAAATCAAATTATATTTATAATTCTCCCTCTAAAATATGGTATGGCTAATCCCTATACTTTATATGTCCTTCCTAAATATGTGCTTAGCGATAAGCAAAAATTATTAGTGGAATTGTAGGGGTTGAATAGGGGAGAGAATTAAAATGATAATCATATCTTAGAATAGGAATAAACGAAATATTTGTTATGTAACTTTAGTGTTATGATTTAATATTATTTGTATAATTCAGTTTTTTACTTACTTCAATTCATACTATTTACACTACTCCCCATCTGTAAGACAGTTTAAATATATATCTAATTATTTATGATGCTATTCTTTTTGTATTATAAATTTGATCAGGTGGTACTTTTCCTATTTCAGTATGCCTTCTTTTGGTGTTATAGAATTCAATATATTCCGTGACCATTTGATAGAGATCTAGACCTCCGTTTGGTGGGTTTAGATAGATCTTTTCATATTTAAGAGACTTCCAGAAGCGCTCAATAAAAATGTTATCCAAAGCTCTTCCTTTGCTGTCCATAGATATTTGAATATCATGTTCTTTAAGCACTTCAATATATTCGGAGCTGGTATATTGTGACCCTTGATCGGAGTTATGGATCTCCGTATTGCCATATTGAGCGATAGTGTCTCTAAGAAGCTCGATACACCACTGTTTGTCCATTGAGTTTGAAATACTCCAATTAAGTATTTTTCTACTATATACATCAATGATAGCATTCATATACATAAAGCCACGGAACATAGGAATATAGGTGATGTCAGTCTGCCATACTTGGTTAGGGCGGTCTATTACTAAGCCCTTCAAGAGATAAGGGTACTTATAGTTTTTAGGATCCCTGATGGTGGTTTTAGGTTTTCTATATATGGTCTGTAATCCCATAATTTTATACAGCCGTCTTATTCTTTTCACATTTACGTGGTAGCCAAGATCAAGGATGAGATAATCAGTCATCCGTTCGACTCCATAATAGGGGTGTTCCAGGAACTGCGCATCTATTGCCTTCATCAGTTCTAAATTCAATGGACTCTCACTTTTAGGCTTATAATACAGACCAGAGCGATGAATGTTAAGGATTTTACATTGTTGTGCAAGACTCAGCCTTGGATGAGATTTTACTACCTTTTGTCTTCTTTCAGTAGTACTCATTTGCCCAAGACTTTCTTTAAAAAATCATTCTCAACTTGTAATTGACCGATCTTACTATAAAGCGGTGCGGTATCCACAGCTGGAGTATCTTTTTCTGATTTGGACTCGAAAGCAAGTTCTGCGTTTTTTAAAAACTCTCGCTTCCAATTGGATATTTGGGCTGGATGCAATTCAAATTTGGCAGCAAGTTCAGGTATACTTGTCTGCTCTTTTATCGCTTCAATGGCTACTTTGGCCTTAAAGGATGCGCTGAATTTTCTTCTTGATGTTTTCATATTGACAGGGTTAAAATTACAACTTAATTTCCTGTCCTAAATTTGGGGAGTATTATAATTGGCAGAGGTGAAATTTACTAGGATATCAACTAAACTTTTGTTTTAATACATTCATATCATCACTTATTTTCATATCCAAAATTTTAGCATAATGTTGTGTTGTTTTTAAGGAGCTATGACCAAGCATTTTACTAACCGATTCTATAGGAACTCCATTGGAAAGAGTTACAGTTGTGGCGAATGTATGCCTTGCCATATGAGTGGTAAAATTTTTATGGATACCACATAAATCGGCTATTTCTTTTAAATAGGCATTCATTTTTTGATTGGTTAATACAGGTAATAACTTATTGTTTCCCTCATTATCTTTATAATCAGAATACTTATCTAAAATCATAGCAGCAATAGGTAAAATTGGAATATTGCTTTTTGAATTAGTCTTTTTCCTTTTAGTTTTGATCCATTTTTCACCATCAATACCTATTGTGATGTCATTTTCATTTAACTTCTCTACATCAGCATAGGCTAAACCAGTAAAGCAACAGAAGATAAAAATATCTCGAACCTGTTCTAGTCTTGGCGTTCTAAGATTCTTTTTTAATAATGTTTCTATTTCTTGCTTTGTTAGAAATTCACGCTCTACGTTTTTCAATCGAACCTTCCAGTTTAAGAAAGGATCTTTTTTAATCCAGTCATTAGCTAAAGCAATACGTATAATCTTTTTAAAGTTCGTTATGTATTTAATTGCTGTATTATGGCTACACTTACGGACGGTTTTAAGATAGTATTCAAATCCGCTTATGAATTGGTAGTCAACATCAGTAACAGGAATATCGTTAAGTTTATACTCATGTTTAATGAAGTTTTCAATATGTTTCTTTGCGGTTCTATAACGTTCTGCAGTACCCGCAGAGAAATCTTTTCCAATAAGACTATCAACTTTATCATTATGCTCTTGAAAAATTCTTAAAAGCATTTTATGCTTCTTATTTTTCCCAAGATAGGCATCTCTAAGCGCAATTGCTGTTAGAGCCTTTTCATTAGTTATGAATTCTTGATGTTTATTAAGAATAGCTGTTTTAACTTTATTTAAATAGTTATTGAGTTCATTAATCTCAGGGTTAGATCCTCTAGCCATTCCAGACTTAGCGATCCAACGATCTTGCTGAACTTTCCTATTAACACTAAACTCTGCTCTTTTACCATCTATAGTTATTCTCATGTAGATATTACATTTATTATTAGAATCGACTTTGGATTTCTTTATGTAATACAAAAGTGAAAGTGAATTTATCATAAGTGACACCGAATTTTGAAAAAAGGTACAAAATAGACATCGAATTACAAAATCCAAAAAACGCCAAATAGCGCTAAAATAAAGGGATTTCACTTCATTCGGTGTCACTTATTTTGTGGATTGGACAGACACCGAATTGCCCCACTTTTTATTGCTATTAATTGAATTTAAATGAAATGGTATAAAATGAAAAATCCCGTAAACACTGATGGTTTACGGGATTTTGTTGGAGCTTATTACGCTCTCAGCGGAGAAAGAGGGATTCGAACCCCCGGAGGTGTGACCCTCAACAGTTTTCAAGACTGCCGCATTCGACCACTCTGCCATTTCTCCTTTGCGGGTGCAAATATAAAAACCTTTTTTGAATATAAAAGACTAAAATGCGGTTTTTTTTATGCTTTTATTTCTTGATGCTGATTATCAGCTATATAATTTTCCTTTTTTTTAAATTTATTTGTTAGACTTTTCATTTTTACTCTATAATTAAGGTTTAAATACTTAAAAATTATGTGCTGAGTCTATTAAAGAGCTTATATCTAAAATGGTTATTTGTTTTTCATATTAACTCTTTCAGAGTTTACTTCAAGTAGCATCACTATGCATAATTAAACTAATATTAGATGTGAATTTCAAACATTTTTTAGGGGTCAGAAAAAGCTAAAACAAGTGTTATATCATTATATTATCACTTACTTTTGTTTAAAACCAATTTAGAATGAGTATTATTAATGCTTTAGAATGGCGTTATGCTGTTAAGAAATTTGATTCTTCCAAATTTCTTACCGAAGAAAAATTAAATGTTTTAAAGAAAGCCTTTAATCTAACGGCTACTTCCTATGGCTTACAACCAGTAAAATTGCTAATAGTTTCCGATAAAAAACTTCAGAAGCAATTAAGAGCCAGTTCATGGAATCAAGCGCAAGTAGAAGATGCTTCACATCTATTGATTTTTTCAATCGAAAATAAAATTGATGATGTCTATATCAAAAATTACTTTGCAAGAGTGAAGCATATCCGTAATACTCCTGATGAAATTTTAGAACCTTTTCAGAATTTCTTAATTGAAGATTTTAATAGTAAAAATGCTGAAGAGATTAAAAACTGGGCTAAAAACCAAGTTTACCTTGCTATGGGAAATTTACTTACGGTTTGTGCTATCGAAAAAATAGATGCGTGCCCAATGGAAGGTTTTTCTTCTGAAGAATATGATGAAATTCTTGACCTTAAATCAAAAAATCTCACAGCTGTTTTAGTATTACCTATTGGATATCGTGCTGAAGATGATATGTTTGCAGCATTTAAAAAGGTACGTAAACCTTTGCAAGATAGCGTGATAGAATTAAAGTAAGATATTGTTTATTTATAGACTTTATAATATATATGCTTTTAGCTAACTTTGTGGCTAAGCAATGATAAAAATATAAGGATGCCTGGATTTGAATTATTTGGAGACGAAGAAAGAAAACACGTAAATGATGTCTTGGAAAGTGGTGTTTTAATGCGCTATGGTTTTGATGGAATGAGAAATGGACATTGGAAGGCTGTTGAACTGGAAAAAGCTATTTCAAAAAGAATGGAGGTTGCACATACACAATTAGTTAGTAGCGGCACATCTGCATTAACAATAGCGTTGGCAAGTGCTGGAATTGGAGCAGGAGATGAAGTTATTATGCCAACATTTACATTTGTAGCGAGTTTTGAATCGATTATTGCCTTGGGAGCTGTTCCTGTTTTGGTAGATATTGATGATACGTTAACAATAGATCCCAAAAAAGTAGAAGAAGCAATTACCGCTAAAACAAAGGTAGTAATGCCTGTACATATGTGTGGTTCTATGGCGAATTTAAAAGCACTAAAAGATATTTGTGAGGCAAATGGACTTTTACTTCTGGAAGATGCTTGCCAGGCTATAGGAGGGAGTTATAAAGGAAAACCTCTTGGTAGTTATGGCGATTTAGGTTGTTTTTCTTTTGATTATGTTAAAACTATTACTTGTGGTGAAGGTGGTGCTGTTATTACAAATAATGAAAACTATGCTACCAATGCCGATCATTATTCAGATCATGGGCATAATCATGTAGGAAAAGATAGGGGAGCAGAAACGCATCCGTTTTTAGGATATAATTATCGAATTTCAGAATTGAATGCGGCAGTAGGCTTGGCGCAAATAAATCGTTTGGATGATTTTTTAGTAATTCAGAAAAAAAACTATACTGTTTTAAGAGAAGCTATTGAAACTATTTCTGGGATTACCATGAGAACAGTTCCAGATGGTGGGGAAGAGAATTATTCTTTTCTCAGCTTTTTTATGAACGATGAAGAAACTGCTAGAGCTACACAAAAGGAGCTGGTAGCCAATGGAGTTGATGGTTGTTTTTATTGGTTTGATAATAATTGGCATTATATCAAAAAATGGGAGCATTTAAAAGATTTAAAAAGTTTAGGAAAGCTTCCTGAAGAAGTTATTAAAGGATTACCAGATTATAATTCTCAAGATTTTAGTCAGTCCGACCAATGGTTAGGACGTAATATTTCAGTATTAATAAAACTAAGCTGGACGGACGAAGAAGTTAATGAGAGAGCTCAAAAAATGAAGCAAGTATTAAGTGGTGTTTTGTTAGAAACGAAATAAATCGATCAAGCAAGAGCTGAAGGGAAGGATATTGCCTTTACTACTGAGTATGAAGATGATTAATCTAATATAAGTAGGTAGTTACTCAGATGGAGATGTAAAAATACTAAATCACTCTGTACTTTATGTGCAGAGTGATTTAGTATAATAAAAAAATCACATTAATGTCCGAGTAAAATACAAGACCGCTTCGCTATAAGAAAAAAGAACAAAGACTAAATGTTAACTATCAAAGAATAAGTAGTTTAAAGAAATAACATTACTATAATCTTCTTTTTATTAATAGCAAGGGGCTATTTTGAATACCTCATTTAAACCTTGATATAAGTGGAGTGCAATAAATTCCGTTAACTTTTATCGGACAACAATAAAAAAATTAATAATTTGCATATTCCACAATCTCAAGTCCGTAACCAATAATTCCTACTCTTTTTGTTTGTGAGGAATTAGACATTAATTTAATTTTTGAGATATCTAAATCGTGTAGTATTTGTGCTCCAATTCCAAAATCTTTAGCATCCATATTTACTTTTGGCGCTCTCATTTCTCCTTCTTCTTGAAGCTTTTTTAATTCTGATAAACGATTGAGTAAGTTAAGTGAATGACTTTCTTGATTAATAAACACAATAGCGCCTTTCTCTTCCTTATTTAACAATTTAAACATATCGTCTAGCTTTTTGTCAGCATTGCTGGTAAGTGTGCCTAAAATGTCATTATTTACTAAGGTAGAGTTAATACGTGTTAAAACAGGCTCTTCACTGTTCCAATTACCTTTGGTAAGTGCTATATGGATTTGGTCGTTTGTAGTTTGTTTGTAGGCTCTAAGTCTAAATTTACCAAATCTTGTTTCAATATCAAAATCTTCTTTTTTCTCAATCAAACTATCGTGTTGCATTCTATAAGCAACTAAATCTTCTATAGTAACAATTTTGATATCAAGGTTTTTAGCAACTTCGCATAGTTCTGGAAGTCTAGCCATAGAACCATCTTCATTCATAATTTCTACAATCACTCCTGCAGGAGAGAGTCCTGCTAAGCGTGCAAAATCAATAGCTGCTTCCGTATGTCCTGTACGTCTTAAAACCCCACCTTCTTTAGCTACTAATGGGAAAATATGTCCGGGTCTTCCTAATTCGTAAGATTTTGTTTCAGGATTTATAAGTGCTTTCACTGTTTTGGCTCTATCTCCAGCAGAAATACCAGTAGTTACGCCATAACCTCGTAAATCTACAGAAACTGTAAATGCTGTCTCCATAGGGTCGGTATTATTACCAACCATAGGGTGTAAATCTAACTCTTTACAACGTTTTTCAGTAAGCGGGGTACAAATAAGACCACGCCCATAAGTAGCCATAAAATTTATCATTTCTGGCGTTACTTTATCTGCAGCCGCTACAAAGTCTCCTTCATTTTCTCTATTTTCATCATCAACAACAATAATAACCTTTCCTTGGCGGATATCGGCAATTGCTTCTTCAATAGTATTTAATTTTATATCTGATGTTGGCATTAGCGTATCTGTATTCATTGCAAATTTTTATCAAAGATACTTAATTCTTCACTTTTGACTCGCTAGGTAAGCATTGAATTATTAATTTGCTTTTCTAAATTAACCTCTCATAGAGGGTTTAATTCCTAAGAGCCTGTTCTGAGTTTACCGAAGTACTCTCAGTCGAATTGAATTTAAGTTATTTTATTTAAACTCCTCAAGGATGTTTATTTTACATTATTATGGGTTAGTTTTAGAATCCGATTTCTTTTTCTTTAAAAAACTAAACAGACTAGATACTTTTGAAAAAATACCACCAGAATCAAACACTGCTTTATCGGCAGTTGCCCGTCGGGTTAAGAAAATTCCTAGTGGGAGCATAATTCCTGTAGCAACCCAAGCACCAATAAGAGGAGGGATGCTTCCATCTTCTGAATAATTTTTAGCAAAAATTCCTATAAAATGATAAGTCAAAAACAATCCAATAGCAAGAACCATTGGGAGTCCTAAACCACCTTTTCTGATAATTGCACCTAAAGGAGCACCCACAAAAAACAGAATAAAACAAGCAAATGCAAGCGCATATTTTTGATGCATTGCAAGTTTGTAATGGTTATAAAGCTTTGTTCTTCTATTTAAATCCCATTTTTTTCCTTCTAAAGTGGTCTTCGTATTTTTAACGGTATTCAAAGCCATTTCTACCAATTGATTCTGTCTGTAGTCTTCAAAAATGGTAATAATACTATCGGTGTTTTTATCAACTAATACTTTAAAATTATTACTAGAAATACTATCTGCTTTTATTTCAGGAGTATCTTTTTTTGGAGCCTCTTTTTTAGTGTCTCTTTTGATGTAAAGATTTGCAGCGCCTGTTCTTTTATAAATATTCTCCCCAAAGTTGGTAAATATTTTTTTATGTGAAGTATGTATGGAATCAATAGCGTAATCTAATTCGCTCACTCTTAGCATTTTGTAAGAGTTTTTAATGTCCCCTTTATCTAAATCAACATCATTAAGTTTTGATAAGTCCATAAACATGGTATAGCGATCAAAATATGCTTTAGCATGCGGATAGTTATCACGTTTATCTCTACTTTCAGCCTTTAAATCTTCGTAATAATTTCCATCTTTTAATACAAGCTGAAGAATATTAGAATTTTCGCTACTTACTAATTCCCCTTCAACAGATTTTATAACCTTATTATTAAGTCCTCCATCTGCTAATTGATGAATAATTACATTGTCTAGTAGGTTGTCGTTATTTCCATGCTTCTTTTCAACCTTCATGCTAACATCTTCCCCTACATTACTAAATACCCCTTCGGTAATAGCCATTGCAGGTTTCATTTGTCCGATATTTCTTCTTAAGTTATACGATTTATATTCGGCAGCAGGAATAACATTATTAGCAAAAAAGAAGGTACCGATACTCAGAAAAGTAATAAAAATAATAAGTCCCCGCATGGCTCGATATAAAGAAATACCAGAGGCTTTCATTGCCGCAAATTCATAGTTTTCTGCTAAAGAACCAAAGGTCATAATAGACGCCAATAGTACTGTTAGCGGAAGAACATTTGGAACAAGGTTAGGGGAGTAGTAAAACAGAAATTTCCCTACAATAATTAGGTCGATATCTTTACCTGCAAATTCATCTATGAAAAACCATATTGCTTGAAAGATAAATATAAACATCAGAATCACAAACGAACTGATGAAATTATATAAAAACCTTGATAGAATGTATCTGTCTAAAATTTTCAATGTACTAGTTTGTTATGATGTAATACCCTAATTCGTCGTATTTTGCTTTATTAAAAGTAAATAAAGACTTCGAAATTGGTTCGTTTGTTTTGAAGGAATTTACGGTAATTGTAGTTTTGGTACCGTTGCTGCCAACTTCAATCAAATCATAGATATGCTTTGTTTGCGCGTCGATTCCTAAAAGGATTTGCTTTATTTCTGAATTGCTATCAATAGGCGTTAATTCTACATATTGAATGTTTCTTCCTTTTACGTTTTTTAGAATATCCCATTTATAATTATAACCTTCTTTGTAAAAAGTAAGCATTTTAGATGGTGTTATAGCGCCTTCTCCTTCTTCTTGACTAGCTTCAATAACTACTTCTTCATTTTCAGGAATAATAGTATATGTTTTACTTCCGTCAAATATTTTGGTAGCTCCTAAGTAATTAAATACATACTTATCTCCTTGGATAGTAACATCTCCTTTTGTTTCCTGGTGAATACTTTCTGCAGTGTTGTCTAAAGCATATTTAAATTCGATAAATATATTATCATAGCTTTTAACTTTAGCATATACTTCATCTAGAAGGTTTTTTGCTTTTGCATCATTTTGTGCATTTGTATTAAATGATATTAGAGCTATTGCTATAAAAAAGAATATTTTTTTCATGTTTTTGTATACTTATTTTTCTATTCTATTTATAAATTGAAAAGGAATAGAATGTTTTGTGTTAAAATAATTTATTCGTTATTCAATAATTGATCGAGTGCTACCATATCTGGAACAAGTACTTGTCTAGCCTTACTTCCTTCAAAAGGTCCAACAATACCAGCGGCTTCTAGCTGATCTATAATTCTTCCAGCCCTATTATAACCTAGTTTTAATTTACGTTGTAATAGGGAAGCAGAACCTTGTTGAGCAATAACAATTACTTCGGCTGCTTCTCTAAATAGAGCATCTCGTTCTGAGATATCTATATCAAGTCCTGTGCCAGACTCTTCTCCTACATATTCTGGCAGTAAATGAGCATCTGGATATGCACGTTGTCCACCAATAAAGTCAGTTATTTTATCTACTTCTGGTGTATCTACAAAGGCACATTGCAAACGGGTAAGGTCATTTCCTTGTGTATAAAGCATGTCTCCACGTCCAATTAATTGGTCGGCTCCTGGAGAATCTAAAATTGTTCTTGAGTCAATTTTTGAAGTCACTCTAAAAGCTACTCGCGCAGGGAAATTTGCTTTAATAATACCAGTAATTACGTTTACAGAAGGACGTTGAGTAGCAACAATTAAATGAATTCCAATAGCACGAGCCAATTGAGCTAAACGAGCAATAGGGGTTTCTACCTCTTTTCCAGCCGTCATAATTAAATCGGCAAACTCATCAATAACCAATACAATATATGGGAGGAATTGGTGACCGTCATTAGGATTTAACTTACGAGCTTTAAATTTTGTGTTGTATTCTTTTATGTTTCTCACCATGGCATTTTTCAACATCTCATAGCGATTATCCATTTCTATACAAAGCGAATTTAAAGTATTTATAACTTTAGTATTGTCGGTTATTATAGCTTCTTCACTATCTGGAAGCTTGGCTAAAAAATGACGTTCTATTTTATTAAACAGAGTAAGCTCTACTTTTTTAGGGTCAACCAATACAAATTTTACTTCCGCAGGATGTTTTTTGTATAATAATGAAGTTAATATAGCATTTAATCCAACAGATTTTCCTTGTCCTGTTGCTCCTGCCATCAATAAGTGAGGCATTTTAGCAAGGTCAACAACAAAAGTTTCATTACTAATGGTTTTACCAAAAGCAATAGGTAATTCCATTTCGGCAGCTTGGAATTTCTTGGAAGCTATTACCGAACGCATAGAAACAATGGTAGAATTTTTATTAGGAACTTCAATACCAATAGTACCTTTTCCAGGAATAGGAGCGATGATTCTAATTCCTAAAGCCGCTAAAGAAAGTGCAATGTCGTCCTCCAAATTCTTAATTTTTGAAATACGCACCCCCGCCGCTGGAACAATTTCATAAAGTGTTACAGTAGGGCCAATAGTGGCTTTTATTTGAGAAATTTCAATTTTGTAGTTTTTAAGAGTGTCTACAATTTTATTTTTATTTTCTTCTAGTTCTTCCTGATTAATAGTGATACTTCCAGAACCATAGTCGTTTAAAAGTTCTAGGGTAGGGAACTTATAATTGCTTAAAGCTAATTTCGGGTCGAATTCCCCAAAATCTTTAACCAGTTTTTCAGAAAGATTATCAATTTCTTCTTTCTCTTCTTCAACTGTTTCTACTTCTATTTTAAGTTCATCATTTTCATTATTTGAAGAAGGTGCTTGAGTTTTTAATGTTGGAGGAGCAAGCTCTTCCTCTTCTTCGGCTAGTTTAATTTCGAAGGAATTTTCAATATCTACATCAGAAGTAGTATCGGGTTCTGAGGAATTTGAAACAGTTTTAGGTTCTTGAGTGGAAGAAGTTTCTGTATAAGAAGTTGCTGTTTCAGGTTCATTACCTTCAGCCTTTACTTTATTTGATTTAAAAGCAGCTTTAAACTCTTCTTGAGTAGTATAAAATAAAGCTTTTATCTTTTGTGGAGTTACCCCAAGCCTAGTAACAGCATAGGTTATAAAAATAAAAAACAATAATAATGCAACTCCAATTTTCCCGATGTAAGCACGAAGGAAATCATTCATTTCAAACCCAACAACACCGCCAAGCAAAGGGGCACTTTCAGAAAAGAATCCAAAAAATATAGCTAACCAAGTACTTACAATAATTCCCCAAAACCACCTATTAGTCAGTAATTTAAGTTTGTAATTTAGAAACAGATAAAGACCTGTTTGAAAAAGTAAAATAGGAAATATAAATGCAGCAATTCCAAAACCTTTATAAATAAATAAATGGCTTACAGAAGCCCCAAATTTATTAAGCCAGTTTTTAGCCTCTGCTTGTCGGTTTCCAAACTCTTTAAGTAAACTTTGATCTTCTTGCCAAGTAGAAAAATACGAGATAAATGCAATAACGCAAGCCACACTTAAAAGCATCAAGAGGCTTCCAAAAATAATTTTTTGTTGATTGGATACCTTAAAAGATGGAATTTTTTTTGAGGAAGTTTTAGTACTCGTTTTAGTCTTTTTCTTGGCCATTGGCTACATTAAGTTTTGTCGCAAAAATACTAATTACAAACGTACAGTTTCTAATTATATTTTTAAAATATTTTAGGAATGTAGATTATAGCCCCAATTATTATAGCTGTAATAGCTGAAATCCAAACTGCGCCAGCAGCAATATCTTTAATAAATCCTATTTTATAATGATGCTCGGGATGTATAAAATCTGCTATTTTTTCTACAGCAGTATTCAAACCTTCAATACTCATTATTAAAGCAATTGTAAGAATTTGTAAGATCCATTCAGTAGGAGAAATTTGATAGTAAAAACCAGCAATTGTAGCAATTAGGGCAATGGAAGCCTGCGTTTGAATACTGGCTTCAGTTTTTAATAAAAGGTACGCTCCTTTACAAGCGTACCTAATACTGTGTAATCTATTTTTTATAAAATTGTTCAAGCTTTTAAAGCATTTAATGCAGCTTCATAGTTAGGTTCGTCTACAGTTTCAGCTATTTGTTCTGAATAAATAACTTCTCCATTTTCATTTAAAACAATAACAACCCTACTTAAAAGCCCTTCTAAAGGACCATCTGTAAAGTCTAAACCGTAGTCTTTACCAAATTTATGATTTTTAAAATCTGATAGAGAAATTACGTTTTCCAAACCTTCTGCCCCGCAAAAACGAGCCATTGCAAAAGGTAAGTCTCTTGAAATACATAATACTTTTGTGTTTTCTAATGCAGAAACTTCTTTATTAAACGCACGTACACTGGCTGCACAGGTTCCTGTATCTACACTTGGAAAGATATTTAATACTACTTTAGAACCTTTAAAATCTGCTAAAGAAGTAGTAGAAAGATCTGTTTTTACAAGATTAAAATCGGGTGCCTTGTTTCCAGTTTTAGGAAGCTCTCCTGATGTGTGAATTTGATTTCCTTTTAATGTTACTGTTGCCATTTTATTTGTCTTGAATTTTTATGTTTAAAGAAAAATAGTTGATTTTTCTAAATTTAAAGGTATTAATAAATGCTGGTATTAGAAACAAAAAAGGCTGTCTTTTCAGACAACCTTTTTTGTTTCTTTTTCTAATTTTTTCCCATCTGAGGAATTCAATTCTATTTATCAATAGAACCTAAAACTCTCTTCATAAAGGCATTTACAGCCTCTTTTTGGTTCATTCCGTCTTCTTTTACCATTTTATTGACCTCCAAAGCGCCATACATATTGGAAATAAGTTCTCCAATAACGTCCAACTCTTCGTCTTTTAATGAAGGGACTTCTGTAATAGCTTCCAAAGTTTCAATGGCCTCAATTACATAATCCTCATCGTTGGCTTCAATAAAATTGGAAAGCTGTTTAATTACTGGTAGCTTCATCAATAAAATCTTTTAAGACGTCTGTTTTATTTGTCTGAATTTGGTTGCTCACTTTTCCACCTTTAAAAGCAGCAAAGGTAGGTAAGTTGTCTACACTTGCTAACTTTCTAGATTCAGGAAATTTTTCAGCATCAACAATAACAAAAGTTGCATTTGCTGCTTCTTGAGAAAACTTCTTGAATTTAGGTTTCATGATTCGGCAATTGCCACACCATCCAGCAGAATACTGTACAAGTACGGTATCGTTTTCTGCAACTAAATCAGCTAAATTATCTTTTTCTAATTCTACTAACATCGTATTTTTAGTTTGAACTTAAGTAAGCTGCAACCCCTTTTCTGTCGGCGTTCATAGCCTCTTTACCTTCTTCCCAGTTTGCAGGACAAACTTCTCCGTTTTTCTGAACGTGCGCATATGCGTCTATTAAACGTAAATATTCGTTTACATTTCTTCCTACAGGCATATCGTTTACACTTTCGTGGAATACTTTACCATCTTCGTCGATTAAGAAAGTAGCTCTAAAAGTTACATTATCTCCTTCGTAAACATAAGAATCTGTTTCTTCGTTATACGTTTCAGAAGATAAATCTAAAATACGTAACATATTTGCTAAGTTTCTGTTGCTATCTGCTAATAGAGGGTAAGTAACTCCTTCAATTCCTCCGTTGTCTTTTGCTGTATTTAACCATGCAAAGTGTACTTCAGGAGTATCACAAGAAGCACCAATTACAAGGGTGTTTCTTTTTTCAAATTCTCCTAAAGCTGATTGGAATGCATGTAATTCTGTAGGGCAAACAAATGTAAAATCCTTTGGATACCAAAAAAGGATTACTTTTTTCTTGTTTTTGATTGCTTCTTCTAAAACATTCAATTTAAAAGTGTCTCCCATTTCGTTCATAGCATCTACTGCTATGTTTGGAAATTTTTTACCTACTAATGCCATATTTATTACTTTTTATTTGTGTTAAACTTTCAATGCAAATTTAAAAAGTAATAGAGAGGAAACCATATTTTTTGAATTATATTAACTTATTAAAAAATAGAGTTTACTTATACTAGTGCGGAATAGGTATTATTTTTATTGATGATGTAATTTTCGACCTCTTTAATTAAGGAATACTCAATAGAGTGCTTGAAAAATTATGATATTATTTTTTTTCTGAAAGCTGTTTTATTTTAATATTTAAAGCAGCATACAGTAATGTTACAAACGGACTCAAATAATTAAAGAAAGCATAGCCAATGTAGGCAGTAGTATCTACTCCAAGTACGCCACTTTGGTAGGCACCACAGGTGTTCCAAGGAACTAAAACAGAGGTAACAGTTCCAGAATCTTCTAATGTTCTACTTAAATTTTCTGGAGCTAATCCTTTGTCTTTATATGCTTGCGCATACATTTTTCCAGGTACTACAATTGCCAAATATTGATCGGATGCTGTTACATTTAAAGCTAAACAGCTGGCAACAGTACTGGCAAACAAACCAAAAACAGAATCAAAAGCTGTAAGTAACGCTTTACTTATTCTAGCTAAAGCACCAATAGCATCCATAATACCACCAAAAACCATGGCACATATAATTAGCCAAATAGTGCCTAACATTCCTGCCATTCCTCCAGAAGAGAAAAGATCGTTTAGCTTTTCATTGGTAGTTTCTATAGAAGTATCTACTGTAATAGCATTCATAACTCCTTTATAACCCGAGATAAAAGTAAGCTTATCTGCCCCTGTAATAGATTTTACTATTTCAGGCTGAAAAATTAATGCAAAAATTCCTCCTAAAAGTGTTCCTATAAGTAAAGCCAAAAGAGGCGGCGCTTTTTTTACAATTAAGAAAATAACAACCACAGGAACTAAAAATAACCAAGGCGAAATATTGAAAGATGCATCTATAGATGAAAGTAAGGAAGCAGTATCTGGTACCTTTGTAGTGTCTAAATTAAGACCGATAATAGTAAATATAATGAGGGTTACTACAACCGTAGGAACGGTAGTTAACGCCATATATCTAATATGTGTAAAAAGATCGGTTCCAGCCATAGCAGGGGCTAGGTTGGTGGTATCGCTTAGGGGAGACATTTTATCTCCAAAATAAGCTCCAGAAATTACAGCACCAGCCGTCATTCCAGGAGAAATGCCCAAAGCACCTCCAATACCAACTAAGGCAATACCTACAGTTGCTGAAGTTGTCCAGCTACTTCCTGTAGCTACCGAAATGATGGCACAAATAACAACACATGCAGCTAAAAAGAAAGTCGGATTTAAAATCTGTAATCCATAATAAATCATGGAAGGAATAACACCGCTTATAAGCCATGTTCCAGCTAAAGCTCCTACAAAAAGTAATATTAGAATGGCACCAGCAGTAGATTTAATGTTGTTAGCAACTTCATCCAGCATTTTTTCATAAGTAACTTTATTAAAAATACCTACAATTGCAGCTACAGCACCACCTATTAATAAAATAAATTGATTGGAGCCACTAAGCGCATCATCTCCAAAAACAAATACATTAAATGCTAATAAACCTACTAAAACTACAACTGGGATAAGAGCCTCCCAAATACTAAGCTCTCTATTCTGAATTACTTTTTCGTCTTTCATTAAAAATATTTGATCCCTCAGAGAGGGTTTAATTATCCGATTTTAAGTGTAAAATTGAATTATTACGATTGATAAATAATCTTTAGATACGCTAAAGATAGTTTAGGATGTAATGTTACAATATTACTAAGTTTTTTGCAAATACAATTGTTTGAATAAGTAGATGTAATGAAAATATGTTATTTTTATAGAAACTAAAATTCTTATTTATGTATCAAAAATTATTAATTCTTATAATTTTCTTTAGTAGTACATGTTTAGGTTTTTCACAAGAAAAAAGTACTGATGAATTAACAGAGCTTGTGGAATGGGTATATAATGTCGATGAAGGAATAAAATTAGGAGAGAAGGCCGATAAAGACGTGATTATTTATTTTGGAATGAAAAAATGTGTCCCTTGCAGATTTATTAAAAAGTATGCTTTTGTAACAGAAGAATTTAAAGAATACTCCAAGAAGTTTGTTATGGTTAAAATTTATGATGATTTGGATAAAGAGAATACTGAGAATCAGGAATATGTAAAGAAGTATCGTGAGATTTATGGGATAGAGTCAGTTCCGACAATGGTTTTATTAAAAAGAAATGGAGAGCAAGATAGTTTTTTTACCTATGTAAGAAAGCCTGATGATTTAATAAATCAAATTGAAGAATATTATAATTAAAAGACAATAGTATTTGGGCTAAGGTTTAAGTCCGTCTGCCTGCGTTAGTCCATCAAGTGTTGAAGTGCTTAAATCTCGATTATCGAGTAATATAAAACTGCAGCCCTAATATAAATTAGGATACTGCAGTTTTAAAAATACCTAAACCTAATTGTCAGTTTTAGTTAAGTATCTCTAGCTCTTTCATACACGTTTTCATCATTTCGTAGGTACGTTTAATATCGTTATCCAATCCAATAGAAAAACGAATTAATCCGTTTGATAATCCCATTTCTTTTTGTTCTTCTAGTGGAATTTCAGAAGAAGTAGAACTTCCCGGTGCACTAAATAATGTTTTGTAAAATCCTAAGCTAACTGCTAAATAACCAAGATTATTTTCTTGCATTTTTTCCATAAAAGCATTGGCTTTGTCAATAGAACCTACATCTATAGTAAGCATCCCGCCAAAACCATATTCTTCATTCATTTGTGCTTTTATAACTTCGTGTCCAGTATGCGATTTTAATCCAGGGTACACCACTTTTAATCCGTCTTTTTCAAAACTTTCAGCTAAATAAAGTGCATTATCACTATGTTTTTTTATTCTAATGTGTAGCGTACGCATATTCTTTAAAATGGAAGCTGCTCTTAGGCTATCCATAGTGCTTCCTAAAAGCATTCCAGCACCGTCGTTTACATCTTTTAAACTCAAACAAAAATCGGCACTTCCACAAACAACACCTCCAACAGCATCACTACTACCGTTGATAAATTTTGTAAGACTATGAATAACAATATCGGCACCTAATTTTGTTGGAGCAACTGTGAGCGGAGAGAACGTATTATCTACCACCAACGGAATATTATGCTTTTTAGCAATAGCTGCCAGGCCTTTTATATCTGCAATTTCTAATAGCGGATTGCTAATGGTTTCACAGTATATCATTTTTGTATTTTCTGTAATAGCCGCTTCAACTATTTCAAGATTAGTGGTATCTACAAACGAGGTTGAAATATTAAATTTTGGAAGGAAATTTTTCATAAAAGCGTAGGTTCCTCCGTAAATTGTTCGGCTAGAAACAATATGGTCGTTTGTATTGCACAACTGCATAATTACGGCTGTAATAGCGCCCATTCCAGATGCTGTAACATTTGCTGTTTCAGTTCCTTCTAGTGCAGCTAAGGCTTCACCTAAATATAAATTTGAAGGAGAAGAATGTCTACTATATAAATAGCAACCTTCGGTATTTCCTTCAAAAGTATCAAACATTGTTTTTGCTGATAAAAAAGTATAGGTGGAAGAATCAGAAATAGAAGGATTTACACCTCCAAATTCTCCAAAATATTGTAAGTCTTGAATAGCATCTGCCGGATTAAATTTCATAATAGGTAATTTATTTTATCATCAAAATAAGGTTTAATAAGAATAAAATTCAACTACTATTCATTTATTTAGATAATTATTCTTATAATTAATGTTATTTATGATAAAAAGTTTAATTTCACAGAAAGGAATTTATTTTTAATGAAAATTTTTCAGAATGATATTTGATACAGTTGATAAAATACTTTTAGAATTACTGCAAAAAGACGCTAAGCAAACTACCAAAGCCCTTTCTATGCAATTAAATCTTTCCAAAACAGCAGTTTATGAGCGGATTAAAAAACTTGAAAAGGAGGGAGTTATAAAAGGATATACTGCTATTTTAGATAAAAAGAAAATCAATAAGTCTTTTGTGGTATTTTGCCATGTTAGACTGGTGCAGCATACCAAAGAGCATATTGTTAGTTTTGAACAAGAAGTAAAAAAGTTACAGGAAGTTTTAGAATGCTATCATGTTAGTGGCGATTATGATTATATTTTAAAGGTGAATGTAGAAGGGATGGTTGCTTATCGTGAGTTTATGACTACAAAACTTACGTCTTTAAAACATATAGGAAGTACGCATAGTATTTTTATGATTGAGGAAGTTAAAAACACTACAGTTGTAAAACTATAATTTTCTTAGATAGCCACTTTTATTCCCCAGAGTCTGTCCTGAGTATCTTAAAGGGTTCTACGTTGAAATGCTTTGAAAGATTACTTCGAGCTAGTTTAGCTTATAATTGAATGGTATTGCCTAGACGGGCTATTTTATAGCCTTTTTGGAGCACCTCTTTTGTTTGTTTACTTTCTGGATTTAATAGGGGATTGGTATGATTGAAATGGATAAAATGAATTTTCTTTTTTTCTGATACCTTTAAATCAGAAAAAAGAGACATACTTTCTATTACAAAGGGGTGTGGGATTTCGGAAATATCACGATTGTTAATTTCTTCAGCATCAAAAAAAGTAGCATCTAAAAAGGCATAATCTACTTGTTTTACTTTTTCAATGATGCTTTCTTCCCATTTTTCCCATTTGTCAATATCAGGAATAAATAAAACCGATTTTTCTGGACCAATAATGGTGTAACCAACCGTTTCGGAATATTCGTCTCTATGCGGAACTTTAAAAGGTATAATTTTAAGATTTGATGTAATTTCTAAGGTGTCTTTGTGGTTTAATGCTTTTAAAGCTATGTTTTTATTATTGACTAATTGATCCCAAGGACCATTAGTTTCTATAAACAACTTGAATTTTGGCATTACATAAACAGGTACATCGGAAGCGTTCATAGCTTCTTTTCCTAGAAACATCAAACCGCTGTAATGACCAATATGAGCATGGGTTAAGAAAATTCCATCAGGAAGTTCGCCAACTGTTTGAGCGTAATTTTTTAGATATTTTGTTTGTGTTATAATATCTGGGGAGGCTTCAAAAAGAAAAGTTTTATTATTTTCTTGATCGTAAATCCCCAACGAAGTTATTTTTCTGTTCCGATCTGGATTTTTAAATAAATTCTCACAACATTTTTTAGTACAACCAATTTGTGGAGACCCTGCATCCTGAACATTTCCTAAAACAATAAGAGAAACTTTTCCAGATATTTCTGGAATTCCAACAATACTTTTAGTATCTGCAGGGAACTCTTGTTTTTTTGTCTGACATGCAAACAAGCAAATAGATAAAAGTAATAGGAGAAGCTGTTTCATTAAGATGATGTTTCTTTAATTATTTATATTTAAATACTTTAATGTCCGAGTAAAAATACAAGACCACTTCGCTATAAGAACAAAGACTAAATATTAACTATCAAAAAATAAGCACTTTTAAAGAAACAACATTGCTAAAATCCTCTTTTTATTAATAGCAAGAAGTCTATTTTAAAACCTCATTTTGGACCTTGATATAAGTGGAGTTTAATAAATTCCGTAAACTTTTATCGGACAACAATAATTTAAATATAGTAAAATAGCTGATATTTTTTTAAAAAGTGAAATATTGGAATTTATCATCTAATTTATTTTTAGCTTAAAAATGGATTTTTTGTTAGATAAAAACATAATTCAAATTTTAAAAAGATACATAGTTGCCTTCCCGTAAAACATTTGTATTTTTGTTAGTCGATAAACAAAAGTTATACAAAAAACATTCTATGAACTCATATGATGTAGCCGTTATAGGCTCAGGACCCGGAGGTTATGTTGCAGCAATTCGTTGCGCACAATTGGGAATGAAAACAGCTATTATAGAAAAGTACAATACTTTAGGAGGAACTTGCCTTAACGTAGGTTGTATTCCTTCAAAAGCACTTTTAGATTCTTCTCACCATTATGACGATGCTATTAGTCATTTTAAAGAACACGGAATTGAAATTCCAGGGGAGGTAAAAGTTAATCTAGAGCAGATGATAGCTCGTAAGCAAGGAGTAGTAGACCAGACTACAAGCGGGATAGATTTCTTGATGAACAAAAATAAAATTGATGTTTACCACGGAATCGGAAGCTTTAAAGACGCTACTCATATTGAAATAAAAGGAGAAAAGAACGAAGAAATCGAAGCAAAGAAAACAATTATTGCTACGGGTTCTAAGCCATCTAGTCTTCCTTTTATTGAAATAGATAAAGAAAGAGTTATAACTTCTACAGAAGCATTAAAATTAAAAGAAATTCCTAAGCATCTTATTATTATTGGTGGCGGTGTAATTGGTTTAGAACTAGGTCAAGTATACAGTCGTTTAGGAGCGGATGTTTCTGTAATAGAATATATGGATAGAATTATTCCTACAATGGATGCTGGACTTTCTAAAGAGTTACAACGTTCTTTAAAGAAAAAAGGTATTAAATTCTTCACCTCTCATAAAGTAAAAGAAGTTACCAGAAAAGGAGAGCAAGTAGTTGTAAAAGCAGATGATAAGAAAGGGAAAGAGGTTTCTTTTGAAGGAGATTACTGCTTAGTTTCTGTAGGAAGACGTCCTTATACTGATGGATTAAATGCTGATAAAGCAGGCGTTAAATTAAACGATAGAGGACAAGTGGAAGTTAACGACCATTTGCAAACAAATGTTGAAAATATTTATGCAATTGGAGATGTAATTAAAGGAGCAATGTTGGCTCATAAAGCCGAAGAAGAAGGGGTTTTAGTGGCAGAAAGTATTGCAGGGCAAAAACCTCATATTGATTATAATTTAATTCCTGGAGTGGTTTATACATGGCCAGAAGTTGCTGCTGTTGGTAAAACAGAAGAGCAATTAAAAGAAGCCGGTGTAAAATACAAAGCAGGACAATTTCCAATGCGTGCTTTAGGAAGAGCTCGTGCAAGTATGGATATTGATGGATTTGTTAAAATCCTTGCAGATGCGGAAACAGATGAAGTTTTAGGAGTTCATATGATTGGTGCTCGTACGGCAGATTTAATTGCAGAGGCAGTTACTGCTATGGAATTTAGAGCTAGCGCTGAAGATATTTCACGTATGAGTCATGCACACCCTACGTATGCTGAAGCGGTAAAAGAAGCCGCTCTGGCTGCAACAGAAGATAGAGCTTTACACGTATAGTTGTAATAATATAACAGCAAGAGGCTGTCTAAAAAAGTATATAAACTCTAAATGCTTTCCTGAGCTTGTCGAAGGATTCTTTTGAGTGCTAGTTGTTTTAAACTTCGACAAGCTCAGTTTGACAACGAACAAGCTCAGTTTGACAACTATAAATTACTTTTTAGACAGCTTTTTGTTAATTAACTACTTCGAGGCAAGACCACTAGATATTCAAAGGAAATTAATTCAACTCATTTCGATGTAGAATCCTTCGGGGAATTAAACCCTCTAAGAGGGTTTAAAAACTAAGCTTTATGGATTTCAATGGTATAACTAGCCTTAAACTCTTTTTTTGGTGCTAAGCTAATAATACCTTCTTTTTGCTTCAAATTGCCATTTGTGTCTTCATGATCCGTAATTCCAAGCCAAGGTTCTATACATACAAAATTCCCATTGGGCTTCGCCCAAATTCCTACATAATCAAAATCAGAAAAAGAAACTGTAAGTACTTTCCCTTTAACTTGATGCGCTAAGCTAATTTTTTTAGACCTTAAATCTTTATATATGAGCGCGTCCTCTGTAAAAAGTTTATGGGAGAGCGGTAATAAATTTGTATGTATTAAGCTAGTAGCTGTTTTTCCATTTTGTAAACCATTATTATTAATTAAATGGCGAGAACTATTCTCTATTTTTTCGAATTGCAACACATAATCTTCATATTTTTCATCTTCTTGGAGCGGACATTTAAATGCAGGATGTCCTCCTAAAGAAAACAACATATTATTAGTTCCATGGTTTACTACTTTATGAGAGACGTTTAGATTTTTATCATCTAAAGAAAAACTTATAGAGAACTCAAATTTAAAAGGATAGTTTTTAAGGGTCTCTTGGTTATAAGTATACTCAAATGTAACACTATCTTCTTTATGATAAATAATATGTAGGGCGTTATTGTGCCTAATAAATCCATGTTTTGGAACACTATACTCTTTTCCTTCATAATAAAAAACAGCGTCTTTTAAAGCACCAATTATTGGAAAAAGTACTGGAGCAGAACTTCCCCAAATATCGGGGTTAGCTTGCCATATAAATTCCGGATTTTCATTGTTTTTAATACTGCAAAGCTCAGCGCCAGTTTTTGTGATTTCAATTTGAAGAAACTTGTTTTTTATAGCTACTTTTTCAGAATTTTTCATTGTAATACTGCAAATAATATTTTCTTCTTAAAAGTACAAATTCTAATTCACTATCTTAAAAAAGATTATTACCTTGTTATGAATATTGATCCTATAACTATTTTGTTTGATGAAAAAAATAATTGCATTTGCTGGAAGTAATTCTTCAAATTCTATTAATTATGAACTCGTAAAATATACAGTTTCTTTGATAGACGACCATGACATACAATTATTGAATATGGCTAATATGCCCTTTCCAATGTTTAGTGAAGACGATGAACGTGAGTTTGGTTATAAAAACTCATTAATAGAATTGAAGGAAGATATTTTGGAATCTGATGGCGTAATTATTAGTGTAAATGAACATAATAGTAATGTGTCGTCTTATTTTAAAAATCTAATCGATTGGCTTTCGCGTGTGGAGCGTAAATTTCTACTAGATAAACCAGTTTTTTTAATGGGGACATCACCAGGAACAAGGGGAGCTATCTCTGCAATAACAAATACAGAACAAACCTTACCAAGGTTTGGTGCAAAGATTGACAATGTGTTTTCTTTACCTCTTTTTAGTGAGAATTTTTCTATAAAGAAAGGAGTTATTATTAACGATGAATTAAAGCAAAAGCACTTAGAACACTTAAATAATTTTCTTAGTAAATTACCATAGCCTTATAACTAGTTCACTAGGGATTTAAGAGAAATTTGAGAACTTCCGACTTAATCTATATTCTCTTCTCTTTATTCTTGTTCACCCTTTTTCTTCCGACTTTTTCTTCTTCAATCTTTCAATATAAAGCAAAGTGTTCAGTAGGCAGTTTTTTCTTTATAACTTCTGATTTGAAGAGGTAAAGAGGCAAAGTTTTAAATTTGTGAATGTTCTAATTTGAAAATGTGGAAATGAAAAGAAGACCGAAGATTATGGTAAACTAAAGATTTTCAAAAGAATAAGGATACAAAATATATTTTCTCTACCTATTGAAAGTCTAACATAGTAATTCCAGTCTCAAGTGTATTTTATAGAAAAGTCTTCACATAAAAAATAAGAATTTCCACTAACAGAATCTCGTACTTATTTGACCTATTATTACAGTTTTATAATAATATAGCTATATCAACCCGAATCATATTTTTATATTTTTTATGGATAAATTTGTAATGAAGTAAAACAAATCAGTATAATTTTAAAACACTAAATAAGGATGCAAGAATTAGGTAGAAAGGGAACTGTAGTTTTTTATATTCATGCTATATTTCATTATAATTTTTTACTCCCTATAGGAAAATATGTCAATTGGAAATTAAAAAATGATTGGGATGACTACAACGAACTTTATCATGCTATACAGTATATTGAAAACATAAAAAAGCAAGAAAATATTTGGTTTGAAACGCACACAATGGAGAAAAACAATACTGTAATAGGCGTAGTATTAATTGTTGGAGGCGCTTTAGATCAAATAGAAGGAGAATTAATAAATTATCCAATTGATAAAACCCTACTTTTAAAGTATTTTCATGTGGTTGATAAAGGGAATGGTTACGGAACTTATTGGCTACATAATGTAATCCTACCTCTGTATAAGAATAGGGGGTTTGAATACCTTTTAGTAAGTAGTAGTCATCCCAAATCATTTAACTTTTATAGAAAATTGGGAAAAGAAGTAAAAACTGCGGTAAAAAAAAGTGATAATGGATTTTTTCAACGAATAGTGAAGTCATTTTGTATACTACTTAAATAAGGATTTTTTAATTGTAAAGAATGAAAGAAAATAAACATGAATTCAATAATTATAGAATAGCAGTACCAAGGAGCTATGAGGAGGTATTTACACATTTTTATTATGCTGAAAACAATTCGAATAAACGTATTACAAAAACATTATTACCATCGTATCAAACCATACTAATTTTCAATTTTAAAGAAAAGCCATCTTTCCGTACCCAACAAAACACACGGATTGAAGTTGATAAATTTCTTGTTATTGGTCCTGTAAAAAAGGCCTTTGATTACACACTCCCTCCAAATACAGAAATACTGATTGTTAACTTTAAAGATGATGCTTTTTATCGGTTTTTTAGGTATTCCGCTATTTCAGAACATTTACCTATCCAACCAGAAGCTATTGTACATGGGGACTGCTTCCATATTTTGTGGCATCAACTTAGTAAAATGGATGATATAAACGCCAGAGTTAATCACATTCTTAAATTCAGTGAACCTTATCTAATGAAACGAAATAAAATTGCTAAAGAATTAGCTAATTTTGAAAATCAATCTATAAGTTCAATAAAGTCAGTAGCCAAGGAATATGGGCAAACCCCACGTAATATACAACTACAACATAAAAAACACTTTGGTTATTCCGCCAAAGAATTGATACGCTATAAAAGGTTTTTAAAAGCCACTGAATTTATCCAAGGGGTAGCTTCCAATACTTCAAAAATTGATTGGTTTGAAATAGTTAATCAATGTGGTTATTATGACCAGAGTCAACTTATTCGTGATTTTAAATATTATATCCATCTTACCCCCACAGAATACATTAAATTTCAACAAGATATTTGCAATCCAATATCCTGATTTCGTTTTCCTACAATTCTAGCCTGTTGCTAGAATTTACATTTGCTTCATCAAATTATAAAATAAAAACAGATGAAACATTTGATTATTTATTGTCACCCAAATACCAAAAGTTTAAACAGTACATTAAAAGATTATGTTGTAGAATATCTTCAAGAAAACAATAACGAAGTATACGTTAGGGATTTGTATGCTTTAAATTTCAATCCAGTACTGTCATTTGATGATTTGGCTGGACAACTACAAGGAGTCGTAGCTGCTGATGTAAAGCAAGAACAAGATTTTATTACCTGGGCGGATTGTATTACCATTATTCACCCCATTTGGTGGACTGGTTTACCCGCTATCATGAAAGGGTATATTGACCGAGTTTTTAGCTATGGTTTTGCTTACCGTTATGATGCAGGCGTCCAAAAAGGGTTGCTAACTGGTAAGAAAGTAGTTATTATAAATACACACGGAAAGTCACATAGGGAATATCAAAGTTTAGGGATGGACAAAGCGCTCTCTTTAACATCTGACACCGGAATATACACTTATAGCGGCTTAGAAATTATAAAACATTTTTTCTTTGATCAAGCTGACAAGGTAACTACAGAGCGTGTAGCGATGTGGAAACAAGAAACTAAAAAGGCATTTTTATGATGGTATATGTTTTCAAAACTTCAGTAACTACCCAGAGATTAGTAAATCAATTAACACCAAACATTAACAAAATTTGTAAAAATGCTAAGTGGAATTTTGATTTAGAAGACTGTGACAACATTTTTCGGATGGAAACTATTCAACCAAAAGATGAAAATTTAATCCCGAAAATAATCTCGTTTTCATACAATTTTAGGTTCTAATGAGCCTTTACATTTGCTTCATCAAATTATTGAATATAAATTAATCTGTTATTTAATTGTTGCAAACGTTAATATCCTTAAAATCTAACAGATTTTATTAGAAATATTCATATTAAACACTAAATAATCTCTAACACTAATTTTTTAAAAAAAGCATTTATGGAAATCTTGATTCAAATTGAAGAACTAACAATGTTCTTTATGTCCATCTATTTATTTTCACTTTTAAATTTTAAATGGTGGTGGTTTCCTGCCTTATTAATGTTGCCAGATTTGGGAATGTTAGGGTACTTGGTTAACGATGCCTTTGGTGCAGTTACCTACAATTTAGTTCATTTTAGAGGGATCGCTGTACTGTTTATTACCTATGGATTAGTAAAAGGAAATCGAAAATTCATGCTCGTTGGGATTATTCTGTTTGCTCATGCTACTATGGACAGAGCAATTGGAACAGGACTTAAATACCTTGATGGTTTTTGGCATACAACACTAAGTACAGAATCATTTTTATAATTAGAATCATAAAAGTATGGACGCTATATAGGGTTTATAAAAATTAAAGGATTTTAATATTTGACATATTCAAATAGATAATTCAAGAATTAAACTTGGGCAAATTAATCATGAGTCATGGATAAAACATTTTCTACTCTTTAATATAAAATCATGAACCTTTGAACTACATCATACAACAAATAGAAGTTTTAATTCATTTATTGCTATAAAAAAAAAGTATGATTTCTAGCTCTTTAGAATTAAAAAAAATGATACAAATACTCTTTACTATTTTAGTTAGTTTTATTAATAT
Organism: Galbibacter orientalis DSM 19592; assembly: GCF_000260115.1. Taxonomy (GTDB): domain Bacteria; phylum Bacteroidota; class Bacteroidia; order Flavobacteriales; family Flavobacteriaceae; genus Galbibacter; species Galbibacter orientalis. The sequence goes on along the minus strand of NZ_JH651379.1, from coordinate 3,611,582 downwards.
TAATACTGTTTTATCAAAGAATGCTAATTATGAAATATACGCTATAAAATTTGCAGAAGTAGGTTCCACACAACCATTATCCGGAATGGTTTTAAACGCTCCAGCGTCTGAACAATTGAAACCAATTTTTATGTATTGGCTACTTAAAGGTAATAATGGAAAAAACATAATAGTGGATACTGGGTTTTTGGGAGATATTGAACAAGTAAAAACATTTGGTATTATAAATTATGTTCGCCCAGATTTAATGCTTCAAGAGTTAGGTTTAAAAGCATCAGATATTACAGATATTATTGTAACGCATCCTCATTGGGGCCATGTAGGAGGAGTTAGCCTATATCCTAATGCAAATGTTTGGATTCAAAAAAAGGATTATTATTACTTTGTAACAGATGCTTGGCAAAAAAATGGCAGAGGAGGCTTTAATAAGGAAGATGTTCTAAAACTTATGAAGTTAAATATTGAAGGTAAATTATTTTTTATAGATGGAGATGATAAGGTTATCCTTCCAAATATTAAAGTTTTTACTGGATCCAGGCATACATTTGAATCACAATATGTGATGGTGGAAAATGATAAGAATAATATAATAATTGCTTCAGACAATGTGTTTACTTACTATAATTTAAATAATCTTATGTCTGCACCTAACCATGCTACCTTTGACATCATTGCATACGTGAAAGAAATGGAAAGAATGAAAACATTTGTAAAAGATATTTTATTTATTATACCAGGGCATGATGATTTATTTTTTTCTAAATTTCCTAAAATAAGTAATCATATTGTTAGAATTGATTGAAATTTTAAACAGTGTAACTATTAATATTTTTTGTGAGTTACCGATATATGTTTTTTTGTACCATCTTCAAACTTTATGAGTAGTCAATGAATGCTTCTAATGTCATTTTAATTTTCCTTGTTTTTTTCTTTTATGAATTAAAATTCCTCTGATAAAAAGCATACTTGTTTTGCACTCCTAGTTGATGTTAACTAAATGTTAATTAGAAACTTTCTGATTTTACCTTTTGTTGATATTCGAAGCTAGGGGTTTTTTCATCTTTCAAGCTCTTTATAATAAACGCATGAAGGTAAATGGAAAACCTAACGGAAAAAGATAAAAAGTGTATTCGGTACTTAGCCAATGAAATGTCTAAAGAAGACCGTTCTGTCTTTGAAATCGAACTATCCATTGATGATGAATTGAAATCATTATATAGTTATTATAAAAAAATTTGGATGTTTTATCCTAATAAAAGCTTAGAGTTACATCCAGAAATTAGTCAGCAAAAAATTCAAGGAAAGATTCGTGAGAAGGTATTTGTTAAACGAAACATCATCCTTGTTATTCTATTTATTTTTCTAATGCTATCGGGGGTTTCAGCTCTATTATTTTCAGATACTATTAAGTATACCAACGTAAAAATAGCAGATAAAGGAGAACGCTTACACTTTTATTTACCAGATAGTAGCAGCGTTATTTTAAATGCGGGTGCTACCTTAAAGTACAATCAGAAATTTTCAAATCCTAGATCGGTTTTTTTGAATGGGGAGGCCTTTTTTGAGGTCACCAAAGATAAGAATAATCCGTTCATCGTACACACTGCTGAAGTTGATGTAGAGGTTGTAGGTACTAGTTTTGGTGTGTTGGCTTCTGCTGAAAAGCAAACAATTTCCTTAGAAACTGGCAAAGTAAATGTATTACTCAAGCGGACTAAAGATAGGGTCAACTTGCTGCCCGAAGAACAATTAATCTGGAATGTATCTTCCAATGAGGTTATAAAAAGAAATTTTAAACCACAGAAGTTCTTAGCTTGGAAGGAAAATACATTGCTTTTAGATAATCTTCCCTTTTCAGAAGCAATTCATAAAATAAATGAATTCTATGGAGTTCATTTTTCTATTGATGAGGATCGATTAAAAACACAAAGAATAACAGGTGCCTTTAAGGATCAAAGTTTAGAAGATTTTATAGCTTCATTAGAATTTATAACAAATGTAAAAGTAATTAAGCATACTGCTAAAACATTCTCAATACAAGCTTCCGATGAAAATTAGATATAGTAAAGGAGTAGCCATAGATAATCAAACTCATGATCGTGAACATTTTTGTAAAATTTCTAAAGGAGAGTATGCTTCCTTAGAGGTTATATTCGATAAATATTATGATGATCTCTGCCGTTTTGGATTAAGCTATGAGAGTAATATAGCCATTGTTGAAGAGAAAATATCGGATGTTTTTATTCTACTATGGAATAAACGGAAACAACTAAAAAAAATTGAAAAACCAAAATCTTATATATATGTAATAGCAAAACACAGTCTTTTAAAGAAAACCAAAATTAGCCAATTGCACTACTCACTAGATGGAAGTTACAGTCAAGATGTTCCATTTTCCCCAAGTATAGAGGATGAAATGATAGATCAGGAACAAGAAGAAATTAACACACAATTAATCCAGTCTATTTTAGGGAGGATACCACAAAAATCTCGAAGAGTTTTCGAGTTAAGTAGGATAGATGGATTTAAATATAAGGATATTTCAGAAATATTAGACCTGTCTCCTCGTACAGTGGAAAATCATATTGCTTTAGCAATGAAACATATTCGCTTAGAACTAGAAGTATTGCGTAAGAAAAACAGAAAATAACTTCCGTTAAAACTACAAATTATCAATCTAAAATAATGAAAAACAAAATTTTACTTTTCTCTTTGTTGGTACTTTCCATAATGTATGGAGTTAAGGCAGGGAATAATAATCAGAATACTTTCAATAAGATTGAAATCTCTGAAAAAATTAATTTAAACCTTAAAAACTCTTCTATTGAAAGAGTATTTGAACTGATTGAAGCACAGTCTAAAAGACGATTTATTTACAGATCAGACCAGCATTTTCTTAAAGAAAATATCAGTATAAATATAAATAATGCTAATATAAAAGAAACCCTTACTGAACTTGAGAAACTCACAAGCTTAGAATTCAAAATAGCAGGAGATGGGATATTGGTTAAAGAAATAGTAAATACCAATAGCACCCAGCAACAACGTAAAATTAGTGGAACGATAAGAGACAATAGTGGGACACCAGTTCCAGGAGCTAATGTTTTTGTAGCTGGGACCAATATAGGTACTCCAACAGATTTTGATGGAAACTTCGTGTTAAATGTCCCTATAGATACCGAAACGATAAGCGTGACTTTTATGGGCTTTAAAAGAGCTGACATAGACATTGTCGGAAAAACAGAAATTTCAATTTCTTTAGAAGAAGACACTAATATGTTGGAACAAATTGTAGTCGTAGGATATGGAACGGAAAAGCGTGAAAATATTACAGCTGCTATTTCAACAGTAGATCCAGAAGAAATAAAGTCGTTACCAAAGGCGAATGTTGCAGAAATGCTTCAAGGGAGAATGCCTGGAGTACAAGTAATGAGCGATAACCGCCCAGGGGGAGGAACATCCATTCGTGTAAGAGGTTTTAGTACCATTAATAATAATGATCCTCTTGTGGTTATAGATGGGGTGCCTACTTCAAATGGGTTGAGTAGTATTAATCCACAGGATATTGAGAGCATACAGGTGCTTAAAGATGCAGCTTCTTCTTCTATTTATGGTTCTAGAGCAGCAAATGGAGTAGTGGTTATTACTACTAAAAAAGGAGCGAGAAAAGATTCTTTTGTTGTAAATTTTGATGGGTATGCTGGGCTTCAAACAGCTATTAACTTACCTAGAATGTTGAATGCGCAGCAATATGGAGATTTGTTATGGCAGGCATATAAAAATGACGGGCAAACTCCAGCGCATGATATTTATGGAAACAATCCTAATCAAGCGCAAATCCCTGAATGGCTTAATACAGAACAAACATTACCTAGCAGTGATGTGGATTGGGTAGCTGAAATTATGCAGCCAGCATTTATTCAAAACTACAATGTCTCAATTCAAAAGGGATCAGAAAAAGGACAACATTCATTTTCTCTTGGATACTATGATCAAGAAGGTGTTGTTAAACATACTGGTTTTTCAAGATATTCAGCTCGTTTTAATTCAAATTATAAGGTAACAGATTGGCTCACCATAGGAGAAAATTTCACAGGGTCTTATACAGAAGAAGTGTCTGTTGGAACGAATAGCTCTTTGGGAAGTATTATTTATGATTCTTTTCAATTTCCATCAATTGTTCCTGTAAAAGACTTAAATGGGGAGTTTGGAGGAAATCCAATAAATGATGTGGGAAACCCATTAGGGAATTTATATCGTGCTAAGGATAACAAGCGTAAAAATGTTCGCGCTTTTGGAAATGCTTTTGCTGCACTTAATTTTGGAGATTTCACCTTTAAATCATCCTTTGGTTTGGACTATAATAATTTTAATTACCGCGGTTTTTCGCCAGTTTATGATGAAATTCTATCTCAAAATACCATTAATAGTTTAAGTACTCAGAATAGTTATAATTATCAATTCACTTTCACGAACACATTAAATTATGCCAAGTCCTTTGGAAACCATAATCTGGATGTATTGTTAGGTCAAGAAGCAATTGAGTATTATAATGAAAACTTCTCTGCCTCAAGACAGAATTTTCTGTATGAAGATTTAAATTTTAGGTATTTGAGTTTTGGTACTGAAAATCAGTTAAATGCTGGTAATGCAGGTGAATGGAAACTTAATTCGTATTTCGGACGAGTAAATTATAATTTTGATGAAAAATACCTTCTCACCGCTACAGTTAGAAGAGACGGAACCTCCCGTTTAGCAAATAATAATTGGGGAACTTTTCCTGCATTCTCTGCAGGCTGGAGAGTAGATAAAGAAAATTTCTTCGATTTTGGAAATGGATTTACAAATATGATGATTCGTGCAAGTTGGGGACAAACAGGGAATCAACAAGTACCTTCTTACTCTACAGTGGATAGCTATAGCAATAATAACAATTATAGTGACTATGCTATCGATGGTGGACAGAATTCTGTGTCAACTGGGCTGGCACAAACAAGAGTTCCTAATGCAGATCTTCAATGGGAAACTACTACGCAGACTTCCCTGGGAGTAGATTTAGGTTTTTTCAATAATAAATTGAGTATAACTGCAGAAGTTTATAAAAAGGTAACAGACGACATTTTAGTATACAATGCAGTGCCATTAACCTTTGGAGGAACAAATGATGGACAGTGGATTAATGATGGGAGTATGGAGAATAAAGGGTATGAACTTAATTTTAAATTTAGAGACCAAAAAGGAGACTTTGGTTATGACTTAGGTTTAAATGTAACAGGTTATAAGAATGAATTAAAGGAACTTTATAGCGTAGCTTATTTAGGAATTCCAAGTTCTTCATTACACAGTGTAAACTTTGATCAGGAAATTTCAAGAAGTACAGTGGGGGAGCCAATAGCATCTTTTTTTGGTTATCAGGCAGCAGGTTTATTTAGAAGCCAACAAGAAGTAGATGCATACGGTTTACAGCCTGATGCACAACCTGGAGATATTAAGTTTGAAGATGTAAATAATGACGGTGTCATTGATGATAAAGACAGAACTTTTATTGGTTCTCCACACCCAGATGTAGTTATTGGTTTTAATGTGAATCTTAATTATAAAAATTTTGACTTAGGCATGTTCTTTAATGCAAGTATTGGGAATGACCTTTACAATCTTACCAAATACAAAACACAATTTTTTAATCAATCTGCCTATAACAAAGATTCTTCGTTACTTGGTGCATGGACACCAGCTAATCCTGATGCTGACATTCCAAGACTTAGCCTTGATGATCCAAATAATAATATACGTCCTTCTTCATATTATGTTGAAGATGGGTCTTATTTAAAACTCAATAACTTGCAAGTTGGTTATACCATTCCAGCATCCGTATTAGGAGATTTAAATCTAAGGGTTTATGCACAAGCTAGTAATGTCTTTACCATTACCGATTATAGTGGAATGACTCCAGAGATAGGACTTCAAAACTATTCAAGTAGTAGTAGGAATTTAGATATTGGTGTGGATCGTGGTATCTACCCACCATCCAGAACTTTTGTATTTGGATTTAACCTGAAATTTTAAAAAAAATAATGATGAAATTTAAAGCATATATAGCAAAAATTATGGTTGTTTCAACAATCGTAATAAGTAGTACTTCTTGTTCGAATGATTATTTAGAAGAAGTAACTTACGGGGAGGTTTCTCCAGATGAAATGACTAAGCCAGCAAATGTTGAACGCGCAATTATTTCAGCATATAGCGTTCTAAATGGGCAATTTGATGGAGCAAGTAATGCCTATAATTCTCCAGCGTCTAATTGGAGCTTTGGTGATGTGGTATCGGATGATGCCTACAAGGGAGGTGGTGGAACCGGGGATCAAAATAATATTCACCAAATGGAAATATTTAACACCTTACCTACCACTATTGATGTAGAACGTAAATGGATGGCATTATACGAAGGTGTTAAAAGAGTTAATGAAGCAATGCGTTTGCTGGCTGCTTCTGAAAATTTTGATACAAACTTAAAAGCACAAAGAAAAGCTGAATTGCAATTCTTACGGGGACATTTTTATTTTGAGTTGAAAAAAATATATAATCATATTCCCTATATTGATGAAACTGCTGAAACCGTAAATGATTATGCGAAATCAAACACAGAATTTACCTCTGAAGAGTTATGGGGGAAAATAGAAGCTGATTTTCAGGCGGCGTACAATGTGTTACCTGTTACTCAAGAAGATGCAGGGCGACCTACTAAAATTGCAGCGAAAGCATATTTAGCTAAAACATATCTATTTCAAGAAAAGTGGCAAATGGCATTTGATGCCACCACGGAAGTTGTTAATAGTAATTACGGGTTGATGGATGATTTTCAAGAACTATTTTTACCTGAGAACGATAACAATAAGGAAATAATTTTTGCAGTGCAACATTCTATAAATGATGGGCAACCAAGTAATTATAATGGAAGTATTGGTGATCGATTGTTAGCTCCCGGAGGGCCTTTTTATTCACAGTATGGTTTTCACAGACCTTCACAAAATCTGGTTAATGCCTATAAGGTAACAGCAAATGGACTTCCTGCCAACAGTAATGAAAATCTAAAAGAAACCGATCTTGTAGATCCAAGAATAGATATTACTATAGGTAGACCAGGAGTTCCTTATAAAGATTTAGGTGTTTTATACGAAGCTAATTGGGCAAGAGATTTGGCTACTTATGGAGAGTTTAGTCCGAAGAAAAGAATTGTTTCAGCCAATTCATCATTTCATTTAGAAGTATGGCCTTATGTTAGTGCTTTAAATTATTACATCCTAAGGTATGGGGAAGTTTTATTATGGAGAGCAGAAGCTGCGGTTGAGATTGGTCAGTTAGAAGTAGCACGTACATTAATCAATCAGATAAGAAATCGTGCAAAGAATACTGCATATGTTAAAACCCTAGATGGGAGTGCCAATGCTGCCAATTATAGTATTGAGTTGTATAATTCCGTATGGAGTAACCAGGAGCAAGCCAGAGAAGCAGTTCGTATGGAATCTAGATTAGAATTAGCCCTTGAAGGACATCGCTTTTTTAACTTAGTTAGATGGAAAAAGGCAGATGAGATTATCTCTAAATATCTTGAAGTAGAGAAAACTAGAAGAACCCATCTATCTAACGCCAGTTTTATAGAAGGGAAAAATGAATATTGGCCAATTCCACAAGCATATATTGATGGAGTAGATGCTGGTTTAGTAACCCAAAATAATGGGTATTAGTTTGATTTAATTATTGCAGGGGTGGTAACACTCCTGCAATTTTACTTTATCTATGTAGAAATTTGCTGCTTTATCAATAAAGAAATAATTATCAAAAACAAACCTGGAGCTAATCTTTGAGGTACTGATAGCCATATTTTCGGTATTTTAACTACCTTCTAAATCAAATATTGTAGATGTAATGTTCAATATCTTTTGTAACTAGGATTAATTTTAACTTGTTACAAGAATAACTATCTTTAATAAATTTCATTCAGGTTAGCGTATAGCTAGCACGGGAGTTTTAAACTGAAAGCAAAACAAAGCAATCAATTGGAACTGTTTTAAGGATGCCTACGTTTTGGAAATTCTATTAGTTTTTACCTGAACTTCGTTTTGAATGTTTGTTATTGCTTTTTAAATGGTTTTCAATACTCCTGAATCTGCTCTTAAAGAAGCTCCATTTGTAGCAATGGATAGAGGGCTTGCTAAATAAGCTACTAAACTTGCTATTTCGCTTGGATCAATGAATCGCTGCAATAAAATGTGTGGATTGGTCTGTTGTACAATTGCATTTTTCATTTGTTCTAATTCTAGGTTTTGTGTTTCTGCAATTTGCGCTACTGTTGCTGCAACGCCATCGGAATAGGTTGGTCCTCCCAAAATAGTATTGACCGTAATCTCCGTTCCTTTTGTTAATTTAGAAAGTCCATTTGCAATGGCAGCCATAGCCGCTTTTGACATTCCATAATGGATCATATTTTCAGGAACATTTACACCTGATTCGCTACTGATAAAAATGATTCGTCCCCAATTATTGTTTTGCATTTGCGGTAATAATTTTCGAGATAAACGAACAGCACTCATTACGTTTATCTCAAAATATCTGTACCAATCTTGATCGTTTATGTTTTTAAATTCTTCAATTTCAAAGATTCCGACATTGTTTATCAAAATAGCTATATCAGTTAATTGATTAAGTAAGTTTTCAACTTCTTCTTTCTTTGAAAAATCTGCTGAAATTGCCGAAACCTGAGTATTAGGAAATTGTTTTTGTAGTTTTTCTTTCGCCTGTTCTGTCTTTGATTTTTGTCGTCCATTAATTGTCACAGAAGCTCCCTCTTCTAATAATTGTTGTGCAATAGCAAAACCAATGCCTTGTGTTGAGCCACTAATAAATGCTCTTTTTCCTTTTAATTTTAAATCCATTTTATTTTTGTAATGATTATTAAATAAATAATTAAATTTTTTTAATTGATTAGCTGTAGTTGTAATTCAATTTGTTGTTTTAAAATTTCTTTATCCGGATAAATTCTTCGTAATGTATTAATTCCACACCAAAGGGTAATTAAATGCTTTCCTAAAGTAGGTGCTGGTATTTTTGATTTGATGTTTCCCTTTTTCTGTGCTGCAAGAATAGTTGTGGTGTAAAGTTTTTCAGTTTCTTTTAAAATTTCTATTGCTTCATTTTCTAGTTCTTCATCTATAAAAGTCATCTCAACTATTGTATTTGCAACAATACATCCTTTCAAGTGAGATTTTTTTGATGCAGTGGCCACACTTATGAAAAACGATTTAATTAATTCAATAGGAGTGTCGCTATTGGCTAGTTTGATTTTGAAACCTTCTAAATCTTCTTTGCGTTGTTGAAGCGATTTTTTGAAAAGCTCTTTTTTTCCTCCTTTAAAGGTGTTGTATAAACTACCTGCACCTGCACCTGTCGCAGTACTTAGATCCGACAAGGACGTGGCGTTATATCCTTTTTCCCAAAATAGTTCTTGTGCTTTGAGCACCATTTCCTTGTCTTTAAAGACTATTGGCCTTCCTTTCATTTATTTTTGTAATATTCGATACAAAAATAGAAAAAATAAAACTGAAACCAATGATTTCAGCTATTATTTGGGTCAATATTACCGTTAAGGGCGCTGGTTATGGCAAGTTCGGAATTTTGAAGTCGCTTTCTTGTTTGTCTGACGTAAATTTGTTTAGTGATAATTTCATAAATTTCGAGCACTTTTCCAGCATTTGCTATAAGCAATGTTACCTGCTGGCTTTTTAACTTATTTCGGATAATTTTAAGACTCGATTATCAACAAGTATTTCAGGGTCAATCTTTCTTTTCTTTTGTGTTATTTTTTCGTTTTCTATCTTCAAACTATTGATTTCGCTTATCATTTTTTTTAGATTAACGGAGCGGTTTATTTTGTCTATTAAATAGAAATCGTCTTGGTAAAAATCCTCCTCTTGAATAATTCCTTTTGTTAGACAATCTTTTACAATCTTCTTCATTAAGATATTCACCCCTTTGTTTTGTTTCCCCCCAAAATATTCAGCTACTAAAAATTCATATTTTGATTGAAACCACTTTGCGTGCTCTTCAGAAATCAAGACAATTCTATTATCAACTATTTTCAGCCCACTTAGAAACCATAAAATTTCTTTCCTCGTAATCTTTCCAATTTGAAATAAGTCTCTTAAAGTATAATCTATTCTATCGGCTGATAAATTGGGTAGGGGATATTCTAAAATCTGATAGTTTTCAATTTCAATGAATTTATTAATATCTAGTTGATATTTTTTGAGAACAGCGTTTAGTTCGTTATCTCTTAAGACTTCTTCAAACCTTTTTTCGTGATAATCTTCTTCTTCGATTTCCAATACGTAATCTATTAAATGAGAGAATGCTGTATGCGAAATATCGTGAATTAATCCAGCTATTTGCTCTTCACTACTGCCCCTTAATTTTTTTATGAGTAACATCACTCCGATTGAATGTTCAAATCTCGTATGGTTTATTTCCGGATTGACTAAAAAAATTGCTCCTCCTTGATGGATTCCCTTTAATCTTTGAAATACTCTTGTATTAATCAATTCTTCAATTACTCCTGTGATTTCAAATTCTCCGTAAATTTTATCTATGTATTTCATTTATATTTTAGCTTTCAGGTAATTTGTTGTATAAAATATAAAAATAATATTATCCCTGTCATTTATTAGGGATGACATAACATTTTTCATTCTTAGTAGACTCGTAGGGCAGACTGAATAAACAATTCTGGAGCAATGACAAAGTGTTCTTCTCCAGTTTAGTAGGAAAAGTTTACGCAATGGAAAGGAGAAATTTGGGATGGTGTCCAAGACTTATTTACGGAAGCGCTACCGTCTGAAAATGTAACTTTTCTCGGAATTTAGGAGAATGAGGTGCTTACGTTACTTAGTTTTATCATATGCAATAGAGAAGACCATTTTCTGTCTACTACTATGATTTTATATTATCAGTTTAATTAAAAACGATTTATATTCCAATGGTAATTTATTAGTTTGATTTATGACAGTTTGTTCCGACCATTCCACTATTAATTAAAATACACAGGCAAAAATTAGTACAATTAATGCCTGTGCAAATTCATTACTTTATTTTTTTGCGAAGGTGGTGTAGCCACCATCAACCAATAATTCTGTTCCCAAGATAAAACTTGCCTCATCTGAAGCTAAGAACAATACCGCCTTTGCAATTTCATGAGGATTCCCTAGTCTTTGTAGAGCTGTTGCCGAAGCCAAATGGCCTTTTGCTTCTTTAGTAGGAACTACACTGTCAAGACCTTCTGTTTGAACAGGGCCAGGACTCACAATATTTACCCTAATCTTTCTGTCAGCCAACTCGTTTGCTGCAATTTGGGCAATCTTATTAAGTGCCCCTTTAGTGGCAGCATAGACACTTGATCCCAAATTGGCTGCTGTTGCTACGGTTGATGATGTAAATAATATAGCTCCTCCGTCTTTAATGTGAGGAAGTAATTTTTGCAATGTAAAGAAACTTCCTTTTACATTGGTGTTGAATTGGGCATCAAAATCTTCTTCTGTTACTTGTTCAATGGAGTCGAATACAGCTGTTCCCGCGTTTATGAAAAGAACGTCTATTTTAATTCCACTTTCTGAAACTGCTTTTTCTAATACTGTAATCCCGGTTAAATTTGAAGTATCTGAAACTACTGTATTCAATCGTTGGCTGTTTATTTTTGCAGCTGCTTTTTGAAGATTTTCTGCACTTCTTCCTGTGATCCATACATTTGCACCTTTTTCTATAAAGGCTTTTGCCGTTGCAAACCCTATACCTGTACTTCCACCAGTAATTACTACATTTTTATTTTCGAAATTCATTTTATAATTATTTATAGTTTGGATACAAACTTAGAACAGTTTTATTTATTTTTGTTATTAAGTAACAAAAAGTAACAGTAACCTTAAAGTAACAAAGTAACTTATGATGGAGTGCGAAGAATTCAAACCAGATCAACATAAAAAAGAAATGATGGCCGTTCAAGACACTATGGATGTGCTACGGGGAAAGTGGAAAATAACGATCCTATCATCTATTTGTTTTTACAATAAAAGAAGATTCTCAGATATTCTAAACGATGTACATGGCATATCCAATAAAATGTTAAGTAAAGAGTTAAAGGAGCTTGAAATCAATCAGTTAATCACGCGTACAGTTATAGATACACATCCTGTAACTATTCATTACCAACTTACCGAGCACGGAAAAACATTACGAACAATTATAGATAATTTGACAGAATGGGGAAAAAGGCACAGAAGGAAAATAATTGGTAGCTAAGTTTTTTCCTCTAGACTATAATTATCTATGTTGTTTTTTTAGCTCATCCTCCATTTTAAGTGCAGGGTAGTTTATTCAGGTCAGCGTATAGCTAGCACTTGAACTTTAAACTGAGAATCTACTGTAATTATTGGTCTTCAATTGAATTCTCAAATAGTTGCAAACCTCTGTTGGAAAGCGAGTTCTTCATTCTTATAAAAACAGTAGGGTATAGGGCATATTTTATCGGTATCTTTATTTTAACCAAACTTCTATAAGCATAGTTTTTCTTAATTAATTCCTCAGGAAGCAGTGTAATTCCTAAACCATTTTCCACTGACCGAATAATGCTATCAAGTGAATCCATCTCCATAATCTTTAAATTTATCAGACCCATTTCAGTAAGTAACTCTTCTAAAAGGTTACGGTAGGAACATCCTTTACTGAAAACAATTAATTTAATAGGTTTATTACTTTTTTTTAAAAGATCAATACTGCCATATAATGGCGTAGAGACAATACACATCTTCTCCATAATAATAGGTTTCACTATTAGGTCTGAATGCTTCACCCTTCCTGCAACAAAGGCACCATCAAGTTTGAACGAAATCACTTTCTTTATTAATTCATCCGTTGTTCCTGTTTTCAGAATAAAATCCATCTCTGGATATTTAGACACAAATCTTTGAAGAATGTCTGGTGCTCTAAATGCTGCAACAGACTGTAGGGCTCCAATTTTTAATTGCCCTGTAACCACCCCATTTTTGTTGACTGAATTCTTATAATCACTTAAAATATTTATAATTTCCTTAGCTGCTTTTAAGAACTGTATTCCTTCTTCTGTCAACTTTATTACCCTAGTTGTTCTGGTTAAGAGTGTCACTCCCAATTGTTCTTCTAAATATTTTATTCTCGCTGATACGTTAGATTGAACAGTATTATTTATGGCTGCGGATTTAGTTATACTTTCATACTCTGCCACTGCTATAAATATTTTTAAGTCATTAATATTCATTTTATCAATATTATTATTCGTTTTTAATGATAAATATATATCATTATATATCGTTTTTACATATGTAAAAATACAAATAGTTTTGCATTGTTTAAAATGAATTGTTATGAATAAAGAATTGAAAAAGAAATACCCTATTGGTTATTCTTTTACCGGTCTAGCCGCGCTATTAGTTGGGATAGGTATTGGTAGGTTTGGCTATCCACCGCTCATCCCCGAAATAATTAATCAAAAATGGTTCACCATTGCACAGGCAGATTACCTAGGAGCTGCTAACTTAACAGGCTATATTATAGGTTCCATGATTGCAACACTATTGAATAGGTATATTCCTTCGGTTACATTAATACGGGTAATGCTATTATTTACAGCAATAACATTTCTTGGATGTTCTTTTCAACTCTCATTTCTCTTGTACTTTACACTAAGAGTTATTGCAGGTATTACTGGCGGTGTTTTAATGGTTCTCACAGCTCCCACTCTTTTTAAATATACATCAAACGATAAAAAGGGACTGGTAGGAGGATTAGTTTTCTCTGGAGTTGGAATAGGTATTGCCTTGTCAGGAACAATCATCCCGCTACTTGTAGATAAAGGCTTGTCAATAACATGGTTTGCTTATGTAATAACAGCTATAGTTTTGATATCGGTTACTTGGAACGGGTGGCCTAATGGAAGTAATGAAAAGCATAAGATCACATCCTTAACTTATGGTTCAGGTAGTAGGGTTTGGAATAAAACCATCATCTTACTGATAGTTTCTTATGCTTCTAATGCAGTAGGGTTTGTTCCACATACGGTCTTTTGGGTAGATTTTATCAGTAGAGGGTTAAAATTAGGAATAGGGAAGGGGACACAATTGTGGGTGCTTTTAGGGATCGCTGCCGCGCTCGGACCCTTATTAACAGGGTACATCGCAGATAAAATTGGTTTTGCAAAAAGTATAAGGATAAGTTTGCTGATCAAGGCTATTGGCGTTATTTTACCATTAATGTCTACCTCCATATGGAGCCTTGCTGCATCCAGTGTTTTTGTGGGTAGTTTAGCTTTAGGAATAAGCTCTCTAGCCGCAGGTAGAACTGGAGAATTGGTCTCACAAAGTCACCAGAAAAAAGTATGGAGTTATATGACAGTAACCTATTCTGTAGCTCATGCCCTAACTGCATATGTATTAACCTACCTTTTCTCCAGGTATGGGTCTTATACAATGCTTTTTACAATTGGATCCATCTCATTAATTATTGGAAGTATTGCGGATTATTGGAGTTCCAAGTCAGTACGGCAGTAGCACTAGTATTGTGATAAAACCATCATTTATTCTTGGGCGTAATTCTTCTATGAGATAATTACAAGTTCAAATCTATATCATTAGGACTTAAGGTGTAATAGTGATACTATAGAAAAAAGTTTGCCCTCAAATGAAAAATAATTTTTCTATTTATATTACATCATCAATTTAAAAAAAAGTAACATGAAAGATTTAATTTCAAAGATCGAAGCCGAATTCGAATCATTTCAAAAAGATGCAAACTCGCAACTAGAAAGTGGAAATAAAGCAGCTGGAACTAGAGCTTACAAAGCTTTTTAAAGAGTTTAGAAAAGTGTCCGTTGAAGAAGGAAAAAATAGGTAAACAAAAAGGCAGACTAATTGGTGTTAGTCTGCCTTATCATGATCGCTATTATAGTAATAGCAAAAGAGAGCGTTTATGTGTTTATAGTTGAGAATTATCTACTATTACTGTATCAGGTGCATTTGATTTAACAGAAGTGATTCCAGTTTCCATAGCCGAAGTACTCGAATACATCTCACTAGTACCAATTACTTGACCATTACTCGATTTTAAATTAAAAAACGGACTTCCATCTTTGGCGGTATTCCGTTCAAACATTTCATCATCTTGAATATTTTTCTTTACAGAGTCGATACCATTCTCACAAGCTGATTTAGTGGTGTACCCTTGACTACTTAAAATCACTTGTCCATTCGTAGCTTATAGATTAAACCGATATTTATCAGATGTATCGGTGCTTATTTCAAATTCTCCATATTTTGTGGCTTAAATCTATAATTTCAATCATGTTGTATTGTGCTTTATAAAACAGCTACATTTTGAGTATGATAACATATATCTTTTTATAAGGACTTTATTTTATAACAATATCGTATTCCATTCTTTTTGCAGTGCACACTGCTATTTCCATTCCTATCAATTGTTTTATAATATGAAAAGACATGTTAATTCCTGCTGAAATTCCTCCAGATGTTATTAAGTTCCCTTCATCTATAAATTTAACACCTCTTACTACTTTAATTTTGGGGTAATCCTTTTCCAATCTGTCTAAATCCATCCAGTGAGTGGTTGCTCTCTTATTATTTAGTAAACCACATTCAGCGAGTAAAAGAGCTCCTGTGCAAACGGAGGCTAAAATTTGAACTTTTTTACTTTGTTCTTTTATCCAATTAAGTAAACACTTATTTTTTATTTCAATGTGTTCTGCACCGTAACCACCTGGAATTATTAGTATATCGAGTTCTGGATGGTTTTCAAATTGATAATCCGAATGCACTTTTAATCCATTTCTTGCATGCAATAATTTGTCATCTTCCCCAATTGTGATCACATTAAAAACCTTTTCATTGTTATATTCTACTAAAGAGAAAACTTCAAATGGGCCAGTAAAATCTAAAACTTCGACTTCATTGAATATAAAAATTCCTACATTTATTTTTTTGTAATCGTTTAGGTTCTTTACTTCTAAATGATTCATGAGAATACTTCTTTGAGTTTATAATTCATAAATAACATTTACACTAATCTATAAAATAAACCACTATGGATTTCAAATCCATAGTGGTTTATTTTACAACTTAATTAATGAAAAATTATTAGCAAATATATAGGATCCCCTATAGTCCCAATATAGTAAGTTAGCTTTTTCTGTATAGTAGTTAAATACAATAATTGGAAAAGTAAGGCTTATTCGTTGATAAATCCAATAGAACAATCATTTTATAAAATTGTATACAGGATGGGTTGAGCCCCAACATTATTTATATAAAAATTGTCTAGTACATATTTTTTAAATGTCTTTTTAAAAATTAAAGCAGGTAAAATATGTATGTAACTATCCCACCTGCAATGGTTAATTATTGAATATTGAAAATTTCTTTCTCCAACTGGTAATAAAAGGGTAGAATTGTTTAAACCAGTTTCTTTTTGAAACCAACCTGCAGTATACTCCCAAACTTTTAAGTTTTGTTCTGTGTTCTTAGCAGAGAAATAGTTAAAAAGGAATACGCCTTTCTTTTTATGATCTACATCGTTAATTTTTCTAACATTAGCTGCAAACATAATGTTTGTATAACTGGCTTTTCTTTCTATAGTATTCAACATTTTTTTATAAACCTCATTATTTTAAACCTCAGTATGTGTTTTTTCAGAGTTGGTCTCAATCAAAATGACAAAATCAAATTTTGCCAAATGTATTTCATGAATATTTTCTTTTACATATTTTCCTATTCCAGGGGGAATTATGGTTGCTTTAAATAGATGAATTTCAATTACGCCGTTTATTTTTTTTAATAGGTGGCACCATTTTTTACATTGTGCAATGAGTCTTTTTTTTTTAGAACTACTGGTGAGAAAAAATGGAATGTTCTTTTTATCGATTTCAGCAGCTATATGAATGTAACTTGAGGTTGAAGGTTTAACTAAGGATACCTTGTCATAGTTTAGGTGATTATTTACTACTTTTAAATTTGTGTTTTCTTCCATTTGCTTATTTTTAATAAATAACAAAAATCAATCTTAACTAGCATAATTCATTTAACAAATGATAAAAAACTATTTAAGGGCTCTTATTCTGCTTAAAGAAACTTGAGTGATTCCTAAATAATTAGAAAGTTCACCTAAACTAATGCGTTGCAGTAAATGAGGTTTTTTTTTAATGAAATTATTGTATCTTTTTGTTGCGTTTTCTTCAAGAATTTCACTAATCCTTTCCATCATATTTAGGTTGGCCATTGTCATAAATCTGCGATAAAATGTTTCCAAGGAATGATGTGTAAGGCATAACTTTTCAAACTCAAAAAAAGAAAAGGAAAAAAACTCGGTATCTTCAATCGCTACAATACGGTATTTGGAATGTTCGTTTTTAGTGCAACTTTCAATATCACAAAGTAGCGTATGTGCTTCAAAGAATCGCATAGTAAATTCCGTGCCATCTCCATTAAAGCATAATTTTACGATTCCTTTTTTTATAAAATAGAACTCTCGAGCATGAGGAGAACGTGTTACAATAGGTTCATTCTTCTTTACACTATTTAATTTTAAGATAGAACTTAATTCAACAGAAGCGATGTTATCAAGTGGAGAAATCTTATTACAAAACTCAAAGAAATCTATCATTATATCGGGTTTGTTTTACAGGTTGATAAGTTATGTTTTATGGAAGTTTAATTGATTTTAATAATTAAAATTTCCATAATTAGTTTTGTAAATATATTTAACAAACTCTAAAATAAATTTATATTTTTTGTTAAATAGAAGTCATTATTCTTCATGCCTTCACAGAAAAGAGTTTGTTAAATTTGTAAGTGTATGATTGTATTGAGATAAAAATAATGGCAATAAAGGTAAAACAGGTAGTATTCATCCATGGGGGAGGTAAAGGGGACTATGAGACAGATACTAAATTAGCCGCCTCACTTCGAAAGGAATTGGGAGATAGCTATGAAGTACGTAATCTGCAAATATATTTTAATGAAACGCTTCCTGATTTTGGATAGGTAGAGCAAATTGACAAAGAAATTTATTCTGTTAAGGGTGATTTATTTTTGATAAGTTATTCTTTTGGTGCCTCAATGCTTTTAAAATATCTATCAGAAAACGGAATGCGTAAAAACGTTGATGGATTATTCCTTATCGCTCCACCGTATTGGGGTGGTGATGAAGTTTGGAAACAGGGAATTAAACTAAATGAGAATTTTGCAGATAGAATACCAAAGGATTTAAATATTGTTTTAGATGGTATTTATTGAATAGTATTAACTGTTTTTTCGCATCATATTTTTCCATTCTTTTCTAGTGCAAAGTTTAAATAAAATTTATACTAAGTTGTTTAAAGAGGATGAAGCTATTTTGACACATTGATATTAAACTTAATTACTATTGGTTAAAAAATGGTTTTTTTTATTTCTCTTTTTATTCTTTCTTTATAGTGTTTTATAACAAACTGAAATGCAAATATTTAAATCTTTTGGGGTGAACCCAACGATTCCAAATGATTCCCTTTTTTCAAATATAAATCAAGCTATAGATTATAAAACAAAATACCAAGCTACATGTATGTAGTGTCATTGCCGAAGCAAAACTATAAAAGGGACTTTTTGATGAAGCTTTAAAATGGTTTATTATCTTCTAACGCATCAAGGTTTTGGCTGCGTATTTAGGTTTTTCTGAGCCAATTCATCAGTAAGAAAAGGTAAGCTTATATTGAAAGATAAATAATGATTCCTATTTGTTCCTTCAATAAAAGAATCTTTAAAAACATCTGTAAAACCTTGGTTGTAACGTAAACTTACATACAAACCTTTCCCGTTTCTCTTATATTGTAAATAGTAACTCAAATTAGCTATTAATCCGTAATCAATATTATTTACTCGGATTCCTACGGCTCGTTCAAATTCTCCAATTTCAGAGCTAAATGTAGCATCTACATTTTGTTTAAACGATACTTGAGGAGCTAAACCAATTCTAAATTTAGAATTAGGGATTTTGTAATTTATAAAAATAGGAATTTGAATATAGTTGAGCTCTATAGTTGTTGGAACATTATTGTATAGTTCATTTAAATGGGCATCTGGACTTTCTAAAGAAAAATTCTTAATATCAAAACTCCTTTTAGCCAAAAAATAGGCGGTTGGACTCACCGACCAAGAATCGTTAATTTTAATATTTCCTGCAATCCCAAAATTGAATCCTAAATTAGGCTTATTCCCTTCTATATTACTATAGTTTGTTAATGGAACACCTATTTCCATACTTAAATTAAATTTTTCTGAAGCTACTTTATCTCCAAATATAGCTGCTATAATAGCCGCTTGAGAATAAGTTAACAGAGGGAAAAGCATTAAAAAACTAAAAACAATAGTTGTTAAAAATATCGATTGAGAATTTTTAATATTTTTTTTCATACGAACTTTTTTAGAATGATAAATCAACTACTTCGGGGGAGTCCATGAGGGATGTTAATCAAATAAATATAACTCATATTGACGCAGACCCCTTGAACAAATATGGTATAAGCTTTTTGAGAATCAGACCTCTATGAGAAATTAAAGATACTAATATTCAGATTACTAAAACAGCTTTTCCATTTTCGCTTTAATTTCATCTAGGCATAAATTCCCTAAACTGCCTTTGTGACTATGAGAAATATCTTTTTTTGGAGTGAATTCCCCTCGCTGTATTTCTTCTCCCATTTGCTTATAAGCATCTCTAAATGGCATCCCATTTAACACCAAATCATTTAAAGTGTCTACACTAAAAAGGTAATCGTACTTTTTATCATCTAAAATATTTTCTTTTACTATGATGTTTTTAATAGAAAATGTAAGCATTTCTAAACACGATTTTAATTCTTGAATGGCAGGAACTATAATCTCTTTAGTTAGCTGTAAATCTCTATGGTAACCACTTGGTAAATTGGTAGTAAGCATAGCTAGTTGGTTAGGAACTGCTTGTATTTTGTTACATTTTCCTCGAATAAGCTCAAAAACATCTGGGTTTTTTTTATGCGGCATAATGCTTGAACCTGTAGTTAGCTCATCTGGAAAGGTTATGAAATCGAAATTCTGACTCATATACAAACAAATATCCATAGACATTTTAGAAAGTGTGGCAGCAATGCTACTCAATCCAAAGGCAGTACTTTTTTCAGATTTCCCACGACTCATTTGCGCAGCTACAACATTATATTTTAGTGTTTCAAAAGCTAATTCTTTGGTAGTAAAATCCCGATCAATAGGGAAGGAGCTCCCATAGCCAGCAGCACTTCCAAGTGGGTTTTGATCTACAATTTTATGTGCGGCATCAATAAAATATAAATCGTCTATCAAGCTTTCCGCATAAGCAGAAAACCATAATCCAAAGGAAGAAGGCATGGCAATTTGTAGGTGTGTGTACCCTGGTAATAAGGTTTTTTTATGTGTCTCTGCCAGATCCATTAAAACATCAAAGAGCTCTTTAGTATTATTCTTTATTTGTTCTAATTCGGCTTTTAAATATAAATTAACTGCCACTAAAACTTGATCGTTTCTAGAACGTGCTGTATGAATTCGTTTTCCTGTATCTCCTAATTTTTCAGTTAAAAGGAACTCTATTTTTGAATGTGCATCTTCAAAATTATCGTCGATTGAAAAAGTACCATTTTTAACGGTTTCTCCTATGTTTTCTAACTCTTTTACTAAGTTAATAGCTTCTTTTTCAGTAATTAAACCAATTTTATGCAGCATTTTTGCATGTGCTATAGATGCTAACACATCATACTTGGCAATAACTAAGTCGAGTTCTCTGTCTGAACCAACTGTGAAAATATCTATTTTTTTATCTGTAGAAAAACCTTTGTCCCAAAGTTTCATGGTCTATATTTTATTGTTTTTATTTCTTTTAAATCCCTCATTGAGGGTTTTATTCCCCAGAGCCTATCCTGAGTTTACTGAATTGCTTTACGTTGAAATGGATTAAATTATTTTCCTTTAACTACCTCGTAGGCTTGCCTAGAGGTAGTTGATTGACGAAAGCAAAGATACTTTTTTTTGAGTTAGAAGTTTTATAACAGTTATTATAAGCATTAATTTTTATTTACTGATAGCAAACATTTTTCGGCTACAAATTAACTGTTGAATATATAAATCATTCCTTTTATCTCTCAATCTCTCAATCTCTCAATCTCTCAATCTCTCAATCTCTCTCAACTTACAATACCTTTTCTAATAATTTAATATATAAATCGATGCCTTCTTCTATTTCATTTACATAAATAAATTCATTAGCCGAGTGCGAACGAGTGGAATCTCCTGGTCCTAGTTTTAACGAGGCGCAACTCAAAGTAGCTTGGTCGGAAAGGGTAGGAGAGCCGTAAGTTTCTCTTCCTAATTCAATTCCAGCTTTTACCAACGCATGTTCTTTTGGTATTGCAGATGAATTTAATCGTAATGAGCGAGGGGTTACTTGGCATGGAGCTAATTCTTTTAAAGTATTGTAAACCTCTTCATTACTATATTTATCGTTTACACGTACATCAATAACCAATTTTACTTCCGCAGGAACCACATTATGTTGGTTTCCAGCTTCAATTTGGGTAACTGTCATTTTAACCGGACCTAAAACTTCCGAGATCCTTTCAAATTTGTAATCCTTAAACCATTGTAAAACATTTATGGTTTTGTATATGGCATTATCATCGTTTGGATGTGCTGCATGACTAGGAGTTCCTTTTACCAAACCATCAAAAACTACCAGTCCTTTTTCGGCAATTGCAAGATTCATCAATGTAGGTTCTCCTACAATAGCAACTTCAATTTCTGGTAAACTTTTTAATACTGAATTAAGTCCTTTTGGCCCTGAACTCTCTTCTTCAGCAGAAGCTACAATAACAATATTATAATTTAAATTTTTCTGCTGATAGAAGTATGTAAATGTGGCAATTAAGGATACCAAACATCCACCAGCGTCGTTGCTCCCGAGTCCATACAATTTTCCGTCTTCAATATGAGCATCAAAAGGATCTTTGGTGTAAGCGGTATTCGGCTTTACGGTATCGTGATGCGAATTTAATAGCAGTAATGGCTTTCCTTCTGTATAATCTTGATTAAAAGCCCAAATGTTATTGTTTTCTCTTTTAAAAGGAATGTTGTATCTCTGAAACCATTTTTCTATAAGCGCAGCAGTTTGCTCTTCTTCTGAAGAAAAAGATTGCGTTCTAATTAGCGATTTCAAAAGGTCTATGGCTTCTTGTGTAAGTTGCTGTATGGTCATTGTTTAAGTTTGAAAGTTACATTTGTTTTTTTAAGTTCAAAGGCTCAAAGGCTCAAAGGCTCAAAGGCTCAGAGGTTCAAAGGGGCAAAGGGGCAAAGTTATTTTAGCTTTCTTATTAGCGAGGATAACATTTTTTCAATTTCTCTTGAATCTTCAAATAGATTATTAAATTTTTCTTTAGTATAAAATTTTAAGTTGTAAGCAATTTCTATTTGTGTTTGATACTCAAATAAAGAACTTATAGCAATGTACAGAAAACGAACATATTCTTTTTTACTATCTCTTCCGTAGCCTTCGGCTATGTTTGATGGCACAGAAACAATAGATCTTTTGAGTTGTGATGTTAAACTAAATACTTCTTCTTTAGGGAAGTCAGTGAAAATTTTATAACTTTTGGTTACTAATTCCATTGATTTCTGCCATACAATTAACTCTCTATATGTTTTCATTTCTCACCAGATTTAATACATTTACTTTACCACTTTACCACTTTACCACTTTACCACTTTACCACTTTGCCACTTTGCCACTTTGTTCTTAAGTTTTAAAGTTAAAAGTTACATTGTTACGAGATTATGTTGTTACAAAGGTCAAAATAACTGCTAACTGAGCTCTGTTAACTGAACACTACGCTCTATATGTTTTCATTTCTCATCAGATTTAATACATTTACTTTGCCACTTTGCCACTTTGCCACTTTGCCACTTTGCCACTTTGTTCTTAAGTTTTAAAGTTAAAAGTTACGTTGTTACGAGATTATGTTGTTACAAAGGTCAAAATAACTGCTAACTGAGCTCTGTTAACTGAACACTACGTTCTATATGTTTTTATTTCTCATCAGATTTAATACATTTACTTTGCCTCTTTGCCTCTTTGCCTCTTTGCCTCTTTGCTACAATGTTATTGTTGTCCTTAATTGATTTTCTTCAGAAAGCATATCTATACTTCCTATAAATACTTTTGATACATTTCTTTCTAATGCATTAAAGCAATTCTGCATTTTAGGAAGCATTCCATCTGCTATAATATTTTCTTTAATTAAGGCTTGATAGATTTCTGTATTGATATCTGTTATTACAGAATCTTCGTCTTCTATGGTACGTAAAACACCTTTTTTTTCAAAGCAATAGTAGAGTTCTACTTCAAAATTTTTAGCTAAGGCAATTGCAATTTCAGAAGCAATAGTATCGGCATTGGTGTTAAATAATTGTCCGTTTCCATCGTGAGAAATAGCACAACAAACTGGCGTTATATTATTGTTTAAGAGTAACGAAAACATTTCGGAATTAACGGCTGTAACATCCCCCACAAAACCAAAATCGTGAGTTTTTACAGGCCTTTTTACCGATTTGATGCTATTTAGGTCTGCACCAGACAATCCTAAAGCGTTGCAATTAAGAGATTGTAAGTTGGCAACAATAGTTTTATTTACGAGTCCGCCATAAACCATGGTAATTACATCCAATGTCTCGCGGTTTGTAATTCTTCTTCCATCTACCATTTGTGTAGCGATTCCTAATTTTTCTGAAACCTGTGTAGCTAGTTTCCCACCACCATGAACAAGAATTTTTGCACCTTCCAGTCTAGCAAAATTCTGCAATACTTTTTTTAATACAGATTCATCTTCTATTAAA
The DNA here is from genome assembly GCF_000260115.1 of Galbibacter orientalis DSM 19592. GTDB lineage: Bacteria > Bacteroidota > Bacteroidia > Flavobacteriales > Flavobacteriaceae > Galbibacter > Galbibacter orientalis. Next base: position 3,587,568 of record NZ_JH651379.1, on the reverse strand, counting down.
TTACCGCCTATTTTTATGATTGATACTTTCATTTTATATTTTTTAAGGTTCAGAGGTTCAGAGGTTCAAAATTATTTTAGTATTTTGATGATTGCTCCAGAATTGTTTCTCCTAACGTTTTTATTTCTCACCAGATTTAATACATTTACTTTGCCACTTTGCCACTTTGCCACTTTGCCACTTTGCCACTTTGCCACTTTGCCACTTTGCCACTTTGCCACTTCCTTTATCTATTCTCCAAAATCTCTTTTAGAACAGCTTGAGCTGCATAGGTTCTGTTATTTGCTTGCTGAATTACTAAAGACTGATTGCTGTCCAGCACTTCATCTGCAACAATAACATTACGTCTTACTGGTAAACAATGCATAAATTTAGCAGTCTGAAGTTTACTTTTTGTTACCATCCAGTTTTCATCTGTGCTTTTTATTTGTCCGTAGTCATTATAACTACTCCAATTTTTTGCATACACAAAATCGGCTCCCTTTAAAGCTTCTTCTTGATTGTATATAATTGGGGTGTTTTTAGTAATTTCTGGATTTAATTCATAACCCTTAGGATGTGTTATTACAAAATCCACAGCTATCATTTGCATCATTTTAGCAAAAGAATTTGGAACGGCATGTGGTAAAGCACGTGGATGCGGTGCCCATGTTAATACTACTTTTGGGCGATTTTTTTGTTTAAATTCAGTAATAGTAATAGCATCAGTTAGGGCTTGTAAAGGGTGTGCAGTTGCACTTTCCATGTTTACAACTGGAACAGAGGCATATTTCTGAAAACTTTTAATAATTTGTTCCTCTTCATCCTTTTTCTTGTCTGTTAACGAAGGAAAAGCACGAAGCGCGATAATATCTACATATTGAGAAATTACAGCAGCAGCTTCTTTTATATGTTCTGCGGTGTTAGCATTCATTACGCTTCCATCTTCAAACTCTAATCCCCAGCCATCCGAGTTTAGATTCATAATCATTACGTCCATTCCTAAGTTTTGAGCCGCCTTTTGCGTACTTAATCGTGTACGTAAACTAGAATTAAAAAATAATAATCCTATACTTTTATTATTTCCTAATTCTTTATGAGCAAAAGGGTTTGTTTTTAAAGCTATTGCTTTTTCTATTAAGTTCGGTACGTTTTGAATGTCTTCTAAATCTAAAAACTGTTTCATTTGTTTTTTATTTTATTTTTCCTTTTTCAGAATAAAAGGAAGCAATTTATTTTGGTTTTATTGTAGTATATGGGATTAAATTATGAACAGCATTTGTAATAAAATTCTCTTTGAGTCCGTTTACAATCCATGTTTCAATTCCTGCTGAAGTTGCTATTTCCACAGCATCGACTTTAGATTTCATACCTCCAGTTCCGTGAGAAGATTTTCCATCTGCTACTTCATTTATTAAACTTTCAAAACCAATAACTTCTTTAATAGTTTGTGGCTTGTTTTCTAGCATCGATTTTTTGGTATAAATCCCATCGGTATTGGTAGCAATTATTAACAAATCTGCTGTTAATAATTCTGCTGTTAAGGCAGCAAGTTTATCGTTATCTCCAAATTTTATTTCATCGGTAGCTACTGTATCATTCTCATTGATAATTGGTATATAGTCATTTTCCAATAAAATATTTATAGTGTTTACAATATTTTCTTTGGAAGTTTTACTCTTGAAATCTGAATAGGAGAGGAGGCATTGGGAAATTAACAGTCCAAGCTCTCTAAAATTCTCCTGATAAATACGCATGAGATGCAATTGCCCTATAGAAGCTAAGGCTTGCTTTACGTAGATTTCTTTTCCATTACTCTCTAAATTTACAAATTGTTTGGCTGCTGCAATAGCGCCAGAGCTTACAATAATAAACTCATAGGTGTCTTTTAAAACAGCAATTTGACGAGCAATATCTTCAATTTTTCCACGAGAAATATGGTTGGTCTCTCGAGTTAAGGTATTGGAACCTATTTTAAGAACAATTCTTTTTTTGGTTGTTTCTTTCATTTTTAGTTGGAAAAATGACATAAAAAACGCCCGAAAGTTTTGCTTTCATATTTAAAAATATGCTAATATTTACTTTACAGGCGTTATTTACTTATACTTATATTTTATCCATTTCGGCGTAGAACCCTTCAGAAAATTCAGGACAGGCTCTGGGAAATAAAACCCTCAATGAGGGATTTAAAATATCATTCAATTTTAGTATAAGGAGTGTTGTCGTTAATAGTATTTAAGATGAAATTATCTTCTAAACCATTTACAATCCATGTTTCTATATTTGCTTTGTTGGCAATTTCCAAAGCAATTACTTTTGAGCTCATCCCTCCAGTACCATGAGAAGACTTAGTATCGTCCATCACCTCTTTTTTAAGGTCGGAGAAATTATCTACTTCTTCAATAGTTTCTGGAGAGCCTTCTGCAAAAGACTCCTTTGTATAAATACCATTGGTATTTGTTGCAATAATCAATAAATCTACCTTCAATAAAGCAGCAGTCAAAGCTGCTAATTTATCATTGTCTCCAAATTGAATTTCATCGGTAGCTACCGTATCATTTTCATTAATAATTGGAATGTATCCATTATCAACTAAAATATTAATGGTGTTTACAATGTTCTCTTTAGAAACATCTTTTTCAAAATCAGAATAAGAAAGAAGGCATTGTGAAGCCAATAATCCTAATTCTCTAAAACTTTCTTGAAAAATACGGATTAAGTGAGGCTGACCAATAGAGGTCAAGGCTTGTTTCACGTTAATATCTTCGCTATAAGTGCTTTCTAAGTTTACAAACTGCTTAGCAACCACTTTAGCACCAGAACTTACAATTACAAACTCGTAATCGTCTTGAAGTGCTGCGATTTGGCGACCAATATCTTCTAATTTACCTCTAGATATTTGGTCAGATTCTTTTGTAAGCGTATTAGATCCTATTTTTAAAAGAATTCTTTTCTTCTTTTTTTCGGGCTTACTCATTTTTTTGTTTTTAGTTATGTTATAAATGTAAATGCTCACCTATTGAGCGTTATTACAATTCGGTTATTTATTGAAATTATTCTGAATTATATTATCTTATTTGTCCGTCACCGTGGATATACCATTTATTGGTAACCAAATGCTCAAGGCCAATTGGACCACGCTGATGTAACTTATCTGTACTAATTGCCAACTCTCCACCAAGACCTAATTGAGATCCATCGGTAAATCTAGTTGAAGCATTATGGTATACAGCTGCTGTATCTACAGTAGCCATAAACTCTTCTGCAACACCATTGTCTTTGGTAATGATTGAAGCAGAATGCCCACCAGAATATTTATTTATTTTGGCAATAGCATTTTCTTCAGAATTGATAACTCCAATTACGATTTTATAATCCAAGAATTCTTCATACCATATGGCGTCATCTGTTATAACGGTAACATTTTCCATATCCGAGAGTTCTTGATCTACATGAACATCAACTTTAAATTCTGCTAATTTATTAAGAAGTGTTTTTACAAACTCTTTATAATTAGGCAGGTTGGTATCTATTAATACTTTGTCTAAAGCATTACATGCAGAAATCTTAGCAGTTTTAGCATTAATAATTACTTTTAACGCTAAATCTAGGTCTGCATCTTTATGAACATAAACAAAGTTATTTCCTCTCCCACTAACAATAACAGGACAGTTTGCGTTTTCTTTTACAAACTGAATTAAACGTTCTCCTCCTCTTGGGACAATAAGGTCTATCTGTTGTGTTGGGTTTTCAAGGAACGCTTGTGTTTCCTGACGGTTGAACTGTAAATATTCAACCCACACAGTAGAAACACCATGTTTCTTCATGGCTCTATGCCATAAATCTACGATTAAAAGATTTGAATTTAAAGATTCTTTTCCTCCTTTTAATAATATCTTGTTACCCGATTTAAAAGCAATTCCAGCTGCTTCTACTGTTACATCAGGTCTAGATTCATAAATAATCATGATAGTACCGAAAGGAGCTGTTTTGTTGTAAACATCCATTCCGTTATCATGCTTGAAATGGAAACGCTCTTTTCCTAAAGGATCAGCTTGCGATGCCAATTCTTCTAAAGATGCTATCATCCCATCAATTTTGGCATCATCAACTTTTAGTCGGTCTTCCATAGCGAGATCATCGCCATTGTAGCCGTCTAGGTCTTTCTTGTTTTGTTTTATGATAGCCTCTTTTTCCTCTCGGATAAGATCTGCCATCGTTAATAATACATTATTTCTTTCGGAAATTGTTAGTATTTTATTCATTACAAGTTTTGATTTTTTAAAACATCAGACAACGAATTTAAAAAAGTGTCTATATGATGTTTTCCAATCGTTAATGGCGGTAAAATTCTTAATAAGTTCTTATTTGACGAGCCGCCTGTAAATATTTTTTTCTCGTAAATAAGCTCTTTTCTTATTTCTGATACATTTTGTTCAAACTCCATACCAAGCATCAATCCTCTACCTTTAAGTTTTTGTAAACTCTTGATTTTCTTGGCTTTTTCAATAAAATAAGCAGAAATTTCGTTCACATTATCAATCAATTTTTCATTTTCGATAACCTCTAGAACTGCAAGGGCAGCGGCACATGCCAAATGATTGCCCCCAAAGGTGGTGCCCAGCATTCCATACTTAGCTTCAAATCTAGGATGGATTAATACGCCTCCAATTGGAAATCCATTTCCCATACCTTTAGCAACTGTTATTATGTCAGGTTCTATGTCATGATGTTGGAAAGCGAAGAATTTTCCGCTTCTTCCATATCCAGATTGAATTTCATCTAAAATCAAAACAACATTATATTTTTTACATAATTGTTGAACGCCTTGAAGAAATTCTGTGGTAGGTTCGTCTAAACCTCCAACACCTTGAATAGGCTCTATAATAACCGCACAAACGTCACCGAACGCTAATTCATAATCTAAAGAGTGAAGTTGGTTAAAAGGAAGGAATGTTGTGACGCTGTGCTGATTATTAATTGGAGCATTGATAGCTCCATTGTCTGTAGCTGCTACTGCAGCAGATGTTCTTCCATGAAATGCATTTTTAAAAGCTATAACCCGCTTTTTATTGGTGTGAAAAGAGGCTAATTTTAATGCATTTTCATTGGCTTCTGCTCCAGAATTACAAAGAAATAAATTGTATTCCTCGCAATTAGAAAGCCTTCCTAACTTTTCTGCCAATTCCACTTGAAGTGGATTTTGAATGGCGTTGGAGTAGAAGCCAAGTTTGTTTACTTGTTCGGTAATTCGTTCTACATAAGTAGGATGCGCATGACCAATTGAAATAACAGCATGACCTCCGTAAAGATCTAAATATTTTTGCCCTTTTTCATCGTAAACGTAAACGCCTTCTCCTTTCTCAGGAGTAACGTTGTATAATGGATAAACATCAAACAGTTTCATTTATTGTATTGAAAGTTTGTATTTTTTGTAAAACTGATAGTATATAACGTTGTTCTTAAGTAATGTTATAAAATTTGTTAATGAACTCGTTTTAACTTTCAGTTATACAAAGGTTAATTAATATCACTAATTCTTTTGTAAGCTGCCATAATACCTTTTATTACTGCAGAACTTAATCCGTTATGCTCCATGGCATTTAATCCTTCAATAGTACAACCCATTGGTGTAGTTACATTATCTACTTCAACTTCGGCATGTGTACCATCTTCAATTAATGCTGCTGCACCAATAGCTACTTGTGCTGAAATTTCTTGCGCTTCGTGAGGGTGGAATCCCATTTGTACACCTCCTTGTGTTAATGCACGTAAGAAACGTAAGAAAAAAGCAGTACTACTAGCTCCAAGTACAGTTGCAGCTTGCATTAAACGCTCTTCAATTATCATTGTTTTACCAATGGTTCCAAACATTTTTTCTACAAAATGTACATCTTCATGCTCTATGTTATCAGCACAGATAAACGACATAGATTGTAGTTTTACTGCAGCAGTATTTGGCATAGCTCTAATCACTTTATTGTTTGGAACAATTTCATTGATTTCGCTAATAGAAACTCCTGTAACGGTTGAAATTAAAATTTGATCATCTGTAATGTGATTTTTAATTTCATTAAGAACAATTTTAAGAATTCTAGGCTGAATACAAAGTATTACCCATTTAGACTCTTTTACTGCTTTAATATTGTCGGACGTAACAGATACGCCAGCTTGTTTTTTAATAATTTCCAGATTCTCATCTGATTTGTCTGCTACTAAGATGTTCTTTGAATCAAATAAATCGCTGGATGCAATTCCGGTAATGATTGATTTTCCTAGATTTCCTGATCCAATAACGGTAACTTTCATTTGTTTTGTTTTTAGTTTTTAGAAATAACTTCCTTTTAAATTTAGTCCGTCACTTTCATTAAAACCGAAAAGTAAGTTCATGTTTTGTACTGCCTGTCCAGAGGCGCCTTTTATTAAATTATCTATGACACTAGTGATTAGCAGCACGTCTTCGTGCTTATGAAGATGTATAAAACAATTGTTAGTATTAATAACCTGTTTTAAGTGAACTTCCTTTTCCGATAAATGTGTGAACGGATCTATAACATAAAAATCCTCGTATAAATTCCAAGTTTCTTCCAAACTATTTTCAAATTTAAGGTAAGATGTTACAAAAATCCCTTTTGTAAAATTCCCACGTTGTGGTAACATAAAAATATTTGGTTGGTTGTCTTGGAGACTCACAATGCTTTGATTGATCTCTCCTAAATGTTGGTGTGTAAAAGGTTTGTACCAAGATATGTTGTTGTTTCTCCAACTAAAATGTGAGGTTGCAGAAGGAGATACTCCAGCTCCAGTACTCCCAGTAACAGCATTGATATGAATATCTTCTGTTAATAGGTTATTTTTTGCCAATGGGAGCAAAGCAAGCTGTATGGCTGTTGCAAAGCATCCAGGATTTGCTATATTGTTTGCATTCTTAATAGCTTCTTTTTGTAATTCTGGTAAGCCATAAACAAACTTTCTCCCATTGTAAGTTGCATCATTTTTCAGTCTAAAATCATTACTTAAATCAATAACCTTAGTGTTGTCTGAAAATGTATGCGTATCTAAAAAAGCTTTAGAATTTCCGTGACCAAGACATAAAAAGAGGACATCTACTTTTGGGTTGATAGTTCCTGTAAATTTTAAATCGGTTGCCCCCAATAGGTCTTCATGTGCATCGGTAACTGGTTTTTCAGCGCGAGTGGTGCTGTACACAAAGTCAATTTCTACTTGTGGGTGATTTATTAAAATTCGTATCAGTTCTCCTCCAGTATATCCCGAACCTCCTATAATTCCTGCTTTAATCATTTTTTTATTATTATGATGAGTTGTTTAGCTGTTGAAATGTTTAATTGCTGATCTGTCTAACTGTTTAGCTGTAAAACCCAAAAACCTTAACTTTTCAACCTTCAACTTTCAACTACTTATTATTTACTGCTTGATGAATTTTGGCTGCGTTAGCGTTAATTTTAATAAATCCTTTTGCTTCATCTGCACTCCAACCCTTGTTCATCTCTCCATAGCTTCCAAATTTGGCATTCATCAAATCGTGGTCAGATTTTATTCCGTCAACAAAAAATCTATATGGAAATAATGTTACCCAAACATCTCCAGTAACATTTTTTTGAGCATCGGTTAAAAAGGCTTCGATATTTCTCATTACTTCATCTAAATAATTCCCTTCATGAAGTAACATTCCGTACCAATTTGCCAAATAATCTTTATGTTGTTGTTGCCATTTAGTAAGCACGTGCTTTTCTAGGGTATGGTGAGCTTTGATAATAACCATAGGAGCAGCAGCTTCAAAACCTACTCTTCCTTTAATTCCAATAATAGTATCTCCTACGTGGATATCTCTACCTATTGCAAATGAGGAAGCAATTTTATCAAGCTTTTCAATTAGGTTGATGGCTTTGTCTTTCTTACCATCAATTGCTGTTAATTCTCCTTTGGTAAAACTTAATTTAATTTTTTGACTCCCCATGTTTTCTAACTGACTCGGGTAAGCTTCGTTAGGAAGTGATAGGTGAGAAGTAAGCGTTTCATCACCTCCAACACTGGTTCCCCAAAGTCCTTTATTTATGGAGTATTTGGCTTTTTCCCACTCCATATTTACGCCTTTAGATTTTAAGAAATCAATTTCTTCCTGTCTAGAAAGTTTATTATCTCTAATAGGAGTAATAATCTCTATTTCTGGAGCTAGAATTTGAAAAATCATATCAAAACGAACTTGGTCGTTCCCTGCACCTGTACTTCCGTGGGCAATATATTGTGCTTTATTTTCTTTAGCAAAATTTACAATTTCAATAGCTTGAACAATTCTTTCTGCACTAACAGAAAGCGGGTATGTATTGTTTTTTAGTACATTTCCGTAGATAAGATATTTTACAACCTTATCATAAAAAGTTTGTACGGCATCTAAAGAGGTATAACTACTAGCACCAAGCGCTAGAGCTTTCTGTTCTATGTTTTTAATTTCTTCTTTAGAGAATCCTCCTGTGTTAACACTTACAGCGTGTACTTCGTAACCATTTTCAGATAGATGTTTTGCGCAATACGAGGTGTCTAACCCTCCACTGTATGCTAATACTAATTTTTTCATTCTTTATTTTTATTTTCTTCGGTTGCTATTCCGTAGGTTTTATTTTTTATTATCTTTTTCTTTTTTAAGAAACAACGTCTGTTTAATACTTTTTAATCGGGTAAATACTTTAGAATCGTATTTATGTTTCTGTTTTTTCTGTTCTTTTTCAACAGGATCGTATAACATTCCAGTACATAAGCACATTTTCCCTTCGTTTCTAGTAAGAATATCGAAGTTTTTACATGTTTTACAGCCATTCCAAAAGCTAGGATCGTCTGTTAATTCTGAGAATGTTACGGGTTCATAACCAAGGTCGTAGTTAATTTTCATGACTGCCAAACCTGTAGTAATACCAAAGATTTTAGCATCTGGAAATTTAGTTCTACTATGTTCAAAAACTTTATTTTTAATTTTAGTAGCCAAACCTTGACCTCTAAAATCTGGATGAACAATTAGCCCTGAATTGGCTACAAATTTTCCATGGCCCCATGTTTCAATGTAGCAAAATCCAGCGAATTCATTACCTTCCAAAGCAATTACCGCATTACCATTCTGAATTTTGGTTGTTATATACTCAGGAGTACGTTTTGCAATACCAGTGCCACGCTGTCTAGCGGACTCATCAATGGTATCACAGATTGTCTGTGCATATGGTATGTGCGTATCGTTTGCAATAAGTATTTGCATTCAATTACTGAATTAAAAATTAATAATATTGAAAAATGATTTGTTTTTAAGAGGGGAGTTGGACACACCTAACTCCATAAAATCGTAACACCCTTACGGGCGACGACGAGGAAAGCGAACGTGGCGTACAGGAACCAATACATAAGAAGGAGTAGTTGTAGTAAACAACGCTCTTAAGATGGTTTGTATTTTTTTAATTACTTTTTGCATTTCGCAAGTATTCGTTCTTTTGCTTAGAATTATAATACAATATTATGAATAATAATTAGATTAAAAACCCTATAGTTTGTTAAATTTGTAACATTGAATTTATCTTGACTTTTTGTGTTTGAGCGATACATAGTGCTTTTATTCTTTAATCCCTCATAGAGGGTCTAATTCCCCAGAGCCTGTGCTGAGTTTACCGAAGGGCTCTGCGTCGAAATGAATTAAATTTGTTTCCTTTGAATACCTTGTGGGCTTGCCCCGAGGTAGTTGATTGAAGTATTTTTGAAAAAGCATAGCAGTGTTACGGTTTGATGAAAATACAAAATTAGAGGGTAAAATGACTATTTTGTGGGTAATAGAAAAAGTTAAGATAAGATGAATCTATTAAATAAAAAACTCCTATTTATATATGAATAGAACTATTAAACAATTTAATATACACGATATTGAACTGTTTAAAAGAAATCTTCTTTCTTGGGCTTCTTCTTTTGAGGAAGTGGTTTGGCTAGATAGCAACTTTTATAAACAAAATCACAGTAGTTATGAAGCTGTGTTGGCAGTAGAAGCTTTTACTTCCATTAAAACAGATTATCATGCTGCTTTTGAGGATTTAAAAGAATATCAATCGGTTACCGAGGATTGGATTTTTGGTTATCTTACGTATGATTTAAAGAATGACCTTGAAAACTTAGCCTCCAATAATTTTGATGGCTTGGAATTTCCCGATTTATATTTTTTTCAACCTAAACGTTTATTATTTCTGAAGGGAAATGTTTTAGAGTTTCATTATTTAGGGATGATTGACGATGAAATTGAAGAAGATTATCAGCAAATTCTTAAAAATACTTCAGCAGAAGAGATTTTAGAGGAAAAAAAAGACCTTCTTATTAAACATCGTATTCCAAAAGAAGAATACCTCGAAAAAGTAAAAACGATGCTTGCTCATATTCATCGAGGAGATATTTATGAAGCTAATTTTTGTCAGGAGTTTTATATTGAGAACACTGCCATAAACCCCATTAAAACATTTTATAATTTAAATGAAATTTCCAAACCTCCTTTTGCTACCTTTTTAAAACATGATGATAAATTCTTGCTCTCCGCATCTCCAGAGAGGTATATTAGAAAAGAAGGAACTCAAATTATATCGCAGCCTATAAAAGGAACTGCAAGAAGAGCAGAAAATAAAGAAGAAGACGCTTTATTAGTATCTTCTTTGGAAAACGACAGCAAAGAGCGTTCTGAAAATGTAATGATTGTAGATTTGGTGCGTAACGATTTATCTCGTGTTGCACTAAAAGGAAGTGTAACGGTAGAGGAATTATGTAAGGTTTATACCTTTATGCAAGTACATCAAATGATTTCTACCATTAAAGCTGAAGTTGCTCCTACAACGCATCCTGTAGATATTATAAAAGTTGCTTTCCCGATGGGAAGTATGACGGGAGCTCCTAAACTTTCTGCAATGAAGATTATTGAAAAATTAGAAGAAACTAAACGAGGATTGTACAGTGGAGCCGTTGGTTATTTTGCTCCAAATGGCGATTTCGACTTTAATGTAATTATTAGAAGTATTTTTTACAATTATAAAAAAAGATATGTATCTTTCTCCGCAGGAAGTGCTATAACAGCAAAGTCTAAGCCAGAACTTGAGTTTGAAGAATGCTTAGTTAAAGCTAAAGCAATGCGAAAAGCACTGGAATAATAAACAACTATTAACCAAGTATTTGTATTTATATGATTAAGTACAAGTAGCTAACTAAATCGTTTTACTAATGAAAAAAATACTTTTTTCTTTATTCACTATGGTAACAATCACCTTAACCGCCCAAAATAACAATCCAGTATTTCCTGGTTGGTATGCCGATCCAGAAGGAATTATTTTTAATGATGAATATTGGATTTTTCCTACATACTCAGCACTTTATGAGGACCAAGTGTTTTTTGATGCATTTTCTTCTCCCGATTTGGTAAATTGGACAAAACACGAAAAAGTTTTAGATACAAGTGCTGTAAAATGGGCAAAAAAAGCTGTTTGGGCACCATCTATAATAGAAAAGGATAACAAATACTTTCTCTTCTTTGGGGCTAACGATATTCAGAATGATGATGAAGAAGGTGGAATAGGGGTTGCAGTTGCAGATAAGCCTGAAGGTCCTTATAAAGATTTATTAGGAAAACCATTAATAGGAAAATTCCATAATGGAGCGCAGCCAATAGATCAATTTGTTTTTCATGATAAAGACGATCAATATTATTTAATCTATGGAGGTTGGAAGCATTGTAATATAGCTAAATTAAATGATGATTTTACTGGTTTTGTGCCTTATGAAGACGGGACTATTTTTAAAGAAATAACTCCAGAGGGGTATGTAGAAGGCCCTTTTATGTTTATTAAAGATGGGAAATATTATTTTATGTGGTCTGAAGGAGGATGGACTGGTCCAGATTATAGTGTAGCCTATGCTATTGCAGATTCTCCAATGGGACCTTTTAAAAGACTGGATAAAATTCTTGAGCAAGATCCTGAAATTGCTAACGGAGCAGGGCATCATTCTGTAATAAAAGTTCCGAATGAAGACACTTATTATATTGTTTATCACAGACGCCCGATGTCTGAAAAAGGAAGAGATTCTCGAGAAACTTGTATTGAAGTTATGGAGTTTGATAAAAACGGACATATTCTTCCTGTGAAGATTACAAATGAAGGAGTAAAAGCACATCCTTTGAAAAAATAATACTCACAATAATAGCGTATTTCATTACAATTTACGATTTTAGGGGGTAACTAACCATTACCCCTTAATCTTTTATGCAACATCAAGGTTTCGACTTTTATTGTCACAATAAGCGTTTGTTTGGTCAATATTGGCACGGAGAACAAACCAAAGCTGTGGTTATTTTAGTTCATGGAATGGGCGAACATAGCGGTAGGTATACTGGCTCTGTTATTCCGGAATTAGTACATGCTGGATATGTAGTTTATAGTTTTGACCATTTTGGTCATGGACATTCCGAAGGAAAGAGAGGGCATTGCCCAAGTTATAAAGCAGTTCTAGATACTATCGATGCAGTTTCTGAGCACAAAGAAGAAAACTTTTCTAGTCTTCCTACTTTTTTATATGGACATAGTATGGGAGGGAATGTAGTTTTAAATTATGCAATGAAACGGAAGCATGAAATTCAAGGCGTAATAACTACAAGTCCTTTTTTACGCATGGCTTTCGATCCACCTTCATGGAAATTAAGTGCTGGGAAGTTATTTTATTACATTTTACCTTTTATAACATTACCCAGTGGTATTGAGTCTAAGTATATTTCTAGAGACGAAAGGGAGGTAGAAAAATATAATGACGATCCATTAGTTCACAATCGTATAAGTCCAAATTTTTCAATACCGTTTATAAAAAGGGGAGAATGGGTGCTTAATAATCCTAAAGAATTAGCAGTGCCCTTGCTATTATTACATGGAACAGGAGATTATATTACGAGTCACTGGGCAAGTAAAGCCTTTGCTAAACAATCCGATTTTATTACTTTAAAACTATACAAAGGAGGCTACCACGAGCTTCACAACGATTTAGACAGAGAAGATGTTTTTGCTACAATTGTTAATTGGCTAGATGGGCAATTGATATATACTTCGGTTAAAGAATAGCGATTTAAACCTGTATTAAATACGCTGTAATGTAGAATTTATAGGAAGGACAAATGTTGATTATCTTAATTTGATGAAATTAATAAGAGTTCCTGTTTTATCCATTTGTGCAGAGGGAGATAATTTTATTGCTTCTCAAAAAGGCTGTGAGAAATTTTTTAATGAGTTTAATAATAAAAAAAACAAATTTATTATTTGTTCAAAATCAAGTGGATTTAAAGAAAATTATAATCATAGCAGTATCTTCTTGTCAAGAAATGCTGCAGAAGAAGTATGGCCAATTGCTTCAAAATGGATAGAACAAAATAAAAAATAGATATCTCAAGAAATTATTTAAAAATCTTCTTTTAAAATTGGCTTTAACTACCTTTGCTAAATGCTAGATAATTTTAAAACGCATATTACAAAACATTTTCCATATCTATTAACTTCCAAAGTTGCAATAGCATCTAGTGGGGGGATTGATAGTATGGTGCTTACGTATTTGTGTCATCAATTGCAGATAAATATAGAAGTTTTGCATTGTAATTTTCAATTAAGAGGAGCGGCTAGTAATGAGGATGAAATATTCCTTCAGCAGCAAACAGAAATGCTTAAAATTCCTTTTTATAGTGTTTTGTTTGATACTGATGACTATGCAAAAAAACATAAGGTTTCTACACAAATTGCTGCTCGTGAGTTAAGATATCAATGGTTTAAAGCGCAAAAAGAAATTCTAAGCTTTGAGTATTTGTTAACTGCTCATCATGCAGACGATAATTTGGAAACTTTTCTGATTAATTTTTCACGAGGAACAGGTATCGATGGTTTAACTGGGATTCCAGAAATAAATGACTTTATTGTCCGCCCGTTATTGCCTTTTTCGAGAGATGATATTTTTCAATATGCTTTACAACAAAATATTAAGTGGCGGGAAGATAGTAGTAATGCTGAAACAAAATATTTAAGAAATAAATTCAGACACGATTTAATTCCGAAGTTAAAAGAAATAAATCCTGGAATTTTAAAGAGTTTTGAAAACACGAAAAATCACTTAAAAGGCGCTTCTGAGATATTAAATAATCATATCGATATATTACGATTGGATGTTTTTAATAAAAGAGGAGACGAGGTTGTAGTTCCTATTTCTGCCTTAGAAAAGTTATTGCCTAAAGAAACGTATTTATATTATCTTTTCAAGGATTATGGATTTAAAGAACCTTCAGATTTAGTTTCTATTACAGAATCGCAAAGTGGAAAGCAGCTTTTTTCTGATACCCATCGGTTAATTAAGAATCGAGATGAAATAATTATTACACCATTAATTGATAATGTAAATCCTTCTCATTTTTTTATAAATAAAGAGCAAGCTAGTGTGGTTGCGCCTATCAAATTATCTATCGATTTAGTAGGAAGAATAAAAGAGGAAGACCAACATACAATCTACGTAGATAGAGAAAAGTTAAAGTTTCCTTTAAAGCTTAGAAAATGGGAAAATGGTGACTATTTTTACCCTTTTGGAATGGAAGGTAAGAAGAAATTGAGTAAGTTTTTTAAAGACGAAAAGTATTCGCTTATTTCAAAAGAAAATCAATGGTTGCTTTGTGATAGTGAGAACACTATAATTTGGGTTGTAGGCAAACGTGCTGATAATCGATTTAAAGTAACCGAAAGAACAGAGAAAATTTTAAAAATACATTTTATAGATGCGTAATTTACTTGTTGCACTTTTTCTATTAGTTACTACTTTAATTCAAGCTCAAAATCCTGTAAAATGGGATACTTCTGTAGAAAAAGTTTCTGACTCAGAATATGAATTAGTTATAAAAGCTACTATTGAAGAGCATTGGCATTTGTACGCTCAAAATCAGCCTTTGGGGGAAGAAGCTTCTATTATTCCTACTACATTTTCTTTCAAAGATGCTGGAGGTAATTATGAATTAATAGAGGATGTAGAAGAGGAGGAACCTATTACAGAATTGGATCAGATTTTTGGAGAAGAATTGTCATATTTTGCTGAAGAAGTTACATTTAAACAACGGGTAAAAATTACAAACCCAACTGTTAATAGTATTGTTGGTTCCGTAGAATATCAAGCCTGCGACGATCAGCGCTGTATTTTTAATGATGCAGATTTAGGGTTTTCTTTAGATGGAAGTAAAGTTGATTTTGGGACTAAAGAAGTAGACTCCAAAAGTATCAATCTTGCAGAAGATTTAGCGCTACCATTAAAGAATACAGATTTATTAAAAGATGTTCATGGGAGTGATGTAAGTAAAGAACGAGATTTATCTAGCTTATTTATTTTAGGCTTTTTGGGAGGACTTATTGCATTACTTACTCCTTGTGTTTTTCCAATGATTCCTTTAACGGTTTCGTTTTTTACCAAACAAACAAGTAACAAGAAAAAAGGTATTTCTAATGCCATTCTTTATGGTGTTTTTATCATAGGAATTTATATGGCGTTGAGTGTTCCTTTTCATTTTTTAGATTCCATAGCACCAGAAATACTCAATAATATCTCAACCAATGTTTGGCTTAATGTTATATTCTTTGTCATCTTCGTGTTTTTTGCTTTTTCATTTTTTGGTTATTATGAGCTTACGCTACCATCTTCATGGGGAAATAAAATGGATTCTGCCTCTAGCTCAGGAGGGATTATTGGAATCTTTTTTATGGCATTAACACTAGCTATTGTTTCTTTTTCTTGCACAGGACCTATTTTAGGTTCTTTATTAGCAGGTTCACTATCTAACGATGGTGGTGCAATGCAACTAACCGTAGGAATGACAGGGTTTGGAGCGGCTTTAGCACTGCCTTTTGCATTATTTGCTTTGTTTCCTAATATGCTTAAATCGTTGCCGAAATCTGGAGGCTGGATGACAACAACCAAAGTTATTCTCGGATTTTTAGAGTTGGCATTAGCATTTAAATTTTTATCAAATGCCGATCTGGTAGAGCATTGGGGAATCTTAAAGAGAGAAATATTTATTGGTATTTGGATTGTTATAGGGATTCTAATGACGTTATATGTGTTTGGGATAATACGTTTTCCTCATGATGGACCTAAGAAAAAATTAAGCTTTTACAGAGGTGCTTTTGGAGTAGCAATTATAGGTTTTGTTGTTTATTTAATTCCAGGGTTACAGAAATCTAATGAGTCTAACTTAAAATTATTAAGCGGATTTCCACCACCGGTATTTTATAGTATCTACCCACAAGAAAGTGATTGTCCGCTTGGACTTACTTGCTTTAAAGACTTTGAAGAAGGCTTGGAATATGCCAGGGAAAATAATAAACCTATTTTATTAGATTTTACAGGATGGGCTTGTGTAAATTGTCGTAAAATGGAAGAAAATGTATGGAGTGAACCAGAGATATTTTCTATTTTGAATGAAGAGTACGTTTTGATATCCTTATATGTAGACGACAGGAAAGATTTACCGGAAGATCTACAGTTTAATTACAAAATGGATAATGGTCGCGTTAAGTCTATAAAAACAATAGGGGATAAGTGGGCTACTTTCCAAGCTATCAATTTTAAAACCGCTTCACAACCATACTATATTTTAATGTCTCCAGATTTTGAACTGTTAAATGGACCACAACAATATACCGAAGCTATTGCGTATTATGAGTGGCTT
Organism: Galbibacter orientalis DSM 19592; assembly: GCF_000260115.1. Lineage (GTDB taxonomy): Bacteria > Bacteroidota > Bacteroidia > Flavobacteriales > Flavobacteriaceae > Galbibacter > Galbibacter orientalis. Next base: position 3,570,836 of record NZ_JH651379.1, on the reverse strand, counting down.
AAATCGGGATTAGAGAACTTTAAAAATTAATTTCAAGAAGTTATAGTTATTTTATTTATTAGATGAATTATAATTTTCTTTTAAAAGCTTAGCAAATTATAATTTTAAACCTAGAGATGCTAAGTTTTATAACTGTATTGAAGAATTATGGTTGAACTGGGTAACCGATAAAAACCCTTGAGATTTTGGGTGTAAAACGCTATAAATAACAAAAGACTGCCTTTATAGACAGTCTTTTGTTATTTATAGTTGAGATGTTGTTACCTTAAAGTAGCTCCTAATTGATATTCAAAACTTCCTTGAAGTTTCTTCATTACTTTATCAATTTGTTTGTCTGTTAAGGTTTTACTATCATCTTGAAGCGTAAAACTTACCGCATAGGATTTTTTACCTTCAGGAATTTTATCTCCTTCATAAACATCAAATAAATTAATATCTTTTAGAAGTTTTTTCTCACTATTTTTAGCAAGGTTGTAAATCTCTTCAAAGCTAGTTTGCTTGTCTACTAACAGAGCTAAATCTCTTCTTACTTCTTGATATTTAGAAATTTCAGCAAAAGAAATATTTTGCTCTTTTGCTAGGTCAATAATAGCGTCCCATTCAAAATCTGCATATAAAACCTCCTGTTTAATATCAAAATGCTTCAATATTTTGTGGTTTACAATACCAAAAGAAACAAGTTTTCTCTTCTTTAGCTTGTAATTTAATCCTTCAGAAAAAACATCCGAAGTTACAGGTTCAGATTTTGGCGTAGGCAATCCTAAACGCTCCAATACATTATTAATAACTCCTTTTAAAAAGAAGAAATCGCTTTTCCCATTTTGAACTCGCCAGCTTTCCGAATGCTGATCTCCAGTAATTAAAAGGCTCAAATGTTTATTTTCAATTCTACCACTTTCAAAACTGTGGTATGTTTTTCCGAATTCAAAAAATTTAAGATCGGCACTTTTACGGTTTATATTATAACTTAAAGCTTCTAAACCACTAAAAAGCATTGATTGGCGCATAACCGATAAATCGTTGCTTAAAGGGTTTAGCATTGTTACATTAAATTCCGATTTATTATCCTGGCTTAACTCCATATATTTAGGGGTAGTTAAGGAGTTAGCTAAAATTTCAAAAAAACCTAAAGCTGCTAATTGATTTCCTATTATATTTTGAAGTTTATAATCTTCAAATTTAGAAGTGCTAGCAATAGAAGCATTCAGTTTAGTTGTAAATTCTATATTATTGTATCCATACACACGAAGAATTTCTTCTATTACATCTACTTCTCGCTGCACATCCACACGATACGAAGGAATAGTAAGTCCAATTCCAGTTTCCGTAACATTGTTGATTTTAATTTCTAGGGAACTTAAAATTGATTTAATAGTGTCTGTTGGAATATTCTGTCCTATTAAACTATTTACCTTTTCGAAAGTTAGGAATACTTGAAAATCTTCAAATTTCTTTGGATAAAAATCTTCAGCATCACTAGAAATAATACCTCCTGCAATTTCTTTAATCAATAATGCAGCTCTTAAAAGAGCATATTTTGTAGTGTTAATGTCAATACCTCTTTCAAATCTAAAAGAAGCATCTGTATTTAAACCATGTCTTTTTGCTGTTTTTCTTACAGAAACAGGATTGAAATAAGCACTTTCAAGGAAAATATTTGTAGTATTTTCTGTAACTCCAGAATTCTCCCCTCCAAAAACACCTGCTATACAAAGAGGTTTTTCAGCATCACAAATCATAAGGTCATCTTCATGAAGTTCTCTTTCTACTTCATCTAAAGTTGTAAATTTTGTGCCTTTTTCTAAGGTTTGAACTATAATTTTATTACCATTTATCTTATTAGCGTCAAAAGCATGTAGCGGTTGTCCTAATTCGTGTAATACGTAATTGGTAATATCTACAATATTATTTTTTGGAGTTAGACCAATGGCTTTTAATCTATTTTGTAACCAATCTGGCGACGATTGTACTTTTATTCCAGAAATAGTAACTCCGCAGTAACGTGGACAAAGTTCTTTATTTTTTACGTCAACCTCCATTCTAAGCGTACGGTTATCCACATGGAAACTACTTACAGAAGGTGTAATGAGTTCAAGGTTAATATCTTTTTGAAGTAAACCAGCTTTTAAATCTCTTGCTACTCCATGATGACTCATCGCATCTGCACGATTTGGTGTTAATCCGATTTCAAAGACAGTATCGTTTTCAATCTTAAATAAATCGGCACATAGCGTTCCAGGTTCTAACGCATCATCAAGCACCAAAATTCCGTCGTGACTTTTACCTAAACCAAGCTCGTCTTCTGCACAAATCATCCCATAGGAAGCTTCTCCACGAATTTTACCTTTTTTAATCTCCCAAGGCTCTCCTTTATCATCATATAAAGTAGTACCAATAGTAGCTACGGGTACTTTTTGACCTTTGGCAACATTTGGAGCACCACATACAATTTGTAAAGGTTCTCCTGTTCCAATATCAACTTTTGTTAACTTTAGTCTGTCTGCATTTGGGTGTTGCTCACACTCTAAAACATGTCCAACTACAATTCCTTTTAATCCTCCTTTTACCGATTCGAAAGTTTCTTCTCCTTCAACTTCTAAACCTAAATCGGTTAAAAGTTCTGCTGTTTTCTCAGATTCCCAATCAAGTTGAATAAATTGCTTTAACCAGTTGTATGAAATTTTCACTTGCTACTTTTATTTATTTTGAGGTGCAAAGATAATAATCCGCAGTGTAATAAGAACCCCTCATTAGTTTTTCTTTTTTCTGAATGGCTATTTATTTATAATCGTTTAATTATGATGTGGAAAACATATCAAATAGCTCAAATAATATAATAAATGCTATTACTTTTATTTTTATACTGAAAAATTATTGTTGTCCGATAAAAGTTAACGGGATTTATTGTACTCCACTTATACCAAGGCTTAAAATGAGGTTTTCAAAATAGCCCCCCTTACTATCAAGAAAAATGAATAAAAAGAGGAGTTGGTAATGTTGTTTCTTTAAACTACTCATTTTGTAATAGTTCAGGTTTAGTCTTTGTTCTTTTCTCTTACAGCCAAGCGGTCTTGTATTTTATTCGGACATTAATGACTGAAAATAATTAACCGCCAACAGTTTTATAGTGCCTATTCCTGCTAACTAATATAATTCCAGATATTTTTATGTTTAATCAACATTTGATAGGTATACCTAATTATTTTGTTCTTTTCCATTGCTAGGCTCGAGTCTTCTTTTAAAATCCGTAAGGCATAATAGCGAGCCGATTTTAATATTTCGTTATCCTTAATTATATCTGCAATTTTTAAATTAAGAACCCCGCTTTGTTGTGTTCCCATAAGATCTCCCGGTCCGCGTAGTTTAAGGTCAACTTCTGCTATTTCAAATCCATCATTAGTACGTGTCATTGTTTCCAGACGGGTTTTAGAATCGTTAGAAAGTTTATGTCCAGTCATTAAAATACAAAAGCTCTGTTCTGCACCACGTCCTACACGTCCACGTAATTGATGGAGTTGAGAGAGTCCAAAGCGCTCAGCACTTTCTATAATCATTACGGAGGCATTTGGTACATTTACCCCAACTTCAATCACTGTTGTTGCAACCATAATTTGGGTATCTCCATTAACAAAACGTTCCATTTCATAGTCTTTATCAGCAGGCTTCATTTGTCCGTGTACTATAGAAATTTGATATGTTGGCTGCGGAAATTCTCTAACAATACTCTCGTAACCATCCATTAAATCTTTATAATCTAATTTTTCTGACTCCTGAATAAGCGGATAGACCACATAAATTTGTCGTCCTTTTTCAATTTCATCTTTTATAAAACGAAATACTTTTAATCGGTTACTATCATACCGATGTACTGTTTTGATTGCTTTTCTACCAGGAGGGAGTTCATCAATAACAGAAATATCTAGATCTCCGTATAAACTCATTGCTAGCGTACGTGGGATGGGGGTGGCCGTCATAACCAATATGTGAGGCGGAATATTATTTTTACGCCATAATTTGGCACGTTGAGCTACTCCAAAACGGTGTTGCTCATCTATAATAGCGAGTCCCAAATTTTTAAAAAGAACCTTATCTTCCAAAATTGCATGGGTACCAATAAGTATTTGGAGTTCTCCGTTTTCTAATGCTTCATGAATTTCTTTTCTTTCAGAGCTTTTAGATGATCCTGTTAATAGTTTCACCTTTATATTTAATGGCTTAACAAGCTCTAGAATCCCGTTGTAATGTTGCTGTGAAAGAATTTCAGTAGGAGCAACAAGACATGCTTGGAAGCCGTTATCAATAGCTAAAAGCATCGACATAAGTGCTACAATTGTTTTTCCAGAACCCACATCTCCTTGCAATAAACGGTTCATTTGTGCATTACTTCCTAAATCGTTTCTAATTTCTTTAATTACACGTTTTTGTGCATTTGTTAATTTAAAAGGAAGGTGCTCTGCATAAAAAGTATTAAATAAAGTTCCTACCTGGTCAAAATTGAACCCTTTTATTTTATTTTTTCGAGTTAGGTTTTTAGAGATGAGTTGTAATTGAATATAAAAAAGTTCTTCGAATTTTAATCTATATTGGGCTTTAGCTAATAATTCTTGACTCTGAGGAAAATGAATATTAAATAGTGCTTTACTTTTAGAAATAAGCTTTAATTCGTCTAATAATTCCGCAGAAAGGGTGTCAAAAAAGCGTGCTTTTGTTTCCACAAAAAGCTGTTGCATTATTTTATTAATTACTTTATTGGTAATTCCTTTATTTGTAAGCTTTTCTGTGGAAGGATATACAGGTTGCATTGCGGTACGTAGGCTTTTTTCATGTTCTTCCAACAATTCCATTTCTGGATGTGGCATAGAAAACCCGTTAAACCAATTTGTTTTTCCGAAAATAACATATGGCTGATTTATTTTTATGCTTTCCCGAATCCATTTATGTCCTCTAAACCAAACCAATTCCATTTGACCGGTATCGTCCACAAAAGTTGCTACTAAACGCTTCCCCCGTTTTTGTTCCACAGTTTTTAGGCTAGTTATCTTTCCTATAACCTGCACATCGGCATTATTACGTTGCAATTCGTTGATTTTATAATACCGTGTCTTATCAATATATCTATTTGGAAACAGATTAATAAGGTCTTGATAGGTGTGTACGCCGAGTTCTGTACGAAGTAAGTCGGCTCGATTAGGACCAACTCCCTTTAAATAGTCTATAGGTGTTTGTAAAATACTCGGGTTCATGAATACGAAGATAGCAGATAGTTAGAAAGTGTGAAACCTTCATAGAGGGATTTTTATTACTAAAACCCGTTGTGCATTTAGAAAAAGTTGTGCAAACTGCTAAAATGCAGTAAATTGTAGTAACCACACTATAATTTATATGCACAACTTTCAAGCAAATTACGACAAAATCCTCAAGGTTTTAAAAGAATTGGATTGTAAAATGGATTATTTACATCAAATCCGTAAACCTAAATTAAGAGATAAAGAGCTTATAGCTATTGATTTAACATCAGAATATATGAGTGTTGATAGTGAATGCCAGCTTTTTCGAATGTTACCTGCTGGTCTATCCAGCAAAATAGAGCGCAGTGTCTACAATAGAAGAAAGCGTAAGTTGTTTTCTTTTAGAGAATCACTTCGCAAGGCATTAGTGAGAAAGTTGAATAAATCTGAGCATTGTTATATTGTTGACAGTATGCCGTTAGAGGTCTGTAAATTATCAAGAAGCGCTAGAAGTAAGATATGTAAAGAACAAAACTACAGTCTGCCCGAAAAAGGATATTGTGCAAGTCAATCAAGCCATTATTATGGATATAAATTACATGCTGTCTGTTCTGCTCAGGGTGTTATCGAAAGTATGGATATTAGTCCAGCCTCTGTGCACGATATTAATTATTTAAAGGATATAAAGCATCAATTAAGTGATTGCATATTACTTGGTGATAAAGGGTATTTGTCGGCTGAATATCAATTGAATTTATTTGAATATCATAATATTAGACTTGAAACCCCTATGAGAACAAACCAGCATAACTATAGGGAGCAGCCGTACGTTTTTAAGAAATCCAGAAAGCGTATTGAAACATTGTTTTCTCAACTTTGCGACCAATTTATGATTCGAAGGAATTATGCTAAATCTTTTGAGGGATTCAAAAACAGAATATTATCTAAGATTACGGCTATGACGGTCATTCAATATATAAACATATTTGAATTCAACAGAAATATCAATAACCTAAAAATCAATATTGCCTAAATGCACAACGGGTTACTAAAGTAATTACCTTCACAAAAGGAATAGTTATAAATTCTGTATTTTTACGCTCGTATTATGAAAAAAGAAAAGCAAAAAATTTTATTAGTTGAAGACGACCCTAAGGTGTGTTCCTTTATAAATAAGGGGCTTACCGAAGAAGGTTTTGAAGTTTCCATAGCTTTAAATGGAAGTGAAGGGTTTAGGTTAGCTACTTCTTCTGAGTTTGATTTGCTAATTCTTGATATTATGCTTCCTGAGATGAACGGAATGGACATCTGTAAGGAGATTAGAAAAAATAACGCCAGTATTCCAATTATATTTTTAACGGCTCTTGGAAGTCCAGAAAACATAGCATTAGGACTAAATACTGGAGCCGACGATTATTTAGTAAAGCCGTTTAAGTTTATTGAATTAACCGCTAGAATAAATAGTTTGTTAAGAAGGTCTTCCAATAACAAATCGTTGGTTAACCAAGCGTCTAATATTTATACGTTTGAAACAATTGTTGTAAACGATGCTGCCAAAACAGTTCAAAGAGACAGTCATAAAATTAATTTAACTTCTACAGAATATAAGCTTTTGTTAGCTTTTATAAAGTCGCCTGGAATTGTACTTTCTAGAAATGAGCTTTTAGATAATGTTTGGGGAGTAAATTTTGATATTGGGACAAATGTAGTAGATGTGTATGTAAATTATTTACGGAAAAAGCTAGAGAAATATAACGGAGAACGTCTTATCCATACTGTAATTGGGATGGGATATATTTTAAGAGTAAACGATGAAGACACAAAATAGAATAATCATATTTTTAACCTCCGTTTTCTTTGCTTATATTTTAATATTTAGTGGTGTAATATATTATTCTATAAGTAGTTATGCGTATACGGATTTCTATAAAAGACTGGAGATTAGAGCCATTACCATGGCAAAAATTCAATTAGAAAACAATCAAGATATTGATGTTGTTAAAGAGATTCGCCAAGATTTTTTAGAAAAACTTCCAGATGAAAAAATAACGCTTATAGATCTTGATGAAATAGCCGATTCTGAGGTTTTATTAAATAAAGCAAATATTCCACAGGAGTTTATACAGCAAATTATAGAAGAAGAAAGAGTATTTTACAAGCAAAATAATACCTTTTATTCAGGAATAAAATATGAAAATTATATAGTAGTTGTTTCTGCACAAAATTATTATGCAGAACACCACATGGTCCATTTAAGAAACCTTCTGTTTTTCTCTCTGCTTATTTCAGTTTTAATAATAGTATTTATTGCGTATTTTTTTTCTCGAACGGTAATGCAACCTATAAGTAAGATTATTAAAGGAGTGAAGAAAATTGGGACAGAAAGTCTTAATTATCGTTTAGAGGAGTCTCAAAGTAATGAAGAAATGAAAAGTTTGGCTACCACTTTTAACGATATGCTTAACCGATTGGAAACTTCTTTTGAAACACAGAAAAATTTTATTAGTAATGCTTCTCATGAGCTTAATACTCCGCTAACTTCAATTATTGGGGAAGCAGAAGTTACGTTGTCTAAAGACAGAAGTTCTGAAGAATATAAACAATCGTTAATTACAATTTTAGAGGAAGCTGAAAAACTGAATAAAAAAACTAAAGCATTGTTGTTTCTTGCACAAACGGGTTACAATAAAGGAAAAATAAATCAAGACAGCATTATCCGAATGGATGAGTTAGTTATTGATGTTAAAACTACGGTTGAAAAAATTTATCCTGAAGCTAATATTTATCTGGACTTTAATTTGTTACCCGAAAATCCTTATCATTTAAAAGTAAAAGGAAATGAGCAATTATTACATCTGGCTGTTTCTAATATTGTAATGAATGCATGCAAATATTCCAATAATGCCAAGGTGGATATTATTCTAGCTGCCTCTGATGTAAATGTGATTTTAATTATTAAAGACTTAGGAGTTGGAATTCCAGAAAAAGAGTTAGGCTATATTTACGATCCATTTTTTAGAGCTTCAAATACTGAAGATTACTCAGGTTACGGAATTGGATTGCCATTAAGTAGGAATGTTATTAAACTTCATAGAGGAGAGCTCATTGTTAGCTCTAAAGAAAATGAAGGAACAACAGTAGAGATTTTACTTCCTCACAAATAATTAATTCTCTCGCAAGCTATTCGCTAAGATTAGACAGATTTTACAACAGTAGAATCTTAATTAATGATAACATAGCGGCTTATAAAATTTATCTATCAACTGTCTCGAGGCAAGCCTACAAGGAATGCAAAGGAAAATAATTTAATCCATTTCGACGTAGAGCCCTTCGGTAAACTCAAGATAGGCTATAGGGATTAAAACCCTCAATGAGGGATTTGAAAATTCTAATGGAATTCTAATGTGGTCTTAATTCCATTCTTATAATGTAAACATAGTTTTGTTTTTAAGTAAAAAAAACAAACTATGAAGAAGATATTAGTTCCTACAGATTTTACAATTCAGTCTTTATCACTATTAAAAAAAGTAATTAGCAGTCAGACAGAAAAAATCAATATTGTACTTATTTACAGCGCTCCAATTTCTAGCTCTATTACAGAACTTTTATTTTTCTCCAAAAAACAACAAATAGAAATGCTTCAAGAGGAAAAATTTAATGAAGCACTTGAAATATTGGGTAATAAACACGCTAGAATAATCAATTCTATTTCTACAGATTTATATCATGGATATACAAAAAATGCTTTTGAAAACTATATAAAAGCAAATAAGATAGACGAAGCATATATTCCCATGGCTGTGAAGAAGCAGAAAGAAAAAAATTTCCTTTTAATAAATACTATTAAGAGGTCAAATTTGATTGTTAATGAAGTAGAAACTCCTTTAGAAATAATCTACCAGACTCAAGGAACTTTTGCGAAATTACTTACGTCATAGCTCTCAAAAAAACAATTATGAAGAATAAAATTGTACTAATATACCTGCTTTCGTTTGTAGTTATTGTAACAACAATTACACTTGTTTTAAGCAAAAGCACTCCTCCAAATATGGAAATAGTTGGGGTTTGGGAAGAAACATCTTGGAAGTATGAAAAATTGCCATTAAAAAACAATAAATATATTGATGAAACTATAAAGAATGATATTACAGAAGGCTTGATTATACATGAAGCGGAAACTTGGGAGTTTTTACCAAATGGGGAAGTTCTTCTCTCTAGTGAAGACAGGAAAAAGAAGTTAGAGTGGACACTCAAAGGAAGGGGACATATTTTAAAACTTAAATATCCCGATTTTAAGAATGAACATTACAATCTTTATAAAATTAATGATAAAGAAATGGAGCTTCACTTCCAATCGGATATTCAAGCAAGGGGAATAGTTAAGCTAACTTTTAAGAAAAAAGAAGAGATAAATTATGCTGAGAAAATTTAATAATAGCAGAACCGTCAAAGATAATATCCAACTAGGATCCTTATCTGCTTTTTCAGCAGGAATGGTTAATGTTACTTCTGTAATTATATTTTTTGCATTTACGTCGAATGTAACTGGGCATTATGCAATTTTTGCTGAAGAGGTGGCCAAGGGGAATTGGAATGGCGCTATCATTGTATTTGCTTGGATCTTTTTATTTTTTATAGGAAACTTTTGCTCCAATCAAGTCATAATAAACTTCAATCATAAAAATTCGTACATCGCACATTCGGTACCGTTATTTCTTGAAATTATATGTCTGTTTGCAGTAGGAACTTATGGGGAGTTTTATTATCAAGAAACCTTATGGGAAACCGAAATTATGGTTGGTTTGATGTTGTTTGCAATGGGATTACAAAATGGACTGACCGCTAGTATTTCTAATTTTTCGGTAAAAACAACGCATATGACAGGACTTACCACCGATGTTGGTATTCTTGCTTCTATGTACACAAAAAAGAAATACCGTAATAATAAAGCGCTAAAAGAGAAAGGAAAAATATTGCTCTCCATAGCCTTAGCATATATTACAGGGGGGATTTTTGCAGGAGTAGTGTATTTAAAAATTCAATTTATGGTATTTTATGTTGCTTGTTTTGCTATTTCTATCATTATAGGCTATGAATATTATAAATTAAAAATAAACAAACTTATGAGGAGTCGTCGTAAACGAGCACTTCCACCAAAATATAAAATTGCCGATTAAGATATTTTATTACCAAAGGTTTCTAAGAATTATTACGATGGTTAGTTAGGTTTTTTAAACCAGTTGTTACATCAATCCGTTTGGCTTTTTTAAATGGATTGATGTTTTTTTTGCTCTAATTTTACTCGATAATCGAAAGTTTAGTTACTTTGATGTAGTTTCCTTCTTCTTTAATAGTATAGAAACATTAATGTCCGAGTAAAAATACAAGTCCGCTCGCTATAAGAAAAAGAACAACGACTAAATATTAACTATCTAAAAACAAGTAATTTAGATAATAAACATTACTAAAATCCTCTTTTCATTCATTTTTACTAATAGCAAGGAGCCTATTTTGAAAACCTCATTTAAGCCTTGATATAAGTGGAGTACAATAAATTCCGTTAACTTTTATCGGACAACAATAGTTATAGAACACTAAAATTTCATTAGAAAATAGTATTTTGGTAGCCAATAACTATGTAATAAACTTACAAGAAAAAGATATAAATTATAATGTAATATTCCGACCTAGTGTTGAAGAATATAAACATGCTTAATGTGAGTAAACTACCTAGCAGGGGTAAACCTACAAGGTAGTTATAAGAAAAGCATTTTGATTCTGAAATAGGTTTTGGAGCATTAAAATCTCGATTATCGAGTAAATTTAAAACCCCATGAAGCTATTCTTTGCCCTATTTTTTTTCTTTATTTCTTTTATTGGATTTTCCCAACAGACTCAATTTATAGATATAAAAAAAGGAGATGTTACGCTAACAATTGATCCTGAATTAAAAAAAGTTTCAGGTTATGTTGTTTATACTTTTGATATTTTAAAAGCTACGGATTCGCTTTTTATTGATGCTAAAAACATGGAAATAGAAGCTGTGTTTTTAAATGATTCTCCTGTTGAATTTACTTATAACAATACAAAACTAAAAGTAAACTATAACTTTAAATCAAATACTTTAAATAGTTTAAAAATAGAATATTATACAAGTCCTAAAAAAGCTTTATACTTTGTGTCTCCTGACGGAAATAATAAAACTCAAGTATGGACGCAAGGGCAAGGAAAATACACTTCTAATTGGCTTCCTAGCTTTGATGATATGAACGAGAAGATAGAATTTGATCTTTCTATTTCAACTCCATCAATATATAAAACTATAGCAAATGGAAAACTTGTAGATAAAATAGAAGAGAAGAATTTAACTACTTGGAAATACGATATGCAATATCCAATGAGTAGTTATTTAGTAGCTTTAGCAGTTGGGAATTACGATTATGAAACGGAGGTTTCTAAAAGTGGAATTCCTATAGAAATGTATTATTATCCAAATAAATCGGATATAGTAGAACCTACTTATAGGCATACAAAGCATATTTTTGACTTTTTAGAAACAGAAATAGGTGTTGCTTATCCGTGGCAGAATTATAAGCAAGTTCCAGTAAAAGATTTTTTATATGCTGGGATGGAAAATACATCGCTTACTATTTTTTCCGATTCACATATGGTAGATTCAATTGGGTTTATTGATAAAAATTACATCAATGTTAATGCACATGAATTGGCGCATCAATGGTTTGGAGATTTAGTAACAGAGGAGAGTAGCACACACCATTGGTTACAAGAAGGTTTTGCTACGTATTATGCGCTTTTGGCTGAAAAGGAGATTTTTGGGGAAGATTATTTTTACGAGCAATTGTATAATTCAGCTAAACAATTAGAGGATTTAAATAAAAATGGAGGTGAAAGTCTGCTCAATCCAAAGGCGAGTAGCCTTACTTTCTATGAGCGGGGTGCTTGGGCTATTTTTGCATTGCGGAATTATATTGGCGATAGAGCGTTTAAAAAATCGATAAAGAAATATTTAAAAGATTATGCTTTTAAAAACGCCAATACTCACAACTTTATCAATATAGCTGCTGCTAAAAGTCAGATTAAATTAGAAGATTTTGTCCAAAAGTGGTTTGTAAATCCTAAATTTCCATTAGAAGATGCAAAACAATTGTTGCTTCAAAATGAAGTCTCTAAAACCCTGTTAACCATAGATGAAATGAATAATGAAGAAGTAATAAAATATGCAGAAGCGCATCCTATTATTTTTTCTTCTCAAGATAAATCTGTTATAGTTACTCATATTCTTAAACGCTTGCTTCCTAATTCCGAAGAGGAGAAGGCTGTTTTTTTAAAGGCTATGCAGTCTAACGTATTAAAAACACGACAAGCGGTAGCACTATATATGAATCCTATTCCGCAAGAATTTAAATCAGAATTCGAAAAATTACTATTAGATAAGAGTTATCTAACCATACAGAATGCTTTGATGAAGTTGTGGGTAAATTTTCCTTTTCCAAAAGATAGAGTTAGATTTCTTGATAAAACGAAAGGAATAACGGGTTTTAGCGATAAAAACATTGAAACATTATGGCTTACATTGGCTTTAATTACAGAAGACTATCAGCAAAATAATAAAAAAGAATATTTTGATATTTTGTTAAGTTACACCAATCCCTCACAACATTTTGAAATCCGTCAACAGGCTTTTCAATATCTTTATCAAATAAAAGGATTTGATGAAATGGCTCTTAGAAATTTAGTTCAAGCTTGCAAGCATCCTGTATGGCAGTTTTCAAAATTTTCAAGAGAATTGTTGAAAGAGTTAATGAGTAATAAAGATTATAGAATTGTCTTAGAAGGAATTGTAACCGATTTACCTTCCGAAGAAAAAGTTTTTCTTGAACAACAGCTACAAGAAAATTAATTATGAAATGGCCATTAACAATTAAAAACCAACCAATATGATGTCAAGAGCATGCATCTTACCATTGAGAAACATAAATATTAACAGATGAAAGCACTTGTAATATCTGGAGGAGGATCAAAGGGGGCGTTTGCTGGCGGAGTTGCTCAATATTTAATAGAGGAATTAAAAGTAGAGTACGATTTATTTTTGGGAACTTCCACAGGGAGTTTGTTGGTAAATCATTTAGCGCTTAATGAAGTAGAAAAGATAAAGGCTATTTATACCTCAGTAAACAACGAAAGCATCTTTAATATTTGTCCGTTTCGAATTAAAAAAAAGTATGGAGTTCAGCAAATTTCGATTCATCATTTAAATGTAATTCGCAATTTTTTAAGAGGAAGTAAAACTTTTGGAGAGAGTTATAATCTTAAAAAACTGATTCGAAATACTTTTACAGAAGAAGAGTTTTTAAAATTAAAACACAGTAAAAAAGAAGTAATAGTAACCGTATCCAATTTATCCTTAAATCAAGTAGAATACAAATCTATTAACGATTTTACGTATGATGATTTTTGCGATTGGGTTTGGATTTCCAGTAATTACACACCTTTTATGAGTTTAGTGAGAAAAGAAGGCTGTGAATATGCAGATGGAGGTATTGGCACTATGGTTCCTATTGAAGAAGCAATTAGGAGAGGGGCTACAGAAATTGATGCTATTATCCTTCAAACGGAAGTAACACAATTAAATCGTTTGCCTTCTAGAAATCCATTTTCATTACTTACCACTATGTTTAGTTTTATGTTGGATAGAATTGAACATCAAAACATTAGAATTGGGAAGTTTGTAGCGTCTAATAATGATGTTATTATAAATTTTTATTATACACCAACTGTATTAACTACAAATTCCTTAATTTTCAACAAAGAAAAAATGACAAGATGGTGGCAAAGTGGTTTTGATTTTGCTAAATTTAAAAACAAAGAAACGAGTCAGTTATAAGCTACTATAAAAAATCAATATAAAAGTATGCGAGCATTAGTTATAAGTGGAGGGGGAAGTAAAGGAGCATTTGCCGGTGGTGTTGCAGAGCATCTTATGAAAAAGGAAAAAAGAGATTACGATCTTTATTTAGGAACCTCTACCGGAAGCTTATTGATTCCACATTTGGCAAATAATGATATCGAAAAAATCTACGAAGTTTATACTACCGTTACTCAGCGTAAAATTTTCAGTAACAATCCGTTTGTAACTCGTAAAAAAGGAGATGAAGAATATGTAGCTATTAATTACTTAAACGTAATGTGGCAACTTATAAAGCGTAAGCGTACATTTGGGGAAAGTAAAAACTTACGTAAGCACATCAAAAAACATTTTTCTGAAAACGATTATAATTTACTCAAAGAGAAAGGGAAAAATGTAGTGGTAACGGTTTCTAATTTATCTATGAATCGAGTAGAATATAAGTCGATTATGGATTATGAATATGAAGATTTTTGTGATTGGATTTGGCTTTCTTGTAATTATGTTCCGTTTATGTCGCTTGCTAAAAAAAATGGTTTTGAGTATGCTGATGGCGGATTAGGGTGTGTAATTCCAATTCGCGAAGCTATTAAAATGGGCGCTACGGAAGTTGATGCCATTATTTTAGAAACTGAAAACATGGAGCACAAAAAAGTGTTAGGTAAGAATCCATTTTCTTTAATGGTAAATTTATATAGTTTTGTATTAGACCAACTAGAATCTCATGATGTGGTTGAAGGAAAACTAGCAGCTATCAATAAAAATGTGAAGCTAAACACTTATTTTACTCCTACAAGATTAACAGAAAACTCCCTGTATTTTAATAAGGAATTAATGGCGCAATGGTGGGAACAAGGAAAAGAATATGCAGAAGAGCGCGTAAAAATTCAAAAAGATGCTAAAAGAGTAACTATGGCAGGCTAATTTTTTAGACACTTTTACTTTTAAATCTCTATTAAATATAATTGAGAACCATACAAACCATTCCTTATACTATTTTCATAACCATTTTAATATCTGCACGTTTGTATGGAGTATTTGGTTCTAATGGCACTTCTTTAAAACCATATTTACGATAGAGGTGAATAGCATTTTCAAGCTTTCTGCTAGAGTAGAGGAGTACCTCCTTAAAACCTTTGTCTTTGGCAGTATCTATGCTAAACTGTAATAAATGCTGACCTATTTTTTTACCACGGTATTCTGGAGAAACAGCCATTTTTGTTAATTCAAAAATTCCATTTTCAACTTTTAAAAAAGCAAAGCACCCTACTATTTCAGTATCTATTTTAGCAAAATATATAAATCCTCCTTCATCTATAATATTCTCTTTACAATTAGATAATACTTCTTTATCATGAGGTTCTACAATAAAGAATTTCTCAAGCCATTCTACATTTAAATCTCTAAATGCAGTAGCATATTCCATTTTAAATGGTACAATTTCTATGTTCATATATTTCAATCCCTCATTGAGGGTTTTCTTCTCCAGAGCCTGTTCTGAGTTTCCCGAAGGGCTCTACGTCGAAATGGATTAAATTATTTTCTATTAAATACCTCGTAGGCTTACCTCGAGGGAGTTTATTTAATGTAGAAGCATTAGTGTAGCACTAATGATCTAATATGTATTTTAATTGTGTAATTACTTAATAAAGATTTACTTTCTTATAAAATCGGAAACTAGATAAGCTATTGCTTTACCAACTAAGTTTTTTTCTCGTTCGTTTTCCATAATCGGAGCAGCTTCACAAATATGGAGATAAGAAATGTTTTTTGCCTTTTTACTTTTAAATATAATTTCTCTCACAGTATTAAGAGGTAATCCTGAGCTTGTAATGGCACTACTAGGCATTCCTTCTATGGAATCCATATCTATTTCTAGTCCAAATTTAGAAGGTTTTACAAAATCAATCGCTTCTTTTATTTCAAAATCAAAGCCTTTTTCACAACGCACATACAGTTCTTCAAAAGTATTGTATTTAATTCGAGACTCCTTCTCTAGGGTTTTAAATACTTTTTTTGAAGTATAGTTTTCATGAAGCCCAAAGATAAAGTAATTTTCTAAAAATCCTTCATGAAAAGCATAGGAGAATCCGTTTCCGCTATGTCGACCTTCACGTTTTCTAAAATCGGTGTGTGCATCTATATTAAGGCAATTTATAGCATTTCCATAAGCCAATGAAGCGCCTTTTAATATTCCGTAGGCATTATTATGTCCGCCGCCAATAACAATAGGTTTCTTTCCGCTAGTAACAATTTTATGGATTATATTAGTCACTTCCGTATCTATAAGAGCGGTGATATTACGAGCTTCTTCAATTTGTTCCTCTCCTGAAAGGGCATCAATTTTTTTTAATTCAGAAGAAAAATCTAAATGCCCTAATAATAAAACTTTATTACCTTTTGTGTATTGGTTATTTTGAATATTTAAAATATATGGCAATGCTGCTTCCCAAGCATTTCTTGTTCCAGGCTTTCCTAAATTTGCTATTACCCCAATATCTTCGGGAATTCCCATTAAAACATATTTAGTTTCTGAAGCTGATAATTGAGAAACAAGGGAATCGTTCTCATGTAATAATTCTATATGTTCCCCTAATTTTTGCTCTCCTTTTCTAGGAGCAATTAAAGGGGTGATTTTTTTTAAATCGTAACTAACCAAATTTGAAGACATACTGTATATTTATTATAAAGCTGTAAACGCTTTTATCAAAAGATAATCTATGAACTCGTTGAAATTTTCAGGAAATAGAAAAAGTTTAAATGAGTTCTATATGTAAATGTTAAAAAAAAACTGATATGATACAATAAAATAGTTTTAAAAAATCTATTTTTAACTTTTAAACGTATATAATTCGTAAGGCATAGAAAAGAATGACTATTTTGCCGTACCAAATTTTTAAATAAACAACTTATGACAGAAACAAAATCCAATAATGGTTTAAAAGTAATAGCAGGACTACTTGCTGCTGCTTTGATAGGAACTCTTATTTATACAGCAAGCCTGTATAACAGTAAAAAAGAGACTACTAACAAGCTTAACAAAGAAAAAAATCTTGTTATTGAAGATTTGAATAATTTGAAATCTGATTATGATAGGGCTATTTCTGAAAGTGAATCAGCAAATGCTGAATTGGTAGAAGCACGAAATAAAATTGCAACCTATATAGATTCTGTACAGCAAATGAAAGCAGACATTAGTTCGCTTTCTAGATATAGAAGACAAGTACAACAACTTACCAAAGAGCGTGAATTTTTGTTAACTCAAAACGATTCTTTAAGAGCTTCAAATACGTTGTTGGCTATGCAAAGAGATAGTACAAAAACTGCTTTACAGGAACAATCTATGTTTACAGATTCTTTAATTATGCAAAACACTCAGCTTTCTAAAGTTGTAGAAACAGGAGCTGCTTTAGGGTTGGCTAAGTTTTCTGCGGAAGCTGTTAAAGAGCGTAATAGTGGTAAAATTGTTTCTGTAAACAATAATAGAAGAGCAGACAAATTAAAAATTTGTTACACAGTTGGAGCTAATAAAATTACAAAACCTGGAGCTAAACAATTCTATATTCAAGTAACAGATCCATCTGGAACAATTATGGGAGAGCGTGCTGTAGCTGCAAAAGAAGGTACAGAAACATCAGAACCTATAAGTATAACTTACAGTAAAGCTTCTAGTTTTTACTATGAAAACACTGTTTTAGATGTATGTGACTTTATTAATAAAGAAGGAGAAGATTTTGCTGAAGGAAAATACAGTGTTGTGGTTTACGACCAGAATTTAAAAGAATTAGGGTCGACACAATTTGACTTAAAATAAACTTACTAGATATGTAAATGTCGAGTAAAAAAACTCAACTAACCAATTAATTTAAGAAAGCATCGGGATATCTCTCGATGCTTTTTTTATGTTAGTTGTTCAAGAATTTCGGTAACAATCTCTTCTGGAGTATCTGCTATATTTACAGTTATTGCATGTTTTGGAGGCTGTAAAGTCTCAAATTGGGATTTTAGTAGGGCTATAGGCATAAAATGAGAAACTCTGCCTGCAAGTCTTTCTTCAATTAACTTGAAGTCGCCTAACAAATAAATAAACTCTGTGCTTTTTTCAATATCTTTTCTGAGAATTTTTCGATAAGAACCTTTTAAAGCAGAACAAGCAATAATACAGCTTGTGTTAGCTTCTATTTGTTCTATACAGAATTCGTTTATCTTTTCTAGCCATCCCAATCTGTCATCATCATTTAGAGGATGTCCAGCTTTCATTTTTTTGATATTTTCTTCAGGATGAAAATCATCTCCATCATAAAAAGGAATTCCTGTTTTTTCTGAAAGTAATTCCCCAATGGTAGTCTTTCCAGACCCAGAAACTCCCATAACAATTATGGCCTTAGGTTTTGGTAACATATTATATATATATGACACAAGATATAATTTTATTTGAAAAGAAACATTTTTGAGCATCGTAAAATTTGATATTCTTGATAAGAATACCTTCTTGTAAAATGGTAATTTTGGATAATGAAAAACTCAAAGAAATTACCTCTTGTTATTTTAATCGGAATTTTAGGTGTAGTGTTGTTTTCGGCCAAAGCTGTAATGGTTAAATTAGCGTATCAGTATAATGTAAGCGCAGTAAATTTATTGATGTTTAGAATGCTCTTTGCATTACCTTTTTATATTGCTGTGCTTCTTTTTACAAAAAAGGAATCTGAAAAACTCCCAAGGAAAAACTATGTATGGTTAATTGTATTTGGTTTTATAGGATATTATTTGGCGAGTTATTTTGATTTTGTAGGACTTCAATATATAAAAGCGAGTATAGAGAGAATTATTCTATTTATTTATCCTACCATAGTTCTATTGCTCTCTAGTATCTTTCTAAAGCGTCCTATTAGTAGGGTGCAGGTGTTTGCCATATCAATAACTTATATAGGAATTATTATTGCTTTCTGGGACGAAATAAGTGTGGATGGAGCACAATTTCTCTTGGGTGCAGGATTTATTTTCTTAAGCGCCATAACTTATGCATCATACTTGGTGGGAAGCGATTGGTTAATTCCAAAGTTTGGAGTGGTTAGGTTTACATCTTATGCTATGATTGTATCTTGTGTAAGCGTAATACTACATTATAGCCTCTTTGAGCATACATCCTTACTTGGATACCATCCAAATGTATATTGGTTAGGGCTAGCAATGGCTTTTTTCTCCACTGTAATTCCTTCTTATTTGGTGTCCTATTGTATTAAAGAGATTGGGGCTTCAAATTTTTCAATTTTAGCAGGATTAGGTCCCATATCAACTATTATTTTAGCATCTATTTTTTTAGGAGAACGTTTAACGTTACTTCAATTTGGAGGTGCAATTTTGGTAATTGTAGGAATAATTGTAGTGTCTTTAAATAAATCAACTTACAAAAAATCAGGTTCTTAACAATTTTCAGCAAAAGCTTGTTAATTACTTTACTGATGCAGGGTTTCATTTTAAGTCGCTATACATTATATTAGCAACAAAACCCATCTCTAATATTTTATGTCGGAAATTACTAAGTATACAGAAGACAATATACGTTCGTTAGACTGGAAGGAGCATAT
Source organism: Galbibacter orientalis DSM 19592 (assembly GCF_000260115.1). Taxonomy (GTDB): domain Bacteria; phylum Bacteroidota; class Bacteroidia; order Flavobacteriales; family Flavobacteriaceae; genus Galbibacter; species Galbibacter orientalis. The sequence continues at coordinate 3,551,094 of NZ_JH651379.1, read as the reverse complement.
CCGCATGCGTCCTGGTATGTATATTGGGAAATTAGGCGATGGTTCTTCTGCAGACGACGGAATTTATATCCTCATAAAGGAAGTACTCGATAACTGTATCGATGAATTCGTTATGGGTGCAGGAAAAACCATTGAAGTTTCTATTCAGGGAAATAAAGTTATTGTACGCGATTATGGACGAGGGATTCCATTAGGAAAAGTGGTAGATGTTGTATCTAAAATGAATACCGGTGGGAAATACGATTCTAGAGCCTTTAAAAAATCGGTTGGTCTAAACGGAGTTGGTACCAAAGCGGTAAATGCTCTTTCCTCTTCTTTTAGAGTCGAATCAAATCGAGATAACAAATCTAAGGCGGCAGAATTTGAGCAAGGAAACCTTGTAAATGAAGAAGAATTAGACGAAACAAGTAGGCGGAGAGGAACAAAAGTTTCCTTTATCCCAGATGATACCATTTTTAAAAACTACAAATTCAGAAATGAATATGTAGAAAAAATGATTCGAAATTATGTATATCTTAATCCAGGGTTAACCATTATTTTTAATGGAGAAAAGTTTTATTCTGAAAATGGATTAAAAGATTTATTGGAAGATACTACCAATAAAGAAGATATGCTGTATCCAATTATTCATTTGCGTGGGGACGATATCGAAGTAGCAATAACTCACAGTAGAACACAGTATAGCGAAGAATATCACTCTTTTGTAAACGGACAAAATACAACCCAAGGTGGAACGCATTTGGCTGCTTTTAGAGAAGCAATTGTTAAAACATTACGCGATTTCTACGGAAAGAATTATGATGCTTCCGATATTAGAAAATCAGTTATTGCTGCTATTTCTATAAAAGTAATGGAGCCCGTTTTTGAAAGTCAGACAAAAACTAAATTAGGTTCTACAGATATGGGAGGCGATTTGCCAACGGTAAGAACCTATATCAACGATTTTGTAGGAACGCATCTTGATAATTTCTTACATAAGAATGCAGAAGTAGCCGATAAAATTCAGCGAAAAATTCTAGCAGCAGAGAGAGAGCGTAAAGAGCTTTCTGGAATTAGAAAACTAGCTAAAGACAGGGCTAAAAAAGCAAGTTTGCACAATAAAAAGCTTCGCGATTGTAGAGTGCATCTGGGTGATACCAAAAACCAACGTTCTTTAGAAACTACTTTGTTTATAACAGAGGGAGATTCCGCTTCGGGATCCATTACCAAATCTAGAGACGTTAATACACAAGCGGTATTTAGCTTACGTGGAAAGCCCTTGAATACCTACGGAATGACTAAAAAAATTGTGTATGAAAATGAGGAGTTTAATTTATTACAAGCGGCATTAAATATAGAAGAGTCAATGGAAGACCTTCGGTATAATAATATTGTAATAGCAACCGATGCCGATGTAGATGGAATGCACATCCGATTGTTGCTAATTACTTTTTTCTTACAGTTTTTTCCTGAATTGATTAAAGAAGGACATTTGTATATTTTGCAAACTCCTTTGTTTAGAGTTCGTAATAAAAAAGAAACCATCTATTGCTATAGTGAGGATGAAAGAAAAGAGGCAATTGAGAAGTTAACTGGGAAACCAGAAATAACTCGATTTAAAGGTTTGGGAGAAATTTCACCAGATGAGTTTCAACATTTCATTGGAGATGATATTCGTTTAGACCCAGTAATGCTTGATAAATCGATGTCGATTGAAAGTTTATTAGAATTTTACATGGGGAAAAACACTCCCGATCGTCAAAAATTCATTATAAATAACCTTCGAGTAGAACTTGATGTAATAGAAGAATAATAGTTAAAAATTAGCTATTTAAAATAATACCCTACTAACCTTTTATGGAAGAGAATACAGAATTAAATCCGGAAGAAAATAACAGTCAAGAAACCATCACTCGTGTTGGCGGAATGTACAAAGATTGGTTTTTGGATTATGCTTCGTATGTAATTTTAGAACGTGCAGTGCCAGCTATTGAAGATGGTTTTAAGCCAGTGCAACGTAGAATTATGCATTCTTTAAAAGAACTAGATGATGGCCGATACAATAAAGTAGCAAACATTGTAGGGCATACCATGCAGTATCACCCGCATGGAGATGCTAGTATTGGAGATGCCATGGTGCAAATTGGTCAAAAAGATTTGCTAATTGATACCCAGGGAAACTGGGGAAATATATTAACGGGAGACAGTGCTGCTGCTTCACGTTATATTGAAGCACGAATTTCTAAATTCGGATTAGAAGTTGTTTACAGTCCGAAAATCACAGAATGGCAACTTAGTTATGACGGCAGGAAGAAGGAACCGATTAATCTTCCTGTAAAATTTCCCTTACTGTTAGCTCAGGGAGCAGAGGGAATTGCTGTAGGATTATCAACAAAAGTATTACCGCATAACTTTATAGAGCTTATAGATGCTTCTATAAAACACCTAAAAGGAAAGAATTTTACGCTATATCCAGATTTTCCAACTGCTGGAATTATGGATATTACCAATTATAATGATGGTTTAAGAGGAGGGAAGATCCGTGTGCGTGCTAGGATTTCTCAATACGATAAAAATACACTGACTATAAGTGAAATTCCTTTTGGAACGAATACTTCTAGTTTGATAGATTCAATTTTAAAAGCAAACGATAAAGGAAAAATCAAAATAAAGAAGATTGAAGATAATACTGCTGCAAATGTTGAGATTTTAGTGCATTTGCCTTCAGGAATTTCTCCAGATAAAACTATTGATGCTCTGTATGCTTTTACAGCTTGCGAATCTTCTATTTCTCCATTGGCTTGTGTTATTGAAGATAATAAACCACTTTTTATAGGAGTCAGTGAAATGTTAAAGCGTTCTACCGATAATACGCTTGATTTACTGAAAAAAGAATTAGAGATTCAACTTCATGAACTGGAAGAGCAGTGGCATTTTGCTTCTTTAGAACGCATCTTTATTGAAAATAGAATTTATCGTGAAATTGAAGAAGAAGAAACTTGGGAAGGTGTAATTAGCGCTATTGACAAAGGACTTCAGCCTCATATAAAACATTTGAAACGTACAATTACTGAAGAAGATATTGTTCGTCTTACTGAGATTCGGATTAAACGTATTTCTAAATTTGATATTGATAAAGCCCAACAAAAAATAGACGCCTTAGAGGGAGATATCGCTACTGTGAAGCATCACTTAGAGCATTTAGTAGATTTTGCTATTGACTATTTTACAAAACTTAAAACTACTTACGGAAAAGGAAGAGAGCGTAAAACCGAGATTCGTATTTTTGACGATATTGAGGCCTCTAAAGTGGTAATTCGGAATACTAAACTTTATCTAAATCGTAAAGAAGGTTTTGTAGGAACATCTCTGAAGAGAGATGAATATGTATGCGATTGTAGTGATATTGATGATATTATCGTTTTTACTGCTACTGGTAAGATGATGGTTACAAAAGTTGACACCAAAACCTTTATTGGAAAAGATATTATTCATGTAGCTGTTTTTAAGAAAAAAGATAAGAGAACTATATATAATCTCATCTATAAAGATGGAAAAGGCGGGGCTACGTATGTAAAACGCTTTTTTGTATCGAGTATTACTAGAGATAAGGAGTACGATCTAACAAACGGAAAACCAGGTTCTTTTGTCCATTATTTCTCTGCAAATCCAAATGGAGAGGCAGAAGTGGTAACTGTTTTCTTACGTCAGGTGGGAAGTATTAAGAAACTTAAATGGGATCTTGATTTTGCCGATATTATGATTAAAGGTCGAGCTTCTAAAGGAAATATTGTAAGTAAATACGCAGTTAAACGTATCGAACTTAAAGAAAAAGGAGTTTCTACTTTAAAACCGCGTAAGATTTGGTTTGATGAAACGGTACAAAGATTAAATGTTGATGGGCGTGGAGAGCTACTCGGAGCTTTTAAAGGGGAAGATAGGTTGCTTATAATTACTCAAGAAGGAATGGTAAAAACAGTTACTCCAGAATTAACTATGCATTTTGAGAGTAATATTATTGTTTTAGAGAAATGGAATCCTAAAAAACCTATTTCTGCAATTTATTTTAATGGAGAGCGAGAGCTTTATTATATTAAAAGGTTTGTTATTGAAACTGAAGGAAAAGAAGAATCTTTTATTCCAGACAATTCAAATTCGCGTTTAGAAATTGTTTCAACCGATTGGAGGCCTGTTGCCGATATTGAATTTACCAAGGAAAGAGGAAAAGACCGAAAACCTAATTTGGAAGTAGATATAGAAGAGTTTATTGCTGTAAAAGGAATAAATGCTATCGGGAATCAGCTTACAAAAGATAAGGTAAATCAAATTAATTTACTAGAACCTTTACCTTTTGACGAACCAGAAGAGCTGCAGCCAGAAGAAATGGAGGTAAATGATGAGGAAGATGTTTCAGAAGAAAATAACTCAAACGCTAAAGATGATGACGGTCCAACGCTTTTTGATTTTGAATAAATAACAGTTAAAGGAGTTATTTAAAAAACGATTTACATTTAAAATAAAAAGCCAACAAACTCAAAATAATATAGAGTTTGTTGGCTTTTTAGATAGTTTCTTTCTGGACTTTGCAACTTTCTACTTTTTCACTTTTTTCTCAATATGAGAATCAACATACCCAAAAATTAAGTTAATTAAAACCACCAAAATACTGAGCACAGCTAATTCTATATAGAGTCCCGTTGCAGCTAAACAGCCAGCAGCGGCACTACACCAAATAGTTGCTGCAGTAGTTAATCCTTTAATTTTATTTTCTTTTTGGAGAATAACACCTGCTCCCAAAAAACCTATTCCAACTACAACCTGACTAAGAACTCGGGTAGCATCAACTCCAAATTGATGCTCATACTGCAAGGAAATTATTACAAAAACAGCAGCGCCAATAGCAACAAGAGTATTGGTTTTAAGTCCGGCGCTTTTTCCTTTATACTCTCGTTCCAAACCTATTAAAAGCCCAGCAATGGTAGCAGCGCTTATTTTTAAAATAAAATCTGTAACCTTTATATTTTCAATAACTGTCTCTATAAACATCATATAACTAAAATTATTAAAAATATTTTTATCTATGTATTTAAGAAAGAAAGTTTTAAAAATAGAAGCGCATAAAAAAGAGTCATATGTATGCTACTAACAGTAAATATGACTCTTTGTGGGATTAAGGATTTATTTTACTTTACTTTTTTCGCAATACCCTTTTGCTTATTTTTTTTATCTCCTACAGCAGCATATTCAAAAGTGTATGAGTTTTTGCTAGTAGTTAATATTTTCATATGAATAGCTTTTGCGTCGTTCCTAGAAGTTGGATTTATTTTTTTTACAATAAACTCACAATCATTAATCCAACGGACAGAGTTGGTGTCAATTTCATTCTCAAAATAATCAATTTCAAGAGTATCATTTCTAATAAATCTACTTGTTTTCTCTTCTCCGTTTATTGTGTAAGTAAATTCAAATTCTCCAGTTTTGAAATCTTCACATTTTTTTTCTTGCTGATAACAAGATGAAAGGAATATTAAGGAGAATAAGGCAAAAATAGAACGCATCATTTAATCTTTATTTTTATACTCTTCAAAGGTACCGTTTTTATAAAAAACTACGATACGAGCAATTTCATTTTTTTGCTCTTTATGCAAAGGAATAGGGAAGTCTTCTATTTTTTCCTGTTTCTCGTTTGTAACTTGATTTGTGTCCTCAGAAGAAAATAAGTCGGAAGTAGAAGAAGTTAAGTTTTTAGAATTTTCTTCTGTAGGTGGAAAACTTCCTTTTCCATTTAACAACCAATATAACTCTACTTCAGGAAAATTCTCAAGAATTCTCATTATAAAATCCAAACTAGGATTGTTCCTTCCTGAAAGTAAATGAGAAATAGAAGAGCGTTGAACACCTACTTTATCAGCAAAAGCAGAAGCCGATAAATCGTAAAAATCCAATACTTTCTCTAGTCGATTAATAAAATCCTCTTTGTTTACCATTGTAAACTAATGTTTAGTACAATTAATAGTTACAAATGTAAACATAACCGTTGACATAAGCAAATATAAGCACTAGGAAGGCTATTTATTTAATGTTAAACTTCATGTAATAGAGTTTAAATATCTGAAAATAAATAATTTATATTTCTAATTAATAATATATTGAGTAAATGTCTTTATTATGGTTACAGATGTAACTATTCCTATTTATGGCGCATTAAAGTTTGTTTACAAATGTGTATCATTTCAATTTACATTCGTAAACAATTATAATTTTACATTTGTAAACCTTAAATAACAATATGGATTTAATAGAAGACTTTACATCAAATTATACAGCATATATCAATCAAAAAATTAGAGGTCGGTATGTAACTCATAAAATGATTTCTCCTTTATTAGAAGATTATTCAGAAAAGTTTAATGTTGAACAAATAGGTGTTTCAGTATTAAACAACCCTATTCATAAATTAACTATTGGGTCTGGAAAAAATAGAATTTTAATATGGTCTCAAATGCATGGAAATGAATCAACAACTACAAAGGCTTTATTTGATTTCCTAAACTATATAGATACCAATATTGATGTTTTAAATTATATCAATGAGAATTTCACGCTTTGTATAATTCCTATTTTAAATCCAGATGGAGCTTTGGCATACACTCGAATAAATGCTAATGAAATTGATTTAAATAGAGATGCTCAAAATCAATCGCAGCCTGAAAGTAGAATTTTAAGAGCTGTTTTCAATGAATTTAAGCCTGATTATTGCTTTAATTTACATGATCAACGGACTATCTTTAGTGCAGGCAACCATAAGAAATCTGCTACAATATCTTTTTTAACGCCTGCTGAGGATGAAGAAAGAAAAGTAACACAGAATAGGAAGAGAAGTATGGAAGTTATTGTAGCGATGAATAAAATGCTTCAGAAATATATTCCAAAACAAGTAGGGAGATACGACGATGGTTTTAATTTGAACTGCGTTGGAGATACATTTCAATCGCTTGGCGTGCCTACTATTTTATTTGAATCTGGTCATTATCCAAACGATTATATGCGTGAAGAAACACGTAAATACATAGCTTATTCTTTAGTAACTGCTCTCCAATACATTAATCTAACTGAGGTTACAGGAAAGAAACATCATGATTATTTCCATATTCCAGAGAATGAAAAGCTCTTTTATGATATAATTTTAAGAAATTTTCCAATTGCTACTAAAGAAGAAACTGAATTTAAGGATGTCGCAATTTTCTTTAAGGAAACGTTAATAAATGATAAAATTGAGTTTAAGCCGAGTATTGAACATATCGAGAAGCACCTTCATTACTATGGCCATAAAGAATTAGATATGAGGAATGTGGGAGTTGATCCTGTGCCTATACATGAATTAAATAATAGTTATTTAACAGATTTGCTAAGAAAAATTTAATAAAATCAGGAAATCATTAAAAAAATAATCGGCAAACGATTATGAATAATTCAATTTTTTTTATTTTTTTTGCATATTCTTTAAAGATAATAAAAAACTATGGCGAAATTTAAATTAGACGAGGTAGATCATCAAATTCTAGATATGTTGATTGATAACACCCGAACTCCTTTTACTGATATAGCAAAGAAATTGCTTATTTCAGCGGGGACTGTTCACGTTAGAGTTAAAAAAATGGAAGATGCAGGTATTATTAAAGGCTCTTCTTTAACTCTAGATTACGTAAAACTAGGGTATTCATTTATCGCATATGTTGGAATTTTCTTAGAAAAAACGCATCAAACAAAGTTTGTTTTAGAGCGATTAAATCAGATTCCGTATATAACAGTAGCGCATATTACTACTGGAAAATTCAATATCTTCTGTAAGATTCGTGCTAAAGATACTAAGCATGCAAAAGATATAATTTTTAAAGTAGATGATATTGATGGAGTTTCTAGAACAGAAACTATGATTTCTCTAGAAGAAAGTATTAACGATAAACGTCGATTAATGCATACAATTTTTAACGATTTATAAGATTTCTGTTTTATAACAATAAACTAACCCTCTTAAGCCTTTGTTTTGAGAGGGTTTTTTGTATTTTTACGTAAAACAGAAAATTTTTATGCTAAGAAAACCAAAGATTGACCGATTTAATGAAAGTGTTTTATCAAGATATCAAATCTACAACAGTATTTTTATCACTTTACCATTTGATGAAATAAGTAATACTGGAGTATTATTACCGCTATTTTCTGAAATTTGTGAAAAGGGTTATGAAGAAAATAAAAACCCTACAGAGATAGTTGGTAATTTTTTTAAAAAATATTACGAAAAACCAACCGATACCGAAAAATTTGATCTTCTTTTTAGATTTATTCAATATATAGAAAGGCAAGTTGTGCTTTTTGATGCTATTGAAGATGCTACCTTTCCGGTTGTAAATAATATGGACGGAAGAGGTACGCTTCGGAACATAAAAGAAGAAGCGGAGGCTAAAAACAAAATGCCAGAGCTTAAAGCTTATTTAGAGCATTTTAAAGTGCGACCAGTATTAACAGCGCATCCTACGCAGTTTTACCCAGGTTCTGTATTAGGTATTATAACCGATTTAGCTACCGCAATTAGAGATAACAATTTAAATCTTATTAAAAAGTTACTCGCGCAATTAGGAAAAACTCCTTTCTTTAAAAAAGAAAAGCCTACACCTTTTGATGAGGCTGTGAGTTTGATTTGGTATTTGGAAAATGTGTTCTACCAATCTGCTAGTCAGATTTTTGATTATATCCAAGATAATATTTTTGGAGAAGAGGAATTAAACAACCAAGTATTAAATTTAGGTTTTTGGCCTGGAGGAGATAGGGATGGAAATCCTTTTGTAACTACAGAAATTACTTTAAAAGTAGCTGATAGACTTCGTAGTACAATTCTTAAAAATTATTATCGTGATGTAAGAAGGTTACGTCGTAGAATTACCTTTAAATTTGTAGATAAGCTTATTACTGATTTAGAGTCTAAGCTTTATGAAAACATATTTCTACAAAGTGGGAGAACTACCATTACTGCAGAAGAGACTATGAGTACTCTTTTAGAGATAAGAGAGATTCTGGAAACTAAACATCAGTCGTTATTTGTTGATGAAATAAATGATTTAATTAATAAAATGAAGCTATTCGGCTTTCATTTTGCAACCTTAGATATTCGTCAAGATTCAAGAGTACACCACAACGTATTATCAAATATTGTTGAGGAGTCTTTAGAAATGGGACTTGATATTTTTCCGAAGAATTACAATAAATTATCCGAAGAAAAACAAATCAATGCGCTTAGTAAAATTGTAGGAAAAGTTAATCCTAGTTTGTTTAAACATGAGATGAGTAGAAACACGCTTGAATCTATTTATGCCATGAAAACCATTCAAAGAAATAATGGGGAAATGGGAAGTAATAGATACATTATTAGTAATAATGGTAGTGTGTTAAATGTAATGGAGGCGTTTGCTATGATTCGTATGTGCGATTGGGAGCAGCCAACTACCGATGTTGTACCGTTATTTGAAACTGTTGAGGATTTAGAAGATGCGCATAATGTTATGGAGACGCTTTATAAGAACAAGGCGTATGCAGAACATTTAAAACGTAGAGGGAATAAGCAAACTATTATGCTTGGTTTCTCTGATGGAACAAAAGATGGAGGTTATTTAATGGCTAACTGGGGAATTTACAGAGCTAAAGAAGCCTTATCTGCTATATCTCGTAAATACGGTATTAAAGTTGTCTTTTTTGATGGTAGAGGAGGACCACCAGCACGTGGAGGTGGTAAAACGCATCAGTTTTATGCTTCATTAGGACCTACAATTGAAAATGAAGAAGTTCAGCTTACTATCCAAGGTCAGACTATTAGTTCTAATTTTGGAACTCCAGAATCTTGCCAGTATAACTTAGAGCAATTATTAAGTTCTGGGATTGCAAATAATGTTTTTGCTAATGAAAAAGATAGATTAGGGAAAGAAGATAGGGATACAATGGATAGATTAGCTAAAATTAGCTATAAAGCATATGTAGATTTTAAAAATCATCCTAAATTCTTGCCTTATTTAGAGCGTATGAGTACGCTAAAATATTATGCAAAAACAAATATTGGAAGTAGACCTTCAAAAAGAGGAGGGGGCGATAAATTAGTTTTTTCTGATTTAAGAGCAATTCCTTTTGTAGGAAGTTGGAGTCAGTTAAAACAAAATGTACCAGGATTTTATGGGGTAGGTGTTGCTATCCAAGAGTTTGTAGACAACAATGAATTTGATAAAGTACAATCGCTATACCAAAACTCTACTTTCTTTAGAACTTTGCTAGAAAATAGTATGATGAGTTTAACTAAGTCTTTCTTTAAGCTTACTGCCTATATGCAAGATGATAAAGAGTTTGGAGCTTTTTGGAAGATTATACATGAAGAATATGAAAGAAGTAAGGCTATGCTGCTTAAATTAACAGGATATTCCGAGTTAATGGAAGATACGCGCTCTATGAAAGCTTCAATTCAAGTAAGAGAGAAAATAGTGTTGCCTTTATTAACAATTCAGCAATTTGCTCTTAGACAAATTCAAGAGTTAAATGCTTCTAAAAAAGAGGTAGATCCAGAGCTTATGGAAACTTATGAGCGTATGGTTACTCGCTCTTTATTTGGGAATATAAATGCTGCCAGAAACTCAGCATAAGTATTTAAAAATAGCTAATTTAAAGCTGTTAAGTAATCTTTTGTAGATTATTTAACAGCTTTTTCCTTATATAAAAGATATCTTTAAAATAGCTATTACTCCAATTTAATTTTAAATGAAAATAAAAACTAGCATTAAAATTTTAAAAGATACTTTTTCTAGATGGTTGGACTTAGACCCATTTGCGCAAAGTGCTATTATTGCATACTACACTTTATTTTCTTTACCTTCATTATTATTGATAGTAATTTGGGTGACTAGTATTTTCTTCGGAAGAGAAGCGGTGCAAGGACATATTACTCAGGAGTTCTCAAGTTTAGTAGGGTATGAGCCAGCAAAAGCCATTGAGGGGATGATAAGTAGTGCAAGTATTAATAGCAATTCTGCGGTGAATATGATTATAAGTGGAGGGACATTGATTTTTGGGGCAACAGGAGTTTTTTTTCAATTACAAAAAACACTAAATACTATTTTTGAGGTTAAGGAAGATAATTCTACTTTTAAGAAAATGGTTATAGATAGGCTTATTTCTTTTGGGATGGTAATGGCTATTGGATTTTTATTGATTATCTCTTTAATTGTATCTGCAGGAATTTCAGTGTTTAATAATTACGTTAAAAATTATTATCCAGAAATAGCTTCTCTTATTGTTAGCGGACTTAATTTTTTAGTTTCATTAGTGGTTATAACAATTTTATTTGGAGCTATTTATAGATTTTTACCTCACAAAAGAATTCGTTGGAAAACAGCTTTAATAGGGGCTTCCATAACTACATTATTATTTTTATTAGGGAAAACAGTTATAGGAGTTTACTTTGGGCAAGCAGCGCCTGCATCGGTTTATGGTGGTGCAAGTTCAGTGGTATTAATTTTACTTTGGGTATACTATACGGGACTTATATTTTTTATGGGAGCTGAATTTACAATGGTGTATTCAGAATATAGAATTAATAAAAAAAAGCCTGAAACATCAATAGATGATGTTCAGGCGTAAATTTAATCCCTCATGAACTTATTATAAGAAATTGTCCAACGTCTTTATTAAAAATTAGAAATTTGGACTCAAATTGAATTTTTTGTAAAAAGCATCAAGAACCTCAATTACTTCGTCTTCAGTATCTACTAGCTTAATCAAATCTAAATCTTTTTCACTTATATTGTTATTTGCATTTAGCAAGGTTGTTTTAACCCAGTCCATTAATCCTCCCCAAAAATCGGTTCCAACTAATATAATAGGAAACATTGCTATTTTTTTAGTTTGAATGAGTGTAATAGCCTCAAAAAGCTCGTCTAAAGTTCCAAATCCACCTGGCATAACTACAAATCCTTGAGAATATTTTACAAACATAACTTTACGAACAAAAAAGTAATCAAAATCTAAACTTTTATCACTATCTATGTATGGATTGTCATGTTGCTCAAAGGGGAGTTCTATGTTTAAACCTACAGAGGTTCCACCTGCCAAATGTGCTCCTTTATTACCAGCTTCCATAATTCCAGGGCCACCACCCGTAATTACTCCATAACCAGCCTCTACTATTTTCTTAGCAATATTTTCTGCCAATTGATAATATTTGTGTTCTGGTTTAGTACGAGCAGATCCAAATATAGAAACACAGGGACCTATTTTACTTAATCTCTCATAGCCATTTACAAATTCACTCATGATTTTAAAAATGGCCCATGAATCATTTGTTTTTATCTCATTCCATCCTTTATGATGCTTTTCTTTTCTCATTTTATATTGTGTTTTAATAATCAATAGGTTTATTTACAGTAACTTAAATAGTTTATTTTAATTCTTTCTTTAAGTACTTAGCGGTATGACTTTTTTTATTAGTAACTATTTCTTCTGGAGCTCCAGTGGCAATAACTTTTCCACCACCTTTTCCGCCTTCAGGGCCAATATCTATAATATGATCTACCATTTTAATAACATCTAGATTATGCTCAATTATCAAAACAGTATTTCCTTTGTTAGTTAGTGTATTGAGAACTCCCATCAATACATTAATATCTTCAAAATGTAATCCAGTTGTGGGTTCGTCTAAAATATAAAACGTATTTCCAGTATCTTTTTTAGAAAGTTCTGTAGCCAATTTCACGCGTTGAGCTTCCCCGCCAGAAAGGGTAGTAGACTGCTGTCCTAGTGTAATATAGCCTAACCCTACGTCTTGCAATGTTGCTATTTTACGGTGTATCTTTGGGATGTTTGCAAAAAACTCCACAGCTTCATTAATAGTCATTTCTAAAACATCGGCAATCGACTTTCCTTTATATCTAATTTCTAAGGTCTCTCTATTGAATCGTTTTCCATTACAAGTTTCACATGATACTGTTACATCTGGCAAAAAATTCATTTCAATAACTCTCACTCCGGCACCTTGACAGGTCTCACATCTTCCTCCTTTTACATTAAAGCTAAATCTTCCAGGCTTATAACCGCGAATCATAGCTTCTGGGGTTTGTGTAAATAGTGTTCTAATTTCACTAAAAACACCAGTATACGTAGCAGGGTTGGAGCGAGGGGTTCTCCCTATTGGAGATTGATTAATATCTATTACCTTATCTATATGCTCTAAGCCTTTGATGCTTTTGTAAGGCATGGGGATTTTTACAGCATTAAAAAAGTGTTCATTTAAAATAGGATATAAGGTCTCGTTAATTAATGTAGATTTTCCGCTTCCAGAAACTCCCGTAACTCCAATCATTTTTCCTAAAGGAAACTCAACATTGATGTTCTTTAAATTATTTCCAGAACATCCTTTTAAAACAATAGATTTTCCATTGCCTTTTCTTCGTTTTTCAGGAATTTCAATTTCTTTCTTTCCTGTGATGTAATCTGCTGTAAGGGTATTGTATTTCTTTAATCCTGATGGAGGTCCTTCAGAAATTATTTCACCGCCTAACTTTCCTGCTTTTGGACCGATATCGATAACATGATCTGCACGTTCAATCATATCTTTATCGTGCTCCACCACAATCACAGAATTCCCAATATCTCTTAAAGATTCTAAAGATTTTATGAGTCGGTCGTTATCTCTTTGATGTAATCCAATACTCGGCTCGTCTAAAATATACAAAACACCAACAAGTTGCGAACCTATCTGTGTGGCTAAACGAATTCGTTGTGCTTCCCCACCAGAAAGCGACTTTGAACTTCTGCTTAGCGATAAATAATTAAGACCAACATCTAAAAGAAAATCAATTCTTGCCGTAATCTCTTTAAGAATTTCCTCTCCAATTTTTAACTGCTTTTCTGAAAGTTGCTTTGGTAAATCTTTAAAGAAAGAAGCTAATTCAATCATATCTAAAGCAGATAATTCAGCTATATTTTTTTCATTCACCATAAAATACAACGACTCCCTTCTTAGTCTGCTTCCATCACAAGTAGGGCAATTTACTTTATCCATAAATCCTTTTGCCCAGCGACGGATAGAGGTAGACTGACTCTCTTCAAACTGATTTTTTATAAAGCTAATAATCCCTTCAAAATCAATTTTGTAATCTCTGGTAATTCCTAATGTTTTAGATTCTACAGAGAATTTTTCATTCCCTCCATTAAGAATCATTTCCATTGCTTCGGCAGGGATTTTCTTAATTGGATCTGTGAGTTCAAAATCGTAACGTTGTGCTATAACTTCTAACTGCTTGAAAATCCAAGATTTTTTATATTCTCCTAAGGGAGCAATCCCGCCAGCTTTAATGCTTAAAGCATCATTAGGAATAATTTTTTCAAAGTTTACTTCATATATCTTCCCTAAGCCACTGCAAGTAGGGCACATTCCTTTAGGGGAATTGAATGAAAATGTATTAGGCTCTGGATTAGGGTATGAAATTCCAGAAGTAGGACACATTAAATTTCGACTAAAAAAACGGGCTTCCTCAGTATCATGATCTATTATCATTAACACATCATCTCCATGATACATGGCGGTATTAATACTCTCAGAAAGGCGTTTAGAGGTATTTTCATTATCATCAATTTGCATTCTATCGATGACGGTTTCTATATCATGATTTTTATAACGGTCAACTTTCATTCCTTTGGTGAGGTCTAAAATTTCTCCGTCAACCCGTACTTTTACAAAACCTTGTTTAGAAATCTGCTCGAATAATTCCCTATAATGTCCTTTTCTACTTCTAACTACTGGTGCAAGAATATTGATCCGCTTACCATTATACTCGCTTATAATAAGGTCTTTTATCTGCTCGTCGCTATAACTCACCATTTTTTCACCAGTATTGTAGCTATAAGCATCTGCAGCACGGGCAAATAATAAACGTAAGAAATCGTATATCTCAGTAATAGTCCCAACGGTAGAGCGTGGCGACTTAGAAGTAGTTTTTTGTTCAATAGCGATAACAGGGGAGAGTCCGTCAATTTTATCGACATCGGGACGCTCTAATCCTCCAAGAAATTGACGTGCATATGCTGAAAATGTTTCAATATATCGACGTTGACCTTCGGCATAAATAGTATCAAAAGCTAAGGATGATTTCCCACTTCCTGAAAGTCCGGTTATAACTACCAATTTTTCTCTTGGAATTGTTACATCTATATTTTTAAGGTTATGGACTCTAGCGCCTTTAACCTCTATGTTTTCTTCAAAATTTGTCATATAAAACGCAAAACTACAAAGTTACGATTTTAAGTGTTAAAAGGGAAGAAGATGGAGTTTTGAATTTAATAATTAAGTTATTGGTTTGTCAAGCCGTAAAATTCCTTAAAATAATCCCGTCATTTCGACTGAAATGAGAAATCACACCCACAAAATAACAGAGATTTGATTGTTCTGAGTTTGTCGTATTCATACAGAAAAATCGATTAAGAAAAATTTTCTTATTGATAGCTAGGGTGTTCAATTCAAATTGCTTTCGATAATGAGATGTCTCCCGCTGGTCGACATGACTGCGTTGCTTTAGTCATTTCGACTGAAAAGGAGAAATCGCACCAACAGAATTACAGAGATTTGATTGCTTTGGATTCTGTTATGTTCTTATAGAAAAATCTATAAAGAAAACTTTTCTTATTAACGCTTAAACTGTTCTATCCATGGTGCGTTTGATAATGAGATGTCTCCCGTTGGTCGACATGACTACGGTGCTTTAGTCATTTCGACTGAAAAGAGAAATCACATCAACAAAATAATAGAGATTTGATTGTTCAGAGTTTGTCAATTTTTAGAGGAAAATCTATAAAAAAAGGCTTCCTTATTGATAACTAGGGTGTTCAATTCAAATTGCTTTCGATAATGAGATGTCTCCCGCTGGTCGACATGACTGCGATCTTTTTTCTGTATTAAGGTGCCTTCCTTTGAGCGGCATGAGGTGGAGTTTAATTATACGCTTTTAAATCTCCCATTTCTAATTCTAGAAACAAAAAATCGTGTTTTGAGGGTAGGTAAGTAGTGGTTTCCATTACTTTCCACTCATCCCATGAAGCTTCGAGTCCGCCAATTGGAATAATGCTAACCCACATTTTAAAGCTTTGTGGAAATCCAGCATCCGTTAATTTCCATAAATAGGAATCGCCTGGAGTATCCCCTCCTTGTGTATAGGTTACTAAAAGAGCTCCTTTTCCGTCATCAAGTGTTACAAAACTCCTTTTTGTTCCTTTATCTCTTATCTTAAAAGGAGCTACTAACCAAAAAGAATCGTTATTAAAATACTTTACTGCGGTATCTATTAATTCTTGCTTTGGGTCTGTATGCATTTTAACTCCATCAATATAAACTTCACTTTTACTGTAATTATTCAAGTTAAGTTTAACAAGATAATTATCCCATTTTACATCGGCTAATTTCTTCTCTTTATCCCATTTGTAAAAGTGCTTTCCTGCAAAAGACCATTCAATAAAACGGGTTTTTGTATAATTGGTGTAATTTATAGATTTCAGCATTTTATCGGCTAAAGCTTCCGCTTGCGGGCCTTCCTTTCCTTGCGGTAAAGGTTCGTTGTATACAAAATATACAACCGCAGAAATTGTTATCAGTAATAACAATAGTATTACTAAAAACTTTACTATTTTTTTTATGATTCTCATTTGTATGGTTTTTAAAATCCTATTGCAGTATCGTCTCCTCTTTTGTCTGCACCAGCCTCCAATCTCCCGTCAGGAAGAACTAAAACAGCATCTACAAGTCCAATAATTCTAGCATTAGATTCGTTAATAAAATATCCTAAATCCTTAAGCTCTTTAATAGTTTCTTTATCAAAGCTATTTGGTTCCATCCTAATTTCGTCTGGCAACCATTGATGATGAAAACGTGGTGCATTTACCGCCTCTTGCATTCCCATTTCATATTCTTCCACATTTAAAATAGTTTGCAACACTGAAGTGATAATAGTAGAACCTCCAGGAGTTCCTAAAACCATGAGTAATTTACCATTTTTTTCAACAATAGTAGGAGTCATGCTGCTTAACATTCTCTTTTCTGGCATAATACTGTTTGCTTCTCCACCAATAAGCCCAAACATATTAGGGACTCCTGGTTTGGAGCTAAAATCATCCATTTCATTATTGAAGAAAAAACCTAATTCCTCAGAATACAACTTAGCACCATACGCACCATTTAAGGTAGTGGTTACCGATACTGCATTCCCAAACTGATCCACAATAGAGAAGTGCGTAGTTTGATCGCTTTCAATAATTTCGACATTTCCGTGTGATACCTCTTCAGAAGGAGTAGCTTTTTCATAAGAAAAAGAATTCATTCTATCATTTAAATATGTCGAGCTTGTTATTTCTAATTCAGGGATTTGCGTAAAGTCTGGATCTCCTAAAAAATAAGCTCTATCGGCATAGGCTCGTCTTTCTGCTTCTGTGATTAACTGTATTGCTTTAACCGAGTTATGATTAGAATCTAAACCTTTACTTTCAATCATTTTCATTATTTGAGCCAAGGTAATTCCGCCACTGCTTGGTGGTCCCATAGAAATAACATTTATATTTTTATAAGAAAATTCTACTGGCTTTCTCCAAACAGCTTGATACTTTTCTAAATCTTCTAGAGTAATAACACCTCCATTTTTTTGAAGGAAATCTACTATTTTTTCTGCTACTTCACCTTTATAAAACCCGTCCTTACCTTTTTCCTTTATAACTTCTAATGTTTTTGCTAATTCTATATATTTAATAGAATCTTTAGCAGAAAAATTTTTTGCAAACAATACAGTATCACTACTTATTTTAGTGATTGACTCTTTATAATGTTCCAATCTTCGAGCTTGTTTTTCGGTGACTAAAACACCTTTTTTAGCAAGATCGATAGCTGGTTGAATAAGTTGCTCCATAGGAAGCGAACCAAACTTTTTATGAATTTCAAAAATACCAGCTACGGTTCCAGGTACTCCAACTGCTGTAGCTCCTTCTGTACTTTTTCCTTCAATTACATTTCCTAAAGAATCTAAATACATATTTTTAGTAGCTGTCAAAGGAGCTTTTTCTCTAAAATCAAGAGTTCCTGTAGTACCATCATTAAGTCTGTAAACCATAAATCCGCCGCCACCAATATTTCCTGCAAAAGGGAAAGCTACTGCTAGCGCAAATTTGGTAGCAATCATGGCGTCAAAGGCGTTTCCGCCCTGTTTTAGAATATCCGTTCCTATTTGAGAAGCTTCCACTCGTGCTGAAACTACCATCCCATTTTTTGCAATTAACCCTTTAACTGCTGATTTCCTTTCTTTACACCCTATAATGAGTAAAAAGGAGATGAAGAGTAATTTTTTTATCATATCTAATTATAAAGATTTAAGCTTATGAGCTGAAAACACTCGTAATTCCTCAAAAAAAGAAGTAAATTCAGCTTCAAATTCATCGTAATATTCTTGTAAATCCTGAATAGCAAAATTCATTTTCGATTTATTTTTAGTTCGCCTATTCATTCCATCAAGCACTTTTGAAATACCTTCTAATTTAGCATAATTTAGCAACCAATTATCAGCAATCATATAAGGCATTAATTTTTTTATATTCATAGGAAGAATCTCATAGTGTTCGCCTAATAAATCATAAAAATTATCAACATAAATAGTTAAGGGTATATCAGAATAGCTACTCCAATTTTTAGCTAAAAAATGGTCGTAAAAAATATCTACAATAACCCCGCTATAGTGACTGTAATTTTTATGCAATTTTTTAGTACTTAATCTCACCGTAGGATGCGCATCGGTGTAAGTGTCTATTTCTCGATGTAATAAAATTCCTTTTTTATACCCTTCAGGATACTTTAAATATTGTTTCCCACGAATACTATCGGCCATAAAGTTTCCGATTTTAACCTCAGGGTTTTCTCCTGATAAATAAATGTGTGCTAAAAAGTTCATTTTCTAAATTTACAAATTCAGCGTATATAAAAGCAGTAACGAGTGTAATTTTATAAAAAGTAATCTGTAAGAAATTATTTTAAAATAGAAGACGTATTTGTATAGTATTGAAATATAGTTAATTAAACTTGAAACCCCTATAACTTGTGTTCAGCTTCATTCTAATAACTTAACTTTAATCAACTTAAAACCTTCAAAAAACTTCTATATTTGTTGAAAATCGAAACTTTGACGTTGTTTGTGCCTCAATCAGCGTTTTATATAGAAATAAAAAGCAATAAACTACATGACATTAATAAAATCAATTTCAGGAATCCGTGGTACCATAGGGGGGAGTTCAGGAGAAAATCTAACTCCTTTGGATGCAGTAAAGTTTGCATCTGCTTATGGAACATGGTTAAAATCGCAATCAGATAAAAAAGAACTCACTGTTGTAATTGGAAGAGATGCTCGTATTTCTGGAGAAATGATTCAGAATTTAGTTTCTTCTTCTCTTATTGGATTAGGAATTAATGTGATCGATTTAGGACTTTCTACCACTCCAACTGTAGAAATTGCAGTTCCTTTAGAAAAAGCAGACGGAGGTATTATTTTAACTGCTAGTCATAATCCAAAGCAATGGAATGCATTAAAACTCCTTAATAATAAAGGAGAGTTCTTGAGTGGAGATGATGGAAAAGAAATTTTAGAAATTGCTGAAGCGGAAGATTTTAATTTTGCTGAAGTAGATGATTTAGGGGAGATTATTGTAAACGATTCCTATGTAGACATCCATATTGATGAAGTATTGGATTTACCTTTAGTAGATGCTGAAAAAATTAAAGCAGCTAAATTCAAAGTAGTTGTTGATGGCGTAAATTCTTCTGGAGGAGTTGTTATTCCTAAGTTGTTAAAAGAACTAGGAGTAGAGGTTGTAGAATTATACTGCGAGCCTAATGGGCATTTTCCTCATAATCCAGAACCTTTAAAAGAACACCTTACAGATATTTGTGAGTTGGTTGTAAAAGAAAAAGCCGATTTAGGAATTGTAGTAGATCCAGATGTAGATAGATTGGCATTTATTAGTAATGACGGTGAAATGTTTGGGGAAGAGTATACTTTAGTAGCCTGTGCCGATTATGTGCTTGGAAAAACTAAAGGAAATACTGTTTCCAATATGTCGTCTTCTAGAGCTTTGCGAGATATAACTGAAAAGCACGGTGGAACTTATGAAGCTTCTGCAGTAGGAGAGGTAAATGTTGTTACTTTGATGAAAAATAACAATGCTATTATTGGAGGTGAAGGAAATGGCGGAATTATTTATCCTGAGAGCCATTATGGTCGTGATGCATTGGTAGGAGTAGCTTTGTTTTTAACTCATTTAGCTGAAAAAGGAATTTCTGTAAAAGAATTAAGAGCCAGTTACCCTTCATATTTTATGAGTAAAAAGAAAATAGCATTAACACCAGAATTAGATGTGGATGTTATTTTAGAAACTATGGAAAAAAGATATTCAGAAGAGAATATTACTACCGTTGATGGAGTAAAAATAGATTTTCCAGAAAACTGGGTGCATTTAAGAAAATCGAATACCGAACCTATTATAAGAATTTACACAGAAGCAAAATCACAACAAGAAGCCGATACGCTTGCCGATAAATTTATTGCGGAAATTAGTGATGTAGCAGGATTGTAGGAAAGCCAAGCTATTTTTTTTAAAAATTAAAAGGCTCATAAACTGATTTGTTTATGAGCCTTTTTTATGAACTTATTTATTTTTTTGTTTTTAATTTGTAGAGAAACTCCAGATATTTCCAATTGTAACTCCACCTTTATGATCTTTTACAACTATTTTCCAATAATATTTTGTTTTGGGTTGTAAAGTAGCTAGATAATTATTTTGAGAAGCAGATTCTATTATTAATGGTAGCGCTTCTGGATCAGTACCAAAATACATATCATATAAAATGACATCATTATCAGGGTCTGTTGCCTGCCATTGTATGCTTACAGAACTTTTAGAAATAACAATGTTGTTTGCAGGAGTAATAATTGTTGGTTGATTTGGAACCTGATTAACTTCTGCATCACGTTCTGTAAAAAATCGGGAAGCTTTTGTATAACTACTTTCCGCTTCTTTGCTATCTATTGCTTTTACTCTCCAATAAAAAGTTTTCCCTTTTGGTAAATTATATTTCTTGGATAAGTCTGGTGTTAAATCATTATAATCTGTTTTAGAAAAATCTGAAACATCACTAATTTGTACCTGATAGGTAATTTTATCTCCATCTTTATCGGTTGCTTCTAACCATTTAAAGGTTACATTATTATCAATACAAACTAAATCTTCTGTAGGATAATCTAAATTAGGTAGGGAAGGAGCATTATTTACAGGCTCTGGTGTAGGTTCAGGAACTGGTTCGGGACCATCGTCTGATCCACCGCAAGCAGTTATCAATATTGATATTATTATATATAGGAAATTTAACTTTTTCATTTTTTTACTACTTTTAGGGTTTCTACTTGATCGGAATACACTTTTATAAAATACATTCCGGGGTTTAAAATACTCATATCTATAGTTACTGCATTATTTAAAACAGGATAAGTATTGCCAATAATTACCTTTCCAGAATTATCAATAACCTCTATATGAATATCTTTATTTTTTGATTCCCGTGTAGGCAATGTTATTATAGTCTGATTGATAATTGGGTTTGGATAAATGGAAATTGTTTTATTTGAAATATATTTTTCAATCTTTCCTTCACAAGGAAGACTAGAATATACTTCAACGAGACCTTCTTTTTCAATAATAGCCTCAAACGATCTACTGGAATAAGTGCCAATAGTTCTTCCATTAGAAACAACTCGGAATGGAGATGTTCCTTTTTCGATATAAAATGAAACGCTATTTTTATTGATGGTTTTTTTATTATTAGCGATATCTCCAGTTAATTCTTCAGCCGCTTTTATTTCTATTTCAAAACATTGCTGTGATTCCTCAGATCCTACAATTTTTAAACAAACTAAATACTTACCAGGTATCATATCTTCTACAAAAAGTTCATTTGTAAATTGATATATTTCATCATTTATGGCGGCTTCATAGTTTTGAACTATTATTGGAGTGATTTTTACACTACCATTTCCCTTATTTACACAGGTTTCATTTGTAAATTCTATTTTGTAATTATCTTCATTTACAGAGTATCTTTCATTTGTAATAAAAGTCTTGCCGTTTGATATGTATTCTTCATTATTTATATCAAACTTCAATCTATAAAAATATGTAGTATTCTCTGACAATGCGCTTTTAGGGATGGTAACTTCAACCATATTTCCATCATAATAAAAAGATTCAGATATTGTAGTAATACTATTTCCATATTCAGAAGATAATCCATATTCAAATATTACATTGCTTACATAATTACTTCCTGGATATATATATGCTTTTAATAAAATTGAATGGTCTTCATTTTCTATACTTTCTATTTCAGTAACAGATAAATCTCCTGAATAGTTAAAGGCCTTTATTTCACTATAAACATATTCTTCACCTTGCAAAGCTTTTAATCTATAAAAATAGGTTTGGTTTTTATCCAGTTCACTTATTTCACTATAAACCCAATCACTACTAAACTCCTCATTTAAAGGAATTTCTGAAGGGGTAGCAGCTATGGAATTAGTCATATCTAATGTGGTGCCATATTCAAAAGTAACCTCTTTTAAGTCTTCTTTATACGCATAGACACTAGATTGTAATGTTGCACTATCATCATTATAATAATAGGCATTAAGTTCAAAAATATAATCTGGCTTGGTTTTAATCTCTCTAGTGTTGTAACTAAAAATCTCAATGCCATCTCGAAGAGCTTTAACTTTTACAAAATAGGTTGTGTTTGGTGTTAATTCTGTAAGTTTTGCTTTAACTTGATGTTGGCCTAGCTCAACAGTGCTAAGATCTGCGGGAACGCTATATATTAAAGAATCAGATTTTGTTCCATATATAAACTCAATAGCTGTTAGTTTTTTATTAAAGCTAGTAATTTCAGCTGTTAGTTCTAAAGAAGTATTATCATTTACATAAGAATTACCTATGTAAATTTCATATTCATTTGGAGTAAAAAATGTTCTTATATCACTTTTATATTGAACGCCATTACTTGTTCCTACTAATTGATAATAATAATAAGTGTTTGCTTCTAATCCTTCTAATTCTGCATTTACAGTTTCAGTTTGTAAGGCTTCAACAGTAGTGGTAGAGGCTGGAATTTCATTATCTAAAACTGAATATTCTTTTCCGTATAAAAATTTAATGTCTGTAATCTCATCTGTATTTGAGGTTACATTTCCTTTCATAACAACAGGTTCCTTATCAATATAGTCATGTCGATCTAAAAGAGTAACCTTAACACTATTATAATCAATGCTAGTTTTTCTTATTTGCCCTTTATTTTCTCCAATAAACATGGTGTCTTCAAATAAACTCAGGATAATTTTTTCTGAATAATAATTGTAATTATTATAAATATTCTCCCAAGAATACCCTCCATTTTCAGTTTTGTTAACTTCACCAGAGCTATAAGAATAACCTACATTATTATTATAAAACTTGATTTTGCCACCACTACTATAGTAATTATTGTCATCTATAAGATTCCAATTTTCCCCTCCATCTATTGTTTTATATAAATTGGAATAACCACTTTTAAAATAACCAGTATTTGCATCTACAAAATCGAATGACGAAATTGTTGATTCCCCTTCATATATTGCATTCCATGTAGTTCCTCCATCTGTTGACTTAAATAATCTATTGTTTGAATAATTAGAATCTTCTAATGCATATACGGTTTCAGAATTTATAAATTCTATTTGTTTAAAAGAGATGCTTTCTTGTTTATTCCATGTTTCACCACCATCTGTGGTTTTGTATACTACTTTATTATTCTCTGATGCTCCTCCACTTATTATTCCTATATTTTCATCAATAAAATCAACACTAAATAAGTCATCAAGAAAATTTGTTGTAATACCATTGTCTTTTTTTATCCATGACATACCACCGTCTATGGATTTATAAACAAAATTAGTGGTAATTAAATAGCCTGTAGTTTCACTAAGAAATTTGAAATTTATAACCTCTTGCTCTAAACTACTTTGATATTGCCATGTATCGCCACTATCAATAGTTGTATAAATATCTTTACCCGCTGCAACAAAGGCTGTAGTAGAAGTTAAAAATTGTAGCTGACTAATGGAATTATAAAATGTATACCCTTTCCAGTTTACACCACCGTCTAATGTTTCAAATATTACACCATCCCTTCCAATAACAAAACCATGAGCCTCATCAAAAAAATATAAATCTCGAGGAATAATATTACTTTCTATTTCGGTTATAAACAACCATGATTCTCCACCATCATCTGTTCTATAAATCATTCCATTAGAATCATAGCCATAACCAGTACTTTCATTAATAAAGGATATCGATTCTATATAAACGCTATTATTTACGAGAGTCCAAGAGGTACCACCATCAGTTGTTTTGTATATACCATTACCGTTTGAGACAACACCCGATAAATCATTAAAAAAGTGGATAAAAGCATTAGAATTATAATTATCCATAGCTAATGATTCAGTCCAAGTAGTCCCTCCATCAATTGTTTTATAGACAATACCGTCTCTAAAAACAACGTATCCCGTAAGTGAGTCTATAAAAAATAAATCTTGTATTGAGTTATAGTTATCTGGATTAACACTGTAACTTTCCCAAGTATTACCATTATTTAAAGTTTTATATAAATACCTTTCTCCAGAAATTACAACGGTATTATCATCTACTATATAGACTTTACCAAGATTTTGGCCTGAATTAATATTTATTTTACTCCAATTTACACCCCCGTCAGTTGTTTTTAAAACATACCCATAATCTCCAACAATATAACCTGTAGTGTTTTTAATAGCAATGTCGTTTCCGCTATCAATATTTTGTTTGATATTCCAGGTTTCACCTCCATCATCTGTATGTAATAATTCTTCATTA
Organism: Galbibacter orientalis DSM 19592; assembly: GCF_000260115.1. GTDB lineage: Bacteria > Bacteroidota > Bacteroidia > Flavobacteriales > Flavobacteriaceae > Galbibacter > Galbibacter orientalis. The sequence goes on along the minus strand of NZ_JH651379.1, from coordinate 3,526,068 downwards.
TTTAAAATATAACCATTAGTATCAGAAGAAAAAGTAATTCCTTCTCCATCCAAAATTGTTGGTTTAGGATTTAAAAGTTCCCATGAAGACTGCGCTAGTAGGTAATTTGATGTTAAAAATAAGCTTAGAATGAGTAGTTTTTTTATCATAAGGTTTATTATTAAATAGTATTTCTGCTAATATAGATAAATTACCCTCATGTAGTATATCTTCTCAATAAAATATTTAGTATTAAATAAATAATTTTACATACTAACCTATGCATAGATTAGAAAGTACATTAATTACATATTTATAGGAATTATAAAGAAGAAATAATTCGCAAAATCACAACAAGAAGCCGATACGCTTGCCGATAAATTTATTGCGGAAATTAGTGATGTAGCAGGATTGTAGGAAAGCCAAGTTGTTAAAAATAAAACTTAAAAAACACTTCTTTAGATTTTAGGAATTTAAAGAAGTGTTTTCTTTTAGATATTCTGCTGGGACTTTATTACGGTGCTTAAAACGGTTGTGTGTCCACAAATAATATTCTGGTTTATATCGAATTTCTTTTTCTAACATTTCGGTATACATATCCGTAATTTCGAAATCTGGGTACGCCTTCGGATTGTCTGTAATGTCTACAATAGTGGTTTCATAAAAACCTCTTTTTACTTTTTTTACACAGAAAAATACTATAGCCAAATCAAATTTTTTGGCCAAAGTTTCTGCGGCAGTATGCACAGGGACAACAGTTCCGAAAAAAGGTCTCCAATATCTAGCGTGACTTACTTGCGGAGATTGATCGTTAACAAAACCATATAATGCTAAATGGTTATCGCGATAATTTCTAAGTACGGTTTTTGCAGTTTCAAACATAGAGATTAAGGTTCCACCTTGTCTTTTTCTAGTTTTCTTAATTAATTTATCAAAATATTTATTGGATAACGGAGAATAGATTCCAAATCCGTCATGCTGAATATGTTGCCCTAAAGAAAGTACCCATTCGTAATTTGCATAATGCCCACAAAGTAAAATCACACTTTTATTTTGTTCCGCATATTTATCGAGTAATTCCAAATTATGAAACTTAGCTCTTCTCTTCATTTCTTCTTGAGACATGGTAAGCGATTTTATCATTTCTAAAAATAAATCGCACATATGCTTATAAAACTTTTTTCTTATCAGTAGTAATTCTTCTTCCGATTTCTCTGGAAAACAACGTTTTAAATTAGCTAGTACCATTTTTTTTCTATATCCTATTACATAATATAATAATAAATATACTCCGTCGGATATTTTATAAAAAATGGGGAATGGAAGAATTGAAATCATCCATAATAAAGGGTAAACGAGTAGGTAAATAACTAGTTGCATTCTGTAAGAATTTTAGCAAATATAGCTATATTTGATGCTAAACTTTAATTGTTTTTATGAATTTAAGTATTGCTACTATTGTTATTATCGGAGCTAATGTATTGGCCTCTATTAAAGGCTTTAATGATTTCTCATTTTTTGAACGTTATAAATTCAATATTGGAGCTATAAAACGTGGAGAGCAAATAAGAACCATTACTTCTGGTTTTTTACATGTAGATATTTCTCATTTGCTTTTTAATATGCTTACATTATATTTTTTTGCACCTATTGTAGTTCAATACTTGGGGGATGTAAAATTTCTAATCATTTATTTTATAAGTTTATTGGCAGGGAGTTTGTTATCGCTCAGTTTTCATAAAAACGATTATCATTATAGCGCCGTCGGGGCTAGCGGTGCTGTAACAGGGATTTTATATGCCGCAATTCTTTTGCAGCCAGAAATGCGATTAGCTTTTTTCTTCATTCCAATTCCTATTCCAGCTTATATATTTGGAATCGGTTATTTGTTGTATTCTATTTATGGAATGAAAGCCCGCTTGGGTAATATTGGGCATACTGCCCATTTTGGAGGGGCAATTGGAGGATATGTAATTACACTTCTTTTTATGCCTTCATTACTTACACAAGAAACATTAATGGTTGTACTACTTGCCTTACCTATTATAGTGTTATTTATTTTAGAAAAAACAGGAAAAATATAGTTTGGCATTCTGTTTGTATATAGAATCAAAAGAAATTTAAAATTTAAAAAAACATGAAAAAAATAATTTTATTAGTAACAGCATTTATAGGTATGAATAGTTTACAAGCACAAGAAATAACCCCTTCAATAGCGGTAGTTGGAGAAGGAGTTGTAAGAGTAACTCCTGACCAAGTTTTAATAAAAGTAAGAGTTGAAAGCGAAGGTTCTTCTGCGCAACAAGTAAAAAGTGATAATGATAAAGCAATTGACAAGGTTTTAAAGTACACCAAATCAATGGGAGTTAAAGAAGGGGATGTAAAAACAGAATATGTAAACCTTAATAAAAACTATGATTATCAAACTAAAGAGTATAAATATGTAGCAAATCAGTCGATTTCTATTTTACTGAAAGATTTAAATAAGTATTCTGAATTTACAGAAGGATTATTAAATGCTGGAATTAATAGAATTGATGGTGTTACTTTTAAATCTACGGAAATTGAAACACATAATTCTAAAGCAAGAATGGAAGCAATAAAAGATGCTAAAAAGAAAGCTGAAGAATATGCTAGTGCTTTAGGTCAAAGTGTTGGAAAAGCATTAACTATTTCTGAAACAGGTTCTGTAAGTGCTCCACAGCCAATTTATAGAATGGAGATGATGAAATCTGCAGACAGTAGTGGAGGAGGAGATATGGAAACTATAGCTGTTGGAGAAATGGTAATAGAAGCAAAAGTAAATGTTACTTTTCACTTGAAATAGTTTTTATTTTTCAATATAAAGGAAAGTGTTCAGTTGGCAGTTTTTTTCTTTATAAACTTCTGACTCCCGACTTTTTCAATTTTTTAATCCTTCAATCTTTAAATTAAATCAAAAAGAAAGGCTTTCCAAACGGAAAGCCTTTCTTTTTGATCTTCTACTATTTGTTAATTTAACAAGCTAGCAATTTTTTCATTCAATGCTTCACCACGCAGGTCTTTAGCAATTATCTTTCCGTTTTCATCTAAAATAAATGTAGCAGGAATTGAACGGATGTTGTATTCTTGAGCTATAGGATCTTGCCAAAATTTAAGGTTTGAAATATGAGTCCAAGGTAAGTTATCGTCTTCAATAGCTTTTTTCCAATCTTCTGCTTTTCTATCTAAAGAAACCCCAACAACATTTAATCCTTTGTCGTGATATTCTGCATAAAGCTTTACTAAATTAGGATTTTCAGCTCTACATGGTTTACACCAAGCAGCCCAAAAATCTAGCACAGTAACTTTTCCAAGAGATCCTTTTAAAGAAACTGTTTCTCCGTCTGGAGTAGGCCCAGAAAAATCTGGAGCTACAGCACCAACAGAAAGTTTATTAGCCTTTCCTAGTTCTTCAGAAATAGTTTTTCCTAATTCAGTATTTTTTATATCCTCAGAAAGGTCATTAAATAAAACTCCTACTTCTTCTGAAGTCTTACTTTTCGTACGCATCATTTGCTGAATCACTAAAAGAGAGATGTAAGACTCTTTATGAGTATCTACAAAGTCATTTTCGTAATTTCTAGCTTCTTCTTGAACTTCTTCAAAAGTTTCTTTTAAGGTGTTCATGGTAATAGTATCACCACTTTGTTGTGCTTCCATTCCTTTTTTCTGAATGTCAGACATTTTATCTCTAATCGTTTTAGATCCTTGAATAAAAGCAGTGAAATCTTCATTTGAAGGACTTCCTTCAATTTTAGAGAAGTTTAAGCTGTCTTTATATGCAGTAACTTGGATATCTCCTTCTTCTAGTATAATTGGTAAAACACCTCTTACACCTTCAAAAAATAAATAGTGAAGTTGCGGACTTTCAGCTTTTCCTGTAAATTCAAACTTTCCTTCTTTAACCTCCATTGTATCTATAACTTCTGGACGTTGCCCATCCACAGGTTTTTGTAAGTATACTTGCTTTCCATCTTCAACACCATCAACACTAACAGTTACTTTGTATGTGTCTTTTTCAACTTTATTACATGCTACAAGTACTACAAGTAATAAAAGAATAGTTCCTATTTTTTTCATTAAAATTTATTTAAACAGTTTTAGTTCAGTTACAAAGTTAAAATTTCATTTTAATCCTAAAAGACAATTAACAAAAAAAGCCCTGAACATTATGTTTTCAGGGCTTTTATTAGTATTAATTCTTTTTTTAGAATTGATATCTTATACCTAGCGCAATATCAAAGTCAAAATCATCGTCATCAATGTCATTAAATCCAATTTCTGGACGGAAATCTAAAGATAATAATAAAGGGAAATTAAAGTCGTATTCAACCCCTATATCTCCAGCTATAAATGCAAACATCCCGCTATCGTCATGGTCGTTCCCATCAAAATCGTAATCATCATCAGTATCGTAACCTCCAAGTCCACCACCGGCACCTACATACCAGTTAAAATCTCCTTCAATAGGAAATACCCATTGATAAAGACCTGTTAGCCTAAAAGCATCATAATGATTACTGTCTTTCCATCCTAAATCTAACTCAAGTCGATTGTTAGCACTTAACCCTCTTTGATAAGATATTTCAGCTCCAAAGCCATCTCCATCACCTAGTCTTAAACCTAAGGCATTCTTAGATACTTCTTGTGAATAGGCTGTTGATGCAAATCCAATTGCTAAAAAACTTAATAAGATTATTTTTTTCATAAATTTGATTTTTGATTTGTAATATATACGTTACTAAATTAACTTAAAGTTCACACACTCTTGTTAAAAAATTCTAAAAATGACTTACAAGCTCTTATGGAAGAGCTTGAAGGAACGCTGTTTTTCGACGATTTACATAAAACTATTTATGCTACAGATGCATCTGTATATCGCTTAATGCCAACGGCTGTAGCCTACCCAAAAAACATAAATGATATTAAGAAAATAATTGCTTTTTGTAATGATTATAAATTGTCAATTATTCCGCGTACTGCTGGAACTTCTCTTGCTGGACAGTGTGTTGGGGACGGAATTGTAGTAGACGTTTCTAAGCATTTTACTGAAATTTTAGATATAAATGAAGCTGAAAAAACTGTAATTGTACAGCCCGGAGTTATTCGCGATGAGTTAAATCTGTATTTAAAGCCCTATAATTTGTTTTTTGGGCCTAATACTTCTACTTCCAATAGATGTATGATTGGAGGTATGACAGGGAACAATTCTAGTGGAACTACTTCTATTAAATATGGTGTTACTCGTGATAAAGTTTTAGAAATTGAAGCTATTTTAAGTGATGGGAGTGAAGTAGTGTTTAAAAATTTAACTGCGGAAGAATTTAAACAGAAACTTGAACTTAAAACATTAGAAGGAGAAATATATCGTAATCTCTATGAAGAGTTAACTGCTGATGGAGTAGCTAAACGTATAAAAGATAATTTCCCTAAACCCGAAATTCATAGGAGAAATACAGGGTATGCAATTGATGAATTATTAAGATTACAGCCGTTTAATAAAGGCGGAGGGGTATTTAATATGTGTAAACTACTTACTGGAAGTGAGGGGACTTTGGCTTTTACAACAAAGATAAAAATCCAATTAGATACGTTAATGCCTACAAATGCGGTAATGGTAGCCGCACATTACAAAAGTGTAGCCGATTGTTGTGACGCTGTTTACGATGCCATGCAACACGACCTTTTTACTTGTGAGATGATGGATAAGGTTATTCTTGATTGTACAAAGAATAATAAGTCGCAATTACCTAATCGATTTTTCATTGAAGGGGATCCTGAGGCTATTTTAATGATGGAACTGCGAGATAATGATGTGAATATATTAGAAGAAAAACGAAAAGCACTTATTGCAACATTAGATAAAAAGGGGTTAAGCTATGCAAATCCTTCATTATATCATACAGAAATAGAGCAAGCTGCCGAATTAAGAAAAGCAGGACTTGGACTGTTAGGGAATATTGTAGGCGATAAAAAAGCGGTTGCTTGTATTGAAGATACTGCTGTAAGTATTGAAGATTTAAGCAGTTATATTTCTGAATTTACTCAAATTATGAGTGGATATAATCAAAATGCGGTGTATTATGCGCATGCTGGCGCTGGAGAGCTTCATTTGCGACCTATTTTGGATCTTAAAAAAAGTGGAGATGTAAAGCTTTTCAGACAAATAACTACAGATGTTGCACATTTAGTTAAGAAATATGGCGGTTCTATGAGTGGTGAGCATGGAGACGGAAGGGTTAGAGCTGAATTTATAGAGTTAATGATAGGAAGTGAAAATTATGAGCTTCTTAAGCGTGTTAAAAAGACATTTGACCCTAATAACATTTTCAATCCAGGAAAAATTGTCGACAGTGCTCCAATGGATACTTCGTTACGTTACCAACCGGATAGAAAAGAACCAAAAGTAGAAACATTATTAGATTTTTCAGATTCGTTAGGGATTTTGAGAGCTGCAGAAAAATGTAATGGGAGTGGCGATTGTAGGAAAACACATCTTTCTAATGGCGCTATGTGTCCGAGTTATCACGCTACTAAAAACGAAAAAGATACAACAAGAGCTCGTGCAAATGCATTACGAGAATATTTAACAACTTCAGAAAAAGAAAATAAGTTTAACAACAAGGAGCTTAAAGAGGTTTTTGATTTATGTGTAAGCTGCAAAGCATGTAGCAGTGAATGTCCGAGTAATGTAGATGTTGCTACTTTGAAGGCTGAGTTTTTATATCAATACTATAAAGACAATCCGCCGTCAATAAGAGATAAAGCTTTTGCATACAACACTCAATTAAGTAAATTAGGAAGTGTATTTCCATTATTAACAAATAGTAAGTTTTCTGGTAGTATTTTAAAAAAAGTACTTAATGTAGCTCCAAAAAGAACACTTCCTAAAATTGAAAGCTTTGATTTTGATGAACAACTAGAAATATCTAAAAATGAGTTTTTTGCAAACAAAAAAATAATTCTTTATATAGATGAATTTACTCAATATCTAGATGTGTCTATCGGAAAAGATGCTATTGAGTTATTAACTAAATTAGGCTATGATGTAACGCTGTTTTATGGAGAAAGTGGGCGTTCTTTTCTTTCTAAAGGTTTTTTAAAACAAGCTCAAAAATTAGCCAATGTAAACATTAGTAAGTTAGAAGATTTAGTAAGTTCCGATTGTCCTATTATTGGAATTGAGCCCTCTGCAATATTATCTTTTAGAGATGAGTATTTAAGAATGGTGCAAAATAAGGAAGCTGCAAAAAAAGTAGCATTGAATAGTTTTATTATAGAAGAATTTCTTTCAGATGAAATAAAAAAAGGGAATATTACTTCCTCTCAATTTTCTTCCGAAGAGAAAACTGTAAAATATCATGCGCATTGTCATCAAAAATCGCAATCCAACACAAAATCAACTTTTGATATTTTAAATCTTCCTTCCAATTTTAATGTAACCATGATTAATTCTGGATGTTGTGGTATGGCTGGTTCTTTTGGATATGAAAAAGAACATTATGAAACAAGCATGGCTATTGGAGAGCTTCGTTTATTTCCAGCTGTAAGAAAAGCAGCAGAAAGTGTTATAATAGTTGCAAATGGTACAAGTTGCAGACATCAAATAAAAGATGGAACAGGCAGAGATGCTATTCATCCAGTTACACTTTTAAATAGTTTTGTTTTATGAATCCCTCATTGAGGGTTTTATTCCCCAGAGCCTGTCCTGAGTATCTTGAAGGGTTCTACGTCGGAAGGCTTTATGCTATAAGCTTTTTAATTCAAAGGGGCAAAGAGGCAAAGAGGCAAAGGGGCAAAGGCTCAAAGTTTTAAATTTGTGGATGTTCTAATTTGAAAATTTGGAAATAAAAAGAAGACCGAAGTCAGGAGACTTTATGCTATAAGCTAAATGCTGTAAGCATTTTTTAACTCAAAGATGCAAAGATGCAAAGGTTCAGAGGGGTAAAGTTTTAAATTTGTGAATGAGTTAATTAGATGATTTGAAGAAAAAAAAGGTTTGAAGGTAGAAGTCCGAAGTCAGGAGGTTTTATGCTCTAATCTATATCCTCATCTCTTTATTCTTGTTTGCTTCCAGCTTCGGTCTTCCGACTTCCGACTTCTTTCTTTTACAATCCTTCAATCCTTCAATCCTTCAATCCTTCAATCCTTCAATCTTTCAATCTTTTCAATCTTTCAATTTTTCAATATAAAGAAAAGTGTTCAGTAGTCCGTTTTTTCTTCACAACTTCCAACTTCTGTCTTCTGACTCCCAACTCCCTGTGCTTCCCTGACATAGGTTGACTACTTAAAAGCAGTGAAAAACTATTTAAACAATCACTCACTTATTTTTGAAGAATTAGCAATGTGCTGAGAAGTTATTTCAGAAATTTTGGTTGGCATTTCTAAAGGGATACTCAATTGCTCAATGTTTGTAAGCTGATAATCAACATTAGTTTCATTATTAATAATGCCAATACCAGGAGCAAAATATTGTGTAGAAATAATAACATCTTTAGGTTTTAAAATGGAAACAGTAACTTCAAAACCATTAACGGTTGTGGTTACAACTCCAGAAAGATTAACAACCATCGATATCTTTATAACATTGCTATAATCTTCACCGAAAAGCGAATAATCTTCAATTAAAGCTTCTGTTTTTGTTGTTATGGTATGCGCTACTTCAATAATATAACCTTCTTTTTCTGTAGAAGAAGTCCCAATACTTGTATGCATAGTATTCCCAACAGGGTTTTTAGGATCTAACAAGACTAGATTTTCAACAGGAATTTCAATTCCCGGAATTAAATCAGTAATAACTCCATTTAAAATCAATTTATTCTTCGATTTATGGAGAAGGCTGTTCGTTAATAAATTTGTTATAAATCCTGTTTTAGAACTATTAGCACTGATGTGGTAATGAATTTCTCCTTCAATTAAGGTATCTTTTTCTACCCATAAACTATCAATTCCAGATTTTTCTGAGTCTACTTCATAAACCCAATAATTAGAATTTTCTAATGGAAAGTAATTTTCGTTATTTATTTCAGCTAACAAATCATCAGAAATAGATTCGCTACTAGAACAGGAAATGAACATTATTGAAAGAAAAACAAGTTGAAGGGAGTTCCGAAGCATTTATTAAGGATTTTTCATCTATACAAAATTTCACAAACTATTGTTTGTTTATGTAGGTTGGTATTGACCATTCTTTTTAAAAGCCCATAATGGGCTTTCAAATATAGAAAAATAAATTTTACTTGGTACCTGTTATTGTAATTGCAGCTAGTAACTCCTTGTAGTTCATGGTTTTTATATCCTCATCAGAATAAAAAGGACTTAATTTATCTTCATTAAAATGGTACAACTCCCAGCGTTTGTTATGATATTCTAGAGAAGTAAGATTCTCTATCCAATCGCCAGAGTTTAAGTATAAACAAGTTCCATTTTTATTGACTTTTCGAAGCATTTGAGGTTGATGAATATGTCCACAAACAACATATTTATAGCCATTTTCTATAGCTAAATCTGACGCTACTTTTTCAAAATCGGCAATGTATTTAATAGCTTTTTTTACACTATTCTTTATTTTTTTTGAAAGGGAGTATTTTTCTCTTCCCATTCCTACTAAAATCCAATTGATAAATTGATTAATCAAGATTAAAAGATCATAACCCCAACCACCTAATTTAGCAATCCATTTGGTGTGTTGTATAGATGCATCGAATACATCTCCATGAAAAATCCATGCCTTTTTTCCGTCTAAATTTAAGATAAGCTTATCTAAAATGTGGATATTCCCCATGGTTACATCACTAAATTTACGAAGCATTTCATCATGGTTTCCAGTAATATAATAGACTTCTGTACCTTTAGTAGATAAGTCGATTATCTTTTTAATTACCTGAAGATGGTTTTTAGGGAAATAACGTTTTCTAAACTGCCAAATATCTATTATATCTCCGTTTAGAATTAGCTTTTTAGGCGATATGCTATTTAAATAAGAAAGTAATTCTCCAGCATGGCAACCAAAAGTGCCAAGATGAACATCTGAAATTACTACCACGTCTACTTTTCTTTTTCTCAATCGTAACTGTTTAATCCCAAAGGGTATAATTTTCTGAGCTCTATGGAGAATCAGTTTTAATTATTTTCAATTGAATTTATTATGTTTTTACACTAGTCAATTGATTATTACGAAATAAAGAAAGTTATTCAATCATCGTATTACTTGATAATTAATTATTTATGATTTCTTTGTTAAGAAACACCATATTTTAACATCTTAATATTAATTGATGATTACGTATATTTAATTTTTGTTTCTCTTTTTTAAGATTTACATTTGTCAAAACCAAAATTTTATGGCAGGAAATTCCTTTGGAAACCTCTTTAAGTTAAGTACTTTCGGCGAGTCTCATGGAGAGGCTCTAGGCGGAGTTATAGATGGATGCCCAGCTGGCATCTCTTTAGATTTAAGCAAAATACAATTAGACCTCGATAGACGTAAACCTGGGCAATCTGCCATTGTAACTCAACGAAAAGAACCAGATGAAGTTCGTTTTCTTTCTGGAATCTTTGAAGGCAAAACAACAGGGACGCCAATTGGTTTTATTATAGAAAATACCAATCAGAAATCACACGATTATTCTCATATAAAAGATAGTTACAGACCTTCACATGCAGATTATGTGTATGAAAAAAAGTATGGTTTTAGAGATTACCGTGGTGGCGGAAGAAGTTCTGCTAGAGAAACGGCTAGTAGAGTAGTGGCTGGTGCTGTTGCCAAGCAAATGTTGGAAGGTGTAAAAATAAATGCTTTTGTTTCTTCCGTAGGAAATATCCATTTAGAAAAACCCTATACAGAACTTGATCTAGCTAATGCAGAAACTAACATTGTACGCTGTCCAGACACAGATTTGGCTGCTAAAATGGAAAATTATATCAAGCAAATTAGAAAAGAAGGAGATACTGTTGGAGGCGTAGTTACCTGTGTAATTCAGAATGTACCTGTTGGACTTGGAGAGCCTGTATTTGATAAATTACATGCAGAATTAGGAAAAGCAATGCTTTCCATAAATGCTGTAAAAGGATTTGAATATGGAAGCGGATTTCCAGGTGCCGAAATGAAGGGAAGCCAGCATAACGATTTATACAATGCAGACGGCACTACAAAAACTAACTATTCTGGTGGAATTCAAGGAGGTATAAGCAATGGCATGGATATTTATTTTAGAGTAGCTTTTAAACCTGTAGCTACTATAATGCAGACTCAAAAAACTATAGATAATAAGGGGGAAGAAGTAGAAATGCAGGGAAAAGGTCGTCATGACCCTTGTGTGGTTCCTCGTGCAGTACCTATTGTAGAAGCAATGGCAGCATTGGTTTTAGCCGATTATACCTTGATAAATAATAGTTATCTTCATAAAAGATAAATTCTGTTATATTTGAAGCAGTTTTTATTAACAGATTAACTTAAAACATACATTCATTTGAAGAAATTAGCATTACATTGGCAAATTATCATTGGATTAGTTCTTGGAATTATTTGGGCTATTTTATCAAGTAAACTTGGTTGGAGTCAGTTTACAATTGGCTGGATAGCGCCTTTCGGAACTATTTTTATTAATTTATTAAAGCTCATTGCTGTTCCTTTAGTGCTTTTTTCTATTATAAATGGAGTTTCAAATATTGGAGATCCGTCTAGTTTAGGTAGAATGGGAGGAAAAACCCTTTTAGCATACCTTATTACTACTATTTTAGCGGTTTCCCTTGGATTAGTTTTAGTGAATGTTATTAAACCTGGAAAGCTTATAGATGAGCAAAGCAGAATAGATAATAGAATTAGCTACGAATTGTGGGCAGGATCTCAGAATTTAGAAATTAAGGATGGGGTTAATTATTTACACGATCCTAAATTTCTAGATAGAGCAGAGCGAATTTCAGATTTATCCAGATCAGAATTGAAAGACGCTACCGTAAACGAAAAAATGAATACTGCAAATCAGGCAAAAGAAGCAGGACCGCTTCAACCGCTAGTAGATATTGTTCCAGATAATATTTTTAAATCTTTAGCAGATAACGGATTAATGCTTCAAGTTATATTTTTTGCTCTTTTCTTCGGAATTAGTTTACTCTTTATTCCTGATGAAAAATCAAAACCTGTAGAAGCTTTTATTGATGGAGTTATGGAGGTGTTTCTTAAAATGGTAGCCTTGATTATGAAGGCAGCTCCATTTTTTGTTTTTGCTCTTCTAGCAGGTGTTGTAAGTAAAATGGCTGGAGACGATATAGGAAAAGTAGTAGAAATATTTAAAGGGCTAAGTTGGTATTCTCTTACAGTAATGCTTGGTTTAGGTTTAATGATATTTGTAGTATATCCTGCAATTTTTAAAATGTTTATAAGAGTTATTTCTTATTTTGGATTCTTTAAAGCAATGAGCCCAGCTCAAACATTAGCTTTTTCTACATCAAGTAGTGCCGCTACGCTTCCAGTTACAATGGAATGCGTGGAAGATAACTTAGGAGTAGATAAAAAAATAACAAGTTTTGTACTTCCAATTGGAGCTACCGTAAATATGGACGGGACCTGCTTATACCAAGCAGTAGCAGTTGTATTTCTTGCTCAATTACACATGATTGATTTAACTATTGCACAGCAATTAACTATAGTGCTAACTGCCACATTAGCCTCTATTGGTTCTGCTGCGGTGCCAAGCGCTGGCTTAGTAATGCTTATTATAGTATTGCAATCGGTAGGCCTAAATCCAGCTTGGATTGGTATCATCCTTCCTGTGGATAGAATTTTAGATATGATGAGAACTGTAGTAAATGTTACTGGAGACGCTACTGTTTGCTCTTTAATTGCTAAAAGTGAAGGAATGCTTAATTATCAAGAACAAAAAGAGAAGGAAGTTACTGTATGATAACTAAGGATATTTTAAAAGACAACGCTGCTTTATTTACTATTGATAAGAATTTAGATAGGCTAATTAAACGAATAGAGTTACTTAGTTATTTAAATCCTTTAAATACTGAAAAGGAAAAGCATCGTTTCTTTTCTTCTAAATACACAGAAGAACCTATCTTTAAATATCCGAAGCAAAATTTTAATGCTTTCAAGCTACAGCGTTCGTTGTTTTCTAATCAATTAGAAAAAATTGAAGATGATGATATTCGCGATTTATACCAAGGGATTGTATATTATTATGCCAACATGGTACAAACTGCAGAAGCAATTGGTGAGCGAAAAAAATTCTTTTATAACAGCCTGAAACTTTATGGAACTCCAAAAGAAAAAGACGTAGCCAATGCCCGTTTTATTCTTCATATAAAAAATGAAAAAGAAGGAGAAAATCAGGAAAAAAAATACACTGCTAGAGATGCGCAGGCGTACTTTGAAGAGTTTGTAGAGCGTTATGATTTTCCTTTAAATATAAAATTATCTACTAGTATAGCGGCAGATGCTATGGTATCTAATAGCACACAAACGTTGTATATTAAAAAGAACGCTAAATTTAACGACAATCAGCTTAAAACGTTAGCAAACCATGAAATAGGCGTTCATATGGTAACTACTTTTAATGGTTTAAATCAGCCTCTTAAAATATTTTCTAATGGCTTTCCAAAAAATGTAGAAACACAAGAAGGATTGGCTGTATTTAGCGAGTATATGAGTGGCGCCCTCACTTTAAGTCGACTAAAAATATTAGCGTATAGAGTAATTGCCGCTGATAGTTTGATTAAAGGATATTCATTTTCGGACACTTTCGATTTATTACACAATCAGTATAAATTAGATAGAGATAAGGCTTTTATAATAACACTACGAATCCATAGAGGAGGAGGGTTTACAAAAGATTATTTGTATTTAACAGGATTAAAAAAAGTGTATGAATATTACAAATCTGGGAACAATCTTTCCCCTTTATTAACAGGAAAAGTTTCTTTAGATAGGGTAGATTCTATTGTAAAACTTCAAGAATTAGGACTGGCTTCAAAATCTATTCATATAACAGATTCTTACTCAGCTAATAAAAACAATAATTCTAGTATTGATTTCATTCTCCATAATCTAAAATAAGTAAAACTACTTATATTTTCTCATTTTATAAGACACTATCTTAATAAAGTGTTTTGTATACAAATATCATCCCTACACAACAAAAAATTTCATTTAAAATATACAGGAGATATTTTTGCTTCTATATAAATAATTTTATACCCAAATCTTATTTATGAAACCTACTTTATGTTTGTAAGCGTAAACTTAGATACCTTATGAAGATGATTAATATTTTTAATTTTTCTAGTGTGAAGAAAGATGAGCGACTTAAAAAAGCAGATATTTCTAAATTAAAAGAAGACTGCTTGGCCGATAAAGAGTATATGAATGAAATAGTTGCTTTGTTAAATGAAAACATAGAGGAGTTTTATGAAACTACAGCAATTTCTATAAAAGCAAAAGAGCGCTTTTCAATTTCTAGAGCGGCTCATAAAGTAAGGAATGGTTTGGAAATGGTTAAAGCCAATTCGCTTCTTGATTATTTAGATATGATCCAAAAGGAATGCCAGCATTTAAACACTTACGATAATATTTCAAATCTAATTTCAGGCTTTAAAAATGAATATATAGCAGTATTAAACGAAATTCGGAAGCAAATAAACGAACTGGATGCTTAAAAAAACTATTGTTTTAATAGAAGAGGATCGAATGGTTGCTTCTTTACTGTCGTTTCGGTTAAAGAAAGAGAATTTCAAAGTAGTCGTTTTTGCAAACCTCTCAGCTGCTACAGATTTTTTATCCAATAAGCTTTTTGATGTAATAATTTATAGTTTTAGTAGCACAAATTTTAACGGACTATCAATAATTCAAGAGATTGATAAAAAAAACGTTTTAAATACCCCTGTAATTTTCTTAGCCTCAAATAGTCAACAAGTAGCTTTAATAGAAAACTCAACTTTAGAAATAAATAACTGTGTTCTTAAACCTGTAGTACCAGAAATTTTGATAGAATTAACTTCAAAAATTGTAGGAATATATAAAAGTGAAGTTTTATAGTAAACTAATCTGGTTAAAAGGACTATTATGATACGTTCACATACAAAAAACCAATCTTTACACTACTCCCCATCTGTAAGACAGTTTAAATATATATCTAATTATTTATGATGCTATTCTTTTTGTATTATAAATTTGATCAGGTGGTACTTTTCCTATTTCAGTATGCCTTCTTTTGGTGTTATAGAATTCAATATATTCCGTGACCATTTGATAGAGATCTAGACCTCCGTTTGGTGGGTTTAGATAGATCTTTTCATATTTAAGAGACTTCCAGAAGCGCTCAATAAAAATGTTATCCAAAGCTCTTCCTTTGCTGTCCATAGATATTTGAATATCATGTTCTTTAAGCACTTCAATATATTCGGAGCTGGTATATTGTGACCCTTGATCGGAGTTATGGATCTCCGTATTGCCATATTGAGCGATAGTGTCTCTAAGAAGCTCGATACACCACTGTTTGTCCATTGAGTTTGAAATACTCCAATTAAGTATTTTTCTACTATATACATCAATGATAGCATTCATATACATAAAGCCACGGAACATAGGAATATAGGTGATGTCAGTCTGCCATACTTGGTTAGGGCGGTCTATTACTAAGCCCTTCAAGAGATAAGGGTACTTATAGTTTTTAGGATCCCTGATGGTGGTTTTAGGTTTTCTATATATGGTCTGTAATCCCATAATTTTATACAGCCGTCTTATTCTTTTCACATTTACGTGGTAGCCAAGATCAAGGATGAGATAATCAGTCATCCGTTCGACTCCATAATAGGGGTGTTCCAGGAACTGCGCATCTATTGCCTTCATCAGTTCTAAATTCAATGGACTCTCACTTTTAGGCTTATAATACAGACCAGAGCGATGAATGTTAAGGATTTTACATTGTTGTGCAAGACTCAGCCTTGGATGAGATTTTACTACCTTTTGTCTTCTTTCAGTAGTACTCATTTGCCCAAGACTTTCTTTAAAAAATCATTCTCAACTTGTAATTGACCGATCTTACTATAAAGCGGTGCGGTATCCACAGCTGGAGTATCTTTTTCTGATTTGGACTCGAAAGCAAGTTCTGCGTTTTTTAAAAACTCTCGCTTCCAATTGGATATTTGGGCTGGATGCAATTCAAATTTGGCAGCAAGTTCAGGTATACTTGTCTGCTCTTTTATCGCTTCAATGGCTACTTTGGCCTTAAAGGATGCGCTGAATTTTCTTCTTGATGTTTTCATATTGACAGGGTTAAAATTACAACTTAATTTCCTGTCCTAAATTTGGGGAGTATTATACTTGACAACAAAATATTTTATATCAAACGAATCTGACTTAAATTTATTGTATAGTTTAAAAGTTATTGTGCGCCCTAAAGCAATAATTACTAAAACTTAAAAAGACTTGCCTCAAGTCTTACCTGAAAACCTACTTACAATCTCCCTAAACATAGGGAGATTTTTTTTGTATCGCTTTTCCTATAATTAATTTATAGCTTTCTCATTTAGTTTTTTGTATCTTTTGTAAGTTTAATTTAATTTTTAAGTCATGAAAGCTGTGTCAGTTAAATCGTCTTTTTTATTTCTAATAGCATTGTTAATCTTTTGCAATGTTCCTTCCGTAAAAGCTTTTGAATCAGATTTTATAGTAAGCGTACAAGACACCATTAACTTTCAAGAGTTTAAAGGAACTATTTTTGATGCCACAACTAATGATGAACTTGTATTTGCTACCATAGCTATAGAAAACACCAACATAAGTACGATTACAAATGCGGAAGGCGGCTTTATTTTAAAAGTTCCAATATCCATGCTCGATAAGAATCTAACCGTATCTTTTTTAGGATATCAAAAAAAAATAATTCCTATAAATACGCTCAGTGTTGAAGACAATGAAATCTCATTATATCCTGTCTCGATAACGCTTTCCCAAGTAGATTTAAGCGCTCCAAAAGATGCGCTAAGTTTGGTTAGAAGTATGTTGAATAAAAGTGGGGTTAACTATTTGACTTCTCCAGTTAAAATGACAGCTTTTTATAGAGAAACAATTAAGAAACGAAATAGAGACGCTTCTTTATCTGAAGCTGTTGCTTACATCTACAAACAACCTAATTCCAATGGTAAAAGAGATATTGTAGATTTATTTAAATCTAGAAAGCACACTAATTATTCTCGTTTGGATACAGTAGCATTAAAATTGCAAGGAGGGCCGTTTACTCCCTTGTATGTGGATGTTATGAAGTATCCAGAATATATTTTTACACAGGAACTTATAAAACATTACGACTTTAAATTTGATGCTTCTACAACTATAAATAGTAAATCTGTTTATGTAGTTAATTTTAAACAAAAGGAAAATGTTATAGACCCTCTGTTTTATGGCAAATTATTTATAGATGCTGAAAATCATGCTTTGGTAAGTGCTATTTTCAACTTAAATGTTGAAGACCGAGAGAAAGTTAGTGAATTATTAGTTAGAAGAAAACCAAGTAGAACTGATGTATATCCTACAGAAGCTTCTTACAGAGTAGATTATAGAATAAAAAATGGAAAGTGGTACTATGGCTACGCAAACGTACAACTTACATTTGTTGTTAATAAAAAAGGGAAGTGGTTTAACTCTAAATATCATGTGAAAAGTGAAATGGCTATTACTGATTGGCAAGAAAATGAGGGAGAAAGAACTGTTAAAAACAAAGACCGAATGAAACCTTCAATCATTATTGTAGATGAAGCTTCTGGGTTTTCAGATCCAGAATTTTGGGGAGCTTATAATGTTATAGAACCCGAAAAATCTATAGAGTCTGCAATTAATAAAATTCAGCGACAAATAGATAGAAACAAAAGCTAATTAAATCAAAATAATTTAAATCCCTTATTGAGGGTTTTATTCCCCAGAGCCTGTCCTGAGTTTATCGAAGGGCTCTACGTCGAAATGGATTAAATTATTTTCCTTTGAATACCTCGTAGGCTTGCCTCGAGATAGTTGATTGTATACTCTCGAGAAATAAGGGTAGTGTATAATAAATTAAACCTCTAATTCAGTATTAAAATAACTACGATTAAAAAAGTTAACAAAATTTAAGCGTTTGGCACAGAATTGGATATTATTTTTACTCCAAAAGTTAGATATTTTTTATATTTATCGCGGTTATGAATTTGAATTATAAAATGAAGTTTTTATTTGTCTCTATATGTATGGTTTTTCTTGGGTATACTTCCTATGCGCAAGTTGAATCTACAAACACCCCTATTAAATTAGAAGGACTGAATGCAACACAGCTTCCAAAAGAGAATTCAAATGAAGCTACCAATTTAAATATAAAGGCTACACCAGATGTAGAAGTCCCTAAAAAGTATGTTCCTAAAACTCCCAAAAAACCATCTGCTACCGACATAGCAAATAAAGAAGTAGATATGATGGGGAGTCAAGAAGCTTTTTTAGATCCAGGAGACCGGTTTGAAAAAAAGCTGAACAAAAAATTTAACGGGAGTGGAGATGACGGAAAAATGGGCGCTACAACAACACAGTATTTTGGCGACTTTAAAAGCAATGCCAAATCAATTAAAATACTTTGTAGAGATCATCAATATGTGGATGGAGACCGTGTAAGTGTTATTGTAAATGATAAAGTAGTAGCACCAAATATATACTTAGAATCGAGTTTTAAAGGAATTTATATTGACCTTGAAAAAGGATTTAATAAAATAGAATTTAAAGCGTTAAATCAAGGTTCTTCAGGGCCAAATACTGCTCAATTTGCTGTTTTTGATGATAAAGGAGTCGAAATATCTTCAAATATTTGGAATTTAGCTACTGGCGTAAAAGCTTCTCTTTTAATTATAAAAGAAGAATAGAGCTTCCTTTTATAGCTTATATAATTAATATTTAAAGAATCTAGCTTCTAAATATGTTATTAGCAAACCTATAACTTACATCCATATAAATTATTTCAGAAAAACTTAACGTAAATTTTTTTAACAATTTCATACCTTTATAAGTATATCATTGAATTCTTATAAACTATGAATAAAGTACTAATAGCCATAGATTACAATCCAACCTCAGAGGAGGTTGTTAAAAAAGGGTATGAGCTTGCTAAAACCTTGGATGCAGAAGTTTGTTTAATTCATGTTATTAGCAATCTCCAATATTACGGGATTCAATATCCTAGTTTTATGGGATACGATGCCATGAATGTAACATACGACCCATCAATCCAAGATGAAATGAAAAAGATAGCCAAGGATTTCCTTAAAACTGCAACCGAAAATTTAAAGGATCCAATGGTAAAATCTCATATAGCAGAAGGTGATACTGCCGACGAGGTGCTAAATTATGCTGAAGAATGGAAGGCTTCCTTAATTGTTATGGGAACTCACAGTCATAGTGCACTAGAAAAATTATTAATTGGAACAGTTGCTTCTTCTGTTTTGGAACATACAAAAGTTCCTGTTTTTATGGTTCCTATTAAGAAAGATTAGTTTGGAATTACGTATTAAAAATTTTATAACTGAATTTCCTTTTTTTACTGAAGAAGAGAAAAGACCATGGGAATTTACTTCTAATATAAAGCAACTCGTTTTAGATTTTCAAAAATCCTTAAATGATGATTTTATAATAGAAAATCATATTGCTATTCATAAATCTGCTGTTATTGAAAAGGGGGCGGTACTAAAATCTCCAGGTATTATTTGTAAGAATGCTTTTGTGGGAGCTAATTCCTATTTAAGAGAAGGTTTTTTTATTGCTGAAAATACTCATATTGGCGCCAATTGTGAAATTAAAAGTAGTTTTATAGGATCTCATTCTGCAATTGCTCATTTAAATTACATCGGAAATAGTATTATTGGTTCTAATGTAAATTTTGAAGCGGGATCAATAGCTGCAAATCATTATAATGAAAGAACTGATAAACAAATTTGGGTGCTTCATAACAATGAACATATAGATACAGGAGTTACCAAATTTGGTTCTATTGTGGGAGATAGCAGTAGAGTGGGAGCTAATGCGGTACTTTCTCCAGGCACTATTTTACCACCTCATTTTATAGTAAAACGGCTAGAACTAATTGCTCAGATTCCATAAATTTTATAAAACTTCACATTTATTTAATATACTTTAAATCTATTAATTGTAATATTGCAATAAACAAATTGACATGGGACTAACAAAGGCTGAAATTTTTTCAGAAGAACAAAATAAAATTGCTAGTATAGCAAAAGTGCTAGGGCATCCCGCTAGAGTAGCTATTTTACAATATTTATTTAAAACAAATGCCTGTGTTTGTGGAGATTTGGTTGGAGAAATCGGGCTTGCACAACCAACAATCTCTCAACACTTAAAAGAATTAAAAAATATAGGAATTATAAAAGGAACTATTGAAGGAACTAGTGTTTGCTATTGCATCAACCAAACGAATTGGGATGAAATGGCTCATATTTTGAATCTTTTTATTAATCAATCTCCTAATATTTCTACAGGCGATTGTTGTTAGCTTGTCATTATAAATTTATGAACTTATTTAGTTTAGTTAATCGTAATATAGCAATAAAGCAATGTTTAAAATATAAAATTTTATAAAATGAAATTATCAGATTTTAAAAAACACTTAAAAGGGAAAGAAAAAATAGCATTTCAATTACCAAATGGAAGTCTTGTTCCAAATCATTTCCATGTTACGGAAGTAGGCGCTATCAGTAAAAAATTCATTGATTGCGGAGGAACGTTAAGAGAAGAAAAAGTAATTAATTTTCAACTTTGGGAAGAAAATGATTACGACCATCGATTACATCCAGAAAAATTAATTCACATTATAGAGCTATCAGAGGAAAAATTAAATCTAGAAGACAACGAAATAGAAGTTGAATACCAAGGCGAAACCATCAGTAAATATGGTTTAGACATTGCAAATGGAATCTTTATGTTAACTACTAAACAAACAGACTGTCTTGCAAAAGATGCTTGCGGAATTCCAGAAAAAAAGAACGTAAAATTATCAGAAATCCCCATAAGCTCATCTAATTCATGCACCCCAGGAAGTGGTTGCTGTTAACCTAAATTATTAAATATGTATCCTACAATAAATAATAATATAAGTACTCTAAATATTGAATCCTTATCCGAAGAACGTAAGGAATTGTTAACATCTTTAATCGAATTTATCAACAATAAAGTCGCGAAAAAGGAAGCTGTTACTATAAATTTTATCTGCACCCACAACTCAAGAAGAAGTCACTTATCGCAAATTTGGGCACAAACTATGGCTCATTATTTTGGAATAGAAAATGTATTTTGTTACTCTGGAGGAACAGAAAGTACAGCTATGTTTCCTATGGTTGGTGAAACTTTGAAGCAGAGTGGGTTTCTAGTAAAAAATATTTCAGAAGGGGATAACCCAGTATATAGTATTAAATATGCCGAAAATGAACATCCTGTAATTGCTTTTTCTAAAAAGTATGATGATGATTTTAATCCTGAATCAGGGTTTGCAGCTATAATGACTTGTTCTCAGGCAGATGGAGGCTGTCCGTTTATAGCAGGAGCAGAAAAAAGAATCCCTATTACTTATGAAGATCCAAAATTATTTGATGGAACTCCAGAACAAGCAGCAAAATATCAGGAAAGAAGCTTACAAATAGCTACAGAAATGTATTATGTATTTTCAAAAGTCAGTAACTAATGAAGCAGTCTAAAAAATTAAGTTTTCTCGATAAAAATTTAACGCTGTGGATTTTTGTAGCCATGGCAATAGGAGTTTTTATAGGTTATGTATATCCAAACATTTCAAATATTATAAACTCTTTTAATAGTGGTACTACAAATATCCCTATTGCAATCGGACTCATATTAATGATGTATCCTCCTTTGGCTAAGGTTAATTATGCCTTATTGCCAAAAGTTTTTAAAAACGTAAAAGTATTATCTATTTCCTTGGTTTTAAATTGGATAATAGGCCCCTTTTTAATGTTTTTTCTAGCTATCATTTTTCTTCATGACTATCCAGAATACATGGTAGGTCTAATTTTAATTGGTCTTGCTAGGTGTATAGCTATGGTTTTAGTATGGAACGATTTAGCTGAAGGGAGTAGCGAATACGGCGCAGGATTGGTAGCCTTAAATAGTATTTTTCAGGTTTTTGGCTATAGTTTTTATGCATGGCTATTTATTACCAAATTACCACCTCTTTTCGGATTTGAAGGAGCAATCGTAGATATTTCAATAGCAACAATTGCAGAAAGTGTAGCTATTTATCTAGGAATCCCTTTTGTTTTAGGCTTTTTAAGTAGGCTAATTTTAGTTAAAATTAAAGGAGAGGAATGGTATACAAAAAAATTCATTCCTTATATTTCTCCAATAACACTCATAGCCTTGCTATTTACCATTCTGGTTATGTTTTCATTAAAAGGAGAACTTATTGTTCAAATTCCATTTGATGTTGTATTAATAGCCATTCCATTACTCATTTATTTTACTGTAATGTTTTTTATTGGTTTTTTTGTTAGTAAAGCAAAAGGAACTCCATATGATGAGAATGTAGCTATTGCTTTTACTGCCGCAGGAAATAACTTTGAGCTTGCCATTGCTGTAGCTATTGCAGTATTTGGGCTAAATTCCGGACAAGCATTTACTGGGGTTATCGGACCATTAGTGGAAGTTCCAGCACTTATATTATTAGTAAGAGTTGCTTTTTGGCTTCGAAAAAAATATTATCCATCGCTTACTTAGCTTCAGATATAAAAATGATTCACTCTATTCTAGTATAGAATAGCCAGGAATGATAACTATAAAATTATTCCCCCGAGATATATACCTCGGGGGAATTTTATTATATGGGTTGTTAAATTAATGCTAATATTGGGTAAGTTTTTTCTTCATCTAGAATAAAATGTAAATTAGAACAGTACAACTAAATCAAATAAAAAAAATGAAAAAATTAATCTACCTTCTAGCCATTCCCTTGGTAATAGCTAGTTGTAAAAATCAAAGTAAAAATACTTCAGAAGATACAAATGAAGTTATAAAAGATAGTACACCATCTGTTCAAACAGCCATTGGTGAAATTGAATTACCTGCACCATTTTTTACTAGGTCTGTTTCTAGACCTAGTACAGTAATAGATTGGCCAAAAGAGAAAACTCCTACAGCTCCTGCAGGTTTTAAGGTAACTCGCTTTGCTGAAGATTTAAAACATCCTCGTTGGACGTATATTGCTCCTAATGGAGATGCTTTTGTTGCAGAAGCTAATACAAGTAAAGACAGTGCAAACAGAATTACACTACTTAGAGATACTAATGGAGATGAAAAAGTAGACGAGCAGCATATTTATCTTGAAGGGTTACACCAAAACTTAGGAATGTTGGTTTTGAATAATTATTTCTATGTAGCAAATACCGATGGATTGTATAGATATCCGTACAAAAAAGGAGCTAATAAAATTACATCTGAAGGAGAAAAAATTGTAGATCTTCCTGCTGGCGGATACAATAATCATTGGACTAGAAATATTATTAGTAGTAAAGATGGTAGCAAAATTTATATTTCTGTAGGTTCTGCAAGTAATGTAGGAGAACATGGAATGGAAGAAGAACAAAGACGCGCTTCTATCCTGGAAGTAAACCCTGACGGCTCTGGAGAGGAAATATATGCTAGCGGAATTAGAAACCCTGTAGGAATGGATATAAATCCTGTAACTGGAGAGTTATGGACAGCTGTTAATGAGCGTGATGGACTAGGAGATAATTTAGTACCAGATTACATTACTAGCGTTAAAAAAGGTGGTTTCTACGGCTGGCCATTTAGTTATTATGGAGCTATTAACGATCCGCGTTGGGAGGAAGACCCACACCAAGATATGGTGGAAAAAACTATTATTCCTGATGTTCCTGTTGGAAGTCATACTGCTTCATTAGGTTTAACATTTTATACAGCCGATCAATTTCCTAATAACTATAAAAATGGAGCTTTTGTAGGACAACATGGTTCTTGGAATAGAGCAAATTTTGCAGGATATAAAGTTGTATTTGTTCCTTTTAGTGATGGCAAGCCACAACAACCTCAAGATTTCTTAACCGGATTTATTGCAAATGATGAAGCTGGAGAGGTTTATGGACGTCCGGTAGACGTAACTGTAACCCCAAAAGGTTCTTTATTGGTTAACGATGACGATGCTGGGATTATTTGGAAAGTAACTGCAGCTAATTAATAAAATATAAACTTTTAGTAGCTTCCTAAGTTATAATACTCATAATTTAGGAAGCTATTTTTTTATATCAGACTCTTAATAATACATCAATTTATTAGTACATGGGATTGGTTTACACCTTTTATCATTAAGCTTACAAGATCAAAAACAGGCAAATAATTTTGTCAAAATTAAACTCCTTCTGGTAAGTCCTGAAGCATGTAAATCTCGATTATTAGTAACTAAAAAAACGCCTTACTAATAAAGTAAGACGTCCTTTCAGCTTAAAGTGTGTGTTAATCTATTATTGTTTATTCATTTGAAGCCATTAAAGCAAAGAATTTGTTGATGTTTGGTAAAATCACAATTCTAGTTCTTCTATTTTTGGCTCTATTTTCTTTAGTTTCATTATCTACTAGCGGTTGGAAACTACTTCTTCCAGAAGCTATTAATTTTTCTGGACTTACTTCGTAATCGTTTTGAAGTTTTCTAACAACAGATGTAGCTCTTAAAACACTTAAATCCCAGTTGTCTTGCACTTTCTCTGTATGAATACTTCTGGCATCTGTATGTCCTTCTACCATTACCTCAATACTTGGCTCAGAGTTTATAACGTCTGCAAGTTTTTGTAAAATATCGTTTGCCTTATTACTTACTCTGTAACTAGCTGTATTGAATAGTAATTTATCAGAAATAGAAATCATTACTACAGTCTCATCAATATCAATAGCAATATCATCATCTTCATTCAAACTGCTGTTATTCATTGATTTTTGTAGATTGTAAGAGACAGCTAAATTCATTGAATCTTTTAAAGTCTTAGCCTCACTAAGTTGAGAAGGGTCTACATTTTGTAGTGTTTTACGCATTCCTCTTTTAGTTTCTTCAGAAATAACTGCTACATCGCCAACAGTAACCAATTTACTATCGTTCTCTTCTGTTAAACTATTAATTTTACTATTGTACTCATCAACACGATTTTGAATAGCAGAGAATTTTGTTTCCAATTCTTCTTTTTCAACTTGTGTTTTTTGTAGCTGACTTTGAAGTTCTCCTTTTTCATTCTCTAATTCCACATATTTCTTCTTCGATACACAAGAAGTTAATATTGCAATTGTAAATAATGTTATTGCTGTTTTTTTCATCTGTTAATAGTTTTAATTATTTTTAAAAGTCTTAGTTAAAACACCCAAGTAACTACATCTTGAAATTTACTTTTTGAAGGATGTTTCAGCATCAATTTTTTAATTCATTCTGTAATATCTACGGAGATCTTTCTAAAATAGATTATTTAAAAATGTTAAAATGAAACGTTTTATCGTTTAAAACATTCATTTTATCGAAGAATATAAATGATGAAGTCGTGGTTTTCAAGAGGTTAAACTTCAGTATTTATCTTACAAAAAAACAGCAAATAAATTTCAATATTATAGTACCTTTGATTTTTTTATCTGAAAATCAACTACCTCGAGGCAAGCCTACGAGGTATTCAAAGGAATACAAATTAAATCCATTTCGATGCAGAGCCCTTCGATAAACTCAGGACAGGCTCTGAGGAATAAAACCCTCAATGAGGGATTAAATAGAAAAAGAACAACTTCAAATTATCAATATTTTGGCAAAGAATGATCCCTACGCAGCACTGCGTTACAAAGAATTCAACATATTTTTGATTGTCCGTTTTGCAATGGTTTTTGCATGGTCAATGCAATTTGTAGTAATAGAGTGGGAGGTATATAGTATTACAAAAGACCCGTTATCTTTAGGAATTATCGGACTAATGGAGGTTATTCCTGCGGTTTCCTTAGCACTTTTTGCAGGACATGTAGTAGATCAAAAGGAAAAAAGAGGCTTGTTGTTAAAGTGTATTTTAGGATTTTCTGTAATTAGTTTCGGACTCTTTTTATTAACGTGGCCTAAAATTATTGGAGAATGGCCTACTGATATTGTTTTGTATTGTATTTACTTTTTAGTTTTTCTAGGTGGTTTTGTACGTGCTTTTTTAGGGCCTACCATTTTTTCTTTATTTTCTTTAATTGTACCCAAAAAGGTATATCCAAATGCAGCAACATGGAGTAGTTCTGTTTGGCAAATGGGAGCTGTTCTAGGGCCAGCATTAGCTGGATTTAGTATTAATTGGATTGGCGTACATTGGTCTATGTGTCTAATTTTTGGTTTTTCTTTAATAGCATTTGTTAACCTACTTCAGATCCCTAAAAAGCCAATTTTAAATCCTAAAATAGGAGAAAATGTATTTAAAAGCTTGCGAGAAGGAGTTCGGTTTGTATTTAGTACTAAAGTAATTCTAGGGGCTATAACTTTAGATATGATTGCTGTACTTTTTGGTGGGGCTGTAGCGCTATTACCTGTTTTTGCACAAGATATTTTACATGTAGGTTCTCAAGGTTTTGGAGTTTTAAGAGCCGCCCCAGCTGTAGGAGCATTAATAACAATGTTTACATCTGCTTATTTCCCGCTTAATAAAAGTGCTGGAATGAAACTTCTTGGAGCTATCTTTGGATTTGGTGTGTGTATTATTGTTTTCGGACTCTCAACATGGTTTTGGGTATCTGTATTAGCACTTTTCTTAAGTGGAGTTTTCGATGGGATCTCAATGATTATTAGACAAACCATTTTACAACTGCGTACTCCAGACCATATGCGTGGTAGAGTAGCATCGGTTAATTCTATGTTTGTAGGATCGTCTAACGAGTTAGGGGCTTTTGAAAGCGGACTAACAGCACGATTAATGGGAACAGTTACCGCTGTAGTTTTTGGCGGTACAATGACATTAATAACAGTTGTAACTACAGGAATTGTTTCTCCTGCTTTTAGAAAACTAGATCTTAGAAAAGATATTGAAGAGCATGAAAAGGAGGAGTAAGTAAGGGTATATTCAATATTGACCAAAAAATTAAATTTTAATATTATGGCTAAGAGAATATTACCACACGAAAGGATTCGTGCGGCAGCGGGGAAGCCCAGTTAGCGTAAGAGCTAAGCTTGCGCCAATTATGAGTAAGAAGTAAAAACAATGAAACAAACACCCCTATAATCCCCTCAAGGGGATAGTAAATGCGGAGTGGAACAAGGTGTTAAATAGTACCCAGGTCAAACCCCCGCTGGTGCGCGATTGTATTGCGTTCCACAGGGATAGTAATAATGGTAATAAAATATAAGTAGAAACTTTTACAAAATTTAAGCATTATGGATAAAAGACAACTACCGCACGAAAGGATTCGTGCGGCAGCGGGTTTTAATGAGCACGAGTGTGACGCTCGCGCTAGCGGGGGAGTGCATCATTTACGCTAGTAAAAAAGGAGTAGCAAAAGAAATTTCCCTTATTAAATCAAACGTCACCATTTCACTAGCTTTAGAGCATAAAAAAAGAAATAGAAACTTAAAACGTTTACATTTTTATTTCTCTTACCTCTCCAGGCTCTATATTACCTAAAGAAATATCTCCAATACGAACTCTAACTAATCGCAATGTAGGAAAGCCTACTGCAGA
This sequence comes from Galbibacter orientalis DSM 19592, assembly GCF_000260115.1. GTDB lineage: Bacteria > Bacteroidota > Bacteroidia > Flavobacteriales > Flavobacteriaceae > Galbibacter > Galbibacter orientalis. Next base: position 3,498,345 of record NZ_JH651379.1, on the reverse strand, counting down.
TGTCATTTTACGAACTTGATGAAATTTACCTTCTGTTAGGATAATACTTACCCAGCTTGTGGGACCGTGCCGTGCATCTCTAATCTTCTTTTTACGTTCAGGAAGCTTTGGAGTAGCTATTTTTTTGGCTCTACATGGCTGCGTTTTATATTTTTCGCCATGCAAACCTATTTTTAGTCCGTTTTGTAATTGTGTTATAGCCTCTTCCGTTATATCTCCATCAACCAAAGCATAATATTCTTTTTCTATTCCACTTCGGTTAATAGTGTCACTCAATTTCCCATCAGTAGTCATGAGTAAAAGTCCTTCAGATTTTTCATCAAGTCTCCCAATAGGCATTATCCCATCAGGGAAATTATAAAGTTCTTTTAAAAATCGTTTTTTTCGAGCCTGACGGAGATCATTACTAGCCATTTGACTAATAATTCCATAAGGTTTATATAATTTAAAATGTAGATGCTTGGTAGTCATTCCTAATTCTTTAATCCTTCATAGAGGGTTTAATTCCTCAAGAATTCATTTTGATGTAAATACTTTTGCGAAGATAGAGATTCACTTAATAAATTAAAGAATTTGTGAATTTTCATAAGAAAACCTCTACAATAAATTTAAAGAGGTTTCTCTATAAACTAAAAATTTTATGGTAATTACTCTTTATTCTTATAGCAAAGCGGTCTTATATCTTTGTGCAAATGCTACTTTTTAATTCTATAAATTATTGAAAATTAATTGGTCTGATTGAATTTATTTGTATGAAATAATAAAACTATTTTATAAGATAACCTATGTTTGTAAAAAATATGGATTCACTTACACAAATAGTATTAGGAGCCGCTGTTGGAGAAGCTGTTCTCGGAAAAAAGATAGGCAATAAGGCTATGTTATATGGTGCTATTGCTGGTACTATTCCAGATTTAGATGTATTGGCAAGTAACTTTACGGATACAGTTACTGCGCTAGAAATGCATCGCGGGTTTACACATTCTATTTTGTTTTCTATAATTTTTGCTCCTATTTTTGGATGGCTTGTCTCTAAATATCAATCCTATAAAGATTTTAAAGGGTGGACTCTTTTATTTTTCTGGGGATTTTTAACACACCCTCTTTTAGACGCCTTTACTACATGGGGAACCCAACTCTTCTGGCCTTTGGATTATAGGGTAGCTTTTAAATCTATCTTTGTTATCGATCCACTATATACGCTTCCTTTTATTGTATTTTTACTACTTACAATGTGTAAGAAACGAAGTTCTAAAAAACGGAGTTTTTATAATAAAATGGGACTAATATTGAGTACGAGCTATTTAATGCTGACCTTAATTTTAAAGTGGGTAACCTACACCAAATTTGAAAACGCTTTGAAAGAACAACATATAGCATATTCCGAAATAGACACCAGACCATCTCCTATGAATACTGTTTTATGGAATGCTAATGTAAATACAAAAGACTCATTTCTCTTAGGTACTTATTCTTTATTCGACTCACAACCAATTACTTTTGAGAGTCGCCCTAAAAATCATGAGCTTATTGAAGCTATTAAAGAAAATGATAAAATGCAGCGGATGATTCATATTTCTAAAGGATGGTATAGTATTTCTGTCCGAGAAAATGAGTTGTTTTTCAACGATTTACGCTTCGGATTAATGAGTTTAGATTCTGAAGCTGAAGATTTTGTTTTTCAGTATAAAATCCAAATCAATAATAACGGATTACTACAATTCTCAGAAACCAAAAAGGGAAGAGATGATGCTCAAAAATTAATGAAAGAGCTTTGGACTAGAATAAAAGGAAATTAATTTTTTGAACAATTTTAATACCAATACTTCCTAACAATCATTTAAATTCTATACTATCATCTTTATTTTTTACTTTCTATCAAATTTCGATTATCGAGTAAAGCTGTAGTAATTTTCTTCCTATAAATGCTGCCTTTGTGAGATATCCATAATTAAATGATTTCTTTTAATATAGATACAATATCTTTGCTGAAATTATATTCATGTCCACACCGTTCTCAAAATTAGGGGTTATTGAGCCTCTTCAGCATAGTTTATTCGATTTAGAAATAAACACTCCCACAGAAATTCAAGAAAAAGCAATCCCTATAATCCTCACTAAAAAGGATGATTTTGTTGGAGTAGCTAAAACTGGAACAGGAAAAACTGCTGCTTTTGGTTTACCTATCCTGCAATTAATTGATACTGAAAAATCTCATATTCAAGCAGTTATTGTAGCCCCAACCAGAGAATTAGGACAGCAGATTTATACAAATTTAGAGTCTTTTGCTACTAATTTACCTACAGTTTCTATTGCATCCATTTGTGGTGGGATTCCTATAAAACCACAAATAGAACGACTTAAAAAGGACACACATATTGTTGTGGCAACTCCTGGGCGTTTGATAGATTTGATTAAGCGAAAAGCAATCGATATTAAAAAAGCTTCTTATTTAGTTTTAGATGAAGCCGACGAAATGGTTACTTCGCTAAAAGAAGGTTTAGATGAAATTGTAGCTGAGCTTCCTAAAAATCGTAGGACAATGCTTTTTACAGCAACAATGCCTGGAACTATAAAACAGCTGATTCAAAATTATATGTCTAAACATGTAATTCAGGTGTCGGTAGATATGGAAACTAGCGGACATCAAGGAATAGATCATAAATACGTAGTGGTAGAACCTATTGAAAAGCTAGAAGTTTTAATGCATTTTCTAAACAGTAAAAATGGAGAACAGGGAATAATTTTCTGTAAAACTAAAGCTGCCGTAAATAAGCTAGCTAAAAACTTAGCTATTAATAAATTTTCTTCGGGGGCATTACATGGGAGCCTTTCTCAGCCTATAAGAGATCGAATTATGGGGCAGTTTAGAGAAGGACATATTAATATTCTAGTAGCTACAGATTTGGCAGCACGTGGAATAGATGTAAAAGATATTTCTTATGTTATAAATTATCATCTTCCAGATACTTTTGAAGCGTATGTACATAGAAGTGGTCGTACTGCAAGAGCAGGAGCAAACGGACTCGCATTGACTGTTTTACAAGAAGAGGAAGTAAGCGAATTAAGTGAATTTGAAAATGAACTAGGGATTACTTTTAAAAAGTTTGAGAAAGCAGACGCTAAAAGTATTGAAGAGAATAACACCCTTTTATGGGCTAAAAAAATATTTAAAACAAAGCCTAACCACACAATATCTCCTGAATTTAGAGAGAAAGTGCATACCGTATTTCATCATTTAACAAAAGAAGAGTTGGTAGATAAGTTACTAGCAAATTACTTAAACCAACAAGCTACACCTACTAAAGAGGTGAATGAAAAGAAACGAAAACCATCTCGAAGCTAGTATACTAGATATTAAAGGTATAAAATAGACAGAAGCCCTTTGGTGAACTCAGAACAGGCTTTGGAGTATTCAAATTTTGATTATCGAGTAAAAAAATTAGTGCTTAAGTTATAAATAATGGCCAATACTATAAAAGATCAACAAGAGATTCTTGAGAAACTGAATATTTATCAGTTAAACGATATGCAAGAAGAAGCTCTTTCAGTAATAAAAAATTCAGTCAACACAATTATTCTTTCTCCTACAGGAACAGGAAAAACATTAGCTTTTTTACTCCCTATACTAGAGAGATTAGATCCTACCTGTGAAGAAGTCCAAGCTCTTATTTTAGTTCCTTCTAGAGAATTGGCTATTCAAATAGAGCAGGTTATTAGAAATATGGGAACTGGCTACAAAGTCAATGCAGTTTATGGAGGTCGCGCTATGTCGAAAGATAAAATTGAATTAAAGCATACTCCCGCTATTCTAATAGGAACTCCAGGGAGAATGTCCGATCATTTTGTACAAGAACGCTTTTCTACTGAACATATTAAAACTTTAGTTTTAGACGAATTTGATAAATCGTTAGAAGTAGGATTTGAAGAAGAAATGAAGGAAATCATAATTGAACTTAATAATTTAGATAGACGCATTTTAACCTCTGCAACACAAGGAGTTAAAATACCTAATTTTGTTAAGTTTCAGAATTCTACAGTTATAAATTATCTAAATAAAGAAGCTTCAAAATTAGCTATAAAAACTGTAATTTCTCCTTCAGGAAAAAGGCTAAAAACGCTATTAGATGTTGTAGAACACGAAGGAAATGAACCTGGAATTATCTTTTGCAATTTAAAAGATAGTATTCAAGAGGTGAGTAATTTTCTTAGTAGGAATCATATTTCTCATGGTTGTTTTCATGGAGGAATGGAGCAAAAAGATAGAGAACGTTCCCTTATAAAATTTAGAAATGGAACTTTTAATGTGTTATTAGCTACCGATTTGGCAGCTCGTGGGATTGATATTCCAGAGATAAAATATATTATCCATTATCAGCTTCCTTTTAATGCTAATGAGTTTACACATAGAAATGGTAGAACTGCACGGGTAAATGCTAAAGGAACAGCCTATGTTTTAAAAGAAGAGAAAGAGAATTTCCCCGATTTTATTAAAAAGACTTCAAATGCGGATATTTCTAAAAAAACACCCATCAAGCCTAATTACTGGCAAACATTATTTGTATCTGGCGGACGGAAAGATAAAATTTCAAAAGGAGATATAGCTGGCTTATTTTTTAAGCAAGGTAATTTAAATAAAGACCAATTAGGTATTATTGAATTAAAGCAAGATTGTACCTTTGTAGCCGTACCAGCTTCTGAAGCTACAAAATTAGTAGAAGCCTTGAATAACAGTAGGTTGAAAAAGAAAAAGGTACGAGTAACTGTTATATAACTCTGTTAATAATAGTTTTAATTATTTAGGATCCATAAGTTTTAAAATTAAATCCCACTACTTTTGTGGAAGGAAAAAAGTATAGATATGCAATCTTTTGACGAATTTAAAATATCAAACCAATTACAGTATGCAATAGAGGATTTAGGCTTTGAAAATCCTACGCCAATCCAAGAAAAAGCATTTCCAGTGGTAATGTCTGGAAAAGATGTTATTGGAATAGCACAAACGGGAACAGGAAAAACTTTTGCATATATGCTCCCTATCCTTCAGGGATTAAAATTTTCTAAACAAGTAAATCCTCGTGTATTGGTAATGGTTCCAACAAGAGAACTTGTGGTACAAGTGGTAGAAGAGATTGCTAAGTTTAGTAAATACATGAATATTAGGGTTGAAGGAGTTTATGGAGGGACAAATATAAACCGTCAAAAAGAAGCTTTAGCGCAAGGAACCGATATCATTGTAGCAACTCCTGGACGTTTATACGATTTGGTAATTAGTAGAGCTGTACAGTTAAAAGCCGTAAAAAAACTAGTTATTGATGAAGTAGATGTAATGCTGGATTTAGGTTTTAGATTTCAATTAAATAATATTTTTGAATTATTACCAGAGCGCCGTCAAAACATCATGTTTTCGGCTACTATGACCGATGAAATAGAAACTTTAATTCAGGATTTCTTCCGAGGAACAGAAAAAGTATCGGTTGCTGTTAGTGGTACACCGCTGGAAAACATTGACCAAAGTTGCTATAGTGTTCCTAACTTTTATACCAAAATTAATTTGCTTCATCATATCTTAAAAGATAAGGAAGTTTTCAAAAAAGTATTGGTTTTTGTCTCCAATAAAAAAAGTGCTGACTTATTATACACCGTACTTACCGAGAATTTTAAGGATGATGTTTGTGTAATTCACTCTAATAAGACCCAAAATTATAGATTGCGCTCTATTGAGGAGTTTGAAGAGGGTGTTCATAGAATACTTGTTACTACAGATGTTATGGCTCGTGGCTTGGATCTAGATAAAATATCTCACGTTTTTAATTTTGATACGCCAGCTTTTCCAGAAAATTATATGCATCGTATTGGTAGAACCGGTAGAGCAGAGGAGAAGGGAAGTGCTATTTTATTTTTTACTGAAAAGGAAAAAGAAAATAAAGAGGCTATTGAGGAATTAATGAAAATGGAAATCCCTCAGCATGATTTCCCTGAGGAAGTTGAAGTTTCAAAACAATTAACTTCAGAAGAGCAACCCAGAGTTATAGAACCTGATAATCCACATAAACGTCTGGATGAAGATGCTCCTGGAGCTAGTTTTCATGAAAAAAAGGAGAAAAATAAAAAAACAAATCAAGGAGGTTCTTACAGAAGAACTATAAAACAGAAATATAAAAAACCTAAAACAAGAGGCGATAAAAACTACAATCAGCGTAATAAAAAGAAGAAAAAATAATTGAAGAAAAATAATTAATGAAAGCAGCTTCTAATAAAGTACTTATTGTACTTGCCTTTATTGCTATTTATGTAATTTGGGGTTCTACTTATTTCTTAAATAAAATTGCAGTTACTGAACTTCCTCCATTTATGTTGGCTGGATTACGCTTTGTAACAGCAGGAATTATAGCATTTATTATTGCTAAATCCATAGGATTAGATATTAAAGTTTCTAAAAAACAGTTTATAAATACTTCCATTGCTGGTTTCTTATTTTTAGCAATTGGAAATGGCTTTGTAGTATGGGCTTTAAAGTATGTAGATAGCGGTTTTGCTGCCTTAGAAATGTCTGCTCAGCCTTTGATTGTATTACTTTTACTACGAATTTTAGAGGGTAAGAAAATAAAATTCATGTCGTTTATAGGCGTAGGCTTAGGAATCTTAGGGATTTACTTATTGGTAAGTCAAAATACCGTTAGTAATAAAGAAAACAGCTTAGTAGGAATAGGGGTTATCTTTCTTTGTATGATTAGTTGGGCCTATGCCAGTATTTTTGTTTCTAAAGCAAAATTACCTAAGCACTTTTTTGTAAATTCTGCCTACCAAATGTTTATGGGTGGGATTTTTCTACTCACGTTAAGTTTGACTTTAGGAGAGCAGTGGACAGCTCCAAACACTTGGCAAACAGATACTCAATTGGCGTTATTAGCATTAATTTTACTTGGAAGTATCGTTGCTTTTACTTCCTTTAATTACTTACTAAGGGTAGTCTCTCCAGAAAAAGTAGCAACATCAACCTATGTAAATCCAATTATAGCTTTATTTCTAGGATGGTTCTTTTTAGAAGAACATATTACTCTACAATCTATAATAGCGGCTGCAATACTACTTACTGGGGTTTATTTTATCAATACTAAAAAAACACTTCTTATATTCTCTCGATTCTCTAGTAAAATAGGGAAGAAGTATAGAGAGGAAATGTAATTTTATAAATAGTATTAAGTAGTTAGTATAAAGTATTAAGATTTTTAGTTTGCCACGAATTCACAACTATTTTTTGAGTAAATCTGTGAATTCGTGACTAAAATTTATATGGTAGCAGGGTTTTAGATCATATCTGCGACCAGTAATTATATCTTTACTATCATTTTCCCTTTGTTTTTCCCTTCAAATAAATCTAAAAAGGCTTGTGGGATATTATCAAATCCATCTACAATAGTTTCTTTATAAGTGAGTTTGTTTTCTGCTAACCATTGTCCTAGTTGTTGCCCAGCTTCTGGAAACTTATCTTGGTAATTGGATACAATAAATCCTTGCATTAAGGCACTATTTTTAATTAAAAATGGCTGAACACTAACACCTTTCGGAACAGAAGTTTCGTTATAAACAGAAATAGCTCCACAAATAATCATACGTGCAAATTTATTGATGCTAAATAATACAGCGTCGGATATTTCTCCACCCACATTATCAAAATAAATATCTACACCATTAGGACAGGCTTCTTTAATGGCTGCCTTCATATCTTTAATGGTGTTGTAATTAATCCCTTCATCATAACCAAACTCCGATTTTAAAAGGTTGATCTTTTCATCGCTTCCCGCAATTCCAACTACACGAAGTCCTAATATTTTCCCTATCTGCCCTACAACACTTCCTACAGCACCAGCAGCTCCAGAAACCAACAAGGTTTCTCCTTCTTTAGGTTTCCCAATTTCTGTGAGTCCTAAATATGCGGTAAGTCCTGTCATTCCAAGTATTCCTAAATAAGCAGATAATGGTGCCTGGTTAGCATCTACTTTTCTAATTTCTTTTATCTTTTCTGAAGAAATTATCTGCTCTTCTTTCCAATCTAATATTCCAGAAATATAATCTCCTTCTTGGAAATCTTTATTTTTGGAAGCTACAACTTTAGCTACTATTCCAGACGTAATTGGTTTTCCTAATTCAAAAGGAGGGACATACGACTTAGCGTCGCTCATTCTTCCTCTTAAGTAAGGGTCTACAGATACATATTCTGACTTTATTTGTAGGTCGCCATCCTTTAAATCTACTATATCTTCATTTTTAAATTTAAAATCTGATAAGGTTGGAGTTCCTACTGGGCGCTTATCTAATACTATTACTTTACTCATAATTTTAATTTTTTTCATCTTAAAAACAACAGCAATAATTTACTCTTTTCGCAATAATCTGAAAAATATTAAAGTATATTTCTTTGTTAAATTAAAAGCTTTATTCACTTCCTTTTTAGTGTTTAGAATTTAAATAAATAAGCTATAAAACTATTTATAACTAATTCACTTTTAATCAAATAACAGTATTAATGTCCCTTATAGCTTTATGAAAGCGTTAATGTTTGATTTTCATTAGTAATAATTACTAAAAATTTATTAATTTAAACCAAATTCTGTGTTTAGCTATAATTACAGAATTCAGACTAAAACAAAAAAAAGAACCTATGCCTGATTACAAACTTAACATCAATGGAGAATCTCATACTATAAATGTGGAGGAAACCACACCTATGTTATGGGTTTTAAGAGACCATCTTCAATTTGTAGGAACAAAATTTGGTTGCGGAATTGCTCAATGTGGGGCATGCACTATACATATTGAAGGAGTGGCAGTAAGATCTTGTCAATTACCAGTATCTGCAGTTGGAGAACAAAAGATAACAACCATAGAAGGTTTATCGGAAAAAGGAGATCACCCTGTACAAAAAGCATGGATTGAACATGATGTTCCGCAATGTGGTTATTGCCAAGCAGGACAAATTATGTCGGCTGCTTCCTTATTAAATAGTAATCCCAATCCTACAGATGAAGATATTGACGAAGCTATGAATGGGAATATTTGTCGTTGTGGCACTTATACTCGCATTAAAGCAGCAATTAAAACAGCCGCTTCTAATTAAGTTAGTTTTAAAACTAAGCAACAACCTCAGGTAGAATTTACGAGGTAGTCAAAGGAGAATAATTTAATCCATTTAGACGTAGAGCCCTATGGTAAACCCAAGACAGGCTCTAGGGAATTAAACCCTCAATGAGGGATTCAAATAAAAAATATTAACTCATTTCGATGTAAGCATCGGGGAGTTAGCCCTCCAAGAGGGTTTAAACTTTAAAATCTACAGCACGTGTCACTTATAAAAACATCATACGGAAGAAGGTCTTTTTTAAAGACTTCAGCATTAGCAGGAGGAGGAATGGTCATTGGATTTAGTTGGCTTGCCTCATGCAAACCCTCTCCAGAGGAAATTGCTAACTTACCAAAAGAATGGTTTGAAATTAACGGATTTCTAAAAATAGGAGATAATGGAATGGCAACTATTATGTCTCCAAACCCAGAAATAGGTCAGAATGTAAAAACATCGATGCCTATGATTGTTGCGGAAGAATTAGACATTGCTTGGAATAACGTAATTGTAGAACAAGCGCCGTTAAACACTAAAATATACACCAACCAATTAGCAGGGGGGAGTCAGTCTATCCGCCAAGGATGGGATGGGTTAAGAATGGCTGGAGCTACAGCAAGACACATGCTAAAACAGGCAGCCGCTCAAAAATGGGAAGTTCCCTTAGAAGAAATTACTACAGAAAATGGAGTTATTCATCATAAAAAGAGCGATCAATCTCTTGGTTATGGAGAAGTAGCCTCTCTAGCTGCTACTCTGGAAGTTCCTAAAGAAGTAGCACTTAAAGAACTTGATGAATTTAGTATTATAGGAACTGCTACCAGAAACGTAGATGGCGAAAAGATAGTTACAGGGAAACCATTATTTGGAATCGACCAGTATAAAGAAGGGATGTTAATTGCAATGATAGTACATCCGCCAGCATTTGGAATGAAATTAAAGTCTTTTGACGCTTCAGAAGTTAAAAAAATGCCTGGAATAAAAGATGTTTTCAGCATTAAAACTTATGAAGATGGGTTTAATAAAAGTATGTTTGATGCCGATGCTTTTCCTGAATTAGTAGTGGTTGTAGGAAATTCTACTTGGGAAGTTATGAATGCCAAAAAAGCATTAAAAACTAGCTGGGAGCCTTTTGAAGGTTATGAAGATGTATTTGCCAACTTTTCTGGAGATGGAACTTTCTCTAAGTCTGTACCTGCAGGAGCAGAGAATACAGAGTCTCATATGGAAAAAATGGAGGAGCTTTCTACCAAACTAGCAAAAGAAGTACGGAAAGATGGGGATCCTGAAAAAGCTTTTAAAAAGGCTGCTAAAATAATAGAACGTAGTTATACAGCACCATTTTTAGCGCATAATACTATGGAACCCATGAATTTTTATGCGGATGTTACTGCAGATAAAGCAGTACTAAGCGGACCTATTCAGACTCCAGAATTTATGGAAAAATCTGTTGCTGCTAGAATAGGACTCCCATTAGAAAAAATAGACTTACAAATGACACGCCAAGGAGGTGGTTTTGGAAGAAGACTTTATGGGCATTTTGTTGTGGAAGCTGCGGCCATCTCCCAAAAAATGAAATCTCCTATTAAATTAGTATATACCCGAGAAGACGATATGACTTTTGGGAACTATCGTCCAGCTTATCACGCTAGATATAGAGCTGCTTTAGATGAAAATAACAATATTATAGGATTTCATGTTCGCGCAGGAGGAATCCCTGAGAGTCCGCTTTTTGCTAATAGATTCCCTGCTGGAGCAATTGATAATTACTTGGCAGAATCGTGGGAAATAGCTTCTAATATTTCTGTAGGAGCTTTTAGAGCGCCACGCTCAAACTTTATTGCAGGTGCCGAACAATCGTTTTTAGATGAAGTTGCCGAAGCAATGGGGAAAGACCCGTTTGATTTCCGATTGGAACTTTTAGAACGTGCTACCACAAATCCGGTAGGAGAAAAGAATGATTATGATGCTAAACGTTATGCTGGAGTATTGGAATTAGTACGAGAAAAATCTAATTGGTCGCCAGAAAGTACCAATAATACCTATAGAGGGGTTTCAGCATATTTTTGTCATAACTCTTATGTTGCCAATGTTTTAGAAATGGTAATGGAAAAGGAAACTCCTGTAGTTAAAAAGGTGTATTGTGCTGTAGATTGTGGGATTGTAGTAAATCCAATTGCAGCTACAAATATGGTTGAAGGTGGAACTGTAGATGGAATAGGGCATGCTATGTATAGCGGACTTACTTTTAAAGATGGAAAACCTATACAGACAAATTTTGATCGTTATAGAATGATTCGTCATAAAGAGGCTCCAAAAGAAATAGAAGTTCATTTTGTACAAAATAAGGAACATCCAACTGGATTAGGAGAACCTCCTTTCCCTCCAATTATGGGATCGTTGGCTAATGCATTATACAAAGCTACTGGACAACGTCATTACAATCAACCCTATATAACACAAAAGAAAGTGGTAAGTTAGGCATCTAGGCAGTAGGCAGTAGGCAGTAGGCAGTAGGCAGTAGGCAGTAGGCAGTAGGCAGTAGGCAGTAGGCAGTAGGCAGTAGGCAAAGAAAAATTTTTTTGAAACATCACAACAATATAACTCAATAACTTATTAACTTTTTTAACTCAAAGGGGCAAAGTTGTAAATGTGTTAATTTGAAGATTTGAAAATGTGGAAATGAAATGAAGACCGAAGTCGGGAGGCTATATGCTATTTGCTGTAAGCAGTGTTCAATGTTCAATAAGCAGTTTTTTCTTTGTAACATCGTAACTGCATAACAGCGTAACTTTTTACTTCGGGCTTCGGACTTCCAACTTCTTTCTTTTTCAATCAAGAGTCAGGAATCAAGAGTCAAGAAAAATCTATACTCTCTTCTCTTTATTCTATATTCTTTATACTAATTTGAAGATTTGAAAATGTAGGAATAAGAAATAAGTCGGAGGACTGAAGACCGAAGTCGGGAGGCTTTATGCTTTAAGCTATTTGCTGTAAGCAGTTTTTTCTTTGTAACATCGTAACTACATAACAGCGTAACTTTTTACTTCGGGCTTCGGACTTCCAACTTCTTTCTTTTTCAATCAAGAGTCAGGAATCAAGAGTCAAGAAAAATCTATACTCTCTTCTCTTTATTCTATATTCTTTATACTAATTTGAAGATTTGAAAATGTAGGAATAAGAAATAAGTCAGAAGACTGAAGACCGAAGTCGGAAGGCTTTATGCTATAAGCTATACGCTGTAAGCAGTTTTTTCTTTTTAACTCAAAGTGACAAAGAGGCAAAGGTTCAGAGGGGTAAAGTTTTAAATTTGTGAATGAGTTAATTAGATGATTTGAAGATAAAAAAGGTTTGAAGGCAGAAGTCCGAAGTCAGGAGGCTTTATGCTATAAGCTATTTGCTGTAAGCAGTTTTTTTTATTTTCAGAAAAATCATTCTTCCTTATTTTTATTCTTGTTTCCTTTAACTCATTAACTTTTTTACATTCCTGACTCTTGATTGAAAATGTATGCCTACTGAACATTGAACACTGCATTCTATCTTCAGACTTCCGACTTCTTCAATCCTTCAATCCTTCAATTTTTCAATTTTTCAATTTTTCAATATAAAGGAAAGTATTCAGTTGTCAGTTTTTTCCTTGTAACTCCACCATACTATAAAAAACTTTTGGAGGGTTCCGTTGGGGAATTTAATCCAACATAAAGGAGCCATTTTTTGAGCTATTAACTCTCTTATAATTATAGAAAATTGAGAGTATGTTTGCCAAGCTACATTAGAATGAACTTCTACGAGCCAATTTTTCTTTGAAGGGATATAAAATTTACAATCTTTAAACCGATCGATTTCTGTATGATTGATATAAAAACCGCTTAAGCAAGCTTCATTTAACGTTTTAAACTCAACTTGCCTCTTAGTATACGGAATAAATAATTGAGCTTTAAAAAGGACTCGTTGCTCTATAGTTTCTGCTTTTAAATTTAAAGCTTCTAAAGCTGTTTTTGCATGTATATTATAGAGTAGGGGAAGTTGCTTTTCTTTTAGTTTGGTAAGTTTCTTTAAAAGGGTGTCGTTTCTATTTGGACCAATCCAATGTTCTATTTCTGAGGTTCCTACATTTTCATCATATAAATAAAACTTATATATAATTTCTAAATGAATAGGCTTTTCATCATATTCTAGAATACAATCAAACTCTCCTATGGTTTGCTTTCCATTTTGAACTTGAAAATTCTCTAAGAGAACATTAATAAATTCATATTGAGATAACTGCGTACTAACAAATTGTTCTACCAACTTTCCCAAACGCAAATTACTAGCTGTTACTCTATTAAAAACAGCTGTAGCTACCATTGGTAAATACAGCTGTTTCAAACCATATAATTTAGTCTGTTCCCATAACAAAGGCGTATTTAAATAGCCTTGGTATTGGAGTTGTATGTTTTTAGATTTAGTATCCATAACCACAAAAATAGTATTAAGTATATAGTACTAAGTATTAAGAAGTTTTTTTTTGCCACGAATACACTAATTAATTTTTATTACTATTATTCATTATTAACAGGGAAATATATTAGTGAATTTGTGACTGAAACCACAAAAATAATATTAAGAAGTTTTTTGTCACGAATACACTAATTAATTTTTATTACTATTATCCATTATTAACAGGGAAATACATTAGTGAATTTGTGGCTCAAACCACAAAAATAGTATTAAGAAGTTTTTTTGCCACGAATACACTAATTAATTTTTATTACTATTATCATTATTAACAGGGAAATACATTAGTGAATTTGTGACTGAAATTTATAGAAACTATAAAGAATGTACTACTATTCTATGTCCAATAAACATAAGTAATGTTCTTGAAATAAAATTATTTTATACTTTTATTCAATATTTAAAAAATCAACATATCATGACCCAAAAACAGATCCTTCAATTTATATTCTTTTTAGTAGTATTTACAAGCTTTAGTAACGTACTCACAGCACAAAGTTTAAAACAGGTAAAACCTGAAGAAGTAGGTTTTTCTACTGAAAGACTTACATACCTTACAAAAACATTTCAGCAATATTCAAAAGACAAAGAATTAGCAGGATCGGTAATTTTAGTAGCAAGGCATGGTAAAGTAGCTTATTTTGAAGCAGATGGGTATCAAGATGTAACACAAAATATCCCGATGCAGAAAAATTCTATGTTCAGAATAGCCTCTCAAACAAAAGCTATAGTAAGTGTAGGAATTATGATGTTGCAAGAAGAAGGAAAATTATTAATATCGGATCCTGTAGGAAAATATATTCCAGAATTTAAAGAAACAACGGTAGCGGTAGCAAAAGAAGATGGAAGTTATGATGTAGTAGCTGCTAAACGCCCAATTACAATTCACGATTTACTTACGCATACCTCTGGAGTTGGTTATGGTGGAGGTGTAGCAGCCAAGGAATGGGAGAAAGCAGGAATTCAGGGTTGGTATTTTGCTGATAGAAAAGAACCTATCCAAGAAACCGTAAAGAAAATGGCAAGTTTACCTTTTGAAGCACAACCTGGAGAAAAATTTGTATATGGTTACAATACAGATATTTTAGGAGCTATAATCGAAATTGTTTCTGGAAGTAATTTGGATAATTTTTTACATACCAAAATTCTTAACCCGCTACAGATGGGCGACACCTATTTCTATGTACCAGCGGATAAAAGTAAGCGCGTAGCAACTGTATATTCGGCTACGGAAGATGGAATTGAAAAAGCTCCTGTAGAAGGTACTATGGTTTCTCAAGGTAATTATGTTAGCGGACCAAAAACGAGTTTTTCTGGTGGCGCTGGACTTGTAAGTACTGCAAACGATTATGCCCGATTTCTACAGATGATGCTAAATAAAGGAACGCTAGATGGTCAACGTATATTATCTAGAAAATCGGTGGAATTAATGACCACCAATAATTTATCAGAAGCTAAATTTACCACTACAGGAGCCGTAGGATTTGGTTTAGGGTTTACTGTTTTAGAAGATTTAGGAAAAAGAGGAACCTTAGGCTCGGTAGGAGAGTACGGTTGGGGAGGCGCATACCATTCTACGTATTGGGTGGATCCTGCTGAAGACCTATTAGTAGTTTATTTTACACAATTAATTCCTGCTAACGGTTTGGACGACCACGATAAACTTAGAGCTTTAATTTATCAAGCTATAGAAGATTAATTTCTCCTCACAGAAGAGTTAAATTCTACTTGATGATTCTCTTTTTTAATACGTTTTAGGTAAAAAATAGAGCTGTTTACGTAAAAAATAGAAGTTTTTACGTTGCCTAACGTAAACGCATACGTATAGAACCCGTTGTGCATTTAGAAAAAGTTGTGCAAACTGCTAAAATGCAGTAAATTGTAGTAACCACACTATAATTTATATGCACAACTTTCAAGCAAATTACGACAAAATCCTCAAGGTTTTAAAAGAATTGGATTGTAAAATGGATTATTTACATCAAATCCGTAAACCTAAATTAAGAGATAAAGAGCTTATAGCTATTGATTTAACATCAGAATATATGAGTGTTGATAGTGAATGCCAGCTTTTTCGAATGTTACCTGCTGGTCTATCCAGCAAAATAGAGCGCAGTGTCTACAATAGAAGAAAGCGTAAGTTGTTTTCTTTTAGAGAATCACTTCGCAAGGCATTAGTGAGAAAGTTGAATAAATCTGAGCATTGTTATATTGTTGACAGTATGCCGTTAGAGGTCTGTAAATTATCAAGAAGCGCTAGAAGTAAGATATGTAAAGAACAAAACTACAGTCTGCCCGAAAAAGGATATTGTGCAAGTCAATCAAGCCATTATTATGGATATAAATTACATGCTGTCTGTTCTGCTCAGGGTGTTATCGAAAGTATGGATATTAGTCCAGCCTCTGTGCACGATATTAATTATTTAAAGGATATAAAGCATCAATTAAGTGATTGCATATTACTTGGTGATAAAGGGTATTTGTCGGCTGAATATCAATTGAATTTATTTGAATATCATAATATTAGACTTGAAACCCCTATGAGAACAAACCAGCATAACTATAGGGAGCAGCCGTACGTTTTTAAGAAATCCAGAAAGCGTATTGAAACATTGTTTTCTCAACTTTGCGACCAATTTATGATTCGAAGGAATTATGCTAAATCTTTTGAGGGATTCAAAAACAGAATATTATCTAAGATTACGGCTATGACGGTCATTCAATATATAAACATATTTGAATTCAACAGAAATATCAATAACCTAAAAATCAATATTGCCTAAATGCACAACGGGTGTATAGAGGTTAAATTTATACGTCTGTAACGTATACGTTTAGGTAGCGAACGTATATTTTTACGTATCGATACGTAAACGGATATAGTATTAAGAGTATTATAAGTATTAAGAAATTATATCCGTGTATTTGTAGCTGAAATAGTATTAAGTATCAAGAAGAAACTCTTCTATATGTCACTAATTCACAAATTAGCAGAAAGGAATTATAGATTTGTGAATTAGTGGCTTAAATTAATAGAAATGAAAATCTTGTTATTCTTCAATATTCTGATTGTTACTTTTTTTGGTACGTGGGAAAAACTGTTTTAATTCGGTTAGCTTTTCAGAGTATCCACTGTCTTGGGCATTCTTTTTATACTGTGTATAGTTATAATCTATTAAAGAATCTTGGAAATTATCATAATCGTGAAGCTTTTTGGTACTCTCCAACTGATATACCACACTAGAAAGCGATTGTATTTGACTTTCTAAAAATGCACGCATATCATAATCTGCTCTAAACTCAACCCAATCCACATCTGGCGACCGCAAGCTAGGACTCTCATCAGAATAAGATTTAACCTTATTAACAAAAAGCTTATTTACCTCATTAATAGATCCGTATTTTAAACGTTCTTCCTCATTTAAAGCTGCTACTTTCCCTTCTATTAACGCCATCAAACTGTTAACTCCATTACGGATTTCTACTCTGTCTTCCTCAGAAAACTTACTTTGAATTACATTTTTCATATCTAAATATTATTAAATTAATACTAACTGTAATGTAGTAAATAATGCTAATTAACTAGATTTTTTACGAAATTGTTTTTGAATTGATAAAAGGAGGAGGAAGGGGGTGCAGTTTTACCCATACACTTTAAATTAAACCCGAAATATGCATTAGGATTCGTAGTGAAGGTTTACTTAGGAATTCAAAAAAACATCCTTTGATAATTCAGTATATTTAGATGATTATATAAATAAATTTAGCTATGAAAGAAATATATGGAAAAAAAGTAGTCCAAAATATTCAGAAATGATTATGGAAATATATGAGCAGTTTGATGATAGCTTACCTGAAAAATGGACAACAGTACAGGTGTTTGAAATATGTATAGAAGCATGGAATTTAGCCTTAAAGAAAGGAGTTATTGGAGATAAAATGTTTAAAGATATGCTTAGCAGGCATAAACAAGGGAAAGTTGTAAACAAAATGATAAATTATAAAAATAAACATTTTAAAGAATTCTCAATTGTTGATTTCAGTACAACTAATAACATACTGCAAATTAAAAGTCAACCTCCAGAAGAATATTTTAAAAATATGATTATAAATAGCTTGGTAACTATTAAAAAAGGAAAGAAATAACAATAGAACTTTATAATAAAGATTTTGGATTGCACTATAATGCTGATTTTTCTTTTAAAAGTTTTCTTGCAAAGCTTCTTATACTACAGTTAATGGAACACTTTTTATGAGACGACGTAGGAGGGAAGCATAATGTGTGTGGAATGGGAATTAACTGTTATATAGCTTATTTACATTGCTTTTGTATGTTTGTCCAATAGGAATTCTATGCTCGTTTATTAAAATACGATTACCTTCTATAAATTTAATTTTATCTGTAGCTACAAGAAACGATTTATGAACTCTTAAAAAATTATCTTTCTTTAAAATAGATTCGTAGTACGATATTTTTTCGTGACTAATAATCATTTCGTTCTTTAAAAAAAGTTTGGTGTAGTTACCATAAGCTTCAATATATAGCAAATCATTCAAATCTATTTGATGGTGTTTTTTATCACCTTTTACAAAGAATCTCATAGAAGTTTTAGAAGCAACTTCTTTTGTAATAGTTTTTAAAGCCTGGGATTCAGAAACTTTATTTACAGCTTTTACTAATCGATCTAAACTAAAAGGCTTTAAAATATAATCTACAACGTTTAATTCAAAACCTTCAATTGCATGTTCTTTATAAGCCGTTGTAACTATGGTTTTTGGAGGATTTGATAATGTTTTTAAAAAATCTAAACCTTTTAATTTAGGCATATTAATATCCAAAAACATAAAATCGACAGTATTTTCATTTAGATACTGCATGGCATCCATAGCGCTGTAACAATTTTTTTCTAATTGTAAATGCGGTAACATACTACAAAACTCTTCAATTATTTCATGAGCCAACGGTTCGTCATCAATAATTATATACTTAAGCATGTTTAGCAATCTTTAAGGTTGTTATATATAGATTGTTTGACACATCAACTTTTAACTCATGTTTGTTTTTATATAATAAAGATAATCTTCTTTTTAAATTTTGTAAGCCTATTCCCTTTGATAAACTAATTTCATTGGGATCAAAATTATTTTCAATTGAAAAAATAATAAAATCTGTTTCTTCATTTAAGTTAATATGTACAAAAGCGTTTTCAGCTAAAGTTTCAATTCCATGTTTAAAGGCATTTTCTAAAAGAATAATGTACAACAAAGGTGCAATAGTTAAACTGGTATCCACATCATGATTAAACGTAATCTCTACAGATTTTTTATAACGTATTTTATGTAATTCAATGTAATTGTTTAAATATTCTATTTCGTCTTTAATCTTTACCATGTCCTTTTCACCTTCATAAATAGTATAACGCATCATATCAGATAATTTTAAAATGACTTCTGGTGCTTTTTCAGATTGTTTTACGGTTAAGGCATACAAGTTATTTAGGGTATTGAAGAAAAAATGAGGATTTATCTGCGTTCTTAAAAGTGAAAGTTCAGTTTTAGATTTTTCAGCTTTTAAATTTCTAAACCATTTCCACTGTTCGTACACCCAAACGAAAAATAATACCGGAATGGGTAAAAAGAACACGTAAAATGGAAACTCTTTTTTAATTTCTAAATAGGCTTCTAAACCACCAGAAAATAACCTTAAATAAAGAAAATATATAAATAGTGGTATATAAATAAGCGCAATGAGTTTCCAATATTTATTTATAAATGTAGGAATCAGTAAATACACAACACCAATCCAAAACCCCATTAATAGTATAAAAGTCACTGGATTATCTGGCATATCCATCAAAGTATCTACACCTAATGCTACGATAAAAACAACAATCAGCACTATAACCTTAAGTATGGTAGCACCTTTACGCTTTAAATAGTTATAATTATGAATAGGCAATGCTATGACCCACCACCAAAACAGTGTAATTAATATTACTTCAAGTGGCTCATCTTCAGGAATATTTATAACACCAAAATAATCCAACATATAAAATATAGGTATAATAATTAGTGCTATTAAAAAGGCTCTGTTTTTTTTGATGTACTCAACCATACAGCAAAAGTAAGTATGTAATCATGTATTAACAAGAAAGTTGGTAGACACTACTAAAATTAACACCAACACTATAATTTTTAGCATGAAATAGGATTCATACAGCTTTTCATGTTTTTTGACTTCATATAATCAGCTTACATCATATAAATTATAAAGGAGGCTTTCTTCAATTTATGTTTGTCTCAAATTAAAACTAAAATAGCACATCAATTACAAATCGACAGATATGAATACATTACAAATCAATAATTTAAGCAAGATCTATCCTAATGGCGTTAAGGCATTAAACGACATTAATTTGGAAATCACCGATGGCATGTTTGGATTATTAGGCGCAAATGGAGCTGGCAAGTCTTCCTTAATGCGAACCATTGCATCACTACAAGAACCAACTTCAGGAAGTATTTCTTTTAACGATTCTGATATCATAAAAAAGCCTGAACATGTTAGACAGCATTTGGGTTATTTACCTCAAGAGTTTGGTGTATATCCTAAAATTTCAGCAGAAAAATTACTCAATCATTTGGCGATTTTAAAAGGTATAGTAGACAAAAAACAGCGTAAGAACCAGGTAACAGCCTTGTTACAGCAAGTGAATCTCTATCAACACAGAAAAAAATCGGTATATACCTTTTCTGGAGGCATGCGTCAACGCTTTGGGATTGCACAAGCCTTATTAGGAAATCCGCAAGTAATTATTGTGGATGAGCCAACAGCTGGTTTAGATCCTGAAGAAAGCAATCGATTTTTGAATTTATTGAGCGAAATAGGGGAGAACGTTATTGTTATTTTATCGACACATATTGTTGAAGATGTTAGAAACTTGTGTCCTAAAATGGCCATATTATCTAATGGTGAAATTATTTCTGAAGGAAACCCAAAAGATTTAGTGACGAGTATTGAAGGCAAAATATGGACAAAGATAGTACCTAAAAAAGACATTGAAGTATACAAAAACACCTTTGATGTTATCTCAACAAAATTAGTTGCAGGTGACACCCAAATTAGAGTATTGTCTGATAAAAAACCAGAAGAAGGTTTTCAATTAATTACTCCCAATTTAGAAGATTTTTATTTCACTACACTTTTTAATAATCCAACAAAAAAACAATAAGTTATGTTTACGCAATTATTAAAATTTGAAGTTTTTTATCAAGTAAAACAGCGCGCATTCCCCATATTTGCCATCTTATTTTTATTCTTGGGAATTTTTGTTGGTAGGCAAGGGTTTGCACCAACTGAAGTTGATTATAATTCAGTTTATCAAGTATATTTTCATACAAGTTTATTTACATTAGGGAGTGTATTTATTATCATGTTCTTTGCCATTAGTGCCATGCTTCGCGATAAGCAGCACAATATGGAATTGCTTATTTACAGTTCTTCTATACAAAAGGCATATTACTTTTGGAGCCGGTTTTTAGGTACATTTATATTTAGCATTTTAGCTTTTACGCCATTTATTTTAGGCTATATCTTAGGAAACTATTTTTCTGATTTGGATGTAGAACGTTTAGGTGATTTTCAATTACTGACCTATGTTCAACCATGGCTATACATTGTTGTACCAAATCTATTTATATGTTCAGCGATCATATTTTCTGTAAGTGCCATAACAAAAAATAGTATAGCAACTTATGTAAGTGCCGTATTTGTTTACATGTTATATTTTATTTGTTCTCTATTTTTAAATTCGCCTTTATTAGCACAATCTATTCCCGCGTCACCAGAAGCTATGGCTTTTGCAGCAATTGCAGACCCTTTTGGTGTGGCTGCTTTTTTTGAGCAAACACAATATTGGACACCTTTTCAAAAAAACTCACAATTACTATCGTTTTCCGGATTGTTTTTATGGAATAGATTGATTTGGATAGTAGTTGGTTTGGGAATATTACTTGGAACCTACAGCTTATTTTCCTTTCGAAAAATCACTAAAAAAGTAAAAAAAGCTAAAAGATCTATAAACAAAAATACTCAATTAGTAGCTTATAAACCTTTACAGACAACACATAATTTTAAAGCACAGTATTTAGCCTTTTTCTCATTATTAAAAATAGAGTTAACTAGTGTTTTTAAAAGTTTACCATTTATAGCCGTATTAATTATGTGGTTAGCTATTGTGTTTTCAGAATTGTATAGTACCGTTATTAGTGGTGGAGAATATGGTGTAAGCCAATACCCATTTACAAATCAACTTATAAGTTTAATAGTAAATCCGTTAACGCTTTTCAGTCTCATTTTAATCATTTTTTATAGTGCCGAAATTGTTTGGAAAGAACATAGCCTAAACTTTAATCTAATTGTAGATGCGGTACCAACAAAAAATAGCGTGTTCTTTCTCTCTAAGTTCTTTGCCATTTTATTGTTACCAGTTATTCTAATTACCACTGGAATTATTACGTGTATGCTATTTCAGTTAAGTTTAAACTACACAAATTTTGAGTTTAATCTATACGCTTCTTTATTTTATCATTACGGATTACAACTTGCTGTATTCAGTATGATTGCCTTGTTTGTTAACAGTTTGGCAAAAAGTAAATATTTAGGCATGGGAATCTTCGGCTTGATTGTATTGGGAAGCCTAAAATCCAGCACTATTGGATTAGAACATCCATTAACAAGCCTTGGATTTATGCCACGAGTTTTCTATACAAACATGAATGGTTTTTATGGTGGTTTAAGACTATTCAATCATTTAGCTATGTATTGGTTATCCTTTGGATTGTTGCTGGTATTCGTCTCTTTTAAAATATGGAATAGAGGCGTAGTGGCTAACTTTTCAACGAAACTCAAGCAATTTATAAACGGTTATACAACTATTCAAAAGGTATCCTTTTCATTTTTAATTTTAGTGTTTATTGGTTTCGGAAGTCTGATTTTTTACAATATGAATATTGTTTCAGATTATGAAACCACAGCTGATAATTTAGATTTTAAAGAGCACTATGAAAAAAAGTTCAAACGGTATGAAGACTTAGTGCGACCATTTCCAACGTCAAGAAAAACGGAAGTTGCAATTTTTCCAGAGGAAAGGCATTATACCGTAACAGCGGATTATATATTGAAAAATGGAAATGTCAAACCCTTATCAAAGGTATTTGTAACAGAGCGCCTTCCGTTAGAGTCTATAACTATTGAAAACGCAAATTTAGTAACATACGACAGTATTTATGGCATTTATATATTTCACTTTAAAAAACCGTTACAACCCAATGATTCTGTACGCTATAATTTTGAATTGAAGCATAAGTTGAAGGGGTACGAAGTAGATAAAACGATTGTGAAAAACGGAACATATATTACGCATAGAGATTTTGAGCCTATGTTGGGTTACAGTTCTAGTCTAGAAATAACGAACAACATTGAACGTGAAAAACGTAATTTACCGAAACGTGAAAAAGAAAATAGTACAGACCAACATATTGCACTTGAAGATTTTAATAGTGAAAAAATAAACTTTGAAACCATTGTTTCTACAAGTATTAACCAGATGGCTTTGAGTTCTGGTAGCTTGGTAAAACAATGGTCAGAAAATAATAGGAACTATTTTCATTATAAAACCAAGAATAAAGTCATACCAATGATTGCCTATTTTTCAGCCTACTATAAAACCAAAAAAGTGGATTATAAAGGCATTTCTATAGAGCAATATTATGATGCAGCACATGCATTTAATATTGAAGACATTGAAAATAGTACCAAACAAACCATAGATTATTGTGAGGAAAACTTTGGAGACTATGCTTTTGACCATGTTAGAATAGCAGAAATTCCGTCACATTGGTCCTTTGGTGGATTTGCACACCCAGGAGTGATAAGTATGGTTGAAGACCGATTGTTTCTAGCAGATGTTAGAAATGATGAGACTTTCAATTTGGTTGCCAAAAGGACCATTCATGAAGTAGCACATCAATATTGGGGACATACCTTGTCTGCAAAACCAGTTGCAGGTGGATCTATTTTTGTAGAGGGCTTTGCAAAATATACCGAAGCCGTTGTCATGGAAAAAATGTATGGAAAAGCTGCTGTTTATGAGTTAAGCGAAAATGCAAGAAGGCGTTATTTTTCTGGTCGCTCGTTTGCAAGCGACCCGGAACCACCAGTTTATAAAGTTCTTGGTCAAGGCTATATTTCTTATGGAAAAGCTTTAAATGTTATGTTAGCATTGCGAGATCTTATTGGTGAGAATCAGCTTAACCAAGTTATAAAAGCCCTAACCGATAGACACCGAAGTAGTTCCAAATTAGAAGCAAATACCATTGAATTTTTAGAAATGATTTATCAAGAAACGCCAAAAGAATCCCATCATTTACTTGAAGATTGGTTTAAAAAAGTAATCACCTACGACTTAAGCATTGAGGAGAGTTCGTATATAGCATTAGAAAATGGAACTTATGAGATTATAGCGACTATAAAATCAAAGCGTTTTGAGACTTTAAGCAATGGAGAAATAATTGAAGTAGGAATTAATGAACCTGTTAAATTAGGAATATTCATAACACATCCTTCTTTAGTTAAAGATGATAGCTCTGTATTATACTATCAGTCGAAACAAATTAATAAAGAGATCACTGAAGTTAAGTTTATAGTAAATGAAATTCCTAATTATATTGCTATTGATCCTTATGGAACCCGATCTGATGAAAATTTAGTTGATAATATATTTAGATTTTAATAAAAGAAAGGTTAGCTTTTATTTTGGCGTTGGCAAGCGTTGGATAATTATTCGCTAATTATTATTGTTTTTTAAATGTGCTCATGAATGCTATGCATTTGTGTTATAAGTAAATTGTTAGAGCAATTTGATTTTATAAAACAATCGAGCGCTTGGTAGTGGCTATTTTACATTACGGCTAATTATAGATACATAATGTTTTAAAAAACTCTGCGAAGCAAACCGCTTAATAGTTTAATGACCCAAGTTCCTATTTATTCTTATGAAAACAAATGCTTCTGGGATATTTTACATAATACTACATTATAGCTATCAAATGGAAACAATGTCCTAAACAACATAGTGAACATTTGCACTATAATGTTCTGCGTTATGTAACTTGAGCTTTGGTTAAAAGCGAAAGTTCTTCTAAAGTTTATTGAAAAAATTTATACTCAAAAGTTTCTTCTGCAATGTTAATGGAATACTTTTTATGCGACGACGTAGGAGGGAAGCGTAATATGTATGAAATGTTAATATTAACGTAAATATCGTTTTTATTGAGCTAAATAAGGTTATTATTGTTATATTTATATATATTTACAACGAAAAAATCGTAATAAAATGTTATTAAGATATAATATATCTAATTTTCTTTCTTTTAATAATTCTACAGAATTTAATCTTTTTACTGGAGATTTTAGAAGATTTGATAACCACGTACACAAATATAAGAACATCGATATTCTGAAATTGTCCGCAATTTATGGAGCAAATGCTTCTGGAAAATCAAATTTGGTGGATTCCTTAGACTATCTAAGAAGTTGTGTAATGGAAGGAAAAGCTATAAAGTTTGAAAGTTCTATTTTTAAAAGTAACAAAGGTAAGCCTTCAAGCTTTGAAATTGAGTTTTTAACTAATGAGAAAATATACATCTATGGAGTAAAGGTATATAAAGGAGAAATTATCAATGAATATTTATACAATTCAAACATTGGTAAAGAAGATAAATTAATATTTGACAGAACTGTATCGAAGAAAGGTGTAAGTAAAATTGATATTAATGAAAGCCTTGTAAAAACTCAAAAAAGTAAGATTTTAAAAGAACATTATGAAAAGAAAGTGAAATCTGAAGAACTTTTTTTGTCAGAAATTAGCGAAATTGAATTAGGTAAATTATCTGTTGAAGCAGAAATCGTAACAGATTGGATTTTAAGCATGCAAATAATTTTCCCAAATTCTAAACCAAAATACCTATTAACGGAACTTATGGATAAGAATTCTTTTATGGATTTCACTAAAGATATGTTATGTAGTTTTGATACTGGAATAAAAGATTTACATATTAAATCTTTTGATTTGAAGAAGTATTTTGGAGAAGATGATAAGGATTTTACAGATGAAATAATTAGTGAATTAGAAAAAAACCTAGATTCTAATGTTCATTTAGGAGTGGATATGATTGCTACTTTAGAAAACAAAAAGGCAATATTAAAAAAACTATATATTGAACATACTGGTTTCGGGGTTGATAATTTATTTTCTTTAAGTGAAGAATCCGATGGTACTAAAAGGCTAATAGAGTTTATGTCAATGCTCTATAGTCTTATTGTTTCAGATGAATCCCCAAGCGTTTTTGTAATAGATGAAATAGGGCGTAGTATACACCCAAGTCTATTAAAAGGCTTTTTAACTAAATTATCAAGTGAAAAGGATATTAAAGGCCAATTAATTTTTACAACTCACGAATCAAATTTATTAGATTTAAATATGCTGAGACCAGATGAAATTTGGTTTGCAGAAAAAAATAAGAAAACAGGTAATACAGAGTTTAAAACTTTAGCTGAATTTAAGAAAATCCGAACTGATTTAGATATTAGAAAAGGTTACCTTAATAGGAGGTTTGGAGGTATTCCAATGCTTGCAAATTTTGAAGATTTAAACTGGACTGAGTATGCCTCCAATTAAAAAATCAAATAGAAAATACAAAAAAGATGAACCTTTCAGAGATGCAAGAAAGTTTATTCTAATTTGTGAAGGAGAAAGAGAAGCAAAATATTTCAATTATTTTGATAAAAAATCTCAAAAATTGATTGTAAAGACGATAGCACCAATTGGCTCTAATAAGGGGGAGTCAGCTCCAAATCATTTGAAAGATAGAGCTGCTGAATATGTTGAAGAAAATGGTTGGGAAAATGAGTTTGAGGATCAGTTGTGGTTTATTTTGGATATTGATAGGTGGGAAAGAGAAAGTATTGATGAATTATATCATTTAACACAAATAACATCAAGTTGGTTTATTGGAATCAGTAACCAATGTTTTGAAGTTTGGCTTTATTATCATAAAAGTGAGATTAAAATTGTTCCAGAAAATTCTACTCATATGAAACAATTACTAAGTGAACAGATTAATGGCGGATATAATTTAGATATTTATGCTCCTGATATTGAAACTGCTATAGTAAATGCAGAAAATATTGATGAAAATAAAGACGGATATTACCCTGATATTGGAGTTACAAAATTATATATTTTAGGCAAAGAAATCATAAAGTTATTAAAATATGAAGATGGCTTTTTAAAGGTATAACTCATATATTATTATGTAAAATAGAATCTCGATGTTTTATTCGGCCTCATAAAATTTTAGTCAAAACAATAGGCGAAAAGAGCGTCCATATTTTAGGGGTTTAGTAATACCTTTTCTTAAGAGTTTAAATTACACAAGGGATTTCAAAGCAATGTTAATGAGTTTCAATGTTTCCTAAAATATAGTGAATGAGCCGTTAATTGTTTCCAAAATTATATGCAGCCTTGAATTTTTGTTTCTTTTGTTTCAAGACAAAAGATAATGAAACATTAAAAAAAAGGATTAATTGAAGTTCTAAATATTACACTACTCCCCATCTGTAAGACAGTTTAAATATATATCTAATTATTTATGATGCTATTCTTTTTGTATTATAAATTTGATCAGGTGGTACTTTTCCTATTTCAGTATGCCTTCTTTTGGTGTTATAGAATTCAATATATTCCGTGACCATTTGATAGAGATCTAGACCTCCGTTTGGTGGGTTTAGATAGATCTTTTCATATTTAAGAGACTTCCAGAAGCGCTCAATAAAAATGTTATCCAAAGCTCTTCCTTTGCTGTCCATAGGTATTTGAATATCATGTTCTTTAAGCACTTCAATATATTCGGAGCTGGTATATTGTGACCCTTGATCGGAGTTATGGATCTCCGTATTGCCATATTGAGCGATAGTGTCTCTAAGAAGCTCGATACACCACTGTTTGTCCATTGAGTTTGAAATACTCCAATTAAGTATTTTCTACTATATACATCAATGATAGCATTCATATACATAAAGCCACGGAACATAGGAATATAGGTGATGTCAGTCTGCCATACTTGGTTAGGGCGGTCTATTACTAAGCCCTTCAAGAGATAAGGGTACTTATAGTTTTTAGGATCCCTGATGGTGGTTTTAGGTTTTCTATATATGGTCTGTAATCCCATAATTTTATACAGCCGTCTTATTCTTTTCACATTTACGTGGTAGCCAAGATCAAGGATGAGATAATCAGTCATCCGTTCGACTCCATAATAGGGGTGTTCCAGGAACTGCGCATCTATTGCCTTCATCAGTTCTAAATTCAATGGACTCTCACTTTTAGGCTTATAATACAGACCAGAGCGATGAATGTTAAGGATTTTACATTGTTGTGCAAGACTCAGCCTTGGATGAGATTTTACTACCTTTTGTCTTCTTTCAGTAGTACTCATTTGCCCAAGACTTTCTTTAAAAAATCATTCTCAACTTGTAATTGACCGATCTTACTATAAAGCGGTGCGGTATCCACAGCTGGAGTATCTTTTTCTGATTTGGACTCGAAAGCAAGTTCTGCGTTTTTTAAAAACTCTCGCTTCCAATTGGATATTTGGGCTGGATGCAATTCAAATTTGGCAGCAAGTTCAGGTATACTTGTCTGCTCTTTTATCGCTTCAATGGCTACTTTGGCCTTAAAGGATGCGCTGAATTTTCTTCTTGATGTTTTCATATTGACAGGGTTAAAATTACAACTTAATTTCCTGTCCTAAATTTGGGGAGTATTATAGGCAATGCGGTTGGAAATTGTGTTTTAAAAAATTAATGTGAAAGCATAATTATTTTAAAAAAGCAATCGAGCGTATTGGCGTGCGGCAATTTTACATAACGGCTAATTATAGCTACAAACAGCAGAATGTTTCTTATTTAGTACTAAACCCAAGAGCCTAATGTTTAATGACCCAAGTACTACAGTTTATTGTTTGTACAAGATGTTACCCTCAATTTAAATTCTAGAACATGGCAATACACTTAATAATTACTTGTAACCACTTATGAATAATTGTTTAAAACCATTATTATCTTCACAAATAATAATTTAAAATCTGGAATTCACTTTAAATAGAAGTAATTCGCAATTTAAAAACTGGAACTTTAAAAATTAATTCATCAATCTATAATCATTGGGGGTTGTTCCTGTAACTTTTTTAAACATTTTACTAAAGTGTTGAGGGTATTTAAAACCTAGTTCATAAGCTATCTCAGAGATACTTTTGGAGGGATCAAAAATGCGTTCCTTAGCAATGCTAATTAATTTTAGCTGTATATGTTCCTGAGGAGATTTTCCTGTTTCTTTTTTTATCATATCTCCTAAATAATTAGGGGAGATAAACAATTGTTCTGCACAATAGGCAACGGAAGGTAAGCCAAGTTTTTCAGCCTTGTCGGAATGAAAATAGTCGTTTAGCAGTTTCTCAAAACGAGCTATAATATCTTGGTTCGCATTGGTTCGAGTAATAAACTGCCGATCGTAAAACCGCACACAATAATTTAAAAACAACTCGATATTAGAGATGACCAAACTCTTGGTGTGTTTATCTATAAGTTGCTCTAATTCATGGTTTACCTTTGCATAAACATCTTTAATCATATCCCTTTCGGGTATAGAAAGGTGCAAAGCTTCATTTACTTCGTAATTAAAAAAAGTATATTCCTGCATACGCTGACCAAGCGAAGTTCCAAGAATAAAATCTGGATGAAAAACCATAGCAAAGCCTTTCGGTTGGTAATATTCTGGTTTATTTTCACCGATAACCTGTCCCGGGGCTAAAAACACAAGGGTTCCCTCTTCATAATCGTAATAATTACAGCCATAGCGGAGATCCCCACATTTTATTTCTTTAAAAAAGATTACATAAAAATTATATCGAAAACGGGTAAATTGTCTTAGTTCGGCTTTAGATAAATCTATAATCCCAACCAGTGGATGCAAAGCTTTGTTATTGTTAAAATCGCAGTATTGTTTTATCGTATTGAAGGTGATGATATCTTCCATATTTATAATTTTTTGTTAAAGATACTGCTTGTTATTCATTTAAAATCAACTAGATAGTGTAAAACAGTAATCCGTGTTAGTATAACAGTAATTGGTATACGTAAACAGGCTTAATGTGTTCGGATATTTGCAATGAATACAAACAATACTATCGAAATTACAAACATAAAATAAATAAGACATGCATATTTCTAAAATTTTAACGGTATTTTCTATCTTCTTTTTGGCGGTGGGAAGTACTCAGTCTCTAAATGCTTGCGAAGGAATTTTATCTCAAGAGACGCTTACCGAAAAAGAGAAATCATTGGTATTGGTAGCATCTTATACAGCAAAAGGGGATCTAAAGAAACTAGAGAAAGTGCTTAACGATGGTTTGGATAATGGCTTAACAGTAAATCAAATAAAGGAGGCAATAGTCCATTTATATGCCTACTGTGGTTTTCCAAGAAGTATAAGGGGATTGCAAACTTTTATTAAAGTGCTAGACGATAGAAAGGCAAAAGGAATTGAAGATGTATGGGGGACAGAAGCCTCTCCAATAACAGATAGTAGAGATAAATACGCGAGAGGAAAAACGAACCTTGACAAATTGGTGGGTACAACACTCGATGGGCCTAAAAAAGGATATGCTAAATTTTCTCCTGAGATTGAAATCTTTTTAAAAGAACATTTGTTTGCAGACCTTTTTGAACGTGATGTACTTACCTATAAAGAAAGAGAACTGGTAACTATTTCTGTTATTGCCAGTATACAAAAAGCGGAACCCATGTTGCGCTCACATATGAATATTTGTTTAATCCAAGGTTGGACAGCAGAGCAACTTCAAGATTTTACTAAAATAATTAAGCAACATGTTGGCAGGCAAGAAGGAACAGCTGCAGAAACAGTATTGAAGGAATTATTACAATCTAAAGAATAATAAGTAATGGAAGCCCATAATGGGCATTTAATAGGTATTGACCAATATCTCCTATAAATAATTAAATTATTGGAAAAGAATTAATTATGAAAATTTAAATAGATGAAAAGAATAGAATTATTGATTTTTATAAGCTTACTAACCGTAAATTATAGTATCATGGCACAAAGTACTGTAGAAGTAGCTCCGCTTCAAGAAACATATAAACAAAATCCATTTACATTAGTGTATGCAGGGGCAATTACAGAAAATGTAAAAGGAAAAGTAAATATCCATCCTGTAACCTATAAGTTAAATGGATTAGAGATAGCTGCTAATGTTTATACGCCTGCTAATTATAATCCAGAGAATACGTATTTGGCTATTACAGTTGCGCACCCTAATGGTGGGATTAAAGAGCAAACAGCTGGATTGTATGCTCAACATTTGGCCGAAGCTGGCTTTATAACTATTGCTGCAGATGCTGCCTACCAAGGAGCAAGTGGAGGAGAACCTCGCCATACGGATAACCCATATTATCGTACGGAAGATATTCAAGGTATGGCCGATTTTATAGCTCAATTCCCTGGAGTTGATCCTGATCGCATTGGTGCTTTTGGGATTTGTGGAGGAGGTGGATATACGCTAAAAGCGACGCAATCTGATAAGCGTTTCAAAGCGGTTGCTACCTTGAGCATGTTTAATTCTGGAGAAGTAAGACGTAACGGATTTCAGAATTCTCAGTTAAACACTATTCAAGAGCGTTTAAAACAAGCTAGTGATGCTCGTGCTCAAGAAGCTGCCGGAGGAGAAATTATTTATGCAGGTGTTGCAAGCGTTACTGATAAGGAAATAACAGCTACTAAAACAGATTTATACAGAGAAGGGTATGAATATTATTATAGAACGCATGCACATCCAAACTCTACCTTTTTATACACTAGGAGTAGTTTACTTAAACTTATGACTTGGGATGCGGCTACCGATATGGATTTAATTAATCAGCCTTTATTAATGATAGCGGGTAGTAAAGCAGATACTAAATATATGACAGATGAAGCATTTGCAAAAGCTTCCAATGCAAAAGACAAAGAGTTATTCCTTATTGATGGTGCTACACATATAGAAACTTATTGGAAACCAGAATATGTAAAGCAAGCCGTAACTAAGTTGGTGGATTTTTACCAAGAGTATCTTTAAGAATGAAAATGAAGTAAAAATAAAAAGAATAACATGTATAATATAACATTAAATAATGGAGTTGAAATGCCTATTTTGGGTTTTGGAGTTTTCCAAATTCCTGACCCATTAGAATGTGAGAATTCGGTAATAAAGGCCATTGAAACTGGATATCGTTTAATCGATACAGCAGCTTCTTATATGAATGAAGAGGCCGTTGGTAAAGGCATTATAAACAGTGGAATTAATAGGGAAGAACTTTTTATAACGACAAAACTTTGGGTGCAAGATACGGGCTATGAAAATACGAAGGTGGCTTTTCAAAAATCATTGGAAAGATTGCAGTTGGATTATTTGGATTTATATTTAATCCATCAGCCATATGGAGATGTATTTGGTTCTTGGAGAGCTATGCAAGAATTGTATCATGAAGGTAAAATAAAGGCTATTGGAGTTGCAAATTTTCACCCTGATAGAATTATAGACTTAATTGTGAATAGTGGTTTTACACCAGCTATTAATCAAGTTGAAACACATCCGTTTCATCAGCAAATCCATACACAAGAATTCTTTCAAAAAAACAATACACAAATTCAATCGTGGGGGCCGTTTGCAGAAGGGAAAAATAATATTTTTCACAATGAAATATTGTCTACTATCGGTATTAAATACAATAAATCTGTAGCCCAGGTAATTCTTCGTTGGTTATTACAAAGAGATATTGTTGCGATTCCAAAAACAGTAAGAAAAGAACGTATGAAAGAGAATTTCAATGTCTTTGATTTTGAACTTTCTGCTGAAGATATGGCAAGTATCCAATCTTTAGATACCCAAGAAAGTTTGTTTTTTGATCATAGAGACCCCGAGAAAGTACAATGGTTAAGTGAAAGAAAATTGAATATTTAAACAAAAAAAAATGAAAATAAAATCAATTTTAGTAGCATGTATCCTTGTAGGATTAGCATCCTGCGGTAACCCTAATGATAAAAATACTGAAGATACAGTTTTACTTTATCCAAAAGGAGAAAAGATTACAAATAATAATTTTAAAGGTACTGCCTGGCTAACTTTTTTGGTAAAAGCAGATAGCATAAACCGAAATGGAGTTGGAAATGTTACGTTTGAACCTGGAGCACGCTCCAATTGGCATATGCATCCAAGCGGGCAAATTTTATTGGCAACTGGCGGTGTTGGGTATTATCAGGAAAAAGGGAGTCCAAAAAGAATATTACGTAAAGGAGACGTGGTAAAATGTCCAGCCAATACGCCTCATTGGCATGGCGCAAGTGCTGATAAAGAATTTATACAGATAGCCATTACAGGAAGAGAAAAAGGACCTACACAATGGTTAGCACCTGTAACAGATGAAGAATATTTAGCAGGCGATAAATAAAAAGAAAAACATGAAAAAAAGAATATTAGGAACTAATGGCTTGGAAGTTTCGGCTCTAGGCTTAGGATGTATGGGACTTAGCTTTGGTTATGGTCCTGCTACCGATAAAAACCAAGCAATTAAATTGATCCGTGAAGCATATGAACAAGGCGTTACCTTTTTTGATACTGCTGAAGCATATGGAGCAGCAAACGAGCAACTTGTTGGGGAGGCATTAGCTCCTTTTCGTAAAGAAGTGGTAATTGCTACTAAATTCGGATTTAAAAACGGCGATTCAAGTCAAGGGCAAGACAGTCGCCCAGAAAGGATTCGAGAAGTAGCCGAGAAATCTTTAAAACATTTAAAAACCGATGTCATCGATTTATTCTACCAACACCGGGTGGATACCAATGTACCCATGGAAGATGTAGCTGGGACGGTAAAAGATTTAATACAAGAAGGAAAAGTAAAACATTTTGGACTTTCGGAAGCCAGTGTAGCTTCCATTAGACAAGCACATGCAATACAGCCGGTTACGGCCTTACAAAGTGAATATTCGCTTTGGTGGCGTGAGCCTGAAAAAGAGATTCTCCCAACATTAGAAGAATTAGGAATCGGTTTTGTGCCTTTTAGTCCCCTAGGGAAAGGCTTTCTTACTGGAAAAATTAATTCGGAGACTGCATTTGATAAAAGTGATTTTAGAAACATAGTTCCACGTTTTAGTGAAGAAAACCGAAAAGCCAATCAAGCATTGGTAGATTTATTGGGAAAAATAGCAAATGATAAAAATGCAACACCAGCACAAATTGCTTTAGGATGGTTACTTGCACAAAAACCGTGGATAGCACCCATTCCTGGAACTACAAAATCACATCGATTAACAGAGAATATTGGTGCAGCGGCCATTAATTTATCATCAGAAGCTATTCTTGAAATAGATAATGCCTTTGCCAAAGTAGAAGTACAAGGAGATCGCTATCCAAAACATTTGCAGGAACGCGTAGGAAAATAATAAACAAATATCACCAAACTTTAAAATCAAAATCATTATGAAAACATTTATTGTTACCCTATTCTTAATTATTGCTAGTACACCAATTCTAGCACAAAATGCTCTAGAAGCAGAAGTAAAAGAACTCTCCAAAGAAAAATGGCAATGGATGGCCGATAAGAATGTGGAGGAACTAACCAAACTTTTTCATAAAGACGCACAATTTGTCCACATGGGAGGTGCTTGGGGAACAGATAGAGAACTTGCCATTATAGAAAGCGGAGGTATTTGGTATAAAAAAGCAGACATCCACGAAGTAACTATTGATATAATAGGAGAAGATACCGCCATTGTTTTAAACCGAATAACCTTATTGGCAGAAGTTGGCGGCAACGAAGTCACCAATCCGTTTATGGTAACCGAGGTTTATAAAATGATTGATGGGAATTGGAAATTAGCCAATTTATCTTTTGTAAAACTAATGGAGCGACCAGGGAATTAATTAAAAAATAGAAAATTTAAAACAACTTATTATGAGAACATTAGTTATTGGACTTTTTTTAATCCTTACAAGTACACCAATTTTGGCTCAAAATACCACTGAAACAGAAATAAAAGAACTCTCTAAAAAGAAATGGGAGTGGATGGCCAATAAAAATGTGGAAGAACTTGCAAAGCTCTTTGACGATAAATCAAGATTTGTACATATGAGTGGCTCTTGGAAAAAGGAACGAGAATTAGAAATTATTAAAACGGGGAGTATTTGGTATAAAAAAGCAGACGTTCATGATGTGGTTATAGAAACTTTTGGGGAAACTGTAATTCTGTGGAATCGGATTACACTTTTGGCTGTAGTTCGAGGAAATGAAGTGTCAAACGAATTTACGGTAACCGAAATCTACAAAAAAGAAAGTGGAGACTGGAAATTACTCGATTTAACTTTTAGTAGTGTTCGGGATTCCCATCAAATTGAACATTAAAATTTGAAGTAATATAACGCAATGAAAATATATTTATCCTAATAATTTATTGGGGAAAACGAACAAAAAAATAGTAATAGTCATTAACCATCTACCATGAAAATTCAAAAAATAATAGCCATATTAATTGTTATATATAGTTATACCGTAAAAGCACAGCAGGGGTATCCAAAAGTAGAAACAGTGTCTGGTATTGTACGAGGAGTTACCGAAGGTGGTGTTGATAGTTTTAAAGGGATTCCTTATGCAGCGCCACCTGTTGGAGAATTTAGATGGCGACCAACTCAACCAGCACTGAAATGGAAAGGAGAATTGGACGCAAGTAAGTACGGTTCAGATTGTGCTCAGGCTTCATATCCGCCAAATCCAGGGGCTATCAGAGAAGGTTCATCAGAAGATTGCTTGTCCTTGAATATTTGGAGACCCACTTCGGTTAATCATAAAAGCAAGCTACCGGTGATGGTATGGATTCATGGTGGAGCTTTTGTTTTTGGTAGTGGTTCTAGTCCTGGGTTTTCGGGTGAGAATTTTGCGAAGAAGGATGTTATTCTTGTTACTTTTAATTATCGCTTGGGAAGATTAGGTTTCTTTGCTTTTCCTGCATTAAGTGATGAACATCCAAATGAAGCCAAAGGAAATTACGCATATATGGATCAAATTGCTGCTTTAAAATGGGTGCAAAAAAACATAGCTAATTTTGGCGGAGATCCTGCTAACGTTACAATTTTTGGAGAGTCGGCTGGCGGCGTTTCAGTACATTCGTTATTAACAATCCCTGAGGCTAAAGGACTATTTCATAAAGCAATTATTGAATCTGGAGGTGGTTGTGATGGGGTTTTAACTGGAAGACCCATTGATAAAGAAAATGCCGATTCAAATTATCCAATTTCAGCAGAAACCATTGGAGTTAATTTTGCTCATAGGCATAAAATAGAAAAAACGGATGCCAATGCTTTGAAAAAGCTTCGTTCTTTGAGTGTGGGAGAGATTATTGATGGAGGTCAGGAAACTGATGGTCCGGGAGGTGTTCCTACCTATTCAGGACCTATTTTAGATGGAAAATTAGTAATAGAAACTGCCGAAAGTTCATACAAAGATAATTCACAAACCCAAGTACCCATAATTATTGGTTCTAACAGTGCTGAAGTACCGGCAGGATTTGTGAATGCCAATTCAAAAGAAGAACTATTATCTATGTTTGGGGATTATAAAAATGAGGCATCCAAAGCCTATGATCCAGATGGATCAACCGAGTTTGCAAGAATGCTGACCTTGGTTAATACCGATAAAGTTTGGGCAGAGCCTGCGCGTTTCACTGCAAATGCTTTTGTTTCAGAAGGTATTCCTGCTTACGTTTATCTTTTTTCTTATGTGGCAGAATCTATGCAGGAACGTATGCGATTTGGAGCCTCTCATGCATCGGAAATTCCTTATGTATTTGATAACCTTATGGAAAGAAATGGTTTTGTAGTTACCCCAAATGACAAAAAAGTTGCCAGTATGATGAATACCTATTGGACAAACTTCGCTAAAACAGGGAATCCAAATGGAGAGGGGTTACCAAAATGGCCTGTTCATGATCCAAAAAAGAATGAAGTTTTTGAAATTAGACACGATGGATCGGCAGGAAGTTCTTTAGATGAAAGAAAAGCAAGATTGGATGTTATCAAGAAAGCTTTTTATGAATAACAGATAATAAAAATAAATATTTATATGAAAAAGAAAACGAATAAGATTAGGGTAGGGCTTCATACGCTTATGTTGATTGGTGCAGTATTGTGTATTGTTTCATGCCAACCAAAAAATAAAGAGGAGACCAGTACTAAAATTGATGATAAAAATATTAGTATCCAAAAGCAAGGCAGTTTTACAGTAGGAGGGACTGTAAAAACAAGTCCAGGTACTTTTGATCCTATTAAACACGGTGTTTTTAATCCTTCCAATCAAAGTCAAGAGGGGCAAACCCTTCATGGAGATCATGCTTTTGTATGGTACCAAATACCGACTACCCCTAAAAAACTTCCTCTTGTATTTTGGCATGGATACGGGCAATCGATGAAAACTTGGCAAACAACTCCCGATGGGAGAGAGGGGTTTCAAACATTATTTTTAAGACGCAACTTTCCTGTGTATCTTATAGATCAGCCTCGGCGTGGATTAGCAGCACAAAGTACCGAACCAACTACAATTTCGGCAGCTACCAACGATCAATTGTGGTTTGGTATTTTTAGACTAGGTATTGGTACAGAATTTTACCCAAATGTTCAATTTTCAAAAGACCCTGAAGCTTTGAATCAGTTCTTTAGACAAATGACACCCGATACAGGCCCTTTAAATATCGATTTAAATGTAAAAGCAGTAGCAGAACTCTTCGATAAAATTGGATCGGGAATATTAGTAACTCATTCACATAGCGGCGGAATGGGGTGGTTAACAGCGCTAAAAAATAATAATATTAAAGCTGTAGTTTCTTTTGAACCTGGGAGCAATTTTATTTTTCCTGAAGGTGAAGTTCCTGAGCCTATTTCATATCTCGGTGGAGCTCTGAAAGCCTCAGAAGTTCCTATGTCGGAATTTAAGCGATTGACAAAACTTCCTATCGTTATTTTTTATGGGGATCATATTCCTAATGAAACATCTGAAATTCCAGGGGAAGATCAATGGCGTGCCTCTCTATCGATGGCTAAATTATGGAAAGAAACGGTAAACAAACACGGAGGTGATGTTACGCTTATTCACTTACCAGAAGAAGGAATTCAAGGAAATACACATTTTCCGATGAGCGATTTAAATAATGTGGAAATAGCAGATTTAATGTCTACATGGCTTCAAGAAAAAGGATTAGATAAGTAGAAATAAAGATTCAGCAATTATAAATAAACAAACATGGATAAAACATTAAAAACCTGTTTTCTTCTACTATTGACAATAGTCCCAGTGTTTTTTTGTAGTTGTACTGCTCAAGAATTAAAAAAAGAGAAAGGAAAGCTATTGATTGTATACCTATCTCGAACCAACAACACCAAACAAGTAGCAGAAATTATCCAAAAGGAAGTAGGTGGGGATTTGGTAGCACTCGAATTAAAAGAACCTTACCCAGAAAATTACGATTCTATAGTGGCACAAGTGGCAAAAGAAAACGAATCGGGATATCTACCACCATTGAAAACGCGTATCGATAATTTCAATCAATACGATAAAGTATTTGTAGGTTTTCCTACATGGGGAATGCAATTACCACCGCCAATGAAGAGTTTTCTCAACAAATATAATATGAGTGGCAAAACAGTAATTCCTTTCAATACCAATGCAGGATATGGAGTAGGAAGTAGTTTTAAAACGGTTAAAGAAATGTGTCCAAACGCAACGGTTTTAGAAGGATTTTCTACCAAAGGAGGAATTGAAAGAGACGAAATTTATTTTGTAATGAAAGGCGATAAAAAAATCAAAGTAAAAGAAGAAATAATGACTTGGTTGCGGCGGATTAAGTTTTTATAGATGAAAGATAATTTAGATACATATAAAAATATAAGTGTTGCAAGTCAGCGAATATCAAATGAATTCTTTAAACTTTTAGATAACGAGTATTCTACCAAGGAAGAATTTGGAAAACCAGTGAATCTAAGAGCTCCCGCTGATTTTGCCCAAGAATTAAATATTCATGTGAATCATTTAAATCGGGTGTTGAAGACTAGCACTCAAAAAACAACAACTCAATTAATAGCCGAACGTATTTTACAAAAAGCTACGTATTTATTGAGAGAAAAAAATTGGAACATTGCCGAGGTAGCATATTTTTTAGGGTTTAAAGAGGCTACACATTTTAGTAATTTTTTTAAGAAACATATGGATACCACCCCCCAAGCCTATAGAAAATGTTTGAATATTGTATGTTATTGTTTGATGGATATGGTCTGTTTGTAAATTGTATTCTAAAGTATACTATTAAAAAAACCGTCGGATAGACGGTTTTTCTAGTTAGTTTGAATAGTTATAAGTTTTTTAACCTATAATTTTTTTCTCAATTATAAAAGGTTGTTGGTAATGCCTTTGCCCTGTTGCACGGTATAAAGCATTTGCCATTGCAGCAAAAATAGGAGGGAAAAGAGGTTCTCCCATTCCTGTTGGGCTATGTTCATTTTCAACAAAGTGCACTTCAATAGACTTTGGTGCTTCAGACATTCTTATTAATTGATAACGGTCAAAATTAAGTTTTTGTGGCGCCCCATCTTTAAAGGTTTGTTCACCATAAAGTGAATTTCCAATACCGTCAATAATAGCACCTTCTCCCATGTTTTTGGCAGCATCTTTGTTAACAACAATTCCGCAGTCAACAGCAGCATACACATTATTAACCTTGGGTTTATCATTTTCTATTTCAAGGTCTAAAACTTGAGCTACATACGTATTATGGCAAAAATAGGCAGAAAAGCCTCTTGATTTATCATTTATCTCATCCCAATTAGACTTGCTTTTTACTAACTTAATAACACCGGCATAACGTTCAGGATCGTAATCGTTATTTTCTCCAACTGGATTATTTTTAGCTCTTTCTAAAAGTTCTAGACGAAACTCAATTGGATCCTTCCCAAGTTCTTCTGCAAGTTCGTCTAAAAATGACTGCTCAGCTCCAGCAATAAAATTAGACCTAGGAGCTCTAAATGCCCCGATGGTAATATTTGAAGGAATTTCCCAGGCTTCTGCCAAATAATTTTCTATCGCCCCGGCAGGAAAACGGTTAGGAGCTAGTGGTGATTCAGGAA
Organism: Galbibacter orientalis DSM 19592; assembly: GCF_000260115.1. Taxonomy (GTDB): domain Bacteria; phylum Bacteroidota; class Bacteroidia; order Flavobacteriales; family Flavobacteriaceae; genus Galbibacter; species Galbibacter orientalis. Next base: position 3,458,384 of record NZ_JH651379.1, on the reverse strand, counting down.
TCCCACCTGCTTTTACATGAAATGCAATGAGATTGTTATTTTCATCCATGGCGGCTTTGTAAGTCGCTGTGTAAGAAGGTCTGTAAATTCCGTAAGACATATCATCTTCACGTGTGTAAACCATCTTAATGGGAGCTTTCATTTCTTGAGAAATAACTGCTGCTTCAATCATATGGTGTCCATAAGCCCGAAGTCCAAAACCACCTCCCATACGGGCTAAATTAATTTGAATCTTGTCTTTAGGGAGTTTCAGCCGTTCAGATAATGTCCCTATGATAAATTCAGGAGCTTGAATTGGGCCATAAAGCTCAGCTTTTTCAGCAGAAACATTGGCAAAACAATTTACAGGCTCCATGGTATTATGTGCTAAAAATGGGGCAGAATACGTCCGTTCCAATATTTTAGCAGCATTTTTAAACGCTTTTTCCGGATCTCCGTCTTTTCTTAGAATATTTCCAGGTTTTTTATTGTACTGGTTCATTTTAGTTTGATGAACAGTAGTACTTTCCAAACCTGCTGGAACATTTATAGCTATTTTATTTCCTCTAGCATCCATTTGAAAAGTATGCTCTGGAGCTTGCTCCCAATCGACCACCACTTCTTTTTTGGCCTGCATGACTTCCCATGTGGAATTACCAACTACTGTAATTAATTCGGTAAAAGTTGTGGTGTCAAAATAATTCCTTGCGTAATCACTTTTTAAGGTATCTATTTTAAATACATCTTTAATACCAGGCATCGATTTGGCTTTTGTAGCATCAAACTTTTTTAGTTTCATTCCAAAAGCAGGAGGATGGATTATCATGGCAATCAACATACCTTCTGCTTGATAATCAATTCCAAACATAGGTTTACCAGTGACAATTTCTGTTCCAGCAACATTTTTTTTGGAGGTTCCTATAATTTTAAAATCTTTAATTTCTTTTAATTCTACTTCTTCCGGAATAGGCTGTATTGCTGCGAGAGAAGCTATTTCACCATAGGAAATTTCTTTATTTGTTGCGGTGTGGTAAAGGATTCCTGCCTTTGCTGTAACTTCATTAACTGGTACTTGCCAATGTTGGGCAGCAGCAGTAACAAGCATTCTTTTGGCGGTAGCACCTGCGGTACGCAAAATATTCCAACCTTGACGAATAGACTGACTCCCGCCAGTAAATTGTCTATCGTAACGTTTAGGATAAAAGTTAGCTTGTTCTACAATTACATTTTTCCAATCGACATCCAATTCATCAGCAAGAATCATCGGCATGGAAGTTTTTACATTTTGACCAAATTCAGGATTAGGATTAAAAAGTGTTACCACTCCATTATCTCCAATTTTTATATAACTATTTAATTCAAACCATTCTTCAGGCATTTCTATTGTAGCAGCTTCTTTTCTATTTGGGATTTCACAGCCCGCAAACCAACTGAAACTAAGCATCATGCCACCACCAGCCAATACGGAGGATTTTAAAAAAGATCGTCTTCCTAATGTTGTCTTAACAGTTGCCATTTTCTTATTATTTTGAGTTAGCAGCAGTTTTAATTGCCTTTTTTATTCGTGTATATGTTCCACATCTGCAAATATTCCCATTCATAGCCTCATCTATTTCTATATCAGAAGGATTTGGATTTTGATTTAGTAGAGAAGTGGCAGACATAATTTGTCCTGCCTGACAGTAACCACATTGGGGGACATCGTGTTCTATCCATGCTTTTTGTACAGGATGGTCTCCATTTTCAGATAGACCTTCAATGGTAGTTATTTTTTGTTCACCAACGGCTGAAACCGGTAGTTGACAAGAACGAACTGCAATACCTTCAATATGAATGGTGCATGCTCCGCATTGCGCTATACCACATCCAAATTTTGTACCTACTAATTGAAAATGATCTCTGAGCACCCATAATAGCGGCGTGGAAGCACTAACATCTACTTGTTGATCTTTTCCGTTGATTTTAAGGTTGTAAGTTGCCATTTTTAATAATTTATTTGAAATAGAAAAAAGGAGTATAAAAGATATTTATAAAAATATCGATTTAATGACTATAAAAATTACAAAATCCAAACAACATACAAGCTGATTCTTATAAAGAACTAGTCTTAATAGTTGCTTAGAGCTACATAAAATGTTTGAATGTTGTATTTTATTGTTTGATGGATGTATGTTTTTAAATGGAACCAATGCTACATTTGAATACACATTTAGTTAGCAGTTATGTACTCTATATCTTGTTTATAATAGCTGTTTACACATTTAGCAAAGGAAGCTGTCCTATCGGGCAGCTTTTTTATGAAATAAATGTATTAATTTTAAATTGTATACTTATATATAATATGTGAGACTGTATAATTATAAAAATAAAAAAGCTAAGACTGTATTTGAATTATTCAAAAAAAGTACCCTGCATTAAGTCCAGCAGAAAAAACAAGAATAATTACTGAAGAGACATTGAAAATATTGATGAAATTCCCACCAACTTCTGATGGGGCACAAGCTAGGGTTTTATTTGTTTTTGAAGAAGCACATTCTTTGGTGCCAGAATGGAATTCTATTGCTAATGAAGGAGATAAAACGGCAGTTAATGGAACAGCTAAGGTAATTTTACAAGGTAGAAAGTACGGCTTGGGAAGCTTGGTAATAACTCAACGTACTGCTAACATTAGTAAAAGCATCTTAAATCAATGTAATACAATTTTTGCCCTAAGAGTGTTTGATGATACTGGAAAACAATTCTTAGAAAATTATATTGGTTCAGATTACTCAAATACACTACCAACATTAGAAGAAAGACATGCTATCGCTGTTGGAAAGGCACTAAAATTAAAACAGCCAATTATTATTCAATTAAATGATAGGAAACATGTTATTAATGGAGAAGGTTTTGATAATGTAGAATAAATTGTTGTCAAAATGAATTCAGAAGAGATTGGAAAACAAATGATTTATGAGTTAGAAAATGATCTCGAATTATATTTGACTCATTGCAAAAATAATTATGTAAAATATGTAAAGGTTGCACAAGTGATTTTCAAAGATATATATGATAAAATGAATCTGTTTGACTATTCGAAGAGTAACCCTGCCGATATTAATTATAAAGCTAAAGAACTTCAAAAAGTCAATGAGTTAGAAACGGAGATTGATGTACTACAAGAAGCAATTTATTCTGAAATATACACACCATGGACTTATGAGCGTTTGGCAATTATATATATCAAGCAAAAGGAATTTGAAAAGGCGTATAAAGTATGTATGAAATGGTTTGAACTAGATTATTGGAAATTACCAAATACATCCGATGGGAGTTTAAGAATATTGAAAAGAATAAATAACTTGGAGAAAAAATTAAATATTTTCAATAAACTGAGAAAATATAAAGGTTATTATTTAATCTAAATTTCACGACTTTTTCACATTATTTTTACAATTTTATTATTATAAATAACTCTAAATGAAATAAATAATAAATTCCATGGCTAAAATCCTTCCAGTTTTTAAATTGTGTGATTCCATGTTTCAAAATATGGGCAACAAGCGCAACGGTTTCTTCTTTTTAGAAAACCGTCACTCAACAACAGTTGTACGTTAATAAAATAACTTCAACTTGCACTATAATTTATATTATGTAAAATAGAATATTTACAACCACTACTCTAATTCCTTTCTTTTGGTTCTAAGTAACAAATTTAAACAGTCATGTCGACCAACGGGAGACATCTCATTACAGAAAGTAAACTATTAAAATAATTTTCTTTACAATAAACTTTTAGTAAACTCAGGATAAAGTATAAAGCATTAGTATTTAAAGCATTATAGTAATGTGATTTCTCCTTCTCAGTCGAAATGACTGGATTTAATGCACTCCATTTATATCTCTTTTTGTTAAGCCCATAAAACTTAGAACAGTACTAAATATCGGAGTATTACAGTCATGTCGACCAACGGGAGACATCTCATTACAGAAAGCAAACTATTAAAATAATTTTCTTTACAATAAACTTTTAGTAAACTCAGGATAAATTATAAAGTATTGTTATTTAATATGTTTCCTTGATGTGATTTCTCCTTTCAGTCGAAATGACTGGATTGCTTATCTACTTCTTTGTTTACAATCAAGCTATTATATTAGTAGTAATTGGTTTACGTTTAAATTAAGCTAAAGATTGTTAAATTTATAAAAACGTGACATACAACTAATCATAAAATCAAATATCTTTAAGTAACCAATGTAAAATCTACCAAATGTCTATAGAAATTATATATGTATTTGCAGTGCTATTTTTAGTAGTATTGTTTTTTGCTTTTGAAATATTTCCTGTAGATAAAATTGCGTTTTTTATTATTGTGAGTCTGCTACTCTTTGGGGTAGTTTCTCCTGAAGAAGCTATTAGTGGCTTTTCTAATAGTGCTACTATAACGGTACTCTGTTTAATGATTATTGCCATTGCGTTAGAGCAAAATGGAATTATTAATCTGCTTGCAAATGGATTGAAAAAGTTAAAAACACTCCCCATCCTTTTAATGATTCCTGTTTTTATGTTTATTTCTGGGAGTATTTCTGCTTTTATAAGTACTACAGCCGTTGTTATTGTGTTTATTAAGATCCTAACCGAACTTTCTGTTAAATATAATATTCCACGTTCTAAATTATTACTTCCTATTTCTTTTGCAGGAATTTTAGGTGGTAGTTGTACGTTAATGGGTACTTCTACCAATTTAATTGTGAATTCTGTGGCTACAAAATTTGGTGCTGAGCGGTTTACTTTCTTTGAGTTTTCAATGTATGGCCTTATTTTTCTTGCAATTGGGATTGTTTTTATTACCCTTACTTCTTTTTTACTCCCTTGGGACACTTCCAATAATTTAAATCAGGAGTATGAATTGGATCAATATTTAACGAGTATTGAGTTTGAACCTTCTTCAGAATTGATCGATAAAAAAATAATGGATACTTTTCTATATAACGATCTTGGAATTACGTTGTTAAAACTCACTAGAAATGGAATTTCAAATAAATCGCCTGGAAAATATATTACCCTACAAAAAGGAGATAAGCTCCTCCTCTCTTGTAATATGGATAGCTTGGTTAAGATTAAAGAAACCGAAGGAATTCTGATAAATAATTATGCGGTTTCTGGAATTGATGATAATGAAGACGAATCCAACGAATTTGATTCACAAAGAAATGCTATTGTTGAATTATTAATGCTTCCTGGAGCTCCATTTTTAAAGCGGTCTATTACTGAATTAAAAGGAAAAATGATTCACGGAGGTTTACCATTAGCTATAAAACGAAGAAAAAATATCCAAAACGTAACAGATAAGTTACTTAATATAAATGTCGAAAAAATAAAGCTCAAAGTAGGAGATAGATTGCTGGTAGAAATGCCAAAAGACCGGTTAACAGATTTGTCTACCGTAGAAAATATGGCGGTTTTGCAAGAACACACCTCTTATGCTTCGGTTTCTAAATATAAAAAGATGCTTACCTTTTGCATCCTCATAGCAGTTATTGGCTTGGCAGCATCGGGAGTTCTTAGTATTCTTGCGAGTTCTCTTACAGGATGTTTCCTTTTATTAATGTTTAATTGCATCGAATTAAGTAAGGTATACCAAAACATTAACTGGGAAATAATATTTCTATTAGCGGGTATGATTCCTTTGGGAATAGCTATGAATAATAGCGGTGCCGATGTTTGGGTGTCCTCTCACCTCTTAGAATTAATCTCTGGCAAGCAGCCTACAATTATTATCGGACTTATTTTTCTGTTTACTATGCTTTTAAGCGGAATTATCTCCAACAATGCTACTGCTATTATTATGACTCCAATTGCCATTTCCTTAGCATCGGCAAGTAATCTACCTCTTAAACCTTTTATTTTAGCTGTTTTATTTTCGGCTAATTTTAGTTTTTTTACGCCCTTAGGCTATCAAACTAATACGCTTGTATATGGTCTTGGAATCTATAAATTCAAGCATTTTTTAATTATAGGTGGCATGTTGTCTATTATTTTATGGATAACGGCTTCCTTCCTCCTCGGAAATATGATTCCTGAATCTTAATTCTTCAATTTCACTCTTTAAAAAATTAGAAATTCAAAAAAACCGATAGGTATTATTATATAATTCCAATAAGTATATAGCTTTATTTACAGGGATTTGGATGCTTCGATTTATAGTTTTATTTTACAACCTACAAATCAATATTATTTATGAAATGCCCTTTAAGGATTTTATCGAATCAACCTATATGATAATCCAGAGCATTCTACCTGAACTTTTAAAACAATAAATATTAACAGATGAAAAAACTAAACTTATCCCTCCTAATCTTAACTACTGTACTCTCTTTTTCGTGTAAACAGACTCAAAAAGAAGAACCAGCTACTGCGGCACTTACAGAAGACGAAATCAATGCTAAAGCCCTTAAAATACAAAAGGAAATTATTACGTTAGATACGCATTGCGATTTTAATGTGAATAATTTTACCGACTCTATTAATTACACTCAAGAATTAGAAACACAAATTACCTTACCTAAAATGGAAGCAGGCGGCTTGGATGTAGCTTGGTTTATTGTGTATACAGGTCAGGATTCCTTAACCGAAAGCGGTTACAAAGCAGCCTATGAAAATGCAATGGCAAAATTTAATGCAATTCATAAACTATGTGAAGAAATAGCGCCCGATGAAATTGAATTGGCTTTAACCTCAGATGATGTAAGACGTATCCATGCAAAGGGTAAGAAAGTAGCTATGATAGGTATTGAAAATGGATATTCTATTGGAACAGATCTTAATAATGTAAAGAAATTTTATGACCTCGGAGGTCGGTATATGTCACTTGCGCACCAAGGCCATAGTCAGTTAGCCGATTCTAATACAGGGGAAAAAGACAGTGTTTGGTTAAATAATGGTTTAAGCGAATTAGGAAAGCAAGTTATTGCAAAAATGAATAAATATGGAATGATGATAGATGTTTCTCATCCATCCAAAGAAGCTATGAGACAAATGATTGAGCTTACTAAAGCTCCAATTATTGCTTCCCACTCCTCTGCCCGCGCGTTGAGTAACCATAGTAGAAATTTAGATGATGAGCAGTTACAATGGCTTAAAGGAAATGGTGGCGTTGTACAAACTGTTGCTTTTAGTCCTTATGTAAGTGTTACTAAGGATAGTATTTTTAAAAATGAATCCAAGAAAGTACTTGAAGCAGAAGCTCAAAAACAAGGCTTTGAATTACTGGAAAGAGATAGTGTAATGACATTTTCTAAGGAAAAAAGAGAGGCATATTACCAGAAGTATATCGCTTTAAGAAATAATGCTGCTCCAAAATTAGATTCTCTTAAGAAAGTTGCAGACCCAGTAAACGTTGCTGATTTTGTAGATCATATTGATTATTTAATTGAGAAAGTGGGAATTGACCATGTTGGAATTAGTTCAGATTTTGATGGTGGCGGAGGTATTTATGGTTGGAATGATGCTTCTGAAACCTTAAATGTTACCAAAGAATTAGTAAGAAGAGGTTATACTAAAACAGAAATAGAAAAGCTGTGGAGTGGTAATTTACTACGTGTTTTAGATGAAGTACAAGCAGTAGCTCAAAAAATACAACAAGAAGAATAATGAAGGTTTAAACATACCTTTAACATCTTTAAAGCACCATATCTCAAAATGGTGCTTTATTTTTGTATAAAATTGTATCAATGAATATTAAGAATTTTAGACTTGTCAGTATATTAGAAGGAATTTCCTATTTATTACTTTTTGGAGTTACCATGCCTTTAAAATATTTAATGGATTTTCATGGGCCAAATAAAATTATCGGTATGATCCATGGAATCCTGTTCATTGCTTATGTGGTAATGGCTTTTGTTTTTTATAGAAGATTAAAATGGTCCTTCTCTACCCTATTTATTGTTTTGCTTTGTTCTATTATTCCATTTGGTACATTTTGGATGGAAAGAAAGTACTTACACCCTAATAAAGTACAAGAAAGTTAATTTTCTCTCATCTAAAGAAACGTTTTATACGTATTTATAGAAATTTTTAAGTATTTAAAAAGTTCACAACCAATTTAAATCCTTTAAAGAGGACTAATTCTCAATTGGTTTAGAGCTTTTTTACCAATACTAGAAATCGTAAAAAATAAGTAAAGTACATGAAAAGTAGTTTTAAAGATATTATAGAAGTAAATAAACCTGTATTAATAGATTTTTATGCAGACTGGTGTGGTCCATGCCAAACAATGATGCCAGTATTGGATGATGTTAAAAAAGCAATGGGTAATAACATCAATATCATTAAAATAAATGTAGATAAGAATCAAGAGTTAGCTGGTAGATTTCAAGTACGTGGTGTTCCTACATTTATGATTTTTAAAAACGGAGCTTCTGTTTGGCGACAATCAGGGATGATTTCAAAAAATGATTTAGTTAAAAAACTTACAGAGCATATTTAGATTTTTTTGTGTTAAGTATTAATTATTAAGTACTTAGCATAAAGTATTAAGATGAAATAAGAACAAAGATAAGTCGGAAGACAGAATGCAGTGTTCAATGTTCAGTAGGCGTACATTTTCAATCAAGAGTCAGGAATCAAGAGTCAGGAAGAGACAGAGATTGAAGAAGTCGGAAGTCGGAAGTCCGAAGTAAGGAGAAAAAAGGGGAACAAGAATAAAGAGAAGAGAATATAGACGGAAGCAGAAGACGGAAGACTGAATACAGAATGCAGTGTTCAATGTTCAATAGGCGTACATTTTCAATCAAGAGTCAGGAAGAGACAGAGATTGAAAGATTGAATAAGTCGGGAGTCCGAAGTAAGGAGAAAAAAGGGGAGCAAGAATAAAGAGAAGAGAATATAGACGGAAGTCAGTAGGCAATAGACAATAGGCAGAAGATTAAAGAATTCAATAATTTACACAATCACAACTTTGCTTCTTTGAACCTTTGCATCTTTGAGTTAGCATATAGCTTAAAGCATAAAGCCTCCCGACTTCCGACTTCTTTTCATTCCCACATTTTCAAATCTTCAAATCATAAAAGAGTATTTCATAAATTCATATTAAAACCTAAGGTTTACTTCATCAGCATTGTTAATTTTAGTATTTTTAAGAGAGTTACTTCAATAAAGAAAAAGAAGTACTTAATTGATAACACTAATTAACTATAACTATGCAAATAAATTTTGAGTACGACAGTGTTGCTGCTAGCAATCGTTTGGAAGAACTAGCTACTAAAAAACTTAATAAATTAGCAGATAAATACGATTTTATTGTAAGAGCTGATGTTTTTTTTAAAACTGAAAATACTTCTTCTAAAGAAACTGGAAAAATCTGTAATATCAGATTAAGCGTTCCTGGCCCGAGATTATTTGCTGAGGCTTCTCATGAAAAATTTGAAATGTCTATTGCAGAAGCTGGAGACGATCTAGATAAACAATTGAGAAAGAAAAAAGAAAAAATGAAAGCTAAGTAATAAGGCAAATCCCCTAAAAAATTCTACGCTAAGTATATAAATATTAATTAAATTCTACCTCAAGGCAGGCATTAGAAAATTAAATCCTCTATGAGGTATTAAAAAAACATTTATACGTGGAAAAAATGAGCATTATATCAACAAACGACCGACAAATAACTTTTATTTTTGATCCTAGCACTAAATTAGGACGAGAATGCCAAGCTTATGCCCTATCTTCTGAGGCTAAAATTTTGGCAATCGATTTAACAAAAACTAAAATTGCAGATACCGAATGGGTAGAAATAGCTGAGAGAATAGGTAAAACTGTTCCAGAATTGATTGCAAAAGACCATCCTGCATTTACAAATCTTTATGGGGAAGGAATTGAATTGGACAATACAGATGCTCTAAAAGTTTTAAATAAAAATCCAGAAACACTAGTATATCCAATTGCAATACGTGGAGACAAAGCGGTAATGGCGCATACATTTTCAGATATCTTAAAGCTTATAAAACCAGATTCTTCTGACGTTAAAATACCATAAAAATTTAATTTATAGACTTGAAGTTTAACAATGGTGATATTTTAAAATATTCCTTAAGAAATAAAAAAGCAGTTATATAGATTCTACTCAAAATAACTGCTTTTTGGTAATAATTACTTCCAAGAATCTTTAAAAGCAAAATCCTCCTGAGGAATCCGGTCTCTTTCACTTTTTTCCATTTCTAGAAGTTCACTATTTAATTTCTCAAAATCGCCTCCATAATATCCTAAAGCAATAGCAGTAGCTACATGAAATCCCTTTGGAATTTTAAATACTTTTTGGGCTTTTTCCCAATCGATTCCAGCCATTTGATGCATTCCTATTTTCATATATTGAGCTTGCACACTCATATTTCCAACGGCTAAGCCCAAATCGTGTAAAGCATGGAAATTTACATCACCCTCTTCTGTATTTTCTTTGTACGCGGTAATCATCAATAAAGGAGCATTGGTAACCCAACTCTTATTAAAATCGCTTAAACAGTCTAAAATTTTATCATAGGTGTCGCTTCCTTTTTCAGCATACATAAATCTCCATGGCTGCCTATTAAAAGAGCTTGGTGCCCACCTAGCAGCTTCAAAAAGCTGTTTTATTTCATTCTCTTGAAGTTTATCTTCTTTAAAAACTCTTGGACTCCAACGCATTTTTAAAAGTGCATAAATCTCATGGTTAGTTTTTGCTATTTTATCTAAATGTAATTGTTCTAATGCTGTCATAATTTTTTATTTTTTTGATGCTAGTTTTTGTTTAAAATCGTTGATTATTCCTCCTTTTAAAATAAGATTAATTTGACGCTCGCTCATAGAATGTTTAGTAAGAATTTCTTCTACCTTATTTTCATAAGAAACAACCAACCGAATTGGATTATTATTTTTTACGTCTTCTAACAGATTTTTAAAAGAAACCATTGCTCCTTGATGGATTTTGTCATAATCTGAAGTAGCTACAAATTCAAGAGGAAGAATTCCAAAATTAACCAAGTTCTGCCATGCAATACGGGCATAACTTTTGGCTACAACAGCTATTTGCCCTAAATATTTAGGTGCAATAGCAGCATGTTCCCTACTACTCCCCTGCGCATAATTATCGCCTGCTACAACAATATGACCTCCATATTGATTTTTGACCTCCATGGCTCTGTCATAAAAAGTCTCATCTATAACCGTATAAGAATATTTACTAATTTCGGGAATATTACTTCTAAAAGGGAGCACTTCTGCTCCTGCTTTTAAAATTTCGTCTGTAGAAATATTGTCTCCCATTTTTAAAACCACAGGAATCTCATAAGTATCATTTAAAGGTTCTATATGAGGCAATGCTTTTATATTAGGTCCTTTCTTTAAAGCCAATTCTTGTCCGTTTTCTGGAGGAGCAACCAACATATCTGTATTAATAATATCTATTTCTGGAGCTTCAAATTCAGGATACTTCATATTAAAAAGCTTTTCCATATCCCTTGGATCGGTAATTTTACCTGTTAATGCTGAAGCTGCTGCGGTTTCTGGACTACAAAGATGCACTTGGTCGTCTTTGGTTCCAGAACGATCAGGGAAGTTTCTCGGCATTGTACGCAAACTAATAGTTCCACTAGCTGGCGCTTGTCCCATTCCTATACATCCCATGCACCCCGATTGATGGAATCTTCCTCCTGCCTTTATTAAATTAGCAAAAGCACGATTATCAATCATATTCTGGATAATTTGTCTGGAAGTAGGATTAATATCAAAGGAAACATCTGGACTTATCGATTTATCTTTTACAATAGCCCCTGCCATCCAAAAATCGCGTAATCCAGGATTTGCAGAAGAACCAATTACAACCTGACTTATACTTTTTCCTTCTACTTCTCTAACCGGAACTACATTACCAGGACTGGTAGGCAAAGCTATAAGCGGAATCAATTCATCTAAAATAATTTCATCCTCTAGATCATATTCACACCCTTCATCGGCTATTAATTCCACCCAATCATCTTCTCTTTGTTGCGATTTTAAAAAGCGCTTGGTTTCTTCATCACTAGGGAATACAGTTGTAGTAGCGCCCAATTCTGCTCCCATATTAGCAATAACATGCCTGTCCATTGCGCTTAAATGTTTTAATCCGTCACCATAATATTCAATAATCTTTCCTACACCACCCTTTACATCATAACGTCTTAACATTTCCAAAATAACATCTTTGGCACTTACCCAGTCTGGAAGTTTTCCTGTTAATTTAACTCCCATAACTTGTGGCATTTTTACAAAATATGGTTGCCCTGCAATTGCAGCTGCAACATCCAGTCCTCCTGTTCCTATTGCTAGCATCCCTAAAGATCCAGCTGCAGGCGTATGACTATCTGATCCTACCAATGTTTTTCCTGGCTTTCCAAATCGCTCCATATGGACGGGATGGCTCACTCCATTTCCAGGTCGGCTATACCAAAGTCCAAATTTTTGTGCGGCAGAATGTAGGAAAAGATGATCGTCTGCATTTTTAAAATCTGTTTGCAATAAATTATGATCCACATATTGGACAGCAACTTCGGTTTTTGCAGTATCTAAACCCATTGCCTCTAATTCCAATTGCACCAAAGTACCTGTTGCATCTTGAAGTAACGCTTGGTCAATTTTAATTCCAATTTCGCTTCCAGGAGTCATTTCCCCTTGAAGCAAATGTGATTTTATAAGTTTTTGAGCTACGTTTAAGGGTTTGTTCATTATTAATTTTTTGAGTTGATAATTAATTATTCCCTTTAAGATACAATAGTTTTAACAGCTAACCATGTGTTTTAATGCACTTTAACGGAGGTTTAAGGATTGTTTAACAATACCTTATTTGTAGGAATAAAAAAATCCAAGCTTTCACTTGGATTTAAATAGTAAGGAAGTATTCTATTTTAGAAAACTTCATCTAATAGCTTTTTAAGCTCCTCCCATGATTTTTCATCCGCTTCTTTATTATATGCTAATGGCAAATCAAATTTCTTACCTAAAGAATCTGCATCTTTACTGGTATATGCATGCACAGCATCTTCATAAGCTATGTACTCATAATTTGCATTTACGCTATCCATTGCTTTTGTATAATTAACAATAGATTCTTCAGAAACAAATGGATCTGCAGTTCCATTACACACTAAAATTTTAGCTTTTATAGCATCTGTAGGCATTACAGGAAGCTGTACTCCACTATGAAAAGCTGCAACTGCATCCAAGTCTTCTCCCATATTTGCCATTGTTAGAACAACACTTCCTCCAAAGCAATAGCCTATAGCTGCAATCTCATTAGCATCTACATGTGGGTTACTTTTTAATGCTTTAAGAGCTGCATCAAATCTAGCTTTAGCTACCTCAATATTTTTCATAACCATCCCAGAGAATTTTCCAGCATCATTAGGATGCTTTGCTTGTTTTCCATCTCCATACATATCTACAGCCAAAGCCACATAGCCTAATTCTGCAAGCATGTCTGCTCGTTGTCTGCTATATTCATTATGTCCCCACCATTCGTGAACAACCAATATCCCAGGTCTTTTTTCTTTTAGTTCGGGATTGTATGCTATATAACCTTTCATGGTTGTGGAATCTGTTTTATAGCTTATTTCTTCCCCTTTAATCATGGTCATTTCAGGACCGCCATGAGGGGTTTCTACTTCAGGTTCCTTAATTACTTCCTCTTTGTTTTTTTTATCACTTTTACAACTTATGGAAAAGGATATCACTCCTATTAGCAATAAAAATTTAATGTTATTAATTTTCATAATATTTACTTTTAAAATAGGTTTAAAACAAAAAAGTCCGATTACTTAAAATCGGACTTTAATTTATTGGTTTCTGAAATTACTCAGATTTAGCCTCTTGAATCATTTCTTGACTTGCAACGATACCAAGCTCTACACGTCTATTTTTAACACGTCCATCCTCAGTATTATTATCAAATTTAGGCTGTGTTTCACCATACCATTTTGTAGTCATTCTAGAAGAAGCTACTCCATTAGCAGATAAAAAATCTCTAACCGACTTAGCTCTTTTTTCTGAAAGCGACATATTATATGAATCTGCTCCAGAACTATCTGTATGTCCTTCAATTAAAATATTTGTATCGTCATACTCTACAAAAACTTCGGCCATTTTTCTAAGCGTTTCCTGACCTTCAGGAGATATATCAGCAGAATTCAATGCAAATTTAACACCACTATTTTCATCAAAAGTAACATTAATACCTTCTCCAATTCTAGTAACTTCTGCACCAGGAATTGCCTCTTCAATAGCCTCTGCATTTCTATCCATTTTATTACCAATTCTATTACCAACGGCACCACCAACGGCTGCACCAATAATAGCTCCTAAAACAGAATTATTTCCGTCTCCTACATTATTTCCTATAATTCCACCAATAGCCGCTCCAGAACCAGCTCCAATAGCTGTTCCACGCTGTGTGTTATTAGAGTTTTTAATAGCTTCACAGCTTATAAGCATTAACACTGAAGTTAATACAATACCGCTTTTTAAAATTATTTTTTTCATGTTGTATAGTTATTTTTATTTAATCCCCAATTTATGGGTTTTATTTTTATCTAAGTGATGCAATTTTGGTAAACTGATACACTACAGTTACAGTTTCTGCGCCTACGCTAGCATCCGCAGAAATTACCATTTGTTGTGGAGATAAAGAATTGATTTGGAATACGTACCCATATCCTCCACTAATATCATTTTTCTTTTCGTCTATAAATTTAAATTGAAAACGGTTTGGAGTACCATTTGCATCGTCTTGAATAGACCAACGGATATTACGTTGTCCTGGAGAACACTCTCCCCCATCTAAAATGTTGTAATACCCTGTACTGTTGTTTGAGCGGAAAAACCATTCGCTACCTCTAAAGCACTTTGCAGAAACGTCATTAAATAAAATTGACTTAAAATAACCTTCGTTATTTTGATAATCAATATTTGTGAGTTTCCAAGTTCCATCTAAGGTTTTTCGGTTGTCTTTATTTTCCTTGCTAAGTCCGCAGGAAGTTAATACCAAAGACACCATAAGTATAAGAATATACGCCTTATTTTTCATGATTGTTTAGTTTAATAATTATTGTTGATGTAACATCTAAGATAATAAAAATCCGCCTTAAAATAAGTATTTGCTTGTTAAATTAACATTTATTTAATTCCGTAAAAATGCTAATATGAGAGTAAATTCAACAATTCTTTTTCCAATCTAGACTTGGCTAAAAACTGGTTTTCAAGATTTTTAGCAAATGGAATTGGGGTTTCTAAACTAGCTACACGCTTAACAGGAGCATCTAAATACTCAAAACAATTCTCCATAATTAAGGCTGAAATATCACTTGAAATACCTCCAAAAAGAGTGTCTTCCTGTAAAATAAGGGCTTTTCCTGTTTTCTTTACTGAAGAATAAATCATTTTCGTATCTAACGGAGAAAGTGTCCTCAAATCTATTAGCTCTACAGAAATATCTTTATGTGCTTCTAATACTTCTAATGCCCAATGCACCCCCATACCGTAGGTAATAATACTAACGTCTTTTCCTTCTTTTATAACAGAGGCTATTCCTAATTCTATATCGAAGTAATTATCTGACACATCTTGATAGACATTTCTGTACAAAGCTTTATGTTCAAAAAACATAACAGGATTAGGGTCGTTAATAGCTGCAATAAGTAATCCTTTTGCATCTTGTGGAAATGCAGGGTACACTACTTTTAACCCAGGCACTTTTGTAAACCAAGCCTCATTAGTTTGTGAATGAAAAGGGCCTGCGCCTACTCCACCCCCGCAAGGCAACCTAATAACAACATCGGCATTTTGCTCCCATCTATAATACGATTTTGCTAAATAATTTACAATTGGATTAAAACCGCTAGAAACAAAATCTGAAAATTGCATTTCTACCACAGCCTTCATTTTATTTATAGAAAGTCCCATTGCTGTAGCTACAATTCCAGATTCACAAATGGGCGTATTTCTAATTCTATCTTTTCCAAATTGCTCAACAAAGCCTTCTGTTATTTTAAAAACACCTCCATATTCTGCTATGTCTTGCCCCATAACAATAAGATTATCATGCTTTTCTAAGCTTTGTTTTAAACCTTCAGAAACAGCATCAATATACCGAATGTTATTTTTTGATTCCGAATTCTTAAATAACTTATTAACAGTATTATAATAAACATCATTTAATTCATTAGTTTCATCAGAAACAATAGAATTTTCAGCATAAGAAATTTGTAAATTCTCATCAATTTCTGCTTGAATACTATCTTTATAATACGTTTCTATATCCTTAGTAAGAATTCCTTCATCATTTAAAAACTTACTATAGTTACTAATTGGATCTTTAGTAGCCCATTCATTAAGCAATTCATCTGGAACATATTTAGTGCCACTAGCCTCTTCATGGCCGCGCATTCTAAAGGTTTTAAACTCCAATAAAACAGGTCTCGGGTTTTCTCTTACACTTTTAGCAATCTCATTTACTTTGGTATACACTTCTAAAACATTATTCCCTTCAATAATATGAGCTTCCATACCGTAACCAATCCCTTTATCTGCAATATTTTTGCAATTAAACTGTTCATTTATAGGGGTTGAAAGTCCATAACCATTATTTTCAACACAAAAAAGTACAGGCAAATCCCACACCGAAGCAATATTAAGAGCTTCATGAAAATCTCCTTCGCTAGTTCCTCCTTCTCCTGTAAATACAGCAGTTACCTTTGCCTCCTTTCTAAGTTTATGTGCCAATGCAATCCCATCTGCTACCCCCAATTGAGGTCCCAAATGAGAAATCATTCCTACAATTTTATATTCTTGTGTTCCAAAATGAAAACTCCGATCTCTTCCCTTGGTAAAACCACTAGCTTTCCCTTGCCATTGTGAGAAAAGTCGGTTTAAGGGAATTTTTCTTGTAGTAAAAACCCCTAAGTTACGATGCATCGGTAAAATATATTCATCCGGTTGAAGCGCCATTGTAACGCCTACAGAAATAGCCTCTTGCCCTATTCCACTAAACCATTTTGAAATCTTTCCTTGACGCAATAGGATTAGCATTTTTTCTTCTATCATTCTAGATTTCAACATGTTTCGAAACAATTCTAAAAGTATAGGATTGCTAACAAATCGATTATCAAATTCAAAAGAATAAGGCGTAGTAGTATGATTCATAACTAGAGCTTTAAATCAAATTTAGAAAAAAATAGTATCATATAAGTAGTTTTTATGTGTTGAAAAATGTTCTTTTTGAAATTATAGAATCGCATAATAAATCGCTACATTTGTTATATATATGAGGCTTAGGCTTCTAAAAATGTTATAAAAATGAATAAAGTACCCAGCGTTGATTTAAGTGATTTTCTTTCTGAAGACCCTGCTCGAAAGCAGAAATTTATTAATGAAATTGGTAAAGCGTATGAAGATATTGGTTTTGTAGCTTTAAAAGGTCATTTTTTATCAGATCAATTAATAGAAGGTTTATATAGTGAAATTAAGAAGTTTTTTGACCTTCCGCAGGAGGTAAAAGACAAATATGAAATTGAAGGAATTGGAGGCCAACGAGGGTATACTTCCTTCGGAAAAGAACATGCTAAAGGTCGCAAAGAAGGCGATTTAAAAGAGTTTTGGCATTTCGGACAATATGTGGAAGACAATCCTAAATTAGAAAAAGAATATCCAGAAAATGTACAAGTAGCAGAGCTTCCAAATTTTAATGAAGTAGGAAAAGAAACCTATAAACAGCTTGAAAAAACTGCCAAATATGTTTTAAGAGCTTTAGCTTTACATTTAGATTTAGAAGAAACCTATTTTGATAAGTACATTAAAAATGGGAATTCTATTTTACGCCCTATTCACTACCCTCCAATTAAAGAAGAGCCAAAAAATGCTGTAAGAGCTGCCGCACATGGAGATATTAACTTGATAACCTTATTAATGGGAGCTCAAGGAAGAGGACTTCAAGTACAAAATCATGAGGGAGAATGGATTGATGCTATTGCAGAACCCGACGAATTAATGATTAATGTTGGAGATATGCTTTCTAGACATACTAATAACAGACTAAAATCTACTATCCATCAAGTTATTAATCCGCCAAAAGAACTTTGGGGAACTTCTCGCTATTCGGTACCGTTTTTTATGCATCCTGTAAGCGACATGCCATTAGATGTACTAGAAAATTGTATTGATGATGAGCATCCTAAACTTTATGATGATATTACCTCTGGAGAGTTTCTTTATGAGCGTTTAATTGAACTTGGATTAATTAAAGTATAATTTCTTTCTAAAAATTACGAATCGTAAAAATGGACTTACAAGACCAATTAAAAAATTTATTTCCGGAACACGAATTTAAAGAAGAACCAACGCAAAAAGCAGATCCAAACGCCATCTGGATGCAAGAAGACCCGCTTTTATGTAAATATGAAAAGCGCAAAGGCAAACCTATTACTATAATTGACGGATATACTGGCGCTACAGAAGATTTTAAAAAATTAGCCAAAGAATTAAAAACAAAACTTAGTGTTGGAGGTTCTTTTAAAGATGACAAAATAATCCTTCAAGGAGATTTTAGGGATACTATAATGGAGCTATTAAAAGAAAAAGGTTTTAAAGTGAAACGTGTTGGAGGTTAACGAATTAGTTGAAAGATAAACCATAGCGGGCACTCTCGGATTATTCTAGTTTTTATTCAATAAATATTAATTATAATCGTTATAGAATTAACGTACTTTTTCTTGTTTATTAAATCGTATTTAATACATTTACAGTCCTCAACCCTATATTAAATGGCTAAGACACTTCATATTACAAACGGAGACAGCTTTACTACTGTCTTAAACGAGCTCAATATTTCTGGTGATATAATTACGTGGCGAGAAATGCTATGTGAAGGAAAAACTATTAATGAAGTTGGTAGTGAATCCTTTTGGCGTCAACGCTACGAATTCCTCAACAGAGCCTATAAAATTACAAAAGACACCTTTATAAATAGGACTTTAAAAGAATATAGGAACTTATGTAATCAAAAGAGTCAAGAGGAAATTGTTCTTTGGTTTGAATACGATCTTTTTTGTCAAGTTAATATGATTGCTGTATTGAGTTGGTTAAAGAAAAACCGTAGTGATGCAGATATATTTTTAGCTTGTTCTGGAAAAGAAGATGCTACAGATAAACTATATGCACTTACAGAACTCAGCAAAGAGAAATTAGAAAAACTTTACGAAAATAGAGTTTTACTAACTAAAGATGATATTGAATATGGAGATTATATCTGGCAATTGTATTGTGAGAACAATCCTATAAGACTTCAAAATGCAATCAAACAAAACACGAGTGAACTTACCTATTTATCTAAAGCTATGGAATCTCATATTCATAGGTTTCCGAGCTTAAAAAATGGATTGAATGAGTTGGAAAATAAAATGTTGGAAAAAAGTCTTAATAAACAACTAAAGTCAAAAGACGACATTATACAAGAAATGCTTCTAGATCAAGGAATCTATGGTTTTGGAGACATTCAATTTGTAAAAATGGCGAATAATTTAAGACCTTTATTTAAATCTTTTAATCCTGTAAAACTTACCAAAACAGGTGCTAAAGTAGCCGAGAAATTAGAAAATTACTATCCAAACATACGTAGCGACAAGGAATATTTAGGAGGGACTCCAAAATATTCTTTTTTATTTATGGAAGATAGTGAACAACTCCTAAAACTATAAAATGGCAAAAATTGCTGAATCTGAATTGATACTGAATGACGACGGCAGTATTTATCATTTAAATCTTCTTCCAGAAGACATTGCAGACACCATAATAACTGTTGGAGATCCAGACAGAGTGGCTACGGTTTCTAAGTATTTTGATACTATTGAGTTGAAAAAAGGAAAACGAGAGTTTGTAACACATACCGGAACCTTAAATAATAAGCGAATTTCTGTAATTTCTACAGGAATTGGAACGGATAATATTGATATTGTTTTAAATGAACTCGATGCTTTAGTAAATATAGATTTTGCTACCCGCACTATAAAAAAGAAACTCACCTCTCTTAATATTATTAGAATTGGAACAACAGGCTCTCTTCAGCCAGAAATTAAGGTAGACGACTTTTTAATGAGTGAATATGCGGTGGGGTTTGATAGTTTGCTTCATTTTTACCAAAGTGAAGAGATTCAATATACAGACATTCAGCAAAAAATAGTAAAACATACCAATTGGTTTCAGAAAAAATCAATGCCTTATGTTGTTTCTTATGATGAAAGTTTAGCAAGTAAATTACTATCTGAAAATGTACATTTAGGATTTACAGCAACCAATGTTGGATTTTATGGTCCGCAATCTAGAAAATTACGTTTAGAAGTTCAAGATCCCTCATTAAACGATAAATTAGCATCCTTTGATTACAACGGACTAAAGATTACTAATTTAGAAATGGAAACCGCTGGAATTTATGGCTTGGCAAAATTACTAGGACACAAAGCGGTATCTATGAATTGTATTCTTGCAAATCGACCTAACAAAAATTTTTCTAAAGATCCACTAAAAGCTACCGAAAAACTTATTCAATATACACTAGAAAAAATTACGCACATTTAAACTCTTTTATTTAGCTTTGACCTAAGATAAAATTGCTAAAAACCCCCTACATAAAAGCTGTATAAAGATGAAGAAAATTAAAATTGCTGGTGTTCCTGAGCATTTCAATTTACCTTGGCATTTAGCTATAGAAGACGGTGCATTCGAAAACCGAGGAATCGATTTAGAGTGGACAGAAGTTCCTGAAGGTACTGGAAGAATGTGTACTATGCTTCGCGACGGTGAAACCGATATTGCTATTATTCTTACTGAAGGAATTGTTAAAGATATTGTTGCAGGAAATCCTTCAAAGATAGTTCAGGTTTTTGTACAATCGCCTTTATATTGGGGAATTCATGTTGCCGCTAATTCATCTAATAAAAAAGTAGCTGATTTAAAAGATAAAAAGGCTGCTATTTCTAGATACGGAAGCGGAAGTCATTTAATGGCTGTTGTAAATGCCAATAATAATGGTTGGAGTTATAAAAATCTAGAATTTGAGGTTGTAAACAATGTAGATGGCGCTATTGAAGCCTTAAACAATGGTACTGCCGATTATTTTATGTGGGAGCACTTTACAACAAAACCTTTGGTAGATAAAGGCATTTTCCGTAGAGTTGACGACTGCCCTACTCCATGGCCTTGCTTTGTAATTGCGGTTACAGATAAGTTGCTGGAAAAAAGTCCTTCTCTAGTAAATCATATTCTTGAAGTTATTAATACTTATACAGAAGATTTTAAAGACATTCCAAGTATTGACAGAATGTTAGCTAATAGATATGAACAAAAAGTTGAAGACATCCAAGAGTGGCTTTCTATTACCCGATGGAGTCAGGAAAACATCACTCCTATTATGGTTAAAAACATTCAAGAGCAACTAGAAAGATTGGCAATTATTGAAAAAACACTACCTTATTCTAAAATTGTTACCAAAGTATAGGCTCTTTATTGTTTTTTAGTAAAATCTCATTACACTTACTAAAATGATTATTTCCAAACCAAAATCCTCTATTTGCACTAAGTGGAGATGGGTGTCCAGAAGTTAATATATCATGTTTGTTGGTGTCTATTAATTTTACTTTTCTTTTGGCATAGCCTCCCCAAAGTAAAAAAACAACGTTTTCTTTTTTATCAGAAATAGTTTTAATAACCACATCTGTAAAAGTTTCCCAGCCCTTTTTTTGGTGACTTCCAGCTTCGTGGGCTCTAACAGTTAAGGTAGCATTTAAAAGAAGTACCCCTTGCTTTGCCCAAGCTTCTAAATTACCACTGTCTGGGTATTCTTTACCTACATCGGTTTGTAGTTCTTTAAAAATATTTACTAGGGAGGGTGGATGTTTAATCCCCTCCTTAACAGAAAAGCACAAGCCATTTGCTTGATCAACCCCATGATATGGATCTTGACCAATAATAACAACCTTTACATCATCAAATGGACAGTAACTAAAAGCATTGAATATTTCATTTTCTGGAGGAAAACAAGTGTGGTGAGCATATTCTTCTTTTACATAAGAAGTTAATTCTTTAAAGTACTCCTTCTCAAACTCATTATGTAAAACCGTTTTCCAACTAGATTCAATAGCAATATTCATTATTAATAATTTAGAATGGTAAATATAAAAGTTTAGGATTCTATAAATAGAAAATTATACTATTTTCATTTAGTAATTTAAAATAAAGGAGCTAGTTTTTAAAACTCTTATACGAGTAACTATAAATCCAAATTAGTATGTAAATTTGCAAGAATCCAAAGCATTCGGATCTAATTTATATGAATAAAATACACGATAAAACATTACAAGACCTTGAATTTTCTAAAGTCCTTACACAGGTTTCCGAAATCTGTAATACCGAACTAGGAAAAGAAAGTGCTTTACAAATAAAACCATTTCGAAAAAAAGAGGAACTTTTTACTTCTTTGCATTTAACGAATGAATACCTGGCTTCTTTTGAAAATAATAATAGCATCCCACCTCATTATTTTGATGCTATTTCTAAAGAGATTCAGCTATTAAAAATTGAAAATACGGTTATTGAAGTTGAAGGATTCAAAAAGATTGCTTCTATTTCTGTAACAGTAAATAATCATATTCTCTTTTATAAAAAATTTCATGAGTATTATCCTACGCTTCATCTACTTGCGCAGGAGATTGAATTTACAAAAGAAATTCAGCAACAAATAGAACAGGTAATAGATCGTTTTGGAGAAATAAAAGATGATGCTTCTCCTTCGCTATTCAATATTCGTAAGGATATGAATTTAGTTCGTGGTAAAATCAATCAAAGTTTTGCTGGTGCGCTGAGTAGTTATGCTTCGGCAGGTTTATTAGACGACATTAGAGAAACGGTAATTGATAACCGTCGTGTACTTGCTGTAAAAGCTATGTATCGAAAGCGTGTAAAAGGCGCTATTATGGGAAATTCCAAAACAGGAAGTATTGTTTATATTGAGCCAGAAGCTACGCGCCACTATAACCGAGAACTTAATAATTTGGAGTATGAAGAAAAGGAAGAAGTTCAGAAAATATTAAAATTTCTTACCAATTTCATCCGAGATTATAGAGACTTATTAATAGATTATCAAACATTTTTAACACGTATTGATGTAGTTGCTGCAAAAGCAAAGTATGCAGACAAGATGAATGCGCTTTTACCTAAAATTACAGAAGGAAGGCAATTTAACATTATAGACGCTTACCACCCACTTCTCTATTTAACCAATAAAGCTAAGCGAGAAAAAACATATCCGCAAACTATAGAACTGCATCAGGAAAACCGAATTATTGTTATTTCTGGACCGAATGCAGGTGGGAAAAGTATTACGCTTAAAACCGTTGGTTTATTACAGGTTATGCTCCAAAGTGGACTTTTAGTACCTGTACATGAACGGAGTGAAATGTGTTTGTTCGACAATGTTCTAACCGATATTGGCGATAATCAATCCATAGAAAACCATTTAAGTACCTATAGCTACCGATTAAAAAACATGAATTATTTCTTGCGAAAATGTAATCGGGAGACCTTATTTTTAATAGATGAGTTTGGAACAGGAAGTGATCCTGAGCTTGGAGGCGCTTTGGCGGAAACATTTTTAGAGGTGTTCTATGAAAGAGAAGCCTTTGGAATTATTACTACTCACTATGCTAATTTAAAAATGCTTGCCAACGATTTACCCCATGCTACTAATGCCAATATGCGTTTTGACAACCGTACGTTAGAGCCAGTTTTTAAATTAGTTTTAGGGGAAGCAGGAAGCTCTTTTACTTTTGAAGTAGCTCAGAAAAATGGAATTCCATATAGCTTAATTAATCGTGCTAAAAAGAAGATTGAGCGCGGAAAAGTACGTTTTGATGCTACCATTGCTAAACTACAAAAGCAACGGAGCAAAATGGAAAAAACATCTACCAATTTAAAAGAAGAAGAAGATAAGGCGCGTGATGAAGCTAAAAGATTGGAAGAATTAAATGTAAAAATAAAAGCCAAGCTTGAGAATTATCAGCAGTTATACGACCATAACCAGCGTATGATTTACCTAGGAAATAAAATAAATGATATTGCTGAAAGCTATTTTATAAATAAAAAAAAGCGTCCGCTTGTATCAGAATTTCTTAGAATTGTAGAGACAGAAAACTCCAAACGCAAAAGAGAATCGGCTGCTAAAAAGAAAGAAGAACGTGCCAAGAAAAAGGCGGTTGAAGCAGAAGTTCAAAAAGAGGTAAAAGTTATTAGGGAGAAGAAAAAAATAGAGAAAATAGAGAAAGCTAAAGTTCCAGAAAAACCGAAGCATATTTTAAAACTAGGAGATCGAGTACGTTTGATAGGGAGCAAATCTGTTGGAACCCTCGATAAGATTGAAAAAGGAAAAGCGCTAGTAAATTACGGGATGTTTACCACAAGTTCCGATTTAGATAAGTTAGAATTGGTAGAGGCTGTAAAGAAAAAAGGTTAAGCGGTAATGAGATATCTCTCGTTGGTCGATATGACTGCGATGCTTTAGTCATTTCGACTGAAAGGAGAAATCACATCCCTGTTTAACTCAAAGCATTTGCCGTAATGAGATGTCTCTCGTTGGTCGACATGACTGTGATGCTTTAGTCATTTCGCCTGAAAAGAGAAATCACATCCCTGTTTAACTCAAAGCATTTGCCGTAATGAGTTGTCTCCCGCTGGTCGACATGACTGCGATGCTTTAGTCATTTCGACTGAAAGGAGAAATCACATCCCTGTTTAACTCAAAGCATTTGCCGTAACGAGATGTCTCCCGCTGGTCGACATGACTGCGATGCTTTAGTCATTTCGACTGAAAGGAGAAATCACATCCCTGTTTAACTCAAAGCATTTGCCGTAATGAGATGTCTCCCGCCGTTCGACATGACTGCGATGCTTTAGTCATTTCGACTGAAAGGAGAAATCACATCCCTGTTTAACTCAAAGCATTTGCCGTAATGAGATGTCTCCCGCCGTTCGACATGACTGCGATGCTTTAGTCATTTCGACTGAAAGGAAAAATCACATCCCTGTTTAACTCAAAGCATTTGCCGTAATGAGATGTCTCTCGTTGGTCGACATGACTGTGATGCTTTAGTCATTTCGACTGAAAGGAGAAATCACATCCCTGCTTAACTCAAAGCATTTGCCGTAATGAGATGTCTCTCGTTGGTCGACATGACTGCGATGCTTTAGTCATTTCGACTGAAAGGAGAAATCACATCCCTGTTTAACTCAAAGCATTTGCCGTAATGAGATGTCTCCCGCTGGTCGACATGACTGCGATGCTTTAGTCTTTTATCTTTTTTCTTACAGCGAAGCGGTCTTGTATTTATATTCGGACATTAACGAAAGATAATTTTATAATACTGATTTACAGTTAATTAAAACTAAGCAAGAAAATCTTACTTAGCCTTTATTAAAGGATGATTCAACCCTCCTACTTCATTCTTTAGGACTTCGTATTTATCGAGATTTTCAAACAATTTTGTCAAACTTTTAAAGCCGTAACTTCTAGGATCAAAACTAGGGTCAATTTTTCTGATATTAGCACCTAGTTTGGAGATATGAGCTTCTTCTTCTTCATTTAAAGAAATCTCAAAAGCCTTATTAATAGTAGCTAAATCCTCTTTTGAAAGTTTTGCGGAGGTATTAGAGGATTTTGACTTCCCACTGGTAGCTATAGTTTCTGCTTTTGGTTTTTCCTTGGGTTTTTCAGGTTCTTTAGTAACCAAATTTTCGGTAAAAGTAAAGACCTCACACGATTTTACAAATGCTTCTGGAGTTTTCTTCTCTCCTATTCCCATTACAAAAAGTCCTTCTTCTCGAATCCTTTTTGCAAGTCCCGTATAATCGCTATCGCTCGAAACAATACAAAATCCTTCTATATTTTTACCATGGAGAATATCCATAGCATCAATAATTAAAGAGCTGTCTGTGGAATTCTTCCCTGTAGTATAAGAAAATTTTTGAATCGGACTAATAGAATGCTGATTGATAATTGACTTCCAACTATTCATTTGTTGCGATGTCCAGTCGCCATAAATTCTTCTAATAGTTGCTTTTCCATATTTAGAAACCTCTTCTATTATCTCTTTAATCAGTTTAGGTTGCGCATTATCTCCATCTATTAAAACTGCTATATTAAATTTGGTTTCTGGCAACTTAGAATTCATCATTTTATTCAATTTTTTTAAATTCAAAAGAAATTTTCATTTCCTTATTTGATACTGCTGCATTTAAAGAAGTATCCATTTGTTTATAGGCTATTTTTGTAGGAAATTCAATTTCTTTATTTTCAGCAATAAAACTATTTCCCTCCATTGTTGTTACTTTAAAAACTGTAGGATGTGGTTCTTTAGGTGCCAATACATGCAAATTCCACTTTCCATCAATCTTTAATAATTGCATGTTTTCTTTAAAAATAGTGTCATTACTTTTCAGCGTAAAGCTAAGACCTTTATATTCTTTATCAGTAATTTTCTTCCAAAACTCGTAAGTTACTTTCCCTTCTTCTTCATTAACGCGTTCCCAATTACCGAGAAGCCAATCAAAATTAGGACTTGCTTGTTCTCTACAAGAAAAACTAATAACGAGGATACATAAAATAAAAATACTTCTCATATTTATGGGATAAAAAAGACTCACTTTATAATTACTTGTCAAAATCTATAGACAAATTAAAATACACATTCTTATAGACTACATAAGCAACACCACCAAAGCACAGCAGTGAACTCCCCGACTTAATCAACAAAGTAGAAATTAAAAAATCCGAATTTAATATTTGGTATGAATTGTTAATATTATCAAGGTTTTTCTGACCAAGATTAAGGTCTATAATTGGGAGTAAAATCCAAATAAAAAAAATAGAGATATTTATTAATACCCCCATTCTAAAAACTGATTTTACATCTGCTTCGCTTTTAAAACTAAATGTTGACATGTATTTTGACATTCCCACAAAGGACAAAAGAGCAAAAACAACAGCCATATAGGCCGCTATAGCACTAGCTGTAAACACATTAATAGGAAATATGAATAAAATTCTTTCTAAAAGTTTAAAAAATAAAGTATAAATTCCATAAGGGTAAAATGCTCCAAATAGCATTCCAATCAAAACTAATACATAATTTTTGTTAGGGTTCATTGGTTGATTTGTTAAGTTATACAACTAAGATACTAAATAAAAATAGCGAAACCCTTTTGCTCTTAAAAATTGAGTTGAATTTTATAGATAAAATGAGAATCTTATACGTCTAAAAGCTAAAAATTTAGAGACTATAACTAAACGTTTAATATCTTCTTTTAAACGTTTAAACATATAACCCAAGTGTTTAGCTAAACTCTTGATGTTTTTAGATTAAAAATAGATGCGATAAGGTTAAAAATAGATCTTTTTAGCTCTAACAATCCACATTTTACAACTTTTCATTAAAGTTTTAATTTAAGTGACTAAAATTTGAAAGTAAGCCTTTAAAAATAGTATTCTAAAGCCTTAAAACTGCTTCTTTTTAACCAAAAACATGAGTAAAACACCAAAACAGAATACCTTTTGAGTGAAATGGAGAATCTATTTGAATCTGAATATCTTGACTGATTTCTCTATTTTATTTGCTAAATTAGTTTTATGAATCGTTAATAACCAATTACATAGACTATTTCTATATAATAAATAACTCCCTTGTGAGGGATTCAAATAAAATAAATTAACCTCATTTAAACCCAACAAACCTTTGATAAACTCGATAGGCTTGGTAAAAATTAAATATTTGTAAGTGAAAACCTTAATTTTAAGAAGTA
This sequence comes from Galbibacter orientalis DSM 19592, assembly GCF_000260115.1. Lineage (GTDB taxonomy): Bacteria > Bacteroidota > Bacteroidia > Flavobacteriales > Flavobacteriaceae > Galbibacter > Galbibacter orientalis. Next base: position 3,430,534 of record NZ_JH651379.1, on the reverse strand, counting down.
AAATAAAATATGGATTCGAAATTTGAAGCAGGAATAAACATTGCCATAAAAATTCCTAAAAGTAAATATAAAAAGACAGTTGCTTTTTATAAAGATATTTTAAAATTAAAAGTTGAAGAAAAACCAATTGATAACCCTACTGTTTCTAAAACACACAAAGTAGATTTTGGAAATAACGTGATATGGTTAGACTGTGTAGACAACTATACGCATTCTGAAACTTGGCTTCAGCTTAAGGTGCCAAATGTAGAAGAAGCCACAAAATATTTAAAGTTAAAAGGCGTAGAAACTTGTGACGAACTTGAAGAACTTCCAGAGAATATGCATTGGATTCAGGATCCTGCTGGAACAGTTTTTAATTTACAACAAAGAGAAACAGAACTATAAACGGAACACTGATTTTTAAATCTTTGCTAAATGACAAAAATTATTTCAACTCCAAACTGTGGCAATTCTCCTAAAATGCAGTTTATAAAAGAATTCAATATTGCTTTTGCTAAAGGAGATGTTGCATTTATTATTGAAAGTATCGCGGATAATATTGTTTGGGATATAATCAGCTCCAAGAAAATAGAGGGAAAAGAAAATTTTGTGAAAGCGCTTAATAAAATGAAAAGTATTCAAACAACAGAATTAAAACTCGAACAAATTCTATCTCACGGAAAACAAGCAGCTGCCAATGGTATAATTACATTAGAAAGCGGCAAAAAATATGCTTTTTCAGATTTTTACCTCTTTAAAAGTGCAAAAGGTGCACAAATACAATCATTAACATCTTATGTAATAGAAGTATAAGTATACTAAATTGCTAGTTTATATTTGCCACTAATTCACAAATGAATTACTACACAGTACTAAGAAAACCTCTCCATTATCCGTATACCTGAGACTATAACTTAAACTTCCTAAAGATAAAAAGGGCTTTATTTTAGACTATTCTTATAAAAAAGGAAATAATTCCCATTTCTTTCCAATATCAAGGAGTAAATTTGCGACATGAAAATTTTAGTAATCGAAGATGAGCCGCAGTTACTCAATAACATAAAAGAGTCGCTTGAAAAGGAAAAATTTCTTGTTGAAACCGCTTCTGATTATTACAGTGCTATTGACAAAATCTTTATTTATGAATACGACTGTATTCTTTTAGATATTATGTTACCAAATGGGAACGGATTAACCCTTTTATCTGAACTTAAAAAAAAGGGTGAAAATGAAAATATAATAATTATCTCCGCCAAAGATTCGTTAGACGACAAACTCAAAGGGCTAGCGCTTGGAGCTGACGATTATCTTACAAAACCTTTTCATTTAGCCGAACTTAATGCCAGAGTGAATGCTGTTTTACGAAGACAAAAATTAGGGGGTAAAAATACACTTGAAATTGCCAATATAATTATAGATATAAAAGAGCGAACCTTTACTGTTAATAGTAAGGATATTGTTTTAAACAGAAAAGAATTTGATATTATAAATTATTTCTTACTCAACAAAAATAGATTGGTTACCAAGGCTGCTTTAGCAGAACATGTTTGGGGGGATAATGCAGATAATGCTGATAATTTTGATTTTGTGTATTACCAAATAAAAAATTTGAGGAAAAAACTACACTCATGTAATGCTGAAATAGAAATTGAATCTATTTATGGAATTGGATATAAATTGATTGAAATATGAAATTACTAAACCAATCCATAAAATATGTGTCATTTTCTATTTTAGCTATTGTTACAATTTGGGCGGGAATTTTTTATTTCAATATGCTCAACGAAATAAAAAGTAGTATTGACGAAGGACTTGAAAACTACAAACGTATAATCATTCAAAATTCTCAACAAGACACTACGCTTTTAAGCAAAAATTATTTTGACGAAAGCTTTTTTACTATTCAAAGAATTGAGAAAGAAAAAGCGCTGTCTGTAAAAGACAGATACCTAGACACTGTGCTTTATATGCAAGATGCGGATGATGATAAACCAGAGGCAGAACCCGTGAGAATGCTCATTACTGCTTTTGAGTTAAATGGTAAATTTTACGAACTCAAAGTTGCTAACTCAATGGTAGAAGAAGATGATTTAATAAAAGAGCTTCTTAACGATACCATTTGGCTGTATATTAGTTTAATAGTTGGAATAGTTTTTATCAACAATTTTGTATTAAAAAAACTTTGGAAACCTTTTTATGATTTTTTATCTCAATTAAAAAAGTACCGATTGGGAATCACTCAAAGTCTCCCTAAAGTAAAGACCAAAACAAAAGAATTTACAGATTTACAGAATGCAGTTAATGCCTTATTAAAGCATACTACAGAAACCTACGAACAACAAAAACAATTTATAGGAAATGCTTCGCACGAACTGCAAACACCTCTAGCTATTGCTACTAATAAATTGGAGTTGTTAATTGAAAAAGGAAATCTACAAAACAATCAAGCAGAAGATATTGCAGAAGTAATGAGTATAATAGAGCGATTAGTTCGTATAAACAAATCCTTATTGCTATTAACCAAAATAGAAAACAAGCAATTTCTAGATAACCATACGGTATCTATAAACGAAGTTGTTCAAAAAAATATTAACGATTTGGAGGACATTTCATCCTTCAAAGATGTAAAAATTCATTTAAAGGAAGAAGCACAATTGTCAGTAAAAATGGATGCTTCTCTTGCCAATGTAATTATTTCAAATTTATTGAGAAATGCAGTATTTCATAATAATACTAATGGAAGTGTTGTTGTAGAAATTACAGAAAAAAACATCAAAATTAGTAATACAAGTAGCAATCTAAAACTTGATGAGAAACTCATTTTTATTCGTTTTTATAAACCTGGAAACAAATCTATGGGTACAGGGCTCGGATTAGCTATTATTAAAGCTATTTCTGATTTGTACAGCTTTAAAATTTCTTATTCCTACAACAACTCTATGCATTTATTTCAAATTTCTTTTACGGAATAATCTAATTTAAATATTTACATCCCTCTCAATACGTAGTTTACTTTTATCCCTATGAGCAAATTCATTAGGTGCTTAAAAGATGCCAATTAAACATATTTCCTCCCAAAATTCCTTTGACTTATAGAATAGGTTTTGAAGAATCAACTCTTTTATAAAAGATAAGATTAAATAAATTCTTTTCCCAAGTCTTTCCAAATTTGGGTATTTCATTTGTTGTATAATTAAAAAATATACAAAATGAAAAAACAAATTTTAATTTTCGGTGCAGCAATAGTTATGAGTTCTATTACAAATGCACAAGACATTCCTCAAAGTCAGGTTCCATCAATTATTAATAACGAATTCAATAAACAATTCCCTAAAGCTACAGACGTAGAATGGGAAATGGCTGGTTATTTATACAATGTTGAATTTGAAATTAACTGGAATCAAGATCATGAAATATGGTATAACTCTGAAGGGAAAATAGTAAAACACAAAGAAGATATTTCTGTTAGTGAATTACCTAAAGTAGTAAACAACACCATCAAAAGGAAATTTAATGGCTATTCAATAGACGATTTGAAACGTATTACTGATAACGGACAAATAGTTTATAAAATGGAACTTAATGCCTTTACAAAACAAGATTGGGATATAGTAATAGATAACAATGGCGATGTAATAAGTAAAATAGCTGACTAAAATTCCCGAAATTATGCTAAGAACTCTTATAATTTTCCTTTTAGGATTCATTAGCAGTTCTAATTGCTTTGCCCAATTCTCTCCACCAGGATTGGGCAAAGTAAATACTGCTTCTTGGTTTGCAACTGGGATTAAACAAAGTTTAAATAAAAAAGAAACTATTACCTCTGCTACTTATTTTGGCTCTGGTAGAATTAGTAATCCTGATAATTATAATTTCTTCAACAAACAATCTATATATGTTTTAAATGAAGAAATATCTCACAGGTTTAAAAAAAATTGGAAATATGCTCTTGCGATAAGTTATAGATGGCAAAACAAATTTAAAACTACTCATCCCTATGAATTAGACACACCAAAGGCACGACAAGAATTAAGGTTATATGGCCGTTTTTACTATTTAAACTCTTATAAAATATTAGATTATTCCTTTAGTTATCGTCCAGAAATACGGTTTTTCTATAATCCCGATTTTAAATCAGCCACAAAGAACACTCAGTTTCGTTCTCGTATTCGAGCAAAAGGTTCGTTTAACTTAAATGCTTTAAAAACACGTAGGATTATAATTTCATCAGAATTTTTATTTTCCACAACCAAAACAATAAACTGGAGCAAATTTGAATATCAAGAAAGCCGTTTTTGTTTATACTATTCTTTAATTTTTCCTAGTGAGAAAATTAGATTGAATTTTGGTTATATGAATCAACTTGTCGGAAAAAAAACAATTACCGATGCACACTACCTTGCATTTGATATTATCTTAAAAAATCCGTTTTAATTACTAATCGCTAGCATAAAAAGATTTAGAATATCCTTAACAGTGGTAACTTGTATTTAGCTTTAAAAGGGATTAATTTTAAGGGAAATAAAAAAATAACATTCTAGTTAATTAGAATACATAAATCTTGAATTAATACATATGAAACTTTTAAAAGATAAAGTAGCATTAGTAACCGGAGCGGGATCTGGAATTGGTGAGGCTATAGCAAAATTATATGCTCAAGAAGGAGCAAAAGTTGTTGTAAACGATATTAATGTAGAAAATGGTAAAGCTGTGGTTACTCTAATAAAATCTGAAGGCGGTGAAGCTATTTTTATTGAAGCAGATGCAGCCGATGAGAAACAGGCTAAAAATCTAATTAAGCAAACCGTTGAAAAGTATGGAAAATTGGATATAGCATGTAATAATGCAGGAATCGGTGGAGAACAGAATATAACTGGAGCATATTCTATAGATAGTTGGAAGAAAGTAGTAGATATTAACTTAAATGGCGTGTTTTTTGGATGTAAATATCAGCTTGAAGAAATGGAAAAAAATGGTGGTGGCGTAATTGTTAATATGGCTTCTATTCATGGAACAGTTGCCGCTCCTATGTCTTCTGCTTATACTGCTACTAAACATGCGGTTGTTGGATTAACAAAAAATATAGGTGCTGAATATGGACAGAAAAACATTCGTTGTAATGCAGTAGGTCCTGCCTATATTGAAACTCCACTACTAAATGCTTTAGATGGAGATATGAAAAAACAATTAATTACTAAGCACCCAATGAATAGACTTGGAAGACCAGAAGAAGTAGCTGAATTGGTTTTGTTTTTAAGTTCTGAAAAAGCTTCTTTTATGACGGGAGGATATTACTTAATTGACGGTGGTTACACTGCTGTTTAATCCCACATGAGGGTTTTATTCCCCAGAGCCTGTCCTGAGTTTACCGAAGAGCTCTACGTCAAAATTGATTTAATTATTTTTCCTTTGAATACCTCGTAGGCTTGCCTGGAGGCAGTTTATTTCTGTAGGTAGTATATAGTATGTAGTACAAAGTATTAAGATGAAATAAGGATAGAGACTGAAGACTGAAGTTTATAACAAAAAGCTACCTAGTGAACACTTTTCTTTGTATTGAAAAATTTAAAGATTGAAGGATTGAAAAATTAAAGAAGTCGGAAGTCGGGAGAAAAAGGAGAAACAAGAATAAAGAGATGAGAATATAGAGAAGTCCGAAGACTGAAGTTTATAACAGCATTCTGTCTTCCGACTTCCGACTTTTTTCACATTTCCAAATCTTCAAATTAGAACATTCACAAATTTAAAACTTTGAACCTTTGCATCTTTGAGTCAAAAGTTACGCTGTTATGTAGTTACGATGTTACAAAGAAAAAACTGCTTATTGAACATTGAACACTGCATAATGTACTTCCCTGATATAGCTTAAAGCATAAAGCATCCTGACTTCGGTCTCCCAACTTTTTTACATCCACATTTCCAAATCTTCAAATTGACACATTTACATCTTTGCCCCTTTGAACCTTTGAACCTTTGAACCTTTGCCACTTTAAGTTAAAAGTTACAAAGAAAAAAACTGCTTAAAGCATAAAGCCTCATTACAAAGGAGGTCCTTATTTAACACCTCCAAAATTTTTACTTCATCTTTAAAATAATAAACTCTGAGCGTCGGTTTATATCATGTTGTTCCTCAGTACATTTAACACCATTGCTACATTCGTTAAGCAATCTAGATTCTCCATAACCAATAGCACTTTCAATGCGTTGAGATTCAATTCCCTGAGAAACAATATAATCTCTAGTCGCTTTTGCACGTTTGTCGGATAATTCCATATTATATTCATCGCGACCCCTAGAATCGGTATGCGATTCAATTTTGATTATCATGGCTGGATATTCTTTCATAATAGTTACTACTTTGTCAAGCTCTACAGTAGCTTTACTTGTAATATCCCATTTATCGAAATCAAAATAAATAAGTCCGATTTTAATTTTTAACATGCCATCCTCTTGAACAATTAAATTATGTTTAATTTGAAGAGGAATTTCATGTACAAATTCATTTTCATTAGGACTCACAAATACGTTTTCTTGTCCTTCATAACCTTCTTTTGATGCTTCTACTCTATAGGAAGTTTCACAAGAGATAGGAGTTTGGAAAGCATAACTCCCGTCTTCCGCAGAGCTAACACTATCTAGTACCTTGTCTCCCATATATAATTTAACAGTTGCATTAGCTTCAGGAGTACCATTGACAATATTTGTTACCGTTCCTTGAATAGATTGTACACATTTTTTGTCTCTTTGAAACGAATAAATATCATCATCTCCCGCTCCTCCTGCTCTATTTGACGACACATACCCTTGTTGTGTTGTTTCATTTATAATAAAAGCAAAGTCGTCTGCCTTACTATTTAAGGGTCTTCCTAAGTTAGAAGGTTTTGAAAATGTACCATCAGAAATAGTGGTTTCAAAAACATCAAGCCCTCCATACCCTAAATGTCCATCTGAAGCAAAGTAAATTTTATTTTTAGTTACATAAGGAAACATTTCTCTTCCGGCTGTATTAATCTTATCGCCTAAGTTTTTTGGACTGGAAAAGGTACCATCAGCATAAATATCTACTAGATAAATATCCGACCCCCCTAAAGTTCCTGGCATATCGGAAGTAAAATATAGCTTTTTCCCATCGGGGCTTAAGCTGGGGTGACCAACAGAATAATCATCACTACAAAAAGGAAGTTCTTCAAGATTTTTCCAATTGTTGTTATGAGCTACTGCTCTATATATTTTCAAATTATTACTCCCTTGAGCATCTCTTTTTAATCCATCTTTTAAATAATTATTTCTAGTGAAATAAATGGTATCAAATCCTTTGGTAAAAACAGCACTTGCCTCATGATATTTACTGTTAATAGATTTTGAAAATGATTTTACATTGGTTAAATCGGTACCTCCAGAAGTAGTATCTGCAATAAATAAATTTAAATAAGGCTGATTATTCCATCGATATTTCCGAGTTGTAAAAACACTAGAATCTCGTGTGGAAGCAAAAACTACATGATTTCCGTAATAAGCAGCTCCAAAATCTGAAAATTTGGAGTTAGAAGATAAGTGAGTAACATAAAACGAGGGTTGTAGATTCCGAAGCGCATCTATTAACTTATCGTTGTCTTTTAACTGGTCTACATTAAAAGTAGTATCGTTTAATTTTTCAGTATAAATTTTCATAATCCCTTTAGCTAGAACATAATTTCCAGTACCTTCTAAGGATTGGATGTACCGAAATGCATAGATAGGCTCAAGGTCGTTTTCATATTTTGAAAAAAGTTCGCCATACCATTTGGCGGCATTTTCCATATCAGAATTAAAAAAATACGAATCTCCTAAACGCATTAATGTTTCCTTAGAAGTATCGCCTTTTTTAACTGCACTTTCGTATTGTTGTGCTGCTTTTTTATACCAATAGCGATCAAAGTTTTTATCAGAAGTTCTGTCTTTAGTCTGAGCAAAAGAATAGACACTAGCCAAAGTTAAACACACTAAAAATATATTATTGATGTACTTCATATTTAAAAGAATCGTGGTGATTTTAATTTTTCTTTATCTGATTTAAATTCGAAACGAATGAATATTTCATGCGTTCCAGAACTATAGTTTTTCAGATTTGTGGTGGTCATATCATACGCATATCCAAGTCCTATTCCTTCGGTTATTTGAATTCCTAACAATCCGCTAAAAGAATCGCCCCATCTATAGGCTGCTCCTAAACTCAAACGATCGTAGAACAGAAAATTGGCTGAGAAATCTGCTATTACTGGTGCTGCAGGCACATATTTTACCATAAATGCAGGTTTGAATTTTACATTGTAACTTAAATCGAAAATTCTTCCTCCTATGAAATAAAAATGAACGCGCTCTACTCCTATTTCTTCCTCTACATCATCGTAATGATCTTCAGCAAAAAAATTAGGAACAGAAAGCCCTAGATAAGATTTTGAAGTATGGTAATAAACTCCAGCTCCTATAGTTGGATAAAATTTATTTATATCTCCTTGAAAAGCAACATCTGGGTTTTGATAAATTCCTTTACTAAAATCGGCATCAAAAAAACGACCTCCTGCTTTTAATCCAAAGGATAAAAGTTCATCATCATTATTCAAATGGACAGTATAAGAAAAATTAGCATCGATATAGAGTTCATTAGTTGGTCCCAAAGCATCATTTACAATGTTAAGTCCTAACCCTACATTTTTCCCAACAGGCGTATCAAAACCAAAGGTTTGCGTTTCTGGAGCTCCTTCTAGTCCTACCCATTGTGTACGATACAGACCTATAAGCGACATATGTCCGCGAGATCCCGTATAACCAGGATTTATACTCATAGTATTGTACATATACTGAGTGTATTGTGGGTATTGCTGAGCAAATGACATTCCGCTACAGATAAAAGCCAACGCAATTAATATATATTTCAAATTTTCTTTCATTCTAATGCTTCTTGTATTATTAGGCATCTAATTATTCTTTATCTACTTGTTAATATATAACCATCCTGTTAAGGGTTCCGAACCATCTTTTAAATCTAAAATATAATAGTATGTCCCTAATGGTAATACTTTATCGGTAGATTTTCCATCGGTAGTTCCATCCCAATCGTTGTTATAACCATCTTCTGCATGTACTAAACTTCCCCAACGGTTATAAACTTCTAAACGGTTTCCTGGGTAATTATTAATACAATCTATATAGAAGAAATCGTTTACACCATCCCCATTTGGAGAAAACTCATTGTAAATAGTTAAACAATTAGGATCTATAGTTGCTTGTGCGCTATCGTTTTCTGGATTGATATCTAATTGATCTAAATAAGCCAAGGATACAATGTTTACATAATCGTTAACATCCAATACTTTAGAAATTATCTCAAGAGTTGTATTTGTGTTTCCAGCAAGTGAACTAATGCTCCAAATTCCAGTAGTTTCATTATAACTTCCAGAAGTTGTTGTAGCACTAACAAACTCATATCCGCTTGGTAAATTATCTTCAATACCAATATTAGTGGCTTCAGTAGAACTTAAATTAGTAGCTGTTATAGTAAAAGTAACGTTAGCTCCTATACTTGGCTTCATTTTATCAACAGATTTTTCTAGTCCAATATCTACACTCATTGCATTTACTACCACACTAGCCTCATCGTCATCTGGAATACCATCATTTAAATCATCTGTATCAAAACTTGTATTCGGGTCGCTATCAGGATCGTCAACATCACTAGCTGTAATCTCCGCTCTATTAGTAAAGTCTTCTACATTTCCAGTTGGGGCTTCTACAATAGCTCTAATAGTTAGTGTTTCTGTTTCTCCGTCTGAAATAATATTGTTTAAACTCCAGATTCCAGTAGTTTCATTATAAACCCCTGCTGTAGCAAAATAAGATTCAAAAGTAAATCCAGCTGGGAGTAAGTCTGTTACTTCCACCCCAGTTGCATCATTATCTCCACTATTTTGAAGGTGAAGTGTAAAGCGAATAACTTCTCCTACATTCGGACTCGCATTATCAACTTCTTTTGTTAGAGATAAATCGGCAAGACCCGTAGGGAACGGACTTACAGTTGATTGGTCATCCTCTTCTGCATTATTATTAGGAGTAGAATCTGAATCCGTTTGATCTAAACCTACCAATTCAGCAGTATTAGCATACAAACCACTTTCCTGTACAGTTGCGGTAACCTCCAGTGTAACAATATCATTACTTGGTAAACTACCAATATTCCATCCTCCGGTTACCTCATTATAAGTTCCTGCAGTAGTTGTAGCGCTTACAAATTGATATCCAGAAGGTAGTAAATCGTTAACTACCACTCCAGTAGCATCACTCGGACCGTTATTAAGTGTTATAATAGTAAAAACAATCTCATCCCCAGTTTGTGGCTCTTGAATGTTAACTGTTTTTTCTACTTCAATATCTACCGTTACACGTGGTAAAGTCTGTGCTTCATCTTGATCGTCCTCATTATCATCACCATTAGCAGGTGTTGAGTCGGCATCAGTTTCATTAGCAGCAGTTACCTCAGCACTATTTAAATAGTTTCCGGTAGAATTAACACTCACTGTAATATTCATAATTATTGAAGCACCACTTGTTAAAGTTCCTACATTCCAGATTCCAGTAGTAGGATCATATAAACCTGCACTATTATCGGAAACATACGTATATCCATCTGGGAGCATATCGGTTATTTGAACCCCTGTTGCTGTACTTGGTCCTGCATTTTCTAAAGTTAACGTAAATACAATCTCATCTCCAGTATCTGGACGTAACACATTCACTTCTTTTTCAAGAGAAAGATCTATTATTGATGCTGGAGTTACCAGTACTTCTGAATAATCATCCTCAGAAACATCTCCATTATTCGGAGTAGAATCTGGATCTGTATTATCTGAAGCTGTTATTTCTGAAGTATTTAAATATTCATCTGTAGCTCCAGTTGAAGCATTTACACGTGCTATAAGGGTGAGTGTCTGACTACCACCTGAAAGTATAGGTGTATTTATGTTCCATACTCCAGTTGCCGCATCATAATTTCCATTAGTAGAAGTACTTCCAATATAGGTAAATCCACTTGGTAACATATCGGTTACTTGAACTCCTGTTGCAATACCAGGCCCTTGATTATCTACAGTAAGAATAAACTGAATAGGATCTCCCACATTTGGAGTTGCATTTCCTACTGTTTTAGTTAACATTAAATCGGCATTAGCCACAGGAATTACCGTTACAGTAGATTGATCGTCTTCAGTTTCCACTCCATTTCCAGGTGTTGAATCTGGATCTGGGGCATCGGCAGCAATTAATTCGGCCGTGTTGGTATAATTTCCAAGTGCCCTTACTCTTGCTGATATAGTTAATGTTACCGTAGCTCCATTGGCTAAATCGCCAATATTCCATGTTCCTACCGACTCATCATAAGTTCCTACAGAAGCACTTGCACTTTCAAAACTTAATCCTGAAGGAAGAATATCTCTTACTACAATTCCTGTAGCGTCACTAATATTAGCACCACTATTAGAATTATTTAAAACAGAGATGGTATAATTAATTACATCCCCAATTCCAGGAGTATCATCATCAACTGTTTTTACTACTTCTATATCTGTAGGTCTACGAGGAACAACAGCCATTTGACCAAAATCGTCTCCCGTGCCATCTGCAGGCTGCGAGTCAACATCTTCTTGATCCACAGCTGTAACCTCAGCAGTATTTAAATAAGTTCCTGTAGAATTTACTGTAACATTAAGCTGAAGAAAAACTGTTTCCCCTGCACCAAGATTTGGTAAGCTCCAAACTCCCGTACCATTATTATAAGTTCCGTCTCCAGAAGAAGAAACAAAAGTATACCCACTTGGTAAGGCGTCGGTAACTTCTATATTTGTGGCTTCATTTGGTCCATCATTACTTAATGCCAAAGTAAAATTGATAGTCTCACCTACATCTGGCAATAATTTACTCACTAATTTATCTAAAGAAAGATCGATTAACGTATTAGGCGTAACCTCTGCATCATCTGTATTATTTGTAGTATCTGGATCTGTTTGATCTGCAGCTGTAATTTCAGCAACATTTAAATAATCTCCCGTTGCATTTACTCTAGCTACTACTAATCCATTTACTTCTGCTCCCACAGGAATATCTCGTCCTATTGTCCAAACTCCTGTAGTGGTATCATAATTACCATCGCCATTAACACCTACAAGCGTATAACCACTAGGTAATAAATCGGTTACTTGTACCCCACTAGCTATTGCGGGTCCGTTATTAGTAACTTTAATTGTAAAACTAACCAGTCCACCTACATCTTGAGTGGAAGGACTTACAGATTTTGTCAATACCAAATCTGCTGGAAATTGAGGAGTTACAACAACGGTGGCATAATCGTCTTCAGTAGGATCATTATTAGAAGGCTCAGAATTTGGATCCAATTGATCTTGACCAGTTACTTGTGCTGTGTTTACATAAGAACCTGTGGCTTCAACCGTAGCTGTAATAGTTAAGGTTGCTGTAACTCCAACTGCTAAATCCCCTACATTCCATGCGCCTGAATTAGGTATATATGTATTAGTTCCCGTAGTTGCTGTATAAGTTAGATACGCGAATCCTGGTTGGTTTAATTTATCTGAAACAATCACTCCAGTTGCGTCCTGCGGACCACTATTTGTAACAGTTATTGTAAAGACAACATTGTCTCCAACAATTGGAAACTCTTCATCTACTGTTTTAGTTACTGAAAGGTCAATTTGTGTTGGATTCGGAGTTATCTGTACCTCTGCTTGATCGTCTTCTGAATCTTCCGCATTGTTTGGAGTGGAATCCGTATCTTCTTCATCGGCACTAAAAACCTCGGCTACATTTAAATAATTATCAAGCGGAATTGGTTGAGTATCGTCATACAGTAATACTTTAGCAGTAATCTCAAGAGTTGAAGTTCCACTTACCGAGATATTTCCAACCGTCCAAATCCCTGTTGTTTCATCATAAGTTCCTCCACTATTATCTGATACATATTCCAAACCAGCAGGCAATAAATCTTTAACCTCTACATTGGTAGCCTCACTAGGTCCATCATTGGTTACATTGATAGTAAACATAACTTCCTCTCCAATATTTGGAGTAGTGTTGTCTACTGCTTTGGTTAGCGATAAATCGATTTGCGGAATTGGAGTTACTTCGGCTTCAGCTTCATCATCATCTGCAATACCATCTCCTAAATCGTCTGTATCAAAACTTACAGAAACATCTGAATCTGGATCATCATTTGCCGAGGCGGTAATTTCTGCTTGATTTAGATAATCTCCTGATGGATTAACAGTAGCAACAATTTGTAAATTATCAACTTCTCCAACTCCAAGAGGACTTGACATCGTCCAATTTCCAGATATTGGGTCATACGCACCTTCCGTAACAGTAGATCCAACATAGGTATATCCGCTAGGTAATAAATCATTAATAATAACTCCAGAAGTAGTGTTAGGTCCGTCATTAGTTACCGTAATCGAGAAAATTACATTCTCTCCAACCTCTTGTTCAGTTACATTAACTGTTTTAGTTAAACTTAAATCGGAGATTAAAATAGCATCTAAATCTACTCCGTCTTGATCATCTTCTGTAGCTACATTATTATTTGGTGTAGAATCTGCATCTGTTTCATCTAAATCTACTAGCTCAGCTACATTTGTAAAATCTCCTGATCCTGTAGTTACAATTAATGTTTCTATTGATAATGTTTCGGTTGCCCCTGCTGCTAAATTCCCTACTACCCATGTTCCAGGACTTCCATCCGTATAAAGTCCTGTTGAAGCTACATCCGATTGATATGTAAAATTATCGCCCATACGATCCTCAATAACTACACTCGTAGCATCTCCAGGACCATTATTAGTAACAGAAATAGTAAATGTTACAGTGTCTCCATCTGTTACTGTTTGTACATCTGATATTTTAGTTACTTCAATATCAACAATATTTTGAGGTGTTGTACTTGCTAGTGCAAAATCATCTTCAGTTGGATTATTATTCCCAGGAGTAGAATCTGGATCGTATTGATCGCTTGCAGTAACCTGTACTACGTTTACGTGTGCTGCTAAGGAACCATTCCCTGCTTCTACAGTAGCTGTATATTCTAACTCAACTACATCTCCTGAAAGTACAGTTAAACCATTCCATATAATTGTACTACCACTAATTACTCCTCCTTGATTTGCGGTTAGTGCTGTATAACCCGAAGGTACTAAATCTCTTATCTCTACTCCTGTAGCATCATTAGGGCCATTGTTACTCACCTCAATAGTAAAAGTTACTATCTGCCCTATATTTGGGGTTGAGTTATCTACAGTTTTAGCAATACTTAAATCTGCAGATGCTGGGGTAATTTCTATACTATCTTCATCATCTTCACTTTGATCTCCATCATCGTTATTAGGTGTAGAGTCTATATCCACCTGATCCATTGCTGTTATTTGCGCTGTATTTACATATTCGTTTACAGTTCCTCTTGGAGCTAAAACTTCAGCAGTAAACGAACCTGAAACCGTTCCTCCAGCTGGGACATTAAACCCTGTCCAAGTAACTATACTTCCTATGTAGGAAGCATTGGCATCTACCGAAACAATGGTAAATCCTGCTGGCACATAATCTTGTACAGCAACATTGGTTGCCGCTGTTGTACTCTCATTAGTAACAGATAAGTTAAAAGTTACTACATCGCCTACATTTGGGTTGGCATTACTTACCGTTTTAGATAACGATAAATCTGTTTGTGAAATAGGAACTGTTAATTCAACTTCATCATCATCTGCTATCCCATCATTTAAATCGTCTTCATCGGTACTTGAGCTTGGATCGCTATCAGGATCATTATTACTAGAATTTGTTATTTCTGCAACATTGGTATAATTAGTTCCAGTAGCATTAGGCATAGCTCTATAAATTAAGGAACTAGTAAATCCACTATTCAAACTAATATTATTCCAAGTAATAGAATTATCTCCTGTATTGTATTGTCCATTATTTGTTGCTGAACCCGTAACAAAAGTATAGCCATCTGGAATAGTATCTTTAACGCTAATATTTGAAGCATCTCCAGGTCCATTATTTACAAGGTTTAGACGAAAAGTTACTTCTTCTCCAATATTAGCTTCGGTAACATTGGCAGATTTTGTTAATTCTAGGTCGGCTGATTCTACCGTTACTAAAACTGAATCCTCATCATCGTCGGCTATACCATCATTTAAATCGTCTGTATTAAAGCCAGTAACAGGGTCACTATCGGGATCTATTTGATCTGACGCAGTAATTAGGGCTCTATTTTCATAGTTTCCTGTTTTGTTTACAGTAGCCTGAAACTCTAAGGTTACTGTTTGTCCTAACGCAACTTCAAGATCTTCCCAAAGTATTGCTAAATTCCCAGAGTAATATATCCCTCCATTTGTTGCTGAATTTGGCACAAATGTATATCCGTTAGGAATTAAATCTGCAACAGATATTCCTGTAGCATCTGAAGTTCCTGTGGCATCATTATTAAATACATCAATAGTAAAGGTAACCACATCTCCAGGTGAAGCTGTTGTAGGATTTGCAGTTTTGGTAATCTCTAAATCGGCACTTCCAATAATATCTACTCTAACAACATCTGTAGATTGTGTACAAACCCCGTTAGAAATTGTCCAAGAAAAATAATAAGTCCCTTTAGAAACATTCGCCACCGATGTTGAAGGATTTGCTGGATTTGTAAAAACAGCCGCCGTAGGTCCAGAAACCATTGCCCATGTTCCTTGCCCAACTGTAGGTGTATTTCCTGCCATAATTAACGGAGTAAACTCTGCAATTGTTTGGTTAGGTCCAGCTTCTGCAGTTGTTGGACTTGCAAATACTTTAATTAGCATGCTATCCATATCACTACAACCTCCTTTCTCTGTAGTCCACATCAATTCATAATCTCCAGCCACTAAATCTAACAAGGTAGAATTAGGGTTATTAACATTTCCAAAAGTTGGCGTATTTGGACCACTTACCACCGACCATGTTCCTACGGTTGCATCACCACTAGGAATATCTCCTGCATCCAAAGTAGTGGTTGTGCTTGTTGCTGGAGCTACTAAACAAATTTCTTGATCTGCACCTGCATCTGCAACGATAGGCGGATCATCTGTAAAGGTTACAGCTACTGTATCTTCTGTTGGTGCGCAAGCAGATGGCGCTTGATAAGGTCCCGTAGAAACGGTCCATTTTAATGTATACGTTCCTAATGCTGTAATATTTGAAAGCGTGGTAGTTGGAGAATTTGGACTATCAATAATAGCATCGCCTCCAGAAGGGTCTGTTTCAAAACTCCAGCTCCCTACCCCTGCTGTTGGAGTTACAGCACTCATTTGAGCGGTTAATATACATGCGTTTGTTTGGTCTGGCCCCGCATCTGCTTGAGATGGTTCTGGATATACTACTAAACGTACTACATCTGATTCGGTTGTACAATTTCCTGCACTAAAATTCCACTCAAGAATATAAAACCCTGCAACATCCAATCCTGTAATAGTTGTAGTTGGTGATGATGGGTCTGTAATAGTAGCAACACCACCATCTGGTTGATAAGCTATTCTCCATTCTGCGGTTATTCCTGCTGGAGGGACATTTCCATTTAATGTATATGTATTGACAGGTTGAAGGTCTGCTCGACATAATTCTTGATCTGGTCCTGCTACTGGAGGAAACTCTGGTGACCCTGTATTTATTATAGTTACATCATCCGAAGTAATACACCCTGGACTATCTGTAGTAAAACGAAATACATAATCGGCTCCCGGTTCTATTTGTGCATTGGCAATATTACTATTTGTAGGACTCTGATTTATAACAGCATTTGTTCCTGTAGAAGACACCTGAGACCATGTTCCAGTAGAGCCTTCTTCTGCTTGAAGGAATACATTGGTGGCATTACATAAGTTTTGATCTGGCCCTGCATTGGCGGGAGTCCCTATGGTAACTTGAACTTCATCTGTACTGGCCTCACAATTAGGGTCGCCTTTAATAGACCATATAAATGTATAGGTTCCTGTTAATAAATTTGTTACTGTGGTATTTGGATTGGTTGGGTCTGTAATAACAGGAGTATTACGCCCCCCTGGCCCTACAGTCCAAGTTCCTGTTTCTGTATTTGTATCGTAACTATTTGCCGCTAAAGTTATGGTGTTTCCTCCATCACAAATAGATTGATCCGGTCCTGCATTAGCTATAGTTGAAGGAATTCCCACATTTAGCGTTACTTGATCGCTAGCTGTAGAACATTGACCAGCACTCACCGTCCATTCAAAAATATAAGTTCCAGAATATGTAAAATTAATATCTGTTGTTGGATTTGTTGGATCTGTAATAGTATAGCCTCCTGGCCCAATTATTTGTGTCCATTCTCCTACCCCATTTGAAGAAGTAGCAGTCATTGTAAAAGTACTAGCACAAGCCGTTTGGTCGGGACCTGCATTGGCAGTTGCCTCTCCATCAATTACAATAGAAACAGAATCTTCAGTAGGTGTACAACCATTAATTCTACTTATAGTCCATGTAAAAGTATATTCGCCATCTGCTGGAATTGTAACAGACGTATTTGGATCGTTTACATCTGCTATAACAGGGCCAGCTGGAGAAACTGTCCACAAACCTGTTTCTATTAATGCTGGAGTATTTCCTTCTAAAGAAATTTCTGTGGTACCAGAAGCATAACAACGGTCGTCTCCTGCTTCTGCTTCTGTTGGTCCTGCGGAATCAGAAGTACTTATAACCACTTCATCACTTCCTATTGAAGAACAATCGGATGTCGTATTTTCTACTGTCCATTGTAATGTATAAATAACGTTTTCATCATCAAAACCTGTAGCTATGGTATTTGGGTCATTTGCATCTTCAAAAACAACTGTTTGAGGGGCTCCATCGGCTACTTGAGACCACGTTCCTGTTTGTCCATCCACAGGAGTACTCCCTGCCATTTGCACTTCTATTCCTGTACATAAATCTAATTGATCTGCCCCTGCATCAACATCTCCATCTACAATTTCATCCGATACAGTTACCCTCACATCAGATTGTAACGTTTTATCTGGATTACAAGCCCCGCCAGCTGTATTCACCGTATATCTAAACACATAAATACCAGGAACTAAACCCGTTACAGAAGTTACCCTATCAAAGGGATTCACAAAATTTGCCGTACTAGGCCCTGTAAGTTGTGTCCAAACAGATTCTCCTGAATCTACATTATTTCCCGTAAGTTCAGTTTCAGTTATACCGCATGCTAAAGTTTGATTTGTCCCTCCATTGGCAGGTGTTGGTGCCTTAGAGATCGTAACATTTATTTCATCAGTAGCTACATCACATTCTGAAAGAATATCTCCCGTAACTCTTCTTCTAAAAGACAACACATACGATCCTGATTGTTCAAAAGTTATTTCTAAAGGTGATGAATTCGGAAAACTTTGATATGCGGTTGGATATGAGAAAGCTGATGGCGGACCACTAACAATATTCATTTACACCATTACCTGTTGTGGCAAATGGAATACTTATAGTTTCCATACCACATTCTCCAATAATATCCATTCCGTTATTCACTTCTATAGCTAAGTTATTATCGCTATAACTAACCCTTACATTACTAGATGTAGAACACCCTGTTTCTTCATTTATAATAGTATAATTGAATTGATAGGTATTATTATAAGACAGACCAGTTACTGCCGTAGTAGAACTATTTGGATTAGAAATAGTGGCTGGTGGACCGCTTGTTTGTGTCCATAATACTGTTTCTCCTGCATAATCAGGTTCGTTCCCTACCAAGGTAGTTTGTGTTACACTAGAATTACAAAATACTTGATTCCCATTTTGAACAGTAGCTTGTGTAACATCTTGAGAAGCTCCATCAACAGTTATTGTTACCGTATCGGAACCATTTACACATGGCCCAGAAACAGTCCAACGAAATACATAAGTCCCTTCAAACAATCCAGTAACTTGTGTATTATTATCGTTCGGATTTACAATAGTAGGCTCACGAGTACCAGTTACAAATGTCCATGTACCCTGCTGTCCTCCTGTTCCATTTCCTGCAAAACTTCCGTTTAAATTAGTAGATTGAGATACAGTATAACAACTATTTAAAATTTGATCCGGACCAGCATCAACTGGTTCTACACCTCCATAATTTGTAATGGTAATTTCATCATAAGTCTCACATCTAAGACCAGGAGCATATTCTGGACCACTAATAGTCCACCGCAACGTGGTAGTTCCAGCAGAACCTTGAGACAAATCTAACGTTGTACTAGGAGCAGTAGCATTATTAATAGTAACCCCAGCACCATTATTACCTATAATACTCCACACCCCTGTTTCTCCTGCATTTGAAGGCGTATTTCCTGTAATAAGCACCCCTCCAGAACTATCAGGACAAGAAGTAATATCTGTACCAGCATTAGCTATAGTAATAGGTTCTACAGTTATAGTAACATCTTGAAAAACGGAAACACCATCCCTACACATAGCACTCAACCTAAAAGTATAAGTGTTCCCACCTATCATCCCTGTAATGGCCGTTTCTAAATTATTTGGATCTTCAATAGTAACTGCAGATCCGCTTACCTGACTCCAAACAGCATTACTATTTAAATTTCCTGCAGTAGAACCAGAAAGTTCAAAAGAAGTTATATCCCCACAAATAGTCTCATCAATTCCTGCATTAACACTACAATCTTGAGCATTTGCAGTAAATACACATAAAAATAAAACTAATAAAACACATAGTTTCCCTTGAAGTTTAAAATGTTTACTATACGTTTTATAGGATACTGAAATTAAAGACAAAAAAGAAGAGTAATATTTAACCATGTAGATTATATTGACCTGTTAGTTATAAGTACTGATAGTTAACTTGATAAGCAGTAAAAATAAATAAAAAAAATATTTTCTTGCAAACAATGTGATATTAAACTACAAAATATAGAAAACTATCAATTATTAATTAATTATTTTAATAATCAAAAATATGTTCAGGGGAAGGGAAAATCTTATTCATCATAAATTTAAATAATTTTAACATCTAATTATAATAAAAATCAACTTTTTATTTCTTTGTCCTGCCTATATTTGAAAAAAATCAACGTTTAACAATTACTTACAATGAAAAAAATTCTATACGCAGGGCTTTTCTTCGCTTTTGCATGTAATAGTGCACAACAAAATGTTAGCACTAACTCAAACAGTAATACTACGGAAAAATCTGACCGAGTTACTTATGCAAACACTATTACTGAAGGCGAATTAAAAGAGCATTTGTACACCTATGCTTCAGATGAATTTGAAGGTAGAAATACAGGAGATGAAGGACAGAAAAAAGCTGTTGAATATTTAAAAAAGGAATATGAAACACTAGGAATTCCTGCTGCTCAAGGTAATGGCAACTACTTCCAAAATGTACCTCTTGAAGTTAGTGGTGTTCCTACTGGAGCTGTAACTATTGGAAATAACAATTTTAATTTAGGAGAAGGAGTTATAACTTTTTCCTCGGTGGCTAGCAAAGATTATGATATTGTATATGCTGGATATGGAATTGATACCGAAAAATATTCAGATTATAAAAATATTGATGTAAAAGGTAAATATATCCTAATTAAAATAGGAGAGCCAAAAACAGACGATGGCAACTATATTTTAACGGGAACAAAAGAACCAGGAGTTTGGTCTAATTGGAGAGAAACGCTTTCTAAAAGAATTGAAATTGCTACTGAAAAAGGTGCGGAAGGAGTTATTTATTATGATGATGCTTTTTACGATCGTGCTATTAGAAGATACCAACATTCTCTTGAATCAAATGGTGGCGGACAAATGAGCCTAAAAAGCGATGCTAAAAAAATAGCTGCCCTATTTGTTAATAAAGAGGTAGCTACAAAAATCTATAATAACGTTGATACAGAAGTTAAAGCTAAATCTTTAGACGAAACTATTAAATTAAATGTTGAAAACGCTACAAAAGAAATTTCTTCTGAAAATGTTGCCGCACTAATTAAAGGTAAAAGTAAACCAAATGAATACCTAGTTATCTCTGCACATTTAGACCATGTGGGAGTGGATGCCGATGGAAATGTATTTAATGGTGCCGATGATGATGGAAGTGGAACTGTTGCCATTCTTGAAATTGCTGAAGCCTTTAAAAAAGCTGCAAATGAAGGAAATGGCCCTGAACGCTCTATTTTATTTTTACATGTTACTGGAGAAGAAAAAGGATTATTAGGTTCTGAATATTACTCTGAACACCCAATATTTCCTTTAGAAAATACAGTTGCCGATTTAAATATTGATATGATTGGTAGAATTGATCCTAAAAGAGAAGGCGATAGAAATTACATTTATTTAATTGGTTCTGATAAATTAAGTACTGAGCTACATGAGATTTCTGAAGAAGTAAATAAAAAATATGCTAATATAGAATTAGATTACACCTATAACGACGAGAACGATCCAAATCGTTTTTACTACAGAAGTGATCATTATAATTTTGCTAAACACAATGTGCCTATTATCTTTTATTTCAACGGTACGCATGCAGATTATCATAAAATATCTGATACTCCAGATAAAATAAATTACGATTTATTAGCTAACAGAGCTAAATTGGTGTTCCAAACAGCTTGGGAAGTAGCAAATAGACCAGAAAGAATTGTAGTTGATAAAGCAGTTCCAACTAAATAAACCCCTCATTGAGGGTTTTATTCCCCAGAGCCTGTCCTGAGTATCTTGAAGGGTTCTACGTCGAAATGGACTAAATTATTCCCTTTTGAATACCTTGTAGGCTAGTCTTGAGGTAGTTGATATAACTAAGCACAAGTTTTTAATACTTTGCAAAATCTATAAAAAAAACCTGAGCAATTCTTGCTCAGGTTTTTTTATTCTTCAAAAGATTATTTTTTAAAGCCTGCTCTGAAATTATCAAAGAGCAATCCCTCGAAATATATAATAATTTTTATTTACATCCTCCAGTAAATCCAGTAGCATCAAATTTTGTTCTAATTGCTCCTTGATTTTGCCCCTGAACAGCTTGAATAATTAAATCGTTAACTCCACTTCTTTTTGGGCTACAATATTCAAATAAGTAATAACTTTTAGCTTGTCCAGCCACATTATCAGAGATTTCTTCAAAAGTATCTTCCAACTCATCTTTGTTGCTTGCAAAAGCAGATGCAGTCTTCCCAATTCTCTGTAATACATCTTCATCTATTTCATCTCCTAAACCTATAGTGAAAAAAGAAATATTGTCATTCGCATTTTCAACAGTACTTAAAGCTGTACCTTCATCTACTCTAGCGGCTTGATCTGTTCCATCGGTAAAAATAACAATAGAAGAAGCAGCTAAAACATCATTTCCTTCATTTTCATTTAAAATATCAGTAGCAATTTTTGTAGAGTTTACTACTGCTCCATAAAGGTTGGTGGAAAGATCGTTACTTATGTCTGTTGTGATGCCATCTACAGCCATTTTTAATTCTTCTCTATTGGTAGTTAACGGATTTAACTCATGTAATTGCTCTTCCCCATCAAACCAATAAATAGCCATTTTATACTGCTCATCTGCAACTTCTGGCATTACTTCATCTATAAAACTAACAGAAGCAGCTTTTAATTCCTCTAAACTAGCACTCAAAACACTATTACTTAAGTCTAAAACTAAAAGTGTGTTGGTATTAAATATTTGGGTATTTGGAGAAATTATTCCATTAGATTCTGATGGAGAAATTGCTCTTGGACAATCGTCGTTTGTTCCTTGCTCAAATATATTAAAGTTACTAGCTTGAAGATTTGGAACTGCATTTCCTTCTGTATCATTTACCTTAAAAAATACAGACACTTTCCCTGGAAGAGTTTCATAGGTATCTTGAATGGTAAGTTTTAAAGTAGCTTCTTCAAAACCTAAACAGTTTGGAATTTCCGCAGAATCATTATAATCATCATCAGAAGAACCACAAGCTACAAGCAAACTGGTCACGCATAAAAAACTCACTATTGTTTTAAATAATTTCATTTGTTTCGTTTTAATTTTAAAAATTTTATTTGAATTTCTATTCCCCTATTTATACGATTATAAATTGCAAATAGACGTTTTAAAAGTGTTTTATCACTAGGCATTAAACGTAAAAAAGAAATTAAAATTATATAAGCAGACTAAATGTTTACTACCTAAATAATACTGTTGGGAAATGAATATTACCCATAGATAAAGTAGCTCTATTTACAAATGAAGAAATTATTTTTAAAACCTTACTAATTAGGTTTTTATAAACAGAAATCTAGTACTTTTGATCTAAAGCATTGCTAAACTTAGAAAAATCATCTGTTTCTGCCATTTTTCTAATTTTATCAGCATCAAAATTTCCTTTTAAATAAAGTAAAGAATTATTAGAACCGTTACTGTTATGAAGTATAATTTGTTTAATTGTATTTCCTTGTTCTTTTACTGAAAGAAGACTACGGGTGTTATCGTTATTTTTTCTAAAAACATCGGAATAGCCACTTTTTGTAATCTTATCTATTTCTGTATTTATTTGCTGATTTCTAAGGGAAGAACTGCTAGGAAGATTCATGTATCTAATGTCTGATACATTTCCAATCAATTCATTCATTTCTGGAGATAGGTTTCCTAATAAGGAATACATAAATTTCGGAACTTGAACAGCTGTTACATTTGTGTCATTCTTATGAGCATCGTAAAAACTTTCTACACTACTTCCACAAGAAATAAATAACAAAATGAATCCAGTAAATAGAATTTTTTTCAGCATGATGTATCTTTTTTCTAAAGATAATAAAAAATTAAACACATGCGTCCCAAAGAGAATCCTTTGGCAATGGAGCTATAATGCTTATTTTTTCTTTTTTTACAGGATGTTCAAATTCTAATTTTCTTGCATGTAAATGAATACTACCGTCTTTATTGCTTCTATCAAACCCATATTTTAGGTCGCCTTTTATCGGACTTCCAATCGAAGAAAGTTGTGAACGAATTTGATGATGCCGTCCCGTTTCTAAATCAATTTCTAATAGATGATAGTTATTTAAACTTTGTAATACCTGATACTCTAAAATTGCCTTTTTACTATCTGGCACTTCATTTTTATGCGCATACGACTTGTTTTGTTTTGGATTACGCTTCATCCAATGCACCAACTTATCGGTTGTTTTTTCTGGTTTATTCTTTACAATTGCCCAATAGGTTTTTTTAGCATCTTTATCTTTAAAAAGCTTATTGAGTCTGGGTAAAGCCTTAGATGTTTTTGCAAAAAGCACAATCCCAGTTGTAGGTCTGTCTAACCGATGTACAACTCCCAAATATACATTTCCAGGTTTATTGTACTTATCTTTTATATATTCTTTTACAACTTCAGACAGTGGGGTGTCGCCAGTTTTATCGCCTTGAACAATATCTCCTGCACGCTTATTTACCACAATAATGTGGTTATCTTCAAATAAAACTTGTAAGTTATTTTTATTAGAATGCAATGCCATGTGTTGCGTTAATTTAATCCCTCATAGAGGGTTTAATTCTTCAAAGCCTTTTGAATTTATTAAAAGGCTCTGCGTTGAAATGAGTTGATTTTACTTCGTTTAAATACCTTTCCCTAACTTTGCTCTGACAGGTTTCAAAAAAGGTAATTGATTGCAATTCTTATAACCTAATATTGCTCATCATCATTTGGAAAATCCTTACTTTTTACATCGTCTACATATTGAGAAATAGCACCCGTCATCTCATCATATAAATTTAAATAACGTCTTAAAAAACGTGGATGAAACTCATGTGTCATTCCCAACAAATCGTGTAATACTAAAACCTGACCATCAACGCCGTTTCCAGCACCTATTCCAATAATTGGAATAGAAACCGACTCGGCAACTTCTTTTGCTAATTTTGCTGGAATTTTTTCAAGCACAATAGCAAAACAACCTGCTCTTTCCAACAGTTTAGCATCTTCTATTAATTTAAGAGCTTCTTCTTCTTCTTTAGCTCTAACGGTATAAGTTCCAAATTTATAAATAGATTGAGGAGTAAGACCTAAATGTCCCATTACTGGAATTCCAGCATGGAGAATTCTTTTAATAGATTCTTTTATTTCCTTCCCTCCTTCTAATTTTACAGCATGTGCGCCGCTTTCTTTCATAATCCTAATTGCAGAACGCAAAGCCTCTTTTGGATCGGATTGGTAACTTCCAAAAGGTAAATCTACCACTACCAAAGCCCTATTTACAGCTCTAATTACCGAAGAAGCATGATAAATCATCTGGTCTAAAGTAATTGGAAGCGTAGTCTCGTGTCCTGCCATTACATTACTTGCAGAATCGCCTACTAAAATAACATCAATTCCAGCACCATCAACAATTTTTGCCATGGAATAATCGTAGGCTGTAAGCATTGAGATTTTCTCATTATGCTCCTTCATGTCGATAAGCGATTTTACCGTAATTCTTTTATATTCTTTTTTAGCTACTGACATTTGTTCTAATTTAAGCGATAAAATTACAGTTTTCATAACAGATTACCCATTTATATTTAAAAATTTAAAGATTGAAGGATTGAAAAATTGAAGAAGACGGAAGGCGGAAGACGGAAGGCAGAAGAAAGAAGACAGCATACAGAAGGCAGAAGATTAAGAATTCGATAATTTACACAATCACAACTCTGTCTCTCTGAACCTTTGCATCTTTGAGTTGAAATTTAAAAATTTAAAGATTGAAGGATTGAAAAATTGAAGAAGTCGGGAGTCCGAAGACGGAAGCAAACAAGAATAAAGAGAAGAGAATATAGATTTCGCATCCTTATTCTTTTGAGAATCTTTAGTTTACCATAAAAAATTCGACAATTTACACAATCACAACTCTGCCTCTCTGAACCTTTGCATCTTTGCATCTTTGCATCTTTGAGTTAAAAAACTGCTTACTGCATATAGCTTAAAGCATAAAGCCTCCTGACTTCTTGTATCTGTGACTTAATCTTAAAAAATCTTCACATAATTTTTTTTAACGCTATAAAACTTCGCTTTTAAGTACAATTACAATAAATTTGAGTTTCTTATTTAAAACAGCTAATTATAATCTATTCAAATGAAAAAACTCTTATTACTATTTTTATTAGTTTCCTACAGTTGCTTAAAAGCACAATCGGAATATAGTGTTGCCGATAATTATAACAAACAAGAAGTTATGATTACTATGCGAGACGGCATTAAACTCCATACAACTATTTACAGTCCTAAAGACACTTCTAAAAAGTATCCTATTTTAATGCAGCGCACTCCATATAGTTGTCAGCCATACGGAGAAGACCAATTTCGTTCTAAAATAGGTCCTAATGAAACCATGATGAAAGAAGGAAATATTATTGTTTATCAGGATGTTCGTGGACGTTGGAACAGCGAAGGGATTTATGATAATATGCGTGCCTTTATTCCGAATAAAAAGAAAAAAGAAGTTGATGAAGCATCCGATACCTACGATACTATAGATTGGTTGGTAAAGAATGTAAAAAACACAAATAAAAATGTGGGTGTATGGGGAATTTCTTACCCAGGATTTTATTCAACATATTCTTTATTGAGTGAGCATCCAAACCTAAAAGCCGTTTCACCACAAGCCTGTATAGCTGATTTCTTTTTTGACGATTTTCACCATAATGGGGCTTATTTATTAAGTTATTGGAGAGCTACTGCCCTCTTTGGATATGAAAAAGACAAACCAACAACCGAGTCTTGGTATAAATTTCCAGAATTAAATACAGAAGATCAATATCAGTTTTTTTTAGATGCTGGTCCACTATCTAATTTAGATGAATATTATAAAGAAGATAATGTTTTTTGGCAGCAATTGAAAGATCATCCAAATTATGATGAGTTTTGGAAGTCGAGAGGCATTATTCAACATCTAGAAGATATTAAACCAGCAACTATGGTTGTTGGAGGTTGGTTTGATGCAGAAGATTTATATGGACCGCTTACTACTTATAAAACCATTGAAAAAACTAGCAATAACTATAACACTATTGTTATGGGGCCATGGAGTCATGGAGATTGGGCGCGAACAAAAGAACGCCAGACAATTGGAAATGTTTATTTTGGAGATAATATCTCTAAGTTTTTTCAAGAAGAAATAGAAACAAAATTCTTTAATCACTTTTTAAAAGAAGATGGAAAAGGCTCTTCTGGACTTCCAGAAGCTTACGTTTATGATACAGGAAGAAATGAATGGGAAACCTATGATGTATGGCCACCAAAAAATATTGAAGAAAAAACATACAGCTTAGGACAACACCAATCTATGGGAGAGATAATGACAATGCAATACTCTTACGAAGAGTTTGTAAGCGATCCGAGCAAACCTGTACCGTATAGTGAAGATATTAAAATGGTCTTTACTCCTAGAAAATATATGACCGACGATCAGCGTTTTGCTGCTCGACGTCCAGATGTGTTAGTTTTTGAAACTCCCGTTTTAGAAGACGATATGACAGTTATTGGAGATATTATGGCAAAGCTGAAAGTGTCTACTTCTGGAACAGCTGCAGATTGGGTAGTTAAAATAATAGATGTTTTCCCTCCAGATGCTGAAGATTATGAAGAAACACAAGATTATTTAAAAATGGATAATTACCACATGATGGTGCGTAGCGAAGTAATGCGTGGTCGTTTTAGAAATAGTTTTGAAAATCCTGAGCCTTTTGTTCCAAATGAAGAAACTGCTGTAAACATTAAGCTCCAAGATATATATCATACATTTAAAAAAGGACATAAAATGCAAGTGCAAATTCAAAGTACTTGGTTTCCTTTAATCGATATTAATCCGCAAACATATGTAGATAATATTTTTATGGCTAAGAAAGAAGATTTCAAAAAGCAAACACATAGAGTTTACAATTCCTCTAAAATCGAATTTAAAGTTTTAAATAAATAAACTTATAAAGTTTCAAAAAATAAACAGCCCACTTTAAAATTAGTTTAAAGTGGGCTGTTTGTTTGTAACTATAATGTAATTAAGTTTTAAAACTGAAAATTTGTTTGCCACGAATTCACTAATGCATTAATTAGTATTTAGTACAAAGTACTAAGTATTAAGATTTTTTTTATCCATAAATCTGTGAGTGAAAATAGTACTAAGTATTCTGTATACAGCATTTAGAAACTCATTCAAGTATTATCCGTGCATCTGTGGCTAAATTCATAGAAACTAAAAATTGCTGCCACGAATTCACTAATGCATTAATTAACCCGTTGTGCATTTAGAAAAAGTTGTACACTACTCCCCATCTGTAAGACAGTTTAAATATATATCTAATTATTTATGATGCTATTCTTTTTGTATTATAAATTTGATCAGGTGGTACTTTTCCTATTTCAGTATGCCTTCTTTTGGTGTTATAGAATTCAATATATTCCGTGACCATTTGATAGAGATCTAGACCTCCGTTTGGTGGGTTTAGATAGATCTTTTCATATTTAAGAGACTTCCAGAAGCGCTCAATAAAAATGTTATCCAAAGCTCTTCCTTTGCTGTCCATAGATATTTGAATATCATGTTCTTTAAGCACTTCAATATATTCGGAGCTGGTATATTGTGACCCTTGATCGGAGTTATGGATCTCCGTATTGCCATATTGAGCGATAGTGTCTCTAAGAAGCTCGATACACCACTGTTTGTCCATTGAGTTTGAAATACTCCAATTAAGTATTTTTCTACTATATACATCAATGATAGCATTCATATACATAAAGCCACGGAACATAGGAATATAGGTGATGTCAGTCTGCCATACTTGGTTAGGGCGGTCTATTACTAAGCCCTTCAAGAGATAAGGGTACTTATAGTTTTTAGGATCCCTGATGGTGGTTTTAGGTTTTCTATATATGGTCTGTAATCCCATAATTTTATACAGCCGTCTTATTCTTTTCACATTTACGTGGTAGCCAAGATCAAGGATGAGATAATCAGTCATCCGTTCGACTCCATAATAGGGGTGTTCCAGGAACTGCGCATCTATTGCCTTCATCAGTTCTAAATTCAATGGACTCTCACTTTTAGGCTTATAATACAGACCAGAGCGATGAATGTTAAGGATTTTACATTGTTGTGCAAGACTCAGCCTTGGATGAGATTTTACTACCTTTTGTCTTCTTTCAGTAGTACTCATTTGCCCAAGACTTTCTTTAAAAAATCATTCTCAACTTGTAATTGACCGATCTTACTATAAAGCGGTGCGGTATCCACAGCTGGAGTATCTTTTTCTGATTTGGACTCGAAAGCAAGTTCTGCGTTTTTTAAAAACTCTCGCTTCCAATTGGATATTTGGGCTGGATGCAATTCAAATTTGGCAGCAAGTTCAGGTATACTTGTCTGCTCTTTTATCGCTTCAATGGCTACTTTGGCCTTAAAGGATGCGCTGAATTTTCTTCTTGATGTTTTCATATTGACAGGGTTAAAATTACAACTTAATTTCCTGTCCTAAATTTGGGGAGTATTATATTGTGCAAACTGCTAAAATGCAGTAAATTGTAGTAACCACACTATAATTTATATGCACAACTTTCAAGCAAATTACGACAAAATCCTCAAGGTTTTAAAAGAATTGGATTGTAAAATGGATTATTTACATCAAATCCGTAAACCTAAATTAAGAGATAAAGAGCTTATAGCTATTGATTTAACATCAGAATATATGAGTGTTGATAGTGAATGCCAGCTTTTTCGAATGTTACCTGCTGGTCTATCCAGCAAAATAGAGCGCAGTGTCTACAATAGAAGAAAGCGTAAGTTGTTTTCTTTTAGAGAATCACTTCGCAAGGCATTAGTGAGAAAGTTGAATAAATCTGAGCATTGTTATATTGTTGACAGTATGCCGTTAGAGGTCTGTAAATTATCAAGAAGCGCTAGAAGTAAGATATGTAAAGAACAAAACTACAGTCTGCCCGAAAAAGGATATTGTGCAAGTCAATCAAGCCATTATTATGGATATAAATTACATGCTGTCTGTTCTGCTCAGGGTGTTATCGAAAGTATGGATATTAGTCCAGCCTCTGTGCACGATATTAATTATTTAAAGGATATAAAGCATCAATTAAGTGATTGCATATTACTTGGTGATAAAGGGTATTTGTCGGCTGAATATCAATTGAATTTATTTGAATATCATAATATTAGACTTGAAACCCCTATGAGAACAAACCAGCATAACTATAGGGAGCAGCCGTACGTTTTTAAGAAATCCAGAAAGCGTATTGAAACATTGTTTTCTCAACTTTGCGACCAATTTATGATTCGAAGGAATTATGCTAAATCTTTTGAGGGATTCAAAAACAGAATATTATCTAAGATTACGGCTATGACGGTCATTCAATATATAAACATATTTGAATTCAACAGAAATATCAATAACCTAAAAATCAATATTGCCTAAATGCACAACGGGTTAATTAGTATTTATTTAGTAATAAGTAGTAAGATTTTTTTATCCATAAATCTATGAGTGAAAATAGTACTAAGTATTCAGTATACAGTATTTAGAAACTCATTCAAGTATTATCCGTGCATCTGTGGCTAAATTCATAGAAACTAAAAATTGCTGCCACGAATTCACTAATGCATTAATTAGTATTTATTTAGTACAAAGTAGTAAGTAGTAAGATTTTTTTTATTCGTAAATCTGTGGCTAAAAAAGAAGAATCAATCAAATTACAGGGGTAAAACTAAAAAAGGCTTCCTTTTCAGGAAGCCTTTTACTTTTAGGGTGGAAGACCGGTTTCGAACCGGCGACCTCTAGAACCACAATCTAGCGCTCTAACCAGCTGAGCTACAACCACCATTTAATTGCGGATGCAAATGTAATTCATTTTATCACTTCTGCAAAGAAAAAATAAACTTTTTTACACTAAATTTCCTAACTCATTCACTCCCAGCAATCTTTCTACAGTAAAACCTTCAGCGTGCTCCACGCCTATTAATCTCCCTAAGTCTTTCGCTCGATAATCTAGACTATCAAAAAAGTTTTTACTTGTAATTGGAGTCTCTGGTTCTTTACTATTTGGATCAAAAAACTGAGAGCTATACGCTTTAATAGCTTCAATTTTAACATCAATATAACCTGTTACATTCACTACAAAATCTGGTTCTATATTTTTCCATTGAATATAATGATACACATATTTAGGTCGCCAAGCATCTTGATTTTTACCATCCAAAGAAGTTTCAATCTTTTTTAATCCACTTAAAAAACAAGCATCGCTCACTAATTTACTTCCTTTACCATGATCTATATGTCTATCGTCAATAGAATTACAAATTACAATTTCAGGCTTGTATTTACGGATCATTTTAATTACTTCTAATTGATGCTCCTTATCGTTTACAAAAAAACCATCTGCAAAGCATAAATTCTCTCTTACCTCTACTCCTAATATTTTTGCAGCAGCAGCAGCTTCTTCATCCCTAATTTCAGCAGTTCCTCTAGTCCCTAACTCTCCTCTAGTTAAATCTACTATCCCTACTGTTTTTCCTAATCTTATTTCTTTTGCTATGGTTGCACCACATCCTAACTCTACATCATCTGGATGCGCCCCAAATGCAAGTATATCTAATTTCATGTATCTATTTTATTATTTTTAACGGTTACATGGAACACCCAAATAATCATTTCTTTGTGCCTAAATTCAGACATGGATGTTTCATTTTATAACGTATCTTAATTATTTAGTCAAAAATACATCAATCCTTTTTAAATCCCTCATAGTGGATTTAATTCCCCTAAATCTGTCCTGAATTTGCCTAAGGTTTTACGTCAAAATGAAAAAAATATTTTATTCTGAACAACTCGTGGGATGGCACAACTAGCTTTACATTCATGGGCTTCAAGCTAATCAACTAAAAAAGCTGAACAAAATAGTTTTTATTGTTCAGCTTTTTACAAATAATTGTTATTTATTAGAATAGTTTAGAATAAAATTATTCAGGATGCATAAATTGTTGCTTCCCTAATAACTCTTCTTCACTTTCTACATGGTCATCATCTGGCACACAGCAATCCACTGGACATACTGCAGCACATTGAGGTTCTTCATGGAAACCTTTACATTCTGTACATTTATCTGGAACAATGTAATAAATTTCGTCACTTACTGGATCTTGTGCATCGTCAGCATTTACTGACTTTCCATCAGGAAGTACTACGTCTCCATTTAATGATGTTCCATCACTATATCTCCAATCGTCTGCCCCTTCATATATTGCTGTATTTGGGCATTCTGGTTCGCATGCTCCACAATTTATACATTCATCTGTTATAATAATAGCCATAATTCTACTTTTTCATTTTTTATTGTACTTGCGACAAAAACAAGTATTTATTCTTCTATCGTCGGATTTAAACTTCTCTCCTTTCAAAATAATTTAATAAGAATAAAAGTACGCCTCGGTTCTATTGTGTAAATTTGCCATGTCAAAAATAAAGACAAACAAAATCTTAACCAAATATAATGAGTGACATTCACAACAGAATTGATGCTTTTGTTAAACTTGGTGCTTTTATAGCCCAATTTACTAGCAATAAGAAGCCTGAATTTAATAATGATAAAGAAGCTGATTTTTATGATGGTTTTAAACATCAATTAAAATTAGCACAAGAGCATAATACTTGGTTTACAAACAATAACATACAATTTGCCTTACAAAATTGGGCAGATGCTTTAACCGAATCCAATTTAAAAAAATGGTTGTCGGCATATTTAATTGACGAGGTAACGCCTAAAAAAGTGGCCATCATAATGGCTGGTAACATTCCATTAGTAGGCTTTCACGATTTTTTATCGGTATTAATTATAGGGCATGAAGTTCTTGTAAAACAATCGTCAAACGATAAACATTTACTCCCCTATCTAGCAAAATATTTAGAATCTATTGAGCCTAGCTTTAAAGGAAAAATAACTTTTACCGAAGAACGAATGGAAGGTTTTGAAGCTGTTATTGCTACTGGAAGCGATAATACTTCTCGTTATTTTGAATATTATTTTGGAAGCAAACCTAATATCATCAGAAAAAATAGAAATTCTGTTGCTGTTCTTACCGGAAAGGAAACTAAAGAACAATTAGAGGCTTTAGGAAAAGATATCTTTACTTATTACGGACTTGGATGCCGAAGTGTTTCTAAGTTATTTGTACCTAATGGTTATAATTTTGACGACTTTTTTAAAGGAATATTTCCTTATGGGGATATTATTCATCAAAATAAATATGCTAATAATTATGATTATAACAAGGCTGTTTATTTAATGAGTCTCTTTAAATTATTGGAAAATGGTTTTTTAATGCTGAAAGAAGACAAAAGTTATGCCTCTCCAATTGCAACCGTATTTTACGAAAAATATGATGATATGGATTCCTTAAAAGAAAGACTCACTACAGATGAAGATAAAATACAATGTATAGTGGCTGATAATCTTTTTGACAATGAAGTTGTTTTCGGACAAACACAACATCCTAATTTGTGGGATTATGCAGATGGAGTTGACACTATTAAATTTTTATTGAAATTATAAGTTTTTTATTCCGAATTTATATTTATTTAACCTTATTGATTAATCTCTCCTAAGAAGAAATAAGATAGCTAGGAATCTGGGTCATAATTAAAATCAATAAAGTGTAAATTTAATGGGTGCAATTTTCATAAAACCTACTAAAAAGATAGGCTAATTGCTTAATTATCTAAAAATTAGCCTTCCCTACATTTCTTTATACAAATTAAGGAGGCTATAGCAACACTCTAAAGTTTTAACATATCGAACATTAAGTATCTAACAACTCCTTTATTTTTGTTAGCAATCAAACAAAATTATTATACTTTTGATAACAGTTTTTCTTTCAGAAATTAGCAACTTTGTAAACAGTAAACACAACTAACTATTGTATGAAAAAGCATAATTTTAGTGCAGGACCCTGCATTTTACCGCAAGAGGTATTAAAAAAAGCTTCAGAAGCCGTTATCAATTTTAATGGTTTAGATTTATCACTTATAGAAATATCACACCGTAGCAAAGATTTTATTGCTGTAATGGATAAGGCTCAGGAATTAGCTTTAGAACATTTAGGGCTTCAAAATAAAGGCTTTAAAGCGTTATTTTTACAAGGGGGAGCAAGTTCTCAATTTTTAAATGTTGCTTATAATTTACTTAATAAAAAAGCAGCTTATTTAAATACAGGAACTTGGTCGTCTAAAGCTATTAAAGAAGCAAAATTATTTGGAGAAGTTGTAGAAGTAGCTTCTTCTAAAGATGCCAACTTTAATTACATCCCAAAAGGTTACAGCATTCCTTCAGATATTGACTACTTTCACTGTACCTCAAACAATACTATTTTTGGAACACAGCTAAAAGAATTTCCTGAGGTTTCCGCTCCGCTTGTTTGTGATATGAGTTCTGATATTTTTTCTAGAGTTTTAGATTTTTCAAAATTTGATATTATCTACGCTGGAGCTCAGAAAAATATGGGCCCTGCGGGAACAACACTTGTAGTTGTTAAAGAAGCTATTTTAGGAAAAATAGAAAGAGCTATTCCTTCTATGTTAGATTATAGAGTACATGCAGAAAAAGACAGTATGTTTAATACGCCTCCTGTTTTTGCAGTGTATGTTTCTATGCTTACCCTTCAATGGTTAAAAGACCTTGGTGGAGTTTCAGAAATTGAAAAAAGAAATAATGCTAAAGCAGCACTTATATATAATGAAATTGACAGAAATCCATTATTTAAAGGATTTGCTGCAAAAGAAGATCGTTCTACAATGAATGCTACTTTTAACTTAGTAGATGAAGAAGCTCATAAAGCAACTTTTGACGCTTTAGCTAAAGAAGCTGGATTAAGTGGAATTAACGGTCACCGTAGTGTTGGTGGATATAGAGCATCAATGTATAATGCTTTACCGATAGAAAGTGTTCAAGCATTGGTTGATGTAATGCAAGCACTTGAAAAACAAGCTTAAAAATTAATCACAATACAAAAATTTATTTTGATTAAGGAAAAAAAGCTAGTGAGACATTAAAAGTGTTTAAAGTCTATTGTTAGCAATTAAATCTTGATTATTAAGTAAATTCAATAAAAAATAAAAAAATGAAAGTATTAGCAAACGATGGTATTTCTCAAAGTGGGATCGATGCTTTAAAAAGTAAAGGTTTTGAGATTATTACTACAAAAGTAGCGCAAGAACAACTTGAAAGTTATATAAACGAAAATAATATAGATGCGCTTTTAGTGCGTAGTGCTACTAAAGTACGTAAAGAATTAATAGATGCTTGTCCGTCTTTAAAACTTATTGGTCGTGGTGGTGTTGGTATGGATAATATTGATGTAGCCTATGCAAAAGAAAAAGGACTGCATGTAATTAATACTCCTGCCGCTTCTTCTGCGTCTGTAGCCGAATTAGTTTTTGCACATTTATATGGAGGTGTTCGTTTTTTATATGATGCCAATAGAAATATGCCTTTAGAAGGTGAAAGTAAATTTGGGCAACTTAAAAAAGCATATGCTGGTGGCGTTGAACTTAGAGGTAAAACATTAGGAGTTATTGGTATTGGTAGAATTGGGCAAGAAACCGCTAAAATTGCATTAGGAGTTGGAATGAAAGTTGTTGCTTTTGATCCATTCATTGAAAATGTAACTATTCCTGTTGAATTCTTCGACGGACAAAAAGTGGAATTCAATATTAAAACTATTTCTAAAGAAGACGTTTTAAAACAAGCCGATTTTATAACCTTACATGTTCCTGCACAAAAAGAATATGTATTAGGTAAAAAGGAATTTGCTCTTTTAAAAGATGGTGTAGGAATAGTTAACGCCGCTCGTGGAGGTGTTATAGATGAAGTTGCTCTTGTTGATGCATTAGATAATAAAAAAGTTGCTTTTGCAGGAATTGATGTATTTGAAAATGAACCAACACCAGCTATTAAAGTATTGATGCATCCAAGCATTTCTTTAACTCCGCATATTGGAGCTGCAACTGCGGAAGCTCAGGATAGAATTGGAGTTGAACTTGCAGATCAAATTGAAGCATTGCTGAAATAATCTATTACAAAATAAATTTAAAATTGATAAAAATCAGCTTATTAAATAGGAAAATAAACAATAAGCTATTTTGACAAAGCGTTAAATTTTCTATATTTTAAAAAAAGTCCTTCCATAGCGAAGGACTTTTTTTGTAACTTGTTGGAGATTATAACCTTTAAAAATATTTCAAATGTCAGGATTAGCATCTTTATTAGATAGCGATATAGGTCGC
The DNA here is from genome assembly GCF_000260115.1 of Galbibacter orientalis DSM 19592. Taxonomy (GTDB): domain Bacteria; phylum Bacteroidota; class Bacteroidia; order Flavobacteriales; family Flavobacteriaceae; genus Galbibacter; species Galbibacter orientalis. The sequence goes on along the minus strand of NZ_JH651379.1, from coordinate 3,394,224 downwards.
CAAATTATTGGAGGCATAAGTAGCGAAACAGGAACTTCAGAAGATAAAACTTCTAACCTTTTAGGCATGGCACTACCTCTATTAACTGGGGCTATGAAAAAGAACGCAACAACTCCTCAAGGAGCAGAAGGACTTATGAATGCTATTAATAACAAACATGATGGTAGTATTCTGGATAATTTAGGAGGCTTCTTTGGAGGAGGAGTAGATCAATCTGCTATTAGTGATGGTGCTGGAATTTTAAGTCATGTACTTGGTGGAAATCAACCCAATGTTGAAAATGCTTTAAGTAGCAAAACAGGGATTGATGCTGGTACAGTAAGTCAGATTCTAAAAATGGCTGCTCCCTTAATTTTAGGTTATTTAGGGAAACAAACAAAGCAAAGTAATGTTAGTGGTGCTAATGATATGAGTAGTCTTTTAGGCAGTATGCTTGGCGGACAATCTCAAGAAAACCAAAGTCTAATAACCTCTCTTATTGACAGTGATGGCGACGGAAGTGTTTTAGATGATGTGGCAGATATGGTTATTGGATCTAATAAGAAAAAAGGCGGAATTGGCGGAATGCTAGGAAATTTTTTTAATAGCTAAACCCACAATTCAATAAAGACTTAGAAAGTCAGGTTTCAATAAATCTGACTTTTTTTGTATCTTTAAAATAAAACCCCTCTCAAAAATCAACTTAATTCATTTCGACAGAGCGTCGGGGAATTAAACCTTTTAAAAGGGATTAAAACTTTATTTCTGATGAGATATATTTTCACCTTTTTTGTTTTATTCTTCCTACTTTGGTCATGTTCTTCAACTAAAAAAGCAACAACAACTTCCGAAGAAAATATGGAATTAAATATTTCTGATGAAGAAAAACAAGCTTTTAATGCCAAAGGAGCCCAAGATACAGTTCGTATTGCCGATGAAGAAACAGCATATGAAATCATAATAATAGACCCTGGTTTTAACAGTTGGCTTTATAGTATTGCACAGCCCGAAGGCTATTATTCTCAAGAATTCTTAGAAAGTAGAAATAATATTTATGTAATTAATTGGAATCAACGCGTATTAAATCCACAACGCTACAATCCTAATTTATATGAAATGCAAATAGATTACAGTCCAAATATTGATTATGGATATGAGGTAAACTATAAATTATATAATTACTTTTTATATTTTCAACGTAAATACAATCAGCGATTGGGTCCTTTTTATCCAAGAATAAATTAAGAGGGCATTCGTTTTAGACTAAATTATTAGTATGTAGTACAGAGTATTGAGTATTAAAAAGTTTTTATCTGTGGCTGTAAAAGTATTAAGAAGTTTTATCCATGAATATGTGGCTAAATAAGACATATAAAACATAAAAAAGACTACTTTTTCAAGTAGTCTTTTCCTTTTTTCTTAAGCAATTAATTCCCAACTTACGGTAATAAAACCGTATTGATAATATGTATAACCCCGTTAGACTGGTATACATCTGCAATGGTTACTTTAGCTTTATTTCCTTTAGCATCCATAATCCATAACTTTTTTCCTTTTTGCATTACTGTTAACTCTTCTCCGTTTACTGTTTTAAGCATCGCTTTTCCCATTCCATTTTTTACAGCATCCATCAACGCTTTTGCATCCATTTTTCCAGCAATAACATGGTAAGTCAAAACTGCCTGTAGTTTTTCTTTATTTTCAGGCTTTAGAAGCATTTCTACAGTTCCTTCAGGTAAAGCTTCAAAAGCTTTATTTGTTGGAGCAAAAACAGTAAATGGTCCGTCAGACTGCAAAGTTTCTACTAAGTCCGCAGCTTTTACTGCTGCAACTAAAGTTGTATGATCTTTAGAGTTTACCGCATTCTCTACAATGTTTTTTGTAGGGTACATTTCTGCACCACCTACCATTTTAGTTTCTTGTGCTAAAACAACTGTAGATGCTAGAACAAATACTCCTAACAACATTCCTTTTTTTAAGTTTTTAATTTTCATAGTGATTTTTTTGTTTGTATTTTCTTTCAATCTCACTTACGTAAGTTTATAGATTAAGGTTTTATGGCAATACATGATTTTCTAATTATTTAACAGTAACACCACTTAAATAGCTAGCTATAAGCACTCTATTAAAAAACATATTTATTAAATTTGAAAATAGTTGAACAATTGAAATTGAAGAATGATGCTGAAAACAACCAATATAGAAGAGAAGCTTCAATCCTACAGAAACAAAACAAGCAATGAAGAGAATATCCTTTTGCAAGTACATTCTATTTTACAAAAAGATGCTACCCATATAGCTCAAATAAAAAGTAACCTTGCAGCTACTACCAAAAAGAATAATGCCTTCAAAATTGATTTATTAGATGCTAACAAAGTTTATCACATAAGTCAAATTAAAAAAATATGCATTGATTATAGATTACGATTTTTAAGTTCTAAATATTTTAAAGGACAAATTCCACAAGAAGCAATTTCAGCTATAAAGGAATTAGAGAAATTACATCAAACTACTATAAACGGACATCAAATAATTGCTCCTTCTAAACTTTTTAAACTTGAAAATGCAGATGATCCCCTACTCTTTGCTCCCATAGGAAACGATTATTATTATTTAATATATAAATGGGGGAACGATCTGCATCCGCTAAGAAAATTAGCTGTAATGCCGTTTAAAAATCTTTTTAATCTTATCATTTTAATACTTGGACTAAGCTTTGTTGTTGCAAAGTTGATCCCAATGGAATTATTTACAAGAGAAAAAAGTAGCGTCTATTTTTTAGTGCTCTATTTTTTTATATTTAAAATGATAGCTAGTATTACATTGTTTTATGGAGTTGCGTTGGGGAAAAATTTTAACAATGTGATATGGAAAAATAAATATTTTAATGCTTAGCTTTAAGTTATGGAAAACAAAGATTACATAAGAATATTTACTGGGAGTGATATTCAAGGTACTTTTATAAAAAGTAAACTAGAAGAAGTTGGAATTAGTCCAATTATAAAAAATGAAACCGAATCTGCTAGATTAGCTGGTTTTGGTCCTTCCGTAGTAAATCAAGTACAGATATTTGTTCATAAAGATGAGCATACTGCTGCATTAGAAATATTGGCCACTGTTGATGGTGGAGTTAATTAATCGTCTTTTTAAAATATAAAAAACACTAGGCTGTATAAAAGTAATTAAACTCTAAATACCATCCTGATCTTGAGATATAATCCTGAGCTTGTCGAAGGATTCTTTTGAGTGCTAGCTACTTGAAAACTTCGACAAGCTCAGTTCGACAAGCTCAGTTTGACAAACTCAGTTTGACAATTATAAATTACTTTTTACACAGCCTAGTGTTTTAGTTTTGAAACTTTTGTTGAATTACAAAATATAATCTGTACTAACAAAGTTAGAAGCTTTACTTCCTAAGAGATCATTTAAAATACGATTATTGTAATCGTTATCTTTAGAAGCTACAAAGGTTCTAATTGAAAAAGAACGTAATGCATCATGCACACTTAAAGTTCCTACAGCAGAGTCTTTTCTTCCAGTAAATGGATAAACATCTGGTCCACGTTGACAAGAACTATTTAAGTTTACTCTACAAACTAAGTTTACTAAAGTATCTATTAGTGGCGCCAATGTACGGATATCCGCTCCAAATAAACTTACCTGTTGCCCATAATTAGAATTAGCAATATCGTCCAAAGGCTCATCTATATTTTTAAAAGGAACAATAGGAATAACAGGGCCAAATTGCTCTTCGTTAAAAACCCGCATTTCTTTATTTACAGGGTATAAAACGGCAGGAAAAATATAGTTATCGGTAATTTTTCCTCCTTTTCCATTTACAACCGTAGCTCCGTGTGCTTTAGCATCTTCTATTAACTCTTGAATGTAGTTTGGTTTTTCAGGCTCTGGAAGTGGTGTTAATTTAGCGCCATCTTCCCACGGGTTTCCAAACTTTAATTCGTCTACACGCTTAGAAAAGCGTTTATTAAATTCTTCGATAATATCTTCATGAACATACACTAATTTTAAAGCAGTACAACGCTGCCCATTAAAAGAGAGTGTTCCAGCAATACACTCGTTAATAGCTAAGTCTAAATCGGCATCTCTTAAAACAATTGCAGGGTTTTTAGCTTCCAAACCTAAAACTAAACGCAATCTATTTTTATGAGGATGCTGATCTTGCAAAGCAACTGCCGATTTACTGTTTCCAATAAGCGCAAGTACATCTACTCTTCCAGATTTCATAATTGGTGCTGCTACCTCTCTCCCTCTACCGTAAACTATATTAACCACTCCTTTAGGAAAACTATTTCTAAAAGCCTCTAAAAGCGGCGTTATTAATAACACCCCATGCTTTGCTGGTTTAAAAATTGCAGTATTCCCCATAATCAATGCTGGGATTAATAAGGCAAAAGTTTCATTTAACGGATAATTGTAAGGTCCTAAACAAAGTACAATTCCTAATGGTCCACGACGGATATGTGCATAAATACCATCTCGCTTTTTAAAATTAGCAGAATCTCTATCTAATTGCTTATAGTCTTCAATAGTATCATAAATATATTCTACCGTTCTATCAAACTCCTTCTCCGAGTCTGGTAAATTTTTACCAATCTCCCACATTAAAAGCTTTACAACTTCCTCTCTTTTGGTTTCCATTTGCTTTACAAACTTCTCCATACAAGCAACACGATCTGCAACCTTCATGGTTGGCCATAAACCTTTTCCTTTATCAAAAGCTTTTGCAGCAGCCTCTAATGCTTCGTCAGCTTCAGGCTCGCTCATATAAGGAATACTTCCTAAAAGTGTAGGCTTATAATCTTCTGTAGAAGAAATTGTAGAATATACTTCAGTAGTTTTTCCTGTCCATGGTTTTAGTTGCCCTCCCACCAAAAATTTATTTTGATGTACGAGTTCCGTTATTTGGTATTTTTCTGGTATTTCATTAAAAGTTTTGGTTTCCATAGATTATTTTTTTTAAAGACAGTATACTGTCATTACAAATAGTACCGCTAAAGTTCGGAATTCTAGCATTAAATATCAATATATTTAAGCAGTAATAACTTTATATTAAGATTGCATTATACCAAATATTGAAAAAGGTCTGGTTTATTATTTAAATACTCTCCAAAGAAATTTTTAGATTTCATTCGTTCAATTAGCGGATCTAAATCGGATGGATTTTTCAACTCAATCCCCACCACTGCTGGAGCGTTTTCTTTCGCATTTTTTTTGGTATACTGAAAGTGAGTGATGTCATCCGTTGGCCCTAAAATTTCAGCAACAAACTCCTTTAAAGCTCCTGCTCTCTGAGGAAAACGAATAATAAAATAATGTTTTAAATTTGCGTATAATAAAGCTCGCTCTTTTATTTCCGCAGTTCTCGTAATATCGTTATTACTCCCACTTACTACACAAACAACATTTTTACCTTTCAGCTTATCTTTAAATTGTTCTAAAGCAGAAAGAGTTAAAGCGCCTGCTGGCTCTACAACAATTGCATCTTTATTGTATAAATCTAAAATTTCCTGACAAACCTTTCCCTCTGGAACCGTAATCATTTCATCTAATAATTGCTGACAAATAGCAAAGGTACGGTCTCCCACACGTTGAACTGCAGCGCCATCCACAAATTTATCAATCTCTTGTAGCTCTGTATTTTTTTTATTCTGAAGCGAAGTTTTCATAGAAGGAGCCCCCATAGGTTCTACCCCAATAATTTTAGTTTGCGGAGAAAGAACATCAAAAACACTTGCCAATCCAGAAGCCAATCCACCCCCACCAATGGCTACAAAAACATAATCAATCCTCTTTTTTGTCTGTTCTAAAATTTCAAGACCAACTGTTGCTTGTCCCTCAATAACTTTTTCATCATCAAAAGGATGTACAAATGTTTTTCCAACGCGTTTACATTCTGTCATTGCCGCCTTATAAGCATCATCAAAGGTATCTCCTTCTAAAACAATGTCTATATAGTCTTCTCCAAACATTTGTACTTGCTCAATTTTTTGTTGAGGCGTGGGAGCTGGCATGTAAATAGTACCTTTAATTTTAAGTTCTTTACAAGAAAAAGCTACTCCTTGAGAATGATTTCCTGCGGAAGCGCATACAATTCCCTTTTCTCTTTCTTCTTTAGTTAGCGAACTAATTTTATTATATGCCCCTCTAATTTTATAAGAACGTACTACTTGCAAATCTTCTCTTTTGAGCATGATATTAGCATCAAACTCTTTAGAATATCTTAGGCTATGTGTTAAAGGCGTAACTGCTGCAACCCCATTGAGGGTAGCAGCAGCTTTTCTTACATTTTCTAATGTTGGCATGTAAACTGTTTTTGTTTCCATAATTATTAGCGTATCTAAAACTCTCCTAAGGATTAAAATTTTAGATGATTTTTAGATTTTCCATACGTTGCCTTTTCTTTCTTGAAGGCTCCTTATGGTTAATTAAACAATCTTTTTCATAGCTGTCATAGAAGTACGCAACCAAGCTCCTACTTCTTCTACAGGGTGATTACGAATTTGATCGTTAATTTCTATCAACTCCTTATTATCAACTCCATTTGTATTTGAAAAAGGCTTGCCAATAATATTAGTATCAACCTTTTTCATAAAATCGGTTAATAATGGTTTACATGCATGATCGAATAAATAACATCCATACTCTGCTGTATCAGAAATTACTCGATTCATTTCAAATAATTTCTTTCTCGCAATGGTATTTGCAATAAGCGGTGTTTCGTGTAACGATTCGTAATATGCTGATTCTTCAATAATTCCGGCTTCAGTCATCGTTTCGAAAGCTAATTCAACTCCTGATTTTACAAAAGCTACCATCAACACCGCATTGTCAAAGTACTCTTGCTCAGAGATAGCAACATCTGCTGCTGGTGTTTTTTCAAAAGCAGTTTCTCCAGTTGCAGCTCTCCAAGTATGTAAGTTTTTATCGTCGTTAGCCCAATCTTCCATCATTGTTTTAGAAAAATGGCCACTCATAATGTCGTCCATATGTTTTTGGAAAAGCGGACGCATAATTTCTTTTAATTCTTCTGAAATTTTAAAAGCTTCAATTTTAGCAGGATTTGACAAACGATCCATCATATTGGTAATCCCACCATATTTAAGAGCCTCTGTGATAGTTTCCCATCCGTATTGAATTAATTTTGAAGCATATCCAGGGTCGATTCCTTTTTCTACCATTTTATCAAAAGATAGAATAGAACCAGTTTGTAAAAGACCACAAAGAATGGTTTGTTCTCCCATTAAATCAGATTTTACTTCTGCAACAAAAGAAGAACGCAATACGCCTGCTTTATGTCCACCAGTTGCAGCAGCATAAGCTTTAGCTTGCTCTAATCCTTTTCCTTCTGGATCATTCTCTGGGTGTACCGCTATTAAAGTAGGAACTCCAAAACCTCTTTTATATTCTTCTCTAACTTCTGAACCAGGACATTTTGGTGCCACCATAATTACGGTAATATCTTCACGAATTTTCATTCCTTCTTCAACAATATTAAATCCGTGAGAATAAGATAAAGTAGCTCCTTTTTTCATTAAAGGCATAATAATACTTACCACATCTGTATGTTGCTTGTCTGGCGTAAGATTACAAACTAAGTCGGCTGTAGGAATTAACTCTTTATAAGTCCCTACTGTAAATCCATTTTCTGATGCATTTACAAAAGATTGTCTTTTTTCTTTGATTGCCCCTTCACGTAATGCATAGGAAACATCCAATCCAGAATCTCTCATATTAAGCCCTTGATTAAGCCCTTGAGCACCACACCCTACAATTACTACTTTTTTACCTTTTAACTTTTCTACACCATCACTAAATTCTGAAATATCCATAAATTCACATACTCCCAATTGCTCTAATTGTTGTCTAAGTGAAAGTGTATTAAAATAATTTGCCATTTTGTGTTTATTAATTTTAGTTGTTTTTATTTATTGTCTCACTAAATGAGATTTAATTCTCCGATATTCTACATCGAAATGAATTAAGGTTGTTTCTTTTAAATACCCCTTAGGATTGCCACGAGGTAGTTTTATTTTATTGATATTGAAATTCTTTTAAAATATTAGAAATTTGCATTTCTGATTTAGAGACTGAAATTCTCCCAGAACGTACAAATTGCATAATCCCATATGGCTTTAACTGTTCGTACATCTCTTCAATTTCTTCGCGTCTTCCCGATTTAGAAATCACAAAAAACTCTGGAGAAACAGTTACAATTTCTGAATGATTATCTTTTATAATATTCTGAATCTGACGTTCATCAAACAACAAATTAGAAGCTATTTTAAACAAAGCTGACTCCTGAAAAATAGTTTCTTCATTTGTATGATAATACGCTTTAATAACTTCAATTTGTTTTTCAATCTGACCTACAATTTTACGTACCCAATCTTCCGTAGAATAAATAACAATTGTAAATTTAGAAACATCCTCAATCTCTGATTTAGAAACATTTAGACTCTCTATATTAATGTGTCTCTTTAAGAATATTCCTGATATTCTATTTAATAATCCTACGTTATTTTCAGAATAAACCGATATCGTATATGTTTTATTTTCTTCCATTATTATTTTAGTATTAAGTAGTCGGGAAAGTGTTGAATTATAATTTTCAGTATATAACAGTTGCTCGTTATCATTCTATTTTTAGAACTTTTTTAACCTTCAACTTTACAAACTTTAAAACTCTTTCAACCTCTCCCTTTACAAACTCATCTCTTAACTTAAACGAATATCTGAAACCGAAGCTCCTGTAGGAATCATCGGAAACACATTATCTTCTTTTTCTACACCAACTTCTAAGAAATAAGCATCTGGAGATGCCATCATTTCTTTAACTGCTGCTTCTAAATCTTCTCTTTTGGTAACTTTTTTAGCTTGAATATGGTATCCTTCAGCAATGGCTACAAAATTTGGATTAGTCATTTCTGTAGAAGCATAACGCTTATCAAAAAACAACTGTTGCCATTGGCGAACCATTCCTAAAAATTCGTTATTTAATACCACTATTTTTACTGGAACTTTAGTTTGAAAAATAGTTCCCAACTCCTGAATAGTCATTTGGTACCCACCATCTCCAATAATAGCTACAACTTGTCTTTCTGGAGCTCCCATTTTTGCTCCAATTGCAGCAGGAAGTGCAAATCCCATTGTTCCTAATCCCCCAGAAGTAATATTACTTTTAGAAGTATTAAATTTTGCATATCTACACGCAATCATTTGATGCTGACCCACATCTGATACAATTACAGCTTCATGATTGGAGGCTATATTTATTTGTTCGATAACTTCTCCCATTGTTAAACCTTCTTTCTCTGGGTGAATATCGTTTTTAATAACCTTATCAAACTCTATTTTATAGCGGTCTTTAAACTCATTATGCCATGCTTCGTGTTTATTTTCTTTCACCAAAGGCAATAAGGCACTTAAAGTTTCTTTTACATTTCCTAAAACAGGTACATCTGCATGCACATTTTTATTAATTTCGGCAGGATCAATCTCAAAATGTATCACTTTAGCTTGCTTTGCATAAGTAGATAAGTCGCCCGTTACCCGGTCATCAAATCGCATTCCTAAAGCAATTAGCAAATCACATTCGTTTGTCAATACATTTGGCGCATAATTTCCGTGCATCCCTACCATTCCTACATTTAATGGATGTGAAGATGACAAGGCAGAAGCCCCAAGAATAGTCCAAGCTGCGGGAATTCCAGATTTCTCAACAAAAGATTTTAATTCTTCCTCTGCTTTTCCTAAAATAATTCCTTGTCCCCAAACAATCATAGGTTTTTTAGCACTATTAATTAATGCTGCTGCTTCTTCAATTTTAGAAGGGTTTAAGGTTGGATTTGCAGTATAACTACGAATAGCAGTACATTTTTGATAATCAAAATCAAACTCCTCAAATTGTGCATTTTTGGTAATATCTACCAAAACAGGACCTGGGCGACCAGATTTAGCAATATAAAATGCTTTTGCCATAATTTCTGGTATCTCAGAAGCCTCTGTAATTTGATAGTTCCATTTAGTTACTGGTGTTGATATTCCAACGATATCGGTTTCCTGAAAAGCATCAGAACCCAATAAATGACGAGCAACTTGACCTGTAATACAGACCATTGGAGTGGAATCTATTTGAGCATCTGCAATTCCAGTAATTAAGTTAGTAGCTCCTGGTCCAGAAGTAGCCATTGCCACCCCTACTTTACCAGAAACTCTAGCATAACCCTGTGCAGCGTGCGTAGCACCCTGCTCATGCCTTGTTAATACATGATGAAGCTTATCTCTAAATTTATAAAGTTCATCGTAAATTGGCATTATGGCTCCTCCAGGATATCCATAAATAGTTTCAATGCCTTCGGCTAACAAACAGTGTATTACTGCTTCAGCACCCGAAATTCTAATCTTAGTTCCGGTCTTACTTTCTTCTTTTTTCAATGTCTTTACTTCCATAAGTACAATCTATTAGTTGCCAACTCACGCTGCAATTATCAAATTGATGTTAGTCTTTTCTAAAATTCATCGGTAACGCACCCTTTTGAGGCAGAAGAAACCGTTTTAGCGTATTTATATAATGCTCCGTTTGTAGCTTTTAATGCTGGGGCTTTCCATTTTGATTTTCTTTCTGCTAATTCATCGTCAGAAATTTCTATGTTAATGGTATTGTTTACTGCATCTATTGCAATAATATCTCCATTTTCAACCAAGGCAATATTTCCTCCTACTTGAGCTTCTGGAGCTACATGTCCAACTACAAAACCGTGAGAACCTCCAGAGAAACGTCCGTCAGTAATTAAAGCTACCTCTTTTCCTAATCCAGCACCCATAATAGAAGAAGTTGGTTTAAGCATTTCTGGCATTCCTGGTGCTCCTTTAGGACCTTCGTAACGAATAATCACTACATCGCCTTTTTTTACCTTTCCAGTTTTAATCCCCTCATTTACGGCAATTTCACTGTCAAAAACATTTGCAGGTCCTGTGAATGACAACCCTTCTTTTCCAGTAATCTTTGCTACTGCGCCTTCTGTTGCTAGGTTTCCAAAAAGTATACGAATATGACCAGTATCTTTAATTGGCTTATCTAGGGTTCTTATAATATCTTGTCCTTCAATTAAATTAGGAACATCTTTTAAATTTTCAGCTAAAGTTTTACCAGTAACAGTTAAACAATCACCATGCAACATATCATTCTCAAGCATGTATTTTAACACTCCAGGAATCCCTCCTATTGCATGTAAATCTTCCATTGAGTATTTACCGCTTGGTTTTAAATCGGCAAGTAAAGGAGTATTATCACTTATTCTTTTAAAATCTTCTAAAGTAAAATCTATTTTAGCTGATTTAGCTATTGCCAAAAAGTGAAGTACTGCATTGGTAGAACCTCCTAAAACTGTAACAAGTCTAAAAGCATTTTCTAAAGACTGTTTTGTAACAATGTCCGAAGGTTTTATATCATTTTCTAAAAGATAACGTAGCGCTTCCCCTGCCTTAACACATTCTTCTTCTTTTATATTTCCGTTACTAACTGCTGGATTGGAAGAATTAAATGGCAACGACATCCCCAAAGCTTCAATAGCAGAAGCCATTGTGTTTGCGGTATACATTCCTCCACAAGCACCTGCTCCAGGGCATGCTTTATGTACTACTTCTTTAAATTCAGATTCATCTATAGTTCCAGCTACTTTCTGTCCATAAGCTTCAAAAGCAGAAATAATATCTAACTTTTTACCGTTATGACATCCTGAAGCTATTGTACCTCCATAAACCAACACAGAGGGTCTGTTTAAACGCAACATCGCCATTAAGGCTCCAGGCATATTTTTATCACACCCAACTACAGTTACTAATCCGTCATAACTCATTGCCTCTACTACAGTTTCCATAGAATCTGCAATAATATCTCTTGATGGTAATGAAAAACGCATTCCTGGTGTTCCATTAGAAATTCCATCACTAACTCCTATGGTGTTAAAAATGAGTCCGACTAAATTGGCATTTTCTGTTCCTTTCTTAACATGGGTTGCTAAATCGTTTAGATGCATGTTACAAGGATTCCCCTCATAACCTGTACTAGCAATACCTACAAAGGGTTTTTGTAAATCTTCATCAGTTAAGCCCAAAGCATGTAACATTGCTTGTGCAGCTGGTAGCGTTGGGTCTTGTGTTACTTGGTGACTAAATTTTTTTAAATTCACTTTATATGTTAAATTTTCGAGTATTATTTAATATTATTCAAAATTATACTATTGTTTTTCTAATTTTTCCCTTATTTCCTTTTTAACTTTAAATCCAATCTTCTTTATAAATAACTATTGTGCTGATAATCAATTATTTAAATACATTTTTTTAGGACATTCAACGCCTTTATTTTATGAATTTATACTTGTTTTGTCCTAAATTTTTAAAAGTTTATTATATCATTATCAGAAATAAAAAAAGCCTGTATCTAGCATTGATACAGGCTTTTTTTAATCATAGCAATTGTATCAACTCAAATGGAGTTCATAATAATACTAATGACTATAATTATGTTTTGTTTCATACTGTTTCTTTTTACATCTATATGCTTAGATTTTTTAAATGAAAAATATTTAATTTATTTCTCCCCAAAATCTTGAACATAAAACCACTTAGTGGTATAAAAAAAGCCTTCCAAAAAGGAAGGCTTGCTATATTTAATAATATACACTCCTTCCCTATCCCAGTGGAATAATCACTGCGACTTGAATAGAAATGATATTAATTATTTGCTTGTTCATTACTACAATATTAGATATAATTTCTAACTTGAAAAAACTTTTTTTACAATACTATAAATGAAAAGTGACATTAAGAAGCTTATAGATGCTCAGAAATCGTTTTATAATAAAGGTTTTACAAAGGATGTGCCTACTCGGAAAAATATTCTCAAAAGACTAAAATCGGAGATTAAAAACCGAGAAAAAGACATTTGTGATGCCTTGTATGCTGATTTTAAAAAATCGGAATTTGAAACCTTATTAAGCGAAACTCAATATATTTTAGGGGAGTTAAACGATGCCATAAAAAAAATTCATTCTTGGACACGAGAAAAAACAATAAGCGCATCACTCATTAACTTTCCTTCTTCTGCTAAAATTATAAAAGAACCTTATGGAACTGTATTAATTATTGCACCATGGAATTACCCTTTTCAATTAGCCATTTCTCCCTTAATTGGAGCTATTGCCGCAGGGAATACTGCTATTATTAAACCTTCTGAATTAACTCCAAATACAGCTACTATTATTTCAGAAATCATAAAAGCTGTATTTCCAGAAAATTATGTAAGTGTAGTTCAAGGAGATAAAGATATTTCTACAGCTCTCCTACAAGAACGTTGGGATTACATATTTTTTACTGGGAGTCCGCAAGTAGGAAAAATAGTATATCAAGCGGCGGCAAAGCACCTAACTCCTGTAAGCTTGGAATTAGGAGGTAAAAACCCATGTATTATTGATGAAACTGCAAAATTAAAGCAAGCAGCAAAAAGAATTGTTTGGGGTAAGTTTCTTAATGGCGGACAAACATGTATTGCACCAGATTATATTTTAGTTGCCTCTAATATTAAAGACAAATTAATTCAGCATTTAAAAAATGAAATAATAGCTGCTTATTCTGAAAATCCAAAAAATTCTTCTGATTATCCTAGAATTGTAAATAAAAATAATTTCGACAGACTTTCTAAATTAATTAATAATGAAGACATTGCTTTTGGAGGAGTTATTGATAAAACCGATTGCTATATTTCTCCAACCTTAATAAATGAACCAAGCTTAGAAAGCGATCTTATGAAAGAGGAAATTTTTGGCCCTTTACTTCCTATTATTAGTTATAATTCAGAAGAAGAAATCCAAAGTATCATCACCTCATATGAAAAACCCCTTTCTTTATATGTTTTCTCCAATAGAAGGCAATTTTCTAATAAAATAATGAAACAATTCTCCTATGGTGGAGGCGTAATAAACGACACTATAGTCCATTTTTTAAATAAGCGTCTTCCTTTTGGAGGTGTTGGACATAGTGGCATTGGTGCATATCATGGCGATTTAACTTTTGATGTTTTCTCACATCATAAGTCGGTTGTAAGAAGAGGCACATGGCTTGATATTCCCTTAAGATACGCTCCTTATTCCAAAAAAATGAAATGGATAAAAATCTTAGAAAAGTTAAGGTAATTTCTCAACCACTTTTATTGTAAATATGCTTCATGAATATCACAATTATGCTTTTTATTTTGAAAAGCATCTTATAAATAGTAAATTGTAGGTTGTTGATAATCAGAACTATTAAACTTTGGTAAATTATATCAGGTTTGAAGCATTCCACTACCGGTATCCACAAATAATGTGGATACCCTTAATTTTTTGTGCCTTTTTATTATTTACAAATTGTTCTCCCAAACTAGATCCTGTTGAGGCTCCTATAGATAATCCCGAAGCATTTACACAAACAGGAACCCAAGTGATTCCTGAAAAATGGTGGACTGTTTTTGAAGATGAAAAATTAAATATCCTTATTGATTCTGCACTTAATCAAAACTTAAATCTTGCCGCAACATGGGAACAGGTTATGGAAGCACAAGCAATTAGAAGAAGTGAAGCTTCTTTCCTTTGGCCTCAAGTTGAAGCTAATCTACAAACAGGTATTAGCAGACCACAGCCAGATTTTGCTGGTGGTGAAAATACTCAATTAGGACTTTCTGCTTCCTATGAGTTAGATTTATGGGGGAGGCTAAAATCAAGTAAACAAGCTGCGAATTTTCGCTTAGAAGCTTCATTTTTTGATTACCAAACTACCGCAATGACACTTTCAGCTGAAATTGCTACCACTTGGTTTCAATATTTAACTGCCTTAGAACAGCTAAAACTAGCCAACAAACAAATAGAAACTAATGAGGATATTATGAAGCTAATACGTGTGCGTTTTAGTGGAGGAACTATCCGTGGTGCAGATATTTTACGACAACAACAGCTTTTAGAAGCTACGCAAAATCAAAAAATTGTTTATAAAACTAATGTTGAATTACTAGAGAATCAGCTTTCTGTATTATTAGGAAAACCTCCACAAAATAATCTCGAAATACAACCAAAAGGTCTCCCTGAACTCCCACAGATTCCAGAAACTGGTCTGCCCTTGGATCTTGTTAGAAGAAGACCCGATGTTCAACAGGCTTACAATTTGGTGTTGGCGGCCGACAGAGATATGGCTTCTGCTATTGCAAGTAAATACCCTAGATTAACACTAACCGCAGGAACACAATTACGCTCCAACGATTTTAATAATTTATTTGAAGAATGGGCGTATACACTGGGAGCAAATATTGTTGCTCCTTTAATTTATGGTGGAAGACTTAAAGCAGAAGTAGATAGAACAGAAGCTGTAAAAAACCAAATGCTATATCAATATGGGCAAACAGTTTTAATAGCCTTTCGAGAGGTTGAAGATGCATTGATACAAGAGCAAATGCAAAGAGAACAAATAGCAATATTGGAGAAACGATTAAACTTGGCACAAAAAACAAACCGACAATTACGAATTGAATTTGTAAATGGCCTGAGTGAATATTTAGATGTTTTGTTAGCCTTAGACCAAGAACAACAATTGCGTAGAGATGTACTTTCTGCAAAGCAAGAAGTAATAAACATCCGGATTTCTCTTTATCGTGCACTAGCCGGAGCATTTGAAACAGAACGGGAAAATGAATTAGAAGAATAACTAGAAACTATGAGCAACAAAAAGGTCATTTTTATATGTTTGGGGATTTTACTTACAGCTATTGTAATCACTTCCATCATTTTCTTTACCGAACCCACAGCAAAAAGTGAAGCTGCTGTAAAAGAATCAGCGATGTTAGTAAATGTGGTTACCGCTAAAAAAGGCAATTTTAAACCTACCATCGTAGCAACAGGCACTGTTCGCCCAGTAGAAGATGTTGTTATTAGTCCTCTTGTAAGCGGACAAGTAACACAAAGGGCAGCCGATTTCTCTCCTGGAGGTTTCCTAAAAAAAGGAGCTATTTTATTGCAAATTGATCCTTCCGATTATAAAAACATTTTAGAACTCCGAAAAAGTGAACTTCTACAGGCACAAACCAATTTAGAAATTGAAATGGGTCGCCAAGTAATTGCCGAGCAAGATTTGCAACTTATTGAAGGAGATACACTCTCAAAAAAACAACAAGACTTAGTTTTAAGAAAACCTCAATTAAATGCAGTAAAAGCAACTGTTATTTCTGCACAAGCTGCGGTAGATCAAGCACAATTAGACTTAGAACGTACCAAGTTACGTGCTCCTTTTGATTCGCATATCATTAACCAGAATGTTACTGTAGGCTCTCAGGTTGCACCTGGAGATAATCTTGGTCGTTTAGTAGGTACAGATTATTATTGGGTGGAAGTGACTGTCCCTTTAGGAAAATTAAAATGGCTCTCTTTTCCTAATTCAGAAGAAAAAAATGGCGCTAAAGTTAAAATTAGAAACGTTACTGCTTGGGCTGAAAACGAATATAGAATTGGGTACTTAGATAAACAAATTGGGGCTTTAGACAATCAAACTCGTTTGGCAAGAGTACTAGTACGTATTCCTGATCCTTTATCGCATAAAAAAACTTCAGAAGGTAATCATAAATTGATTATCGGTTCTTTTGTAGAAGTTCAGATCGAAGGAGAAACCGTTGAAAATGTTATTCGGATTGATCGAAATTACATCAGAAATAACAATACCGTTTGGACGATGGAAAATCAGAAATTAACCGTAAAAGAAGTTTCCATTGTTTTAACAGATGCCCACTATGCCTATGTTGAAAGTGGAATAGAAAACAACGCTAAAATAGTTACTACAAATTTAAGTACTGTAGCATCTGGAATTCCACTACGAACCGAAGCAGATTCTTCTAAAACCAATAATAACCAGCAAGAAGTAGAATAATGGCAGAAAAACAAGAACATCCCAAGGTTCGAAAAGAAGGAGCTATAGCTTATATGGCTCGTAATTCTATTGCCACCAATCTTTTAATGATTGTGCTTATTGGTGCTGGTATTTGGACTATGTATAACATCCAAAAGGAAGTATTTCCACAGTTTCAATTGGATTTTGTGGAAGTTAATGTGGCATACCCTGGTGCTGCTCCCGAAGAAGTAGAACAAGGAATATTACTCCCAGTAGAAGAAGCCATTCGCGGGATTCAGGGAATTAAAGAAATAACTTCTACTGCAGAAGAAGGTGCTGGAAATGTTTTAATAGAACTGGTTGCCGGTAGTAATAGAATGAAGGCCTTTCAAGATATAGACCAAGCAGTAAATCGTATTCGTACATTTCCAGATGATATTGAAGAACCCGAAGTGGCACTCCAAGATCAACAACGAGATGTGATGCAAATAGCCTTATATGGAGAAATTGATTTTTGGAATTTAAGAAAACTGGCAGAGCGACTCCGAAATCGGTTTCTCAGCAATCCAAACATCACTCAGGTAGAATTAGGCTATCTACCTGAATATGAAACTCGTATTGAAATATCACGACATAATCTCCAGCAATATCAATTAACTTTAGGGCAGGTAGCAAATATTATTGCAAATAGCAGTGAGGATGTTCCTGCTGGAGCTGTAGAAACACAAGCGGGAGAAATTCTTCTGCGAATGCAAGAACGTAAGCAATGGGCTAGGGAATTTGGAGAAATTACAATTATATCATCTCAATCTGGAGCACAACTCAAATTGGCTGATATTGCCACCATTACAGACGGTTTTGAGGAAACTGGGTTTCATGGTCAGTTTAATCAAACTGCATCTATCGACCTTGAAATTTTTCGTGTGGGCGATCAATCGCCTTTGGATATAGAAAAAACAGTACTGCAAATCCTCAACGATTTTCAATTACCTCCAGGGGTGAAATATCGTATCGATTCTAATCGGGCAGAAGACTATAGAGAGCGACTTTCATTACTTACAGAAAATGGAATCATGGCTATTTTTATTGTTTTGATTATCCTTGGTCTCTTTTTGGAATACCGACTCGCCTTTTGGGTGATGATAGGAATGACGGTTTCTTTTATTGGAGGAATGATTTTTTTACCCCTCATTGGTGTTAGTATCAATATGATTTCCATGTTTGGATTTTTAGTGGTAATGGGCATTGTTGTAGATGATGCCATTGTAGTTGGTGAAAATGTATACGAATATAGGCAACAAGGTCTTAGCCCTATTAAAGCAGCAATTGAAGGTACTAAAGATGTTTCTAGACCAGTAGTTTTTAGTATTATAACAACCATCATAGCCTTTGTTCCTTTACTATTTATGCCTGGAGAAACAGGGAAGTTTTGGAAGCCACTACCAGCTGTGGTTATTGTAATTCTAGCAGTTTCATTGCTAGAAGCTTTATTTATACTCCCCTCCCATTTAGCACACCTTAAAAAGAAAAAGAAAAAAGGATGGATTTTAAAACTAGAAAATTGGCAAGGAAAATTTGCCCATGGCTTTAATAAAATAATAGACACCTATTACCGCCCGTTTCTAGACAAATGTTTAAAATTTAGATACGTTACTTTAAGTATCGCAATTGCAATTCTTATTATAGTTGGAGGTTATGGGTATAGTGACCATATGGGAATGATTATGATGCCAGAAGTTGCTGCTGATGAAATCGAAGCTGGGGTAAGATTACCTGTGGGTACTACTCCCGATCAAGCTGAAGCTGTTGCCAAAGAAATTACATCAGCTACACAACATATGTTTGACGAACATAATTTATATGAAGTTGCCGAAGGTATAAAAACCAATGTTCGGGGACAGAACTTTATAGATGTTGAAATTGTAATGCTTCCTCCGGATCAACGTGATATGACAGCTGGCGAGGTAATTGAATTGTGGAGAGATAATATTGGAGATATTACTGGCGTAGACCAAATAACTTTTGAAGCAGAGCGCGGCCCTGGAGGGGCGCAGCAATCAATTAGCGTTGATTTAAGTCACGTAGAAATAGAGGTTTTAGAACGAGCAAGTCAAGATTTTGTAGAAAAAATGAGAGCCTTTGAAAATACCCGCGATGTGAACGACAATTACAACAAAGGTAAATTACAATATGATTTTAAACTTTTGCCAGCAGGTAGAAACTTAGGCTTAACCTCTTCTGAAGTAGGACGACAAGTTCGAAATGCTTTCTTCGGGGCTTTGTCAATGCGACAATTACGGACTATTAATGAAGTAGAAATACGGGTTAAATTACCACTCCATGAACGTAAAGATATTCAACACCTAGAAAATCTCCTTATAAGAACCCAAGATAGCATTGAAGTTCCATTATTGGATATAGTCGAGGTTACACAAAAAGAAGCCTTTACTAGTATTAATAGAAGAGATGGGAAACGTGTGGTTACGGTTGGTATGGATACAGAACCAGCAAATACAGTAGGTAGGGTTATGGAACGAATTAACCAAGAAGTATTACCGCAATTACGTGCCGACTACCCTGGGTTAACATGGTCCTTTGAAGGGAGTCAAGCCGACATGCGAGAATCTACAGAGACCTTATGGAGCGGGTTTCTAATTGCCATGATGCTAATTTATGCACTTTTGGCAGTAGCTTTTAGTAGTTATATCCAACCTTTAGTAGTAATGATGGCCATTCCTTTTGGGACTGTTGGAGCCGTTATTGGACATATTTTGTTAGGATACGACCTTTCTTTAGTCAGTTTAATGGGAGTTATTGCACTTTCTGGAGTGGTAGTAAACGATTCTCTCATTATGATTGATTATGCCAACAATCAACGTAAAAATGGAAATTCTATCTATGAATCGATTCACGAAGCTGGACTTCGTAGGTTTAGACCCATCATGTTAACCACCTTAACTACTTTTGGAGGTCTAACGCCTATCATCCTAGAAAGTTCCAGTCAGGCTTTTTACTTAATTCCTATGGCTATTTCTTTAGGCTTCGGAATTATTTTTGCAACTTCCATTATTCTAGTTATTGTTCCTTGTTTATATCTTATTCTTGAAGATGGTAGATTGATGTTTCTAAAAAGAAAAACAGTTCAACGTGATGAATCCGTTTTAGAATGATAAACTATAAAAATGCTTTTAAATATATTTTTAGAAAAAATTCATTAATGTCCGAGTAAAAATACAAGACCACTTCGCTGCAAGAGAAAAGAACAAAGACTAAATCTTAACTATTACAACATGAGTAGCTTAAAGAAACAACATTACTAAGCTCCTCTTTTTATTCATTTTTATTAATAGCAAGGGGTCTATTTTGAAAACCCCATTTAAACCTTGATATAAGAGGAGTTCTACAAATTCCATAAACTTTTATCGGACAATAATAGAAAAAAATCAAAAAAAAAGAGGCTGAATTCTAAGTTAAAAAACAAGAAAATTCAGCCTCTACTATTCTATCAGTATAAAGAGTGATACCACTCAAACAAGTGTAATTACTTAGCTCCCCATTCTGCTAATGAGTCTTGGTTTAATTTAACATAGTCTTTATTTCCTGCTTTTTCAGCAGCAGCCAACGACTGTTTTGCAGTTTCTATAGCCCCGTTTGTATCTCCATTTTTTGCTTGGATAAGAGATTTTTGTCGCAGCATCCAAAAAGGAGGTTCATTTTGCATAGAAATTGATTTATCAATCCACTCTTGCGCCTGATCTAAATCCTTCCCTTCTTGTAAATAATAAACAGCGGCCGCATAATAATCGCCTGCCTGAGGTCCAGCCATTACCTTTTCTATGCTAGCCATAGCTTTGTCTACCGTTGGAACTTCAAATGGCACTTCTACATAAGTACTTTCCCAAACAATCCCGAAAGAAGCGCCATTGTTTGATAAATTATCTACATCAATAGTAAATGTTTCCACTTTAAAAGGCAATTCGTAAGTTTTTGCAGTAACAGAAGCTACTACCTTACTAGCATCCCATTTTTCTGGATTCCCCCAATTATTGGTATCACTATAAAAATAAACTTCCCAAGAATCTTTATTCGGCTTAGAATACAAAGCATAACTTCCTTTTTTTACTTCCTTCCCTCCTATCTTAACATCATCACTAAACGTAACAATTGTATTTTGATTGGCGCCTGTTCTCCATAATTCTCCATAAGGAACAAGATCTCCAAAAATAGTTCTTCCACGCATAGATGGACGTGAATACGCTACAGTAACATCTGTTAAACCTACCTTTTGTTCCAATTTAGAAGTTGGACTCGGCTGCGGAGCTGTTACCTGAGCTTCCAATGCATATGACCCTATAAAAGCACATATTACAAGTATTATTTTTTTCATTTTAAATTATTTTTTAATTAGTTAGAACTCCTACGAATTTACATATTTAACAAATCTCATATGTTAACAATATCTTAAAAGAAAAGTTTAAATGTCATTTTTGTTTAAGTTTATTTATTTTTTGATAAACAAAATTAATACTTTTACTCAGTATTAAAAATATAAATACTCCCGACACTTAAACTTTATTTTTCAAGCTTTAACCTATACTTTGTGAGCTAAATCTAATATAGTTTACTTTTAATTTTTTAAAATGAAGAAATGTATTTCCATCTTCTGGTTTAGAAGAGATTTAAGACTAAATGATAATATAGGATTTTTAGAAGCATTAAAAAGTGGAAATCCAGTAATGCCTATCTTTATTTTTGATTCAAATATTTTACAAGAACTTCCTAAAAATGATGCTAGAGTAACATTTATACATGGAAGGCTTCAGGAAATGCGCATGGAGTTTCAAGAAAGGTATGATAGCTCTATTGCCCTATATTTTGACACTCCCATTAATGTTTTTAAGTCATTAGTAAAGGAATACGAAATACAAGCAATCTACACCAATCGGGATTACGAGCCCTATGCTAAAGAGAGAGATCAGGAAATTTCTACATATGTATCGTCTAAAAAAATAGAATTCAAAACATTTAAAGACCAAGTTGTTTTTGAAAAAGATGAGGTAGTAAAAGACGATGGAGATCCTTATGTTGTATACACTCCTTATATGAAAAAATGGAAAGAGAATTTTAGCAAAAAAAATGCTACATCTGTATCTTTAAGTGAATATTTTGATAAGCTAGTAAAGAACACAAGACTTCCACAATTAAGCTTATCTGATATTGGTTTTAATAAATCTAGTATTGAAGTAAAGAACTATGATATTACACCTTCTATTTTAGATAATTATAAAAATTTAAGAGATTTTCCGGCACAAAAAGGGACTTCCAATATAAGTGTACATCTAAGATTCGGAACAATTAGCATTCGGCAAGCCATGCAAAAAGCATTGGAGGCTAAAGAGCATACTTTTTGGAATGAACTTATTTGGAGGGAGTTTTTTATGCAAATACTTTGGCATTTTCCCGAAACAACACATAATGCTTTTCGTAAGAAATACGATAAAATAAACTGGAGAAATAACGAAACTGAGTTTCAAAAATGGTGCAAAGGAGAAACTGGTTATCCATTGGTAGATGCTGGAATGCGACAATTAAATAAAACGGGGTATATGCACAATCGAGTGCGAATGGTTGTTGCCAGCTTTTTATGCAAGCACCTTCTTATAGATTGGCGTTGGGGCGAAGCTTATTTTGCTGAAAGACTATTAGATTATGAACTCTCTAGCAATGTTGGAAATTGGCAATGGGCAGCAGGCAGTGGCGTTGACGCCGCTCCTTATTTTAGAATTTTTAACCCTACTACACAGATTAAAAAATTTGATAAAGATTTAAAATATATAAATACATGGGTAGAAGATTTAAATGAACTTACCTATCCAGACCCAATTGTAGACCATAAAGAAGCTAGAGAACGGTGTTTAAAAACTTATAAAGAAGCACTTAGTTAAGTCATTTCGAGTATAAAAGGAGAAATCACATTCTGCTAACTCATTAATATTTAAGGTGATGAGATGTCTCCCGATGGTCGACATGACTGTGAAGCTTTAGTCATTTCGACTGAAAGGAGAAATCACATCTACAGAATAACAGAGATTTAATTGTTCTGGAGCTTGTCCTATTATTACAGAGAAATCTTATAAAGAAAACTTTTCTTATTAATTGTTTAGGGTATTTAGTCCAAGATGTTTTTGATAATGAGATGTCTCCCGTTGGTCGACATGACTGTGGAGCTTTAGTCATTTCGACTGAAAGGAGAAATCACATCTACAGAATAACAGAGATTTGATTGTTCTGGAGCTTGTCCTATTATTACAGAGAAATCTATAAAAAAGGCTTCTTTGTCAATGTCTAGGGTGTTCAATTCAAATTGCTTTCGATAATGAGATGTCTCCCGTTGGTCGACATGACTGTGGAGCTTTAGTCATTTCGACTGAAAGGAGAAATCACACCTACAGAATAACAGAGATTTGATTGTTCTGGAGCTTGTCCTATTATTACAGAGAAATCTTATAAAGAAAACTTTTCTTATTAATTGTTTAGGGTATTTAGTCCAAGGTGTTTTTAATAATGTGATGTCTCCCGATGGTCGACATGACTGTGGAGTGAAAGGAGAAATCACATCCATATTATTTAGCTCAAAAATATTCGGGTGATGAGATGTCTCCCGCTGGTCGACATGACTGTGAGGTGAAAGGAGAAATCACATCCTGTTATTTAACTCAAAAATATTCGGGTGATGAGATGTCTCCCGTTGGTCGACATGACTGTGAAGCTTTAGTCATTTCGACTGAAAGGAGAAATCGCATTCTGCTAACTCATTAATATTTTCGGCGATGAGATGTCTCCCGTTGGTCGACATGACTGTGGAATAGAAATAAATAAATTTATTAATCAATTATTTTATTCTAATTCGCTATTTTAATACATGCTTTACAAATACTTTGTTTATATAACTACCAATCAGTATCGAACTACTTTATATATTGGAATGACAAACAATATTCAAAGGAGATTATCCCAACATTATTTTGATAGCCAAAATGCTAAAAAATCATTTGCAGGAAAGTATAAATGTATCTATTTGGTTTATTATGAGGGATATGAAACACCGAGCGAAGCTATTCAAAGAGAAAAAGAATTAAAAAAGTGGCGTCGTGAAAAAAAGAACATTTTGATTCAAAATTTCAACCCTAAGTGGGAAACATTGAATAATGATATAATCTAGTCATTTCGACTGAAAGGAGAAATCACATCTACAGAATAACAGAGATTTGATTGTTCTAGATTCTGTCGTATTCTTATAAAAAGTTCTATAAAGAAAACTTTCTTGTTAATGTTTAGAGCGCTCAATCCAAGCTGTTTTTGATAATGAGATGCCTCCCGCTGGTCGACATGACTGTGGAGCTTTAGTCATTTCGACTGAAAGGAGAAATCGCATCTACAGAATAACAGAGATTTGATTGTTCTGGAGCTTGTCCTATTATTACAGAGAAATCTTATAAAGAAAACTTTTCTTATTAATTGTTTAGGGTATTTAGTCCAAAGTGTTTTTGATAATGAGATGTCTCCCGCTGGTCGACATGACTGTGAGGTGAAAGGAGAAATCACATCCATGTTATTTAACTTAAAAATACTCGGGTGGTGAGATGTCTCCCGTTGGTCGATATGACTGTGGAATAGAAATAAATTTATTTATTAATCAATTATTTTAACCCGTTGTGCATTTAGAAAAAGTTGTGCAAACTGCTAAAATGCAGTAAATTGTAGTAACCACACTATAATTTATATGCACAACTTTCAAGCAAATTACGACAAAATCCTCAAGGTTTTAAAAGAATTGGATTGTAAAATGGATTATTTACATCAAATCCGTAAACCTAAATTAAGAGATAAAGAGCTTATAGCTATTGATTTAACATCAGAATATATGAGTGTTGATAGTGAATGCCAGCTTTTTCGAATGTTACCTGCTGGTCTATCCAGCAAAATAGAGCGCAGTGTCTACAATAGAAGAAAGCGTAAGTTGTTTTCTTTTAGAGAATCACTTCGCAAGGCATTAGTGAGAAAGTTGAATAAATCTGAGCATTGTTATATTGTTGACAGTATGCCGTTAGAGGTCTGTAAATTATCAAGAAGCGCTAGAAGTAAGATATGTAAAGAACAAAACTACAGTCTGCCCGAAAAAGGATATTGTGCAAGTCAATCAAGCCATTATTATGGATATAAATTACATGCTGTCTGTTCTGCTCAGGGTGTTATCGAAAGTATGGATATTAGTCCAGCCTCTGTGCACGATATTAATTATTTAAAGGATATAAAGCATCAATTAAGTGATTGCATATTACTTGGTGATAAAGGGTATTTGTCGGCTGAATATCAATTGAATTTATTTGAATATCATAATATTAGACTTGAAACCCCTATGAGAACAAACCAGCATAACTATAGGGAGCAGCCGTACGTTTTTAAGAAATCCAGAAAGCGTATTGAAACATTGTTTTCTCAACTTTGCGACCAATTTATGATTCGAAGGAATTATGCTAAATCTTTTGAGGGATTCAAAAACAGAATATTATCTAAGATTACGGCTATGACGGTCATTCAATATATAAACATATTTGAATTCAACAGAAATATCAATAACCTAAAAATCAATATTGCCTAAATGCACAACGGGTTATTTTATTCTAATTCGCTATTTTAATACATGTTTTACAAATACTTTGTTTATATAACTACCAATCAGTATCGAACTACTTTATATATTGGAATGACAAACAATATTCAAAGGAGATTATCCCAACATTATTTTGATAGCCAAAATGCTAAAAAATCATTTGCAGGAAAGTATTAATGTATCTATTTGGTTTATTATGAGGGATATGAAACACCGAGCGAAGCTATTCAAAGAGAAAAAGAATTAAAAAAGTGGCGTCGTGAAAAAAAGAACATTTTGATTCAAAATTTCAACCCTAAGTGGGAAACATTGAATAATGATATAATCTAGTCATTTCGACTGAAAGGAGAAATCACACCTACAGAATAACAGAGATTTGATTGTTCTGGAGCTTGTCCTATTATTATAGTGAAATCTTATAAAGAAAACTTTTCTTATTAATTGTTTAGGGTATTTAGTCCAAGGTGTTTTTGATAATGAGATGTCTCACGTTGGTCGACATGACTGCGGTGTTTTAGTCATTTCGACTGAAAGGAGAAATCACACCTACAGAATAACAGAGATTTGATTGTTCTGGAGCTTGTCCTATTATTACAGAGAAATCTTACAAAGAAAACTTTTCTTATTAATTGTTTAGGGCATTTAGTCCAAGGTGTTTTTGATAATGGGATGTCTCCCGTTGGTCGACATGACTGTGGAGCTTTAGTCATTTCGACTGAAAGGAGAAATCGCATCTCTGCTATTTAGCTCAAAAATATTCGGGTGATGAGATGTCTCCCGCTGGTCGACATGACTGTGGAGCTTTAGTCATTTCGACTGAAAGGAGAAATCACACCTACAGAATAACAGAGGTTTGATTGTTCTGGAGCTTGTCCTATTATTACAGAGAAATCTTATAAAGAAAACCTTTCTTATTAATTGTTTAGGGTATTTAGTCCAAGGTGTTTTTGATAATGGGATGTCTCCCGATGGTCGACATGACTGTGAAGCTTTAGTCATTTCGACTGAAAGGAGAAATCACACCTACAGAATAACAGAGATTTGATTGTTCTGGAGCTTGTCCTATTATTACAGTGAAATCTTATAAAGAAAACTTTTCTTATTAATTGTTTAGGGTATTTAGTCCAAAGTGTTTTTGATAATGAGATGTCTCCCGCTGGTCGACATGACTGTGGGTAAAAAAAGAAGAGTTTTAAAGCATAAAAAAACCCTCCGAGTTGGAGGGTTTTACTTTTAAATGAATTGAAAATTATTATTTCCCTTCCATTTTATCTTTCAACGCTTGAAGCTCAGCATTAGCATCACCAAGGGTTGTTTTTTCCGCTTGGTTGCTACGTTTTGCAGCAGCCTTAACGTTTTTCTCTTCTTCGGCTTTGAAGATAGCTGTATGAGAAGCTACTACTCTTTTGAATTCTTTATTGAACTCAATGATTTTGAAATCGGCAGTATCTCCTTTTTTCAACTTCTTACCATCTTCTTTCTCTAAATGACGAGAAGGTACAAATGCAACGATATCTTCGTTGAATTCGATAGTAGCACCTTTGTCTACAATCTCAGAAATTTCTGCATTGTGGATAGTTCCTTCAGCAAATTCTGCTTCGTATTTATCCCAAGGGTTATCTGTAGTTTGTTTGTGACCAAGGCTTAATTTACGTCCTTCAACATCTAATTCAAGAACTTCAACTTCTAATTTGTCTCCAACGTTTACAAATTCAGATGGGTGTTTAATTTTCTTAGTCCAAGAAAGGTCAGAGATATAAATTAACCCGTCAATTCCTTCTTCTAATTCAACAAATACACCAAAGTTTGTAAAGTTACGTACAATTCCTGTGTGCTTAGAACCTACAGGATATTTAGTAGTAATATCAGTCCATGGATCTGGAGTTAATTGCTTAATTCCAAGAGACATTTTACGATCTTCACGATCTAGAGTAAGAACCACTGCTTCTACTTCATCTCCAACATTAACGAAATCTTGAGCCGAACGTAAGTGTGTAGACCAAGACATTTCAGAAACGTGGATAAGTCCTTCAACACCATCAGCTACTTCAATAAATGCACCGTAATCTGCAATAACAACTACTTTACCTTTAACTTTATCACCAACTTTTACTTCATCACCTAAAGCTTCCCATGGGTGTTTCTGTAATTGTTTAAGACCTAATTGAATTCTAGATTTGTTATCATCAAAGTCTAAAATTACAACATTTAATTTCTGATCTAATTCAACAACCTCATTAGGGTGATTGATACGAGACCAAGAAAGATCTGTAATATGGATAAGACCATCTACGCCACCAAGGTCGATGAATACCCCGTAAGAAGTAATGTTCTTAACGGTTCCTTCAAGAACTTGACCTTTTTCAAGCTGCCCGATGATTTCTTTTTTCTGTTCTTCGATATCTGCCTCGATAAGTGCTTTGTGAGATACAACAACGTTTTTGAACTCATGGTTAATTTTAACCACTTTGAATTCCATTGTTTTTCCAACGTAAGCATCGTAATCACGAATAGGCTTTACATCTATTTGAGATCCTGGTAAGAACGCTTCGATACCGAATACGTCTACAATCATACCACCTTTAGTTCTGCATTTAACAAAACCGTTAACAATCTCTGCTTTGTCATGTGCAGCATTAACTCTATCCCAAGCCTTGATAGTTCTGGCTTTACGGTGAGATAATACTAACTGACCAGTTTTATCTTCGCGAACGTCGATTAAAACTTCTACTTTGTCTCCAACTTTTAAGTTTGGATTGTAACGAAACTCATTTAAAGAGATTACCCCTTCAGACTTCGCGTTGATATCAATAATCGCTTCTCTGTCTGTTAAGTGAACTACAGTTCCTTCTACAACCTCTTCATCTGCTGTATCTACGAAGTTCTCTTCAACTAAGTTTTCGAATTCTTTTAATTTAGCATCTTCAACTTGGTCAATACCTTCTTGGTAGTTGTGCCAGTTAAAATTTTGTAAAAACTCTTCCTGAGAAATAGTTTCTTTTTGTGCTGTGTTTTCTTTTGCTTCAGCCATGTTGCTGATAATAATTTGTATTCTGCTTTAAATCAAGAGGTTAACAACATTCAATAACAGAAGGTGTTTATATAAATAATTGATTTTCAATCCCTTTTCCCTCTTGGGGTTGCTAAAAAGGAGTGCAAATTTACAACTTAATTTTTGATTTTCAAATAATTACAAAGATAAATGTTTAAAGATTATGATTAATGTACAAGTGAAACATAAAACAGCTTCGCTAGATGAGCAAAGAACGAAGAACGAAGAACAAAGACTAAATATTAACTATCATAAAATAAGTAGCTTAAAGAAATAACATTCCTAAAATCTTCTTTTTATTAATTTTTATTAATAGCAAGGGGCTATTTTGAAAACCTGATTTAAACCTTAATATAAGTAGCGTCCAATAAATTTCATTAACCTTTATTGGACAACAATAATTAAGTTTCTCAGAACAAGCTGATGAGACTTTATTGTAGTATACGCTATAACAACCACTAAATTGATAAAACCTCTATTTGACGTAACCTTTAGACTTGCCATAAGTAAATTCTATTAATTAATAATGAAAAGTACCTTCAAGTTATAAATGACTCTTATTAATCTTGATAAAACGCAAGACCCTATAGATAACAAAGAAATAGGACATAGAAATCATTAATGTCCGAGTAAAAACACAAGACCGCTTCGCTATAAGAAAAAAGAACAAACCTTAACCACCACAAAATAAGTAGCTTAAAAAGACAACATTTCAGAAATTCTCTTTTTTACTCATTTTTACTAATAGCAAGGGGTCTATTTTAAAAACTCCATTTAAACCTTGATATAAGTGGAGTTTAATAAATTCCGTTAACTTTTATCGGACAACACTATAAAAATCAATTGTAAAATTTAGCACAAAACAGTGCTATCCCTAATGTTATGAGAAATTTTCCTATAACAACCAAAGGATATTTCTTACATATATTAGAGATTAAAGAGAATATTTAAAATTTTATCGATAAACTTAACATGAATATATACTTTTGTTTATTATGTATTTTCTTTACAAACAAATCATTATAATAAAAAAATGAAACTTTTTAAATTTCTTTTAATTATTACAATCCTTTTTACAAATAATTAAGTTGTAAAATTAATTCTATAATACATATAGCCTATAATACATAAAATATTTAAAAAATTGTTTAAAAAAGTATAATTAAACTTTCCTCATGGAGAACAGCGGTTACTATATAGATAGTAGAAAAAGTTATGATATTACATTTATAATTTTATGAAATTAAGCTTAGTTGTTTTTTTACTTTTATGTTATTGTACACAAGGAATCTCCCAGTACAAACAAATGCTCCATAAACCCTATAAAGATAAGGTAGAAGGGATTGATAGTTTATACAGGAACACCATTAATAAAGGAATAGAAGATTCCTTATACATAAAAAAATATGCTAAGCAAATAGAAAAGTTTGCCATAGAAAATCAAGATGAAGAGCTCGCCTTAGAAGCCAATTTATTATATGCTTACTCCTATTGGTATATCTATGGTCATAAAAATCATGATTTGATTTATAACCTTATTGACGTTGCACAAAAAGGGAAAAATAAAAAAGTGGCTCACATAGAAGAACGAGCAGCACATACAGTTGCCACTTATTATTGGCGAAAAAAAGAATACGAAAAATCGTTTGAATGGTTATTACGCTCGGCCAAGGTTTTAGAAACTATGAAACCAGAAAGTTTCCCTAACATGGCAGAACACCTCAACTTTATTGGGTACTGCTATTATTATTTTAAAGATTTTTCTAATGCACTTATCTACTATAATAAATCCAGTAAATTAGAAAAGACAAAGTTTAACGCCAATGCTGTTCTTGACGCTCAAAATACCTTGGGATTGTGCTATCAAAAATTAAAGGACTTAAAGCTTGCCGAACGTTTTTTTTTAATGATAATAAACGATTCCTCCGCATACCAAAATGATGTTTGGAAGAGAATTGCCTCTGGAAATCTTGGTTATAACTTTTTTTTAGAAAAAAACTATAAAAATGCGATTCCCTTGCTTGAAAAAGATATCCAAAATGCTATAAAAATTGGGGATATTGGTTTTGCAGCAGGTTCGGCTATTCCTTTAGCCGACATTTATTTGCAACAAAAGAAATTGGATAAAGCAAAACAAAAAATAGAGGAAGCCAAAACATACATTCAAAAATCTGGTCAAACCGATCGGTTTAAAGAACTATATCCTGTAATGAGCAAATGGTATGCCGCCAATAAACAAATAGATAGCAGTTCGGTTTACCTAGACTCTACTATAAACGCCATAAATACATACTATCAAAAATACAACTCTATAAAACTAATAAGAGCCAATCAAAAAGTGCAAGTAAGAGATTGGCAGTTGGAGATAGAAAAACTTCACACAGAAAGTCGTTTAAAAATCTCTCAACGCAATAATATCATCTTAATCATTGCTTTATTATTAATTGGAAGTCTTTGTGCCTATTGGTTTAGAAACAAATACCATCTAAGAAAACAGGAAATTAAAGAATTAAGAATAGAAAATGCTGAAAAAGCTTTAAGTAACGCAAAAAATCAACTACAAAGCTTAAAGTTGAAAATTCATGATGAGCAGGAGATTATTGAAAGCCTACAACAACAATTACAAAGTAAAGACAATAAAAAATTAATCTGCCAATTAAAATCCAAAATCATCCTTACCGATGAAGATTGGAAGAAGTATCAATTATTATTTGACGAAATATATCCTGCCTACCTTCATACATTGCGCTCTATGTATTCCAACCTCACTCCATCAGAACTGCGGTGTCTTTGTTTAGAAAAATTAGAGCTAACCAATAAAGAAATGGGGTTAGTTTTAGGGGTTTCCACTAATTCTGTAATGGTAACCAAACACCGTATCCGTAAAAAGTTAGGCTTAAAAAGTCAGCAAGATATACGGCTCTTGGTGCGGGAATTAAGCTAAACATATCTTGAAAAATTCTTACAAGCCTTTAGAGGAATCTACATTTTCAATAACATAAAACTGTAAGGTTTTTGTAAGGCTTTTTTTAACATAATTTAAAGAACTCTCTAGAAATTCGTATAAATATTAAAAACATATTAAAACGAATGGTTAAATTTTATTTTTCTTAATAATTGATCTTACTCTTTATGTTTTTTGATGTGGTTTTATACAAAATTTAACTCATAGTATAAAACATACATTAGAAAAGCTAAATAAAAACACGAAGAATATGAATAATATAGTATAAGCTATAAAAACTGTTCTATCCTCACAACATAGTTACTCTAAACCGTATAAAAATAGTAAACATAACAATTAAAATAAATAATCTCAAGGCTCTTGTCCCTCTATTAATTTACTTAATTATGAAAAAAATTACGTTCAAGTCTATTGAAAAATCTAACTATAAATATTCTGAAAAAGAAGTTTGTAATAGAATTACTTTAATTTCAGGTATAGTTACTTCTGAACTTCAGTATATCAAATTTTTAAAAATTTGATATACGTAACAAGCATACATGCTTTATAAAATAAAAAAATCCCAACTAAAAAATCCCAGATGAAAAATAAATCTCAAGCGTTTGTAAACCTACGTAAAAAATTAAGTCTTCTTATTTTATTAATTACGGTAGTCAGCACTTCTTCTTTTACTACAACTACCATTAAAAGTAGTTTAGAAAACAAAAATACATGTTTTGTTGAAGAAGAAAATATTAACAACATTAAAGAAGCTGTTTTTCGAAATTCTTTGGAAGAAAATGCTATGCCTCCTGCAACGTTTACATCTCTGGGAGCAGCAGACTCCGGAGGTCCTGGTTTTAAAACCACCAATTTCCCGGAACTAGTAGTAAGTAACAATTTGACCATTGAAGGAGGAGAACTTTATGGTTCTAATAGTGATTATAACAATGTCGAAACACTTATATTTAAGGCCGACGAAGTAGATGCAGCATCTTTCGACCTATATGATATGACTATATATAGTTTTGGAGCTCAATCTGATTATTCAGGGACTTCCTTAACTTTGAAAGATAAAGATGGTAACATCATAAAAACTATGACTGGTGTTACGTCTTTAGGACAGACAGAAATCTCTATTGGAAGCTTTTTTACAACCAATAATTCTTTACCAGTTATAGGCGTTGCAGAAATTATTATTGAAGTTCATAATAGTTCGCCTGATAATTTTACGATCACATCTATTGATTTTCGAAATACTGTCGCTCCTTCTTCCAACACCACCCCAACCGTAACCACCACAGCAGCCTCTGGCATTACTGCTACCACTGCAACCCTTGGTGGTAATATAACCGACAACGGTGGAGCTACGGTAACCGAACGCGGTATTGTTTACAACACCACAGGCACACCAACAACGGCTAATACCAAAGTACAAATAGGTTCTGGCGACGGGAGTTTTTCTGGTGAAATTACAGGACTTACCGCAAATACTGAGTATTATGTTCGTGCCTATGCAATCAATAGTGAAAGCACAAGTTATGGAAGTGAAGAGAGTTTTACTACTCCTGCATGTACCATGACGGCCTCTATTACATCACAAACCAATGTAGCCTGTTATGGAAACTCAACAGGGTCATTAACAGTGACCCCAGCAAACGGAGCATCTCCTTATACTTATTTGTGGAATGACGGTTCTGCCCAAACAACAGCTACTGCTTCTGGACTTAGTGCTGGAAACTATGAAGTAACGGTAACCGATAACAACGGATGTACGGCTACGGCTAGTGCAACTATTACCCAACCCACAGCATTATCAACCAGTATCACCGCAACCCCTGTTAGTTATAACGGCGGAAACGACGGAACAATTGATTTAACCGTAACTGGCGGAACAACACCTTATGGTTTTGATTGGAGCCACACCGCTACTACTGAAGATTTGACTGGATTAACCGCTGGAACCTACAACGTAAAGGTAACCGATGTCAACGGATGTACTATAACCACATCTGCGGAAGTAACGGAGCCTGCACCCTTCATCCCAGATGCTAACAACATTTTGTATGTAGATAAAGATGCTACAGGAATAGGTAGCGGAAATTCTTGGGAAAACGCCATCACAGAACTTGCCGATGCTTTAGTATGGGCTAAAATAAATGAAGATGCTAACTGGGAGAATACACCTTTAAAAATATATGTATCCATAGGTACCTATAAGCCCTTGTACAGCCCAAAAGACAGTAATTTTGGAACAGATCAGGAGCGCGACAATAGCTTTTTAATGGTCAAAAACGTA
Organism: Galbibacter orientalis DSM 19592; assembly: GCF_000260115.1. Taxonomy (GTDB): domain Bacteria; phylum Bacteroidota; class Bacteroidia; order Flavobacteriales; family Flavobacteriaceae; genus Galbibacter; species Galbibacter orientalis. The sequence goes on along the minus strand of NZ_JH651379.1, from coordinate 3,360,350 downwards.
CAAGTGTATGGGGGCTTCGATCCTAGCAATAATATCAATACCCTAAATGATGAGCGTATTCTTCCTAGTACAGGTACTAATGGCACCATTTTAAGTGCAGATGTAAACAATGACGATGGAGACGATTTTACTAATAATTCAGAAAATCTAACTAGAGTAATAGTGAGTAGTAGTGATGCAGGCAAAGCATTATTAAATGGGTTTACAATAAGTGGAGCTAATGGAGAATACAATGACGATATTACGGTAAATGGGAATCCTATTTACCAATGTTCAGGAGCGGGTATTTATAATTCTATTTCATCGCCTAGTTATGAAAATCTTTTAGTGATTGGAAATTATAATACAGAATCTGGTGGAGGGATGTTTAGCTATCAGTCATCGCCAACACTTCGTAATATTATATTTAAAAATAACAAAGCAAAAGACGGCGGTGCTATAGCTAGCCAAGACAATTCTAATCCTATATTAATAAATGTAGCCCTTATAGGTAACACAGCAACTAACATTGGCGGAGCAATTTACAATGTAACCAACTCCTCTCCTACTTTTGTCAATAGTACAGTAGCTAATAATAGCGATACTAATGGAAGTAACGGAATGCACAATGCAGACACTTCTAATCCAAATATACATAACTGTATTGTCTGGGGTGGAATAACGGGAAGTTATCAAGCACAAAATTCTATTATTGAAGGGAATGATGATGATACAAATGGAAATATAGATGCCACAGATATTTCAGTTTCAGACATTTTTAACGCCCCTACTAATGGCGATTATAGTTTAAAAGAAGGAAGCTTTGTGGTTGTAAATAAAGGAGACAATACGCTATACACCAATGTAAATGGAAATTTAACTTTAGTCGATGATGTAGATTTAGCAGGAAATGCTCGTTTATTTGATGGTTGCCCTACAGTCGATAAAATAGATATGGGAGCCTATGAGTTGCAAGAAGGGTCACCGGTGCTCTCAGCAAGTGCAACTGCAACCCCTGTAAGTTGTAACGGCGGAAACAATGGAACAGCAGATTTAACCGTTACTGGCGGAATAGCGCCTTATAGTTTTGAATGGAGCAACACCGCTACTACTGAAGATTTGACTGGCCTAACTGCTGGAACGTATTCTGTAACCATAACCGATGCCAATGGATGTACCGCAACCACTTCAGCAGAGGTAAGCGAACCAACAGTATTATCAGCTAGTATCACCGCAACTCCTGTTAGCTGTAACGGCGGCAATAACGGAACAGCAGATTTAACCGTTACTGGCGGAATAGCGCCTTATAGTTTTGAATGGAGTAACGACGCTACCACTGAAGATATGATTGGCTTAACCGCAGGAACATATTCTGTAACTATAACCGATTCCAATGGATGTACCGCAACCACTTCAGCAGAGGTAAACGAACCAACAGTATTATCAGCCAGTATCGTCACAACTCCTGTAAGCTGTAACGGCGGAAACAACGGAACAATTGATTTAACCGTTACTGGAGGAATAGCGCCTTATAGTTTTGAATGGAGTAACACCGCAACCACTGAAGATTTGACTGGCTTAACCGCAGGAACTTATTCGGTAACCATAACCGATGCCAATGGATGTACCACAACCACTTCAGCAGAGGTAAACGAACCAACAGTATTATCAGCCAGTATTGTCACAACTCCTGTTAGCTGTAACGGCGGCAATAACGGAACAGTAGATTTAACCGTTACTGGCGGAATAGCACCTTATAACTTTGAATGGACTAACGACGCAACCACTGAAGATTTGACTGGCTTAACTGCTGGAACGTATTCTGTAACTATAACCGATGCTAATGGATGTACCGCAACCACTTCAGCAGAGGTAAGTGAACCAACAGCATTATCAGCCAGTATTGTCACAACTCCTGTTAGCTGTAACGGCGGCAATAACGGAACAATAGATTTAACCGTTACTGGCGGGGTAGCGCCTTATAACTTTGAATGGAGCAACGATGCTACCACTGAAGATATGGTAGGCTTAACCGCAGGGACTTATTCTGTAACGGTAACTGACGCTAATGGATGTACCGCAACTGCATCGGTAGCTATTGTTGTTGAAGACAGTACAAAACCAACAGTAGTGTGTCAAGACATTACGGTTCAACTCGATACCAATGGAAATGTAAGTATAACTGCAGATGATATCGATAATGGAAGTAGCGATAATTGCGGAATCGCTTCAATGAGCATTTCTCAAAATACGTTTAATAATACAAATCTAGGAGATAATATGGTAACCTTAACTGTAGAGGATGCTGCTGGAAATACAGATATATGTACTGCTATAGTTACTGTGAATGAGGCACCATCAACCATTCCTGATATAGCAGCAATTAAAATAGGTAGTGTCTCTTTTGACAATCCGCCAAACACTATTAACTACCTAATGGATTGTAATAATGGAGCAACTTCTATAGAGATTGAGGTCTTAGCAAAAGCCAATACTACGGTTATTCCTAGAAATTTATTTACTATAGAAACCCCTAAGCCAGGTATCTATAGACAAACAATAACGGTGACCCCACAAAATGGAAATAGTTCCAAAACCTATGAAATAGTAATAAATAAACAGTTTGATTTTGACGGAATTGTAATCCAAAAATTCAATAACACATTGTTAGTTAACAATAATCCAGAAAGCAATGGAGGATATAAGTTTGTAAACTATCAATGGTATAAAAATGAAGTTGCTATTGGAACAGGACAGTATTATTCTATAGGACCAAACCGAGAAGATTCCCTAGACCCTAATGCAAGCTATTCAGTAGAAATGACAACAGAAGATGGAGATGTTTTAAGCACATGTACAGGCAGCATTGAGCATACCCAATCCTATAATATAAGCGTAACCCCCAACCCAGTAACGGCAGGGAGTTATGTTGAGGTCTATGCTGATTTACCTCCAAATGATTTAAAAGGGATGCAACTAAGCCTCCACAGCTTATCGGGGCAGTATATCAAAAAGATGGAGACCCAACAACAGCTAACAAACTTTATAATTCCTACAGGTACGCAAACCGGAGTTTATGTTTTTTACTGTAAAACAACAACAGGAATGGTAAAACACTTTAAAATAATTGTAAAATAGGCTTTTTGAGCAGCTACATAAAAATATTCAAAATATGAAAACTTTAAATCAACATATCCTATTTTTAAAACACTTGAGTTTTTTCTTTTTATTGGGCTTTTTTACAAATAATAGTCACGGGCAAAATACCCAACATGAAATCTCTGTAATCGCTTTGGGAGGGGGATTTTCAACAATGAGCTATGATTTAGATCAAGGAAAAGTAAATAAACGATTAGGTGCAAGTTTTGGTTTCCGCTATGCTTATTACCTAAACAATCAATGGAGTCTTGGACTTGGAGTAGATTACCAAAGTTATAATGCGTCTGCTTCTTTAGGGAACGTAAAAGCTGCGTACACAACAACAGATTTTGAAAACGAAGACTTTGAGTTTCGCTATACCGCAGAAAATTATAAAGAAGAGCAATGGCTAAAATATCTAAATCTTCCAATCACCGCTCAGTATGAAACCTTAGGAGAAAACACAAGGTTTTATATTTCCGCAGGTACTAAATTAGGATTTCCGCTAAAAGGAAAATATCAAACAAGTGCAAATGCCATAACCACTAGTGGATATTATTCGCAATACGACGCCGAACTCTTCGACCCTGCTTTTGCTGGTTTTGGGACCTATGGCACTCAAGAAACCAATAAAGAAGAATTGGATATAAAATTATCATATTCTGCCATCATAGAAACTGGAATCAAGCAGAAAATAGCTGAACACAGTTCGATTTATGTGGGGGTTTATTTTGATTATGGAATTAATTCTATTATAGACTCTCAAGACCAAACAAGACAATTGGTAGAATACGATGCGGAAGATCCTGTTAATTTTAAATATAACAGTGTTTTTGATTCGGGAATTGCAAAAAACATGAGACTCATTAGTTATGGAATAAAACTCAGGTATGCATCAAAAATGTAAATCAACACAATATTCAAAAAAGCTCAACAGTAATTAAATACAAGTTGAGCTTTTTTTTTGAATCTATTTTTCCTAAACTATATAATTAAAACTATAATAATTATTGTTTCTCAATAATTCTAAGTGCAAAATTATAAATCCGTTCAAATTGTTCTTTTAAGCCCATATCGCTATTATCAAACTCAATAGCTGTTTCTGCTTGAATTAAAGGAGAATCTTCACGATTTGAGTCTAAATGGTCTCTTTCTTGTACGTTTTTTAAAACCGCATCAAAAGTTACTTCTTCGCCTCTATCCACTAATTCTTTATAACGTCTGTGAGCTCTTGTTTTAGCAGAGGCAGTCATAAATAATTTTAATTCAGCATCTGGAAAAACTACCGTTCCAATATCTCTTCCGTCCATAACAACTCCCTTCTCTGCCCCCATCTTTTTTTGTTGCTCTACCAACTTCTTTCTAACTTCAGAAATGGCAGCTACCATACTCACTACATTTGACACTCTTAAGGTTCGAATTTCTTTTTCTACATTCTCGCCATTTAAGTACGTATCTGCATTCCCAGTTTCTTCATTAAGCTTAAAATTCAAAGTTATTTCTGGCAATTTCTCCACTAAGTTTTTAACTTCTCCAGCTTCATTTATCAAACCATTGTTAAGCACAAATAAAGCCACCGCACGATACATGGCTCCAGTATCTACATATACATAATTTAGCTTTTTTGCTAATTGTTTAGCAATCGTACTTTTTCCTGTGGATGAAAATCCGTCTATGGCAATGGTTATCTTTTTCATTAAAAACTTTTAAAATTCATTCAAACAGAGCTTTTACTTTGTCAAAATCGGAAAATCAATTCCTCATTTACTTCGGGTAATATTCCTTTTAATTTAATTTCATGCTCCTCAACATGCTCTGGGTAAAAATATTGACAACTGAATACTGCCTACTAACTACAGCTCTTTTGCATTTTTAACAGCTTCATCTGTAATTGCAAGGCCTATTACTTCGCTCATTTCATTTACATAATGGAAAGTAAGTCCTTTTAAATATTCTTCTTTAATTTCAAGAATATCACGCTTGTTTTCATTACACAAAATCAATTCTTTAATACGAGCTCTTTTTGCAGCCAGTATTTTTTCTTTAATCCCACCTACAGGCAATACTTTACCTCTAAGGGTTATCTCCCCAGTCATAGCTATACTTTTCTTAACTTTTCTTTGAGTAAATAGAGAAACTAAAGAGGTCAACATAGTAATTCCTGCACTCGGACCATCTTTTGGTGTTGCTCCCTCTGGAACGTGAATATGCACATTATATTTTTCAAACACCTCCGGATTAATTCCTAAACTTTCGGCATTAGATTTAATATATTCCATCGCAATGGTAGCCGACTCTTTCATTACTTTTCCTAAATTCCCAGTAATAGAAAGCGTTCCCTTACCTTTTGAAAGTATAGATTCAATAAATAAAATATCTCCACCAACACTTGTCCAAGCTAAACCAGTTACTACTCCCGCAACTTCGTTGTTTTCGTATTTATCGCGTTCTAAACGTGCTACTCCCAATACTTTTTCAACATCTTGCGTAGTTACTTTTACATCATACTCCTCTTCCATTGCTATAGATTTGGCAGCATATCTAACCATTTTAGCAATTTGCTTATCCAAACCACGTACCCCAGATTCTCTTGTATATCCTTCTACAATTTTCTCAAGTTCTTTTTTTCCTACTTTTAAATCTGCTGGTTTTAATCCGTGCTCTTTTAATTGCTTTGGAAGTAAATGGCGTTTTCCTATCTCTACTTTTTCTTCAATTGTATACCCCGTAACATTAATAATTTCCATACGGTCTCTTAATGCTGGCTGGATTGGACCTAAATTATTTGCTGTTGCAATAAACATAACCTTAGAAAGGTCGTAGCCCATTTCCAAGAAATTGTCGTAAAATTCTTTATTTTGCTCAGGATCTAAAACTTCTAACATAGCCGAAGAAGGGTCTCCATTATGACTAGAAGAGAGTTTATCTATTTCATCTAAAATAAAAACAGGATTAGAAGTTCCTGCTTTTTTAAGCGACTGTATAATCCTTCCTGGCATTGCTCCTATATAGGTTTTTCTATGTCCACGGATTTCTGCTTCGTCTCGTAATCCTCCTAAAGAAATACGCACATATTCTCTTCCTAGCGCCTCTGCAACAGATTTCCCCAAAGATGTTTTACCAACTCCTGGAGGTCCGTATAAACATAAAATTGGCGATTTCATGTCGTTTCTCAACTTCAATACTGCCAAATATTCTATAATACGCTTTTTAACATCTTCAAGTCCGTAATGGTCTCTATCCAATATTTTCTGAGCACGCTTTAAATCAAATTTATCTTTAGAAAACTTATTCCATGGCAAGTCCAAAAACAAATCTAAATAATTACGCTGAATGGAATATTCTGCTACTTGCGGATTCATGCGCTGTAGCTTAGCCAATTCTTTTTCAAAATGTTCTTTTATCTTGGCATCCCATTTTTTCTTATTTCCTTTTATACGCATTTGCTCAATCTCTTCTTCAGACGAAACTCCTCCCAATTCTTCTTGGATGGTTTTCATTTGCTGATGAAGGAAATATTCCCGCTGTTGCTGATTAAGGTCGGATTGCACTTTAGACTGAATATCGTTTCTCAAATTTAACTTCTGAAATTCAACATTCATAAACTTCAAAGTAGCTAAAGCACGCTCCTGAAGATTTTTTGTTTCTAGTAACTTTTGTTTATCCTTTACTTCCAAATTCATATTAGAAGAAATAAAGTTTATTAAAAACGAGTTACTTTCTATATTTTTAATAGCAAAAGAAGCCTCCGAAGGAATATTTGGACTCTCTTTTATAATCTGTAAAGCCAAGTCTTTTATAGAGTCTATAATAGTTGTAAACTCTTCGTCTTCATTAGCAGGTTTTTCTTCTGGTAAATCTTTAATTTTCGCATTAAAATAGGGCTCTGTAGTTGTAATTTCCTCTATTTCAAAACGCTTTTTCCCTTGTATAATTACGGTTGTATTTCCATCGGGCATTTTTAAAACACGAAGAATTCTTGCTACAGTTCCTGTAGTATTTAAATCGGCTATTTCTGGATCTTCAACGGTTTCATCTTTTTGAGATACTACCCCAATTACTTTACTTCCGTTAGAAGCATCTTTTATTAATTTAATCGATTTATCTCTTCCTGCGGTAATCGGAATTACAACACCTGGGAAAAGTACCGTGTTTCTAAGAGGTAAAATTGGGAGTGTCTCGGGCAAAACCTCATTGTTGATTTCCTCTTCATCTTCCGGAGTCATTAACGGAATTAATTCAGCATCATCATCAATATTTTGCAGTGACAAACTGTCCATATTTAAAAATTTGTTATTACTCATAGTTCTTTATAAGTCATTCTGTCATTCAGAATGGGTTTAATTCTTCTTTTTCAGTAGTCCGTTAGCGCCTTAATTTACTGATAGTTTGTATACAAATTAAGCTTGCCAACATTTTAATCATTCTGTATAGGCAATACCCGTGCCATAATTAACAAATTGTATTTTTACGTTTAACCTCTAGCTATTGTAGATTTTCATTTCATTTTTATCTATAAGTTTCACTTTTTCACTTCCAAAACTTATCCGAAGATTTAGTATCTTTCTCCCTTAATTCATTTTCAACACATGAAAGCCCACAATGGGCATTTAATAGAGAATAATCAACACCAACATAAATAATTTAAATTACTAACAATCAATTCGTTTTTGTAAAAATTTAATATAGATGAAAAGCATTTTTTTAAGTCTTCTCCTTTCCTTTACCGTTTTTAATGGGTTTTCTCAGGATTTCTCTAAATACTTTATCAATCCGCCACAAGAAATTACAGTTTTAGATTCTTGCGTTTCTTTAACAAGTACAAATGCTAGTCAGCTTGAAAAACTCCTTACTATTACTACAAACATGGATTTTATTGGGTCTATGGATATTGCAGAAAAGATTGGTTTTTCAAAATTACATCTCAATTTTAGTATTGATTCTTTACAGTTAAAGCCTCAAGGATATCGTTTAAAAATAACTACAGACACGCTGCAAGTTAAAGGGCAAGATTTAGCCGGACTATTTTATGCTAAACAAACACTTTCTCAACTCCTTTCGTATGCCATATCCGAAGGGAAATCGCTTCCTTGTGTAGAAATTACCGATTGGCCAAATTTTGAAAGAAGAGGCGTTATGTTGGATGTTAGTAGAGACAAAGTACCAACCATGGAAACGCTTTATCAACTTATTGATAAGTTAGCCGAATGGAAACAAAACGAATTACAACTTTATATTGAGCATACCTTTGCCTACAAAAACCATGAGGAAGTATGGAAAAATGCGAGTCCGTTTACTGCTGAAGAAATTAAACTCCTCGATGCTTATTGTCGAGAAAGACATATTGATTTAGTGCCGAATCAAAATTCGTTTGGGCATATGGAAAACTGGTTAAAGCATGATGAATATTTAGATTTAGCTGAATGTCCTGAAGATTGTGAAACTGTTTGGGGAAAACGAAAACGCACTAGTTTAAATCCGACTGACCCTGCTTCTTTTGAATTAATGAAGAGTTTGTATGAAGAATTACTTCCAAATTTTTCGAGTAAGTATTTTAATATTGGCGGAGATGAAACGGTAGAGCTTTGTTTAGGAAAGTCTAAAGAAGAATGTGAAAAGCTTGGAAAAGGACACGTATATTTAAACTACCTCACTAAACTCAATGAAGAAGTTAATAAGCAAGGGAAATTAGCTCAGTTTTGGGGAGATATTATTTTAAATCATCCAGAATTAATAAGTGAAATTCCTAAAAATATGACTGCGGTAGTTTGGGGATATGATGCCACCTACCCTTTTGATGAAAACTTACCAAAGTTTAAAAATGCAGGTTTAGAATTTTATGTGTGCCCAGGAACCTCCACATGGCGTTCTGAAATAGGAAGAAACACCAATGCCTTTGAAAACCTTAAGAATGCTGCAATTGAAGGGCAAAAAAATAATGCAAAAGGTTTTTTAAACACAAATTGGGGAGATTTTGGTCATTTTCAACCATTATCTGTTACCTATGCTCCACTGCTTCTTGGCGCTTCTTATTCTTGGAATTATTCAGAAAAATCTGTTGATAACTTAGCTTTTCATTTAAATCATTATGTGTTTAAAGACGAAACAGCCAATACAGGAAAAGCTATTTTAATGTTAGGTGATGCTTATCTAAAAGCAGATATTCCTGCAGGAAATGCCAATGCTTTCCACTTAATGCTCCGAAGGTTTAAATGGACTATGAAAGGGCACTACCAAACAAAACACCTAACCATAAAAGGATTGGAAGCCGCAGAAAATGAGATTAATAACGCTTTAGCTATTCTTGATAAAGGGAAACCAACTTCTGAGGATGCTGCCATTGTAATTGCAGAAACAAAACAGGCTGCCAAACTTGCATTACATGGAGCTCATTTAGGAGAAGCTCGATTAAAAGCAAAAGGATATGCCACGGAAAACATTCCGGAAGTAGAAAAAGAAAAACTAGCGGAAGAACTCGCGCCAATTATAGAAAATCAAAAGAAAACTTGGTTGCTTAGAAATCGTGAAGGGGGACTTGAAGATTCTACCGATAAATTGAAAGAATTATTAGAGTATTATAAAAATTAATTTACAGCTGTTAAACTGAGTTTCTTGAAGTTTTTTTAAATAATGCAAGATCCTTCGACAAGCTCAGGAGGACATTCGACAAGCGGACAAACTGCAATCCTGATATAGCTTACGAAAAGCTCAGGATGACAAACCGCAATCTTAAGATAACTTATTACGGCAAGCTCAGGATAATGTACAACAGATTCAGGATAAACAACTTGCAGCCCTAATATAACTTACGGCAAGCTTAGGATGACAAACCGCAATCTTAAGATAACTTATTACGGCAAGCTCAGGATAACGTACAACAGGCTCAGGATAACAACTTGCAGCCCTAATATAACTTACTGAAAGCTTAGGATGACAAACCGCAATCTTAAGATAACTTATTACGACAAGCTCAGAATAACGTACAACAGATTCAGGATAAACAACTTGCAATCCTAATATAACTTAAGGCTACAGCATACCAAACCTAGGATAACGCAATAAACACAACAAGGATGATAGATGGTGCTTTTTAAAAAGCTTCCTTTTATTTACAATTTAATATACTTGTTTTTAATTCCGTAGAGTACTAATCCAATACGACTCCTAACTTGGAGTTTATCAAAAAGACTTTCTCGATAGCCATCTATTGTTTTAGGAGATAAAAACATTTCAGCAGCAATCTCTTTATAAGTCATTTCAGTACAAGCCAATTTTAAAAACTGTATTTCACGGTCTTTAAGCTCCACTCCATTCACTTTATTTTCTTCTTTTAAAACAGCGTCCAACAACTCATTAGTAATTCTATCTGAGTAATAAAAGCCTTTATGGATAACATCGTCTATAGCTTTTTCCAATGTGTCTGGGTGAATATCTTTTAACAAATACCCTTTGGCGCCATTACACAACATTTTAATTATAATCTCCTCGCTATCGTCCATAGAAAGCGCAATAACTTTTTGTTCTGGATGATTTTTATACAACCACTTCATTGTCTCCACTCCATTCAAAACTGGCATATTTATATCCATCAAAATTACATCTGGCATGGGTTTATGCTGTATTGTGTTTATTAAACTTTGACCGTTAACAGCATGGAAAGAAACTTGGTATTTATCAAAAGAATCTATTAGGGAAGTTAGGGATTTAGCAAATAGCAAATGGTCATCTACAATTGCAATATCATATTTTTTCATTACTCTTTTGGCTTAGTTGGATACACCAAAGTTACAGAAACTCCTTCATTCTTTTTACTTTCAATAGAAAAATCTGCTTCAATTAATTTAGCTCGCATCTGCATATTCATAATCCCCGTTCCATTTTGTGCAGCTTCAACGTCAAAACCAACACCATCGTCCACAACTTTTACATATAAATAAGAAGGGGTATATTTTAATAGCACTGCCAAGTTAGCCGCTTTAGAATATTTTACCACATTAGAAAAACACTCTTGAAAGATTCTAAAAATAATAATTTCGTCTTTTTTATCAATAGCATAAAAATCGCCTTCAATTGTATAATTTATACTAATAAAATTTAGCCTTTTAAAACGGTCAATTTCTATTTTTAAAGATTCTTCTAAGCCTCTTCTAGAAATAAAATCAGTATTTAATGTATGAGATAATTGTCTTATTTCACTTACTCCCTGCCCTAGAACATAAACAGCTTCTTCGTAAAATTTTTGCTTTTCTGGAGAGATATCATTCTGTAGCATATTTAATTGCATCTTCGCTACCGAAAGCAATTGGCCAACATTATCATGCAATTCCCAACTAATATTTTTAAGGGTTTGTTCTTGAATTTCTGTTTGAGCTTTTGTAAGCTCCTTTTCATAGTTTTGCTTATCCTCAACTCTTTCTAGTAAAAATTGTGTTTTTTTCTGTTGATATGATAAAAAGTATTTAGTGGCATATATTACAACGATTATTATAATAAAACTGACATATAAAATTAAACCAACAATTTCCTCTTCGTGTTCCATTAATTAGGATAAGTTTTTCTAATATTTAATTCCTCGATAAATCAACTACCTCGAGGTAGTTGATTATAGTTTAATTTAGGATTCTCTCTCTGTTTATAAATAACATTAAATAATTGTTATAAATAAAACATTTGCTGACAAATTTAAATTTTACACCTTCCATTAATAGGGGGCTTTTCCCCTTTCTAAAACACTTTTTCTTGCATTCACTACAAAACCAATAATAAAGCAGCCATAAAGCACTATGTTAGAAAGCAGTAATATAGAAACATAAATTCCTTGGAAATTGTAAAAAAGCCTAGTGAAAATAGTTATAGGTACTGTTACTAAATAATAAAAAAGAGAGCCTATTATAAGCCAAAAAGAAAGTTCTTTATAGATGTTTAAAATTTTATCGGAATCAAAAATCTCATTAAAATAAAAGGTGGTAGCCAATAAGATCGATAAAGTCCCTGAAATACGAACCCACATTAAGCTTTTAGAAAAGAAACCTTCACTCCTTAAAGTTAAATCTAATATCACAAAAACAGTATAAATTAATAATATAACATAGATATACCGCCTATGCTTAAGCTTTTTTAACAATCTTAAAAAATAGTATAAATAAAGATAAAAGGTAATTATTCGAAATATATTAAATGCCCAATAATTTTGTTCTGAAATTACTTCTGGAAGTATTCCCTTAAAAAAAACGGTGAAAGTTGTTTGAGGAAAAAAATGAAAATAGATATAACTATATCCTATACATTCTGTTCCTAACGTTAATAGTAATAAATACAAAAAGTACCGATTGGGGGTATCTCGGTACTTTTTATAGGTAATACTTGCTATAACAGTAGCAGCTATAATAAAAAGAAAAATTAAAATTCGTAAATATAACATATAGCTTCACTAATTTTCTCCACTTAATTAGGAGGCCATCCCATTGATGAATCATTATAAGAATCCACACCTTCAATCATTTCAGGTTCAGCTGCTTTGGCGCTTTTTGCAACAGTAGGAACGTCTTTAACACCTGTAGGCATAATAAACCCAGAGATATTTCCTTCTTTATCGTCGTCATTATATCTTCCTAAAGAAAAACGTAACCCCAAGTCTTTATACCCTTTGTCTTTTGCTTCTTGTTTAAAATATGCAATGTACTCTTCTAACTCTTCTAAAGACCACCAAAACTGACTAGCAAATTCTTTTCCGAATTCTTTTTTAAGCGCTTTTTCAATAGTTTTAGCGTACTTGTCTTGTAGTTTTATCGCTTTTTTGTGTGTAATACACTTTTTTGGTTTTTTCGCCATTTTGTAGTTGGTTTAATTATTTGTTTTAGGTTAAAAATTTTTCTTTCGTCCACTAAAATATATATTTTAACGTTTATATCCGATGGTTTCCTTATTTTTTTGATGAAATACTTATAACCTCGCACAACGTTACTTATTGAAGACATTTTTAAATAGAAACTATTTTGATTATACTAGTTAAAATAAGTAACTTAAAGTGTTCATTAAAAACAACATATATGAAAGTCCTCAAATACAAATCTTCCGACCCCGCAGTTTATCTCTTAGAACAAATTCTCTTTAAATTAGGATACTCCATATATATTTCTAATTACTTTGGAAAAGATACCGATAATGCGGTAAAAGATTTTCAGCAAAAAAATGATTTAGTTGTAGATGGAATTGTAGGAGTAAAAACTTGGAGTAAATTATTAAGCATAGAAAGAGAGCTTTTTAATAATACCGACAAACTACTTTCTGAAAAAGACTTAATTAATTTTGCACAAAAGTTTGAGATAGAACTTGCTACTGTTAAAGCTATAAATGAGATTGAAAGTAACGGAAAAGGCTTTCTCCTTTCTGGTAAAGCTAAAATACTATTTGAAGGACATGTTTTTTGGAGAGAATTAGTAAAAAGAAATATAGATCCAGCCCCTTATGTTAATGAAAATACTAAACATGTACTTTACAAGAAATGGACAAAGAAATATTATGTTGGTGGCGAAGGAGAATACAATAGATTAAGAATTGCTGCAACACTAGAAGCTAATGCAGCTTTTTATGAAAGTGCCCACGCAGCAACCTCTTGGGGAACATTTCAAATAATGGGATATCATTACAAATCTTTGGGATATCCATCTATAACAGCTTTTGTAGAGGCTATGCAAACCCATGAAAGAGAACATTTAAAAGCTTTTGGAAAATTTCTTGAGGTAAATAATTTAATAGGTTACTTAAAAAATCACCAATGGGAAGCTTTTTCTCGTGCCTACAATGGCCCTTCTTTTAAACGTAATCAGTACGACAAACAACTAAAGCTTCTATACTTTAAATATAAAAATATTAACTTGCGCTAAATGCCTTTTATAAACGTTTTTAGCTCCCATTTGGTCGAAAACGTAACTAGGTATTTTCCCCTTTTAACTGGCGGATATTTTCTTTATTTTGCTAAAAACAAAAAGCAAGATGACACATACTACCTCTTATTTGGATGTTTTCCAATGTGTAAACTCCAAAACCACCCATTCTGTAGGGAAAATTAAATACTTAATTGAGAATGACGATTTAAGTGCTTCCGATGAATTATACCGTTTTTTAAATGAAATTGAAGATATCTTCCGAAGGAACCAATTGTCGGAATTTACAGCTATAGCAACCTATAGAATTCAATTATTAGCCTCACGTTGGGCTTTGGATCAACGTATTCCGCAAAAGAGGTTTCAATTAGACAAAGCATCCGCTTTAATTCCTAATATTACAAAAACTGTTTCTAACGCCTTAAAACCTATAGAAAACAAAATTAATACGGCTCGTAAAATTATTCAAGAATTGGTTTGTATGGCTTATGACAGTAATATGATTCATTACCAAGAAAAAATAAACTTTGCGGATTTTTCAAACGGTTTATTGACACTTTTTCTTACCCATGATAGTTTCAAGGAAAAAGCTACTTTAGTTTCTAAATCCTTGAGTAAAAACGACATTATTATTTTAATTTCTGAAGAAATTCATCAAAAAGAAAAGATTTCTCCTTCAGAAAAATCACTCTTTTAATGAAAAGATAATTTCTTCATCTGTACGTTTTTGCGCCAACAGCGCTATAGCTTCTTCTGTAAGCTGTAAAATTCTAGGATATCCCCCAGTTGTTTGTGCGTCTTTCATTAAAATAATAAGTTTTCCAGCAGGGGTAAATTGAACTGTTCCTGGCAGGGTTGACGAGGTTAAAATAGAATATTTATGTGGAAAAAGCTGTTGCTTTAATTGATATGCCATTCGGCTATTTTCCTTTGCAACATTAAATATTCCGCTTAACACTTGGTTTACTTGGTCTTTAGACAGTAAATTAAATTCTGGACCTTTGTAAACCTCCAATTCTTTATTATTAAAATCGTGATTCATTCCTGGTAAATGTTCTTTTACCTTATATTCTTTCCGTTTAGCTATTTCCAATGTTTTTCCCCTTTGCAAATGAGAATAGTTGGTTAAAGAAACATACCACGATTTACTTCCTAGAACAGTTTCGGTTTTAAATCCGCCTTGAACGGCTAAATAACAACGAAATCCATTTTTTAATTTCCCAAAAGAGATCATATCTCCTTTTTTTATATGATAAACTTCGTCATTATAGATATCATTTCCATTAAGTTTTGGAGAGATAATAGCGCCACTAATAGCTATAAGCGTTTCTTCATTAAATTCTAATTCAGGTCCCGTCATCGTTATTTCTAAAACAGCCGCTTTTTCTGGATTTCCAATAAGTTTATTTGCAAATTTTGCAGAAATCATATCCATAACACCAGAAATAGGTACCCCTTTATCTCGATATTCAAACCGACCTAAATCTTGAATAGAAGAATAAAACCCGGGTTTATGTATTTGTATCATCTAACTCATATGTTTTTAAATGAAAAATTCCAGCAGCTACTTGAATGGTAATTAGTTCGTGCTCGTCTTTATTAATAGGATAAAATTTAATTTTATCTCCTACACTAACGCCACAAGGATTTTCATTATTTGTATTAAAAACTTTAACAGGCGAATTCCCTATAATATTCCATCCACCAGGGGATTCTTGAGGATAAATCCCTGTTTGCTCACCTCCAATTCCTACAGAACCTTGCGGGATTTGCAAACGAGGCACTCCTCTTCTCGGATGATGAAGAGTTTTATTAAGTCCGCCTAAATACATAAAGCCAGGTAAAAAACCAATACAATAAATAGTGTATAAAGGTTCGGAATGGAATTTAATTATCTCTTCTATATTCAACTTTTTTTCTAAGGAAAAAGCTTCTAAATCTATTCCGAAGTCGAGATCATAACAAACTGGAATATGCCATAATTTTTTCTGAATTTTCTCAAAAGTATAATTCTGTTTGTACACTTTCTTTAAGCGTGAGGTAAGCGACTTAAAATCGATTGGTGTTGTTGAAATTAAAGTCAAAGAATTGTATGCAGGAATAAGCTCAAAAGTATCTATTTCCTGAAGGATGGCGTTTTTAAACTTCAAAATATCATTTAAAATAGCTTCATTAACCATTCGAGGCCATTCAATTAACAACGCTTTATTTCCGTATTGCCGATATTCTAATTTGAATTTATCCAATGGTTGCTGTTTGTATGTTATTATATAAAAATTCCACAATCTCCTGTGCATTTTCAGTATCTGAATGTACACAAAACGTAGAAGCATCTGTTGCTACAATTTTATTATTGATAGTAACAACACTGTCATTTTTTGCTATATGAAGCACTTGTTTTAAGACTTCCTCTTTATTTGTTAATATTGCATTAGGAAGCGTTCTACTTACTAACGACAAATCATCATTATAAGCACGGTCTGCAAAAGCTTCATAGAAAATTCGGAATCCATTCTGTAAGGCTTTTCTAGCAATCTTACTTTTATAAGGTACGTAAATTCCCATTTCATTTTTATAATCTCCAATCGCTTTTAAAAAAGTCATTGCTAAATCTTCATCCTTAGCAATATCATTATATAATGCACCATGAGGTTTTATATGATGTAGCGAAGCTCCTTTCTTAGTCAACACCTCTTGGAACAAGTTTAGTTGTTGCTGTATGGAATTAATAAGCTGTTCTTCTGAAATAGAAAGCGATACTCGCCCGAAATTTTCTTTATCAGGATAGGAAGGATGCGCGCCAATAGCAACGTTATTTTGTACTGCCAATTCCACAACCTTTTCTATGGTTTCTCTATTTCCAGCATGTCCCCCACAAGCAATATTACAGGATTGGATGTAAGGCATTAGCTGTTCCTCATTCCCGATTCCTTCTCCTAAATCACAATTAATGATAATTTCATCCATTTTCTACAAATCCTTTAATTACAAGATTTTAAAAAGTACTAATCGTTATGAATAAATATACTGTAAGTTTTGTGAATGACTAAATTTAATTAGAAAATTATTTATAAAATAACCTTATCTCACTAAACCGCTCTGTTTGTAACTAATTCACAAATAAATCTTTGATTTCCTTGCTTAAAGCACTATTAGTAAGTTCAGCAAAAAAAGTAAGTTTAATATCGGGATTTAAAATTTTAGAGTAGCAACATGAGGGATTTAATCCATGTCTTGAATCTATAAAACCACACTAGATACTATCCTAACCACCCTTCTCTATCTAAGCTTCTATATTGAATGGCTTCGCTAATGTGATTTCTAGTGGTCACTCCATTATCTCTAAAACACTTCGTTTCAATTCGGTTAATTCCTTCAGTAATAATACGCAATTATAAGCTATGGAAATCTCTTCAGGCTTCGGGTAAGCGCCCAATCAACAAGAGTTACATCTGTTGTTTTTTTAATGTGGTGGTGTAGTTAATAAGACTTACTCATCATCTAAATTTATTGTAGCGATTAAATTTGAAACATTACTAAAATCAACAGATAATATACGGTTTCGTTTAAATAAATTAGAAGATTTATATGTTTCCCCTCCAACTGTGAAATAAGTAGAGGCAGCAATACTTGCTTTAAATTTGTCTTCTTTAAATAAATTACCTGTTGCAATTGTCAAAGTAACCGTTTCAACATAATAATATTTATCACTATCTTCAAAAGATTGTATTTTTTTTAAATACTTATTATACAATTCTTTATTTATAGAACTTGTAGGTATTGACGCTTTAGCAACATCAACAACTCCAATTTCAATCACTTCTTTTTTACCTGCTTCAAATCCACCAAATACTGTTGAACCATTCAAACTAGAACCTTCTTCAATATAGCTTTTAAATAAAGCTCCATCATCAATAATGTCAACCTCAATTAGTTTTCCTTCTTTTAATAACTCACCTTCAAGGGTTACTGGTGAGTATTTATTATCTGCTACTTTTTTATAAAATCTCCCTACTACTCTATTGATGTCATAAGAGTTTGCGCTTAATCCTATAAAGAAATTCCTCTCTAGAAATGATTTTGGCAAATCTGAATTAGAATAATCAGTACTCAATTTAGCACTATTTAAACTAATTGAATCGTTGATTATATTTCCTGAAAAATTTTTCAAGCGCTGAGTTTTCATAAATAACTCAGTATTTGAGTATTGCTCATATATGGTATTTAATTCCATATTTTTCTGATTAATCTCAGATTCTAATTCCTTCTGATTAGCTTCTAATGCTGCATATTGTTTTTGTGATATACATCCAATTATTAAAATTGATATTGAGAGAAGAAGTAAAGGTTTTTTCATGATATTTTTATCTTAGATTAAACTGAACTTGAAAATAAGTTAAATATCTGATATTCAAAATAATTATTCTTAAAAATGTATAATATTATTCTATTAACTAAGAAAAATAAAGTGCAAAAAAATAATAGATAAAACCTTTAAATCCTTCATTGAGGATTTCATTTTCTAGAGTCTGCCCTAAGTATCTTGAAGGATTCTACGTCGAAATTGATTAAATTATTTTCCTTTGAATACCTCCTAGGCTTGCCTCAAGGTAGTTAATTTCCAATAGAATATTATAAATATATATAAAACCAACCTAAATATTACCCCAACCATCCCTCTCTATCTAAGCTTCTATATTGAATGGCTTCGCTTATATGGTTTCCATTGATAGAAGTTTCATTCTCCAAATCGGCTATTGTTCTAGCTACTTTTAAAATACGGTCGTAAGCTCTAGCGGAAAGGTTTAAGCGTTCCATTGCTTTTTTTAATAACTCCAACGAAGAAACTTCGAGTTTACAATACTCTCGTATTTGTTTTGTATTCATTTGCGCATTGTAATGAATATTTGGTAAGGCTTCAAAACGTTGCGTTTGTAATTCTCTAGCTTTTGTAACTCGTTCTCTAATTACAGTACTTCGTTCTCCTTTTCTTTCTTCGGAAAGCTTTTCAAAAGGAACAGGAGTCACTTCAATATGAATATCAATTCGATCTAAAAGCGGACCAGAAATTTTGCTCAAATACCGTTGCATTTCTGCTGGAGTGGAGGTTACTGGGGCATTTGGATCGTTAAAATACCCTCCAGGACTTGGATTCATACTAGCCACTAGCATAAAACTAGACGGATAAGTTACTGTAAATTTAGCTCTAGAAATGGTTACCTCTCTATCTTCCAACGGCTGCCTCATTACCTCTAAAACACTTCGTTTAAACTCGGGTAATTCATCTAAAAATAAAACACCATTATGAGCCATTGAAATCTCTCCAGGCTGCGGATAAGCACCACCACCAACAAGGGCAACATCAGAAATAGTATGGTGTGGACTCCTAAAAGGACGGTAATTCATAATCCCCGAATTAATAGTCCGCCCAGTTACGGAATGAATTTTAGTAGTTTCTAAAGCTTCATGCAACGTCATAGGCGGTAAAATAGAAGGCAGACGTTTTGCTAACATCGTCTTTCCAGAACCTGGAGGTCCAATTAAAATAATATTATGTCCCCCTGCTGCCGCTATTTCCATACTTCGCTTAATACTTTCTTGTCCTTTTACATCTGCAAAATCAAACTCAGGAAAATCTAATGCTTTTGAAAATTCTTCTTTAATATCTACAATGGTCTGCTCCAGTGGAATTTCTTCATCAAAAAATGCAATTACTTCTTTAATATCTTTTACACCAAATACATTTATTCCTGCTACTATTGCCGCTTCTTTAGCGTTTTCATCTGGTAAAATAAACCCCTTAAAGCCTTCTTCCTTAGCTTTTATAGCAATTGGTAAAGCCCCTTTTATGGGTTGGAGTGTCCCATCTAAAGACAGCTCTCCCATAATTATATACTCTTCTAAACCCGTTGCTTTTATTTGCTCTGAAGCCGTTAATATTCCTATAGCCAAGGTTAAATCGTATGCAGAACCTTCCTTACGCATATCTGCAGGCGCCATGTTTATAGTAATTTTTTTACCCGGAATTTTAAAGCCATTAAATTGAAGTGCAGAAGCTATTCTATAATTACTCTCTTTAATTGCATTATCTGGTAGCCCTACCAAATGATAACCTATCCCCTGCCCTATATTAACTTCTACAGTTATTGTTGTGGCTTCAATTCCAAATACTGAGCTACCGAAAACTTTTCTCAACATGTCATACTTTATTTACATTTATAAATATAGTAAAAAAAATAAGCTCCAAAATGGAGCTTATTATAATAATTTATAAAGTTTTATATATCTATAATCTATGCGAAGTACATATAAATTCCTATTACAATAACACATATTGTAATTCCTACAGGCACTAAGAATTTATAAGGTTCAATACTTACTTTTTGAGTGTATTCTAATTCAAAATCTGTTTCCCTTGGCGCAACTTTACCAATAATCAACATGATAAGGATATTGATAACAAATAATATTGCCATTACATGAAGGTAATGCGGCATATTGTCTTCTCCTACAACAAAATACTTCAGTAATAGATATACAATATACAGTAATACTCCAGAAGCAATTCCCACTTTGGCAGCGAGGGCTGGAACACGTTTTGTAGCGTATCCAACCGCAATAATTGTTAAGATTGGAATACTATAACATCCATTAACTTCTTGTAGGTATCCAAACAATCCATTTGGAGCATTTGCAATAAAAGGAGCAATAAGCATTGCTGCAATTGCCAATACAATCCCGAAATACTTTCCATTTTTAATAACGGTAATTTCAGAAGCATCTTTATTGATATACTCCTTGTAAAAATCAATACTAAATAAGGTTACAGAACTATTTAAAGCACTGTTAAACGAACTTAATATAGCTCCAAAAAGTACTGCAGCAAAGAATCCAATTAAAGCTGTAGGAAGAACTTTATTAACCAATAAAGGATACGCCTGATCTGGAGTTTCCAAATCTGGACCAAAAATATAAAAAGCAATAATACCAGGAAGCACAACAATAAGCGGCCCTAATATTTTAATAAAAGCAGCCAATAACAGTCCTTTTTGACCTTCTTTCAGGTTTTTTGCAGCAAGTGCACGTTGAATAATAGCTTGATTTGTTCCCCAATAGAACATTTGTACAAGCATTAAACCTGTAAAAATAGTACTAAAAGGCACAGAACTTGAGCTATCTCCCATAGATTTGAATTTTTCTGGAGCCTCTCGCATTAGGGTTGTAATCCCTTCCGTCATGGAACCATCTCCAATCATCATTAATCCAAAAACAGGAATCATTAAACCTCCTATTAAAAGCCCCACAGCATTTACTGTATCTGAAACTGCTACTGCTTTTAAACCTCCAAAAATAGCGTATATAGAGCCTATAATTCCAATTCCCCATACACAAATCCAAATAGAAGTATTAAGCGAAACGCCTAGCATTTCTGGGATGTTGAACATAGTTGAAATTGCTAAAGAACCAGAGTATAAAACAATTGGTAAAAAAATAACAACATACCCTAACAAAAAGAGTCCTGAAGCTATTGTTTTAGTCCCTTTGTCGTAACGTGTTTCTAAAAATTGAGGAACCGTTGTTAGTCCGCCTTTTAAATAACGTGGTAGTAAGTAAATAGCAGTAATTACCATTGCAATAGCTGCTAAAGTTTCCCAAGCCATTACTAGAATTCCTTCTGAATATGCCTGTCCGTTAAGACCAACTATCTGTTCGGTAGATAAATTTGTTAATAATAAGGAGCCTGCTACTACTCCTGCTGTTAAACTTCGACCTCCAAGAAAGTATCCATCTGATGAGCTTTCGTTTGTTTTTTTTGTAGCAAAATATGCGATTATTGCCACAAGAAGCGTAAATCCTACAAAGGAAAGTATTGCCATGCCAAATAATAGTTTAAGTTAGATTGCGAATATATAATATTTAAAGAAACTTATTTGCGGTTTTAATAATTAAAAAGCTTCATTTTTAACCATATTAACATCTTTTTGTTTCATTGTTAAGTTGTTCTGCCACAAATACACGAATGGCTAAATAGTATTAAGTACTTAGTACAAAGTATTAAGATGAAATAAGAATAGAGAAAGAAGACGGAAGACGGAAGACAGAAGACAGGAGATAAGAATAAAGAGCAAAGAGTATAGATGCATTCTAACTCTTTTTCGAATTTGTAGTTAACCATAAACTTACTGCAAACTGAAGACTGCCTACTGAACACTATGCTTTATATTTAAAAATTTAAAGATTGAAAGATTGAAAGATTGAAGGATTGAAAAAGTCGGGAGAAAAAGGGGAAACAAGAATAAAGAGCAAAGAGTATAGATGCATTCTAACTCTTTTTCGAATTTGTAGTTAACCATAAACTTACTGCAAACTGAAGACTGCCTACTGAACACTTTATTTTATATTTAAAAATTTAAAAATTGAAAGATTGAAAGATTGAAAGATTGAAGGATTGAAAAAGTCGGGAGTCCGATGACCGAAGCCCGAAGTAAAAGTTATGCTGTTATGGAGTTACGATGTTACAATGAAAAAAACTGCATACTGAACACTTTACCTTATATTGAAAAATTGAAAGATTGAAAGATTGAAAAAGTCGGGAGTCTGAAGTCCGAAGCCCGAAGTAAAAGTCTACTTCCCTGATATAGGTTGACCACTTAAAGTCAATTTATATCAGGGAAGTACATCGGGAGACGGACAACATATAGCTTAGAGCATAAAGCCTCCTGACTTCGGTCTTCTTTTTCATCTTCAAATTTTCAAATTAGTACATTCACAAATTTAAAACTTTGCCTCTTTGCCTCTTTGCCTCTTTAAGTCAGAAGTTATAAAGAAAAAAACTATCCATAAAAAGTGATAAAATAAATCTGGGTATTTGTGGCTAAATAGGTAAGACATACAAAAGCTGAACAATGAGACCACTGTTCAGCTTTTGTATTATTAATTATCGATAACTCCTACTATATCAAACCAAATGCATTTAGTTTACAATGCATATTTTAAAAGTTTTACCTTTCTATTAAAAGGCTTAAGCTTCTTTTTCATAGACTTTTTGTACTTATTAAAGTCATCTTCCCCAAGGATATCTATTCCCTTCTTTTTAGTATCTTTTTGAAGCGATTTTAAGTCGGCTATTTTTTTATCCTGATCTTTATCGCTATTTAATATGTCTGAAACATTATCCACTAATCCTTTATTCAAATCCTTTAGCTCACTAGATTTATCTGGAGATAGATCTAGTCCGATATCATCAAAACTATTCATTGTATTTAAAAAATCGGCTTTGGGGAAATCTACTTGCGCTGAGCTTGTATTTATAACTACAAGTCCCATAACAAAAGCTAAAATAAATCCTAAATTCTTCATGACAATTAGTTTTTTAATGTTAAACATATATAATTAACGAGTAATAAATATACAACATTAAAAGATTATTCTCACAAAAAAAGAAATAATAAACTACTATTTCTGATTTATTTTCCTATACCTCCAGTAACTTACAGCTCCTAATACCAACACAAATGCAACCGAATAATATACAAAAGTTGGGGTTATAATTTTATCTCCACTTGCGTAAGAATGTAAGCCAGAAAGGTAGAAATTAACTCCAAAATAAGTCATCATAATACTAGCATATGCAACAATACTGGCAAAACTATATGTCCATTTACCACGTAAACCAGGAACCAAACGCATATGAATTACAAAAGCATAAACCATAATACTTATAAGTGCCCATGTTTCTTTTGGATCCCATCCCCAATAGCGTCCCCAACTCTCGTTAGCCCATTGTCCACCAAGGAAGTTTCCAATAGTTAACATTACTAGTCCTACTGTAAGTGCCAGTTCATTGATAATGGTAAGCTCTTGAATGCTTAAATCCATCTTAGCTTTGTTCTTTTTAGTAGTAAAAATCATCAAGAAAAGCGTTACAATTCCTAAAATCATCCCTAAAGTAAATGGTCCATAACTACCAGAAATAACCGCAACGTGGATCATTAACCAATAACTATCTAGTACAGGTTGTAGGTTAGCAATAGCTGGATCGAGCCAATTTAAATGCGCTCCAAACAAAATAATAGCCGTTACAAAAGCTGTAGATGCAACTGTAAGCCCACTTTTTCTAGCAAAAAGCAATCCTAATCCCATGGTACTCCAAGCTACATATAGCACACTTTCATAAGCATCACTCCATGGTGCATGGCCACTAATATACCAACGCGTAGCAAGTCCTAATGTATGGAAAACAAATAGAATGAAAATCCCAATGCTACACACTTTTATTAGAATTTTAAGCAGCTTGTTATCTTTAAAAAGCTGAACAATTATAAAAGTAAACATCAAGAAACCTAATAACATGTACCAAACAAGTAACTCCTGAAAAATATTAATCTTATTGTATAATATTTCAGCCTTGACTCTAGTATCCGAAGGCATTACTTCCGCTCCATAATTTTTTTGATTCTGCTTAAACGCTTCAACAATCTTGTCTGCTTGCGAATAATCGCCTGTACTTTTAGCCTGTTGTAAAGACATCATATAAAACGACAAAGATTTATTGATGAAGTTAGCGTACAATGAATCTTTTACTTTGTATGCTCCTTTTTGATATGCTGCTGCAGAAATCCACTTATGATTATCGTCATTTGGCAATGGATAAATACGAAGGATCTCTCCTCCTAATGCTTGATTTATCAATCCTAATTTTAAGTCAAAAGCTCTAAAATCTTTTTGAAATTGATTTGGTATTTTGGTTGCATATGCCTCTTCTAAATAAGACGATAGCTTGTATTTAACCCCATCAAAAAAGTCGACTGCCTTTACATATTTTTGATCAGAAGGAACTCCAATAACCGTACGGATACTATCGTTTTTCTTTGTTATATTAATAAAATCTACATTATACCAGAGCCCTGGGTTTTGTAGCATAGAAAGCAATATCTGATTGGCATCCATCCCCTCAAATGTTTCAGAAGAATGTAACTTTCTCATTAATTCAGAAGCAAATGTATTTATAGGTTTCATTCGCCCTTCACTATCTTGCATCACTAAAGCGCCAAACTTAGCAGCATGCTCTTTAGAAACAATGGTGGTTTTTAAAATTGAATCTACTTGACGGTCTGTTGGTGCCGTAACATGCATATGCTCTTCTTCCACCTGCGGTTCTTCTGGATTATCTATGGTTCCATGCATTGGAATATTTTGCGCAAAACCATTAAAAACAGTAAACAATAGTACCACAACAGATAACGCTGCCTTTTTAGCCCTTACTTTCTCTAACATTTCTCCTAAACTAATAAAACGTGTTTTTCCGAAAAACATAATTCCCATAAGTCCAGCATATAATAAAAAGTATCCCAGATATGTAATTCTTGTTCCCCATTGGTCGTGATTTACAGAAAGAATAGTTCCTTGTTCATCTGGGTCAAATCCAGATTGAAAGAAACGATATCCTCCATGATCTAAAACATGATTCATATAAATATCATAATCAAACGGACTCCCATCGTTTACGGTAACTTTACTCATAAAAGAAGAATATCCTTTTTCAGTTCCTGGATATTTTTCAGCTACAAAATCGTTTAAAGTAATACTAAAAGGGATATCAATTTTCCTAGAACCGTAAGATAAATGAAACTCTAACCCGCCTACTTTTACTGTTTTTGGGTCGTTTAAATGTCCTACTCCTCCAAGAATTTTTACTTGCTTAGTTTCCCCATTGGCGGTAACATCTAGAATTATTGCATCTTGATCGTTCTTAGTTTTTACTTCCTTTTCTACTATTCCATACTCTCCTTTTATAACTTGATCTGGAAAAACAAATTGCATTCCAGCTGCATTGTATAAAGAGCGGTACATTAAAGGTTGTAAACTATCCTTAACAACAGTTCCTTGAAACTGATCTGCCATTCGCATAAAAGTTCCATCAAATGGAGATTGTATGGTACTTACACTATCATTTATAGTTAAATTAATGGCACCTTCGGTAGGTTTATTTAAAGCGAATAATATATTATGAATGCTAGAAACTTCGCCATTTTTTAAGTAATGATCGTGTCTGTTTCCGCCACCAGCTTCTACTATTTTTAAATAAGTATCTCCATTTTCAGTTTCTACAAGTCCTTCTTCTGCTCCTTCAATAAAACCAGCATAAGAAATGGTAAAAGGCGCTCCATTAAAATCGGATTTCCATGGCAAAGAAGAGTTAAGTGCTTCTTTGGTAACCATTATTTCATCCTGTAGGGCTTTTCGTTTAGGCTCTCCATCAATTTCTCCATCCACAAAAGCAGAAAGATACTTTTTTTGAGATAAAATATAGTCGGTAGTTTGCCCCTCTCGAATAGGCATTGCTCCTTCATAACCAATATAACGGGTTACAAAAGCTCCACCTATTATTAAAACAAAAGATAAATGTAATAAAAGTACAGGCCATTGTTCTTTTCTAAATAAGCGGTAGCGTTTTATGTTTCCGAAGAAATTTATCATAAAAAAGAGCATAATTAGCTCAAACCACCAAGTATTGTAAATCCAAATTTTGGAAGTTTCGGTACTGTACCAATTTTCAATAAAAGTTCCAAATGCCATAGCGGTTGCAAAAACTACAAAAAGAATGGCCATTAAACGTGTAGAGAATAGAATTTTCTTTAGGGAATCTAACATCAGTATTATTTGTTTTACTCACATTGTGAGATTTTAAATACCTCATGGGCTTACCTAAAGGTATTTTTTTAAGTTGAATTTCAGTGCGCAAAAATAAGGCGTTTTTATGATTTATTACGTTAATTTAGGATTTTATTAGCACGGTAAAAAAAGAGATTTTTACTTCTTGTTTTTGTTGGTTAGGACTTGATTGTAAATTCCATTAATAATGATAACGCTACAAACAGCCATTTTATAGTAACTTTTTATGTTATAATTAATCAAAATCAACCGCATTCCGTAATTTAGCAACATGTTAAAAATTGTACTTATTGGCGGAGGTAATATTGCGCATCATTTTTTTAAAGTGTTTAGCAACCATAAGTCTATTGACTTAATTCAATGTTATAATAGGAATCTAGACAAGATTAAGAGTTTTGAAAAATCAACAATAATTACCAATAATATAAATGAATTACTAGAAGCAGCTATTTATATTCTTGCAATAAATGATGATGCCATCCCCGAATTTTCCAATAAACTCCCTTTTTCAAACAGCTTGGTAGTTCATACTTCTGGAAATGTTTCGATGTTGGATTTAAATGAAAAAAATAGACGAGGAGTTTTTTATCCGCTACAATCTTTTTCAAAAAATAAAGAAGTAGATTTTAATGAAATTCCAATTTGTATTGAAGCTGAAAATGAAGCAGATTTAAACATATTAAAAGTCCTTGCGGAAACTATTTCAAGCAAAGTTTTTAAAATCAGTTCTGAACAACGTAAAATTCTTCATGTATCGGCGGTTTTTGTCAATAATTTTGTCAATCAGTTATATTATATTGGTCACGATATTTGCAAAAAACATGACATTCCATTTGAAATTTTACAACCTTTAATTAAAGAAACTTCAAAAAAAATTGAAGAAATCTCTCCTAAAGAAGCACAAACAGGACCAGCAAAAAGAAATGATACAGAAACTATAAATTCGCATTTAGAATTACTAACAAACGAAGATTACAAAAACATATACAAACTATTAACAGCAGCAATAATTAAAACTCATGGAAGAAAAAAGTTATAAAGAATACCTAGAACATATTACCACCTTTATTTTTGATGTTGATGGAGTTTTAACCGACGGCATTATTTCTATTACTTCTGAAGGGGAATTACTTCGGACTATGAATGTAAAAGATGGGTATGCAATGAAAACAGCGCTAAACAAAGGCTACAACATTTGTATAATTTCTGGAGGAAACAACGAAGGCGTACGTGTAAGATTACGCGGACTTGGAATTACAGATATCCACCTCGGAGTAAGTAATAAAATAGATACTCTAGATGAGTATTTTGATGTCTATAATATCAAAGCTGAAAATGCACTTTATATGGGAGATGATATCCCCGATTACCATGTTATGAAGATGGTAGGAATGCCTTGCTGTCCAAATGATGCTGTAGCTGAAATCAAAGAAATTTCTAAATACATTTCTCACAAACAAGGAGGAAAAGGATGTGTTAGAGATGTAATCGAACAAGTATTAAAGGTCCAAGGAAAGTGGAATGATAGCTTTGATGCTAAATATGCTTAGAAATTATAAAGTTGGTTGTTAGTTATTCGTTAATGGTTAATGGTTAATGGTTAATGGTTGTTAGTCTTTTACATTTAACTTTTCAACTTTCAACTTTCAACTTTCGAACTAAAAAACACGCCTATGATTTTAAATGAAAAACTTAAAAACTACAACATAATTCTAGCTTCTGGCTCTCCTAGAAGGCAACAATTTTTTAAAGATTTAGGCTTAGACTTTGAAATAAGATTAAAAGAAGTAGATGAAGTATATCCCAAACGATTGTATAAATACGAAATCTCCGATTATTTGGCACAGTTAAAAGCATTACCTCATAAAGAAACTTTAAAAGATAATGATATTTTAATCACTTCAGATACCATTGTTTGGCATAACGAAGAGGCTTTAGGTAAGCCTAAAGATAAAGAAGAAGCTATTGCTATGCTAAAATCGCAGTCAGGGAAAATGCATGAAGTTATAAGCTCGGTATGTTTTACCACAGCTAAACTAGAAAAAACAATAAACCACATTACTAAAGTTTATTTTAAAGAACTTACCGACGAAGAGATTGACTATTATGTTACCAATTTTAAACCTTATGATAAAGCAGGCGCTTATGGAATTCAGGAATGGATTGGTCACATTGGAATTAAAAAAATTGAAGGTTCTTATTTTAATGTAGTTGGATTACCTGTTTATGAAGTATACAGAACCTTAGAATCATTAATAGACTAATTTTATAATTCATTTTCAATAAATAATTCATTTTTACCATAGTTTAAACATAGTCTTTACACTATTTTCTTGTAGTGAGGCGGTCTCGTATCTTTATTCGGATATTATTAAACAAATTAAGTTCTAGTTGCGATAAAAAATAAATCTCTAACGTATCTTTGTGCCTGAATAGGTTTACAATTTATGACAGAATATTTCACAGTATACAGAGAAGAAATCATAGGGACTATCATTGCTATTGTAGTACTTTTCCTTATCAGAATCCTACTATTTAAAACTATAAAAAAAGTAGGAAAAATAGGAGACATTGATAGAAACAGAACGCTCCTTATTTTAAAATATATAGATGTTTTTATTCTGATAGTCGGAGTAATTACATTAAGTCTACTTTGGGGAGTAGATTTCAAGGATCTTGGTTTATTCCTCTCCTCTGCCTTTGCTGTTATTGGGGTTGCTTTTTTTGCCTCTTGGTCTATTTTGAGCAATATTACGGCTGGTATTATCCTATTTTTCTCCTTTCCTTTTAAAATTGGCGACAGGATTCGGATTCAGGATAAAGATTTTCCTTCCGAAGCAATTATTGAAGACATCCGAGCTTTTCATTTACACCTGCGTACCGACGACGGAGAACTTATAACATATCCAAATAGTTTAATGCTCCAAAAAGGAATTGTAGTAATAGATAATCCGCAACGAGAAGACGACGGTAAAAGTACATTGTAGTTTTTAGTGATTTGTTAGCTCTAGTACCTAGTCCAAACACTATTGACTTCATGCTTCTCATTTCTTTTTCTCCCAAAAGAAACGAAACAAAGAAAAAGGCGTCATACCCAATGAATTTATTCGACAACGAGGTCGAAAAACGGTAACCGAAATGCTGCCTCGCTGCACTCCTGATCTCAAAGCTTTCGGTCACTATTCTACGGATAAGGGTTTTAGCCGCGCTAGCCATCAACACTGTTTTTAACGAGGGTCTTTCTTTGTAACTAATTCGTGCTGTGTCAATTCATAAGTAGATTTGACTACATCTTTCTTAGATATGGAAAAGTGAGAAACCCTTTAATGCACCAATTTTGTGTAATAATTTAAATTCAAAAAACATGAACACAAAAAAAGTATGGTTTATTACGGGAGCTTCAAAAGGGTTAGGGCTAATTTTAACTAAAAAACTTCTTTTAGAAGGCTATAATGTTGCCTCTACTTCAAGAAACAAACAAGCCTTAATTAAGGAAATTGGTGAAGAGAATGAAAAATTCTTACCTATTGAAATGGATTTAACAAAAAATGAAAATGTTAAGAAAGCCATTGAAACTACGATTAGTCATTTTGGTAGAATTGATGTTTTAATTAATAATGCTGGTTATAGCCAAATTGGCACTTTAGAAGAACTTAGTGAAGAGGAAGTAGAAAATAATTTTAAAGTAAATGTGTTTGGATCTCTAAATGTAATTAGAAATGCTTCACAATATTTACGCAAGCAAAAATCTGGACACATCTTCAATATAGCTTCTGTAGGTGGTTACACAGGAAATTTTGCAGGTTTTGGTATTTATTGTTCAACAAAGTTTGCTGTTGCAGGCTTTACAGAAGCTTTAGCCGAAGAAATGAAATTATTCGGAGTATATACAACCATAGTATACCCTGGTTATTTTAGAACCAATTTTTTATCAGAAGGTTCTGTAAAAACACCTAAAAATCCAATTGAAGAATATGAATCTGCTCGTGAAATGGAACAGGCACATTTGAAAGATATAAATGGAAATCAGCCCAACGACCCAGAAAAAGGTGCCGAAGTATTGATTGCTTTAAGTAAACAAGAGCATCCTCCTATACACTTTTTTATGGGAGAAGACGCCTACCACTATGCTAATTTGAAAATAGATGCCATTAAAGAAGCCCTAAAAGAACATAAAACTCTAGGAACTTCAACAGGATTTTAGCTGTGAAAAACTACGAACCATCCCACTTCTATTTCTTATTGTCTTTGTGTACATAATTTCCGCCCGTGCTGTAAAAAAAACACAACTACTAAAAATAAAGTAATTATAAAGACAAGATTTGAACAATGGGGAAATTCTGAACGTAATTTTTTTGATTTGCTCGCCACAAATGTAGAATGGAAAGTTATAGGAAAAGCTCCTTATTCTGGAATTAACAAGGGTAAAGATGAATTTATTTAAAAAGCAGTTGAAATATTGTTTTTACCTCAAAATTGAAACAATGGCAGAAACCAAAGGATATATTGGAATGTGGGCAACAAAAGGCGAAATATTCGCCACAAACTACTACCCCAATAATTGTTATGACGAAGCTAGAGGGGATAAAAAAACTGTTTATCAAGGAGACTATCGTATCATGGGAAATCATATTGACTACAAAGATGATGCAGGATTTACCGTAGATGGAGAATATAGAAATGGAATCCTTTATCACTCAGGAATGATATTATATAAAGAAAATTAATCTTAAATTTAAAAAAAGAAAACAATGTATCGATTTAAATCCATAAGTGAATTTCATACCTATAGTAATTTACCTAAGCCTGAACATCCATTGATTAGCTTAATAGACTATAGCCAAGTAAATTACTCTACAGATTCTGATAAAATTAAATGGATGCAGGACTTTTATTCTATTTGTTTAAAACGAAATGTAAGTGAAAAATTTAATTATGGACAACAAAAGTATGATTTTAATGAAGGTGTTTTTTCATTTGTAGCACCAAAACAAATACTAACAGTTACAATAAATCAAAACATAAAAGTAAATCCGTCTGGGTGGCTACTTCTTATTCATCCAGACTTTTTATGGAATACCTCATTAGCTGGGTCGATTAAAGATTATGATTTCTTTGGGTATGCCGTTAATGAAGCGCTTTTTCTTTCCAACAAGGAAGAAAATATTATTGTAGATATTTTTAAAAACATACAAAGAGAATATCAGTCTAATATTGACAAATTCAGTCAAAATATTATCATTTCACAAATAGAATTATTACTCAATTATGCTGAACGTTATTACGAACGACAATTTATTACCCGTAAAATTAGCAATAATCAAATTCTTATAAAACTAGAACAAGTATTAAACAGCTACTTTAATAATAATGAATCCCTTATTAATGGAGTTCCATCTGTTACTCAAATTGCAAATGACTTAAATCTTTCTCCTAATTATCTGAGCAATACTTTAAAAATAGTAAGTGGACAAAGTACAAAGCAACATATCCAGAATAAGGTAATAGAAAAAGCTAAAGAGAAATTATCAACTACGGAATTAAGCGTGAGTGAAATTGCCTATGAATTAGGTTTTGAATATCCTGCTTCATTTAGTAAACTATTCAAGAATAAAACCAACATTTCTCCTATTGCATTTAGACAATCTTTCAATTAAATAACTTTACGAAACTATGGGTTACATAAGCCTTTTGGCTTTCCATTCCACTTTTAGCATGTTTTTGGATGAACTTAAGGTATTTTTTAAGGTTGTAGGCAATGGCAGAAAGCTGCCTATATCAAATTTTTGCTACCTTGTGCAATAGGCACACCCGTTAACCAGATTGCACAAGCCATTAATTTTATAAAAACAAGATCAATATAGGCCCTTTTCAGGGCTTATATTTTACGATCTAATTAAGTTGCATGTTAAAATTAGGCAGCTTAAAACAGCATAAAATGTGTTTTTGAAGAGCTTTGTAAATATACGAGTCGACCGTTGGTAACAAGCTGAAAAACAAAACGAATTACCGATTTGGTAACTTTTTTATTATATTTGCTACAAACAAGTATAATGTGAGAGTAATAGCGAAACGAACTTTACGAGACTTTTGGGAGAAACACGTTGACTGTGAAGAACAATTAAAGTCTTGGTTTAGAGAAACTGAAAAATCCGAATGGAAAAATATTAATGAATTAAAAAACGATTATCCAAGTGCAAGTATTTTAAAAGACAATAGAATTGTTTACAATATTAAAGGCAACAACTACCGATTGATTGTAAAATTCAACTTTGAATATCAAATATGCTGGATAAGATTCATCGGAACTCACGCAGAATATGACAAAATAGACGCAAATAATATCTGATCATGAAGATAACACCAATAAGGAACGAAAAAGACTATCAAAACGCTCTGAACAGACTTGAAGAAATTTTTGATGCAAAAAAAGGAACTGATCAAGGAGATGAATTGGAAATCCTTTCAATCTTAATTGACAAATATGAAAATGAGAACTTTCCAATTGGAATGCCTGACCCTATTGAGGCAATCAAATTCCGAATGGAGCAAATGGGAATGAAACAAAAAGATTTAGCCGAAGTTGTAGGATTTAAAAGTAGAGTTAGTGAAATTTTAAGCAAAAAACGAAAACTGACTTTAGGAATGATAAGAAAACTGAATTCAACACTTCACATTCCGACTGAAGTGTTAGTTCAAGATTATTGATAAAAAAGTCAGTTGCCAACAATGCTAACCCTTACACAAACCATTAATTTTATAAAAACAAGATAGTTTTAAGCCCTTTTAAGGGCTTTTATTTTACGATCTAATTAAGCTGTAAGTTAAAATTAGGAAGCTTAAAAAAGTAATTATCTTTTAACGTTGTTTCTTTTTCTAGTTCTTGCATTTCAAAAGTTAATAGTAATCCTATGTCAAATTTATGCTAACTTATGTAATAGGCACAAGTTAGCATAAATAATTGCTCAATTTTGGGCTTAACCAAAGGTCGTTGCAAGTTTACTACGTCTGATTTTCCTCGCGGAAATTCTTCGCAAATTTGCTATCTTCGGTTTACGGTGGAAAATCCTCACGGATTTTCATGCAACAAAATCATAGCCAAATACGTTGGCGGTAATTTAAAACAAAATATGTCCAAACTTAAAACCTTAAGAGAACAACAAAATCTAACTCAAGAAGAGTTATCGGAAAAATCAGGTATTTCAGCAAGGACAATACAGCGGATTGAAACGGGAAAAGAGCCCAAGGGATTCACGCTTCGGGCTTTAGCGAAAGCATTAGAAATAGCAGAAAATGAATTGATTTATACAGAAATTAAACAAGAAAAAATTGAAGCTAATAAAATTAAAAAAGAACCCCAAGAAGTGGTTTTGATTAACTACTCTTTTCTAAAAATAATAAACCTATCTTCAATTCCATTTATTTTGATTCCGCCCTTAAATATCATCATTCCTCTTGTTCTGATGTTCATTATGAAACAAAAGAACAGTTTAACCAAACAGCTTATTTCATTACAAATACTTTGGACCATTTTAGCACCTATTGTGTTTATGTTGGGGATTTTTTTGAAACTGGGAAACCAGTTTAGTTTAATCCTAATGATACTAATTGTTTTATCGAATGTTTTCATTATCATTCGAAATGCAATTGAAATAGATAAGCGTAAAAAACTTTATTACAAACTGAATTTCAATATGATATAAAGATTGTCGGGTTTTTGTCGAGTTATTGTCGTGTAGATTTTTAGCATACAGAAAATGGGTTTTTAAACTTTGTGCAAAATTATTATTTGCAGCAAAAACAAAACTCAATATGACAACAAAAATAATCTTAAGCCTTATTATTACTTGCTTGCTTTCTCCAATTTGTAAAGCACAAGCGGACAAAAATTCAGAACTTTATAAAACGATACTATCAAAAGACAGTTTGCTGTTTAATGTTGGATTCAACACTTGCGATATTAAACAGTATGAAAATTTATTAAGCGAAAACTTAAAATTTTATCACGACAAAGATGGAATTTCGGACAAAACAAAATTTCTTTACGACCTAAAAAACGGGCTATGTAAAAGTCCCGAAACACGTCAGGTAAAAAGATTTTTAGTAAAAGAAAGTACAGAGGTTTTTCCGCTTTATAGAAATGGCATTTTGTATGGAGCAATTCAAAACGGAGAACATTTATTTTACGAAAGTAAAGAAAGTGAACCAGGTTCTGCAAAGTTCTCAAACATCTGGATGTTGGAAAACGGCGATTGGAAATTAACCACATCCTTAAGTTATGGACATCGGGCATATGAAGTACAAAAAACAGATAACTCTATTTTCGATAACGACAAAGACATTAAAAAATGGTTAAAATCAAACAATATCCCAACTTTAGGAATTGGTGTCATCAATGAAGGTAAACTTCAACAAATAAAAGTATATGGCAACCTTATAGATGGAGAAACTGCACCTTATAATACGATTTTCAATGTAGCTTCTTTAACGAAACCCGTAACCGCAATAGTTGCCTTGAAATTAGTCAGTTTGGGCAAATGGAACTTGGACGAGCCTATTTATAACTATTGGACTGATCCAGACGTTGCAGATGACCCAAGAAATAAAAAACTTACTACAAGGCATATTTTAAGTCATCAAACTGGATTTCCAAATTGGAGATATTCAAATAAATCAAAAAAATTGAATTTTCATTTTGAACCAGGAACACAATATCAATATTCGGGAGAAGGGCTTGAATATTTGAGAAAGGCTTTGGAAAGTAAATTTGGAAAACCTTTAAACCAATTAGCCAAGGAATTAATCTTTGACCCCTTGACAATGACCGACACGCAATATATTTGGAATGATAAGATTGACGAATCTCGATTAGCCGCTGGATATGACAACAAAGGAAATACCTATGAAACAGTTAAAAACAAAACAGCAAATGGTGCTGACGATTTATTGACAACAGTTGAAGATTATGGAAAGTTTTTGGTTAGTGTAATGAACGGTGTCGGACTTTCCGAAAAAGTATTTGAGGATATGGTTACTCATCAAGTTGCAACCAAAAACGGAAAACACTTCGGCCTCGGATTTGAAATTTATAATTTTAAAAATGGAGATTACGCATTATCACACGGTGGAGCAGACAAAGGAGTTCAAACCATTGTTTTCATATTTCCGAAAACAAAAAAAGGATTGATAATCTTCACGAATGTAAATGATGGATATAAAGTTTATGAAAAGATATTAGCTCACTACTTGGGCGAGCAAGGAAAAGAAATATTCGAAATTGAAACAGTAGAATAAAAACTACCGTCAACTACACCAGTAACCAGGTTGCACAAGACTTTATAAAAACAAGATAGTTTTAAGCCCTTTTAAGGGCTTTTATTTTACGATCTAATTAAGTTGTACATTAAAATTAGAGAGCTTAAAACAGCATAAAATGTGTTTTAGTAAAGCTTTGTAAATATACGAGCGACCGTTGGTAACAAGCTGAAAGATTCGTTAAACCAAGAAAGATATTGATTGAATTTGATAATTTAGTATCTTTGATAAAAAGAAATTCGAAATGAATATAGAAGCTCGAAAAATAGAATTTATTCAAGAATTCTTAAAACTTCAAAGCGAGGAGACAATTTCCAAGCTTGAGAAAATATTAAAAAAGGAAAAAGATACTTCTGACGAAAGACTTTTTAGACCTATGACCATAGATAAGTTAAACAAACGAATTGACAAATCGGAATCGGATTTTAAAAACAATCGATTTAAAACAAGTTCTGAGCTTTTAGCCAAATATGAATAATGAACTTTAAAATTATTTGGTCTGACTTTTCTGAAACTCAACTTGACGAAATTTATGAATATTACGAAAAGAAAGCAAGTTTAAAAGTTGCTACTAAAATTGTAACTGGAATAATTAAAGAATCTGAAAAATTAATAAAAGCATCCCTCATAGGACAAGAAGAAGAATTACTAACAGATAGGGTAATTCAATATCGCTATTTGGTTTTCAAAAATCACAAAATGATATATTCTGTTGATGAACAAAACGGATTTATAAAAATTGCTGATATTTTTGATACACGGCAAAATCCGCCGAAAATGAAACGAACAAAATAAAAGCCTGATTGCCAACACCAGTAACCAGGTTGCACAAGACTTTATAAAAACAAGATAGATATAAGCCCTTTTAAGGGCTTTTATTTTACGATCTAATTAAGTTGTACGTTAAAATTAGGGAACTTAAAACAGCATAAAATATGTTTTTGAAGAGCTTTTAAAAAAGAAGATGAGCCTTTTAAGCTTCCCACTCCACTTTTAGCATGTTTTTGGATGAACTTCAGATACTTTTTAAGGTTGTAGGCAATGGCAGAAAGCTGCCTATATCAAATTTTTGCTACCTTGCGCAATAGGCACACCTCATTAGAATGAATTCTATTTTCACCAGTTACTACAAATCATTATATTTGGTTTTTCCTATAAATCATAGCAACTACAATGACAAAAAGTTTCTTTCTAAACCTATTCCTATTAGCTAGTATTAGCTTTATTCAAGCCCAAGAAAACAACAATTCAACCCTTAGTATAAAAGAGATTATGCAAGGTGATGATTTTGTAGGGCATTTACCATCAAATGCTAATTGGTCGGTGGACGGCAAAGCAATTTATTTTGATTGGAATCCAGAAAATGCTTACAGTGATTCTCTGTATGCTTACCGAGTTTCTTCAGAAAAAATTGAGAAAATTCCTTTTGACAGAGCCTATAAATTACCGTCTAATTACGGAACTTTCAACAGTACTAAGTCAAAGAAAATATATAGTAAACATGGGGATGTTTTTATAATTGACATTCCTACTTCAGAAATAACACAAATTACAAATACCCAAGATAGAGAAAGCAATGTTCATTTTACCAAAAATGAAACGCAAATTGCCTATGTTAGAGATAATAACATTTATACTTGGGATATAGAAACTGGCGTTACTAAACAAATAACAGATTTCAGTACAAAAAAAGAAGAGAAAGAAGACAAAAGAAGTGAAAAAGACGAATGGTTACACCAAGATCAATTAGCTTTATTTGATGTTTTACGGGAACGAAAAGAAAAAAAAGATCAGCAAGAAGTTTTTTATAAAAAAGAAAATCTTAAAAAACCACTTGCTATATACACAGATGGAAAATCTATTTACAATCAGCAAAATAGTCCGGATGGAAAATATGTAAGCTACCTAACAGTAAAACGAGAAGATAGTAAAGGGACTATTACACCGCATTATGTTACCGAATCTGGCTACACAGAAGATCAGAATACACGTTCTAAAGTTGGTGATACTCCAGACACATACGAGTTATTTATCTACGATATCGAAAACAGAAAAACCTATCCTATTGTTTTAGATAACCTAGAAGGATTGGATTACGTTCCAGAATATACTAAAGATTACCCAGATAAAGTTTATAAAAACGACAACCGAATTGGTTATATAAGTGGTCCTATTTGGAACAAAGACGGTAGTAAAGCTGTTTTAGATATTAACACCAATGATTATAAAGACCGCTGGATTGTTCTATTAAATGTAAAAGATGGAACAGTAACTAATTTAGATCATCAACATAATGCAGCATGGATTGCAGGACCTGGCATTGGCGGATATCGTGGTGGAGAGCTTGGCTGGATGCCAGATGAGAAAAGTATTTGGTTTCAATCAGAAAAGTCAGGTTATTCTCACCTTTACACTTTAAATACGGAGACTAAAAAAGCAAAAGCCCTAACTTCAGGAGAGTTTGAAATCTACGATCCTAAAATTTCAAACGATAAAAAGCACTGGTATTTTACTGCAAACAAAACTCATCCTGGCGATCGTCAATTTTACAGAATGCCTTTAAATGGCGGAAAATTAGAGCAACTAACCGATATGGTTGGTAGAAATGATATAACGCTTTCTCCTGATGAAAAACAAATGGCTATTCTCTATTCTTATGCTAATAAACCAACAGAGTTATTTATAAAAGAAAATCCTGTTTACAGCAAAAATACAACTGCTAAGCAACTAACACATTCTACTACTGATGCTTTTAAAAAGTATAACTGGAAAGACCCAGAAGTAATTACTTTTAAGGCAAATGATTGTGCAGAAGTGCATGCCAGACTCTATAAACCAGCAGAAAGTACTAAAAATAAAGCTGCGGTTATTTTTGTTCATGGTGCTGGATATTTACAGAATGCTCATAAATGGTGGAGTTCTTATTTCCGTGAGTATATGTTTCATAATATTTTAGTAGACAATGGTTACACTGTTTTAGATATTGATTACCGCGGAAGTGCAGGATATGGCAGTAAATGGCGCACAGGTATTTACCGTCATATGGGAGGAAAAGACTTAAGCGACCAAGTAGATGGTGCAGCGTATTTGGTAAAAGAGCTTGGAATTCACAAGGAAAAAGTAGGAATCTACGGAGGTTCTTATGGTGGTTTTATTACGCTTATGGCAATGTTTAACGAAGCTGATACCTTTACTGCAGGTGCTGCAATTCGTTCTGTTGGCGATTGGGCAGCGTATAACCACGGATATACAGCTCGTATTTTAAATACTCCAACAACAGACAGTTTGGCTTATAGAAGAAGTTCTCCTATTTATTTTGCAGAGGGTTTGAAAGGAGATTTACTTATTCTTCATGGAATGGTAGACGACAATGTGCATTTTCAAGATATGGTACGTTTGTCGCAAAGATTAATTGAATTAGGAAAAACCAATTGGGATATGGCAATATATCCAGTAGAAAGACATGGTTTTGTAGAGCCTAGTAGTTGGACAGATGAATATACGAGAATCTATAACTTATTCAATAAAAGTTTACTTGGAATAAACGCGAATTAAATAGAATAAAATAATACTTCCTAACTTTTACATTTATAAAGTTAGGAAGTATTTAATCTCTATTGTTAATATCTGAGTATAAATGCGAGACCTCTTCGTTATAAGAAAAAAGACTAAATATTAACTATCATAAAATAAATAGTTTAAAGAAATAATATTACAAAAATACGTTTACATTAACTTGAACGTGAAAAAACTAAACTTTTACTTCAACTCATACCACTCTTCTACCGTTAAATTTTGACGGCGACCTTTATTTTCTGGTGCGTAGTTTTTAGCCAAATAATCTAAAATTATCGACTCTTGGTCGCCTAAATCCCATAAGTTCTGAGTTTTTTGCATCCATCTAATAGTAGTAAGCCACCCTTCTCGGGTCATACGGTTTTGAGTAACAAGTTTAGCAGAATGGCAATTCGTACAATTATTAATCACCGCTTCTAGTCCGTTTGCTGCTATAAAACCTGTTTCTGTATGAATTCCATCTTTAATTTCTATTTCTGAATTCTCTTCGAGAGATTCAGTAACTACTTCTTCTGTAGTTATATTCGGACTTTTATCGAATAATTTGGTATCTGGAAAAAGAACTAAAAACATCAAAAAAAATCCGATTCCAAAAAAAGCAATTGTAAACAACGATAAACTTTTGGATAAAACTTTTACTTCTTGTAAAAAACGTTCTTTCTTATCCATACTAACTTACCTTTACTGCTATTCTATGACACGCATTATTTAAATACCCTTTTGGATTCCAACCTGGAAGTACCATTGGCTGACTCTTGCCATTACTATCGGTAGCTCGTGCCCATATTTCATAATAACCAACCTCTGGAAAGGAGGTTTTTGCAGAAAAGTGTTGCCAAGCAAGTCTATTTTTGGGAGCGGTAATTTCACATTCATGCCAAGTGGAACCAAAATCAATTGAATACTCCATTTTAGCAACCTCTAAATCGCCTGCCCAAGCATGACCATTAAAAGATAGTTCCTGACCAAGCTTTAGCATAGCTCCTGTTTTAGGATACGTAATTAACGATTTTACAGGCATGGATTCTATAATACACATGTCTTTATCTGCTACCTTTTCTCCGGGCGCCACAGGTTTACAAGGCACACGGTATGCTTGTCCTGTCATTTTTGTGCCATCGTGTACTATATTTCGGATACTTATTCTATTAATCCACTTACCAGAAACCGACGCTGGCCAACCACCAGCAACCAAACGCAAAGGATAACCATGTGCTATTGGAATGGCTTCACCATTCATTTCAAAAGCTATTAAAGTTTCGTCCTCCAAAGCTTTTTTCATAGGGCAACCACGAGAAATTGGTTCTTTATCTGGACTTCTACTTAAATGAATGTCTGCTGCATGATATCCTATAT
Source organism: Galbibacter orientalis DSM 19592 (assembly GCF_000260115.1). GTDB lineage: Bacteria > Bacteroidota > Bacteroidia > Flavobacteriales > Flavobacteriaceae > Galbibacter > Galbibacter orientalis. The sequence goes on along the minus strand of NZ_JH651379.1, from coordinate 3,319,425 downwards.
AAACAGCATCCTCTTTAATTTCTACATCTTCCAAAACATCGCGCAATCTAACTCCAGTCCATTCAGCGCAATGCACTGCCCCTAGTCCCCACTGATTTCCTTTTGCAGGCGGATTAAACTCTTTACGCCCATTTCCGCCACACTCCAACGTGAGTTGATAAGTATATTGTTTAAACTTACTTTTTAAATCGTTTAAAGTATAGGTTTTTGTTTTTGAAACAGATTCTCCATCTATGGTAAGCGTCCAATTTTCAACATCAATATTTTCAGGAAGTAACCCATTATTCCTAATAAACATAGCTTTATTAGGCGTAATGTCATCATTCAACAAATGTGCTTTAGATTCTATGTTCCATGGCTTGTCATTCAATACCAGCATTTCTTTATCTTTTTTAAACATTGAAAAAGGATCTGGATCTTGAAGTATTAATGGTTTATATCCCTTCGGCAAATACTTTCCGTAAACAATGGTAGTTCCTGCCGCTAAAGTAGCTGAAGCTAAGATAGTTTTACTGATAAAATCTCTTCGTTGCATGAAAAATGGTTAATTAATAAGGATAAATATAGAAATTCTCATACTGTTATATTTAATTTCATGAGAAATTAACACATGTTTTCTCAAGCTAAGAAATTCATTTATATTTGCAATGAAAATTAATCCATGGAAAAATTAAAAAAGCGCTGGGGTATTACCTCTAATTTTCAGCTAACTATCATTTTTATTGTATTTGCAATAACAGGATCTACTGCTGCTAAAGTTGCTGGTCCAATTACCGAGTACATCGGTTTGCATCCAGATGCGCTTCATCCAATTTTATATTGGATTGTTAGAATCTTGTTAATCTTCCCTATTTATCAAGTATTATTGATTTTCTTTGGGTGGCTTTTCGGACAATTTGCTTTTTTCTGGAATTTTGAAAAAAAGATGTTAAACCGATTAGGAATAAAAATCTAATCATTTGAAGGAAATAAAACACATACTCGTAGGTTTTTTCTCTTTATTGCTAATTTCAGCGATATTGATTCCTTCTGCCCTAAAATTTTCTCACTTTTTTATAGCTCATAGCCATGTTGAGTGTAATGAGCATGTAAAAACACATTTTCACCAATCGGATTTTGAATGTAAGCTATTTAAGTTTCATCATACTCATCAAATAAATTTCACCCCAGAGGAAATTACGTTTACTATTCTTACACTTCCTTCTGAACAAAATTTTAATCATTACTTTCATTTAAGTGAATATCAAACTCTTCATTTTTCACTCCGTGGTCCGCCAACTGCATAAAGTATCTTAAGTTTTTTTCGACTTACAAATAAATATATTCGTTTTAAGAAATGTCAGCATAGAAGATACTGTTGCTACTTATTTCTATAAAATGATAAGATTACTGAGTTACATTCGGTAGTTCAAGAAAAAAACTAACTCATTTTAGAGGAGAGTTACAAAACTAAATCTCGATAAACGAGTAAAAATCCACATTAGAACTATTTATAAAGAATTTTTCCATATTAATTATAGCTTAATTAATAATAGAATTCAGAAAAAGAATAAATCAAATACATGAAAAATACATTAATGTTTATACTCTTATTGAGTATTACATCTATTATAAATGCACAAAATAGTATTGGCGGAACTGTTACAGATGCAACCACAAATAACAAAATTCCCTATGCAACTATTTACCTACCACAATTAGAAAAAGGAACTAGTACTAATGAAGATGGAACTTTTATATTAGAAAGTCTACCCCAGGGCACCTATAAAATTGTAGTATCTTCAATAGGATTTAAAACTTTTTCCAAAGACGTTACGGTAAACGGAGCTATTAAATTAGATGTGCAAATAGCACCATCTGCAATTGAAATGGAAGAAGTTATAGTCTCTACTCCTTTCCATAAATTGCAAAGTGAAAATGTAATGAAAGTAGAACGACAAAGCATGGAGGAGCTCAAAACCAAAGGAGCCATGACCTTGTCTGACGGAATTACAGATATAAGTGGAGTAGAAAGCGTAAGTACAGGAGTTGGAATAGGAAAACCTGTTATTCGCGGACTGAGTTCCAATAGAGTTTTGGTGTACACTCAAGGCGTACGCTTAGAGAATCAGCAATTTGGAGGAGAACACGGACTTGGAGTAAATGATGCAGGAATAGAAAGTGTAGAGGTTATAAAAGGCCCTGCTACCCTTCTCTATGGATCTGATGCACTTGGAGGTGTACTCTATCTAAATCCTGAAAAATTTGCAGTCCAGAATAGTACCGAAGGAGATGTAAACGTAAATTACTTTACAAACACCGAAGGAGTTACCGCAAATGGTGGCTTTAAAACATCTGGAGATAAATTAAAATTTTTAGTTCGTGGTGCTTATGGCTCACATGCAGATTATCAAGATGGAAACGGAACATATACCACCAATTCTAGATTTAATGAATATGATTTAAAGTCTGGGTTTGGGTATCAAGACACTAATTTTAAAACCGAATTACGTTATAATTTTAACCGCTCAAATCTAGGAATTCCTGAAGAAATAGGAGTGCAAAATAGAGACCGAGATCCATTACTTCCTTATCAAGAAATAGACAACCATGTTATAAGTTCTAAAAGCACGCTATTTTTTGATAAAAGTAGCTTAGATATTACTTTAGGTTATGTTGCAAATAACCGTAAAGAATTTGAAGACGAACATCATCACGAGGAGCATGGAGATGAACATGAGGAGCATGGAGATGAAGAACACGAGGAGCACGAAGACGAACATGAAGAACATGCACATGGAGATGAAGCTGCTTTAAATATGAAACTTCATACCTTGAGTTACAATGTACTTTACCACTTACCAGAAACTGGAAAGTTTGAAACCATTTTTGGAGTACAGGGAATGCATCAAACTAATGAAAACTCTGGAGAAGAAGTTTTAATTCCAGATGCTACAACTGTAGATTTTGGTGTTATGGCTACCACACATTACCACATGAAAAATAGCGATATCCAAATAGGTCTCCGCTATGATACCAGAGATATTGAAGCCAAAGAAACTGGAGATGTAGGTAGTGAATCTTATATCCCAGCACTCAATAGAAACTTTAATAGTTTTAATGCTTCTGCAGGATATAGAGTTACCATAGCTCAAAAAATTATAGCACGTCTTAATCTTGCAACAGGCTTTAGAGCTCCTAATTTGGCAGAGCTAACATCCAATGGCGGACATAGTGGTGCTAATAGATATGAAATAGGAAATGAAGCTCTAAAAAATGAACAGAATTTCCAAACAGACCTCTCTTTAGAATACGGAAATGAACATATTGAGTTCTTTGTAAATGGTTTTTATAATGCAATAAGCGATTATATCTATTTACAACCAACGGGACAATTTATTGATGATGATCCCGTTTATCAATATGTACAAGATGATAGTAATTTATATGGTGGGGAAATTGGTTTTCATTTACATCCACATCCTTTAGATTGGTTGCATTTAGAAAGTAGTTTTGAAACGGTTACTGGTAAGTTAGCCGACTCCAATGTGTATTTACCGCTTATTCCAGCTAATAAACTTTCAAATACATTTAGAGTTGAGTTTGACGGAAAGCAAGTTTCTAACAAATATGCTTTTGTTACCCTACAGAATGTATTTAATAAAAATAATGTTGGGGATTTCGAAACTAGAACTGGTGGATATTCCCTCGTAAATCTAGGTTTTGGAGCAACTATCAAAGCTTACAATCAGCCTTTTAATATTAAACTATCTGCCAATAATCTATTTGATAAAGAATATGTTTCTCATCTATCTAGATTAAAACCTGATGGAATTTACAACATCGGAAGAAATATCAATATTGGAGTAACTGTTCCTTTTTAAAGTAAAATTATTTTGAAATAATTCCCTCAAGTCTATATAGACGGCCCCCGAAGTATTTAATATTAAAAATTCGGGGGTTTTTATTTTTAACTTTTCTTGATTTTTATGGATAGGCAAAAAGTATAGAAATCCTTTCCTCACCTCTACTCTCGTCACTTTTTTATCTCTCCTTTAGACAAAAAAGATTACGAAGTTACTACTTGAGTGGCTTTATCTTTTTTTATAACATAGGTATAAATCCAAGTTAAAGTAAAGGTTGGAATAATATCTAATCCTGGTACTAACTCTTCTATAAAAGTAATTGCCCCTGCTCCTTGACCAATCCGCCCTTTGTACATACGCGTCATTAACCAACCCGAAATTGGTGCCCAAATAATATCAGAAAACTCTCCAATACCAGGAATTGCATAGGAAACCATTCCAAGCGCATCAAATATCAATCCGATAAAAAGTTTTTTGTATTTATTATCGTCAGAACTAATCATACGGTAATTTTTTATAATTATAGAACAATAAAAATGCCAAAATATTGAATTCATCTTGACTTTTTTTGTTTGAGTGAAAAAGTCAAGATATGTTCTTTATCCTAAATCAGAACTTATTAGCTTAAGAAATTCGTTTCTCGTTTCTATTTTTTCAAACTGACCTCTAAATCCAGAAGTGGTGGTAACAGAATTTTGTTTTTGTACACCACGCATCATCATACACATATGCGATGCTTCTATAACTACTGCTACCCCCTGTGGTTTTAGCGTACTATTAATACATTCTAAAATATCATGTGTTAGTCTTTCTTGAACTTGTAACCTCCGTGCATATACATCTACAATACGTGGTAATTTACTTAGTCCAACAATATAGCCATTAGGGATATAAGCAATATGAGCTTTTCCAAAAAAAGGCAATAAATGATGTTCGCAGAGCGAATATAATTCGATGTCTTTTACAATCACCATTTCATTATAATCCTCTTTAAACATGGCTCCTTTTAGTATTTCAGCAGCATTTTGTTGGTAGCCTTGCGTTAAAAACTGCATCGCTTTAGAAGCTCTTTCAGGAGTTTTTAAAAGTCCTTCTCTAGCCGTATCTTCTCCTATCTCACTTATAATATTTTCATACTGATTACGAATAGTTTCAGTAGTTTCTATATTATATTCTTCAAAAGTTTTGTATGCCATTTAATAATCCTATTATATTTTCAACCTTAAAAATACCCTTTTTTTATGAATATAATCAAATAACCAAAGAACCTTAGGAAAATATAGTTATATATAAATATCGTTATTTTTACTTCATACAAAACTATCTATATTCATTAGACTTTATTAATATTATTCGGAAAATAAAATAGCTTCTTGTTCAAAATAATTACTATCATAGTCATCTTTACCATCTCCAGTAATATTATATGCTGCTATATATGTCCATGAATTTATATCAGGATATATCCAATTAAGCAGTTTATCATTAACAAAAGTATTTTTACTATATAGTTTGTTAAAGTAGGAGTTGATTGTTATAAAATCGTCTACTTGATATACATGAATAATTTCATGTGCTATAACATTTGTTTTATTATTATATACACCATCTATTTTGGTTCTATCATACAATATTGTATATGTATATGCAAAAGCTACATAATTAGCTGGAGAAGTATTTGTTGAGAAAACTAAATTTCCTGTTTTTAGAGAAGTATTAATGTCGAAATCTCCTTTAGTAGCAACGTAGATAGTTCTTCCTAAAGCATATGGCATTACTTTAAAATAAAATGATCTTCCAGCCTTCTTAGGGTTTAAATGATACTCAAATCGAGTAAAACCAATATTTAAGTGCCAACGCTTCCAAAAATCAATATTTGAAGCCGCATTTTCAGTTATAGAAGTTCCTGCTGCATTAACAAGCTTACTGCTCCAAGCATATAGTGGACTACCTGTATTGGCATAGCCTTGAATAATGTTTTTACTACCATATATTACAGTACCGCCAATAGCTCCTTGCCATAGCCCCTTTAAAAAGGCATGTCCTAGCTTTTCATTTTCTTTTTTATTGATAGCCGACCCTATTCCACTAAATAACGAGCTTCCTATAACATTATATGTTATTGCTTTACCATGACTTAAATCTTGAGAACTGACTTTTATTATGGAGAATAAAAATAGCATCAAATAAACTCTTATCATTTTAAATATTTTTCATGTAATTTATTAAAATATTTTATACGTATAGACTATTTTCTTTATTAAAACATATAATGAATTCAAACATATACTTTTGTTTTAAATACTGAATAAGTACCTTAGCAACTTTAGATAAGTTTATGATAAAAGCTACAAACATTCGTAAAACATTTGGGTCTTTAGAAGTTTTAAAAGGCGTTAATGCTACTATAGATAAAGGAGAAATAATTTCTATTGTCGGGGCTTCTGGAGCTGGTAAAACTACCCTTTTACAAATTTTAGGAACACTAGACAAGCCTGATAAAACTAAAGATTTACAGCTACATATTAACGGTATTGAAGTAAGCAAATTAAATGATAAAGATTTAGCTAAATTTAGAAATGAACACATTGGATTCATTTTTCAATTTCATCAATTATTGCCAGAATTTACAGCGCTCGAGAATGTTTGCATTCCTGCATTTATAAAGAATACTCCAAAAGATGAAACAGAGAAAAGAGCTAAAGAATTATTGGAATTTTTAGGATTATCTCATAGAGTTAACCACAAACCCAACGAATTATCTGGAGGAGAACAACAACGTGTAGCAGTAGCGAGAGCATTAATAAATAGCCCATCTATTGTTTTTGCTGATGAACCCAGTGGAAATTTAGATTCTGAAAGTGCCGACAGACTTCATAATCTTTTCTTTGAATTAAGAGATAAATTCGGACAAACATTTGTTATTGTAACCCATAATGAAGAATTGGCAGATATGGCAGACAGAAAGTTAACCATGGTTGATGGAGATATTGTTGGAAATTAGCGTTTCAGTGCTCAGTGCTCAGTATCCAGTAAGCAATTTTTTATGAGGCAAAGGGACAAAGTTTCTAAACATAATATTCTTCACCTTTACCTTTTTAACTTTACATACTTTCATACTTTCAACTTTCAACTTTCAACTTTCAACTTTACAACATATATATAACCTTTGAAACAATCCGAATTAAAAGAGTTTTTAGACGAAAAAGTATCATTTTACAATAATCTTGATTTTATTGAAAGCGACCCTATTCAGGTTCCGCACTCTTTTCAGCAAAAAGAGGACATAGAAATTTCAGGATTTTTAGCAGCTACCATCGCTTGGGGAAACCGAAAAAGTATTATTAAAAATGCTCATAAAATGATGGATCTTATGGGGAATACACCATACGATTTTGTTATCAATCATTCAGAAGAAGATTTAAAAAAGCTTCTTCCTTTTATACATCGTACATTTAATGGTCATGATTTTATTCAGTTTATAAAAAGTTTACAACACATATATAACACTTATGATGGGATGGAAACTATATTTAGAGAAAACGCTTCAAACACATCTCTACAGCCTGCCATTACTGCTTTTAAAAATGTTTTCTTTGAAATAGAACATCTCCCAAGAACTCAAAAACACGTTTCTAATCCGTTAAAAGGCTCGTCGGCAAAGCGTATTAACATGTTTTTACGATGGATGGTAAGACAAGATACCCGTGGAGTTGATTTCGGAATTTGGAAAAATATCTCTCCTGCGCTCCTCTCCTGCCCACTAGATGTACATTCTGGAAATGTAGCGAGAAAGCTAGGGCTTTTAAAGCGAAAACAAAATGACGCAAAAGCACTAGCAGAACTAGATTTAAGTCTAAGAAAATTAGACTCCAAGGATCCTGTTAAATATGATTTTGCACTATTTGGTCTCGGAGTTTTCGAAAAGTTTTAAGTTAATGCTGAAAAGAAGAATTCATTACTCTTCTTTTTTTCTTATTTTAGTTTCTTAATTAAAAATCCTCTATTACATGTTGAAAAATTTACTTTCGATTTGCATGTTTTTCTGCTGCATTTCAATAATCAATTCTCAGAAATTAAAACTTCCTTCCGATTCTATTGTTTCTACTAAACATCAGGTTTCAATAAATGGAAAAAAGATAAGTTACCAAGCTAACACAGGTACTTTACCAGTTTGGGATGATGAAGGAAACGAAATAGCAACCCTTTTTCATACGTATTATTTCCGAACAGATATAGATGACAACACAACAAGACCCCTTGTAATATCTTTTAACGGAGGGCCAGGTTCGGCTTCTGTTTGGATGCATATTGCTTATACGGGACCTAAAGTCTTAAATATTGATGATGAAGGATACCCAATTCAACCTTATGGCGTAAAAGACAATCCTAATTCTATTTTGGATGTTGCTGATATTGTCTATGTAAATCCTGTAAATACTGGATATTCTAAAATGATAGCCGATAAAGAGGGGAAATATCCAGATAAAGAAAAGTTCTTCGGAATTAATGCTGATATTAGATATTTAGCCGATTGGATTACGTCTTTTGTTACTAGAAATAACCGTTGGAGATCTCCTAAGTATATTATTGGAGAAAGTTATGGAGGAACTCGTGTAGCCGGATTGTCATTAGCATTACAGGAAAGAGAATGGATGTATTTAAACGGTGTAATTATGGTTTCTCCAGCAGATTATAAAGTCTTAGATGGTGAAAACCCTGTAGCTAAAGCAATAAACTTACCTTATTATGCTGCTACCGCATGGCATCAAAAAGCCTTAACCGCCGATTTACAACAAAAAGATTTGTTGGAGATTTTACCAGAAGTAGAAGACTTTACTGTAAATACTCTTATTCCAGCCATTTCTAAAGGTGGTTCTTTATCGAAAACAGAAAAAGAAGCGGTTGCCAAACAAATGTCCAAATACTCAGGATTATCAGAAGAGTCCATCCTTCAACACAATTTAGTAGTTCCTACCTCTTTCTTTTGGAAAGAACTTTTAAGAGATAAGAGTTTTACTGTAGGGAGATTGGATTCTCGCTATTTAGGAATTGATAAAATGGATGCTGGGAACAGACCAGATTACAATGCAGAATTAACTTCGTGGTTACACTCCTTTACTCCTGCTATAAATTACTATTTACAGGAAGAACTGAATTTCAAAACTGATATTCCTTATAAAATGTTTGGGAATGTTCATCCATGGAATAAAGAAAATGACAATACTAGAGAGAATCTTAGACAAGCAATGGCAGAAAATCCATACTTAAATGTTTTATATCAAGTAGGATATTATGATGGAGCTTGTACTTATTTTAATACGAAATATAGTATGTGGCAAATGGATCCTTCGGGAAGAATGAAAGATAGAATCCAATTTAAAGGTTACCGAAGCGGACACATGATGTACCTTAGAAAAGAAGATTTAAAAACGGCTAACGACGATATTAGAGCGTTTATACTTTCTACTTCCAATCAAGGAAAAGCTGCTAAGTATTAAATTTTAACGACAAAAACGAGAGGTCTAAAAAGTAATTATATTTTAAATGTCATCCTGAGCTTGTTGAAGGGTCCTTTTGGGTGTTCGTTGTTTAAAACTTAGACAAGCTTTGACAACTACAAATTATTTTTTAGACCTTTTCGTTTCTTTTCAAAAGGATTACTTTTTTGTTTTAGATGGAAAAATACAAGATAAAAATCTAATCTACAATTACTTATAAAATAAACTAAAGAATCATTACCTTTTAAAACTTTCGCCTTGTTTATTTCCTTTTATAGAGGCAATTACTTTGTCTATAATAAATCCATCCATGAGGGTTTCAAGAATACTTCTTTAATTGTATCTTTGATTTGAAATTATAACTAAAAGGAATGCAGTTTAAACATCCAGAAATTCTTTGGGCTCTTTTTCTACTTATCATTCCTATTATTATTCACTTATTCCAACTCCGTAAATTCCAAAAAGAAGCATTTACCAACGTTGCTTTTTTAAAACAATTAAATTTACAAACCCGTAAAAGTTCACAACTAAAAAAGTGGCTTGTTTTATTAACTAGATTATTAGCTCTAGCTTCAGTAATTATAGCCTTTACAGAACCTTACTTTGCTAATAGAAATATTAAGACTACCGCAAGAGAAACTGTAATTTACCTAGACAATTCCTACAGCATGGAATTAAAAGGAAGTCATGGTACCTTACTTCAAGGAGCTATTAATCAGTTAATTAAAAACATTCCAGAAACAGAAGTGTTTTCTTTATTTACTAATACTGATAGTTATAAAGATGTAAAAATTACAGCTATAAAAAATGAGCTTTTAACCGATTCTTATTCTTCCACTCAATTAGAACTCAATGAAGTTTTTCTAAAAGGAAATCAATTATTTTCTGATAAAAATACTATTAAAGACTTTATCCTTTTATCTGATTTTCAACAGCGTGAGCCTTTTAAAATTGATTCTAAAGAAGATGAAACTCTATATTTTGTTCAGCTACAACCTTCAGAAAAAAACAATATAGCAATAGATAGCGTTTATATTGACAAGAAAGAATTGTCAACCTACGAATTGAAAGTACAGGTTTCAAAAAACTATCCAGTAGATAATCTTCCTATAGCCTTGTATGATGGTGATAAATTAATAGCTAAAACTTCCGTTACCTTTGAAAATAACCTTGGAACCGCCATTCTTTCTGTTCCGTCAGGAAATCTAAAAGGGAAAATTAGTATTGAAGATAATGGTTTACAATATGATAATAGCTTATACTTTTCCATAAATAAAAATGACAATATAAATGTATTAGCTATTAATAATGCTGATGACAATTTTTTGAAAAAAATCTTTACAGAAGATGAATTTAACTACACCAACACTCCTACAAATGCTATAGATTACAATAGTATTCAGCAACAAAATTTAATTGTTTTAAATGAGTTAAAAGTTATTCCAAACTCGTTAATAACAACTCTTTTAGAAGTTAAAAAACAAGGGGCAAATATTTTAATAATCCCTTCAGTAGAAACGGATTTAAATACTTATAATCAGTTATTTAAAAACATATCAAACGCTTCCATAGTTTCTTTAGATAAAAAAGAAAAACAAATTACCACCATTGCATTTGACCATCCTTTATTTAAAAATGTTTTTGATGCTAAAGTCACCAATTTTCAATATCCAAAAACCAAAATCTCTTATAGCTTGTTAGGAACTAATGAAAATGTAATTTCCTATACAGATAACACTCCTTTTTTAGCCGAAAATAATGGGATTTATATTTTTACTTCTCCATTAAATAAGGAGGTAGGAAATTTTCAAAATTCCCCGCTCATTGTACCAACTCTTTATAATATAGCAAAGCAAAGTTTAGCCCTTCCAAATCTATATTATACAATTGGAAAGAATATCACTTTTGATGTAAAGGCAAAACTTACCTCCGACGAAATTCTAACTATAGAAAATAAAAACACCTCATTTATACCGCTGCAACAAACTTACAGTAATCATATTAGCATTACTACTACCAATTTACCTAAAGAAGCGGGCGTGTACACCATTACAAAAAATAAAGAGGAGTTTATGGACGTAAGCTTTAATTTCAGTAGAAAAGAAAGCGAACTGAATTATCTAGATATCAATACAATTACTCCTAAAAATACCTTTTCTAATATTCCAGACGCATTTAAAAATATAAAAAGTGAAAACAATGTCGATGAGCTTTGGAAATGGTTTGTTATTTTTGCATTGGTATTTTTATGTATCGAACTGCTCATTCTAAAATATTTTAAATGAATATCCTTCTAAAGTCGGCTAAAATAATAGCTCCAAACAGCGAATATCATCAGCAAATAAAAGACATTCTTATTAAGGATGGAATTATCTCTAAAATTGATAACTCCATTGCCACTGATAAGGACACAAAAGTTATATCTTATGATAATCTTCATGTTTCTGAAGGTTGGTTTGATAGCAGCGTGAGTCTTGGTGAGCCTGGACATGAAGAACGAGAAACTATTGAAAACGGACTAAAAACGGCTGGTTTAAGTGGTTTTACAGGAATTGCGGTTAATCCAAATGCATATCCAATTGCAGACACCAATGCCGATATAGGATTTTTAAAAGCAAAAGCATCTGGAAATGCAACCAATTTATATCCTATAGGAGCGCTAACAATAAAGAGTGAAAGTGTGGATTTGGCAGAGCTTTTTGATATGAAAAATGCAGGAGCAGTAGCTTTTGGCGATTATCAACAACCTATTAGCAATCCTAACTTACTTAAAATTGCTTTACAATACACTCAAAATTTTGACGGACTAGTACTCTCCTTTCCGCAGGAAAATAAAATTGCAGGAAAAGGAATCGTTAATGAAGAGGCAAATGGTACAAAACTAGGACTAAAAGGAATACCAGCTTTAGCAGAAGAATTACAAATAGCACGCGACTTATTTATATTAGAATACTCGGGCGGAAAACTACACATCCCTACTATTTCCACTGCTAAATCGGTTAGCCTTATAAAAGACGCTAAAGCTAAAGGATTGGATGTTACATGCAGTGTTGCCATACATAATTTAATCCTAACCGATGATGCATTAATCGAGTTTGACACAAATTATAAAGTATTACCTCCATTACGTACTCAAAAAGACACAGAAGTCTTAATTAAAGCCTTAAAAGAAGGAATAATCGACTTTGTAACCTCAGACCATAACCCGTTAGATACAGAGTTGAAAAAGGTAGAATTTGACCATGCCGCTTATGGTACTATAGGTTTAGAAAGTGCTTTTGGAGCCTTACAAACAGTAGTTTCTACAGAAAAGGCAATTGAACTTTTAACAAGTGGGAAATTAAGATTTGGGATTCCTTCTGAAAAAATAAAAGTAGGAAGTAATGCAAATCTGACACTTTTTAATCCTGATGAAACCTATACCTTTGAGAATAACCATATCCTTTCTACTTCTAAAAATAGTGCATTTTTAGGCGAAAATTTAAAAGGAAAAGTTTATGGAATACTAGCTAATAATCAATTATTAGTTAAATAACCTTATATATAAATCAAAATAGAATGGAAATCAAACCAGAACGCGAAGGCAAAACAGCAGCTATTATTGGGTATTTAATGTTAGTTGGTGCTATAATTGCCATTTTTCTAAATTTAGAAAAGCAAAATCCTTTTGCACGCTTTCATATCCGTCAAGGTTTTGGTTTAAGCCTTATGTTTATTTCAATTGGATATGTAATAAGCTATTTTAATTCCTGGATGATTTCTTCTGCTTTCTATCTTTGTATTTCTATTCTATGGATTTACGCTTTTATAGGAATGCTTCAAGAAAAATATTCTGAAGTTCCAGTAATAGGAAAGTATTTCCAACAGTGGTTTACATTTATTAAATAATTAAAATTCGCAATTTGCAAACACAAACACTTTCATTACATCATATAATAAGAGCTCCTAAAACGCAAAGTGAAAATTCTCCAGTGTTATTTATGTTCCATGGTTATGGGAGCAATGAAGAAGATTTATTTTCTTTTGCTTCAGAATTACCCGACGAACTTTTTATAATTTCTGTAAGGGCTCCACAGGATTTAATGCCTTATGGCCATGCTTGGTACGCTATTCATTTTGATGCCGAAGATGGAAAATGGAGCGATGATGCACAAGCAATTCAATCAAGAGAATTAATAGCAAATTTTATTGATGAGGCTTGTAATGCCTATAAATTGGATGCTACTAATGTTACATTATTAGGCTTTAGTCAAGGAGCTATTTTAAGTTATGCCGTTGCCTTGTCTTACCCAGAAAAAGTGAAAAATATAATTGCTTTGAGTGGTTATGTAAACCAAAGTATTATTACTGAAGATTATAAAGATAAAGATTATACCAATATAAGTTTTTATTGCTCCCACGGAAGTGTAGACCAAGTAATTCCTGTAGACTGGGCACGTAAAACAGCTCCTTTTTTAGAGGCCTTACAAATTAAACATATATATGAAGAATTCCCTGTAGGTCATGGTGTTGCTCCACAAAACTTCTATTCATTACTAAATTGGTTGAAAGAACGTATTTAAAAAGGAAACAATTATCGGATAAATTATGCTAAGTAAAATTCATCATATCGCTATTATTTGTTCTGATTACAAAGTTTCTAAGCATTTTTATACCGAAGTTTTAGGTTTAACTATTCTACAAGAAGTATATAGAAAAGAACGCGATTCTTACAAATTGGATTTAGCACTAAATGGAAGTTACATAATAGAATTATTCTCCTTCCCTAACCCACCAAATAGGGTTTCTAGACCTGAAGCCACAGGACTTCGGCATTTAGCTTTCCAAGTTGAAAATATAGACATTTCCATTAAGAAATTACATCAACATAAAATTACAACCGAAGCGGTAAGAGTGGATGAATTTACTGGAAAGCGATTTACTTTTTTTAACGACCCCGATAATTTACCTATTGAATTATACGAAGTTTCCTAATTGCATTATTCAGAATAGTATCTTTGTTATAAACACTTCAGAAAGTGTACTTAAGATATTGAATAGGACAATAAAAAATCAATACAAAATTTGGAAGATTCAAATCTCAATTATTGAGGAAAACGGAAACAATGGAACTAGAAAGCGGAAAAAAAATAATTTTATTTGACGGAGTATGCAATTTATGCAACCGCAGTGTGCAGTTTGTTATAAAGAGAGACTCAAAAGACGTTTTTAGGTTTGCCTCTTTACAAAGCGATTTAGGAAAAAAGCTTTTAGCAGAAAGAAGTATCAATCCGCAAGAAACAGATTCTATTGTACTAATAGAGCCAAATGTAGCATATTACACAAGGTCTTCTGCAGCCATAGAAATTGCAAAAGAATTGGGAGGGCTTTGGAGCTTAATTAGTGCTTTTAATTACATTCTTCCAGAAAACATTCGAGACTCTATTTATAACTTTATTGCTAAAAATCGCTATAAATGGTTCGGAAAGAAAGATGAATGTCCGCTTCCAACACCTGAACAGAGAAGAAAGTTTATTGAATAGGCTGACTAATTCTGAAGAATTAAAGTTCGAAAATCTTATCCATTAACACCCATTTTTCTCCTGATTTGGCGAAAGGTAATTTTTGCTGATAATTCCACATTAATTCTTCCCATTTTTGCTCTATTGGGTTTTCTGGATTTCCGATTGTATCTTTTTCAATTGAAAAATCATTAGATACGCTTACTAACATAAAAAGACGATTTCCAACATGAAATATTTCCATATTTTTTACTCCAGATTCTTTTATGGATTGTAAAACCTCAGGCCATACGTTTTGATGATGTTGAATGTATTCTTCAATTTTCTCAGAATCATCTTTCAAGTCTAGCGCGAATGCATATTTTTTCATATTCTAATTCTACTAATTACTCTTTAAATTTAAGAGAAAGCATAACAGATTTTTCTTTCAATATCAATCCGTTTCCCCCTATTCTTTCATAATTTTCAACCTTTCAACCTTTCAACCTTTCAACTATCAACTATCAACCATCAACCATTAACCATTAACCATTAACCATTAACCATTAACCATTAACCATTAACCATTAACTATTAACTATTAACTATTAACTTCATAAACTCCCTGTTTAGTTATCCAGAAACCATAACTAATAATATAAACAAAGCACACTAATGGCAGTATAAAAGAGATATTTACTTCAGGAAAGCCCATAATTTGAATATCGTTTACGGCGTTCCCTCCAATATCTATTACCATTCCTTGAAATGCAGGCATCAAAGCACCTCCTACAATAGCCATAACCAAACCTGCAGCTCCTATTTTGGATTCATCTTCCGATAATCCATCCAAAGCAATTCCGTAAATAGTAGGAAACATTACAGACATACAAAATGAAACGCCCACCAAGGACATCAATCCAAATTCCCCTCTGCTAAAAATTGTTCCCAGCGTGCAAAAAACGGCTAGTACTCCAAAATACATCAACAATTTAGAAGGGGTTATATACTTTAGCATCCATGTTCCAACAGCTCTACCACCAAGAAAAAGTGCAAAAGCTACAAATTGATAATTGGCTGCTACTTCACTTTTCATTCCGATAGCTTCAGCATATTGATAAATATAAGTCCAACACATAATTTGGGCTCCTACGTAAAACATTTGAGCTATTACACCCAATACATATTTTTTATTTTCGAAAAGTTTCCTAAAAGTATCTCCAATACTAGGTATTTTCCCTTCTCCTTTAGCTTGAGGCATTTTACTGACAAGAATAATAAAAAAGACAATTAAAATAGTAAACCCAAGTACCACATACGGATTTCTAATGACCATTAAATCGGAGGTTCTAATGAAGGCTTTTTTTGCTTCTGCCAGCGAATTGAAATTTTCCAAATCATCCGACTCTAACTTTTTCAATACAAATTGTTGCGCTACTAAAAGTCCAAGCAATAAGCCTACTGGATTAAATACTTGTGCTAGGTTTAACCGTCTAGTAGCAGTTTCTTTACTTCCCATTGCCAAAATATATGGATTGGCAGTAGTTTCTAAAAAAGCCAATCCAAAAGTGAGTATGTATAAACCCAAACAAAAAAACCAAAACTTTTCTGTAGTTGCGGCTGGATAAAACATTAGCGCCCCCACAGCATATAAACCTAAACCAATTAAGACTCCCGTTTTATACGAATACTTTCTTACAAATAAGGCAGCTGGCAATGCCATACAAAAATAGCCTCCATAAAATGCCATTTGTACTCCAGCGGCTTGCGAATTAGACAGTTCCAAAACTTTTTTAAAAGCTTGAACCATAGGGTCTGTTACCGAGTTTGCAAATCCCCACAAAGCAAAAAGAGAGGTTATTAAAATAAAAGGCAGTAAAAACTTTTTACTTACCACGGGTGTTTTATCTGCTTTCATTAATTTATGTTTATGGCTTTTATTGGTTAAAATATCATCTTAATAAATTTGATTTCATAAGATTGAAGGCTTTATTGCACGATCCAAGTGTGTATATCCGCCATCAACATATAAAAGTTGTCCTGTAGTATGACTTGATTTAGAAGAAAGTAAAAAAACTGCTGTGTTTGCAATTTCCTCAGGGGTTGTCATCCGATTTTCTAGAGGAATATTATTAGTAATTTCTTTTAGTTTCTCTTTGGGATTTGGTAATGAATTGAGCCATTTTTTATATAAAGGAGTATAACTTTCAGCAACAATAATAGCATTCACTCTAATTCTATAGGGTAATAATTCTACCGCCCACTCTCGTGTTAAAGCATTTCTCCCCCCATTAGAAGCCGCATATCCAGATGTTCCTCCTTGTCCTGTTAACGCTACTTTAGAGCTTATATTTACAATTGCTCCTTGATTTTTTTTGAGTTCTGGCAAACAATAGTGCGCCATCATATAATAATGTGTTAGACTTTTATTAATAGAATTTAAAAAACTCTCATAATCGCCATTTTCAAGTGATACTCCATCATTAACACCAGCATTATTTACTAATCCATGTATAGCTCCATAAGTTTTGATTACATAAGAAACAGCTTTTTTACAGGCATCAGGATTGGTTAATTCTGCTAAAGCATAATCAACTTTCCCACCATTATCTTTAATTTCTTGAACTGATTTTAAAACATCTTTTTCCGTACGTCCAACAATAATTGGAAACGCCCCTTCTTTAGCTAAAACCTTGCAAATTCCTAAGCCAATTCCCTTATCGCCGCCTGTTACTATAATAATTTTATCCTTTAGTTCTAAATCCATCTTTTCAATCCTTTAAAGTTCTTATTTCTGTAAAACTTCTTCGTTGTTCAAAACTTATCACTTTTCCTACTTCTTATAAATTAATTATATTTTATAAAATCTTATGGCATTCCCTCCTAGTATCATTTTTAGTTGCTGTTTATCATAATAATTGGTTATAATTTTTAATACTTCATTATACGATGCCGCAACCAAGCACACTGGCCAATCAGAACCAAATAGAAGTCTTTCTGTTCCAAATGCAGAAGTTACCACCTCTAAAAAGACTTTAAAATTATCTGGTTCTAGTTTAAAGTCATCTGTTTCTGTTACTAAGCCAGAGACTTTGCAAAAAACATTCTTATTTTTTGATAATTCTTTGATCTGATTTTCCCAATTCTCATCAATTCCATTAGAAATAGCAGGCTTTGCTATATGATCCAATACAAATTTTTGATTAGGAAAATTAGTAGTCAACATAATAGCTTCATTTAATTGATGTGGTTTAATCAATAAATCATATGTCAACCCTAATTTAGACAAAGCCTTTATTCCTCGCTGAAATTCTTCTTTCAACATAAAACCATCAGGTTCTGCTTGCAGAATATGTCGAACTCCTTTAAATTTTTTATATTTTGAAAAATTTAATAATCTTTCTTCCACATTATGCTTTTGCATGTCTACCCAGCCAACAACCCCTTTTATAAAGTAATTTTGCGCTGCAAGTTTTAATAAAAAAATTGTTTCCTCTTCAGACTGGTCTGCTTGTATAGCTACACAGCCATCCATTCCATTATTTTCTAAAACAGGCTTTAAATCGGAAGGCATAAAATCCCTTCGGATGCACTTCATATCATCTACTATCCAACTATCTCTATCTGGGTTATACTTCCAAAAATGTTGATGACTATCAATGTACATTTATTATTCTTTTTGGTATGCCTTTGCTACTTGTTTTGAAACTCCTAGACCTTCAATTCCCAACTCAACTACATCTCCTGGCTGTAAATAACGCTGTGGTTTTAATCCCATTCCTACTCCAAAAGGAGTTCCTGTAGAAATTACATCCCCAGGTAATAATGTCATAAACTGACTAATGTAACTTACCAAGATTGGAATATTAAAAACAAAATCAGAAGTGTTACTGTTTTGTTTTATTTCCCCATTTAGCTTAAGCCATAAATTTAAATTGTTTGGATTTTTAATTTCTTCTTTAGTAGCTATAAAAGGACCTAAAGGAGCAAATGTATCACAGCTTTTTCCTTTTACCCATTGTCCAGAACGTTCTATTTGAAATTCCCGTTCACTATAATCGTTATGTAAAACATAGCCTGCAATATGATTCATTGCTTCCTCCTCAGAAACATAAGATGCTTTTTTTCCGATAACAAACGCTAATTCTACTTCCCAATCGGTTTTTTTACTGTTTTTTGGAATGATTAAATCATCGTTTGGCCCTACAATAGCAGAAGTAGCTTTAAAGAATAAAACTGGTTCTTTAGGAATATCCATTCCACTTTCTTCAGCATGTTTGGCATAATTAAGGCCAACACAAATTAGCTTTGAAGGACGTACTAAAGGTGACCCTAAACGAACTTCATTAGAAATCTCAGGACATTTTTCTTCATTTTGAAGAAGCCATTCACGCAATCGTTTGATTCCATCGTTCCCAAAAAAATCTTCATTATAATCTTGACCAAAAGCAGTGATATCTATACGTTTTCCATTTTCTAGTTGTACTCCTGGTTTCTCTTTTCCTGCTTGTCCAAATCTAATTAATTTCATGTGTTCTTTTATTATTTATCATTATTACGTATAACATTCATTTTATAATTTAATTCCCTTCTCATACCACGCTAACTTATCTTGGCGGCATTACATTTGACGAATCCTTTAGTTAAGTAATTTACTAAGTTCCCGTAATTGCATTTATTTGTTGCCATTGACTGCCATCCATAGGGAGTTCATTTTTTTGTTTTTCTCCTGGAGTACTACGTCCATTTTCAAGAATTTGTTTCATCAATATATGAAGCTCCTCAGCTATCTCTGGATAATTAGCTATTTCATTATTCTTTTCCTGTGGATCTTTTTCAAGATTGTATAACTGAAATTTTGGTAACCCCTTTGTTTCTTTAGCATTTGGTTTAGGGTCACTCCAACCTCCAGACCCTGGGCAAAAAATTAATTTCCATTCTCCTTTTCTAATAGCAAAACTGCCATTTATAGAATGGTGAACTGTCAATTCTCTTTTATAAGCGTTTGCCTTTTCAGATTTAAAAAGGGGGAGCATAGAAAAACTATCTTCTCCTTCGTTATCCTTTAAATCTAAATTCAAAATATCTGCAAGGGTTGCCATCAAATCGGTGGTACAAATAGTTTTTGTAGCCACCGAGTTTGGTTTGATAACTTCTGGCCATTTTACAATAAAAGGCACTCTATGTCCCCCTTCATAAATATCGGCTTTATGACCTCGATATAGGAAACTTGGGTTATGTCCTTTTGATGCTAATTCCACATAATCTGCTTGGGGAGAACAACCATTATCACTAGTAAAAATAACAAGTGTGTTTTTTTCTATACCTGCATTTTTAAGAGCGCTTACAAGTTGCCCCATGTAAGTATCTATCATCATTACAAAGTCGCCATAGGGATTTAAAGCACTTTTTCCCTGCCATTCTTTGGTCGGCAATATTGGGGTGTGTGGCGAAGGCAAGGCTAAATATAAAAAAAATGGTTGCTTAGCCTTTGATCTTGCTTTTATATATTCAATTGATTTTTTAAAAAAATTAGGCGTTACTTCTTCATGAATAAAATCGGCTCCAGTTGGTCCTTCTCTCCACCAACCATATTTAGAGGTATCTACAGTTGCCCTATTGGGTTGAGCAGTTACTTTTTCATTTTCTACATACACATACGGAGCCATATCTAAAGAGCCAGAATGCCCATAAGCATATGTAAAACCAAGACTATTGGGAGAGTTTGTAATCGGTTTACTAAAGTCAATTCCTTCATAATCATCAGGACTCCAACCTTCTCCTATCTCTAAACCGTTTTCTTTTTCTCCCCAATTCCATCCCAAATGCCATTTGCCAATAAATGCGGTATGGTAGCCTTCATTTTTAAGTAAAGAAGCCACAGTAGTTCTTTTTGAAGAAATCAAGGCTTTCGAAGTTCCAGTAAGCACCCCACTTTTTAAAGAGCTACGCCAATTGTATCTTCCTGTAAGGATACCATATCTAGTTGGAGTACATACCGATGACGAAGTATGTGCATCGGTAAATTTCATCCCTTCGGCAGCCAATTTATCCAGGTTTTCGGTAGGTATTTTACCATTAGGATTATAACAACTTAAATCCCCATAACCTAAATCATCTGCTAAAACATAAACAACATTGATTTTTTCGTTATTACCCCTAATTTCTTTTAATTCTTGTTTTTTATCTTTACATGAAACATACGCAACAAGTCCTATTAAAAAGAAACTTCTAAGGGTATAAGATGCTATTTTATGAGGAATCCTCTTCATTTATCCATTTAATTTTATAAATCCGCCGTCAATCGGGAAATCTGTTCCAGTAATAAAAGAAGCTTCATCACTACATAAGTATAATGCTAAATTGGCAATTTCCTCTGGACTCCCCATTCTTCCGATTGGTTGTGTCTTAGATAATTTTTCAAACATTTCCTCTTCTTTTCCTGGATAATTTTTTGCAATAAATCCATCTACAAAAGGAGTATGTACACGTGCAGGAGAAATAGAATTACAACGAATGTTTTCTGCTACATAATCTTTAGCCACAGAATAGGTCATAGTAAGCACAGCACCCTTAGACATGGAATAAGCAAAACGGTCAGAAATTCCAACAGAAGAAGCAATAGAAGCCATGTTAATTATAACTCCTCCTCTACTTTTAATATGCGGAATTATTGCATGCATACAATTGTAAACCCCTTTAACATTAACATTGTAAATACGGTCTAAATCTTCTTCGGTAGTATTTTCAATATTTCCTACATGAGCCACCCCAGCATTGTTAATTAATATATCTATTGAATGACTAGAAGCTATTTCTTTAATTACAGATTGTACTTGCTTTTGATTGGAAACATCACATTTTTTCCAGATTCCTTTCCCTCCCTTTGCTACAATAGTATCTAAAGTTTGTTTAGCATTTTCCTCATTAAAGTCAATAATACATACAAAAGCACCATTTTGGGCAAAAACTTCTGAAATTGCTTTTCCAATACCGCTCCCTCCACCTGTTATTATTGCGGTTTTATTTTTTAAACTGAATATGGACATATCTATTTTAACGTTATTTCTATAATTGTATCGATATCATTTTGCTTCTCAGAAGGAACATTCAAGGTTAAAGAATTATTGCTTACTTGATACGAAACTTCTGTTTTATCCTGATAAAAAACGACATCCCTTATTTGTTGATTAAAATTGGGAATTTGAATATTTTCTGAGTCTAAATCAAGTAGATGTAGGTATAATTTATTCCCTCTTTTAGTAGAAGAGACCTTATTTTCTATATAAACTGTTCCTTTTTGAGTTTTGTAAATGGTCTCTCCATTTTCTTCAAGCCATTTCCCCATAGCTTTTAACCGTTCTATATGCTCTTTCTGGATTTTTCCATTAGGCATTGGACCAACGTTTAGTAAGAAATTAGCATTATTTCCTGCCGATTTTATCAAATACTGAATCAATTCTTTAACCGACTTATGTTTATCATCTTGCAAATTAAAGCCCCAAGAAGTATTTATAGTTTCACATGTCTCCAATGGTAACGTGCTAATTCCTGCTCCACCAAATCCAGTAGAATTCTTCCCAGGAAGGTCTTTTTCAAACATTTGGAAATCTTCTCCTTCAAAAGGCATTTCATGATGATTATTTCCAATAAGTAAGGCGGAATTTACATCATGAATCATTTTATAGGTTTTTTCCAAGTTCCAATCCTCTCCTTTTATTCTATATGTTACTGCTTCATGCCAATCCTTTTTATTTGGCGCCTGATCCCACCATCCATCAAACCAAAAACCAGCAATATCATAATTTTCAGCTAGCTCTTTAATTTGAGCATCTTGATATTCTAAATAGGTTTCCCAATTCCCCGATTCTGGTCTTCCAGTCTTTCTTCCTGTCCATCCTAATGGATAATAATCTTTATGATGCCAATCTAATTGTGAGTAATAAGCAAAGAGTTTAATCCCTTGTTTTTTACATTCTTGTTCTAACATCCTAAGAATATCTTTTCCATAGGGAGTCGCTTTTACTATATTATAATCGGAAATTTTAGAGTTGTACATTGCAAACCCATCATGATGCTTGGTGGTGATTGTTATATATTTCATTCCAGCTTCTTTAGCCAGACTTACTATTTCTTCAGCATTGAAATCTTGTGGATTAAAAAAATCTGGTAAAAGCTCATATCTTTCTACAGGAATATCTTGATTATTCATCACCCATTCGCCATCTCCTAAAATACTATACACCCCCCAATGAATAAACATTCCAAATCTGGCATTCTGGAACCATTCACGCATTTCTATGTTTTCTTTAGAAGGACTATAGGTTTCTTGCCCCATCGCAAAAAAGGAAATAAATAAAACGATTAATGTTTGAAATGTTCTCATTTGTTTTAATGTTTATTAAATTAAACTTATCCCTATTAAAATGTTTATTCTTTAAATTATTTCTTTCCATACTTCTCCATCTGGAAAAGTATATTTTTTGATGGAAGTTTCCTTCATTGTAATACTATATCCAGCCATTTTTGGTGGCATATAAGCTCCGTTTTTAATTACTACAGGGTCGTAAAAATGCTCGTGCAAATGATCAACATATTCAATAATTCTATTATCTAATGATCCGCTAATAGCTATGTAATCAACTATTGATAAATGCTGCACATACTCACACAAACCAACGCCTCCAGCATGCGGACATACAGGAATTTCAAATATAGCAGCCATGAGCATGATAGCTAAATTTTCATTAACTCCACCTACTCTACAGCTATCTATCTGGCATATTTGCATGGCATTTGCTTGCATTAGCTGTTTAAATATAACTCTATTCTGGCAATGTTCTCCTGTAGCTACTTTTATAGGAGCAACAGCTTCTGCAATCTTGGCATGTCCTAAAACATCATCTGGACTTGTAGGCTCTTCTATCCACCAAGGATTAAATTGCTTTAAGGCTTCCATGTTTTTTATTGCTTCATCAACATCCCATTTTTGATTGGCATCCATCATTAGTTTAAGGTCATCGCCAATTTCTTCTCTAATAATAGCTGCTCGCCTAATATCGTCTTCTAAATTAGAGCCTACTTTTATTTTCATGTGTTTAAAACCTTCCGCTTTGGCTTCTCTACATAAGCGACGCATTTTCTCGTCAGAATATCCCAACCAACCAGCCGAAGTAGTATATGCTGGGTAACCATTGCTTAACAAATAATCAATTCGTTCTTGCTTTCCTTCAGCTTTTGATTTTAGAAATTTAATCGCTTCATCTGGAGTAATAACATCTGTTATATAGGTAAAATCTATACAAGAAACCAGTTCTTCTGGAGACATGTCCGACAAAAGTCTCCATAAAGGTTTTCCTTCAACCTTGGCATACAAATCCCAAACAGCATTTACAATTGCCCCAGTTGCCAGATGAATAACTCCTTTCTCAGGTCCTAACCAACGGAGTTGACTATCGCCAGTTATCATTTTCCAAAAAGCACCCATATTGGAAGTTAAGTCTGATAACTTTTTCCCCTTTATTAAATATGATAATGACTCAATAGCCGCCGTACATAACTCGTTTCCACGCCCAATAGTAAATGTAAGTCCGTGACCTTCAAATTCAGAATGATCTGTCTTTAAAATTACATAAGCGGCAGAATAGTCGGGATCCGGATTCATTGCGTCTGAGCCATCAAGAAAGCGACTTGTAGGAAATCTAACATCTTTAACTACTACTTCTATAATTGAAATATCTTTTTTCATTTGTTGCTATTCATTTTTTGTTGGTCAGATGTAATTCGCCAATCCACATTTCGGTAGATACCTAAAATTGTTAAGGCTCATTTCATTATTTGAAAAATTAATATTCTCAAATTTACCTTAGAAGATTATTGATTTCCACCTAAAAAATTACAAACTATGATACTTTTTTTGCTCTATACTTGTATTATGTATACAAATGGACAAATTCAGTAGGTGTCATTTTCTTAATCTTTTTGAATTGTCTATTAAAATTAGAGATATTATTAAATCCGCTATCGTAGCAAATAGAGATTACTTTTTGTTTTCCTTCAATTAAAAGTTTACATGCATACCCAATACGGATTTCATTTAAATAGGTGGTGAAGTTTTTACGATGGATGCGTTTAAAAAACCTACTAAAAGCAGACGGATTCATATTAATTACCGTAGCCACATCTATGGCGCTTATAGGTTGATTAAAATTTTTAAATATATATTCATAAATTACCTTCAAGTTCTTATTATCTCCTTCACTAAATGAAGTTAAAAACCCTTTGCTAGACAATACGCTATATTCTTTATGACTTGCTAACCGATCTAAAACATCCAGCAATAACAGTAATTTTTTAAACGGTACTATTGTTTTATCTTTTTCTATTCTCTTTAGTAGCTGAATTGTTTCTTTTGATAGATTGTGAAATACCAATCCTAATTGTGCTTTTTGGATGAGGTTATTAATTTGCCTTAACTCTTTAGCTGACATAAAATCTTCTCCTAAAAAGTCTTTTTTAAAATGAATAGAAATTGCATCTGCCTGTAAAATAGATTCCGCATGATAGTAAGCTTCGTCATTTATCCACATATGTGGAAGATTGGAGCCAATTAACACCACATCTCCTTTATAGAATTTTTCAATGCTATCTCCTACAAACCGTGTTCCAGTACTCTTTAAAACTAGAACTAACTCTAACTCTGGGTGGTAATGCCAGACTTTTAAAAAATGCTTATGCTTATTTCTGGTGACGGAAAAAGAATTGAATTGTGTATTCGTTCTGTCTAGATAATGAAGCTTCATAAAATGCAATCCTATATTAAAATATACAATGTACAAATATTTCTAATCTATCCCATTTCGACTTTTAATATCCTCAAATTTATCCATAAACAATAATAATATAACATCCCCAACTTAAGGAATACATAACTATTTACTAAGTTAGCTTGTTGCTTGATCTATTTGATATCTTTGCATATAATTTTTGATAATTTCTGATGAATTACAGACAGCATAACAACATAATATTTAAAAAAATTAATAAGCTTTACAAAAACTTAAAAAGTTGTTTAAAGAGATTTTACCAGAAAAGATTAGAGACTGCATTGATAGTTTTATTACTGAAAACCGTTACAAATGACTCTAAAAATAGGATGAATACCAGCGCTATAAGCCTGAACAAAAAGGAAAGTTTATTAAAGAATCTAACTATTTATTAAATGGAGTTTCATAATATTATTGGTTGGATTGGAGCATTTTTATTTGTTATTGCCTATTTCCTTTTAAGCATTAAAAAGCTTTCAGCAGAAAATAAAACTTATCATTTTCTTAACATTCTAGGGGCTGTATGCTTGGTTATAAATGGCTATTATTTATCTGATTACCCAAATGTGGCTGTGAATTTTATCTGGGGATTAATAGGAATTTACGCACTGATAAAAATCTTACAATGACGGAATCAACTACCTTAGGGCAAGCTCACAAGGTATTCAAAGGAGACAAATTTAATTCATTTCGACGCAGAGTCCTTCGGTAAACTCGGCACAAGCTCTGGAGAATTAGCTCCTCTATGATGGATTAAAGTCTAATAAATTTACAGCGTAAGAAACATAAATATCAACTTGTTTTTTATAGGCCTCTTCACTCTCATTAAACAATCCTAAGTAGTAATATCCACCATCAATCAAAGCAAATATTACTTCTGTAACCTCATCAATATTATTATTTTTTATCACTCCATTAGTATGAGCCTCAATTAATTTATCTTTTAAAACTTCATGAAGAAGTTCTAAATAACGCTTAAAACTAGCATTAAATGCTGGCTTTCTATAAACTAAGGCATAACAGCTATAAAATACGCCATCATCAAAATAACGATTCCATTTCCTTGAAAACAAGGTTGTTATAAAATTATGCAACTCTTCTTTTGAATTTATTACGCCACTTTCTTTGGAGCTAACCATATTTAAATGACGTTCCAAAATATATTCATTCAAGCCAATTAATAAATCATCTTTTGTTTTAAAATAATGCATTATGAGTCCGTTACTAATTCCCATTTCATCTCCTACTTTGGCTATAGATGCATTTTCTAATCCTATTTTCTTTGCAACGCTATAAAAAGATTTTATGATTTCTTTTCTACGTTGATCGCTCATATTTTTTCTTCCCACAAAGTTAATTTTCAACAAATATAATACTTACAAAATGCAAAAATTTCCTCAAAAATTCAATAACACTAAATATACATTAAAATAAAGTTTTATTAATTGAACGTTCATTCAATTTATAATTCAATAAAATAAATTTATCCCAACTAAAAAACTTAATCGGTAATGAAAATTAAACACAAAATTGCAACCACATTTATAGCGTGTTTTGCAATACTAAATTTAACAACTGCACAAAGCAAAAAAGCAGTTTTTATCATTGTAGATGGAATAGCACCTGATATGCTAGAAAAAACGTCCACTCCTAACATCGATAAATTAAAAGAAAAAGGAAGTTTTACAGAAGCATATGTTGGTGGAAAAAAAGGAACTCATAGTGAAACACCAACTATTTCTGCTGTAGGTTACAATAGTTTATTAACTGGTACATGGGTAAACAAACACAATGTTTTTGGAAATAGTATTAAAAAACCAAATTACCACTACCCTACTATTTATAGGCTTTTTGATAACCGATATCCAAACAAAAAAACTGCCATCTTTTCTACTTGGTTAGATAATAGAACAAAATTAATTGGGGAGGATTTAGAAGAAACTCAACATATTAAGGTTGATTATGCTTTTGATGGTTTTGAGTTGGACACTATAAATTTCCCACATGATAAAGAACGCCAGTTCATAAAAAACATAGATACAAAGGTTGCTACAAAGGCAGCAGCTTACATAAAAGAAAATGCCCCAGACTTATCATGGGTTTATTTGGAGTTTTCTGATGATATGGGTCATGGTTTTGGAGATAGCAAACAACTCTATGATGCCATTACTTTTGAAGATGAGTTAATTGGTAAAATTATGGATGCGGTAGCTTATAGAGAAGCTAATAATAATGAGGAATGGCTTCTTATTATAACTACAGACCATGGGAGAACTGCTAAAGATGGTAAGCATCATGGAGGGCAATCTGACAGAGAACGTAGTACTTGGATTGCTACAAACTATAAAAACACCAACGATTATTTTAAAAATCAGACTCCAGGGATAGTAGATATTTTACCAACCCTAACTAGTTTCTTAACAGTTGAAGTTCCTAGCGATATTAAGTCTGAATGGGATGGTGTTTCTCTTATAGATTCTGTAGATGCAATAAATCTCAATGCTACTATTAAAAATGATGCTCTAACAGTAAACTGGAAAGACATTTCTAATAACAATACTCAAGTTGAAATCTTAATAAGTACTACCAATAATTTTAAAACTGGTGGCACCGATAATTATACTTCTTTAGGAACTGCAAATCTATCCGAAGAGAAGTTTACTACAACGCTAAAAGCCCCTATTAATGATTTCTATAAAGTGATTTTAAAAACTAAAAATAACACCCTTAATACCTGGATAACAAACAACTAAAAAAATGAAAAAAACAATTACTTTATTAATTTTTGGTTTACTAACCACCCTTGGGTTTTCTCAAGAAATAATTAGCGGAACCATTACAGATACTAACAATGTTCCTTTAGGAGGGGTAAGTGTTAGTATTCTAGACACTCCAAAAGGAACTGTTACAGACTTTGATGGAAATTATGAAATTGAAGCCAATAGTACAGATATCCTAGTATTTTCTTATATCGGGTTTATAGTTCAAAATGTCCCTGTAGAAAATCAAACAACCATAAATATAGTTCTACAAGAAAACACAGAACAATTAAGCGAAGTAGTTGTTACAGCTTTAGGGATTAAAAAGGAAAAGAAAGCCTTAGGATATGCTGTTCAAGAGGTGGATGGCGAAAGCTTAGAAAAAGCTAAAGAACCTAACTTTGTTAATTCGCTTTCTGGAAAAGTAGCTGGTTTAACAGTTAAAAATTCAACCGATTTATTTCAAAATCCAGAAATAAACTTGAGAGGCGCTAGTCCGTTATTAGTTATTGATGGAATTCCAGATAGAACTACAGATATATGGAAGGTAAACGCAGACGATATTGAAAATATTAGTGTTTTAAAAGGGGCTACAGCTTCTGCATTATATGGGTCTGTTGGTAGAAATGGAGCTATAATGATTACCACAAAAAAAGGCAAAAAAGGAAGATTTACTGTTACCGCAAATAACTCAACCATGTTTCAGCCTTCGTTTATTAAAGTTCCAGAAGTGCAAACTACATACGGAAACGGAAACCAAGGAAGTTATGCCTATGTAAACGGGAGTGGTTCTGGAACAGAAGGTGGCGGTTGGATTTGGGGTCCAAAATTAGATCAACTAGACCCAACAACTCCTAGTGGGTACTTTGAAACCCCTCAGTATAATAGTCCAGTAAATCCAGAAACTGGAGAACTTGTTCCCTTACCTTTTATCTCTAGAGGTAAAGATAATATTGAAAACTTCTTTAGAACAGGATTGATTCAGTCAAATAATATAAGCGTAGATTGGGGAAGCGATAAAGCTAGCTACAGAATGTCTATTGCTAATGTATATCAAAAAGGAATTGTACCAAATACCGACCTAAAAAACACATCTTTTACAGTAGGCGGTTCTTTAAATCCTTCAGAAAAGTTCAGCATTAACTCTTCGCTAACATACAATAAACAATACACAAACAACTTTCCAGAAGTTGGTTACGGTCCTACAAATTATTTATACAACCTCATCTTATGGACTGGAACTGATGTAGATGTAAACAACTTAAGAAACTACTGGAGAGAAGGTGAAGAAGGTTACCAACAAAGACACTTTAATGTTTCTTATTACAACAA
Source organism: Galbibacter orientalis DSM 19592 (assembly GCF_000260115.1). GTDB lineage: Bacteria > Bacteroidota > Bacteroidia > Flavobacteriales > Flavobacteriaceae > Galbibacter > Galbibacter orientalis. Next base: position 3,289,682 of record NZ_JH651379.1, on the reverse strand, counting down.
CCCTTATTTTCAAGCTTACGAATATTTAAGAGGTTATAATAAAGATAACATCTTTGGAAATGCAAATTTTGAATATAAAATCACTTCAAATTTAAGTTTTAAAGGGAGAAGTGGAGTAAATGTTTATAGCTTGTACAGAACTTATAAAGAGCCTAAAAGTTATATTGGTTATGGAGACAAGTCGAGAGGGAATTTTTCTTTACAAGACACCAATTATTTTGACATAACAAGCGATTTAGGGTTTAAATACACTAATGATCTTACAGAAGATATTTCTATTAATGCGGAAGTAGCATATTCTAATTATTATAGAAACTACTCTTTTCATCAATCTGCTACCGATGGATTAAACTTCCCTGGATTTTATAATTTAGATAATAATTCTGGTTCTACCCTATTTGGAGAAAATATAGTAGAGAAAGAAACAATTCATAGTTTTTACGGTTTTGTAGATGTTGAATTTTATAATGCCTTTTACTTAACCTTTACCGGAAGAAATGATAAAGTTTCCACCTTACCAGAAAACAACAATTCTTTCTTTTATCCTTCAATTTCAGGTTCTGTAGTATTATCTAGTTTATTTGACTTACCAACATGGACATCATTTGCTAAACTAAGAGGATCTTGGTCAAGAGTTTCTGAAGGAAAAATTGACGAGAATAACCCATATAGTCATATTCAAGCTTATGAAAAAGGAACAAGTTGGAACGGAACTCCTTCTACTTATTTTGGAAGTTCTCTTTTAGATCAGAATTTAAAACCTGAAACTTCCGATGCTTGGGAAATTGGAACTTACTTACGATTTTTTAACAACCGTATTGGTTTTGATTTTGCATACTATCAATCTAGAGATTACAACAACTTAATTTACAGTCCTATTTCTGAAACTTCAGGATACAACAGTTTATTATTAAATGGCGATGTATACAAAAGAAAAGGAGTTGAATTTACATTAGATTTTGCACCTGTTAGAAACGATAATTTTAAATGGGACACACAAATCAATTTGAGTCAGTATAGAAGATACCAAGAAGAAATATATGGTGGAAAAGAGCAAACAGAGAATTTTATTAATGTAGGAGATCGTACCGATGAAATTTACGCTTCTGTTTATCAAACTAATGAAAACGGAGAAGTTATTTTTGAAAATGGATACCCAGTTGCAGATCCTTACAATCGCTATATTGGGTATGACGAACCAGATTGGACGTATGGTATCTCTAACAACTTACGTTATAAAAACTTCAATCTTTCATTTTTATTTGATGGGCGTATTGGTGGCTTAATGTATTCTACAACCAATCAAAAAATGTGGTGGGGAGGTACGTCTCCAGGGACCGTTAATCAATTTCGAGATGCTGCTAATAATGGAGAAAGCACTTACATAGGTACTGGCGTTAAAGTGGTAAGTGGAGAAGCTACCTATGATGTAAACGGTAATATTATTAACGATACCCGTACTTATGCTCCAAATGATGTTCCTGTTAACTATATAAATTTTATGCAAACAACCAGTAATGGGCAAAATAAAAACTACCATTATTATAAGGAAACCTTTATAAAACTAAGAGAGGTTACATTAACCTATAATTTTGGAAAAACCATATTGGATAAATCTCCATTTACCGATTTAAGTCTTTCGCTTGTAGGAAGAAACTTATGGCTCTCTTCCGATATTCCAAATGTAGATCCAGATTCTGGAACTGACAATTTACAGGCTCCCTCTACAAGAAATATCGGATTTAACATCAATGCAAAATTTTAAATAAGAGGATACATCCAAATTTAATTATAAACACACAGTGGAGTAATTATTTGGATGTTCCATATGACAAAAAAAATAAACACATGAAAAATATTAAACATAGTCTATACATCCTACTAGCTTTTCTAGTGTTAAGTTGTAGTAAAACTGAAGATTTACAAGATGATGAAAACAGAGCAACAGCGGTTAGTCCGGAATTAATACTAACCAATGTAGAGGTTTCGGCTTTTAATAATATCAGTCTAAGCGCTGGTCTCGCATCTCGTTATCTTACTAATACTAATGGGGTTAATTCTAATCAATATTATAATTGGCAAAGATCTGATTATAGCACTTATGACGATTTAAAGCAAGTGAGTAAAATGATTGAAGAAGCTAAAAGAACGGAGATAGAAGTCTATCAAATTTTAGCTAAATTCTTTAATTCTTACTTTATTGTTTCACTCACTGAAACATTTGGAGATATTCCTTATTTGGAAGCAATTAATGCTTCTGAAGGAAATTACACCCCTGCTTATGACACACAAAAATCTATCTACATAAAAGTCTTAAACGACCTTAAAAGCGCATCAGACCAATTAATAGCAAATGATGAAACTATTTTAGGAGATGTTATTTATGATGGAGATAAATTAAAATGGAGAAAACTTATCAATTCTTATTATTTAAGGATCTTGATGAATTTATCTAAAAAAGAAAATGTAGCAGAACTGAATATTAAAAATAGATTTAATGAAGTCTTTACTAATCCTTCAAAATATCCAATATTCGAATCCAATGACGATAATGGGGCGCTACATTTCTATAATATTCAAGACAATAGATATCCTCTTCAAAATAATAATGATTTACAAACGGCCTATTATTTAGAGGAAAGTTTTGTAGAACGTTTACAAGACTTTCAAGATCCGAGACTCTTTACTTTTGCTGAAAAAAAACCAAATGGAAATAATCTTCCAGATGATGATTTTAATGCTTATGGAGGTCTTTATGGAAGTGGAGATTTAAATACAAACGTTTCTAAAGCTGTAAATGGAGAAGCTTCTAGAGTTCACCCTAGGTATTTTAACGATCCTGAAAATGAGCCAAGTTTATTAATAAGTTATGCTGAAGTAGAATTTATATTAGCAGAAGCTACCGTTAGAAACTGGATAAATTCTAACGCAGTAACGCATTACAAAAATGGTATTCAAGCCTCACTTAACTTCTACAACATTTCTGAGACTGATGCATATCTAAACAATCCAAAAATTGAACTAAGCACAGGAAATGAAATTGAAGCTATTCTAACTCAAAAACATATAGCTATGTATTTAAATACAGGTTGGCAGTCATTTTTTGAACAAAGAAGAACTGGCTTTCCTGAATTTAATACCGATGGAACTGGAATTCTAAACAGTGGAAACATTCCTAAACGATGGATGTATCCTGCCAATGAAGCCACCAATAACGGAGAGAACTTAAATTCGGCTATTAATAAGCAATTCCCAAATGGAGATACTATAAATGGAGAAATGTGGATTTTAAAATAACTAAAAATCCCTCGTTATTTATTTAACGAGGGATTTTTTTACTAAGTTAAATCAACTACCTCGAGGCAAGTCTACGAGGTGTTCAAAGGAAAATAATTTAATCCATTTCGACGTAGAACACTTTGATATACTCAGAACTGACTCTGGGGAATAAAACCCTCAATAAAGGATTCTATATATCAATTTATTAATCTATAGGTGTCTTTCGCTATTTCTAGTTCCTCTTGAGTTGGAATTACCAACACCAATACTTTTGAAGTTTCTTTACTAATAATTCTATTTTCAGAAGAACGAACATTGTTTTTATAATCTTCTAGTTCTATTCCTAAATAACTCATATCATCACAAATAAGCTTTCTTAAAACGCTACTATTCTCTCCTACTCCCGCAGTAAAAACAATAGCATCTACTCCATTTAATACCGCTGCATAAGCCCCAATATATTTTTTAATTCGGTAAGCATTCATTTCTAAAGCAAGTTGGCATTCTCTATTTCCTTCTGCTGCTTTTTCTTCAATAATTCGTAAATCGCTATAACCTGTTAAGCCCAACATCCCACTTTTCTTATGGAGTACTTCACTAACTTCATCTAAAGAATACCCGAGTGTATTGACCATATAAAAAATAATTGCTTGATCTATATCTCCACTTCGAGTCCCCATAACAAGTCCATTTACAGGGGCAAATCCCATAGAGTGATCTACACTTTTTCCATTTTTAACAGCCGTTATACTACAACCATTTCCTAAGTGAACAGTAATTAATTTTGATTTCTTTTTACTGATAAAATCCTTAGCTTTCTCTGCTACGTATTTATGACTTGTTCCATGAAAACCATACACACGGATGTAATTCTCGTCTAATAATTTATTAGGAATTGCATAACGATATGCTTTTTCTGGTAAAGTTTGATGAAATGCTGTATCAAAAGCAGCTATTTGTGTAGTGCCAGGAAATACTTCTTCTGCAACTTCAATTCCAGTATAATTATGTGGATTATGAAGTGGCGCCAACGAAAACAAACGTTTTATTGTCTTTTTTACTTCAGCATCAATTACAATAGTATCCGAAAAATCTTTTCCGCCATGAACTACTCTATGTCCAATAGCATCAATATCTTCAATACTTTTTATAGCTCCTTTTTCTTCATCCAAAAGTAATGCTGCTACTTTTTTCAAACCAACTTCATGGTTTTCAATAGGCATTATTTCAAAGAAATTCATCTTTTTAGATTTATAGTGAAGCGCTGCATTATCAAGTCCAATTGCTTCAACTAATCCAGAAGCTACAACAATTTCTCCTGGCATTTTTATAAGTTGAAATTTTATTGAAGAACTTCCTGAATTGATAACTAATATTTTTTTCATCTCTATTTTAATTATTGTAAAGATGGAATTCCATCTTAAATCTTGTATATAAAATTACATATTTTACTATATTCCTTGTGCTTGAATAGCGGTAATAATAACTGTATTAAAAATATCATCTACCGTACAACCACGACTCAAATCGTTTACTGGTTTATTTAAACCTTGCAACATCGGTCCTATTGCCAATGCGCCTGTTTCTCTTTGCACCGCCTTGTAGGTATTGTTTCCTGTATTTAAATCTGGAAAAATTAGCACACTTGCTTGTCCAGCCACTTCAGAGTCTGGTAACTTACTCTTTCCTACAGTAATATCTACAGCAGCATCATATTGGATTGGTCCTTCCACTTTTAAATCAGGGCGCTTTTTCTTTATCATTTCTGTAGCTTGACGCACTCTATCTACATCTGCTCCTTTCCCCGAAGTTCCAGAAGAATAAGATAACATCGCAATTTTAGGCTCTATTCCAAACGCTTTACTACTATCTGCAGACGATATGGCTATTTCTACAAGCTCCTCCGCAGTAGGATTTGGATTAATAGCACAATCGCCAAAAATAGAAACACGGTCTTCTAAACACATAAAAAATATGGAAGACACCACAGATACGCCTGGTTTTGTTTTTATAAATTGTAAAGCCGGTCTAATTGTATGTTGTGTGGTATGTACTGCTCCAGAAACCATTCCGTCGGCATGACCTTTATATATCATCATGGTTCCATAATAAGAAACATCTGTCATCCAATCGCGAGCAATATCCATATTTACATTTTTATGCTTCCGAAGCTCATAGAAAGTCTCCGCATAATCATCAAAGTATTCCGATTTAATTGGGTCTATTATTTCTATTTTATCAATATTTATTTCTATTCCGAGCGTAGTTATTTTACTTATTATTTTTTCTTGGTCGCCCAACAGTGTTATATCCACAATATCAATTGCTAATAAACGTGCTGTAGCATTTAAAACTCGGTCGTCTATTCCTTCAGGAAGAACTATTCTTTTTTTCTGCTGACGCGCTTTTGTTATGAGCCCGTATTGAAACATTCTTGGCGTAATTCCTTTGGGCTTAAAACTAATAAGTCGTTCTGCAAGCGTATCAATAGACACATACTTTTCAAAAGTACTAATAGATGTTTCTATCTTCGGAATGCTATCGGCATAAATATTAGATTTTATACTCCCTACCTGATTGGTTACACTAAAAGTCCCTCCTTCTACAGATACAATAGGAACTACTTGAGACAAACCATCTATTAATTTTAATATGGGTTCTTCAGGAATCAAACCTCCTGTTAATATAATTCCCGAAATACGTGGGTAATTACTAGAAATATTGGCTTGTAAAGCTCCTAAAATAATATCTGCACGGTCTCCTGGGGTTATTACTAAACTATTTTGTTTTAATTTGGTAATATAATTTCGAAGCTGCATTGCTCCAACTCCAAAACTTCCTGTTTGATTGTCTAAAAACTCATCTCCAAATAGCACTTTTCCATCTAGTTCTTCAACTATTTCTTTAATGGTTGGATGTGCCAAAGTTTCAATTCTTGGAATCGCAAAAACTTCTACTTCATCTGGTAAAAATTCTTGTAAAATTTGTTTTGCTATTGTAAGATTATCAGGACTAATTTTGTTAGCAATCAACGCCATCACATTCACGTCTTTATTTACAAATGAATGATATGCCAATTGTAAACTTCCCGCTAAATCTTCTTTTGTTTTGTTCACTCCACTGGCTACTAATATAGCTGGGAGACCCAAATTTTTTGCTATTAATACATTAACATCAAATTCAAAAACACTTCCTTCACCAGAAAAATCAGAGCCTTCTACCAAAATAAAATCAAAACGCTCTTCTAAACGCTTGTATTTCTGTATTATAGTATCAATTATCTCTCCCGATTTTCCAGTATTTCGCTTCTGTATAACCTCATTTCTAGTATAAGCAAATGCTTCTTCATAAGATAAATCAACATCAAAATAGGAAAGTACTGTAGAGATATGATTGTCTTTCCCTCCTTTTTTATCTTCATTAATTATAGGTCTGAAATAACCAACTTTAGCTGTTTTTCCTAATAACGTACGCATTAGACCTAGTGTAACTAAAGATTTTCCACTATCCGACTCTAAAGTTGCAATATAAATACCTTTATTCATCTGCTAATTTTTATTGTTTTTCAATGGTCAGATGTAATGCCCTTAACTATCATATTAATTGGTTTCCAAATTTGTTAATAGGCATTTCATACCAATATTTTATGGTTTCTATCAATAGCGAGGGAAACTATCTATAAATTATACATCAAAATTAAGCTATATAAAAGTGCAATCCTAAATGTTTTAATACCTTTAACGCTCAAATCGATATTATGAGAATATTATACATAAATATAAAAGAATTATTACAAGTTAGAGAAGAAAATACCTATAAAATTAGCGGGAAAGAGATGAGTAAACTTCCCACTATAAAAAATGCTTTCTTACTTATTGAAGATGATTTAATAAAAGATTTTGGTCCGATGGAAACTTTATCTATCGATGCTGTGGATAAGACCATTGATGTAACTGGTAGGATAATTCTCCCTTCTTGGTGCGATAGTCATACACATCTTGTATATGCCGGAAATAGGGAACAAGAATTTGTAGACCGTATTAACGGACTCACCTATGAGGAAATTGCCAATAAAGGTGGCGGTATTTTAAATTCGGCTAAAACACTGCAAGAAACTTCCGAAGAAGAACTTTATGAGCAATCTTGTAAGCGACTCGAAACTGTTATGAAAATGGGAACTGGGGCTATAGAAATTAAAAGCGGCTATGGTCTAACAGCTGAAGCTGAACTAAAAATGCTAAAGGTTATTGAGCTACTCAAACAGAATTATAATATAGCTATAAAAAGTACTTTTTTAGGGGCTCATGCTGTACCTTCGGAATATAAAAATAATAAGCAAGCTTATATTGATAAGATTATTAATGAGATTCTTCCAGAGGTAGCAAAAGCTAATTTAGCAGAATATATTGATGTTTTTTGTGAAGAAGGTTATTTTTCTGTAGCAGATATGGAAGCTATTCTGGAAGCTTCAAAAGAGTATCATCTAATCCCGAAAGTTCATGTAAATCAGTTTAATGCTATTGGAGGGATTAAAGCTTCTGTTAAACTCAACGCTTTAAGTGTAGACCATTTGGAAGTTATGAAAGAGGAAGATATTGAAGTCCTAAAAAACACGGAAACCATGCCAGTTGGGTTACCTCTGTGCTCTTATTTTTTGAGTATTCCTTATACGCCTGCAAGAAAAATGATTGATAGCGGACTCCCATTTGCGCTTGCAACCGACTATAATCCGGGTTCTTCGCCTAGTGGAAATATGAATTTAGTAGTAGCCACAGCATGTATCAAAATGAGAATTACTCCAGAAGAAGCTATAAATGCAGCTACCATTAATGGTGCCTATGCTATGGGACTTTCAAAAACTCATGGAAGTATTACCAAAGGAAAAAAAGCAAACTTTATAATTACTAAAGAAATTCCTTCCTACGGATACTTACCTTATGATTTTGGCAATACTAATATAGAAACTGTTGTCCTAAACGGAATCACTATCTAAATAATACACTCTATAGAATAGTTAGTAAACTTTATCTTATAAAATGGAAAAGGCTCCTTTTTTTCAAAAGGAGCCAAGCCTAACAGTTTTAAATCTATCTATCTATCTATTATGAAAGGCTTTTACTTAACCCATAGTACCCATTTATCTTCAAAATAAGTACCGTTGATATTATTTCGCTGCAAACTTTTTATCGTAAGATAGCGATTTGCTTTATACAAATATACATAGTAATAATTATTTTCTGGATTTAAAAAGAATTTTGGTTCAAATCCATTAGTTTTTAACTTTTCAATAAAGTCATTAAAATAATGTTCTTGAGAAAAAACATTAACCACTAAATAGAATCCCTTTTCAATTCCCGGTGCACTATTTATAGTTTTATAACTTACATCTTTTCCAAAAACTTCCGATGTAATTGCTGTAGAATCAATAGATTTAGTGTCTATTGTATTTGCCACAGAATCACTCCTTCTTAAAAACTCCTGATATTCTGCCTCTATTTTCTCGGCTTCAGTTTGTTGTTTTACCGCTACATTTTCCGAAATTTCATTATTTATTTCAGAAGTTTGAGCTAATTTACTTTCTTCTTCTTTAGAATTTATCTTACTATTAAACTCTTCCTGCGCTGCCTTAGCATAATCTTCTGCATCTGCTTCATATACTTTTACAGTTTCATTTTCTGTAACTTCGGTTTGTTTTCTAGCTACTTCTACTGAGTTTTCTCCTGAAAGATCATCTTTCTGATTTCCTCCATATACAGCATAACCAGTTACTGTAGCTTTTTCAGTAGATACTTCTTTTTCAATTTTTTCTGAAGATTTTTTATCTGCAACAACTATTTCTGCAGAAGGTTTTTCTGTTTTTGCATTAGAATTTTCTTGCTTAGGTAACGTTTTATCGCTAGCGCTTATTCCTACAGCTTCTTCGGTTTTTTCTGCTGACTTTACTCCTGTATTCTCTATTTTGTCTACAGAACTAGTAGTCGATTTTTCCTTAGCTGATTTACCCGAAGCACTTTTAACAGTAGCTTCTCCTCCATATAAAGCATATTTTGAAGTAGCATCTGTTGAAGGTTTTGCTGTTTCCGTTACTTTTTCTTCTACACTATCATTAATTATTCTATTGGCATCCTCTTCTCTGCGCCTTTTTATTTCTTCTGAAGAAATATAATCTTCTTCATTTATATTTTTAGAAGTTACTGCTTTTCCTCCGCTTGGAGCTGGATTCTTACGCATTTTTCTAGGTCCCAATTCAATCGACGCAATTGCTTCATAAGTTCCTCCGAAAGAATTATTAGTTTTACTGGTTCCTGTTTCATATACCACACCAATACTAATACCATCTCCTATTTTAACTCCTATTCCTCCAGAAATTCCAAAAGTAGTATTATAACCCGCTTGAAACCAACCAGTATACGGAAGATCTATTGTTGAGTTAAATCCAAATTGAAAATCGTCATTAGGTTGTGTTTTTCCATACACTAAGTTTCGCCATTTTGCATCCTCCATAAAACCTACAGCATCATCAAAAGTTTTAGTATACCCCAATTGACCTGAAAATATTTTATCAGAAAAATCGGTTATGGTATTAGAATCGTTGAAGTTATAATCAAAGATATTTTCAGCATAAATTCCGATATCAAAACTATTAACCGAAAGATTAATCCCAGGCATAACCAACATTAAAAAATCGTCTTGATTTTCTAAAACAACAGGATCTGGCTCTGTAGAACTAATTGCTCCTTTGTTTAATCCACGTCTAAAAAGTGTAGTATTCATCCCAACACTTAACGTAATATTGTCTGTAAACTTAACGCCATAAGCATAGTTAAGTATTAATCCGGAATCTACCAGAAGTCCTAAATTTTGCTGATAAAGCCCTAACCCAGCACCAGAATTCTCACTTACTTTTCCAGAATAACTTAATAAATAGGTTTGTGGAGAGTTTTCAATACCCGTCCATTGAATCCGACTCCAAAAGCTCACAGCCTTGGTGTCGTTTCGCACAAAACTATACGTAGGATTCACCAAAAATTTGTTGTATTTGGTTAGGTTGTGCTGTCTCCAATCTACAATAGCGCTCGTATTTTCTACCTGAGAAAATAGCACGTAGGATGCTAAGAGCAAACCGATAGTAAGCAGGTATCTTTTAATCATACAGAACTAAACTAATTTGGGGTTAATTCTAGTTTCAGTTCACTAATGTAATAGAACCTTTTTTAATATTCTTACCTTTTTTGTTAACAAAGTAATAGAAAACTGGAGTTTCTGTAGTTTTATTTAATGAAGCATCAGGCCAATTATTATCGTATTTATTTGTTTTTAAGACAGTTGACCCATAGGAGTCGCATATAACAACCTCTACCTCTGGGTCGTTAATAAATTTTTGTGGAAGTGTCCATTTATCGTTTACAGAATCATCATTTGGGCTAATTACATTCGGAATTTCAACTACATCATTAGAAATAACCTCTACAGTTTTCTCAATAACACATTCGCCAATTTTAGCATACAAAGTATAAATTCCTTCTTCTGCAATAGAAAATGTTGCTGTTTTACTTAAGATATTTCCCTCAGCATCAATCCATTCATAACTTTCTCCTCCAGTAGCATTTGCCTCTACTATTCTATCTGGAGAAATTGTAATTTTTTCCCCTGGATAAACCTCTACTAAGTCTTCTGTATTTCTATTTAAGGATATAGATTTTGAAGTAATTGCACACCCTCCAAAACTAACTTCTACTTTAAAATCCCCTACATGAGTTGTTGTAAGTGTATTCTCTAATCCTGAAGCAACCAAGTTTTCGTTATTATACCAGTTATAAGTAGCGCCTTCAATTTTTGTAGCCGATATAATTCCTTGTGGTTCACTACATGTAATCTCTTTTTCTGTATTTAAAGTAACATCTGGTAAACCTAAAATTATTTCCTGAGCATTAGATTCGAAAGTTTTACCTTTATAAGTAACTTCTAATTTATAAACTCCATTATCTTTATATGTAACTGGAAAAGAAGTGTTTGTAGTTTTTAAATACGTTCCATCTTTTAACCACTTTAGATTGAAGTTATGGAAAAAATCTTGCTGAATAGTAATCTCATCCCCGTTATTCAAGGTTCCTTTTAAACTTGTAATAGCAAGATTGCTAGCAGTTGTTATACATGCATCATAAGCACTAGTTGGTTTAATTTCCGCAGCAAAAGAAATTGGCTCGAAAATTTTAAAACTAGGCGACTTAATATCCCCTTCACAATCATTACCAGAAGAAACTTCTACATAATACTCCCCTTCTTTATCTACAATTAATGTGGCGTTATTATAGCTGTTTTTTAATGGTTGTCCATCTTTATACCATAAAATTTCTGCCCCCTTATTATTTGTTTTAATAGATAAGGTTGCCGTATTATCACCAATAATCACTGCGTTTAAAGGAGATGTAACTTCTACTATTGTTGATTTATTTTGTAAAATACTAACCTCACTTGAAGAAGAAGTACACCCTCCCTCATTTGTTACTTCTACTCTATAAGAACCAAAATTTTCTGCTTCATTATTTAATTCTATTTTTGGTGTATAGGCTGGCAACTCACCTATTTTCTCTTCATTTTTATACCAAGTATAAATATAATTTTCATTGTCAATAGAAGCTTCTAAAACTATTGGAGAATTAGAACAAGGCTCTACGCTTTTATTTCCCAAAATAGCTACTTCAAAATTCTCCCCTTTCCCTACAATCACTAAATTTGAATACAAACTCCCTGTACAATTTCCATAGTAAGGCTCTGCGTAATATTCACCAGGCTCAGAAACTGTAAGAAAATTATCTGAAGACACTTTTAAAATCTCTCCATTTTTATACCATATATACTCCTTAGCAATATCTTTATTTAATTTAATTGTAGCTCCAGAAGTACTACAAAGACTAATATCTTTATAATCGTTTAAGATTAAGTTTTCGTTTGGAACAAAGAAAGCATCAAAAGCTGGAGTTGCTTCCCCAACAATTGCTGGAGACGTTGCTCTTAACCGTAATTTATAGCCTTCGCCATAAACTTCATCAGGAAGAGAAAAAGATTCTTTGAATTCAAAAGAAAAATTCTCTCCTTCTACAGTCTTTAGAATTGTAGGATTTGAAAACGAACCATTTTTATCAGACAATTCAATATAAAACTTATTATCTGAAGCAAAAGGTTTTTCATTGAAACTAAAAGTAGCTTCAAATGTATTAAATGCATCATTTAAACAAGCGTATTCAAAAGCTAATTGAGGAGCATTGATTTTCTGACCATAGCTGTTTAAAGTAAACAGCAAAAAAATAATTGCGATTGTAGTAGTTATTTTTTTCATAAGTAGTCGATTTTAAAACATTTGGGTATTTCCTAAAATCCTTTTTTATGCAAATTCAATCAAAAACTTATCTTTTTTATCAATTTTGCATATATCAAATATATTAAACAAAAAATAATAATCGTTTAAAAACCTATATTTTCGATGAAATGCATAATTTTTTTAGAATTTAGTAAAACAAGAATTGTGATAAAAAAAGAATGATCCTACAAAAAAGGCCTTATTTACAGCTATTTAAAGTCGGAAATTAGATAAGAATGGATATCTAGAAGTTTTTTATTGCTTAATAAGCGCAATACGCTATTTTTGAAAGAAGAATTAAATACCACTAAATATTATCTACATGAAACCTTTTTTTCTGTTACTATTAAGTATTGCTTTATGGAGCTGTAACCCTTCCACTCCCGAAACTAAAAACACCACTACTACTTTTTACTTAATAAGGCATGCAGAAAAGAATAGAGAAAATCCAGATGAAAAGAATCCTGAACTAACAGAAAAAGGCTTGGTTAGAGCAAAAAAATGGAGTGAAGTTTTAAAAAACATACCCTTTGACGCCATATACTCTACAGAATACACTAGGACGATAGAAACAGCTTCTCCCACAGCATACAACAATAATTTGGACATCTTAAAATATGAGCCTGAAAACTTAAACACCTTAGAAATATTCAAAAAAGGATATAAAAATGTGTTAGTAGTAGGGCACAGCAACACGGTTCCAAAATTAGTAAACAAGCTCTTAAAAGAAGATAGGTATGAAGATATTGAAGACACTAATAATGGAAACCTATATATTGTAACTCTAGTTAACCAAAAAGTTGTGTCGGTAAATCTTTTGTCTATTAATTAAAAAGATAGCCTCTTAAATTTATAATTAAAACTCATTAATGTCCGAGTAAAAATACAAGACCGCTTCGCTGTAAGAGAAAAGAACAAAAACTAAATCTTAGCTATTACAAAACGAGTAGCTTAAAGAAACAACAATACTAAACTCCTTTTTTTATTCATTTTTATTAGGGGGGGGGCTATTTTAAAAACCTCTATTAACCCTTGATATATGTGGAATGTAATAAACGCTGTCTGTTTTTATCGGACAACAATAATTTAAATTACAGAATCTTAATAAAACTACTCCTTAACCGTTACGTTCTCTAATTCTATTTTAGATAATAATTCTAATTTACCAGCATCAAAAAGACTGTCTAACTCGATCAATTTAGAAGCTTTAGAAACAGGCTTATAATTATTGTAATCCACAAAGTCGATTCCTTTAATGACTCTCCTATTATAAGCCTCTCGGAAACGCATTCCTCCTTCGTTTACATGGTACTCGTACGCTAGGTAATCTGTCTTAAAAGTTTCTTTATTCACCCAATATATAAAAACATCTTCAAAGTCTTCTCCGCCACCTTCTTGATCAAACCACACTTTAATTTTATAGTAAGACACCCCTTTAATAGTCGCTTCTCCTAACAATTTTTTATTAACAGCTTGCCCATCCAAACCATTAGGCAAATACGCAAAGTAATGCACCGAGTTTACACTATTTTTATACTTGTTTTTAGTTGAATCTGCCAATACCACTTCCCTTCCGTTAATAAGTCTAGTAAAGCCAGTATTAGTAATAATATCTGTGGTAGTAACCGAATCCTGAATAATTCTTTTTAATTCAAATTTTCCGTTATCATGATAGGATTCATATTTTTTATCTCTAAAATCAAAAGAAACATGCTTCTTATTTAAGTTCTTCATGCCAGAAGCTTGAATAGTCTTATTAATAATACTAGCAGCATCTTCTTTTTGTGCGCAAGCAACACATAAAACTGTAATAAAAATAATTAAAGAAAAGTGTTTTACATTCATTTTAATCCTTGTATTTTTTTTTATAAATGAACTCGTTTATACCTTTTTTAATTCCTAAAAAATGACTGAAATTTACTTATATCTAACTACTTTTATTATACGTAGCCATGCTATGCCTTTCAAAAAGCATCTCATCTAAACAAATTTCAGTTTATTTTCGGTTAAAACAAAAAGTATAAACGAGTTCAATAAGACGCAAATATATTGTTTTGATTACACAAAAAAACGACTTACTTTATAAATCCATCTTAAAATAGAAGAATTAAATATTGCGATTCAATAATTGTTCTTATTTTTGACGCTTATGCAGAATAATGTTAACATAAAGAATAAAAAGGCTCGTTTTGAATATGAGATTTTAGACAAGTACATTGCTGGTATTGTTTTATCGGGTACTGAAATAAAATCGATTCGTCAAAGCAGGGCTTCTATTGCTGAAAGTTTTTGTGAGTTCAACAAAAAAGGAGAACTCTTTGTAATTAATATGACGGTTGAAGAATATACACACGCTACACATTTTAACCACCAACCAAAAAGCGCTCGTAAATTATTACTTAATAAACGAGAACTAAAAAAGTGGCATAAAGCGGTAAAAGTATCTGGAAACACCATCGTTCCTTTACGATTATTCGTTAATGATAAAGGTCTTGCTAAAATGCAAATAGCTTTAGCAAAAGGTAAAAAACTTTATGATAAGCGAGAAACCATTAAAGACCGAGACAACAAACGAAACCTAGATAGGGTCAAAAAGGCTTACAATTAATTAGTCTTCTGAATTAACAGAACCATTAGCTTCTGCCAATTCTTTAGGCTTTTTCCAAAATATCAAACAAATTCCTCCTGAGATTAAGGAGCTTATAATAACACCTACAATTAGGATGTTTCTCCCTGGGTTATCTTGATCCAATGTGTAATTCAACACCCCAAAAAGCACAATTCCCAATATTACATCTAGCACCAATTGGATAATCCAATATGCCCAAATTCCTTTTTTTGTAAGTTTCTTTAAAAATAATCTGTCTAACATAAAGTTTTTAATTTTTATCTTCTAATAATGGAACAAATCTAAACTCCCCAAATTCGTACTTTTCAAATTCTTTTGGAGATTTACGAGTAAAGAGCGTCATTATTTGCACTTCGTCTCCAACTGGAATAACAAGTTTTCCTCCCACCTTTAATTGCGCCATTAAAGGTTTTGGTACAAAAGGTGCTCCAGCTGTTACTATTATTCCGTCAAAAGGAGCTTCTGCAGCTAAACCCTTATACCCATCACCAAAAATCATACGCTTAGGCTTATATCCTAATTTTGGTAAAAAGAGATTCGTTTTTTTAAATAACTCTTTTTGTCTTTCTATTGTATATACCGCAGCTCCCAATTCTAAAAGCATAGCTGTTTGATACCCACTTCCTGTCCCAATTTCTAGAATTTTTGCCCCTCGTTTTATCTCTAATAATTCTGTTTGAAAAGCAACTGTATATGGCTGAGAAATTGTTTGGCTTGCAGCTATCGGAAAAGCCTTGTCTTGATACGCATGGTCTTCAAAACTACTATCCATAAACAAATGTCTAGGAATTTTCTTTACCGCATTGATAACTCTCCGATCAGAAATTCCTTTTTTTTGTAGGGTTTCCGCCAGTTTATTTCGCATTCCTTGGTGTCTATAGGTATCTTTCAATCTTAGAGTTTTAGCAGTGCAAAACTATAAATTTTTAAATGAATTTTCTCCCTCAAGAAAAGCATAAAAAATTACATCCTTGTTTATGAGAGAATTAAAGTACTAAGAAGTTATCAACATCAAAACAACACCTCAAATAAAATAATAATGCGTATTTTAGATTTTCATTCTCATAGCCTAAAGGTTCCTTTTTATTCATTTATAAAAAAGATAGATATGGTTGAAAGAATGCAGCAATAATCTTATTTTTGTTTAAAAACATAACGTATGCTTAAAGCAGGTGTTCTAGGTGCTGGCCACCTTGGAAAAATTCATTTAAGACTTATCAATCAATCTGATAAATATGAACTCGTAGGTTTTTATGACCCAGACGAGAAAAATGCTAAGAAAATAGTAAAAGAGTTTGGATATAAATATTTTGCTTCTATTGACGATTTAATAGATGCGGTAGATGTAGTAGACATTGTAACTCCCACCCTTTCTCATTATGAATGTGCTTTAAAAGCCATAAAAAAGGGAAGGCATGTTTTCTTAGAAAAACCTATTACCAAAACAGTAAAAGAAGCCGAAGAGCTAATTGATTTGGCCAAACAAAACAATGTAAAAGGTCAGGTAGGTCATGTGGAGCGTTTCAACCCTGCTTTTATTTCTGTAAAAGAAAAGGTAGAAAATCCTATGTTTATAGAAACACATCGTTTGGCAGAGTTCAATCCACGAGGTACCGATGTGCCTGTGGTACTCGATTTAATGATTCATGATATTGATATCATTTTGAGCGTTGTTAAGTCGCCCGTAAAAAAAATAAATGCAAGTGGCGTTTCTGTCATAAGCAAGTCTCCAGACATAGCCAATGCAAGAATTGAATTCGAAAATGGATGTGTTGCTAATCTTACAGCAAGCAGAATTTCGTTAAAAAACATGCGTAAATCTAGGTTTTTTCAACGTGACGCATATATATCAGTAGATTTTTTGGAGAAACAAGTAGAGGTTGTTAAAATGAAAGACGCTCCTAAAAAACCTGATGAATACGCATTAGTATTACAAAATGCTGAAGGTGACAAAAAGCAAATCTATTTTGAGAACCCTAAAGTAACTCAAAATAACGCTATTTTAGATGAATTAGAATCGTTTGCAGATGCTATAAATAATAACACAGAAACTGCAGTAAGTTTAGAACATGGAACAGCCGCACTAAAAGTTGCAATGGAAATTGTTGCGCTGGTTGAAGGCGAATAACACAAAGTTTCAACCTTCAACATTTATACTTTCAACTTTTATACTTTTTATACTTTTTTTCAAATGACCGACATAAAAAATATAGCCGTAATTGGAGCAGGAACCATGGGGAATGGAATTGCTCATACCTTTGCCCAAAGCGGTTACAAAGTTAATTTGATTGATATTTCTGAAGTTTCCCTTGTTAAGGGCCTAAATACTATTGAGAAAAATCTTGATAGAATGCTGACAAAAGAAAAAATATCAGAAGTAGATAAAAAAAATACATTAGAGAATATCTCTACACATACCAACCTAAAGAATGGAGTTAAAGGAGCTGATTTAGTTGTTGAAGCTGCTACAGAAAATGAAGAGTTAAAGCTTAAAATTTTTAAAGATTTAAATGATTTTTGTGCTTCTGAAACAATTTTAGCAACCAATACTTCCTCTATTTCCATTACTAAAATTGCTACTGCTGTTACTAACCCTGCCCGTGTTATTGGAATGCACTTTATGAATCCGGTGCCTATTATGAAATTGGTAGAGGTAATAAAAGGCTACAATACGAGTGAAGAGGTTTTAAATAGTATTCTAAAACTATCTGAAGCTATAGGGAAAGTTCCTGTGGAAGTAAACGATTATCCTGGGTTTGTTGCCAACCGCATTTTAATGCCCATGATAAATGAAGCTATTGAGACTCTTTATAATGGTGTTGCCGGAGTTTATGAAATAGATACCGTTATGAAGCTTGGAATGGCACATCCAATGGGACCGTTACAATTAGCAGATTTTATAGGGTTAGACGTATGTTTATCTATTTTAAATGTTATGTATGATGGATTTAAAAACCCAAAATACGCTCCTTGTCCACTATTAGTAAATATGGTTACAGCAGGAAAGTTAGGAGTAAAATCTGGCGAAGGTTTTTATGATTATACAGAAAATCAACAACCTAAGGTTAAATCTGCTAGAAATTAGAAGGAAACGATGAAAACATTTCAACACAAATGTGAAGGCATTAAAATCTTACTTAGTGAGCAAAAAAGTAGAGAATATTTCAAAATAGTTTCAGAAATAAACAGATTAGTAATTTCAATATAATATAAAGAATGGTAAAAATAATTCCGTTTACAGCAGTACGTCCAACCAAAGATAAAGTTGGATTGGTAGTTTCCCGCTCTTATGAGGACTACCCTGTAGACGAGTTAAACACTACCCTTTCCTACAATCCTTTTTCGTTTTTACATATTATAAATCCGGGATATAAATTCCATCATGATATTTCTGGAGAAAGACGTTTTTCTCTAGTTAAAAATCGCTATTTAGAATTTATAGAAGAAGATATATTTTTAAAAGACAAGAATCCTGCTTTTTATATTTATAAAATTAAAACTCGAAAAGGTAGTTTCTGTGGTATTTTTGCGGGGGCTAGTATTGACGATTACCGAAAAAATAATATTAAAAAACACGAAGCCACTTTACAAACCCGAGAAAAGCTATTTAAGGAATATTTAAAAACAGTGGGGTTCAATGCCGAACCTGTACTCCTAACCTACCCCGACAATAATAGGATTGATGAAATTATAAAATCTATAACAGTTCAAAATCCAGAATATGAATTTGCAACAACCGACAAAGCAATTCATTATTTATGGAAAGTGGATGATGGTAATATAGTTTCAGAAATTCAACAAGTTTTTAAAGAATTAGATTGTGTATATATTGCCGATGGTCATCATCGTTCGGCATCTTCAAATCTTCTCGCTGAAGAACTTCAGCAGAAAAATCCTAAACACACTGGAGAAGAACCTTATAATTATTTTATGAGCTATTTAATTCCAGAGTCGAATTTAAAAATTTACGAATTCAATAGAATGGTTAAAGATTTAAACGGGTTGAGTAAAGAGGAATTTTTAATTCATTTAGATGAATATTTTAGAATTGAGAATCGGGGTGCCGATTTGTATAAACCTTCTAAAATTCATCACTTTGGAATGTATTTAGAAGGCGAATTCTATTCTCTATATTTAAGAAAAAATTACCCTTTTACTAATTCTTTAAGCGAGCTGGATACTCAAATTTTGTTCGTCACAATTTTAAAACCTATTTTAGGTATTGAAGATCTTAGAAACGACAGTAGAATTGAATATGGTTACGGAAAATATAACACTATCAAAATGAAAGATTCAATTGATAATGGTAAATTTAAAGTAGGATTTAGCTTATATCCTGTAAAAGTTTCACAAATGAAGCAAATAGCAGATGATGGATTAAAAATGCCGCCTAAAACAACCTATATTGAACCTAAATTAAAAAGCGGACTCACTATTTATGAGTTTTAATCCTTCACAGAGGGTTTAATTCTCTAAAACCTACCCTGATTTATGAGGGCACTGAGTTGAAATGAGTTAAATATGTTTCACTTAAACACCCTTTTGGGCTTGTCTCAAGAGAATTAATTCATTATTAAAGGTTTTGTATTGAAACATGGATGTTTCAAAGATTAAATAGAAACACTCACTTTGTGAGAATAATTAGAAAATATAAAATGTCTGTTCAAGAGAATTTAACACATATAAAAAAAGAACTTCCTAAAAATGTTACACTGGTTGCTGTTTCCAAAACTAAGCCAAACGAAGCTATTTTAGAAGCCTATGAAGCTGGACAGCGAGTGTTTGGTGAAAATAAGATTCAGGAAATGACCGATAAATGGGAAGCTTTACCAAAAGACATTGAATGGCATATGATTGGGCATGTACAAAGAAATAAGGTAAAGTACATGGCGCCTTTTGTAAGCCTAATTCATGGAGTAGATAGCTTGAAGTTATTAAAAGAAATAAATAAACAAGCTAAAAAAAATGACCGCATTATCTCCTGTTTACTCCAAATGCATATTGCCAAGGAAAGCACTAAATTTGGAATGGATGAGACGGAAATTAAAAGCCTTATTTCTTCTGAAGAATTTAAGCAAATGGAAAATGTAAAAGTAATCGGACTCATGGGAATGGCTACTTTTACTGAGAATGAAGCACAAATAAAAGAAGAGTTTTCTACCCTAGCATCCCTTTTTAATTTACTAAAAGAAAGCAATCCAACAACAGAAAAAATTGACTTGCAAGTTTTATCTATGGGAATGAGTGGCGATTATAAAATTGCTATTAAATCTGGAAGTAATATGGTTAGAATTGGAAGTAGTATTTTTGGAGCAAGAAATTATAGTTAGATAAGATTAGTAATAATATAAAACAAGAGTTGTAAGTTGTATCCTGCAAAGATTATGATTTAATACTTTCAACTAACACATTACAATACAAAAGAATGTACGCAATACTCGATATAGAAACCACAGGTGGAAAATACAACGAAGAAGGAATTACCGAGATTGCTATATATAAATTTGATGGCCATAAAGTTGTAGATCAATTTATTAGTTTGGTTAATCCTGAGAAGGAAATTCAGCCATTTGTAGTAAAACTAACTGGAATTAATAATAATATGTTAGCTACAGCACCAAAATTTCATGAGGTAGCCAAACGTATTGTAGAAATTACCGATGGAGCAACACTTGTTGCTCATAATGCCCAATTTGACTACAGAATATTACAAACAGAGTTTAGACGACTAGGATACGATTACCAGCGAAAATCTGTTTGCACTGTAGAATTAGCAAAAGAACTAATTCCAGACCAACCTTCTTATAGCTTAGGAAAACTTGTTAGATCTCTTGGAATACCGGTAAGCGATCGCCATCGTGCTAATGGAGATGCACAGGCTACAGTAAAACTCTTTAAAATGTTGTTGGCCAAAGACACTTCAAAAAAAATAGTTCAGAATAACATCCGTGCAGAAAATATAGGTCAGCTCAATCCTAAATTAATAGATATTGTTGAGCAACTTCCTACTTCGGTAGGCGTTTTTTACGTACACAACACCGAAGGAGAGGTTATTTTTTTATCAAAAAGTAGTAATATCCAAAAACGAGTAAATCAACTATTTGCATCTTCTTCAAAAAAGAATAAGCGACTTCAAAAAGAGGTAAAAGCGGTAACTTATGAAGAAACTGGTAATGAATTAATAGCGCTTTTAAAGGAAAATTCAGAAGTAAAAAAGAGCACTCCTATTTATAACGTAAAAAATAAAAAGCTCTTTTCGCATGCACTATATTCTAAAGAAAGTAAAGAAGGTTATCTTACTCTAAAAATTGGAAAAGCAGATAATAGGAAGCAATACATCACTACTTTTTCTAGCTACCAGCAGGCTTATAATGTACTCCATGCTATTGATGAAGAGTTTACATTATGTAATAAATTAAACGGTTTATCTGAAGCTAAAAAGAATTGTTATAATTATACTATTGAAAAATGTTTTGGAGCTTGTACAAATGAGGAACCTCCGAGCATCTATAATAAAAGAGTACGAAAAGCCATCTACAAATATGGTTTTCAAGATACTAGTTTTATCATTTCAGATAGAGGGCGTAACATTAATGAACGTAGTGTTATTTTAATTCAAAACGGGGAATTTAAAGGCTTTGGATTCTATGAATTAAATCATCAAATTAATAATATAGCTATTTTAGAGTCTATCATTACCCCGATGGAAAACACAACAGATACTAAACATATAATACAATCATATCTCAGAAAAAAGAAATCGCCTAAAATTGTATCATTATAATTGAAAACTAAAAAGAAAAATATCTCGAAATGGAAACATCGTCTTCATGAAATTATTTATGAAGCAGATACACCCATGGGGAAATGGTTTGATATTATTTTATTTATCATCATTATTATCAGCATTATATTGGTAATGCTAGAGAGTGTAAAAACTATAGATGACAAATATCACAACTATCTTTTTACTGCTGAATGGGTAATCACCATCTTTTTTACCATAGAATACATTGCAAGAATTATTTCAATAAAGAAGCCTACAAAATACATTTTTAGCTTCTACGGAATTGTAGACTTACTATCCACTATTCCGCTATACCTCTCTTTCTTTTTTGCAGGCTCTCAAGTTTTTCTTGCCGTTAGAGCTTTACGCTTATTGAGAGTATTTAGAATATTGAAATTAGTTCGTTTTATGGGAGAAGCTTCCCAATTAAAAGAAGCTATAAAGTCTAGCAGAGCCAAAATTGCTGTTTTTATTTACACTGTATTAATTCTTTCCGTAATAATGGGTACTATAATGTATCTAATTGAAGGGGAAGAAGCTGGTTTTACAAGTATTCCCAGAAGTATATATTGGACTATAGTTACCCTCACAACAGTAGGTTATGGAGATATTGCTCCTGTTACCCCTGTTGGACAAATAATAGCTACTATAATTATGATTCTTGGTTATGGTATTATTGCCGTTCCTACAGGAATTGTTACTGTAGAATTTGCTAAACAAGGGAGTGAAGGAAGTGATGATAAAACTAAAGAAACGGATGAGCATAAAACATTTATTCATACAAACACTCAAGTATGTCAAAATTGTAACGCCGATAACCATAAGGACAATGCTATATTTTGTTATAATTGCGGAAATTATTTAAATGAACACTAAATACCTCATAACCGTTGTTGGCCCAACTGCAATTGGAAAAACTGCCTTAGCTATAAAATTAGCTAATGAATTTGCTACTGAAATTATTTCTTCGGATTCTCGACAATTTTTTAAAGAAACAACCATAGGAACTGCTGTACCAGAACCTGAAGAATTAGCGCAAGCAAAACACCATTTTATTCAACATAAAAGTATTACCGAAGCATATTCGGTTGGCGATTTTGAAAGAGATGCTATTGCGCTCTTAGAACAACTTTACCAGAAACATGATCTAGTAATCATGGCTGGCGGGAGTGGACTATATAACAATGCAGTTATTGAAGGGCTAGATAATTTCCCAAATGTAAGTCCTGAAATTAGAGAACAATTAAATGCTACATTAGAAGAAAATGGAATAGAGACACTTCAACAACAATTAGAAAAATTAGATCCGGTTCACTATAAAAACATCGATATAAACAATCCGCATCGAATTATTAGAGCTTTAGAGATTTGTATCGGAACTGGGAAACCCTATTCTTCTTTTCTTAATCAAGGAAAAAATAAGCGCTCATTTAAAACCATTAAAGTTGGATTGACTGCCGATCGTGAAATTATTTACAATCGGATAAATCTACGGGTTGACCTTATGATGGAAAACGGATTACTAGAAGAAGCAAAAACTGTATTCCCTTATAAACACTTAAATGCTTTACAAACGGTTGGCTACAGAGAGCTGTTCGAATATTTTGATGGAAGCTGCTCTCTCGATTTTGCTGTTTCAGAAATCAAGAAAAACACACGTAGATTTGCCAAACGCCAACTCACATGGCTAAGAAAAGACGATTCAATTTTATGGTTTGATTACAAAGCCGATAAACAAAATATAATAGACAAGGTTAAAGCTGTTATTAAGGAAAAGAATTAGTTCCCAAATACTTCCTCAGCATCAGCAAAAATAGGTTCGTCTTCAGAAAAATCTAAAAATTCTGCCTCAGGAACATATTTCAATATTTCATTAATTCCCTTTTCTAGCATTAATTTAGTAGAGTATTTACGACTTGTAGCAATTACCAACCCGCCAGAAGAAAGTCTAAAATAATGCTTCCCCGAAGGCGTACTTTTTTTTCTGAATGTAAAAAACTGGATGTTCTCTCGGATTCCTTTTATCATTTTTTCACAATCCGTTTTTCTCTTGCAACTAATACTAGTAAAAATAGTTTTTCCTTTTCGATTGGTAAATACAAATTTATAGAGTCCGCTATTTCGTTTACTAATTACAAACATTCAAATCAATTATTTATCTAATTCTCCAATCACAAATCTAAAATAAAATATAAGAAATTCAAGTTTGGATGGCAACAGTATTTGTATAAGAAAGAACAAAAAAAGACTATCTGAAAAGGAATTCATGGTTGTCAAACTGAGCTCAACCAGCTATCAAACTGAGCTCAACCAGCTATCAAACTGAGCTCAACTGGCTGTCAAACTGAGCTTGTCGAAGTTTTAAACAACTAACATTCAAAAAAATCCTTCGACAAGCTCAGGATGACATTTAGAGTTTAATTACTTTTTAGACAGCCATTTAAAATATTATTCAGCAAAGAAATTATACATTAAAACGGAAATGCATTACATCTCCATCTTTAACAATATATTCCTTCCCTTCTACTCTCATTTTTCCTGCTTCTTTTACTTTTCCTTCACTTCCATAATTTACATAATCATTATATGCAATCACTTCCGCTCGAATAAATCCTTTTTCAAAATCGGTATGAATAACGCCAGCGGCCTGAGGCGCAGTAGCACCTACAGGAATTGTCCAAGCTCTAACTTCTTTAACTCCTGCAGTAAAATACGTTTGCAAATTCAATAATTTATAGGCAGCACGAATTAGTTTTGAAGCACCAGGCTCTTCCAAACCTATATCTGCTAAAAACATTTGTCGCTCTTCAAAGTCTTCTAACTCTGCAATATCTGCTTCAATTCCAACAGCCAAAACAATAATTTCAGCATTTTCTTCTTTAACAGCTTCTTTTACTTTTTCCACCAAAGCATTTCCATCTTTAGCAGCAGCTTCATCCACATTACATACATATAGAATTGGCTTTGCAGTAAGCAGCTGGAATCCTTTCATAAAATCTTCTTCTTCCTCAGTAACTTCTACTGCACGAGCAGAAATCCCACTCTCTAAGGCTGTTTTAAAACGAAGTAACAAAGCCTCTTCCGTCTTTGCATCTTTATCTCCAGTTTTTGCAGCTCTTTTTACTTTTTCTAAACGTTTATCTACAGTTTCAAGGTCTTTAAGCTGAAGTTCAATATCGATTGTTTCTTTATCTCGAATAGGATTTACATTTCCATCTACATGAACAATATTATCGTCTTCAAAACAACGAAGCACATGAATAATAGCATTACACTCTCTAATGTTTCCTAAAAACTGATTTCCTAAACCTTCTCCTTTACTAGCTCCTTTAACCAATCCTGCAATATCTACAATTTCAACTGTTGCAGGCAATACACGCTCTGGGTCTACTAAAGACTCTAATTTCTGTAATCTATTATCAGGAACGTTTACTACTCCTAAATTTGGTTCTATAGTACAGAATGGGAAATTAGCACTCTGTGCTTTTGCATTAGATAAACAATTAAACAAAGTTGATTTTCCTACATTAGGTAATCCTACTATTCCAGCTTTCATGCGTTGTATTTTGAAATTTTCGAGTGCAAATATAATTAAATAAACCCCAAAAATTCATCTATATAATGCTTTAATCTCATTTGCTATTTTATTTACTGTAGAATCTTAATCATCTGGAGAGCCTCAAATCAGAAAATAGCTGTTAAAAATTATTTTATATAAGATTTTAGATGAAAAATAAATTGGGAGTTACTCAAAATATATATCTTTATTCATGGAGACTGCCTCTAAACATTAAATCTCAATTATCGAGTAAATTTCAAATTGCATGAATACATTTTTTAGAAAAATAGTTGTTGATACCGTTCGAAAGAAATATCGAAAAACAGCACATACAGATTATCAAAGTGAGCAGAGTTTTAGAAAACAGGTAAACGACTTAGAGGTTGAAATTACTCATGAAATTCATGATATTATTTATCTTTTAATAGGAGTTTTATCTGCCTCTTTTGGACTTAAAGGCTTTTTGTTACCAAGTTCATTTATTGACGGAGGGGTAACGGGGATTTCCTTAATAGTAAGAGAGCTAACAGAACTACCGCTTTCTATATTAATTTTTACCCTTAACTTACCTTTTGTAATTCTAGCATATATTGCTATTAGTAAAAGATTTGCAATTAATAGTGCTGTTGGAATTTTACTACTTGCATTTGCTGTTCATTATATTCCTTTTCCTACCATTACCGATGATAAAATCCTAATAGCAGCTTTTGGTGGTTTCTTTTTGGGACTCGGAATCGGAATGGCAATCCGTGGAGGTGCCATTATTGACGGTACAGAAGTTCTAGCTATTTACATTAGTAGGAAATCTAGTTTAACCGTAGGAAATGTTATTATGCTTTTTAATGTATTTATTTTTATGACGGCTGCCTATATTTTATCTACAGAAATTGCTTTGTACGCTATTCTTACCTATTTCTCTGCCTCTAAAACAGTAGATTTTGTTATTGATGGTATTGAGGAGTTTATTGGCGTTACTATTATTTCAGAAAAGCATGAGGAGGTACGTAAAACTATTATCCATAAAATGGGAAGAGGCTGTACTATTTACAAAGGTCAAAGAGGTTTTTCTGTGGACAATTCTCCACTAAATAATATTGATATTGTATATACAGTTATAACACGATTGGAAATGTCTACTCTTAAAACTGAAATTGATAAGATTGACAAAAAAGCATTTATTATTATGAATTCGGTTAAGGATACCAAAGGAGGAATGATTAAGAAAAAACCTCTTACAAAGATTAAATCTTAAAATCAATTACCTCGGGGCAAGCCCACGAGGTATACAAAAAAATATAAACGTAACTTATTTCGATGCAGAGCCCTTTGTTGCACACAAGCTAAATGAATGTCACCAGAATAATATTAAATCGATTTCTATTTCGAATTCTTCCGTTAGTTGCACTCCTAATATTTACAGTTTATTATGAGAAAATAACTTTTGATAATTTATTTGAAAAACTTGGCTTTCTTCATTTGGTTCTGCTAGCAGGTTTAGTGTATTTCTGTTATGATTTAATTAAACATTTTCGAAAAACCATTTTAAGAAATAGAATACTTAAGCAGGCACAACTTGAGGATATTCCAGCCGATATGGATTTACCAAGAAGACTGAATTTTTTGGATAAAAGGCTTAGTATAAGCGATATGTCTATAGATGTTTTTTTTAAAAACAACGTTATTTTGCACTTAAGCAAATCAAAGAAACAAATAGAGATTAGAAATTTTTTTGGAAAGAAAATCTTAAGCTTTCATGAAATAAAATACATTTTTCTAGAATATAACCAATATGAAAAAGACACCTTTAAAGACATATTCGTTGACAATTCTTATTACGATAAAAATGTTTGGAACAATTCTATACGGGCTATGCTGAAAAATGGAAATCCAATAACGCTTTTTGAAGTTAAACTTGAGGAGACTAATTATGAAAAAATTGTAGACGAACAAATATCTGGCAAATACGAGCAAAAATCATATTTGGATAATGGGGAAAAAATAATCCTTCTTTTTAGTAAATACATGGGTAAAAAATATTTGATAATAAATAACACCATTTAAAAAGCCTGTGTACAACACAAGTGGCTGTTGCACAAGCTTTTTTTTTAACCAAATTTCTAATTAAAACCAGTTCTTGAAAATGACATATGCTTAGAAAACAAAAATTTACCTATTATTAAAAATCAGCATAATCCTATTTTTTTTATAAAATTAATGGCTTGTGCAACAGGCACACAACCTATAAACAATACGGGCTTCGGGCTTAATCGAATGGTTTGTGTATTTTTATGATGTCCGCAAAATCTTTGGAATTTTGCTTTGTCCAGAAAAAAAAGAAAAAACAAAACCCAAAGGTTTTGCTAAGTGCGTGGCGGAAAGTAAGTGCTAGTTTGCTCCCGTACTGTTCATAGCCAAACCGATAAACTCAAGACAGGACAAGCTTTAGGTAATAAAACCTTCTATGACGGATTAAATCTTTTCCTTTTTTTCTTTGTGTAATGAAAACCAAATTCCAGCTCCTAATGAAGCTCCAATTACTGTAAGAGATAGCCATTCTGGAATTTCCACATGATGAGATAAGATCATTTTAACCCCTACAAAACTTAAAATAACAACCAAACTATATTTTAAGTACCCAAAACGCTCCAACATATTTGCTAAAAAGAAATACATAGACCGTAAACCTAAAATTGCCATGATATTGGAACTAAACACCAAAAAAGGATCTGAAGTTATGGCTAAAATTGCTGGTATACTATCTAATGCAAAAAGAATATCTGTAAATTCTATAATAATAAGCGCAATAAATAATGGGGTAGCTACAAGCAGATGTTTTTTTCTTATAAAAAAATGCTCACTATTCATGTGGGTTGTTACAGGAATAATTTTTCTGATGGTTTTATAAACAAAAGAGTTTCTTGGGTCATAAGCATCATCCTCTTTTTCTATCGCTAATTTTATAGCAGTATAAATTAAAAATACACCAAACACATAGATTATCCAATCAAATTTCTTGATTAAAAATACTCCGAATAATATCATTAAAGCTCTAAAAACAATCGCTCCAATAATCCCCCAAAACAATACTCTGTGTTGATATATTTTTGGTATTTTAAAAGAAGTAAATATAACTGCTATAACAAATATATTATCTACACTCAAGGATAACTCTATTAAATATCCTGTAATATATTTCATTAAAGCGCTTGTAGGAGTAAGATTATCTACATTATCTACCCAATCATGCTTAAATATAAAAAATACTACTAAAGAAAAAAGCAATGCTGTACTTACCCATATAGCAGTCCACACACTTGCTTCTTTATTAGTAATTTCATGTGGATTTTTATTGAAAACTCCTAAATCTAAGGCTAGGAAAATTACAATCAGAACAATAAACGATATCCAAACTATCATAATATATTAACTTCTAGTATATAATAAATGATCTAATAAAGTAAAATCTACGCCCATATCTTCTTTAAGTTCGTATTTTATAAACAGTTCACCCCAGTACTTTCCGTCAGAAAAATCGGCAATAATCCATTTATGATTTAACACTTTAATCTTATTAATTTTCATTGGAGCCCCAGACATTCCATCATATGGAACTAATGGGTTGTTACCTTTCTGCTCATTTGTTTCTAACAACTTATCGGCAATGTATCTAGATGGTCTTTCAAGTTTTAAATCATCATAATATGCCAAAGCATCATCATTATTCTCCAAAGAAAAATATTGTAAATCTAATTTATCTAAAGATAGATTTTTTATTGAATCTTCAAGCTTTGAATTTTCTTCTTTTAAGTTTTCTATCTTAACAGTTTCAACTTCAAAATACTTCTTCGCACTTACATACTGGTATACAATATAAAGTACAGCAAAGAAGAAAAGATACATAAAAATATTACGTCTCATAAAGTGGGGTATTTAATTTTATAGTTCAATAATTAGGTTATCATAAGCAATGTAAACATTTGGCGGCAATTCTGCTTGCGCTTCCTCATGAAAGCCTAACATCGGACTAATATGAGTAAGATATGCTTTTTTAGGAGCCACTTGGGCTATAAATTCTAAAGCTTCTTCTATATTAAAATGCGAATGATGTTTTTCTTTACGCAATGCATTTATTACCAACACCTCTACTCCTTTTAATTTTTCAATTTCTTCTGTATCGATACTTTTAACATCTGTGAGGTATGCAAATTTATCAAATCTAAATCCAAAAACTTGTAATCTATTATGAAAAGCATTAATTGGAATAACATTTAAATTTTCTAATCTAATAGGCTTGTTATTTTCAATTATATTTTCTCTTACCGCCGGAGCTCCAGGATATCGATCTTCCGTAGTAAAAATATAATCAAATTTAATTTTTAAAGATTTCAATACTCTTGGATGGGCATAAATAGGAATATCTCCTTGTCTAAAAAAGAAAGGACGAATATCGTCAAGTCCCATAATATGGTCTGCATGTTCATGTGTAAATAAAATCCCATCAATTTTTTTAACATCATGCGCTAACATTTGCTGTCTAAAATCTGGTCCACAATCAATAATATAGCAGTTGGAGTCCCATTCTATCATAACAGAAACCCTTAAACGCTTGTCTTTAGGGTTTTTACTTTTAGAAACAGGGTCATCGCTCCCTATAATTGGAATTCCTTGTGATGTTCCTGTACCGAGGAAGGTAATCTTCAAAACACTAATTTTTTATCAAATTTATCATTTATATTCTGAATAGCTTCATGAATCTTTTTAACTTTGCGGTAAATAAAAAACTGCAATGACATTAGTTTTAAAAGGGGATAAGAACTTTGAGAATGTTCCATCGCTAAAATCCAAAGCGTTACGAATAAATCTGAATGAGGATATTTACGGAACATTTGCTGAAATTGGAGCTGGACAAGAAACTGTAAGGCATTTTTTTAGAGCTGGAGGTGCTTCTGGAACAATTGCAAAAGCCATGAGTGCTTACGACAAAAGTTTTAGTGATGCTATCTACGGAATAGAAGATGACGGTAGGTATGTAACCGAAGCTCGCTTAAAGAAAATGCTGTCTCATGAAATGCGCCTAATGGAAGAGCGTATCCCAAGAGATGATAATCCAAACAAAATATTTTTTTCCTACGCAAATACG
Organism: Galbibacter orientalis DSM 19592; assembly: GCF_000260115.1. Lineage (GTDB taxonomy): Bacteria > Bacteroidota > Bacteroidia > Flavobacteriales > Flavobacteriaceae > Galbibacter > Galbibacter orientalis. The sequence continues at coordinate 3,258,927 of NZ_JH651379.1, read as the reverse complement.
GTAGCTACTATAGATTTTGCTAAGAAATTTAAAGGACATGGTTGGCTTGGAATTCGTTTTCAATTAGATCCTAATGAAGATTATAATGAAATTGCGCTTCACATTCGTTTTAAGCAAACCGAAGCTCGTTTACAACAAGAAACATTAGGGATTGTTGGTGTGAACCTTATATATGGAGCCTTTTACAAGCATCATAAACCAAAAAAATTACTAAAATATCTATACGATCATATCGATAATGATACTATAGAAATTGATACTATCAATTTTTCTGGTCCACGATTTGAAGAAGTAGATAATCGTTTAATGAGCTTACAACTTGTTAAAAATAATATGACCGATGCTGTAATGTTTGGTCCTGACGGAAACAACATTCTACCAGCATCTATTCTATACAAAAAAAATATTTTAGCACTGCGTGGTAGCTTTAGACCTGTTACCATGGTAAATATGGACATGTACAAAAAATCGTACGACATATTTATTAGGGAAAACAAAGTGGATATTGATAATACCGTTGTGGTTTTTGAAATTACACTTTCTAACTTACGTGCTGAAGGAGAAATTGATGAAGAAGACTTTATGGATAGAGCGCGTTTACTTTGCTCTTTAGGTCAGACAGTAATGATTTCAAACTTCCAGGAATATTATAAACTTGTAGAGTATTTCTCCGAATATACTAAAGAACGTATGGCTCTTACTATGGGAGTTAATAATTTAGTGGATATTTTTGACGAAAAATACTACCGACATTTAAGTGGTGGAATTTTGGAGGCTTTTGGTAAACTCTTCTACAAAGATTTAAAAGTATACCTCTACCCTATGATCGATCAAGAAACTGGTTTAACAACTACCAGCAACAACCTAAAAGTACATCCACGTATGAAAGAGCTTTATAAGTTCTTTAAATACAACGGAAAAGTTGTTGATATTTTTGATTACGACGATTCTATTTTAGATATTTTTTCAAGAGAAGTTCTTAAAAGTATTGCCGAAGGAGAAGAAGGATGGGAACATATGCTCCCTAAAGGTATTGCAGAACTTATCAAAGAAAAAGGATTGTTTGATTACAAATCCAAAAAAGAAATTGAGGAGAAACAAAAATAATTTTGTTTTTCACCTATAAAAAGAGGTCTTCTAAAATGTAATTTTTAGTTATCAAGCTGAGCTTGTCGAAGTTTTAAATAATAAATTCGGCAAGCTCAGTTTAACATTTAGGGTATAGATGCTTAATCCTTAATTCTTCGTTCTTGCTTACGAATCAAGTACTTGAGAAGCATGGTCCTTTGTTTTAACCTTATCTATAACACGGGTTACTATTCCATTCTCATCAATAATAAAGGTTTTTCTATGAATTCCGTCATATTCTTTTCCCATAAACTTTTTAAGTCCCCAAACGCCAAAAGCATTAATAACAACTTTTTCTTCATCAGCTAAAAGAGGAAAAGGAAATTCATATTTATTTTTAAAATTTGTTTGTCTTTTTTGAGAATCTGCGCTTACTCCTAGCAAACTATAACCTTCTGCTTGGAGCTCTTTGTAATTATCGCGTAAATTACAAGCTTCAGCAGTACAACCAGGGGTAGAAGCTTTTGGGTAGAAAAAAACAATTAATTTTTTTCCTTTATAATCAGCTAAAGAAACCTCATTTCCATCTTGATCTTGCACCGTAAAATCTGGTACTTTATCTCCTACTTTAAGTGTATTCATAAACATTTTTTTTATTTGAACTTTGTTCTACTATTTTTGTTTAAAATTACATAAAAATGACCAAAGCAGAAAAGGTTGATTTTGTTGTAGATACTTTAGAAAGTATTTATCCAACCGTTCCAATTCCCTTAGACCATACAGATCCTTATACATTATTAATAGCCGTTTTAATGTCTGCGCAAAGTACAGATGCTAGAGTAAACCAAATTACTCCACTGTTATTTGACAGAGCCATTAATCCGTATCAAATGGTAAAACTTACTGTAGACGAAATTAGAGAGATTATAAAGCCTGTTGGACTTTCTCCAATGAAAGCAAAAGGAATCCATGGCTTATCACAAATTTTAATAGATAAATATAATGGAGAAGTTCCTGCAGATATGGAAGCGCTAGAGGCTTTGCCAGCAGTAGGACATAAAACAGCTAGTGTGGTAATGTCTCAAGCCTTTGGAATTCCTTCATTTCCTGTAGACACTCATATCCATAGATTAATGTATCGTTGGGGGTTGTCTAATGGTAAGAATGTAGTTCAGACTGAAAAAGATGCCAAGCGTTTATTCAAAAAAGAATTATGGAATAAACTTCATCTACAAATTATTTATTACGCTCGTGAATATTCACCAGCTCGTGGGTGGAATCTCGATAAAGACATCATCACTAAAACGATTGGTAGAAAATCTGTAATTAAAGAATATGAAGCTTCCAAAACAAAAAAGACCCGTTGATTTACAACAGGTCTTTTTAGAAAAAGTTTAGTTTAATATAGTATCAAACGCTAACTTTTTATACTTCATAACACTTAAAGCCTTAGAATAACTAAGTAAAAATTCAATAGTCGATTCTTTGGGTTTTAATGGCTCTGATTTTGATTTTTGATAAGAGTAAAGTTTTTGCATGCCCCAAATTTTGTTATTAATAATAAAATAACGGAGCTACTCTCTTTATATTGTGTTAATTAGTTAAAACAATATTATTTTTTTCTACCATCTTTCTCAAATTTATGATAGCATAACGCATTCTACCCAAAGCTGTATTTATACTTACATTTGTTTGTTCTGCAATTTCTTTAAAACTCATGTCTTTATATAATCTCATATACAAAACCTCCTTTTGATCTTCTGGAAGTTCATCTATCAATTTTTTGACATCTGTTTCTACTTGATCTTTTATTATTTGCTTCTCTGCATTAAGAGCTGGATCTCCAAGAACGGAAAATATATTAAAGTCTTCACTCCCTTCAAATTTTGGCATTCTTGAATTTTTTCTGAAATAATCTATAACAAGGTTATGAGAAATTCGCATCACCCAAGGTAAAAACTTTCCTTCTTCATTATAATTCCCTCTTTTTAATGTTTTTATAACCTTAATAAAGGTATCCTGAAAAATATCCTCGGTAACGTCTTTGTCATAAACTTTAGAAAAAATAAAGCTATAAATACGTTGAGAATGCCTATTAATTAATATTTCGAGTGATTTTTCATCGCCTTTTATATACTGTGCTACTAAAGCAGAGTCTTGAAGAGTTTTCTCCATACAATTACTTTTTAATAAATGTGAGTGTTGCCTACTTGGCAACGCTGTGTTAATACATTAGTTTTAAAGTAATTTTATGATATAGGCGTCTATTTTTTAAGTTGATTCGGAATCAAATATAATATAATTCTTAATTAAAAAACAAATTTCTCTACAAATTCTCTAATTATTTCTACTGATACGTTACAATATCTCAACAAAAAGTGCGTTTCGCTAATCGTTTAAAATTAAGTAGACATCTCATAATCAAAGAGATTAACAATTTATTCTTACTTCATAAATCTTCTTATAACATCACTTACAAAAGCTCATTTTAGATTCTTATCTTTGTGGTTTGTTTTATTGCTATGGTAGATATTAATACGGTAAACCCGAAAGAAAACATCATTATAAAAGGAGCTAAACTCCACAATCTTAAAGATATAAATGTAGTTATTCCACGAAATAAATTAGTGGTTTTAACTGGACTTTCAGGTAGTGGGAAATCATCTTTAGCCTTTGATACACTTTATGCCGAGGGACAACGTCGTTATGTTGAAAGTTTATCTTCTTATGCAAGACAGTTTTTAGGGCGATTAAATAAACCTAAAGTTGATTATATAAAAGGAATTGCTCCTGCCATTGCTATTGAGCAGAAAGTAAACTCTACAAACCCACGGTCTACCGTTGGTACAACTACAGAAATCTATGATTATTTAAAACTCCTGTACGCCCGTATTGGCAGAACTTACTCCCCTATTTCTGGTAACGAAGTCAAAAAAAATACAGTTACAGATGTTATTAATTATGTAAAAACATTTGAAGAACGAAGTAAGCTTTTATTACTAGCTCCTGTTCATATTCCTGAGGATCGAAATGTGCTTAAAACTTTAGAAATCCTTGCTCAGCAGGGATACGCTAGAATAAAATATAAAAATGAAGTTTTACGAATTGAAGAAATCGAAACAGAAATTGAGAACGATTTCTTTTTAGTAGTAGACCGTATTATTGTTAAAGATGATGAAGATTTTTATAACCGTTTGGCAGATGCAGTAGATTCCGCATTTTTTGAAGGAAAAGGAGAGTGTATTATTGAAGATTTATCTGCTGATAAACAAATGCATTTTAGTAATAAATTTGAGCTAGATGGTATTCAGTTTTTAGAACCAAACGTACATTTATTCAGTTTTAATAATCCATACGGCGCGTGTCCACGTTGTGAAGGATACGGGGATGTAATTGGCTTGGATGAAGATTTAATTATTCCCAATACAGATTTATCTATTTATGATAACGCCATTTTTGCATGGCGTGGAGACAGCATGAGTTGGTACCGAGATCAACTTGTAAATAATGCCTATAAATTTGATTTTCCTATCCATAAACCTTGGTTTGAATTAACCGATAAACAGAAAGAATTAGTTTGGGAAGGAAATAAATATTTTACTGGATTGACTGCTTTTTTTACTGAATTAGAAGAAAAAAGCTATAAAATTCAGAATAGAGTGATGCTTTCTCGTTATCGAGGAAAAACAAAATGTTCGCTCTGTAAAGGCAAAAGACTAAGAGAAGAGGCAAATTATGTAAAAGTTGGTGATAAAATCATTACAGATCTTGTAGAAATGTCTCTAGACAAACTTCAAGCCTATTTTGAAGATTTAAAACTAAACGAAAACGACAATGCAATCTCCAATCGTTTATTGAAAGAGATTAATAGTCGACTCCAATTTTTGAGTAATGTTGGATTAGATTATTTAACGCTAAATAGAAAATCTAATTCTCTCTCTGGCGGAGAGTCTCAACGTATTAATTTAGCAACCTCATTAGGAAGTAGTTTGGTGGGCTCCATGTATATTTTAGATGAGCCAAGTATTGGATTACATCCAAAAGATACCGAAAAATTAATTGGAGTTCTACAATCGCTTCGAGATTTAGGAAACACAGTTATTGTAGTTGAGCATGATGAAGATATAATGAAAGCTGCCGATGAAATTATAGATATTGGTCCAGAAGCTGGAACCTTAGGAGGGAATGTAGTGGCTACAGGTTCTTACAAACAACTCTTAAAAGCAAATACACTTACTGCTAAATATTTAAACGGAAAGGACGAAATTGCTGTACCTAAGAACAGACGTAAAAGCAAAAATTATATTGCCATAAAAGGTGCTCGAGAAAACAATTTAAAAAACATTGATGCTACATTTCCACTAAATACACTTACGGTAGTTACAGGAGTCTCGGGTAGTGGTAAAAGTACCTTGGTAAAGAAAATATTGTATCCAGCAATATTAAAAGCTACTGGAGGGTATGGCGAAAAAATAGGTCAGTTTTCTGGTATTGAAGGAAAATACAGCTCTCTTACTTCCGTAGAATTTGTAGATCAAAATCCTATTGGACGTTCGTCAAGATCAAACCCAGTTACTTATATTAAGGCGTATGACGATATTAGGAGTTTATTTTCAAAAGAGAAATTATCAAAATTACGCGGGTATCAACCTAAACACTTTTCGTTTAATGTAGACGGAGGACGCTGCGAAACTTGTAAAGGAGAAGGAGAAGTTACTATAGAAATGCAATTTATGGCAGACGTGCATTTAGAATGCGAAACTTGCCATGGTAAACGTTTCAAAAAAGAAATTTTAGAAGTAAAATTCAACGATAAAAATATCGATGATATTTTAACTATGACCATTGATGATGCCGTTGCTTTTTTTAATGAACACAACCAATCTAAAATAGTTTCAAAACTTAAACCCTTACAAGATGTTGGTTTGGGGTATGTTACTTTAGGACAATCCTCTTCTACCCTTTCTGGAGGTGAAGCCCAGCGTATCAAATTGGCTTCCTTTTTAGTAAAAGGACAAACAAAAAATAAAACCCTCTTTATTTTTGATGAACCCACAACAGGGCTACATTTTCACGATATTAAAAAACTCCTTAAATCTTTTGATGCTTTATTAGAAATTGGACATTCAATTATTGTTGTGGAGCACAATTTAGATTTAATTAAATGTGCCGATTATATTATTGACCTCGGACCATTAGGCGGGGAAAAAGGTGGGAATTTAATTGCTGAAGGAACCCCCGAAGAAATTAGTAAAATAAAAGAAAGCTTTACTGGACAGTATCTAAAAGAAAAACTCTAGCCAAAAGCAACCATATACCATTTTTAACATCTTAGGAATGATATTCATTTAAAAATATATTGATGAAAACTATTTCTTTGCCTTTAGTATTCCTTTTAATTTTTATTTCTTGTAATAGTGATGATAATGTTACCGATTTAAATAACACCCCTACTTCTATTGATATAACGGGAAATTGGTATTTAATTGAAATGAGTGGAAACATTCCAAATTCTACCACCACAAAAAACGATATGGAATGGCAAGAAACATATACCTTTAATCAAGACAGTACCTTTACAAAAACTAGATTTGATGAAGGTAATAATACTACCATAAAAATATCTGGCACCTACAAGCTTAAAGCAACAGAAGAGGAACGCGGACTCAACCTTTATTATAATGAAGAAAGTTCTATTATAGGCTCTTGTTCCAATGCAAAAGAAGAATACCTATATTTTTTAGACAACTCTCAAATACGAAGTAATTGGTGGGCATGCGACGGCCTTGGTTTGCTTTATGAAAAAGGTAATTATTTAGATTAACACAAGCTTAACTTCCACCATTGTAAGAAATTCCTTTTAAAAGAGACCTAGTAGATATAGCTTAGAAATATAATAACCCGTTGTGCATTTAGGCAATATTGATTTTTAGGTTATTGATATTTCTGTTGAATTCAAATATGTTTATATATTGAATGACCGTCATAGCCGTAATCTTAGATAATATTCTGTTTTTGAATCCCTCAAAAGATTTAGCATAATTCCTTCGAATCATAAATTGGTCGCAAAGTTGAGAAAACAATGTTTCAATACGCTTTCTGGATTTCTTAAAAACGTACGGCTGCTCCCTATAGTTATGCTGGTTTGTTCTCATAGGGGTTTCAAGTCTAATATTATGATATTCAAATAAATTCAATTGATATTCAGCCGACAAATACCCTTTATCACCAAGTAATATGCAATCACTTAATTGATGCTTTATATCCTTTAAATAATTAATATCGTGCACAGAGGCTGGACTAATATCCATACTTTCGATAACACCCTGAGCAGAACAGACAGCATGTAATTTATATCCATAATAATGGCTTGATTGACTTGCACAATATCCTTTTTCGGGCAGACTGTAGTTTTGTTCTTTACATATCTTACTTCTAGCGCTTCTTGATAATTTACAGACCTCTAACGGCATACTGTCAACAATATAACAATGCTCAGATTTATTCAACTTTCTCACTAATGCCTTGCGAAGTGATTCTCTAAAAGAAAACAACTTACGCTTTCTTCTATTGTAGACACTGCGCTCTATTTTGCTGGATAGACCAGCAGGTAACATTCGAAAAAGCTGGCATTCACTATCAACACTCATATATTCTGATGTTAAATCAATAGCTATAAGCTCTTTATCTCTTAATTTAGGTTTACGGATTTGATGTAAATAATCCATTTTACAATCCAATTCTTTTAAAACCTTGAGGATTTTGTCGTAATTTGCTTGAAAGTTGTGCATATAAATTATAGTGTGGTTACTACAATTTACTGCATTTTAGCAGTTTGCACAACTTTTTCTAAATGCACAACGGGTTATAATAATAACTTTATATTTAAAAGTATTGTTGTCCGATAAAAGTTAACGGGATTTATTGGATTTCACTTATATCAAGGTTCAAAATGAGGTTTTCAAAATAGCCCCTTGCTATTAATAAAAATGAAAAAAGAGGGTTTTTAGTTTTTTTTAAACTACTCTTTTTATGATAGTTAAAATTTAGTCTTTGTTCTTTTTTCTTATAGCGAAGCGGGATTGTATTTTAACTCAAGTAATTAATCAACTACCTCAAGGCAAGCCTACGAGATATTAAAAGAAAATAATTTAATCCATTTCGACTTAGAGTCCTTTGGTAAACTCAAGACAGGCTCTCGAGAACAAAACCCTCAATAAGGGATTTAAAAGCAAATAATTAGTTAAAATAGTTGAGCCATATATTTTGGCACGCTGTTTGAAATAAACACTATAAATTTCATAGTTGAATTTTTTTTTGGTTGGTTAGTTGAGAACACCGCACCTAAATTTGTTAAATCAAATGGTGAGGTGTTCTTTTTTTATAGCTTTTTTATTTTCTATGAAAGCCTATTTGCCACGAATACACGAATATTTTTTTATCTCCTGTCTATCCGTAATTGAAAAATAAATAAATCCGTGAATCTGTGGCGGAAATATAAAGCAACTATAAAAATAAAATAAAATTAATTTTTAAAATGTTGATATTCAATAATTTAAATCCTATCATGAAATACAAAGCATTTTTTGGCACGCAGTTTGATTTCTAATATGCGAGAGTCATTTAAAAATGATTTTTGTTTAATTAAAAAACCTAGAAATTATGAAAAAGCTATTATTTATTTTTATTTCTGTCTTTCTTGGTACAAGTACAAGCTTTGCTAATTCAGATACATCAAAAACAACATCAAGTTTTGGATATAACAACTCATTCATCTTTACTGAAAACGGAGTAACATTTTCTGTTTATCCAGATGGAGAATTTGACTTCTATATTGATAATCCTCAATACTTTGGAGCAAGTATAAATACTGGAAATGTAAGCATAACTTTCAATTCTGGATACCGATATGATGCCTATGTTCAATACGATGATTATGGTGCTGTAATTCAAGTAGAAAACACTCCTATTTACTATGATTTCTACGGAAGAGTAACAAGAATTGGAATGGTAGATGTTTTATACAGAGGAAACTATGTTAACAGAATTGGTGGATTAAATATTTACTATAACGGAAATGGCGTTTATACACATTCATCGGGTTATATTAATGTATATAATAGAGCTTATGTTTACAGACCTTACCACAGATATTTTGTAAGACCACGTCCTTCATATTGCATGGTTTACTATCAACCATATAGAAGGTATTATAGCCCAGTTAGATATACATATTACAAACCGTATAAAAATAACAACAGACGTTCGTATGCAAGTGTTGGAAGGAACTATCATTATAAAGAAAATAACTCAAGAAGAAATATTTATCAAAATGATAGACGTGTAAGCAAAAGAAGCGATGCGCAGGTTACAAGAAATGTACGTAGTAGAAGTTTAGCTTATGAAAGTAATAGAAGTAGCGCTAATAGAACTACTTCTAATACAAGAACTAGTTATTCTGCAACACGGAACTCTAATTCAAATAGAGCTACAACTACTTCAAACAGAACAACTCCAACGAGTACTAGCAGAAGTAGTAACGCTACAAGAAGTTCTAATAGTTATACAAAATCTCCTAGTAGATCTGTAAAGACTAGTACTAAAAGTACAAGAAGCACTACCAGTCCAGCTACTAGAACCTCTACTAATAATAGATCAAGTAGTAGTAATAGTAGAAGTTCTAAAAATAACAATTACTCAACTTCAAGTAGGAGTTCTAGATCTAGTAATGTAAAGGCTACAAGAGCTACTCCCTCAAGATCTACATCTGCAACACGATCTTCTTCTAGTAGAAGTAGTAGTAGAAATTTATAAAATTTAGTTCGTTAATAGGAAAGATCCGTAAGCAGCAATGTTTACGGATTTTTCATTTTTATAGATATTGAATTAACTATTATGAGGTAAGTTTTTAAAACGAAATAGTTTTCGCTCATTTCAATATAGAAGTACCCTTCAATAAATTCAGAAAAAAAATCGTGAGATAAACACTTTGTGAGTGATTAATAAAATCGACTTATGTTTTTATCAATAAGTAAATTTATATCTTCGGAAAGCTTTAATTTATATAAGAAAAAAACAAACACAACTCCTATCAAAGTAGACTTTAAAACAATATTAACTATCGGATTAAAGTTAAAATCCCAATAATAAAAGGCTCCTAACAAAGTAATAATCAGTAAAAAAGTTTTAAGGGTATTTTTTGTAAAAGGCTGTAAATGAAGTTTTGCTTTAACAAAATACAATTTAATAGAATTGTAGAGTGTAAATGCTAAAAAAGTAGCAAACGCAGCTCCATTTATTCCAAAAATAGGAATAAAAATAACGTTTAATATTACTGTTAGAACAGCTAATAGAACTCCAAAAAGCAATACCATTCGGTAATAATCGGAGTTAAAAATAATAGCATTATTATTCCCTATTAAATTATCAAATAACTTGGCCAAAGAGATCAGAAAAACAACCGTTACTCCTCCACTGTATTGTACTGGCAGTAATTTATATAATTCGTTTATATTTAAAATAATCAGTAAAAAAATAAATCCGCCAACAATAAAAAGGTTTATCGAACTCTTTTTATAAAGTACATCCAGCTCTTTAAAGTTTTTAGTATTTAAGAGTTTACTTGTAATTGGATAAGTAATTTGATGCATTGCCCTTGCAGGAACTGCAATTACAATAGCTATAAACACCGCCACATTATAATAAGCAATATTTTCAATATCCTTAAACTGCCCGAGCATTACCTTATCTATATCCAATAAAACTGCGGCAATAGAACCTGTTAGGATTATTAAAAACGAATATTTTAAAACATTTATATAATTAGCTGGTAAGCTAAATACAAAATGAGGTTTTTTAATTATAAAAGCGCTAATTAACATTAAAAACATTCTACTAAAATAAACTCCAATTAAAGAATAGATAAACATTGGAATAGTAAGAATCTCAAAATACACTAAAAAAAGAAGTACCATAACTACTAATCTATGGTAAACTTCTTTCAAAAAATTTCCATAAACACTTTTCATATGTACTTTTGCCCAGGCATAAAAAACCTCAAAATAAGCCATTGAAAAAGCTAATACAAAAATAGTCCAAACATAGGGTTCTACTATTTCATTTGTAGTCGATAAATATTCTACAATCCAATGATAACATAACAACCCAATAATTCCTACAGGAATAATTATTACTAGTGGGAGCAAAAACATAAAACCTGTAAAGGCATTTTGCTCCTGCTCATTTTTGTAGGAAGTATAAAATTTAATTAATGTGTTTTGTACTCCAAAAGCAAGAATAGGCATTACTATATTTGCTGCGGAAAGCAAGTAAGCTACCAATCCATAATAAGCATCTGTAAGGAAATTAGTATAAAGAAAAAGGGTGCTTATGGCACCAATACCAAACCCGATGTAGGTAACTACAGTGTTTTTAAATGTTTGGTTAAATACAATTCCCATATTCTTAAATGATACTTGCTAAATGCTTAGTAAGCGATTTCCGATGATATTTATCTATGTCAACCGAATTTACATACAAATTATCATTTTTATAAGCTTTATAGAACGAAAGTAATGTTTCTTTTAGTTTTTCTTTCTCCGTATAATCAAAGTACACTCCTGCATTAGTTTCTTCTAAAATACGAGCAACATCCCATTGTTTTGGACCCAGAGCTATAATAGGTCGGGTAGCTGCCATGTACTCAAACAATTTTCCAGGAATAATCCCTCTCGTTTTTTCTGCATCAATCTCTATTAAAAGTAAAACCTGAGTAGCCCTTTGCAGTTCTATTGCTTTTTGATGTGCTACATATCCTAAAATCGAAAGATTCTCATCAATTTTATAAGCTTTTATGGACTCCAAAACCTCTTTACTTACTGCTCCAGCTAATTGCAATTGAAAATCCTTTTTAAAATCTGGATTTTCCTCTAACAACTCCCCTATTACACTCCATAAAACTTTTGGATTTCTGCCAGACAACAAAGACCCTATATGAGATACCGTAAACTTTTTATCTACCTTACTTTTTTTAATTTCGGGAGTTATAAAACCATTTGTAATAACTTCAATAGGCTTAGAACTAATAGTTTCAAACTCAACTTTAGTAGTATAACTGGTAGTTACAATAAGGTCGGCTGAATTGAGCACCTCATGCTCTAATTTTTTATGTTTTTGTTGCGAATTTTTAGTGAGTTTTAAAGCAGAATGATATCCAATATTTGTCCAAGGATCTCTAAAATCGGCTATCCATTTTAGGTCTAATTGCTTTTTAAGCTTCATTCCTATTAAATGTACACTATGTGGCGGTCCAGTAGTTATAATGGTTGTTATATCCTCATTTTCTAAATATTTTTTTAAGTAGTTTACCGAGGGTTTTACCCAAAAAACACGCGCATCTGGAATGAAAAAATTTCCACGAATCCAAAGTAAAACCTTTTCTGTAAACGATTGTTTTTTATTAGAAATAATCCCCTTACTAATCTGTTTTGTCTTTTTGCCTGAAAAAATTGAAGCAAATTTATAAGGCTCAAAAATAGGCTGCTTTAGTATTGTTACCTCCTTTGGAACTTCTGCTAAAAAAGAAGCATCTTCCATTGGATAATCCGGATTTTCAGGAATATAAACAACAGGTTCTATACCAAATTCAGGCAAAAACTTTACAAAGTTCAACCAACGTTGCACTCCTGGTCCTCCAGCAGGAGGCCAATAATAACATATGATTAAAACTTTTTTCACACGAATATATTCAATTTAAATACCTCATTAAGGGTTTTATTTCCAAAAGCCTGTCCTGAGTTAACCGAAGGGCTCTACGTCTAAATGGATTAAATTATTTCCTTTGAATACCTCATAGACTTGCCTCGAGGTAGTTTATTAATTGATTTTAGATGATTAAGCTAAAAATTAATCCTTCTATAAAGGTTTCATCAATACAAATTAATCTTCTTTTGATGTGCGATTCTTATACTGATAAAAAACACCTCCTAATAGCAACAAAAACAATAAAACATTACTTGCTAGACTAATAGTACTGCCCGTTTTAACAACCTGAGGATCGAATTCAAATACAATGGTATGATTACCAGCAGGTAGTTCTAACGCTCTCAATGCATAATTTACCCGAAACTCTTCAACAAATTGTCCATCTACAGAAACTCTCCAACCGTGCGGATAATACATTTCAGAAAAAACAGCTATTCCTTTATTAGGGTTTGAACTTTTATAAGTTAACTTATTAGGCTGATAATCTGTTAAATCAATAGTAGCAGCACTGTCTACAGTAAAAGTATTTTCTGCTATATTATTAAATTTACTTTTATCAAAAAGAGCTGTAGTTTTAACATCCAAATCAGCAAGCCCTTTCATTTCTGCATCTGCATTTTCTACTGCTTTTAATTGATTTACAAACCACGTAGGACCATTTGCATACGGATTATTTGCTGGATATAACTGTCCCTTATCATTAGGTCTAATTATATACTTTACATTAAGCATGTTTAAAACCGATACATTGTTATTTGCTATTTGATATTCAAACAAATCTTGTAAACGCTTTGGCTTAGCAGCATGATAACCTCCTAACGATTTATGATAGAAAGAAGTACTAGCCCCATTTATACTTTCTTGGGTATTAAAAACTCGATAATAACCTGTGTCTTCTAAAATTTGTTTATCAACTTCTGAAGTTTGAAAGGGCTTGTCTAAAACTCTAGCAGAAACAAAGTCTTCGTTGTTTACATATTGTTTGTCAATCCCTACTAAATCTACTAAAAACAAAAGTCCAAAAGCAAGAATAGCATAATTTAATTTTAATTTCTGTTTGATAAACATCCAAATAACCCCAGCAGAAATAGCTACTAAAACAAGAGTTCTAAAGAGGTCTTTTGTATAGAGAGCCATTCGATCTTGTTTAATACTTCCCATCAATTGATTTAATCCCATCTGGTCAAATTGTTGTCGGTAATAAGCATCATTTGCATGCGAAAAATCGAAAGTACCTTTTAATAAAAATAATAAAACAACCGTTCCTCCTGCAATAACCGACGACCATTTCAAAGCATTCAATTTCTGGGTATTATCTACATTATTACTAAGCAACTCTTTCAAACTAAGAATGGCTAAGACTGGAAAGCACAATTCTAAAAGCACCTGTATAGAAGTTATTGCTCTGAATTTATCATATAAAGGAAAATAATCAATCATAGCATTTGTTAAGATGCTAAAATTATGTCCCCATGAGAGAATAAGAGATAAAATGGAGCCCGCTATAAGCCACCATTTTAAATTTCCTTTCAGCAAGAATAAACTCATCAGAAATAAAAAGAAAACAACAGCTCCTACATAAGCAGGACCCGCTGTACCAGGCTGATCTCCCCAATACATCATATGTGCTGCCTGATTTTTTACAAAATCTTGAGCTTGAGCAGGCGGAACTCCTTGCTTTACTAAATATTCATAACTATTAGAATCTTTTCCTAAATCTTCATCATTTCCCCCACCAAGGAGTCGTGGTACAAACAGATTTAAAGATTCAAAAATACCGTAGCTATAACTTGTTATATATTCTTTATCTAATCCACTTGTATTTACCTTGGAAGAACCATCTGGATTGATAGTTAAATCGCTTTTCCCTCTTGTACTCCACTTTGCATATTCCTGAGTAGCCAAAAGGTTCGTTGCATTGGTTGCAATAGCCAAAACTACAGCAACAACAAGAATGCCAACAGTTTTAAAGAAATGAGGAAGTTCTTTCTTTTTAAAGGCATCTATTAAATATACAATTCCAAAAACCAATACTAATAACATTAAATAATATGTCATTTGGAAGTGGTTGGCGTTTATTTCTAAAGCCATTGCAAAGGCGGTTACTAAAAAACCTGCTATATATCGTTTTTTAAATGCCAATAATATTCCTGCTAAAACAAATGGAAAATAACCAATAGCATGTGCTTTTGCATTATGACCAACCCCGAGAATTATAATTAAGTAAGTAGAAAATCCAAAAGCCAAGGCTCCAATACCTGCCAATTTCCAATCTACTTTTAACACCAACAGAAGTATGTAAAAACCAATAAAATAAAGGAATAAATAATCTGCAGGACGAGGTAAAAAACGAATCGTTTTATCTAATTTTTTTATATAATTATGAGGATAATTAGCTCCTAATTGATACGTTGGCATTCCTCCAAAAGCACTATTTGTCCAATAAGACTCCTCCCCTGTTTTGTCTTTAAAATCGTTGCGCTCTTTAGACATTCCGATATACTGAACAATATCACTCTGGAAAATTTTCTTTCCTTGCAATACCGGAGAAAAATAAATTAAGGAGGTAAGTATAAAAACTAAAAATACCACAAAATGTGGTAGTATTTTTTTTAATTGGTTAGTCATTAAAATTAAATTTAGTTAGTCAATTTCTTCATATTCGATGTATTCTCCAACTTTTTCTGAAGAATTTTTATCAGAATTAGTAGGTTTTTTATCTATTACTGTTTCTCCTTCTTTGTAATTTGTTTCTTGACGACGTTGATTTTGCTGTTGTCCAAATTGCTGACTAAACTTCTTCTCCATCTTTTTAGATGCGTATTTTATTAGATAAGGTCCAAATAAACGTGAAAGTATTTTGAACCCGTACCAAACAAGAAGTATAATTAAAATTGTTCTTAATAATTGCATTGAATTTCACTTTGAAAATACTTTCAAAAATACAATACATTGAGCGTAAAACAGGATATAAATCCTTAAAAAAATAATAAAATCAGTAAAAAAACAGTTCTATTAAATGATGGATGTAAAATCCTTGAGGAAAAAGATATAATTTTCACGATATTTACATCCCATTTTTACCTTAAAAAATTTATTTTCGTTATAAGTAATACTCTTTTAAAAACATTAATGTCCGAGTAAAAATACAAGACCGCTTCGCTATAAGAAAAAAGAACAAAGACTAAATCTTAACTATCATAAAATATGCAGTTTAAAGAAACAACATTATTGAAAATCCTCTTTTTATTCTTTTTTATTAATAGCAGGGGGTCTATTTTGAGGATATCATTTAAACCTTAATATAAGTGGAAGCCGATAAATCCCATTAATTTTTATCGGACAACAATATTTTAAAAACAGAGAACAAACCAAATTTTGATATGAACAAACTTTGCCTTTTTATTGCTATTTTATTTTTATCAGCCCAACAAATTAAAGCTCAATATACAGAAGTAATTAATTCCAATCGCCCAGGAGCCTCCTATAGTGCCTTTGCTGTTGGTAAAAATGTTATTCAGGGTGAAGGTGGCTTATATTATGAAAGACAAGAACATACACTCTTGGAAACAGAGGCCAACAGATATGGTATGGATTACGCTATTCGCTATGGCTTTTTGTTTGAACAATTGGAAGTTATATTGGATGGAACTTTTATAAAAGAAAATTTAACCGATTTCTCTACTTCTCCGTCTGTTGATTATACGCGTAGCAATTTTACTAAAAACACTCTTGGATTTAAATATTTAGTATACGACCCCTATAAAGATGCAGAAAAAAATAAACCAAATTTATATAGCTGGAAAGCAAATCACCATGTACAATGGAGAGATTTAATCCCTGCGGTTGCAGTTTATGCTGGTGCAAATTTTAATTTTGGAGATAATCCATTCTATCCAGAAGATCCACAAATTAGTCCTAAAGTAATGATAGCAACCCAAAACCATTTTACAGCAAATTGGGTATTGGTTATGAATTTTATTTATGACAAATTTACTTCAGACGATCCTTTGTTTAATTATATAATCACCTTAACCCATGCCCTTCCAGACCATAGATATTCTATCTTTGTGGAGCACCAAGGATATAAAAGTGATGCCTATGGGGATGGAATTTTTAGAGGAGGTGCTGCTAGACTATTCAGTAAAAACTTACAAGTAGATGCCTCTTTAGGAATTAATATAAAAGACACTCCATCTCGATTTTTTGGTTCTATAGGTGTATCATACCGAATTGATAACCATAGTGATAAACCAAAACAAATAGATAATCTTTCGGACGAAGACAAAGAATTTATCAAAGAAGCTAAGAAAAAACGTAAAAAGAATAATCCTTTCGAGGAAATTGACACTAATGAGTAATTTATGATTGAAGTAAAAGAAGTTACTACTAAAAAGGAATTAGAACAGTTTGTAAAATTTCCTTTTTCACTTTATAAAAAATCTAAAAATTGGGTTCCTCCAATTATAAAAGAAGAACTTAATAATTTTAATAAAGATCAAAATCCTGCATTCAAAGATGCAAGAGCTTGGTTTTTATTAGCTTATAAAAACAATAAAATTGTTGGTCGTGTTTGTGCCATTATTAATTGGAATGAAGTAAACAATTTAGGAAAAAATAAATTGCGTTTTGGATGGTTTGATGCTATTGAAGATCCAGAAGTTACAGAAGCCTTATTCAATAGGGTTTTTACTATTGGAAAGGAAAATAATTTAGAATATTGTGAGGGCCCAGCAGGGTTTTCTAATATGGACAAAGCAGGAATGCTTATTGAAGGCTTTGATAGAATTGGGAGTATGACTACCAATTATAACTATGCTTATTATCCTGAATTGATGGAAAAAGTAGGTTTTTCTAAAGAAGTTGATTGGAAAGAGTATGAAATTATTACTCCTGATAAGATTTATGAAAAACTAGCTAAGTTTTCAAATTTAATCATGCAAAAATACAATTTGAAACTTATTGATATTCCCACTACCAAATCTTTACTGCCTCATGCGGAAGCTATTTTTGACTTAATGAATAGATCTCACAAAGATTTAGAGTCTTTTGTTCCTATAAAACCATATCAAATTGAACATTATAAAAACAAGTATCTCAAGTTTTTAGATCCAGATTATGTAAACCTAATTGCCGATGAAAATAATAATTTAGTCGCTTTTTCTGTTATTATGCCCTCTTTTTCTAAAGCTTTACAAAAAGCAAATGGTAAGCTTTTCCCTTTTGGATTTTATCATCTTTTAAAAGCTCAAAAAAAGAACGACAAAGCCACCATGCTTTTAATTGGTGTTGCTCCAGAATATATGAGAAAAGGGTTAACAGCTATAATTTTCCATAAAGTAAATGAGGTTTTTGTAAATAAAGGGATTAAAATTGTAGAAACAAATCCTGAATTAGAAACAAATAATCAAGTACAAGCGCTTTGGAAAGATTACAATCCGCAACTTATAAAGAAATGGCGTACGTATAAAAAAATATTGTAGCAATTTTATTGGTCATTGTTATTGCCTTGATAATAATTAAAAAAATCAACTACCTCGGGGCAAGCCCGCGAGGTAGTTAAAGGAAACAAATTTAACTCATTTCGACGCAGAGTACTTCGGCAAACTCAGTACAGGCTCTGGAGAATTAGACCCTCTATGAGGGATTAAGGCAATAACAATGACTCTTTTATAGAAATCAATTCTAAAAACCTGTTTTTAAGCTCCTAGAGCCTTATGTACGCTGGGTTCTCTAATTACTTTTCCATTTTTAGTCTCTAAAAACTTATCTAAAAAGTAAATAGATTTAGGATGTTCAAATTTCTCTAAATCCCCCACTTTCTTTATTTCTGTTTCCAATTTAGAATCTTCTTTCCCTTCTACAACCATTATTAATTTTTCTCCTAGTTCGGCATCTTCAATTCCGTATACAAAAAACCGCTGTTGAACTATAGGAGCAAGTTTCTTTTCAATCTGTTCAGGAATAAGTTTTACCCCACCAGAGTTTATAATATTATCGTAACGTCCTTTCCAATCAAATTCATCTGCGCTAATTAACGCTACAATATCATTGGTTACAATAGTTTCTTCAGCAATATAAGGAGCATCAATTACCAAACAATTACGCTTATCTAAGGTAACCTTCACATTTGGAAGTACTTTAAAATGTGCGTTCTCCATAGCTTCAGCAGACCTAAAATTATTAATTTGCTTGGCTGCTATATGCGTAACAGTCTCTGTCATTCCATAGGTCTCATACACCAAAGTGTCTTTATTCTGAACGCTTTCAATAAGTTCCTTTTTTACAGCTGCACCACCAACAATAAGTTGTTTTATATTGTTTAATTTGTCAAGAGAATTATACACCTGTAAAGGAATCATTGCAGAAAAATCATATTCCTTCTCAATTAACGGATGTAATGTTGGCGCTACGAGATCTATTTCTAAACCAAGAATCATAGCTCTAACAAGCATCATCTTTCCGGCAATATATTCCGCAGGTAGACAATGCAAAGCTGAATCTCCTACAGAGATATTAAAAAAATCTCCAGAGGCTATGGCAGAATTCACCATAAACTGTTTTTGAATTCTGATATGTTTTGGCGTCCCCGTAGAACCAGAAGTACGAACGTATAAATGGTCTTTATTGTTAAGCCAGTCCATTAAAAAATCGCCTATAGATTGCTCATAAGGTTCTCCTTCTTTTACAAAGCTATAAGCTACTTCCTTTAGATCTTCCCGATCAAAATAAGTTCCGTTAAGTTTAAATCTTAAATGTACTTTATCAAAAGAAGGTGTATTTTCCATTGCTGATGTTATTAATCATTATTCAGCAATAAAATTAAAGCGGTTTTAGTTGATAAAAAAGTTTATAGCGGATTTGTTTCGGATATTTTTTCAACAACCATAGGTGCTGTAATTTTTCCTGTTAATTTTTCTTTCCAATCTGACCATTTATAAACTTTAGAAAATATAAAAAGTAAAGTTGGGAACACCACTAAAACAGGTATATAAATATCCCATCCTAATTCTGGATTAGAAACATCCTTGTATATAGAATGTGTTCTAAACGCTGTCCAATCTGCAGTAACCAACAAAGCAGTAATTAGATTATTTGCTGCATGAAATCCGAGACTTAGCTCCATTCCATCGTCCATTAAAGTTAAAATTCCTAAAAACAATCCTGTTCCAATATAATATACCATAATCTCATATCCTAATTTAGCTACTTCAGGATTAAAGGCATGCAAACCACCAAAAATAAAAGAAGTTAATAAAAGTGGTGCCCATTTATTTAAAAACAAAGCTCCAAAACCTTGCATTAAATACCCTCTAAAAATATACTCCTCCAAACTGGTTTGAATCGGAATCATAATAACTCCTATCAAAAATAAAATTACAAATGGAACTAGTTTAAAATTGTACTCATAATTTTCTGGAGCTAATTGAATGTCTATTATTACCAAAACAGCTGTAATTCCTGCCCATAATAAAAAAGAAAATTTTACACGCTTCCAATCTATCTTTTTTCTTGCTGTAGTTAAAGATATGATTGACTGCTCATGAAACTTTTTAACCCATAAAAATAACAAGGGAAGACAAACAGCAAATGGGAGCATTAATAAAAACAAATTTAAATTGGGTTCTAAAACACTTAATAACTTATAACCGTCTCCAGATTCTAATACGCTAACCCCTTCTTTGTAAAGTACCGCTAATACAAATGGAATTTGCATAATCTGACTAACAAAAATTATAACTATAGAGCCTAATAAATACCTCCAAAATTCGTGTTTATATTTAAATACTTGTTCTATATACTTCATCCGTTACTATTTATTATTTTTCAATGGACAACTGTAATGCCCTTAACTATTATATCGGTTGGTTTCTAAATTTATTAATGAGCATTTAAAAATCAAATAGATTTTAAAAGACTCATATCCCAGTTCTTATTTATGTTATAATGTAAAGCCCCATTCTTTACTTCCAAGGCACTCTCAATATTATTGGTATATAAACTTCCAGTACCCAAACCTTGAGGCATTTTATTTTGTAATGTTGCTGTCCATTGTGCTATGGCATTTAAACCGATATTACTCTCTAAAGCGCTTGTAACCCACCAACCAATATTTAACTCCTGGCATAGCGAAATCCATTCTTGAGAACCTTTAAACCCTCCAACCAAACTTGGCTTTAAAATAATGTATTGTGGCTGTACTGTTTGTAGTAATTCTCTCTTTTTTGTTACAGAAAATACCCCTATTAATTCTTCATCCAAAGCAATTGGCAATTCTGTATGCTTACAAAGCTTAGCCATTTCATGCCAATTCCCTTGTTTTATAGGCTGTTCTATGGAATGCAAGTCTAAAGATGCTAATCTTTCTAGTTTATTTTTAGCTTCATGAGTAGAAAACGCACCATTGGCATCTACTCGTAATTCTATTTCTTTTGCTGAAAAGTTTCTTCGGATAGCTTTTAAAAGCTCAAATTCTGCATCAAAATCTATGGCTCCAATTTTCATTTTAATGCAATCAAAGCCTGCTTCTATTTTATCTTTAATCTGCTCTTTCATGAAGGCCTCTTCTCCCATCCAAATTAATCCATTTATAGGGATTGAAGCTTTTCCTTTAGAAAAATCCGAAGGAAATAATTCAAAAGAATTTTTACTTTCAAAAGATAAAAATGCTTGTTCCACTCCAAATTGAATTGAAGGAAACTCTATAAGCAACTCCCAGAGCTTGTCTTTTCCTAAATGGATATGCTCGCAAACCCATTTCAGCTTCTCTTCATAATCTGATCGATCATCAATACTTAATGAGCGAAGAATTCCACATTCTCCAATACCAAACTTAGTACCATCTTCTATAATTATAAACCAAGTTTCTTTGGTTATAAGCACGCCTCTTGACGTTCCACTAGGACGTTTAAATTCTAAAATATACTTTTTGTAAGATACTTTCATTTATAACTCTATACTTTCACCTATTTCAAGAAGCATCAAGTCTTTTCCTGCATTATAAAATTGCTTTTTTGCATTCTCATGGTCTATTTCAATATAACCAAAAGTATCAAAATGGTAGCCTAAAACCTTATCACATTCTACAAAGTTTGATACATAGATAGCCTCTTCTATTCCCATTGTAAAGTTATCTCCAATTGGTAAAATTGCTAAATCTAATTTTGTAAAAAGCGGAATAAGTTTCATATCCATAGTAAGTCCAGTATCTCCAGCTATATAGATATTTTTATGTTCTCCTTCAATAACAAACCCACCTGGCTGCCCACCATAAGAACCATCTGCAAACGAAGAAGAGTGTGTTGCATTTACATACTTTACTAAACCAAACTCAAAATCCCAGCTTCCGCCGTGGTTCATAGGATGTGTTTCTATATCCATTTTAGCAAAATGTCCAGCTATTTCTGCATTTGAAATTACAATTGCACCTGTACGTTTAGCTATTCTTTCCACATCTAATGTATGGTCTTGATGCGCATGAGTTACTAAAATATAATCGGCTTTTATGGCTTCTATATCAATATGCGAAGCTTTTTCGTTTCCAGAAATGAATGGGTCTACTAATACATGTACATCTTCTACTTGAATCCCCAAAGCGGCATGCCCGTAAAATGTAATTTTCATAATTCTAAATTTTAAAAGTTCTCAAAAAAGTAATTAAGAAATTATAACTCTTTTTCAGCTTCTAAAATTAAAGAAAATTAATTGAAATTAAACCAAAAACGAACACCTACACCTTCGGTATCTATATTTAAAGAAGAACGAAGTTGATTGGTTAATCTACTTATAAGGTTCATCCCCATTGAACCAGACGCTTTTACATCAAAATTTTCTGGAAGTCCCATTCCATCATCTTTATATTCAAAATGAATTTGAGAGTTCTCTTTTAAAAGATTGATATAAATATTTCCATTTTTATCATTTTGAAAAGCGTATTTAAAAGAATTCGATATTAATTCATTTAAAATCAACCCAATAGGAATTGCTCTATCCACATCCAATTCGGTTTGTACCGCATTGATATGAAGATTAATTTTATAACCATTCTTTTTGTAAACCGATTGTATACTGGCAGCAAGAGATTCTATATACTCTTGCATTTTAATAACCGAAAGATCCTCGTTTTGATATAATTTCTGATGAATAAGAGCCATTGCTTTTACGCGACTCTTACCTTCTTCCAAGGCATTTATAGCGGCTTTACTTTTAGTGTTTTTGGTTTGAATACTCAACAAACTAGAAACCACTTGAAGGTTGTTTTTAACACGATGATGAATTTCTTTAAGCAGGGAATCCTTTTCTATTAAAGAGTTTTCTATAATTTTCTTTTGATTCTCTATGAGTCGCTTATTTTTAATACTTCTAGCGTACGCTATTATAAGTCCTAATACAGATATAAAACATAATATAAGTGCAGACACACTTAAATAAATTGTTTTCTCCCTTTCTAAAATTTCAGTTTTATTTTTTTCTAAATTAAGACGTTGCTTCTCTATAGTTTCCTTTTGGTTATTCAAATCAAACTGAACTAACAAACTCAAAAGTTGCTTTTTTCTACTGCTATAATCCAGAGAATCTTTTAGTTTAACATACTCTTTAAAAAATAAAGAAGCAGAGTCTGGGTTGCTATCTTTTAAATAAAAATTAGCACGTAATCTATTGTAGTTTACAATATTAGATTTTACTATTTTCTGATCTAAAACGATGCTATCCAGATACTTATGAGCAATTTCTAAATTACCTATTTCTAAATAACACTCCGCTAAGGCTTCCCATAAATTTACAATTGTTTTGGAGTACTTTCCTTTATCATGAATTTTACTTGAAGAAATTCCAGCTTCCAAATACGGAATAGCTTCTTCAAATTTATTCTGAAACATTTTACATTTCCCTAAATTACTGTCTATTTTTCCTTTTAAATAAATAGCTTCATTAAATTCTTTTACAGATAAATTTCTATTAACAATTAAGAATTTATTAATCCGATCTCTAGCGGTTTGGATGTTTTTATATGCGGTATAAATAGATCCATCTTTTAACAAATAAGACCCTAAAACATTGTAATATTCTGCCTCATATAATTTGTTGCCAGAACTTTCAAGCTTACTTTGATTTGCTATAATATATTCCATCATAGCCTGCCTGTATAAACCTAATTCTGCATAAACATCATACAATACAATATTCTCCCCTAAACCTTTTAAGGCTCGTCTAGTTTCTAGTTGTTTATCATAAATTTGAAGCTCTCTATAAACTACATCGAGAGTTTTTAGGATTTCTACTTTTATGTGTTTATCAAGCTTTTTTTCTTCGGTATATAACAATTCTCCTATCAACGCACTTCTGTCGTAATTACCAATATCGTAATACAATTTCATCAGCATTGTTTTATACTTAAAAACTGCGGTAGAATCGCTATTTTTTTCTGCTACATCAATAG
The DNA here is from genome assembly GCF_000260115.1 of Galbibacter orientalis DSM 19592. Taxonomy (GTDB): domain Bacteria; phylum Bacteroidota; class Bacteroidia; order Flavobacteriales; family Flavobacteriaceae; genus Galbibacter; species Galbibacter orientalis. Next base: position 3,234,656 of record NZ_JH651379.1, on the reverse strand, counting down.
CCTCATTTACAGAATCTATCCACTTATAAGCAGAACTTTCTCTATAATGATCCGTTTCTTTAAAAAAATAATCAAAGCGTTCTTGGACAGAATTTATTTTGATGAAATTGTTTAGAGGGTCCTCTTGAGACGTGCTATTGTTTTGCCCAAAAGAAAAGAATCCCGACAAAAGCAGTAGCAATAGAAGTGAAAAAACGCTATTTTTAAATTTAAGCCCCAACTTTTTATTGATTTTTTTTCCTATAAACTATAAAAAAGCCTAAACATTATATTTAGGCTTTTAATAATGATATATAATAATAATTCACCAAACAATATTACTATATAATTAACATCTTAACAGCGGGATAAACTTACTATTTATTATACTTAAAAATAAATATTTGTTGTATAAGAATGGTTTTATGTGGTAAAATGATGATGTAGTAAAAAGAGGCTATATTTTCGGATTAACACAGAACCGGATTTTTATTTCCTTATTTTAAAGCATGATTTAAAGATTGAAGGAGTCGGAAGTCGAAGGTTTTACTTATTACACAATTCCACATTTAAAGATTGAAGAAGGCGGGAGTTGGGAGTCGTGTACTTTACTAAGCGTAGTGATTGCAAGGGATGCCCGATAAAACAGTAATGTATTGGTAAGAGTCATGAAAAGCGGATCAATATTACCGCTTACCGCAAAGAATATGAACGCAATATAGCTCGGGTAAACAGTCCACAAGGTCGTTATATGAAAGGCAAACAGCAAAGTACTAGAACCAGTATTTGGAACATTAACCCAATTTATGGGACTTAGAAAGGTTAATACCATTGGCATTAAACAAGCCAATAAATGTATGCAACTCTCTGCCATTGCCTACAACCTTAAAAAGTATTTAAAGTTCATCCAAAAACATGCTAAAAGTGGAATGGGAAGCTTAAAAGTCTCATCTTCTTTTTTAAAAGACCTTAAAAAACATATTCTATGCTGTTTTAAGCTCCCTAATTTTAACGTAAAACTTAATTAGATCGTAAAATAAAAGGGCTTAAAACTATCTTTTTTTTTATAAAATTAATGGCTTGTGCAACGGTTACTGGTGTTGTGTGTAGTGTTTTTTTTATCAAGCATTCTTTTTAATTTATTCGCAAATCGATTTTGTCTTATTAGCGTTATTACCCAATTCATTCCAAAGAGCCAGGAAAAGAAAATTATTCCAATCCAATAACTCTGAGATATTAATCCGAAAAACAAAGCCATTACAGAAGTAATATAAAACGTTCTGACTACAGAAAAAGAGTATTCAATTTTTTTCAGATTACTATCTAACTTTAAATATCCTTTATCTACAGGAGCCATTAAATGCCATCTTCCTTGTCCGTTAAAAAAGGAATTTTCAAATTCAATTTTCAAATCAGAACGATGGATTTTGTCAATTTTCAATCGAATCAACTCTTTTTCAATTTTGTCAAAGATTTGTCTACTATCAGATTTTGAATTTAGTATTCGTTTATATTTTATATTCAGAGGAAACAATTTTCTTTTTTCGTTTTATCGCATTTTCCGTGAATGAATGGTTTACATTGTGGGCAACGGTTACTGGTTCTGTAGCCAGTGCTTTTTCACTCATTTGTTATTTCTTTGTTTTAAATGATTTTGCAATAAAGTAAATCAGCGGTATGAAAATCAGTCCCATTGACATTGGTAAAAACCATTTCCCCAATCCAGTAGTTTGTTCATTAGCAAATCGAATTGTTTGAAATGCAATTAATCCGAATATCACGACTATGATCAATTTTAAAATCCGCATCATTCTTGTTGCATTCGTATATTGTTCGAGTGCGTTTTCTTGAGTGATTTTAGTCGGGTAATTAAAAATGTGTGGAAACTTGTTGAGTTTTGTTAGTCCGATGAACAGAATAGTTGCGATTACAGGTAAAATCAGAATGTTACCTTTTCCACCATATCCATCGGCTTCTCCCATTCCATTATAGTGTGTTGGAATAATTTCAGGTAATTTGGTGTAGTTTATAATTGTCATACACCAAAAAGCGACAAGTAAAATTAATCCGATAATTTCCAAAATTTTATCGGCTTTGGTTAGTTCTATTTTAATTTTTGGTCTTCCGTTCATTTTTCAGATTGGTCTGGTTATCGTCCGGTTTGCATGACGCACAACGGTCTCGGCTATGAGTAGTTGCGTTGGTTAAGTTATCAATTTAACAAGTATATACCAAACTGAAAATCCGTGAGGATTTTCAGAAGTAGGCGAGTAGAAGCAATTACTTATAGCCATTGTGCCTGTTGCACAAGTTAGCAAAAATTTGACATAGGGTTGCTATTAATTTTTCATTGGATTCGTAACTTTAAGTATGCAAGGCAAAAAAACATATCAAGAAAAGTTATTCAATGAGTTTCGTTTGAGTGAACGTGTTCCAAAAGATAATTTCTATCGTCGTTTAAAGAGTGCTATTTCCTTAGATTTTCTTTATCCTCTTACTAAAGATTTTTATGGCAGTAGTGGACAAAAGAGTATCGATCCCGTAGTTTTCTTTAAACTCTGTTTGGTGGGCTATTTAGAAAATATTATTAGCGACCGCAAGCTGATGGATCATTGTAGTATGCGGCTGGATATTTTATTCTTTTTGGATTATGATATCGATGATGAGCTTCCCTGGCATTCTACCATTAGCCGTACGCGACAGTTATTTCCTGAACAGGTTTTTGAAGAAGTTTTTACTAAAGTCTTTGAACTGTGTGTATCTAAGGGAATGGTCAGTGGTCATACACAAGCTATTGATAGTGCGCCAATAAAAGCAAATGCTTCGATGGATAGTTTGGAACTTAAAGTGCCTGAAGCAGCGTTGGAATCTCACCTTCGAAGCGTTCGTCATATAAGTAAGCGTGACAAAGAAAAACCATTACGTAAGTCCAAAGAGAATAAAGCAGGGAAAGCCCAACAAACCATAGTCGCTAGCAAAAAGGAACTCCAGGATATTACCACTAGGAATAGCAAATGGGCAAGAGAACAAGATCAGCGTCCTGGCGCAGGTAATAAAGGAGCAAGATATACCAGCAATAAAACGCATTACAGCCCTACCGATCCCGATGCCCGAATTAGTGTAAAGCCGGGCAAGGCTAGAAAACTGAATTACTTAAGTCAATTAACAGTCGATACTTCCAATCATGTGATAACCGACATAAAAGCCTACCATGCCGATGGTAAAGACAACCAGCAATTAGCTGACATTGTAAAAAGGGTACAACGTCGACTATGGAACTCAGGACTACTTTGGGAAAACTGTGTAGCAGATACAGGATATAGTAGTGGAGAGAATTATGCCTTTTTAGAAAACAGACACTTGCAAAGCTTTATTCCTCCACACGGTACCTATAAGGGAGGTCCTGATGGTTTTATATATTATGAAAAAGGAAACTATTGGTTATGCCCGCAAGGTAAAAAAGTAACTTTTAGAAAACAGAAACTAGAAAAAGGAACGCTAAAAGATAATTACTTTACTAAGCGTAGTGATTGTAAGGGATGCCCGATAAAACAGCAATGTATAGGAAAGAGTCATGAAAAGCGGATCAATATTACCGCTTACCGCAAAGAATACGAACGCAATATAGCTCGGGTAAACAGTCCACAGGGTCGTTATATGAAAGCCAAACGGCAAAGCACGGTAGAACCAGTATTTGGAACATTAACCCAATTTATGGGACTTAGAAAGGTTAATACCATTGGCATTAAACAAGCCAATAAGTGTATGCAGCTCTCTGCCATTGCCTACAACCTTAAAAAGTATCTGAAATTCATCCAAAAACATGCTAAAAGTGGAGTGGGAAGCTTAAAAGTCTCGTCTTCTTTTTTAAAAGCCCTTCAAAAACATATTTTATGCTGTTTTAAGTTCTCTAATTTTAACGTACAACTTAATTAGATCGTAAAATAAAAGCCCTTAAAAGGGCTTAAATCTATCTTGTTTTTATAAAATTAATGGCTTGTGCAACGGTTACCATTGTTAGCTATAGTTTTATTTCCACTCTTTTTGAAATCAATTCTTTTGGATTCGTTTTTAAGTAAATGTATAAGTTTTCAATTGTTCCATTTGTTTCATACAATAAAATCTGTGGCTTCTCATTAATGTCCTTCAATGTTAGGTTGTCGATTATGGATTTAGTATTACTTTCTGTCATATTTTCTCCAGTACCATAATCAAATATAGTTTTAGGAATTTGCATTTTAGCATTTTCTCCGTATTCTTCTCCTTTTTTATTAGTTGTAGAAATTTTTATATTATCAATTAATTTTGGTAAGTAAAAATATGCTTTGTTATTTTCAATTTTTAAGAGTTTTAGCTCTTTTTCATTCCCTAAATCAAAGGTCTCATTTTCATTACTTGAATTAAACTCTTTGTAGCTAATTGTTTGATATTCTGTTAAGGTGAGATTCATACTTCCCGATACATTCCCGTACTCTTTTTTTAATGGAAAACTACTTTGAACGCCTCCAGTTTGGAAATGTAATTTTCTTGATTGGTTGATTTGAATTTTTCTTTCTACCGTATCTATAATTGATATCTTATTTGCATCTACGAATTCAATATCGGATATAGTAATGAACAAATTGGCTAAAAGAGTATTACTGTTATAAACATCTCTTATGACTTTATTAGCATTAATCTGAGAGGAAAAATTAAGGTTCCATTTTTCTCTGTAGTCTTTTTCTATATTATAGCTTTTGTTATCAATAATTGAATTTAGTATATCCTCTGCGATTTCTTTTTCTATTTTTTTTGTCAGCCAAGGTTTTTGAAATAAGCCAACGGTTCGTTGGTCTATTTTTTCAGTTGAAAAATTTTCTTTGCTATCCTTAAGACCTTTTATTATGTAAGGTAAAAATTGCTTGTATTCTTTTAGTTCTTTTTCACTTTTTTGCCCAAATATTAAATTTGAAAAAGTGAGTAATGCAATTAGTAAGATTATCTGTTTTCTCATTTTTTTTAAATTATAGCTAACAACCGAGTAAACTTACTCTTTGTAATTCAAAAAAACGAATATTTATTGTGTAAAAATGATATTTTGTAGTATAAATAACATTGTTATAGAAAAAGAGCCTTAAATAGCTACTTAAGACTCTTTATAATAATCATGAAAAATTCTCTTGGTAACAAACCAATATTTTTATTATCAACAGTACTAACTTATAAGTTAAAATTAGAAGCACCCTAATTTTGTTGTGTAAACAAATCTAAGTCTCGTCTTCTTTTTTAAAAGCCCTTAGAAAACATATTTTATGCTGTTTTAAGCTCCCTAATTACAACTTAATTAGATCGTAAAATAAAAGCTCTTAAAAGGGCTTAAAACTATCTTGTTTTATAGAATTAATGTTTGTGCAATGACTACCGTTGTTGCCAGCAGTACCTTCTTGCTTTAATATCATCTAACATAAAATAGGTAAACAGCAAATTCAATTATATTTACTAAATCTGAATTATTAATTTCTGTGTACTTTTCATTGTAATCAATAACCATTTGGTCTAAATTAAAATCTCCAATATCTGCAAATTTTCCTTGTGATTCTATAAAATATTTAGATTTATTTTCTAATGAGATTTCTTCAAATAATTCATGTCTCAAAGAACGAATGTTATTAACTCTTACTTGATTATATTTTTCATTTAGAGATTTTATTCTTCTTTTAATTTTCGATTCTACAACATCTTTATCAGCTAATTCCCACTCATAAGCGAGTTCGGAAAAGCTGACAAAATCGTATGTTTCTTTACGCTCACACATAATACAAACAATTAATAACCTTCAATTTTGACAACATTACTATACCTCCAATTTGTGTAAATACTTCTTTGCTCTACCCCATAAAACGGACTTCTAACGGGATTGCCTTTTTCAGGTCCAATATCAAAAACCTTTGCTCCTCTATTTGTCCAGTATTTTAACCATTCCCTGTTAGCTTTAATATCTTTAGGATTCAATTTACCAGGTGTGCCTGTTGCACAAGTTAGCAAAAATTTGACATAGGGTTGCTATTAATTTTTTATTGGATTCGTAACTTTAAGTATGCAAGGCAAAAAGACATATCAAGAAAAGTTATTCAACAATTTTCAGTTTAGTAATTGTATCTTATGTTTATCATAAAGAATTCAAACGTATCATAGCAGCAGTCCACAAGGGCGTTATATGAAAGCCAAACGGTAAACACGGTAGAACCAGTATTTGGAACATTAACCCAATTTATGGGACTTAGAAAGGTCAATACCATTGGCATTAAACAAGCCAATAAGTGTATGCAGCTCTCTGCCATTGCCTACAACCTTAAAAAGTATCTGAAATTCATCCAAAAACATGCTAAAAGTGGAGTGAGAAGCTTAAAAGTCTCGTCTTCTTTTTTAAAAGCTCTTCAAAAACATCTTTTATGCTGTTTTAAGTTCCCTAATTTTAACGTACAACTTAATTAGATCGTAAAATAAAAGCCCTTAAAAGGGCTTAAATCTATCTTGTTTTTATAAAATTAACGGCTTGTGCAATGACTACCGTTGTTACCAGCAGTACCTTTTTCAGTCGTAATGAAATCTGCATTTCGCAATTAATATTTCTCCTTCTCTATATTGGTAAATCAGTCGGTGTTCGCTATCAATTCGTCTTGACCAAAATCCAGCGTATTTGTGTTTTAGAGGTTCAGGTTTTCTAATTCCATCAAAAGGATTTCGAGCGATGTCTTTCAGAAGTTCATTTATTTTCTTCAACTTTTTTTTGTCGGTTTTTTGCCAATATAAATAATCCTCCCAAGATTCGTCAACGAATCTATATATCATCTTAATCTTCTGTTAGGTTTTTGTTAAAAGTTATTCCGCTTTTCAATTTTTCAATTGCAGAATCTAAACGTAATTCATTTTTCCGAGAAGATAATTCGTGATTTGTAGCCATTAGAGAATTGTATTCCTGCAAAGACATTACTACAATCCCAGAGTCTTTTCCACGATTTATAATTAAAGTCTCAAAGTTTTCTACAACTCTGTCCAAGTATGTTTTAATATCTTTTCTAAAATCAGATACAGTTGTTATTTGCATAATATTGTATTTTACTAAGTACAAATATATGTACAAAATATGATATATGCATTTTCCTCAGTATTGCTAACAACAACAGAGTAAACTTACTCTTATAATTAAAAAAAGTAAATATTTACTATGTTAAAATAATATTTTGTAGTATAAATAACATTGTTATAAAAAAAAGAGTTTTAAGTAGCTACCTAAAACTCTTTATAATAATCATGAAAAATTCTCTTGGTAACAAACCAATATTTTTATTATCAACAGTACTAACTTATAAGTTAAAATTAGAAACACCCAAATTTTGTTGTGTAAACAAACCTAAGTGTTGTATAACCTAAATTATATTGTTTATGGAGAAACTAATACTAAAAAAAAGAGTCCTAAAACGATTTAGAACTCTTTTAAAATACTATCATTAATTGGTTGTTATAACAATAGATATTACATAGTCTTGGGGGATATTAATTTAAATTAATATTTGGGGCTCATCAATCTAAATTAATTACAATCCAAATATATACCTCTAATTAAATTCCTACAAATTAATGTTGTAAATACCTCTTTTTATATTGCTAAACCTCTTTTTTATGTTGTAAGAATATTTTTACGAATTCATGTTAGAAAGAATAAACTCTCTAAATTCTTTAGAGATAGGAATATTTTTCCCATTTATTAAAATGTCTTTTGTATTAATAGCTTCAATCTGATCAATGTTAACTATATAAGATTTATGAGCTCTGTAAAACTGTTTTGAAGGTAATTTCTCTAAATAATCTTTTAAAGCAGATCTTACTAAAAATGTTTTATCTTCAGTATAAACCTCTAAATACACATTATCCGCTTTTACATACTGAATCTCATCAAAAGGGATTCTGTAATAATGTTGGTTCTTTTTTACAAAAATAGAATTACGCAATACCGAATTAGAAACTAGCTTTCCATCTGCTTCTTCTTCAGCGGTTTCTTTTGCTAAAGACACCGTGTCATTATTAAAGTTTGAAAGGGCTATTTCTATAGAAGTAAATAGATCTTGCTGTTCAAATGGTTTTACAAGATACCCATTAGGTTTTACACTTTTAGCATTTTCTACAGTTGCTTTGTCGGAGTTAGAGGTTACAAAAATAAAAGGAATGTTATAATTCTCTCGAATGTGTCTTCCTAAATCTATTCCTGTTTTTTTTGATGCTAAGACAATATCTACTAAAGCTAAATCGATATCTAAAGTAGCTAGCGCATTTGCTGCTCCTTCATAATCCACAACATTTGCTACTATATTATAGCCAATATCTTCAAGCATGGATTGCATATCGTCCGCAATAATAACATTATCCTCAACGATAAGAATTTTAATAAGTTGGTCCAAAATTTTTTGCTGTTAAAAATCAGTTTAAAACTACAAAAAAATATTATAACTAAGCAAAAACAATATAGCAAATAGGAAAGTACTCAAGGCTAGTTTCTTTAATTCTGGATCTAATGTTACAGAGGCTTTATTAAGAAAAACACGTTTTAAGTGTAAACTAATTGGTATATAGGATATTAAAAAAAGTAAATTAATAGGCGATGTATAATTTAATCCTACATATAATAGTCCGGTAATCATTGCGGTAATTAGCAGTACAAAATGATACTTTTTCGCTCTTTCTAAGCCTATTTTTACTACAAGAGTATTTTTATTGGATTTTTTATCACTGTTAATATCTCTCATATTATTGAGATTGAGCACCCCAACACTTAAAAATCCTATACTAATAGCAGGTAATAATACTTCAAAATGTAACTCTTTAGTATATAAAAAATAAGATCCTAAAACGCTTACCAATCCAAAAAAGATAAAAACAAAAACATCTCCCAAGCCATTATAACCATAAGCAGACTTTCCAACAGTATATTTTATTGCTGCTATAACCGCAGCTATTCCGAGGAAAAAGAAGAAAAAGGAATAAGAAAGATTATCTCCTCTAAAAGATAAATATATAAGGGTTATTGCAGAAAACAAAGTAAGTATTGTGGTTACAATCATAGCTCGTAACATTTCTTTATCAGAAATAATACCACTCTGAATTGCCCTCATCGGCCCTACTCTTTCTAAATTATCGGTACCTTTTACACCGTCTCCATAGTCGTTTGCAAAGTTTGATAATACTTGCAAACCAACAGTTGTTATTAAAGCAAAAATTAAAATAGTATAATTAAAAAATCCTTCTGAGAAAGCAATTGCAGAACCAACAATAATTCCAGAAAGAGATAAAGGCAACGTACGTAATCGGGCTGCCGATAGTAGAGTTTTAGCTTTTGTCATGTATATTTTTATAAGGCTTCTTCTATTTTTAAGCGCTTGCCATTTTGATAAGAAGCTACAAATGCATCCTGAAATCCAAGTGCTATTAATTCCTTTCTAAATATTTTTGCATCTTCTAAAGAAGTAAAATTACCTAAAGAATACTTGTTAAAATCTTTGTCTTTATACTGACTAATATTTCTTAATTCCTTAGAATATAAAGAGAGGTCTTTGTTTTCTAATGCAGCTACTTGAACAGCATAAATTACTTCAGAGTTTAAATCTCGGTAATCTAAAGTATCTAATGCTGAAGGTGAAGGAAGATTATTCAAAGTAGTTTCTAAAGATGAAATTTGCTGCTGATACTCGCTTAATTCGCTTTCATTGATTAATAACTTATTTTCTGATTGAAGAAATTCATCACTAACATATAAAGAAGGTTTCGCTATATACAAAACTACACCAAATAATAGAAGTAATCCGAGTGATATTGAACTCCACTTAAACATATTTTTGGCACGATAAAGTCTCTCCTTCTCTGCTCTATTTTTGCGTAACTCCTCTAAAAGTCGCGCTTCTGTTATTTCTTTAGACTCGATTGTCTTATGCAAGTTAACTAAATGATTTTCGTCTATGTAAGGCATATTCGATTGTTTGTTTTTAATTAAACATTTATGCTCTTGCTAAGGAATCCATTTTATATCTTTAAAATTAGGTTTTCTCTTTTCTAAAAACGCATTTCTACCTTCTTTGGCTTCTTCCGTCATATAAGCCAATCTAGTAGCTTCCCCTGCAAAAACTTGTTGTCCAACCATTCCATCGTCTGTTAAATTCATTGCAAATTTCAACATTTTAATAGAAGTTGGCGATTTTTCTAATATTTCTTGTGCCCATTGATAGGCGGTAGCTTCTAATTCTTCGTGTGGAATAACTGCATTTACCATTCCCATTTCAAAAGCTTCTTGGGCTGAATAATTTCTTCCTAAGAAAAATATCTCTCTCGCTTTTTTCTGTCCCACCATTTTAGCTAAATACGCAGATCCGTATCCGCCATCAAAGCTGGTAACATCGGCATCTGTTTGCTTAAAAATAGCGTGTTCTTTACTTGCTAGTGTCATATCACAAACAACATGCAAACTATGTCCGCCACCAACAGCCCATCCTGGAACAACTGCTATTACCACTTTAGGCATAAAACGAATTAATCGTTGTACTTCTAAAATATTAAGTCGGTGCATTCCATCTTCTCCCACATATCCTTGCTCTCCCCTAGCCTTTTGATCGCCACCGCTACAGAAAGAATACACTCCATCTTTTGTAGAGGGTCCTTCAGCAGAAAGTAAGACTACACCTATACTTGTATCTTCTTGTGCATCATAAAATGCTTGATACAACTCACTTGTTGTTTTTGGTCGGAATGCATTTCTAACATTCGGACGGTTAAAAGCAATACGTGCAACACCATTTGCTTTTTTATAAGTTATATCTTCAAATTCCTTGGCAGTTTTCCACTGTGGTGAACTCATTCTAATTTTATTTTTTTCAAAAGTAAAAGATATACTTTTTAATATTAAATTATTTTAAAGGTTTTTTATAGCTCCCATAGGCTATTTTTAAATCTAAAATCGGTTAAATAAGTTCTAAACCACTGAACTAACTTAACAGAATTTATGAAAAAACAAAATTATGCAAGGGTTATTATACTTTATCCATCAATTGTTTATAACTCAAAACCGTTGCAAATTCATCATTTAAATTAGCAAGGGTTGTTAAATGGATGATCTCTGCATCATATTTCTCTCCATTTATTCCCACCCTATCAAAGGCTGCTGTAGCGTCAGAAATTAGATAAGTTTCAAATCCGAAATTTCCTGCCATTCGAGTAGTGGTAGAAACACAGTGGTTGGTAGTAATTCCAACAATAACCAAAGTATTTACACCCAAAACTTCCAATTCTTTTTTTAAATTAGTTCCTATAAAGGCGCTATTTACGTTTTTTGTTATTACATTATTACAGGTTCTCCTGTTAACGGCGTAACATTTTCATTAAACTGAAATCCTTCATTGTTTGCATTTAATTTGGATTCTGGATTTGTAGAACTGTGTCTAATGTGAAAAATTGGCAACTCTAACTCCCGCCATTTACTTAAAATTTTACCACAAATAAACTCAGCATCTTTATTATTTCTATTTCCTCCCCAATATTCGTCGTCTAAAAAAGCATTTTGAACATCTATTAAAATTAATGCTGGTTTTTTATCTCTTAATTTCATTTAAAACTTAACTACGTTAATAAGAATTGATTTTTTATTTAAGATGAAAGGAAACTAAATAAGCTTTATTCCGTCTTCCTGAATAAGAATGCGTTTATCTTTGTATAAAGAACCAATTGCCTTTTTGAAGCTTTTTTTACTCATTCCTAGTATTGCTTTTACATCCTCAGGATCACTTTTATCATGAAGCCCTAAAAAGCCATTATTTTTACTTAAAGCATCCAACACTTTTTGAGAAGAAGGCTCTATATTTTTATAACCAATAGGCTGTAAACTAACATCTATTTTATTATCTGGCCTTATTTTCTTTATATATCCTTTGAGGTTTTGACCCAGTTTTAAATCGTTATATATTTCATCATTATAAACTAAACCTTTATGTTTTTCGTTGATAATAACCTCTACCCCTAACTCGGTAAAACGGGAAACTATGAGCGCTACTTCTTCATAAAGCTCAACCGATAATTCTTCATTATTAATATATTGATTGGTTTTACTAGATGCTACCATCCTATTAGATTCATCATCTAAAAAAGCATACACCAAATATCGTTTTCCTTCTTCCATTGGGCGCGCTTGTTCTTTATAAGGAACAAATAAATGTTTCTCTAACCCCCAGTCTAAAAAAGCACCAATTTTATTTACTTCTATAGCTTTTAGCAACGCAAATTTATTACGGGTTATTTTAGGAATTAAGGTAGTTGCAATAGGTCTTTCTTCATGGTCTAAATAACAAAATACAGCTAGCGTGTCGCCAATTTCATATTCCTGAGGCACATATTTATTGGGTAATAAAATATCGTTCCCTTCTTCATCCCCCAAAAAAAGTCCAACAGATGTTTCTCTTAATATTTCTAGTGTATTGTATTCGCCTATTTGTATCATCTAACTTTGAAATTTCTATAACTTCTGCAAAGGACGTTATTTAATTTGAACAATTTAAATATTATACCAGTTATTGATTGAATTTACCGTAAAATAAAATGATGCTTTTTTTATTTATAAAAATCAGAAAATAAAGCCTAGCCTTGGCTATGGATTCTTTTTATCTTGAAATAAAAGGAAAATCACATTTTATTTCAGTAAATTGAATTAGAAAATGGTATTAGCATAAAATATACTGTACCTTTCAAAAAAGAACACATAAAAAAAGGCATCAAAAATGACACCTTTTGTATATAAAATATATTTATAATCTAATATGCTGATTCTTTTTTGAAGTGCTTAACTAATAAATAATAAACTACTGCTCTATATTTATTACGATTAGATCTTCCGTATTTTTCTATCACGGAATCAATAGCACCATCTAAATCTTCCGAAGCAGAAAGACCAAGTTTCTTAATTAAAAAATTGTTTTTAATAGTTTCTAGTTCCTTTTGATCGGTTCCCGATACCATTGAAGCATCTGCATTATACACTGAAGGACCTAAACCGATAACTACTTTTGTAAGTAAGTCTTTATCTGGTGTTATCCCACACTTATCTTTTAGATCTGCTTCGTATTTTTCAATTAATTCGTCTCTTTTACTCATGATTATTTTTTTAAATTAAATAAGTTGTCTTAAAATTATTAATTTTTATTCAAAAAACTAAAATAATTGAGTAAAATTTCATCATTAATTTTTCTTGGCGTAAATACTTCTAGTAATGATGGATTAGCGCTACTTTTATAAAATTCTTGTAATGCTCCTACTAATGTTTCTTCTGAATCTACCGACTGATAATTAATTCCATACGTACTACAAATCCCTCTTGCGTTAAGCTGGTGTGTAGTCTCAAAATAGTCATCAAAATTCTTAGAATCTTTGTCTCCAGGAAGGATTCTAAAGATGCCTCCTCCTCCATTATTTATAACAATTATTCTAAACTTACTATTGATATAATTATTCCAAAGTGCATTAGAATCGTAAAAAAAACTCAAATCTCCTGTAATAAAAACTACTGGATTTTCTGAAACTACAGAAGCCCCAACAGCAGTGCTCGTACTTCCATCAATACCACTGGTACCTCTATTGCAGAAAACCTTTAAAGATTCGTTTAGCTGAAATAATTGTGCATACCTAATTGTAGAACTATTACTTAATTGCAATTGATAATTTTCTGGAATAGTTTTTAAAATCCGCTCGTAAGCCTTAAAATCTGAAAACGGAATCTGAACCACATATTCTTTGTGCAACTTGCTTCTATTTGCTTTAACCGACAACCAATAAGGTTGAAAATCGCTTTTCTGTATTTTTATTCCTTCAGAAAAAACTTTCAAAAATTTGTTTGGAGTAGTTTTAAAATGTTGATTTAAACAGTAAAAAGTATCGTATGCCTTTTTGGAATCAATATGCCAATGATGCATTGGTTGATACTTTCTTAAAAATGCTTTTATTTTTTTTGAGATTACCATCCCTCCAAAAGTTAACAATACATCGGGTTGTAACTTCTTAAAATAACTATCTGCATCTTCTAATTTCTCAATCGGTGCAATAATTTTATCGATATTCGAAAAGAAATTTGAATGATTTAAATTCGAAGTTGTCTCTGTAAAAACCACCACAGATTCATCCGTAGCTAATAATTCTAATATCTCTGTATCTAAGGTGTTTGGAGGGTTCACTCCTACTAAAATCATTTTACGGGCTGCGCCATTCCAAATATCTACAAAAGCTTGTAAGGTTTCTTTAGAATACGATTTTTCTGTATTCTGAAATGGAATATTCTTAGGAGAAACAAATTGCTCATCTACTTTTGAGTAAAGTGGTTCTTCAAAAGGAATATTAATATGTACGGGGCCATTTTCTTCAAAAGATGTATTTAAGGCAGTATTAATTTCTTTTTCATTAAACTCTTGAACTCCTTGTTGCAACGCAATCGGATTAATTAATTTATCCAGTTTAGAAGGATTCTTACCATCGCCTAAAACTTTTAAATCTTCCCCACGTATGTCTTGTTTTAAATTTGCCGAGTATAAAATATGCCTCGCATATACATTGTCTTGTCTAATAGTTTGCCCATCTCCAATATCTATACGGTAGGAAGGTCTATCGGCAGAAAGTATTACTAACGGAATATCGCTATAAAAAGCTTCAGCAATGGCAGGGTAATAATTCAATAATGCTGAGCCAGAAGTACATACTAAAGCGGTAGGTTTTTTTAATTGCTGTGCAATTCCAAGTGCAAAAAAAGCTGCACTTCGCTCATCTACAACGCTATAGGTGTTAAAGTAATTATCTTCTGTAAAACTTATAGTTAAAGGTGCATTTCTGCTCCCTGGAGAAATTATAATATGTTCAATTCCTTTGGCTTTACACAAAGCTGTAACAGTTTGTGCTAAGGGGATGTTGGAATACTTCATTAAATAATAAATAGTGTGATTTCTAACTACACAAAAGTACTCAAATTAGTCTGTTTTTTAATCGATAATCGAGATTTTAATGTTCTAAAGCGTGTCCTAAGTTCTCCTAAAGGATTGCTTCAAAATGTTTTTTTGTTTTTCGTTCTAATACCTAATGGGCTTGCTTCAAAATAGTTTACTAAAAATTCCCTGCTTTATTTTGTAAGTACATCTAACATAGTTTTTGTTTTATTCTCGGTTTCATCCCACTCTAACGTAGCGTTAGAATCTTTTGTAATTCCGCCACCTACATACAAAGCAAGCTTTTTGTTTTCCACATATTGCATACAGCGTAAATTAACAAAAAGTTCGGTTTTCTCATTTTCAAAATTCAACGCTCCCAAAAAACCAGTGTAAAATTCTCTATTATAACCTTCGTTTTTTATAATGAAATCTTTAGCTGCTTTCATTGGCAAACCACATACAGCAGGCGTAGGATGCAAACTAGAAACAAAATCTTTAATTGATGCATTTTCTATCTGCCCTTTAATAGCTGTTTTTAAATGAAGTAAACTTCCTGCTTTTACTGTCTGTACTTCAGAAACATCTATAGCAGAAGCAATAGGTTTTATATTTTCTATAATTGATGAAGTTACCAAAGCTTGCTCTTCCTTCTCTTTTTCTCCCCATAAAACATTGATTGAACCCTCATATTTTTGAGTTCCTGCCAAAGCCATGGTTTCAAATTCTTTATTGTTTAATGTTAATAAAGTTTCGGGAGTAGCTCCTACCCAAAGACCAACTTTTGGATGATACCATACATAACAAAAAGCCTGTGGGTATTTATAGACTAGCTTTTTAAAGATTGAAACAAAATCAAAATCCTCTATTAATACTTCTTTTTTTCTCGATATAACAATCTTTTTAATCTCCGAGTTTTTAATCTCATTAATTGTTTTTTCAACTAAATGAATATGGTTTTCTTTTTCTGAATGATAACTTATATTTTTTATTGAAAAAACATTTTTAGAAGTAACTTCCTTATAACATTCTATACTTTCAGAATGATTTAAAGGAATTAAAATAGCTTCCTTCTCTACATCAAATGGAGCAAAAATAAATCCTGATTCTTTATAATTAACAGTATTATATACATCATCGTTTTTTTGCAATAACCCACTTATTCTATTAGAATTAGGCTTGTTATAAATTACAAAAGGAAGTTTTGTATTGAAGTGTTCTAAAACTTTATTATAAAAAGATTCCGAAGAGACTTTCATTAACTATTTAGATTTTGGTAATGCAATTGTTGTTAGTTTACAAATAGAAATAAGATTTTTTTCTGAATCTGTAATTTTAATTTCCCATAATTGAGTAGTTCTTCCCTTATGGATAAAAGTAGCTTTTGCAAAAACCCAGCCTTCTTTAATACTTTTTAAATGATTTGCAGAAATTTCTATTCCACGGATAAAAAAGTCTTCGGTATTTAAAAACAAATAAGACGCTGCACTTCCAACACTTTCTGCTAAAGCCACCATTGCTCCTCCATGCAGTACTCCATCTGGTTGATGTACTTTTGACGTAACTGGCATTTTAGCAATTAAATAATCTTCTCCTATTTCGGTATATTCAATTTCAAGGGTTTCCATAAGCGTATTTTTACAACGCTCACGTATATTTGCTAATATTTTTTCTTTATCAAGATTCATAACGCTACTTTTGAAGTGTAAAAATACAACAACCGCGATGAATATCCCGACCCTTGAAAACGAAATTGTAAAACTGATGCCTTTGTCTCTCGACAATTTCAAGAATTTATATGCAATAGCTTCTGAAAAAGATTTGGTACAATACTCGCCTTCAAATATATCCACATTACAAGCGCTAACCGATTATGTGAAAACGGCTCTTGATCATGCAGAAAAAAATTTGGCGGTTCCCTTTATTATATATGATAAAAGAACCGAGCGCTATGCAGGAACTACTCGTTATATGAATATCGACTGGAATAATAAAGTGCTTCATATAGGTTCTACATGGATAGGAAGAGATTTTCATGGAAACGGACTTAATACGGTTATGAAACATTTAATGCTGGATTATGCTTTTTATAAAATGGAATTTGAAAAAGTAGAATTTAGAATTGACGAACGTAATATTCGTTCTAGAAGAGCCGTTGAAAAATTAGGCGCTAAATTTGAAGGACTGTTAAGGAAAAATGTATACTTACTTAATGGTTTTAAAAGGAATACATGCTGCTACGGAATTCTTAAAGAAGAATGGGATTACTACAAAAAAGCAAAGTAGAATCTTACTTATCCACTTCTTATTATTATTTCTTATCAAAAAACATCCAATTAGATTTCAACAGTGATTAGTATTCTGTTTCTTTGCAAATCATGATTGAAGAAACTACCATATTAAATACCCTTAAAGAATATTTTGGGTACGATTCGTTTAGACCGCTACAAAGAGAAATTATTGATACCATTTTAAATGGAAATGATTGCTTGGTTATTATGCCAACTGGTGGAGGTAAGTCTATTTGCTATCAATTACCTGCATTACTACAAGATGGTTTAACTATTGTTATTTCTCCTCTTATTGCTTTAATGAAAGATCAAGTGGATGGGTTAAATGTAAACGGAATTCCTGCTTGCTTTTTAAATAGTAGTCAATCTACAGCAGAGCAAGAAGTTATTTTTAACGATATAGAAGCCAAAAAAATAAAACTTCTGTATGTTGCGCCCGAGAGTCTTTCGTATTTGGAAAATATTTTTAGCTCTACAAAAATTAGTCTTATTGCTGTAGATGAAGCGCATTGTATTTCCTCTTGGGGACACGATTTCAGACCCGCATATACACAACTTGGTTTTTTAAAAAACAGGTTTCCTAATACTCCTCTTATTGCACTTACTGCTACTGCAGATAAAGCTACGAGAGAAGATATTGCTAACCAATTAAATATTTCCAACGCTAAAAAGTTTGTAGCTTCTTTTGACCGTAAAAATTTGAGTTTAGAAGTACGACCGGGTACAGATAGAATCAAACAAATAATTCAGTTTCTAAATAAGCGTCCAAATGAAAGTGGTATTGTTTATTGCTTAAGTAGAAAAACTACAGAAAGTATTGCTGAAAAATTGCAACAAGCAGGTTATAACGCAGAAGCATATCATGCTGGAGTTAATCATGATGGTCGCTCAAAAGTTCAGGAAGATTTTATAAATGATAAAACCCAAATTGTTTGTGCTACCGTAGCTTTTGGAATGGGAATAGATAAGTCCAATGTACGCTGGGTAATTCATTATAACTTACCTAAAAATATAGAAGGTTACTATCAAGAAATTGGTCGTGCTGGTAGAGATGGGCTTCCATCTTATACGTTACTTTTTCATAGTTATGCTGATGTAGTACAGTTGCAAAAATTTGCTGAAGGTGCAGGAAATAGTGAAGTACAATTGGCAAAGCTAGAACGAATGAAACAATATGCCGATGCACTTTCTTGTAGAAGAAAAATATTGTTGAGTTATTTTGGAGAGTTCATTGAAAAAGATTGCGGTAATTGTGACGTCTGTAAAAACCCGCCTCAATTTTTTGATGGAACTATTACTGCCCAAAAAGCACTTTCTTGTGTAGCAAGATTAAAAGAAAATGAAAACATCGGACTTGTTATAGATGTTCTAAGAGGATCTCATAATCAACAGGTATTAGAAAACGGTTATCAAAACTTAAAAACATACGGTATTGCCAATGATATTTCGTGGAGAGATTGGCAGCATTACATCATCCAAATGGTAAATCTTGGATATTTAGAAATTGCTTTTCATCAGAAAAACACATTAAAGTTAACACCACAAGCCAAAGAAGTCCTCTTTAATAATAAAAAGGTAGCACTCACAAAACCACAGGATACACTAGTAACCGAGAAAGCTGCAAATACAAAACAAGAAAAAACAAAAGACACGCTATTTGAGCGGTTACGCAAATTACGCCTCTCCATTTCTAAGGAAGAAGATATCCCTGCTTATCTTATTTTTAACGATGCCACGCTGAAAGAAATTGAAGCTGAACGCCCTCTAACCGATGAAGATTTTATGCAAATAAATGGTGTTGGTAGACGTAAAATGGAAAACTACGGATATCAATTCATTAAAGAAATTATAAAATTCAACAAGGAAAAAGAACAGAAAAAAGGTCGGAAAAAAGGAAAAACATATCTAGAAACATACCAACTCTATAAAGATGGTCTTTCTATCGAAGAAATTGCAGGACAAAGAAAACTAAGCCTTACTACCATATATTCCCATATTTCCAAATTACACGAAGACGGAAAAGACATTAATTTAATGCAATTTATTAATGAAAACGACCTAGAAGCTGTTAAACAAGCAAAAATAACGTTAAACGATCCAGATCAATTGAAAACATACTATGAGTATTTTGAAGAAGCAATTGATTATTGGACTATTAGGCTGTGCCTTACCATTTTAAAAAAATAATCACTAATGTCCTAGTAAAATACAAGGACGCTTCGCTGTAAAAACAAAGACTAAATCTTAACTATCATAAAATAAGCCGCTTGAAGAAAAAACTTTACTAAAACCCTCTTTTTATTCATTTTTATTAATAGCCAGGGAGCCTTATAAACCCCATTTAAACCTTGATATAAATGGAGTTCCATAAATTCTGTTAACTTTTATCGGACAGCAATAAAAAATAATAAGAATCTACAAATGTTAAAGTTATTTAAAAGCTTATCCTTTTAAGCAACCATTATACGTATCTATCATCATATAATTGCAATGATAAAATAAAAGATAATGGATACAGAATCGTTTTTAGTACAAATAGGTAAGTTAGCTGCAGCTTTAGGTTTAGCAATATGGTTAATTAAAGAAGTTGGTTTTTTTCTTTTACGAAAGAAAAAACATTCTTGAAGAAAGATTAATCTTAAGAATGAACTAGAAAAAAATTACACGAATTACATGTATTCCAATTAACATAATTAAACTCAATATACTATATTTTTAGTTCTAGATTAAATAACAGATATAGTGGATGGATTATTAGTTTCAATTGGAGTATACTCAGCTATCTCTGGTCTTATTATTTTTATATGTTTAGAAATTTATAAAAATTTAAAATAGTAAGAAATTTGATTAACGTTTTAAAAAAAAAACCCAAAACGAAAGTTTTGGGTTTTTTTATAGTATAATGTAAGTGTATTACTTAACTTCTTCAAAGTCTACATCCTGTACATCGTCTCCTTCTTTTGCACCGCCTTCTGCGTTTGCATCTCCTCCTTGAGCATCTCCAGTTGGAGCGCCATTTTGCTGCGCCTCTGCTTGTGCTTTATACATTTCTTCAGAAGCAACTTTCCAAGCTTCGTTGATTTTATCTAAAGCTGGTTGAATGGTATCAACTTCTTTAGTTTCATAAGCTTTTTTCAATTCTTCTAAAGCATCTTCAATAGGTTGCTTTTTATCGGCAGAAAGTTTATCTCCAAACTCTTTCAATTGCTTTTCAGTTTGGAAAATCATTCCATCTGCTTCGTTAAGCTTATCTACTTTCTCTTTCGCTTTTTTATCAGCATCGGCATTTGCTTCTGCTTCTTGCTTCATCTTTTGGATTTCTTCATCTGTTAATCCAGAAGAAGCTTCAATACGGATGTTCTGCTCTTTATTTGTTCCTTTATCTTTTGCAGAAACATTGATAATTCCGTTAGCATCAATATCAAAAGTAACTTCAATTTGAGGTACTCCTCTTTGTGCTGGTGGAATTCCATCAAGGTGAAAACGTCCGATAGTTTTGTTATCCGCAGCCATTGGTCGCTCTCCTTGTATAACGTGAATTTCTACAGATGGCTGATTGTCTGCCGCAGTAGAGAATACTTGAGATTTTTTAGAAGGAATTGTTGTATTCGCTTCAATTAATTTAGTCATTACTCCTCCCATAGTTTCAATTCCTAAAGAAAGTGGTGTTACGTCTAATAATAATACATCTTTTACATCTCCAGTTAATACTCCACCTTGAATAGCAGCACCTACGGCTACAACTTCATCTGGATTAACTCCTTTAGAAGGTTTTTTTCCAAAGAATTTCTCTACAGCCTCTTGAACTGCAGGAATTCTTGTAGAACCACCTACTAATATAACCTCGTCGATGTCGCTTTTAGAAAGACCTGCACTTTTTAATGCTTTTTCGCAAGGCTTAATTGTACGTTCTACTAAATCTGCAATTAATTGTTCAAATTTAGATTTAGTAAGCGTTTTAACTAAGTGTTTAGGTCCGCTTGCTGTAGCTGTTACATATGGTAAATTGATTTCTGTTTGGTTTGCAGAAGACAATTCAATTTTAGCTTTCTCAGCAGCTTCTTTTAAACGTTGAAGTGCAATAGAGTCTTTTCTTAAATCGATATCTTCTTCAGCTTTAAACTCTTCAGCTAACCAATCGATAATTTTTTCATCTACATCATCCCCTCCTAAGTGTGTATCTCCATCGGTAGCAAGTACTTCAAAAACGCCATCTCCTAATTCTAGGATAGATACATCATGTGTTCCTCCACCAAAATCGAATACTACAATTTTTTGGTCTTCTCCTTTTTTATCTAATCCATAAGCCAATGCAGCTGCAGTAGGCTCATTTATAATTCTATCTACTTTTAATCCTGCAATCTCTCCAGCTTCTTTTGTAGCCTGACGTTGAGAATCGTTAAAGTATGCAGGCACAGTAATAACTGCTTGCGTTACATCTTGCCCTAAGTAATCCTCAGCAGTTTTCTTCATTTTTTGAAGAATCATAGCCGATAATTCTTGTGGGGTATATAAACGACCATCAATATCTACTCTTGGTGTATCGTTATCTCCTTTTGTTACTTTATAAGGTACTCTTCCTACTTCTTTTTGAGATTCAGAGAACTTGTTCCCCATAAAACGTTTAATAGAATAAATCGTTTTATTTGGATTGGTTACTGCTTGACGTTTTGCAGGATCCCCTACTTTAATTTCTCCGCCTTCAACAAAAGCAATCACAGAAGGTGTAGTTCTTTTTCCTTCAGCATTAGGTATTACAACAGGTTCGTTTCCTTCCATTACGGAAACACAAGAGTTGGTTGTACCTAAGTCAATTCCAATAATCTTACTCATGTTTATGTTTTTATAGTGTTTGAAATTCTATTTTCGATTCGTGTTGTAAAAGTCAATCTTTGTGCCATTACATTAAAAATGACAAACTGTCAGAAAAGAATCTTAGACCTGAAGCATTAACATATCCTTATAACTCCTTGGCAAGCCATTAACATCTAACACGCTGCTAAATGCGTATATTAAAGTATAATCAAAACAGAAAAAGACATGAAAAATTTAATCGTATTATCTGCAATTATTTTGACATCTACCTTTGCGTTTTCGCAAAATAAAAATGTTTTAGAAGAAACAGTTACTAAAACTACCAAGATTAAAACAAATAAAGGAGAACAAGAATTAAAAGAACAAGTTCAAGTTACTCAAGAGCAAGATGTTCAGTTGGATGCTTCTGATAGAAATAAAATTAATCAGGATCTTACTACATCTCCTGTTAAAGTAACTAAACAGGAAACGGTTATTGAAGGAGATAGTAAAGTTATTCTTGACAAGAAAACTAATTTTGTATGTGAAGACGCTAGATGCGATTTTCTTCCTACTGAAAATGGATTTACTATCAATTCTTCAAATAAGGATTTAAATGCCACTACGTATCAATCAACAAACAATAAATATATTGTTGAGACAAGTAATGGTAAAGGGATTGGATATTTTGATGGAGATGAGAATTTCATTGTTGAAATCCATGATAAAGACAATAATACCGTTATAAAAAGAGTTTACAAACAACAACCGCAATAATAATTGATTACCATATAATAAAAAAGAGCCGTCTATAAGCGGCTCTTTTTGTATCTATAATATTTCTAAATTCTATTTATTTCCTTTATTGTAATCTGCCAAGAATTTCTCTAAACCGATATCTGTAAGTGGGTGGTTTAATAATCCTGTAATTGCAGAAAGAGGGCCTGTCATTACATCTGCACCTAATTTAGCACAATCAATAACATGCATTGTATGGCGTACAGAAGCAGCAAGAATCTCTGTTTCAAAGCCGTAGTTATCATAAATTAAACGGATATCAGAAATAAGTCCTAATCCATCTGTAGAGATATCATCCAATCTTCCAATAAATGGAGAAACGTAAGTTGCTCCAGCTTTAGCCGCTAAAAGCGCTTGTCCTACTGAAAATACAAGCGTACAATTTGTTTTTATTCCTTTGTCTGAAAAATATTTAATTGCCTTTACACCATCTTTAATCATTGGTACTTTAACAATTATTTGCTCGTGTAGAGCAGCTAATTCTTCTCCTTCTTTTATGATATTGTCATAATCTGTTGCAATAACTTCAGCAGAAACATCACCCTCAACAATATTACAAATGTCTACGTAGTGTTTTAAAATATTCTCTCTTCCTGTTATTCCTTCTTTTGCCATTAAAGATGGGTTTGTTGTAACTCCATCTAAAACTCCTAAAGCTTCAGCTTCCGCAATTTGCTCTAGATTTGCTGTGTCTATAAAAAATTTCATAGCTTATTTATATTCTAGTTTTACATTAATTATTAAGTAAAGATACTGCTCTATTTTGTCTTTTTAGCCTAAAAAACAAATATGCTATACAAAGTTATAATTTATTTAATATTCCAGAGAACAATTAGGGAAACTTTAAAAAGAAGAATGCCAATATAGAAAAGTTAAATTTATGGCATAAAAAAAGGCAAGCTACCTACATCGCACCGCTCAACCATATACCCTTGCTACGTTCCCGTCCTGGGGGATTCTACAGGAGCTAGTCGTGTAGGACTTGCCGGGTGCAAATTTACAAACTTTTTATCTTTACGCAATAATTTTACAATCTTAATTTTATTAAATAACTTGCCTAAAAATTAATAATAGCCCATGTATTTCTATAAGTTTTTAATCATCAGCTTTTTAGTTGTTTCTATTGGTGGATGCAACTCGAATAATTCTTCTGAAAAAAAGTTATTTTCATTAAAAATAAGTTCAGATTCTAAGAAAATTCAGCAAGGAAATGTCTTAAAAATCCAATTGGAGAATAAAAAAAATAAAGAAATTGACTCTATTTCGTATCAATTACACGGAAAAAGAATCAACCTAACAAACAATTCTTTTAAATTAAATGCCGATAAATTAGGAATTCAAAAACTAGAAGCTACTGTATATTTTGAAGGGGAAACGGCTACGGTGTCAGAAAATATTACTGTTCTAGCTTCTCAAGCTCCAAAAGTTTATACCTACGAAATTATAAACACCTATCCTCACGACATAAAAGCATATACTCAAGGTTTAGAATTTTATAACGATACTTTATATGAAAGTACTGGTAGAAAAGGGATTTCTTCGCTTCGAAAAGTAGATTATAAAACTGGAGATATATTAAATAAAATTGATTTGGACAACTCTTACTTCGGGGAAGGAATTACTATTATCAACAATAAAGTGTACATGCTTACATGGCAAGCTGGCAAAGGCTTTGTGTACAATTTAAATACATTTGAACAACTCGATTCTTTTACCTATAACCAAAGCAAAGAAGGTTGGGGACTTACACATACTCCCGATGGTAAAAAGATCTATAAAAGTGATGGAAGTGATAAAATATGGATTTTAAATCCTGATACTTTAGTCGAAGAAGATTTTATTGAAACAGTTACTAATTCTTCTGTTTTTAATAAAGCTAATGAATTGGAATATGTAGACGGAAAAATATATGCCAACGTTTATTTAAAAGACAGCGCCATGATTATTGATGCTAAAACGGGAGCTATTATTGGAGTTATCGATTTTAGAGGGCTTAAAGACAAGGTAAAACAACATGCCGATTTAGATGTTTTAAACGGAATTGCATACAACCCTACTTCTAAAACGTTTTTTGTGACAGGTAAAAATTGGGATAAAATGTTTGAAGTAACTATTAAAGAAAAGAAATAGGCTTTAGGCTTTAGGTAAAAAATATAATTTCATTTAAAATTCAAAATTCAACACTTAAAATTTAAAATTAGGATTTGAAAGAATTTACAGAAATAATTACGGTTAAGGAAGACGATTTAGATGACTTATTTCATGTAAATAATGTGCGCTACCTTCAATGGATTCAAGATATTGCAAAGAATCATTGGCAAACGGAAGCTACCACAGAAATGCTGGATAATTATATTTGGATGGTTCTTAATCATTATATAGAATATAAAGGACAAGCTTTTTTAAATGATGAAATTCTCCTAAAAACATACATCAAAAAAGCAGAAGGCGTTACCTCAACACGGATTGTAGAGATTTACAATAATACTACCGATAAGTTATTGGTAAGCTGTAAAACCAATTGGTGTTTAATAGATAAAAACAGTAAACGCCCTATTAGACTTACAGACGATTTAAAGAATTTATTTACTTGATAATCGAGATTTGAATAATCCTAGATAGTTTACATAATTTTACTAAACCTCTATGGACATAAAGTCTGTTATGCCACGAATACACAAATAATTTTTAAATGCAAACCAATATATATTCGTGTATTCGTGGCGTATAATAAATCTTTAGAAGTTAAAGCGGATGAATTTATGCTTTTCTGAAAAATATGTTAGATGAGAAAAGAATTATGACTTTTACAGCTTTTTATTCTTCTCTTCAATCCACTTCGACATATATTTACTTGCCTGTGTAGTTTGCTGGAGTAGCATACTACCTATAAAATTAGTGGTTCGATGCGCATTTATATCTTCAGAAATTATATCGAGCGTAGTTTTAAAATTCAGTTTATGTACTGAAGCATCAAAACGCATATTTAAAATTCTATTCCCATTTTTTACTGCTTGTTGCCACTGCTCTTCTTCTAAATACAAAGCCACAGAAGCATGAGCAAAATCCATTGGGTTATCAAATATAAATCCGTTCCAATTATAATTCCCATTAATTCCCTCTGCCCCTACAGAGGTGGTTACACTTGGAGTTTGTGCCTGCATGGCTTCAAGGAGTTTCCCTTTTAATCCAGCACCAAAACGTAATGGAGCAAGCATAATACGTGCTTTTTGGATTACCTCAAAGGAATTTTCTGCCCAACCGTATACTAAAAAGTTCTCTTTTTCATTATGAAGATTGTAAACCTTTTCGGTAGCATAGGCTCCATAAATATGCAATTTTGCTTTTGGTAATTCTTTTCGGATAATAGGCCAAACAGTTTCTTTTAAAGCTAAAACCGCATCCCAATTGGGAGCATGAATAAAGTTTCCTATAAAAATAAAATCCTCTTTTTGTTGAAAGGAAAACATATTCTCTTTCTTTTGCGGAAGAAGAAAAGGAAGGTAACAAAGTAGCTTTTCATCTACCTTAAAAACCTCTTTTAAAAGCTTCATTTCTACTTCAGAAATAATTAATGAAACATCACAACGGTAAATGCTAGCCAATTCGCGCTTTGCTAATTCGCTATTTAGCAATACGTTATTAGTAATATCTGCACTTCCTTTTAAAGATTTCTGTCGCTCATTCCTTAAAAAGTGTAAATCCTCTGTATCCAATATTCGCATAGCATTTGGAGCATGTTCAGCTACACGCCAGCCAAATTGCTCTTCCATCATATACCTATCAAAAACAACAATTTCTGGTTGTAAATCCTTCAGAAAATCGTCAAAAGAAGAATTATTTAATTCTATTTCTTTTTGTTGAACTCCTTCGGAGAGCAAATTATGAACATGCACACTCTGCTTTGCAGGTGATGAAAAAACAACCTTCGCGCCTAAATTCTTAAAAAAATGAATCAATTGAAGCATTCTACTACCAGCAGCAGAAGAGGTAGGTTCTGGCCATACGTAACCTATAAAGAGAATAGTTTTATTTATCATTCATTAAGTTATAAAACATCATCAATATCTCCTTTTCCCTCACGAACTATTACAGGTTCACTCCCCGATAAATCTATAACAGTTGAGGCTACATTATCTCCATACCCCCCATCAATTACAACATCAACTAAATTATCCCATTTTTCAAGAATCAATTCTGGATCTGTGGTGTATTCTATAAGTTCATCTTCGTCTCGAATAGAAGTTGACACTATTGGATTTCCTAATTGCTCTACCAAAGTTCTCGCTATATTATTAGCTGGAATACGTATTCCAACAGTTTTCTTTTTCTTAAAATCTTTAGGAAGCGAATTATTTCCTGGCAATATAAATGTATAAGGACCAGGTAGCGTACGCTTTAATATTTTAAATGTAGCTGTGTCTATCTGGCGGATATAATCGGATAAATTGCTCAAGTCTGCACAAATAAAAGAAAAGTTAGCTTTCTCAAGTTTCACCCCTTTAATACGCGCTATTTTTTGCAAGGCTTTAGAATTGGTAATATCACAGCCTAAACCATAAACGGTATCGGTAGGATATATTACCAATCCGCCGTTACGTAACACCTCCACTACCCTTTGAATCTCTTTAGGGTTAGGGTTTTCTTCATAAATACGAATTAGTTCTGCCATATTCTTTCTATTTTAAGTGACATTTTATTATCTCTTGATATACTAATTATCAAACTAACACTTAACCCGCTATTGCTTATACACATCTTTGTTACCTGCTGGCTTTCTTCCGTTCTGCATAATCTTTGGCTTGTCCTAAACCTTGTGTATAATACTCATCTCTTTTTTTGGCTTCTACAATTCCAATACGTCTGTTTTTGTATTCCAAAACATAATCGGCAAACAAAGTTGTGGCACGCCTATTTTGACCAATAAGACGACCTTTAGTAATAGGAAACTCCAAACGCAAACGACTGCCCTCAACAATATCCCAACCTGCCTTGCGTAAAGCAGGTTCTATTAAATCGTGTTTGGTTTGTGCTTCATTCATTCTTTAAAATAGTCTTTGCTGTGTTTCTATTGGCGGATGAAATGTACCAATAATCACAAAAGGATTTGGTGCTCTAAGTTGATTAAGTTTTGTAGTACCTAAGAAAAAATAAAGGTCTTTAGTTTTAGCAAAGTCATCCCAATATTTTTTCTTAACGTCTACACAAGCTGCTTCTTCATAACCATTATGCTTTTTTAAACAGTTCCAATACAATGCACCAACTTCCCAATCTTCATTCATTAAAGTTGCTTCACGACCATTACAATCTTCAAAGGTGTAGCTAAATTTATAAGGTAGTTTCTTTACAACTTCAAAGGTACTTTTGTCTTCAAATAAATTACCCTGCTGTAGTGTTGCTTTTTGTTTTTCACTCCAATCTCTTGCTGATTTTTCAATAACAAAGTCTTTTATTTTTGTAGGTTTAAAAACTGCTAAAGAAGTATATAAACCTTCGGTTTTTGCTTCTTCTATGAGTTTTGTAAGGTTTGTATAAATATTTTGCAAAACAATTCCCTTACGTTTTGCCCATTTGTACTTGGTGTCTAATTTATCACCAAAAAGTATTAAATCATCTGTGTCTATATCTATTGGTCTGTAACTTTCTGGCCTAAAATCACTTTTGTTTTTTATCAAATCCATTTCTATCCATTGGTATTTTGGATATTGTTGGACGTAGGGCAGTTTGCGAAACGGCACTGGGTAAATTCTAATCCATTCTCCATTTTCTTTCATACCAGCCGTACAAACTGTCTCTTCGTATTTGGTTGAAATAGAAGGGTATGTTTTGACCGTGATTAGAACTTTAATTTTTGCCATTAGGTTAGATATGTTTTACTTCATAATTAAATCCTTCTATACGCTTAATGGCATTTGCCAAGTGTTTTCTATGACACTGGTGTATATTTTTTTCAAAACAAGTGAGCGCTATTCGTTTTTCTGCTTTCAATAGTTGAAATATTTCTACTTGTTTTTGTTTTTCAGTTGCCAGCACACTCTCTTTATAATCTTCAAAAAGTAGGTCATAATCTGCTTGGCAGGTTAATTCTTTTCTTTTATCAGATTGTATACCCACCTCTGGTATATGATAAAACTTTATACCCACCCCTTCACAAGCGTTTTTTAATTGAGATTTACTAAACCCATATTTCATACTAAACGAGTTTTTACGTACATCGCATAAAACCTTTACATCATTTAAAATTAACTTGTTGATATAGGTCTCTAAACTTATACCTTCATATCCAATAGTATATAGAATGGTTTCTGTCTTTTTTCTTTTTTGCGCTTCTACCTTTTTTAATTCTTCTTTGTTAAGCACATCCTTTACAATGGTGCTTTTAATAGCAAAGTAAGGATATTGCTGATACGTTAGTACAATCAATTCTTTTGCAGTTAAACCACCGTATTTTCTTTTAGTAGCTAATACTGCAGATTTATCTTCTTGTTTTAGGGTTTCAAAATAATTGATTTTGTCTGCACAAACCCAAGACTTATCGTCTTGTGTTACAAGTTTGTATTTGGTAAGTGTGGTTAAGTCTGCATTGGCTTGGAAAGAAAAGCAACCGTACTTATAAGGCACAAAATCGTAACTCTTCTTGTCTTGATTTCTAGTAAGTAAAAACAGTAGTTTTTGTAAGCTCAATTTTTCAAGCTTTCCATCAAATGATTGTAATAAAGCTAACACTAATTTTCTTCTGTAATACATACCTTTCATAAAATATTTGTAACCTTAGTTATTACAAAGTTACCAATTTGCCTTTATTAATTTAACTTATAGCTTCTTTTTTGGTTAGTCCTTTGGTATCTAATTGCTCATGGTCATAATCATCTAGTAGGCACAAACCTTTTGCAAAAGTTTCCAAAATAACATTGTCTGAATCTTTTTCTTCAATAGTAATAGTTGCAACTCTGGTTAAAATATGAATACCATCTTTAAGCATTCTTATTTCTTGTTCTTTTTGAGCTAGTCTTTTTTCATTAATGGCATAACCTTTTACTAAATAATCTTTTAATACTTGGCTTGCCCAAATACGAAACTGTGTTGCTCTTGCTGATTTCACACGATAACCTACAGATATTATAGCGTCTAAATTATAGTGCAGTTGCTTACGCTTTACGGTTCTTTTACCTTCTTTTCGAACTTGTAAGAAATCCTTACAAGTTGCTGTCTCGTTTAACTCTTGCTCTTTGAAAACACCTTTTAAATGCATGGTTATGTTTTGCGGTGTTGTTTCAAAAAGAACAGCCATTTGTGCTTGAGTAAGCCAAACAGTATCTTGCTCAAATTGTACCGAAATTTGAGTTGAGCCATCTTGGGCTTGATAGATTTCTATTTGGTTGTCAATATTCATTTATGCATTTTTTGCATATGCCTTATTCATTGTTAATTCATCATTATCCATTGTCAACTCACCCGAAAACACTTTTTGTAAAATGGATTTTTTGAGGTCTTCTAAGTTGATGAGTTTTTGTTGGTAGTAGGATTCTATTACACTTATACTCTCAACTAACCCACTACAAAGTCTTACAACATCTTTTTGTGTTTCCAAATCGGGAATATGTATTTCTAATGCTTTTACATAATTCAAATTAACTCCTTTTACTGTCATTCCAATTCCATCATTTTCAACTTTTTTTGCGATAGATTTATACCAAAAGAATAAAAACTCTCTATTTAGGTCTTTGCTAATTGGATATCAACTACCTCGAGGCAAGCCTACGAGGTATTCAAAGGAAACAAATCAAACCCATTTCGATGCAGAGCACTTCGGTAAACTCAGTACAGGCTCTGGGGAATTAAACCCTCAATGAGGGATTAAGCCTTTCAAATCCTGATTAATAGCGGTGTTTTGATTTAAAAGACAAACTTTCCCAAGCCCTACTCTCTGAATACTGAACACTCCCCTTCAACTTTACCTACTTTCCAAACTCATCTCCCTATCCAATTACTTCCAATTTTGCAAAACGGAGTAATAGTTTTTTCAGCCCTCCAGTATCAAATCTAATTTCTGCTTTTTTATCATTTCCAACCCCTTCAATACTAATAATAACTCCATTTCCAAATCGGGTATGAGATACCTTATCTCCAACCGACAAGCTGTTATGGTCTCCTCCATCTTGCGCTACAGGCTCTCCTAAATCGGGTTTTAATTTTCTTAGTTTTCGCAATTTCTCTTCAGAAGGTTTATGTGAAGTTGGCGGAGTTCCTGCTGTAGGTTTTTTTAGTCGGAATTTACTCTTATCCACTTCTCCAAAAATATCAGCATCTATCATTGGTTTGTATCGATAGCTTGCATCTAATGGAGGGGTTAAATACTCTATATATTTATCCTCAATTTCTTCAATAAAACGACTCGGTTCTGCGTCTATTAATTTCCCCCATCTATACCTACTTTGTGTATACGTAAGATACGCTTGTTTTTCTGCTCGTGTTAGAGCAACATAAAAAAGTCTACGCTCCTCCTCTAGTTCACTCCGCGTGCTCATACTCATTGCCGACGGAAATAACTCTTCCTCCATTCCTACAATAAATACATAAGGAAATTCCAATCCTTTTGCCAAGTGAATGGTCATTAACGCAACTCGGTCATCATCTCCAGTATCTTTATCCAAATCGGTTACCAAAGCAACATCTTCCATAAACTCCGCTAAATCCCCTTTAGCATCGGCTACTTCCTTTTGTCCCTCTACAAAATCTTGAATTCCGTTAAGAAGCTCTTCAATATTTTCCATACGAGCAATCCCTTCTGGAGTTCCGTCTTTTTTAAACTCTTGTAAAAGCCCAGATTTTTTAGTAACGTGCTCTGCTAACACAAAAGCATCTGCTGATTGATTTGTTACCTGAAAGCTCTTAATCATAGTAATAAAATCCTCAAGCTTTCTTCTCGTTCCCGAATTAATTTTTAAATCTATTTTATCGAGATGCTCCATCACTTCAAAAATAGAACGCTTATAATGATTTGCTGCTACCGTAAGTTTCTGAATGGTTGTTTGTCCTATTCCACGAGCCGGATAATTAATAACTCTTACCAATGCCTCTTCATCTTTCGGATTCAAAATGAGTCGCAAATACGCCAACACATCTTTTATCTCTTTCCGTTGATAAAATGAGAGTCCGCCATAAATTCTATAGGGAATATCTTTTCTACGCAATGCATCTTCAATGGCTCTAGATTGGGAATTGGTTCGATACAAAACTGCAAAATCTCCGTCTTTTAATTGAAGTTGCATTTTGTTATCAAAAATAGTTGAAGCCACAAATCGCCCTTCTTCAGCATCGGTTACAGAGCGATGTACTTTTATAGCATTTCCATCGTCATTATCAGTCCAAACAACCTTGTCTAGTCGCGTTTTATTTTTTTCAATAACTGAATTTGCCGCATTTACAATATTTCGAGTAGAGCGGTAATTTTGCTCTAAACGATACATTTGAACATTATCATAGTCTTTTTGAAAGTTCATAATGTTATTAATATTAGCCCCTCGGAAAGCATAAATACTCTGCGCATCGTCTCCAACTACGCATATATTCTGAAACCTGTCGGACAATGCTTTTACAATTAAATATTGAGAGTGGTTTGTATCTTGGTACTCATCCACCAAAATATATCTAAAACGATCTTGATATTTAGCTAAAACTTCTGGAAAACGAGTTAATAGCTCGTTAGTTTTCAGTAATAAATCATCAAAATCCATTGCTCCCGCTTTAAAACAACGCTCACAATAAGCTTGGTATATTTCTCCCAAACGTGGTTTTTTTGCCATAGCATCGGCTTCCATCAACTCAGCATTATTAAAGTAAGCCTTAACTGTTATTAAGCTATTTTTATAAGAAGAAATT
This sequence comes from Galbibacter orientalis DSM 19592, assembly GCF_000260115.1. Lineage (GTDB taxonomy): Bacteria > Bacteroidota > Bacteroidia > Flavobacteriales > Flavobacteriaceae > Galbibacter > Galbibacter orientalis. The sequence continues at coordinate 3,201,937 of NZ_JH651379.1, read as the reverse complement.
CTATTTTGAACTTGCTTGTATTTATAAACGTCCTTATCCAATCCCATTTCTTTAATAATAGAATTAATAAGTCTTTGAGAATCTTGAGTATCATAAATAGTAAAATTGCTAGGATACCCTAGTTTATCGGCTTCATAACGTAATATTTTAGCAAAAACCGAATGGAATGTTCCCATCCATAAATTTTTAGCTTCACTGTTACCTACAATGCTGGCAATCCGTTTTTTCATTTCTCGGGCTGCCTTATTCGTAAAAGTCAAAGAAAGAATATTAAACGCATCTACCCCTTGATTCATCAAATACGCAATTCTATAAGTTAACACTCTTGTCTTTCCAGAACCCGCTCCAGCAATAACCATTAGGGCACCATCTTTATGCAATACAGGCGCACGTTGCGCTTCATTCAACTCTGCTAAATACTTTTCCAATGTAATTCTTAATTTTTAAGGTATTGTAAGCTACAATATAAGTAGATTTTATCGCACTAAAATATAATTAAAACATATAAAATAACGCAATTTATTTAGTCGGTCAAGTTACCTAATATGTAGCTATTTTTTCAGGATAAATATAAAAATTTATAAACATAACTATTAAATTAGGTATATTTACTATTCAATACAATTTAGTATCATCTCAATAACATAAACCTTAAATTAATGATTAAAACATATACGCTACAATTTCTGTTTTTGTGTGTTAGTTTTCACGCATTTTCACAAAACAATCTCGATGCAGACATAGCTTCTGTAGAACAAAAAGTTATTGAATGGAGACACTATTTTCATGAAAATCCAGAATTATCAAATCGTGAATTTAATACTTCTGCTAAAATAGCCGATCATCTTAAAAGCCTTGGTTTAAAAGTAACTACAGGAGTTGCTAAAACAGGAGTTGTTGGTATTTTGGAGGGCACTAGTTCTGGAAAAGTAATTGCTTTACGTGCAGATATAGATGCACTCCCTGTAACAGAACGTAACGATTTACCATTTAAATCTACTGTTACAGCTACCTTTTTAGGCGAAGAAACTGGGGTGATGCACGCTTGCGGTCATGATACACATATTGCTATTATGATGGGCGTTGCTGAAGTGCTCAGTAAAAACAATGACTTTGCTGGGACTGTTAAATTTATCTTCCAACCAGCAGAAGAAGGTCCGCCACCAGGAGAAGAAGGTGGCGCCAAACTTATGATTAAGGAAGGTGTATTAGAAAACCCAAAAGTAGATGCCATTTTTGGACTTCATATAAATTCTGAAACTCCTGTAGGCACTATTCGGTATAAACCAGGAGGAACAATGGCCGCTGTGGAACGTTTTGTTATTGATGTTAAAGGAAAACAAACCCATGGTTCTGCTCCTTGGAGCGGTGTAGATCCTATTCTTATTTCAGCAAAAATTGTGGATGGTTTACAAACTATTATTAGTAGAGAAGCTCCTTTAGTAGATGAAGCCGCTGTAATTACTGTTGGGAAAATTACTAGTGGCGTTCGTTTTAATATCATTCCAGAAACAGCACAAATGATTGGTACCGTTAGAACGTTAGCCCCAGAAATGCGTACCCTTATTCTAAAAAGAATGAAAGAAATGGTTCCTGCAATTGCCAAAGCCTATGGTGGAGAAGCTTCGATTGAAATTGAAAATTTTACAGCAATTACGTATAATGATGAAGCACTTGTAACACAAATGCTTCCCTCTCTTCAGAAAGTAGCAGGAAAAGACCATGTAGAATTAGTAAAAGCCACTACTGGCGGAGAAGACTTCTCTTTCTTTCAAGAAAAAGTTCCAGGATTTTATTTTTTCTTAGGAGGAAAACCTAAAAATGCAACAGAAGCTGCACCACATCATACTCCAGATTTTTATATAGATGAAAGCGGACTTATACTTGGAGTGAAAGCTTTTACACAAATAGTAAACGATTATTTAGCAGAGTAATCAACAAACTTTATCCTTAAAAAATGAGTCGATTGATAAAATCCCCTTCTACTAAAAGAGAGTTACCAATAATGCTATTAATTGCATTATTTCTCTTAATTCCTCTTTTTGCTACATCTCAAAATAACATAGAATTCTATCAAACCTCATGGGGGAAGGATACTAATTTCTCAGAATTCTGTAAACAAGCAAAAAAAGATGGCTATGCTGGAATTGAAACAAGATTACCAGAAAGCAATAAAGTGGAGCAAGAAGAACTAAAAAAGGCATTAAAGGACACTAATTTAAAACTTATTGTGCAGGCCTATGTAAACACTAATGTCCCAATTGATGAAGCTTTATTGTTATATGAAGAGTTAATCGAATTGGCTGTTAGTTTTAATGCAGAAATGATAAATTCCCACACGGGTCATGATTTCTTTTCAGTAGAAGACAATATGAAGTTTATCAATCTTGCGAAGCAATTAAGTGAGAAGCATCATATTCCCATTTATCATGAAACACATCGATCTCGGATGAATTACAGCGTTCCAGTAACTAATCATTATTTATCTTTAGATGACCAATTTATGCTAACACTCGATATTAGTCACTGGATGGTGGTACACGAGTCTTTATTAGAAGGAAAAGATGATTTTTTAACTGAAATTCTAGATAGAACCCGATTAATTCATGCACGTGTAGGACATTATGAAGGCCCACAAGTAAACGATCCCAGAGCTCCAGAATGGAAAAAAGCGGTAGACAGACATATGGATATTTGGGAAGAAATTATCCGAAAAACATGGTCTCGTGGTGAAACCATGAAAATTACTACCGAGTTTGGCCCTGCAGGATATTTGCCAACCTTACCCTATACACAACAACCCGTTTCAGATCAATGGGAAGCTAATTTATTTATTATGAAAGCTATTAAAGAGCGAATGAAAATTGATTAATTTTGTATAAAATTTGAATAGAACTTAGATTAACTTCAATGTAAATACAAATCAGTTATTTTATAGTTCTTCAAATCAACTACCTCGAGGCAAGCCTACGAGGTATTCAAAGGAAACAAATTAAACCCTCAATGAGGGATTAAAGTTTACTTCCTCTAAGCAAGCCAGCTAGGCATTTGGAGGAAACTCTAAAAAGTATTTCGAAAAGCGTTTCAGTAAAATCAGAACAGGCTTTGAAACATTAAAACCTCACATAGTGAGTAAGATAGATATGCAAATAGTATTAGATTTTTTAACAAACATTAGTTGGTGGGTATGGGCGCTCATCGTATTAGGTCTTATTGCCATTAGAGATATATTCTTTAATAAAAAGCACATTATAACACATAACTTCCCCGTAGTAGGACATATTAGGTATTTACTAGAAAGTATTGGTCCAGAATTACGCCAATATATTGTAGCTAATAATAGAGAAGAACTCCCTTTTAACCGTATTGAACGGGGATGGATATATGCTTCTGCAAAAAATGAAAATAATTATGAAGGCTTTGGTACCGATAGAAATATCCATGAGTCGCATTACGTTTTTATTAATAATGCAATGATGCCTTATAAAATAAAGATGGATCATCCCAATGCAAGCGATCCTTACTTTTTGCCCTGCGCTAAACTTATTGGAGAATACAATAAAAGAAAACGTCCATACAGACCAGCATCTATTATTAATGTTTCTGCTATGAGTTTTGGTTCGCTTTCTGCACGCGCCATAGAATCTTTAAACAAAGGATGCTATTTAGCCCATGCGTACCATAACACAGGAGAAGGCGGACTCTCCCCTTACCACAAAAAGGGAGCTGATGTAATTTTCCATATTGGAACAGGATATTTTGGGGTTCGAGACGATCAAGGAAATTTTTCTATGGAAAAATTAAAAGCCTTAGTAAACGAATATCCTCAGATTAGAGCTATCGAATTAAAGCTTTCTCAAGGAGCAAAACCTGGTAAGGGCGGAGTACTTCCTGCCTCTAAAATAACAAAAGAGATTGCAGAAATACGCCATGTTCCTTTAGGAAAAGATGTTTTATCGCCTCCAAATCATTCTGCCTTTTCAAATGTGGAAGAAATGGTTGATTTTATAGAAAAGATTGCTGAAGAAACAGGCCTGCCTGTTGGTATAAAAGCTGCAATTGGAAAATTAGACCAATGGCGAGAGCTTGCCAGCATTATGAAACGCACCAAAAAAGGCCCCGATTTTATTACGGTTGATGGTGGTGAAGGTGGAACAGGTGCTGCTCCACCAAGTTTTGCCGACCATGTATCTTTACCGTGGGTATATTCTTTTAGCGATTTATATCGAGTTTTTAAAGATGAAGAAATTACCGAGAGAATAGTTTTTATAGGAAGTGGTAAACTAGGATTTCCATCAAAAGCAGCTATGGCATTTGCTATGGGAGCAGATTTGGTAAATGTTGCCAGAGAGGCTATGCTTAGTATTGGATGTATTCAAGCCAAAGTTTGCCATAACAATACCTGTCCGAGTGGTGTGGCTACACAAAACAAATGGTTACAAGCAGGTATTAACATTGAAGATAAAGCCGAAAGAGTAAGTTATTACTTTAAAAATTTCAAAAAAGAATTGATAGAAATAACACATGCTTGTGGTTACGAACACCCTTCTCAACTCACCATGGAAGATGTAGATATTAATTTAGGCGATAAAAGTTTAACCCAACCCCTAGCAAATGTATATGGCTACAATAAAGTAGAAGTTCCTTTTAACGGAACAGAAAGTTTATTAAATTGCCCTCACTTAGGTGGACATTATACCACTAAAACAGCTATGGATAAATTTAAAAATAAACAAATACGCTATTAATTAAAATCCCCATGAACGAATCTAAAATTATCGAACTTTTATTTTTTATACTCCCTGCATTACTTACTGGAGCAATTGCCTATTATTTTTTTAGTCTCCATACTAAAAATGAAGAAGGAAGAAGACGTTTTTTACTCCATAAGGAAATGGATAAAAATACCCTTCCCATTCGCTTACAAGCATACGAGCGGATGGCACTGTTTTTAGAGCGAATTAACCCTTCTAAATTACTCATAAGAGTGGCTCCTGAAAATGCTGATAAAGAATTATATGAAGCGCAACTTATTGCTACGATTGAAAATGAATTTGATCATAATTTAGCACAGCAAATTTATATTTCCGACGAATGTTGGAATGTTATCAAAGCTTCAAAAAATGCAACCATACAAATTATTCGAAAAGCAGGAATGAATGCTGATAGCGCTAACAAATTAAGAGAAGAGGTCTTAAATAATTTTCTCGACAAACAACCACCATCTAATGCCGCTTTAGGTTATATCAAAAAAGAAATCCGAGAATTGTTTAGTTAGTTGTTAAGCATTAAGTAGAAAATTGTATTTGAATGATAAAACATCATAATTATTATAAAGTTCACTTACCCAACAAACAGTATAAAGGAGAAAGTGAATACGAAATAGCTGAAATTTTAATGGAGAAAGTTCACTTGGCTTCCAATGGATAATGGACTAAAAACTATACTCCTAACAATCCAAAAACTAACCAATTGGAAATAAGCCTATATCCATCTATTCTCTAAACTACCCATAAAATAAACTATTCTGAAAATATAAAAAATTAAACTTCAAAATACCATAAAATATTGCATAATAATTATAATTTCAATATTAAATTCTAACTGTGAAATTTTAGAAAAAGACATTTAACCATACTAAAATTATGATTCTATCAATTTTATTAAGCTTAATCCTAATTGTCCTTGGAATGATTCATTTAAATTGGGTTATTGGAGGAAAATTTGGATATGTAGAATCCTTACCTACCAAAGAAAATGGAGAAAGAGTGCTGAATCCTAAAAAGATTGATAGTGCAATAATAGGAATTGGATTAATAGCTTTCGGTATTTTTTATATGATTGAGTCTGGACTTATTGAATACAGTTTACCTGAATGGATTATAAAATATAGGGGTTGGATAATCCCAATAATATTCCTTTTAAGAGCAGTTGGCGAATTTAAATATGTAGGTTTTTTTAAAAGTGTGAGAAAAACTGACTTTGGAAAACTGGATACAAAACTCTTTTCTCCTTTGTGCTTGATAATTGGAATATTAGGTATAATAATCCAACTTATAAAATAGAAAAAGGCACACGACCTACTCACTTGAAAAACACATAGATTTTCTCATAACGAAACCATATCCAAACATGTTGCCGTAAGTTGACAAAAAATCTAGATTCAAAAAAATACATTATATTAGTATTATGACTTTAAAAGAATCTATTAAATATAAAATGGCGGAATTCCTTTCATTATGTAAAGCTCATAATGTAAAGAATTTATACGCCTTTGGTTCTTCTATTACCGATCAATTTAATGAGGATTCTAGCGATATAGATTTATTAATTGAAATTGACAGCGTTGATCCAATTGAACGAGGTGAAAACTTAATGAACATTTGGGATAAATTTGAAGTTTTTTTTCAAAGAAGAGTAGATTTATTAACCTATGTTTCTATTAAAAATCCTATCCTAAAAAAGAATATCGATTCAACAAAAATTTTAATCTATGACGGAAAAGAGCAGAAAGTATCTATTTGATATTTTATTAGCCATCGACTTAATAGAAAAATTTATAGTTGACATTACAGATTTCAATAGTTATCAAAATGATTTAAAAACCCAAAGTGCAGTTGAAAGACAATTAGCAATTATTGGAGAAGCTTTAAACCAACTCAAAAAAATCGACCCTGATTTGGAAATTGAGAATGCTAAACAAATTATTGCATTTAGAAATAGATTGATTCACGCTTATGACAGTATTGATAATTCAATAGTTTGGGCTATTATAAATCGATTCCTAAAAAATATAAAGGCAGAAATACAAGAGCTAATTAAATAAAAAACCTACTACCAACACTGTATCTTATAGTTCTTTGTGTCTAACTTTTCTACAAGAAAAATCCATACGGATTAGCAAGTAACAAAACCATTACCAAACATGTTCATAAACATTATGAATAAAAAATAAGGAATTAAAAAAACCGAGAAGTTATACATAACTTCTCGGTTTTATATTTTTTGTACTAAAATCTCAGTACTAATTGGCTACTGCAATTAACCTCTTATCAATTTTTTGTATTTAATACGTTTTGGAGTTACATCTGCTCCTAAACGTTTGCGTTTATTCTCTTCATAATCAGAAAAACTACCTTCAAAGAAATACACTTCAGAGTTTCCTTCAAATGCAAGAATATGAGTACAAATACGATCTAAGAACCAACGGTCGTGAGAAATAACCACAGCACAACCTGCAAAATTCTCCAACCCTTCTTCTAAAGCACGTAGGGTATTTACATCCAAATCGTTGGTAGGCTCATCTAGTAATAATACGTTTCCTTCTTCTTTTAGTGTCATTGCCAAATGCAAACGGTTACGTTCTCCTCCAGAAAGTGCTTCTACCTTTTTATTTTGCTCACTTCCAGCAAAGTTAAATCTACTTAAATAAGCACGAGAGTTTACTTGCTTTCCTCCCATCATTACTAATTCTTGTCCGTCAGAGAAGTTCTCATAAATAGATTTAGTAGGATCAATATTAGAATGCGATTGATCTACATATGCTATCTTGGCTGTTTCCCCAACTTCAAACGACCCTTTATCTGGTTTTTCTTCTCCCATTATCATTTTAAAAATGGTTGTTTTACCAGCACCATTCGGACCAATAATACCAACTATTCCTGCTTGCGGAAGTTTAAAGTTTAAATCTTCATATAAAAGTTTATCTCCAAATGCTTTAGAAACCCCTTTGGCTTCAATAACATTAGTTCCTAAACGTGGTCCATTTGGGATATAAATTTCTAATTTTTCATCTAGTTTACTTTGGTCTTCATTCAATAATTTATCATAATTATTTAAACGTGCCTTTTGTTTTGCTTGTCTTCCTTTAGGAGCCATTCTAACCCATTCTAACTCTCGCTCTAAAGTTTTTTGACGCTTAGAAGCTTGTTTTTGCTCCTGTGCCAAACGTTTTGACTTTTGGTCTAACCAAGATGAGTAATTTCCTTTCCAAGGAATACCTTCTCCTCTATCCAACTCTAAAATCCAACCTGCAACATTATCCAAGAAATAACGGTCGTGCGTCACAGCAATTACCGTTCCTGCATATTGTTGTAAATGTTGCTCTAACCATAATACTGACTCTGCATCTAGGTGGTTAGTTGGCTCATCCAATAGTAAAATATCTGGTTGTTTTAATAGTAATCTACACAATGCCACTCTTCTACGTTCTCCTCCAGATAATACACTTATTGGCGTATCTGGCTCTGGAGTACGCAAAGCATCCATAGCAATCTCAAGTTTGGTATCTAATTCCCAAGCATTACTCGCATCAATTTTATCTTGAAGTTCTGCTTGCTTATCCATCAGTTTTTGCATTTTATCTGCATCTTCATAAACTTCTGGTAAGCCAAACATATCGTTTATTTTATTGTATTCATCTAAAATAGCAACCGTTTCCGCAACCCCTTCCTTAACAATTTCTATTACTGTTTTAGACTCATCCAATTTTGGTTCTTGCTCCAGATACCCCACAGAATATCCTGAAGAAAAAACAACATCTCCTTGGAAGTTCTTTTCTTCTCCAGCAATAATTTTTAATAAAGTAGATTTACCAGAACCATTTAAACCAAGAATACCAATTTTAGCCCCATAAAAGAAACTTAAATAGATATCTTTTAAAACTTGTTTATTAGAACTTTGATAGGTTTTTGACACCCCCGACATGGAGAATATCACTTTTTTATCATCAGACATATATTGTTTTATTTTAAATTTTGAATGTTGAATGTTGTGTTGAATGTTGAAAAAAATTATGTTATTTCTACCTACTAAAAAATAATTTTCTTCTTAAACACCTTCTATTTTAACTTTTACTTTTTAACTGTTAAATGTAAATTTCTGAAAAAGAATTATGCTATTTCTAACTATTAAAAAAAACTCTTTAACTCTTTAACTCCTTCACTTTTAACTTTTTTACTTTCTAACTACTAACTTATTAAACTCTTCCTTTTAATGCATTGAAGACCCATGCAATGGCAAAAAAACCAATCCCAACGGCACCAAAACCGTAGCCTGCAACCTCATTATATCTAAACGCTCCCAATGCAATTAATGCAAGTCCTACAATTATCATTATCCATGTTGCCCATGCTAAAACTGTATTTTTATTCATTCCCATTTTATTGCTTTTATTAAGTTTAGGGGTTATTTTTTAAAAGATGACAAATATCGTACAATTTAAGGAATTATTAGCCATTTACATAAAGGTTGATTTCGTATTTTAGCAGTATTAATAGGAGTTTTTAATTGATTTTTTTATTTTCTAAGTGAAGAAACTTAAAAATAACCTATAAAACATTTGAAACAAGCGCAATAGATGGATTTAAAATTCAATCAAAACGAAGATCACAACAAACTTTCCGTAGCAGATTTAAGACGAAAACTAGCACATGTAGCATTGGGCGGAGGAGAAAAACGTATTGAAAAACTACATAGTCAAGGAAAAATGACAGCTAGAGAGCGTATAGAGTACGTACTTGATAAAGACAAAAATAGCATTGAAATAGGTGCTTTTGCTGGAGAAGGAATGTATCAAGAACACGGTGGATGCCCTTCTGGTGGTGTTGTTGTTAAGATTGGATATATTAATAATAAACAATGTATTGTTGTTGCAAATGATGCTACCGTAAAAGCAGGAGCTTGGTTCCCAATTACAGGAAAAAAGAACTTGAGAGCGCAAGAAATTTCTATAGAAAATAGACTTCCTATAATTTATTTAGTAGATAGTGCTGGAGTTTATTTACCTATGCAAGACGAAATTTTCCCCGATAAAGAGCATTTTGGTCGTATTTTTAGAAATAATGCCATAATGAGCAGTATGGGAATTACTCAAATAGCTGCCGTTATGGGGAGCTGTGTAGCTGGAGGTGCTTACCTCCCTATTATGAGCGACGAGGCTATTATAGTAGATAAAACTGGGAGTATTTTTCTAGCAGGGAGCTATTTAGTAAAGGCTGCCATTGGAGAAAATATTGATAACGAAACTTTAGGTGGTGCAACTACGCATTCCGAAATTAGTGGAGTTACAGATTACAAAGCGAAAGACGATAAAGATGCGCTTGATAAAATTAGAAATATAATAGATAAGATTGGCGATTATGACAAGGCTGGATTTAGTAGAAATAAAGCTATCAAACCGCTAGAAAATCCTCAAGATATTTACGGAATTATTCCAAAAAATAGAACTGAGCAATACGATATGAAAGAAATTATTTCTCGTATTGTAGATGCTAATTCTTTTGAAGAATACAAAGAAGGTTTTGGAAAAACTATTATTACTGGTTATGCCCGTATTGATGGTTGGGCTGTTGGAATTGTGGCCAACCAAAGAAAAGTTGTGAAAACTAAAAAAGGAGAACTACAATTTGGTGGGGTTATTTACTCTGATTCTGCCGACAAGGCTACTAGATTTATATCCAATTGCAATCAGAAAAAAATTCCATTATTATTTCTACAAGATGTTACTGGTTTTATGGTAGGAAGTAAATCGGAACACGGTGGTATTATAAAAGACGGCGCTAAAATGGTTAACGCTGTTAGCAACTCGGTAGTTCCTAAATTTACTGTTGTTATAGGAAACTCTTACGGAGCTGGTAATTACGCTATGTGTGGAAAAGCTTATGACCCGCGATTAATATTTGCATGGCCAAGTGCAGAGCTAGCAGTTATGGGAGGCTCTCAAGCTGCTAAAGTTTTATTGCAAATTGAAACAGCTTCCCTTAAGAAAAAAGGAGAAGAAATTACAAAAGAAAAAGAGGAAGAACTTTTTAATAAAATAAAATCTAAATATGATGAGCAAGTATCTCCATATTACGCTGCAGCACGTTTATGGACCGATGCCATTATAGATCCGCTCGATACGCGTAAATGGATTAGTATGGGAATTGAAGCTGCAAATCATGCTCCTATTGAAAAACAATTTAATTTAGGGGTTATACAAACCTAAAATAGCTGAGGCTTCCTGAGTTTATAACACCATTTTTTTAGAGTTTACAGCTAGTGCTTTACCTAAGGGAATTGATTTTAAAATTATATAAAAACAAAAAATCCGCTTTTCAGCGGATTTTTTGTTTTTATATAAGCTTCTAATTCTTATTTATCTCCCATAGCTGCTTCTACTGCCGCAGAGAGTCTTTTGTAGGTTCCATTTTCTAATCTGTCTCTAATTGCAGAAAACGCTTCTAATGTAGCCTCAATATCTTCCATTGTATGAGTAGCCGTAGGAATCATACGTAAAAGTATTAATCCTTTAGGAATTACTGGATATACAACTATAGAACAGAAAATGCTATAATTTTCTCTTAGGTCTTTTACAAGCGCCATTGCTTCTGGAATACTTCCGTTAAGATAAACGGGAGTTACACAACTTTCTGTAGTCCCAATATCAAAACCTCTATTTTTTAATCCGTTTTGCAATGCATTTACATTCTCCCAAAGTTTAGCTTTAAGTTCTGGCATAGTTCTTAACATATCCAAACGCTTTAAAGCTCCTTTTACAAAAATCATAGGTAATGATTTTGCAAACATTTGAGAGCGTAAATTATATTTTAAATAATCTATTACTTGTTTATCTCCTGCCAAAAAAGCTCCGATACTAGCCATTGATTTTGCAAAAGTAGCAAAATAAACATCTATCTGATCTTGCACCCCTTGCTCCTCACCTGCACCAGCTCCAGTAGCACCTAGTGTTCCAAATCCGTGAGCATCATCTACAAGTAATCTAAAATTATATTTCCCTTTTAAGGCAACTATTTCTTTTAATCGTCCTTGTTCTCCACGCATTCCAAAAACACCTTCAGAAATAACAAGTATCCCACCACCAGTTTGTTCTGCCATTTTGGTAGCACGCTCTAAGTTTTTCTCAAGGCTTTCCATATCGTTATGTTGATATGTAAAACGTTTTCCCATATGCAGACGAACCCCGTCAATAATACATGCATGAGAATCTACATCATACACAATAATATCATCTTTAGTAACCAAAGCATCTATGGCAGATACCATTCCTTGATAACCAAAGTTTAATAAATATGTTGATTCCTTTTTTACAAACTCAGCAAGTTCGTTTTGTAATTGCTCATGAAGGTCTGTATGCCCACTCATCATTCGTGCTCCCATTGGGTATGCGGCACCATGTTCAGCAGCAGCTTCAGCATCTGCTTTCAAAACTTCAGGATGATTAGCAAGACCAAGATAATCATTGATACTCCAGGTAATTACTTCTTTCCCATTAAACTTCATTCTGTTTGAAATATTCCCTTCCAATTTAGGAAATACAAAATATCCCTCTGCCTGAGAAGCCCATTTTCCTAATGGCCCTTTGTTCTCAATAATCCTATCAAATAAATCTCTCATGTAAATGGAGTTTCTTTTATGTTCAAATAAACGTTAAATTTACAGCACGCAAAAGTAACTAAATTTAAACTCTTATCATAAATTTTTTACTTTTCTTCTACAAGTTTCTTAAACTGTTTTTGAAACATCTTATCTAAGAACTTATCTGGAAAAACATGAATTGCTAGCCAAAACAACCACTTTTTAGGGGCTACCAAGTAGCGAGTCTTGTTCTTCTTTCCTTCATATATTCCGTAGATTAAATTCGACACTTCACTAGCTTCTAAAGCAATACCTTCCATTCCTTGTACGGCTTTATCCATATTGTCGTAAATTTTTTCGTACGGAGTATTTTTATATTTATTCACCTGTGTTTCTGCATCTGCTTTTGCTTTATTCCAAATTTCAGATTTTATCGGTCCTGGCTCTATTACTGTTACCTCTATTCCAAAGTCATTTAATTCTCTTCTAAATCCATCCGATAATGCTTCTACTGCATATTTAGATGCTGAATAAGGCGCCATAAAGGGTCTTGTTACTCTCCCAGAACCACTACTAATATTAATAATTCTTCCTTTAGGACGATTATTATCAAAACCTAAAAGAGGAAGAAAAGCCTGTGTAACACGTAAAACGCCAAGTACATTTATGTTTAACTGACTTGAAAATTCTTCAATAGGAATATACGCTAAGGGTCCGTTTACAGATACCCCAGCATTATTTACTAAGCAATCTAAGGACGCTCCATCTAAAATGTTTTCAACTTCTAAGGATGCTTTTTTTATAGCCTCTTCATCTATAACATCAAATAGAAGCGGATGAAAATTTGCTCCTAATTTTTCTTTTAACGCTGCAGCATCTTCTTTTTTTCTAACGCTACCAAAAACTAAAAAACCCTTATCTAAAAATAATTTTGCTGTTGTATAGCCTATCCCAGAAGAAACTCCTGTTATTAATATATTTTTCATTTATACTTTTTTATTGCGATGCTCAATCTTCTTTATACTGATTTTATTTCTTGCATCGCCTTTATTGCATTTTCCTCAGCTTTTTGATCTTTGTAATGTTTCCATTTTTCTCCTGCTAAGTAATTCATTCCATTATCTACTGTAAAAAGTCGCACTAAATTAGACAAACCTTTTGCTTTAGTTTTTAGTGAATTGTTAGCTCTAAGTGCTAATGAATAGCCTCCTTTAGAATAATACACATAATGCCACCACAATTTAGGAATAAATAATGTTTCTCCATGTTCTATTGTAGCCTCTATGCCTTTAGCATATTTATAAGCTGGATATTTATTATAATCTGGATTTAAAACATCCAAATGTGAATGATTGGTATATGGTAATTTATATAGTAATTGTGATTGCTCTTGCGGAAATAAATATACTTTTTTCTGCGTTTGAAAATGCGTTAAAAACACATGAGAACAATCTATATCATAATGAAGGTTAAGTGCCGATCCTTTTCCTCCAAAAAACATTAAAGCAAACTTTAAAAAGCCATTCATTATGGTTGGAGTTTCATAATCTTTTGCAAGTTCTGGAGCTCGTTTCATTATTTGAAAATTATGAAATCTTAAACTTGTAGGCTTTGTCTCTATAATATTTAGATAATCTCTAAATTTTTTATGAGAAACCGGTTTCATATAACCATTCCCTGGGTTATGATAAGAATCATCATACATAGGAATTTCCCAATCTCCGTAATTTTCTTTAAAAAAATCAAAAGTCCATTTCGTAGTCGCTCTCCAATTTTTGGCTAAGTCTTTAAATATTACTGGTGTATTGGTTGAAAGATACCTTTCTTTAAATTCCTTTTTGGTGATGTTTTCTACTTTATCAACCAAATTGAAATTAGACATCTTATAATTTTATTTTATATATTCTATTTTTTGTGTTTCTTCTGTATTAATAGCATCAAAAAATCCTTGAGCTCTCATCCAATCATCGCTATATATTTTACTCATATATCTAGAACCATGGTCAGGAAAAATCATAACTACATTACTATTTTCATCAAATTCTCCTTCTTCTGCTAATTGTTTCACGGCTTGCATAACAGCGCCACTTGTATAACCTACAAAGCAACCTTCAGTTTTAGAAATCTCTCGGGCAGTATGGGCACTTTCTTCATCTGTAACTTTGATAAATTTATCTATTACATCAAAATCTGTTGCCGTTGGAATCAAATTTTTTCCTAAACCTTCTATTCTATATGGATAGATTTCATCAGAATCAAACTCTCTTGTTTCGTGATACTTTTTGAGTACAGAACCATAGGCATCTACTCCTATTACTTTTACAGCAGGATTTTTTTCTTTTAAGAATCTAGCAGTTCCAGAAATAGTTCCTCCAGTTCCACTACAAGCTATAAAATGAGTTATTTGTCCGGCTGTTTGCTCCCAAATTTCAGGACCTGTAGATTGGTAATGCGCATCTATATTAAGTTCATTAAAGTATTGATTAATATAAACAGAACCTTTCATTTCGTCATGCATCCGCCTTGCTACTTGATAGTAAGATCTAGGATCGTCTGCACTTACATGCGCTGGACAAACATATACTTTTGCGCCCATGGCACGTAACATATCTATTTTATCGGGAGAAGATTTAGAACTAACGGCAAGAATACAATCGTATCCCTTAATTACACTAACCATGGCAATACTAAAACCAGTATTTCCAGAGGTAGTTTCAATAATTGTGTCGCCAGGTTTTAAAATTCCTTTACGTTCTGCTTCTTCAATAATGTGTAGCGCTATACGATCCTTACTAGAATGACCCGGGTTGAAAGCTTCTACTTTAGCGTAAAAATTTCCGATAAGATTTTGGGTTATTTTTTTAAGCTTTAGTAATGGGGTATTCCCTATTAAATCTAAAACATTATCGTAAGCATTTATCTTTTGTTTCATATAAACAATTTGGTTAGATACAAAATAGTTTTGAATTCCTCCAAACCATGCAAATTTAATTATTTTTTTTAATTACTGCCGGATTCCTTCCAAATCTAATAGGAATGCATACTCTTCTGCAACCTCTTTTAAGGCTTCAAATCTCCCCGAAGCTCCCCCATGGCCTGCATCCATATTAATATGAAACAATAAAAGGTTATCGCCTTTTTTAACATTTCTTAACTTTGCTACCCACTTTGCTGGCTCCCAATATTGCACTTGAGAATCATGTAATCCTGTTGTGACTAATAAATTTGGATACACTTTTTCTTCCACATTATCATATGGGGAATACTCTTTTATATAGTTGTAATACTCCTTATTGTTTGGATTTCCCCACTCATCATATTCTCCTGTTGTTAATGGAATGGATTCGTCTAACATAGTAGTAACTACATCTACAAAAGGAACTGCTGCAATAACTCCGTTATAAAGTTCTGGAGCATTATTAATTACAGCTCCCATTAGAAGTCCCCCTGCAGAACCTCCCATAGCATACAAGTGCTTATTGGAAGTATAATTTTCTTCAATTAAAAATTTAGAACAATCTACAAAATCGGTAAATGTGTTTTTCTTTGTTAATAGTTTTCCATCCTCATACCATTTTCTTCCTAAATATTCCCCGCCACGAATATGTGCAATAGCATAAATAAATCCACGGTCCAATAACGATAATCTAACGGTAGAAAAATACGGATCTATAGTAGCCCCATAAGAACCATATCCATATAATAGTAATGGATTTTTACCATCTTTTTTAATTCCTTTTTTATAAACTAAGGAAATCGGAATCATAGTTCCATCTCCAGCTTTTGCCCAGATACGCTCAGAGGCATAATTATCTTTATCGAACTTCCCTCCTAGCACTTCCTGCTCTTTTAATACTGTTTTTTCCTTAGAAATCATATCAAAATCTACCGTACTCGAAGGCGTTGTCAAAGAATTATACACATAACGAAGCGTATCTGTATCAAACTCTAAATTGGTGGATGGAAATACTGTGTAAGTTTCATTATCAAACGGAATGTAATATTCATTAGTTCCATCCCAACGGGTAACCTTAATTTTATTTAACCCATTAGAGCGTTCACTAACAACCAAGTAATCTTTAAAAATATCGATATCTTCTAATAATACATCTTCTCTATGCGGAATAACTTCCTCCCAATTTTCTTTTTTGGTTTTATCCACAGAAGTTTTCATCAGTTTAAAATTGGTTGCTTTATCTGCATTGGTAATAATGTAAAACGAATCTTTATAATGAGAAATACTGTATTCCAAACCTCTAATTCTAGGTTGAAAAACGGTTAATTCCTCATCTGGGTTATCTGCATCCAAAAAGCTATATTCAGAAGTTAATGTACTTCCTGAACCAAAAACAATATATTTTTTAGACTTCGTTTTGTAAACAAAAGCATTAAAGGTTTCGTCTTTTTCGTTATAAACCAGCTCATCTTCAGCGTTTTTCTGCCCTAAAATATGCTTATAAACTTTATCAGACCTTAAAGTTTGTTCATCTTTTCGAGTGTAAAACAAGGTTTTATTATCATTTGCCCAAGTACTTCCTCCTGTAGTATTTTCTATTTTTAAAGGAAGTATTTCACCTGTTTCCAAGTTTTTAACTTGAAGAGTATACTTTCTTCTACTTAAAGTATCCACTCCAAAAACAGCTAATTTATTATCTGGACTGATATTAATTCCTCTTAAATTGAAGTAAGAAAAATCTTTTGCCATTTCATTACAGTCAAACATAACCTCTTCCACAGCACCATCAACATCCTTTTTACGAATATAAACAGGATAATCCTTCCCTTCTTCATACTTGGTTATGTACCAATACCCATTGTATTTATAGGGTACCGACTCATCGTCTTCTTTTATACGCCCCTTCATTTCTTTGAACAAATCCTCTTCAAAAGCATCGGTATGTGCGGTCATTTTTTCAAAATAAGCATTTTCACGCTCTAGATAATCAATTACTTCTGGATTCTCTCTTTCGTTCATCCAATAGTAATCGTCTATTCTTATATCTCCATGTTTTTCAAGGGTTACAGGCTTTTTATCTGCAATTGGAGGGGTAATCTCTTTCATATTTTTAGTTTCTTTCTTTTTACAGGAAGCCACAAAAATAAGACATAGCAAAGGAATGAGAAGACGGATATTCATATTAATTTATTTTAGATACATTCTTCTAATTTAGTAATTTTGTTGAAATAAAATATAAAATTATGTTTGGAGACCTAATGGGAATGATGGGGAAATTAAAAGAAACCCAACAAAAAATAGAAGAAACTAAAAAACGTTTAGATACAATAACGGTTTCTGAAGAGAGTGCCGATAAGCTTTTATCTATAACAATGACTGCAAATCGTGAGTTAAAATCTTTAGAAATAAATGATGAATTATTGCAGGATAAAGAACAATTAGAAGATTATTTAGTTTTACATATAAATAAAGCAATTGAACAAGCTACTAAAATTAATGAAGCCGAATTAGGAGCTGTAGCTAAAGAAGGAATGCCAAATATTCCTGGAATGGATATGTTTAAATAGTTTTTGGCTTAGTCTTTGCAATAAAACTTAAAAAAATATAAATGAAGATTTTTATTTCCCTTTTCATAACTACTTTCATGCTTACTTCTAGCACAAATAATGTAGAATGGTATACCGATTTTTCTGAAGCAAAAAGTATAGCTAAACATGAAAAGAAAAATATAATGATGTATTTTACTGGAAGCGATTGGTGTGGCCCTTGCAAAATGCTGAAAGCAGATTTATTTGATACGGATGAATTTAGAGAACTGTCTAAAGACTATGTTCTTGTAAAGGTAGACATTCCAAGAAGAGTGGATATTATTTCTCCTGAACAACTTAAAAAAAATAAAGAATTACTTTCCGATTATAATTCGCAAAAAGTATTTCCTAAAATTGTTTTTTTAAATTCTAGAGGAAAAAAAATAGATGAAATTGAAGGGTATAATTCCCTTAGAGATCCTCGTAATTATTTTAAAATGATAAAAAAGCATCAATAAACTTCAATATTTTATACAGAAGTTTGTTTACCACGAATTCACAAATGTATTTTATCTCTGTGAATATAGTAGCTAAGCATAAAAAAGAGCTGTTTTCACAGCTCTTTTTTTTTGAATCCGTTCCATAGAAACCTATTCCTAAAGATTCAAACATAACAAAGTAATTCATTTCGACTCAAATTACCGAGAATTAACCCGTTATGAGGGATTTAAATTGAAAAAGTTGGTTAGTTATTTATCAATCTAAATTCTGTTCTTCTATTTACTGCATGCTCACGTTCTGTACAAGATACTCCGTCTGAACATCTGTTTTTAAGTTTTGATTCTCCATAACCGTTTGCTACTAATAAACTTCTATTAACTCCTTTTTCTACTAAGTAATTAGCAACCGCCTGTGCTCTTCTTTCAGATAATGTTTGGTTACTCTCTTTAGTTCCTCTAGAATCTGTATGAGAAGCTAACTCAACTTTAACCCCAGGGTTCTGTTGTAAAACAGGCATTAAGTTTTCGTCTATAATTCTCTTAGCTTCTGGCGTTAATGTATAACTTGCTAAATTCCAATTTATAGGTAACGCGTTATATTCAACCAGCGTACACTCTACTTCTTTCCATGTTGTTAAACCTCCTTTTGTTTGAAGTACTTCATGAGAAACTGTATTGTAAACCGCAGGTATTGTTTCCTCCACTGTATAAGCATCTTTTACCAATACAGTTTTAGTAATTTCATCATATTCAGCAGGAATTTCTACCTCTTCTACTCTTGCTGGTTCTACAATTACTTCTTTAGTATAACTGTCAGACCTTTCTGCAACTGGAGAAGAAACTATTGAAGCATCTGCGGCTAGAACTTCCTTTTGAAAGGTTTCATACTCCGCAGGATATCCTTTATAACACCAATACCTACAATCGTCTGGGTTAGACGATTCACAATCTGGTGCCGGAGCACCTAATTCCCATTGCGCATATGCAGGTTTCATCTCTATAGTTTCTGAGCTTGGAGAAAAAGTTGCAGGCACAATTTCTAACTCATTAGAAGGTTCTTTAGAAACATAAGAAACTGTTTCTGTACCCCATTTTGCAGGAACAATAGTAAGTTTTTTACTAGCTTCTTTTACCAAAACTCTTTCTGTTACCGTTTTGTATTCTGCGGGATAGGTTTTTAAAACCTTATATGCTGGTTTTACCATAATTTGTACATCTTCATTAACATACACATCTGGCGTTGTACAACGAACATAACACTTTCCCGGTTCTGGATTCTCAGGCAAGTCTTGAGAAAATGCCCCATAACTACATGCCAATAAGAATAAAAATAAAATTCTTTTCATGATTTTTTAATTAAGTGATTAGTATTAAGCAACATATAGTGCTTGAGGGAAAGAGTATTTAACATAAAATTAGGAATAACTTTATAAAATATCAAATTAATCCTCATTAAATTATCATTAAAAATGCCTATTTTTCTGTCCTATTTGAAGCTTACTATTAAATTTCGGACACAAAAACTAACTATTTACTATATGTTTAAGATTTTATTGATAAAAAATAAAGCCTTAGTCGCTTTTGAGTTTAAAACTCCAAATAACCAACTATTATTTACTAGTAATTATTACGCCAGTAAAGAACAGGCCCTTGCTGTTATTGAGGCTATAAAAGATAATACTCATTATAAATATGAAAGAAAAACGAATGTAGATGGAAAGTTTTATTTTGTGATAAATACTAATAATGGAGAAATTATCGGTAAAAGTCAGGTGTATTCTTCAGAAGCAGGAATGGAAAACGGAATAAATACAATGAAAAAAAATATCCCTTCAGCTGCCATAAAAAGTATAAACTAAAATTCATTTTTCTTTATTGTTGCCCGATAAAAATTAACGGAATTTATTGAACTCCACATATATCAAGGTTTAAATGGAGTTTTAAAAATAGACCCCTTGCTATTAGTAAAAATGAATAAAAAAGGGAATTTTTGAAATGCAGTCTTTTTAAGCTACTTATTTTGTGGTAGTTAAGATTTAGTCTTTGTTCTTTTTTCTTATAGCAAAGCGGTCTTGTATTTTTACTCGGACATTAATGATTTTTCTTATAAAAAACCTTTTTCTTCCATAAAAAGATACATGTCTATCTTGCAAAACTGACATTTGTCATATTTTTTATAATTGCAATTAAATAATATTGCACTGCAGAGCATCCTAGTTGGATACCATTCTAAACTAAATACAAGGATATACTCTTAAACTGAAAACAAAAAATATGACACCCAAACAGCATTCCTTTCACATTCCAGTAATGGGAATAGGTTTCACCATAGACTCTCCTTTAAAAGTTGCGCCTTATGGAATAGATTCTACTATTTCTTTGGTAGATGATGTTCTCATTGAAAAAATGAGAAAGCATTATTGCAAAAAATACAATCTTATTTATACTGAAATTTCTGAAAAGATAGACGATTTTAGAGCGAAGCGTATTACTTCCTATTTAGATTTAATGAATACTTTAATCGACTCTAAGGTTGAGCAATTAAAAAACACATCGATTGAAACGATTGAAGAGTTAAAAAGCTATTTCAATATTATTCCTTCTAAAAAAGAAGAGTTTTTAAAGAAACTCTCTTCTACCAATTGCTTTGGAGACATAAAAGATTGGCTTCAGAAAAACATTCACAAAGGGAGCATTGATGTTAATATAATGACCAAAGTTGATAAAGACAATTACAAAGACAACGTTCAATTGCCTACTATTTATAATGACGCACATGCAGCATTAAGAGGTTTTGCAGAGAGCAATGTAAACGGATCCTTAATTCTTTCAGCAGGCATGAATCCGCGTTTATATGGATATATTGAAAGTTTTAAAGATTTTTATCCTGAAAATAATACACTCAAAAAAAAAGTAGTTTTAAAGGTAAGCGATTATAGGTCGGCTTTAATTCAAGGAAAATTCTTAGTAAAAAAGGGAATTTGGGTTTCCGAGTTTAGAGTAGAATCTGGGTTAAATTGTGGCGGACATGCCTTTGCTACCGAAGGTTATTTATTAGGCCCAATACTAGAAACATTTAAAAATAATAAAGAAGTTTTAACCTCAGAACTTCATGAAATATATAAAAAAGCATTAAAAACTAAGGAAATTCAAGCTCCAGTTTCTCCACTTCCAATAAAAATTACTGCGCAAGGAGGTGTTGGAACACACCAAGAACACGAGTTTTTATTAAACCATTATAAATTGGATTCCGTTGGATGGGGCTCTCCCTTTTTACTAGTTCCAGAAGCCACCACTGTAGATAATGCAACACTAAAAAAATTGGTAAATGCTACAGAAAAAGACCTTTATTTAAGTAATATCTCTCCTTTGGGAGTTCCTTTTAATAATTTACGAGGCAACACCAAAGACATAGAAAAAGATAAACTTATCCAAAAAGGAAGACCAGGAAGTTCTTGTCCTAAAAAATATGTTTCTCTAAATAAAGAATTTACTGAAAAAAGTATTTGTACGGCATCAAGACAATATCAACATCTTAAAATAAATGAACTCAAACAGAAAGAATTAACATCAGAAGAATATCTAAAAGCTTATAATAGAATTATTGAAAAATCTTGTATTTGTGTAGGCTTGGGTACTTCTGCACTTTTGGCAAATAACCTTCCTACAAAACAAGAAGGAAAAGGCGTTTCTATATGCCCTGGCCCCAATATGGCTTATTTCTCACAAATTTTAAAATTAGAAGAAATGGCACAACATATTTATGGGGAAACAAATGTTATTTCAAGACAAGACCGTCCGAATATGTTCATAAAAGAATTGAATCTTTACATTGATTACCTTAAAAAGGAAATTGAAAATCTCCCAAAGGTATTGGACAAAAAACAAGAGAAGTACATTAAAAATTTTACCAATAATCTTTTAGAAGGAATTAATTATTACACTTCTATATTCAAAAACTCCTCTGACTTTATAAATAGCAAAAAAAAGCTATTAATTGCTGAATTAAATTTTGCCAAAATCAACTTAGAAAAAGTACAGAAAAAATTGTTTTGAAATAATATAATGAGCAACCAATCTAAGCGTAGTTAAAAATTTTGGGGGAAATTTTTCAACTAAGCTTGGTTGCTTACTATTCTTTAAAATATAAACACTAGCGTTTTTTTACTTCTAATTCTGATAGTGTTTTTAAAACAATCTCATGCATTTGAGATGTATAATCTAAATGTGTTACAATACGTAATTTACCTTGCCCCATATTAATAATAGAAATTGATTTTTTATGGAGCGCTTCCATAAATTCAGCAATATCTATATCATCATTTAAATAGAAAATTAAAATATTAGTCTCTACAGGGTCTATTTTTTTAATATAAGATGTTTTGGAAAGCACTTCTGCCAGTTCTTTAGCTCTTTTATGGTCTTCTGCCAGTCTCTCTATGTTAGCATCTAATGCATAAATTCCAGCCGCCGCCAAATACCCTGCTTGTCGCATTCCTCCGCCCAAAACTTTCCGAACTCTCAATGCTTTATCCATAAACTCTTTACTTCCTGTTAACACAGATCCTATTGGGCATCCTAGTCCTTTACTCAAACAAACAGAAATAGAATCGAATACTTTTCCGTATTGTAAAGGAGTTTCATTTTTTGCCACCAAAGCATTCCAAAGTCGCGCTCCATCCAAATGTAATCCCAAAGAATTTTCATCACAAACTTTTCTAATCTCTAAAATTTCTTCGAAATCCCAACAAGCGCCTCCCCCTCTATTTGCTGTATTTTCTAGACAAACCAATGTGGTAAGCGGACTATGATAAAAATCTGGAGGATTTATAGAATCAATTACATTATTTGCGGTAAACCTACCATTATCGCCATCAATTAATTTACAAGACACTCCACTATTAAAACTAACGCCTCCCCCTTCATAATTAAAAATATGAGCATCTTTATCAGCTATCAATTGTTCTCCGGGTTGCGTATGGACTTTTATAGCGGTTTGATTAGCCATAGTTCCGCTCGGAAAAAATAACGCCGCTTCTTTACCAAACATTTTAGCCACTTTAGCTTCCAGTTCGTTCACCGTAGCATCATCTTTAAAAACATCATCCCCAACGTTAGCATTCATCATTGCCTCCAACATTTCTTTGGATGGTTTAGTTACTGTATCGCTTATTAAATTTATATTCATGAAAAAACACTATTTTTTTTTGTAAAGTTACTATACATCCTTTAAAAACTTATAATCATTTAAAAAAGTGTTTTACTTTTGAAGAAAATATAGATTTATGATTACTACCGATCAGGTAAAAAATCTTGCAGAAAGAACAGCCGATTTAAAAGGATACCTCAATATTGAACAGAAACTTATTGAAATCCAAAATGAAGAAGAAAAGACTTTTGCTCCAGATTTTTGGGATAAACCAAAAGAAGCAGAAGCTATAATGAGAGCGTTACGTACTCAAAAAAAATGGGTAGAAGACTACAATAAAGCAAATACATTGGTAACCGAGCTTGATGTTTTGTTTGAATTTTATAAAGAAGGAGAAGCCACAGAAGAAGATATTGTAACACAGTTCGAAAAAGCTAAGTCGCTAATAGAAGGCATGGAATTTAAAAATATGCTTTCTGAAGAAGGAGATAGTATGAGTGCAGTTTTGCAAATTACTGCTGGAGCTGGAGGAACAGAAAGTTGCGATTGGGCTTCTATGCTTATGCGGATGTATTTAATGTGGGGAGAAAAAAATGGATATAAAATAAAAGAACTAAACCACCAAGAAGGAGATGTTGCAGGTATAAAAACGGTTACATTAGAATTTGAAGGCGATTTTGCTTTTGGTTGGTTAAAGGGCGAAAATGGTGTACATAGATTGGTACGTATTTCTCCTTTTGATAGCAATGCAAAACGGCACACCTCATTTGCATCGGTTTATGTATACCCACTTGCGGATGATTCTATTGAAATAGATATTAATCCTGCTGATATTTCATGGGATTTTGCTCGTTCTAGCGGCGCTGGTGGTCAAAATGTAAATAAGGTAGAGACAAAAGCCATCCTTACTCACCATCCAACTGGAATTATAATCCACAACTCAGAAACACGTTCGCAGTTAGAAAATAGAGAAAAAGCCATGCAAATGCTTAAATCGCAATTGTATGAAATAGAGCTTAAAAAACGTCAGGCGGCAAGAGATGAAATAGAATCTTCCAAAATGAAAATTGAATGGGGATCTCAAATTCGTAATTATGTAATGCATCCATATAAATTGGTGAAAGATGTACGTACAGCTCATGAAACAGGAAATGTAGATGCCGTAATGGATGGAAATATTGATGAATTTCTAAAAGCCTATTTAATGATGATGGGACAAAAAGACGAATAACTTAATGCAAATAACATTTTACTATTCAAGTATAAATTAATCAAATAATTCACGTTTATTTTAAAGCAGAATTAGCTTCATCTTTGTGAGAAGCAATATAATTTTCAAAATTCTAAAAATCATGATTAAAATATATCATAATCCTCGTTGTAGAAAATCTAGAGAAGGACTTCAAATAATTGAAGAATCGGGAAAAGAATATGAAGTTGTAAAATATTTAGAAGAAATTCCTTCAGAAAAAGAACTTCGAAAAATAATTAATTGTTTAGGAATTAAACCCATCAATTTGGTTCGTAAAAATGAAAACATTTGGAAAGAAAATTTTAAAAATAAAATTTTAACAGATGATGAAATTATCGAGGCTATGATTGAAAACCCTAAACTTATTGAACGCCCGATAGTTATAAAAAACAACGTAGCAGTAATAGGTAGACCGCCTGAAAATATTAAGGCAATTTTATGATAAGTTTAACCAAATAGGGTTAAACCATCGTCTAAATTTGGCGTCAAAGTTATGAGAATAACTAAAAACTACTACTAATAAACGCATGCTATGAAATTTAGACACTTCTGCATTTTTGCAGCAACCCTATTTACTACCTTTTTATTTGCGCAAAATCCAAATAGAAATGAAGGAGGACAAATTACCGTATCTGGAAAAGCAATTGATGCAGATACTTCAGAACCTTTAGAATATGCTACTCTTGTTTTGCAAAGTTTGGACGATCCAAACCAAGTTACTGGTGGAGTTACCGATCAAAATGGTAACTTTAGTGTAGATGCTCCTGCAGGTAAATACAACATAAGACTTGAATACATTTCCTATAGACCTTATACATTAAACAATCAAAATCTTACTGCCGATAAAGATTTAGGTACTATTAAATTAGCTATAGATGTAGCACAATTGGATGCTGTTGAAGTAGTTGGAGAGAAAACTACCGTAGAAGTTAGACTGGATAAAAAAGTTTACAATATAGGAAAAGACCTTACCACTAGCGGTGCTTCTGTAAGCGACGCCTTAGGAAACGTTCCTTCTGTAACGGTAGATGTTGAAGGTGCTATTAGCTTAAGAGGAAATGAAAATGTCCGTATCTTAATTAACGGAAAACCTTCTGCCATGGCAGGATTTGGTTCTACAGATGCGCTAAAACAACTTCCTGCAGATGCTATTGAGAAAGTGGAAGTAATTACGAGTCCATCCGCTAGATATGATGCTGAAGGTACTGCTGGTATTTTAAATATCGTTTTAAAGAAAGAAAAAACACTTGGTTTTAATGGTTCTGTAAATTTAAATGCAGGATACCCATCTACAAGTCAGGTAAATACAAACTTAAACTTAAGAACTAATAACTTTAATTTATTTACAACCTTAGGTTATTTTTACCGTGAGCCTCCTGGAAATGCAAATTTTGACAATTATTATTACAACTCTAAATTTAGTAGAATTACTGAAGACAGAGATATGTTCCGTAGAAATAAAGGTTTTAATGTTAATTTAGGAATGGAATATTTCTTAACTGAAAAATCTTCTATTACTGGTAGCTTTTTTACTCGTTTTTCTGATGAAAGAGATGGCACCGAAAATAATACCGTAAGATATATAAATGATGTTGTTGATAGTAAAACCTTAAGAGAAGAGGTAGAAAATGAAGATGATAACACCTATCAGTTTTCTTTAAACTATACCAATAATTTTAACGATGAAGGGCATAAATTAACAGCAGATTTTCAGTACTCTACTGATAACGAAGAGATTAATACTGATATTGCTGAAAATCAATTCTTCCCTACCGAAGAAATTATCAACTTAGAAAGAGTTTTTGAAACTGAAAAAGAGACAGAATATTTAGTACAAGCAGATTATGTATTACCTATGGGAGATGCACAATTTGAAGCTGGATATCGTGGGAGTTTCGAAAAAAATGAAAACGATTATAATTTAGATACATACAATCCAAACACAGATAGCTATGAAACAAATTATAGTCTTTCAAATCTCTTTACTTACGAAGAAAATGTAAATGCAATCTATTCTCAGTATGGTAATAAATATGGTAAATTTTCATTTTTATTAGGACTTAGATTAGAGAATACTCAATTAAAAGGAAAAGTAACCTCGGAACTAGACGACGAAGCGTTAATTGACACTTTAGGGTTTAATTTTGATCCTGACTTCAACAAAAAATATTTAAACCTCTTCCCTACTGTAAATGTAACTTATGAATTGGGAGACAATGAAAATGTTACTTTAGGATATAACAGACGTATCAACCGTCCTAGAGGTTGGTTTATCAATCCTTTTCCTTCTAGATCTAGTAGAGCAAATATATTCCAAGGAAATCCTGATTTAAATCCTGCTTTTGCAGATGCTTTTGATTTAGGGTATTTAAAAAGATGGGATAAATTAACATTAACTTCTTCTGTTTACTACCAAAGAGAGACCGATGCTTTTGAGAGAATCCAAACGGAAACAGGACAACAAACTTCCGATGGAATTGATATTATCCGTACAATCCCTATTAACTTGGCTACAAACCAAAGGTATGGTGGAGAAGTCGGAGTTATGTATAGTGCTATTGAATGGCTTCAATTTAACGGTAGTTTTAACTTCTTTAAATTTGATACTGAAGGAGAATATGAAGGAGTAGATTATGGTGCTTCAAATACAAGTTGGTTTTCTCGTTTAAGTGCTAAAGTGAAACTTCCTTCAAAAATAGACTGGCAAACAAACGGTTTCTATATGGGTCCAAGAGAAAATTCTCAAACAAAATCTGAAGGAATGCTTTCTATTGACATGGCATTAAGTAAAGATATTTTAGATGACAATGCTACAATTTCTATGAATGTAAGCGACTTGCTAAACTCTCGTAAAAGAAGATCTTACACAGAGTCTTATAACGATGCTGGGCAACTATCTTTTACTTCCGACAGTGAGTTCCAGTGGAGACAACGCCAATTTACCGTGTCTTTTATATACCGATTCAATCAGCCTAAAAACCAACGTGGAGAACGTGGTAAAAGAGGTAATGATGGAAATGGTGGTGATGAAGGTGGAGAATTTGAAGGATAAAAAAATATCAACAAATAGTATACAAAAAAAGAAGCCGATTGGCTTCTTTTTTTATTCTTCTAACTTTGCTTTTTTAGCTGCTCTTTTCTCTTTTATCAATTCAATGATTGATCCTCCTAACCAATAAGGAATTACAAAGGTTAATAAAAAAATCATTAACCAAAATCCTATTGTAAGGATAGATAAGAACGCTAAAAAGCCAAGATACTGATCAAATTCGAACATAGTTTCCGGAAATTTTCTGAATTCGCCTCAAAGATAAGCACATTTCTCAATTTATTCCTCAATAAACATGATTATTTCTAATAAAAATCAAGAATCAATTGCTTCAGTCAAGCTCTCAAAGTATTCTAACAAAACAAATTTAATTCATTTCGATGCAAAGTTCTTCAGTAAACTCATAGCTTCTTTTATGGTATTCGCTTCTTTATGAGGGATAAAAGCCCTTTAGCAAACTACTTCGAGACAAGCTCACGAGGTATTTAAACTGGGTAAGCATTTTAATTTCGAGCTAAGCCTCGGAGTATTTAAATCTCGATTATCGAGTAAAAAAATAATTATTTCTGTTTAAATAAAAACTCTTTTAATTAATTTTATATTTGAAGAGAAAATCCTACATCTAGAAATAGATCCCCCTCCAATATTAACTTAACAATAAAGAACATGAAAAAATTACTAGCCCTTAGTTTTTTATCAATTACGCTACTTTTAACAGCTTGTAGTGATGATGATGATGACATTTCTGATTACGACAGAGTTGTTACACAGCATTCTGAAAATTACTGGAATACAGAAAACCCAACAACTTATTATCTTGTTGATAATATCCGATGGATTGAAGATCAAGATGGAAATGGAAATTCAAATCCGGCTATTACACGAGATTATGATGACGCTATTCTTTCTAGTATAGATTTAAATATGGGAGAATTAGGCTACACCAAAGTAAATACTATTGACGAAAACAATCTTCCAGACTTAATTATAACTGCTCAAGCTTTAGCTACTACCTATGCAGATATTGATATTATTTGGGATGGATGGTACGATTGGTGGGGTTATTATGATCCTTTCTATCCAGGATGGTATCCTGTTTATTACGAATGGACAGAAGGTACTATCTTTATTGAAATGGGAGATGCTAATACTTTAGATGAAGAAGAACAACAGATCGATATTGTCTGGGGAGCAGGAATTAACGGACTTGTTAGGGGTTCTCAAAGCGGAAACATACAGTTTATTAATGACCAAATCGATGAAGCATTTGACCAATCCGACGACTATTTAGAAATTAACTAATCAGTAAATAACTATTTCAATGAAAAAATTAATTCTTTTACTACTAATCCTAAGTGCAGGAGTAACAAAAGCACAAGACAGTCAAGATTATATAGATTTAATAAAAGCTAATCTTAACCTTGAACTTAAATCGTTTATCTATGAAGAATTGGAGCTTTCTCCTTCAGAAGAAGAAGCCTTTGCTCCTATTTTTGATAAATATTTGGATGAAAGCGGTGAAATTGCTGTTGAAAAAGCAGCTTTATTCGAGTTATATTCTAATAATCTTACAACATATACAGAAGATCAAATTAACGATTTAAACAAAGAAGTTATTAAAACAGATCTTCAAAAAGTAAAAACCGATAAAAAATATTATGGAAAATTTGTAAAAGCAATTGGCGTTAAGAAAACTACAAATTTCTTTTTCTTAAAAAGGTATCTCGACAATGTTGTTGATGGTGCTAAATTAGATTTTTTAGCAGAATAACATTTATTTTTAAAGGTGTTAATCTACATTAATAAAGCGGTTTTTTAATTGATAATAATGTAAATTTGTACTACAAAAAGATTAATTCAAACTATGGATTTTAGAATAGAAAAAGATACAATGGGGGAAGTAAAAGTTCCTTCAGATAAGTTATGGGGAGCGCAAACAGAACGTTCTAGAAACAATTTTAAAATAGGAGCTCCTGCTTCTATGCCTCTGGAAGTAGTATATGGGTTTGCATACCTAAAAAAAGCTGCTGCTTATACCAATTGCGAACTCGGAGTTTTACCTATTGATAAAAGAGACCTTATTGCACAAGCTTGCGATGAAATTTTAGAAGGTAAACACGACGATCAATTTCCGCTTGTAATTTGGCAAACTGGTTCTGGTACGCAAAGTAATATGAATGTAAATGAAGTTATTGCAAACCGAGCTCACCAATTAGCTGGCAACAAAATTGGAGAAGGCGACAAAACCTTACAACCAAATGACGATGTAAATAAATCACAATCTTCTAACGACACTTTTCCTACAGGAATGCATATTGCTGCCTATAAAATGGTTGTAGAAAATACCATTCCTGGAGTAACTCAACTGAGAAATACTTTAAAAAAGAAATCGGAAGAATTTAAAAATGTAGTTAAGATTGGAAGAACGCATCTTATGGATGCTACACCACTTACATTAGGACAAGAGTTTTCTGGATATGTTTCTCAATTAGACCACGGTTTAAAAGCATTAAACAACACTTTAGAGCATCTTTCTGAACTTGCCTTAGGTGGAACTGCTGTAGGAACTGGTTTAAATGCTCCAAAAGGATATGCAAAACGTGTAGCTGAATTTATTGCAAAATTTACAGAACACCCTTTTAAATCGGCCGACAATAAATTTGAGGCTTTAGCTGCTCATGATGCTTTTGTAGAAACACATGGTGCTTTAAAGCAGCTAGCTGTTTCTTTGAATAAAATTGCAAACGATATTAGATTAATGGCTTCTGGCCCTAGAAGTGGAATTGGAGAGATTAATATTCCTGCTAACGAGCCAGGAAGTTCTATTATGCCTGGAAAAGTAAATCCTACACAATGTGAAGCATTAACAATGGTTTGCGCGCAAGTAATGGGGAATGATGTTGCTTTAACTGTTGGAGGAGCTCAAGGTCATTATGAGCTTAATGTTTTCAAACCTATGATGGCGGCAAACCTATTACAGTCGGCTAGACTTATTGGAGATGCGTGTGCTAGTTTTGAAGAGCATTGTGCTAGCGGAATCGAACCAAATACAAAACGTATTAAAGAACTTTTAAATAATTCTTTAATGTTGGTAACTGCTTTAAATACTAAAATAGGATATTATAAAGCTGCGGAAATTGCAAATAAAGCGCATGAAGAAGGAACTACCCTAAAAGAAGCTGCATTAGCATTAAATTATCTTACTGCTGAAGAGTTTGACGAATGGGTAAAACCTGAAGATATGGTTGGTGGATTAAAATAATCCGTTCAATTAATCATAAAAAATTGTAAAGTGGCTGCCTAAAAAGCAATTTGTAGTTCTCGAACTGAGCTTGTCGAACTGAGCTTGTCGAAGTTTTACACTACTAACTCTCAAAAAAATCCTTCAACAAGCTCAGGATGACATTTAGGGTTTAAATACTTTTTAGGCAGCCACTATTTTTATTATTTTTCTGAATCAATTTATAAATGCCATATATGAAAAATAGCGTCAAATTCTGTTTAACTGCTTTAACTTTATTAAGTTTTTCATGTAAAGAAAAGCCAAAAGAGAAAGAAGAAAACATTATAGAACTTGGAAAACTGAACAAAGAAACCATTCTAGACCAAGTCCCAACAGCAGAATGTTACTTATTTGTTCAAGGAAAAGATTCCATTAAATTATCCATAGAAAAATCTGAAGATGTTGTTACTGGAAGTTTAGCTTATAAATTTTATGAAAAGGATAAAAGCTTTGGAACAATTAATGGAAAATTAAATGGCGATATTTTAAAAGCAGATTATACGTTTCAAGCGGAAGGAACTACATCTACTCGTGAAGTTATTTTTATGAAAGATGGCGACAAATTTATTCCTGGATATGGAGAAACCATCGATAAAGACGGGAAATTTGTTTTTAAAGACAATACAAAACTTGATTTTAATACCACACAAGCGCTTATCAAAGTAGATTGCGAATAATCCTTCTACGACTATAAACACACAGGATTTTTAGTAGACTATTTTATTCTGTTTGTCACAAATTTACAAATATGCTTTCTATTCCTTTCTTAGCCCTCCTGTAATAAAATTGTAGGGTTTTATTTCATATTAGAAACTAATAAAAGTAATTCCTATTAAGTTGATAAATCCAAAATAAATATGAAACATGTTTACTTAACAATATTCTTGTTTTTCTTTCTGAAAGGAAATAGCCAAGAAATATTTGAATATGAAAAAGAAATCTCAAATAAACAAAATTATAGTTTTAAAGAAATTACATTTAAAAATAAACTTGAGAACATTAACCTTTCTGGAACCTTAATTACCCCTAAAAATGGTTGTAATAAAATTGTAATTATTGTTCCTGGATCTGGCTTAGATACTAGACATAGTCATTATAAACTCGCTGAAGAATTATTAGAAAATAATATAGGGGTTTATAGATATGATGAACGTGGTGTTGGTAATTCGGAAGGAGAAAACTCTCAGATTAACTACGGAGTTTCGGATATAACGAATGATCTAATTTCTGCCATTGAAGCAATAAGAACTAATGAAAACATACAAATTGCATCTTTAGGACTCATTGGTCATAGTCAAGGTGGTATGGCTACAGCTGGAGCACTTAAAAACGGCGCAAATATTGACTTTTTAGTACAATGGTCTGCTCCCACTCAAAAACATGCAGAATTTTTAAAGTATCAAATAAAAACTGGTGTTAACAATTTTGATGATGAACTCATTTATGATGACATCAACAGAAAAATAGAAATTATTAGTGTTGCTCAAAGAGTTGTGGAACAGAATCTACAAGAAGACGATTTAAAATTATCTAAAAAAATTACCAAAGAAGCTAAAAAACATGGACATAAAAGAAGAAACTATAAAAGGTTTCAGTTTTGGACTTTCCCAAGTAGAAAAGATCTCTTACGGCAAAATTATGAAGACACCTACATAAATACTAAAACACCTATTTTATACATTATTGGATCGAAAGATATTTTTATAGATCCAAAAGCAAACTCTGAGTTATTAAAAAACTTCAATAATCCACTAATCGAAATTGATGTAATTGAAGGTTTAAATCATTTTTTAACAAACGAAAAAATGGACCCTTCAGCATTAAAAATGTCTTCAACTTATTATAAAATAGACAATGAAGCTTCTTCTAAAATAATACAATTTATAAAAGAACAATAACATTTATTAATTAGTCCTTTTTAACTAAAAAAACCTATCAAAACATAATTTTGACAGGCTTTTAGATTTGTTATATTCTAAAAAAAGCTAACTAATAGTTTAATTAGCTTTTATACATTTTAGCACGTTGCTCTTTAATAGAATTATCGCTCATATAATCATCAAAAGATAAATAACGATCTATTGTTCCGTTTGGTGTTAACTCAATAATTCTGTTAGCAATAGTTTGTGTAAACTCATGGTCATGAGAAGTTAGCATTATTGTTCCAGGGAACTTCTTTAATGAGTTGTTAAATGCTGTAATACTCTCTAAGTCTAAGTGATTTGTAGGCTCATCTAGCATTAACACATTTCCTCTTATCATCATCATTCTACTCAACATACAACGTACTTTCTCCCCTCCAGATAATACACGCCCTGTTTTTAACGCTTCTTCTCCACTAAAAAGCATTTTTCCTAAAAACCCACGAACAAACACCTCTTCTCTTTCTTCTTCTGTTTTTGCATATTGGCGTAACCAATCTACTAACGTATCATCATTATCAAAAAAGGAAGCGTTATCTGCTGGTAAATAAGCTTGAGTGGTTGTAATTCCCCATTGGAATTTCCCAGAGTCTGGCTTAAGATTGTCGTTTATAATTTCGTAAAAAGCAGTAGTTGCTCTAGAATCTTTTGAAATAATAGCCACTTTATCTCCTTTTGCCAAATTAATATCTACTCCATTAAATAAAACATCCCCATCAATACTAGCAGTTAATCCTTCCACATTTAGTATCTGGTCTCCAGCCTCACGCTCACGCTCAAAAATAATAGCAGGATAACGTCTACTAGAAGGTTTTATCTCATCTACTTTTAATTTTTCTAACATTTTTTTACGAGATGTAGCTTGTTTACTTTTTGCTACATTGGCGCTAAAACGTTGAATAAACTCATTTAATTCTTTAGCCTTATCTTCTGCCTTTTTATTTTGTTGTGCTCTTTGTCTAGCGGCAAGCTGACTACTTTCATACCAGAAAGTATAGTTTCCACTGTACACATTTACTTTTCCAAAATCTATATCTGCAATACTTGTACAAACAGCATCTAAGAAATGACGGTCGTGAGAAACAACTATTACCGTATTTTCATAATTAGCTAAGAAATTTTCAAGCCAAGAAATGGTTTCAAAATCCAAGTCGTTCGTAGGCTCATCCATAATAAGCACATCTGGATTTCCAAATAATGCTTGTGCTAATAAAACACGTACTTTCTGTTTCCCATCTAAATCCGACATTAAGCTATAATGTAAATCTTCAGAAATTCCTAAGTTAGACAGTAAAGCAGCAGCATTACTATCGGCATTCCAGCCATCCATTTCTTCAAACTGAACTTGTAACTCCCCTATTCTATCTGCATTTTCATCGGAATAGTCGGCATACAGCTCGTCCATTTCTTTTTTTATGGCAAACAAAGGTTTATTTCCGCTTAACACAGTTTCTAAAACTGGAGTATCATCATAAGCATAGTGATCCTGTTCTAAAACAGACATACGCTTACCTGGTTCCAAATGAACATGTCCGCTAGTGGGATCTTGCTTTCCAGATAATATTTTTAAAAATGTTGATTTTCCGGCACCATTAGCACCTATAATTCCGTAGCAATTTCCTTGAGTAAAAGCAACATTTACTTCATCAAACAAAACTCTCTTTCCAAATTGTACAGATAAATTAGAAACTGATAACATTCACTATTGTTTTTAATTATTCGCGCTGCAAAAGTAACAAAATTAACACACAATTAGGGTACAATGGTAAACGTTAAAAACACTTATTTAACTTCATGTTAACATTAAACTATACTCGGCTTTTATAGATTTGTTACATATGATGCTTAAAAACATCAAAACGTTATATGAAGTACTCTTTTTTAGCGCTAATTATCGCCCTCACCTATAGTTGTTCAGAGTCTCCTACAAAAACTTATTTTGGCGGAGAGGTTGTCAACCCTAACTCCGACTATGTCTATTTGTACTATGATAATAATGTTATAGATTCCTCAAAAATTGACCAAAGTAATCGTTTTTCGTTCAAATTAGACAATGCTAAAGATGGACTTTATCACTTTGATCATAATGAGTATCAATACATTATATTAGAAAAAGGCGATAGCTTATTAATGCGACTTAATACCCTAGATTTTGATGAATCTTTGGTGTATTCTGGAATGGGTTCAGAAAAAAATAATTTTTTGATAGACATGTTCCTTATTTATGAAGATGAAGAAAAAGCGGTAAATAAGTATAGTGAGCTCTCTCCTGAAGAATTTTTAACTAAAATTGATTCGCTTAAAAGCATGAAAGAAACGCTTTTAAACGATATTAATACCAAAGATCCTTTATCTCCAATTGCCAAACATATTGCACAAGGTGCTGTTAATTATAGATATTTTACCGATATGGAAGAATATCCATTTATTAATAAAAGAAGAAACGGTTTAACAAAAATAGCCAATTTACCAGCTAACTTTTACAGCTTTAGAAAAGAAGTTGATTATAACGATACGCTGTTAATGTATTACAAACCATATTTTAATTACCTAGTAATTCATTTTAACAACCTTGCATACAATTATTGTAAAAATGAATGTAATGGAGATTTAAATTACATAGAACGCTCTTTGCACTACAGTACTCATAAACTACAATTAATTGATAGTGTTGTTACAAAAAATAAAACCATAAGAGATAATTTAACTCGAAATGTAGCTTTTTCTTTCCTATTAGGGAGACACTCAAGAGCACATAATGAAGAATTTATGGACGCCTTCCATAAATACGCAGGTAAAAATCAGCATGAAGAAGAGATAAATAATTTTTATCAAAACGTTCAGAACTTACAAAAAGGGCTAACGCTGCCTCCTATTCATTTAGTAGATATTAAAGGCAATAAGGTTACAATAGACTCCATGTCTTACAAAAAGAATACTGTTTTTTACTTTTGGAATTACCACCAAAGAGACCACCAAGCAAATGTTTTAACTCGAATTGAACGCTTAAAGAAAGATTATCCTAATTATAATTATGTAGGAATAAATGTTAACGAAGATCGGTCAGAATGGTTACAAAATTTAGCTTCTATTTCTAAATTAGGAGATACTTTAGAACAATACCAAACTGATAATATTGACGAACTTCTAGGAAGTTTGGTTATAAAAAGCTTAAATAAAATTATAATAGTAGATAATAAAGGAAAAATAATAGATGGATTTGGAGATATTTATCATCGTAAAAGCTTAGAGACCAGCCTAAGCGATAGTATGAAAAAATAATTTTTTTATCAATTATCTAATAAAAAGAATCAATTAATAAGAGGCTATCTAAAACCTATATGCCGTCCTGAGCTTGTTGAAGGACTTTTTGAGTGTTAGTTGTTTAAAACTTCGACAAGCTCAGTTCGACAAGCTTAGTTCGACAACTATGAATTAATTTTTAGATAGCCTCTAATTAAATAATATACAATTATAGTTTTACGACTGATATTCTTTCACAATATTCATTCGAAGCTTTCTAAAGTAATCTTCCGCCAACCAATCGCGGTAATTTTTAGTACTTTTACTTATACAGTATGAATAGCGTTTAATTCTGCTATCAATATCGTCTTTCAGCTCCATTGCAAGCATTCTAGCTTCATAAGCATCTTCACTATTATCAACACACATTTCTGTATGCTGTTTTAAAGAACGCTCCAAGATAATTTTTGAACGCAATCCTTTTTTTATTGTTTCATCATAAATTTCTTCAATATTTAAAGAAACATCATCCGTTTTTTCAAACTTTTTTCGGAGTTGAGCTGGCATTTCGTAAACAAAATTGCTTTCAATTTCCTCATCATCTTTAATATTCTCCAAGTAAAAATCTGGATACCTAAAAATATGTTGCCAATCTACTGGTTCACTCCACAAACCAAAACGAGCCACGTTATTTCCTAAATCAATTACAGTAAATTTATCTTTCCCATCTAAAACCCTTGATCCACGACCTATCATCTGGAAATATAAGGTTAGAGAACGTGTTGCTCTATTTAAAATAATGGTTTCTACAGAAGGTTCATCAAATCCAGTTGTAAGAATACTCACCGAACTTAAAATAGCATCAGGAGTATTTTTAAACCACTTTAAAATCTCTTTTCTGTCTTTATTACTATGCGTATTATCTAAATGACGAACAGGATATCCAGCCTCTCTAAACATTTCATAAACATACCAAGAGGTGTTAATTCCGTTATTAAAAATAAGCGTTTTCTTCCCTTTAGATTTTTCCTCATAAGCAAATAAAAGCTTTTCTTGCATTTCTAAATTGGAGTACAAAGCTTCGGAAGATTTAACGGTATAATCTCCATTAATACCCACTTTAAGCGTTCCTAAACCAACATCATAAGAATAGGTTTCCGCTTTAGCTAAGAAGCCTTTTTGGATTAACGTTTTTATAGCCTCTCCAATTATAAGTTCGTTATAATTATCCTTCATCGGAAGTTTTATATTTGAACTCAATGGTGTTGCTGTTACTCCAAGAATAAAACTATTCTTAAAATAGGAAAGCAATTTTCTGAAAGAATTATAATGTGCCTCATCAATAATAACCAAACCAACATCGTCTATTTCCAGTTTATTATCGTTCAGTCTATTTTTAAGAGTTTCCACCATGGCTACAAAGCACATATACTCCGCTTGATCTGGAAGCTCCTTTACTTTGCTATTAATTACTTTATTCTTTACATTAAAGCCACGCAGCATTTTTGAGGTTTGTTTACTTAACTCAATTCTATGTGTAAGCACAACAACCTTTTTGTTATATTCTTGAATGTAGCGACGTACAATTTCAGAAAATATTACAGTTTTCCCTCCCCCTGTAGGCAATTGATACAGCAGATGATAATTATTATCTTGATTCTGGATACGATCAAAAATTTGGTCTATGGCCCCTTTTTGATAGTCGTAGAGCTCCTTTTTATCTTCTTCTTTAATCGTAAGCATACTTATTATTATGGTAAATAGTTAAACGTGCAAATTTAGCTAGTTTTATGGTTAAAGTGAAATTTTAAGCCTAGATAAACATAAGATTAACAAAGAAACTTAATTTCCTTATACTTTATCACATCAAAATAACTGATAACTAGCCTTTTATAGAATCCTTAACATTATTGCTATTGCCTTTCCATTAATTTACTGTAGTTTCGTGGCTTAAATAAAAACAAAGGTTTGTAACGGTTTACAAACACAATTAAAATTTTTATATGAGTCAAGTAAAGGAAAACGACACAGTTAAAGTTCATTACACAGGAAAATTAGTAGACGGACAAGTTTTTGATAGTTCTTTAGAAAGAGAACCATTAGAATTTAAGCTTGGAGAGGGCCAGTTAATTCCTGGATTTGAGAACGGAATTTTAAATATGGCGGTTAACGAAAAAAAGACTATTAATATTCCATCTTCTGAAGCTTATGGAGAAGTAAGACAAGAATTACTTCAAGAAATTCCAAAAAATGAACTTCCAGAAGATATAAAACCTGAAGTAGGAATGGGACTTGTTTCTCGTACTCCAGAAGGAAGAGAAATCCAATTAGTGGTTGCAGATGTAAAAGACGAATCTATCGTTGTTGATGCAAATCATCCATTAGCTGGAAAAGATTTAATATTTGAGATTGAAGTTTTAGAGATTAAATAATCCAAACTTTGTAAAATATGTAATGCCTGAGGATGTAAATTTCTCAGGCATTTTTTTTATAATATTTTCTTAACAAAACAACGAAAATCCTCTCAACTCTTAAATTTAACCCAATTTATCTATCTAAAAGTCAATAAGACCCCCATTTATTTGCTTTTTTGAAAAAAAAATCGTACTAATGCGAGGTTATTATCAAAATATAGAAAAAATATATGAGACAACTAAAAATTATAAAGCAGGTAACCAACCGTGAATCTAAATCGTTAGATAAATATCTTCAAGATATTAGTAAAATCGATATGATTACAGCCGATGAAGAAGTTGAGTTGGCACAACGTATTAGAGAAGGTGACCAAATTGCTTTAGAAAAGTTGACAAAAGCTAACTTACGCTTCGTTGTTTCAGTAGCAAAACAATATCAAAACCAAGGATTAAAACTTCCCGATTTAATTAATGAAGGAAATCTTGGACTCGTAAAAGCTGCCAAAAGATTTGATGAAACCCGTGGTTTTAAATTCATTTCTTATGCGGTATGGTGGATTCGTCAATCTATTCTTCAAGCCTTGGCAGAACAGTCGAGAATTGTAAGACTCCCGCTTAATAAAATTGGTTCTATCAATAAAATCAATAAAGCATACTCCTTTTTAGAACAAGAACACGAAAGAGCTCCATCTGCAGAAGAAATAGCTAAAGAGCTTGATATGACAGTGAAAGATGTAAAACAGTCCATGAAAAATTCTGGAAGACACCTTTCTATGGATGCTCCTTTAAAAGAAGGAGAAACCTCAAATTTATATGATGTTGTTCGTTCTGGAGAATCTCCAAATCCAGATAAAAATCTTTTACACGATTCGTTAAACATCGAAATAAATAGAGCTTTAGAAACGCTTACTACTAGAGAAGCCGATGTAATAAGATTAAATTACGGAATTGGCGACCAGCAACCAATGACTCTTGAAGAAATTGGGGATGTTTTTGATTTAACAAGAGAGCGTGTGCGACAAATAAGAGAAAAAGGAATTAGAAGACTTCGACATAATTCGCGAAGCAAAATTTTAAAAATGTATTTAGGATAGTTTTTAATTCTTTTAAAAATATTCATTCTAAAAATCCCGCTTCATCCAAGCGGGATTTTTTTTCGTACATACTGTATCAAGAAGGATAACTTTAATAGTCCTTTAACCCAACTTCATTTAAATATTTTGTTTGTTTGTAATTATGATAAAAACCTACTTTAAGAAGTATAAAAAACAGATCTTAATAGCTATAGCTAGTCTTTTTGGCCTATTTATAATTTTTATATTAAGCGTTTATTTGGGTGCATGGGGACATATGCCAAACGAAAAGGAATTAGCCAATTTACAACTCGACCAGGCTACAGAAATCCTTTCAGACGATGGAACCTTACTTGGAAAAATATATATTAACGACCGCCAACCTGTTCCTTTTGACAGTATTCCTAAAAATTTAATAGATGCATTAGTAGCCACAGAAGATGCACGCTTTTATGAGCATAATGGGGTAGACAACCGCAGCTTGCTTAGAGTATTTTTTAAGTCGATTTTACTACAAGATGAATCTTCTGGAGGAGGAAGCACTATAACACAACAACTAGCAAAAAATTTATATCCACGGAAAAATTTAGGTTCACTTGGTATTATTGTACATAAATTAAGAGAATCTATTATTGCAAAACGACTAGAAGATGTGTATTCCAAAGATGAAATCTTATTACATTATTTAAACACCGTTCCGTTTAGCGATAATACTTTTGGAATTGAAAGCGCCTCCAAGCACTTTTTTAATAAGTCTGCCGTAAATCTATCTACCATTGAAGCGGCTACTTTAGTTGGGTCTTTAAAGGCTACGTACTACTACAATCCGAAGTTGTTTCCAGAAAGAAGTAAACAGCGTAGAAATGTAGTTTTGAGTCAGATGAAAAACTACGAATATTTAAACGAAGAAGCTTATGATACCCTTTCCAAAGATTCTTTAAAACTAGACATTCAGCAATATAGTTATAACGACGGATTAGCTCCTTATTTTAGAGAACACGTGCGTTTGTACCTAAAAGAATGGTTAAAACAGTATAACGAAAAGAAAGATACTTCTATAAATTTTTATACTGATGGGCTTAAAATCCACACTACTATTAATTATGAGATGCAAAAATTGGCGGAGGAGTCCGTACAAGAACATCTGAGCAAGCTCCAACAACAGTTTGAAGAAAGTTATGGAAAAAATGCTCCTTGGCTAACTGACAAAGATTTGATTGAAACAGAACTTGCAAAAACCATAGCTTACAAGAAACTAAAAACCCAAGGATTAAAGAAAGAACAAATAGTAGACTCCCTTCAGCAGAAAAAAGAAATTACTGTGTTTAATTGGAACGGAAAATCAAAAGAAAATTTAAGTACTCTTGATAGTTTACAGCACTATTTAAAATTTCTTAATTGTGGTTTTGTGGCTATAAATCCAAAAAATGGAGCTTTAAAAACTTGGATTGGCGGTATTAATTATGAATATTTTAAATACGATCATGTAATCCAAAGTAAACGGCAAGTAGGCTCCACATTTAAACCTTTTGTATATACTACTGCCTTGGAAAATGGAATCGATCCATGCACCTATTTTTCGGTGGCGCCAGTTGCTTATGAGAATTTAAAAGGTTGGGAACCCACAAACGCTTCCAGCAAAGAAGAAGAGGAATACATGAACTATTCTATGGAATATGCCTTGAGTAATTCTATAAATACTATTGCAGTGAAAGTATTGGAAAAAGCAGGAATACAAAATACCATTTTACAAGCGCAGAAAATGGGAATTAGCTCTACCCTTCCAGAAGTTCCTTCCATTGCGCTTGGAACGGCCGAAGTAAGCTTAATGGAAATGGCTAAAGCCTATACCACTTACGTAAATAATAGTGTGCCTGCTACTCCATTTTTTATCAATAAAATTGAAGATGATAAAGGAAATGTATTATTGGAGAATAAACAGAAGGAAAAAGAAGGAGAGAAGGCTTTTTCTGATACTACAAGAGAGATTATGCTCCAAATGATGAAATCTACAATTAACAGTGGAACAGCTACTAGACTTCGAAATAGTTACGGTTTAAAA
Organism: Galbibacter orientalis DSM 19592; assembly: GCF_000260115.1. Classification (GTDB taxonomy): domain Bacteria; phylum Bacteroidota; class Bacteroidia; order Flavobacteriales; family Flavobacteriaceae; genus Galbibacter; species Galbibacter orientalis. Next base: position 3,160,149 of record NZ_JH651379.1, on the reverse strand, counting down.
AATGATATTGCGGGTAAAACTGGAACCACACAAAACAATAAAGACGCTTGGTTTGTAGGAATTACACCTAAACTGGTTAGCGTTACTTGGGTAGGGCTTGACAACCACAAAATAGGTTTTAAAACTACAGCCATGGGGCAAGGCGCTAATGCTGCGCTCCCCATTTTTGGGCGATGGATGCAAAAAATGAATCGAGAGAAAGAATTAAACCCTGTTACTCAAGCTAAGTTTGAAACACCTTCTAAAGAGATATTGGAAAGCTTGGATTGTAATCCAGAAAAAAGAGATGGCTTTTTTAAACGATTGTTTTCAAATCCAGATAAAAAGAAAAGTAAAAGATTTAAAACTAAGGCATAATTGAATTGCCTCTCTACTTTTTAAACTAAATTTGCAGAGAATATTATTTTTATGAAGGAAAATCAGGAACTTCTTGCTCGTTTAAGTTGTTATATACACGATTGGCTACTAGATAGTGGCTATGCTATTGGAACAGCACAAAAAATTAACCTTTTAGTTAATATTGTTGTTGTAACCGTTGTTGTATATATTATTGACATTTTACTGAGAACTTTTGTAGTAAAATTCTTTTTAGCTTTTACCAATAAAAGTAAAACCACTTTTGATGATTATCTTGTAAAAAGTAACTTTCCAAAATACATAGCGCATATCATTCCTTTTATAATTATTAAGAATATGATACCCTATGTATTTACAGATTTCCCGGGGTTACATGTGTTTTTTTCTAAGGTAACAGATATTTACCTAATCCTTCTTGTTGTTTTTATCCTGAGAAGTATTGTACGGACAACAAAAAATTACTTACGAACTACCGATAGATTTTATGACAAACCACTTGATAGCTATGCACAGGTAGTAATTATATTTATTTGGTTCTTCGGATTGATTTTTATCTTTTCGGAATTGGCTGGAATATCTATTGTAAAATTCTTAACTACTTTAGGAGCAGCTTCTGCAATTTTACTTTTAATTTTTAAAGACACTATTTTAGGGTTTGTTGCAAGTATCCAAACGTCTGCTAACGATATGGTTAGAATTGGAGATTGGATAACAATGGAAAAATATGGAGCCGATGGAGATGTTGTTGAAATTAATTTGGCTACCGTAAAAGTTAGAAACTTCGATTATACAATTACTACTATCCCTACCTATGCTTTAATTTCTGATTCTTTTAAAAATTGGAGAGGAATGCAAGAAAGTGGCGGTAGACGTATTAAGAGATCTATTTTTATTAAGGCTGCAAGCGTAAAATTCCTTTCTGCAGAAGATTTAGAAAAATATAGTAGCATTCAAGCTGTCCAGCAATATATAAACACTAGACAAAAAGACATTAATAAGTTTAATAAAGAACAAGGTTATAATAAAGACCTAAACATTGTAAACGGAAGAAACCAAACCAACCTTGGAATTTTTAGAAAGTACTGCGATTTATACTTACAAAATCATTCTGCTACCAATAAAGATATGCTAATGATGACAAGACATTTAGCACCTACAGCACAAGGTATTCCAATAGAAATTTATGTGTTTTCTAGTGATAAACGCTGGGAAAATTACGAACGTATTATGGCCGATATTTTTGAACATATCATTGCTGCAGTTCCGCACTTTGATTTAGAAATCTTTGAATCGCCTTCTGGAACAGATATAGGTAAACTAAATAACTCCTAACATAATTTATGTTTATAATCAATTAAAAATTTTTAGGCAATTCTTAATAAATCCTTACTAAGGATTTAAAAAAGTGTTGGCACATCCCCATCTTTAGTTTTTGGAACGACTAGATCCGTTCCCAACTCTTTATTAAGCTTTTTAATAAAATAAGCCGATAGCAATGGCGAAGCTTCTTCTAAATTTTGATGCACAAAAAAGTTCACATTAGACAATCCTTGAGTTTTCCATACTTTTATGCGTTCAATCCAATCGTCTAAACGTTTATAATCTGTGGGATGGTTTGCTCCTACATATCTAATAAAAGCTTCATTATTAGTTAACCTCATATGCAATAAATCTCTTCTCCCAGCAGTATCAACCAAAATATTTGCAACATTATTTTCTTCTAAAAAATTATATAATTCTTCTGCCACCACCTCATCATTAAACCAGTCTGTATGTCTAAATTCAACAGCCAACGGAAGTTCCTTTGACCAACTTTCAACAAAGGCCACTACTCTATCAAAATTTTTAGGTCCAAAATTGTTGTGCATCTGTAAGAATATTGTTCCTAATTTATCTTTAAAATGAACCACTCCATCCAGATATTCAGGTAAAAACTTTTCAAAATCTATAAGTCTTTTCATGTGACTAACCATTTGGTTTACTTTTGGAAAAAACTTGAAATCTACAGGAACCTTATCATACCATTTTTCAAATTGTTCAATTGGAAAGTTTCGATAAAAAGTAGAATTCATTTCAATAGAATTAAACTGAGTTGCGTAATAAACAAGCTCATCTTTTGTTCCCCGAGGATAAAAATTCTTTAAATCCTGTTTATTCCATTTTGCACATCCTACATGAACACTAAATTCTAACTTTTCTTCCTTAAAACGTGCTAAGGTTTTCTTCGTATTTGGGTGATCCTCACAGAGATAAAAATCTATATTTTCTGGGTTATTTACTTTTCCAAACTTCATTTTAATAAAATTTATATAAAGTTATAAAATTCAAACATAGTATAAGAGTTAATAATTTTTTAATCTTTAAAATAACATACCATTAATCTTTCATTAATTTATCATTAATACTTCATCGATTATTTTCGCACGAAAATACACTCTTATTAAATTCATGATTTACACGTATCAAAAATGATAAATCGATAATTATTTGAATGAAAATTTTACAATTACATTAAATTTTACCTATTTTTAACCGAATTATGATATCATTAACATAATTCTGCTAACTAAATGTTTAACCAAAATTAAATGTGTGAAAAACTATTTGACAACTTTCAAAAAGCTATTTTTCCCTTTACTGCTAACACTTTTTAGTGCAAGTATGTACGCTAACAAAGGGGATCTGATTAAAGAACAATCGGAAGATCAAGAACAAGTAACCGGAACTGTAATAGACGCAGAAACCGGAACTCCTATTCCAGGAGCAACTGTAATTGAAAAAGGCAGTACAAACGGTACTACTACAGATTTTGATGGAAATTATTCTATCTCGGTAAGTAGTGATGCTGTCTTGTCTTTTTCTTACATAGGGTTTCAAACCCAAGAAATTCCTGTAAACGGACAAACAGAAGTCAATGCAACTCTTTCTCAAGATGTCACCGCTCTTGATGAAATTGTAGTTGTAGGTTACGGTACGCAACGTAAGCAAGACTTAACGGGAGCTATTTCTGTTGTAGATACAGAAGAACTTAACCAACAACCTTCCGCCGATGTTACTAATCAACTTCAAGGGCGGGTTTCTGGAGTTACTATTACGGGCGGTGGACAACCAGGTGAAGCGCCAAATGTAAAAATACGTGGCGCAAATACGTTTGGAAACAATACTCCTCTATATGTAGTAGATGGTATTCCTACAGACGGAATTGGAGATTTAAATCCAAATGATGTAGAAACAATGCAAGTATTAAAAGATGCTGCATCTGCTTCTATTTATGGTTCTAGAGCTGCTAATGGGGTTATCATTATTACCACTAAAAAAGGAAAAGGTAAAATGAAAATTTCATATGATTCTTACTATGGTGTACAAATGGTACAAAGTGGAAATCCATGGAACATTTTAAATTCTCAGGAAATGGCCGACTTAAACTGGATAGCACAACGTAATACAAACCCAGGCGATGCTCCAAGCAGTCAACAATATGGAAATGGAGCAAATCCAGTATTACCAAATTATATTGCTCCTGTCGGAGCCAATTCTGTAGATGAATCTCAATATTATGTTAATCCAAATTACACAAGCTCAAGTGATTTTGACAGCTTTAATAGAATTGTCCGTGCTAACAAACAAGGTACTAATTGGTTTCAAGAAATTTTTAGTCCAGCGAGTATTCAAAGTCATAACCTCTCGGTTAGTAATGGTAGTGAACAAGGAAGTTATTTGTTCTCTCTAAATTACTTTGATCAAGAAGGTTCTTTAATGAACACCTACCTAAAACGCTATACCATTAGAGCTAATACGACTTACAATATTGGTAAAAATGTTCGGATTGGTGAGAACATGAGTTTTACTATTAGAGATAATCCTCAAATTGATGCGCTTACTGAAGGAAGTGCTATAGGAATGGCATTTAGACAACAACCTATTATTCCTGTTTACGACATCATGGGAAATTATGCTGGATCGTTCGGAAACGGTTTAGGAAATGCAAAGAACCCTGTAGCTATTATGGATAGAACCCGAAACAATAGAGGGGTTTCTTCTAGAGTATTTGGTAATATTTTTGCTGAAATAGATTTCCTAAAGCATTTTACGTTTAGAACAAGTTTTGGAGGTCAATACTTTTCTAATAGTTTTAACTCCTTCCAGTTTCCAGAATATGAAAATTCTGAAAATTTAACCGTTAATCAATATACCGAAGGTGCTGCTACTAATTTCAACTGGACTTGGACCAATACAGTACAATATAAAAATTCTTTTAACGATAAACATAATCTAACCGTTCTTCTTGGTACAGAAGCCTATCAAAACAAAGGACGAGAAGTTGGAGGAACTACACAAAACTATTTTTCTTTTGATCCAGATTATGTAACCTTAGACACGGGTTCTGGAACTCAAACAAATTATAGTCTCAAATATCAAGATCAATTAGCCTCTGTATTTGGTCGATTAGATTATAATTTTAATGATAGGTATTTAGTAAGTGCTACTGTAAGACGTGACGGTTCTTCTAGATTTTTGAATGAGCAATATGGATGGTTCCCAGCATTTAGTGCGGGGTGGAATGTAACCAATGAGAGTTTTTTTCCAGAAACAAATTGGTTAAATGATTTAAAGGTACGTGGTGGATATGGAACTATGGGAAATCAGTTAAATGTAGATCCTCAGAATTCATTTACTACATTTTTAGGAAATCAACAGGGTTCTTACTATGCAATAGGCGCTAGCAATGAAGGCACATCTGAAGGATTTTCTCAATCAAGAATCGGTAATGCAGATGCAAAATGGGAAAAAAATATCAATACCAATATCGGTATTGACGCATCTTTATTTAACCGAACTGTACAGATAACTGCCGATTATTATAAAAAAACAGTAGAAGACCTCCTATATAACCCTAATTTACCAGCTACAGTAGGAGCTGCTACAGTTCCATACATAAACGTTGGGGAAATGACAAATAGTGGTATTGATATTGATGTATCTACTTTCTTTAACTTATCTGATGACTTAAGACTTAATACTACAGTTACTTTAACCTCTTATAATAATGAAATCGTTACTATTACAGACGAATTACAGTATTTTGATTTAGAAGGAAGACGATTTAACGGTAGCTCCATTATTAGAAATGCAGAAGGGCACTCTATAAGTCAATTTTTTGGATATCAAATTGATGGTTTTTGGGACTCTCAAGAAGAGATAAACCAAGCAAATGCGGATGCTGTAGCAGCAACTGGAAACCCTAATGCCAATTATCAAAGTGATGTAGCCGTTGGTAGATTTAGATATGCAGATATTAATGGTGATAATATTGTAAATGCAGATGATAGAACATTCCTAGGAAATCCTAATCCAGATTTTACTTATGGGTTGAATATTGAATTATTATATAAAAATTGGGATTTCAGTATGTTCTTATATGGTTCTCAAGGAAACGATATCTGGAACAATGTTCGTTGGTGGACAGATTTCTACAGTTCTTTCCAAGGAGCAAAAAGTCATACTGCCTTATACGACTCTTGGACTCCACAAAACACAAATGCTTCCGCTCCTATCCAAGAAACTACAGGATCTACCAGTTCAGCTGGAGTTCCTAATTCATATTTCGTAGAAGACGGATCTTATTTAAGAGCAAAACAAATGCAATTAGGATATTCATTACCATCTTCTCTACTTGAAAAAATTAATCTTACTAAATTAAGGTTATACGCCCAAATGGTAAACGCTTTTACTATTACTTCTTACTCTGGATTAGATCCTGAAATTTCAGGAGGTTCAGTGAATTTTGGTATTGACGAAGGAGCCTACCCTAACCAAAGACAGTTGTTGTTCGGTCTTAATGTAATATTTTAATTATGAACACTAAAAAGATAAAATTTATGAAATATATAAAACAGATAGGATACTTATACACTCCTATTTTAATAGTCATGATTCTATTTGGATCTTGTGCTGACAGCTTTTTAGAGCAACCCACAATTGGTGCTTTACCTGAGGAGCAAGTAGCTACACAAACAGGTGTAGAAGCTCTCTTAATTGGTGCTTATGCAGCTTTAGATGGGCAAGGAAACACAACTGGTGGAGAAGCTTTAGGAGGAGGCAACCCATGGGAAGCGGCTCCTGATAATTGGATTTATGGAACAGTAGTTGGTGGAATTGCCAGCAAAGGTAGTTTTGGAGGGGATCAGCCTGCAATAGATCCAATTGCTAAATTCACAACAGATCCTTCCAATGGTTTTTTCAACACAAAATGGAGAGCTACGTATGAAGGAATTAAAAGAAGTAATAATACTATATTTTATTGTAACGAAGCTGAAGATATTTCAGATACTGATAAAGCGAAAATTATTGCTGAGGCTAGATTTTTACGAGGACATTATTATTTTGAGCTAAAGAAAATGTTCAATATGGTTCCTTGGATTGATGAAACAACAGAAGATCCGAAACAACCGAACGACCAAGATATTTGGCCAATGATTGAGGCGGATTTTATGTTTGCCTATCAAAACTTACCTGCTACTCAAGGAGATTTTGCCAGAGCTAATAAATGGGCTGCTGCTGCATATTTAGGAAAAACATATCTATATCAGCATAAATTTACAGAAGCAAAAGATATATTTACTGATGTTATTAATATGGGTGTAAATTCTGCAGGTGAAAAATATGACTTAGTAGCTAACTTTAAAGATAACTTTGACGCTGCCACCGAAAACAATGCAGAAACAGTATTTGATATCCAAATGGTTGCTAATGATGGTACTGGTACTATTGCCAACTCTAATCAAGGGGGGAAATTAAATTTCCCATATAACAGCCCGTTTAGATGTTGTGGATTTTTACAACCAACTCAAGAACTTGTAAATTCCTATAAAACAGAAGCAACAACAGGTCTTCCAGATTTAAATAATTATAATCAAAACCCTGTTAAAAACGATATGGGTATTTCAGCAGATGCTTCTTTTACTCCATATACTGGTTCTTTAGACCCTAGAGTAGACTGGACAGTTGGTCGTAGAGGTGTTCCTTTCCACGATTGGGGCTATCATCCTGGTGCTGCTTGGGTTAGAGATCAAGCTTACGGAGGTCCATATGCTCCTAAAAAGAATATTTATTGGCAAGCAACTCAAGATAAATATGCGGATCAAAGCTCTTGGGCACCTGGTACTGCTATAAATGTACATATTATCCGCTTTGCAGATGTATTACTAATGGCTGCCGAGGCAGAAGCACAAGCAGGAAGCCTGCCTGTAGCTATGGAATACGTTAATCGTGTGAGAAGAAGAGCTGCTAATCCAGATGGATTCTTAAAAGATTATGTAGACCCTAGTGATCCACTAGCTGGTTTTGACGAAAGCACTAATGCTGCTAATTATAATATTAGCGAATATACAACTGCTCAATTTGGAAGTAAAGAAGATGCTTTAAAAGCTATTTATTTTGAAAGAAAATTAGAATTAGCCATGGAAGGACATCGTTTCTTTGACCTCGTACGCTGGGGTATTGCTGAACAAACTTTAAATGCATATTTTGCTTATCAAGGTAGCATTACAACCGACGTAAGAGGTGGAAAGTTTATTCCTGGAAGAAGCGAATACTATCCTATTCCTCAAGCGCAAATTGATTTAAGTGTTGATGAAAGCGGACAACCTACATTAACGCAGAATCCTGGATATTAATAGTTAATATGCTGTAGATAATTTAAAGCCTCCTATGTTCTAGGAGGCTTTATTTATTTTACATAGACTGTTTTTATATTTACAAACTCCTTAATACCAAAACTACTTAGCTCTCTCCCAAAACCAGAAGTTTTAATGCCTCCAAAAGGTAACCTCGGATCAGATTTTACAAGTTCGTTTATAAATACTGCACCTTCTTCAAACTTAGAAACGTTTTCCAGTACTTTATTAATGTTTTTTGAAAATATGGAAACTCCTAAACCAAATTCAGAATTATTGGAAATTTCTATAGCTTCTTCAAATGTTTTAAATGTTTTCACAGCAATTACTGGTCCAAAAGTCTCTTCTTTAAAAACTGGCATTTCATCTGTAACATCTGTAATAATTGTTGGAGCATAATAAGCTCCCTTACGTTCTCCTCCTAATAAAAGCTTCGCTCCCATTTTTACTGAGTCATTAACTTGTTTTTCTATATCTTTTGCCAAGCCTTCTCTTGCTAATACTCCTATATAAGTATCTCCTTCTAAAGGATTTCCACTCTTAAGTTTTTTTACTTTCTCTACATATTTTTCTAAATAAGCTTCTGCAATATCCTCTTGTAATAATAATCGTTTTGCCGCAATACAACTCTGACCAGTGTTTTGATAGCGTGCATTTACTCCTACATCTACTGCTTTTTCTAAATCTGCATCATCTAAAACAATAAAAGCATTATTTCCACCAAGTTCTAGTACTGCTTTTTTAATTTCTTGAGCTGCAACACCAGCAACAGCACTCCCTGCTGGTTTACTCCCAGTTAAGGTTACTGCTTTAATCTTTTTATTTTTAATTACAGATTCTACTTTATCGCTCCCAATAACTAAATTCTGAAACAATCCTTTAGGAAACCCTGCTTCTTCAAATACTTCTTGAATATTATTTGCACTTTTCATTACTGATGAAGCATGCTTTAATACTCCTGCATTTCCAGCCATTAATGCTGGAGCTGCAAATCTAAACACTTGCCAAAAAGGGTAATTCCATGGCATTACAGCCAATACAACTCCTAAAGAATTATAAGAAACATAACTTTTTTGGGCATCTGTTTCAATAAACTCATCCTTTAAAAAGCTTGCTGCATTTTCTGCATAATACTCACATACCCACGCACATTTTTCTACCTCAGCAATAGCCTGTGTTATAGGCTTTCCCATCTCCTTTGAAATTACTTCGCCATATGCTTTTTTTCTCTTTTTTAATACCTCTGCAGCTTTCGTCATTAATTTAGCTCGTTCCCTAAAAGATGTTTTCTTCCACTCTTTCTGAACTAAATCTGCTTCATCAATCTTTTCTGAAATTTCTTTTGTTGACAAAGGGGTAAAACTATATATCTTTTCTCCTGTATAAGGATTTATAGAGTGAATCATAACTTATATTTTTCAATAACCAATTTTTAACACTTCAAAACTTACGCTGAAGCAGTACACTAATTTACCATTTTGCATTTCTTTCTCTTCTTAAAAGAATGTTATTTGTTTATAACATCGTTGAAAACTATCTAACGCTATCAATTTTAAGCGCTTTAATAATTTATACCTTTAGTAAAACTTCACAATTATGGACACTAGAACATCGGATTTACTAAGTGTACGTCCAGAAATTCCATCAGCAATTATTTACGATTCAATGAGCAAAGACGAGCGTTTCCAAAACGTTACGCTACGACCCGTTATTAAATTGCAAAACGATTTATTATTAGAAGCTTTTAAGAATTATGCAAATAAGCACAAAGGTGTATTCTTCACTTTTTCGCTTGAAAAAAGGTTTCATTATATTGAAAACGCCATTCAGAAAGACATTAAGTTTCGAAACTCCTTAAAAGGAATTATTATTGGTCAGTTTACAGTTGATGAATATCTTATTTATATTGAAAATTCTTCCGCATTAAATAAACGAATGATGAATATTGTTGTGGAACGTTTGAAAGATCAAATTCAGCTTTTAGAAAACGAAGTATTGGTTTAGTATATCATTGATTTTATACTAATTAAACAACTAAAAACTCTCTACAATAGTTGCAGAGGTTTGTAGCGGACTTAAAACGTGTTTGCAACAAATTTACAAACACCTCTTTACCCCATATCATTCCATATCTGCAACCCAACAATGGAGAGAATTATGCATTTGTAATATTTGCAGCTAAATTTTTAATACCTAAAAAGGGCTGTAATAAAATTGCAAAGTTTTAGACCATATTAGAGACCAATAAAAACTCAAAATAACTATTTTTTAAATAAATTTTAGAAAATAGAAGCTTATTATACGCTATTTTTACAATAGATATTAATGAATATAACTAATGATTAAAGAACAATTATACCGTAAATGCTTAGACATTTTAAATGAAAGAATAGAACGCTATAGAACGGAAATAAATATAATTAAAGAGTCTGTAGAGAATGAAGACAAAACAAAAGGCGATGAGGATGAAGGAAGCAGCGGCAGTGGATATGGCAGTAATTTCACTAAAATATTAGAATATTTAGACGAAGCAAATAAGCTGAAATCAAAACTTAAACAAGTTGATATTTTTCAATCTAATGAAGTTGTCAAACAAGGGAGTTTAGTGGAATGCAGCAATGGAAATTTCTTTCTTTCTATTCCTTTAGGAAAAATCACCTTAGATAATACCACTTATTTTGCTATCTCTAAAGAAGCTCCTGTAGGTCAACTTTTAATAGATAAAAAAGTAGGAGAATCTATAAGCTTTAACAATAACACATTTAAGATTATAAAGATTTATTAATCTAATAACGAAACCCCATTTAAGTCGGTTGTTAAAACATCGCTCATATAATCAAAAAATGGGCGAACTGTTTTAAAAGCTTCATCTATTTTATCAATAAAGTTAGCTTCCAATGCATCGTTATCTGTAAATTTTTTAATAACGATATACTGCTTTTTGCGTATTAAATCTATTGCTGGATGCTCTTTATCAAAACCTCTAGGAGCAGTTTTAAGCTCCTCTCCTTCTATGCTTCCAAATTGCTTTTTAAAACTATCCTCATTTAAAATTTCTCGAATCTCTTGATCGTCCAACTCAAACTCTTTTCTAATTCTTTGTAAGTCTTCTTTTTCGGGAGCCCAAAATCCACATGCTAAAAAAGTATTCCCAGGTTCTATATGTAAATAATACCCGCCTCTTAAGCGTGGCTTCACTCTACTAAAAGACCCCGATAAATGCTCTTTATAAGGTTGTTTATTAGCCGAAAACCGAACATCTCTATATATTCTAAACATCTTTAAATCATCAATCTCATCATGCATTCTCATTTTTATCATTAATTCTTGATAAAATCCTTTCACCTTCTTTTCTTCAGCTTTAAACTCCTTTTTATGCTCATTAAACCATTCTCGGTTATTATTTTTTTTCAATTCATTTAAAAAATTATAGGTAGATTTTGAAATGTGAGTATTGGACATACGACTTAACTGTTTTGTGAAACTTCGATAAAGTTATACAAATAGAATGTGTTTAAGTAGTAATAATTCTTAATTTTGAAATATCAATTAGAGAAGTTACTCTACCGAGTAATTAGAGAGTATTTAAAGTGAATACCCGAAATTATAAAACAAACTCCCTCGAGCAAGCCTAAATATGGCTTGAAAGGGAAGATATAAATATTTCGATATAAGCGTCGAGGCATTAAAATCTCGATTATCGAGTAACGCATATAAAATGTAAATTGCGAAATATGGGAACATCTATTATTGAAAGTATAAAAGAGCATAAACAACAACCAAATTTAAAATTTAGATTAAAAGAAACAGCCGAAAGATTTACAGATATCTTATTTTATACGCTTTTTGACGCAGAAACTCCTGTGGAAGAAAACATGAAGAAGCTAGAAGATACCTTTGAAGAATTGGTAGATTTAGCATGTTGGGATGTTGAAAAGCCTTGCGCAAAATTGTGGGATAATTACATTAAAAAGCTTCCTTATATTTTAGAATTACTAAATCTAGATGCTAAAGCATTTGTAGAAGATGACCCTGCAGCACTTTCTAAAGAAGAAGTTTATTTATGCTACCCAGGTTTTTATGCTATTGCAATATATAGATTAGCGCATGAACTTTATGCTGTTGGTTTTCCTTTAGTACCAAGACTCATGACAGAATATGCACATAGACTTACAGGGGTAGATATTAACCCTGGTGCGGAGATAGGAAAGTCTTTTTTTATAGACCATGCTACTGGGATTGTAATTGGAGAAACTGCTGTGATTAAAGATCATGTAAGAATTTACCAAGGTGTTACTTTAGGAGCATTGTATGTTGCTAAAAACCTACAAAACACAAAAAGACATCCTACAATAGAAAAAAACGTTACTATATATGCAAATGCAACTATTCTAGGAGGAAATACTGTTATTGGAGAAAATAGCATTATTGGAGGAAATGTATGGTTAACAAAATCAATTCCCGCCAATTCTATAGTTTCTCACACTCCAGATATTAAAATAAAAACTGTTACTAATGAATAGTACCTCAATATTAGATCAAATAGGAAATACCCCTTTGGTAGAAGCCAAAGTATTAATAAAAAACCCAAACGTAAAACTACTTTTAAAATTAGAAGGCAATAATCCTGGTGGGAGTGTAAAAGACCGCCCCGCTTATAATATGATAAAAAGTGCTCTTGAAAGAGGCGATATCACAGAAAACACAAAGCTAATTGAAGCTACAAGTGGCAATACAGGAATTGCACTTGCCATGATTGCTAGTTTGTTTCATTTAGATTTAGAACTGGTAATGCCAGAAAACTCCACTAAGGAACGTGTCCAAACAATGCGTGCTTATGGAGCAAAATTAACGCTAACTTCTTCTGAAGTTGGTATTGAGGGCGCTAGAGATTATGCCGAAAATAAGGTTAAGAATGAAGGTTACGTAATGCTTAATCAGTTTGGAAATGACGATAATTGGAAAGCACATTATAAAACTACAGGGCCTGAAATCTGGCGTGATACCGATGGGAAAATCACCCATTTTGTGTCGTCCATGGGGACTACAGGAACTATTATGGGAACTTCCTCTTATTTAAAAGAACAAAACCATCAAATACAAATTGTAGGTGTACAACCTACAGACGAAGCTAAAATTCCAGGAATTAGAAAATGGCCAGAAGCTTACCTTCCAAAAATATTTAATCCAAAAAAAGTAGATCAAGTTATTGAAGTAAGTGAGGAAGAGGCTAGAAATATGGCTAAAGAACTTGCTAAAAAAGAAGGGATTTTTGCTGGAATGAGTAGTGGAGGTGCCGTAGCTGCCGCATTAAAACTTGCTGAAACCATAGAAAAAGGGGTTATTGTTGCCATTATTTGCGACCGTGGGGATCGTTATTTATCGTCCGATTTATTTGATTAATCTCTTAGCTTGTGAGTAAAAATATTGTTTCCACAACTTGGCTTGCTAAAAGAATAGATAATCCTAATCTTATTATTCTAGATGCTACATTTCCTTCTAAAGTTCCAATGGAGTTAGAAGGAAAGTGTATCAAAAATGCTCAGTATTTTGATTTAAAAAATGATTTTAGCAATCCAGAAGCAAGGTTTCCGAATACATTTCCTTCCATAGAAAAGTTTGAAAAAGGATGTAGAAAACTCGGAATTCATAAAAATAGTGACATTATTGTTTATGATATAGATGGTATTTATACGAGTCCTAGAGTTTGGTGGATGCTTAAAACTATAGGATTTGACAATGTATATGTACTTAATGGAGGACTCACTAAATGGATAGCTGACGGATTTGAAGTAATTAATAACTATAAAACCGATGTAGCAACAAGTAATTTTAAAGTAGATTTTCTAAAAACAGATGCGCTGAGGAGTTATCTATTTATTAAAAAGCATATTTCTTCTGAAAAAATTATTACTATTGATGCTAGGTCTAAAGGAAGATTCAATAATACTGAAGACGATCCGCGGAAGGAATTAAAAAGTGGGGCTATTCCAAATTCTATCAATATTCCTTATTCTGAAATATTAAAAAATGGATGCTTTAAGTCTGAAGCTGAATTAGAGGTTGTTTTTAAACGCATTTCAGCAATAAACCCTTCAGAATTAGTTTTTTCCTGTGGTTCTGGAATTACTGCATGCATAGTTTTATTAGCTTCTGAAGGTATCATAAACTGCAAAAAATCTATTTATGATGGCTCATGGACAGAATGGGCTACTTTGGAAGGACATTTAAAGTAGTTTTGGTGTTACCGCTAAATACCTTTAAAAAAGAGACTGTTTAGTAACAGCCTCTTTAATAATTATAAACTTACACTCAAAAATCCTTTTTTCTGAACTTGAAACGCGTATAAAATTCCATTTTCTTTCACATTAATACCAATAGGCAATTCTTCCTCTTTTACATTAAACTTCTGTAAAGAGAATCCACAGGCAAAAACTTTAATTTCATTTTTTAATAGTAAATCTAGATATGGATTCATAAGTTTTTTCTCCACCAATTGCTCTACTCCCTTTCCGCAGATAACCACATGAAATTCCCCATAACTATTCCCATCTTCTAATTTAAGTTTTTTAGCAGCTAAAGCTATTGGTTTTAGTTGCTCTATCTTTCTGGTTAAAACAAAATAGTTATGCAATACATCTTTCTCAACTTCTTGTGCATTTGCCATACTTCCTATAAAAGTTAGTATTATTATCAATCTTAAAATTATTACTTTTCTTATCATTTTATTTAATTATTATTTCTTTTTCCCAAAAAATCCCACTAACATCAGTAAGAGTTAATGTATACTTTCCTTTTGAGAGTTGATTAAATTTATTATCATTCAAATTTATAGTAGCCTTAGCCCCTAATGGTATTATTAAGCTATGCTTTCCTGGTTTTACCTTAGCGATATAGTAATTTTTAATTTGATCCTTTTTTAAAGCTGCTAATGCTTCGCCATTTATACGGTAAATGTCATTCTCATTACTGTCTTTTAAAGAAGCACTAATTAAAAATGAGCCGTAAACATCAACACCTTCCACTCTATAAACATCAAATACTAAACTAGATTCTTTAATAGATGCCTCATAAATCTCTACTTTAGGTTTCACAGATTTATTATGTAATGTTCCCCAGAGTCCTCCATGAAAGTATTGATTAGTATAAAGCGTTATAAAAAGTATAATAAAAGCTCCCACTAAGCCAATCCGCTTATAAACAGCAAGGTTAATGGGTAAGCTGCCCGATCCAATCCAATTCCAATACCTCCATTTAGTAATTCGGAATTCTTTTTTCATAAGATATTGGTCGA
Source organism: Galbibacter orientalis DSM 19592 (assembly GCF_000260115.1). Lineage (GTDB taxonomy): Bacteria > Bacteroidota > Bacteroidia > Flavobacteriales > Flavobacteriaceae > Galbibacter > Galbibacter orientalis. The sequence goes on along the minus strand of NZ_JH651379.1, from coordinate 3,144,822 downwards.
ACGAAAAGTATCCGCTACCACTCAAAAACAAAGTAAAGCCAGTTGCAATTCCTAAAACGCCAATTTGCCACTCGTCTAAGCATGTTGTACCAATCCATCCAGAACCAAGTAAAATCCCCATTGCCAAGCCAAAAACTCCTACACTCATAGCGCGCGTAAATAACCCAAACATTATAAACAGCCCTACTATTCCTTCAATAATAGTAAAGCTCATCATTGCGAACCATAAATGATCTGGGTTTTCAACTAAAAACTGAATAATCGGCTTTATACCTAAGGCATTAGGAAGAAAATGATTAAACTTCTCCCCTATATATCCCGGAAGTTCTGGATCTAATTTATCCTTTAGTATTAATCGCCTCCAAAAGGCAGAAAAATATGTCCACCCTACCACCAAGCGCAGCGAGAGTGTAAAAAGTCCAGCCATAGAAAATGACTGCTTATTAATTTTATTCATCAATATAAATTTTGTGTTAGAATATTTTGCTTTCCTTATAAAAACAATTGCATAGGAAGACCAATATTCATCTCTAATTAACTTAATAGAATAATTAGAAAGTCTTCCTGAGGAATAAAATCCTCTTCAAAATGCTGGTATTTAAATAAGGTAAGTTTGCATATTCTCATACAAAATATACATAGGAACCCCTAAATGATTGTAACAATACAATATTGAAGAATCAAATTTCCCATTTTGATTTCTTGCTGAAAAAGTAATCATAGAAAATTTGGAGAAATAAAGTTTAGTAAGTGCTATTTGTACTCTTTTAACCTTAGATCTTCCTTCTTTATAATGCTTACTTATTGCTACGCATCTATTAAAGGTTTGTGCTGTTTTGCTTTTATTAAGCGTAGAAGTTTTTTCCAAACCTGCAAAATCCTGCATGGAGTTTCTAGCAGAACATGGAGAGCTTAAAAGTAAAATACTTAGCAGTATAAGCACAAAATAATGTGCCTCAAATTTTATTTTATAGCCCTTTAACATCACTATCGCAAAAATAAGTTTATAAATAAGAATGATTGTTAAAAAATTCATATTTATAAACATATATGTCCGAGTGAAAATTCAAGACCGCTTTGCAATAAGAAAAAAGACTAAATCTTAACTACCATAAAAAATAAGCTGTTTAAAGAAACCATATTACTAAAACCCTCATTTAAAGCATGTAATTCTTTGGTTCAATAAATTCCGTTAACTTTTATAGCACAACAATAATTTATAAATTAGATTCCTAAACCCTACTAAAAAAACCATAAAGCCAAACACTATTTAAAATAATTAAGTTACAAAATAACTATTCTGAAAAGACATTTGAAGTGATTTTGTACTTGCTACTAACACTCCCTATTAAGCTAATAGATTTTCTTACAAAAGAAATGTTCTAAATTTGTAGTAATACAACAATTTACAACTATGGAAACAGTAATCATTATAACCATTATCCTTATTTTAATCAGTTTTACCATTAGTATGTTTGGATCTGTAGTTGGTTTTGGTGGTGGAATATTTATGGTTCCTATTTTAATTACTGTTTTTCATTTCCCACTAACAACGGCAGTGGGTTCGGTAATGATTTCTCTAATTCCCTCTTCCTTAATTTCTACTTATTTAAACCGAAAGGAAGGTTTTGTGGATTTTAAAATGGGAATCCTTTTGGAAATCCCAACTATTTTTGGAGTAGTATTAGGAACCTTACTACTCTCATATATTTCAGCAGAACATTTAGAAATATTATTTGCAATTTTAGTTCTTTTTCTTGGAATCTCTTTCTTCTTAAAAAAAGGAAAAAAAGACAAAAAAGGGAACGGAGGTTTTTTCTATCATTTAAATAAATACAAACCTCGATACATTATTAAAAACACAAAAAACCACGTTGCCTACCGTTTTAGTGTTTGGATGGTATTGTTTTTTGGACTTTTAGCAGGTACACTAGCAGGGCTTTTTGGAATAGGAGGCGGATTTTTAAAAACACCTATTATGCTAAAAGTTTTTAAAATGCCTGCCAAAATTGCTACCGCTACTGCCCTATTTATGATTGTTATTACTAGTACTACAGGAACATTTAGTCATTTTATACTCGGTCATATCCAATTTGATAAAGCATGGCCAATTATGCTCGGTTTTGCAGCTGGTGCTTTAGGAGGCCAGCGATTAAATTTAAAAATGAAAAATAAAACCCTAGAAAAGCTTATAGGAATGGGGTTGGTACTAGCCGCTTTAGTTATGATGTCTAATTTTATTATAAAGTAGTTTCTTTCAAGTAGATAAAATATAACTTTCTAGAATAGAGGATTTAATCTTCATAAATAGCTAGTATAAACAGAATATCCCCATGAAATGATCACTCTTTTAAAAGAAACAATGCTATTTAGAACATGTAAAGACATGTATACAAATACATTATATCAAATTAAAAATGAGTTAGTCTAAATAAAAAAATACAAATACATATCCTTTTATAGTTTTTTTTTCATTATATTGTAGAAAAAAATAATTAATAATTGTGTACGAAGCCGAAAATAATATCCACACCCTACAATCTTTATAAATGTTGAAATTATGCAACCAGTACAAAAAATAATTATCCCAAACAAAAATTAATGCTTTTAGTATTAGGCGGGCTTTTAGTTATAACTTTATCGGGTTATAGCATAGATACTACTGGCACAAAGAAAAGACCTATAGACTACATTAAATATACAAGAACGATTAACAATACTGAAAGTTATATATTAAAAAAGCAACATGATAGTGCTTTGGTAATGTATAATGAAGCATTTTCTAATGTAGATAAACCTTTTGGCAGGTCATTCTTTTACAGCGATTCAGACCAGTGCGTATATAGATAATAAGAATCTATTTCAAGATTTTGCAATTGTAACTTTTAAATGTGGTTTGACTATAAAAGATATTACAAATGACTCTCTGTTGAATAATTATATCAAAAACAAAAGGCTTGATAAGTATTTGTTAAAGAAATATATTAAATACAATAAAGTATTTGCAAATCAAATAAACACCACGTTAAGAGATTCTTTATATGCACTAACCAAAATAGATCATAAATGGAAAGTATATTACCTCTATTCTTTATCAAAAGTAGATTCTAACAATGCTAAGAAATACGAGATTGTGTATGACAGTATTGTTAGTAAGATTGTCGAGAACAGGCTTATCCCGTTAATAAAAAAGTACGGATATCCAGGTGAACGAAATATCGGGCTATGTAGAAATGGGGCTCAAAATGATAGCTATAAATACAGGTATAGTTTTAGTAATGTGACAGCAAGAACTATTTTACTTCACTATTATATGCAACCTAAACCGTGTACATATAATAATATGTTTTTAAATGAAGTTAAAAAAGGGAATATGCCCCCGAATCAGTATGCTTCTATTATGGATTTTCAAGCAAGATTCGGCACAGACGCTTCATGCAATGCTGAAATTTATAATGAAATTACTGATACTAAGGACACAACTTTATTTAATCAAATAAATAGACGAAGGAAGGAATTAGGGCTGGAATCTTTAGAAGAGAAGCACTCAAAATACAAGAGAGGGCAAGTGGCATGTAAAGAAATAAAGAGAAAAAAGTATAATCATATTAAACTATTTTACTGGTGTAGATAAAATTAATGTTTTAGTAGTCTCTGAAGAAGATACTACTACAGATACTGTTTTAAGATGGATAAAATATTACGGGGGTGATTTTTAATTTTAAATAATCACATCATGAAGTTATTAACATTAATTTTTTTGTTCTTTATAATCATTGGATGTAAAGACACAGATGATATAAAAACAACTAAAAAAAACAAAGGCAAAATTAATTTTACTTTTTTAGGAGAAATTAAAGATACCTTGATCATTCCTAATATTAAATACGCTCAATATAGTCCTGTAATTACATTCATAACCAAGGAGAATCCTTATATAGATCAAGTAATTGTTATGGATTCCAACACAAAATTAGATAGTTTAGAAATAAATTTTGACGAAATTATCTTAAGACATCAATACAGATTGGAAAACATATATTATCTATTTAATTCTGGTGATTCTATTATCTACACTTCTATTAAGAACGATTTTCCAAAATATCATGTATACAATAAAGAAAAAAACAAAAAATATATGGATAATGACTACGCCATATTAAAAGAAAAGGTTTTAGGTAAAATAAAGCCTAGGGATTTCATGTTTTTTGAATTCTCAGAAATTTCTCCATCTAAAGAAAATCCAGATGATATGGTTATGAAGTATCTAACAAGATTAAATTCACAGTACAATTTAGAGTCTAAATTTCTGGATTCCCTTTACCATAAAAATATGTTGTCCGAAGCTTTCTATATTCTACAAACGCAAAAAATAAGATTTGACTTATATAACTTTTCCATTTCAACTTATGAAGGAGACGAATATTACATAGACAATAAAGATCTTTTGCTAAATGAGCTTCAAAATGATAGCCTCGTCAAGTATTATTTTTTCAAGGAATTCCTCCAGAGAGTTTCTTTTTTAGAGTATAGTAAAGGAGGAGAAATTAAAGAGCATGATGTTTTGGAACAATATAATCATGTTAAAAAGTCTGAACTCTTTCTTCCTCAATCAAAGAGGTATCTTATGCATAATCTACTTAAACAGATAGCAAATGAAAAATCTACACTTGATTTTGAAAGTAAATTTCAAGAATTTTCGCTATTAAAAGAGTCAGAAGTATTAATTTCTGATATTAAAGAAAGGTATTTAACTGATTTTAGTACTATTAAAAAAGCAACAGATAGTGTATATTTAATAACTACAGATAAAATAAAAACGAATTTAAAAAGACTTATTGAAGTACACAAAGAAAAGGTAATTTACATTGACTTTTGGGCAAGTTGGTGTGCCCCTTGTAGAGCAGCGATGCCCGCATCAAAAAAACTACAAGAGAAATACAAAGATAAGGAGGTGGTTTTTATCTACATTTCTATAGACAGAAATTTTAACGATTGGATAAATGCTTCTAAAGAAGAGGGATTACTATTAAATAAAAATAGCATCCTAGGAGTAAACTATCCTTCTGCCAAATTTTATAAAGAATTAAAATTAAAATCTATTCCTCGTTATATTTTATATGATAAAAAGGGAAACTTAGTTCATCAAAACGCTCCTGAACCTAGTAGCGGTATTGAAATAACAGAATTATTGGATAAATACCTATTGAAATAAGTTGAAAATAAACTTCCCATTCTATAAACAACCAGATTCCAAAGACTGTGGTTCCACTTGTCTTCGGATTATTGCTAAGTATTACGGAAAACTTATTTCCCTTCAAGAAATCAGGGAACTTTCTGAAACCACAAGAATAGGAAGTAATCTGTTAAAATTGAGTGATACCAAAAAAGCCGTTACATTACTTATATATGCTCAAGCAAATTCTGTAAAGATTCTTCCTACGGCATGGAATTTACCTTAATCTCTATAAGATAAAACTAAAGTATCACAACCACTTCTTCCTTTTAAAATACACCAGCATTAATACTAGAATTAAAAACATAATTCCCAATACAATAAAATACGAGTATTTATTATGTAATTCGGGCATATAATCAAAATTCATCCCATAAATTCCTGCAATAAAGGTTAACGGTATAAAAATACTCGCCATAATTGTAAGTACTTTCATTACTTCATTCATTTTATTACTCACATTACTCATATACATTTCCATCAAACTCATACTCATTTCTCGAAGCATTTCAATGGTTTCATGTATTTGGATGCTATGGTCGTTTACATCACTTAAAAAAAGTTTTGTCTCTGGATGAAATAAACGATGATCGGTTTTTACTAACCTATTTGAGATCTCTCTTACAGGAAATACATTTCTTCTAATTGCTAGCACTTCTTTACGCAAAGCCTGAATATTAGAGGCTATTTCTTGTTCCGGATTATTATAAACACGCTCTTCTAATAGCTCCGTTTGATTTGTTAATTCTTCTAGAATAACAAAATATTGATCTATAATAGCATCAATTAAAGCAAAAAAAAGATAATCGGCTCCTCTAGTTCGAATACGACCAAATTTATTAGCCAAACGCTCTCTAACGCCTTTAAAAACATCATCCTCCACTTCTTGAAACAACAATACCGCATGCTCGGTAAGAATCAAAGCTACATGTTCGGTTATAAGCTTATAATTATCATCTAAATAAAGCATCTTTAAAACACAAAACACATAATCGTCGTACTCATCTACTTTTGGACGCTGATTGGTATTTACTAAATCTTCTAAAACAAGCGGATTAATATTGTAGTATTTTCCTAGTTTCTCAATCTCTGCCTCGTTGCTTAAACCCTGTACATTTATCCAAGAAACTGTATCGGTATCTCTAAACTTAAAAGCGTCTTCAACTTTTGCAAGTGTTTCGGCTTGGTAAAAATCGTCCGCATAATCTGTTACAGAGACTTTGTAAGTACCATCTTTACGAAGCCCCATATAGGTAACAGTACCAGGAGCTTTACCAACTTTTTGAATAGATTTAAAAGGACGTCGAATTTTATCTTTTAGATTTAGCTTTCTTTTAGTCATATTCTAATAATGCTTTTTATAAAGATATGAAAAACTTAATGTCTCTCTTCAAGCACTTTTGCAATGTCTTTTAATGTGTAACCCTTAGCTTGAAGTAGAATTAAATAATGAAAAAGTAAATCGGCACTTTCATTTAAAAACAATTCCTCATTATCATCTTTAGCTTCAATAACTGTCTCCACAGCTTCCTCTCCTACTTTTTGAGCAATCTTATTTATTCCACTTCTAAAGAGAGAAGCTACATAACTCTTTTCATTATTTTGGTTTTCTTTTCTATCAGAAATTATTTTTTCCAATTCGCTTAAAAAACCAAAACTGGTTTCATTTTTTTCCGCCCAACAGGTATCGGTCCCTTTATGGCAAACAGGCCCAACAGGATTTACTTGAATTAAAAGAGTATCGTTATCACAATCAACCTTTATGTCTTTTAGCATTAAAAAATTCCCACTTTCTTCACCTTTGGTCCACAAACGCTGTTTAGTTCTACTATAAAAGGTAACTTTTTGTGTAGCTACAGTTTTTTTATAAGCCTCCTCATTCATGTACCCAAGCATTAATATTTGCTTTGTATTGGCATCTTGAATTACTGCAGGAACCAATGTATCGTTATTTTTATTAAAATCAATTTCCATTTTCTATCCTTAAATTCTTATTTTTTGATATTCACAAAAGAGTTTCCATTTATAATCGAACAGGAATATTATTCGTTCTTAAAACTTCTTTTAAATCGTTAATTTCTATTTCTTTAAAATGAAAAACACTAGCTGCCAATGCTGCATCTGCTTTTCCTTTAATAAAAGTATCTGTAAAATGTGCTATTTTCCCTGCTCCTCCAGAAGCAATAATTGGAATATTTAATTCCGTAGAAAGTTTTGCCAACGCTTCATTTGCAAAACCATCTTTTGTTCCATCATTATCCATAGAAGTAAATAGTATTTCTCCTGCTCCACGTTGTTCCACTTCTTTAGCCCATTCAAACAGATTAAGATCGGTAGGAACTTTCCCTCCTACCAAATGCACTTTCCATTGACCATTAATCTGTTTAGCATCAATAGCAACCACTACACACTGACTTCCAAATTTAGCTGACAAATCGTTAATTAACTGCGGATTTTTAACTGCGGAAGAATTAACAGAAACCTTATCGGCACCCGATTTCAATAATACATCCACATCTTCCACCGAAGAAATTCCGCCTCCAACAGTAAAGGGAATATTTACATTTTCTGCCACACGAAGCACTAAATCTATTAAGGTTTTTCTACGCTCTTCTGTAGCAGAAATATCTAGAAAAACCAACTCATCTGCTCCATTCTCTGCATATAATTTTGCTAGTTCAACAGGATCACCAGCATCTCTTAAATCAACAAAGTTCACACCTTTTACAGTGCGTCCGTTCTTAATATCCAAACAAGGGATTATCCGTTTTGTAAGCATTTACGATTTCTTTAAAAATTGAGTTTTTAGAACAATAGTACTTTTTCCTACTCTACATTCTACTTCATCTGGAGAGCCTGTTAACCTAATATTTTTAATAACATTTCCTCGTTTTAGGGTTTTAGACATCCCTTTAACTTTTAAATCCTTTGTTAAATGAACCGAGTCTCCGTCGTTTAACACATTTCCATTACTATCTTTTACTTCCATACTATTTATATTTTGATACTTTTAAAACGTTCTGTTATATTGAACGATACTGAACTACTACTAACTTTCCAATTCCTCCCGATAGGATTTCAGAGAAAAAGACAGCGTTTAAAAATTACTTGTTAAGTATATAGTTTTCTAATTGTTTTAAACTAATTCTTCCTTCGTAAATAGCTTTTCCAATAATAGTTCCTTCACAACCAATGTCCGCTAATTTTGGCAACTCATCAAAGGTTGAAATTCCTCCAGATGCAATCAGTTTTATTTTTTCTGAATTTTCTATAATTCGCTTATATAAATCAAACGAAGGTCCTTCTAGCATCCCGTCTTTACTTATATCGGTACAAATTACATATTCTATTCCTTTTTGTAAGTATTTAGCGATAAAAGGCACTAATTTTTCCTCAGATTCTTCTTGCCAGCCAGAAATGGCTACTTTCTCTTTGTCGGCATCGGCTCCTAAAATAATTTTATCATTGCCATATGTGTTAATCCAATTTTCAAAAATTTCAGGCTCTTTAACCGCAATACTTCCCCCAGTAATTTGATTAGCGCCACTTTCAAAAGCTATTTTCAAATCCTCATCCGATTTTAATCCGCCTCCAAAATCTACTTTTAAGCTTGTTTTAGAAGCAATAGCTTCCAAAACCTTATAATTTACTATATGCTTGCTTTTAGCGCCATCAAGATCCACCAAATGCAAGTGCTCTATTCCGTGAGCCTCAAACTCTTTAGCAACCTCCAAAGGATGCTCGTTATATATTTTCTTGGTATTGTAATCGCCTTTAGAAAGTCGTACACATTTCCCATCTATTATATCTATTGCAGGTATTATTCTCATTGCTCTAAATTCTTTGTTCTATACTCTCTTATCTTTATTCTTTGTACTAAATACTTTGTACTTTTAATCTCATCTACAACTTCAAAAAATTCTCCAACACCCGCTGTCCTGCACTACTACTTTTTTCTGGATGAAATTGAGTTCCATAAAAATTTTCTTTTTGCAAAGCTGACGAATAATCCAGTTCATAATTAGAAATGGCTATAGTTTCCGAACAAATGGGTGCATAAAAACTATGAACTAAATACATGTATTCATTTTCAGATATCCCATCAAATAAATCTGTTTTTAATGCTGATATTTGATTCCATCCAATTTGAGGAACTTTTACTTTGTTGCTAAATTTCTTTACTTCAGCATCAAAAATACCTAGTCCATTGGTATTTCCTTCTTCAGAAAATTTACACATTAATTGCATCCCTAAACAAATTCCTAAAACGGGTTGGTTAAGAGTCGGAATTAAAACATCTAATCCAGTTGCTTTTAATTTTTTCATAGCACTGCTTGCTTCTCCAACTCCTGGAAAAATAACTTTATCTGCTTTCAATATTGTTTCAGAGTTATGAGTTAATACTGGATTAATTCCTATTCTCTGAAAAGCAAATTTTATACTTTGAATGTTTCCAGCTCCGTAATCTATGATTGCTATTTCCACTATTATATTTTAAAAATTCTATTAAAAAAGTAAAAAATAAGCTATATGTATATTTTCTACATTAATATTTAATTAATTTAATACCAGTAATCTACATTGTTTATCTAAAGCATTCCTTTAGTAGATGGTAAAATCATTTTTTCTGAGTCTCTTTTAACAGCCACCTTAATTGCTTTAGCAAAAGCCTTAAAAATAGCCTCTATTTTATGATGCTCATTTTGGCCTTCTGCTTTGATATTTAAATTGGCTTTTGCTCCATCTGTAAACGATTTAAAAAAGTGATAAAACATTTCTGTTGGCATCTGCCCTATCATCTCTCTTTTAAAATCGGCTTCCCAAACCAACCAATTTCTCCCTCCAAAATCAATAGCAACTTGCGCTAAACAATCGTCCATTGGAAGACAAAATCCGTAACGTTCAATTCCCAACTTATTTCCTAAAGCTTTACTAAAAACTTCACCTAATGCAATAGCAGTATCTTCAATAGTATGATGCTCATCTACCTCTAAGTCCCCATTAACTTTAACTACAAGATCCATTTGCCCATGGCGTGCTATTTGATCCAACATATGGTCAAAGAAAGACAAGCCTGTATTAATATCGCTCTTTCCTGTTCCATCAAGATTCAAATTGATAAAAATATCTGTCTCGTTAGTTTTTCTTTCAATCTGAGCAGTACGATTATCTAGTTTTAAAAACTCATAAATAGCTTTCCAACTTGCTGTTTCCAACGCTATAAAAGAATCTAAATCAGTTCTTTTAACCGAAATTTCATCAGCTCCCAAATAGCTTTCATCATTAATAAAAATAGCTTTAGACCCTAGGTTTTTAGCAAGTTCCACATCGGTAAGACGGTCGCCTATTACATAAGAATCCTTTAAATTATATACTTCTGAGAAATACTTAGTAAGGAGTCCTGTATTGGGTTTTCTTGTAGGAGCATTATCTTTTGCAAAGGTTTTATCAATAAAGACTTCATCAAAAGCCACTCCTTCATTTTCAAAAGCACGCATTATAAAGTTATGCACTGGCCAAAACGTGTTTTCAGGATACACTTCAGTCCCTAGTCCGTCTTGATTTGTTATCATTACCAGCTCATAATCAAACTCGTTTGCTATTTTTTTCATGTATGTAAATGCTTCAGGATAGAAATCCAATTTATCAAAGGCATCTATTTGCTCATCAGCAGGTTCTTTTATAAGCGTTCCATCACGATCTATAAAAAGTACTTTTTTAGCCATTATAATTCTTTTAAAACTTTTATTAATTTTTTGTTTTCTGAAGGAGTTCCTATTGTAAATCGGAGAGTGTTTTCACATAAAGGCTGCGTAGAACGATTACGAATTACAATACCTTTATCTAGCAATTGTTGATAACGTAAATTAGCATTGTCAACTTTTACCAACACAAAATTAGCATCCGACGGATATATTTTTTGCACAAAATTAACTTCAAGTAAAACTTCATATAAAGCACTTCTTTCAATTAAAATAGAGCTTATTTCATTTTTAACAGACTCTTTGTCTAAAACTCTGTCTAAAGCTTTTTTTTGAGTTAACTCATTTACATTATAAGGGGGTTTAATTTTATTTATTACTGAAATAATTTCTTCTGAAGCATAACAAATCCCCAATCTAATTCCAGCCATTCCATAAGCTTTAGACAAAGTTTGCGTAACTATTAAATTAGGATACTCTGAAAGTTTTGACACCCAAGTTTGCGACTCAGAAAAATCTATATACGCCTCATCTATAACAACAATTCCAGGAAAGCTTTTCAACAAAATTTCAATTTTATCTGCTTTAAAAGCATTCCCTGTAGGATTATTAGGCGAACAAATAAATAACAACTTAGAATTAGCATCTGCCACTCTCAAAATCTCTGTTACATCTGGCTCGTAATCTTCTGTGAGTAGAACTTCTCTATTCTCCACATCGTTGGTTTCGGCCAGTACTTTATACATCCCATAAGTTGGAGGAAGTGTAATGATATTATCAATTTTGGGCTCGCAAAAGGCTCTATAGATAAGATCGAGCACTTCATCACTTCCGTTACCTAAAAGTACCTGAGAAGCTTTTATTTGTCTCTGTAAAGCTAATTCTCCCTTTAGAGAGCGCTGCTGTGGGTCTGGATACCGATTCACCCCATTATTATACGGGTTTTCATTCGCATCTAAAAATACCATATCCTTATCAAAGTCCTTAAATTCATCCCTCGCGGACGAATAAGGTTTTAGTTTCTTAACGTTCTCTCGAACTAAGTTATTTATATTGAATGTCATTTATAATTATTTGTTTATAACCTACCTCTCTTGACTTGCCTTTTGCTACTGCAAATCTTTAAGACGTAATGTTACAGCATTTTTATGTGCTTGTAAACCTTCTGCCTCCGCCATTAATTCAATAGCTGATCCTATGTTTTTTATTCCCTCTTTAGTTATTTTCTGAAAAGTCATACTCTTCATAAAACTATCCAAATTAACGCCGCTATACTGTTTTGCATACCCATTAGTTGGCAACGTATGATTGGTTCCTGAAGCATAATCTCCAGCACTCTCAGGCGTGTAATCTCCTATAAAAACCGAACCCGCATTGGTAACACCATTTACATAAAAATCTTCGTTACTTGTTACAACTATAAAATGTTCCGGACCATACTCATTAATAAGTTTTAGCGCTTCTTTATCATTTTCAACTAAAATAAAACGAGAATTCTCTATAGCTTTGTTTGCAATTTCAACTCTTGGCAATTCTTTTATTTGCGTTTCTATTTCTTCGGAAACCGCATCTATTAAATCTTTTGAGGTAGAAACTAAAATAACCTGACTATCAGTACCGTGTTCGGCTTGCGAAAGTAAATCGGAGGCTACATATCTTGCATTCGCTGTTTCATCTGCAACAACCAATAATTCCGACGGTCCAGCAGGCATATCGATTGCCACATTATACCGTGTTGCCAATTGTTTTGCTACCGTTACAAACTGATTCCCTGGACCAAAAATTTTATAAACTTTAGAAATAGTCTCGGTCCCAAAAGTCATCCCCGCAATAGCCTGAATCCCTCCAACCTTGATTACCTTATTAACCCCACATAGTTTGGCGGTATATAATATTGCAGGATTTACCTTTCCCTCTTTGTTGGGTGGAGTACATAAAACTACTTCTTTACAGCCTGCTATTTGTGCAGGTACAGCCAACATTAGAATTGTAGAAAACAAGGGAGCTGTTCCTCCTGGAATATACAAACCTACTTTTTCAATAGGTCTTTTTTCTTGCCAACACAAAACTCCATTGGTTGTCTCAATCTTTACCTTGTCTGTTTTTTGTGCCGCATGAAAATTAGTAATATTCTCTTTTGCTAAGGCAATAGCTGCCTTTAAGTCTTCTGATATAGATTTGCTAGCTTCTTTAAATTCTACTTCGGAAACTATATTTGTATCTAATGCTACCCCATCAAAAAGACTCGTGTATTTCTTAATCGCTTCATCGCCTTTTTGCCTTACCTCCTTAAAAACTTCACTTACTGTAGCTTCAATATCGTCTATTGTTTGCGTTGGACGCTTTAATATCTCCGCCCAATCTTCTTGTTTCGGATTGTATATTTTATTCATCTGTTGCTATTTTTTTATTTTTCATTATTGCCCAATAAAAAGTAACCTGATTTTATTAAACTCCAGTTATATCAAGGTTTAAAATAGATTTTCAAAATAACTCCTTGCTATTAAAAAGTATATTTTTTAATAGTTATGATTTACTCTTTTTTCTTACACCAAAGCAATCTTGCATTTTTACTCGAACATTAATGCTTATTTTTCTAATTGGTCAGATGGAACTCGCCAATTAATATTTTGGTTGTTAGTTTTCCAACAACTACATTACCATTTTTTCAATTGGACATACTAAAATTCCTTCAGCACCAACAACTTTTAGCTCATCTATAATCTCCCAAAAACGATCTTTATTTATTACGGTATGGATTGAACTCCATCCCTCTTCCGCTAAAGGTAAAACTGTAGGACTACGCATTCCAGGCAGCAGTTCTATAATTTTATCAATCTTCTCATTTGGCGCATTTAAAAGCACATACTTAGAATCCCTAGCCTTTAAAACCGATTGTATTCTGAATTTTAATCTTTCAACAATGGGTCTAATTTCATCTTCAATTTGCGGAGGCGCAACCAAAACTGCTTCACTGTTTAATATAGATATTACTTCTTTTAAATTGTTTTTAAACAAAGTGCTCCCACTCGAAACAATATCTACAATAGCATCTGCTAATCCAATGTTTGGAGCAATCTCTACAGAACCATTGATAATATGAAGCTCGGCATTTATTCTTTCTCGTTGTAAGAACTCGTTTACCGTATTTGGATATGAAGTTGCTATACGCTTTCCTTCTAAATCTTTAACCGATTTAAAGTCAGTGTTTTTAGGAACTGCCAAGGACACTTTACATTTAGAAAAACCTAATTTCTCTACTATTTGTAAATCTTTCCCCTTCTCTATTAATAAATTCTCTCCAACAATTGCTAAATCTACTACTCCATCTCTTAAATACTGAGGAATATCTCCATTTCGTAAATACATTACTTCCAGAGGAAAGTTTCTTGCTGATGCCTTTAATTGGTCTATTCCATTTTCTATAGAAATACCACAATCTTTTAGGATCTTTAGAGAATCTTCGTTCAATCTTCCTGATTTCTGAATTGCAATTTTTATTTTTCTTTCTTCCATTCCATTAGTTCTAATAATATACTTTAAATTTTGGTATGATTCTTTTTAAAATTTTTCAATAAAAAAACCCGTTTGATTACTCAAACGGGTTTTTATTATGTTAAAATCACACATAACAATCTCACCTCGCTTGAGCGCAAGTATGAAAATGATGATGATGTGATGTATATAATGTCATTGTCTCTTTTATGTCCTACAAATTTAAATCATTCTAAAAAATATATGCAAATTATATTTTGTTTTTTATCAGAAAATTATAAAATCTATCTATTTTAACGTAAAAAGTTATATTTTTCTTATTTCTGTATTCAAAATTGATAATTCCTCTATCAAAAAAATAAAATTATAAAGGTTTCCACGCTTCTTTATGTCATATTACTAAAAAATAATATCTTGTGCTGCATTTTAAAATAATAATGATACTTATATAATGAGAACTTTTACTACTATTTTGGTTTTATTAATACTAACTATTACCAGCCCCCTTTCTGCTCAAAGTAAGAAAGATTTAAAAGAAGAAGTTGCTACGTTAAATGAAAAGCTAAAAGTTTTAAGACAAACCGAAGCCGATTTAACTGTTGCACAAAATAAGATTAAAAGTCTTGAGTTTCAAGTAACTCAACTTGAAGAAACCAACCAAGGACTTTTAGATAACATGAATAACTTCTTATCTACATCCACTCAACAATCTAACAGTATTAGTAGAACTTTAGAAGCTTTAAGAAAAAAAGAAAAACAAATTAAAGGCATCAGAGATTCTTTTAGTGCGAACGATTCTATTGCATTATTAGTACTTACCGACCTAAAAAAAACTTTAGGAGAAAGCGCTCAAATTGGTGTTGAAAAAGGAGCCATTATTGTAAAAATGGAGAATACTTTTCTATTTGGAGCTAAAGAAGGAAATTCTGCTGTAGAAGCTTCTTCAAAAGACTTTTTAAATAGAATTTCTGCTACAGTTAACAAATACCCTGCACTAAACGTTTCCATCCAAAGTGCTGGTGGAGATTGGGGAATTAACGCTTTGAGAGCTTCTTCTGTAGCTAAACTATTACAAGAAGAGTTTGAAGTTACTCCTACTAGACTTGAAGTTACTACAAAAGCAGGCGGTGGAAATGTAACTTATGTGTTTTTACACCCAGATTTTAATGCTTTCTATCTTGATGTTCGAGAAGAATTGAAAAACCCTAACTAATAGCCTTTTCTTCTTCCGATTAAAATATTTAAATGCCTCTCATAATTCTAATGAGAGGCATTTTTTTTGGCGCGATTAAAGTAATCCTATATTATTTCAGGAAAAAATTAAATACTTTATCCCTATTTTTATAAATTAGTGGCAACTAAATACATACCTACTCAATAATTTTATATGATTCTATTCTCTTTGTAATGATAGCACAAATTAACCCCTCAAACATTACCGAAATTCCATATTTCATTCCTATTGCCATTACCTTTGCTTTCTTTGTCGGTTTATTTATAGGACGCTCTCTAAAGAACAATACATACAAAAATGAACTCGAAAAATGTCTTCTCGATAAGAGTACCTTGGTTAATAACTTAAAAAGTGAATCTATTAATTTTAAAGAAGACAATAAAATTAAAGCCATTCAAACACGTGGAAGAAGCGGGATGGCGTTAGAAGGCGATCTAAAAGTTGCGAAAGTTAAAAAAACAACGACTTCGCTTAAACTCGATTTTAACACTATTGGAATTGCTTCTGAGGAGGCAAAAGACGATCTTAAAAAAATTGAAGGAATTGGCCCTTTTATTGAAAAAAAATTAAATGGGATTGGTATTTATAAATACGACCAATTAAGTAAACTTAGTGATAAGGACATTGAAATTGTTACTGAGCTTATTGAATTTTTCCCGGGGCGAATTAAAAGAGACGATTGGAAAGGAAAAGCACAGTTGTTAAAAGAAAATCGGGATAAAAAAAACTGAGCCTCTAAATAGAAACTCAGTTTTTATATTTCTGCATTATTGATTCCCTAGAATAATAGGCAATCCTTTGTCTCCTCCACCTATTATAACAACTTTTGAGTTTGGAGATTCTGAAAGTCTATTTGTTGCTTCAATTCCTTTGTCTTGAAGAATTTTATCTGTTAAAGACGCACTCAATATCTGGTTTGCATCTGCCTTACCTTGTGCTTCAATTATTTGTTTTTTAGCTTCTTTTTCTGCCTTTTCAATTCTGAATTCGTATTCCAAAGATTCTTGCTCTTGGCGTAATTTACGCTCAATTGCATCTTTTATTGTTGCTGGCAATGTAACATCTCGTACTAATACTTCATTTAATTGCACATATTGATTTTTTAGTATTTCTTTTGTTTCAACAAAAATTTCTTCTTGGATAGCATCTCTTTTACTGGAGTATAATTGTTCTGGAGTATATCTCCCAACCACACTTCTTGCTGCAGACCTTATTGCAGGTTGTAAAACTCGAGAAACATAATCAACTCCTTTTTCTTGATGTAAAGAACCTAATTTATCATATTGAGGTTGAAACCAAATAGAGGCATCCAATTTAATCTCCAATCCATTTGAAGAAAGTACTTGCATTTTTTCTGAAACTTCTTGCTGACGCACTTCATAAATAGTAACTCTATTCCAAGGCGCTATAATATTAAACCCCTCTCTTAAAGGCGGTTCATCTGTAACCACCCCTCCATCAAAGGGTCTAAATAAAACTCCAGCCTCTCCAGAGTCAATATCTACAGCAGATTTAAAAAGTATAATAATAACTGCAATAGCAATTATAACAATAGGTATTCCAATTTTAGGTAATTTGTTCATTTGTCAGTTTTTATCATTTTAAAAATTAATTATTAGCCGTTATCTACAAACCCAGGATAGAGTGTCATTCCTCCATCTACAAATAAAGTGGTTCCGTTTACATATTCCGATTTATCAGAAGCTAACCAAATAGCTGCTTCTGCTATATCTTCTGGCTCTCCTAGCCTATTATAAGGAATTAATTTTAATAAATGCTTATGTTTTTCATCATCTTTCCAAACATCTTCATTTATTGGAGTTTTAATAGCTCCGGGCGCAATACTATTCACTCTAATAAGTTTATTTGCAGTTTCTTGAGATAGGGAGCGCATCAATTCTGTTAACCCTCCTTTGGAAGCAGAATAATTAATATGTCCTGCCCAAGGAATTTCTTGATGCACAGAACTCATAAAAATTATTTTTCCAGCAGATTTGCTAATTCCTTCCACCACCCCTCGTTTTAAAAAATAGTTTACCGCTTCTTTAGCACACAAAAAAGCCCCTGTAAGATTTGTACGGATTACAGCATTCCAATCTTTTAACGTCATTTCATGGAAAGGCGCATCTTTTTGAATCCCTGCATTACTTATTAATATATCTAAATTTCCGTATTCATTAAAAACAGCATCAAACATCCGAGCTACATCTGCTTCATCTCCAACATCTGCTTGAACTGCAAACGCTTTTTTACCTAGAGCTTCTATACTTTTAACAACGTCTTCTGCGCCTTCCTTATCAGAATAATAATTAACAGCTACATTAGCTCCTTCTTTAGCCAAATAATAAGCAATAGACTTCCCTATTCCAGAGCTTCCTCCTGTAACTAAAGCAACTTGATTTTCTAATAAGCCCATTTTTTGAAGTTTTTTAGATTAAACCATTATATTTTCTTAAAAACCATTCAATAGAAAGGGTTCCAATTAGCACAAAAAGCAACCATTTCCAGCCTATTAAAGATACAATATTTTCTTTACTTTTTTGAATGGATTGATAGCTAGCATCCGACAATAACTGTGCTTTTAACGCTGAAAAATCAGCAGAAAAATACATGCTTCCTCCTGTATTATCCGCCAATATTTTAAGCCTTTCTGTATCTGGATTTACAAATTGTTTTTCTACATCAAACGCTAAAATGGTAAAGCTCCCAGATTTAGCTATTTTTTCTGAAGGTACCTTTACTGTAAAATCGTATTCTGATGCTTTTAGAGAACTTAAATCTACTTCATAAGTATTTCCTTTAAAAAGCATTGGAAAGGTAGTTGAAGTATTACTATTTTTATCTTTTATAACAACCTCCATAGAAGCATTTGCATTAAAGATAAAATTCTTATCAAAATATGAAGCTGTGATTTTTATCGATTCATTTCCGTAATAAAACGATTCATTTTCAATAGTAAGTCTATCTCTTTTCTTAGTGGAAGAAACATATTGGATGAGCTTTCCAAAATAAGCATCAAAAGCCTCTGTGTTTTCATTTTTCAAAAAACTAGCAGCACGCCACTTCCATATTCCCTCTCCTAATAAAATAGCCGACTTCTGTTCGTTATTTTCAATAGTCACTAATTGCGGCTCAGCGGTATCAATATTTCCAATTTTCTTAAACAACAGCGTTTGATAGGATTCCAAAAAAGAAACTTCTCCTAAATTATCCAAAAGCGGAGGAAAATCGTTAAAACCAATATCTTCTGTTTGAAAAGTATTATAATTTTCATTAAAAGCAGGCAACACATCTTCCTCTCCAGCACCTAGGGAGCGGTCGAATCCTAACTCCATCGAATTGATAAAGTTCCAATCTGTATCCACTCCAGAGATAATCCAAAAATTATGTTTTTGAGTTTTTATTTCCTCAATAATTTTTTTGAAAGCCGAATTTGGTTGGTACAATATTACTAATTGATACTCGCTAATTTGTTTGCTCTCCTCTTCTATATTTAAAATATCTGCTGTTCTAAACTCATTGCTCTCTATTGCTTTTTTTAATGCGCCAATATCTGGATGTAACACATCTGTAACAATAGCAATTTTATTTTTTTGATCGATAACTTCTAACGCAAAAAGTTTACTATTATTAGTTTTATTTTTCTCTTCTGAAAGCGGTTCTATCACCGCTTTTAAAGTTTGAACTCCTATTTTATTTGCCAAAAGTTCTGTATTTACAACTTTGGAAGGATTCTCTGGAGTCAAAGATATTTTTTCTGAAAACAACACCTGATTCCCATTATATATTTTTAAAGTTGAATTCACTGCTGAAGCTCCTTCATAATTTACAAATATCTCTACAGGAAATTTATTCTTAAAATATGCGTATTTATTTACATTTAATTGACTAATCCGTAAATCATTAAACACTATAGAATCTCCTAAAACAACTGGAAAAACGCTATTCTTCAAGCTTTTTGAAGCATACTGATAATCGGTTCCAAAAGTTTGATTCCCATCAGAAAGCATTACAATAGCATTATTTGAAGTTTGATTAATACGCTCTATAGCTTGTAAAGCATTGGTAATATTTGTTTGAGAACCCGAAAAACTCAGACTATCATTAGAAGATAATTCTTCATTAAATGTATATTTTTCAACTGAAAACTTATTATTTAACTCCGCATCATTTATGATTTCACCTAAAAAATCTTTTGCTATATTTTCATAACCTAATGCCTGTATCGAGCTAGAATTATCGGTTAAAACAAAAAGTTTGGGCTTTTGAGTGTAATATTCTTTAGTAGAGAATTTTAAATTTAAGAGAAGTAGAAGTGCTATAAATATACTTACAAAACGCAACAATGCCATCATTATAAAAACCCTTCCAAGACCTCTATTTTTACGATACATAAACAGCGTAATTAAGAGGGAGATAATTGCGGCTACGACTATGTAAATAACATGACTTACTCCAATCATTAACAGGGTTTTTATTTCTTCAAAAGATAAAGAAAAATAATTTTAGAGCGCAACCTAAAACAATAGATTACGCTCTAAATATAAGTTTATAAGCTAATTTTTAGGTAAGCATTCCGCCATCCACTTGTAATACTTGACCCGTAATATAATTTGACATATCTGAAGCTAAAAACACACAAGCATTTGCAATATCTTCTGGGTTTCCTCCTCTTTTTAACGGAATGGCATCTCTCCATCCTTGAACTACTTTTTCATCTAAAGCACCTGTCATTTCAGTCTCAATAAACCCTGGAGCTACCACATTACTTCTTATATTTCTAGAACCAAGCTCTAAAGCAACAGATTTAGAAAAACCAATAATTCCAGCTTTAGAAGCCGCATAATTTGTTTGTCCTGCATTTCCTTTAACCCCAACAACAGAGCTCATGTTAATAATAGAGCCTTTACGTTGCTTTAGCATTGTACGTTGCACAGCTTTAGTCATATTAAAAACTGACTTAAGGTTTACTTCGATAACTTTATCAAAATCTTCTTCAGAAATACGCATTAAAAGGTTGTCTTTAGTAATTCCTGCATTATTTACTAGAATATCTATAGCACCAAACTCTTTAATAACTTCATCTACCAACTCTTGAGATTCTGAAAAACTAGCGGCATTACTTTTATAAGCTTTCGCTTTTACACCACTTGCAATTAACTGAGCCTCTAATTCCTTAGCTGGGCCTTCGGATGCGCTATATGTAAAAGCTACATTTGCGCCTTGCTTTGCAAATTCTTCTGCTATTCCTTTCCCTATACCACGACTAGCACCAGTGATAATCGCTGTTTTACCTTCTAAAAGTTTCATGTGTTTATTTTTATTGTTTTTTAACGGTCGCACGGAACACCCAAAATAATCCTTCTGTTGTGTCTATAGATTAGACATGGATGTTTCATCTGTAATATTAGATCTTAAATTTCTATTATCTTTTATCAAAGATAGCAAATACGATGTTTTCCCAACAAAAAACCCTACAAAAATGCAGGGTTTTATAATTTATATGATACTATTTTAATTAGCCAATTACTTCGGCTACTTTTTTACCTATTTCAGCAGGAGAATCTACTACATGTATCCCACATTCGCTCATGATACGCTTTTTAGCTTCTGCAGTATCATCATCTCCACCTACAATTGCACCAGCATGCCCCATTGTTCTACCTTTAGGAGCAGTTTCTCCAGCGATAAAACCAACAACTGGCTTTTTATTTCCATTTTCTTTTACCCAACGTGCAGCATCCGCTTCTAATTGTCCACCAATTTCTCCAATCATTACAATACACTCAGTTTCTGGATCGTTCATTAACAATTCTACAGCCTCTTTAGTTGTAGTACCGATAATTGGATCTCCACCAATACCAATTGCTGTAGTAATTCCAAGTCCTTGTTTTACTACCTGATCTGCCGCTTCATAAGTTAAAGTCCCCGACTTAGAAACGATACCTACTTTACCTTTACTGAATACAAAACCTGGCATAATACCTACTTTTGCTTCTCCTGGAGTAATTACCCCTGGACAGTTAGGGCCGATTAATCTACAGTCTTTATCTTTAATATAGTCTGAAGCTTTAATCATATCTGCAACAGGAATACCTTCCGTAATAGTAATGATAACTTTGATACCTGCATCGGCAGCTTCCATAATAGCATCGGCAGCAAAAGCTGGCGGCACAAAAATAATAGATACATCTGCATCTACTTGATCTACCGCTTCTTTAACGGTGTTAAAAACAGGTTTTCCTAAATGCTCTTGACCACCTTTTCCTGGTGTTACACCACCAACTAAGTTGGTTCCGTATTCAATCATTTGTTCGGCGTGAAAAGTTCCTTCACTTCCTGTAAATCCTTGTACTATTATTTTAGAATCTTTATTTACTAATACACTCATTAGGGTTGAATTTTATTTAAAGCTTTACAAAAATAGCTTTTTGAATACGATTTGAGAAATCTACTTCAAAAAATAATTAATTATTTTACTCGATAATCGAGATTATAGTATTCCGATGGTTACCTCGGAATGTTTTTAGTTTTTATTTCTAATACCTCCACGCTTGCCAAAGGTAGTTTACTTCTGTTATTTTTTATCTTTTATTGGGATGAAAGAATTAAGATTTACTGGATTATCATCTGCTAGTTGACTAATCTCATATCCTTTGTACAACTTCCCTTCATTAAATTCCCAAATAGTAATAAAATGCGCTAAGGGTTGTTCTTCGTCTGGGTTCTCAATAGTTTTTACATGATAAGTATAACGCACTGTTACGGCGTCTCCATCTTTTAACAAATGACTTATTTCTGTTCTTATAGATTGATATGCTTCTGACATATTTTCTGCTAAAAGAATGAGCTCTTGCTTATTTAGCTTCGTAAATCCTTTACTACTATTCCAATAAAGCTCACAATCATCATGAAGATATTCACTTAAAACCTCTCTATTTTTGATAGGCTCTAGCTCATAAAAATCTTTTATTATCTTTTTTATTGATTGCCCCATAATACTTATCCTAATTTTTCAATTATTGATGGTATTTGGCGTATAGACGCCAACTCTTTATATTTTTTTCTCGCTTCTTCTGCCGGATAACCAAAATAAGTTTTATTTGCTTCTAAGGACTTACTTATACCAGATTGCGCTAATAAAACTGCTTTTCTTCCAATTATAATAGCACTAGCAATTCCTACTTGTCCCCAAATAGTAACTTCATCTTCAATAATAACACAGCCCGCAATTCCTACTTGAGAAGCAATTAAACACTTTTCTCCAATTACAGTATCATGCCCTACATGAACTTGATTATCTATCTTGGTTCCCTTTTTTATTAAAGTATCTCCAGTAACACCCTTATCAATAGTACAAAGCGCTCCTAAATCTACATTATTTTCTATAACTACACGCCCTCCCGAAAGTAATTTATCAAAACCTTCTGGTCTATTTTTATAATAAAAAGCGTCTGCACCTAAAACAGTTCCGGCGTGTATGGTTATATTATCTCCTAAAATACAATTATCATAAATACTAACGTTGGAATGAATCATACAATTTTTACCAATAACAACATTATTTCCTACAAATGCTCCTGGCTGTATTACTGTTCCTTCTCCTATCTTTGCAGAAGCAGCTATTAATGATGTTGCCTTTTCAAAAGGTTTAAAAAAGTTTGTCAACGTATTAAAGTCTCTAAAAGGATCATCAGAAATTAATAATGCCTTTTGAGGCGGACATTCCACTTCTTTATTAATTAAAACCACTGTTGCAGCAGATTCTAATGCTTTGTCGTAATACTTAGGATGATCCACAAATACAATATCTCCAGCTTCCACCACATGGATTTCATTCATTCCAAGCACAGGAAAATCATCATCACCTACATAATCACAATTTAATATGGTTGCTATTTGCTTGAGGGTGTGTTTTTGTGGAAACTTCATTGTATTAAGCTATAATTTAATTTCAGAAAAAATAAAAGATTATCAATAAAAAATCTCTTTTTGCGAGACCTAAAAATTAGTTTTAAGGGTTTACCCTTTGTAACGCTCCATATAAGCGCTTTTTTCAGTATCAATCTTTATTTTATCTCCTTCATTAATAAATAAAGGCACATTAATAGTAGCTCCAGTTTCTACAGTAGCTGGTTTTGTTGCATTTGTAGCTGTATTCCCTTTTACACCAGGCTCTGTGTGAGTAACTTCTAACACAACGTGTGCAGGCATATCTACAGAAAGCGGCATACTATCCTCTGTATTAAATAAAATAGTAACTACTTCTCCTTCTTTTAACAAATCTGGAGTATCTAATGACCCTTTCTGAAGGGTTATTTGATTGTAATCATCGGTATTCATAAAATGATATGTATCTCCTTCAGCATATAAAAACTGATAAGATCTTGTTTCTACACGAACATCTTCAATTTTATGTCCTGCAGAAAAAGTATTATCTAACACTTTTCCAGAAGTAACACTTCTAAGTTTTGTTCTCACAAAAGCAGGTCCTTTTCCTGGTTTTACGTGTAAAAACTCAATGATTTTATAAATATCGTGATTGTATCGAATACATAATCCTTTTCTAATATCTGATGTAGTTGCCATATTATTTTTTAATGATTTGAATTTGAACTAAAATAACCCTTCATGATTCCCCTTTGAGAATCTTTTATAAACTGCAATATTTCATCCCGTTCTGGAGTTGCCTCCATCTCCGCTTCAATAATTTCTACAGCTTGAGAATTGTTATAATTTTTCTGATATAAAATTCGGTAAATATCTTGTATTTCTCTTATTTTTTCTGCTGAAAATCCTCTTCTTCTTAATCCTACAGAATTAATTCCTACATAAGAAAGTGGTTCTCTCGCAGCTTTTGCATATGGAGGTACGTCTTTTCTTACTAGTGATCCTCCAGTTACAAAAGCATGATTTCCGATAGAACAAAACTGATGTACAGCTGTCATACCTGCTAAAACCACATAATCCCCAACGGTAATATGTCCTGCAAGCGTACTATTGTTTGAAAAAATACAATGGTCGCCCACAAAACAATCGTGCGCTATATGGCTATACGCCATAATCCAACAGTTTTTACCGATAACGGTTTTCATTCTGTCGGAAGTTCCTCTATTAATAGTAACACACTCACGGATGGTAGTGTTATCTCCAATTTCGGCTGTTGTATCTTCGTCGTTATATTTTAAATCCTGAGGGATTGCAGAAATTACTGCTCCAGGAAAAATATTACAATTTTTCCCTATTCGAGCTCCCTCCATTATTGTTACGTTACTTCCAATCCAAGTTCCCTCTCCAATTACCACATTATTATTAATGGTAGTAAAAGGCTCTATCACCACATTTTTGGCGATTTTGGCTCCTGGATGAACATATGCTAGTGGCTGATTCATTATCTACTATTCTTTAACTTTTACTATTTGAGCCATTAGCTCTCCTTCCGTTGCAATTTTACCATTTACATAAGCATATCCTTGCATATGGCATATCCCTCTTCTAATAGGCGATATTAATTCCATTTTAAAGATAAGTGTGTCTCCTGGCTGTACTTGCTGTTTAAATTTAACATTATCCATTTTCATAAAGAAAGTTAGATAATTCTCTGGGTCTGGAACAGTATTTAAAACTAGAATCCCTCCTGTTTGCGCTAAAGCTTCTACTTGTAAAACTCCAGGCATAATAGGTGCTCCAGGAAAATGTCCCACAAAGAAAGGCTCGTTCATGGTTACATTTTTCATCCCAATTACATGTGTATCAGACATTTCCAAAATACGATCTACTAACAAAAAAGGAGGCCTATGTGGCAACATTTTCATTATCTGATTTACATCCATCAATGGAGGTTTACTAAGGTCGTATTTAGGAACTTTATTTCTTTTTTCTAATTTGATAATTTTAGATAGCTTTTTAGCAAACTGTGTATTAACAAAATGCCCTGGCTTATTAGCTATCACTTTACCTCTAATTCTCATCCCTACTAAAGCAAGATCTCCAATTACATCTAGTAATTTATGTCTCGCTGCTTCGTTAGGATGATTTAAAGTAAGGTTATCTAAAATTCCATTTGGTTTTACAGAAATAGAATCCTTATTAAATGCTGCTCTAAGCTTTTCCATTGTTTCATTAGACAATTCTTTGTCTACATATACAATAGCATTATTTAAATCTCCTCCTTTTATCAAGCCATGTTCTAAAAGCGTTTCTATTTCATGTAAAAAGCTAAACGTTCTAGAATCTGCTATTTCCTTTTCAAAATCAGAAATGTGCTTTAATGTAGCGTTTTGAGTTCCTAAAACTTTAGTTCCAAAATCTACCATTGCAGTTACTTGATATTCGTCAGAAGGAATAATTGTAATTTCACTTCCAGACTCTTCGTCTGTATATGAAATTACATCTGTAACTATAAACTCTTCTCTTTCTGCCTCTTGCTCAACAATACCTGCTGTTTTTAGCGCTTCGATAAAATACTTTGAAGAACCATCCATTATAGGCGGCTCAGGAGCATTTAACTCTATTAAAACATTATCGATTTCCAGTCCTACTAAAGCTGCTAAAACATGCTCTGAGGTTTGAATTTTAACTCCTCTTTTCTCAAGATTTGTCCCTCTTTGCGTATTTACCACATAATTAGCATCTGCCTCAATAACAGGTTGCCCTTCTAAATCTACACGTTTAAAAGCATATCCATGGTTCTCTGGAGCCGGTTTAAACGTCATAGTAACATTTTCTCCTGTATGCAATCCTACACCAGTTAAAGAAACCTCTTTAGCAATGGTTTTCTGTTTGATAACCTGATTACTCATTGTTATTTATCTTTTACTTTTTTTCTAGTTGATTAATTTTGTCTACAAGTTTTGGTAAATTCTTAAAGTGTACATACGACTTATTAAAATCTCCATAATTAAGCGCTGGCGAGCCTTGCAAAACTTCGTCATCCTTTACATTTCTTCCAATACCAGATTGTGCTTGGATTCTAACTCTATTTCCAATAGTAATATGTCCTACAATTCCTACTTGCCCACCAATCATACAATTCTTACCAATTTTGGTAGAACCTGCAATTCCAGTTTGTGCAGCAATTACAGTATTTTCTCCAATTTCAACATTATGTGCAATTTGCATTTGGTTGTCTAACTTAACTCCTCTTCTAATAATTGTAGATCCAAGTGTTGCTCTATCTATTGTAGTTCCTGCACCAACATCTACATAATCTTCAAGGATTACATTTCCTGTTTGTGGTACTTTTTGAAACTCTCCTTCTTCATTTGGAGAAAAACCAAAACCATCGGCACCAATTACACATCCGCTATGGATAACACAATTTCTTCCTATTTTAGATTCTGAATAAACTTTTGCCCCCGCAAAAATTACTACATTATCCGATATCTCTGTATTATCTCCAATATAAGCATTTGGATAAATCTTAACATTATTCCCTATCTTAACATTTTCTCCTATATAAGTAAATGCTCCTATATAAACTTCTTCTCCATAGGAAGAAGATGCTGCCATAAATATGGGTTGTTCAACGCCAGTTTTATTCAATTTAACTTGGTTATAATACTCTAGAAGCTTTGAAAACGACTTATATGCATCTTCAACCTTAATTAAAGTTGTATTTACATCATGATCTAAAACTAATGTTTTGTTCACTATCGTTATCGATGCTTCTGTTGAATATATATAATGAGTATACTTTGGATTTGCTAAAAAAGTTAGCGAACCATCAGTTCCTTCTTCTATTTTAGAAAGTTTAGACACTTCCACTTCTGGATTGCCTACTATTTCACCCTCTAAGATTCCTGCTATTTGAGTTGCTGTAAATTTCATTTCCACGCAAAAGTATAAAAAATTGTGCTTTTATTTTTTAGGATAGCACATGTAATATTTTGTAACTGGTTTTGACAAGGCTTTTATATTGAATTGATCGGAAGCTTTTGCTACATCAACAATTTTACCTGACTTCATTAAAATATGAATGTTTTGCTTGTCAATATAATAGGCTTGATTCTCAATTAATCCGTTAAAAACAAAGTATTTAGCCTCATTTTCCGTTACATTATATTTATTAATAAATTCATTTAAATGAGCTTGTACTCGCTCTTCTTTTATAGGTTTCTTTTTAATTTTAATCTTTAGAAGATCCCTTTCTAATAATATTTTACACAAATTAGAAAGCACAAAATCTTCATGAAATTGCCATTCTTTCATTGCCGATAAAATATCTATATCATCCAAACGTGAAAAAGTTTCTAATATTTGCTCGTTAAAATCTGTTTTACCTATTTCGTTATCCAAGAAAAACTCAAGCGCACTACTTGCATGTATTGTCTCCCCTTTTTTATGCAACTCTTTTACGCGCTGCAACACCTTAATAAGTAATTGTTCTGCGGCCAAACTTGTTTTATGCAAATACACTTGCCAATACATTAATCGGCGAGCTACTAAAAATTTTTCAATAGAGTAAATCCCTTTTTCTTCAACCACCAACTGGTCATCAACAACATTTAACATTGAAATGATTCGTTCGGAATTTATATTTCCTTCAGAAACTCCAGTATAAAAACTATCTCGTTTTAAATAATCAGCTCTATCCATATCTAATTGCCCAGAGATAAGCTGGTTCATAAACTTTCGCTCATATTCTCCTTTAAAAATCTTGATAGCTAGCGTTAAAGTTCCGTTAAACTCTTTATTTAAAGCCTCCATAAATTGAAGCGAAATATATTCGTGAGAAACTCCATTTACAATACTATGTTCCATTGCATGTGAAAACGGACCATGTCCAATATCATGCAATAAAATAGCACTCAGCAAAGCCTTTTCTTCTTCCTCAGAAATCTCAATCCCTTTAAAACGAAGCACTTGAATAGCTTTATGCATTAAATGCATACACCCAATAGCATGATGAAAACGGGTATGATGAGCTCCAGGATACACCAAATAAGAAAGTCCCATTTGAGAGATTCTGCGTAATCGTTGAAAATACTTATGCTCAATTAAATCGAAGATCTGTTCGTTCGGGATGGTAATAAATCCGTAAATTGGATCGTTGAATATTTTAAGCTTGTTTGCTGTGTTCAAACTGAATAAATTGTAAAATTACGTACAAATATACATCAATAGAATGAATGACATAAAGATACTTTGGGTAGATGATGAAATTGAACTCTTAAAACCACATATTCTCTTTCTTGAAAAGAAGAATTATACTGTTAACACGTGTCAAAGTGGAACGGAGGCTGTTGAGGAAGTCAAAGTAAACAATTTTGATATTGTTTTTTTAGATGAAAATATGCCAGGCCTCTCAGGCTTAGAAACTTTAAGCGAAATTAAAAGCTTAAAACCTACACTTCCTGTAGTAATGATTACCAAAAGTGAGGAAGAAAATATAATGGAAGAAGCCATTGGAGCTAAAATTGCCGACTATTTAATTAAGCCAGTTAATCCGAATCAAATTCTTTTAAGTCTTAAAAAAAATCTGGACCACTCTAGACTTATTTCAGAAAAAACAACTTCAAATTACCAACAAGAGTTCCGTAAAATAGCGATGGACTTAACTATGGTGAATTCTTACGAAGAATGGGCAGATTTATATCGAAAATTAATTTACTGGGAAATTGAACTTGAAGATATTGAAGATACTGGAATGACCGAGATTTTAGAATCTCAAAAGACAGAAGCTAATACTCAGTTTGGAAAATTTATAGAAAAAAACTACGCAAAATGGTTTAATGGGGAAGATGCTCCCGTTATGTCTCATACACTCTTTAAAGATTTAATTGCTAAAGAAATTAACAAAAAGCAACCTACACTTTTAGTAGTTATAGATAATTTGAGGTACGATCAATGGAAAACTTTTGAAGGTACTGTTACCAATTATTATAAAAAAATTACAGAAGCTCCCTATTTCAGCATTTTACCTACAGCAACTCAGTATGCTAGAAATGCTATTTTTTCGGGACTTATGCCTTCTGAAATGGAAAGACTTCATCCTAAGTTATGGAAAAATGATACTGAAGAAGGCGGCAAGAACCTACATGAAGCCGACTTTTTAGAAGCTCAAATTCGTAGGTTAGGGCTAGATATTAAATGGGAATATCATAAAATTTCCAGTTTAAAATTAGGAAAACAACTCGCTCAAAATTTTAAATCGCAAAAAAACAACGATTTAACCGTTGTAGTTTATAATTTTGTAGACATGCTTTCGCACTCTAAAACAGAGATGGAAGTTGTAAAGGAATTAGCTTCTAACGATAAAGCATACCGCTCTTTAACCCAAAGCTGGTTTAAAAACTCTCCTTTATTAGATATTATCCAACAAGCTCAGCAATTAGGATTTAAATTAATAATAACCACCGATCATGGAACTATAAATGTAAAAAATCCTTCTAAAGTAATTGGAGATAGAGACACCAGTTTGAATTTAAGATATAAAACTGGACGAAGTTTATCTTACAATGATAAAGAAGTTTATGGTGTAAGAAATCCGAAAGAAATTCATTTACCTACAATTAACATGAGTAGTTCCTTTATTTTTGCTAAAGAAGATTTATTCTTTGCGTACCCAAATAACTACAACCATTATGTAAGTTATTATAAAAACACTTACCAGCATGGGGGGATTTCATTAGAGGAAATTATTATCCCTTATGTAGTACTGAGTCCTAAATAGCAGCATTTGACATACTCTTTTTAATATCGTAATAATGCATTTATACTCATATTTGTAGAAAAACATATACCTAGGACTACATCAATTCTAATAAACTAACTCCATGTAAGTGTTAATTTTATGTGAAAAAAATAAAAAACTTGCATTTAATAGAGTTTTTTTTCTATTTTTGACCAAACCCTCAAAATTAGCAAAATGGCAAAAGCAATTGATAGAATTTTTTCTATTATCCAATCTCTTGGAATGAGCGCTAGACAATTTGACATGTCTATAGGCGCATCGAATGGTTACACTTTACGTATGAAAAAGAATAATGCTTCTGTAGGAAGTGATATTCTAGAAAGAATCGTAGAAAAGTATCCGTTTGTAAACATTAACTGGGTAGTTACTGGTCATGGTACTATGTTTGGAACCGATTCTAGTTCCGCAGAACAACATATGCCAGAAAAGAAACTCACCTATAAAGAGGTTGAAGCGATAATAGAGCAAAAGATTAAAGCGCATCAAGAAGATGAATTAAAGAACTTGATGGACAAGATTAAAACAGAAATAAGTACTGCTAAAAACGAAGCAAATTAGTTTTATTTTTTCTGTATTTAGAAAACAAAAAAACGTTCACTTCTATTGTGAACGTTTTTTTTGTAATAACTTTTGATGCAACACTTCTAATTCCTTCAAATAATCATCTGCTTTATAGGCACTTTTACTTTCCATAAGCCTAGCTAAATCAACTTTAATTTGATTATTTCCTTCTTCATCTTCTTGGTGAGCCAGAAAAGATATCACTTTAAAAGTTTTAACTTTAATTTTATTTTTAAGCTTTTCTACCTTAGTGAAGTTATTTATTTTAATGGAAAGAAAAATCAAAAATAACATTACAGGAAGTAGCAATGGAAGTGCTTGCATTATTTCATTTTCATTTATAAATCTCACTTTACATTAAAAGTTCCAATAATTTGATAACTAACAATAATAATAGGGATTAATAAAAAATATTTCCACCAATACCTACTCGTTAAAAACCAAATAGTTAAAGCTAAAAAGGAAGTTATTTTAAGCATTGTAAACCAAAGAAATATAGTAACGCTAGGGAATTCAAATGAACCCATTGTAGTAAATCCTAAGTCCCATGTCTTACCATCAGGCGCAAATACATGTAGCTTATCTAGTAACAACAAAGAAAGTATTAGTAAAAAAATTAAAACCCCTCCTATACTTTTCCCTTTAAGGCTTTTATCAAGTATATTTGATTGATTTTCTTCTTTATTAAAATTATCTTCAGAAATCAAAACTGCTTTTGCTACCAATTCTTTTAAATTGGTTATGTTTGATTTATATGCATCTTCATCAAAGCTATTTAATACACGTGTATAATGTTTTGAGTTTTTAAATTTATAACGGAGAACTTCTTCAGAATCAATAGCATCTAATGTTAATCTATTCCATAAAGGATAATTTATTTTTTTACTCACTAAATAAACTAAATAACTACATAGTAAAGTCAAAAAATAGATTGAAAATCTATGTGTTAAATCAGAACTCTCCACCTCAGAAAAAACAACAATAAAAAAATTATAAAAACTCATCATTAACACTATAAAAACAGCTATTTTCCACCAATACCTACATGTAATATACCACAAGGAAAGAAATAATGATTGAGACAAAAATAAAAGCACAAAAAAACAATACATCTGCACAGATTTATAATGTGTTGAATTGAATTGAAAAAAAGATGTTGTCCAAGTAGATGCGTCTGGAAACAATACATGAAGATAAGTCATAAATGAAGAACTAATAATTATAACCACAATCATCAGTTCATATAACAAAACTCTTTTTCTTTTTAAATGCAAAGGGATGATATTTATTTATCAAAAATAGTTAATATAACCCGTTGTGCATTTAGGCAATATTGATTTTTAGGTTATTGATATTTCTGTTGAATTCAAATATGTTTATATATTGAATGACCGTCATAGCCGTAATCTTAGATAATATTCTGTTTTTGAATCCCTCAAAAGATTTAGCATAATTCCTTCGAATCATAAATTGGTCGCAAAGTTGAGAAAACAATGTTTCAATACGCTTTCTGGATTTCTTAAAAACGTACGGCTGCTCCCTATAGTTATGCTGGTTTGTTCTCATAGGGGTTTCAAGTCTAATATTATGATATTCAAATAAATTCAATTGATATTCAGCCGACAAATACCCTTTATCACCAAGTAATATGCAATCACTTAATTGATGCTTTATATCCTTTAAATAATTAATATCGTGCACAGAGGCTGGACTAATATCCATACTTTCGATAACACCCTGAGCAGAACAGACAGCATGTAATTTATATCCATAATAATGGCTTGATTGACTTGCACAATATCCTTTTTCGGGCAGACTGTAGTTTTGTTCTTTACATATCTTACTTCTAGCGCTTCTTGATAATTTACAGACCTCTAACGGCATACTGTCAACAATATAACAATGCTCAGATTTATTCAACTTTCTCACTAATGCCTTGCGAAGTGATTCTCTAAAAGAAAACAACTTACGCTTTCTTCTATTGTAGACACTGCGCTCTATTTTGCTGGATAGACCAGCAGGTAACATTCGAAAAAGCTGGCATTCACTATCAACACTCATATATTCTGATGTTAAATCAATAGCTATAAGCTCTTTATCTCTTAATTTAGGTTTACGGATTTGATGTAAATAATCCATTTTACAATCCAATTCTTTTAAAACCTTGAGGATTTTGTCGTAATTTGCTTGAAAGTTGTGCATATAAATTATAGTGTGGTTACTACAATTTACTGCATTTTAGCAGTTTGCACAACTTTTTCTAAATGCACAACGGGTTTAATATATAATTCTAAATATAAGAAAGCATATAATAAAAGGATGTTTAAATTTGCTCAAAATTTAGGATAATGAAACAAAAAACTTATAACCTTCAAGATATTAATAAAGTAGCGCAAGAAATAATTAAAGAAGTTACTTCTAAAATCATTATTTTTAATGGAGAGATGGGAGCTGGAAAAACTACTTTAATAAAAAAAATAGTTGAACTATTAGGTAGCAATGACCATGTATCTAGTCCAACTTTTTCCTTAGTAAATGAGTATAAAAATAAAGAAGGCTCTATTTTTCATTTTGACTTATATAGAATTAATGACATAGAGGAAGCTTATCAAATTGGAATAGAAGATTACCTCTATAGTGGTTCTTGGTGCTTAATTGAATGGCCAGATAAAATTATAGATTTATTACCTGAAGAAGCGGCCATTATCGACATAAAAGTACTTTTTAACGAAGAAAGAGTTTTGATTATCAACTAAATCACTATCTTTAAACACTTCATATAGCCTCAGAACTAGTTGTATATTAAAAACTTACTAATGTACGACAAAGGTTTTTATTTTCCGTACCCAATTTTTTGGTAGGTTTGAACCATCAAATAACCAAAAAATATTCTATAATGTCTTTCAAAAAAATAACTTTCGTTCTAGCTTCAATTGCTATACTTTCTATTTCTTTAACTTCTTGCTCTAACGACAGCGTTGCAGACCAAGATAATCTTTACAATACACATGCTATTGACAAAGCTAAAATTGAAATGCCTACTAACGGTTAATCTATACTAAAAAGCACCCTAACCTTTAATAAACACTATTATGTCTTTCAAAAAAATAACTTTCACTATAGCTTCAATCGCTATACTTTCTATCTCTTTAACTTCTTGTTCTAATGATAACGTTGCAGACCAAGATAATCTTTACAATACACATGCTATTGACAAAGCTAAAATTGAAATGCCTACTAACGGTTAATCTATACTAAAAAATACCCTAACCTTTAAAAATACTATTATGTCTTTTAAAAAAACAACTTTTGCCATAGCTTCAATCGCTATACTTTCTATCTCTTTAACTTCTTGTTCTAATGATAACGTTGCAGACCAAGATAATCTTTACAATACACACGCTATTGATAAAGCAGAAATTGAGATGCCTACTAATGGTTAACCTCATCAAATAAATCCTCTTAATTGAGGTTATTATTTGTTTATTATTTTTGGATTCGCTTAATTTGTCTTAATGATCCAAATCTTAATAACCCGTGAAAAAAAATAAAAGTTCATATGAACTTGAAAAGAATAGAAAAACCAAAGCGTTAGCTTTAGGTTCTATAATGGCTTTTTTAATAGCTATTTCTCCTTATCTTTTTTATCTATATGAAAGTTTTCCACAAGAACAAGTTTGGGAAACTTTTTTTTTCACATTTAAAACCTCTCACTATTCTACATTATATGTAGCCGCATGGAATGTAATGAATAAGTTTGTTCCTTTGATGTTACTCATAATTTGGTTTTTTACCTGTAAGCATTGGTGGTATCATGTTATACTCATTCCTATTAGCATGTATATTTTTCAACTAGTTAGTTCTTTAAACGATGATATAAGATACATAGATGAGTTTGAGATATATTATATCATTCCTGTTATGATGATTGTAATTCCAATTGTATATCTTATTAGATTAAAACTATTCGATAAAGTAGTACACGGAATTGACTTAGATAAAATAGATAAAGAATTAAAAGAGTACCAAGACAAAGAAAGGGATCTCTATAATGAAACAAATTCCTAATAGACATAAAAAGTTTGACTACCTTTGAATTTTAAGCTATAAAAATGTCATATCCTAATACTCCATTTACCAAACAAGAGCTTATTCCTCAAGAGGAAACCCTAGAGTTATTAAAACAAAAAGGAGAATTATTTATTGGGATTCCTAAAGAAGTTTCCTATCAGGAAAATCGTGTTTGCTTAACTCCAGATGCTGTTAATGCATTAACCTCACATGGACATCGTGTAATAATAGAATCTAATGCAGGATTTGACGCTAATTATTCTGATAAAGAATATAGCGAAGCTGGAGCGGAAATTACTACCGATACAAAAAAAGTATTTTCATGCCCTATTATACTTAAAGTTGAGCCGCCTTCTTTAAAAGAATTAGAACTTATAAATCCGCAATCTATTCTTATTTCTGCGCTTCAAATTAAAACACGAAGTAAAAAATACTTTGAAACTCTAGCCAGTAAAAGAATAACTGCCCTAGCCTTTGAATTTATTAAAGATGATGATGGCAACTACCCTGCCGTAAGAGCTTTAAGTGAAATTGCTGGTACTGCCTCTGTACTTATTGCCGCAGAACTTATGACAAATGCAAATAGTGGTAACGGACTAATGTTTGGAAATATTACAGGAGTTCCTCCTGTTGATGTTGTAATTATTGGTGCCGGAACTGTAGGAGAATTTGCTGCTAGATCTGCTATTGGCTTAGGCGCAAGTGTAAAAGTATTTGACAATTCTATTACAAGATTACGTTGCATTCAAAACAACCTCGGTAGAATGCTTTATACCTCTACCCTACAACCAAAAAACTTACTAAAAGCTTTAAAACGCTGTGATGTACTTATAGGTGCGGTTAGAGGAATTGATAGATCTCCAGTAGTAGTCTCCGAAACTATGGTTGAAAACATGAAAAAAGGAGCTGTTATTATTGATGTAAGTATTGATATGGGAGGCTGTATAGAAACTAGTGAAGTAACCTCTCACGATAAACCAACTTTTATTAAACATGGAGTTATTCATTACTCCGTACCAAACATTCCAGCCAGATATGCCAGAACTGCCTCTGTTTCTCTAAGCAATATATTTACTCCTTATCTTTTAAAAATTGGAGAAGATGGCGGACTAGAACAATCGCTTAGATTTGATAGAGGCTTAAGAAACGGACTTTACTTTTACCACGGAATTTTAACTAGTAAATCGGTTGCAGAATGGTTTGACCTTTCCTACCGCGACATAAATCTTTTGATATTTTAACTATGCCATTAATAAAAAGAATCGGTTTTTATCTCATCGGTCTCTCTCTAGGATTAATTTTTCTTGCATACTTTTTTAAAGAAAAAAGAGCTGAATTTTGTTACTTGCCTAATTGCAGAACACTAAAAGCTATTAGAACTCAAGAAGAAATTAATTTTTCATCTAAAATTCAACAATTAATAGACAACAATACCATCTCTGAAGAGCAGATTGATTCTGTCTTAACATATGGAGAAGTTAATTTTTCAAAAAGCAATATTGACAGAGAGCAAACAAATTCTGAAGATAAATGCAGTACTTATTATATTGATGGGGAAATAAACAACGAGCCCGTAGAGCTCGTTGTTAAAAACTGCAAATTTGTTGCAGATATTTTAGATGTCAGTAAAAAAACTCATTAAAAAAATATTATAGTTTTCTACGTTTTCTTTCTGTTGAAAGTAGTGTTAGTTCCCTTGTAGTTTGTCCAGCAACAGAGGTGTTTTCTTCGGCTCTTCTTATAAGGTAAGGCATAACATCTCGAACTGGACCAAAAGGTAAATACTTGGCTACATTATATTCTCTATTTGCTAAATTATAGCTTATATGATCGCTCATTCCATATAACTGACCAAACCATACACGGTCATCGTTCTTTGCAATTCCCTTTTCTTCCATTATAGACAATACCAACAAGGTGCTCTCTTCGTTATGCGTTCCTAAAAACAACACCATACTATCTAAATTGTCCATCATATAATGTACAGCTTCATTAAAATTATCATCAGTAATTTTTTTAGAAGCACAAATAGGAGTTGAATATCCTTTCTCTTCCGCTCTATCATGCTCTTTTTCCATATAAGCACCACGAACAAACTTCATCCCTATAATAAAACCTTCTTTTTTAGCACGTTTATGTAGTTCTTTTAAATAATCAAGCCTATCCCAACGGTACAATTGAAGCGTATTATAAACTACAGCTCTTTCCTTATTATAGATACGCATCATCTCCTCTACAATAACATCGGCTGCAGTTTGCATCCAGCTTTCTTCTGCGTCAATTAAAAGAGAAACTCCCAATTCACTAGCTTTTTCGCAAACAGTATTAAATCTTTTTTTAACCCGATCCCATTCTTCCTCCTCTTCAGAAGTTAATGTTTCTCCTTCTCCAACCTTGACATACAAATCAAAACGCCCCATAGCAGTTGGTTTAAAAACCGCAAAAGGAATGGCTTGCTTTTCTTTTACAAAATCAATAAGCTTTAAGGTACGCGCAACAACAGCATCAAACTCTTCTTCTGTTTCTTTCCCCTCAACAGAGTAATCTAGAACAGAACATACTCCAGCTGTATGAATTGCATCTACAGTTTTCATACAATCCAACTCGCTCACACCTCCGCAAAAATGATCGAAAACAGTAGCTCTAATAAGTCCCTCTACTGGTAAATGCGCTTTAATAGCAAAATGAGTAACCGCTGTACCAATTCTCACCAAAGGTTGGTGTGCTATCATTTTAAATAAAAAGTAAGCTCTTTCAAGCTCAGAATCGCTTTTTAGCTTAAAAGCAATCTCTGTGTTATCAAAAAAATTCTTCATTCAATAAACCACTATAAATTTTTGCAAATATAGTGTTAGAAAAACTACATTTTTATATGAAAAACTCGTTATTTTGCTAGTAAGTAAAAATAAATTTCAATTTCAATGCTCAAATCCATATCTAGCAACGGTTGCCAAGTACATTTTAACGAAAAATCTTACGAAGAATTAAATAAACATCTAAACAATCAAGGGTATTCTAAGATTTTTATTTTAGTTGATGAAAATACGCATACCAATTGTTTGCCTGTTTTATTAGGTAAAATTGAGCAAGTTTATGATATAGAGATTATTGAAATAGGTGCTGGGGAAGCACACAAACAAATTGAAACCTGTACAGAAGTTTGGAAAATTATATCTGAATTAGGTGGCGACAGAAAATCGCTTCTCATTAATTTAGGAGGCGGTGTTGTAACCGATTTAGGAGGATTTGTAGGAGCAACTTATATGAGAGGAATTGATTTTTTAAATATCCCCACAACCCTACTTTCCATGGTAGATGCCTCGGTAGGCGGAAAAACGGGAGTAGATCTTGGCCCATTAAAAAATCAAGTAGGCGTTATTTTAAATCCGTTAATGGTTTTAATTGATACTGAATATTTAGCTACCCTTCCTCCAAATGAATTAAGAAGCGGATTAGCAGAGATGTTAAAACATGGCCTTATTTATGATGAAGCTTACTGGAATGAACTTAAAAACCTCGCCCAATTAACTACTAATGATTTGGATGAACTAATCCATCGGTCTGTTGTTATAAAGAATGAAGTAGTTACTGAAGATCCAAGAGAATATGGCTTAAGAAAAATCTTAAACTACGGACATACTTTAGGGCATGCTATAGAATCCTATTTCCTACAATCGGGTGACAAAACCACTTTATTACATGGGGAAGCAATTGCAATAGGAATGATTATGGAAACTTATTTATCTTCTGAATTATTAAACTTCCCTAAAGATAAGTTAGATGAAATCAAAGCTACCTTTTTAAATTACTTCGAGAAAGTCACCATTACAAATGAAGATATGGAAGCCATTATTGTATTGATGAAACACGACAAGAAAAATGCGCATGGAAATGTAAATTTTGTGTTGTTAGAAGATATCTCGAAACCTAAATTAGACATCACCTCAAATAAAGAACTATTAATCAATTCGTTAGAATACTATAAAAAATAATTTTTTTTCTTGGTTATTAAAAAAAAATAGTGACTTTTGTTTTTGTATTTTATAGAATTTAATGAGTGGTTTTTCAAACTCCGTGTGTGTAAATATCAGGAAGTCATATTTACACGTATCTCGTAGAACGAGGTCTCGGTTCTTAAATTTAACTTCCGAAGACATCATAAAAAAATCTGCCACAATTCCTGTGGCTTACCTCCCTGCCTATTTACGTATTTGAATAGAAATGCTATTTATAACATAAATTTAAAATTAAACAAATATCATTTTTATAATATTACAAAAAAGTAACTATGAAGACGAAGTATTTCGATCTTATAGATCAGACTTATTATTTTCCTCAAGAGGAATTTAAATTAGATAACGACCAATTAAAATTCCATGACATCGATTTGATGGGATTGGTAGAAAAATATGGTGCGCCATTAAAATTTACCTATTTACCTCAAATTTCTAACAATATAAAAAGAGCTCAATATTGGTTTAAAAATGCCATTGAAAAACAAGGGTATGAAGGAAATTACCACTATTGCTATTGTACAAAAAGCTCCCATTTTAGTCATGTTTTAAATGAAGCATTGAACAACGATATCCATATCGAAACTTCTTCAGCTTTTGACATTGACATCGTTAAAAGTTTAATTGCTAAAGGAAAGCTCTCTAAAGATAATTATGTAATCTGTAATGGATTTAAAAGAGATGAATACATTGAAAACATAGCAGAACTTATTAATGGTTCTCATAAAAAATGTATTCCAATAATAGATAATTACGAAGAATTAAACCTTTTAGATGAAGCCATCAACGAGCCTTTTAATGTAGGAATTAGAATTGCTTCTGAAGAAGAGCCTAAATTTGAGTTTTATACTAGCAGACTTGGTATTGGATATAAAAACATAGTTCCATTTTACAATCGTGAAATAAAAGACAATAAAAAAGTGAATTTAAAAATGCTTCACTTTTTTATCAATACTGGAATACGTGACACCGCGTACTATTGGAATGAGCTATTAAAATGTTTAAAAGTTTACATCCAATTACGCAAAATCTGCCCTACAGTTGATTCTTTAAATATTGGTGGTGGATTTCCTATAAAAAATTCATTAGCATTTGAATACGATTATGAGTACATGGTTAATGAAATCATTCATCAGATAAAAACAGCATGTACAGAGGCAGATGTTCCTGTACCCAATATTTTTACAGAATTTGGAAGTTTTACTGTTGGAGAAAGTGGTGGAGCCATTTATGAAGTTTTATACCAAAAGCAGCAGAACGACCGTGAGAAATGGAATATGATAAACTCATCTTTCATTACCACGCTGCCAGATAGTTGGGCTATTAGTAAGCGTTTTATTATGCTAGCTATTAATCGTTGGAACGATGAATATGAGCGTGTACTTTTAGGCGGACTTACATGTGATAGCGACGATTATTACAACTCCGAACAGAACATGAATGCCATTTATTTACCTAAATACAGTAAAGCAAAACCACTTTATATTGGTTTTTTTAATACTGGAGCCTACCAAGAAACTATTGGCGGCTTTGGAGGACTACAGCATTGTTTAATTCCTTCTCCAAAACATATTTTAATAGATAAAGACGACGAAGGAAACATTACAACTAAATTATTTTCTGAACAACAAACAGCAAACGACTTTTTAAAAATTTTAGGTTACAATGAGTAAGAAAAATTATGCCGGTATCCCGGAAAAATATGCATGTCTGGATGATGCTCAAGTAGTACTTATTCCAGTTCCATACGACGGTACAAGCACTTGGCAAAAAGGTGCAGATAAAGGCCCTGATGCTTTTTTAAATGCTTCAGAAAACATGGAGCTTTTTGACATAGAAACAAGAAGTGAGCCCTACAAAAAAGGGGTATACCTTGCTCCTGCTGTTACTGAAAATAGTTCCCCAGAAAAAATGGTGGAAACAGTTCATAAAATCACTAAAAACTATATAAAACAAGATAAGTTTGTTACTTTATTTGGTGGTGAGCATTCTATTTCTATCGGGTCAATTCGCGCTTTTAATGAGTGCTTTGACGATCTTACTGTTTTACAAATAGACGCGCATGCAGATTTAAGAGAAACATACGAAGGCTCTAAATGCAACCATGCTTGTGCTGTTTATGAAGCTAGTCAGGAAACAAAACTAATCCAAGTTGGAATCCGTAGTATGGATATTTCTGAAGTTGATAATATGATTGAAGACCAAACTTATTTTGCTGAGGATATTAGTATGAGCGATGAGTGGATGGACGATTCAATCCATCAAATGACAGAAAATGTTTTTATTACTATTGATTTAGATGCTTTCGACCCTTCTATTTTACCTTCAACTGGAACTCCAGAGCCAGGTGGATTATTATGGTATGAAACTTTAGATTATCTAAAAAAAGTTTTTAAAAAGAAAAATGTAGTTGGCTTTGATATTGTAGAGCTTTGTCCAAATGAAAATGAAAAATCTTCAGATTTTTTAGCTGCAAAGTTGTATTATAAAATGTTAGCTTATAAATTTAAGTACGCAAACTCAAAAAATCAAGACGACGATGACGAATAAAGGAGCAATTTCTAATTTTATAGAAAAATATTATTTACACTTTAATGCTGCTGCTTTAGTAGATGCTGCTAAAGGTTATGAAGCACAATTAGCAAACGGATCCAAAATGATGGTTACCCTTGCTGGTGCTATGAGCACAGGAGAACTAGGTAAGATTTTTGCTGAAATGATTCGTCAAGATAAAGTGCAAATAATTTCTTGTACTGGAGCAAATCTCGAAGAAGATATTATGAATTTGGTAGCACACTCTCATTATAAAAGAGTTCCAAACTACCGAGATCTAACTCCACAAGAAGAATGGGATTTACTAGAAAAAGGTCTTAATAGAGTTACCGATACTTGTATCCCTGAAGAAGAAGCCTTTAGAAGACTACAAAAGCATATTCATAAAATCTGGAAAGATGCAGAAGCTAAAGGAGAACGCTATTTTCCTCATGAGTATATGTATAAAATGTTACTTTCTGGGGTTTTAGAAGAATATTACGAAATAGACTTAAAAGACTCTTGGATGTATGCCGCAGCAGAAAAGAATTTACCTATTGTTGTTCCTGGATGGGAAGACAGTACTATGGGTAATATTTTTGCTTCCTATGTAATGAAAGGGGAATTACAAGCCTCTACCGTAAAAAGCGGAATTGAATACATGGAGTATTTAGCAGATTGGTATATTAAAAATTCAGATAATGGTGTTGGATTCTTCCAAATTGGTGGAGGTATTGCAGGAGATTTCCCTATCTGTGTGGTTCCGATGTTATACCAAGACATGGAAATGGAAGACACTCCTTTTTGGAGTTATTTCTGTCAGATTTCAGACTCTACCACCAGTTATGGGTCGTATTCTGGAGCTGTTCCAAATGAAAAAATCACTTGGGGTAAACTAGATATCGATACTCCAAAATTTATTATAGAATCTGATGCTACCATTGTAGCTCCACTAATTTTTTCGTATTTACTAGATATGTAACCTAAACGATTTAAAAACTTACATAATTATCAACAATATGAAACGCGTAATTGTAGATTACAAAAAATTGACTAACGAAATCCTATCGATGCTCGTAGAAAAATATCCTGACGGATATGGTGATGATGATATCATTAAATTTAAAAATGCGAGTAATGAAACTGTAGAAGCTGTAGAAGTTAGAACTGAAGACACCGTTTACTTAGTAAAAGTAAGTACTCGTTTGGCAAATACTATGGAAAAATTTGAAGATGATGATGACGATGATTTTTCTGATGACGAGACATTAGGAGCCGATAATCTAGAAAT
Organism: Galbibacter orientalis DSM 19592; assembly: GCF_000260115.1. Taxonomy (GTDB): domain Bacteria; phylum Bacteroidota; class Bacteroidia; order Flavobacteriales; family Flavobacteriaceae; genus Galbibacter; species Galbibacter orientalis. The sequence continues at coordinate 3,101,992 of NZ_JH651379.1, read as the reverse complement.
TCCAGACGATCAAGAAGAGGATGAAGAATAACAAACCTCTATAATAACTAGAGAATTATAAATAACTTAAGAGGCTGTCTAAAAAGTGATTCATAGTTGTAAAACTAAGCTTGTCGAAGTTTTTAACAACTAATGCTAAAAAAATCCTTCGACAAGCTCAGGATAACATTTAGAGTTTTATTACTTTTTAGACAGCCTCTTATGCTTTAAATCCATTAATATCTGGATAAAAATAAAAGATCACTTTGCTCTATAAGACTAAAGAAAAAAGATTAAAGATTAAAGATTAAAGATTAAATGTAAACTAACACTATCCCTTTAAGCATGTTGCCGTTCATGTTTCCCTTCTTTAATCTCCTCAATAAGTTTTTTATTAAATGCAGGTAAATCATCTGGTGTTCTGCTAGTTACTAGCGCTTCATCTACCACTACTTCTTTATCAACCCATTTTGCACCTGCATTTTCTAGGTCTCTTTTAATAGATTTATAAGAAGTTAATGTTCTTCCTGCTACTACATCTGCATTTATTAAACTCCAAGGCCCATGGCAAATAGCTGCCACTGGCTTGTGCTGCTTAAAAAAATCTCTTATAAAAGTTAATGCTTTTTCATTAGTACGTAAATTATCTGGATTGATTACTCCTCCAGGAAGTACCAATGCATTATAATTTTCGGCTAATCCATCTTCTACCGTTAGCGTTACGTTAAAAGATTCTCCCCAATTTCCATCTTTCCAAGATTTAATAGCTCCAGGTTTTAAACTCACAATATGAGCTTCCCAACCTTCGTTTTCTATAGCTTCTTTTGGTGATGTTAATTCAGATTCTTCGAATCCATCGGTTGCTAAGATTGCTATCTTTTTCATAATATTTACTTTTTTATGGTTCTCAGATAAAGTAACCATAATCTTACACGATCTCTGTTAGTGAAAACTTAAATCTATGTTAGTAAAAGCATAAACATATGAATATTGATTGCTTATATATTTTCATGAGGTAAAAAGAAAAGCAGTATCAAGGAAACAATGTGGTAATTGTAAGTAAGGTTTTATTTTCATATAAATTACACTACACAAATTCCGCTTTAATGAAGAAAATAAATAAACTAACTTAGGATAGACTTTCTAACATTCAAATCTTGATAATCGAGTAAAAAATTAAATATGGAAAATAAAAAGTTAATGGATTATCATCGTTTCCTAGACGAAGCTGGAGACACTACTTTTTATGGTAAAGGGAAGAAAAATATTATTGGAGAAAATGGTGTCTCCTTTGTATTCATTCTTGGAATGGTAAAAGTTATAGATCCATTGGATAAAGTTAGAGATAAAATAGTAGCGCTACAGACTAAAATTACTAATGATAAGTTTTATCATGTTCCCAGTGTATTAAAAAAAATAAATAAATCAGGTTACTATTTACATGCAACTGATGATATACCAGAAGTTCGAAAGGAAATGTTTGATTTAATAAAAACCATTAACTGTAATTTTGAAGCAGTTGTAGGAAGAAAAAGTATTGAAAGGTATGAAACAAAACATAAAGGAAAAGAAGAGTATTTCTATGCTGATTTACTATCACTCTTCTAAAAAATAAACTATCAAAACACGATAAATTAGTTATACACATTTCTGAACGTGGAAAAAGTACAAAAAATCATAATTTAGAATTAGCGTTTCTTATGGCAAAACAAAGATTTGCTAAGATAAACGAAAATAAAAACACTAAAACAGAAATTGTATTTAATGTGAATTATCCCACTAAAGATCCCTTATTAAATTTAGCAGACTATTTTTGCTGGACAATTCAAAGAGTTTTTGAAAGAGGCGAAATTAGATATTATAATTTTATAAAAGAACAAATAAAATTGGTAATTGACTTGTATGATGCTGAAAAATATGAAAATTGCAAAAACTATTACAATAATAATGACAACCCACTATCTTCAGAAAATAAAATAAGCCCACTAAAACACTAATTCCAAATTAAATTTAAAATAACGACTTGGAGTCGACTTTCGTGTTTTGCAGACTTAACTATTACAAATATACAGAATATTTATGAGTTCATATAAATTACACTACACATATTCCGCTTTAATGAAGAAAATAAATAAACTAACATAAATCAACCCACAAAGTCTTTAACTGGAATAAATTTACTTCAGTTTAATGAAAAAAGCATAGACAAACTCAGGATAGACTTTGAGAGATTAAACCTCTATAAAGGATTTAACATCATATTTATTTTAACATGTATATATTGTGAATTTTTTTGCATAATATTGTAAGCATCACAAAATATCCGAATGAACTTAAGCATCAACTTTAACCAACCTAAAAAAAATAAAAATACCATTAAAACTAACCCTTGTTAATGTTGAGCCTTCTTAAAAAACACCTTTTCTTTCTAGCCTTTCTCTGCATAAACATAATGTGGAGTCAACACAGTCAAAAAATAAAGGCAAGCTTAAATGCTGATGAACATCTTGTTAAAATTCAGCAAGAAATAACATACAACAACACTTCCAAAGACACGTTAAATTCTATTTTTTTATACGATTGGAACAATGCATATGCCAATAAAAGCACCGCATTAGCTACTAGATTTGCTGAAGAATTTAATAAAAGTTTACACTTAGCAAAAGAAGAAACTAGGGGAAATACAGAAATATTAACTCTAAGCGATAAGAACTTTAATTATCTAAATTGGGAACGTACAGAAGGGGACGACATTATAAAAGTGCAACTAAAGTTTCCCATATACCCTGGACAGCAATATACCCTAAACCTTTCTTATGTTGTAAAATTGCCTAGCGCAGAATACACAGGATATGGGTATACCGATATAAACAATTACAATCTTAGGTATTGGTATTTAACTCCAGCTATTTATGATACGCAGTGGCGAGAATACCACAATAAAAATTTAAACGATTTAAATACGCGTAATAACGAGATAGAAGTTGCCTTTAAATATCCAAACTCCTATAAACTTATAACAGATTTCAACACTACAAATAGCGAGCAGAACGACTCCACTACTACAAGCTATTTGCAAGGAACAAATAGAGGCGATTTAAAACTATATCTTCTAAAAGAACATACCTATTCGATATTTAAAAATGATAAATTAGAGCTCATTACCAATATTGAAAGTAAAGATTTAAATAAAATTACAAAGGCCAACTCTGCCGAACGTGTAATTAACTTTATAGATAGTACCCTTGGCCATTATCCACATAAAAAACTATTAATTACAGAGCAAGATTATAAAAAGAATCCACTTTATGGAATTAATCAGCTTCCTTCATTTTTAAGACCTTTTTCAGAAGAGTTTCAATATGAATTAAAGCTTTTAAAAACGAGTCTTCATGAGTATTTAAACAATAGTATATATCTAGACAATAGAAAAGAAAACTGGATAAAAGATGGGATTGAAACCTATTTATTAATGAAATATGTTGATGCGTTTTATAAAGACACTAAAATGCTTGGGAAGCTATCTAAAGTATGGGGACTCCGTTCTTACCATTTGGCGCAAATGACATTTAACGACCAATACCCATACCTATATATGTTGATGGCACGCACCTACTCCGACCAACCATTAACAACTTCGAGAGATTCTCTCATAAAATTTAATGAGAGAATTGCAAATAGGTATAAATCGGGGGTTGGTTTAGCCTATCTAAATAGCTATTTAGGAGATGGTTTTATTGACAAGAAAATAAAGGAATATTACACTGAAAATACAACTAAGAATTCTACTTCTGAAGATTTTGAATCGCTTTTAAAAACAGATGCACCTAAAAATATTGATTGGTATTTCTCTACTTATGTGGCTACCGATAAGAAGATAGATTATAAAATTAAGAATTTCAAAAAAACAGAAGATTCACTTCTCGTTACCTTAAAAAACAAAAGAAAAACCAATACTCCCATTACACTATTTGGTATTGACCGAAACGATTCTATTTTGTTTAAAAAATGGTATCCTGATGTTGAAAAAACCAAAACGGTTGCTGTTCCTCGAAAAGATGTAAAAAGATTAGTTTTAAACTACGATCGTGTGATTCCAGAATTTAATGAACGCGACAATTGGAAGTCTGTTAACGGATTTTTCTCCACTAATAGAAAACTAAAATTTAAATTTTTTAAAGATACCGAAGATCCTTATTACAATCAGATTTTTTATGTACCTGTACTACGTTTTAATATTTATGATGGTATCACACCTGGAATGAGATTATACAACAAAACTTTTTTAACAAAACCATTTGTTTATGATTTACAACCCTCTTATGCTTTTGGTGAAAATGCTATAGTAGGGTCTGGTTCTTTGCGATTACGAAAGTATGTAAACCACGATAATATGTATTTAATTGATGCGTATTTAGCAGGTTCCTCTTTTCATTATGCTGATGGATTGCGTTATAGCACCATCACACCATCTGTTACTTTTAGATTCCGAAATGACGATTTACGCTCTAATGAACGTGAATTATTTAATATGCGTTATGTAAATGTAATTCGAGATAATTCTCCTACCATCGACACCGATCCAGATTACAGTGTTTTTAATGCCCGTTATGCCTATGGCAATAATGGAATTATAAACTACAAGTCTTGGTTTGTAGACTTACAAGTGGCTAGTGAATTCTCTAAAATTTCATTTAATTGGGAATATAGAAAGTTATTCCAAAGCAACCGCCAGCTTAACATTCGATTTTTTGCAGGAAAGTTTATTTATAACGAAACAAATTCAGACTTTTTCAGTTTTGCATTAGACCGTCCTACCGATTATTTATTTGATTATGATTATTTAGGACGTTCCGAAGAAAGCGGAATTTTTAGTCAGCAATTAATTGTTGCGGAAGGGGGATTCAAATCTAAACTCCCAAATCCTTATGCTAACGACTGGATTGTAACCTCCAATGCCAGTTTTAATATTTGGCGTTGGATAGAACTCTATGGAGATGTGGGAATGATTCGCAATCAAAATGAAGATGCCCGTTTTGTGTATGATTCTGGAATCCGTTTAAATTTAGTAACCGATTATTTTGAGCTCTACTTCCCTGTTTATTCTAACAACGGTTGGGAAATTGCACAACCTCAGTATGACGAAAAAATAAGGTTTATTGTTACATTAAGTCCTAAAACTCTCATTGGACTTTTTACCAGAAAGTGGTTTTAACAAAACTATTCTTAATAAAACTTACAATTTATTTCTAGCGTAGAGGTAAAACAGTATTGCACAAAATATCCTAAAACATTAAAAATAACGCATTAAAACACCCCTGAAATAACATTTTATTGAATATAATTCATTATTAACATTTTAAATTGAATAATATTCATTTTATCGCATGATTTTTTAATTGCAAAGTCCATTCTTTTTGGCTACTTTTGCTATCGTCTCATAAAAAATCCTATGCAAACAAAACCCGATATAAAACAAGATATTTCCTTTGAAGATTTTAAAAGTCAAATACTCGATGATTATAAAATAGCTGTCACGAGTCGCGAATGTAGCTTGTTAGGTCGAAGAGAAGTTTTGACAGGAAAAGCAAAATTCGGAATTTTTGGTGACGGGAAAGAGCTCCCACAACTTGCCATGGCAAAAGCTTTTAAAAATGGTGATTTTAGAAGTGGGTATTACCGAGATCAAACTTTTATGATGGCTATCGGAGAATTTAGCATAAAAAACTTCTTTGCAGGACTTTATGCGCACACCGATATAGAAAAAGAACCAATGAGTGCTGGAAGACAAATGGGTGGGCATTTTCTTACCCAAAGCAATAATCCAGATGGCTCTTGGGTAGACCTCACCAAACAGAAAAACAGTAGTTCCGATATTTCTCCTACAGGAGGGCAAATGGCTCGACTTCTTGGTTTAGCGCAAGCCTCCAAAATTTACCGTAATGTAGCAGAAACAAATGCTGAAGGCTTTTCTGAAGAAGGAAATGAAGTTGCATGGGGAACAATAGGAAATGCCAGCACAAGTGAAGGGATCTTTTTTGAAACTGTTAATGCTGCTGGGGTAATGCAAGTACCAATGGTAATTAGCATATGGGATGACGAATACGGAATCTCTGTACATGCCAAACACCAAACCACAAAAGAAAACATCTCTGAAGTTTTAAAAGGTTTTCAACGAACCGAAACCCAAGATGGTTACGAGATTATTGTAGTAAAAGGATGGGATTATCCTGCTTTAATAGAAGCTTTTAATAAGGCTGGAAAAATTGCTAGAGAAGAGCATATTCCTGTAATTTTACATGTTATAGAATTAACACAACCACAAGGACATTCTACCTCTGGTTCTCATGAACGTTACAAGTCTGAAAAACGTTTAAAGTGGGAAAAAGAGTACGATTGTAATCTTCAGTTTAGAAAGTGGATTATTACAAATAATTTTGCTACAGACGAAGAGTTAAATCAACTAGAAAAACAAATTAAAAAAGAAGTTCGCGATGGCAAAAAAGAAGCTTGGAGCGAATTCTTAACACCCATAGTATCCGAAAAGAAACATGTTGTTTCTTTACTTTCAGATTTAGCTAATAATAGCAGCAACAAAAGTTTTATCAACCGACTTAAAAATGACCTTATCTCTGTTGATGAACCTTCAAAAAGAAATATTCTTTCTACAGCCAGAAAAGCATTACGCTATGTTAGAACAGAAGAATCGGAAGCTAAAACAAAATTAAGTAACTGGATTGAGTCTTTCTACACAAAAACGCAACCAGAGTACAGCTCTCATCTATATAGTGAAACTAAGCACAATGCAACTAATATTGCAGAAGTTGCAGCAGTTTATGAGGAAAATGCCGAGTTAGTAGATGGTCGTGTAGTATTGAGAGATAATTTTGACAAAATCTTTGAAAACAATTCAAATGCCTTAATTTTTGGAGAAGATAGCGGTAATATTGGAGATGTAAACCAAGGACTTGAAGGACTTCAGAAGAAATATGGAGAATTAAGAGTTGCAGATGTAGGAATTAGAGAAGCTTCTATTATTGGACAAGGAATTGGAATGGCGCTAAGAGGTCTCCGTCCTATTGCTGAAATTCAATATTTAGACTACATTTTATACGCTTTATATGTGCTAAGCGACGATTTAGCATCACTTCTATACCGAACTGTTGGAAAGCAAAAAGCACCTTTAATTGTTAGAACTCGTGGTCACCGATTGGAAGGGATTTGGCACGCAGGATCGCAAATGGGAGGTTTAATTCATCTATTACGAGGAATGTATATTTTAACCCCTCGAAATATGACAAAAGCGGCTGGTTTTTACAATACATTAATGGAAAGTGAGGAGCCTGCATTAGTTATAGAAAGTTTAAACGGATATCGTTTAAAAGAAAAACTTCCTTCTAATCTAGGAGCATTAAGAACTCCAATTGGTGTTATTGAAACTATAAAAGAAGGAACAGATATTACTATTGTTTCTTATGGTTCTACTTTAAGAATTGTTGAACAAGTAGCTAAAGAATTACTGGAAGTTGATATTAATGCTGAAATAATTGATGCACAAACTTTATTGCCATTTGACATTAATCATGATACTGTAAAAAGCATTAAGAAAACTAATAGATTATTGGTTATAGATGAGGATGTTCCTGGAGGATGTTCTGCTTATATTTTACAAGAAATTGTAGAAAACCAAAATGGTTATCAATATTTAGATAGTGCTCCGCAAACATTAACAGCAAAAGCTCACAGACCTGCATACGCAAGTGATGGTGATTATTTTTCTAAGCCTAATGCAGAAGATATTTTTGAAAAAGTGTATGAAATAATGCATGAAGCAAACCCAACAAAATATCCGAAATTGAGATAAATAAACTAATCAAAATATACAAAATAGCATTTGTTAACAGCAAATGCTATTTTTTTTGCTTTCCTTCTTCAGAATTCAACTTTAATTTATCTATAAAACTAATAGGCAATTCGGTCTCTTTACCATACAATTTAATTTCTTGAATATCTGCTGGCATGTAGTATCCGGCATCTTCTAAGGCTTCTTTTACTCTTCTAACTACATTTCCTTTAGTAACTATTGCTTGCATCCCAAACTCTTTTGTATCCACCCAGAAAAAAACTTTTAAATTTACTGTACTGGTATCCAATTTATCTTCAGTTACAAAATTTTGATGCGCTTCATCACTCACCACCTTAGATTCTTCGCTCAAAGCCTTCAAAACAACATTTTTGGCGCCATCAATATTATCTTCATAAGCAATACCAATTACAAAATCCCATCTAAAAAAGCCATCTTCAGTATAATTTGTTACAGGTAACGTTATTACATCACTATTTGGAATATAAACGTCTTTTCCATCAAAAGTTTTTAATTTAGTATATCTAAACTCTAAAGTTTTAACCTTACCAAAAATATCTCCAATTTCAACAGTATCATCCACGTCAAATGGACGATTAAAACTTAGTATTACACCTGCTATAAAATTCTGTCCTACGTCTTTAAAGGCAAATCCTAGAACAACGGCACTAGCCCCTGCTGCTGCTAAAATTCCCGCAGAAATATTGCCTAAACCCGCAGCATCTAAGGCTAACATTATAAAAATTAAAATCAATATAAAACGAATCCCCCTACCTAGAAACTTGCTCATAAGCGGATCATTAGTTCTAGATTGAATTCTTCTTTTAGCAAATTCACCAATCCATCCTGCTATTAAAATTCCTAAAACTAAAATTAGTATTCCTAGAACATACAATGGTACTGCCTCAATAAATCGGTCAAAATAAGTCACAGTAGAACTTTTAACATCGTCATATAAATCTTGATTTGCAATAAATAAATTATACATAAAGCTAGTATTAGTTGGATAGTTCTTTTAAAAATACTAAATAAAAATCAATTTACTACTCTTCAATACTGTATCAATTTTTAAAGCTTAAAAAATGACAGAAGTCTCCCAATTCAACTTTTTATTTCTTAAATTTCACTTATAAATCAGGAGCATTGTTATGAGAATAGAAAATGAATTAAAGCTAGGTTTTAAAGATGTTATGATTCGCCCAAAGAGATCTACTTTAAAGTCTAGAAGCGAAGTAACATTAGAAAGAGAATTCAAATTTAAACACAGCAGTAATGTTTGGAAAGGCATTCCAATTATTGCTGCTAATATGGACACTGTTGGTACTTTTGAAATGGCTTCTGCTTTAGCTCAGCATCAACTTATTACAGCAATTCATAAACATTATACCTTGGCAGATTGGAATACCTTTTTGGCAGATAAAGATGAAAGTATATACAATTCTATTGCTATTAGCACAGGAACCAGTAAAGATGATGCTTCAAAATTAAGGGGAATTTTAAATGTTCATTCAAGTATAAAACTCATTTGTATAGATGTAGCTAATGGATATTCTGAACATTTTGTTGATTTTGTAAAATACGCCAGAGACAATTTTCCAGACAAAGTAATTATGGCTGGCAATGTAGTAACTGGAGAAATGGTAGAAGAGCTTATCATAGCAGGTGCAGATATTATTAAAGTAGGTATTGGACCAGGAAGTGTTTGCACTACCCGCGTTAAAACGGGAGTTGGATATCCTCAACTATCTGCCATTATAGAATGCGCAGATGCTGCTCATGGTTTAAGCGGACAAATAATTTCTGATGGGGGTTGTAAAATTCCAGGAGATATTGCCAAAGCTTTTGGTGGAGGTGCCGATTTTGTAATGCTTGGTGGGATGTTGGCTGGCCATACAGAAAGTGGAGGAGAAATAATCTCTAGAAACGGAGAGAAGTTTAAAGCTTTCTACGGAATGAGCTCTGAAACGGCTATGGAAAAACACTCAGGAGGTGTTGCTAATTACCGTGCCAGTGAAGGTAAAACTGTTGAAATTCAATATCGAGGTGATGTAGCGCATACCATACAAGATATTTTAGGAAGCTTACGTTCCACATGTACCTATGTTGGTGCTAGTCGTTTAAAAGAATTGACTAAACGAACTACTTTTATTAGAGTGCAAGAACAACATAACGAAGTATTTTCTTAGTAAAATCTATTCAGAAGAAAATAAAAATAATACATTTTAATGCAGCGTCCTTCTGTAAACTCAGAGCAGGCTTTAGGAGATTAATTCCTCTTTTTAGGATTGAAGGATTTAAGGATTGAAAGATTGAAAAAGTTGGGAGTCGGAAGTCGGGAGTTGGAAGGGAAAAAGAATATAGATTTTTTGCTTTCTTATTTTTTTGAATTTGTAGTTTACCAAAAGAGCCTACTGTTTATTTTAAGGATTGAAGGATTGAAAGATTGAAAGATTGAAAAAGTTAGGTGTCGGAAGTCCGAAGTCGGGAGTTGGAAGGAAACAAGAATAAAGAGAAAAGAATATAGATTTTTTGCATTCTTATTTTTTTGACATTTGTAGTTTGCCAAAAGAGCCTACTGTTTATTTAAAGATTTAAAGATTGAAGGATTGAAAAAGTCGGAAGTCCGAAGTCGGGAGTTGGAAGGGAACAAGAATAAAGAGAAAAGAATATAGATTTTGTATTCTTATTCTTTTGAAAGTTCTTAGTTTACCATAAACCTACTGCTTATTAAAAGATTGAAAAAGTTGGGGGCGGAAGTTGGGAGTCGGGAGTTGGAAGGAAACAAGAATAAAGAGAAAAGAATATAGATTTTTGCATTCTTATTTTTTTGACATTTGTAGTTTACCAAAAGCCTACTGCTTATTTGAAGGATTGAAGAATTAAAAAATTACTATTAACAGCTCTTTCAATAAATCGGCTTGAGTGGCACTTACCGCCCCTACTCCTTTGCTTTTTACATCTATAGTTCTGAGATGACCAACAATTCGGCTACAATCTTTCATGGAAAAATTACGCCCAGCTGTAATATACTCCCCTACAAAATAGGGACTCACTTTTAATGCAGAAGCCACACTCCCTTTGGAATGATCTTTTAGCCCATGAAAATGCAGTAATTGCGCAAAAAAATTATTCAGTAAAGAAATAGTTACAATAATTGGATTATCCTTAGGGTTTTGCGCAAAATAGTTCATTATTTGAGTTGCTTTCAGCACATTACGCTCCCCTATTGCCTTCCTTAATTCAAAATTGTTATAATCTTTACTAATTCCAATATTATCTTCAATTAGCTTTGGTGTTATTTCCTCCCCTTTTGGAAGAATTAACTGTAGTTTCTCTAACTCATTATTGATTTTTCCTAAATCGGTACCCAAAAATTCTACTAGCATTTGTGCTGCTTTTGGAGTAATACCATATTTTTTTCCAGCTAATACACGCCTAATCCAATCGCCAACTTGGTTTTCGTATAGCTTTTTACTTTCAAAAATATAACCCGACTTTGAGATTGCTTTATAAACTTTTTTACGCTTATCTAGCTTTTTATATTTGTAGCAAATTATTAACACTGTAGTAGGCTGCGGATTTAATGCATACGCTTCCAACTGTTCTATAGTTCTAGACAAATGTTGGGCTTCTTTTACAATAATTACCTGTCGTTCTGCCATCATTGGGTAACGTTTGGCACTAGAAACTATTTCATCTATAGAGACATCTCTTCCGTATAAAACAACTTGGTTAAAACCCTTTTCTTCTTCAGTTAGAATAGATTGTTCCATAAATTGGGAAATCTTATCTATATAATATGGTTCTTCGCCCATTAAAAAATAGATAGGTTTAATAGCACCCTGTTTTACTTCGTTTACAATCTTTTTAATTTCATCCATAGAAAAAGAATCTGTATTTTTTTAAAAGTCTTTAATTGATAATTATGATATTTGCTAGCATGCAGCAATTAAATTTTCCAGCTTATCCATTTCGATTCAAAAATAGGGAAAATAAAGTCCATATTTTTGATCAGATACGTAAAAAATTCATCCAATTACAACCCGAAGAATGGGTAAGACAACATGTTGTATCTTTTTTAATATCTGAAAAAAAATACCCTAAATCGCTTATCAATGTCGAAAAAGAACTCATAATCAATACTTTAAAAAAACGATACGATGTTTTAGTGTATCATACCGATGGAAGCATAGCACTTATTGTAGAATGCAAAGCCCCATCAGTAAAAATTACACAAACAACATTCGACCAAATTGCACGTTACAATCTTACTGTAAAAGCCAAGTTTTTAATGGTGACTAACGGAATTGACCATTATTTTTGCAAAATGGATTATGAACAAGAAAAATACATTTTTCTAAAGGATATTCCAGCTTATATGCTTTAATTTGCAATCTTCTTAAACCCCGTAGCGTTATAAATTTTAAATGAAAATAGCTGTTGTTATACTGAATTGGAATGGTAGTAAACTTTTAGAAAAGTTTTTACCATCTGTAATCAGTTATTCACCAAACGCTACTATTTATGTTGCAGATAATGCTTCTACTGACAATTCTATCGCCTTTCTTAAAGAACATTATCCTTCAATAAAAATTATTCAGAATACTACTAATGGAGGTTATGCCAAAGGTTATAATGAAGCTTTGCAACAGGTTTCTGAAGATGTTTTCTGTTTGTTAAACTCTGATATAGAAGTAACTCCAAATTGGCTTACTCCAATTGAAAACGCTTTTAAAGAATTTAAAGATGTTGCTATTTTACAGCCTAAAATTTTAGATTATAAACAGAAAAATTACTTTGAATACGCTGGAGCCGCAGGCGGATATTTAGACCGTTTAGGCTACCCATTCTGCAGAGGTCGGATTTTTCAAACTTTAGAAGAAGACAAATCTCAATACAACGACATAAAAGAGATATTTTGGGCTACTGGCGCATGTATGTTTATTAAAAGAGATATTTTTAATGCATTAGGTGGTTTTGATGAAGATTACTTTGCCCATCAAGAAGAAATAGATTTGTGTTGGAGAGCACAAAATCACAACTACAAAATATTGTATGTAGGCACATCAAAAGTTTACCATGTAGGTGGCGCCACCTTAGGTAATATGAATCCTAAAAAAACATTTCTTAACTTCAGAAATTCGCTTTTTTCTATCACAAAAAACTTACCTAAACGTAAGGTTTTTCCACTTATTATAGCTAGATTGTTCTTAGATGGAATTGCTGGAATTCGCTTTTTATTTCAATTAAAATTCTTACATTTATTTGCAATAATAAAAGCACATTTTAGTTATTACTATTACTTTTTTAGGATCTTTAAAAAACGAGATACTATTAATAAAGATATTAAGTACTTTGAATGTACTTCTATAGTTCTTAGCTATTTTTTAAAACAGAAAAGGTATTATTATGAAATTGTAAATCAGCGTACTTCGTGATAATCCTATTGATTTAAGAGAAAATTAACTAAAAACGATGTACATGAACTTGCTTTTTATCTAATTTTGTCCTAAAATGTTAAAACGTTAATTAAGTAAAATTATAATCATGAAAAGAATTTTTTTATTAGGTGCTTTAAGTGCCGTTTTCCTTACTTCTTGTGTTTCATCTAAAAAATATGCTGAGCTACAGTCTAAGCATAAAGAAACTCAAGACCTTTTAAATTCAGCTACAGTGAAATTAAACTCATGTCTTGCTGAAAAGGAAAACTACAAAGAGCAAATGGATTTGCTTAAGGCAAACAACAAAGAATTAATAAACAATATGGGTAATTTAACTACCCTTACTTCTAAAGGTGCTGATAACTTAGAGAAATCTCTTGAGAGTTTAAGAGAGAAAGATCTTACAATTAGAAAATTGCAAAATGCAGTTACTCGTAGAGACTCTGTTAACTTAGCACTTGTACAAAGCTTAAAAGGAGTTTTGGGTAATTTAGATGATGAAGATATCAACATTAGTGTAGAAAAAGGTGTTGTTTATGTAAACATTTCTGATAAATTATTATTCTCTAGCGGAAGCACAACAGTATCTGCAAGAGCTAAAGAAGTATTAGGAAAAGTTGCTACTGTAGTTAAAAACAAACCAGATTTCGAATTTATGGTTGAAGGTCACACTGATACAGTGCCAATTCGCACTTCAGCAATTAAAGATAACTGGGATTTAAGTGTTTTAAGAGCTACTTCTGTAGTTAGAATTTTACAAGACGAATTTGGTGTTGCTCCTGCAAGAATGACTGCAGCTGGTAGAAGTCAATACGTTCCTGTAGCTTCTAACGACACTAAAGATGGTAAAGCTAAAAACCGTAGAACAAGAATTGTTATTCTACCTAAGTTAGACCAATTCTACAGTATGATAGAAGAAGGAATGAAAGATCCTAAAATTAACTAAGGACACTTTCTAACAATATAATTTACGAGAAAGCATCGCCATTGGCGATGCTTTTTTAGTATCTTTATTTTTATAATAACATTTAAAATGAATAAAAATATACCAATACCATATCTTCTAGCTCTTTTTGCTATTCTTACAGTACTTTCTTGTGAAAAAAAAACCAATAATACATTGGACGACATAAATTTCCATAAAGAAGATTGGAACAGTAGAACAGCAAAGGTATCTGCAAAAGACTCCTTAATTAAAGGACAAACTTATCTTTCTATTTATTCCCAAATTTATAGCTATACACAGCACGGAAAACACGATTTAACAACTACAGTAAGCTTACGTAACACAAGTAATAAAGATACTGTTTACATTTCTAAAGCTGATTATTACAACGAAAAAGGAAGTTTAATACGTTCTTACACTTCTAATACCATCTATATTGCGCCTCTCGAAACTATAGAAATTGTAATAGCAAAAGATGATAACGACGGTGGCTCTGGAGCAAACTTTATTTTTGATTGGGCTACAAAGAAAAATAGCCCATCACCATTTTTTGAAGCCGTAATGATTTCAACAGCCGGGCAACAAGGTTTATCTTTTACCACACAAGGGGTACAAATAAAGTAGAAAGATTTATTATCTTACATAAAACAAAAGAGACTGTTTAAAAAGTAATTTGTAGTTGTTAAACTGAGCTTGGATACTTTTTAAACAGTCTCTTTTACGTATATTTAGTTTACTAAACTTATGCTTTAAACAATGGTCTGTGCGCCATTAATCTATAAACATGATTCTTAGCAGCTTCAATCTTAGTATTATCTTCACGATTCATCAATACTTCATCAATAAGATTTACTACAGCTTCCATATCCTCTTCAACCAAACCTCTAGAAGTTACAGCCGCAGTTCCAATTCTAATTCCACTGGTTACAAACGGACTCTTATCGTCAAAAGGAACCATATTTTTATTCACAGTAATATTAGCTTTCCCTAAGGCCTCTTCCCCTTCTTTTCCAGAAATATCTTTGTTTCTAAGGTCGATTAACATCATATGATTGTCTGTTCCATTAGAAATAATATTATAACCTCTATCTACAAATGCTTTTGCCATTGCTGCAGCATTTTTCTTAACCTGAACAATATAGTGTAAGAAATCTTCACTTAAAGCTTCTCCAAATGCAATTGCTTTAGCAGCAATAATATGTTCTAAGGGTCCCCCTTGATTTCCTGGAAATACAGCACTATCTAAAAGAGAAGACATCATACGTAAGTTTCCATTTTTCAATTTTAATCCAAATGGGTTTTCAAAATCTTTCCCCATTAATATAAGTCCTCCACGAGGTCCTCTTAACGTTTTATGAGTTGTAGTAGAAACAATATGACAATGCGGAATTGGGTCGCTTAAAACTCCTTTAGCAATCAAGCCAGCAGGGTGAGAAATATCTGCAAATAAAATTGCACCTACACTGTCAGCAATTTCTCTAAATTTTTCAAAATTGATATCTCTAGAATACGCAGAAGCACCAGCAATAATTAATTTTGGTTGCTCTTTTTTAGCAACTTCAGCTATTTTATCATAATTTAAAAGTCCTGTCTCCTTATCAACTCCATAAAACACAGGGTTGTATAATTTCCCAGAGAAATTTACAGGAGAACCATGCGTAAGGTGCCCTCCATGCGAAAGATCAAAACCTAAAATTTTATCCCCTGGTTTTAAACAAGCTGCAAAAACTGCAGTATTTGCCTGAGATCCACTGTGTGGTTGAACGTTTGCATAAGCAGCTCCAAAAAGCTCTTTAGCACGTTCTATTGCGATAGTTTCTACCTCATCCACAACCTCACAACCACCATAATAGCGTTTTCCTGGGTATCCTTCAGCATATTTATTAGTTAGTACAGAACCAGCAGCTTCCATTACCTGCTCGCTTACAAAATTTTCTGAAGCGATGAGCTCAATCCCTTCTAATTGGCGTTGTTTTTCAGCCTCAATAAGATCAAAAATTTGTTCGTCTCTTTTCATTTTGGAGTATTTCGTTAAAGAATGGTCAAAAATATAAAATAGATTCGTTAAATTCATATAAAATGCTACCTTTAAATTCTAATTTATCAAACAATAATTAACAAAATTGTCATGCCTGATACAGCTAACAATCCAAATAGAAAATCATGGATATCTGTTCCAACAGATTCCGATTTCCCAATACAAAATATTCCCTTTGGAGTTTTCCTAACTAGAGACGATGTTATCACCATTGGTACAAGAATTGGTGACATTGCTATAGATCTTGGAGCGCTTCATCAATTAGGGTATTTTAATGAGATCCCTTTAACGGATGATATTTTTCTACAAGACACTTTAAATGATTTTATTTCTGACGGAAAAAAAACTTGGCGATTAGTTCGAAATAGAATTGCTGAGATTTTTGATGTTAAGAATGAAACTTTAAAGAATAATGAAGAGCATCGAAAAATCGTACTTTTTACATTGGACGAAATTGAAATGCAATTACCTGTACAAATTGGAGATTACACCGACTTTTACAGTAGTAAAGAACATGCAACCAATGTAGGAACTATGTTTAGAGATCCTGATAATGCATTATTACCAAATTGGCTACATATTCCTGTTGGTTATCATGGTAGAAGTTCTTCTATTGTTCCTAGCGGAATTCCAATTCATCGTCCAAAAGGGCAAACAATGCCTGCCGATGCTAGCGAACCCGTTTTTGGTCCTTCAAAGTTGGTAGATTTTGAACTAGAAATGGCTTTTATCACTACAGATGCCAATCTCTTAGGAGAGCCTATTCCAATTGAAGAAGCGGAAGATTATATTTTTGGAATGGTACTTTTTAACGATTGGAGTGCAAGAGATATTCAGAAATGGGAATACGTACCATTAGGACCTTTTTTAGCAAAAAACTTTGCTTCTTCTGTTTCTCCGTGGATAGTAACCCTAGATGCTTTAGAGCCATTTAGAACTGATGGACCTAAACAAGATCCTAAACCACTTCCTTACTTAAATTATAAAGGCAAAAAGAGTTTTGACATCAATTTGGAAGTTGATTTATCTCCAGAAAACGGAGCTCCTACTACCATTACAAAGAGTAACTTTAAGTATATGTATTGGAATATGTCCCAGCAACTGGCTCATCATACCATTAATGGTTGTAAGGTTAACAGTGGAGACATGATGGGGAGTGGAACTATTTCCGGCTCCACACCAGACTCCTATGGCTCTATGCTAGAGCTTACTTGGAAAGGTGAAAAGCCAATTAAAATGAGTGATGGCACAGAACGCAAATTTATTAATGATGGCGATACTGTTACCATGAGAGGTTATTGTAAAAATGATAAAGTGCGGATCGGTTTTGGTGAAGTTTCCAATAAACTACTCCCTCCTTTTAATCCGAAAAAAGTAAAAAAATAGTAAATAAATGATTTCATTTTAAAAAGAGGCCGTCTGAAAAGTAATTCATAGTTGCCAAAAGGAGTTTATCGAAGTTTTAAACAACTAACACTCAAAAAACCTTCTACAAGCTCAGGGTGACATTTAGAGTTTAGATACTTTTTAGACAGCCTCTTTTTTTTATCTCGCTTATAGGGAAGCCTTTTTAAAGCAAGCACTTAAATTACTTCCAACATACTGTCCGTAATTTGGGATTTGCTCATAGCCATTCTTTAAATACAAAGCTATTGCGTCTTTGTATTTACTTCCTGTTTCCAATACTGCTTGTTTAAAACCTAATTCTTTTGCCCAATCTTCTAACTCCATTAATACCATCGAAGCCACTCCTTCTCCCCTACATATTGGATTTACATACATTCTTTTAATTTCTACAATATCAGTATCATATAACTTAAAAGCACCACAAGCAATGGCTTCATTATTTTTATATGCTAAAACCACTTCTTTAAGGTTATCTATTTTATTATACTGACTATAAAAATTGTGTGCCTCTCCATCCATTTCTGCTAAATACACATCTAAATATTGTACTAAACTTTTAAAATCTGGATGAGAAGAGTTCGTTCGAAGTAATGTTATCATTTATATTAACTTTCTTAGGCTTGAATTTATAGGTAGAATAATAGTATTTGGACAAAAATAAAGACTGCTTCATTACAAGAAAATAGCGTAAAAACTGAATTATTATCACTATAAAATCTTTAATATTCCGCTTTTCTATTTTTAAATAACAAAGGAGTACTGTTCTTGAAAATATCTTTGTCAACCCTCGGATTAAATAAACTTTGCTATTTCTTCAGCATCAATTTGCCCATGAGACTCATTATATACAACTTTTCCGTTTTTAATAATTAATAATTGCGGACTTTCATGTATCACACCAAACTCTTTAGCTACAGCATTAGACACATCTCTGTGATTTAAAATATCTAGAAAATACAATTTAGCATCATCAGTCGGAATTTTATATGTCGCCTCAAAGTTATTTAGTGCAAACCTACTAATTCCACAACGGGTGCTATGCTTAAAAACCACAACACAGATAGACTTAGACTCTTCTTTAATTTTCTCAAACTGAGAAACATCATTTAAAGCATTCCAATCCAAGGAACTCTCTTTATTTTCTTCACTTCCACCGAAGATTGACTTTAAAAAATTCATAACTTTATATATAAAATTCAGTACCCCCCTAATCTTTATAAATGACTAAACGTCAGTATAAATTCTCACTTATACTGTCAAAAAGTCATAAAACAGAAACGGAATACTAATTGCTAAACAAATATCGATAATAAACTTTGAAATATAATGAACTTAAACAATTTTACAATAAAATCACAAGAGGCTATCCAACAAGCACAACAAATTGCTCAGGGATATGGCCATCAACAAATTGAAAACGAGCACATTTTCAAAGCCTTATTTGAGGTTGATGAGAATGTACTTCCCTTCATTTTAAAAAAGCTAAATGTAAATATTACCTTACTTAAACAGGTTTTAGACAGTACGCTAAATAGTTTTACTAAAGTTGAAGGCGGAGAATTAATGCTTTCTAGAGATGCAGGAAGCATGTTAAACGAAGCGAGTATTATAGCTAAGAAAATGAACGATGAGTTTGTTTCTATTGAGCATTTAATAGTAGCTACATTTAAATCTAAAAGCAAAATAGCACAGATTTTAAAAGACCAAGGTGTTACTGAAAAAGGATTAAAAGCCGCTATTGAAGAATTGAGAAAAGGAGATAGAGTAACTTCTGCAAGTGCCGAGGATACATATAATTCTTTAAATAAATTTGCAAAAAACCTCAACCAACTTGCCAACGATGGTAAATTGGATCCTGTTATTGGAAGAGACGAGGAAATTCGTCGTGTTTTACAAATTCTTTCACGTAGAACAAAAAATAACCCGATGCTAGTTGGAGAACCTGGAGTTGGTAAAACAGCTATTGCTGAAGGTTTAGCACACAGAATTATTCAAGGCGATGTTCCTGAAAACTTAAAAGACAAGCAAATTTTTTCCTTAGATATGGGAGCGCTTATTGCAGGAGCAAAATACAAGGGGGAGTTTGAAGAACGCTTAAAAGCTGTTATTAAAGAAGTAACTACCTCCGATGGAGATATCGTACTCTTTATTGATGAAATCCACACTTTAGTAGGCGCTGGTGGCGGACAAGGAGCTATGGATGCAGCAAACATTTTAAAGCCAGCATTAGCAAGAGGAGAGCTCCGAGCTATTGGAGCAACAACATTGGACGAATATCAAAAGTACTTTGAAAAAGACAAAGCCTTGGAGCGTAGATTCCAAAAAGTTATTGTAGACGAGCCAGATACCGAAAGTGCTATTTCTATTTTACGAGGCATTAAGGAAAAGTATGAAACGCATCATAAAGTTAGAATAAAAGACGAAGCTATTATTGCGGCTGTAGAACTTTCTCAACGCTACATTACCAATCGTTTTTTACCAGATAAGGCAATTGACTTAATGGATGAAGCTGCTTCTAAAATTAGGATGGAAATAAATTCAAAACCTGAAGAGCTTGATGTTTTGGATAGAAAAATAATGCAATTAGAAATTGAAATTGCAGCAATTAAGAGAGAAAACGATGAAACTAAATTAAAATCGCTTAATTCGGATATTGCAAATCTTAAGGAAGAGCGACATGATATTTATGCGAAATGGAAAGGCGAAAAAGATATTGTAGACGCCATTCAGACAACAAAAGAAAACATCGAACAATTTAAAATAGAAGCTGAGCGTGCCGAACGTGATGGCGATTATGGTAAAGTTGCTGAAATTAGATATGGAAAAATTAAAGAAGCACAAGAGAAACTAGAAACGCTTCAAAAACAATTAGAAGAGCAACAAGCTGGAGGAAGTAATTTAATAAAAGAAGAAGTTACTAATGACGATATTGCTGAAGTAGTTGCAAAATGGACTGGCATTCCTGTTACTAAAATGCTCCAAAGCGAGCGTGAAAAGCTTCTTAATCTTGAAGACGAATTACACCGAAGAGTAGTAGGACAAGAAGAAGCTATAGAATCTGTATCGGATGCTATCAGAAGAAGTCGCGCTGGCTTGCAAGATGCCAACCGCCCAATTGGTTCTTTTCTTTTTCTAGGAACTACTGGGGTTGGTAAAACAGAGCTAGCTAAAGCATTAGCTGATTATCTTTTTGATGATGAAAGCGCTATGACTCGTATTGATATGAGCGAATACCAAGAGCGTCATTCTGTGAGTAGATTAGTTGGAGCGCCTCCAGGATATGTTGGTTACGATGAAGGAGGACAACTTACAGAAGCTGTAAGACGCAGACCCTATTCTGTAGTATTACTAGATGAGATTGAAAAAGCACATCCAGATACCTTTAATATTTTATTACAGGTGTTAGATGAAGGAAGGTTAACAGACAATAAAGGACGTCTTGCGGATTTTAAAAACACTATTATTATAATGACTAGTAATATTGGAAGCCATATTATTCAAGAAAAATTTGAAGCTACCGAAGATATAGACAGTGCAACACAAGCTGCTAAAGTTGAAGTACTAGGTTTATTAAAACAAAGTGTAAGACCAGAATTTATAAATCGTATTGACGACATTGTTATGTTTACGCCACTTACAGAAGCAAACATAAAAGATATTGTTAAGCTACAACTTAAAGGAATTACAAAAATGGTAGCTAAACAAAACATCACTATAGATGCAACTGAACAAGCTATAACACATTTAGCAAAAATAGGCTACGATCCACAATATGGAGCTAGACCCGTTAAAAGAGTACTCCAGAAGGAGGTTTTAAACAAACTTTCTAAAGAGATTCTTAGCGGAAAAGTCAATGCCGATAGTATTATTTTGATTGATGAATTTGACGGCGAATTAGTTTTTAGGAATCAATCAGATTTAATAGAAAATTAACAGACAAAAATGTAAGTCTTAAACACTATAACCGACTGAATGTATGTTAGTTGATGTATTATAATATTTAAAGCTAAGTTAAATAGTTCGTAAGAATTATTTAGTTTTAAGTTGGTTGGTTAGTTAAGGCACCCATGATTAAAAATCATGGGTGTTTTTTTAAAATATCTTTTCTTAACTCATCAACTTTCTACTTTTCTACTTTAAAAACTTTTCAGCTCTAAACTTTCAACTCTCAACTCTAAACTTTTTATCTTCTGACTCCCAACTGCGGACTCCTTCAATTTCCCTTAGTGAGTAAAACTATAATATAGCCAATAAAACAAAAGATACCTTTCAGTATTATTTTATATATTTGAGTATATCTATAAACTCATGACAACCAAAGCTGAAAAAACGAGTCAATTTATTATAAAAACAGTAGCTCCTATTTTTAACAAGAAAGGCTATACTGCCACAAGTTTAAATGATATTACAAAAGCTACAGGTCTTACAAAAGGAGCTATCTATGGAAACTTTGAGAACAAAGAAACATTAGCACTCCATGCATTTGATTATAATACCGATATGATTCTCTCTAAAATCGAAGCTTATATGGATAAAGGGGAAACTCCTTTAGAACGACTTATATATTTTGTGAGGTTTTATAAAAACTATATTGATTTTACCAACAATTTTGGAGGTTGCCCTATTATAAATACGGGAGTTGACGCAAAAAATATGCATCCTGAACTTTCAGAAAAGGTTCAGGAAACTATAAAAAAAATAGAAGGATATATTAGTACCGAAATTGAAGATGGTAAAAGAATTGGCGAAATTAGAAAAACTATTATTGGAGATGTTTATGGGAAACGCTTTTTCAGTTTAATCCAAGGCGCCGTTTTTATGAGTCAGACTACAGATGATAAATCATACACAACAGATTGCATGAATGTAATATTAGACACCATCAATCAGCGATTTAAGTAGGTAATAGGCTCTAGGCTCTAGGCTCTAGGCGAAAAAAAACTTTTCTGAAAACATCATAACAACATAACTCGATAACTTTTTTTTACTTTCAACTAAAAGTGGCAAAGATGTAAATGTGGAAATGAAAAAAGTCGAAAGGCTCTAGGCTCTAGGCTCTAGGCTCTAGGCTCTAGGCTCTAGGCTCTAGGCTCTAGGCGAAAAAAAACTTTTCTGAAACATCATAACAACATAACTCGATAACTTTTTTTACTTTCAACTAAAAACTGCCTCTGCTTACTGAACACTTCCTTTTTTATTGAAAGATTAGGTTATAACAAAGTTCTAGACAAAAAACTGCTTACTTACCTTCGGACTTCCGACTTCCGACTCCTGACTTTTCTACTTTCAGCAATAAAACTACTCCAATTAAAAATATCAATCCTAAAAGGACAATAGAAGTTCTCATACTTCCTGTTATTTGCGCCATAAATCCGTATAAAAACATCCCGATAACAATTCCTATTTTTTCAGCTACATCATAAAAACTAAAGAAAGAAGCTGTGTCTTTTGTTTCTGGTAAAAATTTAGAATAGGTGGAACGAGATAAAGCCTGAATTCCTCCCATTACCAAACCAACAAAAGCAGCAGTTACATAAAATTGCTCTGGAGTAATTACAAAATAAGCGTAGCAACATATAATTACCCATATAATATTAATAGCTATTAATGTTTTTATATTTCCAATTTTTTCAGAAATTCGAGAGGTTAGTAATGCTCCAGCTACAGCAACTAATTGTATTAAAAGAATACTTATAATTAAACCTGTTGTACGCTGACTATCGCTTTCCCACGCCAATTCTTCTTCTGCAAAATAGGAAGCTACTAGCATTACTGTTTGTACCGCCATGCTATATACAAAAAAGGCTATTAAATATCTTTTTAATCGGAGGTTATCTCCTAACCTATTCCATACTTTTTTGAGCTCACGAAAGCCATTCAGCAAGACTTTTTTACTAATTTTTCCAGTATTATCATTTCCTTTAGGCAAATAATAAAATGAATACTGACTGAATAAAGCCCACCAAATCCCAACTAATATAAATGATATTTTTGTAGGCTCCCCAGCCCCTTCAAATCCAAACCATTCATATTTCATAATCATGGCTAAATTCAGCAATAACAAAAATACACTACCAATATATCCTAATGAATATCCTTTGGCACTTATTCTATCTTGTTGTTCTGGGAATGCCACATCTGGCAAATAAGAATTATAAAAAACTAAACTCCCCCAAAAACCTATCAACCCAAAAAAATATATAGTTAAGCTTAAATAAATTGCATCAAGGCTAAACCAATACAATCCTATACTTGAAATGGAACCTAAATAGCAGAAAAATTTTAAAAACACTTTTTTATTACCTACATAATCTGCAATTCCAGACAATAGCGGAGTTAAAAAGGAAACCACCAAAAAGGCAAAAGAAGTGACATACGTTATTAAAGGACCACGAGCAATTTCTCCACCAAAAATTTCAATTTTTTCAATTCCAGCTTCTCTAAAAAGCGCCCCATAAAAGAGCGGAAAAATGGCAGAAGCTATGGTTAAACTATATACTGAATTTGCCCAATCATAAAATGCCCATGCATTTAATAATTTTTTACTTCCTTTTTGTAATGATTTCATTTGTTAATATGTATGGTTTTTCAATAGTCAGATGTAATGCCCTTTAGAATCATATCGGTTGGTTTCTAAATTTGTTAATGGGCATTTCATTGATGGTTTATGAACTAGTTGGTTTAGTAATAGATTAAATAAAAAAGCAAGACATAAAATTGATGTCTTGCTTTCAAATATACTTAATTAATAAACTTGCTACATTAAAAAAAGATTACTTAAACGTAGTAACACCAAATTTAGCCGCTTCTTGCTTCGCTGCTGGCGCTAATTGTTTAAGATTTTGAATTCTACTTTGATTTGATGGGTGCGTGCTCATAATCTCTGATGGCTGCTCCCCTCCTTGAGCACTCATTCGTTCCCAAAGTTTAGCAGCTTCATCTGGATTATAACCAGCAATTGCCATTAAACGCAATCCAATAGCATCGGCTTCTGTTTCGTGACTTCTACTAAAAGGTAACATAACTCCTACTTGAGACCCAACACCATATGCTTGATTAAATAAATCTATTGTTTGTGCACTGCTACCTCCCATTCCAAGCGCTAAATTTCCTGCAAGCGCTCCATATTGTTGTAATGTAGAAGCACTCATACGCTGTGCCCCATGGTTTACTAAGGCGTGTGCCACTTCATGGCCCATTACTACTGCAATACCAGTATCTGTTTGAGTAATCGGAAGAATTCCTGTATAAAAAACTATTTTCCCTCCAGGCATACACCAAGCGTTTACAGTTTCGTCTTGCACTAAATTGTATTCCCAACGGTAATCTTTTAAATAGCCCTCATACCCATTAGCATTAAACCAACGCTCCGCAGCATTTGCAATACGTTGCCCTACTCGTTTTATAGCTTCGGCATCTGCAGTTCCCGTTACTACTTTATTTTGCTGTAAAAATTGGTCGTATTCCGCAAAAGCTGTCGGGAAAATTTGATCATTTGACTGAAAATTCAAAGTGCTTTTTCCTGTAAAAGGATTTGTTGAACAAGATATTATCAACAAAATAAATACTCCTATTGAAACATATTTTTTCATATTACAATCTATTATTTTTAAAATCAGTTAATATACCTACAAATTGATGTGCATATACAATACGAAAATAATTAAAATATTACAATCCTATTATATGCAGTTCTGTAAATTCTTTTTTAATCGTCATATTAGTATCTCCATTTAGAATAATTTCATGGATTGGAATCTCTACATTATCTAGCTGAATAGATTGTACTTTAAATGGCAATCCTATTAAATTTACTTTAAAAGTTTCATAAGATGTTTCATATTTACCTTCTTTAAATTGCTGAATAATAAGTTCATTTTCTTTTCCTGTAAGTCTAAATGTTCTTAGGCTGTATCTTCCTTTTTTATAATCATAACCATCTCCTGCATCTTCAAAAACTTGAGATTCTTCTTTTCCATTTTTATAATACACCTCTAATGTAAGTTCTGTAATTTCTTTTTCACCTACATATTGCTGAATAGGATATTTTGGAATAATAGCTCCCTCTTTTATAAAAATAGGAATCTTATCGATATCGGCTTCTACCCAACATTCTTTTCCTCCTTTGGTAATTTCTCCTCCCCAGTAATTATACCAATTTCCTCTTGGAATATACATACGTCTCCCTTTGGAGTTTGGTTCTAAAATAGGGCAAACTAGGATATGGTTTCCGAAGATAAATTCATCATTTCTATAATGCGTATGTAAATCATCTTGATCATAATACATTAAGGATTTCAACATTGGTATTCCATTTTCTGTATATTCATAAAACATGGTATACAGATATGGAAGTAATTGATATCTAATTTCTATAAATTTTCTAGTAATATTGGTTACTTCCTCATCAAACGACCAAGGTTCTTGATGCCCATGATCTCCGCTAGAATGCACTCTACAAAATGGATGAAACACCCCTAATTGAATCCATCTAGCAAAAAGTTCTCCAGAAGGTTGCTCTGCAAACCCACCAATATCGCTTCCAGTAAAAGACATTCCGCTCATTGCCATTCTTTGCACTTGAACATTTGCTACCCAAAGATGCTCCCAAGTAGCTACATTATCTCCTGTCCATGAAGAAGTATAACGTTGCGCCCCAGAATATGCCGATCTAGTTATTACAAATGGACGTTTAGGAAATGAAAACCTTTTTACTCCTTCATAAGTAGCTCGTGCCATTTGCATTCCATAGATATTATGTGCTTTTCTATGGCTGCAATGGTGGCCATCGTAATTATGTCGAACATCATCTGGAAAAGTTTTTCCGGGCACTTCCATTACGGCTGGCTCATTCATATCATTCCACACCCCTTTTACTCCAATATCTGCAATTAATTCTTTAAAAAGACCTGCCCACCATTCTCTTACTTTCGGGTTTGTATAATCTGGAAAATTACATTCTCCAGGCCAAACTTTACCTTTCATAAAAGGACCATCTGCTCTTTTGCAGAAATAATCGTTTTCTACAGCTTCATTGTAAACCCAATATTTTTTATCAATTTTAATCCCTGGATCTATAATTACAACAGTTTTAAAACCATCTTCAGCAAGTTCCTCTACCATTCTTTTGGGCTCTGGAAAATACTCTTTATTCCATGTAAAACACCTAAAGCCATCCATATAATCGATGTCTAAATAAATGGCATCACATGGAATACTTAATTCTCTAAATTTGTTTGCTATTTCTTTTACTTTACTCTCTGGATAATAGCTCCATTTACATTGATGAAAACCTAAAACCCACAATGGCGGCAGTTCTGGTTTTCCTGTAAGATCTGTATATCCAACTACCACTTGAGAAATGGAAGGCCCATAGATAAAATAATAATTCATTTCTCCTCCATCTGCCCAAAAACTAGTTATATTTCTTCGTTCATTACAAAAATCAAAATGAGTTTTAAAGGTATTATCAAAGAAGATTCCATAGGCGGTTTTATGATGCATGCCAATATAGAATGGAACACTTTTGTACAATGGATTTCTATCCTTGCCAAATGCATATTGGTCGGTTGCCCAATTATGAATACGTTTCCCCCGAAGATTTAATTGTGAGGGCTTATCTCCCATTCCATAAAAACTTTCAGACTCCTGTGAAAACTTACTCATTTTTACTATGTTCCCTCCATGTTCATAACTTTCTTCCCAATGGAAGCCAAGTTCATCTTCATTTAAAATATTACCATCTAAATCTAAAATTGCTAGTCTTAAGTCTGATTTAGAAACACGCACCTCTAATTTTGAAGTATACATACTAAAATGCCCATCTAGTTCTTTTATTTCAAGATGATTATACCCATAAGTAGCATCCTCGGAAATAGCATACGAAAAATCGGGCTCAAAATCTTGTTCTACGGCATATCTAAATCGTAATACACTATCTCTTAAAAAAGAAATTTGTAACGCCACATTATTACGTGCATAAAAAGTTATTTTATCAACTTCCTTTTTATGAGATATAATTTGATTGGGAAATAAATTTCCTTTGTATTCTAATTCAGTATTAGTTATCATATCAAAATATGAGCTTTAACTTATAAATTATATTATTTTAAACACTATCACCGCTAGAGGCGACAATGTAATGGCTACAGAAAAATCTTTCCCGTTGTATGGAATTGCTTCTACAGAAATTTCCTCTTTATTTCTAACATCACTTCCATAATACTTTTTTTCATCACTATTAAAAACTTGCTTAAGCGTTCCATCTCTTGGAATACCAATTCGGTAATCCTCTCTAACTACTGGAGTGAAATTACAAATCACCACCAAATCGTTTTCTATATAATGACCTTTTCTTACATATGATAAAACAGAATTATCTGCATCTCCATAATTTATCCATTCAAAACCTTCGTTACTAAATTGTTTTTCATGAAGAGCTGGTTCTTCCTTATAAAGTCTATTTAAATCTGCTATAAAAGTTTTTATTCCTTTATGACCTTCATATTGCAACAAATGCCAATCTAAACTTGTTTGAAAATTCCACTCATCAGATTGCGCAAATTCATTTCCCATAAACATTAAATTCGCTCCAGGATGCGTATACATATATCCATATAGCAACCTAAGGTTTGCAAATCGCTGCCATTCATCGCCAGGCATTCTACCAAAAATAGAGCTTTTCCCGTGTACTACTTCATCATGACTTAAAGGAAGCATAAAGTTTTCTGAAAAAGCATAGGTCATACTAAAAGTAAGATCGTTTTGATGATGCTTTCTATGAACAGGCCCTTTTTTAAAATACTCTAAAGTATCGTGCATCCATCCCATCATCCATTTCATTCCAAAGCCTAAACCACCAAGATATACAGGTTTTGAAACCATTGAAAATGAAGTCGACTCTTCGGCTATGGTCTGTATCCCTTCAAAATTAGCATATACAGCTTCGTTCATTTCTTTAATAAATGAAATTGCTTCCAAATTCTCTCTCCCTCCATATATATTAGGATCCCATTCTCCCTCTTCTCGAGAATAATCTAAATACAACATCGAAGCAACAGCGTCTACCCTAAGTCCGTCAATATGGTATTTATCTAACCAAAAAATAGCATTACTAATTAAGAAAGCACGGACTTCATTTCTACCATAATTAAAAATAAGACTCTTCCAATCTGGATGATATCCTTTTTTTCTATCGGGATGTTCATATAAATGTGATCCATCAAAAAATCCTAATCCATGCGCATCATCTGGAAAATGAGAAGGCACCCAATCTAAAATAACTCCAATTCCTGCTTGATGCAATTTATCTATTAGCACCATTAACTCTTCTGGTTCCCCAAAACGAGATGTTGGTGCGTAATAACCTGTAATTTGATATCCCCAAGAAGGATCATACGGAAACTCCATAACAGGCATAAACTCTACGTGTGTAAAGTGCATTTCTTTAACATAAGAAACAAGTTCTTCTGCCAATTCTAAATAATTAAGAGACCTCCCTGCGTCTTCCAACTTCCTTCTCCAAGACCCCATATGAACTTCATATACCGAAAAAGGTTTATCTAAACTATTAATTTCTTTTCGAGTTTCCATCCACTTGGTATCCTTCCATTTATAAGAAGCATCCCAAACAATAGAAGCTGTATTTGGAGATTTCTCACTATAAAAAGCAAATGGATCGGCTTTTTCAGTTTGAATATCTTGATTATTGGATACTATTTTATACTTATACCTTGTACCATGGGTAATGTTTGGTATAAATCCTTCCCAAATCCCCGATTCATCCCAGCGAACAAAAAGCGGATGTTCCTCTTTTTGCCAATAATTAAAATCGCCAATTACAGAAACCGATTTTGCCGTTGGTGCCCATACTGCAAAATAACAGCCCTTTACACCGTCCTTTTCAATAATATGCGCTCCCAACTTTTCATAAAGCCTATAATGATTTCCTGCTTTAAATAAATCGATATCAAAATCTGTGAACAAACTATGTGGAATAACATTCATCATATTTTCCCATAGTTATTAAAAATACAATTTGAATCATTAAAATAAGCTTTTCTCATCTGATAGGATTTAGAATTATTATGCTTCTTAAATGTATAAAAAAAGGATTTAAAATTAATACATTGCAACTTCTAATTCATATTAAATAATGGCTTCTAAGAAAGAAAACTATCAACAATCGGTAAAAATCCCTGAACCAATTACTTTTTCTGCTAAGACATTACAGTTTATTTCTCCTAAGTTGGCTAGTAAATATGTTGCCAAACTTTTTGCAACTCCAATAAAACATCCCACTCCAAAAAGAGAGCATAAAATGGAGCATGAAGCAAAGAAAGAGCGACTTTTAATTTCATCCATAAAAAAAGAAGTAGTTATTTATGAGTATGGAGAAAGTAAAAAGAAAATTCTACTTGTACATGGATGGAGCGGTAGAGGCACACAACTTTCAAAAATAGCCGATTCTTTGCTAAAAATAGGATACAGTACTATAAGTTTTGATGGCCCTGCACATGGGCGCTCTACTGGAAAGACTACCAATATGCTTGAATTTATTGATACCGTTTTTGAAGTAAATAAAAAATATGGTCCATTTGAAGCTGCAATAGGGCATTCCTTAGGGAGTATGACTCTTGTAAACGCTGCTAGTAGAGGCTTTAAAACCAATGCTATGGTTTTAATAGGAAGTGGCGATAAGATAGATGATATAATTTACGATTTTACAAATAAGCTAGGTTTAAAGGAAAAAATTGGAGATTCTATAAAAATGGGGTTTGATAAAATTGCCATGGAAGATGTTAATAATTATTCTGCAAGTATTGCTGCGGAAGATGTTAAAATTCCTGCTCTATTATTTCATGATAAAAATGATTTAGACTCGCCTCTTTCTTCTTCTGAAAATATTCATGAAAAATTAAAGAATTCAGAATTAATAATAACTGAAGGACTCGGACACCGAAAAATACTAGGCGATGATAAAGTTATTTTAAAGCTTATAGATTTTATAAAAGAATATTCATGAAATATAGTAAAGTTAGAGGAAAGATAAAAGACCGCTCCACTACAAGAAAAAAGATTAAGACTAAACATTAACTATCAAAAAATAAGTAATTTATAAAAAAATCGTTATTAAAGCCCACTTTCTGTTTATCCTCTTTAAGAGCAAGAGACTATTTTGAAAACCTCTTGAAAGCTTGATATAACTAAAGCTTGATAAATTCTATCTACTTTTATAGGGCAACAATGTAAAAAAGTAGTAATTTTAAATTTAAAAACTAACAGTAAAAAATATTGGCATAGCATTTGCGTTATTTTAAAAAAACAAAACTATTATGAAAAAAATAATCACACTTTTATTTGTAGCAACACTTGTATTTACTTCTTGCGAAGGACCGGAAGGACCTCCGGGACCTCCAGGATATGATGGAGCTGTTGCGGAATTTTTTGAAACTACAGTAAATTTTAATAGTGCAAACGAATTTTCCCAACTAATTCCTATTCCTGATAATATAGAAATTTCAGATTTTGATGTTCTTCAGGTATATTTATTATGGGGACAAGATAATAATGGAAATGATATTTGGAGAGCACTCCCTCAAACGAGACAATTAGATCAAGGTGATTTAATATATAATTTTGATTATACCATAGCAGATGTAAATTTATTTCTTGAAGCTGCAGACTTCGATTTAAACACATTACTACCTGGAGATACTCAAAATCAGGTTTTTAGAATTGCTATTATTCCATCTTATCAAGCAAAAAATATGGATTTAAGTAATATGGATCAAGTTATGAAAGCTGCCAATATTAAATCCATTCAAAAATTAAACTAAAGTATTTTTAAATACATATATTATTTTAAATAGCCCGATGATAATTTCATCGGGCTATTTTTTATCTCTAATTTTTTCATTCTCAATTAGTACATTCATAAAATTATAGAGCGCTTGCATTTCTTCCTTACTTGAATATTTACCAATGCTTCCTATAAAATATAAAGCAACCCAAATAAGTACTAGCACTCCCATAATTAATAATTGCACTTTATAAGGATTGTCTATACTCCAATTACTATATGCCCATACCCCAATTGCTAAAAATAGAGTCCCAACCATAAAATGTAAAAACATAAACATGCTCCAAACTGTAGGATTAGGTCCAAATAATCCATAAAGCAAACAGGAATCCTTTTCTGGTTGCTCATTAATTTCTAGATGTAATTGTGGAGACCAAAAATGTTGTTTGGCTTTTGGGTATTTAATAAACACATGGTCGTCTATACGAGTAACTACAAAATCTATGTTGTCTTTATTAGAATTCTCAAAAGCTTTTAAAATTGTTTCATTATGAAATGGTAAATTCTTTTTAAACCGAGGTCGTAATACTACCGTATTTGTTGTGGACATAATAATGCAAGGAATTAAAAACTAATCCGACTAAAATTTCGTAATTAACTTAAAAATATACATTCTTTCTTATGAAAAATATAATCTTATCATTTTTTTGTATACTACTCTTTAGTTGTAATACCAAAGCACAAAATAATCAAAAAGAAACTACAGACTCCAAAAAATCTAAATTTCCCATTTCCAAAACGGATGCTGAGTGGAAAAGTGAGTTATCTGAAAGTGAATATTATGTGTTAAGAAAAGCTGGTACAGAACGCCCATTTTCTAGTGATCTTTTAGAAATTAAAGAAGCAGGGACTTATGTTTGTGCTGCCTGTGCTACTCCCTTATTTAGAAGTGAACATAAATTTAAATCGGGAACAGGATGGCCGAGTTTTGATAGAGCTATAGAAGGAAATGTTGGATATGGTGTTGATAATAAAATTGGAGTTCCTAGAGATGAAGAGCATTGTGCAAAATGCGGCGGGCATTTAGGTCATGTTTTTGATGATGGTCCTAGTAACACAACTGGAAAAAGACATTGTGTAAATGGAATCGCTTTAAATTTTATCCCAGATGAGAATTAAGCATATTAATTCAAAATCAAAACTGGTTTAGCGGAAACTGATAATAGTCACAGTCATGTCGACCAACGGGAGGCATCTCATCACTCGAAAAACTTATGAGTTAAATAACCGAGATGTGATTTCTCCTTTCAGTCGAAATGACTAAATTATTTGATTGAAAACTTTGTTTTTGAATTAATATGATACTCTTAGTATTAAATAATAGTTTTGTTTTATATACTGAAACGCTTCAATACAAATCTAAAAAGCTTTGAGAAAAAGAATCCCAAAATTATTCCAATAGACATCCCCGTAATTACATCTAAAGGATAGTGTACCCCAATATAAATTCTACTATAAGCTACCGTTATTCCCCAAATAACTAAAAGAAATGGAAGCCATTTATAATTTTTAGAAAGCAGTATAGAAAAGAAAGTAACTACCGCTAAAGAATTTGATGCATGGGCTGAAAAATAGCCAAACTGTCCACCGCAATAGGATTTTACTAAGCGCATATATGGCATAATATTCTCTTCATGACACGGACGTAGTCGCTCAAAACCATATTTAAAGGCATTTGCCAATTGGTCGGTTACCCCAATCATAAGTGCTACAATAACAAGTAGCACAAGTGTTTTTTTCCATTTTAAAGTACGAATACATAGTATTAGTAAAAAGACATATAACGGAATTGAAGCCCATTTATTTGTCATAAACATCCAAAAAGCATCGTATGATTGGCTTCCTAATCCGTTTAAATATAAAAATAACTGCTGATCGTAATCTATTAAAGTATCCATATATTAAGCTTCATCATATCTACTTACCTCCCGGTCGTAAAATTCATTTGCAGCTTGGATAAGGTTTTCTGCTTCTGTTGCAAGTTCTTTTTCATCTTCAGCAGAAAAATCTTCTAGCCATTCAACTTCATCATTTTCTAAATTAATAATGAATTGAGGATATTCTGTATGAATAATAAAAATTGCATTCGGATAATCTGTGTTATCGCCTAATATAAACTTTGGTAATTCCATTTTATTCTTCGTTGTTAGTTAATAGTTAAAGTTATTCTTAACTGTAATAACTTTTAATTTACTTTTGACACAATTAATTTTTTTGTCAGATAATTAAATCTAAAATACAAAAATATTGCGGCTATAGTAAGTCCAGAAAGTAATCCAATCCAGATTCCCATATTTCCTAAACTTGTTTTGAGTCCCAAAAAATAAGAGATAGGAAAACCTATAATCCAATAGGCTACAAATGTTATAAGTGTTGGAATTTTAACATCCTGCAAACCCCGTAAAGCTCCTAAAAATGTAACTTGGAGTCCGTCGGAAATTTGAAAAAATGCAGCAATTAGTAATAATTGCGACGCTACTAAGATTACCTCGGTGTTATCGGTTAAATTTATCATATCGTTTTGATCTAAATAAATAGTAGGTAACCAATGTCTAAATAAAATGAAGAAAAGTGCAAAAATTACTTCAATTAAAAAAGTCAAGAAAAATACAGATATTGCTATTCTTCGAAGCTCTTTAAAATTCTTTAATCCCTTCTGATTTCCAACTCTTACCATTGCAGCAACACTCAAGCCTACTCCAACCATATACGTCATACTCGAAAGATTGAGCGCTATTTGGTTTGCTGCTTGCGGATTTTTACCTAAAACTCCACTTAGCCATACCGCAGAAGTAAAAATGGCAACTTCAAAAAACATTTGCAAAGCCGATGGAAGTCCTAAGTTTATGATTTTCTTAATCATTTTCTGCTCTATAACCTTCCATTTAAAATTAGTTACATATTGTTTTATTCTGCTATTCTTTTTAAATAGCCACCACAAGAAAATAACCATCATGAATCTTGATACCAATGTACCAATTGCAGCTCCTATAATTCCAAGCTCTGGAAATCCAAACTTTCCGAAGATAAAAAAGTAATTTAAAACAATATTTACCACATTGGCTACAATGGTTGCATACATTGGATATTTTGTTTCCGACAAACCATCTGAAAATTGTTTCAATGCCTGAAACATAATAAGTGGCACTAATGAAAAAGCTACTAAATCTAAGTAAGGAAGCGCTATTTCAACCACTTCTCTCGGCTGTTCCATTAAGTACATCAAGGGTTTTGCAAATAATAATACTACAAATAAAGCCAATCCAATAATGGTACTTAAAAAGAGTCCGTGTTTTAAAGAAGATCTTCCACTTTCTATATCTCCAGCCCCATCGGCTTCGGCCACTAAAGGAGTAATTGCTGTAGAAAAACCTATTCCTAAAGACATTGCTATAAAAATAAAACTATTCCCTAAGGATACTGCCGCTAATTCTGCGGTTCCTAATTGCCCAACCATTACATTATCTGCAAAAGCCACAAAAGTATGTCCTAACATACCTAAAATAACGGGGAAAGATAATTTTAAATTATATGCAAATTCTTTAGTGTACTGTTCTAAAACCATGAAGTATTTTTGAAAGCGCAAAGATACATTTTACCCTTTTGTTCTCCTAGCCTAAACTTTGGTTTTTGAATGAAGGTCAATCCTGTTCTAAATATTTTAGGACGCTATAAGCGAAGATAAAGTTTTAAGAAGAAAATTATTAAACTGTAAACTCCACACCTCTATTACCTATTGCTTTTTAGCCTCTTCCCAAAAAACATCCATTTCTGCTAAAGTCATATCTCCTAAAGATTTCCCCATGTTTTTAGCTTTAGATTCTAGGTATTGAAAGCGACTAATAAATTTTTTATTGGTTCTTTCTAGCGCATCTTCAGGGTTTATTTTTAAAAAACGAGCATAATTAATCATAGAAAAAAGCACATCTCCAAATTCCGCTTCCATCTTATCTTGGTCGCGTTTATTAACTTCCTCCTGAAATTCTCCTAACTCTTCCTGTAGTTTTTCAAATACCTGCTGTGGTTCT
Source organism: Galbibacter orientalis DSM 19592 (assembly GCF_000260115.1). Taxonomy (GTDB): domain Bacteria; phylum Bacteroidota; class Bacteroidia; order Flavobacteriales; family Flavobacteriaceae; genus Galbibacter; species Galbibacter orientalis. Next base: position 3,066,428 of record NZ_JH651379.1, on the reverse strand, counting down.
TCCCAATCAAAGCCTACGCCAGCTACTTTATCTTGAATTCTACTAGCTTTAACCAACGCTGGAAGACTTTTAGGAACTCCTTCCAAAACACTTTTTTTCCCTTCTTTAAGCTTTAGTTTTTCCCAATTCTGCTTAACTTCTTCTTCATTAGAAACGTCTACATCTCCATAAATATGTGGATGACGATGAATTAACTTTTCCGAAATTCCATTTGCAACATCCGCAATATCAAAATCGTTGGTTTCACTCCCTATTTTAGAATAAAAAACTATATGAAGTAATAAATCTCCCAACTCTTTTTTCACTTCCTCTAAATTATTATCTAAAATAGCATCTCCAAGTTCATAAGTTTCTTCTATGGTTAAATGTCGGAGTGTTTGTAGGGTTTGCTTTTTATCCCACGGACATTTTTCTCGGAGCTCGTCCATAATAGTTAGGAGTCTATCTATTGCTTCTAATTGTGAAGTTCTACTATTCATAAAAGAATTTTAAATGTAGTGAATAGCATCTAATTAATGAGTTAATGCTATTTTTTTATAATTTTTATAGTGCAAATAACGCTTTTTTGCATCAGAAAAAACAGGAAACTCCTCCCCTTTTTTCTTATTCTCAAGAGCTATTTTATAGGTTACTTTCCACAAAAAAAGCAACTCCTTCCATGCATCAATAAGTTTATAATTAGGATCGTAAATATGTGTTGGCTCCGCTCCTACGCCATTTACTTCAAGAATTTTGAAGTTTTTACCCTGTTTTAAATCTTCAATAGATTTTGTTTTAATATCAAATCTTCCGTAGTAAAAACCTTCCATTTTTGTATTTAACTCATCAAATGTTTTGAGAAGCGATTCATCTAAAATAGCATTTGCATTAATAAATTTAGTCCCCCTATTATGGTTTCCTATTACTTCTAGAACAATTTCTTCTCCATCTGGAAATATTACATCCCACTGTTTAGAGAACTTTTCTTTTAACTTTTTATAATGAAGAAAAGCACGAGGTTTCTCTTTAATAAGTTCCGATAGTGTATGGGTTCCATCTGATTTAATTGAAAGAAATTCTTTTAAAGTGATGGAAGGGATTACCCCTCTTTCTTCATTCGGATATCGATAATAAAAGATTCCTACTTCTACAGGATAATCAATATACTCTTGAACAAGATACGTAGCCTTTTCAAAATCAATTTTAGAGAGTTCCTCTTCATTTTCACAACGATGAACGGAAAGTCCTCTAAAACCTACATTAGGTTTTACAATAATAGGAAATAGAATTGAGTGTTTGTCTAACAACGTTTTTATAGCACTCAAAGAGCTGTTTTTACTTATTATAAACCCTTTTGGTTTTAAACTCTCAGGAACTAACTTTAGAGTAGTATGTTTTTCGTCACTTAAAATAAAGCCTTCGGTTATTGCAGGATTAACTTTCAAAAAAAAGAATAAACTTCTGGCACGAATTGACAAATAAAAATGCTGAATAAACACAGGTACATATAAAATCCACATGGGCCAATATTCCCATGAACTTAATTTTATATACCATTGTTTTAACTTCATCTTTTAGCTATAAAAGGAATTTTTGTATCCTTAACTATTAAAACGGTTACACAGCAAATTAAAATAATGCAGGCTAAAGAAAATAAAGTTCCGCCATCATTATTAAAATTAATTCCAACAACGGCAAGATGAGAAATAATAGCACCTATCATTAATCCAACACCAATTAATGCTCCAAGGTGTGACGTTTTTCTATAAATCAGAAGAATACCCGTAACCAACTCAATACAGCCTAGTCCGATTCTACCAACTGGCTCTGCACCAAGCTCCGTAAAAAGTTTAATACTATCTGGATGCGCTGTAAATTTATAGTACAAACTCTGTAGTAATAGTATGGCAGCAATTAAAGCAGCAACCCTTTCAATATAAAACTTTTTGTTTTTCATTATTTCACTTTTTTAGTAAAAATTAATTTTTCATTTTAAAAACTAACAAATATTTGTAACCTTATATTCATCCTTATCTACATTCTTTTTTTGATAATAAGTCATCTCAGTATTTTCTCCTTTTTTAAGTATTTGTGTAGTGCTTACAGTTTTAACTTCTGGAAAATTCAACACAAATTCAGTATCACTTTTAACTCCATGAAGCGTTAAAATAGCCTCCGAAGAAATAGTATTATTTTTCAAAAAAACATTAAATACAGCTATTTTTTTGTTATGTGTATCTTCATCATATAAAGTGGCAGACGACCATAGATGCGGGATTGTTTTACTTAGAAATTGAATATGTTTTTTATTGCCATCCCAAACTAAAACCTGCAAAAAATCATCAATTAAAATTAAGGTAAAGGGCTCTATATTTTCAAGATTAACGTCTTCTATAAAGGTTTGAAAATTAGTATATTTAAAAGCATCAAAAACCATATATCCCCTACTTTTTGCATAGGGAAGTTTTCGTTTATGCTTTTCAAAACCTCCATTTAACAAACAAGCAGCTCTAGATATAGAATCTGTTGCAATCCAACTTCCTCCTTTTTCTTTATCAATTGGTGCTATTAAAGTAACTCCAGTATTAATATCAACACTTTTTGGCGGTAATGTTTCCCTCAATGGGTCTTCATCACGATTTGAAGTTAGGTAAAACCCGTCTTTTGTAGGAATATAACTTACTGTGCACATATATTTTTATTTCTGATGGTTGAAGAAGCTATTCCTACAGAATCATTTAAAGTAATTGAGCTGTCAATTGCATTAATTCCTATTCTTATAATAGCTAAATGATGAACAGTATGTTCTATATTATAGATTAACTCTCTATCTAAACTTGTTTTGACTTCTATTTGTTTTGTTTCTTCTGTATGGCAGTAACAACCTTTTAAGCACAACTCTATATTCTCTTGATTCTTTTTTAAATATGTCAGAATCTCATTAATAACTTCAATGCAATACGTTGGCTGGGTTTCCAATTTTACATTACGCTTACGCATATCGTAATTAACAATTCCAGTTTCGATTCCATCAAGTAAACATTGATAAAATTCTAGAATATGCCTTACATGCATTCCTACGGAAGAATTATTTAAGATAATTAAAGGAGTAGAAAATTGTTCGGAAGAAAGAACTTTTATAATATCTTTAAGCTGATTTAAAGTAGTGTTTGTGGTGTTTTGAATCATAAGTAAATCTATATCAAAATATAAGTAGCTTAAATAATAACTTCCTTACATTATAAATTTACTAAAAAAAGGAAGCCTGCTACAATGAGCAGGCTTCCTTTTTATTAACATTTTATGAAAAATATTCTATTTCTCTTCCTTTTCAGAAGTAACTTCTTCCTCTTTCGTTTCCGTATTCTCTTCTGCTTCAAAAGTAGTAATTCCCTTATCATGAAGTAAGTTATACCATTGTATTACTTTCTTAATATCACTAGGATATACTTTATCTTCATCATAATCTGGAAGTACTTCAAAAAAGTATTCTTCTAGTTTAATTTTAGAATCTTTATGACTAATACTTGTTTTTCCTCCATTTTCCTTCTCCTTAATTTTATTTAAAACCTCTCGGAGCGGAACTTCTTCTGTAAGTGTATAAATGGCTATTTCAGAAAGTAGGCTAACATTATTTCTTAAACCTACGCTTATTTTTTTTCCATCTAATAAGGATTCAGCAACAAAACCAGATCTAGTTTGTGCTTTTAATTCATAAAGTCCAGGTTTTCCCGAAATGGCTAATATTTTATCTAAGCCCATAAATTTTATTTTTTTGAGATCGCAAATATCTATGCTTTGATTATATTTTCAAAACGTTTAACGTGCTTTTTTAGCATCTGGAAAACGCATTTTGTAATCTATTTTTATTTTCCCTTTGGAGATACTGGTAAGTTTCCTTTTTAAGAGTCTCTTTTTTAATGAGGACAACTTATCTGTAAACAAAACCCCTTCAATATGGTCGTATTCATGCTGAATTACACGAGCTGCTAATCCATCAAATTCTTCAATGTGTTTATTAAAATCGGCATCGTAATATTCAATTTTAATAATAGCATTTCTAGTAACATCTTCTCGAATATCTGGTATGCTTAAACAACCCTCATTAAAGGTCCATTCTTCACCTGTTTCTTCTATAATTGTAGGGTTAATAAATACCTTTTTAAAACCTGTTAATTGTTCCTTTTCTTTTTCCGAAAGCTCATCATCATCTGCAAAAGCGGTGGCATCTATAACAAAAAGACGTATTGGTAATCCTATTTGTGGCGCTGCTAAACCAACTCCATATGCATTATACATAGTTTCAAACATATTCTCAATAAGAACATCCAGTTTTGGATAATCTTTAGGAATATCTTTTGCTACCTTCCTCAGAACGGGATCACCATATGCTACAATTGGTAATATCATAATAATTATTAAAATTAAGGTTGCAAAAATACAAAGTAATTCTAATAATGCTATGGAAAGTAGCAAAAGATACTTAAATAAGTAAGGAAATAAAGTAAATTCTTACTTTACAATTACCTTTTTTGTTGTTTGAAAATTTACTGATGATACATTCAATATGTACACGCCAGTTCCAATATCTGAAATACTAAAAGCAAAAGATTTACGTTCTGTTTCTATAACTTTTACCATTTTTCCAGTAATATCATAAAAAGTTAATCGTTTCTTCCCTGCCTCTACCATTGAGATATTCAACATATCTTTCTGATTAATAGGGTTGGGATACACTTTTAAAGAATCGTTTTGAACTGAATGATCAGGGTAAAAAGATAACATACTTTCCAAAGACCAAAGAGGGGCTTTTGGAGGAGTGAGAGGGTTCGTGGTTAATGATTTAGTGTGGGGCACAATCATTGTTTCATTGTTTACCGAAAACGGAAAAACAAATTGAATAAATAAGCATAAAAGTAGGGTAATTCTCATTTCATTCACTATATTTTTTAATAATTTATAAATAGCACTATACTATTTAACAAACTAGTTATCAAATACAAAGTTAAAAAAAATCCCATACAAAAATAGGGTGTTCCTACATATAAGTAACTTTTTTTCAATAAAACTGAAAATAATCAACTACCTCGAGGCAAGCCTACGAGGGATTCAAAGTATTAAGAAAGAAATAATTATTTGTTATATAAATAAGATTGTAAAATTACTGTAGCGCTTACTTCATCTAACAGCTCTTTACTACGGCGTTGTTTTTTCTTAACCCCGCTATCTATCATGCTTTGAAAAGCTATTTTCGAAGTAAATCGTTCATCAACACGTTCTATAGGGAGTTCCGGAAATGCAGCTTTTAGTTTTTCAATGTAGGTAAGAATTACTTGCTCTACGTCCGAAAAATCGTTATTTAAACGCTTTGGCTGTCCTACAACAATTAATTCTACATTTTCCTTAGCTATGTATTCTTTTAAAAAAGACAAAAGCGTTGTAGTAGCTACTGTAGTAAGCCCAGACGCTATAATTTGGAGCTCATCTGTAACTGCTATTCCTGTTCTTTTCTCTCCAAAATCTATTGCTAATATTCTTCCCATTTTATATACTTTTTCATTAATGTCCGAGTAAAACACAAGACCGCTTCGCTATAAGAAAAAAATAAGCCTTAACTACCACAAAATAAGCAGCTTAAAAAGACTACATTTCAAAAATTCTCTTTTTTATTCATTTTTACTAATAGCAAGGGGTCTATTTTTAAAACTCCAATCAACTACCTCGGGGCAAGTCCGCGAGGTATTCAAAGGAAACAAATTTAACTCATTTCGACGCAGAGTACTTCGGCAAACTCAGTACAGGCTCTGGGTAATTAAACCCCCTATGAGGAATTTAAACCTTGATGTAAGTGGAGTTCAATAAATTCCGTTAACTTTTATCGGACAACAATAATACTTTTTACAAAAGTAAACTTTTTAAAACGTTTATAAGAAATTAACCAACTTCTAAATTATTGTATTATTTTAAACAAAATGTTATAAAATGTTATAGTTGTAAAATAGTAGGTTAAATAAGTTGAACAGTTTTATATTTGTAAAAATTTTAATTTAGATGAACGAGATACGTACAATCATAGAGAATGCCTGGGAGAACAGGGAATTACTTAAAGACGAAAATACTGTAAATACTATTAGAGAAGTTGTTTCTTTATTAGATGAAGGTAAACTTCGGGTAGCTGAGCCTACAGAAAACGGCTGGCAAGTAAACGAATGGGTTAAAAAAGCAGTTGTTTTATACTTCCCAATCCAGAAAATGGAAACTTTAGAAGTTGGACCACTTGAATTCCATGACAAAATTCCATTAAAAAGAAATTATGCTGAAAAAGGAATCCGCGTTGTTCCTGCTGCGGTTGCCAGACATGGAGCTTATATTTCGGCAGGTACTATTTTAATGCCTAGTTATGTAAATATAGGGGCGTATGTTGATGAAGGAACTATGGTAGACACATGGGCTACTGTAGGAAGTTGCGCTCAAATAGGTAAGAATGTTCACCTTAGCGGGGGTGTTGGAATTGGAGGAGTTTTAGAGCCATTACAAGCTGCTCCCGTAATTATAGAAGACAATGCATTTATTGGTTCAAGATGTATTGTAGTTGAAGGAATTCGCGTTGAAAAAGAAGCTGTTTTAGGTGCTAATGTAGTACTAACAGGTTCTACCAAAATAATTGATGTTACCGGAGACGAACCTGTAGAAATTAAAGGATATGTGCCAGCCAGATCGGTGGTTATTCCTGGAAGTTATACCAAAAAATTTCCTGCAGGAGAATTTAATGTTCCTTGTGCTTTAATTATAGGGAAACGTAAGGAAAGTACTAATAAGAAAACATCTTTAAACGATGCACTTCGTGAATACGATGTTGCTGTATAATCCTAAAAAAATTATAGTTAACGCTTTCTTGGTATAACCTACCAAAGTATTAGAAGGAAAAACAAATAGTATTTCTATACAAGCGCTAAAATACTCAAAACTCGATTATCGAGTAAAATCCGATGGACACTAGTGTCTTTCGGATTTTTTTATTTTGACGGAAGGCAATACCTTTACAAAAAATAGAAATTTGAGCACAAAAGCAAAGTTATCCGCAGTAATTATTACATATAATGAGGTGGATTATATTAAAGATTGTATTGAAAGTATTCTTTTTGCTGATGAAATTATTGTAGTCGATTCCTTTAGTACTGATGGTACTTGGGAATATCTTCAAAATCATCCTAAAATTACTGCCATACAACATCCTTTTGAGAATTTTACCAAGCAGAAATCCTATGCTTTAAGTTGTGCTCAATATAACTGGGTCTATTTTTTTGATGCTGATGAACGTGTAACTCCAAAACTCGAAAAGGAAATAATTCTCACCATAAATAATCCAACTGCTAAAGATGCTTATTGGAATTACAGAACCTTTATGTTTAAAAATAAGCGACTCTATTTTAGTGGTTGGCAAACCGATAAAGTCTACCGCTTATTTAAAAAGAATTCATGCGAATTTATAAATGAAAGGATTGTTCATGAAACCTTAAAAGTTAACGGAACTGAAGGAATTCTAAAAGAAAAATTAATTCATTACTCTTATAAAAACTATGAAGACTATAAAGGTAAAATGCTCAAATACGGGCAATTAAAAGCCAAAGAGTCTTTTTTAAAAGGAAAAAAATGGAATGTCCTTCAGCAATATTTACGTCCTACTTGGAAATTTTTTAATCATTATATTATTAGACTTGGCATTCTAGATGGTGCTAAAGGAGTTACTATTTGTTATTTAAATGCATTAGGAGTTTATGAACGTTTTAGAGAACTTAAAAAATTACAAAGCGAATAATATTTTATAAAAATTTCTCCCTATACCAATCTACTTGTTTTTCCAGTCCAACTTCAAAAGAAGTTTCTGGCTCATAACTTAATAATTTTCTGGCTTTATCAATTAAAGCCGTCGTACGTAATTGGTCGCCTGGTCGTGGCGGAGTAACTTTTATTTTTGCTTTAAGTCCTATAATTTTTTCTATCAATTCGATTCCCTGTTGTGTAGTATATTCCACATCCGAGCCTATATTAATTATTTCTCCATTGATTTTACGCTCCTTACCTATTACTGCCGCCATTCCTTTCACAATATCGCCTACATACGTAAAGCTCCGAGAATGCTTTTCGCTCCCCTCAAATAGTGGGAATTCGGTTTGATCGTATATCGACTTTATCAACTTTGTATACAACTTCTCTGGACGTTCTCTAGGTCCATAAACCGAATATAAGCGTAAAGAACAGGCATTTAATTTCCCTGCTCTTTGTTCTCCTAAAGCCAATTGTTCTGCTGCTAATTTGGTAGTTCCATAAAAAGAAACTGGCTTAGGTAAGGCTGTTTCTGGTAGCGTTGCCTCTTTTCCGTAAATAGAAGAAGTTGCTATGTTTACAAACAGTTTGAGATTAGGAGAAGTTTCTTTCACCCAATCTAATAAATTTTGTGTCGCGAAAATATTATTCTGAACATACTCCTCCAAACTTGTTGTAGCAGAAATACCAGGCTGTGCAGCAAAATGAAAAACATAGTCGAAGTCTGTAGGCAGCTTTTCTTTTAAATTGCTGATTATATCAGCTTCAATAAAAGTAACTCCAGCTTTCTCTACATCTGCTAAATTTAATTTCTTCAATGCTGGATTGTAATACGAAGAAAAATTATCGATTCCATATACTTGGTGTCCTTCATTTGCAAAAAATTCTGCTGTGTGAGAACCAATAAACCCAGCTGCTCCAGTTACTAATATTTTCATTACTTTTTATTTTCTTTAATTAATTTGGCATATTTCATATATGAAAAAAAAGCTTGAATCAATGCAAAAGTAAATCCATCTAATCCATGGAACATCCCCTTTTTAAAGATGTAACATTTAAAAAAAGAAACCCATCCGTGAATCAATGGTGCAAATGAAGAAGCTTTTTTTCCTTTTTCTACATACTCCTGAACTTGCCAATCTGTATATTGATTTTTTTTAGAAATAATCTGATTAAAACTATTCCAACTATAATGACGTAAATGCATTTTGGATTTTAAAATATTTTTACCTTTTACATCCTGATGTACAATTGTTGTCTCTGGTTTAGCTGTTCTCTTATCAAAAAAGCGACAAGCATAATCGGGATACCAACCTGAAAAATTAATAAGCTCATCTCTAAAATAAGTATTTCTTCTAAATCTATAGCCATCATATAAATCTTCAAAAAACTTTCCAGATTTTATAAATTGATAAGAATCTTCCTCAAGTCTTTCATCAGCATCTAAATTCAATATCCAATTATTCTTACAAAATTGTAAACCATGTATTCTTTGCGGTCCATCGCCTAAAAATTCTTGCTGAATTACTTTAGCTCCTTTCTCCTTGGCTATCTCAACCGTTCTATCTTTGCTATATGAATCTATTACTATAACTTCATCACAAACCCTAAACATGTCTTCAATACAACCACCAATCCATGTCTCTTCATTGAAAGTAATAACTAAACCGCTAATTTCCATTTATTAAATTTTCGATAAAAATACTAAAATCATCAATATTAATATATTTTTGTACGCATTCACTTTAATAAAGCTTTTTTAAATGATTCCTAAAAAAATCCATTATTGTTGGTATGGGAATGGTATTCAAAACGATACCATCAAAAAATGCATTTCTTCTTGGAAAGAAAAAATGCCTGAATATGAAATAAAAAGATGGGATGAAAGTAACACTCCATTTGAAAAACTCCCTTTCCTACAAAAATTATATGATCAAAAAAAGTGGTCTTTTATTACAGACTACATAAGGCTTTATTCTATTTATACAGAAGGGGGAATTTATTTAGATACGGATATTGAAATGGTAAAAACTTTCGATTCTTTTTTAAATGAAAAAGCTTTTATTGGTTTCCAAGGGAAATTTGAAAACGAAAAATTTCCAATAAATTCAGCAGTATTAGGAGCTCAAGCTAAGAATGAGTTTATTCTAGACTGTATAAAAGAAACCGAAAGAAAGCAAAGAACACAATTTAATGCCATGGGAGGACCTCCTATAGCGTCTTATATTCTTAAAAACTATGGATTAGAAACCTACAAAAATCAACATATAAAAGATGTTTTGGTAGTTACCTCAGAGTATTTCTACCCTTTTTCATGGCAAGAAAAATTCTATCCAGAATGTGTAACAAATAATACTATTTGCATTCATTGGTGGGAAGATTCATGGAAAAATAAGAAAAAAGGGCTCAGTTATATTTTAGATAGCGGTTATAGAAAACTTAAAAAACTACCTATAATGCTATTAGACTCTATTAAATATACTTTTTTTAAAAAGAACTTTTTTTACATAGACAAACTATAATTAAAAGGAACACTAATAATAACTATGAATCAAGAAATCCAAAACACCCTTGAAATCCTTAATAAAGGTGGGCTTATACTCTACCCTACCGATACCGTTTGGGGGATTGGTTGCGACGCTACCAATGAAGAGGCTATCAAAAAAGTGTATGAATTAAAAAAAAGAGACGATAGTAAGGCATTAATTTCTCTAGTTTCTGATATTAGAATGCTTCAAAAATATGTTTATGAAATCCCTGATGCTGCTTTTGATATTGTTGAATTAGCAGATAGACCCACCACTATTATATATGATAGACCAATTAATGTTGCTAAAAATCTAATTCCTGAAGACAACACACTTGCCATTCGTGTAGCATCAGATGAGTTTTGCCAGAAATTAATTAGGCAATTCAAGCGACCTATTATTTCTACTTCTGCCAACATAAGTGGTATGCCTACACCAAAAAGCTTTTCAGAAATAGCTAAGGAAATTTTAAAAGGTGTTGACTATGTGGTAAATTTGCACCGCGAAAAAACTAACAGTCGCCCTTCTTCTATTATAAAAATAGGAAATGATGCTACTGTTAAGATTATTCGGAAGTAATATAGTAGGCAGTATCAGTTCTAATCTGGTAATTCATAAATTGAAAAGCCACTAATACACAAATTTATAATGAGCACATTAATTTATAAAGATGAAAGTTATAGTATTGTAGGGGTGCTTTTTGAAATTTATAATCAGTTAGGAAGTGGTTTTTCTGAAATTGTATATAAAGATGCATTAGAGTATGAGTTTAAGTCTTTAAATATTCCTTTCGAAAGAGAAAAAGAGTTTAAAGTTTCATATAAAAATATTATTTTACCTCATAAATTCTATACAGATTTTGTTGTTTTTGATAAAATTATCTTAGAAGTTAAATCATGTGATAATTTGCATGATAAACATTTTGCTCAATGTTTAAATTACTTAAAAGTTTCAAAATTAAAATTAGCATTATTGGCTAATTTCCATAAAGATTTATTAGACCACAGGAGAATTATTAACTAATTATAAAATATTAGTGAATTTGTGGCAAAAAAAGAAATGAATGTCAAATAAAAAGATCATTACCGCGATTCAAAATCCAATTTTTGAAATTATCGAAAAAGCATCTGCTTCTTTAAACCTAAAAAGCTATGTTATTGGTGGTTTTGTACGCGATTTTCTACTAGAAAGAGGAATTCCAAAAGATATTGATGTTGTAGCGCTTGGTAGCGGAATTGATTTAGCAAAAGAAGTGGCTTCAAATATAGAAAAGAAGACTAAGATTTCTGTTTTTAAAAACTTCGGAACGGCCATGATTCGTTTTGAAGATTTAGAAGTAGAATTTGTAGGAGCTCGGAAGGAAAGCTACCACTTTGATAGTAGGAAACCAGTTGTTGAAAACGGTACTTTAGAAGACGACCAAAATAGAAGAGATTTCACAATTAATGCACTGGCTATTTCTTTAAACAAAGAAAGCTATGGAGAACTTCTAGATCCCTTTAATGGGATTTCTGACCTTGAAAATAAAATTATTAGAACCCCATTGGATCCAGATATTACGTATTCTGATGATCCGTTAAGAATGATGCGCGCTATAAGATTTGCCTCACAGCTTGATTTCATTATTGAGAATAAATCGCTTCAAGCAATTAAAAAAAATAGAGAACGAATAAAAATCATCTCAAACGAGCGTATTGTAGATGAACTAAATAAAATATTACTTAGTAAAAAACCTTCTATTGGCTTTTCTCTATTATTCAAAACAGGATTATTACCTATTATTATGCCCGAATTAACAAACCTTCAAGGCATTGAAGAGAAGGAAGGACAAAAGCATAAAGACAATTTCTGGCATACGCTTGAGGTAGTAGATAATATTGCTAAAAACACAGATGACCTTTGGTTGCGATGGGCTGCATTATTACACGATATCGGAAAAGCACCTACTAAGCGTTTTGATGAAAAAATTGGCTGGACCTTTCACGGACACGAATTTGTAGGCTCTAAAATGGTTTATAAACTATTTAAACGCCTGCATATGCCTCTAAATGATAAAATGAAACTGGTACAAAAGCTCGTTTTAATGAGTTCTCGACCAATTGTATTGGCTCAGGATATAGTAACCGATTCGGCTGTAAGACGATTAATTTTTGATGCTGGAAACCACGTAGAAGATTTAATGACTCTTTGTGAGGCTGATATTACTACTAAAAATCCTAAACGTTTTAAAAAATACAACAACAACTTTAAAATTGTTCGTCAGAAAATAGCTGAAGTTGAAGAAAGAGATCATGTACGAAATTTCCAACCTCCAGTTGATGGTGCAGAAATAATGGAAACTTTTAATATCAAACCTTCAAAAGAAATTGGAATTATAAAAGAGGCTATTAAAGAAGCAATTTTAGAAGGCGAAATTCCGAATGAACATGATGCTGCTTTCGAATTCATGTTAAAAAGAGGAGAAAAACTTGGATTAACACCTGTTGAGAAATAGCAAAGTGGCAAAGTGGCAAAGTGGCAAAGTGGCAAAGTGGCAAAGTAAATGTATTTAGTTTGTGTAGAAATAAAAACAAAAAACCTTTGAATATTTTTAATCTTTTGAGTCTCTGAACCTCTGAATCTTTTGAAACCTTTGAACCTTTGAATCTTTTGAAACCTTTGAACCTTTGAACCTTTGAACCTTTGAACCTTTGAACCTTTGAACCTCTGAACCTTTGAACCTTTAAACCTTTAAACCTTAAAAAGTGAAAAACAATTTTAGAAAAATAGCAAAAATCACACTTGTATTAGTGTATCTAGTAATTATAGCTGGAGCTGTGGTGCGTATGACAGGTAGTGGTATGGGGTGTCCAGATTGGCCAAAGTGTTTTGGGTATTACATTCCTCCTACTGAAATTTCTCAACTAGAATGGCAGCCTAAAAGAGAATTCAAAAAAGGGCAAGTTATTATTATAGATAAAACGTTAAAAGTAGCTAAAGAAGACTTCACTACTGGAAACACCTATACAGAATCTCATTGGGAGACGTATACAAAACATGATTACGCTGTTTTCAATCCGTCGCATACTTGGGTGGAATATATAAACCGATTGTTTGGTGCCTTAGCTGGTTTTGCTACACTTATTTTAGCATTTGCTTCGTTTTCTTATTGGAAAAAAAATAAATGGATTCCTATTCTGGCATGGCTTACAGTTTTTGGAATGGGCTTCCAAGCTTGGCTTGGTGCTACAGTGGTATATTCAGTTTTAGCGCCAATTAGGATTACATTACATATGGTTATGGCTCTTGTAATTGTTGCTTTTATTCTTATTATTATCTATCAGACTAAAGAAAAAAATAAAACTCTTAAATCAAATAGTCTGTTTTCAAGCATCTTAGTAGCAGCTTTAATCCTTACACTTATACAAATAGTTTTAGGAACACAGGTTCGACAATTTATAGATGAACAAACTGATGTTTATGGAACAATGGCAAAGAATCAATGGTTAGCAAATCCTGAAATCGATTTTTACATCCACCGGTCTTTATCCGTATTAGTCTTTTTAGTAAACATATTTTTATTCCTCAGAAATAAAAAGTTAAACCTTGGATTTTCAAAAGTAAATTGGGTTTTAGCATTTATTATTATAGAAATATTAACAGGAATTGGGATGTTCTACTTCCATTTTCCTTTTGGTAGCCAGGCATTACATTTAGTCATTGCTTCTATTTTATTTGGGATTCAATTTTATTTACTTCTTGAGGCAAAAACAAATAAAAACCAAGTCCCTCAAAGCAAGAACATAAGCTAATTGAACGGTATAAAACAATGTATTTTCAACAATAATTGTCTACGGAAATCATGAAGACTTAGTGGAATTCAACACAAAACTTTGTAACTTGCACCACGCTGAAAAAACTAGAATTAATGATTTATAAATTTAGAATTATACTCGACTTAGAGGAAGATGTTTTTCGAGATATAGAAGTTGAAGGAAATAGCACACTTGAAGATTTTCATAATGCAGTTTCTCAAGCTTTTGGTTTTGATGGAACTGAAATGGCGTCATTTTATGTAAGTGATGAAGAATGGAATCAAGGAGAAGAAATCGCCCTTTTTGATATGAGCGATTCTGGAAGTGAGGTAAGACTGATGTCTGAAACTATTATTGAGGATATTTTAAATGAAAACAACAGAAACCTAATATATGTGTACGACTTTTTTAGTATGTGGACATTTTTTGTTGAATTAGCCGAAATAGCCGAGAAAGAAGATGGAGCAATTTATCCTAATCTCCTATATGTACATGGGCAATTACCAGATGCGCCTCCAGTAAAAAAGTTCGAAGCAGAAGACTTATCAGAAGATGAGGACAATATGGACGACGATTACGACTTGGATAATTTAGATGATTTCAATTTTGACGAACATTGGAATTAATCCTTTTAGAAGGGATTTAAAATAAAAAATACAAAAAGAATACATTAAAAATTTTCTTTTTTCTCAGACTTTTAATCTAACAATTTAACTTTTAACTTATTAAATGATCAATTTATATCTTACACAAATTGAAAGTCTTTCCATTCATAGAATTGGAAATAAAAGTAAAAATGAAGGTACTTTCTTTTCAGAAGAACCTTACCGCTTAAACGACGAAATTACTGGTTTATTAAAAGAATATTTTTTTAAGCCTTTTCGTGAAAAAGAAGAAAATTATTACCGTTTTGACCATGAGGTTGATTTAGAATACAATGAATTATACACTATGGCTACCGAGGTTTTTGAAGATCCAGCCAGTATTCATAAAGTATCAAAAAGTATAGCAACACATTTATACGATCAATCCAACCATCCGCATATAAAAAGCGGAGAAGTATATGTAACCTACCTCTCGGATGTTGTAATTGATAATGAGAAGATTGATGCTATTGGTGTTTTTAAATCAGAGTTAAAACATGATTTTCTAGAGTTTGAAGAAAAAGGAACTAACCTTGAAATATTAATCCGCCATGGTATTAATATTAACAAACTTGACAAAGGGTGCCTTATTATCAATAAAAATAAAGAAGAAGGCTTTAAAATTTTATCTGTAGACAGTAACCGTTACGATACTAAATATTGGCTAGAAAACTTTTTAAATGTTGATGCGCTTACAGATGAAACTTTTTTTACCAAAAAATACCTTAAGTTTTGTCAAGACTTTGCCAAAGATGTTGTTTTACCAGCAGAAGACAAAAAAGAAGAAGTTATGTTTATGAATCGTGCTGTGAATCATTTTGCAAAAAACGATGATTTTGAAGAAACTAGCTTCTTAAACGAAGTAATGGATAATCCAGATTTGATTCCTGAATTTAAAAATTACAAAACAGAAAAAGGTCCAAAATATAGTATTGAAGATGTATCTTCATTTCCTATTGCAAACAAAGCCGTTTCTGATGCTCGTAAAAAAATTAAGAATGTAATTAATTTAGACACTAACATTCAGATAAAAATGGACTTTATCAATCCAGAGTCTGCTGAGAAATTTGTAGAAAAAGGATGGGACGAAGAAAAACAAATGTATTACTACCTTGTTTACTTCAATAAAGAACAGAAAAGTTAATATTACAATAGAATATAAAAAAAACGTTCCTCATTGAGGAACGTTTTTTTTATATTCTTCTTTTTACTTGTATTAGCTATTGGCAAATTCCTTTAAACAAGCAACAACGTAATCTAATTCTTCCTTTGTATTGTATTTAGAAAATGAAAATCTTACAGAAGGTCTTTGAGAATCTTCTTCATTTAAAATTTCAGTAAGCACATGAGAACCTGCAGCGCTTCCACTTTGACAAGCACTTCCTTTAGAGCATGCAATACCTTTAATATCTAGTTGAAATAAAAGTAAAGCTCCTTTATCGGCACTTAATGGCAAACATGCATTTACTAAAGTATAAGTACTTTTTTCATTATCTGCACAATTTCCATTATACTTAACACCAGGCATTGCATTAGAGAGTTCTTTCATAAAATACTCTTTTAGCTCGGTAACATAAGTACGTTCTTCATCTAAATGATCATAGGCCTGTATAAAAGCTTCCTCTAAACCAACAATATTATGAAAAGGCTCTGTTCCTGCTCTAAATCCTCGTTCCTGAGATCCTCCGTGAATTAATTGCTTTAAGGGTATATTTTTTCTGATAAATGCAAAACCTATTCCTTTAGGTCCATGAAATTTATGAGCCGCTGCCGTTAAAAAGTCGACTTTTGTTTTTTGTACATCCCACTCCCAATGCCCAATAGATTGGACACTGTCTGAATGGAATAAAGCATTATACTCTTTACACTTATCTGCAAATGCATCAATATCGATCATGTTTCCAATTTCGTTATTTACATGCATTAAACTCACTAATGTCTTTTCAGAATTTTCTTTAAGTAAAGTCTCTAAATCCTCTAAACTTGGCGCTCCACATTCGTTCAATTTTACATACGAAACTTTTACTCCATATTCCTCTTCAAGTTGTTCTACGGTATGTAAAACCGCATGATGCTCAATTTTAGAGGTTATAATATGTTTTATTTCTAAATCTCGAACAGCACAACGTAAAATCATATTATCAGCTTCCGTACCTCCAGAAGTGAATATAATTTCAGACGGACTCGCATTAAGTCGTTTTGCTATTGTTTTACGTGCTTTTTCTATTTGAGTTTTAGCGGATCTACCAAAACTATGAGTAGAAGACGGATTTCCGTAGAATGTTGCCAATGCTTCCTGCATTTTCTCAATCACTTCCGCTCTCACCTGCGTTGTAGCAGCACTGTCTAAATACACTTTTTGCATGCCGCAAAAGTACTTTTAATTAAAATTATTCGCAATAAATTTCGTTATAACTTTGTATGTTTTACATTTGTTTAAGTTTTAAAATTTTAAGTATGAAAAGAGTCTTCTTTTTTGTTTTTATATCAATAATGCTAAGTAGTTGTGATGATGGGGATTTTATAATCGAACGTCTCGAATTTGACGACACAGAAATTAATAATCCTTGTAGCAATACTACATTATTTAAAATCTCTGAAAACGGAACTGAAGCCCTTATCGTAAAAATAACTTCCAGTACTGTTAATTTCAAAGAAGTAGACACTCTAGAATTCCCAATTAATAATACGTCAAACCAAGTTTTATACAGAATTTTTGATGCTGAAGTTAAAAGTTCATACTTCTGCCAAACTGTACCGCCAACAACACCTCTTGTTACAGAAGAATGGTATGCGCCTAGCGGAACTATAAGAATTGTTACTACCCTTGAAGATGATGATCAAGATGGTGTACCAACCGCTCAAGAAGGAGTAGTTTATAATGAAGATGGCACTGTAAATAAAGAAGCTTCTAGAGATAGTGATGGCGATGGTATCCCAGATTATATAGACCGAGATGATGATAATGATAACGTGTTTACAAAAGACGAAATAGATTTTGACGACTTAAATCAAGTAATATTTACAGATACTGATGGAGATGGTATTCCTAATTATTTAGATAACGATGATGATGATGATGGAATTCTTACAATTGATGAAGATTTAAATGGAGACGGAAATCCAGCAAACGATACTACTGAAATTGAAGGTCAGAAAGTTCCTAATTATCTTACCACAACTGCAGCTACTGCTACTACAGATGTATTTGGATTAAAGAAAAATGAATACCAATCTATTTACAGTAGTGAAATTATGATTATTGATGGTTTCAAATTACAAAATGGAGATGAAGAAATTAAATTTGATGTAGAAGAATATTTATACGGTATCATTGAAACTAAAGTTACCCAAACCGAAGAATAAACCACTCTACACATAAAGTATTAGAGTTTGTAGCAATCTGAAAAATCTGCTTGCCACGAATTTGTGGTTAGAATTTATAAGCTAGCTTACAAAATAATTGTAATTTTTTAACCAATATTGGGCTCAATAAATTTATTTATTTTGATAAATATAAACTTCGGTGGCTCCTAAACCATAGGTTCTATAATCGGCATCGTAATAGGTTATATTGCTATAACGTCCAAATAAATATTCTAACTCTGTACGAAGCACACCTTCTCCTATACCGTGAATAAAAACTATTTTCTGAATTCTATTCTGAATAGCAAATTCCAACTTGTGCTTTGCAGTATCCACTTGAAGATTTAGCATGTCAAAATTAGTCATTCCCCTTGTGGACTCGGTAAGTTTATGAATATGCAAATCAACCTCCATAGGAGGCATTACCCTTTCCACTTTAACCGATTTCTTAAACTTTTTCTCTCCTTTTTTCTTTTCTTTAACTGCTCGGTAAACGTCAATATTACTAACCTTCAATTCGTTGGAAGCACTAATTTTTACCAACTCATTTTCTTGAAATTCCATCGGGAAACCATCTTCTGTATCAATAAACACAGAGGTTCCTACTAGTTTAGTTACCTTTCCCTTAATAGCATCATCTAAAACCTCAACAGTATCTCCTACTTGAAATTTCATTTTAATTATCTTTTAAATGATCTTCTAAGCTTTTTTCATCTTCTTTTTTATCTTCCTTTTTATCTTCTTTAGGATTGTCTTTCACCCATAGTTTAGTTGATTGATACAATCCAAACATTAATAGAATAAAGCCTAGTATTTTCAGGTATTTATCATATTCCGATTGGTCGTTAAACATAAAAACTAATATGGCGCCAGCCACAATACATAATAGAGAAACTAACTTCATTTCATAATCATTTAATACATTAAGCTACAAAAATAATATATTGAAACAAGTTAGGTTTAATAAGTTTTTAATAAGTTTACAATAGTTTTTAGTATTACACACAATGACCTTTTTATTATTTACCAAAGCAGAAGACTTTATGCTGCCATGCCTGAATAAAAAACTTTTTGGGATGGAATGTTTAGGATGCGGTTTACAACGCTCTGTGGCATTATTGTTTCAGGGAGAGTTTGTAGCAGCTTTTAAAATGTACCCCGCTATATATCCTTTAATAATGTTTATTGGGTTTATAATTGCTTCTACTTTTACAAATATCAAGCTTATAGAAAGGTTAAAATATGGATTTGCAATTATTACTATTTCTACTATAATAATTAGCTATATTATAAAAATAATCAATTAACATTAATTAAATTTTATGGAAAAACAAAGACTAAATCCAACCTTACATTATGTTTTATCAATTTTAGGTTTTTTATGCTGCTGCTTTGCAGGATTAGGGTTTATCCCTGCAGGTATTGCTTTTTTTATGGCAAACAGTAAAATTAAACAAGCACAATTAAATCCTGAAAATTACGACAATATAAAAGCTATGCAAACAGCAAAAACTGTGGCTCTTGTTGTTCTTATAATAAACCTTCTATATTTAGCTGTTACTATCTATCGAATAGCTACTATAGGTTGGGATGAAATACAGTTACAACAACAAGAAATATTGGAACAATGGGGAATTGAGCAATAAAATCCTTATTTAATTCCTTATAGAGTATCTAATTCCCCAGAGCCTGTTCTGAGTATATCAAAGGCTCTGCGTTGAAATAAGTTAAAGATGCTTCGTGGACTTGCCCCCGAAGTAATTAATTAGAACTAAAAAATCCCCGCTATCGCGGGGATTTTTTTATACCTTGTTTACACACAACTTTATTTTTCGAACTCCTTCAAAGTTTTTGTAATAATAGAAATACAATCGTGTAATTGCTCTTCTGTCATTACCAAAGGTGGTGCAAAACGAATAATATTACCATGCGTTGGTTTTGCTAAAAGGCCATTTTCTTTTAAGGACATACAAATATCCCATGCGGTAGAACTATCTTCACTATCGTTAATTACAATAGCGTTTAATAATCCTTTTCCTCTAACTAACTTAACAATAGTGCTATTATCAATATATTTTTGAAGTTCACTTCTGAATAACGTTCCTAATGTCTCAGCATTTTTAGCTAGTCCTTCATCTTTCACTACTTCCAGAGCTTCCATAGCTACAACTGCAGCCACAGGATTTCCTCCAAATGTACTTCCGTGCTGACCCGGTTTTATAACACCCATTACGTCATCGTTTGCCAATACAGCACTCACAGGATATACGCCACCACTAATTGCTTTTCCTAGAATAAGCATGTCTGGTTTTACATTTTCATGATCTACCGCCAACAATTTCCCAGTTCTTGCAATTCCAGTCTGAATTTCATCAGCAATAAATAAAACCCCATGCTCTTTACAAAGTGCTTTTGCTTTTGTTAGATACCCTTCAGAAGGAACGTAAACTCCAGCTTCTCCTTGAATTGGTTCTACTAAAAAACCTGCGATGTTAGTATTTTCTTTTAAAGCTTTTTCTAACGCCTCTGTATTATCATAAGGAATTTTAATAAATCCTGGAGTATAAGGCCCAAAATTCTTACGTGCATCTTCATCATTTGAAAAAGATATAATTGTGGTTGTTCTCCCATGAAAATTATTTTCACAAACAATAATCTGAGCCTTCTCTTCCGCTATTCCTTTTTTCTCATATGCCCATTTTCTACATATTTTTATAGCAGTCTCTACAGCTTCCGCACCTGTATTCATAGGTAAAAGCTTATCAAAACCAAAATATGACGTTGCATACTTTTCAAAAACACCCAAAACATCATTATAAAAAGCACGAGAAGTAAGCGTAAGTGTTTTTGCTTGCTCCATCATAGCATTTATAATTCGTGGATGACAATGACCTTGATTTACGGCAGAGTAAGCCGATAGAAAGTCGTAATATTTTTTGTCTTCGGCATCCCACATAAATACCCCTTCTCCTCTGCTTAATACCACAGGAAGCGGATGATAATTGTGTGCGCCATACTTGTTCTCTAATGCAATTGCATCTTGCGAAGTTAATTTTTCCAAAACTGCCATTCTGAAATCGAAATTTAAAAATGTGAAACTATACAATTCCTTCTTACGGAGAGAAATCATCCATGCAGTGGCTGCAAATTACAAAATATTTAAAGGATTCTCAAAAGAGCGCCTCTATTTTACTAGATAATCGATAATCAACTACTTCGATGCAAGCCTACGGGTATTCAAAGGAAAAATATTTTAATCCATTTCGACGTAGAACCTTTCGGTAAACTCTGGACAGGCTTTGGGGAATAAAACCCTCAATGAGGGATTTAACTCCATTATAAAGGATTTAATTTTCAAAATCCTTCTTCGAAATAGTGGAATAATCGAACGTTATTTCTCTAATCTAAATTGTACAGTTAGTAACTAAAATCTATTATCGCCATCTAAAATATCTCCAAGACCTCCAAGTATACTCCCTTCGCCTCTATCTTTCCCTCCTTGTCGGGGCGCTGCAGCAAACACACGACTAGCTAACCTGCTAAAAGGTAAGGATTGAATATACACAACTCCTGGACCTCTAAGACTTGCAAAAAATAAACCTTCTCCTCCAAAAACGGTATTTTTAATTCCTCCTATAAACTCGATATCATAATCTATATCTTTAGTAAAACCTACAATACAACCCGTATCTACTTTCAGAACTTCTCCAGCAGCCAATTCTCTTCTGGCTAGTGTTCCTCCAGCGTGTACAAATGCCATTCCATCTCCTTCTAGCTTTTGCATAATAAAACCTTCTCCTCCAAAGAATCCACGCCCTAGTTTTCGAGAGAATTCAATTCCCACAGAAACACCTTTCGCAGCACATAAAAAAGCATCTTTTTGACAAATAAACTTTCCTCTATATTTAGTTAAATCAATAGGAATTATTTTTCCAGGATAAGGAGACGCAAAGCTTACTTTTCTTTTACCTAAATCCGTATTTAAAAAAGCAGTCATAAACAAACTTTCCCCTGTTAACAATCGTTTTCCAGCGGAAAATAACTTTCCTAGAACGCCTCTATCTTGGTTAGAACCGTCTCCAAAAATAGTATCCATTTGGAGTCCGCTGTCCATCATCATAAAACTACCTGCCTCGGCAACTACTGCTTCTTGTGGATCTAGTTCTATTTCCACATATTGCATTTCTTCTCCGTAAATCTGATAATCTATTTCGTGTGCTGTCATAATAAATAAGTTTTTGGTTTATTAATAGGTAGTTCTAAAAGCAATTTTGTTACATCTTAAAAACTATAAATACACTCATAAAAGTTAACTTCTTCACTTTTTACTTTTTTACTTTTCTACTTTTTAACTCTTAACTCTAACCGTCCATTCAAAATCAAAAGTAGAAACAATATCTCCAGCCTCATCTTTTCCTACAGATTGCATCCAAAAAGTTTGCCCTTCTCCTGTAGCTAAGGTATTTTTTATTGCTTCATCTATTAAATGACCATCATTACATACAAAAGTTATTCTTCCTTTTGCTTTTTTTGAAAAATTAGCTTTGTTATTGGCTACTAGCATTGAAATTTTAGCTTGCTCTTCTTTAATCTTCCCAATTACAATTGCTCCAGTAGCTAATTCTGCTGCCATTCCTTGTACTGCCCAAAACATAGAATTAAAAGGATTCTGATTAATCCATCTGTGTTTTACTGTAGTTGTACATGAGGTATCGTTAATTGCTACTACCCTAACCCCGCAAAACCAAGCAGACGGGAGCTTTACCATTGAAAATTTATTTAATTGTGATGGTGTTAACTTCATTTAAATCTAATTTAGAGTTGTAATTTATTCATTAAAAATCAATTTCCACATAATTTAACATTCTTAAATTTTTGTTAAATATTAGTACTATGTTTTGCATAATACCTTTTTTTAGCCATATATTTGTAATAGAAATTAGTAGGTTATATATTTCTTACTAAAATTCATCATCAATCAATCAAAAAAAAACGAACATGGATACATCCATAAGCAAACATCAAAAGAACGTATCGGCAGTTATTCATCTGTCTACCTTCTCAAAGTATTTTATTCCTTTTGGAAATTTTATTATTCCCCTACTTATTTGGACTTCTAATAAAGACAAATGGGAGTTTATAGATGAGAATGGAAAAGAAGCTATAAACTTTCAAATAAGTATTTTGCTTTACAGTATTATATTAGGAATAGTAATGATCCCGATTGCATTATTTACTGCATGGGAGTTTATTGGCTTTACAAATATTTTAGAGCACAATAGTCATAATGTAGATTTTAATTTTGATCATATTTCTAGTTTCGGATGGAACGCTGGGCTCATAAGTATTATTGCAATGCTTGGAATAGGACTCTTACTTATGGATGTGTTTTGTACAATTATTGCAACCATAAGAGCTAATGACGGCTTAGTATATAATTACCCATTAACTATAAAATTTATAAAGTAAGTTTTTTTGTAGACAAGAGATAAGAGACAGGAGACAAGAGACAAGAGACAAGAGACAAGAGACAAGAGACAGGAGACAAGAAACAAGAAACAAGAGATAAGAGATAAGAGACAAGAGACAGGAGATAAGAGACAAGAGACAAGAAACAAGAGACAAGAAACAAGAAACAAGAGACAAGAGACAGAAGACAGAAGACAGGAGACAGAAGACAGGAGACAGAAGACAGAAGACAGGAGACAATAGACAATAGACAAGAGATAAGAGATAAGAGACAAGAAACAAGAAACAGGAGATAAGAGACAGGAGACATGACAAAATCTTTCAATCTTTCAATCATTCAATCATTCAATCTTTCAATCTTTCAATCATTTAATCTTTGCCCCTTTGAACCTAAAAAAAAAAACCTCACATTGTGAGTCATCAATCAAATCAATCAAACCCCACTTTGTGGGCAATCAAAAAACGAACAGTTTAACAAAAAGTATCATGAAACCATGAATATAGAGAACACAAAAGCACAAATGCGAAAAGGGGTTTTGGAATACTGTATTTTATCCATCATAGAAAATGAGGATAAATATGCTTCAGAAATTCTTGAGACCTTAAAAGACGCAAAAATGCTTGTAGTAGAAGGAACTATTTATCCGCTATTAACAAGACTGAAAAACGCAGGGTTATTAAGTTACCGTTGGGAGGAGTCCACATCCGGACCTCCACGTAAGTATTACACCCTAACCGAGAATGGCAAACTATTTTTAAAAGAACTCAACACCACTTGGGACGAACTAAGAAACGCAGTTAACCTGGTAACAAAATAAAAACACTAACTATGAATAAGACTATCAACATAAATTTGGCAAATACCTTCTTCCACATAGATGAAGACGCCTATATAAAATTACAGCGCTATTTGGACGCTATTAAACGCTCCTTTACAGATTCTCAAGGGAAATCTGAAATTATTGCCGATATCGAAGCGCGAATTGCAGAGCTTTTTACTGAAAGATTACTGCACGAAAGACAAGTTATTACTACTAAAGAAGTAGACGAGGTTATTACAATTATGGGACAACCAGAAGACTATTTGGTAGATGAAGAAATTTTTGAAGACGAACCTAAGTCTAGTAAATCGAATACCAGAAAACCTCACAAGCAATTATTTAGAGATACCGACCATAAATATATTGGTGGTGTATGTGCTGGATTGAGTTATTATTTAGGAATTGATGCGCTTTGGGTACGATTGTTATTTATTTTAACAACACTATTATCTGGTTTCGGAATTTTAGTATACATTTTATTTTGGATTTTGGTTCCAGAAGCAGCTACCACAGCTCAAAAAATAGCCATGACGGGAGAGCCTGTTAATATTAGTAACATCGAAAAAAAAATTAAAGAGGGTTTCGATGAAGTTACTGAAAAAGTGAAAAGTGTAGATTACGATAAAATGGGACAATCGGTAAAAAAAAATTCCAAAAATTTTTTTGATTCGATCCTAGCAGTTATTCTATTCCTTTTTAAAGTAGTAGCAAAGCTTATTGGAATTATAGTTTTAATTTTTGCAGCAACTGTTTTAATAAGTTTATTAATAGGTCTCTTTACAGCAGGAACGATTGATTTATGGGGAGCGCAACCATGGAGAGAATTTGTAGACATTACCGTAGATGCTCCAGTGTGGCTTATTTCTCTCCTTTCATTTTTTGCTGTTGGAATACCATTCTTTTTCTTGTTCTATTTAGGACTAAAAATATTGGTAAACAATTTAAAATCTATTGGAAACTTTGCGAAATTTTCTTTACTAGGAATATGGTTACTTTCTGTAATAGGACTTACAATTTTAGGAATCAGAACTGCTACAGATTACTCTTTTGATGCAATGGCAACAGAAACAGAAGTATTAAATATAGTTCAAAAAGATACTTTAGAGATTAGAGTTATGGAAGCTCAAAATCTAAAAAATAGATATTATCACGATTCTGATTTTGATATTGTAGTAGATGGTGATGAAAAAATGATCTACCGAGAAGACATGGAGTTTTTTATAAAACAATCTCCTAATAACGAAGCTCGTATTGAAATTGAAAAGAAATCGCAAGGAAGTAACTATAAAGATGCTTTCAAAAGAGCTGAAAATGTAGATTATGAGTTTAGTGTAGAAAACAATATTGTATATTTAAATAATTATTTAACAACAGATTACGACAATAAATTTAGAGATCAAGAAATTGAAATTATTATTTATGTTCCTGAAAATACATTTGTAAAGCTTCATAATTCTACTCGTTATCATATGGAAGGAAATATTAAAAACAATCTAAACTACTATAGCAATGATTTAGCAAATCATACTTGGAAAATGGATAATCATGGAGTTTTAAATTGTATGGACTGTCCTGTTGAAGAAAATTTAGAAGATGCTAATGATGATGTAATTGAAGATAGTATTCCTTCAGAAGAAATAGATACTCTTAACTATGAAATTAAAATAGATAGCACTCATATTAACTAAATAAATGCCGCAATGTGGCCAATCAATCAATAAAAAACGAATATTATGAACACATTAATTAAAGTAATTGTTGCCCTAGTAATCTCCATTTTTTTTACTTCCTGTAACTTCAATTTCCAAAACGGAGTTACTGGAAATGGGAATGTGATAAGTCAGGACCGAGAGGTTAACCAAACTTTTGAAACAATTAAAGCTACAGAAGGAATTGATGTTTTTGTAGCCCAAGGAGCAAAAACTTCCATAAAAGTAGAAGCAGATGAAAATGTAATCGACCTTATTGAAACCAAAGTTAACAATGGTAAATTACTTATTGAATGCAGAGAGCAAATAGGAAGAGTTTCCGCTAAAAAAGTATATGTTACCCTCCCAAATATTAGTAATTTAGAAACTACCAGTGGCGCTAACTTAAATAGTATGGGAACCCTAAATGCCAATAATATTACCTTGGAAGCTAGCAGTGGGAGCGATCTTATTGTTGAACTACAAGCCGATGAAGTTACCACAAACGCTAGTAGTGGTGCCGATATTGAACTATACGGAGTAACCAATATTTTAATAGCGCGTGCCAGTAGTGGTAGTGATATTAAAGCTGAAAGATTAAAAGCACATACGGTTGAAGCGCATGCAAGTAGCGGTGCCGATATAGATGTAAATGCTTCTGAAGAAATTGCTATCCACAAAAGTTCTGGTGGTGATGTTGGTTACAAAGGGAATCCTAAAAGAGTGGAAAAAGTAAAAATTGATTAAAAATAATTTTAAACACAACTAAAGAATTAAATCATTTAAAGCCAACCTAATAACTAGAAGTCAGTTGTAATTTTTTACAGCTGACTTTATTTTTAACTTCAATTTTAGATTGCAAAAAGAAGGATTCGTAAAGCATTTTATATCTTCGTAAAAAATTATTTCAGATGGAAATTTCTTTAAAAAAATATGTTTTAGAACTAGAGCATACCTTTAGTATTTCTAGGGAGTCTCACGATTTTCAAGACAGTTTAGTAGTTGGTTTATCTCTCAACGGAAAAACTGGTTATGGAGAAGCAACAGCCAATCCATATTATAAAATTACGGTAGATTCTATGATGAAGGAAATTAAGGCTATTGAAACTGAAATAAATAATTACAATCTTGAAAAACCAGAAGATTTCCATGCATTTTTAAAAGAAAAAGGGCTTAGCAATTTTGCTATCTGTGCGCTTGATTTAGCGTGTCATGACCTATATGGAAAACTTCTTGGAAAGCCACTTTATAAAATTTGGGGCACTACCCCAGAGAATTACCCTATTACTAATTATACTATTGGTATTGACACCGTAGACAAAATGGTGGCAAAAATGATAGAAAAACCATGGCCTCTTTATAAAGTAAAATTAGGAACAGATAACGATATTGAGATTGTTAAACAGCTCCGAAAAAATACAGACGCTATCTTTAGAATAGATGCTAATAATGCTTGGACTCCAGAACAAACCTTGGAGTTTGCCCCACAACTCAAAGAACTTGGAGTTGAATTTTTAGAGCAACCACTCCCAGCAGATAATCTAGCTGGATACAAAGAAATAGTAGATACTTGTGTATTGCCGATTATAGCTGATGAAAGCTGTATTGTAGAAGAAGATGTTGATAAATGTGCTGGCCATTTTACTGGAATCAATATTAAATTAACCAAGTGTGGGGGACTAACCCCAGCATTGCGAATGATAAAAAGAGCAAGAGAACTCAACTTAAAAGTAATGGTTGGCTGTATGACAGAATCTTCGGTTGGAATTTCTGCTATTGCTCAACTTACCCCCCAATTGGACTATGTAGACATGGATGGAGCCATGCTGCTAAAACATGATATTGCCAAGGGTATTGAGATTTTAGAGGATGGAAAACTTGTTTTCCCAACTCTTGGCGGCTCTGGAGTAACACTTCTTTAAAATGACACATTTTGTTGAAGAATTTCCTGGAAGAATAATTAAAACCGACAAAGGAGAATTTCTTTACTTTGGCGGAACAGCATACCTAGGCTTACAAACCCAGCTTGAGTTTCAAGAGCTTTTTATTGATAATATAAAAAAATATGGAACTAATTACGGGGCGTCTAGAAAGTCCAATATACGCTTTTCCATTTATGAAAAAGTGGAGCAGTATCTTTCAAAGCTGGTTGGCAGTGAAAGTTGTGTAACGCTTTCCTCTGGATATATGGCTTCTCAGTTAGTAAGTCGTTTTTTTACTTCGGAAGAATATACATGCTACCATACTCCTCTTACCCACGCATCTTTATTTCAAGCTGAACAACAGTTCTATGAAAGCTATGAGCAGCTACAAGAAGATTTAAATAAAAATCCTAAAAACACAATTCCAATAGTACTTTTAGATTCCATTGATTTTATTGGAAATAATTATCCAGACTTTAATTCGTTAAAAAAAATGGATTTATCCACAACTATTTTAGTAGTTGACGATTCCCATGGATTAGGTGTTTTAGGTGCGCAAGGAGAAGGTATTTTTAAAATACTTAAGCAATTAAATGCAAAAGAACTTATTGTATGTGGTTCGTTAGGAAAAGGGTTTGCTATTCAAGCTGGAGTTATATTTGGTTCCTCCAAAAGAATTAAAGCTCTTACAAATACGTCCTTTTTTGGTGGTGCTTCTCCTGCCAGTCCTGCATCTCTTGCTACTCTTTTAGAAGCTGAAGCTATTTATACCATTCAGAGAAAAAAACTCTTTGAAAATAATAATTACCTAAGTAAGAAACTATCAAATTATTCGCTCTTCACCAAAGCAGGAAATCACCCTACTTTCACCTTTATGGATGAAAAGCTTACCGAATATCTATTTAAAAACAACATTTTAGTAACCAGTTTTAACTATCCAGAAAAGAATTCCCCACTAATGAGTAGAATTGTAGTGAGTGCACATCATACCAAGAAAGATTTAGATGTTTTAGTTAAAATTATTGATTCATATATATTGTTGTCCGATAAAAGTTAACGGAAATTTATTGGACTCCACTTATATCAAGGTTTAAATCCCTCATAGAGGGTCTAATTCCCCAGAGCCTGTACTGAGTTTGCCGAAGGGCTCTGCGTCGAAATGAGTTAAATTTGTTTCCTTTGAATACCTAGCGGGCTTACCCCGAGGTAGCTGATTGGAGTTTTAAAAATAGACCCCTTGCTATTAATAAAAATGAATAAAAAGAAGATTTTAGTAATGTTATTTCTTTAAACTAATCATTTTATGATAGTTAATATTTAGTCTTTGCTCTTTTTTCTTATAGCGAAGCGGTCTTGTATTTTTTCTCGGACAACAATAATTCATATAAATAAAAGAACCACCCTAAAAAGAGTGGCTCTGTTTAATTTTATTGAATTAAAACGCTATTCATCCCACCATAATTGGCCGTAAATAGAATCTTCACCTCCAAACTGTCTATCTAAAGCTTCGTTATAATTAACTTCATTATTAAAAGCTTCATTATCTGGATAACTTAAACGAGCTGGTACAGCTGCTCCATTAGGAGAAACCATCATATTTGGAAAACCTGTTCTTCTCCACTCTGCCCATGCCTCATATCCAAACATAAATAAATGTACCCAACGTTGAGTTGCTATCTGCTCAATGCCTATAGCATCATTAAAGGCAATCCCAGGCTCCATCATAAAATCTGCTACTGTATCTGTATTACCTGTCCACTGTAAAATTGAACTTTCAATAGCACTTTCATAAAAAGATGCTGTATCACCTGCAATCCAACCACGTTGAGAAGCTTCTGCCATTGCAAAAAGAACCTGAGCATATGTTACTAAATATACGGGTGCATCTTGCGCATAAATTGCATCTCCCAGTAAAGAATATTCTTGAGTCCCTAAATTTACTTCATCCCCATAAAGCATTCCTACATACTCCCCACTATCTCTAGCTGGATTTCCATAAATTGGTAATCGTGGGTCGTTTACAGGCTTCATTTGATCTACTAATCCTTCAGTAAGAGCCCACCATTCTCTATTTTGATTTACTATTTGCCCATACCAGTAATTCTGATTATTTGCATCAGCTAAATGCTGAAAAAACAAATTATCATCATTAGAGGTAAAAACCCCATCATCAATAGCGCTTACAAACTCTGCTTGTGCAGTTGCAGGATCTACTTCGGATAAACGAAGCGCCATTAACATTCTAACAGTATTAGAAAACTTCTTCCATTTACTAATATCTCCATCATAAATAATATCATTACTTAAATTACCAGTAACAATCATATTTGAAGCTTCTTTCAATTCAGCAAATAAATCTTTGTATATAGATTCTTGAGAATCATAAATAGGAGTAAAATCTTCTTGTCCTTTCAAAGCTTCACTGTATGGAATATCTCCCCATCTGTCTGTTAAATTCCAAAAATAATAAGCCTTTAATATTTTAGCTACTGCTATTTGATTTTCTATAGGACCTTCAGTACCTGTTAAGTTATCAGATGTAATTACGGCCTGTAAATCGGCTAATGGTCCTTGATACCATCCATAGAAACTTGTACTTTGCTGTGGATAAAGAGATGTCCCTACATATTGAGTTTCTGCTAAATATTGTGACATAAACTCTCCTTGAGGGGAAGAACTCAAACCTGGTAACGACAACTCTGCTTGTGCTATTAATTGCATACCAGAAGCCTGACTAGGAACATTCGGATTTGTATTAATATCCTCATCAAAATTACTACAACTCGTTATAAATAAAGCTATAAGTAATGTATTTATATATATGTTTTTCATCTTCCTTTAATTAAAATGTAACATTTAAATTTATACCATAAGATCTAACAGAAGGTAATTGTCCTGATTCGTACCAACTGATAGACTGTGCTCCTGTTGATATTTCTGAAGGATTAATTCCTTTAGGAGCTTCTTGCCAAATCATGATAGGATTTCTAGCTATCAAAGCAAAACTCATTGTTTCAAAAGGAAGTTTGTCCATAATATTCTTCCCTAAATTATATTGAACTCTAAGCTCTCTCAATTTCACATAAGAAGCGTCGTACAACCATTCTTCATAAATTCTTCTACCTAATGTATTTCTATAATACGATCTAGCATCTACATACGCTGTAACATCCTCTCCAGTGCTGGCAGAAATTCCTGTTACTTTAACTCCTCCGCCTTGATCTAGAGGATCTCTAACATTCATCCCATTATCATTGGTGGCTACGGTAAGTGCATCTTGACCTGTACGTACTGCTAACATTTTTGATCTACTAAAAAACTGACCTCCACCTTGGAAATCAATCATTCCTGTTACTGTAAATTGACCTATTCTAAAGGTATTCTGAAAACCTCCATTGAAATCTGGTAGAACAGTTCCAAAATTGTGAGTAGCGTCTGTATACAATGGCATGTTATTATCATCTAAAAGAATTTCTCCTGTAGCCTCGTCTCTTTCATAGGCTTGCCCTACTAAACTTCCGAAAGGTTCACCTTCATATGAATTCAAATAGCTAGACACACTTGAATAAGTTGTAGAATCATAAGTATAAACATCTATTCCAGGAGCCAACTCAACAACTTCACTATTGTTCTTATTAATATTAAAAGTAAAGTCCCATGAAAAATCCTCTGAGCGAATTGGTGTTGCATTAATAGACAATTCAAATCCATCATTCTCAATTAAACCTGCATTAATTATACTTGAGCTATAACCACTTGTTCCTGATACATCTAGATTAAGTATTTGGTTTTTATTTTTTTGCTGATAATATGTAAAATCAAACCCTAAACGATTACTGAAAAAGTTTAACTCTAAACCAGCTTCAAATGAATTAGAAAAAGAAGGTTCTATATTTGGATTATTAAGTTCATCTGGAACATATAAAGTATTAGTTCCGTTATAAACAGTTCCTACTCCATAATTTAAACTTGTTTGATACGGGCTTAAATCTGAACCAGCTTGTGCATAACTAGCTCTAATTTTACCAAATGACAGAGGAGTCCAATCTATAAGCTCACTAAACACAACACTTCCAGAAACAGAAGGGTACCAATAAGAGTTGTTATCCTTTGGCAATGCAGAAGAGTTGTCATTTCTTATAGAAGCATCTATAAAATATGTTCCGTCATAACCTAAAGAAACTAAACTATAAAAACTTCTAATCTTCTTTCTTAGTTTGTAAGATTTAGTATCGGGACGATCTATTGAAGCAGCAATATTATAAAACCCAGGAGAAGATAAACCTCCTACTGTACTTTGACTTAAATAACTATAGTCTCTATCATAAATATTTCCTCCTACAGTAGCATCTAAAGAAAATTTATCCCATGTATTTTTATATTGTGCTAAAAGTTCGTAGTTAAATTCTTTGTTTTGATACTTCCCAACCGAATAAGAAGGTAAACGTGTCCCTCCAAAAGCTTGACGCTGTTCTATATTTTGTGTATACATATCCGTACGTATGAATCCGCTAACTTCTAGCTCAGGAATAATTTTATAAGACATCCCTATATCTCCAAAAAATCTATCTCGACTATCATTACTTAAATTTTCATAAGCTTCAAAATATGGATTGTTCCAATACAACGGTTCAAAATCTGATATTTCACCAGTACTTGAATCTGGTCTTCCTAAGTTCCAATGAAGAAAGGTTCCGTCGTTATATTTATAATCTCTTAAACGGTTCATATCTAAATTTCTTTGAAACCATTGAACCATGTATGCACCTCCATATTCAGATCCTTGAGATGGACGCTGCCCTTCATTTCCTGCATAATTAATATTACTAGAAACCACCAAGTTATCGGTAAGGTTTAAACTTGCGCTCAAGCCAACATTATTTCTGTTTAAAGAAGTATTAGGAACCACCCCTTCCACTCTAGTATCATTAGCGCTTAAACGAATAGAAGTATTTTCATTTCCCCCTGTTATTGTAATACTATTATTAAATGTTGTTCCTGTTTTATAATAATCTTCAACATTATTTGGATGCGCAACAAAAGGTGTTAGCTGTCCATATTGAGGGTCTTGAGGATAAAAACTAAATACCTGACGCACTGGAGTTCCATCCATTTTTGGTCCCCAACTTTCATCAACACTCATATCTACGTATGGATCGCCGTTTGGAAGTGTTCGAAATGTCTGACTAGATCCACCTCCATACATGTTTTGTAACGGAATAAAATTATACGCAGATTCCATAGAAAATGACGATGATAACTGCACATCTACTTTTCGAGGTCCTTTTTTACCCTTTTTAGTAGTTATCATTATTACACCAAATTGTCCACGTATTCCATATAATGCAGATGCTGCAGGTCCTTTAAGAACATTTACTTCTGCTATGTCATTAGGATTAATATCTTGCGCTAAATTTCCGTAATCAGCTTGATCACTCCCTGAAAAATTAGCATTAGATATTGGGGTTCCATCAATTACTATAAGTGGTTGATCTCCTCCACTAATAGAATTAACTCCTCTGATTTTAATTTTTTGAGTTCCCCCCATACTAGCTCCAGAAGCACCTGTTACTTGAACCCCTGCAACACGACCTGATAGTGATCCAAGAACATTTTGTTCATTAGTTAAATTAAAATCTTCTCCATCTACTTCTTGAGTAGCATATCCTAAAGATTTTTTATCTCTTGAAATACCTAAAGCTGTTACCACAACTTCATCTAAACTCTGAGCGTCTTCAGTTAAAACAACATCTATTACACTGTCAGAGCCTACGCTTTTTTTTAGCGTTTTCATACCTACATAAGTAAATACTAATACTTGACTAGATGTTGCATTAATTGTGTAATTACCATCAAAATCTGTTGATGTTCCTTTTGCTGTTTGATCAACAACAATGGAAACTCCGGGCAAAGGAGTTCCTTGCGAATCTGTTACTGTACCTGTAATGGTCTGAGAGAATACCATAGTACAACACAATAACAAAGACATGGTTAATAATAGTCTTTTCATGATTGAATATTAAGTTAAATTAGGTTGTTTATCATTAAAAATACATATAAATTTAACACAAGAAAACACTTTTGTTAAACTTAACACAACGTATTCTTAAAAATTAGATATTGAGCCAATTTCAAAAAATAATATAAATCCTGCAACAAAAAAGGGATAACTGTATTACAGTTATCCCTTTTTAAAATCGATATAAATTATATTATTTTGGAGCCAGCCTAATTATTAGCTTCGCTTTTAACTACTAATCTAAAGCCTTCTCCGTGTATATTTAGAATTTCTACTTCATCATCTTTCTTTAAATATTTACGAAGCTTTGCTATGTAAACATCCATACTACGCGATGTAAAATAATTATCGTCTCTCCATATTTTAGTCAATGCTAATTCTCTTGGCATCAAATCATTTTCATGAAGCGCTAACAAACGTAATAATTCGTTCTCTTTTGGAGAGAGTTTAATTGGCTCCTCTTCCTTATAAGTAAGAAATCTAAGCTTTGAATTTAAATGAAAGTTTCCTATTTCAAATTCAAATTGCTTACTATCTGCCAAAGATTCTGTTGATTTTCTTTGAATGATGGCTTTAATTTTAAACAATAAAACTTCAGAATCAAAAGGCTTGTTTAAGTAGTCATCTGCACCAACCTTATAACCTTTCAATACATCTTCTTTCATTGTTTTGGCAGTTAAAAAGATAATCGGAATGTTTTCATCCTTTTCTCTTATTTCTTTAGCCAAAGTAAATCCATCTTTATAGGGCATCATTACATCTAAAATACATAAATCGTAATGATCTTTTCTGAATTTCTCATACCCTTCCATCCCATTCTTAGCTAAGGTTACATCAAAATCATTCATTGATAAATAATCTTTCAGTACGATACCAAAATTAGGATCATCTTCTACTAATAAAATCTTTTTATTTACTGTTTCCATGTTTTTATATTAAAGGTAACTTCACAAAAAAGGTACTTCCTTTATCTTTTTCACTTTCGGCGTATACTTCGCCTTGATGGTCCTCTACTATACTTTTTACATATGCCAATCCTAAACCATGGCCTTTTATATTGTGTATATTTCCAGTAGATTCTCTATAAAATTTTTCAAATATTCTTTTTAATACTGCTTTACTCATTCCTGCTCCATTGTCTGTTATTTTAATAACAATACTGTTTTTTACAACTTCAGTATAAACATTTATTTCTGGAGCATTTGGAGAATACTTATTAGCATTATCCAAAATGTTAACTAATATATTGGTAAGGTGAAAATCGTTTCCTAAAATTTCATTTCTGGTGGCATCTAAATGTGTTTTTACATACCCTCCACGGTTTTCTACCATCAATTCTACATGTGCTATTGCTTCATCTATAATTTCATGAACATCAACCTTATCTTTACTAATATCAAGCTGATTTTTCTCTAATTTAGATATTCTTAGTACATTTTCAACCTGAGCATGCATTCGCTTATTTTCATCCCTTATCATTTGTAAATACCTTTTTACTTTATCAGTATCATCAAATGCTTTTGGATTTTTTAATGAATCTAATGCCAAATTAATTGTAGCAATAGGCGTTTTAAACTCATGCGTCATATTATTGATAAAATCTGTTTTAATCTCAGAGATTTGTTTTTGTTTTATCAATTGATACAATGCACTTGAATAGGCTATTAAAATTATCAATGTAAATATTATTGATAATATGGCCATTTCCATTATGGAAGATATCAAGAATTTTTTCTTTTCAGGAAAACTAACTACCAAATCATAATTACTTTTTCCATCGCTATCTATAAATAATGGAGTTTTATATCTAGACTCTGCAAGTTGAATTTTATTACTCGAACGGACTTTTGTTGCCAATCCTTTACTATAAACTCCATATTCAAAGTTCAATTTTATCCCTCTGTCTTTTAGAGCTTGTTGAAGTAATAATTCTATTTCTTGGTTGGTAACCCGTTTATGAATTGGAACACGTTTTGCAGACACCATAAATACATCTTCAAAAAGTGCTTTATCCATAGCTGAAAACCCACCTATTTTTTCAATCCGTTCTACAGGAGAATAAACCTTACCATCAATACCATATTCTTCTTTAAAAATTTGCGTAGTTCTCTTACTCGTATAATTTTTAATTGTTGAAGAATCAGTACTATTATTATCAAAGAACGTGGAAGAGATTCCGTAATCTTCTTCTAAAATTCCGTGAGAGTAAATCAATGTTTCATTACTACTCTTATCCCTTTCAACAAAGAAAAACTCTTTTACATTAGATTCTTTTAACTCTCCTACACTATCTTTTAAGTTAGCATACTCGTCAAAATAATCTCTCATTTCTCTTTTCTGAATTTTGTCTGAAACAGAATGCAATGCCAGAGAAATTGTATTAGAAAATTGTTCTTCCTTATCGTCTACTGCGGTTTTAATCCAGTAACCTTGAACGAATATAATCCCCATCAGGGATAAACTCATCAATATTACCAAAAGTACAAATAAGCGTCTACTCATTTTGTCAAAATTAAGACATTGTAATAAGGTATGTTAAGCATTTAACCTAACGTTAACAAAAATGTTAAAATTTTTGCTTCAAATGCTTTTTTTAAGTATCATTCGGTGTAACTCCTCAACTATTTGGTGGGTATTATCTATAACTATGTTTTCTATAACAAAGTCAGATTTCTTAATTTTCTCTTTATCGCTCCATTGATTCTGCATTCTAGCTTCAATGGCTTTACGTGTAGTTTGATCTCTTTTTAACACCCTTTCTATTCTAATTTCTTTTGGAGCTGTAACTGTAATTACTAAATCACATTGTTTATCTCCTCCATTTTCAAAAAGAATAGCTACCTCTTTAATAACATAAGGAACTTTTTGCTGCTGATACCATTCCTCAAAATGTTTTCCAACAGCAGGGTGAATTATTGCATTTAATTGTTCTAACTTTTCGGGGTTTTCAAAAACAATTTCAGCCAGATACTTACGATTCGGAAGATTATTTTCATAAGCATCAGCTCCAAAAATACTAATGATATCCCTTCTAATATCATCATTAGTTTCCATTAGCTTTTTGGCCTCTAAATCTGCAATATAAACTGGGACTCCTAATTCTTTAAAGAATTTAGCTACTGTAGATTTCCCGCTTCCAATACCTCCTGTCAAACCTACTATCATAATTTACTGCTTTTTTATGAGGAACTCAACTTTTCTGTCCAATATTTTTACTGAAGAAAGAAACTTTGGCTGCTCAATTAACTGCGGAATTAAGTAGGTGGTTTCCTCCGAAATTTCGTTGTAATTACAAACAACTTTGAAAGCGTTTTCATTAATTCGTTTCAATTCTGAAATCGGAGCTTTACAAAGCAATTTAATTTTTTCAGGATATATTCTTAAACTAATGTTTTCTGGTAAATTCTCTACTTGTACTGGAACTAAAATTATTTTTTCTGAATAGCGCTCTACTACTGCTTCTACAGAAACTTTTTTAGTTTGAAATTCTATGTTTTCAACAGAATCAGGAATATTTAAAGGTACAGTATAATTAAAATCACTACGTACATTCTTATACTCCATGTCTTCTGTTTCTATAGCTGTAATCGTTTTTACAACATCTTCTGGACCTCTAACCCAAATACTATCGGGAGTTATTTTTAAAGAATCTCTTAACTGATAATCTTCTGCATAAGATATATGAATCTTAGGAATTACCTTGACATATTTTTTTTCGTTAACTCCCAGTTTTAAAATTAAAGAATCCACAGCTACTCTTCTTATATTCACCGATTTATGCTGAATATTAATTACCTCTTCAATAGCATCTGGTAACAAATAATATTTATTTCCTTCCTTTTTAAAATCTGTTAGATTTAAAAAAATATCCCTTCTGAAAATTCGATAATTTAAAATCTTAAATCCTGAGGTTTCAATATTGGTAGTTAAAGAAGTTTTAGGTTTTCCAAGAATTAGTTTATCCTCAGGAATCCCACTATAATTCAACTTAAAACTTACATGCGAAGTGTAGGTATCTGAAAGGGATATTAGAAACCAAATAAAAAAAGAAATCACAAGAAACATCAAAAAAATTGATGCCTTTGGCTTCTTTAGCACACTTTTAATATATTCTAAAAATTTTCCTGCCATTAACTAAAAAAAAGTTTTGGAAAAATCTGTTCTGGTTTTTTATTGGAAAAGGTAATCAAAATTGTAGATTTCACAAAAGCTAATCCATATCCAAAAAACTGTATAATTACTGCATAAACAGCTAAAAACGCAATTTTAAGACTTTTATTTTTTAAAAGTGCATCAATAAAAATAGCTAGAAAATACAATCCATAGATTTTTAAAAATATAGAAACACCTGCAAACCACATCAATAAAGAGAATGCTAGTCCGAATACAAAAAATGTAGGAAACCAATAGGTTATTTTTTTAGTCTCTGGATGCCATTTATTTAAAATAGGCCTAGTAAGACCAAATTTTTGAACCTGTAGGTAAAACTTCTCCCAAGATATCCTCCGCTTATGATATACAAATGCTTGTGGGATTAAAACAGTTTCAAACCCTGCTTTCCATAATCTTATTGTTAAATCTGGATCTTCTCCTGGGTGAATTTTTCCAAATCCGCCTGTTACTTCAAAAGCCTTTTTAGAAAGTCCCATATTAAAACTTCTAGGCTGAAATTTATTTACCGCTTTTTTTCCGCCACGTATTCCTCCTGTGGTAAGAATGGAAGTCATACTATAATTTATAGCCTTTTGAAGATCGGAAAACGATTTATGAGCTGCATCTGGACCTCCATAACAATCTATATAGTTTTGAGCTAGTGCATTTTGAGCTTCCTCTAAGTACTGTGGAGGTAAAATACAATCGGAATCTAAAATAATAAAATAGTTTCCTTTTGCTTTTTGCATTCCAAAATTACGAGAATCTCCAGGCCCAGAATTCTCTTTGAAATAATAAGAGATGTTTAGCGTGTCTTTAAAATCATTTACAATTTCTTCCGAAGAAATTGTAGAACCGTCTTCTACAATTACAATTTCAAAAGGGATCTCCCCTGTAAGCAAATTCATACTTACAAGTAACTCTTTAACTTCTTCTGGCCTGTTAAAAACAGGAATTATAAACGAAAAATTAAGCGCCATCTACTTCACTCTTTTTAGAAACAAGAAAGCTGTTTAAAAAGCGATTTATAAAATTCCATTTTCACTTTTCAAACAGCTTAATATATTTTATTAACTAATTATTCTTCAGTCATAAACTTCTCCATCACTTCATTACTAACTCCTGTATTAGAGAAACCTCCGTCGTGAAATAAGTTTTGCATTGTTACCTTTTTAGTAAGATCCGAAAACAAACTAATAGTGTAATCTGCACATTCTTGAGCAGTAGCATTTCCTAAAGGAGACATTTTATCTGCATAAGCAATAAATCCGTCAAAACCTTTTACTCCTTGTCCCGCTGTTGTTGGGGTTGGAGATTGAGAAATAGTATTTACACGTACATTTTTTTGTTTTCCATAGAAATATCCAAAACTTCTAGCAATAGACTCTAAGTATGCCTTATTATCTGCCATATCATTGTAGTCTGGGAATACACGTTGTGCAGCCATGTAAGTTAATGCTACAATACTTCCCCATTCGTTCATTGCATCTTTTTGATACAATGTCTGACATACTTTATGGAAAGATAATGCAGAAACATCCCACCCTTTGTCGGTAAAATCGTATTTCTGATCTGTATAATGTCTTCCTTTTCTAACGTTTATAGACATCCCAATTGAATGCAATACAAAGTCGATTTTTCCTCCTAGAATTTCCATTGCTTTTTCAACAAGGTTTTCTAAGTCTTCTACATTAGTTGCATCCGCAGGAATAATTTCAGAACCTGTTTTTTCTGCCAATTCTTTAATTTGTCCCATTCTCATGGCAATTGGCGCATTAGTTAAAACAAATGTAGCTCCTTCTTCGTGCGCTTTAATAGCCGTTTTCCATGCTATTGAATTCTCGTCTAACGCTCCGAAGATTATCCCTTTCTTTCCTTTTAATAAATTATATGACATATCCTTTTGGTTAATTGCTTATTTTCGTTTGAAGCCTCAAAAATATTCAAATTATTTGTAAAAAAGTCTATTTTTTTACTTTGATACTTCTATTAAGTTACAATTACACTTTCTTTAACAATAATTCTTTAGCATGAGCCATTGCAGAACTAGAAACATCCTTCCCTCCTAACATTTCCGCTATTTCTTGAACACGTTCGTCCTCAGTGAGTTGTTTAATCTGAGAAGCTGTAATTCCTCCTTTATCTTCTTTAAATACTTTAAACTGTACATCTCCTTTGGCAGCTACTTGTGGTAAATGGGTTATTGTAAAAACCTGCATCGTTTTACTCATTTCATGCATAATTCCACCCATTTTTGTAGATACTTCTCCAGAAACTCCTGTGTCTATCTCGTCAAACATGATGGTTGGTAATTGCATATACTGCGCTAAAAGAGATTTTATGGCCAACATAATTCTAGACAACTCTCCTCCAGAAGCTACTTTTTTCAATTCGTTAAAACTGCCTCCTTTATTTGCTGAAAACAAAAAGTGAAGTTCGTCTTTTCCGTTCACAAAATACTTGTTGGTGGCAACTAAATCTAGCTTAAACTGTGCATTTGGCATTCCTACTTCCGAAAGCACATTCTCTAAATGAGTTTTTAAAGCAGGAATTGATTTTTCTCTTTGCTGATGAATTTTTGTAGCAAGAGCATCTAGTTCTTCTTCTTGCTTTAATAATTTTAACTGACGCTCTTTTATTTCAGCTTCCAAATTTTCAGTTTTAGAAACTTTTTCGGCTAGCTCTTCTTGCACCTGCAAGAGCTCATTTATTTCTAAAACATTATGCTTTTTCTGAAGACTGTACAAGAGCTGCAACTTAGTATTTACTTCTTCCAACTGCTGTGGATCGGCTTCTAAGTTCTCCTCTATCCGCTGTATTTCCACGTAAATATCGTCCAACTCAATTAAAACAGATTGTACTCTAGTTGATAGTTCTTTGTAGGATTCTCCAAAATGAGAAAGCTTATTAAAAATATTTTTAAGCTCATTTAAACCACTTAAAGTCCCTATCTGCTCTTCTCCTAAAACCTGAAGTGCATGAGAAACATTTTCGGTAATTTCTTCTACATTATTGAGTTTTTCATAAGCAGCTTCCAATTCCTCAAGCATTCCTTCTTTTAAGTTTACCGACTGCAATTCTTGCAATAAAAAAGAATTGTAATCATACTCTTTATCTGCTTCTTGTTGGAAATCGATTAACTTTTTTAATTCCTTTTTTGTATGATGATATTTAGAAAGTTTTTCAGAATAATCATTTAAAACAACACCATTCCCTGCCACAGCATCTACCACTTGAAACTGAAAATTATTGTCGGTAAGTTGCAGTGTTTGATGTTGCGAATGAATATCTATAAGTTGTACCCCCAAACTCGATAACACATCTAAGGTTACAGGAGTATCATTAATAAAGGCACGCGATTTCCCACTTGGAAGTATTTCTCTTCGGATGATGGTTTGCTTTTCAAAATCGAGGTCATTCGCCTTAAAAAAACCTTCTAAATTGTAATTATTAATAGCGAAACTAGCCTCAATGACACATTTTTCATCACTATTTTTAATACTACTTAAATCGGCTCGTTTTCCTAATATCAAAGAGATTCCACCTAAAAGAATGGATTTTCCTGCTCCAGTTTCTCCAGTTATGGCTGTTAATCCATCTTTAAAAGAAACTTGAAGGTTATCTATTAACGCGAAATTTTTAATTGTAAGTGTTACTAACAATGCTATCTAATTTTATTTATCAAAGATAATTGTTATTTCAAGCGGAATAAAATAATGTTAGTATTTTATACGAGACCAAGTATCGGAATAAAGTGGTGCAATCTCATTTAGTGTTTCTTTGAGCTTTACAATATCTACTTTTGGTCCGTCTGAAAAAACATTTGCTATTTCTTCAGATTTTGCATCAAAAAACGCCTGAAGCACAAAAGAATTAGGTCGGACGTTATTCAATTTGTCAAAAAGTTTCATGGAGCCTGCTATCGATTGCTTTGCTAAACTTGCATTATCAACTAAATTATCAAGCCCTAATCGATGGTAATTATACAATGCCAAACGATATTCCTTAAAGGTATTAGACAAAAGGTTATCTACCAACTCCCAACGTGTTCTATTGCCATCTGTTTGTTGCCAACCTGCATACCCGCTTCCTTGCGACAAGTTTA
The DNA here is from genome assembly GCF_000260115.1 of Galbibacter orientalis DSM 19592. Classification (GTDB taxonomy): domain Bacteria; phylum Bacteroidota; class Bacteroidia; order Flavobacteriales; family Flavobacteriaceae; genus Galbibacter; species Galbibacter orientalis. The sequence goes on along the minus strand of NZ_JH651379.1, from coordinate 3,024,114 downwards.
CAATATTTTGCGCCTGTTTAAAGTATGGCGTACCGCCTTCTTTTACAAAAGTATCGGCATCTATTCCTAAAATAATATATACGTAGTAAGTTATAACCGAAGTTAAATTAGACTCAAAAACATTAGGGTTAAAATATAAAGGTGCAAACTCCACATAATTAAATGTAAAACGCTTGTCTTGATAATTAAATACTGGAGATTGGTAAGTAGAATTAAAAACTGGACGATTAGATTGCACTTGAATTGTTCCACTAAAAGCACTGTTTTCGTACTTATTAATGGTAATCATCATACTACATTCTATTCTTTCTTTTACTGAAAAGGTACGATTTGTCCACTTTGTTTGGTTTACATAATCGTTAAGCGACTTCTCTAGGGTTTTAAATATTTGCTTGTTTGTTTGATTTACTTGGTCGGAATTAACAATAACAGTACAGCTCAATTCTTGTGCAACTGCAACTTGTAGTGAGCATAAAATTACGAGTAAAAAAAGCTTTTTAATCATTCAGGCGATTCAAGATTTCGTTAAAGATATCATTTGCTACTTCCGTTTTTGATTTTAATGGAAACGGAATACTATTTAGATTCTTATCTATAAAAGTAACTTTATTTGTGGTTTTTCCAAAACCTGCACCTTTATCGTTTAACGAATTTAAAACAATAGCATCTAAATTCTTTGCAGAAAGCTTCTTTTTTGCATTTTCTAGTTCGTTGTTAGTCTCTAAAGCAAACCCTACTAAAAACTGTTTTTCTTTATTTCTTCCTAAAGAAGCTAGAATATCTTGTGTTGGCTCCAAATCTATCTTCATTGTCGCCATTTTTTTCTTTATTTTCTTATCTGCAATGGTAGCTGGGCGGTAATCTGCCACAGCAGCAGAAAGTATGGCTATATCAACTTGATTAAAAACCTGATGTGTAGCATTGTACATTTCTTCTGCGGAGGTAACTCTGACCAATTTTATATAAGAATGTGAAATAGTTAAATGTGTAGGTCCCGAAATCAAGAAAACTTCTGCTCCTAAATTTGCAGCTTTTTCTGCCAAAGCATACCCCATTCTCCCGCTTGAATGATTTCCTATAAAACGAACTGGATCTATAGCCTCATAAGTAGGCCCGGCAGTTATTAACACCCTCTTCCCTTTCAAAGGAAGTTTAGAAAGAATATCTTTTGATATAAAAGATACTATTTCTTCTGGTTCTGCCATTCTCCCTTCGCCTACAAGTCCGCTAGCCAATTCTCCATGTCCAGCAGCAATCATTATATTTCCAAAAGATTTTAGAGTTTCAAAAGTAGCAATTGTAGATGGGTGTTTATACATATCCAGATCCATTGCTGGCGCAAAATATACCGGACATTTAGCAGACAGATAGGTTGCCAACAGAAAATTATCTGAGGTTCCAGATGCCATTTTAGACAAGGTATTTGCCGTTGCAGGAGCAATTACCATAACATCTGCCCACAACCCTAAATCTACATGATTATTCCAAAGTTCATTCTCCTCTTCTTCATCTGTAAAAGAAGAATAAACCTTGTTTTTAGACAACGTAGAAAGCGTTAAAGGAGTAACGAAATCTTTAGCAGATTCTGTCATTACAACTTTAACGCTTGCTCCAGCTTTAATAAATAAACGTATTAAAAAAGCCGATTTATAAGCGGCAATACCTCCTGTAATACCAAGTAAAACTTTTTTGCCGCTAAGTATGGACATGCCTTACTCTTTTTCTGTGTTTCTGTAATAAACCTTATCTTTCAACCACTCTTCTACAGCAATTGCGTGAGGTTTAGGTAATTTTTCGTAAAATTTAGAAACTTCTATCTGCTCTTTATTTTCGAAAATCTCTTCAAGACTATCTGTGTAAGTAGCAAACTCTTCCAATTTTTCAATCAACTCCTTCTTAATATCCCCATTAATTTGATTTGCACGCTTAGCAATAACAGATATAGCCTCATAAATATTGTTTGTAGGCTCATCTATCTCATTTCTATCGTAAGTTACTGTAGAAACTGGTGCTTCGGAATTTCTTAATTCGCTCATAACTTTTCTTATTTACTGTATTTCGTATTTCTCTAATAATTCTTTGAATTCTTGCAATTCTGTATCCAAATCTGCATTCATTCTTTCGGCTTTATTCTTATATTCAGTATCGCTGAATTCACTAATCAATTTAGTATATGCTTCTTTTGCTTGCCCTATACGCTCTTCTCTTTTAGAATAAATACTATTTACTGCTAGGTTGTATTTCGCTAAATAATCGTAATATAAAGCATCCTCTTTATAAACAGATCCAGGGAACTCTTTAAAGAATAACTCAAAAGACTTTATAGAGGCGTGGTAATCTGATATTCTATTATATTGCTTTGCTATTTCAAAAGCTTTCTTTTCTTTCTTTGCTCTTAAATCTGCTGCCATTTCATTGGCTTCATCCATATATTCCGATTCTGGATGCGTGTTAATAAACACCTGAACCTTACTAATAGCTTTGTCCGTTTCCGTTTGGTCTAAACTATATCTAGGCGATGTTAAATACTGACTCTTAGCGCCTAAAAAAGCAGCTTCTTCAGCTTTATCACTTCGTGGATATGATTTTGAAAATCTCTCAAATTGATAAGCTGCTAAATAATAGTCGCCTGTTTGATAATAAGAATTCGCATAAAAATAGATTAAACGCTCTCCTTGTGGTTTCCCAACATATTGAGGAACTATTTGTTCAAAAAGTCTAATAGCTCGCTTATAATCTCCTTCATTATAAAGCTTTTCGGCCATATCATATTTCTTCTTAACATCACTATCTTTTAGTACTTTTTGATATTCACTACAACTTGTAAATAATACAACTAAAAGAACTGCTAAATATGTATACTTCATATTTTTAATCATCCGGCAAAATTAGTTAAATATATGTAATTTAAAAAACTATTTTAAAGTGTGAAGAAAAGCACTTCAAAAGTAATTGGCAATACTTCGTTTAATTTTTATTAAAAGTTTAACTTGTTGCAACACTTTATTTATAAGTTTTCAATATCATGAAGCATGGAATGATCTATTACAAGCCTCCCTTCTTCTCCATATCCATAGGACTTCGTAAACTTTTTATCTATAATTAAATCCCTATATAAATAAGATTTTACATCGTAAATTTCATTATTAAAGGCATCATCATAATAAGAAAATAATACTACTATCTCTGCTTTATATTCTTCAATTTTTTCTTTTGTTAGATTAAAAAAAGGACTTTCTTCATCTATTTCATGCACAATAGTCCACGTTGTTGGCAAATATGTAATGGTTTTACGCTCTAATTTTAGATTAAAATATTCGGGCTGAAAATACCCATTAACCAATTTATGTAAGATTAAAGTAACATCCACCTTTGGTTTAATAAGAATATTTCTACTTGTATTCATTACTTTAATCATCAAGGCTCTTTTATTTCTAAAAGGGCGGACTACAAAATTTTTGCTGAAAGAAATAAGAGTTTTAGGTTTAGAAAAACGCCCATATAACAATCCTGTTGTAAAAGAAAAACTCAACAAACCTACCAAAGCTTCAAAGCTTGCCAGAATGCCAGATGCTGTTCCAGAAGGCGACATAACCCCGTAACCTACGGTTGTTATTGTTTGTGATGAAAATAGAAAAGCATTAAGGAAGTTATCTATAAAATAAGGCGATTCATAAGCAGAAATATCATTAACACCAATAAAAACATACCCTAACGCAAAAAGAACATTTATTAAAATGTATGCTAATAAAACATAACAAAAAAAAGAAATCCACGAAATCCTAATTAAATAGGAATACGTGGATTCAAATATGCTTTTTTTATTAATATGGCTTGTATTAAACCGCCCGTCTTCTGTAATAAATCTTTTTACATTTTTAGTGGCATTTAATCCAAACCCAATATCCTTAAGTCTTTTAACCATTAATTTTATTTGTGGCTAAAATAGGAAAACTATTTATCTTCTGTTTTAGTGCAGCTGTTGCCTCCATTAAAGGAAGTCTCACTTTCCCAGTGCTTAATCCTAAATTCTCAAACACAGCTTTAATTCCAGCTGGATTTCCTTCTTCAAAAATATAATCTATAATATCCATTAATTGGAAATGGATATTATTTGCATCATCCAAATTACCTCTTAAAGCATAACGTACCATTAAAGAAAATTCTTTTGGCAACCCTTGCCCAATAACAGAAATAACACCAGCTCCACCAGCAAGAATCATCGGTAACGTAATCATATCATCCCCAGAAATTACTAAAAAGTCTTTAGGTTTGTCTTTAATTAAACGCATAGCTTGAACAATATCTCCTGCTGCTTCTTTTACTCCAATAATATTTTTAAAATCGGTTGCAAGACGAATAATTGTTTTTGGCAATACATTAGAACCTGTTCTTCCAGGAACGTTGTATAAAATTATTGGCAACGGAGAAACCTCTGCTATTGCTTTAAAATGCTGATAAATTCCTTCTTGTGTAGGTTTATTATAGTAAGGCGATACTGATAAAATTGCATCAAAAGCACTAAGATCGCTTGTTTGAAGTTCGTTTACTACCTCAGCAGTATTATTACCTCCAACACCAACAACCAAAGGAACACGTCCACTATTAGCTTTTACTATTGTATGTTTTACAAGTTCTTTTTCCTCCTTAGTAAGTGTAGCAGATTCTGCAGTAGTTCCTAAAACCACCAAATATTCTACTCCCCCATTAATTGCATGGTTTACAATGTTGATTAATGCATCCACATCAACACTTAAATCTTCTCTGAAAGGTGTTACTAATGCAACTCCCGTTCCTAAAAACTTTGACATAATCATATCTTTTTTAAAATAGAAAGGTATTTAACTAGTTCATTATTAAACTGAGAAAAATCCTTTTCATCTGTCTTCAATACTAAATTGTTTATTACTTCTCCTTCGCTAGTAATCCCTACTTTTAACTCACTTTTAATTAAAGCTGAAACTAGCGTTAAATAAATATTCGGTTCTGTATAATAATTAATCACAATATCATAATCCCGCTTTAAAAACTCGCTTACTTCTTCACTTTTAATTTTCCCCTTCATACCGAAGGAATTATCTGTAAAAACAGGTATCAAATAATTTACATTCTTATAAAACTTATTTACATACCCAATAATATAAACGTCTTCATTACTTATATTTATAGCTTTTGCTATATCCATAAGTGGTTTGTAATCTACCAGCTTGTCATAATTAATAACAATAGCAAGCGAACGCACAACACCAGTGTCTCCAGCAGACTGAACTTGGTTTAGAACTGACTTCTGAATTGCTTTTTTTATTGATTTTTCTTTAAGGCCCTTAAAAATCATTTACATTTCCGTTATTTTTGCAAATGTAAAACTTTCAATAGTTCCTGATATTAAAATTAAGAATCTTATGCCTCTTAAAACTAAACATTTTGTTATATTTATAACAATCACAGGTTTCATCTCTTGTAATCAAGGGATTAACGCCCCCAGTAGTATTACAGGAAAAAGAATAAATATAACAGATTCTATAGCTAGCGTGGATAGTATAGATCAATTTATAACACCTTATCGCGAGCATATTGAAGAAGTTTTAGACGCACAATTAGCGTATAATCCTACTAATTTGTCTAAAAATGATGGTAAATTAAACTCTTCTATCGGAAATTTGATGGCAGATATTACTTACGAACAATCTAATCCAATTTTTAATAAACGTACAGGAAATAACATAGATTTTGTGCTTTTGAATCACGGAGGAATTCGCGCAGCAATGTCAAAAGGAAAAGTTAGCCGAAGAACAGCATACGAAATTATGCCTTTTAAAAATGAAACTTATGTGCTAGAATTGTCCGCAGAAAAGGTAAAAGAACTTATTTCTTTTTTAGCTGAAAAGCAAACTGCTCACCCCATTAGTAAACAATTACAAATAATTCTAAACAGGGATAGCTCTGTAAAAAGTAGCACCATAAACGGAAAACCTATTGAAGACAATAGAACCTATTTTGTAGCAACTTCAGATTTTCTTGCAACGGGCGGAGACCATATGAACTTTTTTAAGAATCCAATTCAAACTATAGATATTAATTATTTATTACGAAACGAATTGATAGATTATTTTGAAAAAGTAGACACTATTAAAGCGAGTACCGATAACAGATTTATAAAAAAGTAAGTAATGAAAAGAAGACAATTTATAAACAATACAGTAGCAAGTACTGCATTCATAACAGCTGGCGGACTTTCGTTAACTTCTTGTTCTACGGAAAGAAAAAAACATATTACAATACTCCACACCAACGATGTGCACAGTCATATAGACCCATTCCCTGCCACCGATGCCAGAAACCCTAACCAAGGAGGAGTGGCTAGACGAGCTACTTTAATTGAACAAATAAGAACAGAAAATCCAAATACACTTTTATTGGATGCTGGAGATATTTTTCAAGGTACTCCTTATTTTAATTTCTACGGAGGTGAAATTGAATTTAAGTTAATGAGCATGCTAAAATACGATGCTGCTACCCTTGGAAATCACGATTTTGATAATGGTATTGACGGCTTGCTTTCTCAGCTTCCAAATGCAAAGTTCGAAATTATAAACGGTAATTACGATTTTTCCAACACCATTATGGATGGACAAATAAAGCCCTATAAAATTTTTACTAAAGACGGTCTTAAAATTGGAGTTTTTGGGTTAGGGGTTGAGCTGGAAGGTCTTGTTACTAAAGGACTCTATAAAGAAACCAAATATCTCGATCCAATTGAAATTGCACAAGATTTAACCAGAGAACTAAAAAAAGAACAAAAATGCGACCTTGTTATTTGTTTATCACATTTAGGTTTTAAATACCAAGATAACACTGTTTCTGATATTGTTTTGGCACAAAACACGGAAAACATCGATTTAATTATTGGTGGGCATACACATACTTTTTTAGACAAACCAGTAGTAGAAATCAACAGAAAAGGACAAAAAGTACTTATTAACCAAGTTGGTTGCTATGGAATTTATTTAGGGAGAATCGATTTTTATTTTGACGAAAAAGAAAAATCTTCAGATGGAATTAGTATAAACGTATAAAATTATAGCTCTTAATAAATTTCAGAAGAAAGAAATAACCTATTACTTTAACTACTACCACTGTAAAATCAAAAAAGAATAATTCAAAAAGGTAATTATCTATTGCCATTATAATATCTCCAATTAAAAAACAAACAGCTACCATAACTGGGTAGAAATTTACTTTTGTTTCATTATTAAAATAATTAACTAGGGAAATAATTGTAAAAGCACTCAAAACAATAGAATAAGCCAAAACAAAAGGATACAAATCTCCCATCTGACTACCGAAGATGTCTTTTATGGAATAATTAAAATATACAAACCAAAGTGTAATTACTGGTAGCGCAGAAAATATAAGCTTTTTAGCATTAAAATCTTGGATAGCTCTGTAGCAAACCAATGCAAAAACTAAATGATGAATTCCAAAAGTAACCAAATACAAACGGGAGGTATACCTGTTAAAACCTAACATAAAAACATCTCCTAAGAAGCAAAAAATTAACAATAACATTGGAATTAACTCCAACTTATTTTTATAGAAATAGTAATTAAAAAACACCAATGGAATTAAAGAAACTTTAGCAATATTGGCTACTAATTTTACATGAAGAAGTGATGCTATTAGGAATACAGCACTGAAAATAAAATAAAGCGTCAAAATTTGTTTGCTGTTCATAACATGTCCAAAAATTCATCTTCAGAAATAATGGTAACACCTAGTTTTTCTGCCTTTTCCTTTTTGCTAGGTCCCATTTTATCTCCAGCAACCACATAAGTTGTTTTTGAAGAAATAGACGAAGCTACTTTTCCGCTGTTATCTTCAATTAGTTTTTTAAGTTCATTCCTTGAAACTTTCTCAAAAACACCAGACACTACAAATGTAATTCCTTTGAACTTATCTGTAATATTTTCAAGCTTATCTGCAGAAATCTCCAGTTGAACGCCATATTCTTTTAAACGACTAACAATGGTTAAATTCTTTTCATTCTGAAAGAAATCGACTACACTTTCTGCTATTCTTATTCCAATCTCATCTACTTGCACCAGTTCTTCCACGGAAGCATTCATTAAAGCCTCGATAGATTTGTACTCTTTAGCCAACTTTTTTGCCACTGTCTCCCCTACAAAACGAATCCCAAGCGCAAATAAAACTCGTTCAAAAGGGATCTCTTTAGATTTTTCAACTCCCTGAATGAGATTATCAGCAGATTTTTCTGCCATTCGCTCTAAAGGAATAACATCTTCCTTTTTAAGCGTATATAAATCGGCATAATTATTTATAAGTCCTTCTTTAAAGAGCAACTCTACTGTTTCTCCTCCAAGACCTTCTATATCCATTGCTTTTCGAGAAATAAAATGCTGTATCCGTCCTGTTATTTGTGGCGGACAACCGTAGGTATTTGGACAATAGTGTTGCGCCTCCCCTTCATTTCTAATTAATTCGGTACCACATTCAGGGCAATTTTCAATATAATGATGTGGCTCTGCATCAAGAGCTCGTTTGGTAAAATCTATCCCAACAATTTTTGGAATAATCTCCCCTCCTTTTTCAACAAAAACCTCATCCCCTTCTCGAACATCTAATTTTTCTATTTGGTCTGCATTGTGTAAAGAAGCTCTTTTTACAGTAGTTCCCGCCAAAAGGACTGGTTTTAAATTGGCTACTGGTGTAATAGCTCCCGTTCGACCAACTTGGTACGTTATACTTTCTAAAGTAGTAGATACCTGCTCTGCTTTAAATTTATATGCCATTGCCCAACGAGGTGCTTTGGCTGTATAACCCAACTCATCTTGATGCTGAAAACTATTAACCTTTACCACTACCCCATCAATTTCATAAGGAAGTTCATGCCTATGGACATCCCAATAATTCACAAAATCCATCACTTCAGCAGTTGTTTTACAAAGTTTAGCAACTTCAGGAACCTTAAAACCCCATTCTTTTGCTTTTTGTAAACTTTCAAACTGACTTGAAATTCCTAAATTTTCTCCCGTAATATTATAAAGTAAACACTCTAATGGACGTTTTGCCACTTCAGCACTGTCCTGAAGTTTTAAACTTCCGCTGGCTGTATTTCTAGGATTCATATAAGCTTCTTCTCCAGCTTCCAAACGCTCCTGATTCATCTTTGCAAACCCTTCCAACGGTAAAACAATTTCTCCACGGATATCAAATTTCTGTGGGAAACTACCTTTTAATTTTAAAGGAACAGAACGAATTGTTCTTATATTATTAGTAACATTATCCCCCTGAAATCCGTCTCCACGGGTTACTGCCTTTTCTAAAACTCCATCTTCATACGTAAGGCTAATAGATGCTCCATCATACTTTAATTCGCATGTAAAAGCAACCTCTACATCTCCTAAAATACGTTGGATACGTTTTTCCCAATCTTCTAAATCTTCTTTTGAATACGAATTATCTAAAGAATACATCCGATGCTCATGCGCAATAGTTTCGAAGTTTTTACTAACCATTCCTCCTACGCGAACTGTAGGAGAATTTGCATCAAAAAATTCGGGATGTTTAGCTTCTAATTCTTGCAGTTCTTTAAGTTTAATATCAAACTCATAATCTGAAATTTCAGGAGTATCTAATACATAATAATTATAATTATGCTGAGACAATTCCTGACGTAGCGATTCAATTTTTTTTGCTATATCCATGAAAATAATAAAGTAAGAGTGCGTTCTTTTCTGATATCACAAATATAGGTTAATGAAGGATATTTTTATAATCTGAGCCGCTAATTAATCCTACATATTTAAACCAACAATAGATCTAAAAAAAACAGATTTTATTTCACAACTTAATCTATCGGCTTTTTTAATTCATTCTCATACTTCCAGAAAGATCTAGAATCCATAAGGCTCAAAAATGCAAAACTCTAATAATTCGGAAACAAATTTGATCTAAAAAATAGTTAAACGCTCCCGTATCGAGCATATTCTTACTGCAATAGACTTCCTTATTTTTTCTGTCTTTTATTTTTGATATCCGATAGATGCAAGCCTTTTTCCCTTAAAAAAGAAGTGTTTTTAGGACTCCCAATTATCTGAGAAGAATACACCCCTGTATGACCAGAGAATAAATAAGCCGTACTACAAGCCAATGCAATAAAAACCCCTGCTTCAATTCCAAATAATTCTATCCCCATAACAGTACATGCTATAGGAGTATTTGTTGCTCCAGCAAAAACAGCTACAAATCCCATTCCTGCCAATAACCCCATTGGCAACGGGATAAACCAAATTAGCACATTTCCTAATGCTGCTCCGATGTAAAATAAAGGAGTTACCTCACCCCCTTTAAAACCTGCGCCTAAAGTGAAGGAAGTAAATAAAAGTTTTAGTAAAAAATCGTAAGAATTTAAATTCTCATTAAAAGAATCTACAATTGTTGGAATTCCTAATCCTATATATTTTGTGGTTCCTATTGCATAAACAGCAATAGCCAAAACTATCCCTCCTACAAAAGGTCTTAAAGGAGGATATTTTATGTGTTTTTTAAATAAATTACTCCAAAAATGGGTAGATTTTGAAAATAACATAGCTACCAATCCGAAAATAATTCCTGCTAATAATGCCCATAAAAGGTTTACAGGATTCATCTCTGCCACAGAAGAAATATGATAATGTGTATGAGATACATTCCAAACTTCACAAAAATAATTTGCAAAAACAGCTCCCATAAAACTTGGAATAATAGCATCCAAACGAATTCTACCCAATATTAAAACTTCCAATGCAAAAATCCCTCCTGCCAAGGGCGTTCCAAATACAGAAGCAAAACCAGCGCTAATCCCTACAATTAAAACAATTCTCCTATCTCGATTAGATAGTTTCAACAACTTTGTAAACCTATCTGCTATAGCTCCCCCTATTTGTACTGCAGTTCCCTCTCGTCCTGCCGAACCTCCAAATAAATGAGTAACAATAGTACCAAAAAGCACCAAAGGCGCCATACGGAAAGGAATTACCTTTTTTGGGGTATGAAACTCTTCCAACAACAAATTATTTCCTTTAACTACACTATTTCCATATAAATGATAGGACAGTCCAATAATAAACCCTCCTAATGGAAGTAACGCAATAATCCACAAATGAGTTTCTCTCCAATTTGTTGCCCATTCTAAACTTAATAGAAAAAAAGCAGAGACACTCCCTACAATGCTTCCTATTAAAGCACAAATTAAAATCCATTTAAAAAGATAAAATAATGTGGGAATTTGCTCTAGTGAGAACAAATAATCTTTGATTGTTTTGATATTCATTTTGACATATATATAATGATTCTACACTGGCATAAGCCATTATCAGTAGAAGTCATCAGCTCATTTTGAGCGGTTAAAGGCAGACCTCATTGCCAAATGTGATGCAAATATAGTAAAAAAGCTTTCTTATAGAAGATGAAAAACAGATAAAAACAGGCTACTACTTCTCTCCCTTCATCATCCTGTTATTTCCAAAAAGATCCTTTTTAAGTTGATTATTGCTGAATTTATATTTCTCCATTAGTTCCAGCATTTCCTTCCCTAAATATTGATTAATTTCAAAATACAACTTCCCACCTTCTTTTAAATTACTCGAAGCTAATACAGCTATTATTTCATAAAAAAGTAGCGCATTATCATCTGCTACAAACAAAGCTGTTTCAGGCTCGTATGCTAAAACATTCGTATTCATTTCCTTCTTTTCAAGATTCCGAACATATGGTGGATTTGAAACTATAACATCAAATCGGCTTACTTCAGGAAAAATAATTGACAAATCTGAACACTTAAGAATATCTACTTCCGAAAATGTAACTTTTACATTATTACTTTCAGCATTCCTCTTTGCTATTTTTAGAGCTTCCACAGAAACATCCAACGCATACACCCTTGCATTTGGTAAGTTTTTAGCAATAGCGATTGGAATACAGCCCGTTCCAGTTCCAATGTCAAGAATGTTTAAATTATCGCTTTTTGAAACATCTTTTAAAATCCATGAAACCAACTCTTCGGTTTCTGGGCGCGGAATTAAGGTGTGCTCATTTACCATAAATTCCATACCATAAAAATGAGCACTCCCTAGAATATACTGTATTGGCTTTTCTACTTTTAAAGCATTTAAAGCTGACTGAAATTTTAATAAACTGTTAGCTTCTATAACTAGATCTAAATCCTGCTGTATCTGAAAAGGTTTTAATTGTAAATACGCCTCGCAAAGCCAATTAAAAAAAGTTTTTATTTCCTCTAAAGGATACAAAGCCTCTAATTCGTTTTGATATAACTTTTTTATTTCTCCTAACTTCATTACCAATAAAATATTGTTTAAATAGCTCTAGTTTAGAATTACGTTGATTATTTGTTAGCTTTAATACCAATCCAAATGCCAGTGACTTCATGCTCCTTATTTTTTTGCTCGCCCAAAAGAAACGAAACAAAAAAAAGGAGTCTTATCAAATGAATTTTTTCAACATCCATACTGGGCAAGAATAATGACCCGTATTTCCCATTGGAGCGTCCAGATATTGAAATCCCGCTTTTTTATATAATTTTTGTGCGTCTGTCATATAAGGCATCGTTTCAATATAACATTGCTCATACCTAAACTCCTGAGCCTTGCTCAAACAAGTATGCATCATTTTCATTCCTAATCCTTTTCCACGTGTACTTCCCAAAAAATACATTTTTTGAAGTTCACAAACTGTTTCAGCCTCATTTGCTAAATGTGCAATTCCAGCACCTCCAACAACTTCCCCTTCAACCTCAATTACAAAATAACAAGCCCTTTCCTTATTATAAGTTTCATATAAATTCTCTAGCGCTTTATCTTCATAAGCCGTTCCTACTTTTGGAGCTCCCATCTCTACAATTACTTCTCTTACAATCTCAGCCATTCTTTCATTATCTTTTAGCTGAATTTCTCTTATATTCATGAAATATTACAATGTTTTAATAGTATTTTTGCCTTGATAAATTTCGGGATGAATATACACGATTTCTACATAAAAAGATGCATCGAACTTGCTAAAAATGGATTAGGAACCACCTACCCAAACCCCATGGTTGGCTGTGTTATTGTTGCTAACGGAAAAATAATTGGAGAAGGTTACACAAGTCCTGCTGGGAAAAACCATGCAGAAGTAAATGCTATCCAAGCTGTTAAAGACACCACTTTGTTAAAAGAAGCAACTATATATGTTACGCTAGAACCATGTTCTCACTTTGGAAAAACGCCTCCATGTGCCGATTTAATTATTGAAAATAAAATTCCAAATGTAGTTATTGGAACTCTAGACACCAATGAAAAAGTTTGTGGTCGTGGTGTAAAAAAGCTTCTAGAAGCAGGGTGTAATGTTACTATTGGTGTATTAGAAGACGAATGTAAAGAAATTAATAAACGTTTTTTTACTTTCCATGAAAAGAAGCGTCCATATATAATTTTAAAATGGGCAGAAAGCAGCGATGGATTTGTAAGTCCGATACAAACTGATGAAAGAAAACCTGTATGGATTACAGAAGAAATTTCAAGGCAATTAGTACATAAGTGGCGAGCTGAAGAACATGCTATTTTAGCGGGAACAACCACAGTTATTAAAGACAATCCTAAATTAAATACTCGCCATTGGAAAGGCAATTCTCCTACACGCATCATTATAGATAAAGAATTAAAAATTCAAAGAGAATCTAATGTTTGGGACGATTCTCAAAGCACCATTTTTATTATTGATAATACCACAGATGCTCCCAAAAAAGGATACAAAAACACCACTTTTGAGACGATTAACTTTAAAAATAATTTAGCCGAGGAAATTATAGCTGTTCTTTATAAAAACAATATCCAAAGTATTATTATTGAAGGAGGAAGTAAAACCCTACAAACATTTATAAATTCTAATTTGTGGGATGAAGCACGTGTTTTTGAAGGCAATGCAATTTTTAAAGAAGGTACTAAAGCACCCAAATTAACCCCATCTACCTTAATTACAAAGAAAACCCTTGGTTCTGATTCTTTAAAAATTTATAAAAACTATTAAAATGCTAGAAACAAATGCAAAGAAAAATACCATTAAGAATATTGTATTTGATTTTGGCGATATTTTTATAGACTTGGACAAATTGGCTTCCATGAGATTAATTCATAAAGAATTTCCTGAGTTTACTTTAAATCAGGATATAATTAATACTAATAATGAGTATGAAAAAGGCATAATCTCCACAACAAATTTTATAGAATCTTATAAAAAATCGCTTCCTAATATTTCAGATGAAAGGTTAAAAGAAATATGGAATGCTATTATCTTAAAAATCCCTACACATAGATTAGCTTTTATTGAAGAACTATCGCAAAAAGGCAATTATGAGCTATTTTTGCTTAGCAATACAAATGAGCTTCATATAGAGCAAGTAATAAAAAATAACGGTTTAAAAAGCTACCATCGTTTTAAAAATTGTTTTAATAAATTCTATCTTTCTCATGAAATCAAATTCAGAAAACCCAATAGAGATATTTTTGAATTTGTTTTAAACGATAATAATATCACTCCAGGAGAAACCCTTTTTATTGACGACACTTTAGAGCACATCAATACTGCTAAACAAATGGGATTTCATACTTGGAATTTAATTCCTGGAAAAGAAGATATAACAGAATTATTTAGCAAAGATTATCCGTTCAAGGATTAATTATGTTAGTAACTCCTATCTTGAATTGTTAACATTTTATAAGTTTGCATCCTAAGAAATCAAATTACTTTGGAAGATTTATATAAAACCCTAGTTAAACCAACAAGTGAAGTCCTTTTTAAAGATAAAGGAAGTAAGTTTTTTGGATATGCTTTCCCTGTTGAGAATGAAGAAGATATAAAATATTTTTTAGAAGAAATAAAAAATAAACACAGCAGTGCACGCCATCATTGCTACGCATGGCAAATAGGAACCGAAAAAGACAAAATTCAGTACCGAGCCAATGACGATGGAGAACCATCCAATACTGCTGGAATGCCAATTTACGGACAACTACAATCTTTTGATATTACCAATGCATTAATAATTGTTGTACGTTATTTTGGAGGCGTAAAACTAGGTGTTGGCGGACTTATAAACGCCTATAAAACTACCGCTCAAATGTGCTTGGAAGCAGCAGATATTATAGAAAAAACAATTGATATTCACTATAAAATTACCTTTGAATACAAGCACATGAACACAGTAATGCGAATTATAAAGGAGAAGAATTTAAACATTGAAAGTCAAACAATGAATCTATCTTGTGAAATCGTTGTTAGTATTAGAGAAAGTCAAGCAGCACAAGTCCCTATTTCCTTCGAACCTTTTTATGAGATTAAATTAACCGAGTTGTAGTATTTCTCATAATTTATTTAGGATATAATCTGGGCAGCGCATAGGTCTTAAAGTTTCACTATTAATAAATGCCAAAATTGTGTTCCCTTCAGCAATAATATCTCCTACTTCGTCAAAAATTGTATAATCAAATTCAATCTTAACCGTAGGTGTTTTTTTCAATCTAGCTTCTACTGTTAATAAATCGTCATACTTTGCAGATTTCTTATAATTAAGCTGTAGAGACACTACAGGGAGCATTACCCCATTTTCCTCCATCCAACGATAGGAGACCCCAAGTGCTCGCAACCATTCAACTCTCGCAATTTCAAGATATTGAGCATAATTACCATGGTATACCACCCCCATTTTATCGGTTTCACTATATCGAACTCTTATGTTAATTTTATTTGTTTTCTCCATATAAAAATGTATTTTACGAGTGTTAAGAAATTATGAACAGAAAGTTAACAAGCATGCGAAAAAAAAAGAATAAATTCAACCTACTTTCATTTTTTTTTTCAATTTTTTGTTCACATATTTGTTTAATCTTTTACGATAGTTGATTTCTAAAATTCTATTCACTATCAAACCTGACTAACTATTAAAATAATATCAAAGAATGAACGTAACTGCGGAATCCGTATGGGAAAATTGTCTACACTTTATAAAAGACAACATACAACCTCAAGCATATAAAACTTGGTTTGAACCCATAAAGTCTGTAAAGTTAACGGATAATGCTTTGAGTATCCAGGTTCCGAGTAAGTTTTTTTACGAATGGTTGGAAGAACATTACGTAAAACTCCTTAAAGTAGCTTTAACCAAAGAGTTAGGAGAAAACGCAAAGTTGGTGTATGTTATTAGAATGGAAAACACCTACGGCAACAAACAACCGTTTACAGAAAGTATCCCGAGTTCCAACAGAGCAACTATGCAACCACAAGAACTTGACGTTCCTGTAAAACACAAGAATCCAGAATTAAAAAATCCTTTTGTTATTCCTGGAATTCGAAATATCAAAATAGAATCTCAATTAAATCCAAATTATAGTTTTGACAATTTCTTAGAGGGCGATTCTAACCGATTGGCACGTTCTGCTGGATTAGCAGTTGCAAACAAGCCCGGCGGAACCTCTTTCAACCCATTACTTATATTTGGAGGGGTTGGACTTGGAAAAACTCACTTAGCGCATGCTATTGGTGTTGAAATAAAAGACAAATATCCAGAAAAAACAGTTTTATATATTTCTGCTGAAAAGTTTACGCAACAATATATTGAGTCTGTTAAAAAGAATACTAGAAACGATTTTATTCATTTCTATCAACTTATTGATGTTTTAATTATTGACGATGTTCAGTTTTTCTCAGGAAAATCTGGAACACAAGATGTATTCTTTCATATTTTCAACCATTTACATCAAAACGGAAAACAAGTAATTCTTACTTCAGACAAAGCTCCTGTAGATATGCAAGATATTGAGCAACGCTTATTATCTAGGTTTAAATGGGGATTATCTGCGGAATTACAAAATCCTGATTTCGAAACACGTATTTCTATCCTAAAAAATAGACTCTACCGAGATGGTGTTGAAATGCCAGAGGAGATTATAGAATGTGTTGCAAGAAATATTAAAACAAATGTTAGAGAATTAGAAGGCGCCATCATCTCTTTGATAGCTCAGTCTTCTTTCAATAAAAAAGAAGTAACAATTGAACTTGCTAATCAAATTGTTGAAAAGTTCGTTAAAAACACCAAACGTGAAGTTTCTATAGACTACATTCAAAAAGTAATTTCAGATTATTTCCAAATGGACGTAGAAACACTTCAGTCTAAAACTAGAAAGCGTCATATTGTTCAAGCTAGACAATTAGCCATGTTTTTTGCTAAGAAATACACCAAAGCCTCTTTGGCTAGCATTGGTTCTCAAATTGGAAAAAGAGACCATGCCACCGTTTTACACGCCTGTAAAACTGTTGATAACTTAGCAGAAACCGATAAACAATTTAGAAAATACATAGACGACTTAAGTAAAAAGTTTGCCCAATAATGCGTGTAAAAGTACTCATGGTTTGCTTAGGGAATATTTGCAGATCTCCATTAGCAGAAGGTATTTTAAAAGCTAAAGTGGATCCAAACAAAGTTTTTGTGGATTCCGCAGGAACTTCTAATTACCATATTGGAAGCTCTCCAGACCCAAGATCTATTCAAATTGCTGCCAAATACAATATCGATATTACCAATCAACGTGGAAGACAATTTACCCAGAAAGATTTTGAGGATTTTGATTTGATCTTTGCCATGGACACCAGTAATTATAAAAACATTGTCCAGCAAGCAAAAAATGAAACTGATAAAGAGAAAGTTCATCTTATCCTCAATAAATTAACTCCAGAAGAAGACCTAGATGTTCCCGATCCATATTATGGCGGAGTAATGGGGTTTGAAAATGTCTACAAAATGCTCGATGAAGCTACTGATGTTATTGTAAAAGAAATTTCTATTTTATAGTTTCTTTGTATCTTAGAGCCAAAATTTGCTCATGACTTCAGAAAGTAACACTAAGGGAAAACTATACTTAATCCCAACAACATTAGGTGAAGTAGAACCTCTTGAGGTACTCCCACTTTCCATAAAAAGAGTTATTGAAAATCTTGATTTTTATATTGTTGAAAACGAAAAAACAGTCCGTCGTTTTATTAAGCGGATAAGTCCTAAAAAGTCACAACCAAGTTTAAAAATTCAAGTTTTAAACAAATACACTTTACCAGAAGAAATTCCAACTTTTATTACACCCTGCTTAAATGGGTATGACGTTGGAATTATTTCTGAAGCTGGTTGCCCTGGAGTTGCAGACCCAGGAGCAGATGTAGTTGCAATTGCACACGACAAAGGCGTACAGGTAGTTCCTTTAGTAGGTCCCTCCTCCATTTTACTCGCTTTAATGGGAAGCGGAATGAACGGTCAGAGTTTTGCATTTAATGGCTACCTCCCTATCGATAAAGCTGAGAAAAAGAAAGCCTTAAAAGACTTAGAGAAGAGATCTAAAGAACTAGACCAGTCGCAAATTTTTATGGAAACTCCCTACAGAAATGATAAACTATTAGCCGATTTAACAACTATCTTAGCTGCTAATACTCAGCTTTGTGTAGCTACCGATATTACTTTAAATACGGAATATATTAAAACACAATCTGTATCTCAATGGAAGGGTGCTAATATAGACTTACACAAAAGGCCAACCATATTTATTTTACATGCGCAATAAAACAAAACTATAAAACACAAAAAGCCCGAAAACATTTATGTTTTCGGGCTTTTTTATTAAGATCATTTTAAGCCTACTATATTCTAGCAGCTTTATTAGCCTTTACATGAGATACATCGTATCCTGAAAATTTACGCATATAATAACGGACAGAAGCTCCATTTGCATCAGCAAAACCAGAAACTCCATGGGTGCGTAAATAGCGTTTTACATTACCAGGGCCTGCTAAATGTGCAGCAGCTAAAATTCCCGACTCTGTAACTTTAACACCATTAAATACACGACCAACATACCATTCGATATCTTTCCTTAAAACCCATTTGTTTCTTTCAAGATTGGCTATAAAAGCTCTTTCCTGCAATTCTGGATTATTAAGAAAATCTGAACTAGAACTCACTCCTATTGTTTTAAGAGTAGATGCTCCAAATTGATATTTGCCCATATATCCTAAAGGGTTTACAGTAAAATAATCCCCTCTTGATTCTTTAAAAGCTAATGCTTCTTTGAAACCATTAAAAGACTTTCCTAAAAAGGGTGTTCTAATAATGTCTTCAACATCTTCATCTTCTAAAGAAACCGAATACGCTAAAGGCTTCGTTACTCTATTAATGTTATGAACGTTTTCTTCGGTTTTTTTTGTTGAAGTAAAACCTAAACTTACCACGATTACTAAAACTAAAACAGCTACTAAAACATTAAATTTTAATATTTGTTTTCTCATATAAGTATATTTCTTTAAGCTTTACATCATCGAAATGATTACTTAAAATTGAGCGTGCAAATATACAACTTTTTTAATAAACAGAAAATCAGTAAGTTAAAGTAATCTTAAAGTTTAAATTAACGTTTTATAGCCTGCGAATTAAGCCATTTTACATACTCTTGCTTGTTTGCATTATGCTGTGAAAGCGTTTTGGCAAATTTATGATATCCAAAATCTTTAACATTTGCTACAAAATACAGATAGTCATTTTTTTCATAATTTAACACTGCATCTATAGCAGAAATATCTGGCATTGCTATCGGACCAGGAGGAAGTCCAGCATACTTATAAGTGTTATATGGAGAGTCCAATTCTAAATCTTTATAAAGAACTCTTTTAATTACTTTATCCTCATCTCCAGTATGCTTTCTTATTGCATAAATTATAGTTGGATCTGCCTGTAAAAGCATATTCCTATTTAACCTATTCATATAAACACCTGCTACTCTTGGTCTCTCATCAACCATAGCTGTTTCTTTATGAACAATAGATGCTAAGGTTACTACTTCCAATGGCGACAAACCAATAGCTTCTGCTCTTTTTAGACGAGTTTCATTCCAAAAACGATTGTATTCCTTCAGCATTCTATCTCTAAAACTATCGGCAGAAGTATTCCAGAAAAATTCATAACTATTTGGCACATACATTGCCAAGGCAGTATCTTCATTAAAGTTACTACTGCTTAAAAAACTACTATCAGTAAAACTAGTATACAGAGAAACACTATCGGCTTCTATCTGTGTAGCAATTCTGCCTGCAAGTTTAGTAAGCGACTCTTGATTATTAAAAGAAAGTGAAATAGGTACGTTTTTACTCCTTAAAGAATTAATAATTTCGTTATTATTCATTCCTTTTTTAATAGCGTACTTTCCTGCTTTAATGTTAGCTGTATATCCTTTTTGAGTTGCTACCTTTTCAAAAGTAGCCATGTTTTCCAACAAAGGATCTAATTGCTCTTTTACATCATTAAATCCAGCATCCGATTTAATATAAACATACGCTTCTTCATTCTGAAAAGCTGTGTTTGGAGAGAATACGGCATTATAAACATAATACACAAATACAAAGCCTACAATGGCACCCAGAAGCGCTATCGCTACTAAAATTTTTCTTATATACATTATTTATTAATCTTTTGATAAAGAATTTCGTTTTGAAATTTTCCCGAAGTATAGTTCCAATCTTTTTTAATTCCAATTCTTTCGAAACCTAAATTTGAAAAGAGATGAATACTAGGTTTGTTGCTTTCAGAAATATTGGCATATAATTGATGAAGATCTAAATGATTAAAAGCATAATCTATTAATAAAGACAACGCTTCACGCCCTACTCCTTTATTTCTATTAGCTTCTTCTAAAACTACAATCCCAACTCCTGCTCTTTTATTTTTAGGATTAAAATCGAAGATATCTATAAAACCAAGTAATTTATTATTGTAATTGGAAATTGCCAATCTAAGTTGCTTAACTTCAAAAATATCTTTGTGACTATTTGCTAAATACTCTTTCAAAATAAATTTAGAATAAGGTGCTAAAGTTTCACTTACCTCCCAAACTTTCTCATCGTTTTCCAAAGTGTAAAGAAAGTCTAGGTCTTCTGGTTCCAAAGCCCTTAAATAAATTGTATTTCCAGAGAGTGTTATCATTATACTTTTATTATTCCTGAAAAAACCTGCGTTGCTGGCCCTACTAAATGAATATTTTTATACCCCACTCCATTCTTTTCGAATGAAACTTTAAGTTCTCCGCCAGGGGTTTTTAATGTAATTTTATTACTTGTTGTCTTTGCTGTTTCATACATAGCAATAGCAACCGCTGTTACTCCTGTACCACATGATAACGTTTCATCTTCCACTCCACGCTCATAAGTTCGTACACTAAAAGTTGTGTCTCCCTCTTGAGCTACAAAATTTATATTACTCCCTTTACTCCCATATTTACCATAACGTAGCTTGGCTCCATTTTCTTTTACATCTAAATGCATTAAATTCTCTACTAACTGCACATGGTGTGGAGAGCCAGTATTTAGAAAAGTATAGGTATCAAAAACATCTATTTTTTCTACATTTTGCATTGCCAAACTAACAATTCCATCTGCTACGCTTGCGGTATGTAAACCATCAACGGCTATAAAAGAACAATTATCTTCTATTACATTTAGAAATTTTGCAAATGCCACTAAACATCTCCCTCCATTACCACACATAGAACTTTCGTTTCCATCTGCATTATAATACACCATTTTAAAATCTGTAGCATCATCATTCTCTAAAAGAATTAATCCATCAGCTCCAATTCCAAATTTTCTATCGCATAAAAAATTAACGAGTTTGGTATCATTTTTGGGAAAGATATCCTGACGATTATCAATCATAACGAAATCGTTTCCAGTACCTTGGTATTTATAAAAATTAAGTTCCATAGTAAAATTTATACTTGTATCTATTAGAATTCTGAAGGCTTTGTTAAAAATTAACAGTCTTCTAACCGATTCACAAATATACAATAAAGCAAACGTTTATTTCATTGTTAAAGTGCGTTAAAATTGAAATATGGAATATAATTATCAAGTAATTTTAAGTGTTAATTAAAATAAATTAGTTTAAAAGTGATGAAGAAATTTTTAAGTCTTTTACTCGTATCTATACTAGGGGGTGCCATTACTTTAGGCATTTATAAATTTGCTTTTGAAAAGCAAATTCCTTTAATAGAAAACCAAGAAAATCAATCTAAATTTGTAACTGCTAGTTACAATCCATCAACCTTAGAAGCAGCAGAAAATATCAATTTTACTGAGGCTGCAGACAAAACAGTTCATGCGGTAGTTCACGTTAAAAATCTAACGGTAAGCAAAGGTCCTACAAGTATAATGGAATACTTTTATGGATCTGGAAGTAGTCAGCCAAGAACTCAAGTAGGAACTGGTTCTGGAGTAATTATTTCTCCTGATGGCTATATTGTTACCAACAACCATGTTATAGCAAACGCTACTAGGCTACAGGTAACTCTTAATAATAATAAAACCTATAGCGCCGAATTAATTGGAACCGACCCTGAAACAGACATTGCTCTTATTAAAATTGATGCTGAGAGTGATTTGCCTTATTTAGCTTTTGGAGATTCCGATTATTCAAAAATTGGCGAATGGGTATTAGCTGTAGGAAACCCTTTTAATTTAACTTCTACAGTTACTGCGGGAATTATTAGTGCTAAAGCTAGAGATTTAAATGAACAAGATGGGGTTTTTCAATCCTTTATTCAGACAGATGCTGCCGTAAACCCAGGAAATAGCGGAGGTGCCTTAGTAAATACTAATGGAGAGTTAATAGGTATAAATACCGCTATTACCTCTCAAACTGGGTCGTACATTGGATATTCTTTTGCTGTACCAAGTAATATTGCAAAAAAAGTAGTTGACGATATTATGGAATTTGGAAATGTACAAATGGGAACTTTAGGAATTAAAGGTCAAGATTTAGCTGTTCTTAATGGTCGAGTTGAAGGAATTAACGAATCTGAAGGGGTTTTAGTTGCTGAAGTATTTAAAAAATCGGGGGCATATAAAGCTGGACTAAAATCGGGAGATATCATTAAAAAAATTGATAATATTAAAATATCTAAGTTTTCTGATTTAACAGGCTATTTAAGAAGTAAAAGACCTAATGATTTGGTTAATTTAACCATCCTAAGAGATGATGAAAATATGGAACTTCCTGTAACATTAATAGATAATACCTCCTACACATATACTATTGAAGAAGTTGGAATTTCCATCCAAGCACAAACAAAGTCGGATAAAGATAGATACAACAATCAAGAAGGTGTTGTAATATATAGTACTAACGACTACAATAGAAGATTAGGTTTAGATGGAAAATTATTAGTTGGCATCAACGACGATAAAATAGAAACTATTGATGATGCTAAAAAAGCCGTTGCAAAAGCTAAAGAATATGGAATGATGAGTCTTGTTATTTTAAATGAACATGGTGAAAGAGAGCGTTTAGTTTTCAGAAATTAAAAGCGTATAATGCACACTTAAAAGAGCTTCGAAATGAAGCTCTTTTTTTTATCAAAAAAGCTTCACGAAAACGTTTGAAATATATACTTTTGCGAAAAAAAACCTTCAGTAGATAATAAATGAAGGAGAAGTTAAAAATATTTTAAAAAAGAGGGTAGCCTCAAAAAAACAAAACCCTAATAGGGGATTAAAAAAGCACTACAAACAAAACAACACAAGAATGAAAGTAACAAATGAAACCTATGAGAAAGAACTTGCTTTTCAGGCAGACAGAAGAAGAGCAACCGTAGAGTTTATTAAAATTGTAAGTGATCTTTGGTATGATAACTCCGTTGAACTAGTACTTTTTAGAAATCAGTTGATAGACAAAAGTGTTAGTGAAATAATGAACTTACACAAATATGCAGGAGAATTTGTACAGAAACCAATATCAATTTTCGATTCGGTAGACATTGCAAATGCCATAAAAAATATGAATCTACCTCCTTCAAAAATCGACATAGGAAAACTTACCTATGAGTTTCATGTAGAAGATTCTCAGCATACAGATACCGCTTCATTTGTTATCAATAAATTAAAAGATGCTAATAAAACAAATGGGATAAAACCTAAAGACGTTATTTTATACGGGTTTGGAAGAATTGGTAGGCTCTTAGCTAGAGAATTAATGGCAAAAACTGGAGTTGGATCACAACTTAGATTAAGAGCAATTGTTACCAGAGGTGAAATTACAGAAGAAGTTCTAAAAAAAAGAGCTTCATTATTAGAAAACGATTCTATTCATGGTTTCTTTTCAGGAACAGTTGCTATTGATGTGGAGAAAAAAGCATTAATAATAAATGGAACTACTGTTTATTTAATTAATGCATCCAATCCAGAAAACATTGATTATACTGCCTACGGAATTAAAGATGCGTTAGTAATAGATAACACAGGGGTTTATAGAGATGATAAAGAGCTAGCACGTCATTTAAAATCGAAAGGTGTAAAAAAAGTACTTCTTACAGCTCCAGGAAAAAACATTCCTAATATTGTATATGGTGTAAACCACAAAGAATACAATCCTGATAAAGAAACTATATTTTCTGCCGCATCCTGCACCACAAATGCTATTACACCAATTCTCAAAGCTATTGAAGACTCTTTAGGGATTATAAAAGGACACCTAGAAACTATTCATGCCTATACAAACGACCAAAATTTGGTGGATAATATGCATGGAAAATATAGAAGAGGAAGGGCTGCAGCATTAAATATGGTTATTACCGAAACTGGAGCAGGAAAAGCTGTAGCAAAAGCGCTCCCTAATTTAGAAGGAAAATTAACCTCCAATGCCATTAGAGTTCCTGTTCCAAATGGCTCCCTAGTTGTTTTAAATTTAGATATTGAAAAAGGAACAACAAAAGCAGGCATTAATACCATTATAAAAAAATATGCATTAGAAGGAGATTTGGTAGAGCAAATAAAATATTCCTTAAATAACGAATTGGTTTCCTCGGACATTATAGGCACCTCCGCCCCTTCTATTTACGATAGTAATGCTACTATTGTTTCTCCAGACGGAAAAAACGTTGTTTTATATATTTGGTATGACAATGAGTACGGCTATAGCCACCAAGTAATGAGACTTGCAAAGTATATTGCTAAAGTTAGACGTTTTACTTACTATTAATAATAAAATAAGCCTTATTCTTGACTCATAATTAAGAATAAGGCTTTTTTAATTTCACAATTATTAACTATTTTAGTTATTTAACTCATATTAAATAACTCATGGAAATACCTAACAAAGAATATGCTTCCTTTAAGGTAATTCTTGTTATTGTTATTTTTATTTTTTTGAATTTTTCATTCAGCTACTCTCAAAATGACAGTATTGCGGATCATGATTTTACCAGACAATTATGGTTTGAATTAAAACCATCTTGGAAATTGAGTGAACGCACCCGTCTAAATACAGATATTAGCTATAGAACTAACGAACCAAAAAATGGAGAAAGATTTGTCTCCAAAGCTGAAATCCAATACCAATTAAAACAACTCAATCTAAAGAATTTAAAATTTAACCATGCGGTAACTGGAGGTATCGGGTATTTTTATATCAATAATTTTAATGCCGTTAACGCATTTGAATATAGGATATACCAAGGATATAGTCTTGGTTTTAACTTTACCAAAAGAACAAAATTTAATCAATACCTTCGTTTAGAAGAACGTTTTACCAATCTTTTCAGAGAAGAAAACAGCTCTTTTGGATTACGATTACGATATAAAATATCTGGTATTATTAATTTGTCAGACTTATTTGCGGATAAGTCAAAAGGCTTTTACATCCCTGCTGATGTTGAGTTTTTCTTCAATATTAAAAAATCTAAACAAATTAACGATGTTATTAGAATCACTCCTGGAATAGGCTATGTATTCAATCCTAGTTTTAAAGCACAATTCAGCATTGGTTATCATTACACTAAACAAGAATTTGAAAACTTAGTTCGAACTAATGATATTATCTTTCAATTAAGAGTATACAAAACATTTCCTTTACGCTTAGTTAAAGACCCACATGAATTATAATAAAATTATTAATGTCCGAGTAAAAATACTAGATCGCTTCGCTATAAGAATAAAGGACAAAACTAAATCTTAAATACCACAAAATAAGTAGTTTAAAGAAAACGCATTACTAAAATCCTTTTTTCATTCATTCTTATTAATAGCAAAGCTTCCATTTTGAAAACCCCATTTGAACTATCATATAAATGGAGTCCAATAAATTCCGTTAAACTTTTATTGGACAACAATATAATAAAATGTAAAACTTTTTTATTAAATGAAAACAATAACTTAATATTGTAATCGTTTGCAGTAAAAACGTAACTTTGCAACCCTAAATATTGCTACTACATAGATTTTTTTGAATCATCCATCTGCTTTAAGCCTAAATATGTGATATTCAAAAAGAATAAATTAATTCATTTTGACATATATTGTCAATGGATTAAACTCTTTATGAGAAATTAAAACGAATAATTAACCTACTTCGGTTCTAGCTAAATGGATTTCGATAAAGAATCGAAGTAAGAATCGAGGAATTAAAACCACGTAGTGGAATTAACATTTTAACGAATGAAGATGACGAGAAAGAACCTATTAACAGCAACATCCTTAATTCTATTTTCAATTTTCACTGTCATTGCACAAGAAAGTGATAAAAAAGAATTGTCTTTAACAGAAGGGAGTATCGACAATCAGTTTGAATACATCTTTCAAAAGGCCAACAATTATCAAGATTATAAAGTAGTAAAGAAAAACTGGCTTTTACTTCTAAAGAAAAACACGCTAGATTCTGTAGCTAGGTTAGAAAAAGAGCTTGCAACATCGGAGCAACTAACGAGTACACAGAAATCAAAAATTGATAATTTAAACAAAGAATTAGCTTCTACAAATCAACAACTTGCAACAGTTACTGAAGAGAAGGATAGCATTTCTTTTTTTGGAGCCCTTATTAACAAACCTGCCTACAAAGGTATTATGTGGGGAATTGTTGCTATCCTAGCTTTAATTCTAGGTTTCTTTGTTTATAAATTTAAAAATGCCAATACAGTAACTCAAGAAGCTCAAAAATCTTTAGCGGAATTGGAAGAAGAATATGAAGAACACCGCAGAAAAGCTTTAGAGCGAGAGCAGAAAGCTAGAAGACAATTACAAGACGAAATAAATAAGCAAAAACTTACTAAAACTAAGTAAGGTTTTAACTTTTTTAAGATATAAATCCCATTTATGGGGATAAATTATGATTCTATTAAACTCCCCTTAAGGGGAGTTTTTTTATCTTACCAATTAAAAACCATCCATGTCAAAAAGAAAAAAAGCAACTTACATAGTTGTAGTTATTATACTTTTATTAGTTATAGTACGGTTATTACTTCCCACTATTGTAAAGAGATATGTAAACAATACTTTACAAGAAATACCAAGCTATTGGGGACATGTAGAAGATATAGACATTAATTTGTACCGAGGTGCTTATGTTATTCATCAATTAAAATTAGATAAGATGAATGGAGAAAGTAGCATTCCTTTTTTAAATTTTGAGAAATCCGACATCTCCATTCAATGGAAATCGCTTTTTGACGGAGAAATTGTAAGCAAAATCGACTTATACAGACCTAAAATCACTTATATTTTTGAAGAACAAGTAAATGATTCTGTAAAAACTTCTAACAACGATTGGAGTAAAGCACTAACAGATCTTGTTCCCATAGACATTAATAAACTTACAATTACTGAAGGAAAAGTAGGATTTATTGAATTTAATAAGAGTCCCGATGTAGATTTATATATTGACCAAATAGAGTTAGTAGCCACCAATTTAAGAAATGTAGAAAACAAAGAACAAAAGCTCCCTTCCTCACTTCATTTAACAGGAGTTAGCATTGGTGGCGGAAATGTAAAACTTGATGGAGAAATGGATTTAGTACAACAAATTCCAGATGTTGATTTTAATTTTTCACTTGAAAAAGCAGCTGTCAAAGCTCTAAACTCATTCACCCTTGCTTATGTAGGAATAGACTTTGAAAAAGGAAATTTTGACCTTTTTAGTGAGCTTGTAATAAACAATGGTTATTTAAAAGGATATTTTAAGCCTATTTTAACGGATGTAAAAATTGTAGATTCTTTTGGCAAAGAAAACAGTAGTATCTTTAAAAAAGCATGGGAAGGATTTGTTGGATTTTTTAAATTTATCTTTAAAAATCAAAAACAAGACTCTTTAGCTACTAAAATCCCTATTGAAGGCGACCTTAACAATGTAGATTCAAACATTTTTAGTACTATTGCAGGAATCTTTAAAAATGCATTTATAAAAGCCTATAAAGGAGAAATAGATGAGTCGGTAATGTTTAAAGATGCTAAAAAAGAAGAATAAAATTCTATTTATAAAATGCGGATAGATATAATTACAGTACTACCAGAGCTACTTACAAGTCCTTTTGAAGCTTCTATTTTAAAAAGAGCAATTGATAAAGGGCATGTAGAAATACATTTACATAATTTAAGAGATTATACTACAAATAATTACAAAACTGTAGATGATTATCAATTTGGTGGCGGAGCTGGAATGGTAATGATGATTGAACCCATTGATAAATGTATTAGCGGATTAAAAGCAGAGAGAAGCTATGATGAAGTTATTTATATGACTCCAGATGGGGAAACCCTCAATCAAGGCATTGCAAATCAGCTTTCATTAAAAAGGAATCTTATTATTTTATGTGGCCATTATAAAGGAGTAGATCAACGGGTACGTGATATTTTTGTAACCAAAGAAATATCAATAGGAGATTATGTACTTTCTGGAGGAGAGTTGGGAGCCGCTGTACTATGCGATTCTATTATCCGCCTTATTCCAGGTGTTTTAAATGATGAAACCTCTGCCCTAACCGATTCCTTTCAAGACGATTTATTGGCGCCACCAGTTTATACTAGACCCTCAGATTATAACGGACATAAAGTACCTGAAATTTTATTGAGTGGTAATTTTCCTAAAATTGAAAAATGGCGTGAAGAACAGGCTTATAAGAGAACAAAAGAGCGCAGACCTGATTTATTAGATGAATAAATCTAGTAATTATAACATTAGTGTCCGAGTAAAAATACAAGACCGCTTCGCTGCAAGAGAAAAGAACAAAGACTAAATCTTAACTATTACAACATGAGCAGCTTAAAGAAACAATATTACTAAGCTCCTCTTTTTATTCATTTTTATTAATAGCAAGGAGGCTATTTTAAAAAACTCTATTAACCCTTGATATATGTAGAATGCAATAAACATTGTCTGCTTTTATCGGACAATAATATAATTATAACATTTATGTCCGAGTAAAAATACAAGACCGCTTCGCTGCAAGAGAAAAGAACAAAGACTAAATCTTAACTATTACAACATGAGCAGCTTAAAGAAACAATATTACTAAGCTCCTCTTTTTATTCATTTTTATTAATAGCAAGGGGGCTATTTTAAAAAACTCTATTAACCCTTGATATATGTAGAATGCAATAAACATTGTCTGCTTTTATCGGACAATAATATAATTATAACATTTATGTCCGAGTAAAAATACAAGACCGCTTCGCTGCAAGAGAAAAGAACAAAGACTAAATCTTAACTATTACAACATGAGTAGCTTAAAGAAACAACATTACTAAGCTCCTCTTTTTATTCATTTTTCTTAATAGCAAGGAGGCTATTTTAAAAAACTCTATTAACCCTTGATATATGTAGAATGCAATAAACATTGTCTGCTTTTATCGGACAATAATATAATTATAACAAAAAATAAACTGTAAAAGGTTGTATTTTAATTAATAATAATTATTTTTGCACCCAAATTCGGATTAACCTCTGACGATAATCGTGAATGTTACTCTGAATCAACACATTATAAATATAGCACAATGGAAGCTTTAGTAAAATTTGTACAAGACGAGTTTGTAGAAAGAAAAGAGTTCCCTGAGTTTTCAGCAGGAGATACAATTACTGTATACTATGAAATTAAAGAGGGAGAAAAAACACGTACTCAGTTCTTTAGAGGAGTAGTTATCCAAAGAAGAGGAACAGGTTCTTCAGAAACGTTTACTATTAGAAAAATGTCTGGAACTGTTGGGGTAGAAAGAATTTTCCCAATCAACATGCCTGCATTACAAAAAGTAGAGATCAACAAAAAAGGTAAAGTACGTAGATCACGTATATACTACTTTAGAGGTCTTACTGGTAAAAAAGCAAGAATTAAAGAGGTTAGATCTTAACCTATTTACCATAACACAAAAAGCCTGCTATATGCAGGCTTTTTTTATGAACAATTGTTAATAAGTCATGTTTATAAAGTGTTGATTAATAATGTGTTAAAAAATTGTAATCAGCATACATTTACCTTATATTTACAATAGAGTTTTAAGAAAGATTAATTCTTAAAACATTTGTTCTTAATGAGTCTCTTCACTATTTAATTTAAAAAGTTAAATCAAAGAGAAAGTTTGAATTTAGTAGATCATACTAAATCATTGCCAAAAGAGTGGAAGTTTTATACTGAAATTCAATTAGGAATTAAAAACAAATTTGAAGCATTAAAGTTAGGTCTTGATTAAATTATTGAGAAAACTAGATGTTTCATAGAAATAGCGAACTATTAGTAGTAGCGTTCTTTTATAGAAAATACGAAAATTTAAGTACCTATTTCTAAGAAAGCCATATCAAAACATATAATGTATTGATATGGCTTTTGTTTTTAAAGAATTTTTACTCTTAAAATCCAAAACCTAAACCAAAGGCAACACGTATCCCGTCTACCGAATCAAAAACTCCCAAATTAGCAGAAATTAATTCAGCGCCATTAATAAACATTCCTCCTCCATAAGAGTTGTGCCACTTACTCCCTTCATTTTCTGTAAACCATACGCGCCCATAATCAAAACTTCCATACAACCCTAATTTTATAGGAATTAAAGGTGTCTTAATATTTGAAAAACTATAACGCAGATCTGTATTTTGATAGAAAGAAGTTTTCCCTGTAAAACGCTGATTTCTAAATCCTCGGAGTCCACCTATCCCTCCTATTGTTGCAGCCTGATAAAATTCATAATCATCTCCTATATTTAAATGGGCTTTTATGTTTGAAGCTAAAACTAAGCGCCCAGAATGATTTAATTTATGCGCAATCCCCAAGGCTGGAATAAAATAACCATATTGGCGACTATTAATATCTAAATTAGCACTATACCCAGCAAGCATAGAAAATCTTAACCCTACCGTTGGATAAGCCTTATTATCGTAATTAGAATAACTAAACGACGTTTTTACGCCAGCAAACTGTACCTCATCAAAAACATAACTAGGCAAAATATTATTGTTCTCCTGAACAAATCTGTTATCGGTATCATTTACTTCTACCGACTCATAATAAGCTCCAAAAGTTACTGAGCTTCTCCTTGATTTCCATACCATACTTGGAGCAATACCAACACTTCGAACTTTTACTCTATTGTAATCAAGACCTAAATCATCATCATTATTTGCTGTTTTATTTCCGTAGCCAAAAAAGTTTAAAGAGTAATTTGGACTTTGAAACCCTGCTTCCAAACGAAAGTTCAACCCTCCAATTACATTGGCAAACTCTCCTTGATATAATACCTCATATCCGTTGGTAGCAAAATAATAAGCCGCATTTATATGATGCTGCGTTGTAAACGGATTTCTCTCAAAACCATAAGTTGTATATGTATTTGAAACGCCTATTTTCAAACCATCATCTGGATTTGCTCCTATAACTGGAATTATCTGATTGGTGTTATTTTTGAACTTTTTATAATTGTAAACATTTGTTTTATACCTATCTGTGAGCTTAATATTGGCAGATTTTACATTATCAAGTGTGTTTTTCTTTGACTTATAATCATAAATAACTACATTCTTACCATGTGGTATAATGTATTCATCATTATTTTGTCCTCCTATAAGTTTGATTTTTATTTTCCTACTTTTATTAAACATCTCAAAAGTATCGGTATCATCTAAACCATAAATCCATATCTCTTTCGTCTCTTTTGGATTGTATACCCTATGATGAAATTGATCTTTAATAGTATCATCTTTCTTTCTAAGAGTGGACACTTTAACACTCCCATCTTTATAGGCTTTTATAGAAAAATAATCATCTTTATTGGTTCCTGTAACTATAGCTAATTTATTAACAACCTTATAGTATCGATCGGAAATATCTTGCAAATTTTTGCGTCGAGATTTTAATAAATATTTTATCCTATCAATAGATTCATCTTGGACTTCCTTAGGCATTTCAGCAAAAGCTTTATCAATAACATCGTCAGTAACATGCTGTTGAATATATCTTACTTGTGCATCCCATACAGATTTATCAACATCTATAATAAAAGTTTTATCCAAAGGAAAGGGCTCTACATTAATCCCTTTTACATCTTTCAAATCTTCATCATACTGTCTTAAAATTCTAGCAGCGGGCAACAAATTTATTGCAGCAGTCAAAATAGCGCCATCAGACATTTTAGAAAATGCTTGATCTCGGTCTCTTGGTAAAGCACGATATACTTTTTTTCCGTTCTCTTTAAATTCTAACCAACGCCATTGATCTTGATGCCGATCCCAATCGCCTATTAGCATATCAAATAATCTAGCACGTACATAATTTTCTTGATCAATTACTACATCTTCATCTGAATGAATTTCTTCTATAACATCTAACGTACTAACAATATCTCCTGTAAAATTTTTGCCAGCTAAACTTGGATGTCCTTCTGAGGCATGCTCTTCTAATAAATACAATTCATTTCCAAACTCATTATTGTAGCCCATCAAAGCATTTTGCTTTGGTATGTAATATAACTTTGGATTTAAATGATATACGCCTGCAGCATCAGACAATTCTCCAATAGCCAAGGGAGCATATGGATGCGAGCCAGTAAAAACATCTTTTAACAAAGCTTCGGCTGCAGTTTCATCAAACTGATCGTCAACATATTGATCGTCAAACAACGAAGCTTGTATGTATTGCGTTGCACTTTTTTTAACGGCTCGCATAACATACTGTGCTCCATTTTTGGCTTCTAAACGCAAAGATCTAGATTGAGTTCCTCCCCCCTTTCTTACAGGTTTTAATCCGCCGTATAATGTGTCCAGATTAACGGTTTTTGCCAAAACAGGCTTGCTAAAATAGTCTCGATAACGCGCTCCCCATAACCAACTATAAAATCCGCTTTTGGTTGTTTCGTCTAAAGTATAAACCGAAGCCGATATAGAATCTGGAAACTGAGAAGGATAGTTGATAAAAGATTTCCCTTTTTCTGTATTAACTTTTGAACGAAAAATAACCTTATTGGTTGCTGCGTCAAAAAATTGAACATCCGAAGTTTTGTCTTTGTTGATGTTTAACACTGCAAAACCATTTGTACTTGCTCCAAAAACGTTTCCATTTCTTTTACGCACTCCTGTTATTTTAGAGCCTGATCCACTTATTATTTGAGTTAAATTATCTGATTGAATAAACTGTAAATTATGCTCGTGCCCTGATAAAAAAACCACATTATTATTTTCTTGTGCGGCAGCTATTAATTTTTTTCTTAAATCATTATAATACCAATTCGACATATCTGCATTAGAAGCTCCGCTTGTAGTTCTTAAAACATTTTTTATGGTTCCTAAAACTGGCAGCGGACTCATATTACTTTTGATGGTGTATTGCCCAGCATGAGAGCCGTTACTAAACATTGGATGATGAATAGCCACAAGTGTTGTTTTACCTCTAGCTTTTTTAATTTCACTACGAAATTCTTCTAAAAATTGATCTCGGGTTTTAATTTCACAATCATCATTTATAGTTGGTTGTTTGTCCCAATCGGTTATATACCATTGCGAGTCTACAAGCAACAATACGGTATCATCATTGATATTAATTTTTTCAATTCCACATCCATCCTCTGGCTGAAAAGTATTTTTACCAAGCGCCTCTTCTACCAATTTTTCTTGGCGCTTGAGTCCTTTTATTCCATGATACCAATCGTGATTCCCTGGAATAACATAAACACTCCCAGGAAAAGACTTAGCAACTTTTAATTGTGCATCTAAGTTTTGTTTAGCCGCTTTATAACCTTTCTTTTTTTCTGAAGGCAATCCTAATGGATAAATATTATCTCCTAAAAAAAATAACATATCATTAGCATCTGCTTCTTTAAATTGTTCTTGCAATGCTACTAATGCTTTGGGAGTAGTATTATTAACCCCTAATTTCCCAGCATCTCCAATTAAAAAAACATTTATAGTCTCTTTATTAATTCCGCTTAAAACAGCATTATTCTCTTTATTAGTTTCATATTCTAAAGTAGCACAGGCTGTAAAGAAAACTAAAAGGAATAAATATTTAATTGGTAGTTTTTTTATCATTAATTATTTTTTTAAACAATTAAACGGATTGCAAATCTTTCACCGTAAAAACATCTGAAACCTTTTGTAAATTAGGATTTAATTCTGCTCTAAGAGCTTTTATTCCACTTGCACCTTGCAGTTCCTCTAATTCTAAAATCTCTATATGTTCTCCAATGTAATTTTTAGATTTTAAAAACTCAAAATAAGCCAAATATTCTCGTTCTATTGCTGTACTAGAAAATACTACACATAATTTATGAGGTTGTGTTAAACGCTCATTTGTACCTTTTATATGCGCTTTATCTATTCGCTTTTTAATCATTTCATACCGTACATTGTACGCACCATCTACATCAAAATGTTTTTCATCAATTCTATATTGTATTGTAATTGGTATGTCATAAGCTAGTATAAGAGATGCTACTTCTAAAGGCAACGGGAAGTCTTTTTGTTGCTGATAATACATTGCTTCCATCTCACAAGTAACCTGTAATTGCCACAAACGTAGGTTATACAATACAGTGTCATGATACGTTAAATGCTTCACAATTGATTGTCCTACATACATATTATGCTCTAGCCCATCAGTTTTATACTTTTCAAAATAATGTGGAAACATTTGCTGAGCTTCTTTCTGCTTCTTATCCATAAAATTTGAAAAGAGTTTATTAATAGCATCTACAGCAGTATCATAAGCTTTTCGAGCTATATAGAAAGTTTTATTCTCTTCTTCTAACAGTGCTAAAAATGCATCTATATCTTTAGAGGCTTTTTTAGACGCTTGTATGTGTTTAAATAATGGATATAATTGATTTTCAAAAAAGATAGTTATCTCTTGTTCTGTGCTTGCATTAAAATTCTCATTAAGCTCTTTGAGATATTTAGCTATCTGAAAAATTAATTGTTCGTAAAAAGGAAGCTTATCATGCTTTACTCTTGCCTCTAACAATACGCTACTTTGCATTAATTGATTTGTTAAATCTTCACGAATAGCTTCATTCCTTGCTATAGAAGACCCCACAATATCCACTTGCCCGTATAAAGGATACACATCTTTAAAAGCAATTTCTTTAAATGAAGGTGATTCCCCCATGTTACGTCTATAAATATACCGAGCAGCTTCTTCTTCAAATCGCCATTCTACAGATGGATGGATAGAGGTACATTCCTGCTGAATTACTGCACTTACTTCATTCTGAAATTCATTTACAGAACGCTTTGAATAACTCAGTATAAATGGAATAATACTATCTAGTTTTACCATGTTTATAGCATTGATCTGATTAATTTCAGGAGTTGCTAATTCAATAATAAAACTTAGTTTTCCTTCAATAGAAATAGGCAATAAAGCGGCACTTTTTAATCCGCGTTCTAGTAATGCCTTACTCAATCTATTGCCATTATTTTTTTTATGGTAGTTTTCTACATTTGCAATAATGGCTGGTTTACACTCATCAAACAATAGATTATTCATCTCCGTACAAGCATAATTGGAGGTCTCAATAATTTCTTCTGAAGACAAGGTAAGCATCTCAAAATTTTTATCGTACGGTGGAATAATTTTATTATGATCCACTTTATAGCTCCCTAAGCGTAAATTTGGAATATTAAAAATTGCTCGAATATCTTCTAACAAATATTTAAAACTCTTATTATTTGGCTGGATTAAATGTGTTTTAAAAGTATCTATTTGATCGTCTAGAGTTACATCTATCATATTTAAAATTCCAAAACCTTCTATGATCCAAGAATCGTTTGGAAAATAACTTTGCCATACCTCTTCATCGTCTGCATTTGAAAGCAGAATATCAAGAATTTCAGGTGTAATCTCTATTGCATTTTCATTTGGATACATCCCTATAAAGTCGGCATTAAAAGCTACTCTATATGTTCTTGTTTTTCCGTTAACGCCTTCTAACTTTATATGTTTTGGTCTTTCAAAATCTACATTATACCCATAATATTGATTAAGAATAATAGCATATGGATTTAAATTCACCACATTTTCATTCTTCTGATATAGCTTTCTAAAAACTTCTTCAATATCTGTAGTTGTTTGTTTAGAAATATCTAAAAACCGTTTAGATGCGTAAAAAAACTGATTTGAAAACGGAAAAACAGCTGCTTTAATTTCATTTCCACTTAATGCTGAAGGAAACAAAACACTCATTAATTGTGCTACTTCTTCTTTATAAGAGTTAAAAACCTTATAATCTCTCATTCCATTAACTAAATCTGGAGTTTTATCCAAAATAGCCAAGATTTGCTCCGCCTGAAACCTCTCTATACTATTAGATGAAGCCAATAAGTCTTTAAGCTTTGCTGCCAAAACTTTAAATGAAATAATAGGTTTAAATGGCCCTGTAGGGATATGCCTTTTCATGCTAAAAAATATTAATGAAAAAATTATAGCTTACCACAAAAGATATTGCCGAAATTACTATCCCAATCATAAATACTGTGTAAGTAATTCTTAACAATCTATATTTTCGTTCTAAAACAAGTCCTAAATAATATAAATCTTTAGTAAGCGAATTATACAACGTGTCTTCATTGCTAATTAAATAGTCGATTCCCCACTCAAAATCTTTCAAATTCATCTTATAGAAATTTCCAAAAAACAGAATATTCGTCCTATTATTTACTATCATTTCTTTTGTTACTGTAACATTAGATATGTTTGGTCTAGTAGATATCACTGACAAAACAATAGAAATAACACTAAAAGTTAATAGGATAAGAGTTGGGTAGACTAAAAATAAATTCGATTCGTTATCAAGCTTAGGTACCAAGTTAGATAGCACCACCGAAATAATAATTGCGTTTACAGATAATAAAATATTGGCTTTAGTATCTGCAATTGCACTTAACTCGATATGGTTTTTTAACTGAACTCTAAAGAGCGTTTCTACACCTCTCCCCGTTTTTTTATTGGCACTTTTATTAGCTCTCTTTTCTTCTAGTTTAGTAATCTTTTGATTTAAATGATACTCATTAATTTCTTTTTGAGGTTGAAGTTTTTGAATTGCATATGTTGTATAAAACGAATGCTTTTCTAGAAACTGTTTGTTTTTTAAAAACCAGTCTAACTCTAAAATTTCTTCCTCTTTTTTATAAATTAATTCCAACCGAAGTTGTTCTGAAATATCAAAAAAATCGTTTGAAGCAACATGCGCACAATCTGCATCTTTCATTATTTGCTCCAAATGTGTTTTAGGGGTAAGTTAGATTGTGTTACCAATATTAATTTTTCTACCAATAATTTATCTTCTTCTGAAATTGATATTTGGTCAAAAAACTGCTTTATTATTTCGACACTTTTAAATTCATGACCCACATCTTCAACTACAGTATAACCTGTATCATGAAACCATGCAGCCAATTTTAGCAAAAAAATGTCATGCGCATTACAATTTTCATGTTTAGAAATCTTTGTTACATTCTCTAAAACTCTTTCTGTATGTGCTATGTTATGATATAAATTTTTTGGAGATAATTTATTTTCAAATAAGTCAGTAACAAATGTTGCTGCTTGTTGTAAGATAATCTCTTCCATAGGAAATGCTTTGTTAAATATTATATAAAAATAAAGAATTAATAGGAGTTATTGGTGCTAGCCTATCCAATTTTAATTAAACACATACCTCTGTCTTATATGTCTTATAAAACTTTCAAGTAAAATCAATTTTATTCAGTTTATTTTAAATCAATTTTAACAACAAAGAGAATGTTTCTACTACGGTTAAATTTAATTTCTCTTTTCTTAAAGAGCAGATAGTATGTAATCCACTATTTTAGTTCATTTCGATGCAAAATTCATCGGCAAATTTAGAACAATCTCTTGGAAATTAAATCCTCTATTAGGCATTAAAAAAACCTAAAATGGTCATAACTACTATTACTACATTAGTATTTATAACTATTTTCTCTTAAATGGTTAGCTTTCTATTGCCGAAAAAATGTTTAAAATTGTATATTTGCGAAGTTTAATTAAAAAATAGTTCTTCAAATAAATGTCACATAAACCTAAAATTCTTTATACCAAAACAGACGAAGCTCCAGCATTAGCCACTTATTCTTGGCTTTCTATTGTTAAAGCATACACTGCAACATCTAATATAGATATTGAAACAAAAGACATCTCTCTTGCTGCTAGAATTCTGGCAGTATTTCCAGATATGCTTACCAAAGAACAACAAGTTCCTAACGATTTATTAGAACTTGGAGAAATAGCTAAAACGCCAGAGGCAAATATTATAAAGCTTCCAAATATTAGTGCGTCAATTCCTCAATTAGAAAATGCTATTGAAGAATTGCAAGCTAAAGGGTTTAATATTCCAGATTATCCGCATGAGCCAAAAACAGATGCAGAAAAAGAAATTAAAACCCGTTACGACGGTATTAAAGGAAGTGCTGTTAACCCAGTATTAAGAGAAGGTAATTCTGACAGAAGAGCTCCAAAAGCGGTTAAAAATTACGCAAAGAAAAATCCGCATTCAATGGGGGCATGGAGTGCATCATCAAAATCTCATGTTGCAACCATGGATCAGGGTGATTTTCGTTCCAACGAAAAATCATTAACCATTGATAACGCTCAAAGTTTAAAAATTCAATTTGTTGACAATAACGGAAATAAAGAAGTTTTAAAAGAGCAAGTAAAAGTTATTGATAAAGAAGTAATTGATGCTACTGTTTTAAGTAAAAAAGCATTGGTTAGTTTCCTTGAAAAAGAAGTTAAAGACGCTAAAGAAAAAGACGTTCTCTTTTCTGTACACTTAAAAGCCACAATGATGAAAGTGTCGGATCCAATTATATTTGGCCACACCGTAAAAGTGTTCTTTAAAGAGTTGTTTGATAAACATGGTGCTTTATTAGAAAAAATAAATGTTGAAGAGAATAATGGTCTTGGAGATTTATTAGAAAAAGTTGACGAGTTACCTGAAACTGAAAAGCAAGAAGTAAAAGCTACCATTCAAAGTATCTTAAACGAACAACCAGATTTGGCTATGGTAAATTCTGACAAAGGAATTACCAACTTACATGTTCCTAGTGATGTAATTATTGATGCTTCTATGCCTGCAATGATTCGTAACTCAGGACAAATGTGGAATGCAGAAGGTAAGAGTCAAGATACTAAAGCGGTTATTCCAGACAGTAGCTACTCTAGTGTTTACCAAGCTACTATAGATTTTTGTAAAGAAAATGGAGCTTTTGATCCAACTACTATGGGAACAGTTCCTAATGTAGGATTAATGGCTCAAAAAGCAGAAGAATACGGTTCTCATGATAAAACTTTTGAAATCTCAGGAAATGGGGTTGTTCAAGTTTTAAATGGTGAAGGAAATGTTATAATAGAGCATAAAGTTGAAGAAGGAGATATTTGGAGAATGTGCCAAGCAAAAGACCTTCCTATTCAAGACTGGGTTAAACTTGCTGTTTCTCGCGCAAGAGCTACTAATACTCCAGCCATTTTTTGGTTAGATAAAAATAGAGCTCATGATGCTGAGTTAATCAAAAAGGTAAATTTATATCTAAAAGACCACGATACTAGTGGCTTAGAAATAAAAATAATGTCTCCAGAAGAAGCTACTCACTATACACTAGCTAGAATTAAAAAAGGAGAAGATACTATTTCTGTTACCGGAAATGTTTTAAGAGATTATTTAACAGACCTTTTCCCTATTTTAGAAGTAGGTACTAGTGCTAAAATGCTTTCTATTGTTCCTTTAATGAATGGGGGAGGTTTATTTGAAACTGGTGCTGGAGGTTCTGCTCCAAAGCACGTTGAGCAATTTTTAGAAGAAGGTCATTTACGTTGGGATTCTTTAGGAGAGTTCTTAGCATTAGCCGTTTCTCTAGAGCACTACGGAAATGTTAATAATAACAGTAAAGCTAAGGTATTAGCTACCACTTTAGATGAAGCTACAGGTAAGTTTTTAGAAGAAGATAAATCGCCTTCTAGAAAAGTAGGAGAATTAGACAGTAGAGGTAGTCACTTTTATTTAGGGCTATATTGGGCTCAAGCCTTAGCAAAACAAACTGAAGATGCTGAATTAAAAGAAGCCTTCACTCCTATTGCAGCTGAGCTTACAGAAAAAGAAACTCTTATTATTAAAGAGCTTAACGAGGCACAAGGAAAACCTGTCAATATAGATGGGTACTACATGCCAAATGTTGAGAAAACAAAACAAGCTATGCAGCCTAGTGCAACATTTAATAGCATTTTAGCTAAAATATAAGTTTACAACCATACCTTTTTATATATAAAGCCTTCTTTTTTAGAAGGCTTTATTTTTTTATTATTGTAGTCCAATAAAAGTTAACAGAATTTATTGGATTCAATTTATACCAAGGTTTAAATGAGGTTTTCAAAACAGACCCCTTGCTATTAATAAAAATGATAAAAAGAGGGTTTAAGTAATGTTACTCCTTTAAAGAACTTATTTCTGATAGTTAATATTTAGTCTTTGTTCTTTGTTCTTATTGTGAAGTGGTCTTGTATTTTTATAGAAGTTCTTACTTTTTTTTATCTATAACAGTAAAATTACTTTTATTTTTAATAAAAAAAAGAATGAACAACTTTTTAAAGTTATGCTTATTTCTTCTCTTCGGAATCTCATTTTCCTTTGCCCAAGAACAAGTAACCTTAAGCGGAACAATAACAGACGCTTCTAGTAACGAAACACTTATTGGAGTAAATGTTATCTTTCCTGAACTTAAAACTGGAACAACTACCAACGAATATGGCTTTTATTCAATAACTATCCCAGAAGGAAATTATACCGTTCAAATAAGTTATTTGGGATTTAATACTATTAGCAAACAGATAGAGCTCTCTACAAGTTCCAAACAAGATTTCAGTTTAAAAGCTTCCTCAGAAGAACTTGATGAAGTTGTGGTAGAACAAGATATAGAGAGAATAAATATCAAAAAGCCCGAAATGAGTGTGAATAGTATGAGCGCTGCTACCATAAAAAAAATACCCGTGGTTCTAGGAGAGGCCGATGTTATAAAATCTATTTTATTATTACCAGGTGTTAGTAATGCAGGAGAAGCCTCGTCTGGATTTAATGTGCGAGGAGGATCTGCCGATCAAAATTTAATCCTCTTAGACGAAGCCATTATTTTTAACTCCTCTCATCTCTTCGGTTTCTTTTCTGTATTTAATCCAGATGCCATTAAAAACTTAAAATTATATAAAGGAGGAATTCCTTCTAGATATGGAGGTAGAATTTCTTCTGTATTAGACATTTACCAAAAAGATGGTAATAGCAAAAACTTTCATATGACGGGGGGTATTGGGGTTGTTTCTAGTAGAATTCTGGCTGAAGGTCCTATTGTTAAAAACAAAGGTTCTTTTCTTATTGGTGGTAGAAGCTCCTATGCCCACTTATTTCTAAAACTAACCGATAATGACAACTCCGCATATTTTTACGATTTAAACACAAAGCTTTCTTATAAGTTAAATGAAAATAACAACCTTTACTTTTCAGGATATTTTGGACGTGATGTATTCGATATAAACGATAGCTTTAATAATGTCTACGGAAATTCAGTAGTTAACTTAAGATGGAATCATTTATTTTCAGATAAATTATTCTCCAACCTCTCCCTAATTTATAGCGATTATTACTATGGTTTAACTCTTAATTTTGTAGGCTTTAACTGGAATAGTGGGATAAACAACTTCAATTTAAAATACGATTTTAAACATTACATTTCCAATAAATTTAAATTGCAGTACGGAATAAATAATGTGTATTATAAATTTAATCCAGGAGAGATTGAACCTGAAGGAGATGATTCTGGAATTAATTATTTTAAACTCACCGATAAATATGCTAATGAAGCGGCTGCATACATAGATATTGAACATCAAATTACCAACAAATTAGCTATTGAATACGGTTTGCGACTTAGTAGATTTGATAGGTTTGGACAAGACGAAATTAACGTTTATCAAAACAATACCCCTGTAGTTTACAATCCAGATCTCGGCATTTATGAAAAAGCTACTCCAATAGACACTATTAGCGCCAGCAGAAGCAAGTCTATTAAATCATATACAAACTTAGAGCCACGTATTGCTGCTTCCTATATATTAGACGAAACACAGTCTATTAAAGCTAGCTACAACCGTATGTCGCAATATTTACATCTCATTACCAATACAAGCTCTCCCACCCCATTAGATGTTTGGGCGCCTAGCGGTTCGTTCATCAAGCCACAACTACTCGATCAATATGCGGTGGGTTATTTTAAAAATATTAGTGATAATAAGTATTCATTAGAAACAGAACTCTTCTTCAAAAACATAAAAAATAGAATTGATTAT
Source organism: Galbibacter orientalis DSM 19592 (assembly GCF_000260115.1). Taxonomy (GTDB): domain Bacteria; phylum Bacteroidota; class Bacteroidia; order Flavobacteriales; family Flavobacteriaceae; genus Galbibacter; species Galbibacter orientalis. The sequence goes on along the minus strand of NZ_JH651379.1, from coordinate 2,981,389 downwards.
ATCGATGGGGCAGATTTAATTGCCAATGATGCTATTGAACAAGTTGTTTTAAATGGAGAGGCTAAAGCTTATGGAATGGAAGTTTTATTCAGAAAAAATGAAGGAAAACTTCAAGGCTGGTTATCGTATACCTTATCAGAATCTAAACAACGTACCCCTGGAAGAACTCCTGATGAACCCGGAATTAATAACGGAAAATGGTATTATACTCCCTATGATAAAACCCACGATATTTCTGTAACTGCTTCCTACACTTTAACGCCAAAATGGAATTTTGGAGGGAATTTTATCTTCCAAACTGGGAGACCCGCCTCTTATCCAGATGGACAATATGAATATGAAGGAATTACTATTCCTAGTTATGGCGAAAGAAATAACAGTAGACTCCCTTCTTACAACCGATTAGATATATCTGCTACCTACACCCCAAAACCAAAGAAAACTAAAGGATGGCAAAGCGAATGGGTTTTTAGTATCTATAATGTTTACAATCGGAAAAATGCTGCTTCGGTAAGCTTTAGAGAAAACACCGAAGAAATGAGAAATGAAGCCGTAAAATTATCTATTTATGGCATTATCCCTTCCATTACGTACAACTTTAAATTTTAAAAAATGAAAAAAATTATCAATATATGTCTGCTTGTTTTCTTCTTTACTTCCTGTGAAGAAGTTATTGAGGTTGATCTGGATGATGCCCCTCCAAGATTAGTCATAGAAGCATCTATCAATTGGATAAAAGAAACTTCAGGACAGTCACAATTCGTTAGACTCTCTACAACTGCTCCCTATTTTGATACAGAAATTCCGCCAGTAAATAATGCTGAAGTTTTTATTACTGATGACGAAGGAAATCAATTTGATTTTATAGAAGATGGAAACTCTGGTTTTTATTATACCCAAAATTTTATTCCGCAGTTAAACAAAACCTACTACTTAACTGTTATTACTGAAGGAGAAACCTACACTGCCGAAGAGACTTTACTTCCCGTTTCCGATTTAGAATATGTAAGTCAGCAAAACGGTGAGATTTTTTCTGAAGAGTATATTGAAATTAAAGCTTATTTTAATGATCCTGTAGAGGAAGAGAACTATTATTTCTATTCTTTTTATGCTGAAAATGATACTACTATAAATGTACAAGAAGACAGACTGGTGAATGGAAATGAAATGTTTGCTTATTTCAATAGTGAAGAATTAAAACCTGGCGATGAAGTAGAAATCAATTTATATGGTGTTTCTAAAAGATATTTCACCTATATAAATACCTTACTTTCTCAAACTGGAGAAAGCGGTGGCCCCTTTGAAACGCAACCCGCAACCGTTAGAGGAAACATAGTGAATACTACAAATCCAGAGAATTTTGCCTTTGGGTATTTTAGACTCTCAGAAACCGATACTTATACCTTTACTATTGAGTAATATTTTTTACTTTTGACACATGGATTTTACAAGAACTACAGAGCAAGCGTCTAACTATAATCATCTTGAAAAGATGACTGTAAAAGAGCTACTCACTAATATAAATAAAGAAGATAATACCGTTCCAACTGCCGTAGGAAACGAAATAGCTTCTATAGAGGCTTTAATAAACGTTATTGTTCCTAAATTGGAACAAGGAGGGCGACTTTTCTATATGGGAGCCGGAACAAGCGGTAGACTTGGCGTTGTAGATGCTTCAGAATGCCCTCCTACTTTTGGGGTTCCACACGACCTAGTAGTTGGTATTATTGCTGGTGGGGAAACTGCTATTAGAAAAGCCGTTGAATACGCAGAAGACAGTACCGAACAAGGATGGAAAGATTTACAGGAGTATATTATTTCCGATAAAGATATTGTAATTGGAATTGCTGCTTCTGGAACTACACCTTATGTTATTGGCGCATTGAAAGAATGTAATAAAAACAATATCATTACTGGCTGTATTACTTGTAATAAAAATAGTCCACTTGCCAAAGAAGCACAATATCCAATTGAAGTTGTTGTAGGTCCAGAATTTGTTACTGGAAGTTCTAGAATGAAAGCTGGTACTGCACAAAAACTAGTGCTTAACATGATTTCTACTGCTACTATGATTCGCCTAGGAAAGGTTCAAGGAAACAAAATGGTAGACATGCAATTAAGCAATGTAAAGCTTGTTGATAGAGGAATTAGAATGATAATGGATGAAATTCCAGTAGAAAATAATAAAGCCTCCGAATTATTAAAAAAACACGGAAGTGTTCGTAATGCTGTAAATGCTTATTATAATGAAAAGAACGGATAGAGAACTCCTCCTAAAAAGCCTTAAATACTTTGCATTTACAGTAGCACTTATGTTTATGGCTCCCACAGTAATATATCAAGCTTTTAAAAACCAAACCCACCCTTGGTATTGGCCAGTCTTAATAGTTGGAATTTTATTAGCTATTAGCGCCATTATAATGGGGTTTTATAGCCTAAGAGTACTAATGAAGTCTTTCTTTGGAGAAAACTAATTATAAAACTAAAGAGTCGACATAAAAAGTGTGGGACTTTCTAGCCGACTCCGTCGCATTAATTAACAAATTGAATTTTCAATCTACTTTCTAAACAGAAACTAGGTTATAATTCTTTAATATTTATATTTTTCCAATAGACTTTAATTCCGCCTCCGTCATGAATTTGCAAAGCTATTTTACCTGTTGCCTCCCCTATTTTACTGTCTGTAAAACTTATCATCTCTTGTCCATTTAACCAAGTAGTAACATGATTTCCTACAACACGTACCTTCATTTTATTCCATTCTCCAAATTTTAAATACGCATCTTTTGCTGGTTCAGGTTTTATAAGCCACCCTCTGCCGTAAGACTCATAAATTCCTCCTGTATCATGCCCTGGAGGAGCTACTTCTGCTTGCCAACCACTAATTTTTGTTCCTTCAATATCAGATCTAAAAAAAATACCACTGTTTCCATTAGCTTCTTGTTTAAACTGAACTGTTAATTCAAAATCTTTATAGGTCTTTTCTGTAGCCAAATATCCATATTGCTCATCAGGCCCACTTTCAGATATAAGTAAACCCTTATCATTTACGTACCATTTTTCGGTACCATAAATATCCCAACCTGTAAGATCTTTCCCATTATATAATGCTGTTGAAGAACCACAACCTACACAAAGAAATAAAACAGTTAATATTCCAAAATATAATGATCTCATAATTTTCTAACTTTTATATTTTTAAACCAAATAAAGCTTCCATGATCTTGAAGTCCGATGTATCCTGTTTTGGCTACTCCATAATCTGGATAGTCCTTCCATTTTCCTTCCTCTTTTCTTTTTTGCCAATCTTCACTCCATGGAACAAACGAAACTGTTTTCTTTCCATTTAACCAGTATTCAACAGTATCATTTGTAAAAACAATTCGGGTATTATTCCACTCCCCTGCTTTTTTAATAGCTCCTTCATAATCTGGGTTATACATTCCATAATCTGCTCCTAAAGACTGCCAAGGCTCTAACTTTTGAGGAAACCCTATCTGATCAATCATTTGGTATTCTGGAGCATTATAATACGGTGCATCATATTTTTCGCCTTCAACTACATGGTAGAATACTCCACTATTACCTCCCTCAGAAATTTTCCAATCTATAGAAAGCTCAAATTCTCCAAACTTCTCTTCGCTGTAAATAATATCACCACCTATATCTCCGCCTTTTCCTAGAGATTTCAACATATCTCCTTCTAAAACCCATCCATCTGGCAAAGAAGTTCCGTTGTAACTTCTCCATCCATCAGTAGAAGTTCCATCGAATAAATAAATCCAATCGTTACTTTTCTCTTGAGCTATTACAACTTCTTTTTCAACCTTTTCTGTTTCGGTCTTTTTCCCTTCAGATTTACAAGCTACCACCATTAATAGTGCTGTAGCCAAAAAATATATTTTCTTCATTTTCTTTATTTTAAATAAGGTTCATGTTTACTGGATCCCACTCCATAAATTTATTCTGCTGATAGCTATCGTTACATAGTAAAGCTGGAGCTGCGGCTCTAAATGCAAATTCAGGATCTTCTACAACGCTACCATTTGTTCTAATAGCATTGAAAAAGTTTGCAAAATGGTCGTAATGAGCCCCTTTATACCCTTTTTCTGCTGTATATACGGTTTCTAATGGAGCTACAATTCTTTTTCTATCAGATTGTGCATTTTGCCCTTTCATTTTTTCAGCTAAAAAAGGATCGTCATCAAAAGAATTGGCGTTGCGCTTAAGAACAACTTCTTCCCATTTAACATCCATAGAGCCTTTGCTTCCTACTATTTTAAGATATGTACTTCCACTGGTACCATCTACAAAATTGCAACGAAGCGATAAATTAAATCCTGGATGCTGATCGGACTCAGGATAATCAAACATTCCTAATAAAACGTCAGGAACTTCACGTTCATCTTTCCAATATCTCAATCCGCCAGTAGCAGAAACTTTATTAGGACCATAAGAATTCGTTATAAAATGAAGACTTGAAAATAAATGCACAAACAAATCTCCAGACATTCCTGTTCCGTAATCTAAATAATTTCTCCATCTAAAAAATCGAAGAGGATCAAAATCTCTTTTTTTAGTATTCGCTATATAACGATTCCAATCAACAGTATTAGTAGAAGCATCATTTGGAATTGGATACTGCCATGCTCCAAGAGGAGAGTTTCTCGCCCAAAAACCTTCAGCATAATTAATATCTCCAATAGCTCCAGCTGCCAAAAGTTCTTTAGCCTTTTCATTTCCTAAAGAAGATAAACCTTGACTACCTACCATAAATATCTTTCCAGATTTTTTCCAAGCATCTATTAGGCTTTTCCCCTCTGATACAGAATGTACCATTGGTTTTTCACAATATACATGCTTCCCTGCATTTAAGGCATCAATCCCTATCTGTTTATGCCAATGATCTGGAGTTCCTATAATTACAGCATCAACATCTTTTCTACTAAGAATTTTGGTGTAGTCTTTAGTGGTATATATATTACTCCCCCATTTTTCTTTTGCACTTTCTATTCTTGCATCATATAAATCGCATACAGCAACTAACTCTATATTTGGGTTAAGTAATGCTGTTTCTGTATCTGCAGTTCCCATTCCTCCTGCACCGATTAAGGCAATTTTAATGGTACTTAAATTAATTGTTGGGTTAACTCTTTTTAGGTAATGAAGAGATTTAGTTTCTTCAGCAAAGACCATTGGAGAAACTGCTGCTGCTACACCAGTTACTCCTAATTTCTTTAAGAAACCTCTCCTTTTATTTTCTTCCATAAATAAAATTAGTATTAGTTTATTAATAGCTCTAATCTAAGTATTTAGGATGTACTAAGAGGGGTAATAAATGGGGTAATAGAATAAAAAAATTAAACTTGAAGTGAATTTATATCATAACCTTCCTTATAAAATGCCTCATACAGCCGTTTATAATTTTCAATTAATTTTTGTGCAGTCATATGCTTTCCTGCATTTGTAAACAAATAATATTTAGTTCTAACTGCATTCTCATACAATGGATCTATCTCTAAAATTGCATCACAAATCAAAATTAATTCATCTTTAGAAAATTGTTCTTCCTGTTCTTTATCTATACATGGAGTAAGAATATCCAAAATAGCATTTCCATAATCAGACTTAAAACTATCCAACCATTCTAATTCTATTTGAGGTAAAAGAGCTCCATTCTTAACAATTTGCGCTATTTGAATATGCGATTTATTCTCCGTGTGAATTTGTTTTCCAGAAAACAGTTGAGGAATTGACTCATTTAATTGTGTTACATCGGTATATATTGATTCTGGAATACTTAATTTCCATTTTTTCTCAATAAAATTAATTTCTAGAGGGAGTCTTCCTTCAAAAACTTTTCTGAGCTCTTTTATTTGTGTACTTCTATTATTTTTAGTGCTCTCATAACTAAAATTAGGCCACAGAATATCACCCATTTTTTTGGAAGAAATTCCGCCATTTTTTATCGTATAAAGAAAAAGAAGTAAAAATAATTCCCTGCGTTTTGGAGAAAGCAAATGGGTAAACTCTTTTCCTTCAGTATCTATTAAAGTAAAACCGCCTAGAAAGCGAATATTATAATCCTTAACTATTTCAACAGACTTTGAACTTTCAGAAACATACACTTTATTTAGCACTCTTTTATATCCATAAAAAAAGTAAAATATCCCTCCTAATGGAATTAAGAGTAAGAGCCACCACCATAAAAAAGCCTCTTTTGGTTTCTCTGTTTTTAATAATACGCCATCTTGATAGACCTCAAACACTTCATCGTTACTCAATGCACGATTCCAAAGAGCAAAATCTTTCATAAATCCTTTGTAATATTGTCCCCACAAATTACTCCCTATCAAAATAGAATGGTCAGTATTAGCTATGGTTGAAGCTTTGATTTGATCTATTAAAGTTCCATTCATATAGAAAAATAATTGATCATTCGGCATAAAAACAAAAGCAACATGCACCCACTCATTCGGATTCACATACAATACATTACTTATATGATCTTTTATTCCCGGAGTTGTAAACTGAAGATTTCCATCAAAAATTTTAGCTGAAAAAACTTCTCCTTTCCCTATTATACTGTTACTTCCAGATACCTTTTCTGGCTTTAACCATACTGCAACTGTTAGTTCATTAAAATTAGTATTATCGGAACCAAAATCAATATAACTAGATACTCCATTAAAATAAGCAGTTTCACCTTTACCACTTTCTTGATAGGTTACTTCTATTTGATTTATCTTTTCATTATTGACTTTTGTAGAAATAAATTCCTTCTGAAATGGTAAATAAAGCTTTAATCGGTCTGTGAGATTATATTTGTATGCTCTAAAAATTTTTGGAGTATTCGAGTTATAATCATCAAAATTAAAAATATCTGGAGAAAATCTATAGCCTCTTTTTTGAGGAGATAATTTAAGACTTCCTGTTTCAAAAACCCCTGTTGTAATAAGATCAGGGTTTTCTTTCCACTTTACATCTTCTAAAGCTTTTCCCCCAATCTCTACAGTAACAGAATGTTTTTCCTCCATAATATCATATCCCTGAGCAATAATAATATTGCTACATAAAAATATCAATAAGACGAAAAAAACTTTAGCATTCATAATCTTAGGAAAATCATATGCATCTAAAATAAAAAAAACAAATGAACAAACTATCTTTTATAAGCTTTTCATCACTTTAAATTAAATCACAACAGTATTTTAGTTAAGATTAGCCTGATAAAATACCTGCTGTAGGGAAGGCCTAATGTTTAAATTATATAAATTTCTATTATTACGAGTAGGGTACACTCTATTGGATAGAAATATAAACATCAAATTATTAACAGGATCTGCCCACACATAAGTCCCAGTAAACCCACCATGACCAAAACTTTGAGCACTTACTTCAGGAGCTGGAGAGGCATGAGAAATATCTAATGTAGCATTATTTAATAAAGGTTTATCAAAACCTAGCCCTCTTTTATTATTATTTTCAGGATACTGAACACGTGTAAATTCTTTCATTGTTTTTTCAGAGATGTATCTTTTCCCTCCATATTCTCCTAAATTTTGATACATCTTAATCAATTTTGCTAAATCGTTTGCCGTTCCAAACAAACCTGCGTTTCCTGATACACCACCCAATAAACTCGCATTCTCATCATGCACCCATCCTTTTACATATGCATTTCTATAAATTGTATCTAGCTCTGTTGGAACAATTAAAGATTCAGGATATTTACCAATTGGATTAAATATTAAATTAGTAGCTCCCAAAGGCCTATATATACTATCTCTTACATATTTTTCATAATTAATCCCTGTAAGCTGTTTTATCATTTCAGGATAAATTAAAAAACTAAGCCCAGAGTACTTATACTTTTTAATCTCTGAAACCTCTGTTCGATTAATAATTCGATACATCTTTTTCACAAAACGCTTGTTTAGGTAAAGATCTTTATATATTTTGACTGAATACTTATTACTTTCAGTATTACTTACAAATCTGGAAACAAATTTTCTGTTCTTTATAATTTCGTTTAAAAAAATATAATAAGGCTCTAAACCCGCTTGATGCGCAAGAATCTCCCTAAAAGTAAGATCTTTTTTATTTTTAACATTACGCCAAGGCTTCCAATAAGTACTAAACTTTTCATCAATATCTATAATTCCTTTATCTACCAACTGCATGATAACAGGAAGGGGACCCGTAACTTTTGTAACGGAAGCTAAATCATATAAATCATAGTTTGAAACTTTTTGTATATTATCATATGTATGGTAACCAAAAGACTTATGGTAAATGATATTATTATTTTTAGCAACCAATAATTGAGCTCCAGGAAAAGCATGTTGCTCAATCCCTTCTTTCATGATAGAATCTACTTTCCGATTAATAAAATCCTCATCCAATCCTTCCTGAGACGGAGAAGTATACCCCATTCTTATTGTCTTGTTTAATAAAATTCCTGAACCACTTTTAAAGTTATTATTTACATCCTCCTCTAAAACAGCATTAGTTGTTTTAGCACCAAATATAATTTCAGCAGCACTTTCTGAATTTATTGTATTGTAAGATTGAAATTGAATTATTGTAGTAGCATTAAATACATAATTGTTAAAGGAAATTTCTTTAAGAGGTAAAAAAGAAACTAAAATTAATTTAGTTTTTGAGAGTAAACTAGAAAGTTTATATAAAGTATTCCAATGTATATTCTTAGAAGAAATAGCAGCTATAATTATATCGCGTTCTTGTACTTCTCCTATAATAGATTCATTTAAAGAATTCTCAACACGACTTATTCTAGTGTACTGATTAAGCTTTAATAAAAAATCATCCGTATTAAATTCAGATTTATCAGCATCGAGATTAATAAACCCTATATTGTTTACATCGAGAGATTTAATAGGTATAGTATTATTAATATTCTTTACAAGAGTTGCAGAAGAATCAGAATCATTTTCATCTTGAGCGTGTAATATATAAAAAGAAAAAACAGCTAAAAAAAAGGAAAGTATATGCTTTATATTCATGTATTAAAATTTGAAAAAGCAATTTAATAAATAATATCCTCAGATTTGATAAAAGCTTGATAGATTGTCTGATGTTTTTAGGGTTAGTGGGGAGCAGAACGGCTTTATGCTTTAAGCTATATGCAGTAAGCAGTTTCAAAGGGCAGTAAGCATTAGGCTATAGGCGGTAGGCAGTTTTTTTCTTCAATCCTTCAATAAGCAGTAGGTTTTTGGTTTATTGTTTATGGTTTGTAGTTTACAAGATTTTCAAAAGAATAAGAATACTTTTTTTTTTTGCATTCTTGACTCTTGATTCCTGACTCTTGATTGAAAATGTACGCTTACTGAACATTGCATTATGTCTTCCGACTTCCGAATTCTTCAATCCATCAAAGTGGCAAAGGGCAGTAAGCATTATGCGGTAGGCAGTAGGCGATTTTTTCTTTGTAACATCGTAACTCCATAACAGCATAACTTTTTAACTCAAAAGGTTCAAAGGTTCAAAGAAGCTATATGCAGTAAGCATTAGGCGGTAGACGGTAGACGGTTTTTTTCAAAGTGGCAAAGTGATAAAATCCTTCAATCCTTCAATCTTTCAATCCTTCAATTTTCAATGTACTTCCTTAAAAAAAGGCAAAAAAAAATCCTCATCAAATAAATGATGAGGATTCTAAAGAAGGCGGCGACCTACTCTCCCACGAAAACGTAGTACCATCGGCGCTGGCGGGCTTAACTGCTCTGTTCGGAATGGGAAGAGGTGAGCCCCGTCGCTATAACCACCTTAAATCTTAAAGCCTCCCCCAACCCCCTCCAAAGAGGGGGCTAGGTTAATGTTGCCCATTGTCCCTCCCCAAAGGGGAGGTTAGGTGGGGCTTTTAATAAGTTAACATATGGAGATAAAAAAATACTAGATCATAGATTCTAAAAAAAAGAAAGATAGAAGTAAAAAGAGTTTGCGCCCTCTTGCTCTTTGCAAAAGCAAGAGGACTACTGTACATAAGCTTACGGGTTATTAGTACTACTCGGCTATGACATTACTGCCTTTACACCTATAGCCTATCAACGTGATCGTCTCTCACGACCCTTTAAAGAAATCTCATCTTGTGGCGGGTTTCGCGCTTATATGCTTTCAGCGCTTATCCCTTCCCAACATAGCTACGCTGCAGTGCTCCTGGCGGAACAACAGCTACACCAGCGGTTAGTCCAACTCGGTCCTCTCGTACTAGAGTCAGATCCACTCAAATTTCTAACGCCCACTGTAGATAGAGACCGAACTGTCTCACGACGTTCTGAACCCAGCTCGCGTGCCACTTTAATGGGCGAACAGCCCAACCCTTGGGACCTTCTCCAGCCCCAGGATGTGACGAGCCGACATCGAGGTGCCAAACCCCCCCGTCGATGTGAGCTCTTGGGGGAGATCAGCCTGTTATCCCCGGCGTACCTTTTATCCTTTGAGCGATGGCCCTTCCATGCGGAACCACCGGATCACTATGCTCTACTTTCGTACCTGATCGACTTGTAGGTCTCTCAGTCAAGCTCCCTTGTGCCATTGCACTCTACGCACGGTTACCAAGCGTGCTGAGGGAACCTTTAGAAGCCTCCGTTACTCTTTTGGAGGCGACCACCCCAGTCAAACTACCCACCACGCATTGTCCTTCTTAGAAAGAAGTTAGGCTTCAAATAAGTAAAGGGTGGTATTTCAACAATGACTCACACATACCTGGCGATACATGATCAAAGTCTCCCACCTATCCTACACATCACTTATCCAAAGTCAATACGAAGCTATAGTAAAGGTGCACGGGGTCTTTTCGTCCCACAGCGGGTAATCGGCATCTTCACCGATACTACAATTTCACCGAGCTCATGGCCGAGACAGTGTCCAGATCGTTACACCATTCGTGCAGGTCGGAACTTACCCGACAAGGAATTTCGCTACCTTAGGACCGTTATAGTTACGGCCGCCGTTTACTGGGGCTTCAGTTCAATGCGTCGCCGAAGCTAACATCTCCCCTTAACCTTCCAGCACCGGGCAGGTGTCAGGCCCTATACATCATCTTTCGATTTAGCAGAGCCCTGTGTTTTTGATAAACAGTCGCCTGGACCTTTTCACTGCGGCCCTTAATAAATTAAGGGCGACCCTTCTCCCGAAGTTACGGGTCTATTTTGCCTAGTTCCTTAGCCATGAATCTCTCGAGCGCCTTAGAATACTCATCCCAACCACCTGTGTCGGTTTACGGTACAGGTTGCATATGTCGCTTTTCTTGGAAGTCGATTCGCTGGATTATCACCGCAGCCGAAGCCTTAGTGTACTATCGGAGTGTTACCAGCTCCTTCAACGTGCTATTCCGTCAGCACGCACCAACTATTCGCCTCCGTCACTTTTATCTATATGCAAGTACAGGAATATTAACCTGTTGTCCATCCACTACCCCCTTCGGGTTCGCGTTAGGCCCTGACTAACCCTCAGCTGATTAGCATAGCTGAGGAAACCTTGGTTTTTCGGCGTGCGGGTTTCTCGCCCGCATTATCGTTACTTATGCCTACATTTTCTTTTCTAAACAGTCCAGCAATCCTCACAGATCACCTTCTACCCAGTTTAGAATGCTCCCCTACCACTTGTACCAAGTACAAATCCATAGCTTCGGTGGTATACTTATGCCCGATTATTATCCATGCTCGATCGCTCGACTAGTGAGCTGTTACGCACTCTTTAAATGAATGGCTGCTTCCAAGCCAACATCCTAGCTGTCTAAGCAATCAAACCGCGTTTTTTCAACTTAGTATACACTTGGGGACCTTAGCTGATGGTCCGGGTTCTTTCCCTTTCGGACATGGACCTTAGCACCCATGCCCTCACTGCCAGTAAACATTTTATAGCATTCGGAGTTTGTCAGGAATTGGTAGGCGGTGAAGCCCCCGCATCCAATCAGTAGCTCTACCTCTATAAAACTATAAACCAACGCTGCACCTAAATGCATTTCGGGGAGTACGAGCTATTTCCGAGTTTGATTGGCCTTTCACCCCTACCCACAGGTCATCCCAAGACTTTTCAACGTCAACGGGTTCGGGCCTCCACTATGTGTTACCACAGCTTCACCCTGCCCATGGGTAGATCACACGGTTTCGCGTCTACTACTACTAACTAAAACGCCCTATTCAGACTCGCTTTCGCTACGGCTGCGTGACTGAATCACTTAACCTCGCTAGTAAAAGTAACTCGTAGGCTCATTATGCAAAAGGCACGCCGTCACCCAAAAAGGGCTCCGACCGCTTGTAAGCGTATGGTTTCAGGATCTTTTTCACTCCCTTATTCAGGGTACTTTTCACCTTTCCCTCACGGTACTGGTTCACTATCGGTCTCTCAGGAGTATTTAGCCTTGGCGGATGGTCCCGCCAGATTCATACAGGGTTTCACGTGCCCCGCACTACTCAGGATACTGCTATCAATAACGGTCTTTACTTATACGGGACTATCACCCTCTATGGTTTGTCTTTCCAAACAATTCTAATTCATAACGCATCAAATATCGCAGTCCTACAACCCCAAAATTGCCGTAACAAGTTTGGTTTGGGCTAATCCGAGTTCGCTCGCCGCTACTATCGGAATCACTGTTGTTTTCTTCTCCTCCGCCTACTTAGATGTTTCAGTTCAGCGGGTTTACCCTCCTTACGGAGTACTATACCTTCAGTATAGTGGGTTGCCCCATTCGGATATCTATGGATCATTGTGTGTGTGCCACTCCCCATAGCTTTTCGCAGCTTATCACGTCCTTCATCGCCTCTGAGAGCCTAGGCATTCCCCATACGCCCTTACATAGCTTATTGTACTTTTTGCTCTTTTATTCTATTCTATTTTTTTTATATAATCAATCGTGCAATCAATTATATAATAAGATTCTTTTCTCTATAGTCTACT
>NZ_JH651379.1:2273465-2965965 GCF_000260115.1 Galbibacter orientalis DSM 19592 | reverse complement strand
TACTTTTTTGTTTCTCGCAACATTTATTTTGATTTTTTTTCGAAACTTTTAAAAGCTTCTCTAATCTCAACAAACAGCTCAAAACACCCTATTTTAAAGAACTTCGCCCCTTCTCTACTACATCATCTCTCTCTCAAAGCGGGTGCAAATATAGAAACTTATTTAACCATTATCCAAACCTTTTTTTAAGTATTTTTAAAACTATTTCTTAACTGCCTTAGAACTCGGAGGTTAAGCAGTGAAAAAAGTACTTAGTATTTAGTATTAAGTACAAAGAGTTGATTGCTATTCAGTAGGCAGTCTTCAGTTTGCAGTAAGTTTATGGTTTTTAGTTAATGGTTAATGGTTATTGGTTATTGGTTATTGGTTAATAGCAAACTACAAATTCTATAAAGGCTCAGAATACAAAATCTATATGCTCTTTCTTTATTCTTGCCTCCCCTTTTACTTCCGACTTCGGTCTTCGGACTTCTTTCAATAAGCAGTAAGTTTTTAGTTTTTAGTTAATGGTTAATGGTTAATGGTTAATGGTTAATGGCAAACTACAAATTCGAAAAAAGTTAGAAACAATCTATACTCTTTGCTCTTTATTCTTGTCTCCTTTTCTACTTCAAACTTCTTCAATCGATAAAAATTTCAGAAGAAAGGGTAGCTAATGTAATTAAAAAAAATGAATCCTACAACTATTTATTTACAAATGAGGTACTTACAGGATTTTCGTTACTTTTTTGACTGAAAAGACACCTTATCATTAGCATCTTTCCACTTATTTGTGAGTTCTGTATAGTCAAAATCGAGAGCCGATTCTTGTCTTTCTAGCTTTCCGTCGGCAAAAGCACGTTGTAAAATATCTTCAATTAAATAATCTTCATGAACTGCTTCTGGTTGGTATTCTATCTTTATATCAATATCAAACAAACTAGCGGTAGTATTATACCAGAAAGCGCGCCAACCACTTCTTAGCTCTTTAACCAAATCAAAAGCTGTAACTCCTGTTTGCCTGTGTATAAGCTTCACTAATATTTGTCCTTCTGTTCGGGTAAGTTTTTTTAATTCCGCAGAAAACTCATCCTCTATATAACGCTGTATAATTTTTGTATACTGCCTACGCTTCGATTTAGATTCTATTTTATCTAATCGGGCAGTTAATTCTGTTAATCTATCTGCGGCCAGTTTTGCATAGGGATACACTTTTATAGTTTTCCTCTTCAATATATAATAACGTACTTTATCTTTATAAGAGGCAAATCTCAATCTCTGAAATACAACTACAGGATCCAATTCGATCATACTCCTGGGAATAGAGTCGCCATCAAAGAAATAATATTGTCCTGCCAACGAATCTTTAACTGGTTCTACAATGGAATCCCCCTCCCTAATCTGTGCAGATACATTGAGGGTTTGAAAGAAAATTACTATATATATTAACTGTTTCAAGTAAACTTTTGCTTTTGTGTGTTCAAAAATAGCAAATTAGTTTTGCGACACTTATTAAATGTATACGAATATTAGTATTTTCGTGAACTTAAAATATATGATTTATGGCGAATAAGAAGATTATAAACTCAAATTCAATTAAGTTTCTTCAAAAATATTTAAACAATGCCTCTCCTACAGGCTATGAATGGGAAGGACAAAAGATATGGATGGAATATCTTAAGCCTTATGTAGACACATTTATAACCGACACCTACGGAACTGCTGTGGGAGTTATTAATCCTGAAGCAGAATATAAGGTTGTTATTGAAGGGCATTCTGATGAGATTTCTTGGTACGTAAATTATATTACGGACAACGGACTTATATATGTAATACGAAATGGAGGAAGCGATCATCAAATAGCTCCTTCTAAGGTAGTAAATATCCACACTAAAAACGGAATTGTAAAAGGTGTTTTTGGATGGCCAGCTATACATACAAGAGACAATAAGGATGAAAACAGTCCTAAACTAGACAATATATTTATAGATATAGGTGCAAAAGACAAAGAGGAAGTAGAAAAAATGGGCGTTCATGTAGGATGTGTTATTACATACCCTGATGAATTTTTTATTTTAAATGAAGATAAATTTGTTTGTCGCGCTATAGATAATCGTGCTGGTGGATTTATGATTGCAGAAGTAGCTCGTCTCTTACATGAAAACAAACAAAAACTTCCGTTTGGACTTTATATTACCAATTCTGTACAAGAAGAAATAGGTTTACGTGGTGCAGAAATGATTACGCAAACAATAAAACCGAATGTAGCCATTGTTACAGATGTTTGCCATGACACCACTACTCCAATGATAGAAAAGAAAAAACAAGGACATACCGAAATCGGGAAAGGACCTGTTATTTCTTACGCTCCAGCAGTTCAAAATAAATTACGAGAGTTAATTATTGAGACTGCGGAAGAAAAAAATATTCCTTTTCAGCGTATGGCTGCATCAAGATTTACTGGAACCGATACCGATGCATTTGCCTACAGCAATGGAGGCGTTGCCTCTGCATTAATATCGTTACCACTCCGTTATATGCATACTACAGTAGAAACGGTGCATAGAGATGATGTTGAAAATGTAATTAAGTTAATTTATGAAAGTCTTTTAAAGATAAAACCAAATGAAACTTTTAGTTATTTTGACTAAACATTTACGAGGACTTTATCGATAATATAATTACACTCCATATTGTATGGATGAATTTTATTTTTTTTGGTAACCTAAAATATAATTAATAAATAAAATTTTTTGGACGAACTAGTAGACATATTAGATAGCGAAGGAAATGCAACTGGGAAAGTGCTTTTAAAATCGGAGGCTCATAAAAAGGGACTCTTCCATCCTACTGCCCATGTTTGGCTATATACGCAAGAAGGAAAAGTACTCATTCAAAAAAGAGTTGCCGATAAGAAAACATTTCCAAATAAGTGGGATGTTTCTGTAGCTGGACATATTTCTGCTGGGGAAACTGCAGAAGTTTCCGCAGTTCGAGAAGTCCAAGAAGAAATAGGACTTACCATTTCTGAAAAGGATTTAGAAAAAATTGGAGTTCATCGTTCTTCGGTAGTTCATAGTAAGGATGTGATTGATTGTGAATTTCATCATATTTTTTTAGTTGAATTAAAACAACCTCTAGAAACATTGAGTCTTCAGGAGAGTGAAGTAGCGGAAATAAAACTAACACCTATAAATGTGTATTTAGCAGCGCTAAAAAACCACACGCTCATGAAAGATTACGTTCCTTTGGAACCCGATTATCTAGATTTGGTGTTTTCTGCCATCCGAAGAAAAATAATATAAATTTAAAGCCTCTGAAATTTCAGAGGCTTTTTGGTTAAATTTGCTTTAACCTCAAGATTATAAAACATGAAAAATACTATAGCCGAACGTATAGCCGATTTTTTAAAGCGTTTTCCTCCCTTTGAATTACTAAAACCGCATCAACTTTTGGAAGTAGCTAAGGAGGTAAAAGTAATTTATAAGCAAAAGGGAGCAGTTGTTTTTAATCAAGAGGAAGCTGGACACAATCAGTTTTATGTGGTTCATAAAGGAGCAATTGCTATTCAGCGAAATGAAAACAATGAAACAGAAACGCTCGACAAATGCGATGAAGGAGATATTTTTGGTCTGCGACCAATTTTTGCCAAAGAAAACTACATGATAAGCGCAATTGCAGAAGAAGAGTCTATATTGTATGCAATTCCGATTGATTCTTTTCAACCCATCATCAAAAGAAATTATCGTGTTGGTCAGTTTTTAATTGAAAGTTTTGCATCCAACACCAGAAATCCCTACTCACGGGAACACCGTGGGAAATTATATACAGAAGGAGAAGAAATTCCGCAGCAAGCATCTCCAGAATTATACGAGCTACAACCTGTTCGCTATGTTAAAAATATTATAGGATGCGAAAAAAACGAGGCAGTTTCTGAAGTAGCAAAGCTAATGTCTGAAAAAAATGTGGGTTCCATCCTCGTTATCGAGAACGATCTCCCCATTGGGGTAGTAACCGATAAGGATATTAGAAATACTATTGCGGTGGGTTTATTCCCTATTGATATTGCTGTTGAAAAAATAATGTCTTCTCCAGTAATTTGCTACCCAAAAGGACTTACCATAGCCCAAGCACAAGTAGCAATGATGAAACATAAAATTAGCCATATCTGCATTACAAAGGATGGCACTCCAAACAGTAAAGCTATTGGAATAGTATCGGAACACGATATTATTGTAAGTCAAGGAAACAATCCAGCTGCACTGATGAAAGCTATAAAAAGGGCGAATAAATCAAAAACTTTAAGAGCTATTCGTGGTAGAGTTATGCACTTATTGTCGGGTTATCTTCAACAAAACATTCCGATGACGCATGTGTCTAGAATTATGTTTGAGTTAAATGATGCCACCATTAAGAGAGTTATTGAAAGAAGTATTGATAAAATAGGCTCCTCTCCACCAGTTAAATTTGCGTGGATGTCTTTAGGTAGTCAAGGTAGAAAAGAACAACTTTTACATACCGACCAAGATAATGCCATTGTTTTTGAAGATGTAGCAGAAGCTATATACCCTGAAACAAAAGCATATTTTATTGAACTTGCCAAAATAGTAAACAAAGGACTGAGTACTATAGGGTATGAATATTGTCCTGCAGACATGATGGCTCGCAATCCAAACTACACCTTGTCTTTAACCGAATGGAAAAAACAATTTATTAAATGGATGACCGACCCTGGGAATAATGAAATATTATTGTGTTCTATTTTCTTTGATTACGATATTTCTTACGGTGATAGCAGTCTTACCAATCAACTTTCGGAAACTATTTTTAACCATCTTGATTCCAATCAGTTATTTTTAAATGCTCTGGCGGCTAGTTCTCTTAGAAATCCATCGCCGCTTGGATTTTTTAGACAGTTTCTTGTAGAAGCCAATGGAGAGTATAAAGACTTTTTTGATTTAAAGAAAAGAGCCATCATGCCAATTACCGATGCTGGAAGAGTGCTAACACTTCAACATAAAATAAAAAACATTAATAATACTGCTGAACGTTTTGAGAAATTAGCCGAATTAGAGCCCCATAATAAAGAACTCTATCTCTCCTGCTCTTATACCGCCAAGGCTTTATTAAAATTTAGAACGAAACAAGGACTTTTACACAACGATACTGGACGATTTATAGAATTAGAAACCTTAAGTAAAGAGGAGAAAATAAAATTAAAGCGCTGTTTTAAATCGATTAACGAAGTTCAAGAACTCATAAAATTGCGTTACAAAATAAGTACTTTTATATGATTCGGTTTTTTAAAAAACATCGACCAGAAGATCCAGATTTTTGGAAGGCATATGAAGCTAAGTTTTCAGAAAAGCTTCCTGAGTTTATTGATGAAAACGAATTTATTATCCTTGATACTGAAACCACTGGGTTTGATTATGACAAAGATAGAATCCTTTGCATTGGCGCTGTCAAATTAAAAAGCAACACAATTGAAGTTGCTAATGCATTTGAAATATACCTCCACCAAGAGCAATTTAATCCTGAAACCGTAAAAATTCATGGAATTGTAAAAAACGACCCTGAAAATACGGCCACAGAAGCAGAAGCCATTCAGCAATTTTTAGATTATATTGGAAATGCTGTTTTGGTTGCTCATCATGCAAATTTTGATATTGGAATGGTTAATCATGCTTTAAAAAGGTTGCAACTTCCTAAGTTAAAAAATAAGGTGTTAGACACCATGACATTGTATCGAGCTACTAGAATTAACTCTAATCTTATTGATAGAAATAAACATTATAGTTTAGATGAGCTTGCTGAAAATTTAAATATTTCTTTAAAAGATAGACATACCGCTTCTGGAGATGCCATGATTACTGCTATTGCTTTTTTGAAAACTATTTCTAGGCTCTACAAAAATGAAAGAGGAAAGCTTAAAGATTTATTTAAAATAAAATAAAGATACTACTCCAAAATGGTTTCATTATAAAAAATCATCTAGTCATTTCGATTAAAAGGAGAAGTCGCATTCCAATATTTAACTCAACAATATTTTCTGTAATGAGATGCCTCCCGTTGGTCGACAAGACTGCGAGGCTTTAGTCGTTTTGACTGAAAGGAGAAATCGCATTCCTACATTTAACTCAAGAGTATTTCGGGTGATGAGATGTCTCCCGCTGGTCGACATGACTGCGAGGCTTTAGTCGTTTTGACTGAAAGGAGAAATCGCATTCTAATATATAACTCAAGAGTTTTTCGGGTAATGAGATGTCTCCCGTTGGTCGACAAGACTGCGAGGCTTTAGTCGTTTTGACTAAAAGGAGAAATCGCATTCCAACACTTAACTCAACAATATTTTCTGTAATGAGATGTCTCCCATTGGTCGACAAAACTGCGAGGCTTTAGTCGTTTTGACTGAAAGGAGAAATTGCATTCCAATATATAACTCAACAATATTTTCTGTAATGAGATGCCTCCCGTTGGTCGACAAGACTGTGAAGCTTTAGTCGTTTCGACTGAAAGGAGAAATCGCATTCCAATATATAACTCAACAGTTTTTGATGATGGGATTTCTCTCGTTGGTCGACATGACTGCGAGGCTTTAGTCGTTTTGACTGAAAGGAGATATCGCATTCCAATATATAACTCAAGAGTTTTCGGGTGATGAGATGTCTCCCGTTGATCGACATGACTGTGAAGCTTTAGTCGTTTTGAGTAAAAGGAGAAATCGCATTCCGACACTTAACTCAAGAGTTTTCGGGTGATGAGATGTCTCTCGTTGGTCGACAAGACTGCGAGGCTTTAGTCGTTTTGAGTAAAAGGAGAAATCGCATTCCTACATTTAAATCTACAGTATTTCTGGTGATGAGATGTCTCCCGCTGGTCGACATGACTGTGAAGCTTTAGTCGTTTTGACTGAAAGGAGAAATCGCATTCCGATATATAACTCAACAGTATTTGATGATGGGATGTCTCTCGTTGGTCGACATGACTGTGAGGCTTTAGTCGTTTTGACTAAAAGGAGAAATTGCATTCCAATATATAACTCAAGAGTTTTCTGGTGATGGGATGTCTCTCGTTGGTCGACATGACTATGAGTATGAGTGTAAAAACACCTAAAAACTTAATTTATTTTACTTATTTATTATGATTTATAACTACGTAAAGAAACCCTAATTAGTTAGGCTTTTCAAACGTCTTACTATCTAAAGTATTTGTATTTAAAGATACTTTTGTAAAAGTTACAGGGGATTTATCTTTTGGAGCAACAACATTCCCTAAAGAATCTTTTGCATACCATACCAAAGTTTTTGGTAATTTAATTCCGTTTACCACTTGCCAATTATCATATTTTATAACACTGGTTTGGTCCTTTGGTTTATTATCAAAAAACGTTACGGTATATGCTAACCATTCCATTTGATGTGTATCTTTATTGTAATAAAGGTAGTAGTTATCTTTTGAGGAAGCTCCTACTCCATCTTGATATGCAATTTTTATTCCGGGGTACGTTTTTCCATCAACCACTAAAGGTTCTGTCTCGCTATATTTAATTCCATCGTCTGCTAGAACAAACGGCATAGCGTAGAAATAAAAGAATAGATTGTGATAAAAATCTGGATTCCCTTTAAAAGCAGCACTATCTTTTTCCATAAGCCATGCTTCTTCTCCGTTATAACCTACTGTATAATTAGACGATTCTATTATAGACTTCCTCGAATTTAAATCAACCGTATAGTTTTCTTCTCCCTTTGTAAAGAGAAGTGTTTTATTCTGTTGCCACGCATCCAAACTTCCATGCGCTTTAAAAACTTCTGCTAATTCTGAAGGGTATTTTTCTAAATTTAATTGTGAGGTTTCCTTTTTATTTTCGGAAGAACAAGCTATAATTATTACAACTAGAATGATTAGGGTAATTATTTTTTTCATGATTGAATTAGATATAGCTACTTTGACGAAAATAAAACAACTTCATTACATTGTGAATTATATAATTCTTAAATATTTTTAAAATAGAAAAGAGGCTGTCTAAAAAGTAATTCATAATTGTCGAGCTTGTCGAAGGATTTTTTGAGTGTTAGTTGTGAAACTTCGACAAGCTCAGTTTGACAAGCTCCTTTAGATGACATTTATAGTTTAGATACTTTTTAGACAACCTTGGAATTATTTTATTCTTACAATTTAGCTGCTAGCCCCGATGGAGCGGATACCCCGTTTGTGAGGCAGCGCCGAGCAAGCGTGTATGAGCGAGAGCGGGAAACAACATTGCTTTTAACGCATACCGCTATGCTCCTAATCTAATTTCTCTTTAATAATTTCGTCAACAACATCTGGATTTAACAGCGTACTCGTATCTCCCAAATTTGATAAATCGTTGGAAGCTATTTTACGTAAAATACGTCGCATAATTTTTCCACTACGTGTTTTTGGTAATCCGCTTACAAATTGAATTTTATCGAGTTTTGCAATCGGACCAATATGCTCAGTAATTTGCTGATTAATTTCGTTACGAACGTTATTTCTATCACGTGTTTCTCCTACTTCTTTCAAAATAACGAAACCATAAAGTGCATTTCCTTTAACGTCATGTGGGAAACCTACTATAGCGGATTCTGCCACTGCTGGGTGTTCATTAATAGCGTCTTCGATTGGTGCAGTCCCTAAATTATGACCAGAAACAATGACAACATCGTCTACACGGCCCGTAATTCTGTAGTAACCAACAGCATCTCGCAAAGCGCCATCTCCGGTAAAATACATGTTTTCAAAAGCAGAAAAATAGGTTTCTTTATACCGTTGATGATTTCCCCAAATAGTTCTGGCAATAGAAGGCCAAGGAAATTTTATACACATACGACCGCTAACGCGATTGCCTTTAATCTCTTTCCCTTCTTCATCCATCAATGCAGGTTGCACTCCTGGCAACGGCAAAGTAGCGTAGGTAGGAATAGTTGGCGTAGCATATGGAATTGGAGAAATCATAATCCCACCAGTTTCGGTTTGCCACCAAGTATCTACAATAGGACATTGCCCTTTTCCTACATTATCATTATACCAATGCCAAGCTTCTTCGTTTATAGGCTCTCCAACAGAACCCAATACTTTTAAAGAAGACAAGTCGTGTTTAGTTACAAAATCTAAATTTTCTTTTGCCAACGCACGAATAGCCGTTGGTGCTGTGTAAAACTGACTTACTTTATGTTTGTCTATAATTTCCCAAAAACGACCAAAGTCTGGATATGAGGGAACTCCTTCAAACATCACCGTTGTAGCCCCATTGGCAAGAGGTCCATAAACAATGTAACTGTGCCCAGTAATCCAGCCAATATCTGCAGTACACCAATAGACATCGTTTTCTTGGTATTGAAATATATTTTTAAAGGTATACGCCGTATTTACCATATAACCTCCTGTGGTATGAACCATTCCTTTTGGCGTTCCTGTGGAACCAGAGGTGTATAAAATAAATAATGGGTCTTCTGCATCTACAATTTCTGGTTCACAAACTGAGTCGGCTTCTTCGAGTAATGGTGCTAGCCACTCATCTCGATTTTCTTTCATATTAATATCTGTTCCAGTACGTTTTGCTACTAAAACAGTTTCTATACAATCACATTTCTCCAATGCTTCATCTACAATTCCTTTTAAATCTATTGATTTATTTCCTCGGAAAGAACCATCCGAAGTAACTAATAGTTTACAATCGGAATCGTTAATTCGTGTTGCTAATGCTGTGGAAGAAAACCCTGCAAAAACAACCGAATGAATTGCTCCTATTCTAGCACATGCCAAAACAGAAACGGCCAATTCTGGAATCATAGGAAGGTAAATACATACACGATCTCCTTTTTTTATTCCTTTTGATTTTAGCACATTTGCGAATTTGCAAACACGCTCGTGTAAATCTTTATACGTAATATGTAAAGCTTCTTCTTCAGGACTATTGGGCTCCCATATAATAGCGGTTTTATCGCCTCGGGTGCGCAAATGCCTATCTATACAATTCTCGGTAATGTTTAATTTGGCTCCTTCAAACCATTTAATTTCGGGTTTGGTGAAATCCCATTCTAAAACATTATCCCATTTTTTTCGCCATATAAAGTGCTCTTCGGCTACTTCTCCCCAAAAACTCTCTGGGTCGCGAACAGACTTTCGGTAAACTTGAAAATACTCTTCTAAGTGTTTGATGTGGTAATTACTCATGGTGACTAATGTACTTATTTTTATGGAAAATACCTAAAACGAAAACGATAGAAATGTAACATTCAAAGTAGTAGAAAATCAAAAACACAAACTACAAATAATTAATTATCAGCTAAATACAATATTTTACTTTACAATTATATATTTATAATCAAAAATCCAAAAATTAGCAGTTTGTAAGATAATAATAGCTGTTAATAGTTTAACAGAAGTAGTTAAGCGAAAAAACAACTTTTATATAATTAATTGATAACAAAAAAGAGGCTGTCTAAAAAATAACTGAAATCATTAATGTCCGAGTAAAAATACAAGACCGCTTCGCTGTAAGAGAAAAGAACAAAGACTAAATATTAACTATTATAAAATGAGTAGTTTAAAGAAATAACATTACTAAACTCCTCTTTTTATTCATTTTTATTAATAGCAAGGGGGCTATTTTAAAAACCTCTATTAACCCTTGATATATGTGGAATGGAATAAACGCGGTCTGCTTTTATCGGACAACAATAAACTAAAATCTAAAGGAGCTTGTTGAAGGATTTTTTTGAGTGTTAGTTGTGAAACTTCGACAAGCTCAGTTCGACAAGCTCAGTTCAACAAGCTCAGTTCGACAAACTCAGTTCACAAGCTCCTTTGACAAGCTGGATAACAACTATGAATTACTTTTTAGACAGTCTCTTAGAGTTTATCACTATTATATTATTATATCTACTCTCTTGATTCAAGCGCACGAAGTATTAAAAGGAAATACTAAAAAATATTTCGACGCAAGTGTTCGAGTATTTAAACTTCGATTATCGAATAAATCATATTATTACTGGTGTAACCCTCTAGCTCTTAAGTATTGAAGAAGTAATGCAGGTCTATCTGTTTGTATCATATCTACATTAGCATCTATAAACCAATTATAAATTTCTGGATTTAGTAAGGCTTTCTCATCGTCATGACCTCCATTATGTTGTGGCCATAATGAATTGACCCAGACTCCTGCTCCTTTATCTCTGATATCCTTAAATTTTTTAATAAGACTAATTGTATCTTGTGGCACCGTAAATTCAAATGCTATAGGCACTTCACTTTCTAGATATTCTTCAATGATATGTTCGGCATTAGGATTATTAAGTTTAACTATTGGCATAAAATATACCTCATCTAAAAACTGCCCAAATTCGGCTTCCACTTCTTTTTTAGTTTTATTCCCTTTAATTACAATCTGATTTAAGGTCTCTGTTTTTTTAGCTATCTCAAAACATTTGTCAAAAATACTATAGCTTTTATCTAAGTTTACTAATATTTTCCCTTTGCATAGACGTAAAGCTTCCTCTAAAGTTGGTATTTTATTTGGCGTTTTAACCCCTAAGCCATCTAATAAATGTAGCGTTTTTAGGCTATCCAGCGTCCAATTACTAACCAATCCTTGTCCATTTGTTGTTCTATCTAAAATCTCATCATGCATTAGTACAAGCTTACCATCTTTTGTTTCTCGAACATCTATTTCCACCATATCTACCCCCATATCTATGCACGACTTAATAGCTTGCAAAGAGTTTTCTGGAGCATTTCGCCAATCTCCTCGATGCGCTACAACCATAATTTCCTTATTAGTAGAGTCTTCAAGGTTACCTATTAAAAGTGGGATTTTAGATTTACTATTTGCGTTTCTTAAATTTTTAGATTTCAAATAATTAATTAAAAATTGAGGACGATCCGTTTGAATAATATTTGCCCCATGATCTATTACCCAACCATAATGCTTATCTGGATTCTCAACTGCAACATCATCCTGATGAAATGCGCATAACTTACCCCATAAAGTATTTACCCAAACGGATATTTTATGCTCTTTTATTTTAGAAATTGCATCAAAAATAGAGGATTCCTCATCACTGTAAATAACTTCAAAAGCTAAAGGATTTAACTGCTCAATATAATCGTTTGTGTATTTTACAGGATCTTTAATCAGTTCATCTTCTGCTTTATAAATATTATAATCTGCTGGCCAAACCATTGGCATATAATTAACTTGCTTTAGCAAATTGCCATGTTTTTTTATCATTACCTCATAGGGGTCATTTCCTTTAAAAATACATTGTTTTAAAGTTCCTGTTTCCTTTAAAATTGAAACTGTTTGAGGTAAATATTCCCATGCTTTATCTAAGTTTAGTAAAATAGATTTGTCTTTAACAGCAAGCATCATTTCTTTAAGCGTTGGCACTTTATGAGCAGTTATTCCATTGGCTCCATTTTTTAAAGACAACTCCTTAATCTCCTCAAGCGTTTTGTCTTTAACCTTTCCAGTTCCTGTTGTGGTACGATCTAACGTTAAATCGTGAATAACAACCAATTGATTATCTTTTGTTATTCGAATATCTATTTCAACAATCTCAACTCCCATTTCAATACAGTTTAGAACGGCTTTTATGGAGTTTTCTGGTGCATTTCGCCAATCCCCTCTATGCGCTACCACCATTACGTGATCATCACTTGGGTTATCTATCATCTCAATAATATCTTGATACGACTGAAAGTAACCTCTTGAATTCTGAGATGAAATATTTATTGAAAAAAGTAAAAAGCAACATAAAGAGACTATTATTTTATGTGTTTGATTCATCTTTTTTTTATTGTTTTTAATTGGTCTGATGTAATATTTTTGATTAACATATAGTTTAAGAGGTCTAAAAAGTAATTTATAGCTTTCAATCTCATCAATTTTTTAAGCTCCAAACATTTGAAAAATCCTTTAACAAGCTTAGGATAACATATCGAGTTTAAATACTTTTTAGACCTCTATATAGGATTAATATCCTGGATTTTGCTCTAAAGCACTATCTGTAGCTATTTGTTTAGCAGGGATAGGCATTAGCAAACGATTTGAATCTGAAACTCCTAATACTTCTCCTGCTCTATTTTGTCGTAAAATATCAAACCATCTGTGTCCTTCCCATACTAATTCTAATCTACGTTGTAAATCTATCTCGTTAAATACTGAATTTTTATCCTCTAAACCTTCATAAAGTCCTAGATTTACACGCTCTCGAATTTCATTTAAATATCCAATTGCAATGTCTATATTACCTCTTTGGTTCTCAATCTCAGCTAACATTAAAAGTACTTCTGCATATCTCAAAACCACCCAGTCACTTTCCGAATCTCCAATTACGGTAGATGGGATTGCTAGTTTTTTGCTATAAGCAATTCCAGATTCTAAAACATCTACATACACTCCTTTTCGTAGATCATCTTCCTCATACAAATCATAAAAATCAGGTTTTAATACTCCATGTCCTTTAGTTCCTGTCATATTCCCTTCTACTCTTCCTGTTGGATTAAACATTCTATAAGCATCTGTTCCTTCACTATTTGCATTAATCCCAGAAGCAAATTGTACTGCAAAAATGATTTCTTCGTTCAATTCATTTTCAGTTGAAAAAACTTCTTCTATAGGTATAAGTTTATGACTTTTTGATTTTACAACTTCAATTAAATTGTCATAAGCGTTTGGATAATCTCCTAGAGTTAAATATACTTTTCCTAAAAGTGTATATGCTGCAGTTTTTACAACTCTCATTTTGTTGTCCTCATTTCTATTTGGTAACAAGTCTACAGCGAGAGTTAAATCTGTTATAATTTGATTATAGACATCTTCTTTTGGGGTTCTAGTCTGCCCAAAATTATCCTGAGGATTTATTATTTCCTCCACAACTAATGGTACATCTCCAAATATTCTCACCAAATTAAAATAGTATAAAGATCTAATAAATAACATTTCACCTATTCTTGCTTTTTTAGTGGTTGCATTATCATACGCTATATCTTCAATTCTATTTAAAACTATATTTGCACGTTGTATCCCTTTATAAGCATCTCTCCAAACATTTTCAATGAGTCCATTTTGAGGAATTACATTATATTGGTCTATTTCTCCATACACTCCTCCATCATTTGCAGGAGTTTCATCATAAGCATCTTCTCCAGGTATTTCTCCTAATGCTGGAATTGCAATGTCATAATTTCCGCCAAACTGTAAGGTAGCATATACTGCATTTACTCCTTCTTCAAGTTCTGCTTCATTTGTATAAAAGTTATTTGCAACTTTGTCTGTATTTGGGTTTTGGATTAATTCTTTTTCACATGAAACTATAAAGAATAAGCCCCCTATCAATATTATTTTTAATATTCTCATCTCTGGTATTTTATCAGTTAATGATTAATATGCTATTCTTAATCCTACTAAATAGGTTTTTGCTAATGGATAATTAGATCCATCATTATATCCTGAAGTAAGAATATTGGACGATGTTCCATCTGGATTCCATCCTCTATAATCTGTCTTTGTAAATACATTATTTCCAGATACGTATAACTGAAGTTTTGATAAACGTAACCTTTCTAATATTGATTTACTAAAATCGTATGCTATTCTGATATCTCGAAGTCTGATATAATCTCCATTATTTTCCTCTACAACTACCGAGCTACGTAAAATTTTTCTAGAATTTGAAAAGTTTCCAAAATTAGGTTGCCCTAAAAATCCATCTGGATTGTTTACTGGATGGTATCGATTTTCAAAATAATACGTTGTAGGTACAGAAAAGCCTTCTCCAGCTTCCGTTAAAGAAGCCATATCTCCATCCATTAAAGTACGTCCTGAAACTCCATTAAAATTAAAACTAAAGTTAAAACCTTTGTAAGCTACACTTCCTCCAAAACCATAGGTAAAATCTGGTGTATATGTTCCTTTAGACACCTTATCATCATCATTAATCTTACCATCTCCATTAATATCTTTCACTTTGAAATCTCCTGTAAGTGTTCCCGATAAATGTGGGGTATTATCTATTTCTTGTTGAGTTTTAAAAACTCCATCTACTTCATATCCATATATTTCAGCAATAGAACCTCCAACTTTAGTAACAAAAAGTTGATCTCTTCCTGTTGCAATCTCTTCTTGTCCAGGTCCCAAAGCCAATACTTTATTCTGATATGACGTTAAATTAGCATTAAAGCCAAGTCCTACATTTCCTAGCATGAAATTTCTTCCGCTCAATTCAAATTCTAAACCCTTATTTTCCATTTCCCCTATATTGGCTAACACATTCTCATACCCAGTTTGCTGAGGAACAGGAACATTTAATAATAAGTCTTTGGTATTAGTTTTATAATAAGCCATGCTGAAGTTTAACTTATGAAAAAAGCTAAGATCTAGTCCAATATTCATTGCTGATGCTACTTCCCATCCTAAATTAGGATTTGGAGCAGATGTAGTTATATAACCAGCTGCTAGAGAATTCCCGTTAACATAGTTAGAATCTGTAACCAATGCGTACGATCCATAATTCCCTATTTGATTATTCCCTGTTTGTCCCCAACTTGCAGATATTTTACCAAAGGTTAGTATATCTTCTAAAGGCATAAACGATTCTCTAGTGAAAACCCATCCTCCAGATACAGAAGGAAAATATCCCCATCTATTATTACTACCAAATCTTGAGGAACCGTCTTTTCTTATAGCTGCGCTAAAAAGATATTTTGCATCATAGTCGTATTGCAACCTTGTAAAATATGACTCTAAAGCCCATATTGCTAAATTATAATTTGTAGTATGAGAACTTGCTCCTGCTATATTTTTAATATTATCATCGGCAAATCCAGTACCTACAGTACTTGAAAAATCTATGTTTTCCTTTTGAAATGTATAACCTGCTAATAAATCAAAATTATGTTTAGCTAAAGAAAAATCATAATTCAATGTGTTCTCTATTAAATAATTATATCTAGTTTGTTTATCCTGAGTAGCTTCGGCATCAGAACGAGGAGCTGGCGTTCTATATGAACCAACCGAGGATGGATAATAAAAATTGCGAGTGTAGTTTTCATAATCTCCGCCTAATGAAATTTTATATTTTAAATTTTTAACGATTTCAAAATCGGCAAATACGTTTCCAAATACTCTAAATTGTTGCCTATTATCTTTCACCATTGTTGAGGTTGCTAATAAATTTTCAACAGGGGTACCATTAATACGTACTCCTTCAATTTCTCGTTGCTCATTTATTATTTGCTCACTTATATTAATATCTCCATTGTCTGTATATGGACTGTAATAAGAAAAATTTAAAGGAACTAAGGCGATAGCTCCTGAACTTCTACTACCTTGATCTAATGCATTTTGATCTGTAAATGAAGGTTTTACACTTACACCTATATTTATCTTATCTGTTAATTTCGAATTTAAATTTATGTTAGCAGAATATCTTTTTAAATCGCTTCCTATAACAATTCCCTCCTGATTAAAATAACCTAAAGAAGTATAGAATTTTGTTTTTTCATTACCTCCTGAGGCTGAAAGGTTATAATTATACATTGCTGCAGCTCTAAAGGCAACATCCATCCAATCTGTATTTGTAAGACCTGGTTTTCCATCTAGGTAGGGTTGCAGAAAATCTAAATACAATTCTCGTCCGTCTATCCCTTGACCGTTTATAGTTTTAGTAACTCGAACAGAATTAGGATCTGTTGCGCTACGGTTTGCTGGATCTTTGGAAACATACCCCCAATTTCGTGCTTCTGTTATAAATTGTGCAAATTGGTATGCATCCACCAATTCTACACCAGAACTTTGTTCTTGCATCCCAACATAAGTATCTAACGTAATTGTAGTTTTTTCATTCTTACTCCCTTGTTTTGTAGTTACTAAAATAACCCCATTTACTGCTCTAGACCCATAAATAGATGCAGATGCCGCATCTTTTAAAACATTAACTGTTGCAATATCATCTGGATTAATTGAGTTTAATGAACTCCCTTCGGATAATGGAAATCCATCTACAACTATCAATGGATTTGTCCCCGCAGTTAACGTACCAGTACCTCTAATAACAATTTGAGATGCCGCTCCTGGTTGTCCATTTGATTGATTAACTACAACTCCTGACATTTTCCCCGCTAATTGTTGCCCTACAGATGATGACGCTACTTTGGAAAGTTCTTCTTCCTCTATTTTACCTACAGAACCTATTACTTTAGCTTTTGATTGTTGCCCATACCCAATTACTACTACCTCATCGAGTTTTGCAAAATCTTCTTCAAGTGTTACTGTTATATTTTCATTCCCATTTACTGCTACTTCTTTAGCTACAAATCCAATATAAGATACAACTAGAACCGCATCAGAATTAGTAAGTGTTAAAGAAAAATTCCCGTTAAAATCTGTGGTAGCACCATTAGTTGTTCCTTTTTCTAAAATACTAGCTCCTGGTAAGGGTTGCCCATTATCATCTAATACACTTCCATTTACAGATACTTGTACAATAGTAGTTTTTTGCGTTAAAACCTCTGTTTTAATATGCTTATTCGGCTTTAAAATAATTTGGGTTCCAACTACTTGGTAGTCTATAGAAGTATTTCTGAATAAATCTTGTAATACCTCTTCTATTGGCGATTTCTCTACCTTGATTGAAACACTCTTTTTGTAATCTATTTCATCGTCTTTATAAATAAATCGATAATCTGTTTGCGACTCAATAGCTGTTAGTACTCTATCTAAATTTACATTTTGGAGGTTAACGGATACTTTATCTTTTTGTCCGTAAGTTAAATTGGCGTTTACTTGAATTATCATGAAAAAAAATAGTACAACAGACAATTTCATTTTTAAAACATGACTTTGGTGAATAGGAATGTTTTTCCTAATCCTAGTTAGATTTTTCATATTTTTGCTTTTCTTAAAAATGTGGTTAAATAATTTAATCACTCTCTAAATCGGGAAATGTGGCTGCATTTTCCGATTTTTTTATATCAAGAGTTTCTTAGTTAGCTTTCATGTGCTTTTTTATTGTATTTAGTAATCATGCGGAACATCCAGATAAGCATTCCGATGTATGACTAAAAATTAGACATGGATGTTTCATTAGCTTTATTTATTCATAGACTCCATAGTTTTATGTGTTAATATATATTTACTTTATTATTGTTTATTTGATAATGAATTCCATAATATTGTTTAAAAGTTTCTAATACTTCTGGCAACGCCTTATCTTCATTAAAACTTGCTGTAAAAGTTAAATTTGCAATTGAATCTGTAGGCATATCTATTGACACATTGTAGTGTCTTTCTAATTTTTTCAAAATATTTCTAAATGGCATATGCTTAAATACTAACTCGCCTTGCATCCATGAGGTATAAATAGATACATCTGTTTTACCTATTGAGATATTTTCATCAGCCTTCTCCCAGATTGCCATATATCCAGGCTTTAAAAATGTAGTTTCTGTTTTTTTATCTTCATTTTCAGAATACAGCCCTACAGAACCTTCTACCAAAACTGTTTGTACGGTAGCATCTTCCTTATATGCCGACACGTTAAATTTTGTACCATAAACTTGTACTCCAAGGTTATTTGCTCTCACCACAAATGGGTGTAATGTATCTTTTGCTATTTCAAAAAATGCTTCTCCACTAATTAAAACCTCTCTGTGTTTTTGACCGTTAAAATTTGTTGGGTAAGTTATTCTACTCCCAGCGTTTAAGTATATAACAGAACCGTCTGCCAATTCTAGGTTAAATTGTTTTCCGTAGGGTACATTTAAGGTGTTATAAGAAACCGCTTCCGTTTCAATGTTATTAGCTATGTTTTTATATACAATCTTATTTAAACCTTTTACTCCTACCATTTTTCCTGTGCTACTTAGTATTTCTTCTTCAGAGTTTTCAGAAATAACCTTTATTGTACCATCATCTAACGTAAGTGTTATTGCATTTTCTGGAATGGATTTTTGCTGAAAGGAATTTTGAATTAAAAATATATACGCCCCTCCTAACAGCACTATAAAAATAGCTGCGTATTTATAATAAGTCCGTATTGATTTTGAAGATTTGGTCTTGCTCGCTTTAAGCTTAATTAATTCTTTATCTACATTAATTCGGGCTTCGGTTTCCTCAAAGGAATTAATAGTATTAGCAGTCTTTAAAATATTGTAAGTCTTCTGATTTTTATCACTACTAAGAATCCAATTTTCTACAGTCTCCGTTTCTGTAGCATCGGTTTTCCCTTCAATATATTTTTTTAATAATTCTTTCATTTAAAAAATTGCCTCTTTAATTATAGACGATTTAAAATGAAGAATTACCTAAACGAAATTTAGTTTTTTTTTAAAATAAATATGTAATGTATTCTTTTAAATGCAGTCGCATATGCTTTAAAGCATTTGCCAAATGATTATCCACTGTACGTGGTGAAATATCTAATATACTAGCTATTTCTTTTCGTTTTAAGCCTTCATACTTACTTTTTACAAATACTACTTTACATTTTTCAGGTAGTAACGCAATTGCTTCTTCTATCCTTTTACTCAACTCATTTTCTATCAGTAAAGAAGCTGCTTCGTCATTAATTAAGCCTTGTTGAATTTTTTTCTTTTGCTCGGAGAAATTTGATTTAACTTTTAAATGCTTTAAATGATCTAGGCAAGCATTCTTGGTTAAGGTATATAAGTAATTATTAAGATTATTGATTTTAGAGGCAGTATCTTTATTTTCTAAAAGTTGTAAAAATACATTCTGTACTATTTCTTCAGCATCTTCATTAAACACTAAATATCCTTTGGCAATATGAAACAGTTTTCCATAGTATAATTTAAAGATAAGATCAAACCCTTCTTTAGAGTTTATATCTATCTCAGAAGATAATTTTATGTTTCTATGAATTTTATAAGATGCCACTCTAGACGATACCTATTTTATAATGAGACTATTTTCTAAAAGTAAGCAAAAAAAACTATTTTTTATAAAAGGTAAGTTAATACAATGTTATTTGTGTTAAAACAAAAGTTATGTTTTACTTGATAGTATGGATGTCCAGATAACTCATAAGCCTTCTTTAGTTGATCTATTAAAATTGTCAATCTTAAAACGTAAAAGTTTCAACCACTTTTCTCCCTTTTGTTTCCCATATAGGTATCTAGAACAAAAAATACACAAACAAAAAAGCCTCAACATTTACTGTCAAGGCTTAAAATTTATCACTATTATATTATTAAATCAACTATCTTGATTCAAGCGCACGAGGCAGTCAAACCAAACAATCTTAATTTATTTCGAACTTAAGTTTTTCGGTAAACTCGGCACAGGCTTTGGAAATTAAACCCTCTATAAAGGGTTTATGCTTTTAAAAAATTGAGCACATTCTCTTCTATTCTCGATTGAATATTACTAACATCTGCTTTTACAAACTTCTCTCCTGTAATATTTTCATAAAGCTCAATATATCTTTCTGAAACAGACGTTATATAAGCATCGGTCATTTCTGGAATTTGCTGTCCTTCTTTCCCTTGAAAACCATTTTCTATTAACCATTGACGCACAAACTCTTTAGAAAGTTGCTTTTGTGCTTCACTTTTTTCTTGACGTTCTTCATATCCATCAGCATAAAAATAACGTGAAGAATCTGGGGTATGAATTTCATCTATTAAAACAATTTCACCGTCTTTTGTTTTTCCAAATTCATATTTAGTATCTACTAAAATCAATCCGCGTGCTGCTGCAATTTCAGTTCCTCTTTGGAATAATGCACGGGTATATTTTTCTAATACTAAATAATCTGCTTCAGAAACAATTCCCTTTTTTAAAATAGCTTCTCTCGAAATATCTTCATCATGATCTCCTTGATCTGCTTTTGTAGAAGGCGTAATAATTGGTGCTGGAAACTTATCATTTTCTTTTAGTCCTTCTGGCATTGTAACTCCACAAAGCGTTTGTTTTCCTGCTTTGTATTCTCTAGCTGCATGACCCGATAAATATCCACGAATAACCATTTCTACTTTAAAAGGTTCACAAAGCTGACCAACAGCTACATTTGGATCTGGAGTAGCTTCCAACCAATTTGGAACAATGTCTTTTGTAGCATCCATCATTTTGG
This sequence comes from Galbibacter orientalis DSM 19592, assembly GCF_000260115.1. GTDB lineage: Bacteria > Bacteroidota > Bacteroidia > Flavobacteriales > Flavobacteriaceae > Galbibacter > Galbibacter orientalis. Next base: position 2,944,867 of record NZ_JH651379.1, on the reverse strand, counting down.
TTGCAATCTGATTTAAAATCTGACCTTTGTAAGGAATTCCCTTTGGCATAATTACATCAAAAGCAGAAAGTCTATCTGTAGCAATCATCACTAACAAATCGTTTCCAATATTATAAACTTCCCTAACCTTTCCTTTATAAACACTTTCCTGATTTGGAAAATTAAAATCTGTTGCTGTGATGGTATTACTCATGAATAGTATTGTATTATTTTCTTGCTACAAATATAGGGGATATTTTAATTTTTGATGCCTTGTTTTTGATAGTTTAATTGGACAATAATTTAGTTAGGTAATTTAGAAACACATCAAAAGAAAAGGTCTAAAAAGCAATTTCCAATTGTCAAAAGGAGCTTAACAAACTCACTGCAACACGTAGAGATTAGATACTTTTTAGACCTTTTTTTTGCTATATCTGTTTTTAAACCATCATTCCCCCAGAAACCTCTATGCGTTGTCCGTTAATCCAGCGTGCTTCTTCGGTACATAAAAAAGCTACTACACCACCAATATCTTGAGGTAAACCAACACGACCTAATGCTGTTATACCTGCAATGTGATTGTTAATTTCTTTATTATCTCTTACACGTCCACCTCCAAAATCGGTTTCAATAGCACCTGGAGCTACTATATTGGCTGCAATACCTTTTTCTCCTAATTCTTTTGCCAAATATCTGGTAAAAACTTCTACTCCGCCTTTCATTGTTGCATAGGTAGAAGAACCTGGGAAAGAAAAACGAGCCAGTCCTGAAGATATATTGATAATTCGTCCCCCTTTATTTATAAAAGGAACTGTCTTTTGTGTTAAAAAGAAAACACCTTTTAAGTGAATATTAAGCATCTCATCAAATTGCTCCTCGGTAGTTTCTATAAAAGGTGCATACAATGCTGTTCCTGCATTATTTATTAGAAAATCAAAGTTGGGACTTCCTGTATGCTCTTGTAAATGATTAGTTACTTGAGTGATAAAAGCATCAAATGTAGCTATTTTTGAGGTGTCCAATTGGTATGCTATTGCTTTTTGTCCGATTGCCTGAATCTCGGTTACTACGTTATCTGCTTGTTCTTTATTGCTTCTATAAGTAAGTATGACATCAATCCCTTTCTTTGCAAGATTTATAGCCATATCTCTACCTAAACCTCTGCTCCCTCCTGTTACCAAAGCTACTTTGTTGTTTTCTGTTTTCATTTTTTTAATTATTAATTATTATTAAAATTTTGATAGTACAAAGTTCAACTAAAAACAAAGGGGACTGTTTGCAAACATCAAAGGATTGTTTGCAAAATTCAAATAATAAGATTTAAGAACGGAAACTAACTGGAGCTACAGAAGTTTGTCTTTTAAAGAAATTAGAGAAGTGAGCTACTTCTTCAAAGCCCAAACTATAAGCTATTTCAGAAATATTCCAATCGGTTTGCTTTAGTAAAATTTTAGCTTCTTGGATAATTCTACTACTTATAATATCTGTTGTTGTTCTCCCCATATTATCTTTAAGCACCTTGTTTAGGTGATTTACATGAATAGCCAAGCGCTCTGCATATTCTTTTGCTGTACGCAGTACTAGTTTTTGTTCGGGAGATTCTATAGGGAATTGACGTTCTAATAATTCTATAAATAAGGAGATTATCCTTGCTGATGCATTTTTATCGGTATGTAATTGTGTAGCTGGTTGTAATTTTTGTCCTTGATGAATAAGTTCCATTACATAATTCCGAAGCAAATCGTACTTATATACATAATTTGAAGCTATTTCTGTTTTCATTTTATTGAAAATCAGTTGAAGTTCCTCTGCTTCTTCATCTTCTATTTCAAAAACAGGATAGCCTCCAGATTTAAAAATAGGCAACTCGTCTAAAACTATTCCCGTTAAATTTTTTATTAAAAACTCATCCGTAAACACACAAAAAGAACCTGCTTGATTTTCTTCTAATGGAAACCAATGATACGGTACTTTTGGGGTAGCAAAGAGTAGTGCATTTTTTTCAATATCTATAACTTTATCTGCATACTCTGCCCTATTCTTCCCACGTATTAAACTTATTTTATAATAAGCTCTACGGTTATAAGGCATTATATTTTTACGTTTTACCTGCTTTATAGTTTCTGAAATATCGAAAATATTAAAATGCCCTATTTCTTTATTAATTCCAGGTGGTAATAAAGTATCTATATCTCTACCAGTAAATGCAGCAGCTTCTTTATAAAATTCTTCTAAGGAAGTACTTTTTAGTGTTTTCATAGAATTTGTAAAATTCAAAGATACCACAATTCTATAGAAAGTAACTCAAAGTTAAATTATACTAAAAAGCCTTTTTATAAGCTTTTTCATATATTTCTTCATACCTAGGGACTACTTGGTTAATATCAAACAAAGTAGCTTGTTCTCTAGCTTGTTTTTTATACTGATTTAAAACTTTATCTTCTTTTAAAATCTTAATAGCGTTATTTGTCATGGACTCTACATCGCCAACGTTGCTTAAATAACCGCTAAACCCATCTTTATTTACCTCAGGAATTCCTCCTGTATTACTAGATATTACAGGAACTTCATTTACCATTGCTTCTAATGCTGCCAAACCAAAACTTTCGGTTTCAGAAGGCAATAAAAATAAGTCGGAGAAACAAAGTATTTTATCTACTTCATTACTATTTCCAAGAAAAGCAACTTTGTTGCCAATCCCTAATTCATCACACAAAGCTTCTGCTCCTTCTCGTTCAGGACCTTCGCCTACCATTATTAGTCTGGAAGGAATTTCTTTTTGAATTCCGTAGAAAATATTGATTACATCTGAAATGCGCTTTACTTTTCTAAAGTTACTTATATGTGTTATTATACGCTCTTTATCTGTAGCCATCATCCCACGCTGACAATCAGTAAAGCTATGCTTATATTTAGATACATCTATAAAGTTTGGAACTACATGTATTTTCTTTTTTATATCAAAAAGTCGGTTTGTATCCTCTTTTAAACTTTGTGAAACTGAAGTAACCACATCAGATTTATTGATACTAAAAGTAACAGCAGGTTTGTAGAAAGGGTGATTTCCTACAAGGGTTATATCTGTACCATGAAGTGTTGTAACAATAGGAATCTCAATTCCTTGTGTTTTCAGCATCTTTTTAGCCATATAAGCAGCATATGCATGAGGAATAGCATAATGAACATGTAACACTTCCAGTTTATGAAGTTTTACCATATCCACTAATTTACTAGACAATGCTAGTTCATATGGTTGGTAATGAAACAATGGGTATTCTGGTACATTTACTTCATGAAAATGGATTTTTCCACTAAGTAATGCCAAACGAACGGGTTGTTTGTAAGTTATAAAATGAATTTCGTGTCCGCGTGTTGCTAAAGCCATTCCTAACTCTGTTGCTACTACTCCACTTCCGCCAAATGTTGGATAACACACAATCCCTATTCGCATACTTTTTAATTTAAATGAATATACTAAGTTAAAATATTAATTACACCAGAGAGATTTAATGGCAAACTTTTAAGATCTCACTAATTTCTTAGGTGCTAAATAGCTTTTTCTTTTTCTGAAAATAGAACGGTCTTAAAGCTATCTATTAAATCTACAACCTTGGGGCAAGCCCAAGAGGTATTCAAAGGAAAATAATTTAATCCATTTAGACATAAAACCCTTCGGCAAACTCAGAACAGGCTCTGGAAATTAAACCTTAATTATAGATTTAAAACTGAGTCGAAACAATAGGAATATATTTACAAAAGAATTTTTAAATTTCTGTTATCTCTCAATCGATTCATAGATAATCTCCTGAATTACAGTACGCGTACCTTCAGAAATTAATTTTCGATTTAACATGGTTGGATACGTTCTATTAGACAAAAATATATAAACCAAGCTATCTGTAGGATCAACCCAAGCATAGGTTCCTGTAAAGCCACTATGTCCAAAACTCATCATTGATACACAGCCACATGTAGGACCAGATTCTCCCAATTGTGGTTTATCAAATCCTACCCCTCTTCTATTATCTTGGTCGCAATAATAACAGGTATTAAACTTATCTAAGGTTTCGGAACTAAAATAGCGTTTGCCTCCATAATATCCTTTTTGAAGATACATTTGCATCATCTTAGCAAGATCATTTGAAGTACTAAAAAGTCCAGCATGCCCACCAACACCACCAAGCATAGCGGCTCCCATATCATGCACATATCCTTGAATGGTTTGATATCTAAAATAATCATCTACTTCTGTAGGAACAATCTCTCCTTTTCCAAATTTATCTAATGGATTAAAGGTAGTATAATTCATCCCTAAAGATTTATAAAAATTATCTTGAGCTATTTTATCTAATGGTCTATGGTAATAATTTTCTAAATAGCGTTGCAATAAAATAAAGGGTAGGTCGCTGTATCTGTACTGAAGTTTACTCAGCAATTCGCTTTCTTTTATCTGATCAATAATAGAATCTTTATAATCATTTCTAATATAAAGATGATCGGCAACTTGAGTATCAAAATTCTTTGTTGGAGCATCTTTATAATACGTATCTAAGGGCTTTTTGGTCCCTTCATCCAAAGTACTTATATAAAAAGGAATCCAAGGTTTTAAACGAGCGTAATGAGAAAGCACTGCCAACAATTTTAAATCTTCTTTGTTACTCCCTTTCAATTCAGGAAGCATTTCTCCTAAGGTTGAATTAAAAGTAATTTCCTTCTTCTCTACCAATTGCATGATATTTGGCAAGGTAGCCGTTATTTTGGTTAAAGAAGCAAGATCGTATAAGTTATTGCTCCTAACAGGTTCTGAGTCTGCACCATAAGAGAACTTTCCGAAGTTTTTATTATAAATTACCTTTCCTTGTCTTGCAATTAAAATTTGTCCGCCAGGAGTAGCTCCAGAACTAATAGCAAGTTTCATTACAGAATCTACTTTTTTCAGGGTCTTACTATTCATTCCAACCCGTTCAGGAACGCTATACCCTAATCTTGATAAGGAATTGGTTAAAAAACCTCTGTTTTCTGGTAATTTTTCGTGTGCCATAACGGGCAAACTCCCTTTAGAAGCAAGAGCTCCAAATATAAGCTCTGCAGATTTTTCTTGAGAAATAGGATCGTTTAAATAACTTACAATTATAGACTCTATATTATCAATACTTTGAAGGTCTAAAAGTGCATAAGGTTTTACAAAAGCATCAAGAATAACCTTTTTTTGTCGTGCTATTTCATAAATCCAAACCTTCTCTTGATCTGTAAAATCTGCCGCTTTCCAAGGTGTTTGTGTACTTCTATGATGCCCAATAATAACTAAATCATAAGGTTTTATTCTGTTTACAATATCACTTAAATCATCTCCATGAATATAAGCTACAGAGGTATATTTTTTTAATGTTTCTACAAAAGTAGAATTATCTCCATCTCCCATCCCGATATAAGCAATACTTTTCTTATCTAGATCTCTAATTGGAATTGTTTGCTCATCGTTTTTAGCAACTGTAATGGCATTTTCCATTACTTCTTCAAATAAAATTGTATCCTCAACACGATTTAAATCTTCATATAAATGTGCTTGAGCTACCGGTTTATAATTATTTAAACCTACTTTATATTTAGCCTTTAATACTTTTTTTACTGAATATGCTAAACGTTCTTCTGTAATAATTCCATTAGTATAGGCTTCTGTTAACTTTTTTATTCCCTCTGGAGTATCTGCTGATATAAGCAACATATCATTTCCCGCTAAAAAAGCAGAAAGGTCTACATTCCCAGAATCTGCATAATTAGCTACTCCCTTCATCTCTAAAGCATCTGTAAAAATAAGTCCGTTAAACTGAAGCTTATCTTTTAATAATCCTGTTACAATACCTTCTGAAATTGAAGAAGGAAAACCTGGTCGAGACTCTAAACTAGGAACACTTAAATGTGCTACCATAACGCTAGCCAATCCTTTTGGAATAAGTTGTTTATATGGATAGAGCTCTACGCTATCTATTCTTTCTTTACTAAATGTTATTGTTGGTAATGTTTTATGAGAATCTTGCTCTGTATCTCCGTGACCTGGGAAGTGCTTTGCATTAGCCAAAACTCCAGCAGATTGCATTCCTTCCATAAATGCCATTGCTTTTTCTGTAACCTTATCCCTATTTTCTCCAAAAGAACGGTTTCCTATAATTGGATTTTTAGGATTGGTATTAATATCTACATCGGGAGCAAAATTAATATGCATTCCCATCCGTTTTGTATGTTCTCCAATATGTTTTCCTACACGTCTAATTAAATCATTATCCTTAACAGCTCCTAAAACCATGTTGTATGGAAAAGCAAATGTAGAGTCCAAACGCATGGATAAACCCCATTCGGCATCCATTGACATTAACATTTTTACTTTAGAAAGACTTTGTAATTCATTATTAAGTTTAGCTTGACGATACGGACCTCCAGTTGAGAATATTACTCCTCCCACTTGGTATTCGGAAACCAATTTTTTTACATCGTCAATATGTGCTTTTCCTTTGTCGGAAAAAGCTCTGATCATAAATAATTGTCCTATTTTTTCTTGAAGTGAAAGCGAATTATATATACTATCAACCCAAACCTTTTGCTGCTCGCTATCGGTAGTTACTAATGGGTCTACTTGCTGACTAAACCCTTGTATGAAAATAAATAGAAGCCCTAAAACAACACTATTTTTTTTTAAAACCATTGAATAATTTTTACTCAGTAAATGAGACTTAAACCTTCGACTATTTTGTAATATAAAACCTATTATGATAGTTATTTATAAGGTACAATCTTTAAAAATAACCTAATACAGGAACGGCTTTTATACTTTGAGCATATAAAAACATCCCTATAAAACATAAAAACCCCACTAACTTTTTAATTAACGAATCATTAAAAAAGTAGAATAGAGTTCTAATTCATAAATCGTGCATGCCAACTATCTCTAGCTGGAACTTCCCAATAATTTTGGTATTCTTCTTTATTAGTTACCAAATTATTGAATACGATGGTGTTTTGAGAAACGGCTTTTTGTTTAGCCATTTTCTTAAAATCGATAAGGGGCTTGTAGGCAATAAAATCGCCTTGTCTGTAGGAGACATTCATTTTATCGAGGAGATTAACATTGTAATCTACCTCTAGCTGTTGGATAAATCGAACTGAGGCGTCGATTGAGCATCCGCTAGCCATATTAAATTCTTGATCTAATGCAATGATAATAAAACGTTTGTAACGTATTTCAAAAGAGGCTTTTAGATTTGCTCCATGAGCAGTCCATTGCTCTATAAAACTCTCGAGTTTTGTGGTTAATTCTGCTATTTCTTCTTCAGTAAAACTTCTATTTGCTTGGTAAATCCAAACTCTAGCAGATTCTGATAAATCGTTAAAAGCTACAAACATTTTCTTTTTATTTAAAAGATTCCTTTTTCTATTTTTTCTTTAAAGAGTGTTTTTTAATCAACTACCTCGGGGCAAGCCCACAAGGTATTCGGAAACAAATTTAATTCATTTCGACGCAGAGCCCTTCGGTAAACTCAGTAAAGACTCTGGGGAATTAGACCCTCTATGAGGGACTAAAGCAAAAGTTCCGTTTATAAATCTTCTGCATTTGCAATAAGCTCGGCAACATCCATTACTTCAACAGTTCCCTCTTTATCTTTTCCTTTAACCCCATCTGTAAGCATAGTGTTACAAAAAGGACATCCAGCTGCAATAATATCTGGTTTTGTTTCTATGGCTTGCTCGGTACGCTCTATATTAATGTCTTTATTTCCTTTTTCTGGTTCTTTAAACATTTGAGCTCCTCCAGCACCACAACATAACCCTCTTTTTTTACAGTTTTTCATTTCTACTAGTTCTGCATCTAGCTTTTGGATAAGCGCTCGTGGGGCTTCATACACATCGTTAGCTCTTCCTAAATAACAAGGATCATGGAACGTTATTCTTTTACCTTTAAACTTTCCTCCTTCAATAGTTAGTTTTCCTTCTTCTAAAAGAGAACGTAAAAATTGTGTATGGTGAACCACTTCATAGCTCCCTCCCAAAGAAGGGTATTCGTTTTTTAATGTATTAAAACAATGTGGGCAAGCAGTAACTATTTTTTTAATCTCATAACCATTTAAAACCTCAATGTTTGTCATGGCCTGCATTTGAAACAACATTTCATTCCCAGAACGCTTTGCTGGATCTCCAGTACAGCTTTCTTCTGTTCCTAAAACAGCAAAATCTACCTGAGCTTTGTTTAATAATTTAACAAAGGCTTTTGTAATTTTTTTAGCTCTATCATCAAAACTTCCAGAACAACCAACCCAGAATAATACTTCTGGAGTTTTTCCTTCGGCCATCATTTCTGCCATTGTAGGCACTTTTATTGCTTCGCTCATACTGCTTTATTTTCCCTTAATTTGCTGTTATATTTTAAACTGTCATTTCGAAAAAATAATATCCCTATGCCTTAATCGAAATGACAGTAATCAATCCTACTATAGAATTATAAGTTAATAACAGAATTATCTATTATCTTAATCGTGTTTTCCATCGTCAAAAACCTGAATAGTTACTTCCTTGTCAATAAGGTCTGTAAATTTTCCGTTATAACGTGTAGCCTTAACTAAGTGGTTGTCTATCCAATGGTAATTTCCTCCTCTTGGTTTTCCCATTACCATTCCATGATATTTAAATCCGTGACGATTTAACCAATCTTCTGTGGTTTTTCTATGATCTTCTGTACGAGATGTGAAGAAATATATGACATGCCCTTCTTCAAACCACTTGTTTAACGTTTTTAAAGCATCTGGATACACTTGTGCTGTTGCCATACGCTCAGGCTCTTCATTCGGAATATCATCACAAATAGTACCGTCTATATCGATTAAATAATTTTTAATCCCTTTTGGCAAGACAGGACTTATGTGTTCTCCATCTTCCAATTTTTCATTTAGCAATTTTTCAACGTCTTCTTTGTTCATTTTTTAAAGTTATGTTTATTGGTTTCCTCACTTTGTGAGTCCCGAATTCTCGGGGTAAAATTCTCCGACGGTAATGTCGAAATTAATTGGTTATTTTTAATCACTTACAAGATTTAACTATAAGCTAATTTTTATTCATTTTTCCAGTTCAGTCGGTCCATTTGGTTATATGGCCATGGCGCTCCATTGTTTTCTACATTCCCCATCATATTATTAAGTTCCATTGGCGCTGCCGATTGTTCCATTACTAAATAACGACGCATATCCATAATAATTGAAAGCGGACTAATGCTTACAGGGCACGCTTCTACACATGCATTACAGGTGGTACAAGCCCATAATTCTTCTGGAGTGATATAATTGTTTAGTAATTGCTTTCCATCGTCCACAAAAACCCCTTTATTGGCATCCATATTTTTTCCTACCTCTTCCAAACGATCTCTAGTATCCATCATTATTTTTCGAGGAGATAATTTTTTCCCTGTCTGACTTGCAGGGCATTCGCTTGTACAACGCCCACATTCCGTACAGGTATAGGCATTTAAAAGTTGTACCCAATTTAAATCTGTAACATCCGAGGCTCCAAACTTTTCAGGAACATCTTCAACCTCTCCTTCTTCAGGCATTGCAAATGGATCGGCATCTGGATCCATCATTAATTTAACCTCATTGGTAACAGATTCTAAATTATCAAACTGCCCTTTAGGATTTAAATTAGCAAACCATGTATTTGGAAATGCTAAAAGAATATGAAGGTGCTTTGAAAAGTATAGGTAGTTAAGAAAGATTAATATTCCAGTTATATGCAGCCACCATGCGGCTCTTTCTATTATAATTAATGTAGACTCACTAAAGTTTTCAAAAAGAGGTACAAAAAGCTGACTTATAGGAAAAGCGCCTGCTTGCGTGTAATGAGCTGCTCCTGCTAGTTGTAATGTATAGTCGGCTCCATTCATTGTTAAAAATAAAAGCATCAATACTACTTCAAAGTAAAGAATAATATTCCCATCGCTTTTTGGCCATCCTCTCATTTCAGAATAAAAGAAACGCTTTAATTTTATTACATTTCTACGAATCCAAAAAATGGTTACCGATACAATTACTAAAAACGCTAGGATTTCAAAAGAACCTATTAAAAAATTATATACAGAACCTAGAGACGCAAAAACTCGGTGTGTTCCAAAAAGTCCATCTATAATAATTTCTAATACTTCTATATTGATAATAATAAATCCTACATATACAATTACATGCAGAAAACCTGCTATTGGACGAACAACCATTTTTTGTTGTCCTAAGGCTATTCTAGCCATATTTGCCCAACGTTGCGATTTATTATCTGTACGATCTATTGCCTGACCTAGTTTAATATTTCTAACAAGCTTTTTAATATTGCTAGCAAAATAACCTATTCCAGCCAATAAAATTATTGCAAAAAGTATCTGAGGAATATAATTCATCTATTCGTTGTTAGTTTCTTCTTCTGGTGCTTCGTAAGGCTTTGCCTTTTTACCAAAAAGAGAAAAATGGACATATCGTTTCGGATTCAACCTAAGGTCTTCTAAAAGTAATTCCAACTCCATAGAGGCATCTGTTAGGTTGGTATATAACTCTTCATCATTTAATAACTTCCCAACAGAACCATTTCCAGACTCTATTTTCGTCATTATATTATCGAGTTTTGCCATACTACTTTTAAGGTCTCCAACAGCACCGCCAATATCTGAATTTGCAAGCGTATCACTCACTTTAGATAAGTTAGCAGAAAGGTTATCTATATTAGATATGGAACGGTCTAACTTATCTTTATTACTGGCTAATAAAGTATTTAACGTTCCTGAAGCCTGACTAAAATTAGCAATTACTTGGTCTAAGTTTTTTATACTCGATTTTATATTGGCTCTGGTTTCTTCATCTAAAATATCATCAACGCCTACCATTACCGAATCGGCATTTTTGAGTACTCCGTCTAAACTTTTTTGCAATGGCGCCAACTTTTGGGTTACCAAATCTGTTAAGCCTGGTTGCACATTACTTTTAAGTGTATCTCCATCTTTGGATATCGGACTATTATCATAAACAGGAACAACCCGTAAACTCTTCCCTCCAATAATTCCAGTATCATATATTTCTGCTACACTATTTTTTGCAAACTGAAACTCACTATCTACCGTAAAAGTAATAACCAAATTACCCTTGCTGTCTATAAAAGTGATATCGTTTATATTTCCTACTTGTAAACCATTAATGCTTACTGCAGTACCAGAAGATATTCCGTTTACATTTTCGTATACGGCGTAATAAGTACGACTAGAATTGAATAACTTATGTCCTTTTAGAAACGTAAAGCCTAAAATAAACAAGACAATCCCCCCTATTACAATAATCCCTGTTTTAAGTTCTTTAGTTAATTTCAAAAGCTTCTTTTTTTACTGTAAGCAACAAAATTAGAAATAATTTCCGTAAGATTCGTTCTAATTTCACATGGAATTAAGTACGGATTTCACTTTAACTTTTTCTCCATTTTTAAAGGCAACTATAAAACTAGTACCATACCCTTTCTTTTTAGCTTTTTGCTGCAACTCTTTAACACTCTCATAACTAGCTACTTCTCCGTAGTAATAACGATATATATTTCCTTCTTTTTCTCTACTGATAGGAGACAAACCTTTAAAATTGTATGATTTTGTTTCAATAGCGCTCGAACCTGCTGCAATTTGAACCCTAAAAGTAACCCCTTCAACCGTATCTACTCCATCCGAAGAATTTGTAGCGGTGGTATTTGAAGCATGAGAAGTATGGTCTTTAACTTCAAAAGAAAAATCATCTCCAATATTTTCGTCTACAGAATGTTTATATTTTAAAACAGCATCTGCAATAGAAGTTGCCATGTCAGATTTTCCTTTACTAGAATTTAAATAAGACCCTTCTGGCTTATAGGTTAAAAAACCTGTTTCTACCAATACACTAGGCATAAATGTTTGATGTAACACTATAAATCCAGCTTGCTTTACACCTCTATCTACCCGTTTTAGTTTTCCTGTAAAATTATCTTGAATAGATTTAGCCAATAAAATACTATTATCTAAAAACTCTTCTTGCATAATAGTTAATCCAATAAACGATTCTGGAGAGTTAATGTCATAACCAGCATAATTTACTTCATAATCATCTTCTAAATAAATTACAGAGTTCTCATTTTTAGCAACTTCAAAGTTTCTTTTATTAGCATGAAGTCCTAATACAAATGTTTCGGTACCATGCGCACTAGAATTATGAGAATTACAATGTACAGAAACAAATAAATCGGCTTTTGCCTCATTCGCTATTTTTCCTCTAACATATAAGTCTACAAAGCTATCATCCTTCCGAGTATATATTACATTTATATTAGGATCTTTCTCTAAAATTGCTCCTACTTGTAATACTATTTTAAGAGCAATGTCCTTCTCTTTGAAACCGTTACCTAAATTCCCTGGGTCATGCCCTCCATGTCCAGCATCTAAAACTACTGTAAATTTCCCATCGTTCGGTGGCGTTTCTCCATGAGAATATATAATTTGCGATAAGCTTAAACTCATCAATAAAAATAAGGTGCTAAAAAATCTACTCATAAAATAATAACGGTTTAATACAGTTATTTATTTGATTAAAATTTGTTAATCTATAACAAACAGACCAAAAAATATACGTATGTTTGGCACGTCAAAAACCGAGCCATTCTTTATACAAAAATAGGATTAAAAGCTTTGCGAGCAAAGAAACGTAACATACTTTTAGCGCTGTTCTCTCTGTTTATCAGTGGCATTTTTTATGCCCAAGAAAGACCTAAGGTTCAAGCCCTCAATATTGAAGCTCAAAAAGAAGCTCAAGATACTATAAAGATTAATGCTCCCGAGTTATTAATCGATACTGCTGTTATAGATACTACACAAACAGATTCCATACCAAAAGACAGTACAAAACAAGGTTTTCTTCAAGGAAAAATTAATTATAAAGCTAAAGACTACATGAAAATGAGTCGGAAGGAGAAGAAAATCTACCTTTATAATGAAGCCGAAGTACTCTATCAAGATTATGAGCTTAAATCTGGAATTATAGTAATTGACTATGTTACCAATGAAGTTTATGCTGGAAGAATAAAAGATTCCGCAGGCAACCTTACCCAACCTCCTTATTTTAAACAAGGAAATAGTGTTATTGAACCCGATTCTATTCGGTTTAATTTTGACACCAAAAAGGCACTTATCTTTAATTCAAGAACCGAACAATCTATGGGGGAATCTATGAATGTATTTGCCGAAATTGTTAAAAAGGAAAACGATTCTGTATACTTTTTAAAAGAAGGAAAAATAACAACTTCTGAAGATGCCGAAAATCCCGATTATTACATTCGAGTTCGTAAAGGTAAGTTTGTTCCTAACAAAAAAATTATAGCAGGGTTTAGTAATATGTATATTGCAGATGTTCCAACCCCAATTGCAGTTCCGTTTGCATATTTCCCTATGTCTCAAGAGCGAAGAAATTCTGGAATTATAATGCCAACCCCTGGACAAACAAACAGACGTGGGTACTCTTTACAAAATGGAGGGTATTATTTTGCCATAAGCGATTATTTTGACCTAGCGTTGCTTGGAGATTATTACACCAACGGAAGTTATGGTTTTAGAACCGAAACAAACTATGCCAAACGGTACAAGTTTAGAGGTGCTTTAAGGTTTAGATACGAAAACAATATTGAGAGTCAGCGTGGATTTCCAGATTATAGTAGAAGTACTATTTACAATATTCAATGGAACCATAGTCAGGATGCAAAGGCAAATCCAAATTCTAGACTTTCGGCATCTGTTAACTTTGGTAGTAGCCAATATTACCAAGATTCTTTTAATCAATTAAACACCCCTAATTTCTTAAATAACACTTTACAATCATCGATTTCCTACAATAAAACATTCCCAGGCTACCCGATGGTAAATTTAAATGCTACCACCTCTATCCAACAAAACACAAGAGATCAATCGGTTAACCTTACCTTACCAACCCTTCAAGCTAGTATGGAGCGTATTTATCCGTTTGCCAGTAGAGATGGTGGAAAAAGAGGTATTATTCAGAATATAAACTTTCAGTATAACTTTAGAGCAGAAAATAGAATTAGCACTATAGATACTCTTTTGTTTAAAAGTGAAATGTTTGATGATGCTAAAGTTGGTTTCCAACACACCATTCCACTTAGTACAAACTTTAAAATATTTAAGTTTTTTAGTACGTCTGTTGGTGCAAATTATAATGAAGTATGGCAACTTAAAACCATTAAGAGAAACGATTATAACGAGTTATTAGACGAAGCTACCATAGACACTTTAAATAATTTTGATAGGTTTGGAACCTACAACTTTAATGCAAGTATAGGTACAACATTATACGGAACTTTTAACTTTGGAGAGGATAAAAAAATCCAAGCTATCCGACATACTGTTAGACCATCGGTAAGTTATGGATACACGCCATCATTCGACCAATATTACGATGAATATGTTGGAGAGGATGGTGTAGAACGCGAATACACCCGATTTGAAAATGGTATATATGGAACTCCTAGTTTAAGCAATTCCAATAATATTGGCTTCTCATTAAGTAATGTGGTAGAAGCTAAGGTTCGAGACAAAGACACTATGGCTACGGAGCCCAAAAAAGTGATGCTTCTAAATAACTTAAACTTTAGTACCGCATATAATATTGTAGCCGATTCCCTACCATGGAGCCCCGTGAGAGTTAGTGGTGGAACGCAGTTTTTTCAGAATAAAATGAATGTAAACTTTGGCGCCACATTAGATCCTTATGCTATTGATAATAATGGAACTAGAATTGATGTTTTTAACTACGAAAACGGCGGTAGTTTGTTTAGAATGACCAACGCTAATGTAAACGTAAGTTACTCCATTAATAGTAAAACATTTTCTGGAGGAGAAGATAAAGAGCAAGTAGATAATACACAAAGTGGAGGTCGGGAAGACGACTTATTTGGTAGAGCGCAAGACTTTAGTGATGATAGAACTTTTGCCAACGACGAAGAGGAGGAAGACAAGGAAGATTTACCCACAGAAGCGTATGCCGCCAAACTCCCATGGGATTTGAGGCTTGCTTATTCCTTAACCTACTCCAATAGCAATAGGCAAAACGAAATAAGTAATAATTCTCTTATGTTTTCTGGAAATGTAGATCTAACACCGCAATGGAAAGTAGGAGTTTCATCGGGATACGACTTTAAACAAAAAGGATTTACATATACACAGTTAAGATTTTCTAGAGATTTAAAAAGTTTTAGACTTAACTTTAACTGGGTTCCTTTTAGCTCTAGAGCTTCTTGGTTCTTCTTTATCGGAATTAAATCGTCTATGTTAAGCGATCTTAAGTGGGAAAAAAGAAGTGAACCAGATAAGAATCTGTAAATTATATTTCGAGAAAAACTCAATTATCGAATAAAAACATAAAACTTATTCAACCAATAATTCAATAAATAATTATGAAA
Organism: Galbibacter orientalis DSM 19592; assembly: GCF_000260115.1. Classification (GTDB taxonomy): domain Bacteria; phylum Bacteroidota; class Bacteroidia; order Flavobacteriales; family Flavobacteriaceae; genus Galbibacter; species Galbibacter orientalis. The sequence goes on along the minus strand of NZ_JH651379.1, from coordinate 2,929,393 downwards.
AAAATAATAAACACCGATAAAGCACCTGCACCACTAGGACCATACAATCAAGCAGTTTTTGCCAATAACACGCTATATATTTCTGGACAAATTGCAATTAACCCAGAAACTAACGAACTTATTACAAGCGGGGTTGAAGACGAAGCAAAATTAGTAATGAAAAACCTAGAGGCTGTTTTAAACGCTGCTGATATGACATTTGAAAATGTAGTAAAAAGTTCTATTTTTTTAAATGATATGAATGATTTTACTACAATTAACAAAATATACGGTGCTTATTTTGATGAAGCTACTGCACCTGCCAGAGAAACTGTTGCTGTAAAAACACTCCCTAAAAATGTAAACGTTGAAATCTCAATGATTGCAGTAAAATAACAAAGTGTTTTACTAGCGCGTTTTGCAAGCGTCAAAAACATCTAAATCTCGGTTTTCGAATAAAAGAGGATCGAAGTTTGCCATTATTTTTTGTTCTTCAATTCTATAATTTATGAAGTCGTTTCTAAAAATAGGTTTCAGTGTATTTATTTTAGTACTGACTTCTGCATGTAAGACTACTTACACTCCTGTTGTTAACAATACTATTAACACTAGCAGTAGTACGTACGTAAATAATCCTGAGGGGATTGATATTTCTAATGATGAAGCTTCAACTTTAAAATGGAATCCTAAAACTCCTTATAATATAGAAGAGTTTAGAGCCGCTTGGATTGCTACTGTTGCTAATATTAATTGGCCTAGCAAACCAGGACTCTCTTCGGAAGAACAGCAAAAAGAAGCTCTTGAACTCTTAGATTTCTTAGAATCTCATCATTACAATGCGGCTATTTTTCAAGTAAGACCGCAAGCAGATGCTCTTTACAAAAGTGAAATAGAGCCTTGGTCCTATTACCTTACTGGAAAGCAAGGATTAGCGCCTTCTCCATACTACGATCCTTTATTATTTTGGATTGATGAAGCTCATAAAAGAGGAATTGAACTTCATGTATGGTTAAATCCCTACAGAGCGCATCATTCTCAAGGAAAAGAAATATCGGAACAATCTATCATAAAAACACATCCAGAACTTGTTGTCAAGTTAGAAAATGGGATGTGGTGGATGGATCCTGCTTTAGATAAAACTAAAGAACATTCGCTTAAAGTTGTAAAAGACATTGTTAGCAGATACGACATTGACGGAATTCATTTTGACGACTATTTTTACCCATACGAATCTTATAATAATGGCAAAGATTTTCCAGATGACAAGAGTTGGAATCAGTACTTAAATTCTGGAGGAAAACTAACTAGAAACGATTGGAGACGAGAAAATGTAAACAGTTTTATCAAAATGGTTTACCAAGCCATTAAAGAAGAAAAGCCTTATGTAAAATTTGGTATTAGTCCGTTTGGAATTTGGCGTCCTGGATATCCAGCTTCTGTTGTTGGCTTTGACCAATACAACAAATTATACGCCGACGCTAAATTATGGCTCAATAAAGGATGGATTGATTATTTTTCGCCTCAATTGTATTGGAAAATAAATAAAGAAGGGCAACGCTTCCCTGAGCTATTAACTTGGTGGCAAGAAGAAAATAGTAAAAACAGACATTTATGGCCTGGAATTAAAGTAGATTATGGGGGAGATTTAGAAAATGTTAATGAAATTGATAATCAAATCAACATCACTCGAAATATTCTTCCTAAAAGCAAAGGCTCCATCCATTGGAGTATTGGTCCGCTTTTAAAGTACGATTCCTTAGCTGTAGGTATTTTAACACACTCTTATGCAAAAAAAACTCTTGTTCCTCCTAGTCCGTGGCTAGATAATACCCCTCCAGCAAAGCCTATTGTAAATGCAGTTGTAAAAGAAAATAAAGTAGCTATTATATGGGATCATCCTAACAAAAATGATGTTTCTAAATATGTGCTTTATTACCAATATTCCAACCAAAATTGGAATCATATTATTTTAAATTCAGAAACTACTTCTTATACCCTGCCTTTTATAGATAATCAAAATAATACCTTAAATAAAACAGGAGTTACCGCTGTGGATACTAATGAAAACCAGAGTTTGTTTACTGAAGAAAAACTTCCATAAGTTAATAAACATTTTTATTTAAAAAATCTCCTATACATAGGCTACAAAGTTTTTCTGCCACGAATTCACAAATATTTTTTTGCTTCTTCCTTACCCATAACCTTAATAAGAGAAGAAAAATAAATCTGTGAATCTGCAGCTTAAACTTATAAAACATATTATTGTTGTCCGATAAAGATTAACGAAATTTATTGGACTCCACTTATATCAAGGGTTAATAGAGATTTTTAAAATAGCCCCCTTGCTGTTAATAAAAAGAAAATTTTAACAATGTAACTTCTTTAAACTACTCATTTTATAATAGTTAAGATTTAGTCTTTGTTCTTTTTTCTTACAGCGAAGCGGTCTTGTATTTTTAATCGGACATTAATAAAAACATATCTAAGAACAATAAAAAAGGTTGCTTCTTTACAAGAAACAACCTTTAATTTATAGTTGGTTTTTATTCTTTTTAATCGAATAAAACAGATTTATGATAATCTACCAATCCATCAATCGGCCTCCTTAAAACCTTTCCGATAGACAATCCATTTTCAGAGAGTGTCTGCTTTAATTCGTCTTGTAAATAATAAGCAATACTTCCTATAAAATGAATTGGAACTTCTTTTGCTTGCTCAAATTGAGTAATTGAATTACTAATAAACAATTGCATTCCTTTTTTAATTAAAGACTGACAATATTCTTCATCTTTATTTTGGATTACAAAGCGAGCAAATGTTGCTAAATAAGTATTTGGATTTGGCTGTTTATACAAATGATTTTTAACACTATCCTCTTCAAGATCGTATTCACTTGCAAATTTAACAGCTAATTTCTCAGGAATTTTATGATAGTAATAATCTCTTATTAATTGTCTTCCGAAGTAATTACCACTACAATCGTCCATTAAAATATAACCTAATGAAGTTACCTTCTGAAAAAGCTCTTTTCCATCCCAATAACTACAATTAGAACCTGTACCCAAAATACAAACGATAGCGTGTTGATCTGGCTCCACAGTAGCGTAGATAGCTGCATAAGTATCTTCCTTTACTGAAGTTTTTGCATTAGGAAAGTAATCTGCGAAGATTCCTTTTAAAAATTTTCGCATTCTCTCAGTTCCACAACCAGCCCCATAAAAATAGAGTTGAGTTACTTCTTTTCGATGTTTGTATAGTTCAAAGTTATTAGCCAAACGTTCATTAATAATTTCGCTTGTTAAAACTTCTGGACTTAAGCCCAATGTTTTAGTTACAAATAACTTGTTACCATCTTCATCTAATGCGATCCAATCAGATTTTGTTGCACCACTATCTACAATTAAAATCATACTTTAAGTTTAAGTTAATAGTTTTCTGAAAACTATTAAGTCTGCTTGGAGTTACCCAGAATTCAACAGAAGAAAGCCTTAAATTAATAAGGCTTAAACCTGTCAAATAGTTAGCTTTTGAGTTAGTTTAGTAAGCGTAAGCAGATCTTAATAAAAATTATAATCTTTTCAGATTACTTTTTAGATCCTATTTTAAATTATAATGCAGTGATATATTCTGCTAAATCAACTAGTTTATTTGAGTATCCAGTTTCATTATCATACCAAGAAACTACTTTAAAGAACTTAGAGTTTAATTCAATTCCAGCATCAGCATCAAAAATACTAGTACAAGTTTCTCCCACAAAATCTTGAGAAACTACTAGTTCATCTGTATATCCTAAAATTCCTTTTAATTCGTTTTCAGAAGCAGATTTCATTACTTTTTTGATTTCTTCGTAAGAAGTATCTTTTGCTAATTTTACAGTAAGATCCACTACAGAAACATCGGCAGTAGGAACTCTAAATGCCATTCCTGTAAGTTTTCCTTCCATTGCTGGAATTACTTTTGCTACCGCTTTAGCAGCTCCAGTAGAAGCTGGAATAATGTTTAATAAAGCACTACGACCACCTCTATAATCTTTTCTAGATGGACCATCTACTGTTAACTGAGTTGCAGTAGTTGCGTGAACTGTTGTCATTAATCCTTCTTCAATTCCAAAGTTATCGTGTAATACTTTTGTAATTGGCGCTAAACAGTTTGTAGTACAAGATGCATTAGAAACAATTCTATCTGATGCTTTAACATCTTTATGGTTAACTCCCATAACAAACATAGGTGCATCTTTAGAAGGTGCAGAAATAACTACTTTCTTAGCTCCTGCATCTAAGTGGTATTGAGCAGTCTCTAAAGTAGTAAAAATACCTGTACATTCAGCAACGATATCTGCTCCTACAGCATCCCATTTTAGGTTTTTAGGATCTCTTTCAGCAGTAATTCTGATTGTTTTCCCATCAACTACTAGGTTTCCATCTTTCACTTCGATTTTTCCATCAAATCTTCCGTGTACAGAATCATACTCTAATAAATATGCTAAATGTTCTACATCTAATAAATCATTTATTCCTACAATTTCTACGTTTGGTCTTTTTACTGTGGCTCTAAAAACCAATCTTCCAATACGTCCAAATCCGTTTATCCCAATCTTAACTGTTGACATGTTATTCTAAATTTTTAAATTATTAATTATCATTTTGTCACAATGTGACATTTACTATTTTGGTTTGTTATTTATGTTGACATGATTTCACAAACTCTCATGAGCTCGGAATCAATAGTTGTTTTTCCTTTAATAGCTTGCTCAATTGGAGTAAGAACTATTTCATCTTTAATAATTCCAACCATTAGATTAGATTTACCTTCCATAAGCGATTCTACTGCACGAACTCCCATTCTACTAGCTAATACTCTGTCAAAACATGAAGGAGATCCTCCACGCTGCATATGCCCTAATACAGACACTCTAATATCGTAGTTTGGTAGGTTTTCTTCTACATATTCTGCAAGTTCGAAAACATTTTTACCAGACTTATCTCCTTCAGCAACTACAACGATACTTGATGTTTTTCCACTTTTTCTACTTCTTTCTAGAGAGTGTAATAAACGATCCAATCCTAAGTTAGCTTCAGGAATAAGGATTTCCTCTGCTCCTGCTCCAACTCCAGAATTTAAAGCTAATTGCCCGCAATCTCTCCCCATTACTTCAATAAAAAATAAACGGTCGTGAGAACTTGCTGTATCTCTAATTCTATCAATAGCATCTACCACAGTATTTAAAGCAGTATCATAACCTAAAGTAAAAGTGGTTCCGTCAATATCGTTATCTATAGTACCAGGAATTCCAATTACAGGGTATCCATATTCTTCATTAAAAATCATCCCTCCTGTAAAAGTACCATCTCCACCAATTAATACCAATGCATCTATTTGGTTATCTAATAATTGTTGGTGTGCTTTTGCTCTTCCTTCTTTTGTTCTAAACTCTTTAGATCTAGCCGATTTTAGAATTGTCCCTCCTCGGTTAATAATATTTCTTACACTTCTAGCATCTAATACTTCTAAATCTCCTTCAATAAGTCCTTGATATCCTCTATAGATACCAACACACTCTATATTATGATATGCACAAGTCCTAACAACCGAACGAAGTGCAGCATTCATTCCTGGAGCATCTCCTCCAGAGGTTAAAACTCCTATTTTTTTAATACTCGTAGACATTAATTTTAATATTTGGATCGTAAAACTACCAAAGAAATTTCAATTTTCTCATATTGTTTTGATTAAAAATACAATATTGAAAGTTTCAATCGTTTTCGTTGATAAATTCTTAACAAATGCGTTATTTTTTTTTATATGCTGATTTCCGATTTGATTAAAAAAGTACCTTTTAGAAAGGTAAAATGTTAAATTTTGGGACTATTAATAAGAAAGTAGAAATTTATAAAAATCAAATCTTACAAATTAAGGAAATCGCATTTTACATTTTAGACGAAAATCAAGAAGACTCCTTACGTTTTTTTATCTTGAAATTCACCAATCCATTCCCCATACTTTCCTCTTCCTCTTCTTCTTTTTTAGCTTCTTTTTTAGGCTGATTTTCTTTATCAGGATTGGCTTCAAAAATCTTCCTTAAAAGTTGTCTAAAAGTATCAAACTCTACTTGGTAAGAAATCCCAAACCCTTGTGTATACCCTTGCTGCTGTGCAAAGAATTGCTGAATTTGATCCTCGCGGTTAAATATTCGTGCAATTAAACTTCCTTCTTCATTTAAAAGTATTTGCACTTCCACATCTCCCGCAACAACTGTTTCTGTAACCCCTCCCACAGGAACTCCAATTTTACCATTAATTAAAATCCGTTCACTAATTTGTGTGGAAACGGTAACTCCTAATCGGTCTTCAGAAACAAAATCCAATTCTGGATTCTTTTCTCCAATGTCATAAGATACTCCAACATCAAATTTACCATCTCCAGAATTTAGTACTTGGTTAAATAAACTCGAAGCAGTTTGCACTAAGTTTCCGGTTACAGCGGTTTGATTAATACTTAATTCATTTAAAAATACCCCTTGAGATAGTAATGAAAAAGCTTGGAGCTCTCTTTTAGAGTTATCGTCTAAACGGTATTGTAATTCTGCATTTATAACAGCATTAGCCGACGGAAAATTAATTTCGTAATCCAAAGAAGGCTGCATTAATTGTCCTTGTAATTTTATAATAACATCGGTTTCTAATTTACGAGTAAGCAAACTGTTCTCCAAAAGAACAGCAGGATTTGCGTAAAGCGAATATTTGGCAGCAATATTCATATCTACATCATCTAGTGGATCTCCTTCCCAATTGATAGTTCCTCCTGGTTGTACTACAAAACGTTTGTTTATAAAACCTCCATATTTAAATAGATATTCTCCTGTATAGGTAATAAAATCTCCATACATTCTAAACTTTCCATTGGTATTAATCTCTATAAGTAAGTTTCCTGCGCCTGTACCTTTTAAAGTGCTTCGGGTTTTGGGATCTATAATTATTTCTACCTCGGCATCTGGAGTTACATCTAAATCAAACTGCATTTCTACACCTTTTACTTCTGCAAGTTTTTGACGTTCTGCTTCTTCTTTTGATTCATTTTTATCAATAAAATTAATAATTGAAGTATCTCCTATTTCAGTAATATCACTAACAGGAATTACAAAAGTTGTTCCTTTTTCTGTTCTTGCATTTACATCAATATTTATCATTTTATTGGTAAGCCCATAAATTTGAGCCTTCCCACTTATAAATCCTGTTCCATAATATAAGGATTCTTCTTGCATTTTTGTATTTAGCACCAAAAAGCGTTCGTCTTCAGTATCCAAATAAAGATCGAGATACCAGTCTTTAAAATGATCGTATGTTATAGATCCATTTAGTTTAGCTTGTGTTTTGTACTGGGTGTCTATAATTCCAATATCACCAAATTTAAATGAGCGTCCTTCTAAATTTACATCGGCTATCTTTTCAAAATCAAGATCTACATTTAGATAAGGAATTTTTAATCCGCCATCGGTTATTTGTAGGGCACCATTCATTTCTGGATTTTCTATGGCGCCAGTGAGTTTAAAATCTCCAGAAGCTAATCCACGCATATTAGAAATTACATCTCCTCCAAGCGGACTTAACGCTTTAAGGTTTAAACTTTCCAACCGTCCACTTAAATCTAGTTGTGTACTTTTTTCAGTAGAAATAATGTCTCCTAAAATATTTAACGACTCTCTATCCTGATTTACAATTTTGGCATTTACTGCAAACTGACTCAAATTATCGTTCCCAAGAATGGAGAGAAATAAGTTCCCTAACGGTAAATCGTTTACTTTAAAGTCAGAAATTTTAACATTAGATGAAGGTGTATAATTACTATTACGCTGAAGAATATTTAAGTAACCATCTACAATTCCATCTAGTTTTAAACTATCTACTTCTGGCATTATTTTATCCAAGGTAACCTTATCAAACTGAAGGTCGATATCTTTATAAGTACTATCTCTTAGAGTCCCCTCCAAACTAATTTGCTCGTCTTGGTAATTCATCACTACCCTACTTATATTTATGGTATCTAATGTCTTACTAAAACTTACTTTATTATCTGTATCGTTATCTTCATTTATAATCCAATCTCGTCCTTTAAACCCTAGCTGAGAGCGTTTCAAACCAATTACTGACTCCTGTTTATTATTAAAGGTATGATAAAAATTAAGATTGTAAATATCATTAAATTCTTTCCCTCCTTTAAACTCAGTTCTAAAAAATAGCGTGTCGTTAATTTTGGTATTTATTAAAGAAAAATCGGTAACATCATAAATATTAGATTCGATATTTTGAACTTCTACATAGGTATTATACAGCGGATTTTTATTATCTATTTGAATTTGAATATTATCAAATATATTTCCGTTGGCATTAATTTTAGGAGAATTAAAATTTAGTTTAAAGTCGCCTTCATCTGCAACAATACTTCCTTTTATAAATGTATTACTTCCAAACTCAATTTTTGGGAAAAATACTTCTATAATTTTGTTATAAATTTTAAAATTAAAATCTACATACTGCCCTTCGGCTACGGGTTCTGGCTTATAATTGGTATAAATACTTCCAATAGAATTCTTTACTAAATTCCCCAACTCCCTAACTCTATATTTACCTTTTAACGAGCCCGTTATAATATCTGGAGAATTTACAGTTATAATCCGTTCTTCTTCTTTAAACTCGGAGGTAACCGTAAAATCATCAAAATAATAACTATCATTTTGGTTGGTATAATTTGTTTTATAAAAACTTATTTCTCCTGCAAGATCATACAAGCTATTTCCAGACATATCTGCCACAATATTTCCTTTAAAAACCGAAATACTATCTCTAGAGACAAAATTTAATCGGTTTAAATCAATATTATTTACAGAAGCCACAAATTTAAATTCGTTGGTAGTTCCAGAGAGGTCTGCCAAACCTTTAAAAGCAACATCAAAGTTTTGATCCTTTGAGGTAACAGAACCATCAAACAATTGATCTTTTAAAATCCCAGAAACTTTAAGGTTTTTATATTCGTATCCGTTATAATTTACACTGAAGATTTCTCCTATTATTTCGGTATTAAGCGATTCTTGTTTGAATCCTTGTCCGTCTACATTTACATCTAAATTGGTTAACCCCAACGATTCATCTTCTAGGAAAATTCCCATATCAAAATCTTGTAAAGACAGTAATCCCTTATAAGATGCATTGTCTATATTGTCAATATTTGTAAGTGTTAAATCGGAATACCCTTTTCCTATATCTGAAATCAAATTTACTTTTGCATAAACCGATTGCTCTGTAATTCTCATACTTCCAAAAACGGAAAGTTGACCAAATTTACTAAAAGAAGAAGGTAAGGTTTTACCGAGAATTCCAGGTAATAAATTGGTAAGCTGATAATAATTTGAAGAAACATTATTAATATGAGCATCTATACTAAAAGGCTTTGCTTTTTCGAATAAATTATTAAATACAAAGTCGCCATCAATCAAGGTGTTTCCAGAAGTCATCTTTAAATTATTCATGGCTAACTTATTCAAAACCCCTTCAAAATCTGTTGATAATTCTACCTTTTTTCCGCTTCCAAATTCATCAAAATAAAGATTAATCTCATCCAAAGCTACAGTAGATTCTTCAAAGTTCCCTGTAAGATTTACTTCATTTAAAAAATCTTTAAAATCTTCAATTTTATAATCAAAAACAACATTTCCTTTAATATAAGATTCTGGAGTTTCTATAGATAAACTATCCAATCTCATTGCTGTTTTAGTATAAGAAAAATCTGTCTGCAAACGATTTACAACCACTCCCTTTTTTGTAGTAAAATCTAACTGGTCTACACCAACCGTAACTTTAGGTCCTAAAATTTGAAAAGAATCGGCTTCTATATGAAGGTTTTCTAGGCCAACAATAAGCGGATTTTCTTTATTTTCGTCCACCAACCTAAACTCACTTTTATTAACAGAAATATGAGACGAGGTCATCAAAAAAGGATTATTAGGGTCTCCTTCTCCACTATCCAACTTATCTACAAAAACGTTTAAATTGGTATTATCTTCTCCTTTATGAATTTTTAAATTCAATAATAATTCATCAGCTCGGATATCGCCAAATTCTAGATCGCCTTTAACCACATGGCGTAAACTAAGGATTGAGGTATTTAATTTATTTATATAAACTAAGGTATCCTTTTTATAATCTTCAATATAAACCCCTTTAATATTTACATCTCCAAAAAATGGCATAAACTGAACGCCATCAATATAAATACGGGTATTAAAAGTTTCATTTAAATAATTGGTAGCCCTTTTAGCAATAGAAGTTTGGACAAAAGGTAACGACAGAAAAATACTAGTCAATACCACTATTAGTATTAAAACAAGTAGTACCCTAAATAATATTTTCCTTAGTTTTTTGATAGATTTTAATGTTTTACCTTTGCTTATTAATTTCCAGTTTCAAAGATAGCATGAATACTCAAGATGTTTACATACTAGCGATAGAATCTTCTTGCGATGATACTTCGGCAGCTGTATTACACAACGATAAAGTGTTGAGCAATGTTGTTGCCAACCAAAAAATTCACGAAGAATATGGCGGCGTGGTTCCAGAGCTTGCCTCAAGGGCACATCAACAAAATATTGTTCCGGTGGTTCATCAAGCATTAAGCAAGGCAAATATCGATAAAAAACAGTTAGCTGCAATAGCTTTTACGCGTGGCCCTGGATTAATGGGATCTTTGCTTGTAGGAACTTCCTTTGCTAAGTCCTTGGCGCTAGGTTTAAACATTCCTCTCATAGAGGTTAACCATATGCAAGCGCATATTTTAGCACATTTTATTGACGAGCCTGATACTCCAAAACCTAGTTTTCCTTTTTTAGCAATGACTATTAGCGGCGGACATACCCAAATTGTTAAAGTTTATAACCACTTTGAAATGGAAGTTATTGGGGAAACTATAGATGATGCTGTTGGAGAAGCTTTTGACAAATCGGCTAAAATATTAGGACTCCCCTATCCAGGTGGTCCTTTAATTGATAAATATGCCCAATTAGGTAACCCAAAAGCATTTCCATTTCCTAAACCTAAAGTTGGCGAATTAAACTTTAGTTTTAGCGGCTTTAAAACAGCGGTTCTTTATTTTATTCAGAAAGAGGTAAAGGAAAATCCTAATTTTATTGAAGAAAATTTGTACGATATATGTGCTTCCATTCAATATACAATAATTGGAATTTTAATTGATAAACTGAAAAAAGCCTCCAAGCAAACAGGAATCAAACAAATAGCCATTGGCGGTGGCGTTTCTGCAAACTCTGGAATTAGAAAAGCTTTAAAAGAAGGAGAACAACGTTTTGGTTGGAAAACTTTTGTTCCTAAATTTGAATACACAACAGACAATGCTGGAATGATTGGAATTGTTGGATATTATAAATTTTTAAACCAAGATTTTACAAATCAAACAATTACAGCAAAAGCTAGATTTGCGCTCTAATCTTGATTTGATAAACTAACTTTTCAACTTTCAACGTCTTAACTTTTAAACTTTCAACTTTCAACATATTAACTCACATCTCTATGCAACTTTTTTACGCACCAGAATTAGAAAGCAACGCACAACAATTTACTTTCGACAAAGAAGAAAGTAGGCATATTAGTAAAGTGCTCCGTAAAAAAGAAGGAGATACCTTATATATTACCAATGGTAAAGGATGGCTTTTTGATGCTGAAATAATTAATGCTGACATAAAAAATTGCGTTGTAACTATTAAGGACGCCAATTTAAAATATAAAAAGAATTACTATTTACATATGGCGGTGGCTCCAACAAAAATGAACGACCGCTTTGAATGGTTTTTGGAGAAAGCTACAGAAATTGGTATTGATGAAATTACGCCTATAATTTGCGACCATTCCGAGCGAAAAACTATAAAAATAGAACGCTACGAAAAAATCCTACAAGCAGCTATGAAGCAATCTTTAAATTGCTACTTACCAAAACTAAACGATGCCATAAATTTTACTTCTTTTTTAGATGAAAAAAGAGAGGGTCAATTATTTATTGCACATTGCGAAGAGCAAGAGAAATACGATTTAAAACGAAAAATTATGGCAGACAATAAGGTTTTAATTCTTATTGGGCCAGAAGGCGATTTTTCTTTAAATGAAATAAAAACAGCAGTAGATCATGGATTTACTCCTGTAAGTTTAAGCGACAATCGTTTACGTACAGAAACCGCTGCTATTGTAGCCTGCCACATAGTTTCCTTGATAAATTCTTAATTACAATCCCAAGTAAAATTAGCTACTTTATAGTTTAAAGTAGGCTTATAATTATAATGCCACCACTCTGAAGTTATAGCGCCAAAACCGAAAGATTCCATTGTAGTTTTTAATAATTTTCGGTTATCTAACACTTCTTTTGGCAAATCGGTATACGCATGTCTTGCCTTTCTTCCAAAGAAATCAAATGGAGTTCCCATCTCCAGTTCTTTGCCCTCTAAAGTAGTCAACGTAATATCTACAGCGCCTCCCTTATTATGTATAGAGCCTTTTGCCGGATTGGCAACATAAGTAGCATTTGGAACAATTTTCCACATTTTCTTCTGCACATCATGCGGACGGTAGCAATCAAAAAACTTAATCCGATACCCTTTTTCCATAAAAGCCTGATTTGCTTTTAGCAGCCCTCTAGCGGTTACAGCCCGAACATAACATTCTCCACAATCGTAAACTTGTGCTTTTAAAAAATTGTCTTCTGTAGCATACTTCATTTCATAGACAAAATCATCACTATAATCTGCTAATCTTACAAAAGTAGTATCAGAAATAGATGCCAGAGGAGTTATATTTTTTTCGGGTATTGTAGTAGCTTCTTCTTCTACTATTGTGTCTTCAGCTACTTCTACTCCAACTTCAGACGCATTCTCATTAGAAACTTGAGGAGTTTTTGACTTTTGTTTGCAGGATAATAAACCTATAAACATTACTACAACTAATATTTTTTTCATCTGTTACTGTTTATTTGTAAGTATTAGGGAATAAATATGGTTATTTTTTAGCTTCTCTAAATAATTTACCGTTATACCCCTCAAAAAGGTACAATTCCAATTTGTGAGTAAAGGTATAAAAAAGCTAAACATTAAAGTTTTCACAAAACTTAAAACTCATACAATAGAAAATAATATTTAACTAAAATTTTGTAAGACTCTATAGATAAACGGATAGCTAAATCCGTTGAAATACATACACACTTTAATAGTAAATAATCGTTGATAGTTTTAAGCTTTTCTTATAAAACACTTATAAAGTGGTTAACAATTTCGTTTAAATAAGCATCCTACATTTGAACCAGCAAACCAATTTTTAATTAATAATTAAAACTATTTAATCATGAAAAAACACATTTTAGTAATAGCAACTTTATTAGTAGGAACCATAGCAAGCGCACAATCTTGGTCTGATGAGGTCCAATTAGGTGCCCGCGGGGGTTTAAACTTTTCTAGTGTAGCTGGAGATGATATTGACAGTCCAGATAACAGAACCAGTTTTTATGCTGGTTTAGTTGCTGAAGCGCCATTAAGTGAGCGTTTTTCTGTTCAGCCAGAGGTTTTCTATTCAGGTCAAGGATTTGATTTGGATGATATCGATGCAGAATTCCAAGTAGATTATATTCAAGTTCCACTTTTGGCAAAAGTATATTTAGCTGAAGGATTTAACTTACATGCAGGTCCACAAGTAGGTTTTAAAGTGAATGAAGAATTAGATTTTCAACCAACGGAAGATGCTGGAGATTTTGATACCGACCAAATTAATGATATCGATTTTCAGTTAACCGGTGGTGCCGAATATAAATTTGAAAACGGCTTCTTTTTACAAGCCAGATACTCTTATGGATTATCTGAAGTTGTAGAAGATACAGACATTCACAACTCAGTATTTTCAGCTGGTTTAGGATTCATGTTCTAATAACCAAATTTTAAGTTCCCCTAGAACTTACCAATATCCGCACTCTTTATATTTTTAATTTGAGTGCGGATATTTTTATTTAAACCCTTCTATATTACACATCTAAAAATTTTAAATGCCGAAAATCTATGATTCTCTAAAAATTAAAGTCAAAACATGAATTAAGTAATCTACGTATTTAAAATTAAGTATTTTTACTTATATTTGATTCAAAATTACGTAGTCATGAAGAAAATCATAGTAATCGGAAATGGAATGGTTGGTTATAAGTTTTGCGAAAAACTAGTAAATAAAACCAATAGAAATGATTTTAAAATTGAAGTTTTTGGTGAGGAACCAAGACCTGCTTATGATAGAGTGCATCTAAGTGAGTATTTTGGAGAAAAATCTGCCAATGAACTTTTACTTGCTCCAACCAATTGGTATTTAGAAAACGACATTACACTTCATACTTCTTCATTAATTTCAAATATTGATACTCAGAAAAGAGAAATAACTACTTATAAAAATGAAACTTATACATATGATTATCTAGTTATAGCTACTGGTTCGTCTCCTTTTATCCCTCCAATTAAAGGCTCCGAAAAATCTGGGGTCTTTGTATACAGAACGTTAGAAGACTTAGACGCAATGAAAACCTATGCTTCTAAAATAAAAAAAGAAGGAAAAGCACAAGCCGCTGTACTTGGTGGCGGGTTATTAGGTTTGGAGGCCGCAAATGCAGCCAAAGAACTGGGCATGGAAACTCATGTTATTGAATTTGCTCCTAGGTTAATGCCTAGACAACTAGATTTACCTGCCAGTAATCTATTAAAAAGTAAAATAGAACAAATGGATATTAAAGTTCATTTGGAAAAAGCTACCTCAGAAATTATTGGAGAAAATGCTATTGAAGCAATGCAATTTAACGACAATACTTCTTTAAAAGTAGATATGTTAATTATCTCTGCGGGGATTCGCCCGAGAGACGAATTAGCTAGAGAAGCTGGAATAAAAGTTGGAGAACGTGGTGGAATTTGGGTAAATAATAAAATGCAAACATCAGCAGAAAATGTGTATGCCATTGGAGAAGTTGCGCTTTATAATGATGGTATTTATGGATTGGTAGCTCCTGGTTACGATATGGCAAATGTAGCTGTAGAGCAAATTACTGGTGGAGATACTACCATGGTTTCATCTATTGACATGTCCACTCAACTAAAATTAATTGGAACTGAGGTTGCTAGCTTTGGAGATCCTTTTATTGAAAATGATGATGTATCGGTTATCTCTTTTGAAAACAAACACAAAGGAATTTACAAACGAATTAACGTAACTAAAGATGGTTCAAAACTCTTAGGAGGAATTCTAGTAGGAGATTCTTCAGATTATAATACTTTATTTCAGTTACATATAAATGAAATGAAACTTCCAGAAAATCCTGAAGACTTAATTTTAGGAGCTCGGGGAGGCGAAAGTTCTTCTGTAGGAAGTGTGATGGATTTTCCTGACACTGCACAGATTTGTTCTTGTGAGAGTGTTACTAAAGGGAGTATCTGCGGGATGATAAAAGACGAATCTTGTTGTTCTCTTTCTGATGTTGTAAAAGCAACAAAAGCTACTAGCGGTTGCGGTGGATGTAAGCCAATGGTTGTTGATTTAGTAAACGAAACTTTAAAATCTTTAGGAAAAGAAGTAAAAGAAACCTTGTGTGAGCACTTTGCTTATAACCGACAAGAATTATATGATCTTATTAAAGTAAATAAGGTTAAGAATTACGACGAAGCTTTAGATTTATTTGGAAAAGGCGATGGTTGTGAAACTTGCAAACCTGCTTTAGCATCTTTATTTGCAAGCATTTATATGGAAACTGCAAATAAGCAAGTTACCATTCAAGATTCCAACGATAAATTTTTAGCGAATATTCAACGGAACGGAACCTACTCCATAGTTCCAAGAGTTGCTGGAGGAGAAATTTCACCTGAAAAATTAATGGTGTTAGGAAAAGTAGCTCAAAAGTATGACCTCTATACAAAAATAACAGGCGGACAACGCATTGACCTTTTTGGTGCGGAACTCCATGAATTACCTCTTATTTGGAAAGAATTAATAGATGCTGGGTTTGAAAGCGGACACGCATATGGAAAATCCTTAAGAACCGTAAAGAGCTGTGTTGGTTCTACATGGTGTAGATATGGAATGCATGAAAGTGTTTCTTTTGCTATTGAAATTGAAAACAGATACCGCGGATTACGCTCCCCTCACAAACTTAAAGGAGGCGTTTCTGGTTGCATTAGAGAGTGTGCAGAGGCAAGAGGAAAAGATTTTGGACTCATTGCTGTAGATGGTGGATGGAACTTATATGTATGTGGTAATGGTGGTGCAACCCCTAAACATGCAATTCTATTAGCAGAACAATTAGATGATGAAACTTGCGTAAAGTACCTTGATAGATTTTTAATGTATTACATAAGAACTGCCGCACCTCTTACACGCACTGCTCCATGGTTAGAAAAATTAGATGGAGGTATAGAACACCTAAAAAAAGTAATCATAGAAGACTCTTTAGGCATTGCTGAAGATTTAGAAAAAGAAATGCAAAGCCTTGTTAATAAGTACGAATGCGAATGGAAACAAGCTATTGAAGATCCAGAAATGATGAAAAGATTTAAGCATTTTGTCAACTCAGAAGATAGAGATAACAACATTGAATATGTAGCGCTTAGAGATCAAAAAATGCCTAAAGCTTGGATTTAATCTCATAGTAAGGGTTTACTTACTTTGGCATGGCTCAAATTAAAGAATATTCCAACTCATTATCTCTCGAGTGCTTGCACTGAGGTAAATTTTACAGTGGTCAGTTTATCAGTTGGTAGGAAGTTAGTTGTGAGAATTCTGCCAACTGCAAACTGAAAAATAGTTTATAACAATCAACTACCTCGGGGCAAGCCCACAAGGTAGTCAAAGGAAACAAATTTAATTTATTTCGACGCAGAGTCCTTCGGTAAACTCAGGACAGGCTCTGGAGAATAAAACCCTCTATGAGGGATTAATACTAATCTTACAATTTTTAAATTATGGAACAACTACTTCAACAATATCAATCGGTTACACAAAATAAAGTTATGCATTGGTTCAACGCTGGAAATATTAACGATTTCCCAGAAAATGGAGGCGCTTGTGTTAAATACAAAACAAAGCAAATTGCGGTATACAATTTCACCCGAAAATCGGCTTGGTATGCCTGTCAGAATTTATGTCCTCATAAAATGGAAATGGTACTTTCTCGAGGTATGGTGGGCGATTTAAGTGGGATTCCAAAAATTGCTTGTCCGCTACACAAAAAAACATTTTCCTTAGAAAATGGAGAAAATTTAAACGGGGAAGATTATAAAATTGCTACCTATCCTGTTAAAATTGAAAATGAAAATGTGTATATTGGCTTCACAGATTAAGAAAACAATATATGAGCCAGCCCAATTTTAAAGAAGCCATTGAAAAAATAGATCGTGCAAACGCTCAAGATCCGAATACAGAAACCTATCAAGGAAAAGAATACCCAAAAGAATTGTTGTACTCACAACGTATGACAGAAACCTTGCTTTCTTTTGAGCCTAATGCTAGTGAAGAATTACAAATTGCTGCCAGAGCTCAACATATAGAGCGTTGGAAAATAAACAGGAACTCTTACCCTATGGACCGAATTGGGTATTTAAAATGGAGAGAAGAACTCAAAAAAATGCATGCTGAAATTACTGCTGATATTTTAAATGAAGTTGGATACGATGACAGTTTTTCTGAAAGAGTTTCTTTTTTAATTAAGAAGAAATTACTTAAAAAAGATGAAGAAACTCAAACTTTAGAAGATGTAGTATGTTTAGTCTTTCTTCAGTATTATTTTGAAGATTTTGCCGACAAACATTCCGATGAAAAGATAATTGACATTCTACAAAAAACATGGGGAAAAATGTCGGATAAAGGTCATAAAGCAGCTCTAAAACTCCCCTTGAACAACAAGAGTTTATCGCTTATTAAACAAGCATTAGCTTAAAAACTATGAGCACAAAGGTCACTTCCTTAGACCAAAATACTTTTAACAAACTTAGAAAACTGTACATTATAGCCTTAAGTGCTATTGCGGTGTCTGTTATTCTAAGTCAGATTTTAGTACGTAAATATTTAAGGGACCAACAAGATGATGCTAAAATTATTAACATTGCTGGAAGGCAGCGAATGTTAAGTCAGAAACTTACCAAAGAAGTATTATTATACACAAATGCAAACCTTACTACTAATAAAGGAGAGGTTTTAGACAATATCAAAAGTACGCTCCAATTGTGGGAATCCTCTCACCAGTCTTTACAAAATGGGAATGATAGTTTACAAATAGAAGGTAATAATTCTGAAGCTATACAACTTATGTTTAAGGAGCTACAACCTTCTTTTACAAAAATCCAAACTTCTGTAAAAAACATACTTCAGGAGTCAAGTATTAATGCTTCAATTTTTAAAAAGCAAATTCAGCAAGAAACCGCTAATTTAAGAATTCAAGAACAACAGTTTTTAACTATTATGGATCGTATTGTAAATCAATATGATAAAGAGGCAACACTAAAAGTAGAAAAACTTCAGAAGTTAGAATTCATTTTACTTATTGTAACCCTCGCCATTTTATTAGCCGAGTTTTTATTCATCTTTTGGCCAGCAGCAAAACGAACAAAACAAACAATTAAAAACCTATTAGTTTCCGAAGAAAAAGCAAAAGAAATGGCTTTTAATGCAGATGCCCTTAGTCAGGCAAAAGAAAAATCTGTAAATCAATTAAAAGCATTAAGTTTAGTTATGGAGCAAACATTATTATTTGCTCGTATCTCCTTAGACGGCTATTTAATTCATCTAGGAAATAAATTTTCCAGTCGGTTTAATTATAGAAGTTTTAGCAATACAACAAAGTTTTCTGAAGTAATTTCTACGGATAAAAAAGAACAAGAATATATCGAAACCCTCCTTGCAAACCATCAAAATACGGGCTGGCAGGGAGAAATAAAAGGAACTCTAGCCAATGGTGAAGCTATTTGGTTAGAAATGTCTATTATTCCTTATCATTCTGGCGAACAAAAAGATGAATTATTGCTTATTTGCTTTGATATTACGGAACGTAAAAAAGCGCAGCTTCAAATAGAACGTCTCACTAAAGAGCGTTTCGAAGCTAAAATTGATCAACAAAAAACACTTTCAGCAAAAATAATTGAAAACCAAGAACAAGAACAAAATCGGATTGCCAAAGATATCCATGACGGAATTGGACAAATGCTAACTGGATTAAAATTTAATATTGAAAGTATTGACGTTAAAAACACAGAGAGAACCGCTGAAAAAATTGAGCATTTAAAGGAGCTAACAACTAATATTATTAAAGGAGTTAGAACAGCTACTTTTAATTTAACACCACCAGAATTAACCGACCATGGTATAGTTCCAGCACTTACAAAGCTCTCTCAAGAATTAGCAAAGTTTACGGGCAAGAATATTGTATTGTTTAATAAAACTGAGTTTAACGATCGGTTGGATTCTCTTACAGAAATTAACATATACAGAATTACGCAGGAGGCTGTTAATAATGCCATTAAATATGCCGAATCTACTCATATAATTATTACAATTTCTCATAGTAAAGAGTTACTTAGCATTACTATTGATGATAACGGTAGAGGGTTTGATACTAATAAATTAAAACCAAGAGAAAATGGCGAGGGTGGTATGGGGCTCACCTTTATGAAAGAGCGTATTAACTACATCAACGGACGATTATTTATGAGCTCTAACCCTGGAGAAGGAACACGAGTAACCATGAATGTGCCTATTTAGAAATAAGGGATTTGTTATAATTGACGAAAAAATTTACTAGCCACCAATTTACAAATACATCTATATTATTTTTTTAATCCTACCATGAACCCCTACAGGAAAAGGGAAAATTTATATCCGTGAATCTGTGGCTAAAATTTATGAGCTCAATAAAAGCATTACTTAGTAGGTTAAGTATTTTTCCGTATTTTCGTACTTAGAATACGACTAACGCAACTATGGAACATATTAATATTATTCTTGCAGACGACCATGTTCTTGTAAGAGATGGAATCAAATCTTTATTGGAAGACGATAAATCAATACATGTAATTGATGAAGCTTCTAATGGCAAAGAAGCATTGGAAATTATTGCGAAAAATAAACCTGATTTATTAGTTGTAGATATTAGAATGCCAGAAATGAATGGTATAGAAGTTGTAAAACGACTCAAAAAATCAAACCCCGAAGTAAAAGCCTTGGTACTTTCTATGCACGATTCTGAAGAATACGTAGTACAATCCATACAATCTGGAGCAGACGGTTATTTATTAAAAGGTTCTAGTAAAGAAGAATTCTTAAAAGCTTTACATACCGTTGCGGAAGGTGGGAAATATTTTTCTGGTGATGTTTCTTCTATAATCATCAATAATTTTGTTGATGGAAAACCTAAAAAAGTTACTGATACTTCTGTTGAAAACGACTTTAATCTTACCAAAAGAGAAAAACAAATTCTGAAACACGTACTTAAAGGATTAAGTAACAAAGAAATTGCCGAAGAATTAAAAATTAGTAAACGGACAGCAGAAGTACACCGCTTTAACTTGATGAAAAAATTAGAAGTGAAAAATCAGATGGAGCTTGCTAACAAAGCAAATACTTATAACCTACTTTAACCCCTCCCTCATAAGGAATTCAACTTAAAAACTACGTATTTACAACAAAACCTTCATCTACATCTTTCTTGATTTTTTAAATATTATTCAATTTAAAACCAAGGAATTAAATAGTTTTTATTTAATTCCTTTAAAATTCAATATTTCATAATTCCGCTCAAATACTTACTTATTATTTTAATTATTACGTATTAATACTTAATTTTATAAAAGAAAATTTAAGTATTATGAAGACAACAGTAACAACCAAAGCAACCAAGTTAAATTTAACAAATTTAAAGAGCATTCCAATTAGAACATTTTGGATCTCATCAATAGCCTTTTTCATGTGTTTCTTCGCATGGTTTGGTATTGTTCCCTTTATGCCCGATGTGGTAAAAGAATTAGGATTAACTCCAGACCAAAAATGGAATGCAGTGATATTAGCGGTAACAGGAACTGTATTTGCACGCTTACTTATTGGAAAGTTGTGCGATAAATACGGCCCACGTTTATGCTATACATGGTTATTAATAATTGGGTCTATTCCAGTAATATTAAGTGGTTTAGGTCAAACTCCTATGCAATTTTTAATTTGTAGGTTTTTAATAGGTTTTATAGGAGCTTCTTTTGTAATTACTCAAGTACACACCTCTTTAATGTTTGCTTCCAATATTGTAGGAACTGCAAATGCAACTTCTGCAGGATGGGGAAATCTTGGTGGTGGTGCAAACCGATTAGGAATGCCTTTAATTGCGGCGGCAGTAATAAGTTTTGGAGTAGCAGAAACCGACGCCTGGAGGTATGCTATGATTATTGCTGGAACCATCTGTTTTTTGATGGGAATTGTATACTTCTTTTTCACTCAAGATACTCCTGAAGGAAATATAAAAGCGCTTAAAGAGAAAGGTAAGAAAATACCGAATGGAAAAAAAGACGAAGTAGGGTTTCTTGAAGCCATTAAAGATTATAGAGTTTGGATTTTATTTATTGTATATGCCGCGTGTTTTGGTATTGAACTTACAGTGTATGGTACTATGGACGACTATTTACAAAACACCTTTCAATTAGAAAGAATTACAGCAGGTAACATTGTTTTATCATTTGCTTTGATGAATATTTTTGCTAGAACTCTTGGCGGATTCTTTGGAGATAAATTTGGAAAAACAAAAGGCTTACGTGGTCGCGTACTCTTTTTGGTAGCCATATTAGCTATAGAAGGCGTTATGCTGACCGTATTTTCTACCATGACGAGCTTGATTGCAGGAATCGTATTCTTAGTTGCCTTTAGCTTGTCTGTACAAATGGCAGAAGGAGCAACATTTTCGGTAGTTCCATTTATAAATAAAAAAGCTATTGGTTCTATTTCTGGAATTGTAGGAGCTGGAGGAAATGTAGGAGCTTTTTTAGCGGCTATTCTCTTAAAATCTAAATCGGCTATTGCAGAAAAAATTGCAATTGAAGATCATCAAGGCATGGGAGAGGCTGTTATAAAAGCAGCTCAATCAGAAGCAGCAGCTTCTGCAGTATCTAGTGGTTATTTAATGATTGGAATGTTAGTTGTAGCTACTGGAATTTGTGCGCTGGCAATTAGATTTTCCGCTCAAGATGAAAAAATTGCCCAAAAGGAATTACATCAAACATCTAGAGAGTTTGCAACTGTCAATTAAATCAACTACCTCGGGGCAAACCTACGAGGTATTCAAAGAAAAATAATTTAATCCATTTCGACGTAGAACACTTCGAAATACTCAGAACAGGCTCTAGGGAATAAACCCTCAATGAGAGGTTCAAAACAAAACCGAGATGCATTTGTTGTAAGAAGCAACAAGAAAAATCTACGCCAGCGCCGTAGCATTAAAGTCTCTCTGAGTAAGTAAATGGATAAACTTTATGGGGTTAAATTCTGAATATAAAAATCTAAACGCCACTAAATTACTACATCCGTAATAATTGCTTGAACCTATTTTATATCAGAAAAAAATATCGGAAATTGAATTCAAGCTATTATAATTAAGCACAAAATGCGAAGTTATTTTAGCTAAAAAAACAAACATTCATGTTGAAAGAAGAAGTAAAAACTACCTGTTCGTATTGTGGTGTTGGCTGTGGAATTGTTGTTAAAAAAGACGCTCAAAACAAAGTTTATGTGGAAGGCGACAAAGACCACCCAGTTAACAAAGGAATGTTATGTTCTAAAGGAATGAACCTCCATTATGTTGCGAATGATACTTCTGATAGGATTCTGTATCCCGAAATGAGATGGAGTAAATCGCATCCTAGAGAGCGTGTTTCTTGGGATGATGCAATGGAACGAGCAGCTTCAGTTTTTAAATCGATTATAAAAAAACACGGTCCAGATAGTGTTGGTTTTTATGTTTCTGGACAATGTTTAACAGAAGAATATTACATTGCTAATAAACTTACAAAAGGCTTTTTAGGCACTAATAATATTGATACCAATTCTCGTTTATGCATGAGTTCGGCTGTTGTAGGTTATAAAAAAACATTTGGAGAAGACTCTGTCCCTATTGCTTATGAAGATATTGAATTAGCGGATTGCTTCCTTATTTCTGGGGCTAATCCAGCTTGGTGTCATCCTATTCTCTTCCGAAGAATTGAAAAACACAAAGAGGAAAATCCGAATGTTAAAATTATAGTTATAGATCCTAGAAAAACGGATTCAGCAAACTTTGCCGATTTACATTTGCAACTTATTCCTGGAACGGACGTTGTGCTTCATAATGCTATAGGTAGGCGTCTGTTAGAACGTGGTCTTATTGATTATAATTTTATTAAAGAGCACACTGAGGATTTTCAGAAATATAAAGAACAAATTTTAGAAACTTCAATTAAAAAAGCAGCCAAAATCTGTGGAGTTTCAGAAAATGATATAAAAAGAGCAGCCGATATGATTGGTCTCGCCAAAGGCTTTATAAGCATGTGGGCTATGGGACTAAATCAAAGTGTGGTTGGGACAGATAAGAATTTTTCATTACTCAATTTATCGCTCATAACAGGACAAATAGGAAAACCAGGTGCTGGTCCTTTTTCACTTACTGGACAACCAAATGCCATGGGAGGACGAGAAGTTGGCGGAATGGCAAATTTATTGGCGGTTCATAAAAACCTGTTTAATGAAGAGCACCGCAAAGAAGTTGCTCAATTTTGGGGAGTAAATAGTATCTCGGGGAAACCTGGCTACACTGCTACAGAAATGTTTGAAGCGCTAGAAAAAGGAAAACTTAAAGCTATTTGGATTGTCTGTACCAATCCGCTTATAAGTATGCCAAATGTTAGAAGGGTTGAAAAAGCTCTTAAAAATGCAAAGTTTGTAGTGGTTCAAGATATTTCTCACAAATCTGATACTACAAAAATGGCAGATCTCCTACTCCCTGCAGCAGGATGGTTGGAAAAAGAAGGTACCATGACTAATTCGGAGCGCCGTATCTCCTACCTTCCAAAAGCTATAAACGCTCCTGGAGAAGCACGACCAGATGTTGAAATTCTGTGTGATTTTGCCAATAAAATGGGGTTCAGAGGGTTTAATTATAATGCTACCGAAGAAATATATCGAGAATATTGTGCTATGACTAAAGGCACAAATATTGATATTTCTTTTTTAGATTACGACCGACTCAAAAATGAAGGTACCATGCAATGGCCTGTTCCTGAGTATAGACATCAAGGAACTACACGCCTTTTTGAAGATAAAAAATTTTATACTCCTTCTCAAAAAGCTATTTTTAATATTCCTTATAGCGTTGAAAATGCATCCATACAACCGAGTAGTGAATTTCCATTAATCTTAACTACTGGAAGGGTTAGAGATCAATGGCATACCATGACAAAAACAGGCAAAGTAGCTCGCTTACATACGCACTACCCTGCTCCTGTTTTAGAAATTAATTCTGTAGATGCATATGTTTATGGAGTTAAAAACGGAGATATTACAGAAATAAAAAGTAAAAATGGAGTAGTTAGATTACGAGCAAAAATAACAGATTCTGTACGAGAAGGTGTTATTTTTATTCCGATGCACTGGGGAAAAGTCTTAAAAAGCGATCTAAATAGGGCTAATAATCTTACAAATAATATTATTGACCCACAGTCTAAAGAACCTGATTTTAAATTTACAGCTGTTGCCGTTTCAAAATATAAAAAAGAAACTGAAAAAATAATAGTAGTAGGTGCTGGTGCTGCTGCTTTCAGATTTGTACAAAATTATAGAGAGCATAATATCCATGACGAAATTCTTGTTTTCTCACAAGAACCACATCCTTTTTATAACAGGGTTTTATTACCGGAATATATTACTGAAGAACTTTCATGGGAGCAACTTCAGAAGGTAAAAGAAAAGGAACTTGGAAAGCTTAAAATTGCCTTACACGGGAGTACTTCAATAATTTCTATAGATAAAGACAATAAATTTATTATCGACAGTCACGGAAATAAACATTTTTATGACAAGCTTATTTTAGCCACTGGGAGTCGTGCTTTTGTTCCTAATGATGTACAATTAGAGCTTCCTGGAAGGTTTACAATGCGAAGTAAAACTGATGCTGATGAATTTAAAAAACATCTAGAAAATACCGCACTTCCTAGTCAGGACCAGCATGTAGTAATTGTTGGTGGCGGACTTTTAGGACTTGAATTAGCTGCTGCTTTAAAACATCAAGGTGTAAAAATTACCATTGTACAACGCTCTTCTAGATTAATGGAGCGCCAATTGGATAAAACTTCAAGTAAATTACTTGCGCTAGATGTGCAAGAAAGAGGAGTTCAAATCTATTTTGATAATGAAGTAAGTACTGTTTTTGACGATGATGAAACAGGAAATTTATCCATCACCTTAAAAAGTGGAAAAAGCTTTAACGCCCATGCTATTGTATATGCTATTGGAACACGGCCAAACATAGAAATAGCAAAACAAGCAGGGATTGACTGTGGTAGAGGCATCAAAATAAATCAACATCTGCAAAGCTCTGATGCTTCCATTTTTGCTATTGGAGAAATTGCTCAATTTAACAATGAATTGTTTGGAATTACTTCAGCAGCAGAAGAGCAAGCAAATATCCTCTCAAACTTTATTGCTGGGGATATAAGTAGCGGTTACAAAGGTTCTGTTTTAATGAATATTTTAAAATTCAACGATTTAAATCTCTGTAGTATTGGAGAAATAAATGTTCCTGAAAACGACTCTAGTTATGAAGAGATCATTTTTATGGATGTTAGTAAACGCTATTACAAAAAATGTATTGTAAAAGACGATCTTTTAGTGGGTGCTATTTTAATGGGCGATAAAGATGAGTTTGCTGAGTTTAAAGAAATGATTGAAGGGAAAATGGAACTCTCCGACAAAAGAAACACCCTTTTACGAGGTGCTACAAACACCAAGCCCGTTTTAGGAAAACTCGTTTGCTCTTGTAGTCAAGTAGGTGCTGGAAATATTGAAGAGGCTATTAACAGCGGATGTAATGATTTTACTGAATTATGTAAGCAAACTGGGGCTGGTTTAGGCTGTGGAAGTTGTAAAACAGAAGTTCGAGAATTATTAAAAAGTAATAGTGTTTTAGCTTAAGACATTTCTGATAAAACTAATAAAGTTTTTTAAATAGTAAAACCTTGATTATCGAATAAACTACTTCTGAATAAGTTAACGAGACATTAAAAGAAGAACTAATAGAACATCTGAAAACGAGCTTTTTAAATAATAGAACCTCGATTATCGAGTAAAATAGAATGGGATGAAGAAGGAATTAAATAGATTAATTATAAAAGGAGGCGTTTTATCTCCTGGAGAATTAAAATCGATTGCAGAAGCGGCAGAGAATTCTGGCTTAAAAACAATATCTTTTGGCTCTCGACAAGATATTCTTTTTTCAAAAGAAATAGCTAAAGAAAACATTTCAAATTTTAATAGCTTAGAATGGATTGCTCCAAATGAAAAAGGAACAGAAAACATTATGAGTTCCTACGTTTCTGCTGATATTTTTCCAAAAAGTTCTTGGTTAACGGGCGATCGTTACCTGTATATTTTAGAGCAATTTAGACATCATCCTTTACTAAAAATAAATATTACCGACCCCAAACAACGACTTGTTCCTCTCTTTACGGGACATCTAAATTTTATAGCTTCTCCTCACGAAGATTATTGGTACTTGTACGTAAGATTGCCGCATTGGGAAAAAACAGTAATGTACCCAGCGCTTATTTACAGTTGGGATATTTCAAAAGTATCACTTGCTATTGAAGAATTATTACAAGAAGAACCAGAAGAAATTACTATGGTTTTTGAATTGGTGAACGATGCCATCGATACAAATAATAGAACTGTAGACACTCCATTGGATGTACCATTTCATCCTTTCCCTTATTATGAAGGAATGAATAGAATGGGTTCCGATAAATATTGGTTAGGGCTTTATTGGAGAAACAATAAATACGATCTAGATTTTTTAAAAGCTATGTGCGATTTATGCGCTGAGTGCAAAATTGGAAAGATCTGCATTACGCCATGGAAATCGTTTATTATTAAGGGAATTCAAACAGAATTTAAGTTAAAGTGGGAAAAATTTCTAGGAAAACGAGGAATTAACGTTCGCCATTCAATGCTTGAACTTAATTGGCATCTCCCTGTAGCAAATAAAGAAGCCGTAAAATTAAAAAAATTCTTGGTTGCTAATTTCGACCAAAACGACATAAGTACCTATGGTCTTACTTTTGGAATTACAGATTACAATAAAAAAGCATATTACTTTACAGCTATTGTTATTGAAAAAAATAAACAACCAGAAGCGTTAGGCAGTTTTAAAATTAGAAATACTTATAACTTATTATACGCCAAAAACTTCGATCCAAATACGCTAGAGTACATTACACATGTCCAAGATATAGATAAGGTTGAGTTACCAGGATTGTTAATGGAACTGAGTAAAATGTATTTTGAAACTTTAGGCGATGAAAAAGAAACCCCTAAGAAAGAAACTGAAGCTAAGAAAGAAATAGAAACCGAAGTCTACCAATGTAGCGAATGTCTTACTATTTACGACCCAATATATGGAGATTCTACGCAAGATATTCCTACAAATACTCCCTTTGAAGAACTTCCCGAAGCCTATTGCTGCTCGTTATGTGAAGCACCAAAATCTTCTCTTAATAAATTGAATTTGATTAAAGAAATTAGTTAATGGCTTGAAGCAAAAAAATTGTTATTCGTTAATAGTTAATAGTTAATTGTTGTTAGTTAATATCTTTGTCTTTTATAGTTCAACTAACAACAACCTACTATCAGTCAAGACAGGAGACAAAGAGGCAAGAGACAAAGAGACAAAGAGGCAAGAGGCAAGAGGCAAGAGGCAAAAGACAAAAGACAAGAGACAAGAGAAACAACATAAAATCTTTATTCTTTTTCTCTTTAACTCATTAACTTTTTTACTTCGGACTTCGGACTTCCAACTTCTTCAACTATCAATCAAGACAAGAGACATGTACAAATCTTTGTTCTTGATTCTTTAATTCTTGTTTCCTTTAACTTTTTTACTTCTTCCAACTCCCCGACTCTCAACTAATCATGCGATTGCCCTCTTAGAATTTTAAATACATGCAATACATGAGGAAAAATAGCATCCATAGACTCTCGGGCTCCATTGGTAGAGCCTGGCAAAGCTAAAACTAAACAATTTCCAATAGTTCCAGCCACGCTTCTTGAGAGCATTGCAAAAGGCATTCGCTCTTGTCCATAACTACGAATAGCTTCTTCAATTCCAGGAATATTTCGCTCTAGAAGTGGTGCTAACGCCTCTGGAGTGACATCCCTAAATGACAGACCAGTTCCTCCAGTATAAATTAATAAATTATTGGTTTTAGAAAGCTCCAAAGCTTTTTCAGCAATACTATCTTTTTCATCTGGAATCACTTCATAATGAGACACTTTTACAGAAGATTCTTTTAACTTCTCTATTATAGCTTTCCCTGCTTTATCCTCTTTCTTTCCTTCAGAAATAGTATCAGAACAAACAATTACTGCCGCCTTTAAATTAGAAGGAAACATCCTTTTAAAACCTTGTAATGCACTCTTACTTTTTAAAATTTTAACCGCCCCAATGGCAACTCCTGCATGAGTCGTTTCTAGCATTTTTGAAAGAATAATAGCAGCAACAGAAGCACCTAACATAGCCTCCGAATCTAAATTATCTTTATGGATTGCCTTAACTGTTACTGTAAACTTTAAACAAGTTCCTTCTAAAGTATCTAACACTTCTATTGCATCTATTATAGTTGGATAAACCTCTGGAAGTATTGAAAATGCATTCTTTACAGCCAGTTGCACCCCTCCTTTTATAGAAGCAAAAACTTCTTTAGTATATAACGGAATCAACTCTTCGTGCAACTCTATATTAATTTCTGCTACAGAAACACAAGCTGTTTTTATTTCGTTGGAAATATCTTTCATTTACTAAAGTTTGGGTATTTGGTAAGTGTATTTAATTTTATGTTTAGAATACTAACTATTCACTTTCCATTGATGAGTTTCATCTTCAAAAATTTCTTTGCCAAAAATGGGAACTTCCTCTTTTATCATATTAACTATAGCTTCTGTTGCTTCATAAACCTCTTTTCTACGTTCTGAAGAAACAAAAACAAAAAGACAAATTTCTCCAGCATTTACTTTTCCTAGACTATGATAAATATGCATACATGTTAAATTAAATTTTGCAAAGGCTTTCTCTCTAATTTCATATAACTTTTCGTCGGCCATACTTTCGTATGTTGTATATTCAATAGCGCTTACTTTTTTACCTTCAATTACATCTGCACGCACTTGTCCCAAAAAAATATTATGAGCTCCAATAGAATGTTTTGACTGGTGTTTTGCAATAGAATTAGCTATAAAGTCTGGCAAAATAGCCCCTTCCATAAATACATTTTTCTTTTTCTTCATCTTAAAATCGTGTAAAAATCTATTCGGATTATAAAGTTACTGAAGAATCTCTAGATAATGAACTTCTTCTCCCTTTTCTATTTTTTTTATAGTTTCTGGAATATATACTAAGGCATTTGCAGCTACCAAACTTTGAAGCATTGCAGAATTCTGATTCTCGCTTATTTTCACTGAACCCCCTCTTACTTCAGCTCTCAAAAACAAACTCTTATTGGTAGGGTTTAATAATTCCTCTTCTAAGGTTGCCTTTTTTAATAATAGAATAGATTCGTTACCAAGAGCTAATTGAATTGCAGGCAGTACATATACTTGATAATTTATAAAACAAGCGGCTGGATTTCCTGGTAATCCAAATACCAATGTATTTTCTTTCTTTCCAAAATAAATAGGTTTTCCTGGACGCTGATTAATTTTATAAAACTTCTCACATACACCATTTGTTTGAAAAGCATTTCGCATTAAGTCGTAATCTCCCACAGAAATACCTCCAGATGCAATTAGCAGATCATAATTTTCTATTGCTTTCTTTACCACCTCAACAGAATCCTCTTCGGTATCTTTTACGTTATAACAGGCAATTTTTTCTATTCCAGCTTTTTTTAATAGCATTTTTAACATTATGGAATTACTGTCATAAATTTTCCCTCGTGTTAAACTCTCACCGGCAGATTCTAATTCATTTCCTGTTATTAAAATTGCAACACTAGGTTTTTTATTAATTTTTACTTTAGCAATTCCTAAACCAATTAAAAAAGCCAATGCTGCACTGTTTAATAAAGTCCCTTTTGGCAATGCTAACGCACCCTTTTTTATTAATTCTCCAGGGATTCTAATATTATTTTTTTCTGTTTTTTTCTGAAGAAAGATTTGCTCTTCTTTTTCCAAAACATGCTCTTTCATAATAACATTATCTGCGTCATCTGGAACTTGTGCACCTGTAAAAATCCGAGCTCCTTCTCCTACTTCCAATTTAATATCTTTTGAATCTCCAGCCTGAATTTCCTCTTTAATTGTATAAAATCCTCCCTGATGAGATCGAACTGCAAAACCATCCATTGCCGATTGCCGAAAAGGAGGTAAATTAATTGGGGAAAACACAGCCTCCGATAAATATGAGTCTAATGCTTCTGATACACTTACCTCCTCTACTCCTAACGAAATAGAATTATTTTGAATTAACGCAAGAGCTTCCTTTACAGAAATCATTTCTTTATCTTTAACTGTAACAAACATAATGAATATTTTTAATCAACTATAAAATAATTACGTATTTATACTTAATAATTAAGTTTAAATACGTAGATTTGATTAAGATTCATTTTTTGAAACCCTCATAAGAGGATTTATTATAACCAAAACCTGTGCTAAACTTAGCCGAAGTATAATCGTTTTAACAAAATAAATTGAATAGAACATAGGTTTTTACAAAGTATGACTCTTTGCTTAATTAAGTAACTACCTCGGGGCAAGCCCACAAGGTATTCAAAGGAAACAAATTTAATTCATTTCGACGCAGAGCGTCGGGGAACTAGCCCTCTATGAGGGATTAAAACACTGAAAAATTAAATCTAATCGTATGAAAAAAATTACTACAACCTTAATTGTTTTGCTCTGCTTTTCTAATCTAATTTTAAGTCAAACAGTAGAAGTATCCGCCGATATTCGTCCGCGTTTTGAATACCGACATGGTTATAGTTCGTTATTTCCCGATGATGCAGACCCTGCTGCATTTGTTGCCCAACGATCGAGATTAAATATTGATTATAAATCTGAGTTGTTAGCTGTTATGATTAGTGTGCAGGATGTTAGCACATGGGGAGATACCAGACAAATATTGCCTATTGATGGTAATGATTCTTTCTCTTTATTTCAGGCTTGGGCTGAATTGAATATAAATAAAAATTGGTCGACTAAAGTAGGGCGCCAAAGTATTGCTTACGATAATGAGCGTATTTTTGGAGGACTTGATTGGGCAATGCAAGGTCGTTTTCATGATGCTGCATTGATAAGATACCATAACGAATCTTTTATGGCAGATGCAGGCTTTGCATTTAGCCAAACAAGTCAGCAAAACGAAGGTACAGCATACAATGTCCCTGGCTTTTTTACTTACAAAACTATGCAGTATTTATATGCTAAAAAGACTTTAGAAAACGCTTCTGCAAGTTTTTTATTTTTAAATACAGGATTTCAAAAATTTGATATCAATGATGAAGCCGACGGTGTTTATTACACACAAACAGCAGGTACATATTTTACATTTCCAATTTCCGTTATAAATATGTCGGGGAGCTTTTACTATCAATTTGGAAAAGCATATCCTTTAAATGTTGATTTAAATGCTTATGAATTTATGTTGGAAGGAAGCTACAAACCACAAAATACTTTATTCGCATTAGGATTTGAATTATTAAGTGGCTCCGACCAAGGAGGAGCAGATAATAATTCCTTTTTCCCTTTATATGGAACCAACCATGCTTTTAACGGATTTATGGATTATTTCTATGTGGGAAATTATACCAATAGCGCAGGTTTAAATGATGTTTATGGTAAAGTAGTTTTTAAAACAGGAGAAAAATCAAACCTATTAACCTCGGTACATTACTTTGGAGCTAATGGAGACCTTGCTAATAATGCAGATTCTTATTTGGGTACCGAAATAGATTTACAATATACTCATAAACTTATGAAATTTGCTACTTTAAAAGTAGGATATTCTCATATGTTTGCTTCGGAAAGTATGAGTTTAATAAAAGAAGGTAGACCAAACGACAATACAAATAATTGGGCTTGGGCAATGCTGGTAATTAATCCTAAGTTATTTACCCACTCGGTAGGTAATTAAACTAAAGAGGGGTTGTATAAAAAGTACTATCATTTCGTTTAGCGATTTCCGCCCGTTTGCTTATAGGTTATTGCGGCTAGTGCTTTACCATTATTCTTTGGATTTCTTTCTTCGATTAAATCAATTTGTCGCTGAAATAATTTTTCTAAATTCTCTTTAAGTTGAAAATATAAGTTCGTGTATTTAAAAGAGTCCGTTTCTTCAAAATCTACAATAAAGTAATATCAGAATCGTCTTTAAAATCGTTACGAGTCGCTGAGGCAGAAGCGAAAAACGTTTTGACCTTGTATTGCTTAAAAAGCTTCTTAATTTGATTAATATTTTGTTTAGATATTTTAATAAGTCAAAATACTCAAAAATTAGTTCAGATCACTAATTCAAAATTCTTTCAGCATTAGTCACTGCAAGCAGATAAACTTCCCAGAAGAAAAGTAAGAGTTCTAAGACCTAGTACTCCTCACTTTAAAAATTTCTTTCTATCCATTTTTAGCTATTATTTAATTCCTAATCGGTTATAGAATTCCTCTTTATAGCTTTCTCCTATTGGAATCCGTATATCATCAATAACTACTTTATTTTTCTGAATCGTTTTCACAAAAGGTACATTAATTACAAACGATCTATGAATACGTACAAAATTCTTTTCTGGAAGTTTTGATAAGAGCTCCTTAAAACTCATCAAGGTTAGAATAGGTTTATTAGTCCCATCAACATGAACTTTTAAATAATCTTTCAGGCCTTGAATATATTTTATTTCTTCTAAATTAACTTTCACATTTTCGTAATCGGCTTTAATGAAAATATAATCGTTTTCTAATTTTTTTTCTCCTGCGGAAGAAAATACATTTGTAATCATAGTAGAATTTTTGTTTGAAATAATTTCTTTTGCTCTCGAAACAGCTTTTATAAACCTGTGGTATGGAATAGGTTTTACTAAATAATCTACTGCATTAAGTTCAAAACCTTCAACAGCATATTGTGAATAGGCAGTGGTAAAAATAAACAGCGGCTTATTGTCTAGAGAATTAATAAAATCGATTCCATTAATTTGTGGCATTTCAATATCCGAAAATATCAAGTCTACTTTTTTCTCTTTAATGGTAACAATAGCGTCTAAGGCATTAGTAAAAATGCCTACTACATCAATAAAGTCTAATTTGCTACAATATTCTTTTATTAAATCTATTGCCAATGGCTCATCATCTATTATTATACACCTCATCACTTTGAATATTTAGTATCGTTAAATTTATGGTATAGTAATTCCCGTCGTTTTCTATGTCTAGTTTATGCGTTTCAGGATATAATAATTTGAGTCTATTCTGAATATTTTTCAATCCAATTCCCGAACTTTCAGGGGATTTTTGTATAATTCCTATTTTATTTTTTACAAACAAGTGAACCTTATCCTCCTGAATAGAAATATTTATTTTAACCCATGTATTTCCCGTATAATCAGTTCCGTATTTAAACGCATTTTCAATAAATGAAATGAATAGTAAAGGTTTGATTGTTTTCCCTTTATCATCGCCATAAATATTAAAATAAACATCTTCTGCATTAGGCAATCTCAATCTTTGAAGTTGAATATAACTTTTAATGTATTCCAGCTCTTTTTCCAAGTAAACCACCTCCTTATTTGCCTCATAAATCATGTAGCGCATTAATTCTGAAAGACTTATAATGGCCTCCGGAGTATCTGGAGATTTTTTAATAGATAACGTATATACTGCATTTAAAGAATTAAACAAAAAGTGAGGATTTAATTGCGTTTTTAAAAACTGAAGTTCAGAATTAATCTTCTCATTTTCTGTCTTTTCCCGAATACGTTCATTTTTATTCCATTCAATATATACTCGTATAATTGTTCCCACAACAAAATAAAATGCGCCACCTATTGCAGGGCCAATAAACATTTTAAATTTAAACCAATCGTCTCTAGGAAATCTTCTTGCAAAATCTTCAGGTCGAGG
Source organism: Galbibacter orientalis DSM 19592 (assembly GCF_000260115.1). Classification (GTDB taxonomy): domain Bacteria; phylum Bacteroidota; class Bacteroidia; order Flavobacteriales; family Flavobacteriaceae; genus Galbibacter; species Galbibacter orientalis. Next base: position 2,894,987 of record NZ_JH651379.1, on the reverse strand, counting down.
CAATCCTTTAATTTCCTCCCGATGAAATAATAAATCAGGAGGTAATGTTAACTCCATAATATAGTTTACTACCACTATAATTGCTAGGGAAATAAATAAATATGGAAGTATTTTTTTTTTCAATAAAAGCTTGGGCACTAAATAGTAATAGTTAAAGTAAAAAAGTACAATATTAATGAAAAATCTAGGCGATAAATTGGAGGTGAAATCTATAGTACCTGTTCTGCTATACGACTGAAATAACATAACACCAAACCAACAAAGCCACACTAAAAAGTGTAGTAAAACTTCATTAACTAATTTCTTCGGAGCTTTCATTTATTTATATTAACATCTAAACTATCTAAGTCTTTTATTGCTATAATTGGCTTTTCTCTCTGTTTCAATTTATATTTTACTAACGTAGCAACCTTCCATGCATCTGCTTCACTTACAAAGACTTTTCTATAACTAATTGCTGGGATATACTCTTGCTTTATTATAACATTCTCTTTATATAATACTTCATAACCATATCCGTTGTTAACTTTTATAACCTTTGCGGAGAGTAATTCGTCCTTCTTAAAAATCCAAAACGCGGATAATAATACTAAAGAACTGATAATAAGCAAGTAGCTTTTTGTTTTATTTAACCTCATCTAAAAGAATTCTTAAATTTATTTTAAGAGGTGCGGATCCAGCGCACCTCTTAATCTACTCAACAAACAAGTAAGAAATTTTCTCACTTTAATCTTCATCGTCGTATTCCATATCAGGAAAAAACTCATCTAAATCGTCTAAATAAAGACTTCCCGTTCTTCCTAATCCAACAAAACTTCTTGTACCATTTGAAAATCCAATAGCATCCAATCTAGAAGAACCTTCAAAACTTGTCATTTCTTCCCAAACATCTGTTAGAGGATTGTATTGCCAAGCACTTGCAACTGCCCCATTTTGTTCTCCGCTTACTACATACCCATAACCATTCATTGTAAAACTTACGGCATTACTTCTAACAACGGAGTAACTATCTTCTTCATCTAAATCTAATAATTTTGTCCACTCATTTGTAGCTGGATTAAACTTCCAAAAGTCGTCTGTATATACCCCGTTAGAAACTCCGGTTCCTAGGTATACAATTCCATCAATAACAAAAGCTGTAGCAGCTCTCTTTTTATTTCCTCCATACCCTTCAAGCTCTACCCAAGTATCGGTTGAAGGATCGTATTTCCAAAAATCTTTACGGTCGTTATCTCCATCGAAACCTGTTCCAAAATATCCGTATCCATCTACACTAAAAGCTGTAGCGCTACGTCTGTGTGTTCCTGGAAAATCTGCAATAGCATTCCATGTATTTGTAGTTGGATTGTATTGATAGAAATCTCCTAATTCGTCTAGTCCATCATAACCAGAACCTATATATCCTTTTCCGTCTATTTGAAATCCTACCCCAGCACTTCTTGCTACCCCAGGAAAGTCTGCTTTCTGCGACCAGTAATTTCCATCCATATCATAAGCCCAGAAATCATTTAGATAATCATCTCCGTCATAACCAACGCCCATATATCCAATATTATCTATTGTAAAGGCAGACGATCCACTTCTTGGAGTACCATCAAAAATGGAACGGTCTATCCAATTCCCTAATTCTTCGTCGTCATCATCAGACGAACAAGCTGTAAATGTTGTGCTGGTTACTGCTAATAGTACTAATAATTTTAAACTGTATAAACGCTTCATAGATTTAATTTTCAGGTAAAACTAAAGCAGTGATAAAGTCTAAAAAAATTGAATATATAAACCCTCAATTTTAATATACCAATAGGATGAATTTATCTATCAGTGCTTTTTAAAATATTAATCGGCTTCTTAACAGTGTTGATATACAAAATTCCCTGAATAATATATTAAGATTTTTCATGACTCATAGCTCCGTTACATTTACCAAAAAAACATATGCGAACACCTATTTACATTTCTATTCTAACTTTATTTTTTCTGTGTTCCTGCACAGACGACAGTAGTTATGACCCAGACTTTAATGCGGGAAACTCTTTTGCCAATAGTCAGATTAGGGTTATTGAAATTGATACGCTTACTATTGAAACCGCTACCATAAAATTTGACAGTCTTATTACCTCCAATAGCAACCGAATTTTAGTAGGAAAATATACCGACCCCGAATTTGGGAATGTAAAAACAGCTAGTTTTTTTGAAATGCTTCCCAATAGCTATACTATAGATAGTGAAGCTACTTACGACAGTATTAATTTGTACTTACATTACGATAATTATTATTATAACGACACCATTTCTTACAACGAAATTCATATAAAAAGAGCTAGTGAAGCTATAAAACCTAAAGAAGATGCCTTTTATAACACTAGTAAAATTGAATATGATTTAGAAGATATCGGAATGCTTACCTACAGCCCACGTCCAATGGAAGCTGATACTTTAGAAATAAAAATCAATGACGATCTAGGCAAAGAGATATTTGACAAACTACAAACAAAACTGATTACAAATACCGATGAGTTTAAAAATTATTTTAGAGGAATTACATTACAACCTGGAATTAATGACGATGGGGCAGTAATTGGTTTTTCTACTGAAACCACCTCTTGCTATATGAGGCTCTATTATTCAGTAGAAGAAGATACATACACCTCTCAGAGTTATATTGATATCCCTATAAATAAAGGAACAGATTATGTTTCATTTTTTAATCAGATTTCAACAGAAAATTCTAACGAATATCTCCAACAACTAACTAATCAAGAAGAAGGACTTTCTAGTAATCTTTCAGAAAATAAATCTTTTATTCAATCTGGAATTGGAGTTGCTACTACAGTTAAATTTCCTACCATAAAATCTCTTTTTGATATTGAAGGAACAGGAACTATTCTTGATGCTACGTTAAAAATAAATCCAGTATTACAGTCGTATAACGATAATCTCTCCCTTAGAGATACGCTAAATGTATATGCAATAGACAACAATAATAACATTACACAGCAACTAACCTATAGCGACGGTAGCGCTGTACAAGCTATTCTAAATAAAACAGATCAAGAGTTTAATAATATTTATTATGCGCTTCCCTTTGGAACCTATGTTGAAGAACTTTTAAACAGTCAGACCGACGATATCCAAGCCTTTGCTTTACTTCCAAATAATTACCAGTCTAGTGTTGATAGAATGGTAATTTATGGAAATACCAATACTAGTTACAAAATTGAATTAAACTTAATATATACTGTTTATGATGAAGATTAACCTCGTACTCATACTCTCTTTTTTATCCCTTACTGCAGCTGCACAATCGGAAAGCTTAACAAGTTCCCCCTATTCCTTATACGGGCTTGGTGTAATTAATCAAAGTAGTATTGGAAAAGTAAATGGGATGGGGTTTACTGGAATTGCCATGAAGTCTAATGGCTATATCAATAATTTAAACCCCGCCTCCTATTCGGTTATACCTCAAAATAGCTTTCTATTTGATGTTGGAGGAAAAGCAGAAATGAACACCTATGCTAATAAAAATAATTCTGAGAATAACAGTAGTTTTAATTTTTCTAATATTGCGATAGCTTTTCCTATAAATAGTAAAATGGGGATGGGATTAACCCTTATTCCATATAGTCAAGTAGGTTATTCTTTAATTGGTTTAGAAACCAATATTGAAGGTTCTACAGAAACTTTTGAGAGTAATATTTCTGGAAATGGAGGCTTAAATGAATTTACTGGGAATTTTGGGTATTCCCTTATTCCACGTATTAGTTTAGGAATGAGCGCCTCTGTATTGTTCGGGAATATTCAGGAAAATGAAGACTTTAGTATTAGTAGTGCTTCTTTTTCTTTAGAAGAAGAAACTGCTTACTCTGGGGTTCAATTAGGCTTTGGCACACAAATTGACGTTTTAAAAAACCTTACAATTGGTAGTACCATAAAGCTTCCCACTACTTTAAACGGAAACCTAAAACGTTCTACTTATAAAACTTTAGAATATAATAGCATTACTATTGAAGACCAAGCGGAAGATGATGCCGCAGATTTTAAACTTCCCATGCAATTCGGACTTGGATTTAGTAGTCGCCTATTTAATAATCAGCTTACTATTAATGGAGATTATAAGAAGAGTTTTTGGGACAATACCAATCAAACAGACCATATTGGCACATATACCGACCAAAATATATACGGAATCGGATTAGAATACACCAATGGCGCTAGAAATAAAAGTTACTTTAAACGGATTTCTTACAGAGCAGGTTTTAATTACGACGATGGATATTTAGAAATAAATAATAGTAAAATAAGTAATTACAGCATTACTGGTGGTTTAGGTTTACCTATTAGCAACAGAAATAATTCAACCCTAAATATTTCCTACAGTTATGGAACCAAAGGACTTGTTAAGAATATATTGGTAAAAGAAAATTATCATCTTATAACTGTCAATTTAAACTTACACGACTTTTGGTTTGTAAAACGCTTAGTTGATTAGCGTTAGAATGGCATGGAGAAAAGTTCTCTCCATGCTTTTTCTTTATTTATGTATGTTATTTTTAGTTACTGAAATTTTTCTAAGCATATAAACAAGTCCAATTATAGCAATTATTGATGAAGCATAAAATGCATTCGGGATTCTTTCAATTGTTGTTTGATAATACCATCCAGAAAATAACGCTCCAATACCTATTCCTGCTTCTAAAGCTATGTACATAGTTGCCATAGCCTTTCCTCTAGCTTCAGCTTTACTCATATCTATAGTCCAAGCATTCAAAGACGGCGTTAAGCCTCCCATTCCAATACCATATAGAATAGCACCTACAATAAATAAAACATAGGAGGTTGCCATTCCAATAACAATAACTGCAATAGCCAATACAATTAATCCTAATGTAATTACCACCGTACGCCCATACTTATCGGAAGCTTTCCCTCCGATAAATCGGATAATTAAAGATGAGATAGTAAATACAATGAAGAATAATCCTTTATTTGCTATTCCTAAATTTGTAGTCCAATCTGGAATAAGCGTAAGCATTACCCCATAAGAAACATAGCATAAAAATGTTACCAAAGCCGCTGGTAAAACTTCAATAGCTATAATATCTCTTCGTGTTATTTTTAATAATTTCCATGTAAATTTTTTCTTGGGTTCTAAGGTTTCTTTCATGTTTAAAATAATTAACATCGAAAGAAAAGCACATGCAGAAGAAAGGTAAAACAATGTATTATAGGAATAATTCATTTTAATAAAACTTCCAACTGCGGGACCAACAGCCATTCCTGTACTGTAAAACAAACTTTGCATCCCAATAGCCTCTCCCCAAGAGCGTTGAGGTGTAATATCTGCAACATAAGCTGAGGTTGCTGTAGGTTTAAAACCTGTAGAAAACCCATGTAAGAGTCGCAGCAGCAAAAAACCTACAACTGTGTTTAAAACAGGATATAACATTCCACAAAGCACACATACTAATGCTCCAAAAACCATTACTGGCACACGTCCAACCGTATCGGTTATGCGTCCGCTAAAAGGTCTAGAAATTCCTGCTGTTAATGTAAACAAGGCTATAATAAGTCCTATGTATTTTGCGCCTCCTAAAGAACTTAAATACGCAGGAAGCTCGGGAATTAGCATATTGTAACTCGCAGAAAACAATAACGAACTCGAACATACCATCGCAAATTTTAAATTATAAATAGGATGTGTATTATATTTTATCGCGATATTTTTTAAGAAGCCCATGCGTATTGAATATCTTTTTTTAATTTTAATTTGCAAAGAAATAGATTGTAATGCTACCAAAAAAGGACATTTGTCCGAAGTGATAAAATGATACGAAAAAACGCCGACCTCCTTCAGTATATAACAGAAAAGCTCCTAAAAGAATCGGAAGATACTATTATAGCTCAGTCCTTTTCTTCAGGAAAAAAGATAGTAGACCAAAAGAAAAGAGTTTTCTCGGTATATATTATAAAATCTGGTATTACAAAATGTTATTTAACAGAAGATAATGGAGTTGATTTTATCCAAGAGTTTTTTGGCGAAGGAGAAATTTTCGGAGAATTAGAAGCCATTAATGGCGAGGTTAGTTTTTGTTGTATTGAAGCCATAAACGCTGTTGAAGTCTATAAAATAGAAGCTTCTTATTTCAACCAATTATTAGAAAAAGATATCACTTTTAATAAGCATATTTTAAAAGCATTAAGTAAAAAACTCACCTATACGGCTGTGAGACATGCCTACAATCAATCTCATACGTTAGAAGATAATTTACTGCGATTAATCCATCAATTCCCTACTCTTATAGACGAAATATCAAAACAAGATATTGCTAATTACTTAGGAATTACCCCTCGGAGTTTAAATAGAGTTTTGAGTACTATAAAACCCTGAATTAGTTAATGCTGCTATCTCAAAACTCTCATTAAATAAGTCCACAAAGAGTCCTTGAACAGTTTTAATTCAAGCATTTAGGAATTAATCGTTCAATCCTAGTCCTTCCATAATTTTTGGAATATATTTCTCTACTCTTGCCCCCCGAGTTTTAGACTGCTTGGCTTGAGAAAAATATAATAAATACCCGCGTTGCCTCCCTGGAGTTAAGGCTTCAAAAGCAGTTTTTAATTCTGGATCTTCATTTAGCTTTTGCTGAAATTCTTCTGGAACTTCATACTCCTTAGTCTTTTTTAATTCAACTTTCAACCCTGCTTTTTCTACTTCTACAGCTTCAAAAATATAGGTTTTTATAATCCGTTCTAAGTCTACTATTTCTTGCAGACTTGTAAAACGAATTTGCCGAGCCGACTGTACATTTTCTGTTTGCTGAATTAAAATAGCATGTCCATCGTTTAACAATACCCCTTTATGGAACAAGAGCGCACAATACTCTTTAAACCCGTGTATTAAAACTACATTGCTTCCATTGTATGTATAGCAAGGAACTCCCCATTTTAGCTCCTCTGTTAGTCCGCAATCCAATACTATAGTTCTCAATTTCTTGTATGCGGCTTGCCACTGTGTATCTTTTTCAAAAAAGAAATCAACTTTAGGATTCATCATTTTATTAATTAAAAGTCGTTAATGTCTGAGTAAAAATACAAGAATGCTTCGCTATTAGAAAAAAGAACAAAGACTAAATTTTAACTGTCAAAAAATAAGTGTTTTAAAGAAACAAAAGACGCTAGTTAAAAACAATGAAAAAAATAAAGTCACCCGCATTTGGATTCGTATTAGAGCTAAACAAAATTATTAAAATTATCTTTTTATTCATTTGTATTAATAGCAAGGAGTCTTATTTTAAAAACTTCAATCAACTACCTCGAGGCAAGCCTACGAGGTATTCAAAGGAAAAATATTTTAATCCATTTCGACGTAGAACACTTCGATATACTCAGAACAGGCTCTGGGGGATTAGACCCTCAATGAGGGGTTAAAAATAACTACTCAAATACAACAATACCTCCTACAACCTAGAAGCGGCTTCTGTAATAATCTCTTTTACTCTGTGTTTTAGCGACTGTGGTTCTAGAATGGTAGCATAATCGGAAAACATTAAAAACCAGCGTGCAAAACCATCTTTTACATCGGCAGTTAGAAAAGTCATCTCTACATCTTTCCCTTTTACTTTCTCAGAAATAAGTCCGTAATAATTGGTATTACTTTTCATGTATTTTGAAACCTGCTTATCTACTAAAATTACAATCTTAGTTTTATTTGCAGGATCTTCTTTTTTCAAATAATTATCTAATGCCCCATGAGCTAATAAAAATGGCGTTTGCGTTCTTTTTATTTGTAGGATTCTATCGGTTCGAAATTGGCGGTAGTCTTTTCTTAAATGGCAATACGCCATCATATACCAATAATTGTGCTCATGAAAGAGCCCTACAGGTTCTATCAATCTCTCAGAATGTGTATCTGCATGAAGTGCTTGGTATTGAAGGTAGATTTGGCGCTTCTCTGCTATGCTTTCAAAAATTATTTCTAAGGCATTTGGAATGTCTTTATTAAAAAGTTCTCGAGACGAATTTATAGTAATCTGAGACTCTATAGCATCAATCCAATCCTTTTCATAACCTCTTAAAACCGATTTTATTTTGTACATAGCAGCTTTATAATACGCCCCCAAAGAATCGTCTGTAAACTGTTGCATTAACTTTTCCGCAGCAACAAAGCTCCCCGCTTCTTCTTTAGTAAACATAACTGGCGGAAGTCTATACCCCTCCATAATACTATATCCAATTCCAGCTTCACTAATAATAGGAACTCCAGAAGCTTCAAGGGTTCTAATATCTCTATAAATTGTACGTAAACTTACTTCAAAGCGGTCTGCTAAGTCTTGTGCTTTCACTATTTTTTTCGACTGTAATTGTGTCAAAATAGTAACTATTCGGTTAAAGCGTTTTATGGTAGTATCGCTCATAATGTTTTGGCATATCTTCCAAAGATAAGACTTCCAGAAAAAATAAAATTCTCCAGAAGCCCAAACTTCGTCATCAATATATAATGCCATTTTTTTAAATGATTTTATACAAAGTTAACCTAGTCTTGTGACAGCCTTTTGTCAGTATTATTTTTTTACACACACCCTAAATGTTACTTATATTAAAACTATAAAAACATCCCTGTATACGTTTACTATCTATCTTTATACGTAGGCAGACGTATGCGCATACGTTAATAATCCAAATTTTTACGTTTTAAACGTATTCCTTTACACTACTTACGTATAATTTTACGTACTAAGACGTATTCGTTTACGTTTGCGACCTAAAATTATACGTTGCCATATGTAAAAACATGAGTAAACAATCTCGGGGTAAGGCCTTTTGTAAACTCAAGAGAGGTTTTGGAACATTCAAATCTCGATTATTGAGTAAAACATTTCTTATTATAAGTTAATGTACCTATACAAGAAGAAAAATATCTATAATTTTAAACTTCAGTAAAAAACTTTTTTTACTACTGACATAAGGCTGTCATCCCCCTCCTCTAATTTTGTTATCAGATAAAAAACAAAATCTTTTATTATGGAAAATTCAAACAATCAAACCAAGGAAAATGTAACTACAATACTAACTCCAGATGAGTTATTAAAACATTGGCAAGGGCATAGAACTCTTACCCGCCGTGTTATTGAACTATTTCCTGAAAAAGAATTCTTTACCTATAAAATTGGAGGAATGAGAACTTTTGCAGAAATGACTATGGAGCTTATTGGAATAGCTGCTCCAGGTATGAAAGAAATTGTAATTGGTAACACCGAAAAGCTAAGAGAAGATTTTGACCATGGAGGGAAAAAGTCGGCTATTTTAGAATTATGGGATAAATCTACCGAAGAAATTAATAGCTACTGGGAACAACTTGAAACAAAAGATTTTTCAAGAGAAATGAAGCTTTTTGGAGAATATGATGGCACCGTAATGTCTTTTATCTTGTATTTTATAGATAATGAAGTGCATCACCGTGGACAAGGCTATGTTTACTTAAGAACCTTAAATATTGAACCTCCATTTTTTTGGGAGCGTTAAACATTAATTTATTATGAAAGCCTATAATGGTGATTTAATAGGTAATGATTAACACCATCCAGAATAATTAAGTTACTAGATAACAATTAATTGCGAAATTTTAAATCAATGAAATCAGTATTAGTATTTAAAACTTCTGTAGGGAAAGAAAAAGAAGTACAACAAATACGTCCTTCTTTAAATAAACTAATGCAAAAAAACGAACAGTGGAATTTTGACCTTGAGGATTGTGATAAAATCCTCAGGGTCGAAACTGTACATCTAACCGCTAAAACCATAAAGAATACTTTACAAACTTTTGGTTATCAATGCGAAGAATTATAAGGTTTATGAGGCTTTAAACAGCGCTTTAAATGTTGTTGCCTCATTTACCTCTTTGCTATCTTCGGCATAAAACATATCTAAGAAATTGCCAGCACTTGTCCATACCGTATGCAACATTCCTCTATAACGGTTTTTCATTTCGTCGGTGGCATTTGCTTTAAGGTCTTTAAGCATTTGTTGTTGCTTGAGGGCTACTTCTGGTTTTCTCCAAGAGCAGGTAGCCACATCAAAACCGTTCATTGCAAAATACACTGCCGTTGGATCGGCACGCTCATAATGCCAATCGCAAATCATAACATCCTTAGGAATTAAATTAATGGCTCGGTACGTATTATTCATACTTGCTTCCCACATTCCCATTCCAGTGGTTTTACCATCTATTAATCGGTCTCCCCAAATCCAAAGTCGCTTTCCATTACTTGCCAAATGGTTTCTAATTTTGGTAACTTCTCCAGCGTATAATTCGGCTTTATCCCTTCCGCCACATCGAGGGCATTTAGTATCTCCAATATAAAATACTTCGTCCATTCCTGCATGAAAAGCATTGGCTTGAAAAACCTCTACAATTTCATCAACTAAATCAAAAACTACTTTATGTACTTCTGGATGAAGCGGACAATAACTCTTGCAATACAACCCATCTTCATTAGGCCATTCGTATTCCTCTGGCATTTCAACATGTGGAGTTTCATCAAATTCGGGATATACCTCTAATAGTTTTTCTATAGAACCTGCCCACGACTGGTGCCCTAATAAATTTATCTGCGGAATAATATCTATTTGATGATTTTTACAAGCCTCCACTATTTTATTAATTTCTTCTGAAGAAAGGGCACTTTTATTTACCAGTTCAGGATGCGATTTATACTCATAATTATAATCCACTCTCAATACCATGGTATTAATATTTCGAGGTGCAAGCTCTTCATTTATAAATTTAACAAACCGATTAACATCTTGTTTTGCGGGCGCTGCAATAGCAATTCCTTTTAGAGGGAGCTCATTTTGAGCCTGTAATAAACAGCAGCTAATCAAAAATGTAAGTACTAAATAAATCTGTTTCATTTTTTTAAAGTTTTAATCTGATATAAATTTTTGAAAGTAAGGCAGCAAAACCAATCATAGCAATTGCCCAGAGAATAGACCCTCCTACAGCGATTAATACAGATTCTTCTTGCTTGTATATAAGAATATTCCAACCTAGTCCCCAAATAGTATAATAAATAATATCTGGAGCTAAATAGGTTGTTAATGAATTTTGACCAGCAGGTTTAAAGAGGGCAGTCCATCTAGACAATTTTAAATAATCTATTACATAAAATAAAAAACAAAATACTAGAATGCTTATTCCGTTACAAATCATGGCCCAAGAGGGAGTTCCTTGGATTTTAGAAATAATAAACCAATTTCTAAATGCAAAACCAATAAGAAGCACTATTATTCCTAATGGTAAAAGAATCCTAATGAGTCTTTTAAAATTAGATTTGTTTTCTTTTAAAAGTATTCCAACTCCCAAACCACAGAGCACAATGGAAGGCGTATTACCACTTATTAAAACTCCAAAATAAGGTTTTATAGGATTTAAAAAACCTAATAATTCTAATTGAGATAGTACATTTAGTAAAACAAAGCATCCCCATAACAGCACTACTCCAACTAACTTTCCTTTTGTAAATAAATAAGTTAACGCCCCAGCAAAATACCCCCATCCTATGAGTCCTAAAATACCCCACCATCCAGTAGTTAACCAAGTTGGATGGGCTTCGGTTCCTCCTTTAAAAATATAGGCTAATACTACTAAACCTACTATCCCTAGTCCTTTTAATACTTTGAAAAGCATATTATATTTGGAGTTTTCTGGATATTTATTCCAAATTAAAAAAATAGATATATACACTAAAATTGCCCATAAATACTTATTAATTCCTGAAAGCTCAGCATTAATCTCATGGATATTAATCATAAAAACACCTATTAATAAAAGGCTCAAAGTTCTTACTAAAATATGTTTGAGAATTTCAAGGTCTCCTTCTCCCTTTTTTCTTCTAGATAGGAATGCAAAAGGAATAGAAAGTCCCACCATGAATAAGAACCCTGGGAACACCCAATCTGCGAGTCCCATAGCATCTTCGGTAGCTTTGCTATGTACTAGCCATTTTGGAACTCCAGGCTCAAATAAATCATTAACAAAAAGCATGAGAAAGAGGGTTAAGCCCCTCATAATGTCGATAGAAAGTATTCTAGTAGGTGTTTTCAATCTAAAAAATATAAGCGCTAAATGAAGTTAAAAAAGCATAGTACTTCCTTAATAATTTGGAATCCAAACAGATTTCATTTAGTAGGTTGGTTAAAATTTAATTATAAAATAACCTTCTAAAATTAGAAATTTATTATGCTAATTCCTTTGATTAAAGCGCTTATTTTTAAAAATATATTTCTGTATGTTGTTCAGCTACAGCTTACTGTTGTTGGTCTAAAAAAATGTTGTTACTTCTTAATTATGTTGGATATTGATGTCTTTTTTTAACTGAAATTAGTCGGAAGACAAGAGACAAGAGACAAGACTGAAGACTGACAAAATCATATAGACTTTGTGTTCGTATTCTTTTGAAAGTTCTTAGTTTACCATAAACCTACTACTTATTGAAAAATTGAAAGATTGAAAGATTGAAAGATTGAAGAAATCGGGAGTCGGTAGTCGGAAGTTAGATTTTAGTTTACCAGAAACCTACTGCAATCTGCCTACTGAGCACTGCCTACTATTATAGAAGAAGTCGGAAGTCAGATTTTAGTTTTCCAAAACCATAAACTAAAAACCAAAAACCTACTGCAATCTGCCAACTGAACACTGCCTACTATTATAGAAGGAGTCGGAAGTCAGATTTTAGTTCACCAGAAACCATAAACTACAAACCAAAAACTTACTGCAATCTGCCTACTGAGCACTGCCTACTATTATAGAAGGAGTCGGAAGTCAGATTTTAGTTTACCATAAACCATAAACTAAAAACCAGAAACCTACTGCAATCTGCCTACTGAGCATTGCCAACTGAATACTGCCAACTGAGCACAGAACACTGAACAACAGCATAAAGCCTATATTCTAGCTTACTTTTTCTATTAATTCTTCTGTAGTTACTTCAAATTGTTCTCCGGTCTTCATGTTTTTTAATGTAAACTTTTCTTCTTGGATTTCTTTTGAACCCGCTAATACTACAAAAGGAATATTTCTTTTGTTAGCAAAATTCATTTGTTTTTTCATCTTAGCATCATCAGGATACATTTCCGATTTTACGTCTACTTCACGCAGTTTTTTAAGTGCTTTTAAACAATATAAAGCTTCTGTTTCTCCAAAGTTTAAGAATAATACTTTTGTACTTTCTAACACCTCTTCAGGAAAAAGATTTAATTCTTCTAAAACCAAATAAATTCTATCCAATCCAAAAGAAATTCCAACGCCACTTACATCTTTTAAGCCAAAAATACCCGTTAGATCGTCATAACGACCACCGCCACCTATAGAGCCCATTTTAACTTCGGAAGGAGCACTTACTTCAAAAATAGCACCTGTATAATAATTTAAACCACGCGCTAGCGTAACATCCAAATCTAAGGTAGCAGTTTTAAGTCCCAAAGTAGCAATTGCTTCCATTATAAAACTTAATTCTTCTACTCCTTTCATCCCTTCTTCCGATGTTTCCAGTAGAGAACGAAGGCTGTTTAATTTATCTGTATTACTCCCTGTAAAAGAAAATAAAGGTTGAACTTTAGTAAGTGCTTCCTCGCTAATTCCTTTTTCCAACATCTCCCTTTTCACACCATCTTCGCCAATTTTATCTAGCTTATCTAATGCTACTGTAAAATCTATGAGTTTATCTTTAGCACCAATAACTTCTGCTATTCCAGAAAGTATTTTTCTATTATTCATTTTAATAGTTATCCCCTCTAGCTTCAAACTATTAAAAACAGCATCATACAACTGTACAAATTCCACCTCTTGCCAAAGCGATTTAGAGCCTACCACATCGGCATCACACTGATAAAACTCTCTAAAACGTCCCTTTTGAGGTCTGTCGGCACGCCAAACAGGTTGCACTTGATACCGCTTAAAAGGCAAGTCAATTTCGTTTTGGTGCATTACTACATACCGAGCAAAGGGAACAGTTAAATCGTAACGCAATGCTTTTTCCGAAATTTTTGAAGTTAAAGCATTTGCATCTTTCTTTTCGTACAAAGCATTGTCTACCTTGGAAAGAAAGTCGCCAGAATTCAGAATTTTAAATATCAATCGGTCACCTTCATCCCCGTATTTCCCCATTAAAGTGTCTGAGTTTTCAAAACTAGGCGTTTCAATTGGAAGGAATCCAAAAGTTTCAAAATGCCTTTTAATGGTACTAATTATATAATTACGTTTTGAAACTTCCTCAGGAGTAAAATCTCTAGTTCCTTTTGCTATACTGGGTTTTTGTGCCATTGTATCTATTGCTCGTTGTTGGTTTATTACTAGTAATTAAAATCAAATTATAAGTTAATAATACAAGTATAACTATCTGTTTTTTAACTTTTTAACTTTCTACTTTTTCACCTCAATTAGGTAAAATCTCATCAAAATAGGTAAATAATTCTCCTTTGGTAATTACTGCACCTTTTTCAATAAGCTCAAACTTATCTTTATTTCTATCTTCGGTATATGCTTTTGCGGCTACCATCATTTCAACAGCATCCGTTAAAAAGTTGTTTTTAAACCAAGCAAAACCTTCTTTAGTAGTTAGGTTTACCCCTGGTTGATGTACACGTACTGCAATTAATCTCATTTCCTTTTCACCTAAATGAAATAAATGCATTTCGGTAGCTGAAATATTTTCTAAGTAGGTTACTTTACTTAAAACACCTTCCCAAACCAAATCGCTAAAAACATCTATTTCGTCTTCAGCCACTTGCGGTTTATTCTTTTTAATATCGTTCCATTCATCAACAGTTATAGTTTGTGCTGCCAAGAAGTTTATAAATTCTTGATGCATTTCTTCTAACTGCTCCTTTGTAAGTCTTCTATACTTCACTAAAAAAATATTATGAGTTTGTAAAAATAAGAAAGAGGCTGATTAAAAACTAAATTTTAATACAGCCTCAAGCTATTTCTTATAAAGAATGATGTTTATTATTTTCCTTCTACAACTACTTCGAAAGGGAAATTAACAACTACTTCTCTGTGTAATCTTATAGTAGCCTCATAAGGACCAGCAACTTTTACGTTACCTCCTAAGATGCTGATATATTTCTTTTCTACTGCTAAATTAGCTTCTTTTTGAATTGCTTCAGAAAGATCTGCATTTCCAATAGATCCGAATAATTTATTTCCTGCTCCAGCTTTTGCTGTAATTTTTATAGTAAGATCTTTAAGTTGATCTGCAACTTTTTGAGCATCAGCAATTACTTTCTTTTCTTTAAAAGCTCTTTGCTTTAAGTTTTCAGCCAATACTTTTTTTGCAGAACTGGTAGCCAAAATTGCTTGACCTTGTGGGATTAGAAAGTTACGTCCGTAACCATTCTTTACAGTCACCACATCGTCTTTAAAACCTAAATTCTCTACGTCTTTCTTTAATATTAATTCCATGGTTACCTTCTTTTATTTTAATAAATCTGCTACGTATGGCATTAAAGCTATGTGACGACATCTTTTGATTGCTACAGACACTTTTCTTTGATACTTTAATGATGTTCCGGTTAACCTTCTTGGTAAAATCTTACCTTGTTCATTAACCAATTTTAATAAAAAGTCTGGATCTTTATAATCGATATACTTGATACCTGACTTTTTGAAACGACAATATTTCTTTGTCTTATTGGTTTCTATATTAAGTGGAGTTAGATATCTAATCTCTCCGTCTTTTTTTCCTTTTGCTTGTTGCTCTATAGATGACATAATTACTAAGCTTTTTGTTTAAGTTTTGTTCTTCTTTTTTCTGCCCAAGCGATAGCGTGTTTGTCTAACTTAACAGTTAAATAACGCATTACACGCTCGTCGCGTCTAAATTCTAATTCAAAAGGCTCAATTGCTTCTCCAGCAACTTGAAATTCAAAAAGGTGGTAGAATCCACTTTTTTTGTTCTGGATAGGGTACGCTAATTTTTTTAGCCCCCAATCTTCTTTAGATACAAACTCTGCCCCTTTAGAGGTTAAGAAATCTTCAAACTTCTTAACTGTTTCCTTTATCTGAGTCTCAGATAAAACGGGATTAAGAATGAAAACAGTTTCGTAATGATTCATAACTTATATTATTATTAATTTTTAAGGGTGCAAAAGTACAATTAATTATTTTAATAAAAAAACCTCTCTTGGTTATTTCGATAAAAGAAGGATGATTTTCCCCTCTAAGCCACAAAAATAAGGTATTTGACAACATTTTTTTTGTTTTACCTCTAATTTTTCACTAAAATTGTACTATATATTATCCAACCATATACCTAGTTTGTAAAAATGAAGATGAATTGTATTATTGTTGATGACTCTAGTATCCAACGTATGTCGGTTGCTAGGTTAATAAAAAACCATCCGATGCTAAACTTAGTAGCGGAATACAGTAATGCTATTGAAGCCAGAAATGGACTTAAAAAACAAACAATAGATCTCATTTTCTTAGATATTGAGATGCCAGTAGTAAATGGTTTTGATTTATTAGAGGCTTTAAATGAGCCTCCCCAAGTAATTTTAATTACTGGTAGCGCACAATATGCCTTAAAAGCTTTTGATTACGATGTTACCGATTACCTCCACAAACCAATTACACAAGAACGCTTCGAAGCATCTGTTAAAAGAGCGCAGGAAAACTTCAAATTAAAAGTAGCTTCCAAAGAAGACGACGATCATATCTTTGTGAAAAGTAATTTAAAGAAAAGAAAAGTTTTTTTAAATGAAATAAACTGGGTAGAAGCCTTAGGAGATTACATTAAACTTGTAACCGACGATGCTAACATCGTTATTCTTTCTACAATGAAGTCTTTTGAAAAAGAACTCCCACAGGAACGTTTCTTAAGAATTCACAAATCTTACATTGTGAATTTAGACAAAGTAGAAAAGTTTAATAGTAAAAATGTGGAAGTAAATGGAACACAAATTCCTTTAAGCAGAAACAAAAAGCAAGAACTTTCTGAAGCACTTAGTAGTCAGCAGCCTTAATAAGCGTCTACATTATAAATTATTCTTACACTTCTGTAAGCAGCAATTGCATTAAAAGTTTTATCAATTTTCCTCAACGCATCTTTAGTTTGTTTTGTAGATTGATTTTGAGGCACCTTAATAACAATATTTTTTAAATATTCATTTCTAATACGAGAAACTGGCGGAAACTCTGGACCTAAAATTTCAGTCTTCGTATAACTATCAAAAACAGTATGCAGGGCTTTAGCATACCAACTACTAGCTTCGTTTACCTTATTATAGTCTTTATTTTTAAAAACAATTTTTATAATTCTTGTAAAAGGCGGATATTTAAATTGTCGTCTTTCATTAACTTGATCCGTAAATAATTCTTCATACCTATTCAATGAAGCTTGCTGTAAAACTTGATGAAAGGGATTGTAAGTTTGAATAATAACTTTTCCTCTTTTTTTGGTTCGCCCTGCCCTTCCAGAAACTTGTTGTATCAACTGAAAACTTCTTTCATGAGCTCTAAAATCGGGGAAATTCAATAAATTATCGGCATTCATTACTCCCACTAAACTAACATTCCGAAAATCTAGTCCTTTAGTAAGCATTTGTGTTCCTACCAAAATATCTATTTCTTGCTGCTCAAAAGCAGTAATTATTTTTTCATAACCATATTTTCCTCGAGTAGTATCGGAATCCATTCTCCCAATTTTTAACTTCGGAAATATTTCTTTTAGTTCTGCCTCAATCTGTTCTGTACCAAAACCTTTGGTATCTAACTCACTACTCCCACAAGCCCCACATGCAAGTTGCTTAGCCATAGCATACCCACAATAATGACAGCGTAACTGATTTTTATATTGATGGTACGTTAAACTTACATCACAATTAGGGCATTGTGGCGAGTGCCCGCAAGTATTACATTCTAAAATAGGTGCATAACCTCTTCTATTTTGAAAAAGGATAATCTGCTCTCCTTCTTCTATAGCTTCTTGCATAGCCTCGATTAACCGATCTGAAAAATGACCCGTCATTCGTTTTTTTCGATGCTTTTCTTTAATATCTGTAAGTTCAATATCTGGCATCAATACATTTCCGTAACGCCTATTTATTTCTACTAACTTATACTTCCCAATTTTGGTATTGTAAAAACTTTCTATACTTGGCGTAGCTGTTCCAAGTAAGGTTTTAGCTTTATGTAAACTTGCCAAAACAATAGCAGTATCTCGTGCATGATAACGTGGCGCTGGGTCAAATTGCTTAAAAGAAACCTCATGCTCTTCATCCACAATAACCAATCCTAAATTGGAAAACGGTAATAAAACTGCAGAACGCGCTCCAATTACAATCTGCGCCTTGGAAACCGATTTCAATATATTATTCCACACTTCCACCCGCTCATTAACCGAATATTTAGAATGGTACACACTCACCTTCTCTCCAAAATAATCCTGCAAGCGCTTTATAAGCTGCGTTGTAAGTGCTATTTCTGGCAATAAATACAACACCTGCTTTCCTTCATTTATTACTTTCTCTATCAGTTTGACGTACACTTCTGTTTTTCCAGAAGAAGTAACACCATGCAACAAAACAACCTCATCGGTTTTAAAATGATTATTGATTTTGGTTAATGCGGATGCTTGGTATTCATTTAAATCTTTCAAGCTAGAAACTTTATCCCCTTCATATTGAATTCGATCTTGCTGAAGGTGATATTCTTCTAAAATATTTTTCTCAATCAATGTTTTTACCACCGCGGAAGATGCACCACTTTTTTCCTCTAAATCCTTTACTTTAATAGGCTTATTTGTAGTAGCTTCCATAGAAAAAAGGGTCATTATCACCTCTCGCTGCTTATGAGCCCTATTTGATAAAGAGGCTAATAATTCGCTTAACTTTTCATCAGAAGTATACGCATTCCCCAATTTTATATAGCGCACTAATTTTGGCTTGTATTGCTCGTAAACTTCTTCTTTTAGATGAATTACATTTTTTTCTAGAAGTCTTTTGAGTACAGGAAGAATATTCTTCCGATCAATAATACTACTTACCTCCTGCACTTTTAGCATTGATTGATGCTGAAGCGCCTCATAAACCAACCATTCATCATCAGCCAAACTATTTTCTTCGCCTATATTAAAACTTTCATTTTTAAGAATTAGCGTTTCACTTTCTAGCAAAAAAGCAGAAGGAACTGCAGCTTTAAAAACCTCTCCTAACGAACACATATAATAGGATGCTATCCACTCCCACTCCTTCAATTGCTTTTCAGAAATTATAGGTGCTTCATCTAAAATCTGATCTATTTCTTTCGGAACATAGGTCTCTGGAAGCGTTTGATGCACTCTATACACTAACGCTGTATAGATTTTGGTTTTACCAAAAGGAACCGCTACCCGCATTCCCGTTTTTAAAAAAGAAGCTTCCTTTTCTGAAACAACATAAGTAAATGTTTTTTCTAACGGAATCGGTAAAACTACATCTATAAAGTGCATTCTTTGAATACTGGGTTTTAAGTGTTGGATTTTTTTGGACTCTAAATAGACCCTATTTATGCCATTTTCTCCAGAATGGATTCTAAACAAAAATAAGAAAAGAGAATAAGAATATATATTTTCTTAGTTCTCTTTTCTTTATTAGTATTATTTTTTTGAGACGTATTTCTTCTCTAATTACGCCTTATAGCAACTTAGTTAACCCTGTGCCATGTTTGTGTTCTATATAAAAATGCAATATATCCTCTTACATTTAAGATATTGGCATCGTTCTCATCAACCCATATTTTACATTTATACTCCTTCCCTTTTTCAGGATCTAGTATGGTTCCATCAGCATATTCGTCGTCATCTTTTTCAAGGTTTTCTATAATTACCATTCCTAAAACTGGAGCATCTTTTTTGGCTCCATCGCATTTATCACAAACAGCATCTTGACGGTCTTTATTGAGCAGCTCAACCACCTTCCCGAATACTTTTCCATCTTTTTCATAAATTTCCACGATGGATTTTTCTTTTCCGCTTTCATCATCAATAGTTTTCCATTTTCCAAAAACACTTTGGGAAAAAGCAGTAAATCCGCATAAAACAACAAATGTTGCAAACAAAAATAATTTCTTACTCGTCATAATTATAAATTTAAAAGTTACGTTTTAGGCTTCTCAAAGAAGCATTTAGCTCAAATCCTAAAAGCAAAATATTCGAATTAATCCAAATATATAGCATTAAAATAAGTAACGCTCCAATGGAACCATAAATTTCATTGTATTGAGAAAAATTCTCTATATAAATACCAAACAGATACGTAGTTACAATTATCAATATTGTTGTTAATAACGCTCCAGGCGAGAAAAACTTTGTTTGTCTACCTTCTGTTGTTCCAAAATAATATAAGATTGCTGTAGTTAAAAACGAGATAATCACAAAGAACAAAAATCTTCCTATTCGTGCCCCAATAACATCTCCTCTTGCAACATCCATACCATTTGTTTTAGACGCCAACTCACTTAAATACTGAACAATATAGATTTCATAAAAAATAAATCCTATTACACTAGCCAAAAATAAAAAGGCCATTAACAAAGCTACCCCAACAGCTACAAAATACTGCTTAATAATATTTCTAGTAATAACAACATGGTAAGAAGTCTCAAAGCCTCCAAAAATGGCATTGATACCGTTTGCCATTAAAAAAATAGACAAAAAGAATACCGATGAAAGTAATCCGCCACGTTGTTTACTAACAATATCTTCTATAATAGAATCGAAAAAATTTGCGGTTTGCGGTGGCAATAGGCTTTCTATAAAATGAATAAAGT
Source organism: Galbibacter orientalis DSM 19592 (assembly GCF_000260115.1). Classification (GTDB taxonomy): domain Bacteria; phylum Bacteroidota; class Bacteroidia; order Flavobacteriales; family Flavobacteriaceae; genus Galbibacter; species Galbibacter orientalis. The sequence goes on along the minus strand of NZ_JH651379.1, from coordinate 2,874,181 downwards.
CTTGTTGGAAACCCTCTATTGGAACATACGGAATTAAGTTTAGAATAAATAGAAGAAAAGGAAAAAGAGCCATAAAAAAACTAAAAGAAATAGCACTTGCTCTGTATGTTAAAGCCCCTTTTACTATTCCTACAAAATACATTTCGGTTAAATCATAAACCGATAGCCCTTCAAAACCAGGCAATTTTATATTTTTTAATAGTTTTACGAAGTAATTTACTACAGGTATTTTAGCTAATTTCTCCTCTATTTCTACTGACATATTATACCGCTTTTAAACTCAAATCCATATTATAAATGGAATGTGTTAGCGCACCAGAAGATATATAATCTACCCCACATTCGGCATACAAACGCAAGGTTTTTTCATTAATTCCACCCGAAGATTCTGTGAGACATTCATTGCCTATTAATTTCACGGCTTTTCGTGTCTCTTCATAATTAAAATTATCTAAAAGAATTCTATACACTCCTCCAGCTTTTAAAATAACCTCCACTTCTTGAAGATCTCTAGCCTCTACAATTATTTTTAAATCTCTTTTAGTTTCTTTTAGGTATTTTTTTGTTTTCTCTATAGCCTGAGAAATTCCACCAGCAAAATCAATATGATTATCTTTCAACATAATCATATCATACAAAGCAAACCTATGATTCTCTCCGCCTCCAATTTTTACCGCCCATTTTTCGATAGCACGAATTCCAGGAGTTGTTTTTCGAGTATCAAGAATTTTTGTTCCTGTTCCTTCCAACAATTTTACATAGCGCTGTGTTTTAGTAGCAATAGCACTCATACGCTGCATAGCATTGAGCACCAAACGCTCTGCTTTTAAAATTGACTGAGAACTCCCTTCTACATAAAATACAATATCTCCTTCTTTTACTGTAGCCCCATCGTTTATTAGCGTTTCTATTTCCAGAGAAGCATCTACATAATTAAAGACTCGTTTAGCAAATTCCACGCCCGCAATAATACCTTTATCTTTAACTAAAAGTTTTGCTTTTCCTTTTGCCTCAGATGGAATACAAGCTAACGAACTATGATCGCCATCTCCTACATCTTCTCGTATGGCATTTGTTATTATTAGCTCGAGTTCCTCTTGAAATTGTTTTTCAGAAATCATTCCCTAATGTTTTGCGCTAATTTATTAAAAACCTTTTTAGCTAGTAGCCTGAACCGACTTATTTTATGTAATTCTATTGCAAACTCCGAATATTTTATAAGATTTCATAATTTTGCATCATGAATATCAAATTAATTGCTGTAGGCAAAACAGACGGAAAGGAGCTTAATTCTCTTATCGACCAATACGTTAAACGTTTAGGTTTTTATGTAAATTTTGACTTTGAAATTATTCCAGATATTAAAAATGTAAAAAACCTTTCCGAAGCTCAGCAAAAGGAAAAAGAAGGAGAATTAATTTTAAAAAAGCTTAATCCTACAGATATTTTAATTCTATTAGATGAGAATGGAAAAACATTTTCTTCGGAAGTTTTTGCAGATTACCTACAGAAACACATGAATAGCGGAGTTAAGCAACTCGTTTTTGTAATTGGTGGTCCGTACGGATTTTCGGATACTATCTATAAAAAGTCTCAAGGAAAAATCTCACTTTCTAAAATGACATTCTCACACCAAATGATTCGTTTATTTTTTGTTGAACAACTGTATAGAGGATTTACAATTTTAAGAAACGAGCCCTATCACCATAGGTAAAAAAATTAGTTTTAATACTAATCCTACTAAAAGGCTTCTCCAATTCTAAAATAAATTCCCCAATCGTCTTTTCCTACAGCAGCATCAAGTCCGATATTAAATTTTGCTTTTTTAAACGCTTGATACCTATAACCAACCCCTGCTCCAGGATACATTTTCCAGTTATTATCTTCCACATCCGACCCATATAAAGTTGCCATACCTGCAAACCCAACAAGCCCCATTTTTCCTCCAAAATTATATCGATATTCTCCCTGAATAGCCATTATTCCATCGCCACGAAATTCCCCTTGAGAATATCCTCTAATATCTTTATTCCCAATAGTTACTTGCTGTTCAAAAGCAATATCTCCTAACCCTACCTTAGCAGAAGCTCGTGCAGCAATAATATCTTTTCCATTCTTCATTGGGATATACTTATTATACTCCATCAATATTTTATTAGCTTCCATATCATTACCAAACCACTCTGGGTAAGAAATCCAGCGAAGCTGTGCTTTATGTCCGTTCATTGGATAGTAAATAGCGTCTCTGGTATCATACAATAAATTCATTTCAATAGCATTAGTAGTTACCGCTGTTGAAGGATTTCCATTATCATAATTGGTATCATAATCTGCATACGTATAAGTAAGACCTCCATATAAACTCTCAACAATTCTTCGTTGGGCTCCTACACTTAAAACAGTAGTGTTAGTGGCATATTCATAAAATCCTGGCACTTCAGTATCATCATCATAAAATTGTGAAATATGGTCTCCTTTTACAGCAAAAAATTTGGCTCTCCATTTATTTTCAGCAAAGAAAAACCTATTAAAAAAAGCAACAAAGTAAGAACCATTAGTAGTATAAACTGCCGAAACACCTGACATAGATTTTGGAGAAATATCATCATTCTGATCCAATTTATACATCATCATTGGAATAACTCCAAACATAAACTCTAAATTTCTATTATAACTAAGAAATGGCATCACGGTAAAATCAACGCGTTTTTCTGGCTTTACCTCTTCCGATCTTGTAGAATCTACTACTTGAATTTGTGAAAAACCAAACTGACTTAACAAGAAAAAAGAAACTATTAATGTATACTTTTGCATATATTCTTTTTGATTTATTTGTAAGTAATAGTTAAAATCCAATAATTTTACTCTAAATATACAATCAAAAAACAACATAAAGTAATTTAATTCTTATAAAGTCCTCCTACATGAAACTAGTTTTTGCTACTCATAACTTAAACAAATTAAAGGAAGTAAAGTCCATATTACCAGATTATATAGAACTACTATCTCTTGAGGATATTGGTTGCACTGAAGAAATTGAAGAAAACGGAGATACTATTGAGGAAAACGCCGCTATAAAAGCTAATTATGTATTTGACAATTACAATCTAAATTGTTTTGCAGATGATACTGGACTAGAGGTAGAAATTTTAGACAATGCCCCTGGCGTATACTCTGCACGCTATGCGGGACCTCAAAAAAATAGTGATGACAATATGGACAAGTTATTACAAGAACTAGCAGAAAAAGACAACCGTGCTGCAAGATTTAAAACTGTAATAGCACTTCGTACAGATCAAGAAAAAATTATTTTTAATGGTATCGTAAATGGAGTTATTACCACTGAAAAAAAAGGCGACAATGGTTTTGGATACGACCCTATATTTCAACCAGAAGGAACTACAAAAACATTTGCTGAATTTTCTTCAGAAGAAAAAAATAAAGTGAGTCACCGTGCAAAAGCGATGAAACAACTCATTGATTATTTAAAACCATAATCAAAAAATCTATTGTCTATTGCAAATAGTAGATTATAAAGTATAGAGAAGAGAGAAGAGAGAAGAGAGAAGAGAGAAGAGAGAAGAGAGAAGATAAATAAAACAAATAGCTAAGCTAATTAATAATCCTAAAAATTAAGTATAATTGATGAAACTTGACTTTAAAAACATTCAAGAAAAAGACTTACCATTAGTAAAAGAAATCTATGATTGGTATATTGAAAACTCTACTGCCACTTTTCATACACAACCAATTTCTTTAGATGAATTAAAGGAATTACTTTATTTTGACCATCATCTATACCATTCCTTTTTAATTTATGCTGATGAAGAATTAGCAGGTTATTGCTTTACCACACATTTTAAAAAACGCCAAGCATATAACCGTACCGCAGAAGTAACTATTTATCTTAAAAACGGATTTGGCGGAAAAGGAATAGGTAAGAAAACACTGCATTTTATAGAAGAAAAAGCAAAGAATAACGGTATTAAAAACTTACTAGGAATAATTACTGGTGACAATACCGGAAGTATAGCATTATTCTCTAAATGTGGTTATTTTGAATGCGCTAATTTTAAAAATGTAGGAGAAAAATTTGGTAAAATATTAGACGTAGTAGGCTACCAAAAAGAAATCTAATTTACTTAAAATAATCAATAGCACCTTAGAACATCTTTATTAATCTCTTTTGGATCTTTCCAATGTTTTCCAAATAAAGAGGTAGGATTACTTTGTTGTTAGAAAAAAGAGAAAAAACTAAACTTCCTCTTATTGGATAGTATTAGTTTTTTCTATTTACAAGAGTGTAAAGTAACCTTGCTTATCTTCTAAAAAGTTTTTTTTTGCAACACTAAACCATTATCAATTCCTCACTTATTCTTCAATTAAGTTGTTAAATAATCAACTTTCAACCTATATTATACTACTTTTTGACATCCAATAGCTTTCTATATAAAAAAGCAACCACTAAAAACCTCATAATCAACAACAAAGAATTAAAATAATTCTTAAGATATATAGTGTAGTGTCAATTAATAAACCTACCTTTGCGCCCTTATTTTTAAACACATATATGAACAAATTTGAACAATTAGGACTGAACGAACAGCTACTTAAAGCCATTACAGATATGGGCTTTGAATCGCCTTCTGAAGTACAGGAGAAAGCTATTCCGGTCCTACTAGCCAATGATACCGATATGGTTGCTTTGGCACAGACAGGTACGGGGAAAACAGCTGCTTTCGGCTTTCCTATGATTCAGAAAATAGATGTAAACAGCAGAACCACTCAAGGGCTTATTTTATCGCCTACGCGTGAACTTTGTTTGCAAATTGCTAATGAATTAAAACTATACTCTAAATATTTACCAAATATAAATGTGGTAGCTATTTATGGTGGTGCGAGTATTACCGACCAAGCGAAACAGGTAAAAAGAGGAGCACAAATTGTTGTAGCTACTCCAGGGCGAATGAAGGATATGATAAGCCGTAATATGGTTGACATCTCTAAAATTGAGTATTGTGTACTTGATGAAGCAGATGAGATGCTAAATATGGGATTCTATGAGGATATCAATGAAATTCTTTCTCATGCCCCAAAAGAAAAAAGCACATGGCTTTTCTCTGCAACTATGCCGAGAGAAGTTGCTACCATTGCTAAAAAGTTTATGAAAAACCCACAAGAAGTTACTGTGGGAGCAAAAAATGCAGCTACTTCTAATGTACAACACGAATATTATGTTGTTGGTGGAAGAGACCGTTATTTAGCACTTAAACGATTGGCAGATACAAATCCTGATATATTCTCTGTAATTTTTTGTAGAACAAAACGCGATACACAAAAGGTTGCCGAAAAACTTATTGAAGACGGATACAATGCTGGGGCTTTACACGGAGATTTAAGTCAGAATCAACGTGACATGGTAATGAAATCTTTTAGAAGCAAGCAAATCCAAATGCTTGTTGCTACAGATGTTGCCGCACGTGGTATTGATGTAGACGATGTAACACACGTAATAAATTACCAACTTCCAGACGAAATAGAAACTTACACTCACCGTAGTGGTAGAACAGGAAGAGCTGGTAAATCGGGAATTTCAATGGTAATTGTTACCAAAAGTGAATTACGAAAAATTGGAGCCATAGAGCGTATTATTCAGCAAAAATTTGAAGCTAAAAAAGTTCCAAGTGCTGAAGAAATCTGTGAGATTCAATTATATCACTTAGCTAGCAAAATAAAGAATACAGAAGTTAACAAAGAAGTAGAACATTACTTACCTGCAATTAATGATGTTTTTGACGGTATTGATCGTGAGGAACTTATTAAAAAAATGGTTTCTGTTGAATTTGGTCGTTTTGCTGAGTATTATAAAAAAGCTGGAGATATTAATGTTTCTGCTAATTCTAGTTCTAGAGATCAAGATTTCTCTGGAGGCGAAGGAAAAGTACGTTACTTTATAAATGTAGGATCTAGAGATGGTTACGATTGGATGGTTTTAAAAGATTTCCTTCGTGAGCAATTACAATTAGGTCAAGACGATATTTTTAAAGTGGATGTTAAAGAAAGTTTCTCTTTCTTTAATACAGATGCTAACCACACAGAAGCTATTTTGGCTTTCTTTACCGACTTTAAATTAGACGGACGCTTTGTTAATGTTGAAGTTTCTAAAAACTCTAGAGAGAACTCACGCGGACGCGGAGGACGTTCTGGAGGTGGAGGTGACAGAAAAAGAAGCCGTAGAAGCGATAGTGGTTCCTCTAAAAGTTTTGGAGAAAAACGTTTTGGTAAAAAAGGCGGAAAAGGAAACAATTCTGGAGGTAACAACAATGGTGGTAACAGAAGATCTAAAAAAAGATTTTAGTTAATAATAAATTAAAAATGCGCCTTATGGCGCATTTTTTTGTTTTGTTTACTACTTTTAGCTCCAATTAATAACTATGTAACGAACTGTTGGTCTATTGTGATCCCTACTATATTTGTATATAACCAAATCACTTTCTTTAGGCATCAGCTTACTTTTTTAGTATGTTTGAAGTAATGAAAAAAATATTTTTAATAATTACCCTTCTAACTTTTGGTATTGCATTTTCTCAGCATAGCGGTGAGGAACTGAAAGGATCTGTTGTTAATACAAGCGACGATAGTACTATTGATAATGTCCATGTATTAAACTTAAACCAAGTTATTGGTACTGTTACCGATGAAAATGGTGACTTTATAATTCCAGCACGTGTTAATGATACGCTATACTTTTCTTACATCGGTTTTAAATCGATTAAGGTGCGCGTTACTAATGATATGTTGAAATTTCAAAACACTAAAATAGGCTTAACAGAATTGGCTTTTGCTTTAGAGGAAGTGGTTGTTAGACCTTTTCAGCTAACAGGTTTCTTAGAAATTGATGCTAAAAATATTCCTATTAATCAATCTGCTAGATACAGTATCTCTGGTTTAAATGTTGGTTATGAAGGAGGAAGTAGAAATCCGAGTGCCTTTTCTAAAATTATGGGTTCTATTTTTAACCCCGCAGACTTTCTGCACAATCTCTTCGGAAAGAAACCACAACAAATGAAGAAACTCCGAAAAATGCAAGAAGATGACAAGATTCGAAATTTACTTTCTTCTAAATTTGATAGAGAAACTTTAATGGCATTACTTCAAGTTGACAAACAAGAAATTGAAGAAATTCTTATTAACTGTAATTATTCTGACAGTTTTATTGAAACTGCAAACGATTTACAAATTCTAGATGCTATAAGTAATTGCTATGAAGAATATAAGGTTTTAAATAGAGGGAACTAAGCTTTCTATTTTGTTTACGGCATTAAGTTTTTTCTGATAATTGTAAAATGATTCAATCTTTTATACATAAAAGAATATTCAGATATAAATTCCTTTCTAATACGATTGTCAATACTATTAGTTTAAAAATAATTGGGAAGCTATTAATGTTCTCTTTCTAACAATTGTTTTAAATCTGCTAAACCTGCTTCAAAGTCTTTTCCTACTGCCTTATCCATATTCATAAAAATCATAAAAATACTTACAGGAAACTTATAATCTCCAGAAAAACCCCACTCTACTGTAGTTACTTCTGGTAGTACTTTTTCTACTTTTAGATAAGCATTAGATGTTGATTTATACGGCTTTATAAATCGTAATTCACTTTGCACTAATTCATTCGAAATAATTTTAAGTAGTTCCTGCTCCCCTTCTCCTACATCTTTATTTCCCTTCCAAGTACTAATAGCCCCAACAGCACCGTCCACTCCGGTAAAAGTTTGTATCATTTCAGGATCTTTCTTAGTCCATGGCGACCATTGATCTTGATTCTTCAAAAACTTGATGTATTCAAAAACTTTAGGCAACGGTTTATTAACCTGTATACTCCTACTTATATTGTAGGTTTTAGGAGCAATTAAACCCAAAAAAGCAACTAAAAGAATAACTCCTCCGAGAATGTACAATAAAGTTGAAATCATACGGATCCTATTTAAATCTAAAAATTTATAAAAAATAGTAAAAATATTACAATTTAGTAAATAAACTAAAATCTTTTTAATACATCATCTAGACTTCTAATAGATTTTTTAGTCCAATCGATTCTTTTTTCTATTATTTCTTCTGAAGTTAATTGCCAATTAATGTCGGAACTTCGTAATTTGGTAGTAAGGTCTTGGAGGATGATAGCTGCTGAAACCGAAATATTTAAACTCTCCGTAAAACCATACATCGGAATCTTTAAAAAACCATCTGCTTGCTTGATTAATTCTGGCGTCAATCCGCTTTTTTCTGTTCCGAAGAAAAGTGCAGATTTTTTATAAAAATCAAAATCCTGTAGCATATTAGCGTCTACATGAGGGCTCGTAGCAATTATTTGATATCCTCTTTTTCTTAATGCCTCAACACAATCTGAAACATTGTTATACTTTGTGGTATCCACCCATTTTTGAGAGCCCATAGCTATATTTTTATCCAATCTTTCCCCAAATTGCTTTTCTACAATATGAACATTCTGAATTCCAAAAACATCACAACTACGAATAACAGCACTTGTATTATGGAGTTGATACACATCTTCAATTGCAACTGTAAAATGATTCGTTCTTTCGGCTAATATTTCTATAAAACGCTTTTTCCTTTCTTCAGTAATAAAACCCTCCAAATATTTTAATAACTCTAATGACATCCACAACTGCTTAAAATTTCCTCCCTCAATTAATAAGATAAGTTACTTCGAGAAAAGCCTCGGAACGTTCAAATCTCGATTATCGAGTAAATTTAAAAAATTTATTCCTTCTTATGCTCCTCAACCTTTTGAGAGCATAAATAATAAAATTATTTACTATCAACTCTTTTTATAAAACTTGGTTGTTCTATTTTAAAACTATAACTTCAAATAAAAAATTAAGATGAAAAAAATTGTAGTTCTTACTGGAGCGGGGATTAGTGCGGAAAGCGGACTCAAAACTTTTAGAGATGCCGATGGATTATGGGAAGGACACGATGTTATGGAAGTGGCTTCTCCCCAAGGCTGGAAAAATAACATGGAATTAGTTTTAAAGTTTTACAACGACCGAAGAAAACAATTACTAGAAGTGAAGCCTAATAAGGCACATCTTGCAATTGCTAATCTTGAAAAAGACTACAAAGTAACTATTATTACTCAAAATGTAGACGACCTACATGAGCGTGCTGGGAGTACCAATGTAATCCACCTACACGGCGAACTGTTAAAAGCGAGAAGCACATTTGATGAAGATTTAGTTTTTGATTGGACCAAAGATATTAATGTAGGAGATTTCTGTGAACATCACCATCAAATAAGACCTCATATTGTATGGTTTGGAGAAGCTGTCCCTCTCATAGATAAGGCTATTGAAGAAGTTAGTGTTGCAGATATTATTATGATTGTGGGCACTTCAATGCAAGTCTATCCTGCTGCAGGATTAATAAACTACAAAAAAAGGAATACTCCTATCTATTTTATAGATCCTAAACCATCAATGTCAAAAAAGACCATGGAAGGAGTAGAAATTATTGCAGAAAGGGCTACTGTAGGTGTTCCTATTGCGGTTGAGCACTTGTCTCGTATTTAAGTCGCAACATATTTGCCCAATTTGCTACTGCTTGACTCTGCTCTTCTGTTAAAGTAGCGTCTGCATGAAGCCATTTATAAGAATCTAGAGGCATCCAGCCTTCGGTTACAGCTTCATTTATTTCTTCCAATTTATGAGCTTTCTTTTTTGCTGAATATAAATCCCATTGAGAAAAATCTAAGTGTTCTTTTCCATCATTTATATGTCCAGAAAGCCAATAAGAAACTGGCTCTATAGATGCATACCAAGGATAATTTGTATTGTTAGAATGGCAATCATAACATGCGTTTGTTAAAGTTGCCTTTACATTCTCTGGTACATTTTCTACTAATAATAAGTCTGTTGGAGGTGTTGTATCTGATTTATTTTCTACTGGAGGAAAAAACTGCATCACTACAATAATTACAATCAATACGGTTACGATTTTTCTAAGCATTTTAATAATTTTATTAAAAACTATACTTCTATAAAGTAAGAAATAAAGCGGGTATATTAGTATATTTATAATCATAAATTTAATGAAATAAAAATTGAAAACTAATTTAGAGAAAAAACTTTCCTACGTTAGCGGCTACAGAAAATACCGTATAGAAGTAGCGGAATACATTCTTTTAAACAAAGAAGAGTTCCCTACATTATTAAATCTATGTTTTTTAGACAACAAAGAAATCTCACATAAGGCATGCTGGATTACAGAGTTTGTTTGTAAGAGTAATTTGACAATGCTTTTTCCAGAACTTAACTATTTTATTAAGAATTTAGCTAGTCTAACAAACGATTCTTCTATACGACCAATGGCTAAAGTTTGTGAAATTTTATGCGAATCTTATTTTCAGAAGAAAAATAAAGAATCTATTTCCTATTTAACAGAGCCACTTTTAGAAAAACTTATAGAAATTAACTTCGATTGGCTTATTTCTGATGTAAAAGTAGCTACTAAGGCATATGCCATGAGAAATTTATACTTACTAGGAAAAAAGTTCGATTGGATTTACCCCGAATTAAAACCTATTCTTTTAAAAGACATCCCAGACCATTCTGCCGCCTACAAAGCCAGAGCAAAACATATTCTTGATAAAATTTAATTTTTCAACTTTCTTTAATTTAACTCTCACTCTATTCTCTATCTCTTCACTTTTCTCTATCCATCTCTTTAACTTTTAACTTTTTCACTTTCAACCCTTATACTTTCAACTTTTATACTTCTCCCTAACAACTTTTCCTCAAAATAGTTGACCCTTTTATTATATAAGGTTAAATTTGCACTTTCTTAAAATAAAGACATGCAACTAACACCACTTAACGCAGTTTCTCCAATAGATGGAAGATATCGTAATAAAACTGAAAAATTAGCAGACTTCTTTTCTGAAGAAGCACTTATAAAATATAGAGTTCGTATTGAAATCGAATATTTTATTTCGCTTTGTGAACTGCCTTTACCTCAATTAAAAGACTTTAATAAAAATCTTTATGCTGATTTAAGAGCTATTTACAACGATTTTACTCCTATAGATGCAGCTGCAATTAAAGAAATTGAGAAGGTTACAAACCATGATGTTAAAGCAGTTGAATACTTTATAAAAGAAAAATTTGATGGACTAGGAATTCAAGAATACAAAGAGTTTATTCATTTTGGATTAACATCTCAAGATATAAATAACACAGCAATTCCACTTTCTATTAAAGAAGCTCTAGAGCAAATATATTTGCCTGTTTACGAAGAAATTATTAATAAACTAAACAGTCTAGCAAAAGAATGGAAGGATGTTTCAATGTTGGCTAGAACACATGGTCAACCAGCTTCTCCAACAAGATTAGGAAAAGAAATAGAGGTTTTTATTGTACGTTTAAGTGAGCAGTTTAATGGTATGAAAAACATTCCGATTGCTGCTAAATTTGGAGGCGCAACTGGTAACTATAATGCTCATAAAGTTGCTTATCCTTCTATCGATTGGAAAGCTTTTGGAACTCAATTTGTAGAAGAATCTTTACAATTACGACACTCCTTTCCTACTACACAAATTGAACATTATGACCATATGGCTTCTCTATTTGACGCCTTAAAACGTATCAATACAATTATTATTGACTTCAATAGAGATATGTGGACATATATTTCTATGGATTATTTTAAGCAACAAATTAAAGCAGGAGAAGTTGGTTCCTCTGCGATGCCTCATAAAGTAAATCCTATTGATTTTGAAAATTCTGAAGGGAATTTAGGTATTGCAAATGCAATTTTTGAACATTTGTCGGCTAAACTTCCTATTTCTCGTTTGCAACGAGATTTAACAGACAGTACGGTACTTAGAAATGTAGGGGTTCCTTTTGGGCATACCTTAATTGCATTTCAGTCTACCTTAAAAGGATTGAATAAATTATTACTGAATACTTCTAAATTTGAAGAAGATTTAGAAAATAATTGGGCTGTTGTTGCAGAAGCAATCCAAACTATTTTAAGACGTGAAGCCTATCCAAATCCATATGAAGCTTTAAAAGGACTTACACGTACTAACGAAAAAATAAATCAAAAATCTATTGCATCTTTTATAGAAACTCTTGATGTTTCTGATGCTATTAAGGCTGAATTAAAAGCTATTACTCCTGCAAATTATACAGGAATCTAATTAATTTATAAGGTTTAAATATTTCATTAAATAATAAAGGTCTAAAAAGTATCTAAACTCTAAATGTCATCCTGAACTTGTCGAAGGATTTTTTTGAGTGTTAGTTGTTTAAACTTCGACAAGCTCAGTTTGACAACTATGAATTACTTTTTAGACCTTTATTTTTACTTTTTACTTCTTCAAAAAATAGGGTTAACTCATTTTAACCCAAAAAGGGGATTTTCTGTAATGAGATGTCTCCCGTTGGTCGACATGACTGTTATCTATAAAAATATTGTTGTCCGATAAAAGTTAACGGAATTTATTAGACTCCACCTATATTAAGGTTTAATTGAGGTTTTCAAAATAGACCCTTTGCTATTAATAAAAGTGAATAAAAAGAAAATTTTAGTAATGTTGTTTCTTTAAACTACTCATTTTAAAATAGTTAAGATTTAGAGGAATTAACTCTTTATGAAGGATTAAAAATCCCTTTTAATTGTGATTCTAAAGCTCCTGAGTCAACCGCTCCTTTTTGAACTGCTTCTACTAAAGACATCATATTTTCTGGTTTCATTTTGTTCCCTAAAACACGAATTAGTGCAAAGCCCATCTCGTCGTCACTTCCAAAAAGGATAACTTCATCAACAGTATCGTCATCTCCTAAATATTTTACAACTCCTTTATGCTTTCCACTGTTAATTACCATCAGTTCTTCATATTTAGTATCTTTTAAAATAGATTGAACTGTAGTTTTTTCTGATTCATAATCAGTTTTATTGTCTTCATTTACTCTAAAAGCTAGAACATTTAATTTCTTAACAGAGTTAAAAGCTTCCTGTTGCTTTTCATTTAAAGAATTACTAGCAACACCCAATATGCTAGCAGGAATATCCAAAGAAATAAAATTTGGATTGTCAGCATTGTTTACATAATACTCCTGCAAACTTGGCGTTCCATTTCCGCAGGAAGCAACCACTAAAACAAGAGTTACTAATGCTACTATATTTTTTAAGATTTTCATTTTGATTGATTTTTAAGTTCTATAATTAATACATGCCCCATCAAGCGAAGTCGAAATAAATGCTCAACTTCGCTCAAAAGGCAGTATCATTTTTATTTATTATTCCCTGCTTTTCCTAACTGGTCTCCTCCAGGAAGATCCATTTTACTAGTAAGTTTAGAAATCTGACGTAAATCTATATTTCCTGTTAAGGACAATAGTACAGTTTCAGGCTTTTTACCATTAAATTCTAATTCCTCATAATTTAAATCGGTTACAAACATGAGAAGTTCTTTTACATGGTTCTCATCTGCTCCTTCTTTTACATAAAACTTAACGTTAGACTCCCCATCTCGAACACGCATTAACTCTTCAAAAGAAGAACTTTTTAAATGATTGGAAACCCAACCATCAATATCTTTCGTTATTTTTGCATTTTCTGTAGTAATAACCTTAAAGCTTGTAATATTATTAACAAGTTCAAATACTGCAGCAGCATCTGGATCTTCGGTACTGATATTGATTTTACTCAACATCTGAAACATTTTTGGTTGTAGCGCTACAAATGTTACCTCATTATTTTCTGAGTACTTATCAAAAATTGATTGTGCTTGAGATAAAAACGGTACTACCGTTAGTGCTATTATTAAAACTATTTTTTTCATGTTTTCCTTTTTATTGTTTTTAACTGCCACATGGAACATCCAAATTATTTTTTTACTGTATGCCTATAAACTAGACATGGATGTTTCATCTGATTTTCTTTTTTAATTATTCAAAAAACGATTTGTATTCTTTTCAAACTCTTTTAAATAAGATGCTCCTTGAGTTCCTTTACTAAAATTATCGGTTAGCAAAGCCAACGCCAATTGCGCAGACCTAATTTCTTCTGGTGTATACTCCTCCTCTAGCGCTATAGTTGGAGTTACTTGAGTAGATGGTCTATTATTTAAATATATTCCAAAAACAAATACAGCGACAGCGGCGACAGAAATCCATTTTAAATAATTTCTATTTTTTCTAGGTTTTAATGGTATGTCTTGTGTGCTTTTTTCTTCTTTGGCTATAGAAAAATAGTTGAACAAAGGTTTATATTCTTCAAGATGAGGCGCAACTTCTTCTTGAGAAAAATAAACTTTTAATTCGTTTTCTTCAGCTACCGTTGTGGTGGCTTCAAAATACTTCTCTAATATTGTCTCAATCTCTTTTTCCGATATTCCTTTTTCGGAGTGAACGCCAGCAGATAGAGAATTTTCATAAATCTTTCTCACTTGCTTATCTTCAGATTGATTATTTTTATTTACTGATGCCATAACTATGTTTTTTTAGTAATTGTTCCCTAACAGCTTTTCGAGCTCTCGATAATGTGACTCTAATTGCAGTTGGATTCATTTCTAACATTTCTTCTATTTCATTATATTCATATTGCTCTATATCTCTTAATTGTAATACCATTCGTTGTTGTTCTGGAAGCGTATTCATTATTTTTTGCATCCATTCTAAGCTATCATTTACCTCTACTTTCTTCTGCAAAGATGTGTTATTATCTTCATAATTGGTATGAACCAATTTTAAATTTCCAGCCTGTTTTGACTTTAAACGATCTAAACAATAGTTCTTCGTCATTGTCATTGCAAACGCTTCCACATTATTATAATTGTCGATCTTTTTTTTATTAGACCACAATTTCATTAAAACTTCTTGCGTAGCGTCCTCTGCTTCTTCCGTAGAAACTAATAACCGTTTTGCTAATCGAAACAGCTTATCTTTAAAAGGCATTACTTTATGTAAAAACTCCGTTTGTTGCATTTTGTTGGTTGATTAGACAGCTTTTAACTGCTCTCTACTTTCTAGACGAATAACAATAACTTTTGTTACAATTAATTTTATATTTTTTAATATATAGATTAAAAACTCTGTTTAAGGAGTAAAAAATATATATTTATAGAGTATTAACTCTTAAATACTTTATTATGAAAACTAAAATTACATCAATATTACCGATATTTCTGGTTTTGCTTCTAATATATAATAACTTATACTCTCAAATAGGCTTTCCAATAAGACAACAAGTTATATATGATGGATACACTAGTGATTATGATGTATATCACCTAACTATTGAAAATAAAGAATGCTCAACATGTTATGAATATAACTTTGATATAAGAAATGAATTTAACAAAAAATATGAACGTTTTAATAGCAAGGCTTATATCGAAGTATTAATAAGATTTAAAAATAAATTGGTGCTTATAAAAAAAGTAAACTTCACAAAATATTCTGGAACAAATCCTTATACAAATATTAACTATAAAGGTATAATAGATCTAAAGAATATAAATGACTCAAACTTTGCTATGGATAAGAATCCTTATATAGTATATTCTATTAGAGTAATAAAAATTATTACTTGCCCATTTGCGGGTGTAAATGATCCATGTGAAAAAGATGTCTTGTTTAGAGATGAGGTGCCAGGAAATCTACGTAAAATAGTAAGCCTTAACAATAATCCTACATCACCTCCCACCCCTGCTCCTAAGACTAAAGCCAATTTAAAAATAAAAAGTATTACTGTAAAAGAATCTGGCAGCTCAAAATCTATAAATGTGTATAGCGGACAAGTGTTAACATTAGAATCAGGAAAGAGTTATGAATTTAAAACTACCATAGAAAATAACGGAGGTACTACAGCAAACAATGTTAATTACCAACTTCTATTTTCTGAATCACACAATTATACTAATCCAAAAACAGCTGTTTATCCAGTCTCTAGTAATAACATTAATAGTATTAGTGCTAATTCTAGTAGTTCTTCTACAGAATACACTACTCCCCATCTGTAAGACAGTTTAAATATATATCTAATTATTTATGATGCTATTCTTTTTGTATTATAAATTTGATCAGGTGGTACTTTTCCTATTTCAGTATGCCTTCTTTTGGTGTTATAGAATTCAATATATTCCGTGACCATTTGATAGAGATCTAGACCTCCGTTTGGTGGGTTTAGATAGATCTTTTCATATTTAAGAGACTTCCAGAAGCGCTCAATAAAAATGTTATCCAAAGCTCTTCCTTTGCTGTCCATAGATATTTGAATATCATGTTCTTTAAGCACTTCAATATATTCGGAGCTGGTATATTGTGACCCTTGATCGGAGTTATGGATCTCCGTATTGCCATATTGAGCGATAGTGTCTCTAAGAAGCTCGATACACCACTGTTTGTCCATTGAGTTTGAAATACTCCAATTAAGTATTTTTCTACTATATACATCAATGATAGCATTCATATACATAAAGCCACGGAACATAGGAATATAGGTGATGTCAGTCTGCCATACTTGGTTAGGGCGGTCTATTACTAAGCCCTTCAAGAGATAAGGGTACTTATAGTTTTTAGGATCCCTGATGGTGGTTTTAGGTTTTCTATATATGGTCTGTAATCCCATAATTTTATACAGCCGTCTTATTCTTTTCACATTTACGTGGTAGCCAAGATCAAGGATGAGATAATCAGTCATCCGTTCGACTCCATAATAGGGGTGTTCCAGGAACTGCGCATCTATTGCCTTCATCAGTTCTAAATTCAATGGACTCTCACTTTTAGGCTTATAATACAGACCAGAGCGATGAATGTTAAGGATTTTACATTGTTGTGCAAGACTCAGCCTTGGATGAGATTTTACTACCTTTTGTCTTCTTTCAGTAGTACTCATTTGCCCAAGACTTTCTTTAAAAAATCATTCTCAACTTGTAATTGACCGATCTTACTATAAAGCGGTGCGGTATCCACAGCTGGAGTATCTTTTTCTGATTTGGACTCGAAAGCAAGTTCTGCGTTTTTTAAAAACTCTCGCTTCCAATTGGATATTTGGGCTGGATGCAATTCAAATTTGGCAGCAAGTTCAGGTATACTTGTCTGCTCTTTTATCGCTTCAATGGCTACTTTGGCCTTAAAGGATGCGCTGAATTTTCTTCTTGATGTTTTCATATTGACAGGGTTAAAATTACAACTTAATTTCCTGTCCTAAATTTGGGGAGTATTATAGAAAGATTATATGTTAGCGATAATATTGCCTCTCTTCAATTAAGATCAGGGATGGCATATTATCTAACTTACGACATAAATTTAAATAGAAAAGTAGAAGAGAGTAATTATAATGATAATTATTTCACTTTTAATTTTAACTATATAAAGCCCTCTAAAAAATCAAATTGTTTTGATTG
The DNA here is from genome assembly GCF_000260115.1 of Galbibacter orientalis DSM 19592. Taxonomy (GTDB): domain Bacteria; phylum Bacteroidota; class Bacteroidia; order Flavobacteriales; family Flavobacteriaceae; genus Galbibacter; species Galbibacter orientalis. The sequence continues at coordinate 2,856,744 of NZ_JH651379.1, read as the reverse complement.
TGAGATGTTAGAACCTTATAAAGTCCAAGTCTTTGATTTTAATGGTCAAAGAGTTCTTTCAAAGCAAGTAAGCAGTGAAGCTGAAGAACGATTATTGCTAAGTCAACTTCCAAAAAATAGATATATTGTGAAGAAAAAAGAAACCACTATTAAAGTGAATAATTAATAAAAATAGTATAAGTACTACAAGAAAACTCTGTCGCAAGGCAGAGTTTTCTTATTTAAAAAATTTTATATTTCAATAAATGTAAGTAATATTACGTTTATAACGCTAATTATAAACTGGAATGGATTTTGATATTTTAGAGTTGCTTAGGCAGTACATATTAAAATGAAACCAGATAATTTTTTAAAAAATAACAAATGAAACACCTATTTAAACTAAGATGGGCTTTACTTTTTGTACTAATTTTCTCTTACAGTTGTAGTAAAGATGATGATGCTACAGACGGTGGCGGTGGCGAAGAAATAACTTTAGAGAGTGATGTTAATGACTTTGTATGGAAGTCTATGAATTCTTGGTATCTATGGCAGTCTGAAGTTGGCAATCTTGCAGACTCTAAAGATGACAATACCAACTCTTATTATGAATTTCTAAACGGATATGACACTCCAGAAGGTTTATTTTCTAATGTTTTATCGTCTAAAGATAGATTTAGTTACATAGAAAGTGATTACAATAATTTATTTAATTCATTTTCTGGGGTTGCTAAAACTAATGGTGTTCAATTTGTTGTAACTAGACCTCCTGAAGGAGGTACTAAAGTTATTGGTGTTGTTAGATACGTAGTCAATGGTAGTGATGCTGATGTTAAAGGAATAAAAAGAGGAGATATTTTTTATGCTATTGACGGAACGGAATTATATGCCGTTACAGATTCTCAAGGTAGAATTACTGAAAGTAATTTTTCGCTTTTTGACTCAGATTCATATACAATGAATTTTGCTAACATTGAAAATAATCAAGTAGTAGCAAATAATGTGAATGTAGAACTTAATAAAAGTGAACTTACAGAAAATCCTATTCACATCCATAAAACTTTAGATGTAAATGGAACAAAAATTGGCTATTTAATGTATAATCAATTTGTAGCCGATTTTGATGAACAGTTAAATGATGCCTTTAGTCAGTTTAAATCTAGTGGTGCTACAGAACTTGTTATAGATTTAAGGTATAATCCTGGAGGCTCTGTAACTTCTTCTACAAGACTAGCAAGTTTAATTACAGGGCAATTTACAGGAAGTTTATTCTCCAAGGCTACATGGAATTCAAAATGGAGCGACTTTGATGAAAATAATAATTTTGTAGATAATATAGATGGTACTGCACTAAACAGCCTAAACTTATCGAAAGTATATATTATTGCTACTGACGATAGCGCCTCTGCTAGTGAATTATTAATAAATGGTTTAGATCCTTGGATTCAAGTAATTCATATTGGAGATACAACAGTAGGTAAAAACGAATTTTCAATTACTTTGATAGACAATCCAAGTGGAGCTACACCATATGCATATACAGGTGAAAACTCTTTGGCTAATGCCAATCCAAATCATAAATATGCCTTACAACCTTTAGTAGGAACTAATGAAAATGCTGATGGTTTTTCTGACTTTACCACTGGATTAATTCCAGATATTGAAAAATTTGAAGTATTAGGAGATTTAGGAACTTTAGGAGATATCAATGAACCTCTTTTAGCTACTGCAATTGAACAAATTACTGGAGTTAGCGCTAAATCTTTAAAGCGTAAATTTTCAGATGATTTAAATATTAAAACTCTAAAAAGTTCTAATGATTTCTTACCATATAGAAAAATATCAAATTACGATTTATATAGACTGAAGTAATACAAACTAAGCTTCATAACATAAAAAAAGTCTCAGAAAATCTGAGACTTTTTTGGTTAACAACAAAACAAAAGTTCGGGATGTTCCCTCAATTAACCCCCGAACTTTCTACAAACCTAACCTAAATCCTACACGTATATTTCTTCCTCTTGTAGTATATCCTACAAGCTCTGCATACTCTTCATTGAAGATATTATCCAGATTAAGAAACACCGTAAATTTGTTTGAGAATTGATGATTTACATTAAAATTTAGTAAAGAAAAAGCATCCAATTCTACATTTTCAGAAGTAAAATCTGGATTGTACTGAATATCTAATCGTTTCCCTGTAAATTGATATTGAAGTCCAAAGTTAGTTTTCTTCAATAATTCATACTGAATTCCAGCATTTACTTTATGTTTAGGAATACGTAAAGACACTTTATCTCTATTTTCAGTAAATGTATAATTGGCATCTATAATTAAAGATTCTATTGGAGTTACTGTAGTTTCTATCTCCACTCCATTTACTGTAAAATCTTCTTCAGAATTAGAATATCCTATGTCAGTATAACTAATAAAATTCTCTTCATATCGGTTAAAATACACTCCGCTAACTCTAAATTTATCGGTATTATATTCCATTCCTCCTTCTAAAGTTCTATCTTCTTCTGGCTCTAAATCTGGATTTGCACCATAAGCTCCAAAAAGTTGTGATAGTGTTGGCGCTATAAACGAAGTACTATAAGACCCTAAAAATTTTAAGTAGCTATCTGTAAATTTTAAAGTATAAGATGGGTTTAAATTATAGGTAAAATTACTTCCATAGTCACTATGGTTATTCATACGTCCACCTACATTCATATTTAAACCAAAATCGGACACCCAAACAACATTAGCATACGGATCGGTCATATTAAAATCTGTTTCAGCTCCTAAAGTCGCTTCACTTTTAATATAATTTAATCCAACTATTGTGTAGAATTTATCGCTAAAATTGTATTTATTAAATAAATCTACCACTGTACTATTGGCTTCATATGCACTTGGATATGCAGAATAAATATCTCTATCAATAGTATTGTAAGAAGCATTTAAAGTTATACTTCCGTTCTTGTAAGTATACTCTGGTGTTATAGCTACTCGAAATTGTTCGCTTTCAGAATAATCATCGGTATCCATTTGTGGAGATGAACTATCAAAATCAGCTTTAAATTTATCGTAATATCCTAATACTTTAAATGAAAAATGATCTGAAAATGTATACCCTAAATTAATATTAGAATTAACTCTATTAAAAGGGTCTTTCTCTTCTCCTATAACCGCTGAAAGTCCGTTTGTGTATTGATTTCCAAAACCAGCTAAATAAGTAAACTTCCCTAAAGTTCCATTTACAGATGCTCTATTAGAGAAATCAGATAAGTTATAATCGTTTTCTTCTGAAGATTGATTAGAACCAATACTACTCTCAAAATTAGCTCCTATTTTATTCTTTCCTGCGCTTTTAGTTGTAATATTAATTACCGCTGTAGCCGCTCTATTTCCATAAAGTGTACTCGCTGCTCCTTTTACAATCTCAATAGATTCTATCTGGTTAAGATCTAACAAACGTAAATCAAAGTCCATGGCAATTTGTGAAGGATCACTTACTTGTACTCCATCTATCAATACTAATACTTGTCGGTTGTTTCCTCCCCTAACAAAGTAAGATAAATTCTGACCAGCATTACTTCTACTTCCATTAATTTCAATTCCACTTTTGGTATTAATAACTTCAGCTACAGAACGCCCTTGATTACGCTGTAGTTCTTCTTGAGAAATTTTAATTACTGTTTTTCCTGAATGCTCGCGCTTTAATGAAAATCGCGAATCGGATACTACTACTTCTTCCAACTTTTGGATGTCTTCATCCTGTTGGGCATTCGTTTTTTCTTGTGCAATGGCCAATGTAGATACAAATCCTAGTGCACAAAGAGAAAAAATTCTTTTGTTCATTCTAAATTTTTATAAAGGGAAAAAAGTATGAGTTTACCCATACGCAAACCTTTATCCCGAAAGTTTGACATAACTAAAATTTGAATTTTGGCAGGTCTCCTGGCTTGCTTTTATAGTATCTCACCTTCCCATTTCAATTTGAAACAGTGGTTTCTAGTAGTCAATACTATACTTTTAAAAAATAATCTTACCTTTTTAAAAGACACCAAAAACAAATTTGGCATAAAGCTTACAGTTGCGGGAACAGCCACGGTTTTTCACCGTATTCCCTTTTAATTTAAACCTGTTGACAACAGATTTAAAACCATAAATTCGGCACGAAATTAAACATTTTCCTTAAGCTTACCATCAGAAAGATATATTAATCTTAATTTTATTGCTGAATTTTTCTGACACCAATACTTAAGAACCTATAAATGAAAAAAATATTATTCCTAACCTTTATACTATTTTGGGCTTGTAAAGAAACTCCCAAAAAAAACACTCAAATCACAAACAATGTAGTCAAACAAAAGGAAAACTTTGACGCTCTTCCTATTAAGTATGCAAAAGGGTTTACCATTGAAAAACATGAAAAAATAACTGTAGTAAAAGTAAATGCTCCTTGGCCAAGTGCTAATAAAACCTTTACATATGCCTTAATATCAAGAGAGGATTTTAAAACAATTACCCTTGATGCCTCTAAATATGATGCTATAATCCCTATTCCGGTTAAACGCATGGTGGCTACATCTACCACTCATATACCTTCTATTGAAGCACTAGGAATAGAAAATACTTTAATTGGTTTTCCTGGAACAGATTATATTTCTTCAAAACCTATTAGAGAAAAAATTGAAGCTGGAAAAGTAAAGGATTTAGGGCTTAATGAGTCTTTAAATACCGAAGTTCTAATAAACCTTGAACCCGATTTAGTAATGGGTTTTACTGTTGAAGGCGAAAATAAAACCTATGAAAATATTATAAATTCTGGAACTCCTGTAGTGTATAATGGCGATTGGGTTGAGGCCACTCCCTTAGGAAAAGCAGAATGGATTAAATTTTTTGGTGTTTTTTTTAATAAGCAAAAAGCAGCCGACAGCATTTTTAATAGCATTGCAAAATCTTATAACCAAGCAAAAGAACTGGCTTCTAAAGCTCAGAAAACACCTTCTGTTTTAAGTGGTTCTATGTTTAAAGATATTTGGTATGCTCCAGCAGGAGAGAGCTGGGTTGCTCATTTTTTAAAAGATGCGAATGCCAATTATATTTGGAAAGATTCTTTTGGGAGTGGAAGTTTATCTTTAAACTTTGAAAGTGTTTTAGCAAAAGCAAAAACTACCGATTACTGGATTGGTCCTGGGCAATTTACAAGTTATAATCAATTGCAAGAAAGTAATATCCATTACACGCAATTTGATGCTTATAAAAACAAAAACATTTATACATATAGTTTAACAGCGGGCGCTACGGGCGGTTTACTTTATTATGAACTAGCTCCAAATAGACCAGATCTTGTTTTAAAAGATATAATTCATATTTTGCATCCCGAAATTTTATCAGATTACAATCCCGTTTTCTTTAAGCCTCTAAAACCTTGAATTCAATAAAAACATACCGATTACAATTTATCGTACTGGCTATTTTATTAGTTGTTTTTTTTCTGATAAATATAAGTTTAGGTTCGGTTAAAATTCCTATAAAAGAAATTGTAAATATTCTTACAGGAAATCAAATAGAAAAACAATCGTGGGAATATATTATTTTAAATTACAGACTTCCAAAAGCATTTACTGCTATTTTAGTTGGTAGCGGACTCTCAATTAGTGGTTTATTAATGCAAACCCTCTTTAGAAATCCGTTAGCTGGCCCTTTTGTTCTTGGTATTAGTTCTGGTGCCAGTTTGGGAGTTGCCATTTTAATTATGGGATCTTCTCTTTTTGCAGGAATTTTTAGTGGTTTTTTATTAAATAGTATTTCTATTGCTATTGCTGCTACTATAGGAAGCTTTTTGGTACTCCTTGCCATATTTATTGTTGCAAGTAGTATTAAAGATAGTATGGCACTACTTATAATCGGACTCATGTTTGGGAGTATTACTACAGCCGTTGTAAGTGTACTTTCTTATTTTACTAGTAAAGATCAATTACAACAATATATCTTTTGGTCGTTTGGAAGTTTAGGAAACTTAAGCTGGAACCAATTAGCGCTCCTTGCCATTCTATTTGTTATTGGAATTATCATCACAATTCTTGTGCTAAAACCTTTAAACGCACTTTTATTAGGAGAAAACTATGCGCAAAGCATGGGAATTCATTTAAAAAAATCTAGATATTTAATTATTATTGCTACAAGTCTTTTGGCGGGGAGTATTACCGCATTTGCTGGACCAATTGCTTTTATAGGTTTGGCGGTACCGCATTTAACCCGACAGTTATTTAATACACAAAATCATCATATTTTAGTACCTGCAACAATTTTATTTGGAGCAATTTTGATGCTCCTTTGCGATACCATTGCCCAACTACCAACAAGTGAATATTCATTACCTATTAATGCTATAACTTCTATTATTGGAGCTCCTGTGGTAATATGGCTTTTGGTACATAAACGAAAAATGATTTTTTAAAAAGAGTAACCTATTATTGAAGCAAGCTTAAAAGGCATTAGAAAAAAGTATGAAAATAATTTAATCCATTTCAACGTAGAGTCCTTTGGTAAACTCTGGACAGGCTTTGGGAAATAAAGCCCTCAATGAGGAATTTAAGTGTAAGCATTTCGATAAATCATTATAAGATTTTATTGTTGTCCGATAAAAGCAGACAGCATTTATTGCATTCCACATATATTAAAGGGTAATAGAGGTTTTTAAAATAGCCCCCTTGCAATTAAGAAAAATGAATAAAAAAAGGAGTTTAATATTTTTTTCTTTAAACTACTCTTTTCGTAATAGTTAAGATTAAGTCTTTGTTCTTTTCTCTTACAGTGAAGCGGTCTTGTATTTTTACTCGGACATTAATGATAAGATTTAAAGCAATCAAACCTCGATAATCGAGTTTACAGAAAATATTTATACTTTTACTTACATTTTTTCGGAGTCATTTTAACTTTTCAGCTAACTAAATATAACTCCTTCATCTAAAACTTATTCAAACATCAATACGCAAGAGCAAAATATCATTTTACAAACCAAAAATTTAGCGGTAGGATATCCTTCTAAAAAAGGAAATAATATTATTGCCAAGGATATTAATTTTAAATTATCCGCAGGAGAACTAACTGCAATTGTTGGTGCAAATGGAATTGGAAAATCAACACTCTTACGTACACTTGCAGGCGTTCAACCCAAGCTAAAAGGAGAAATTAATGTTAGAAATAAGGCTTTAGATGTATATGAAAATAGCGATCTAGCTAGAGAAATAAGTATTGTATTAACAGAACATATTCCTGCTAAAAATTTAAGCGTTCTAGAAGTTATTGCCTTAGGAAGACAACCCTATACAAATTGGATTGGGATTCTCTCTCAAACCGATCAAGAAAAAGTAAAAGAAGTAGTTAGTCTTGTGGGACTTGAACATTTAAAACATAAAAAGTGTTTTGAATTAAGCGACGGACAATTACAACGTGTAATGATAGCGAGAGCTTTGGCGCAAGATACCTCTATTATTATTTTAGATGAACCTACTACTCACTTAGATATTTACCACAAAGCATATATTCTAAAACTCCTAAAAACCATAGCTCAAAAAACAAGAAAAGCCATTCTATTTTCTACACATGAAATAGAATTGGCTATTCAATTATGTGATAAAATGCTCATATTAGATACTCAGAAATCTACATTTGGAGAACCTTGCCAACTTATTGAAAGAGGAAGTTTTCAAAATCTTTTTCCTGAAGATTTAATATCTTTTGATGCTACCACAGGTTCTTTTAAAGTGAAAAAATAATGATTCCTCTTTAAATATGATTTTCTTAATCCTATTTAAAATCTAAATATGCTATTACAGGAAAATGATCTGAAGGATATTTTAAATTTTTAGAATCGCTTAAAATTCCACTTTTTAAAACTGAAAAATCGTTTTTTGAAATAAATACAAAATCGATTTTATTTTTTACAGGTTTCTCAAAATGAAATCCGTTAAAAGTTCCATCAGGTCCAAAAGCATTTTCACCAGCTTCTAAATGACTGTCGAGCATTTCTTTTTTGATAGCAACAACTCCTTCCGAAGTACTGTCTAAATTAAAATCTCCTGTTAAAACTACTGGAAGATTTTTGGGATTTAATTCTTTCATTTTTTTCAAAATCAACTTAGAACTTTCAAGTCGCGCAACGTTACCTACATGGTCAAAATGTGTGTTAAAAACCAAGAATTCTTTCCCTGATTCCTTGTCCTTAAAAGTAGCATACGTACAAATTCTATTTAAAGCAGCATCCCATCCTTTAGAAGGTTTTTCTGGCATTGGAGACAACCAAAATGTACTTTCATTTTCAACTTCATACTTTTTGGTATTATAAAAAATAGCAGAGTATTCTCCCTTTGTATCTCCTTGATCTCTTCCAATTCCTATGTATTTATAGTTTTTCAACTCCCTCTGAATGTCTTCTAATTGGTTGTGAAGTCCTTCTTGAGTTCCAAAAATATCAGGAGCATAAAAATTTAATTGAGAAATAAGAAATTCCTTACGACTTTGCCAATTATTGGCTGTGTCAGAAGGATTATCATATTTAATATTATACGTCATTACTTTTAAATCCTGAGCACTTAACAAAGAACAAACAGTAAAAAATACAACAGATAAAATTTTATTCATTTTTATTTATATTAAAGCTTAATATTAACTTTTTCTAGGCAGTACTAGAGATACACAAAGAAAACAAATTAATTTATTTCGGTCCTTAATGGAACATTAAATTATCTTGGAGGGAACCCACTAAGTATCCAAAGGAAACAATTTCAATTCAATTTGATGCAGAAGCTCAGCACAGGCTATGAGGGATTGAATTATTCAATTGGAGTGCCACGCATTCTATCAAAATTCTTGAAATTATTATCTATTTTCTTTTCTGATGCTTGCTCAAATTCTTTTTCTGTAACTCCGTACTCTTTTTGAAGTTCTTTTAATCTAGCATGTAATTTTGCTATTACCTCCTCATAATCCTCGTCATTAATGGCATTATGAAGTTCATTTGGATCTTCTTCCAAATCGTAAAACTCCCAAGTATCTATATCATCATAAAAATGCATTAATTTATAACGCTTTGTTTTTACTCCATAATGCTTTTTCACCATATGAAAAGCTGGATAGTCATAATAATGATAATAAATGGCATCTCTAAAATCGTCATCCTCAACAGTTCCTTCTAGTAAAGGCTTTATAGATTTTCCTTGCATACCTTCTGTTAAATCATTCCCCCCCGCATAATCCAAAAATGTTTGTGCAAAATCTAAATTCTGAGTCAAAGCATCTACCACAGTTCCTGGTTTTATTGCTTTAGGATACTGAATTAAAAAAGGCATTCTAAACGATTCTTCATACATAAATCGCTTATCAAAAAAACCTTTTTCTCCCAAATAAAACCCTTGATCCGAAGTATAAACAACAATTGTATTATCAGACAATCCATTTTCTTCTAGGTAATCTAAAACTTTTCCAACGCCATCATCAACAGCTTTTACCGTTGCTAAATAATCGTGTAAGTAACGTTGTCCTTTCCATTCATCCAATGCCTTTCCGTGGAGATTAGCTTCCCAAAAAGCATTATTTTTTGGCAGATAAGCTTCGTCCCAAATTCTTCTTTGTTCGGCATTCATCCTATCAAAATCGTTTGTCCATGGGTTATTTGACAATTCAGTACTAGCAAACTTTTTACTCAACTTTAAATCATGCCCTTCATACATATCGTCATAGATAGTTTGCAATTGCTGTTGTGCAGCAACTTGGCTTTCATGTTTATCAAAATAACTATCGGGCAAAGGAAATTTTATCGAATCGTAAACCGTTAAATAACGTAAAGGTGGCATCCAATTTCTGTGCGGTGCTTTATGATGCAACATCATAAAGAAAGGCTTATTATCCACTTTTTTATTTTCTAGCCAACTTATCGCATCCTCTGTTATAATATCTGTTGCATAGCCTTCTATTTGTATAGAATCGCCCATTTTAACAAAATCAGGGTTGTAATAATGCCCTTGGTCGTCTATTATATTCCAATAATCAAACCCTTGTGGATATCCATACAAATGCCATTTCCCAACCAAAGCCGTTTGATATCCTAGCGTTTGTAGCTTTTTTGGGAGGGTAGGCTGGTCTCCATCAAAGCGCTCTCCATTTTGCCTGAAACCGTTAATATGACTATGTTTTCCAGTTAAAATTACCGCTCTACTTGGACCACAAATAGAGTTTGTACAGTAGGTATGATTAAAAATTGCGCCATTTTTAGCAATTCTATCAATATTTGGAGTTGGAGCCAATTTACTTATTTCAGAACCATAAGCACTAATAGCTTGAAAAGCATGATCATCTGCCATTATAAATAAAATATTAGGCTTTTCTGCTCCTGCTACAACCTCCGTATTGTTTTCTTCCTGATCAGTTTTTTCCTTACAGCTTGTAAGTAAAATAGCTAAAATTAAAAAAGGTATTAATTTAGATATGCTTTTCATTTTTTAGATGCTAATTGAAGATTATATGTAATTTGCTCTTTATGAATTATTGCATTCGATATAAAATCTGCTATTTCATCGGTGAATTTGTAAGCTAAATTTGCCCAATCATGATTTCCCTCAGGATCTGTTGCCAACAAATACGAAGCTCCTAATTTTTGAAGTTTCTCTGTAATTGCTTTAGCTCCAAATAGCGTTAAAAAACCAGGCTGATTAGGTTTACAATAATGATGTGGTGCAATGTAATAAGGAACTAAATTGTCTTTCTTTCCGTGGAAAAAAACCGAAGGAATAGCAGTCTCCTTGGTTAAATGCTCTAAACTTACAAGCGCTCCCGCAAAAGAAACAACTCCAGCATACTTAATTTTTGAACTATTAGGCATATAGACTGTATTTAAAACAGCTTCTGCTCCCGCGCTACTTCCTACTAATACAATCTGACTTGGATCAAACTTTAGATTTTTTGACTTCTGAATTAAAAAATCAGTAGCGTCAAGAATATCATTAGTTACCGAATCAAAGGTTTCTATTTTCCCTTCTGAAGAATAATCACACCCAAAAGATTTTCCTTTTCTGGTAAGATGATAACTCATAGAAGCCACAGCGTACCCTCTTTTTGCCATCTCTCTACAAAACTCTTTCTCCATTGGATTGTCTCTTTTTCCAGAAGAAAAACCGCCACCATGTACTAATATAAGTAGCGGTTTTTTTGCTAACATATCCTGTTTTGAACTGTAAAAATCTAATTGAAGCGTATCTGAATACGTAAAAGTTTCTGACTTCACCGTATTAAAAACAACGTCTTTAAAACGTTCTTGAGCTTTTATTTGCATAGTCACAAATAAAAATCCTACTAAAAATAAAACGTATGTTTTCTTCATTATAAATTCTTTTTTATTCTAAAATAAATTCTTTTTTCAAGCTTGCATTAGAATCTCCACCTACAAAAACTTCAAAAGTTCCTGGTTCTGCAACAAATTCTAAATCAGAATTATAAAATTTCAAATCTTCAGGCTGTAAAGTAATTGTTACCTCTTTACTTTCGTTTTTCTTTAAAAATACCTTTTTAAATCCTTTTAATTCGCGATTAGGAGGCGTAATACTTCTCACCACGTCATGTAAGTATAATTGTACAACTTCTTCCCCATCGAAATTCCCAGTATTCTTTAAAGTAACAGATACTTCTACTGCCTCTCCCTGAGAAATTTTATCCTTATTAATTTTTAAATCAGCATATTCAAAAGAAGTATAACTCAATCCATATCCAAAAGGAAATAAAGGAGAATTTTTCTCATCTAAATAATTCGATTTAAACTTTTGAAACTCTTCAGAAGCTGGAGCTGGTCTTCCGGTATTTTTCATGCTATGGTAAACAGGAATTTGTCCAACAGAACGAGGCCATGTAGCAGTTAATTTTCCTGATGGATTATAATTTCCAAAAACTACATCTGCAACTGCATTCCCTGCTTCTACTCCAGGATGCCATACTTGTAATATGCTCACTGGTAAATTAAATTCTTCTGGAATTGCTAATGGTCTTCCACTCATTAAAACTAATACAACAGGTTTTCCAGTTTCAACTAGTGCTTTTATTAATTTTTTCTGAGTATCTGGAATTGTAATATCTGTTCTACTTGCTGCTTCTCCACTCATTTCTGTTGCTTCTCCAACTACGGCTACTACAACATCCGATTTTTTGGCTGCAGCTAAAGCTTCATTTAATAAAGCTTCTGAAGACTCTTTACTTATTTCAACACGAGGACCAAAAACATTTATCTTTTTAGCCATTTCAGCATCATTTAAAATATTACTCCCTTTTGCATATGTTATGGTTGCATCTGGAGCTACATTTTTAAATCCTTCTAAAATAGTTATTGCATTTTTAACATCTCCCGTTGGTGCCCATGTTCCAAGCATATTATTTCTGCTATCTGCTAATGGTCCAACTAAAGCAATTTTTGTTGCCTTTTTAAGAGGCAACACATTATTTTCATTTTTTAATAAAACAAACGAATGTGTTGCTGCTTGTCGAGCTACGTCTCTATTCTCTTTCGTAAGAATATCTTTTGCAGGGCGACTATTATCAATGTAACGATATGGATTATCAAATAATCCTAACTTATGTTTAGCTTCTAAAACTCTTCTACAAGCATTTGTTATATCAGCTTCGGTAACTTTTCCTTCTGATAAAGATTTTTTTAAAGTCGATAGAAATCCTTCTCCAACCATATCCATATCTAAACCAGCCTTCAATGCCAAAGCAGAAACTGCCTGTAAATCTCCTAATCCGTGCGCAATCATTTCATTTAAGGAAGTATAATCTGAAACTACAAAACCTTCAAACCCCCAACGATCTCGTAATAAATCGGTTAACAACCACTTATTCCCAGTTGCAGGAACTCCATCAACATCGTTAAAAGATGTCATTACACTTGCTGCACCAGCATCAATGGCAGCTTTATAAGGTGGTAAATATTGATTAAACATTTTTACACGACTCATATCAACCGAATTATAATCGCGTCCTCCCTCAATAGCTCCATACAATGCAAAATGTTTTACACAAGCCAACATTGTATTAGCATCGGTAAGGTTATCTCCTTGGTAACCAGTTACCATAGCTCTAGCAATGGCAGAACCTAGATAAGCATCCTCTCCTGCTCCTTCTGCTATTCTTCCCCATCTTGGATCTCTAGCAATATCTACCATTGGAGAAAAATTCCAATTTATTCCATCTGCAGTAGCCTCTTTTGCTGCTATTTGTGCTGTACTTTTAATTAAATCCATATCCCAACTAGAAGAAAGTCCGAGTGGAATTGGGAACGTTGTTTTGTATCCATGAATAATATCCGACCCAAAAAGTAATGGTATTTGCAAACGGGTTTGCTTAACTGCAATATCCTGAGCAATTTTCATTTTAGAAGGACTAGCCACTCCAAAAAGTCCCCCTACATTACCAGCTTTTATTTTGGCTTCTACATTTTCACTCACTACAGACCCAGTGGCAACACCACCTCCAGGAGTTAATAAGTTTAATTGCCCTATTTTTTCATCAATAGTCATTTTTTTTAATAAAGCTTCCACTTCGGGTATTTGCTTTTTACTTTGAGCAATTCCAATAGTAGTAAGGCTTAAAACAAAAGCAACTAATATGGGTTTCAATACATTCATTTTCTTTATTTCTATTTAATTTTTATTCTCTTATGAATTTTAAAATATTCTCAATTATTTGTCCTTCTGATGCGAAAATAACCATGGTAAAAAGTCAGGCTCACTAAAAGCAGAATCCCAACTATTATGGTTTGCATCGTTGTAAAGTGTAAACTTAGGATGCCCTCCTGCTTTTAAAATAGCTTCTACCATTTTTACAGAATGTAACGGATTTACAACATCATCTTGTGCGCCATGAAATACCCACATTGGTGTATTTACGTATTTACTTACAGCTTCTTCACTACCGCCACCACAAATAGGCATAGCTGCGGCAAAGGTTGTAGGCATTCTAGATAATATTTCGAAAGTTCCCATTCCTCCCATAGACAATCCTACAACATATACTTGCTCTTTTTTTACAAAGGATTTTTCTATAAATTGATTTAATAAATCCATTGTTAAGCTCAAGGCCTTTGTAGGCTTTTTATCATCATGAAAAACAAGTTTCACTCCCTCGCCAGAGCGATCAACATCAGCATTAGACCAATAATCGTTTTTTGGACACTGTGGAAAAATTACAATAGCTGGGAAATTAGCTCTATTTTCTTCAGAAGTAAATAGACTACTTCCGTGTGTTAACTGACTCTCATTATTGTCTCCACGCTCTCCAGCACCATGTAAAAAAAGAACCAAAGGATATTGTTTGTCTTCTGAAAAGTTATCAGGCAGCAGTATTCTGTATTTCAACGTTTCCTTTCCTTTTACAAAATTATCCTTTTGATAAAGCTTCGTTTGAGCTATCATTAGTACTGGAAAGCACATCAGAAAAAAACTAATTAATCTAATTTTATTTTTCATTTAAGCATTTATTTTAAAAAGTCATATTAAATTAACTATATAAATTAGCTGCCGCTCCCAATGAAAACGAAGATTTAACATCTGAATTACAGATAGTTATAAATATTTCGAGAATCAACAAAAATGATACAGAGTACTACTTTCTTTTTATTTAGTTATGGTAAACCCCAATTTATCTAGTCCTTTTTGAACATCTTCATTCTTCATAAATAATTTCCAAAATAAACCTGTTCTATAATTTTCAATCATAACAGGAATTGGTCCTTGATCTATTGCCAAATACCTAGGTAAATACCAATTATCTTGTAAACTAAAAGCATCGTACGGTCCATATTTACCTATTAAAGAATCTTGCTCTTTATACATAAATCTTAAAAACTGCATACTCTCTTTTGGCGTATATGGCATTGAAGACAATGCTGCCGTTGGAGAAATAACTCCTAAATCTTTATCTCCTGGATGGTGACCAGCATATCCTTTCATAGAATAGCTAGAGGTTAGTCCCCAACAATTCTCTCCATAACCTTTATAGTTATGAGGATTGTCAACACAATATTTATATTGAATCATAGCATGGTTACGGTTTAATTTCCAATAATCTCCATACTGGTCTTTAAGTCCTTCTGGATTTAATCCTAAATAAGAATAATGTGCCCAGAACATTGGCCCTACAGGGTCTTTATCATATTCATAATGATCTAAAACTGTTTTTAAACCATAATATGTTGTGTCCTTTGCTATAGCTCCACCACGAGCCCATCCTTGTTCATAAACTTCTTTAGAAATAGGATGTGTAGGAGAAGCTGCTGCAAGTACATACATTATTAAACACTCATTGTATCCACCAACAGGAAAATTCATTTTCCAACCATTGTTAGGCGACCAGTGCCAGTATAAAACATTCTCTCCTTTAGTATACCAATCCCATTCCACCTCTTCGTATAGTTTTTGGATATCTGCAACCAATTGTTTTGATTGTTCCGAATTGTCAGTTTTATAATATTCAGCAACTGTTAAAAGTCCTTGAATTAAAAAAGCAGTTTCTACTAAATCTCCTCCATCATCATACTTACTAAAAGGTTTTACTTTTCCTGTATTATCATCCATCCAATGTGGCCAAGCCCCATGAAAACGATCTGCATTCTTTAAAAAATCTACAATTTTTATATACCTCTCTAATGCCTGATCTTTGGTTATATACCCACGTTCTACCCCAACTAAAATAGCCATGATACCAAATCCACTACCTCCAGTAGTAACCACATGCTTGTCTTTTGAAGGGTAAATTCCATCCAGATGAATCCGCTCTGCTGCAAGTCCAGAGTTTGGTTGTGCGCCACTCCAAAAATATTCGAAGGTTTGCTTTTGCACCTTATCCATCAAAGCTTTGTCTTCTGTTGAAGGATGAAATTCTCCATCTTCCACAGCTACTTCATCTGACTTTGATGTCTCTTTTTTTTCTGATTTTTTAGAACTGTCACATCCAACTAATGTGAATGTGACAGCTATAAATGCCAATAATAATCGCATATTATATATTTTTTAAAATTTTCTTACCACCCTGGATTTTGAGGGATTTCTGGAGTTTGAATTAATTGGTCATTAGGAATTGGAAAAAGTTCATGCTTACCTGTAATAAATGTTTTCCCATCTTCAGCCATTGCATCTTTTGCCTGACCAGTTCTTAACAAATCAAACCAACGGTCGTGCTCAAATGCTAACTCAAGTCTTCTTTCATTCCAAATTTTCATTCGTAATGCAGTTTGATCTGTGTTAGTATATTCTGGTAAATTAACACGATCTCTAACTTTTTTCAAAGAAGCTAACGCTGCTGAAGCGTTTCCTTGTTCATTTGCTGCTTCCGCATGAATTAACAACACCTCTGCATAACGGATAATCCTAATATTTTTATCCGTATCACTAGCTCCTGCGTTTGCACTAGAATATGCTTTTTCATTATAAGCAGCATTTTCTACAGAAGCACTTACTTCTCTCCCATCCCAAAGGGTTTCTCCAGGAAAAATAATCGTAGCATTTTTTCTTATTTCATCTCCTTCAGCATCAAAAGCATCTACTAAATTTTGAGATGGAGTATTGAAGCCCCAGCCCCAACCACTGGTTCCTCGAGCTCCTTGTGTTTGAGAATACTGTTGTACTCCATGAGCAATTGATTCTCCTCTTGCTTGAACTTCAAAAATAGATTCTACTCCATTTTCAGTATAAACTCTCCAAATATCTTCATAATTAGGTTCTAAGCTATACTCTCCAGAATTTATAACCATTTCGGCATACGTTTGCGCCTCATCCCATTTTTCTTCATATAAAAAAACTTTAGAAAGTAAAGCTTGTGCCGCACCTTTAGTAGCTCTCCCTAAATCTTTACTTGCATATTCGCTTTTCTTTGGAAGGGCGTCTATAGCATCTTTCAAATCCTGCTCTATATAAGCATAAACTTCTTCTTTAGGAGCTCTCTCCGAAGGCTCTGAAACTCCTTGAATTGTTACATCCCCAAAAGAACGTACCAACCAAAAGTAATTTAAAGCTCTTAAAAATTTAGCTTCTCCAATCAATCTATTTTTTAAGGCAGCATTTTCCATGGAAGATGTTTCTAGAAACTCTATTGAACTTGTAGCGCGACCAATAGATTTATACCATAATTCCCACATTGCTCTAACAGACCCAGCAGATGTTGTGTGCTGAAGATTATCTAAAGCCTCTTTATCTGCTCCAGAATCGGTTGGAGAACTTCCTTTGTCTGCATTATCCGAAATAATTTCTGTAACTCCCAAGTAGGAAAAAGCATAGGAAAAATCTGTTAACATTCCATATACTCCTGTCACAAAATTCTCTCCTTTCAAGGTTTGTTCGCTATCTTCCTGAGAGATGTCTTCTCTAGAATCTACATCTAGGTAATCTTCACTACAAGCAACTAATGTAACTATAGCTGCCAATAGTAAAAGCGATTTATTATATTTTATTTTCATGATTTCTATTCTTTAATTTTTTACAATTCTATATTAACCCCGAGTATAAATGTTTTTACATTTGGATATGCAGAAAGCTCTATCCCAGCAGTCTCATTTGGTGCTCCAGATTGTAATAATTCTGGTGTAAATCCTGTGTATTTAGTAAATAAAAATGGATTTTGAGCTGTAGCGTAGATTCTTAATTTAGAGAAATATTTTATAGCATCTTCAGATAAAGTATATCCAATAGAAATATTATTAATCCTTAAATAATCTCCGTTTTCTAAATAATAACTAGAAGCCACCGCATCTCTATCTGCTCCTGGGTTTACATTTGTAGATCCTGGTCCTGTCCAACGGTTATCGTAAACTTCTTTGGTTACATTTTCCCCACCATCAATACGCACTCCTTTGAGTCCGTTATAAACTTTATTTCCTCCAACACCAAATGCATCTACGTTAAAATCAAATCTTTTATAATTTAATCCTAAATTAATTCCGTAGTTAAATTTAGGTAAATAAGAATCCATAAAAACCTTATCTCTATCATCTATAATACCATCTTCATTTTGGTCTTTATATTTTAAATAACCAGGTTTTGCACTTTCTAAACTCGCACTATTATCAATTTCGTCTTGTGTTTGCCATACACCATCTGCTTCATACATCCACCAAGCGTAAAGAGGCTGACCTTCTTGCAGTCTTTTGGTTATTTGTCCATTTGCCAAACTACCTCCTGTATTACCATCGTATGCTGGTTTAACATCTTGCAAAACATTTTTGTTATATCCGTAGTTAACTCCAATGCTGTATGAAAAATCTTCACTTACCTGATCTTGCCAGTTTAAAGCAACTTCAAAACCTTCGTTATTTACCTCCCCTCCATGATCATAATAAGAAGCTTGGAAGGCAGAGTTTAATAAAGGTTTTACATTCATAATAGCATTTTCGGTAGTTCTATTATAGTAATCTAAATTAGCAGACAGTCTACTTTCTAATATTGAAATATCTAATCCTGCAAAAATCTCATTTGTTTTTTCCCAAGTTAATTCTGTTACTGGGGTTCCAAAACTAGAACCAAAAATTAAAGATTGGTTTGGTCCAAACACATAGTTATTACTATTACTTCCAGGATCTGTACTCACTGTATTTGTGTTTAATTGAGGTACATTTGCATTTCCTAATTTACCGTATCCTCCACGGATTTTTAAGAAATCAATCCCTGAATTACTCATAAATTCTTCACGAGAAATTACCCAACCTGCACTGAATGATGGGAAATTACCCCAATATTCTTCATTCTCTTTAAAGAAACTGTCTCCATCTCTTCTAAAGTTTGCAGTAATAAAATATTTATTATCAAAGTTGTATTGAAGTCTTCCAAAATAAGAAAGCTTTGTTCTGATATTACTGTAGCCTTGTTCAGCTATTTTATCATAATCTGATGAAGCCATATCGATATTCCAATATTGTTCTTGACTTGGAACATCATACCCTTTTACATAACTTCTATAATTATCATTTCTTAAATCTCTAGTAAGCCCAAGTAACATATTAAAGTTATGCTTGTTGAACGACTTATCTATGGTTATAAAAGTATCCCAGTTATAACGAAATTCCTCTTTATTTTCATAAGAAAGATCGTTATTGACATAAGTTAATGAGGTAGGATTTTCTTCTTTTAACTGATCAAATTGACCTGATGTTCTTGTAGGGTCTGAAGTTAACCATCTCCCTTTAACATCATTAAATACTCTCTTTTTGTAGTAATATTTTGTAGCCCCAAATCTAGAACTCAATTTTAACCAATCTGTAACATCAAATTCCGCCTTAAATAACCCTTGAAGGTTTGTAGTTTGAATCTTCTGATTATCATAAAAAGCATTAGCAACTGGATTCCCAATAGAATTTAAACGTCCAATTGTTTCTCCCGGAGCACCTTGATAACCAACTAATCCAGTAGATTGATTTACAAAGCTTTGCCCATATTGACCGCTTTCATAATAAACAGGAACTAAAGGAGATTGTCTGTAAGCATCATTAAATACTCCATATCCTTTAGGATTCTCATTTGTAAAAGATAAGTTTACATTAGGAGTTAATTTTAATCTTCCTTCAAAAAGCTTAAAAGTATTGTTAGTCCTAATAGTAGTTCTATTATATCGTTGATCTTTTAATAAACCATCTTCATTATAATTATTTACACTGAAGAAATAATCAACATTTTCCGAACCTCCAGAAATAGCTACATTATTATTGTTAGAAAAAGCCGTTCCTATTAGTTCATCATACCAATCTGTATCATACGCTTGATTTGGCGATAATTGATAAGATCCTCCTGTTGACGTTTGCTTTTCATTAAAGTAGTTAATATACTCCTGTCCATTAGCCATCTCTACTGGATTTAGCACAGATTTAGCTCCGTAGAAAGATTCTACTTTAATTTTAGCTTTTCCACTTTTACCACTTTTTGTTGTAATTAAAACAACCCCATTGGCAGCATCACTACCATAAATTGCTGCGGAAGAAGCATCTTTCATAATATCAACACTAGCAATATCGCTAGGACTGATATTCTGAATATTACTTACCATAATTCCATCTACAACATATAAAGGACTACTCCCAGCAGATGCCGTTCCAACCCCTCTAATAACAACCTTAGGGTCTGTACCTGGCGCATCACTATTTATAATGTTTACCCCTGCAACTTTACCTTGTAAAGACTGCATTGCATTAAGTGCTGGCTGTTCTGCTATATCTTCAGCTTTTGCAGATACAATAGCTCCTGTTAAATCGGAACGCCTTTGTGTACCATAACCTACCACCACTACTTCGTCTAATTGGTTGGTAGAAACTGTAAGAGAAACGTTTATTGAAGAAGTGTTTCCTACTACAATTTCTTGAGGCTCCATTCCTACATAAGAAAATACAAGTGTATCTCCATTAGTAGCTTCAATAGAATAATTTCCATCGAAATCTGTTTGGGTTCCTGTTGTGGTTCCCTTAATTAAAACTGATGCTCCTGGTAACGGCATGTCTTGATCATCCGTAATTACACCAGAAATTGTTTGCTGTTGGGCGAACCCTGAAAAACAACATAACAATATAAATGTTAACAAATAATTTTTCATTTCTATTTACATATTAAAGTTAGCTTCTTAAAACTATCATAAACTATAACGATGTAGTAAAAAAACACCACTTCTTAAATACATCATTAGTGAGAACTGTTCTTAAGGCAGGTTTTTAGAGGGATTCAAGTGTGTTAAAATGAAGTAATTCTATACAAAATTACAAAATGTAGTAGTGATGATGTATTATTTCAATGTTAATTTCGTTTTTTTAGACCCTAAAAAATGATGATTTTTCATTTAAAACCTAAAATTTTAAGATTATAGCATTCTAAGTTTTGTTAAAATAAGGATAGATAACTCCTTAAATCAACTACCTCGAGGTAAGTCTACGAGGTATTCAAAGTAAAATAATTTAATCCATTTTAACGTAGAACTCTTCGATATACTCAGAACAGACTCTGGGAAAAAACCCTCAATGAGGGATTAATAGCAAAGGACTATTTTGAAAATCTCATTTAAACTTCGATATAAGTAGAGGCTAATAAATTCCGTTAACTTTTGTAGGACAACAATAATATGTTTTATAAGTTTAAGCTACAGATTCACAGATTTATTTTTCTTCTCTTCTCTTATTAAGGTTATGGGTAAGGGAAGGCAAAAAAATATTTGTGAATTCGTGGCAGAAAAACTTTGCAGCCTAGGTATAGGAGATTTTTTAAATAAAAACCATTAATATCCGAATAAAATATAAGACCGCTTCGCTGTAAGAGAAAAGAAGAAGCACTAAATCTAAACTATTACAAAATGAGTAGTTTAAAGAAACAACATTACCAACTCCTTCTTTTTATTCATTTTTCTTGATAGTAAGGGGGAGGTATTTTAAAAACCTCTTTTAAACCTTGATATAAGTGGAGTCCAATAAATCCCGTTAACTTTTATCGGACAACAGTAATAAAAAATAGAAACTATATATTCATTAAATACTCATTAAGATTCTGTTCTGAGGTTAAGTCCAACTTTTTACGTAATCTGTATCTGTGGATTTCTACTCCTCTCACCGAAATACTCATAAGTGGTGCAATTTCTTTACTAGATAAATTCATTTTTAGATATGCACATAACTTTAAATCCTTAGAAGTAAGCTTATCTGGATGAAGTTGTAATAGGTTTTTGAAAAATGAATCGTGAATTTCATTAAAATTAGATTCAAAAATCTCCCAGTCGTTTGCGTTATTAATATTACGATCTACTTTTTTAAGGAGTTTATTAAAACGTACTTTATCAATTATTTCTGACTTAAAATGATTTAACTCTTCTTTTAAATCTACAAGAATCTCATTTTTCTTAGTCATCTCCATGGCGGTATTTGCCAATTCTTTAGTTTTCTTTTTTAACTCTTGTTCATGCTGTCTCTTCTCAATCTCATTAAGTTTTTTCTCATGCCTTAGTGCCTCTTCCTTTCTATTAAGCTCTTTTTGATGCTCAAACTGATCATCTAAATATTTTTTATGGCGAATTAAAACAAACTTATTCACCGTAAAAACTCCTACTATAATAATTGCTAAAATTCCTAATGCAAGAAGAATTCCCCAAACACCTAGATACCATGGTTTTTTTGTTTCCAACTCAAGTTTAATTCCTGTTTTGGAAATTTCTGTTTTCATTTTAGAGCGGATATCTATAGTAGTTTCTCCATAAGGCAAATTTGTAACTATAATTTTACCATTTTGTGCATCTCTATATTCTGTTTTTTCTCCATTAGACAAGCTATAAACAATAGAGTTATTTGTAAGAAAAGGAACAGAAGTTTCAATTATAATAGTATCTCGCGGCTTAAATACATGCAAACTATCTAAAGGCAAAGGGTTTCCGTTCTTTAAAACTCTATTTATTATGGGATTTTCATGTTTTTTATTTCCGCTAATCTTTTTTGTATTAACCGCTAGGATGTCGTTATATAATGCTATCTGAACTAATGAATCGTTTACCACAATGGCTCTTTCGTCATTTTTTAACAATCGATTTGCATAATACCTAGAAGGAATATAAAATTGAGAATTTTCATCATTTAACTGCTCTCGCATAAATAACATCCCATCCGCCTTTTTAAAAATAACAGGTTGCACTCCATCATCTGTAATTGGATAGGCCGCAGCATCTTTTCCTAAAATAGTTCTTAACGATTCAAAAGGTTCAATTTTTTGCTCTATAGGATTATAAACAAACCACTTATTATTGTTATAAAAAGCTATTTGTCCTTCTATTTTAAAAATTTTCACCAAATAAATATTTGATAACGCTGTATTATATTGCTCTTCTATTCGAAGAATTTTAGCGTAATCTTCAGAAAAATGAACTCTATAAATTCCTTTATAAGTATGAGCTACCCATGCAATATGGTCTTTTTCGAAAACTATTTTTTTAACAGGAAAATCTATTCCTTCTACATCATTTACCTTCCACTCTTTACCATTTTTTTTATAAAGTGTAAGTCCAGAATAATTTCCTTGTATATACGTATTTTGCTTTCCATCTATCTTCTTAAAAACGTAGCCTCCATTTTTATCAGAAATGACTTCCAATTTTTTATTTTTTATTTGATATGTTGCAAGATTATGCCCACAAACAATAACACCGTCAACCAGTGTTAAATCCCAAATATGTCCTTGAGAACCTTCAATAAATTCTATACTATCTTGGTTTCCTACATATACTCCTGTATTGGTAGCAATATAGGTTTGATTATTTAAAGAAACCATATCATAAACACCGCCAATATCGAGTTTAGAAGGGTTTAAATAATACGCATCAAAATGTATTGGAATTGCAGAGACTCCATTGTCTAATGAGAGCCATAAAATTCCTCTATCTGTAAATAAGCTTCCAAGAATGGTGTTGTTTTGAAGTCCATTTTGAACATTTAAATTGTAAAACTGTTCTGTCTTACGATTAAAAACATACATTCCATTTTTAATAGTTCCCAAGAAAATATAATCCTTGTTTATAGTTATTTTATTGAGCTGATTATGCTTCATCAACTCATTAAGAGGATGCTTCCAAGGTTTTAAACTATTATTATCCCATATAAAACAACCGTTAAGAGATGTTCCTATTATAATTTTATTGCCTTCAAAAGAAGCAATAGATTGTACTTTATAATCTTTTAAAAGTGTTGTTTGCTGCTGAAGTATTAATTCATCATCTATTAATTTATAGATCCCTTTATTCCTTCCAAAAACAAAAAATTCGCCATTAACTACATTAGCACCTAAAATGGTGGTTTCAGATTTTAGTACATTTATTTTTTCATTTTTATAAATAAATATGCCACTGAAGGATTTAAAAATTATAGCGTCTTTTAATTTGTAAATAGACCAAATAGATTCCGTTTCAATATTAGTTGCTGCTAATTGATTACTCAAACTAGTATATTGCAACTCTCCGGTGGATGTTTTTTCCCAAAATCCAAACTCCTCATAAGACCCAGTGTAAATTTTATTATCAAAATAAGCTACAGAGCGAACAATTGTTTTATTAGGCAATTCATAAAATCGCCAAGTATTGCCATCAAACTCTAGCAAACCTTCATTATTAGCTACATATAAATTCTTGTCTCCATATGCAATACCCCAGTTCTGGATTCCAGCCTGATAATCTCCTACATTAAAGTTATGAATAGGTGGTCTCCGCTGTCCATTTAATAGGAAAGAACAAAGTAGAATTGCTAGAATACTAAATTTATGGTAGCGTTGATAGAAGCTCATGCTTTGCGAAAATTTCTTTTAAAATACTAAAATCCTAAAAAAGGAATCGTAATTGTTATTCTTGAAAGTTTTAAATTGAAGCTATTCTTTTATCTTTACAACTAAATTTCAATTTAAAATTTTCAACGAAAATACACATAATGACTGAAAATCTTCTTTTAATAATTGTCGCATTTATATTTGCCATTGGTGGGATCTTTTTGGGTATCTATATTCAGAAATTAAAAAACAATAATACCCAAGGGGCTTTTGACGCCCAAGAAGCCCAATTATTAGAGCAAATAGCACAGTTAAAAAACAGTATAGAAAAAGAAGTTTTAGCAAAAGAAGCTATTAGACAAGAAAAAGATTCCCTTGCAATTCGGCTATCTAGAAAAGAAGTAGATTTTGATAATTTATTAGAGCGAAATAAAGAGCAAAAAGCAGAAGTAGAACAACTCCAAGTAAAGTTTGAAGAAAAATTTCAGGTTTTAGCTAATAAAATTTTAGAAGAGAAATCTCAGAAATTTACACTTCAGAATAAAGAAAATATAACAAATATTTTAACACCTCTTCAGGAGAAAATTCAACATTTTGAGAAACGAGTAGAAGACAGTAATAAGGAAAGTATTACCCGCCATTCTGCTTTACAAGAACAATTAAGAAACTTAAAAGACTTAAATCAGCAAATTACAAAAGAGGCTTCCAACCTTACCAAAGCGCTAAAAGGCGATACAAAAATGCAAGGAAATTGGGGAGAATTGGTGCTTGAGCGCGTCCTCGAAAAATCGGGTCTAGAAAAAGGAAGTGAATATACGGTGCAAAATAGTTTTACTACGGATGAAGGTAAACGTGTATTGCCTGATGTAATTATTCATTTACCAGATAATAAAAAAATGATTGTCGATTCAAAAGTTTCGTTAATTGCTTATGAACGTTATGTAAATGAAGAAGATGAAGATTTAAGGCCTGCTTTATTAAAAGAGCATGTAAATTCTATTAAAAAACACGTAGAGCAATTAAGTGCAAAGAATTATCACGACTTATACAAAATTGAAAGTCCTGATTTTGTATTACTCTTTATCCCTATGGAACCTGCCTTTGCCATAGCATCCCAACAAGAACCACAATTGTACAATATTGCTTTTGAAAAAAATATAGTTATTGTTACCCCTTCCACCCTTTTGGCAACACTACGCACCATTGACAGCATGTGGCAAAACGATAAACAACATAAAAATGCACTAGATATTGCTATCCAAGCCGGACGGCTGTACGATCAATTTAAAAACCTTTTAGACGATTTAGAAAAAGTAGGGAAACAGCTTAATACTGTTCAAACTTCCTACGCAAGTTCTATGACTAAACTTACAGGAAAAGGGAATCTGCTTGGACGTGTAGAAAAACTTAAAAAGTTAGGAGCCAAAGCAAGTAAGCAAATAGACCAGAAATGGCTAAATCGAGTTTCAGACGAGCAAGACGAATTGGATGAACTCCCTGCTTCTGATCAAAATAAATTACTATAAAACCACCTACCAATTTTTAAATTTGAATAACTAATTATCTTAAAATGACTCCAAAATTCAAGCCCGTAAGCGCTTCCACTGTTGAAATATCTGAACTCATGCTTCCCTCCCACTCTAATTTTAGTGGGAAAATCCATGGGGGATTCATACTTTCTCTTCTAGACCAAATAGCATTTGCATGTGCTTCAAAACATTCAGGATCTTATTGTGTTACAGCCTCTGTAGATACTGTAGATTTTTTAATGCCGATAGAAATTGGCGAATTAGTAACCATGAAAGCTTCCGTTAATTTTGTCGGAAATACATCTATCGTTATTGGAATTCGTGTTGAAGCTGAAAATATTAGAACTGGAGAAATCAAACATTGTAATTCTTCTTATTTTACAATGGTTGCCAAAGATGACGATGGTAAAAGTGTAAAAGTACCAGGTCTTATTTTAAAGACAGAAAACGATTTAAAACGTTTTTTTAAGAGTATCAAACGAAACCAACTGAGAAAAGAGCGCCATGACTATGCTAATAAATTGGATTATACAGTTAACCAACTGATCCATGAATTAGAAGGTTATAATGTTCAAATAGATTTGTAATTTATCGATTTAAAAAACGATATCTCTGTTTATCGTTTAAATAAGCGATAAGATTAATTATCGTTAAAATAGACGATATTTGTATATATCGTTAAAAAACACGATATTTGATGCTCCCGGGTAAAAACCCAATATATTATGACAAGTATTATAACAGGAGATATTATTAATTCTAGGGAAATAAAAAATCCCGAAGAATGGTTAGCACCCTTAAAAGAAATTTTTTATAACATCGATTCTTCAAATAAGTATTGGGAAATTTATAGAGGAGACAGTTTTCAAATAGAAATAAGAGATTGGTATCAAGCTTTTGAAATGGCTGTATTGATAAAAGCTACTATAAAAAGTATAAAGGCGCTAGATGTACGTATGGCAATTGGAGTTGGAGAGAAAACACACAAAGCCAAACGTATTTCTGAATCTAATGGAAGTGCTTTTATTTATTCTGGAGAAGAGTTTGAAAAACTAAAACAAAATAAGGTCAATTTGGCAATAAAAACGGCTAATAACGAGTTAAATAAAGAGTTAAATCTATATTTTAAACTTGCTTTAATTGCCATGGATAATTGGACAAAAAAATCGGCAGAAATTGTAACACTTTCCATCAAAAATCCTGAATTGCCTCAAGAGGAATTAGGGAATATTATAGGAATTAAGCAAAATACTGTGAGCGAACATTTAAAAAGAGCATCGTTTGAAGAAATTATGGAAGTTGATAAAATGTATCGCCATAAAATAAGCACTTTATAAAACAGCAAAAATGGAGTTATTTTTAAAACTATTCTTAGCGCATCTATTAGGAGACTTTACATTTCAATCAAAAAAATGGGTCGTAGAAAAAGAAGAAAAGAAACTAACTTCAGGAAAACTTTATTTACATATACTCCTCCATACGCTGCTAGCTTTTTTATTTATTTGGGATCTAAGTTTATGGTATATCCCTTTAATTATAGGAGTTTCACACTTTTTTATTGATGCTGGAAAGCTTTTATTTCAAACCGAAAAATCTAAAAGACTTTTATTTTTTATTGATCAAATTTTACACATATTAGTAATTTTCATTATCAGTAAATTACAAGGATCCTTAAATTTCAACTTAGATATTTTAAGCAGCACACAAACATTACTTGTTATTACGGCTATATTATTTCTAACACAGCCTACTTCAATTTTAATAAAAACATTAATCTCAATTTACACTCCTAAAACAGAAATGGATAAAGGAGATTCCTTAGAAAATGCAGGAAAATATATTGGGATGCTAGAGCGTTTACTTGTTTTTACTTTTATTGCTACAAACCATTGGGAAGGAGTAGGTTTTTTAATTGCAGCCAAATCGATTTTTAGATTTAGCGATCTCACAGAGGCTAAAGATCGAAAACTTACCGAGTATATATTAATTGGAACCCTCCTTAGTTTTGGAATAGCCATTGTTATTTCTCTATTGTTTATTTTTCTACTGAAGTAAACTCTTTTAACCAGTAACTAGTGTAGGAATATTCAAACCTCTATTAACGAGGCGTATTCAGAAAATTAGTGTATTCCAAGATTATTCCATACAATCTACTATTCAAGAAAAAATATGGAAAAAACTAACAGTAATATCTGTGGATACAATAATATTAATTTAGCGCTCACGTTTAAACGAAAAAACAGTACGTATTTGCCTTTTCTAGGCATACCAAATAAAAAAAGCGCTCCATTTCTTGAGCGCTTTTATGCATGATTTTATAATTACTTTAATCGGTCTTTAACATATTCTATTTCCGTTTTATAATGTGGCAGTGGTTTTCCATCTTCATCCAGATTTACCATAATAATTTTATCAATTGTAATTATGGTTTGTCTAGTCATTTTATTACGAACCTCACAACTCAATGTTAAGGATGTTTTTCCAAATTTTTTAACCTCTATCCCTATTTCAATAATATCTCCTTTTCTAGCAGAAGAGATAAAATTTATTTCAGACATATATTTAGTTACCACATAATTATTCTCAAGCTGAATAATACTATATAGTGCAGCTTCTTCATCTATCCATGCTAATAATTTCCCTCCAAAAAGGGTTTCATTGGCATTTAAATCTTCTGGTTTTACCCATTTTCTAGTATGAAACCTCATTGTTATTTTTTCTAAAAATATTAATAATTATTTTGCTACTACTGCAGAAAACATCCAAACCAATTTTTCTTGCTCAGTAATATAATCACTCATTAAAGATACTGTTCCTTCATCATTTATTTCGGAAGCAACTGCTAAAATTTCTCGTTCTATAATAAGTAGCTGCCTCAATCCGTCTAAAACAGTATTAACAGCCGCAACACTATCAAAAACATTTTCAACTTCTTCTATTTTTGAAATTTTAGTATAGACTTTATAAGAATGTAATGGTGTTACCCCTAAAGTTAAAATACGCTCCGCAACTTCATCTATATTTTCTAAAGAACCATTATACAACTCCTCAAACTTTTCATGTAATACAAAAAAATCTTTCCCTTTAATATTCCAATGCAAACCTCTCACGTTCATATAAAATATTTGATAGTTTGCTAAAAGCTCATTTAACTTTTCTGCTGTATTTTTAGACCCTTCATGGGTTAATCCTATTTTATTTAACTCTTGTAAATTCATTTTATATCTGTTTATTTTTCTGTATGCAAGATACTTGATAAGCTATAAATAGAAAAATACTATCGATATGTTATTTTTATATAATAATAATTTATAGTTATTGCGAATTCTATAAAAAAGTATGTTATACTAAGTAACTACCTCAGGACAAGCCCACAAGGTATTCAAAGGAAGTAAATTTAACTTAGAAGCGAAACTATACTTTTTCAATTAAATAAAATTATTACCTTACTTTCATTATTTTTCTCACTTTAAACCAATTTAAATGGATCCACATTTACCCTCAAAAAAAGCATTAAGTAAGTATGTTTTTCTCACAAGTATTTTATGGTTAGTATTTTTTTCAATTAAAGTTCAAGCCCAAGGGTTTGAAGGTTATTATAGATACCCAAACATACATAACAATACTATTATTTTTACTGCGGAAGGAGATTTATGGAAAGTTTCTATCCAAGGAGGATTGGCTCAAAAAATTACTTCACATTTGGAGGAAGAAATAGCTCCTGCAATTTCTCCAGACGGAAAGTTAATTGCATATTCTGCTAGTTATGAAGGTCCAACAGAAGTTTATACAATTCCTATAGATGGTGGAATTCCTACACGATGGACTTACGAAAGTGATTTTTCTTTAGTAAATGGGTGGACTCCTAATCAAGAGTTAGTTTATGATACCAGAGCCTACTCTACCTTACCTAACAGACAACTAGTTGCTATTAACTTAACTTCAAAAGAGAAAAAAGTTATCCAATTAAGTCAGGCAAGTGAAGCTTCTTTTAGTGATGACGGAAAAACCGTTTTTTTTGTTACTCCAGCCTATCATGGTAATGTTACCAAAAGATACAAAGGTGGAACAGCAAGACAGGTTTGGAAGTATACAGAAGGAGCACCAGAAGCCATCAAACTAACTACAGATTATCTAGGAGAAAGTCATCATCCTATGTTTTTTAATAATCGAGTTTACCATATTACAGATCGAGATGGAACAATGAATATTTGGTCTGTAAACCTTAATGGAAAAGACCTACAACAGCATACTTTTCATAAAGATTTTGACATTAGGTATGCAAAACAAAACCAAGGAAATATTGTTTATCAAAGAGGAGCAGATATATGGGTATACAATATTAAAGAAAACACCGATAAAAAAATCAATATAAAAATTGTATCAGATTTAGAGCAACTTCAAGAAAAATGGGAAGAAAATCCTAAAAAATATATTACAGCTGTAGAACCAGATTATTCTGGAGAAAAAATTGTGGTTACTTCTAGGGGAAGGATCTTTGTTTTTCCTACTAAAAGCGGAAGAACTATAGATTTTACTAATAAAAGTAATGTTAGATATAGAGATGCTGTTTTTTCTACTGATGGTAAAAATATATATGCTTTATCTGATGAATCTGAAGAATTTGAATTTGTTTCATTACCCGCAAATGGCATTGGAGAAGCAAAACAAATTACAAAAAACGGAAGCGTTTTACGCTATGCCGGTATTCCTTCTCCCGATGGTAAATTTATAGCCTACGATGATTTAGAAAACAGACTTTTTATTTTAAATATCTCTTCTGGAGAAAGTGTTGAAATTCCTACTAAACATGAAGGAATTGGCTCTTTCTCATGGTCGCCAGACAGTAAGTATTTGGCATACGTGCAAACAGCTTATAACACCATGAATCAACTATACATTTATAATATAAGCTCAAAAGATAACTTTCCAATTACTACTGATAGAGCTAATGATAAAAACCCACAATGGAGTGATGACGGAAAATACATATATTTCCTTTCCGATAGAAGCTTTACTTCCTTAGTTGGTTCTCCATGGGGCACCAGACAACCAGAGCCGTATTTTGATGCGAGCGAAAAAATATATTGTATTCCTTTACAAAAAGATACTAAAACTGCTTTTGCCGAAGAGAATGAGTTAACTGTTGATTCAGAGAAAAAGGAAGAGGAAGAGAAAGAGAAAGAGAAAGAAACTGAATTGAGCGTTAAAATAGATACTCAAAATATTATAAATAGAGTCTATGAGCTTCCTATAAAACCTGGAAATTATAGCAATTTAGCGGTTACAAAAAATGCTTTATATTTTACTGTAAGAGAAACTGGTGTAGACGCCAAAACTCATTTGGCTTCAGTAAAAATAAGCAACGAAACTCAGAAAGTAGACGTTATTATAAATGATATTCAGAACTTTAAGTTATCTGGAGATAAGTCTAAAATCTTACTAAAAAAAAGCAACAAATACTATATGTTTGAAGCTACTACAAAAAAAGTAAGTGATTTAAGCGAGAATGAAATAGACCTAAGTAATTGGAAATTTCCTATCTCTCCAAAAGAAGACTGGAAACAAATTTTTACAGATGCTTGGAGAATGGAAAGAGACTATTTCTATGATCAAAATATGCATGGTGTAAATTGGGACGCTATGCATAAAAAGTACGCTCCACTACTGGAAAGAATTACTACTAGAGAAGAACTTTCAGACTTAATTGGAAGGTATGTTGGAGAGCTTTCTGCTTTACATACAAGCGTTCGAGGAGGCGATTTAAGAGAGGATAAAGAAGATGTTTCGGTGGCTAGCTTAGGTGCTATTTTTAGTAGAGATCCAAAAAATAACGGATATAGAATTGAACATATTTACAAAGCAGATCCAGATTATCCTGATGAAAAATCTCCTTTAGACGATCCTTATTTAAATATTAATACTGGAGATATTATAACTGCAGTTAATGGGAATGCGGCATTGGAGGTTTTAGATATTGGAGCTTTGATTCGCAATAAGCAAGAAAAGCAAGTTAGACTTACTGTTAAAAGTAAATCTGGAACTAAAGATATAATTGTAAAACCAATTAAAAATGAATACAGTTTACGTTACAGAGACTGGGAATATTCTAGAAGATTAGAAGTTGAAAATAAAACAGATAGCAAGGTTGGGTATGTGCATTTGCAGGCTATGACTGCGCCAGATCTTAACCAATGGTATAGAGAATTCTATCCTGTTTTTGACCGACAAGGACTCATTATTGATGTTAGAAATAATAGAGGTGGAAATATAGAAAGTTTTATTTTAGAAAAACTACTCCGCAAAGCATGGATGTATTGGAAACAAAGATCTGGAAAACCCTATTGGAATATGCAATACGCATTTAGAGGTCATATTGTAATTTTGGTTAATGAAAATACTGCTTCAGACGGAGAAGCTTTTGCAGAAGGTTTTAGAAAATTAAATCTCGGAAAAGCTATTGGAACCAGAACATGGGGAGGAGAAATATGGCTTAGCGGCGTCAATCAGCTATCGGATAACGGAATTGCAAGAGCTCCAATGATGGGAGTATATAATAATGAAGGTGAATGGGTTATAGAAGGACATGGTTTCGAGCCAGATATTGAAGTTAACAATTTACCACATGCTACTTTTAACGGTAAGGATGCGCAATTAGAGGCTGCTATTAATCATTTAATGGAATTAATTAAAAAAGATCCACGTTTAGTTCCAGATCCGCCCGCATATCCAGATAAGTCGTTTAATAATAAGTAATTATAATCAATACTACATCATTAAGAGGTCTAAAAAGTAATTAAACTCTAAATGTCATCCTGAGCTTGTCGAAGGATTATTTAGAGTTTAATTATTTTTTAGACAGCCTCTTATTATTCTTAATCCATTTCGACGTGGAACCCTTCAAGATATTCAGGACAGGCTCTGGTGAATAAAACCCTCAATGAGAGATTCAAAAAGTTAAAATTAAAACTTTAACAAACTTTAACTTGTCAAATTGACAAAATACTATTCTTTTTGAAGATTCTATAAGTTCTTAGCAATCCCTATAACTAAAATTTATAACAAACCTATTTAAATACCTGCTAATTAGTACTCCTTATGAAAATTAAACATATTATCTACCTCCTATTACTTATTGGTATTGGCGGACTTATTGCCTATCGAATAAATAAAAACAATAATGAAAATGGTAGCAATTCCAAAGCTAAAAACAGCGCCCCTGTTACCGTAAAAGGAATGATTTTAAAACCGCAAGAATTCAAAGATAATTTATCGCTTTCGGGCTCTTTAGAGGCAAATGAGCAAGTAGATATCCGAAGTGAGGTTACTGGGGTTGTTCAAAGTATTAATTTTGATGAAGGAAGTAAAGTTAACGAAGGACAAATATTAATTAAGGTTAATGATATTGAATTACGTGCACAATTATCTAAAGTAGAAACCGCACAAAAATTAGCTTCAGAAAATGAAAGGAGAGCCAAACTTCTCCTAGAAAAACAAGCCATAAGTCAGGAAGAATATGATGTAGCTAGTGCCGATTTTCAATCTGCCAAAGCCGAATCTGATTTGATAGCCGCGCAACTTTCTAAAACTTCTATCCGAGCTCCATTTTCTGGAACTATTGGATTACGCTCTATTTCTAAAGGAAGTTATGTTACCCCAACTACAATGATTGCTAAACTAGTAAACACTACTAAATTAAAACTTACATTTTCTATTCCTGAAAAATATGCTTCTAGAATGAGACTAAATGGAGCATTTACATTTACAACTACCAGTTCTAATAAAGAATATACCGCAGAAATTTACGCCATAGAACCAGAAGTTGATATTGCTACCAGAACTTTAAAAATACGAGCCATAACAGATAATTCTGAAGGAAATTTATACCCTGGAATGTATGTAAATGTACTTTTACCTTTAGAAACCGTTCCAGATGCATTAATGGTTCCCACCGAAGCATTAATCCCTATTCAGAATGGTAAAAAAATATTTGTGGCTCATAATGGTAAAGCGCAAGAGATAGAAGTTAAAACGGGATCACGAACTGCTAATTCAATCCGAATAATTTCTGGACTTAAGTCTGGAGATACCATTTTAACATATGGAGTAATGGCCATTAATAACGGCACTCCTATTAAAGTTAATTTAACCCAAGACGCTAGTTCAGAAACCCCATGAATCTTTCTACCTTAAGCATAAAACGGCCTGTTCTTACCATTGTAATGAACATTACCATTATTCTATTTGGAATAATTGGTTATACTTTTTTAGGGATTCGAGAGTTCCCTTCTATTGATCCTGCACAAGTATCTGTTAGAACCAATTATGCTGGTGCAAATGCAGATATTATTGAATCTCAGATTACAGAACCACTAGAAAAATCTATCAACTCAATTGATGGTATTAGAAATATTACCTCTTCGAGTATTCAAGGTTCTAGTAGAATAAATATTGAATTCAATTTAGATAAAAACTTAGAAGAAGCAGCTAATGATGTGCGCGATAAAGTATCGCAAGCAGTACGTAGTCTCCCAGACGATATAGATGCGCCACCAGTAGTTTCAAAAGCGGATGCAGATGCGCAACGGATTTTATCAATGACCGTACAGAGCGATACTAAAAACATCCTTGAACTTTCTGATTATGCAGAAAATGTTATTGCACAACGTATAGAAACCATTCAGGGAGTAAGTAGTGTACAAATTTGGGGACAAAGAAAGTACGCCATGCGCCTATGGATAGACCCTATAAAACTTGCATCTTATGGTGCTACAGTTGGAGATGTACGTACCGCACTTTTAGCGCAAAATGTAGAACTTCCGTCAGGAAAATTAACTGGTAACAATACAGAACTAACAGTAAAAACTATTGGAAATCTTTCTACTGAAGAAGGATTTGACAATATTATTATTTTAGCTGATGGTGAAAAAGTAGTTCGTTTTAGCGATGTAGGAAAAGCCACTTTAGAAGGTGAAAATATGGAGACCAAAATGAGCGATTCTGGTCAGCCTATGGTTGCTGTAGCTGTAATTCCACAGCCAGGTACAAATTATCTTGATATAGCGGATGCTTTTTATAAAGAATACGAACAGCTTAAAAAAGATCTTCCTGAAGGTTTTAAATTGAATGTAGTAATTGACGACACTGTTTTCGTGAAAAAAGCGGTTACTGAAGTTGCTGAAACTCTATTAATTTCTATCATTCTTGTTGTTTTAGTAATTTTCTTATTCTTCAGAAATTGGTCAATGGCGCTTCGTCCATTAATAGATATTCCTGTTTCTTTAATTGCTACATTTTTTATAATGTGGGCATTAGGATATTCCATAAATGTACTCACCCTTTTAGCTATTGTTTTAGCAACTGGATTGGTGGTAGATGACGGAATTGTAGTTACCGAAAACATTTATAAAAAGGTGGAAGAAGGGATGAGTCCTATAGAAGCTGCTATAAAAGGTTCTAATGAAATTTTCTTTGCTGTAATTTCTATCTCTGTAACCTTAGCTGCTGTTTTTCTTCCTGTTATTTTCCTTGAAGGCTTTGTTGGTCGCTTATTTAGAGAGTTTGGGGTTGTACTTGCTGCAGCTGTTTTAGTATCGGCATTTGTATCGTTAACTCTTACCCCGATGCTGAATGCGTATTTAATGAAAGGTGGAAAACAAAAACATACTAAATTCTACAATCTTACCGAGCCTTATTTTATTCAGATGAATAAAAGCTATGCCAGTTCTTTAAGTAGTTTTATGAAACGTAAATGGTTGAGTTTTCCGATCTTATTAGTCTGCATTGGAATGATTGGCCTTTTTTACAACATCCTGCAAAAAGAAACAGCTCCTTATGAAGACCGTGGTTTTGTAAGTTTAAGTATTACAGCTCCAGAAGGTTCTTCTTATGAATATATGGATCAATATATGACCCATATTACTAAGCTTATAAACGATTCTGTTCCAGAAAAAAAAGTGAGTTTAATTCTTACCTCTCCTGGTTTTGGATCTTCTTCTGTAAATAGTGGAAGAGCGTTTATAGCTTTAAAGGATATTCATGAAAGAGAGCGCTCTCAACATGAAATTGCAGATAATCTTGGAGATTGGACCAAAAGTTATGTTGGAGCAAAAACAAATGTTTCCGAAAAACCTACCATTTCTGTTAACAGAAGAGGCGGTCCTCCTATTCAATATATTATTCAAGCACCAAATTTTGAAAAGTTAGAAGAAAAGATTCCTGAATTTATGAAGGAAGCCGAAAAAAACCCTACTTTTTCATATACCGATGTTGACCTTAAATTTAATAAACCCGAAATTTATGTAACCATTAATAGAGAAAAAGCAGAAAGCTTAGGAGTTTCTGTTAGAGATGTTGCTCAAACATTACAACTCTCTCTTAGTGGACAACGCTTCGGATATTTTTTGATGAATGGAAAACAATATCAGGTAATAGGTCAATTTGATAAAAAAGATAGAAATGCACCTACAGATTTAACTTCAATCTTTGTTAAAAATAAAGATGGCCTTTTAATTCAGCTTGATAATTTAGTAACCACATCAGAGCATAGTAGTCCGCCACAATTATTCCATAACAATAGATATTTATCTGCTACAGTGTCTGCTAATTTAGCTCCCGGAATGAGTATTAGTGATGGGATTGACGCTATGAATTCTATTAAAGAAAAAGTATTGGATGAGTCGTTTACTACCGATTTGGGTGGAGAATCTAGAGATTTTGTTGAAAGTAGCTCCAATACTATGTATGCTTTTGGATTGGCTTTATTATTAATTTTCTTGATTTTGGCAGCCCAATTTGAGAGTTTTATAGACCCATTAATTATAATTCTTACAGTTCCAATGGCAGTTGCTGGAGCTATGTTCTCCTTATGGATTTTCGGTCAAACTTGGAATATTTTTAGCCAAATAGGAACTATTATGCTTATTGGATTAGTTACCAAAAACGGAATTCTAATTGTTGAATTTGCCAATCAATTAAGAGAAGAAGGGATTCCAAAAGGCGAGGCTATTATCCAAGCTGCAGAATCGAGACTACGCCCTATTTTAATGACGAGTCTTACAATTGCCTTAGGTGCATTGCCTATTGCTTTATCGCTTGGAGCTGCTTCTACTAGTAGAATTGGAATGGGAGTTGTTATTATTGGAGGAACTATGTTTTCCTTAGTTCTAACATTATTTATTATTCCTGCTATTTATTCCATGTGGTCCAGAAATAAAAAACATAGACCTGAATTTGATGCGCTAGAAAACCTATAAAAATGAACAAACAATTTTCCATATTATTACTTTTAGTTTTTATTGTATGCTACGGAAGGGCACAAGAAACTCTTTCCGCAGAAAATGCTATACAAATTGCGCTAGAAAACAATTACGAAATTAGACTTGCAAAAAACGATTTAGAAATTGATGAAATTAGTACTTCTCTAGGTTTTGCTGGAATGTTGCCTCAAGTATATGGTACCCTAAACGACAATAATAGCATTCAGAATTTATCGCAAGTACGTTCAGACGGAACTGAAAACTCATTAGAAGATGCAAAAAATAATAGCTTAAGCTATGGAGTTGCTATGGATTGGACTCTTTTTGATGGTTTTAAAATGTTTGCAAAGTATGACCAACTCAAAGAAAATAAAAAGCTTGGAGATGTTGAACTACAAAAATCAATCCTCACCAATGTTAGTAATGTTTTAATAACGTATTACGATCTTGTTCAGCAACAGCAACAGCTTTCTGCTTTGGATAGCACGCTAGTGATCTCTCAGCAACGTGTGGATCTTGCCCAAAATAGATTTACCATTGGAAAAGCTTCTAAACTAGAAGTTTTAAATGCAAAAGTAGATTTAAATACAGACCAAACATTAATGCTCCGTCAAAAAGAGCTTTATGCAAATACAAAAGTAGAACTAAATCAACTTCTAGCTCGTGATGAAAAAACCGCATTTAAAGTAGTTGATGAAATTCTTGTTGATAATAGTTTGTTTCTCCCTAATCTTGAAACCACAGCAAAAGAAAACAATCCAGAGTTGATGGCTCAGGTTATAAATAAACGAATTGCAGAACTCGATTTAAAGCAGACTCGTGCATTAAGATACCCTACCCTAGTTGCAACTACTGGGTATAATTTTAGCGATTCTGAATCTAGTTTAGGATTTACAACGAGTTCTTCTGCTCATGGATTAAATTATGGTTTTAGAGTGAATGTAAATGTATTTGATGGTTTCAATCAAAACAGAAGTGAAAAAATAGCTAAACTGAAAATAGATAACAGCAAACTTCTTATTGAACAACAAGAAAAAGCTTTATTATCTCAACTAAGCATAGCTTACCAAACCTATCAAACTAATTTAGACCTTATAGAATTAGAGCAAAATAATGAAGCCATTGCAAAAGAAAACTTGGAAATAACAATGCAGAAATATCGTATTGGAGCTATTCCTACTATAGAATTTAGAACAGCTCAGCTTAATTATATAAATGCACAATTACGATTTAGCAATGCTAATTTTCAAGCTAAACTATCAGAAATAGCTTTAAAAGCCCTATCTGGAAGTTTACCTTTATAGTTATTACAAACATAGTATCGTTAATAGCTTGGGCGTAAAATAAATCTTACAACACTACTAAAAACATAAGTATTTTTAAAAAAGACTTTCGTAAGTTTGGTATAATTCAACTTAAAAAGTAAAAAATGAAGGTATTTCGTTTCCTTTCCATTCTTTATATTGGAATTTTAACTACACAATGTAAAGAAAATAAAACAGCAACTTCTGAAGTTCTTGAATCTAAAGAAACCGCTACTATTGCTATTGAAAAACCTAAGGATATTAAAACTCCAGAAGGCATGGTTTGGATTCCTGGAGGCAGTTATACCCAAGGTGCAAGAAGTGATGATAAGTTTGCTTTAAATCATGAAAAACCTGCGCATCCTGTGGAAGTAGATGGCTTTTTTATGGATGTTACCGAAGTTACAAATGATGAATATGCAAAGTTTGTAGCCGCTACCGGATACAAAACTGTAG
The DNA here is from genome assembly GCF_000260115.1 of Galbibacter orientalis DSM 19592. Classification (GTDB taxonomy): domain Bacteria; phylum Bacteroidota; class Bacteroidia; order Flavobacteriales; family Flavobacteriaceae; genus Galbibacter; species Galbibacter orientalis. The sequence continues at coordinate 2,817,928 of NZ_JH651379.1, read as the reverse complement.
CGGAAAGAGCAATTGAATGGGAAGAGATAAAGAAACAAGTTCCTCCTGGAACTCCTAAGCCTCACGATTCTATTCTCCAACCGGGTTCACTTATCTTCAAAAAAACAAAAACAAGTGTGCCTAATTTATACGATTTTTCTCAATGGTGGGAATGGAAAATTGGTGCCGATTGGAAGCATCCTAAAGGCCCTGATAGTTCTATTGAAGGAAAAGGAGATTACCCTGTAGTACATATAGCTTATGAAGATGCAATAGCCTATTGTGAATGGGCAGGAAGAAGACTTCCTACAGAATCGGAATGGGAATTAGCCGCTCATGGAGGGGTTAATAACTCAATGTATGCTTGGGGAGAAGATAAATCAAAATTAACCGCTCAAGCAAATACATGGAATGGAGAATTTCCTACAACTAACAACAAAGCTGACGGTTATGAAAACAAAGCACCCGTAAAATCTTTTCCTCCAAACGCATATGGACTTTATGAAATGTCTGGAAATGTTTGGGAATGGACTCAAGATTGGTTTAATGTAAACTATTACGGAGAAATGTTAGAACAAGGTCTTGTTGTAAATCCTCAAGGAGCAACTAAAGCCTACAACCCAAACAATCGTTATGTTCAGGAAAAAGTAATTAAAGGAGGGTCTTTTTTATGTAGCGATACGTACTGTTCTAGTTACCGCATTTCTGCAAGAATGGCTACAGCCCTAGATTCTGGACAGGAGCACCTTGGTTTTAGAACTGTTGCTACTCCAGAAATGTTAAAAACAAAATAAGAAATTATTCTATTTCTTTAATTTTAATAATGGGCTTATGCTCAATAATGAAATTACAAGAATTAGCTATAAAACAATATTCATTTGCTTTATGATGTAGTTTTATAGCTTTTTCTTTTATAGAAATGTCGGAAACTGTAACAATAGGATTCAGAATTACCTTGGTAAATTTTCCACTACCATTTTTTTCTTCTTCCATAACTCCATAAGCAGTATCAGTATAATTCAACACTTCAATCCCAGAAGTGGCACAAAAATGTAAATACCAAAGCATATGGCAACTAGCTATAGACGATAGAAACAAATCTTCAGGATTATGCCGTTCCATATCTCCCCTAAAAGCAACATCCGAAGAGGCTAAAATAGTAGGTTTCCCTTCAATCGATACTATATGATTTCGGGAATAAGATTTATAATCTTTTGTACTCCCTCCCTGCGCTACAGGCCACAATATTGATGCTTTGTATTCGTGCTTCTTATTCATTATAAAAAATTAAAGCCATAAAATTAGCTAACCTTTTTATATAACACAACCAAGAAGTAAACTATCTCAGAGAAGCCACTAGGTATTCTCTCGAAAAACTTTTAACTCATTTTAACGCAGAGCTCTTGGACAAGCTCAAAACAAACTTCGGAGAATTAAACCCTCTGTGAAGGATTTAAATAAATCACTATTTGATTAAACTATCGTTATATAACTAAATAAAATTACGCTAATCATCTAGAAATACTTAATTTTATACTTTCTAACGTCTTTTTGAAATTCATAAATATTTTTAAGTGAAAATAGGAATAACAGCCGACCATGCAGGATTTGAGAAAAAAGAAGAATTAAAACAACTTTTAAAGGACAATAAGTATTCTTTTGAAGATTTCGGCGCTTTTTCTTACGATGCTACTGATGATTATTCTGATATTATTATTCCTTTAGCCAAAGCTATTTCAGAAGGAAAAATAGAAAGAGGAATTGCCATCTGTGGAAGCGGGGTTGGGGTTTCTATTGCTGCTAATAAATTTTCGGGGGTTCGTGCTACGTTAATTACCGAAAATTATTCTGCTCATCAAGGTGTTGAGCATGACAACATGAATCTTATGTGCCTTGGAGGACGTGTAATTGGTTCTGCTTTAATTTGGGAGCTCACAGAAACTTTTTTAAATGCCACCTTCCATGAAGAAGAACGCTTTAAAAGAAGATTAAATAAGGTTTTAGAAATTGAAAAAAATAACTTTAAAGAAATAAATTAACAATAGTAGGTTATGGAAAATTTTGATTTTGGTATGGTTGGTCTTGGTGTTATGGGAAGAAATCTTTTGCTAAATATGGCAGATCATGGTTTCTCTGTTGCAGGTTTAGACCTAGATGCCGAAAAAGCAGCTTCCCTTGAAAATGAAGCCGACGAAAAACATACAATTAAAGGAACTACAGATACTAAAGAGTTTATTCAACTTATAAAAAAACCAAGAGCTATTATGCTTTTGGTTCCAGCAGGAAAACCTGTAGACAGCGTTATTAATTCAATTTTACCACATTTAGAAGAAGGTGATATTGTTGTTGACGGAGGGAATTCTTACTTTGAAGATACCAATAGACGTGTTAAAGAATTAAATGCAAAAGGTATTAATTACTTCGGAATGGGGATTTCTGGAGGTGAAAAAGGAGCTCGTTTTGGCCCTAGTATGATGCCTGGTGGAAATGAAAATGCATACGAAAGATTACGCCCTATTTTTGAGGCAGTAGCTGCAAAAGTAGATGGAGAGCCTTGTGTTACTTACCTCGGAAGTGGCTCGGCAGGAAACTATGTTAAAATGGTTCATAACGGTATTGAGTACGCTATTATGCAGCTTATCGCCGAAACTTATGATGTTTTAAAACGTGGATATAATTTTGAAGATAACGAGCTTCAACAGGTGTTTGAAACTTGGAATCAAGGAGCGCTACAATCGTACCTCATAGAAATTACAGCTGCAATTCTTAAAAAAGAAGACACTATTACCGGAAAACGTTTAGTTAGTCTTATTTCTGATACTGCAAAATCTAAAGGAACTGGAAAATGGACCTCACAAAATGCAATGGATATTCAAGCTCCAGTGCCATCTATAGATTTGGCTGTAACTATGCGAGATATATCTAAATATAAAGAAGAGCGTGTTAAAGCAGCTACTATGTATCCATGGAATGGAGACGCAAAAGATGTTAGCAATCAAAATCTAGTAGCGCTATTTAAAGATGCTTTCCATTTTGCTATGGTAACCATTTATGCACAAGGAATGGCACAATTAACTATTGCTTCCAAAGAGTTTAATTATGGCTTAAATTTAGAAGAAGTTGCTAAAATTTGGCGTGGTGGATGTATTATACGTGCTGCCGTTTTAGAAGATTTTAGAAAAGCATATAAAGCAGATAAAAACTTACCAAACTTATTGCTCGACAGTAGTCTTGCTTCTACTTTAAATACACAGCAAAAAGCAATAAGAGAAGTAGTAAAAATTGGAATCGACAAAGGAATCCCTATGTCTGTTTACAATACAACCCTTGCTTATTTTGATGCGTATAGAAGTGAAGTATTACCTACCAACCTTATACAGGCGCAAAGAGATTATTTTGGTGCACACACCTACGAACGAATAGATCAAGAAGGTATTTTCCACACAGAATGGGATGAAAAATAGCATTCTGTAAATTAATAAAAATATGAAAACGAATAAAAAGGTAACCCCTACAGTTATTGTAATATTTGGTGGTACTGGCGATCTTGCTAAAAGAAAACTTATTCCTGCATTTTACAATCTTTTTATAGAAAATTGGATGCCTGAAAATTTTGCGATTTACGGGTTAGGAAGAACAGAATTAAGCAACGATGAGTATAGAGATAATCTACATGAAGGACTCGCTGAATTTTCGAGAAGCGGTGCTCCAGAAGATAAACAATGGAATACATTTAAAGAATCGCTTCATTATTTCACTTCCAATATTAACGATGCTCAATCTTATACAGATTTACTTAAAGAAATCGAAGCATATGATGATACTTGGGGAGTAAGAGCTAACCGATTATTTTACTTGTCTGTTTCGCCTAGATTTATAGAAACTGCAACTCAAAATATTAGTGGTTCTGGTCTAGCCTGCGATAAAACAAAAGATAGAATTATTGTTGAAAAACCTTTTGGATACGATAAAGCATCGGCTGTAGAACTTAATCAAATGCTTACTAAAACATTTGATGAAGAACAGATTTTTAGAATTGACCATTACCTTGGTAAAGAAACTGTACAAAATATTCTTGCTTTCCGTTTTGCTAATACCTTATTCGAACCGCTTTGGAACAGAAACTATATCGATTCTGTACAAATTACAGTAGCCGAAGAAGTTGGTGTGGAAGATCGAGGCGGATATTATGAAGGTGCTGGAGCCTTGCGAGATATGATTCAAAATCATTTATTGCAAATACTTTGTATGGTAGCTATGGAGCCGCCTGCTTCTTTTGATGCAGAGGAAATCCGTAGTAGAAAGTACGATGCCTTAAAAGCCATCCGAAGAATAAAACCCGAAGAAGTACATCATTACGCAGTTCGTGGACAATATGGAGAGGGTTGGATAAAAGGCGAGAAAGCTCCAGGATATAGAAACGAAAATGGGGTAGACAAAAACTCCAATACCGAGACGTATGCTGCTATAAAGTTTTACCTAGATAACTGGAGATGGCAAAATGTTCCTTTCTACCTAAGAACAGGAAAACGCATGCAAGAAAAAACATCTTCTATTACCATTCAGTTTAAACCTGTTCCTCATGCGTCCTTTCCGGCAACGCAAGTAGATAGCATTAAACCTAATAGACTTACCATTAATATCCAACCACAAATGGATATTAGATTACGTTTTATGACTAAAAGAACTGGTTTAGAAATGAATTTGAATCCTTCGGAAATGATTTTTGACTACGACACAGGGTCAAATCAAACTCCAGAAGCCTACGAAACTTTACTCCTAGATGCTATGGTTGGAGATACCACTCTTTTTATGAGATCTGATCAAATTGAAGAAGCTTGGGATGTTATCTCTACTATTCAGGAAGCTTGGAAAAATAGAGATTCTCTAGATTTCCCTGATTATCCTGCAGGAAGCTGGGGACCAGAAACAGCCGAAGCATTAATTGCTCGAAATGGACATGTTTGGGCAGTAAATAAACATTCAAACGACAAAAAATAATGATTCAAGTTTTTGAAAATACAGATAATTTAAATACCCAATTAGCCGATTTATTTGTTGAAAAAGCTACAAACGCTATTAAAACAAAAGGTAAATTTACAGTTGCATTAACTGGAGGTTCTTCTCCTGCTGAACTTCATCGTTTACTTGCCTCTGATGCTTATAAAAACAAAATAAATTGGAATAAAGTATTTGTTTTTTGGGGCGATGAGCGCTGGGTTCCTTTAAATGATGAAAAAAGTAATGCTGGAGCGGCTATAAAAAATTTTTTAAACCATATTCCTATTCCTAAAGAAAACATCTTTCCTATGTGGAAAGAAGGCATTGAACCTCAAGTCTATGCTAAGGAATACGAAGCTATTTTAGAAGATCATTTAGAATTAGGAGATATTTTTGACCTTATTATACTTGGAATGGGAGACGACGGACATACAGCCTCTTTATTCCCTAATCAAGAAATTATTTTAAAAGAAAAAGAAAAGAAGGTTGCTGCTTATTTCTTAGCTCCTCAAGACATGTACCGAATTACACTTACAGTACCATTAATTAATAAAGCAAAACAAATTGTTTTTATTGTTTTTGGAGAGAAAAAATCTAATGCTCTTTATGAAGTTCTTCAAGGAGAACGAAATAGCAACTTATACCCTTCTCAGCTTATAAATGAAGACGACGGCAACGTAACTTGGATGGTAGATAAAGCAGCTGCGAGTAAGCTAAGCTTATAAAAAAATTACACTATTATAAAAAACGTGGTTGTTTAAAAAAGCAATATGTAGTTATCGAACTAGGCTTTTCGCATAGTTTGATAACTGATTTCTATGACAAATCTAACTGAGCTTGTCGAAGTTTCAAACAATGAACACTCAAAAATAATCCTTCGACAAGCTCAGAATGACATTTAGAGTTTAATTACTTTTTATACAACCACGTTTTATTTTTATTTCTGATAGAATTACTTCATTTCAATTTTAATTACAAATGCTCTATCATCAACTTTTTTATTAGGAGTTATAATGTGTAAACCGCTATCGTCCCAATTATAATCAATTTTGCTATCCGTTCCTAAAATACTTAGGCTTTGAATTTTTAGACTCCCTAATTCCTCTTTAGTAAAACTAGTTAAATCCACTTTTGCACTCTCTCCAGGCCATCCTAAAACAATAGCATACACCGTATTCCCTTTTTTAGTATAACGAATATCCTTAGCTGTATAGGTAAGTTTATCTAAAAACATCCCCGACTTCTCTTGCTTCGTAGGACCTTCTCCAAAAATCTCCCAAGTTCTAGTACCATAAATAGCCTCTCCATTTACTGCCAACCACGCTCCTATTTGTAATAAAACTTCTTGTTGATCTACTGGAATCTCGCCATCTGGTTTTGGAGAAACATTTAGCATCAAAGCACCATTTTTACTAACAATATCTGCTAATAAATCTATTATTTCGTTAGCCGATTTTAATCCTAAAGTATTTGTATAGCTCCAACTTCCTACAGAAACAGTTTCATCTGTTAACCAGAATTCTTCGGTCTTTTTATTCATTCTTCCCTTTTCAAAATCTTCAATACTAACAGATTTTGGAAGCTCTCCTTCTTTATGTGTAATTACAACTTGTTTGTTTTCTTTTACTGAATTATTAAAATAATAGGCTGTAAATTCTTTTTTATAAGTATCAGGAATTTTAGTCAGTTTACTATCAAAATAAATTAAATCTGGACTGTAACTATCTATCACTTCTTTAAGTTCTCCAAACCAGTTTTGATAGAATTTTTCAGGAGAAATATTTCCATACATAATGCTTATTTCTGAATCTTCAGAAGAAGTTGGCATTTCTGGATTGTAGGGGAAATATGAGGTGTCGTCTAACCATTTTGTAGAATCTTTCTGAAAAAGCTGAAGATTTCTAGCTTTATGAAAAGAAGTTACAAACTTCATATCTTGGGCTTTTATAGCCTTTGCTAGCTGACCAACAATATCTTTGTGAGGCCCCTTTTCAAAGGAATTCCATGGATTAATGCTACTCTTCCAATTTGACCAACCATCGTGATGCTCTGCTACAATTCCTCCAAATTTAGCACCAGCTTTTTTAAAGAGAGAAGCCCATTGTTCTGCATTAAATTTTTCAGCTTTAAACATAGGTACAAAATCGTGGTATCCAAATTCCTTAGGCTCTCCATACGTTTTTACATGGTACTTATATTCATTTGAACCCACAATATGCATATTCCTAGGATACCAATCATTTGCATAAGAAGGAACCGAAAGAACTCCCCAATGGGCATAAATTCCGAATTTTGCATCTTTAAACCACTCTGCAGTTTCCTCATATTTGGCTAAAGAATCCCAATTAGCTTCATAAACTGGTTCTTCTTTTAATGTGGCCGACTTCTTTTCCGAATTACAAGACATTAAAAGTACTGACACTATAAATAATGTAAATCCTATTTTCTTCATTTATATATTTTAAATTATTGTATCTCACAACTTGTATGCTCTTACTTAACAGCTACTTTTTCTGAAAGAAATATTTTATTTGAAGCACTCCCTATCTGAACTTCAATAGTATCTTTTTCTAAAATAAAATCTTGCTTTTCTTTATTCCAATACTTCATATCTTTCGGATTTAATAGCAAGCTCACAGTTTTAGTTTCTCCTGCTTTAATGTGAATTCGTTTAAAGCTTTTTAGTTCTTTAATGGGTCTCTCTACAGTCGAGTTTATGTGTTTAACATAAAGCTGAACAACCTCATCTCCATCCACTTCTCCTGCATTTGTAATATTTACCTTTACTGATACTTCCTCATTTTCTTTAATTTGCTTCGGAATTTCCATATCCTTATATTTAAAAGTAGTATAGCTTAATCCGTGTCCGAAAGCATATAAAGGTTTTCCTTTAAAATACATATAAGTACGACCATTACGGATGTTATAATCCATTAAAGGCGGTAAATCACTAATATCTTTAACCCAAGTTTGTGTAAGTCTCCCCGCAGGGTTGTATGCTCCAAAAAGCACATTTGCAATAGCTGTTCCTAATTCTTGACTATTTTGGGTTACATGGAAAATAGCAGGAATATTTTCTTGAGTCCAATTGATTGTATAAGGAAAACTGCTAATCAATCCTACAACCGTATTAGGATTAGCCTTGTAAACTAATTTTACTAAATCTTCATATTCCGAATTTAATGCCTGTCTATCTACAGCTTCTTTTCCATTACTTGGCACGGGACATTGCGCCCAACCAGCATTACAAGTAGGATGATTTCCTATAAAAACAATGGCTACATCTGCATTTTTAGCTATTTCTACAGCTTTGCCATCAGCATTATTTTTTGCAAACAGTACTTCAACATTTTCCCCTACTTTATTTTTTATTCCTTGTAAAGGAGAAATTGTATATGGCGGAGTCCCACTATACCAGTCTAACAAAACAGCATCTGCATATTCTCCAATAATAGCAATCTTTTTTACTTTCTTTTTTTGAAGAGGCAGCAATCTCTTAGCTGGATCATTTTTAAGTAATACAATCGATTTCTCGGTTGCTTCTAAAGCTAGTTTTTTATGAGCCTCCAATTCCCATGGATCCATACTATCTGCTTCTGCACCAATTTTAGCATACGGATTGTTAGCAGAAGAATCAAGCATTCCTAGTTTTATCATGACCCGATAATTCCCTCTTAAAACTTCATCTAAATCGGCTTCCGTTAAATATCCGTTAGCTAAAGCTCCGTAAACCCCTTCTGTAAAATCGTCTAAAAACTGATTAATTCCTGCTTTTATAGTAGCTGCAGCCCCTAAATATTTATCTTTATAATACTTATGATCGGACAATAATAGTTTATATGCACCTCCATCTGTGCAAATAATTCCATTTTGTCCCCACTCATCTACAGTAATATCTTTTAGCATTGGATGCACCATTGCAGGAATCCCATTTACTTTATTATACGCTGCCATATATGCGCGAGATCCACCTTCTACTACTCCCATTTTAAAAGGCAAGGCATAATATTCTCTCCATAACCTTTCGTCAAAATCTGAGGAAGTATACGTCCGTCCATCCTCATTACTATTCGCCAAAAAGTGCTTCATCAAAGAAGCTGTTTGCCAATATGTTTTATCAGAACCTTGTAATCCTTTTACAAAAGCTACTGTCATTTTTCCATTAAAAAAGGCATCTTCTCCATAGCTTTCTTCGGTACGCCCCCAACGTGGATCGCGAGCCAAATCTGCATTAGGAGCTCTAATCACGAGTCCACCTCTCCCATATTTTTGTAAGGCATATCGGGCTTCATAACCTTCTATCTTTGCAATTTCTTTTAGTAATTCTGTATCCCAAGTTTCTCCTAAACCATATGCTTGTGGAAAGGTAGTTGTAGGCAAAGGTTCTTTTCCTTTTCCACCCCATCCTGCTGGGCCTCCTAGAGCTAAGCCATGTAATCCTTCAACATGTCCTGTCCCTTTTACCCCTAACCTAGGAACTTCTGGATTGGTGCTTAAAGCATTTACTTTTTCATCTATTGTCATTAAAGACAATAAGTTATCAACCCGTTTCTCTGTAGCTATTTTAGGGTTTTGAAACGGGTAGTCATAAGACTTTTGAGCTTGTAATAAAGATACTACAAGCCCAAAAGTTATATATAAAAAAATATTTTTGAAAGGTTTCTTTTGCATATCAAATGGCTAATCTATTTTTTTAAATCTAATAGCAACACCTCCGCTAGCTCCAAGATGTAAGTTTAACGAATCTGAAGCTTTTACTTCTTTAGTAGATATAGCTACTGAAGAAGGATTGTGAGTCTCATCTGTTCCTTCTGCATCAGCATATATTTTTGCTTCATAAGTAGCTCCTTCCTCTAAAAAGGATAATGAAATTTCAAAATCTCTAGCCTTTTCATTGGTCATACTCCCTAGGTACCAATCATCACTAGCAACATCCTTACGAACGGTTGTAATATATTCTCCTACTTCTCCATTCAATACTTTAGTATCTTCCCAATTGGTAGGAACATCATGTAAAAACTCAAATGCTGGTTGCCCTTCATAATTTTCTGGTAGATCTGCCAACATTTGGATTGGAGAAAATACGGTTACTAATAAAGCTAATTGTTTGGCTGCTGTGCTGTGCACACGTCTGCCTGGATATCCTTGTTTAACCTCAACATCTAAAATTCCAGCAGTGAAATCCATAGGCCCTGAAAGAAATCTTGTAAAAGGTAAAATTGTAGTATAATTAGGAGGATTCCCATCACTCCAAGCGTTATATTCTTGTCCTCTTGCACCCTCTCTAGCCATCATGTTTGGGTAAGTCCTACGCTCTCCAGTGTCTTTTATTGGCTCATGAAACAATACTGTTAAATGGTATTCTGCAGCTTTTTTAAGTACATATCTAAAGTAATTCACCCCAAACTGACCATGATGCCATTCTTTCATTTTAAGTAGTGAACCTACATGACCAATCTTAACATCGTGTATTCCAACTTTATTGTACAACGCAAATGCGCTATCTATTTGCTTTAAATAGTTATCTATATTGGAACCCGTTTCATGGTATCCAATAATTCTAACATTGTGCCTTTTGGCATAATCGGTAACTTCTTCTAAATCAAAATTATCGGCTTCTTTGGTAAAACTAAACTGATGCATTGCATTTTTATACCAATCTGGAGTCCATCCTTTATTCCAACCTTCAATTAAAAGATGATCTATATCAACTTTTTCAGCAAAATCTATATACTCTTTTGCATGTTTAGTGGTAGCTCCTTGTTTTTCACCTTCCCAAAAGGTATATTTTCCAATGTGCATTGCCCACCAAATTCCTAAATATTTAAAAGGCTTAATCCAACTTGTATCCTCTATTTTATTAGGTTCATTCAAGTTTAAAATTAAATATGAAGTAATTAAATCGGTTGGTTTTTCTCCTATTTGAATAGTTCTCCAAGGTGTTTTAAACGATTCTGTAGTTCGAACTTTTACTCCATCTGCCCAAGGCACTAAATCGGTTTTTAAAGTTGTTCCCTCGGTATGCGCTAATGTTGTACTTGCAAAATCTACCAAATTTGCCTCATGAAAACTCAATGACAATCCACTTTTACTCTCAATAGTTAACGGTGTATGCACTGTATCCAACGTACTTACAGGGTCGTTATTGAATAAATATTCATAACGCTGTTCCCCATAAGCTGGAATCCACCATGCTTTCCCGTCGTCTTTCAAGTTAAAAGTTGTTAACTCGTCCATAATGAAAATGCTGTCTTTAATTCCTTGCTCAGGAAAAACATATCGAAAAGCAACTCCATCATCAAAAGCTCTAAATTCAATATTTAACTTACGCTTAGCTTCATCTTTTTCCTGCAATTCAACAACCAATTCGTTATAATTATTACGAATTTCTTTTTTCTCTCCCCAGACCTGTTCCCAAGTATCATCAAAGGTGCGTTCTTTAATACCAGCTATTTCAAAATTAGTATTCAACGAATCTGCATTTTTAAAAACAAATCCCAATTTCGAAGGATTTAAAACTGTTTTTTCTCCATGTGTAACGCTATAACTTGGCGCTCCATTTTCTAGAGAAAAAGAAATCTTGTTTACCCCTTCTGGAGAAGCTACTTCAAATTGTGTAGGCTGCTCTTTTTGGCAAGCTATAGTAACAAGAGCTACCGCCGATGCTATAAAAAATTTAGTTTTCATATATTTCTTTTATTTTATAATACTGAAAGATGTTTTCCCTTGAAGTGGATTATTTTTCAGTTTAAAATTATTCCCTTCTTTAGTTACTTCTATGGTTTCTATTTTTTCTCCCTTCGGAAGATAAACAAGGCCTTTTGCTGTTGTAGTTTCAGAAGAAGCAAATACTTTTAGTTTTAAATTACTCCAATCCATATCTTTTGTAGACTGTGCTAAATCGATATGTGGAATTACAGTTCCGTTTTTAAATAATGCTATTATTGGAATATCTCCTGCTTCTATATGGTGCCATCCCCCCTCATATGCTTTTCCTGTTTGGTAATCTATCCAAGTTCCTTTTGGCAAGTATACATCTCTAGACGTTCCATTTTCAAAAAGAGGAGCTACCAACATACTCGAACCAAATAAGTATTCGTTATCTACCAACCAAGAACCAGCATCTTCTGGGAATTCTACAAATAAAGCACGCATCATTGGCAGTCCTTTTTCTGAACTCTCCTTTGCTTGTGCATAGATATACGGCATTAATTTATAACGCATATTATCAGCTTTTCTAAAAGCTTCTAAAAAACTTTTGTTGTATAACCAAGGTTCTGTTGGTGGTTCTCCGTGACTTCTAACATGAGATGATAACATTCCAAATGGTGTCCATCTACGGTATAAATCTTCTGGAGATTTTGTTACAAATCCTCCCACATCATGACTCCAAAAGCTAAAACCACTCAACCCTAAAGAAAGTCCGCCACGTAAGGTTGCCGACATTGCCGTATTGGTAGTAGCTGCATCTCCTCCCCAATGTAATGGGTAGCGCTGACTTCCAGCCCATGTACTTCTAGCCCAAATAAGGGTATATCCTTTTTCTTTTTTAGTAATTTCTGCTACTGCTTTATTATATCGAAGTGGGTATAAGTTATGTTCGTAAAAACCTGTTCTTCCAGAATGGTATATTCCGTTGGCAGGAGCTGCCTCTCCAAAATCTACTTTAAAAACACTTACCCCTAAATCAAACAAATGTTTTAGTTTGTTTTGGTACCAAGTTACGGTTGCTGGATTGGAAAAATCTAACACAGCATCTTCATAAGGAATGTTGCCTTTTCTGTCTTTTACAGCTAGGTCGTTTTCAACAATTTCATTAAATAAAGTGTTTTTAGGAGTAAAATAAGGCAATTGCCATAGGCAAACTTCAAAACCTTCATCCTTTAAATCTGAGAGCATTTTTTTTGGATCGTCAAATCTATCTCCTGCAAATTCATAATTATTACGCCAATCAACATCAAACCATCCTGTGTCAAAATGAATTACATCACTAGGTATTTTATTTTTTCGTAATTCTTTAGCCACATTTCTTCCTTCTTTTTCTGAAAAATATGTAATCCTACTCATCCAAAACCCGAAAGACCAAAGTGGAGGCATTTCCGACTTCCCTGTAAGATTAGTGTATTCATCTAAAATATCTTTTGGCTCTCCTAAAAAGATAAAAATATCAGCTTCATCATCTCCTATCATCATTTCATTAGCGCCACTAAAATACTTCCCAAAATCCACAGTAATTGGTGTAGAATGATGCATAAACACACCATACCCTCTACTACTCATATAGAAAGGAATTGGTTTATACATGGTCTCATTCTGAACTCCATTGGCATCATCTGTATATAAAACCACCTTTTGTCCTCGTTTATTAAATTGCGTAAAAGATTCCCCACAACCAAATATTTTTTCATCTGGTTGCAGTGTAAATGCCGCTGAAAAACTTCTGGAATAATCACTATTTTTTCGAACATAAGAAAAAGGTAAAACAGGAGTGTACGTATTAGCTACATCATTAGTATGTAATGTACTTGTAAGTAGTTTCCCGTTTTCATCAAATATTTTTACATGCCACGGATTGGTCTGAATTTCTACAGTTCCGTGCGCACTTGTATACTTATGTCCTTCTTTTATTTTACTATACTTCCATTGATCTGGATTTTGTGGAGCTACCCCATCTACCAACATCAAAGATTCCTTTTCTGGATTAAATTGTGGCCCTGATGTCATTTTAATTCTAACAGTTCTATCAGAAATAAACTGAATTTCAAAAGGTAAATTTGGCGACACCTCATACTCTGTTGCAGGAAACTCATTTGCTGGAACCGTATCTGGTTTCATCAGCATATTATTAAAAGCCTGTCTGCTTTGATATTGATATCTTTTATATTCCACTTTTCCTTTTCCAGTTTTTGGATCAAAATCTGCTAATTTATCAGCAAAATAAAAAGTGTTTTGGTAGTCGTAAAAATATTCACTTACATCCACAGGTGCATTTAAAACATCTGCATTTTGTATTTGAGCTTTCCCTTGTTTTATTATCAATAACAGAAATAAAGCTCCTATTGAATATTTAATTAAGTTTCGTTTTTTCATTTTTTTATCGTTTTCAAACTAATTTTTCTATTTTTTATCATTAATGTCCGAGTAAAAATACAAGACCACTTCGCTGTAAGAGAAAACAACATTACTAAACTCCTCTTTTTATTCATTCTTCTTAATAGCAAGGAGGCTATTTTAAAAATCTCTATTACCCCTTAATATATGTGGAATACAATAAATCCCGTTAACTTTTATCGGACAACATTAATTTTTTATATGAAAAAATTAAGTCTACTTCCATTTATTTTAATTGAAGCGTTATAGTCTCTGTTTCCATCCCTTCTGAAGCTGCCGAAAGTTTTATACTTCCTTTTGTTTTACCTGCTTGTACAACTACCAAGCATTTACCATTTAGAGCTTTATGCTGTTTGCCTTTAAATGATTCATGATTTGTAGGGTCTCCATTAGCTACTGCCACAATTTCCCCATTCCCTTCATCAAGAGAAAACTTTACTAAATTATTGGCTGTAGGCACAAAATTTCCGTTTTTATCAAGAATATCAACTGTTATAAACGAAAGATCATTTCTATCAGCATTTATTGTAGTTCTATCGGCAGTTAATTGTAATTGTGCTGCTGCTCCAGCTGTTTTAATTTCTCTTTCTAAAACTACATTTCCATCTTTTCTAGAAACAGCTTTTAAAGTTCCAGCTTCAAACGGAAGTCGCCACATAACATGTAAGTCTTCTCCTTCTTTTTGTTTGACTCCTAAAGACTTATCATTTAAGAACAGTTCTACCTCATCTGCATTATTATAATATGCCCAAACATCTACTAACTGTCCTTTTTTCCAATTCCAATGTGGTAACAAATGAAGCACAGGCTCCTCGGTCCACTCACTTTTATACATATAGTAAACATCTTTTGGAAAACCTGCCAAGTCTACAATTCCGAAATAAGAACTTCTAGAAGGCCAAACATATGGAGTAGGCTCTCCTAAATAATCGAAGCCTGTCCAGATATAAAAACCAGATAAATAATCGTTTCTCTTAATAATCTTCCAAGTCGTTTCGTGCAAAGACCCCCATGGAGTCCTTACTTGATCAAAGGCAGAAACTGTATTGTCAGCATTTCCTTCTGTAAAAACTTTATCCCATCGAACTGGCCATATTTTGGTAGTATCTGAAGGGAAATCGTAATATCCACGAGTTTGTAATCCAGAGGTAGTTTCGGTAGCTATAAACGGAGTTTTTGGAAAATTTTTCTGATGATCTTCATACGTTTGATGCGCATAGTTATACCCAATAATATCTAATGCCCCAGATCCGGCCAAAGCATTTGGTTGGGCTGCTACATCTTCAAACTGAAGAGTTACCTCTTTATTTTGAATATGAATTGGAGGATTCATAGCGGCAGTTACCAAACGGGTAGTATCTAAATCCTTTACTATTTTAGAAAGTTCCCGTCCAATTTCTGCACCACGCTCACTCCATTGTTCAGGAATTTCATTTCCGATACTCCACATAAAAATACTAGCATGATTTCGGTCTCTTAAAATCTGATCTTCTAGGTCTTTTTTATGCCAAAGTTCCCAATCGTTTCCGTAATCAAATTTAGTTTTACTTTTTTCCCAAATATCAAAAGCTTCATCCATTACTATAAAGCCCATTTCATCACATAAAGCTAGAAGTTCTGGTGCTGGTGGGTTATGAGCCGTACGAATACCGTTCACTCCCATTTCTTTCATAATCTCTAATTGACGCTCTATAGCACGTGTATTTACTGCTGCTCCAAGAGGTCCTAAATCATGATGTAGGCAAACTCCTTTTATTTTTACTGGCTTACCATTTAAAATAAAACCTTTATTTAAATCGAATTCAAACGCTCGAACTCCAAAAGTAGTTTTGTAAGTATCTATAGTTTCTCCTTCAACTTTAATTTCTGTTACTGCTTTATAAAGCGTAGGATTTACATCCGACCATAATTTTGGATTTGTTATTTTAAGATTTTGAACTACATTTTTATGCGACCCTTTTTCAACATTTATTTCATTTTCTGAAGTTGTAATCGTTTCCCCTTTATAATAAATTGTATTAACAAGAGTTGCCGATTGCTGCTGAAGGGTTTCATTATTAATAGTTGTTTCTATACGTACTTCTGCTGTTTCTTTTGAGACCTTTGGAGTAGTTATATAAGTTCCCCATTGCCCTACATGAAGCTTATGAGTAGTTTTTAACCATACGTTTCTATAAATTCCAGAACCAGAATACCATCTAGAATTAGGTTGATTTTTGTTATTTACTTTAACCAAAATTTCGTTTGGAACATCCCCATAATTTAAATAAGGAGTAATATTATATTCAAAACCAATATATCCATTTGGACGTTTTCCCAAATAATGGTTATTCACCCAAACTTCACTATTGCAATACACCCCATCAAAAACAATAGCAATGCGTTTATCTTTTTTTTCTTCTGCAACTTTAAAAGATTTTTTGTACCATCCTAAGCCACCAACAAGATAAGCGCCTCCGTGACCTGTAGGACTTTTCTCATCGAATTCCATTCCGATACTCCAATCGTGCGGAACTTTAACATCCTGCCATTTGGTTATATTGGAGATGGTGTCATTGTCTTGAAGACTATCATTTAAATGAAAAGACCATCCTTCATTAAAATTGATTTTTCTGCTTTGTAGTATGCTTTCATTTTTCAATGAAGAATTGCATGCACTGAAAAATCCAATGCATGCAACAAATAAAACTAACTTAAAATATGAAGTAAAATTCATCTATTTTACATTAAACATACAGACGGAAAATTTCCCATCTGTATGTTAATTTAACTAACTATTTAATAGCTATATAGACTTTTTTTTTAAAAAGCGTTGGCTAGAATTTGTTCAAATAATTCTTGCTTCCCACTTATTTGTTTTGGCTCTCCATTAGCTTTTGCTATTTCACTTAGCTGCTCTAATGAAAGCTCTTTATTTTCAAATTTTGCACCGTTACCAGTGTCAAAACTTTCGTAACGCTGTTTGCGTAATTTTTTAAAATCTGTATTTTCTAAAACATGATCCGCACAAATTAAACCACGTGCAAAAGCATCCATTCCAGAAATATGGGCTATAAACTTATCTTCTAAATCTGTTGAATTTCTTCTAACTTTTGCATCAAAGTTGATTCCTCCTCCTTGAATTCCTCCTCCTTGAAGAATTACTAACATGGCTTCTGTTATTTCGTAAAGATTTAATGGGAATTGGTCGGTATCCCAACCGTTTTGATAATCTCCTCTGTTAGCATCTATACTCCCTAACATTCCATTATCTACTGCCACTTGAAGTTCGTGCTCAAAAGTGTGTCCCGCTAAAGTAGCATGGTTTACTTCTATATTCAGTTTGAAATCGTCTTGAAGACCATATTTATTAATAAAACCAATGGAAGTAGCCGAATCAAAATCATACTGATGTTTTGTTGGTTCCATAGGTTTTGGTTCAATTAAGAAAGTTCCTGTAAAGCCTTGCTTTCTAGCATAATCTTTACAAATGTTAAGGAAGTTTCCTAAATGATCTAACTCACGACCCATATCGGTGTTTAGAAGACTCATATATCCTTCTCGGCCTCCCCAG
Organism: Galbibacter orientalis DSM 19592; assembly: GCF_000260115.1. Taxonomy (GTDB): domain Bacteria; phylum Bacteroidota; class Bacteroidia; order Flavobacteriales; family Flavobacteriaceae; genus Galbibacter; species Galbibacter orientalis. The sequence continues at coordinate 2,800,284 of NZ_JH651379.1, read as the reverse complement.
AAAACATAATTCTCTCCTCCAAGCGCTATTGTAGCATCTATGGCAATTTTAGCTTGCGCTCCTGCATAAGCTAGTACATCAAAATTTGGATTGGTAGCAGCTCCATTCATATAGCGAGGATTACTAAATAGATTAGAAGTTCCCCACAATAATTTTATTCCCGTATCCTGTTGTTTTTGTTTTGCATAGGCTACCATTTCTTGAATTCTATCTTCAAACGCTGCAAGTGTTGGCGCTTCATCTACAACATCTACATCATGAAAACAATAGTATGGAGTGCCTAGTTTACTCATAAACTCAAAAGCAGCATCCATTTTATCTTTAGCTCTTCCAATAGCATCTTCCTTTTTATCCCAAGCAAAAGTTTCGGTTGGAGCTCCAAAAGGATCGCCTCCTTTATTATTAAAAGTATGCCAATATGCAGTTGCAAATCTTAAGTGTTCTTTTAGGGTTTTTCCTCCTACAACTCTATTTTCGTCATACCATTTAAACGCTAAAGGGTTGTCACTTTCTCTTCCTTCAAACTTAATTTTGTCTATGTTCTTAAAAAATGTTGATTTCATATGTGCTTACTTTTAATGTTGATAATCTATTTTATATTTTTTTTCCAATCTTGATATATTTCCTGATATTGAGCTACTAAAGTTGCATTAGGTTCTATTTTTTCTAAACATTCTAATCCTTTAAAAGCAGCTTCTATGGTTGAAAAATAACCATATCCATAGGCTGCTCCTCTTGCAGCGCCCTCAGCACCAGAAGTATTGTATAATTCTACTGTTGTATTTGTTGTATTTGCAAAAATTTCTCTAAAAACTGGATTCAGAAATAAATTTGCTTTTCCTGCTTTGACCACTTTTCCTTCCACCCCTACATTACGCATGATTTCGAAACCATAATTCAGCGCAAAAACAATTCCTTCACAAGCAGCCCTTACCATATCTGTTTTCTGATGAATATTAAAATTCATCCCTTCAATTCCAGAAAAAGCTGGCTTATTATTAAAAATACGCTCCACACCATTTCCAAATGGATAAAATCGAAGTCCTTTACTTCCTATTTCGCTTTGCGATGCTAGCTCATTTAATTTGTCATAATCCATAAGGTTCTTCGAATCTTCAGACAATGTTTTTCGTAGCCATTGGTATAAAATCCCTGAACCATTTATACAAACCATTACTCCATTTCGTTTTTCTTCAGGAGTATTATTTACATGTAAAAATGTGTTAATTCGGTTATTTGCATCGTAATCATCTGTATTACTAACCCCATACACTACTGCAGAAGTCCCAGCCGTTGCAGCAATCTCTCCCGGATTTAAAACATTTAAAGACAAAGCATTGTTTGGTTGATCTCCTGCTCTATAATTTATCTGAACATCTTTAGACAGTCCTAATGCTGCTGCTATTTCTTTATCTATAATTGCTTGCTTTCCGAAATTTGAAACTATCTCTGGAATAATTTCTTCTGAAATATCCATCGCTTCTAATATTTCGGTTGCTAGTCTATTTTCTTTAAAATTCCATAAAGCTGCTTCCGATAATCCTGAAGTACTTGTTTGCGCAACTCCCGAAAATTTTGCAGCAATAAAATCGCCTGGAAGCATCATATACTTTGCTTTAGCATACACTTCTGGCTGATTATCTTTCACCCATTTTAGCTTAGAGGCTGTAAAATTACCAGGACTTCCTAGAATTTGTTCCTGACAAGCTTCTGCTCCTATTTTATTATAAATAGACTCGCCAATTGATGCAGCTCTGCTATCACACCAAATAATAGAAGACCGAACAGGATTTAAATTTTCATCAGTTAAAACCAATCCATGCATTTGGTATGCTATTCCAATTCCTTTTATTTTTTCAATTTCAATTTGATGTACTTCTTTTAACTTAGCAATCCCTTCTTTTACATACTGCCACCACATTTCGGGTTCTTGTTCAGCCCAACCATGCCTTGGAGCTTTCATCTCTAATTCAAAATCGGGTACCGATATTGATGCCATACATTTTTCGGTTTCAGCATTTAAAACCGATAGCTTAATTGAAGAACTTCCTAAATCTATCCCTAAAAAATACATAGCTTTAATTTATTTTTGATTCTAAAGTACCCTCTGCCTCCCAAATACTTTCCATTTCTTCTAATGTTTTTCCTTTTGTTTCTGGAACAAATTTCCAAATAAAGAAAGCCGATAAGACCGCCATAATACCATAAATCCAATAGGCAAACCCATGATTAAAGAGTTCGTTTAAATGGGAATTATTATTCATCATTGGGAAGGTCCAAGAAACTACAAGATTTGCCAACCATTGCACTGCAACAGCTACAGCCATTACTCCTTTTATTTTGTTAGGGAAAATCTCCGAAAGTAAGACCCATGTAACAGGACCCCAAGAAATTGCAAAAGCAGCAATATAAAGTAACATTAGGAGTAATGCGACAATCCCACTACTATCTGCATACAATACCGTTCCTAATCCGAGCATACTAATTGCCATAAAAATACTCCCAATAATCATTAATATTTTTCTCCCAAACTTGTCAACTGTAAACATTGCAACCACCGTAAATAGTAGGTTTATAGCTCCAACTATAATAGTTTGCATCATTGAAGCATCTGTTTCCATCCCCATTCCTTTAAAAATTTCAGGAGCATAATATAGCACTACATTAATCCCTACAAATTGCTGAAAAACAGACAGTAACAATCCTATTATTATAATAGCCCAACCATAACTAAGCCATGGAGCCTTCTTTGTTTTAAATGATTTTTTTATATCCTCTAAAATTTCTGAAGCTCTTGAAGAACCGTTGTACTTTGTTAATACAGCAATAGCTGCATCTTCATTTCCTTTTAAAACTTGAAAACGTGGCGTTTTTGGAACTATCAGTAAAAAGAAGAAAAAGAGAATTGCAGGAATACATTCAGATAAAAACATATACCTCCAACCAATATTATTAATCCAATCATCTGCTTGTCCTTTAATTATAAAATAGTTTACAAAATATACTACCAACATCCCGCTAACGATTGCGAGCTGATTACAAGAAACAAGTTTTCCTCTCATGTTGGCTGGTGCCATTTCTGCAATATAAAGTGGCGCTAGCATACTTGCCAACCCTACTCCAATTCCACCAATAATTCTGTAAATAATAAATGTAGTAAGGTTTCCAGCCATTAAAAATGGTAGCTTTTCTGGATATGCAGAACCAAGAGCAGAGATAATAAACAAAAGTGCCGCTACAATTAAACCATTTCTTCTTCCTATTGAATTTGCAATTCGGTCTCCTACAGCAGCCCCTATAATACATCCTACTAATGCACTACTAACCATAAAACCTAAGATAGAATTTCCTAGATTTTCTGATAGCTCATTAGAATCTGATAAAAAATTAGAATAAAGTAAACTCCCTATTAATAAAATAGAGACTACCATTATACCGATAGCGGTTACTTTTTTAAAGAATTTAAAGATGAAAGAACTAAATAATGCAAAAATAACTAAAGTACATATAGTTATTAATCCTTTAAATTCCACAATAGCCTCTGTGGCTATATTTATATTTTCTGATAGCGGACTTACAAAATAGCTTCTTAGCCCTCCTACCGCTCCAGAAATTACTGCAGTATCATACCCAAAAAGTAATCCACCAAGACTAGCTACCGCGGTAATTAAGTATACATTGCTAGGTTTTAGGTTAGTTTGATTGTTCATTAATGGTCATTTAAACTATATCTTATAGTTAATTTGACTACAATACTAATTAAATATTTTTATTTTATCAAAAAAATGTTATCAAAAGTGAATAATTGGTAATAATTTTTATGATAAGATGCCATATAGAAATTATTTTGTATATATGCACTTAAAACTAATCGACCTATTTAAAGATGGTTAAGAAATTTATTGATGAAGAATCGGGGAAAATAGTAGAAGAAAAAGTAATGAATGCTATTACTATTGACTGTGCTATTTTTGGATTTGAACAAGGAAAGTTAGAAGTATTACTTATTCAACACGCAGAAGGAATTAGCAAAGGAAAATGGGGACTCCCTGGAGGCTGGATAAAAGAAGATGAAAGCATAGACAATGCCGCACATAGATTGTTGAGAGAGTTAACTGGAATTTCCGACCTTTATTTGGAACAGTTAAAAGCCTTTGGCGACCCCAAGCGTTTTCCTCTTGGAAGAGTAATTACTATTGGATATTACGCACTAATAAAAAAGGAAGATTATGATGTAAGAGCTGGTTTTACAGCTTCTGACGCTAAGTGGTATAAAATTGATGAGATTCCAAACTTGATTTATGACCACAATGAAATTCTAACTTACAGCCTCCACCATCTAAGAAATAGAGTACGAAATGCGCCTATTGGTTTTAACCTACTACCAGAAAAATTTACATTACTGCATTTAATGCAATTGTATCAAGAGATTCTAGGAGTAGAACTTGATAAACCTAATTTTAGAAGAAAGATTTTAAAGATGAAACTTCTTGTTGACCTTAAAGAAAAACAACAAGATGTGTCTCATAGAGCCGCAAAACTATATAAGTTTGACCCTGAAATATATAATAAACTGACGGAAAAAGGCTTCAATTTTGAAATGTAACTAAAGCTATAATGATATATCCCACTGCAATCTAAATCGGATTTTATCATCTACATTCCCATCTGCGGTTTCATAATCAAAATGACTTACCTCTAATGTTAGTTTGTTTTTATGCTTGGTGAAAAACCAATTAAAAGCCAACGTTTTTTCATGCTGAAAATTAGTATCTAAACTAGTATCAGGTTGATATCTAGCATATCTAGCAGCTACCTCTAAAGGTTTTGGCCACCAATTAATACTTGTATGTGCTAAATATCCCGCTTGTAAATAAAAGCCTTCTAACTTAGTCTCGGCATCATTGTCAAGTTTATTAATTATATTTTTATGATGCCATTCTGATTGCCAACTAAAACCTTTGTAAACAAATGCAGTTTCTATATTATATTGATTAACACGATATTCTCCAACCTCTTCCTCCTCAAAACCAACTAAAGAACCTCCTCCAGATTGCGAAAACCTAGTATACGGACTCCTATTTGTTACTCCAGCAATAGCTATAATGGCTGCAGGCTTTTCATGCAGTTCTATATCACTTCCTTCAAAACCCAAATCTTCCCCTAATAAGTTCCATTGAAATCTTCCAAAATACATTAAATGCTCATCGTCATTAACAGTTACGCCTCTTCCAGAACCTGTTAGTACTGCCGCCCAATAACTAAAATCTAATAATTCCTTCCCTCCTCTAAGTCTTCCATACAATTCTACACCTTGCTGCCTATCTACCGTAAATGGTCTATTTAGAATAGAACGATCCATGGTTTGCTATTCTCCACTACTTATTCTACGTTCCCTAGAATATTCTATTTTCCATTGTCCTACTTTAAGATTAAGCCACTCCCATTTTTCAATCATAATTCTAAAATCGAGTAAATTAGACCTACTTAGTTCGTATTCCCAATAGTATTTAAGCCACGTTTGATAGGCGTTTCCACCTACTTTTAAACGTGCTCTATTTATTTTAAACAAATTTGTATTCTCATCATCATAATCATCAAAAGTAACAGGGTCCTGATCGTCTGGAGTAGCAAAACGGAATTGTAGCCTACTCTGGATTTGTAATAAATACCTATTGTCTGTAGATTTAAATTCAAAACCCTTAAATCCATAATCTATTTTCCATTTCCGAATGGAATCTCTTTCTACTTCTTGAGCATTTATTTTGCTGAAAAAAAAGAGAAAAAAACTAGTTAGAAGAAGTAATCTGAAACTTTTTATCATTCGTTTTTCTAAAATTATAAATGTGTATTTCTACACATTGCCAATACCTTTTAATTGTACTCTTAAAAAAGAAAATCTAATGAGGTTTGTAAAGGGGAATAGATTTATAAAATTAGTAATTAGAATTAATTTATTCTTTAGAAAGCTCAGAAATTGTTCCATCATAGGTAATAAAATCTCTTTGAGAACTATTTACAGAGAGTGAGGTTTTCTTATTTGGAAAAACTAAAAGTGTAACATTAAAAGATTCTGCGCCGTTATTGGCTGTGAATTGGATTTTATAACGTTGTTTATTTTCAATAAAATCTACTTGCATATCTGTAATTTCTTGCTCAAACTGGATTCCTTCCCCGTCAGAATTATATCCGCCTCCCATTTGGCGTTCTCCATAATACGGCAAAAATGCTTTTGCAGAATCTCCTTTTATCTCCAAATAATTTGTGTTTCCAATTAAACTGATGCGTTGCATATTGTTTCCTGGGCCTAAAATTCCGCTATTTCCCAACTGAACCATACTAGAACTCACTTGCGGCATAGCCCATTGATTCTCTACTTTAAATTTTTTATCTTTAATTAAAGTTTCTACTTCTGTAAATTCCTTAGCAGTAGTTGCCGAGTCTTGCGCTCCACCACAAGCAATTAAAAGCAACAAAATACAAGAGCTCAAAAAAATAGTAGTATTTTTCATCTTATAAATTTTCTCTACAAGTTAAGAAATTCCACAATCATTTGAAAGTGAATATTCCATTCACACATTTCAACTAAAATAGTATTTCTATATCTATAAACAGAAACAAGCCGCTAAAAATAATAAGAAAAATGTTTGCAAAACTGATGAATAAAGTACCTTTGCCATTGTGAAAATTTGGAAAATTATATCGCTTTTTATTTTAGGAGGAATTATTTATTTAAATTCTTCTAAAACTGATATTGATCATTTTGAGAAAATTCAACTTCCGTTATCTCAAAATTCTACAGAAAATATAGCGGTAGGCATTAAATACCAAGGCGTTGCTACACTCCAAACAAGAAACAATATTGAGTTTTTTGAAAACCTTAATATTAAATTACACAAACTCAAGTTTATATTTTTAAACTATATAACTCTCGGAATAAGTGTTGCAAAATTTAATCCTTTATACATTGGAGCTAAATTTAACCTATCACACTTCTTAATAAAAGTTATTATTTACCCTTTCCATTACCATTGGTGAAGTTTTATATAAAGTTTTAATCCATTTCGACTTAGAGCCCTTCGGTAAACTCAGGACAGGCTCTGGGAAATAAAACCCTCAATGAGGGATTCAATTGTTTTTATCTAAAAAACACTAAAACAATTGATCTTGTCACTATTAGTTAACGCATTAATATTGGCTATAATCTTTTATATAAAATTTAAATTAATAGCAATGGATACATCTTCCATCCTATGGGGAACAGTTACATTAACTGTTTGCCTTGTTCCTTTATTGCTTTTAGGAAAACAAATAAAAAAAGCCTCTAGAAAATTATTAATTCCAATTTTGGAAGAAGCTAAAAATAATAATGGCGTAATCTCTGTTCATGAAATGATTTCTGATGTATGTTTTGCGTTAGATGAAAAGCAAAATACACTCTACTATTATAGATCTACAAAAGAAATTGAAGAATTAAAAAGCTTCAATTTGAACGAGGTTGAAAATTGTAAAATAGAGATTATAAGAAAAAGTGAAAATAGAAAAAGTAACGCTGCTATTGTAAAGGTTTTTCTTGAATTACATTTTAAAACTTCAGCAATAAAAAAGCTAGTAATTTTTGACCTTCAAGAATCTACTCAACTTATTCCTGAGGTTCTTTTTGCTGAAAAATGGAATAGAATTATTAATTCCAAAATATAATTAACTATAAAAAAAGTCGTCTGGAAGAATATTCTTCAGACGACTTTTAAAATCAAATTTCAAACTAATTAATTATTCCGCAGGGTCAAGTTTACTTATTGCAGTAATTACTCCCCCATTTACTTCTAATCCTTTTGTTGCAGTAGCACTTGCTACATCTATATTATAAATAGCACTTCCAGTTTCTGTGGTAACTCCAACATGCACTGTACTTTTATCTTCAGAAACTAAAATATCCATTCCTTTTGTTACATTTAATATGGCATCAGCTGCTGGCATTCCACTTACAAATGTTAGCGTTTTGTTGTATAAATCTATCACATAAAATAAATTACCTGTTTCATAAGCAGATGTTTTTTCATCTCTTAAAATCCCTATTGCTTTACCATTTCCAACATACTTATGATCTGCAATATAAGCACCACCAGCCGCTGCTTCTATATCAAAATAATAATCGTCAAAAGCTGTGGTACCACTTTTAATTCTAGTAATTGCAGATGGTTTTGTAGAAGTTAACTCTCCATTAGTAGTGGCAACTGCTGCTGAGAAAGCATAAGCATCTCCATTTTCATCAACAGAAAGTCCGTTATCAAAATATCTTCCTATATAACTTGTACGATCGTCGTGAATAACCGTTTCTAATTCCATTTCTGGATATGAATACACTGCAATATTAGCTTCGTTTGGATACTCAGTTCCAAAAGTATCATTACAACATCCTTTAACTGTAAAATAAGGAAGATACACCTTATCTCCCACTTGTGTAATCCAAGAGAAAAATGCTATTTCATCATTTTCTTTATTAGCTAGCTCTTGAGTGTTGATTTGCCCTTCTGTAGTAAATTGAGAAGTTTCTGTATCTAATTGATACCAATAAGCAATTGGAGACTCGGCACTTCTTGATATTTTAATCATTAACACATCATCATTAACAGCTCCAAAAGCTTGTACTGTTTCCGACTGAAAATCGGATATTTTTTCCAAAGTACTTTCCCCACTTAATTCATACGTGGTAACTGCTCCTGGATTTCCTTGCCCATATAACAAACTAAAAAACTTATTATTTGTAGTTAAATAGTAACGGTACGTTCCATCTTGTTCTATTCCATTTCCTTCTGTAGTAATGCTCCCTTGAGATAAATCGTCTGCTGTTAAAATATAATCTGCCACCCCTTCCGAAGCTGTTGGAGTTGCGGTTATAATGTACTTTGATGTTGCATCTGGATTCTCTGTTTCTCCATCTGGATTTCCAGAATCGTCATCACTACATCCTATTAATAGTGAAGTTCCAGCAAATAATAGACTGAAAAAATAAGTTGATTTTTTGATCATTTTAAATAATTTTAAACTAAAATTTATACTTAACTCTATTGTTTAATTGTTATAATGCACTTAAATAGTTTATCTGTATTTATAATGCTAATAGCGGTTATAACGCCACTGTTTTCTTATAAAAAAGTGTATTTTATTTTTCCTGTAATGCTTCTTCCTGGCTTTTGTAAACTAAAATTATCATACAATTCGGCATCAAAAATATTTCTACACTCTAGCGTAAATTGCAGTTTTTCGTTGTATGTATAGGTTGCATTTAAATCGTGTGAAAGTTGTTCAGGAATATCAAGTTTATCCGAGCCTAAGCTTGGCCAATACAAGTAAAAAGCATGCACATAAAGCATATTATAACCTATACTCAATAAATTACCCTTTCCTCCTACATTCTCGAAAGTGTAGCTTGCATCTGCATTTCCATAGAGATAGGGCATGTTTGGAATTCTGTCTCGATACACTATGCTTTCGGTAGTTTGTCCTTCTTCGTATTTGGTATTATTTCTTAAATCTTGATATGTTAAATTAACCCCTGCATTAAAATGTCTAGCGCTTTGGTATCTAACTTCAGCCTCTACACCTAAATTGATTACACTCCCTAAATTATCCATAACTTGCATGGTTTGGTTATTATTAAGTCGTGGACGGATAAAATCGCTCGCATCTCTATAAAATCCATTTAGATTGAAATTTATTTGATGCTCGTTATGTAAAGCCAACCAATAGCTAGCTCCTAAATTATAGTTATAACTGTGCTCAGGTTTTAGGTCGATATTTCCTTGAAGGTTGATAACATCTCCGTATAATTCTTCTGAATCTGGAAGACGATAACTCTTTTCAAAAGAAGCTTTCATTTGAAAGTTTTCATTAAAAAAGTGAGAAACTGCCAAGCCATATCCGAAGAAATTATAAATATTAATTTGGTCTCTATAAGCTACATCACCATAATCTCCAGTAGGGTTATAGGATTGTGAAAATTTATTTTGCTGAAAATACTGTTTCGTAAAGGCAGATGCATTCCAATTTTCCGTTTCATATGCATAACTCAATCCTAGAATATTTTTTAATGTTTTTCTAGGCTGTTGGTAAGTATCGTTATTCGGATTTAACTCATCTTCTCCTTCTCTATTAAAAGTATTTAAAGTATTCCCTAAAGATATTCGGTGTTTTTCTGCAATTGTATAATCAAAAGCAGCGGCTCCAACCCCATTATTATTTCTATATTTATATAAAGAATATGATCTTTCTCCTCCTGGCCCTTCATACTCTTTATACTCCCCAAACCAATTATACCTTCTATGGAGCGTATCTATATTTTTTTCTTGTCCTAAATTGTAATTAGCATTGATTCTAACATTTAATCCTTCTACTAAAAAATTCTTCTTTTTATACTTTACACTTGGCATAATTACATTCCCTCTTCTATGCCATCCCCCAAATACACTAACAATTCGAGCTCCTGTTTGAATTTCTCTATAATTATTCCCTAGTGTTATTCCGAATAACAATTGGTCTGCATACGATTTATTTACAACCCCAAAATTTGCTATCACTGTTTCGTTATGATATTGATCGTGAAAACGTTTTACTGTTTGATTTGGGTAATACTGCCCTGTATTTATATCGGCTACATCCACATTTACTTTATATGAATTGTCCGAAAAGTTTTGATACGCATTTAATTGTGCTGTAAATCCGTTTTTAGCAACATAAATAGCATTGACCATTGACCTATGAGTATTAAAAGACCCATACGAATACGAAGCATCTAAATGATTTTTGCTGTACGCATTTGTAATAATATTTACGGCACCTCCTAAAGCATCAGACCCTAAACCTACTGGAACAACTCCTTTATAAACTTCTATTCTTTCCGCAAGATTTATAGGGATATTATTTAATTGAAATGAGCTTCCGAAGTTATCCATTGGGACTCCATCTATAAAAAAACGAACTTGCTTTCCTCTAAAACCATTAATCGAAAAATTCATCTGAGACCCTACTCCTCCACTTTCTCTAACTCTAATTCCCGACACCCTATCCAAAGCGTGCCCCAAATCTAAAGTTGTATTATGCAGTTCTTTTGCATCTACCACACTTACATTAAAAGCCTTTTCTCTAACTTGATTTACTATACTTTGTCCAGAAACAACAACCTCATCTAAATCGTAAGAAGATTCCTCTAACTGTAGAGCTACATTTACCGTTTCTCCTTGTTTTAAATTGACTGAAATTTCCTTTGCTTCAAATCCTAAATAAGAAACTTTCAAAGTATAGCTTCCACTCTTTGCATTTGTACTTAAGTTGTAAACCCCATCAACATTAGTAGTCACCCCTTTTAACAGTTCTTCAATCACAACAGTAGCACCAGCTATTGGAGCTCCCTCACTATCGTATATTGTTCCTGTAACATTTATATTATTACTTTGTGAAAATGCCGTTAAGGAGCAAATTAATAAAGACAAAAGCAGTATTTTGTTCATGCAAACAATTCGCATATTATTCTTATTTAGACTTATTAAAAATATAATTTGCGCAAAAGTACCTATATGAGCTACTGAAATTAATACGCAAAACGGATTAATATCTACGCAAAAGGGAATAATTAAATTTGGTTGAAGAAAGTGTTATTTCCTTTTCATTTTAAACACAACAGTTATAGAAATTAATGCCACAATAAGCCAGAAAAGGTCTATTATTAATATTTGAGAATACCCATTAGCATAAGACACCCAAGGCCAATTTCCTGTCTTAATACCATTAGAGATTGGAATAAGTAAACTAAAAGCTGCACCAGTAATTAGGCATACCTTATTGGTAAAATAATTACTCTTTTTAAGAAGTAGTAAAACACTAAAAATAAGCCATGTCCAAAAGAACGTTTTATTGATAAAGCTATTTCGAGCCCCATCAAAGTCGTCTGCAAATAGCTTAACAATTACAAAAGTGAGTGCAGTAACTGGAAATAAACTTAAACAGCCTACCATATATATTTTAACCAGCCAAGTATTGAAACGCTTTTTATGTTCGGCTACATTCTTTTTATCTCTAGCAACAAGCCAGATAAGAACCCCAGAAATAATTACAAAACAGGTTATAAAACCAAGGATTAAATAAATCAATTTCATTCCATACCCTCCATAATCTCCAAAATGAAGTCTTTTTATAACATCATTTGCGCCTTCTACGTAGGAAATATCATTGTAGGGATCTTTTGTACTTACCAGTTTTCCGTCGTTCACGTTAAAAGTTTGATATCCCGTTCCTACAAAGCCATCGGTAAACTTAGGAGACCCCATTACTTGAACATGCATATTTTCATTTCCGTAATTAAAAACTTTAAAGCCATTAATTTCAAGATTTGGCCATTCTTGCTTTGTTCGTTTTACAAATTCGTTAAGAGAAAAATCCTTTTGTAAAGGACTTCCATAAAATGCATATTCCTCTACTTTCTGACTCTCCATTGCTTTTTGCATTTCCCGAGGATTATCATCAAAAAGTACTTTTTGTACAGGAGGCAACATTACTGTATAACCTATAATTAAAAAAGCTCCGGTAACGGCAAAAATAAATTGATACGGTAATCCTATTAACCCTAAAGCAACATGAGCATCTGTCCAAATAGTTTTTAACTTAGCCTTTGGACGGAACACATAAAAACTAGATACTATTTTTTTCCAATGAACAAGTACCCCCGTAACCACTGCAAACAGGAAAAAGAAGGCAACTATTCCTGCTAAAAAATATCCAGACCTCCCAAAGAAGTTTAATTGTGCAAAAAAGTGAAGCCTATAAAAAAACTCTCCCAGAGAATATCCAGATGCATAATCGGTTTTGGAATAATTATCCATATCCAAATAAAAGAAACCTCTTCTTCTTCCACCTCCTTTTTCGGTTACTATGGTTGTATCTTTTGGTGGCGTCATAAAAACACCTATTCTTCTTTCAAAAAAACGCTGAGAAAAAGTTATATCTCTACTATAAAGCGTATCATGCTGCTTTAATGAATTTAAAGCCGAATCAAAATCTATATGCTCAAAATAGCCTTCTGCTATTGGTTCATTCCGCTCCCACGCATTTATTTCATCTCTTAAGAAAGAAATAGAACCCGTAAAAAAAATAAGGTATAATAAGGCGCTTATAAAAATACCACTGATGGTATGCGTATGAAAAAGAACATTGTAAATTCTATTCGACATGTAAAAAATTATAATGAATTAATATTTGAGCTGAAGTATATTATTACGGAAAGAATAAGGGTAATTGACAGATAAATCCCCCATATTTTCCATCCGCTTTTTGCTAAAAAAGCAACAATCATTAATGCAGCCCAAAGCATAAAACCTGCATAACGAATTGTAAACATAATAGCTCCAAAGTCAAACCAAAGCGCTAAAACCATATGGAATGCCTCTGTTATAATAAAACCACCCACAAAACCAGCAGTTATTTTTAAAAATCGTTGAAGAGGAGACTGAGTTAAATATTTTTTATTTGCAGGCATACTATAAAATGTTTATTTCTAACAAAAGGGCTAAAATTCCAATAACTACAATACTCTTAAGTGAGAAAAACCTTATAGGACTAATTAAAATTATCAGACTAGCTAATGTCATCAAAACAACAAAAAATGAAAAGATTCCACTTCCCCACCCTAACAGATAAATATCTAATAGAAGCCCTAAAACAATTAATAATACTCCTATATATTTTGATTGAGAGGCGTTAGCGTGTCCCCATTTATAGATACCTAATTCACTCCTATAATCTGCTCTTTTGGAGGTGATATATAAAAAGTAAAATCCGATAAAGATTAAAAAAATAGATACTGTAAGCATGAATTGGAGGTTAGTTTATACTTTTAATCACTTCTTTTTTAGCTTCTTTTTTAGTTCCATCAAATCCTTGAACTCCACCAACAGTTGTATATTTCATTACATATTTTTTGTCTGGAAAAATACGCTGGTAAGCACTCTGACACATTACTGCTGCTTCATGGAAACCAGAAAGAATTAACTTTAATTTCCCAGGGTATGTATTTACATCGCCAATAGCATAAACCCCCGGAATATTGGTAGAATAATCATACGCATTATTCACCTTTATAGCATTCTTTTCTATCTCCAAGCCCCAATTTGCAATTGGCCCTAACTTTGGTGACAATCCAAAAAGTGGAATAAAATTATCTACCTCCACATGAGATTCGCCATTTTTAAGATGTTTTACGGTTACCGCTTCCAATGTATCTTCTCCATGTAGCTGCGTTACCTCTGCTTCGGTAATTAACTCTACTTTTCCTTTTTTAGAAAGCTCTGCTACTTTTTCAACAGAATCTAAGGCACCTCTAAATTCATTTCTTCGGTGTACTAAATAAACTTCCGAAGCAACATCGGCTAAATAAATAGACCAATCCAAGGCAGAATCTCCACCTCCAGCTATCAATACTTTTTTATCTCTGTAAACTTCTGGGTCTTTTATAATATAAGAAACCCCATTATCTTCATACTTATCTATATTTTCTAACTGTGGCTTTCTAGGCTCAAAACTCCCTAATCCTCCAGCAATTACAACTACTGGCGCATGGTGTTTTGTTCCTTTATTGGTAGTTACAATAAAGCTTTCGTCTTCTAATTTTTCAATCGTTTCCGCTCTTTCTCCCAAGGTATAAGTAGGTTCAAAAGATTTAATTTGCTCTAAAAGATTTTTCACCAAATCGCCAGCCAAAATCTCTGGGAAACCAGGAATATCATAAATTGGCTTTTTTGGATAAATCTCAGAACATTGCCCTCCTGGTTGTGGTAAGGCATCAATTAAATGGCACTTCAATTTTAATAATCCCGCTTCAAAAACAGTGAATAATCCCGTTGGCCCTGCTCCTATTATTAGTATATCTGTTTTAATCATTTTAAAAATTCTTATGTCTAACAAATATAATATTTATTAAGACTTATTATAAATAATGCAAATGTATTTTATAAGAAGCTAATTAAACCTACGCTAAACGGAACTGTTTGTACGCAATACGGAGAAACTGCGTTTTAAAAACCATGGAAAGGTTTTAAGAATGAACCTTAATTTTTTGAAAGTTTAAATAATACAGATTTTATATGATTTTCTGAAGATTTGTGATACATACTAACATCAAAAATCATAAAATCATTAATTGCAAATGGAGATACGTTGATACATTCTAATAGCTTTAATGATTCTTCATAAGATTTTATCGTAAAGGCAAGACTCATTAACCCTTGTTCGGAAAGCTTTTGATATGTTAAATTTAAATATTCTAGCAGCTCAAAATTATTAATACGAGGATTGATACTCAATATCTTATTGAAAAAGTTGTTTACATAAGGAATATCATTATCTTCAAAAACACTAAAAAGAGCTTTTCTTTTAGCTATACTTCTTTTAAAACGATTTATAGCATTTTCTACCAGTTTATGAGATGTTTCTAAAGCAAAATAATTAACTTTTGCTTCGTCTAGAATGAAAGATGTTATAGGATTCATCCCAAAATATAAATCTAATAACCGATCTTTTGATCTCAACTCTAGAGAATCAATAATCAATTCAATATACCTATCATAAGTAACCACATTAGAAGTTACCCCCGCAGATGATGAGATATTTAAATACTTTTCAGTGTCAATATTTTCAGTTCTTTCTAAAACTTTCATTCCCCTTCTATTTTATATATCAAATAAAAAAACAGCCTATATTTATTTAGATTTATTTTAAATAACTATTTTTACAGTCAAAAATAAACCATCCTATAAAGCTACAACCTACGCTTTAAGGAATAAAACCTACGCAATTAGGAATAATGAGAACACTTGAAATTAACATAAATAATACAAAGCCTACTCAATTTAATTTTGGAGACACAAATATCCAAATAGACGAGAAAAACACTATTGAAACTCAAACTGTATTTGATGAATCAAGCATAAAAGGATGGTATAAAGAATCTAATTTTGAAGAATTTAGAATAGGACATGGAAACTATTCAACAACTAAAAATTCAAGAATTGTCTGCAATTATTCGGAGAGAGTTATTGAAATGATTTTTGTTTTAGAAGGGTATTCAAAAGTATATTTTAATAAAAATAACACCCCTCACCTATTTGGATAGGGCGGGCAAAGTGAACCACCTACAGCGGATGAAAGTGAGCATAGCAAAGTAAGTGCTCAAAATCGATTCATTTGTGGTTAAATTTAGTCTTTATTTTTCATTTTTTTACGCATAGATTCTCCTTTAATATCTATTCTGTGTGCATTATGTACAAGACGGTCTAAAATGGCATCTGCGATGGTTTGTTCTCCTATAATTTCATGCCATGCTTCCACTGGTAATTGTGAAGCGATAATAATACTGTGTTCTCCGTGCCTATCTTCGATAATTTCCATAAAGGAATGCCTATTTATGGCATCTAAAGCTTTAAGTCCAAAATCATCAATAATCAGTAGGTCTTGTTTTCTAGTTTATTGATTTGTTTTAGATAAGAGCCATCTGCTTTTGATGTTTTAAGCATGGTAAAAAGTTTATTCGTGTTATAATACATGACCTTATATCCCAATGAACACGCCTGATGACCGATAGCTGATGCCATATAGCTTTTTCCAGCACCTGTACTTCCCGTGATAAGGATATTCTGTTTTTGCTTTATAAACTCACAGCTAGCAAAGCGTTGTATTTGATTTTTATCCAGATGTCTTGAAGCATCAAAATCGATAGCTTCCATAACGGCACTGTACCTAAAACGCGCCGCTTTTGTTAACCGTTCTATTTTTCTGTTTTGACGATCATCCCATTCGCTTTGGAGCAGATATGCGATGAGTTCATCATTGGTGTAGTTTATACTTTGTGGCGATAAACTGCTGTCAAAGGCTCTGTACATACCGTATAGCCTTAGTTGTTTCATGTGTTCCAATGTCTGTTTATTCATTGTTTTTGGCTTAAATTTATTTGTAATAATGACTTCCCCTAATATTGCTATGGTTTGGGATATCTGGTTGGTCTTCGATATTTTCATCTAAAGTGTCCCAGCCGTTTTTAAGGATACGTTCTATGATATTATAGTTATGAGCACCATAGTCCAAGGCACGCTTGCAGGCATTGTCCAACCTCGTATTGCCTACCTTCTTAGTGAGGTGCAATATGCCCAGACATGATTTATAGGATTGCTCTGGGTGTTGTTTCTTTTCTAATATGTTAATGATTAGCACCTTGCAATGTTTACCAACCTGCTCTGCCCAGGCAATGAATTTTTCACTGCTCCACTCGCTGATAAAGCGGTGACGGGAAGGCATGTGTTCCTTTATCGTGCTATACCCATATTTTTGTTTGTTTCTTGGATGGACTGTAAGTAGTTCCTGTTGGTAGAACATCTCTATGGTGCTATCTGAGTAAACCACTTTAATACGTTTGCCTATATGCTGATAGGGCAAACTATAATAGTGTTTGTCTTTGCTAAAATAAATGTGGCTGTTTTTATGAACCGTTGCATTAGCGTAACGTTTAATCTCATAGCGTTTTGCTGGCAATGGTTTAAGCTGATGTTTTTCAATCTCTTCAAATAACGAATAGCGAGAATATTCACGCCCCCTAAAAGATGTGTTGTTATGGGTTTTAAGAAGTTCTAATATAGCCTTATTCAGTGCAGCTTTAGTATGAAAAGTTTGGTTGCGCAGTGGCGCAAAGACCCGTGTATATATAATACGCACGGCATTTTCGACGATGGCCTTGTCCCTAGGCCTGTAGGCCCTGGTTGGAAGTACCGAGGTTTCATAATACTCAGAAAAATCAATAAAAGTTTCATTTACTTTTGGTTCGTAACGACTGCTTTTAGTGACTGCTGCCCTCAAGTTATCGGGCACTAAAGCCTGTGGTACACCGCCATAAAACCAAAGTGCGTTTTCTATACAAGCTATAAAATCTTCTTTCTTTTGACTCTCACAGGCCTCAACATAAGTATATTGGCTACTGCCCAATACACAGACAAAGACCTCTAGATCTTGTATTTCACCTGTGTAACGATCTACTATGGAAAGCTTCTTGCCCGTAAAATCAATGAAAAGTTTATCGCCCGCTTTGTGTGTAAAATGCATCACTGGAGACACTTCTTTAACCCACTCACGATACCAATACCTAAACTGGGAAAGTTTGTAGCCATCTGGATGTTTGGAAAGGTACTCTTGCCAAAGCAACTCTTTGGTTACCCCTGTTTTGCGCAGTTCTTTGTCAAAATAGGGAAAATACGTCTCTAGGGTCAATAGTTGCTGGCTCTTACCTTTTTGGTTGGTTTTAAAAAGTCTGTTCAGCTCCTCGAGCGTCATGGCGGACACTTCGTAATCGGTAAGCCGATAGCGCTTAAAAAAGTCAATGTACTTAGTGATGGTATTACGCGACAGCCCTGTGATTAGGCTT
The DNA here is from genome assembly GCF_000260115.1 of Galbibacter orientalis DSM 19592. Lineage (GTDB taxonomy): Bacteria > Bacteroidota > Bacteroidia > Flavobacteriales > Flavobacteriaceae > Galbibacter > Galbibacter orientalis. The sequence continues at coordinate 2,781,827 of NZ_JH651379.1, read as the reverse complement.
ATTTGGCGCTTACTGATTCCTTCACTGAAGAGTTTGAAAATCTGTTTTATTTTTCGCATATCTATTTGTTTGTTGGCCATAATATCTTTTTATAAAAAAAGATATTTAAAGCTTTACAAATAGAATCGATTTTTTAGTGGTTCACTTTCGTCCGCTGTAGGTGGTTCACTTTCACCCGCCGCACTATGCTCAATTTAATCCGCTGTGGGTGGTATACTATGCCCGTTTTTTGCACCTATTTACGAGCAATACACATACTATATTCCATTGTAAAAATGATTCTACTGAAATTGAATTTAAGGATACAAAGTCTCATTTTTTAATCATCCAACTAAACACCAAATTCTTTAAAAATCTAATTCCTTCTGAAGCAAATTTTAACGACTTTAAAGAGCTTATTAATGAGAATAAAACGGGGTGCATCAGCAAAGAAAATAATGCTATTCATTCCGCTATGAAAATTGTTATTGAAGACATTATAAATTCCCCATGGGAAGGAGAGTATAGGAAGTTATTTCTTCACTCAAAAATATTAGAATTGTTATTATTACAGCTTGATCAATATAATTCCTTGAAAACAAAAAAGGAAAGTGATATTTCTGTTATAGACACCATGAAAATTAAAAAGGCCAAAGAATATTTATTAAAACATTATAAAGAGCCTATTACCATTCAAAAATTATCTAAAATTGTTGGTACAAATGAATTTACACTTAAAAAAGGATTTAAAACCCTCTACGGAGAAACAATTTTTTGTTGCGTCAATAATTTAAAAATGACAAAAGCCAAAAAGTTGCTAACTGATAAAAATTTATCGGTGACTCAAGTTTCAGAAATAATAGGCTATAAAAACCCGCAACATTTCTCAACAGCTTTCAAAAAGAAATTTGGATTTGTACCTAGCAAATTAAAACATTAATTTATACCATGATATGTAGCCATTGTCATAGCCATCACCATTACACAAGAAAAGAAAATTCCTATAGTATTTGCTAGAAAAGCTTGCTTATACGGCATTCTAAAAAGATAGGACGCTATACTACCAGCATAAACACCAGTTCCTGGTATTGGGAGCATTACAAAAAGTATAATTCCCCAAAAGCCAAATTTACCAATATTAGATCCAGCACCAGTTTTTACTCTTCTAGCTATCTTTATGGCGCTTCTTTTGTAAAAATTCCAACGCAATAAATGTTTATTTAAGTAATCTAGGAAAAAAGTCATTATAGGAAAAACAAGCACATTTGCTAAGAAACATGTCAAGAAAGACACATACATATTTACATTATTAAATATTGCATAGGGAATTCCCACCTTTGCTTCTCCAAACGGAGATACACTCCACAACATAGCAATAAGAATATCTAAAATCACGCTTAATTTTTTTTCAAAAATATAACTTTTAATTGATAGCTTCACACTTTAAAATCATAATAAAAAAGTAAAAAAATTGGTCTATAAGAATGTATTTTAGGAGCATAGAAACTACTTTTTTTACTTTTAAAAACACTTCTTATTTTTAAGAGAACTAAAGGTTTATAAAATCAACACATTAAATCTACCTCCCTACAGTTACTTTTTATTTGAATAGTGTGTAAGAATATTTAAAAAATTAATAATTATAACTAACATAAAACAAAAAAGCTCCACTTTTACAAGTGAAGCTTTTTGTGAGCCCGATAGGATTCGAACCTATGACCGCCTCCTTAGAAGGGAGGTGCTCTATCCAGCTGAGCTACGAGCCCGTAACTCTATTTTGTCGGGGTGGCAGCCTGCCTGAACCCAACAGTATATTATTTAAAATCAATGAGTTATCCTAGTTTAAAATATTCAGGTAACCGAATCGGTAACTCATTTAGTAAAGAACTTTCCTTTTGTATTGCTTTATCCGTAAAGCGGTGCAAATATAATGAGGTTTTTGAATAAAACAATAAAATAAATTAATTTTTTGCAACGTATAAATTAAGTGATTGTAATTCAGTAAATAGCATTTGAATTTTTCTAGGGATAAACATACAGAGGACTATGGTAAATCAATTTTTCACAATTATTTATATTTACAATCAAAAGTAGAATTACATTAGTGCATTCTTTTTTTTGAAGGCTTCAAGGACTTTGAGCTTAAAACTTTCACTATAGCGTCTTACATATCCATCATTTTTATACATATACATTTGTTTTAGTGTATACATATTTCAGGACGGGTCAAGCTTGTTGCCAACGGTCGTGTGTCGAGTAGACAAGGGGAGTTTCACCCCGAGCCTCTCTAAAGGTATTCTATGACTAAAACAAATTATATTTCATATTTTTTAATTAGTTTATGCTGCATATTTCATTAAATCTACATAAGGGGATTTTCTGTTAATAACAGCAAAGATTCTAGCCAGTATTTTATTCCTGATAATATTTATTGTAGACATCTTGTTTTTTCCCAAGGCGATTCTTTTCTGGTAATATAATTTCATCTCTTCGTTGTATTGGATAGAAGATTTAGCACATAAATCCAACAAGCTCTTCAATTTTTTATTTGCTAAATGGCTTACTTTGGTTCTTCCTCTTATACTTGAACCAGAGGTATTAGGAAAAGGAGCTATACCGCAATAAGAAGCAAATTTCCTCCAACTGTCAAACTTTCTAAAACCCTCTGTAAATACTATCATATAAAGTGCAGTTTGTTTACCTACACCTTTAATGGTGATTATTAAATCATACTGGAATTTAAGATTGTCGTCTTCCGAAATAATAGTTTCTATTTCTGTTTCAAGAATATCTATTTCTTTAGTGAGACATTTAATAAGTCTTTTCTGAATTTTTAGAAGTAGTTTATTTTTACTTTTTGACAGTATTTCCGATTGCTCCTTTAAACTCATTTTGTAGCCAGCTCTTTGTTTTACCATGCGTTCACGTAGCGAGAACAAGCGTTTTAATTTAACAATGCTCTCAGAACTTGGAATATTAGATTTTAGCCGATCCCGTTTTTCATAGGAATAAAGAGCTATTCTTTTAGCATCTGCTTTGTCATTTTTCCCTCTGGTCATTCCCATGGATTGTTTAATTTCCAAGCCAGGCAATATCACATAATTAAAGTTTTCTTCAAACAGAAAGAGAGATATACTGTGACAGTATATCCCAGTATGTTCCATAGCGAACAGAAGGTTTTCCGTAGGGACTTTACTACTCTTTTCTAACCACTTAACCATTTGCTTAAAACCTTTTTTATTGTTTTCAAATTGCTGAAATAGGTTTTCTTTGTGAAGATGGGTATCGATTACTTTTTTGCTGATATCAACACCAAGGGTTTCTAAAATTTCCATATTTCAAATTTTTAAATTAATGGTTACTTTGACTAAAACCTTTAGTAATTATTACTAATTAGTATTCTATCTGGTCCTTTGTAACCGTGAATAAAAAAGCGGGGACTAATACTGTGATTAGAGATTTAAGCTCTAGAACCGTACAAAGTTCACCCCACTCTTCCTGATAAAAATATGAACAATTTTAATAAGTTATTAGTCTCCCCCAGACCCCCTCTTTTCAACAATATCAATAATATAATTATGGATTGTTTCTTATTTCAAATCTAAAGGGAACCGTACGTGATAGTCTCCCATCATACGGCTCTTCTTATACAAATCTATACACTTAATTCGAATATCCAACATACCAGTGATAAAACAGACTAGGAAATTGTTTTCTAACCCTGTCCAACCATCTATAAGCATTTGTTAGATTATTTCTATACCGTTTATAGCGATATCTTGCCCATCTTACTAGTTTTATACGAAGTACATAAAACACCTTGGACAAACTATAACCTCGGTATTTACCAAAGTAACGTATCCACCCTCTAAGTTTAGGATTTAAATAATGTGCTATACCTACAATACTATCACATTGCTTTCTTGGAATTTTCATCTTCCTAATCACTTCAAATATTCGTGAGCGTGATTGGATGCTGATTGCACAGTCAAACCCTAGAAACAGCTTCCCTGATTTCTTCGATTTTGAGCTGCGTGGCTGAAATGTATATCCTAAAAAGTCAAATTTTACTTTTTCATACTTTTCTTGCCTTCTAAAATCCTTACAATACACAATTTTTGTTTTATCAGGATGCAATGTTAATCCACAAGATTCCAGTCTTACTTTTATGCTTTGCAAAATTTGCTCTGCTTCTTTTTGTGTCTGACAATGAATTATAATATCATCTGCATAGCGTACAAATTCAATTGCAGGCTTCATTCTTCCATACCAAACATCTAAGGTGTAATGCAGAAACAGATTGGCTAATAGTGGACTTATCACCCCACCTTGTGGTGTGCCTTTTGTTCTTGCTACGATTTCACCTTTTTGGGTTTGAAGTGGAGCTTTGAGCCATCTTTCGATGTATTTAAGCACCCACTTTTCCTCAACATGTTTCTTTAACGCTTTAAGCAACTTGTCATGGTCGATATCATCAAAGAAATTCTTGATGTCTAAATCAATCACCCAATCATATTTCCAGCAGTTTTTGCGTACCTGTTCAAGTGCTTGATGAGCACTGCGTTTAGGTCGATAACCATAGGATTCTGGATGAAAGATCATTTCCAGTCTTTCTTCTATTTGATTTCTTATCACCGTTTGGGCTACTCTATCGCTAATGGTTGGAATCCCTAATTGGCGAATGGATCCGTTTTTCTTTGGAATTTCAACTTGTAGAACTGGTGGTGGGTAATAACTACCAGAGGCTAAGCGGTTCCATACCTTGTACAAGTGTCGATGTCTTTGCTTGTCATAATCTGACATACTTAGATTATCTATCCCTGCGCTTTTTCCTTTTCGCTTTACCTGTAAGTAGGCTTCCCATACCATTTCTTTGGTAATAGGCACTGATTTTGTCTTCTCAAATTGAATCATCCTCTTACGAGTTGTAAAAATTGATAAACTGTATAAGCCAGTCCCTTTGCTCCAGTTTCATTACAAAACTTTCATCACTACTACAGACTGGTCCGTCCCTGAACCAAGCATCGCTATTTAGCCTCTAGTTTGCGCTATTGTACTTTTCACTTTGCATCTTGGAGCAGATTCCCGAGTTCCGCTTATAAGCCCGAATAAAGGTCATGCCTCCTAAATGACGCCTGCCGCTTAGCCAGTAAACAGGTAACCGCTAAACTTATCATGTTTGTCATACTTCAAACACTTTTGACAGAAGGTTGCACTTTTTCGACACTTCATCAGAGGTTCATTTGCATTCATCTCCTTTATTCATACCTGACCACGCTCATGGCACAGTCGTTTCCATAACGCTCAATACCTTGACTCTTTACCAAAGCACCTTATGGGGGTTTGATGCTCTCCCCTGTAGAACAGCACCGGTGGGTCACTTCGACTGCGCTCAGCACAGGCGGTTCCACCATCTTATAAACAGTTACGTAACGAATTTCAGCCGTTCGTTACTCTCGGCACACATATGGCTCGTAGCGTGTAAATTAGCGATTATTTTTCGGTTAGGCACAAGCCAGATTTTTAAATTTTACTATTTATCTTTTTATTGGAAATCGTCAAATTTAAAAATTTGGCGCCTTTCCAAATATGCTTTAACTTCGATTAAGCAAAACACTAGCTATGAGTTATATACGTCTTTGTTGTGCATAGTACTTTTAAATAATCATAATTTAATCAATAATATTTTTTTCTAAAATCCAATGGTGTCATACCTGTTTTTGATTTAAAAAACTTGGAAAAATAAGAATAGTCCGAGAATTTGAGTGTATTGGCTATATTGGCCAAATTGTCTTGAGAATGTACAATCAATCTTTTTGCTTCTAGAATTATCCTTTCAGATATTAATTGGCTTGTCGTTTTATTTAATGTTTTGTTTACTACTCTATTTAGATGCTTGGTACTTATATTTAATTTGTCAGCATAAAATTTAGGAAATTTTTGACTATAAAAATGTGCGTTAATTAAATTCTCTAAAGCTTCAAGTATATTAGAATAGTTTTGAGAATTAAGCTTTTCTAAATTGATATCAACTGTATATATCCTTGTTAATTCTATGTAAATGTTGTTTATTGAATTTACTATTTTTAATTCTCTTAAAAGATTGTTTTGTAAATATTCGGTATAAGCTTCCTGAAACTTAAGATTTAATTCGTAAAGTTTTTTAGGAGCTAATTCTAAAACAGGAGGATTCTGACTGGAATAAAAAAAAGGAAATGAATGGAGTTTATGTTGTAAAAACTTTAATTCATAAAATTCTTGAGAATGAAAAAAGATAAATCCTTGAGGTTGTGTTTCAAATTTCCAAAAATGTGTTTGTCCTGGTTTTAAAAAAAATACCTTGCCAGGGTTTATACTATAAGAATTAAAATCAATTTCGTGTGTACCTTTACCTTCGGTAAATAGTACACATAGATAGAAATTATGACTATGCGGTTTGTTAATTAAATCCTTATTACGCTGTATGTGATTCGAAAAAGAATTTATATACACATCATTGAGAGGTACAGATTCTTCAAATTGATTAATATTTAGAACTGGTATTTTCATCGTTTATGTCCTAAAAGTACAAAAAATAGCGAACATACTATATGATTAAAACTGATTAACTGACTTAATTTTGCAGTACAAATAATATTGTGAAATGAGTAAAGTTTTGAATGCTTTGAAATGCAAGTGTCCGAATTGTAAAAAGGGAAAGATTTTCAATACTAAAGGAAATATCTTACTGTTGAACATTCCTAAAATGAACGATAGATGCCCGCAATGTAATTATAAATTTGAAAGAGAAACTGGTTTCTTTTTTGGTGCTATGTTCGTAAGTTATGCACTTGCTGCGGCACAAATGATAACAAGCCTCGTGATATTTTGGTATATAATTGATATATCACCTTTAAGAGTTTTTGCCATTATAGTTCTAATAGCATTCCTATTCAGTACAACCAATTTTAAATTATCAAGATCTATTTGGATTTATCTGTTTTATAAGGATAGAAATTAGAGTCGGTTGCTGTATTATGCACAACGGTCTCGGCTATGAGTAGTTGCGTGGTTTAGAGGTTAACTTTACAAGTACACACCAAACTGAAAATCCGCGAGGATTTTCAGAAGTAGGCGAGAACAAGCAATTACTTATAGCCATTGTGGCTGTTGCACAAGCTTTCTTTTAACCAATTTTCAAATTAAAAGCAGTTCTTTAAAACAACATATGCCTAGAAAACAACAACTTACCTATTATTAAAATTTAGGATAATCCTCTTTTCTTATAAATTTAGAGTTGTGCAACGGTTACCATTGTTGAACTAAACCTAAAGGTAGCTTTCCAGTGCAGTAAAGTCACTTTTGGCTACCTTTAAGTCATATTAAATCTTGAAATATTAAAATTATGAAAAAAAAGTCATACGCTCATTGAAAAAGCGTGTCATTCTGTACCTGAGTTTACAGATTTATATCGCAAACTAGAACGCTCTGTAACGTTATCAGGAAAAAGCCAAAGCACGCTTACCAATTATGCACGTTGTTTAGCACACATCACCTTGCATTTTAACTGTAGTCCACTAGATTTGGATGAGGAACAAATTTTAGATTATCTCCATGTTTTAAAATCTAAAAACAAAACACCATCAGAGAGTTTTTTTAAACATACGGTTTACGGATTAAGGTATCTGTATCGTATCTATGAGTTACAGAAGATGCGCGTGGTACTTCCAGCCATTAAGCGTCCAAACAGACTTCCCGTAGTATTAAGCTGTCAAGAGGTAAAACGTCTTCTTAAAACGCCAAAACTACTCAAACACCGATTGGTACTGGCTATGCTATACGGGTGTGGACTACGTTGCTTCGAACTTCGTAACCTTCAGTTAAAGGATCTGGATTTCGATCGAAAGATGCTACATATCCGTCAGGGTAAGGGTAACAAGGATCGTTACGTTCCTTTATCTGATCTGCAAATTCGAGGTCTTAAAACCTATATCTCAGCCGAACATCCTCGTATCTGGTGCTTTAACGGCAATCATTCAGAAGGTACACCTGTGCCGTTATCTACCCGGGGTATACAGTGGATTATACGCGAAGCCCGTAAACATAGTGGCATTAAAAAACAGGTGACTACACATAGTTTTCGGCATAGTTATGCTACCCATTTACTGGAAATGGGATTGGATATTATTAGTATAAAGGAGTTGTTGGGGCATGCCGATATCCAAACCACGCTGGTTTACCTTCATGTGGCGCAATTAGGTAGGCAAAAGCCTTTTAGTCCGTTAGATCGGTTATATAGCGAATAGCTATGCGTTGTGCTACCTACGAAGTAGCTCAGGTGTTAGAACGCAATCAAGACCATTTACAGGCCTATTGCTATACCAGTTGGCAACATCGGACTTTACATGCCATCCGAAAATGTAGAACCCTAGCTTTGGGTGGTCACATAGACCGTTGTAATAATCCAGATTGTAACACCTTACACTTAAGCTATAACAGTTGCAGAAATCGTCATTGTCCCAAGTGCCAGGGACATCAAAAAGAACAGTGGATACGGGCTCGCGAAGCTGAACTGTTACCCGTGCCTTACTTTCATGTGGTATTCACACTGCCACAGGAACTTAACCGCTTGTGCCTTTATATGCCTAAACCACTTTATAACATCCTTTTTAAAGTGGCCTGGCAGGTGATTCATGACTTTGGGAACAATCCTAAATTTTTAGGCGCTCGATCGGGAATGATTGCAGTACTGCATACCTGGGGACAAAATTTATCGTTGCATCCGCATCTGCATTGTATTGTTCCTGGAGGCGGATTAACACCTTCAGGACGATGGAAACCAGTAAAACACAGAGGAAAATACCTGTTCCCTGTAAAAGCCATGAGTAAGGTGTTCAGAGCACGCTTTGTGTCACAATTACGAAAAGAGCCTAATCTGGAGATGTTATCAGGTTTTTATAATAGCCTATTTAAAAAGCCCTGGGTAGTGTATTGTAAGCGTCCCTTTTTAGGTCCCGAACAAGTAATAGAATACTTAGGGCGCTACACCCATAAAATAGCCATTAGTAACCATCGCATACAGGATGTCGGGAATGGTTCTGTGACCTTTTCGATGAAAGATTACCGGCATGGCGGCAAACGCTCTTCAATGTGCTTACCAGATGCCGAGTTCATCAGACGTTTTGCTTTACACATACTGCCCAAAGGTTTTGTCCGTATCAGACATTATGGTATGCTGAGCTCTTATCATAAAAGGCAAAATTTAGCTGAATTAAAGAAAACGCTTGATCCTGTAAGGTTAAAAGAAAAACCACCGTTATTACACAATATATGCCCTAAATGCCGACAAGGACACTTAATAACCATTACAACATTTACAGCTCGAGGTCCGCCAAAATACTGGATAGATCAGTTACATACCCCTCAATAAAATAACGTTGCCAAGCACGTAACAGGCAGCTATTGGCTAAATTTTAAATTAATGAAAGAAAAAAACTTTGTAAAACATGAATACTTGATTTAGCTATCTTGAAAAGGCAGAAAAACGATTGTTGAGTGACATACGAAATAAAAATAAATCTGGAACACCCCCTTAAACTCCTCTTAAAAAATAAACCAATCCCCATAGTAGGCTAACCGATCAACTACCGGTTCAGTCAACACGGCGTTCATGTTTGGTCGTACCGACCACACGAACGCTTAGTTATTAGAGCCAGTTTTATTTAATTCAGTTTTTAATGCTTCAACTAATTTAGCTCTAGTATCCTTAAAGATAAATGGTGATATTTTTCCACTTTTGAATGAAAGGTCGAAAAATAATAATCTACCGAAAATATTTTCTATCAAATCTCTTCTATCAAATTTCACTCCAGATTGGATGTTCATAATTAGTTGACTTAAAAAATAATCACTATACAAAGATTCCGTGCTTAAATCTAATTTCTCCAAAACTTGGTCTTGATTTAATATGGATTGAAGTTCTTTCTCAAGCTTTTTTTCTTCATCTCTTAAAATCGCAGCTTCTTGATATTTTTGCTTTTTAACTACTGCATTTTTCTTTTTTCTGACTTCCATTATTTCCTCATATTTTTCAAAATAATTCTTTGGAAGTTTATCTTCATTTTTTATGTTTTGAGAAACATTTACTCTTTGAATTTCTAGCTCTTTAAGTAATTCCTTATTTAAGATATTCGTTAAACTCTCTTTTTCTTTCGTTAATCTTCTAATTGTACCAGTTTTGTTTTCATTTTCAGCTTCTTCTATTTTTTCTTCAAGCTCATAATTAGATTCTATTAGTTTAAGAAGTTCTTCCCGTTCAGAAAAGTCTTTAGACTTTTTAGGGTTTGATGCTTTATTATCAATCTTCCTAGTGAATATAAATTCTCCCCCTTTATGACCATATGACTGCAAAGGTTCTCCTCTTGGAATTTGGTCTACTTTTTCTGCTACTTCTGAAACTATTCGGTTAGATATTTCTGATATGCTTAAAGAGCCTGTATTCTTATTCAAAACGGTTATTAAAGCTTCAGCAAAAGGGCTGTTTTTTCCTGGTTCTCCATCTGATACAGGTTCAATTCTACCAGACGTAATTGCCCATTTCGAAGGGATTTTGTCAAGCTTTTCTTTAGATGTTTCTATTTTTCTATATGGCGTAAATACACTACCTGAAAAGCAAGAATCTGAAACAAGCAATATATGATGTGATTTAAGTGCTTTTATATAGCTAAATAAGGTAGAATATGGAAAATAAGTTGACTTTGAATAGGGCAATGCTTCTTGAGGAATTAAATATCCCATTTGTAATAAATCGTCAAATTCTCCGTGCCCAGAGAAGAGGATTATCAGATTTTGACTTTCGTCTTGAGAAGTTAAGTAATTTTCTAGTTCATTCGTAATATTTTCTAGTGTTGCTTCTTCATTCAAAAGTTTAGTTACGTTTGACTTATTAAAATCATATTTATCAGTTAGGATATCAACTATATTTTCTATATCTCTTACTGCATTGTTTAGTTTTGTACAGTTTTTATAGTTGTCAATTCCTATTGCAAAGATGTGGTTACTCATATTGGTTTAATTGGCTCTAACGTTGTTGTGTATGATTAGTGGCGTTGTCTAAGCACCTAATTTAGCAAATAAAAACTGAATAGAAAATCCTCGAGGATTTTCGTAAGTAGGCTCGACCTAGCCATTAATTATAAACGGTGTTGTAGCAAGTACTTTTTCAGAACAGGCTATCTGGATATTTCTCAATTTCTTTTTCAGATTGTTCTTCTTTAGCTTGCTCTAATTGTTTTATAATGGATTTTGTTTCTCTGAATTGTTGGGCTTCAATATCTTTAATGAAATCGACTTCTTTCTCGAATTTATCGATTATTACTTGTTCTATTTCGTCTAAAGTTACTCTAAAATATTCTTTACGATAGTTTACTTTATTTATACGTCTATCATCAAATTCTCTGTGTAATAAATTTTCAAGTTCAGGTGCATTTTCTGAAAAAATCATTGCGTGTAAATCAAACGTAAAAGGCACTGAAGCATCTCCTAATTCCTTCACTCGGTCTAATGGTTCAAGTCTTCTTGTCATTCCTATTTTATAAACATTTTCTCCAAATGAGCCAAGGTTTGAAATAATATAAACGTGTCCAGATTTTGTTTCCTGTGCTCTTGATATTGCTCTTTCCTTTGCTTCGTGCGCTTCTCTTAAATTTTGTTCTAATTGTGCAATTTGAGAATTAAGTTCTTCTAATTGTTGTCCGCTGACTAAACCTAAATCTTTTCTTGCTCGTTCTAATGCTTTTTGGTAACGCTTTTCCTCAATTTCAGCTTCTTTCCTTGCTTTTTCAAATTCTCGTTGCGCTCTTTCTTCCTCTCGTTGTTCTTCTCGAATTGCTCTTACTTCTTCTTTTTCCTGATATTTTTTATGTGCTAATTCATAGACTAAATGGAGTTCATCCAACTTCAAATTTAAATACTGATCTGTTATATAGGTGTTGTTGGATTTACCGAGTTTGTTTATTGCATTAAATGATTTTTTAATTCTTTCTTCAAAGCGCTTTACGTTATTCCAACGGACTTTTGAAATTAGTGCATCACATTCGCCATTAAAAGCTCTTAACGTCAAGTTGATATACCTTCTTGTCATTATTTCACCTTGTTTACGGCTATTTCCCACAACCCATTCAGTTTGGCAGATACAGGCGTTTCCACCCTTTATTAATTGCTTTTGTCTGGCAACAATTTGCTTAATTCTTTCTTTATACTTTTCGGAAGTTTCTAAATCAAAAATAGGTTCGTAAATCCCAAGTTCAACGAATTCTAAATCGTTTTGGTAGAGTTTTATGTCTTTTTCTAATTCTTTAAAGATTGATTTTGCGTTGATGAATTTGTCATTCAATTCAGTTGCGCTTGTTTTAATTCCTAAAAGTTCTTTGTTTTTTAATTCTATTTCGTTCTCGATGGATACAATTACGCTAAACCTTTCTAAATCAGAATTTAGCTTGTTATTTTCGTCAACCTTTGAAGTGAGTTCTGAATTCTTTTTTTCAATTTCAGAAATTAGTTTGGTTTTCGCTTTCTTACTTTGATTAAGTAAAATAAAAAGTACAATTCCCAAAGCTAAAATTGTGATTATTAATCCTAATGTCATTGATTAGTTTGGTTTTTTTCAGTATTTGCTAGTAGAGTAGAGCCTGCTACCCGAATTAATTGCTAAGTTAATAAATTTCGGATAGCAGTACCCCCTGCATCAAACCGTGCATGAAGTTTTCCCTCACACGGCTTACCGATAGTATTCTTCATTGAGCTTTCGCAAGGGTTTTCAAGCGGGCATATTTTTCTATATCCAACAGGTTTTTGTATTTTACAAAATTCCTGTATGGCTGCTGGCGTAGCAGCTTATGCGCTTTCCTTCCTTTGCTTTTTAACCATTTATATAGTTTGTAATCCAAATGTGGTATGATTACCTTTATCGTTTCCCATATATGGGTTATTTTACTGATCGAGAAATAATTCAACCATCCGATTAGCAGTTCATTAAGTTTATAGATGATGTGCTCTATTTTCCAATGTCTGCGTTTGGACAGTAGCTCTCTGATCTGTGTAAACAATTTTGACCGGGATTTTTGACTGGGACGTATATTCGTATAATTCTTTTGGTTCCAATCAAATTTGGAACGGATTACCCTGAATTCAAATCCCAGAAAACAAAGACTACTTTTGTTTATATGCAATATCGTTGTCTTTTCCCTATTGAGTTTTAATCCCATCCGATACATAATCAAACCGATATACCTTCGCATATCCTGACTGTATCTTTGGGTACTCATCAGTACAAAATCATCCGCATAACGCACTATACGAATGTTCGATCTAGCAAACTTCCCTTTTGGATTGTTTACTATACGGTCAAAAGCGTGCAGGTAAATGTTCGAGAGCAAGGGCGATATGACTCCTCCCTGTGGGGTGCCACTTGTTGACTTTATCAGCTTACCGTTCGTTAATTGTACCGGTGCCGTTAGCCATTGGTGAATAACCGCCAATATCGATTTGTCACTGAGGCGTTCTTTTAACATCTTGAACAACTTGGTATGAGGTATCGTATCAAAGTAATTTGATAGATCTGCATCATATATAAATTGATGCCCCTCATATAAGTTCTTCTTGATTTGTTTGACTGCTTCTTTTGCTCCCCGCTTGGGGCGGAATCCATAAGAGTGGGGTATAAAGTCGGCTTCCCATAAGGGCTCAAGAACCATCTTTACTGCCATCTGAACTATTCTATCCTTGATGGTCGGTATACCTAGAACTCTATATGCTCCTTTTTTCTCTTTGGGTATTCTTACTCGCCTAACCGGTAAACAAACGTAGGTTTTGGTGCGTAATTCTGATTGTATCTCGCTAAGGTATTGATGTAATCCATTACTTTCAATATCATCAAAACTAACGCTATCTACTCCGGTTCCCTGAGGCTTTCCCGATTTTACCCTGCGGTAGGCTGTTATCAAGACGTAATCTGTACAGACCTTGTCCCACAAACTGTATGCCTTGAAACCTGCCTCTTGCTTGGCCCTAATGTATAGCTTTCTTTGAAATACACGAACACGCTCATCCGGTTCTCCGGATGGACTTACTAATAGACTTTCGTCAATATAGGTCGTTCTGTTTTTCATATAAGCATTACTAAAGTAAAGCCCCTTCCCTATTGTCGGTTTTGTTGTCCGACAAATCTTCGGTAATATGGGCTTCTCCGACTTCTGTACACCCCCTTGCTTACTTCGCTATGCTTATAAAACAAGGTTTTAAGTAGCCAGCTTGAATGTACAGACCTCCCCAGTTCCGCACTGTTCCATCTATCATCACGCCATCCCTATGACTCCGGTAGTTTACAAGTTTTCCCCCGACTGTTGATCCAACTTGTATGGCAGGGTTCGTATACGTCAACACACTCCCCAAATCTACGGTTACACATCTCGAAGCTACTATGGGTTCACGCCTAAGCATTACGGCTTGATGATTTGAAAGAACGAAGCTTCAGTTCACTACCTCACGGTAATTCCTGTTCGTCTTTCTTCCGGGTGAACAGTCAATTGTCCGGATAGGATTTTCACCTACTGGAATAGTGCAGCGGCTGGGCGCACCAACGGTTTTGTATAAGATTAGTTGCGTTGTTTAAGCACTTAATTTAGCAAATAATAACCGAATTGCAAATACGCGAGGATTTTCGTAAGTAGGCTTGCACTAGCAATTAATTTTATACGGTGTTGTACACTGGCTTTAGTTCAATATATATATTAATGAAAAAATTGAAATAAAAATCCACAAAGTTAGTGCGAATACAATGGGTTTCATTCCTGTAGATTTCAAATCTTTTATAGAAATGGTAGAACCTACAAGAAACAATGTTATTATTAATAATCGTGTAGCCATTAATACAATAAAATTAGTAGCTGGTTCAGGTAAAATATGGTAACTATTAATAATAATCGCAATAATAAATAAAACAATAAAGTAAGGAATTTTTATTTTTTCTCCTTTTGTTTTGAATAGAAACATTGAAAAAATTGATAAAGGGATAATCCACAAAGTTCTAGATAGTTTTACTGTTGTTGCTATTCTCAAGGCTTCGTCTCCATAACCTAGCGCAGCTCCGACTACCGAACTTGTATCGTGTATAGCAATAGCACACCATAAGCCAAATTGTTCTTGTGTTAAATTTAGAAAATGACCGACTGCAGGAAACACAAACAACGCAATAGAGTTTAATAGAAATACGATACCTAAAGCAATACTTATAGTTTTACTTTTAGCTTTAATTACTGGGGAAATTGCAGCAATTGCGCTTCCACCACAAATTGCTGTTCCAGATGTAATTAGATGACCTAGTTTTAAATCTAACTTCAAAAGTCTTGTTAACAACAAACCTAACGATACGGTTAAAAATATTGAATATATAGTTAAACTTAATCCCTCTTTACTTGTTTCCAAAGTTTCTTTGATAAACATCCCAAAGCCCAGCCCTACAACCGAAATTTTTAGAAAATAATGAATTGCTTTATGACTGTATGCTTTAAACGGATTATTGAAAATAAGTGTATATACAAAACCAAGTAACAATGCAGTTGGACTGTTTATAATGCCTAAAAGGGCAATAATAATTATAAGGAAGTAAACTATTTTTGAAAAAATCTCTTTCATATCATTTAGTATTATTTGATACAAAAGTAGATTGAATTAATAACCTTTAAGCAAATTAATTAGTTGTTTGAGATAACTAAAAGTTATAGTTAAGCCGAATATATTTTTCGAAATATTCCACGGTATTTGAAAGATAACCTGTTCTTTTTACAAAATAAAACCACCTTTCAATACTTAAATCTTTAATATCTATAATTTTGAGTTTATTATTTAACAAATCTTCAGTGATAGCACTAATTGAAAGAAGTGCATAATCATCAGAATTGTATAAATAATTTTTAATAGCTTCAGTACTGTTTAAAGTTACTGCTACATTAAGCTTTTTGATATTATTTTCCAATAAAAATTTATTAATAATTACTTTAGTTCCAGAACCTTTTTCACGTTCAATCATTGGAATTCTTTGCAACTTTTCGATATCGATACTTCCTTTTTTAAAAGAATTATTATTAACATTGGTTACGAGGACAATTTCATCTTTAATAAATTTTTCAAATTGTAATTTTGGATTCGAAATACTTCCTTCAGTAATTCCGAAATCAATTTCCTGATTCAAAATTAAATTTTCAATATTTTCAGAATTATTACTGATTATGTTAAAATTTGTTTCAGGAAATTGTACTCTAAACTTCGCAATTATTTTAGGTATAATGTAGTTAGACAAGGTTGTGCTTACTCCGAAGTTTATTAGTTTTGGGAAGGTTTCTTTCTTATGTAGAAACTGTTCGTCCATTTCAGAATAGATAGCTAAAATTTTATTAACGTATATAAGAAATGACTTTCCTTCCTTGGTCATTTCTATCGAGTTTCTTTTTCGAATAAATAACGTTGTTTTATATTCTTGCTCTAAATTTTTAATTGCCTTGGATATAGCAGGCTGTGAAATATACAATTGCTCGGCAGCTTTTGTGAAGCTTAAATGTTTAGCAACAATTTTGAATATATGTAACTTGGTTTTCATCAGCTTGTGTACAACACTTGTATAACTACAATAAATAGCCATACAATTGTAGTTATATTTATTATGTATGCAATATATTATTTTTTAACAAAGTATCCAATGGACTAATTATAGTCTTATTGTTAATTTCAATCGTTTTTGTGTAAATTTCTGTTGTTTTAGGGGAATTATGCCCCAACATGTTCTGTAAATGTCTAATGTTTATGTTGTTTTCAATACAATGTGTAGCAAACGAATGTCGCAAGGTATGGACTGTTGCCCATGGGTTGGAATTGGTGTCGTCCACTGCCTTTCGAAATATGGATCGTATGCTGGCTGTACTGTACTTACCTCCAGTCTGCCCTTCAAATAACCAGTAGGATGGTTTATAGGCCTTATAATAAGCCCTTAATAATACCAATAACTGTTCTGGCAAAATGGTTTTCCTGTCTTTTTTTCCCTTGCTGTCCTTTATAAATAAATACCCTTGGTCGGAATGGACATCTGCAACCCGTAAATTCAAAAGTTCCGATATTCGCAACCCACTGCCATAAATGGTATGTAAAATGGCCCTGTGCTTTATGTTTTTAGGCGATTGGATGATATTCAAAACCTCACTTTTACTCAATACGTTCGGTATGGATACCGCCCTTTTTGGGCGTTGGATATCATAATACTCTCTGGGCATTTTAAGGGCGTGCTCATAATATGCTTTTATGGCATTTATCAATTGGTTTTGATAGCTTTCACTGATCTTGCTTTTTGTGATAAGTTCATACAAAAAGCCTTCAATTTCCTCTTTTGTAACCTCCCTTAAGTTTCGGTTCATGAATTTCCCCAAAAAAACACTGAACATTTTTTTATAGACCTGAATGCTTGAATTGCTGTACTGCTTTAAGACCAGTGCCTTTTCAAGCTCAAAAAGAGCTTCCGATGCATTTTCATTTAGGAGGACACTTGGTACCGGGGCAAAACGCATATCTTTTTCAATAATATGGTTTCCGCCACAAATTCTCTTCAATTGCTCAAAATTTTGCGATGTATTGACGACCGACCAAAGTTTTTGGTGCGGGTGCCAAAAACTACCATCCATTTTTTTTATGGACTCTCTAACAGCAATCATATCATAGGGTATAAAAACCTTGATACGCTTTGCTTTTTTAAAGGGTTGGTATATAACGGGTTGCATAATTTTGTTTTTTTATATTTATTTTTCTGATATAAAAATAGCTCAAAAGACTATAATTAATAGAGGCTTATTCTAAATAATTGTATTTTAACCGTTAAAAACGACTACGTGCAAAAAACTTATAATCAGTATTTTAAATATTTATTTATAACCTATGGATAAAAGGAAGTGCAAAATATGCAGTAAACAAGTTGTAGGAAGAAATGATAAATTATTCTGTTCCGTAAAATGTAAAAATTATTACCATGTCAACTTAAGAAAAGTTACAAACAGCCACGTAAAGGAACTGGACAACATTCTTCATAGAAACAGAAGTATTCTTTTGGAAGTTCTTGGTAAAAGAAAGGGTCAAATAACAGTACAACGGGTGGTGCTAGAAAAAAAGAATTTTACTTTTAAGTACCATACGCATTTGCATGTAAATAGTAAAGGTAAAACCTACCACTATGTTTATGATTTTGCATGGATGGAATTTTCAAATGACGAAATCTTGATCATTAGAAAGGAAAAATAGTGTTACCAAATTTATCTTTATCCAAAAGGGATTTGGTGTTTTATTAGATGAGAAAACAGTTAAAAATTCTCTATATAAGTGTGATTGTAAAACTAAGGGGGAAGAGCAAGAGGGTAACACGCTAAAGCGATGTTACTGGTTTACATTTCCCCGAAATTCCCTTTGTTTATTGCAGTTTTCGGCGTTTTTCACACATTTTATTTTACACTATTTTATTTCATTTTACAGTAAAAACCTGCTCATGCCTATAAAACCCGTAGATTTTTACAGTAAAAAGTATGATTACGCATATCTATGCTATATAAATTTCAGATGTATTTTAAGAAAATTTCTTGAAATGAATTTAGGTGTTTTCGGAAGGTTTTTTACTAAAAAATGCGCTCAGCCTTTTAAAACTAGGGTGTTTTTTAGTAAAAAATGAATAGGAAGCCTTTTTAGACTTCCTATTAAATTTGTAGTTGAGAGAACTTTAAAGCCTGCCTAGCTTCAATGTAGAGTTTTTAGGTATACGTTTCTTATCTCGAAATATTTTAATAGCTCCTGTAAATCCCATTCAAAAAATAGTATTAGTTCTGGTAAGGTTTGGGGGTGATTTTCGATTTCTTAGAAATCTCGTTTTTTAACTTTAGAGTGAGATGCTACTTTTAATATTTTAAATAACGTTATTAATTTTCTATTTTAAAGTTTCAGGGAAGTATCTGTGTTCAATATCATTTTCTAGAATCGCTTTGATACGTTCGTATTTAAAGATATCATCAAATGGAAGTAGTTCAATAATCATTTGCAAAACCATCTGAACACTATCCTTAGCTGTTTTATGGCGCAACATAGCAGTGTAAAATTCAGCATTACCATCTAATGCTAAAATACAGACTTCTAGTAAAGCTGAAATTTGTAATAAATGTTCTTCATGGCTTTCAACATTAAAACTCCCTTCCATAAACTTGCGGTTTCCGTAATTCTTAGGTTGTAGACCATGATGTTTTTCAGCAATGATATCCCTCATTACCTGTAATTCTCTTTTTTTACGATTCTTTGGTTTCTTCTTTTTCATAACTGCTCGGTATTATTTTTAACTAACATGTGATACGCATCGTCTAAAAACTCCCCTTCCTCAAAGGGCATGAGGCTACTGGCTAATTCCAAAGTTTTGCGAATATCCAATTCAAGTTCCTTGCTATGAGGTTGAGGATTGTTATCTTCTTGGGTGGCTAGAATACAGACATTGATTAAAGCATCAATAGTGGTAAATAAATCTGAATACCCATTGAAATACACAAATGAAGGCTTGAACTTCCCCTTTCGAGATTGTGAAGGGTGGAGAACATTCAGCTTACTATGTGCTCCCCTTTTTAATTTCTTTACTAGTTTATGCTTCTTTTTCATAAGGCAATCCATTTTCTTTTATGATTTCTTCCAAACATTCTATTTCTTCAAATGGTAACAATTGTAGGATATGTTCCAGGGCTGTCTGAATATTGACATGGGGCTGAGGGATTAGCCTATTAAACCTACTATCGGCATGCTCCAAGGCTATGATACAAACTTTCATAATCCCCGCTATATCATAAAGAATATCCGAAAGTTCATGCACCATAAAATTTGTTTTGTAGTAATATTTATCTGAATCAGGACTTAGCCTGCATAGCTTTATGTTAACCAGTTCATTTATTTTTGCCTTAATCAAATCATCATCTTTTGGTTCTTTAGGAGCATCTTCCTTAGGGGAATCATTTACTACTTCTGTGTTTAAAGTTTCATTGTCTTTATTGTTTGTCCCATTAATCTGTTGTTTGCAATAGCTTAGATGTTTGTTGTATAAGGCATCAACCTCTTTGAAAAAATTATTGAATTCAGCACGTATGTTACGAACCTGTACTTCATTTATCTGGTATTCGTCGCCATATCGTGCCACACTATAGGCATGTTCCAACAAGATGAGTAATTCGCTTTTGTCAGTTTTTGAAACATCTGAAAAGGGTTTAAGCTTAGGAAAGAATGGTTCACAATATTTTATATGACTTATAATACTGTGGGTAATTTTACTTTTCCCTATACACATTTGCTCTATAAACCGAAAAGTTAGCTCAAAGGCTTGATGCAAATTAAATGCAGTAATGCCATATTGTTTTTCAGCTATGAGCTTATCAGCGGCTTTTACAAAGGCATCGATTTTCTGCATTTCTGTATTATAATGCCTAACAGTTCTTTTAAGTAGCGTGTTTAATGCCAGGTTTTTATAATCCATTCTATTCTCCCCTTCGGAATGAGCAAATAGTGTAAAGCCCAAACAGCAATGCTCAACAAAATAAAGACTGCCATGTTCCAAAGCTGTTTCTGATGTAGTTTCTGTATAGATTCGTATTTTAAAAACGGGATATTCCTTTTCTATTTTAGCAATAAGATTTATCATTTCATTGGGGATAGGTTCGATATTGGCATCCACAAACGCAGTGATAAAATAATATGGGTTTTCTCCTTCGTTTTGAAGTTCTGATAGAAATATACTATCAAGGGTTAGCATATTGAGCATGCTATCGAGTAAGGCTGATAGTTTTTCTTTGTGCTCAAAATTCTCTGGTATATTAACGTAATTGGTCATGATTATAAATTTTAAGTGTTCCTATTGATTTATGAGTTGATGAATCTTAGTCTTGGAGATATTACTTTTTACTAGTTCCCTAAACCCTATGCGCTCCCATATAACACCTTCCTTTAGTCTTAAAACTTCCACAAAGCAGTCTGTTATAGAAAGTATAAGGTGTACGAGATTAAATAGTATTTTGATAACATAAAACACATATTTGTCATATAATTGTATGACAAATATAACATTAATATTTTAATTGTCAACTTTTTATATGACGTTTTTGTCATAGAATAGAATGACATTTGTTATATGACAAGGGATCAATTAAAAAAGCAGATCGGGAAAAAAATTGTTGAGCTACGCAATAAAAAGGGATGGAGTCAATCTGACTTAGCTAGAGCATGTGGAAAAGATAGACAAGCAATTGAGAAGCTAGAGAATGGAAAAGTAAATCCTACTGCATATACTTTATGTGAAATAGCTCATGGTTTAGAGGTAGACTTATACGAATTATTTAAATTCTAAGTTTTGAGAACTTAAAGTATTTAAAACCATATATGATTGCAGCCATCGGGTGCAGAACAAGGTGTTTTCTAGGCACAAAAAACACATCTTGAAATTCCCATTCGTATGGTTTGTTTTTCTGTTTGTGGTTTTTCGTAATGGTAATAACTTTTTATTAATTAATTTCGATAATAGAGGAATAAACAGGAAGATATATCATATACAGATTAATAAAACAAGAATTTAAAAAATCCATTTGATATGTTGTAGAACATAATTAAATTGTCAAAGAGTAGGAACTCTTGTTTGAAATAATGAAAACTAAAAGTATAAGGTATTTCAAAACTTCCGCATAGCCAGGTATATAGCGGTGTCTAATGATAAGAGTTCCGCATATAAATAAGTTGAGTGTAATTAAAAGAAACCGATGAAGACACAAAAAATTTATGATGAAAATGGTCGAAGATTTACAAGAATGTATTCATCCGAAAAATCACCAAAATAAGTCCAGGTTATATTCCCGACACAGATACACACGGGAAAGTTTGGATAAATGATGATAAATATTTTGATAACGTGCCCTTATCCGCTAGGGAGTTCTACATTAGCGGCTACCAACCCGCCCAAAAATGGCTAAAAGACAGAAAAGGTCGTACATTAGAATTTGATGACATTTTGCACTACTAAAAAATCATTGTGGCTTTGAGTGAAACGGACAGGTTGATGAGGGAAATTGATAAAATTGAATTTATCTAAATAGACAAAAAATTTGGAAGATGGAATTTGAAAACTTGGATGAATATTATACCTATATTGAAAATGACACAAATTTTTCGCACTTGGATTTTAATACAGAAAAGTATATCACAGTTTTACGGGATAAAACAGAAGACGAAGAAGTAAAGAGACTGTGTTCATTTGAACTGTATTTTGCGGATTTCATTATGGAAAAAGGAGTCCAATTACCAAAATTTCAGGTTGGAGGGAATTCTTATCCCTCTTTAGAACTTTTTGACGATGATTTTCAATACATCAAAAAACGAGCAGAAAATACAGAAAACCCAAAATATAAAGCAAAGTACAATCATTTGCTTTGGCTAAGTGGAAATTCTTGCCAAACTGACCCATGTAATCCTGCGAAAGTGACCCACTGAATCCTATTTAAAGTGACCCGGGTATTCCTGTCTAAATTGACCCACCTCTAGAAAGAGCATGTATTAAATAACTTGTATGGTTATAATCAAGAAAAATAACCATGGCAAACATACATTTAGACATGCGAAAAATCAAACAACTATATCGTTTACATACTCAAGGAGTTAGTAAGCGGAGCATCAGTAAACAACTTGGTATATCCAGGAATACTGTTCGCAAATACATCGAATTATTACTAAAGAGCAAGCTTACAAGTGAAGAGGTTGATAAGCTTGGTTTTGAAGATTTACGTATATTATTGCATATTGATGAGACCCACATAACGACTCGTCATGAGTATGTTTTTAAGTTATACCCAGAGGTAAGCAAACGCCTTAAAAAGGTTGGAGTTACTCGTTACATGATCTGGGAGGACTATTATCAAAATAAAAAGGTATTTATCTCTTATTCTAGATTTTGTCATTTGTATAGAGTTTGGTCTCGTACTCAAAATCCAGTCATGCGATTTAACCATAAGGCTGGGGATAAAATGTTTGTGGACTTCACAGGAAAGAAATTAGCTATCATAGATCCCGCTACTGGTTTACTAAAAGAAATGGAAGTATTTATTGCTGTACTAGGAGCAAGCGGCTATACCTATGTAGAAGCTTGTCGTTCACAAAAACGAGAGGATTTTATTGGGTGCATAGTAGGTGCATTACATTTTTTCGGAGGCGTTCCTAGAGCAATAGTAACTGATAACTTAAAGTCAGCTGTTACAAAAAGTAGCAAGTATGAGCCTATCCTTAATGAGAGTTTATTGGCTATGGCAACTCATTATGATACCACGATACTTCCAACAAGAACCTATCGTCCAAGAGATAAGGCACTAGTAGAAAATGCTGTAAAGATTATCTACACAAGAGTTTTTGCTCCATTAAATGGGAATGATTATTATACCTTAAGTGCTTTAAATGAAGCTGTATTAGAACTCACGGGGAAGCATAATAAAATTAACTTTCAAGCAAGGGACTGTTCTAGGTTAGATTTATTTACATCTTTGGAGCAAGAAGAATTATTGCCATTGCCTACAGATAAATATCAACTACGTGCCTACCTAATGGGAACAGTATATAAGACCTCTCATATCCACATTAATAAAGATAAGCATTATTACAGCGTTCCTTATCGTTATATAGGAAAGAAGGTTCGCATCATTTATACAAAAGACACCGTTGAAATTTACTATAAGCAAAAACGGATTGCTGTTCATAAAAGAGGCTTAAAACGTCATGGTTACACTACCGATAGCGAGCATATGCCTTCAACACATCGTTATGTAGCTGATTGGAATCCTGACACCTTTTTAAATTGGGCTGAAGGTATTGGAGGCCATTGTAAAACTTTCATCACTTTATTATTAGGAAAAAGACAACATCCTGAACAATCCTATAAATCTTGTGCTGGTGTATTAGGGCTAGCTAAAAAAGTTGGGAATGAACGTCTTGATAATGCTTGTAAACGAGCTTTAGATTATGAACGCATCAATTATCAAAGTGTTAAAAGTATTCTTGAAAAAGGATTGGATTTTATACAGGAAGATACCAATACAGAATCTACAATCCCTAAGCATGGAAACATCAGAGGGGGCGATTATTATAAATAATTAAATCATTATAAATTATGAATGACCAAACATTACAACAAATGAAACAACTAAGGCTATATGGCATGCATAGAGCCTTTACGACAACACTAGAAGCAAATCATCTAGCATATACTAATGATGAGCTAGTAGCGTATTTATTACAATCTGAATGGGATGATAAACACAATAGAAAAATAGAACGATTAACCAAAGCAGCCAAGTTTAGATATAAAGCTTCTGTAGAAGAGATATCTTTTGAATCCAGCCGAATGATTGACAAAAACCTATTAATTAGGTTCACATCGTGCGAGTTTATTAAAACAAGGAAAACATACTCATTACAGGAAGCACAGGTGTTGGTAAAAGCTTTATTGCCTCAGCTATTGGATACCAAGCTTGTTCTCTAGGGTATAAAGTCAAATATTACAATATCAATAAGCTTTTTGCTAAACTCAAACTAGCTAAAGCAGACGGTTCATACATGAAAGAAATCGATAGAATAGAAAAACAGGATTTGCTCATTCTTGATGATTTTGGACTTCAAGAACTTGATACTAATAAAAGACAAGCTTTTATGGAAATCATCGAAGATAGACATGGAAAACGTGCTACTATCATAGCCTCACAACTACCAATTATGGGATGGCATCAAATTATCGGAGAACAAACTATTGCTGATGCTATTTTAGATCGACTGGTACATGCAGCACATAGAGTGGAACTTAAAGGTGAATCCATGAGAAAAAAAAGAAAAAAACAATGATAAATTTTATATTTTTATAAGCACAAAACTGCTCTTTTTAGAACCTGTTTTACTATGCTCAATTTAAACAGGAATGGGTGGGTCAACTTTACAGGAATTTACAGCTAAGTCCACAAAAACATATTGATTATGCCAAAGAAGCGATAGAAAGTTATTTTTCGCTTTTGCAAAACTCATCATTTTCCAATCAGGATAATTTATTATGTCGCTCTTTTGGTAAATACTTTGAAAACCTTTTTGTTCTAAGTCAAACCATAAACTACAAAAAAAATGAAGCTGTTGGGCGTTTTGTTTCGCTATTAGAAACAGACAAATTAAATGACTTCACCAAGTATTCAATAATGGATTTTATTGTTGCAAATGGCAAAAAAATCGACAAAGAAACATTTCAAACTTTTTTCGATTATTCAAAAAAAATAATCGAAAATTTGGAATCAAGGGTTTTGGAAAGCTACCTCAATTTACTTGTAACTCTTAGCCAAAAACTAAGTGCTTCCCCAAGTGAATTCCACGAAAAGTTAGGAGATTACCAAATTTCACAAATCGAAACACAAAAGAAAGAGAGTTTTGTTTACAGCATCTTTTATTCAAAAGCGTTAGAGGAATACAGAAAGGCAGGTAATAAATCAAAAATCGAGGAAACAGCCGTGCTTCTTGAACAATCTAAAAAGAAGATTGATTTAAAAAAAGTTTCTGTTGAGATGAAAGATGAAGAATTTAATAAAGTCCTAAATCTATGGTGGGAACTAATCCAAACAAAAACATCTGTACTTGTTGAGAAAGGCGACAGCAAAGACATTTATGAATACCTAACTGTAGAGAAGCTTTTCACAAAATCGGTAGAAGTAAAAGACGAAACCAATATGTCAATTCTTGATTTGGTATCAACTTATGTTTTTGATGTCAACAAAAATATAAGTAAGGATAAATCAATGGCTTTTAACCCTTACTTTCTTCAAATTAAATTTTCCCTTCAACAAATTGGATTGATTTTTTCAAAGGGCATTGAAAGCGGGAAAATATCATTTGAAAGTTTAATGGACTACCTAAAAAGTAAGACTTGGTATCGCTATGACTTCACCTATGAAATGCCGGACGGAAAAATTGAAGGCATTAATTGGATTGATTTGTTATCACCTTCATTACAGGCTTTCTTTGTTCAACAAGAAATTGATTTAAAAACAAGCAGTCATAATTCACAAGGCTATGTTTTGGCAATTGACAGTTTGGTTTTAAAATTTGAAGGCTTATTGCGTGAATTTTCCAGAGCACTTGGTGCTCAAACGATTGAAATTAAGAAAAACGGAACAAAAGAACGTATCTCATTTGACAAACTATTGGATAACGAAAAAGTAAGAGCATTGATCCCGGAAGATGACATTGCATTTTTCAAATTTCTGTTTACATCAGACGGAATGGATTTGAGAAACAATATTGCCCATAGTTTTTACAGCACCAAAAATTATTCATCTGAAAAAATGCTGCTATTAATTGTAGCATTACTGAGGCTTGGAAATTTTAAAATTGAACCAAAAAAGAATAACACTTCAGAGTAGCCAACGCTGAAGCCATACACTTTGCCAAGTCACACCAGCTATAGCGACACCAAAACTTATCAAAGAGTCTGGCTGCCCCACCGCTGACAAACAAACAGAACGGAAAAAAATATAACCACACAACAAATATTTATAAAAATCGTTAACTCTTGACCTTCAAGATTAATATTCAATAATTTTCATATCTTTATGATACGAAAGGAGAGCAAATTATATCTCCGAAGTTCTTTTCTTGATTTTAGTGTGCAATTAGGTGTGCATAAATAAAAATTACAGAATAACAGTAATAATAAGGGTTAAGAGACTTTTAAATTAGGTCTGCCACCATTATTAATTTTGATTGCAAATATCATCTTTTGTAGCCATATTTAATTTTGACTTTAACGCAAACATATCATCTCCAATCTTTTGTTCCAATACTCTTGAATAGATTTGAGTAGTCGTTATTTTTGTATGTCCTAAAAGTTTAGAAACGGTTTCTATGGGAACTCCATTAGAAAGCGTAACTGTGGTAGCAAAAGTGTGTCTTGCTGCATGAAATGTAATCTTTTTGTGAATCTTACATTCTTGCATTACTTCTTTTAAATACTTATTCATTTTCTGATTGCTGTAAACTGGAAGTAATACTTGATTAGAGCTGCTATCTTGATTCTCGTCATATTTTTTAATAATTGACAATGCTTTATCAAGTAATGGAACTTTAACCGAAGTATTACTTTTCTCTCTTCGGGTATAAATCCAGTACTCTCCGTTAATACCTCTTACAATATGTGAAGAAGTTAATGTTTTTATGTCCGCATAAGATAACCCAGTATAACAGGCAAATACAAATACATCTCTTGTCTTTTGGTGCGTTGTGTTTTTAAAGGATGTACCCTCCAACTGTTCCAACTCTTCTTTATTAAGGTAAACCCTGTCAAATTTTGTAAACTTCAAGCTATATCTTGCAAAAGGGTCTTTATCTATCCATTCCAGTTTTAAAGCAAGGTTGATGAGTTTTTTTAAACGTTCCAAATGTTTCATAATACCATTATTGCTCAATGGTTGATGCTTATTTAAGGTGGGGGCTGTTCTTAAAAAAGTTTCAAAATCAACAATAAAACTATAAGAGATGTGCTTTAGGTAGATGTCGTTGCTTTTTATTTTCTTTAGCAGAAACTTTTTTAAATATTTTTCTGTACTAAAGTAATTTTTCATCGTTCCTCGCTTAATAGTACCATTCATGTTTGTGTTATGATACTTTATAAGCTCTAGAAGCGTCTTATGGTTTTCGTCAGCACCAAGAAACCGTGCTTTGATACTTTGTGCTGTAATGAGCTTTAATTCACTTTGTAGTTGACTATAACAATCCTGCAATTTAGCATGTGTCTGGTCTAAAAAGGAATTAATACTTTTCACCCTATCTGTCCTACCAGTAACCCGATTTTTAGAACTGTCCCAAGAGGTAACCGATACAGTTCGTTTTAAGCTAATTTCTGTCCTTTTACCGTTAACAGTAATACGTGCGTAAATAGGGGCTAAATTGTCTTTTTGCTTGGCTGTATGCAACCAAAAAAGAATGGAAAATGTGTTTGAAACGTGCATAATCTCTCGTTTTTCATGAATAATTCAGTGATACAAAACGAAAGTCAAATCATAAGAGCTAGTAATCGCTCCCGAATACAAGGTAATAAAAAAAATCGGTTACCTGAGAGGTAACCGATTAGGTAACTTTTTCATTGATTTTAAATACAATCAAATGTTTTTAATAAAAATGTAATTTACTGAAAATCATCATTTTACATTTTCATTATAGCTTTTTATAAGCTATTTTGTCGGGGTGGCAGGCCTAATTTAAAAGTCCCTTAACCCTTATTATCACTGCTATTTTTAGATTTCCGTTAGTCCTTGCACACCTGATTGCACACTAAAACCAAGAAAAGAACTTTGGAGATATAATTTGAACTCCTTTGATATTATAAAGGTATGAAAATTATTAAATAGCACAACATGAATGCTTTAGCATTAAGTTATTCACTTTGTTTTATTAAAAGTTTTAATTCTTCTTTACTCGGCAGTACAGTTTTATATCGGCTTGCAAAAATATGTTCGTTATTTTCGGGAAGTGTATATTCTACAACCGATTCACTTTTGTTTTGACAAAGTACCATCCCAATAGTTTTGTTTTCATCCTCCAACCTTATTTCCCGGTCATAGTAGTTTACATACATTTGCATTTGCCCGAGGTCTTGATGTTTTAGCTCCCCTATTTTCAGGTCAATCAGTACAAAACACCTTAAAATTCGATTATAAAAGACCAAGTCTATCCAAAAATGTTTGTCGTCAAATGAAATTCGTTTTTGTCGGGCTACAAAAGTAAATCCGTTACCTAGCTCCAATAAAAAATGTTCGAGTTTATCTATCAATCCACTTTCTAATTGGTTTTCGGAATACGCTGAATGTTCGGGCAATCCCAAAAACTCTAAAATGTAGGGGTCTTTTACTGCGTCTTTGGGTTTTGTAATAACCAACCCTTTTTCTGAAAGTTCTTTCACTTTGTTTTTGTCCCGACTTAAAATAAGGCGGGTGTAAAGTGCGGAATCATATTGACGTTCTAATTCTCGTACACTCCAATTGTTTTTAACAGCTTCTATTTCATAAAACTTTCGCTCATTTTCATCATCAATCCGCATTAGTTTTAGGTAATGAGACCAACTTAGTTTAAATTCAACAGATGCCGTCTGCTGAATTGTTTTCTCGGATTTAACAGACACTGTCTGCTGTTTTTGATATGTGAGGTAAAAGTTCCTCATCTGCTGAATATTGGTTACCGAAAACCCTTTACCGAATTCACGAGTTAGTGTTTTTGAAAGGTCTTGCAAAAGACTTTTTCCATATTCAGCTCTGTCTTTACCTTTTTGTTCTTCTTCAACAATCATTTTCCCAACCTCAAAGTAGGTTTGCACCATAGTTTGGTTAATGGTACGTACTATGTTGTTTCTTGCTGATTGAAGCAAATCAACAATTTGAGAGAAAAATTTAGTATTTGAAGGTTTGTCTGCCATAATCTTATTTAAATTTCTTTGGTAATAGTGTAATGCTTCAAAATAGTGTCAATTTTAATTTCTAAATGACTAGAACTCATCAAATTGCTCGTAAATCGAACGTTGGAAACTCCTTTGGGAATGTTGACCGTTTCAATCTTAGGAATATCTTTTGATTTATAAAATCGTAAAGATTCTTTCGCTAACCCGTAATCAAATTTGATTTCATTAACACGCTCAACATCAACTCCCAGTGTTGAATAAACCAAAAGATGTAACTTTTCTTTTTGTCTTGGGAAATCATCTAATTTACTGTTAATTTTCTTCATCAAATCAACAATACTTAATCCTGAGACACTTGTGTTTACGAGAATTGAAGCAATGATGATTTCTGTATCGGGTATAAGATTTAATTGAGCCGTACTAAAATGATGAGTTCTTGATTCTGTTGCAGAACTTTTTACTTCTATTCTTAGTTTATCAAAGCTAAAATCAAATTTTTCTTCGGGAATGCTGTGCCAACCCAAAATAGCTTTTTCAGGGAAACTAGACTGCCCTATTAAGAACAATTCACACCAAAGTCCTTGAATGGATTTTTTCGGAGGCTCTTTTATTGCTTTAAATAGCTCTATAAATTTATCTACGGTGTATTTTATTTTCTTATTGGATGGATTTTGACCAAGTGATTTAATCAAGACTTGACAGGTCTTCAAAAAAACATCTTTAACATCATCATTCTGACCAATGTAAGAAACAACAGAAAAATTGTTATGACTTACTTTCTTATCTGTCTCAATTTCGCATTTTGTATTGTGTGTTACCTTAATATTAAACAGGTTCTGATTTGCAATAAAAAAGTCTTGGTTATTCTCTGAAATTAATATTAAAAGGCTTGGGTTATCACTATGATTTTTGGCTATTCTATGATTTTCAAACCCCTCAATAGTTTTTGCTGAAAAACTATAAGGGCTTTGCTTTTGAGGCAAGGGAAGTTTGTCATATATTTTCTTTAAATCAATCATTCTCTTTAGAAATTAGCGACTGTGAAAGACGTGCAGGAATCCATACTGCTATTGTGATTACATTGTTATAGTCTGTGTCTCGGAAATCAAGATTATGAATTTGAACAGTTACTGAATCATCAGATTTAATTTTTTCGTCTCCCGGATAAATCACTTCTCCTGTTCTTGGGTTTTTACCCTGAAATAATTGTTGAATTTCATCCTTTTTTAATCGTCTTGTTCGTGCATTACCTTTGGCAATAAGATATACTAAACTATCCTCTGGCGGGAACTCGTCTGTGTATAAGTCAATCACAGATTTTAGGTTGGTATAGGTTGTGGAATCTGTCTGTCGTGTAAATTTCAATTCATTCAACAAATCTGTGAACAGGTCTTTCAAGGGTAATTTTGCTACGAGATGTTTTTGCTCCTCTGTTCTTTCTTTATGTCCTTCGTCTTCTACAAATAATTCTTTGTATTTTTCAGTAAATCTGTCAACTACGATTCTGTTGTTTTCAATGATTATTTCACTGTCGTGAGGGGCTCTTATTCTAACCCATTTATTGCCAAACGTGGTTCTTGTTAAATCTTTGGATAGTACATTCTTTCTTGTTAGTTTAAACATTTCATCAAGGACAAATCTTCTTTCTAATTCATTTAGGTGTTGTCCAGAAAGTTTATGCTCTAAAAGTTTCTTCCGTATATCTTCTTCGTGATTGACATATTCGCTAAAAAGGTGAATGTTTTCAGCATCCAGATACACTCGACAATAGCCCAAATAATCTTTTTTGTAACCGAAAAAACGAGCTCTTTGTTGTAAGGTATCAGCATTTCCTACCCCTTTATTTCTTGGCATATATGTAATGGTCAAGCCCTCAACAGTAAACCCTCTGTCCATAGCCTGCCCGCCAACAAGAATAAAAGAATAGTTACTTCCCCAATCAACAGAACTTCCTGCCTTTGAGTTGAGTTGTTCGACTGCGGTACTGCTAATATTATGCCCCAAGGTTTCTAGAAGTTCTTCAAAAGGCTGTACTTCAGGAGCGTTTGCTTTCAAATCTTTATAAGCCTTTCTGAACTCCGAAATAATTTGCTGTTTGGTTTCGTCATCATCAGGCCTTTCCAATAAAACCTTTCCCCAAAGATTTTTTATGTGAATAACCCATTCATAATAAACTCCGTGGTCATCTACTAATCGGGATGGATGCACCATCATAGAACGATTCTTTGGATTTCCTTTTTTTGCACCAAATAAACGTCCTGACGTAACACTTAAAAAGAAAGTCCGCATAGCTTCCTTTAAAGTTTCAGGTGCTTCATCAAATACATTGTCGTCACTATAAATTTCAGAGTAAGGGATTGGCCTTATTATAAAATGGTTTTCCAAACAAAATGCACGACCTCCTGTGTATTTATCTCCCGGAGTTAATAGTTGAATGAAATTTGGTGACAGATTATCGAAAATATTAATAAATAAAGGAGCTTGTGGAGTAGCAGTATATTGAATAAAAGTATGGTGTGGCAATATGTTTTTTAAATCTCTTATTCTACCATAGATTGTACTCATTTCTTGTTCAGTATGAATTCCAGTTTCTTTTGCTCTTTTAGCATTGGAACTTGCTTTTGTATTCATACTTGCTTGGTCTCCCTCGTCATCTATTATCAAAGTGGGAACGTGGGATAAATCAAGTTTTTTAAGGACTGTAAGTAAATTTTTCAAATGACTTGTGTTTTTCATTACCGTAATTAGCAATGTTTTTTTGAAGTCATCAGGAGTATTGGGCTTTTTCCAATTTTGAAGTTCTCTTTGAATTGTGTTTTTGTCCTGGGGATTTCTATTTGGGGCTTTTGGGTTATTAAGCATTACCCATTTCCTATGAAACCCTTGATTAACTCCTAAATCATTTTGTAGTCTGTTAAATGATTGGTTTACCAAATTTGTTGAAATGCCTGCAAGTACAATTACAATTTGATAATTGTTGTCTCTTGCCAAAGCTGTTAGTGTAGTAAAAGACAGCGTTTTTCCACTTTGAACGTAACCAAAAACTAACCCTGTGTCATTGTTGGTTGCTTCATTAGGGTTGCCACACAATTTCATTATGTGGTAGGTTTCTTCTTTAACTTTTTCTTTGGCATCTGTGTCATCACCAAAAACCTTGCTCAAAAGCTTTTCTGTTTCTTCACCATATTGAGGCATCCAATTATAATTATTTGGAGTATCAGACATAATATTTATGTTTTCAGTTTCGGACATATGTTACAATTTTGATAAAGAACCAAGTAAAAGTTCGTTCATATTATTTCTTAATTCTGTTATTGGAGCACCTGATTTTTTTACAATTATTTCAGACAAGCCTAAAGCTACAACCATCCTTAAAAGAGGTTCAATTACTTTATGGTCATCTCCTGCAAACTCTACCATAAAAGGGTGAATAAGAGATAATCTAACTCCAATATTCTTAAAGTTTGGTGTTCTTTCTGGAATTAAATGGTCTCCAACCTGAATTAATTCATCAATGGCTTCATCATACGATAACTCTATGTGAACCATATAATCAATATTAGAAATATTCAAAGGAAATTTTTTATGGTACGATTTATAAACTTCCTTTAGTGAGGGTTCTTCAACTTTGTTAGGAATAGGTTTTGTTACAACATATTGTACATCTTGTGATATGTTATCTTTAATCTTGTCTGTTGTATTGTCAACTACCTTTTTAGATACTTCTTGATATTTTTTTGCACTTTCACGAACCCTGTATTTATCAGCTTGCTTTAAAATAGGTATAGAGTTTTCACTTTCTAATTCTTCTTTTAAAATTTCCAAAAAGGCATCCATATTGTCATCCCACTGAAATCCATCTTTTGTGTGGCTTACCTTAAAGCCTTCAAGATGCAATTCTCCAAAAAGTCTTTTATATCTATGGCTACCCAAAGAGCCTGATAGAGCGGGTGGTCTAAACCCTTCATCATTATCCGCACTTCCTTCAATTACTCTCCCTCTTCTAAACAAAGCAAATCCGCTATCGCTTACGGACATTGTTTCCATAATAGCAACAAACCCTTTGGCTCTCAATTTTCCTCCTTTATGGTCATCACCAAAGTCAAAATCAACTTCTTGTTTCCATTTTATGTTTTCACCATCAGGAGTTTCATAATAAGCAGTACTTAAAATTTTTGGAGTTTTGTATGTTAGTTTTTCTCCATTAATGTATAAGTCTAAAATATCTTTTCTGAAAAAATCTCTGTAAATACTTGCTAAATGCCTTTTTACCTTACCAAGTCCTCTTCTTATAGGCATTTTTTCTTCAATCCCATATAGCGTGATTAAGGTGTAATGAGAATCGGGTTTTGCGGATTTTGTATCAATTTGTAGTTCTTGAATCTTATCTTCTACAATTTTTGAAATATCAAAAGCGACTGTTCGCTCAACATTTTCATTAATTGCTTTTGTCTTAACCTGCCATATGTTGGAAAACCAACAAGCCGCAGATTTCATTCCCATACCAAATTCCGATAGTCGAGTATTATCAGGAGGTAATTCAGCAGTTCTAAATGCTCTTTGATAATCACTTGAATGAATCCCAGCTGCATTATCTTTTATGTTGATTCTATTGTTATTGGTGTCAAATTCAATATCAACTCTTAACTTGAATCTATCGCCTTCAATATTCTTTAATTCTTCTTCATTTTTCAAATAGCTGTCGATAGCATTATCAACAAATTCAGCTAATGCGTAATATGATTTGTAATTAAGGTGCTTTAAAACAGAAAGAATCGTTACACCTGGTCGGATGTTTACGTTACTTAATTCTTTCATACTTTATCTCATTTGTTTCATATGAACATATTGAAGTTCCATTAATTACTTTTTTAGCACCATTCAATTCGACAATCTTGGGTTGTTCCTGTATAAGTTTTTCCGCAATTAATTTGACGATTTTAGAATTGACAGCATTTCCCAAAGCTTTAAAAGCGGCATTATCATTTTGTGGTAATGAAATTCCATCCAATGATTGTAACTTTAAGCCTTCTTCTCTTGTGATGTAACGTTTTTGCCAACCTATGATTGGGATTTGAGTGTTTGTGCAAACAAGTGATGGAAAAAAATCGACCTTTTTAACCCTAATTCCTGAAGCCCTAAATTGTAAAATGTAGTTATCCAATTTTCTTTCTCCATCACCAACATTCCATTCTAATTTTTGCCAACTTTGTGATGGGTATTTTGCAATTTCTGCCACAACACCGTTAATATGTTTTTTGTTATCCTCGTAAAAATCCCTGCTTTGTTTTATGTATCGTTGTTTCCAATCTGGAAATTTTCGTGTTACCCGTGCATAACTAGGTAAGTTTTGGAGTTGTTCTTTTTTGGTCATTTCAAGGGTTAGTTGTTTTCCAAAATTGCCTTTATAGTTTGCTAACTCATATTTAGGCATTTTACTTGGCGGAGTTGAATCATAAGGGTAAGTCGCTCCAAATTCCATTCCCCAAATCGGAAAACCGGGCAGTTTGGTTTCTTTTGGAATTTGGTCGATGAATGTTTGCCAAAGTTTCAAGCATTCTTGATTTGTTTTTGGGAGCTCCTTGAATAATTTTGGTTTTTCTTCGATAAATTGATGTATGTCAATTAGAGATGTTTTTTGTTCGTCAATTTCATCAAATGAGAAATGGTCGAGCCCAATTAATGAGCCAACAATAAAAATTCTTTTTCTGTGCTGTGGCACTCCAAAATCCTGTGGAGAATATACTTGGTGGTCAACTTCATAACCCAAGTTTGAAAGTTCATTGTGCATATAGTTCCAAGTTTCCTCATTGTCATGTTGCTTGATAAATGGAACATTTTCAAGAATGAAAAATTTAGGTTTTCTAAATGCAAGAATTTTAGCGATTTCGTCAAACAAAGTTCCTCTGTCATCATCTCTTCCTAATTGTTTTCCCGCTTTTGAGAATGGCTGGCACGGAAATCCAGCACACAAAATATCGTGTGGAGGAATTGACTCTATTTCTTTTTCAACTATTCTTTTGATGTCGCCTTGGGCTTCAATCCCCCAATTTGCTTGATAAACATTTCTCAGAGTAGGGTCAAGTTCACTTGCAAATACGCATTCGTGTCCAAGCTCGTGTAATGCTTTATGAAACCCTCCAAGTCCTGCAAATAGGTCTATGAATTTTAATTTTTTTTTAGTCATTCTTATCTGGTCTATCCTCTAATAAATCTCTCACATCTACTTTGAGCAGTTCAGCTATTTTGTATAGGTCTTCTATGCTCGGTTGTCTTCTGTTTTGAACATATGAGTTTACCATATTGTAACTTTTTCCCAATTGTTCAGCGAGCCAAACTTGTTTAATTCCTTTTTCTTCCAAAACCTTTTTTATTCGGTTCATTTTTGCATTGTTTTATGTCGCTCATCAATCAACAAAAATAATCAAGATTTTATTTTATCTCATTAAATGAGGTTAAAAAATATCATTATGTTTGTTGGAAGTGGAAGAAAAGTGAGTTCTTTTGGTTTTTTGAGGCGTAGGCTTGTGTATGGCAATTACCAAATTTGTTATAGTTTTCTTGTATTACATATAATAATGATGACGTTTTATATTCCTATTTCTCAATAAAATTTACTTCCCTTTTCATTTTTCTACCAAAAATAGATTATTAAAAAATGTTGTCATTACGGGAAACCACAAAAGGATTGAAATAAATTCTGAACGGTAATTCAAGATGTGTTTTTGTTGCCACAAAAACCATCTTGCTTTACTCCCGAAGGTCGCAAAGGGTTTATTTCTTATATAAAAATTTAAAACCATAAGCGATTCGTCTTTGGGTGAAATCACTTATGGTTTTAAACACTTTAAATTCTCTATTAACAAAGAAAAATTATTTTTTATTTAATAGTTTCTCTAAATAGGCAATCTTTTCCTTTTCAGCTTCCAACAAACGCTCATATAATTTTTTATTTTCTTCGTAGGCATCTACCAATTTATCAAGCGGATTGAAAGTACAGTTAAAATTTGATACACTAATTGAATTAGCTCCTTTATTAGAGCCTTCATAATTATTCTGAATATTGTAAATCATAGATTCCTCAGAAAAATTCTTAATTGCCTCAGCGGTAACGCCTAAAACTTTTGCTACCTGTTCCAGTTTTTCATCTTCAATGGTTTCACTTTGTTCTATGAGTGAAATACTTTGTTGACTAACGCCTAGCTCTATGGCAAGGGCTTCTTGTTTCATCCCTCGTAATTCCCTGATTCGGCTAATCTTTCTGCCTATATGATTTGGTTTTGTTGCTGTGTTCATAATTCAAATATAATACTATTTGTATGTATTCAATACGTAAAGATAGTAGAAAATCCATAAACATTCTTGGTAAAATACCAGATACTATTGGTAATCTACAAGCCCTTTTGGTTCGGTACACCAAATTTCAATAGTTCTTTTATGGAAAACCAAAAGGAAAATAAAATGGATTCCAAACTTATAAAAGAAATCATCAATAGCCAAGAACCTATTGCCATCATGAAATATTTTGAATGGCCAATTTTTTCAAATGATTATGCCAATGCGAGGTATACGATACTTAGGATTGACAAGAAACATAATGATATCCATGAGCTTAATATCCCCTTTAATCTCGTTCCCTTTATACTCTCTAAAACAGGTTGTTTTACAAAAGTTTTAAGGTTAAACGAAGGTATTGTTTGGGAACGCATGGGATTCAGGGAGCTAGTAAAAAGCAACATACCCAAAGCTAAGATTCATCAACTCATAAATAAATAGGAACACTTAAAATTTATAATCATGACCAATCACGTTAATATCCCAGAGAATTTTGAGCAGAAAGATAAACTATCAGCTTTACTTGATGGAATGCTCAATATGCTTACCCTTGATAGTATATTTCTATCAGAACTTCAAAACGAAGGAGAAAACCCATATTATTTTATCACTGCGTTTGTGGATGCCAATATCGAACCTATCCCCAATGAAGTGATAAATCTTATTGCTAAAATAGAAAAGGAATATCCCGTTTTTAAAATACGAATCTATACAGAAGCTACATCAGAAACAGCTTTGGAACGTGGCAGTCTTTATTTTGTAGAACATTGTTGTTTGGGGTTCACGCTATTTGCTCATTCCGAAGGGGAGAATATAATGGATTATAAAAACTTGGAATTAAACACGCTACATAAAAGGGCTATCCGATACTATAATACAGAAATGCAGAAAATCGATGCCTTTGTAAAAGCCGCTGATAAGCTCATAGCTGAAAAACAATATGGCATTGCTACATTTAACCTGCATCAAGCCTTTGAGCTGACCTTTCGGTTTATAGAGCAAATGTGTATAGGAAAAAGTAAAATCACCCACAGTATTATAAGCCATATAAAATATTGTGAACCGTTCCTTCCCAAGCTTAAACCCTTTTCAGATGTTTCAAAAATTGACAAAAGCGAATTACTCATCTTGTTGGAACATGCCTATAGTGTGGCAAGGTATGGGGATGAATATCAGATAAGTGAAGTACAGGTTCGTAACATACGTGCTGAATTCAATAATTTTTTCAAAGAGGTTGATGCCTTATACAACCAGCATTTAAACCATTGCAAACAACTGATTAATGGGACAAACAATAAAGATGATGAAACTTTAAACACAGCAGTAGTAAATAATTCCTCTAAGAAAGATGCTCCTAAAGAACCAAAAGATGATGATTTGATTAAGGCAAAAATTAATGAACTGGTTAACATAAAGCTATGCAGGCTAAGTCCTGATTCAGATAAATATTACTACAAAACAAATTTTATGGTGCATGAACTTTCGGATATCCTTTATGATATAGCGGGGATTATGAAAGTCTGTATCATAGCCTTGGAGCATGCGGATAGTAGGTTTAATAGGCTAATCCCTCAACCCCATGTCAATATTCAGACAGCACTGGAACATATCCTACAATTGTTACCATTTGAAGAAATGGGATGTTTGGAAGAAATCATAAAAGAAAATGGATTGCCTTATGAAAAAGAAGCATAAACTAGTAAAAAAATTAAAAAGGGGAGCACATAGTAAGCTGAATGTTCTCCACCCTTCACAATCTCGAAAGGGTAAGTTCAAGCCTTCATTTGTGTATTTCAATGGGTATTCAGATTTATTTACCACTATTGATGCTTTAATCAATGTCTGTATTCTAGTCACCCAAAAAGATAACAATCCTCAACCCCATAGCAAGGAACTTGAATTGGATATTCGCAAAACTTTGGAATTAGCCAGTAGCCTCATGCCCTTTGAAGAAGGGGAATTTCTAGACGATGCGTATCAAATGTTAGTTAAAAATAATACCGAGCAGTTATGAAGAAGAAGAAACTAAAAAATCGCAAAAAAAGAGAATTACAGGTAATGAGGGATATCATTGCTGAAAAGCATCATGGTCTACAACCTAAGAATTACGGAAACCGCAAGTTCATGGAAGGAAGTTTTAATGTTGAAAGCCATGAAGAGCATTTATTGCAAGTTTCAGCTTTACTAGAAGTCTGTATTTTAGCATTAGACGGTAATGCGGAATTTTACACTGCTATGCTACGCCATAAAACAGCTAAAGATAGTGTTCAGATGGTTTTGCAAATGATTATTGAACTACTTCCGTTTGATGATATCTTTAAATACGAACGTATCAAAGCGATTCTAGAAAATGATATTGAACATAGATATTTTCCTGAGGCTTTAAAGTAGAATACTTAATAACACCATTTAAAATATTAAAAATAGCGTTTCACTCTACAGTTGAAAAACGAGATTTCTAAGAAATCGAAAATCACCCCCAAATCTTACCATAACTAATACTATTTTTTGAATGGGATTTTATAGGAGCTATTAAAATACTATAATGTTTCGAGATAAGAAACATTTACTTAAAAACTCTACATTGAAGCTAGGCAGGCTTTTAAAGTTCTCTCAACTACAAATTAAATAGGAAGTCTAAAAAGGCTTCCTATTCATTTTTTACTAAAAAACACCCTAGTTTTAAAAGGCTGAGCGCATTTTTTAGTAAAAAACCTTTCGAAAACACCTAAATTCATTTCAAGAAATTTTCTTAAAATACATCTGAAATTTATATAGAACAGACATGCGAAATCATACTTTTTACTGTAAAAATCTACGGGTTTTATAGGCATGAGCAGGTTTTTACTGTAAAATGAAATAAAATAGGGTAAAATAAAATGTGTGAAAATCGCCGATAACTCCTATAAATAAAGGGAATTTCGAGAAAATGAAAACCAGTAACATGGCTTTAGCGTGTTACCCTCTTGCTATACCCCCTTTGTCCACTTGAATAGATTAAATATCATAGTTCTTCATTTAATATTCCTGAAAAGCTACTTTTTAAAATACAAAATGAGGATTTCCGTAATGATAATATTTAATTTTTAGTTTTCTTTGTTAAGTAATTTTTATGCTTAAGGAGTTTATTTAGCTTAGTATTAAAGATACTTATATCTATAAAATGCTTTCTTTCTTAGAAAAATTACTTAATTTGAAAGGATTATATTTATTTTAGTTCAAATAAATATAATAAAGATAAATACATGATATGTGTTTATACAGACGTTGCCCACCATTTGAAAAAAATCGTGCAAGCGAGAAAATTTTGGTGGAATAATTAAACCTGTGACTAATAAAAAACCGAGATGAATAACGAACTGATTGAACAAAAAAGTTGGTGGAAACTAAACTGGAAATGGCTCGTTCCAGTAAGCGGAATAATGATAATTTCACTCGTGATTTTTTTCTCATCTGGAATGGGCGGAATTACAACTGATTTGGCTCAAGCATATGCCGATACTGAACTTTATGAAAACGCACTCGAAAAAGCTAAATCCGATATAAGAGTAACGGAATTACTGGGTGAAATTGAGCCGATTGACAAACTCGCGATTTTAGAAGGACAAGTTGAATACTCGAATGATAACAAAACTGTAAATTCATCTGTTCGGATTGTTGGGACTGAAGGAAAAGCGAGTTTAGATATTTCAGCAGACCGAATAAAAAGCGAATGGAATTACACGAAAATAAACGTGCGAATTAAAAATCCACCTGAATTAAATCAAACGATTGAAGTACTAAACGTGGAATAAAGTCGAGTAGGTAAAGGGGAATCTCACCCCTAAACCTCTCACAGGAACCGTTAGCGTGCATTAAAACCAACCAATGGAAATATCAAAAAAATTAACCATCCGACCAGAAACAGTTGAAACTATATTCGACTATTACCAAAATGAAAAGCTACTTGTTAATAGAAGATATCAAAGAAAATTAGTTTGGACAATAAAAGAAAAGAAAGCATTCATCGATTCATTGTCTCTGAATTTACCAGTCCCCTTAATTTTAGTTGCGGAAGTTAAATACAAAAAATCCAAATGCTTTGAAATTATTGATGGAATGCAAAGACTTGATGCGATTACAACCTTTATCGAAGGAGAATTCACACTAAATGGAAAATATTTTGATTTGGAAACTATTGCTAGCACAAAACTTTTAAAGGATAGCAAGAAGCTTCGACAAAAACAACCAGTTTTAGATAGAGAGTTGTGTAAAAACATTGCAAGCTATCCAATTCCTTTATCCGTTACAAGTATTGAAAATGATAGCATTATTGACGACATATTTAAAAGAATCAATTCTAATGGTCGTCATTTATCCAATCAAGAATTGAGACAAGCTGGGCTCGATAATTCTTTTGGTTATTTAGTTCGGAAAATTTCTGAGAGCATTCGTGGAGATGTTTCTGTAAGTGACAAATTACTACTAAATAATATGAAGTCCATATCAATAAATAACAAAAGTTTAAAGTATGGAATTGATATGGGCGGAATATTTTGGAGAAAACACAATCTCGTATCAAACAAAAACATTAGACAGTCTCGAGATGAAGAAATGGTCGCTCATTTGTTAGGTGCTATTCTTTTGAACCCAAGACCTTCAGCTACTGCTGGCAATATTGATAATTTTTACTCACAAGATAAGTCTAGACACAAGATTGTTGATGATAAAATAAAAAAAATGGGTAACGATTACATTATTAATACATTTCAGGCGGTATATAGTGAATTCAGAAAAACCTTTGAATCAACAGGGTCAAATTTTGAAAAAACGTTGTTCAAAAAACGAACAAAATATGTTAATCGGTCATTTCAAGTGGTCTTTTTGACATTTTATGATATGTTAGTTAAAGAACAAAAAATAATAAATGACCACAAAAAATTAGCTAAAGCCTTTGAAGGAGTTGGAGATAAGTTTATAACAAGTAATGCAGAAGAACTTA
Source organism: Galbibacter orientalis DSM 19592 (assembly GCF_000260115.1). GTDB lineage: Bacteria > Bacteroidota > Bacteroidia > Flavobacteriales > Flavobacteriaceae > Galbibacter > Galbibacter orientalis. Next base: position 2,739,996 of record NZ_JH651379.1, on the reverse strand, counting down.
ACTTATCTGGACCAAGAGAGGACGCAATTAATGCCATTAAAGGGATTTGCAACCCTTATTTTATAAATAGAAGCGAAACTGACCCTGTTTTAAACAATGGAGTTATGAAATTGGAAGGTCTTTTGGGTGCTTCCAAAACTGAAAACACCAGTTATGACTTTAAAATTGGTACTCACCGATTGACAAAAGGAAATGAATTTGATGAACAAAGTTTAACCAAAATGATACGAACTTTAACTGCCATAGCTAATGCAGGCAGGAATAGTATTGGATATATTGTAATAGGTGTAGCAGATGGCCTAAAAGACAAAAATAGATTTGAGGATTTTTATAAAATAAATTCAAAGCAGTACAAAGACTTTTATGTCACAGGCTTAGATGCAGAAGTGAAAAATTATCCGAGTGACGAAAAGTATCGAGAAAAAATCGAAAATATAATTTCAAGAATTGATATTACCCCAAGTAATTATAAAGACCAAATTTTACGCAATATTGACTACTTCAAATATTATGGAAAATCTGTAATGATTTTGAAGATTGAGGCTTTAGATGAGCCTGCTCGATTTGAAAACAAATATTACGAAAGACATTCTACAAATACCATTGAGGTAAAAAGAGATAAAGAAAAGGAAATTTGGAAAAGATTTATATAGTAACGCACGCTAGCAAAGGTAACCGTTGCACAAGCCATTAATTTTATAAAAATAAGATAGATTTAAGCCCTTTAAGGGTTTTATTTTACCGCCCAATTAAGTTGTACGTTAAAATCAGAGTGCTTAAAACAGCATAGAATGTGTTTAAGTAAGGTTTTTAAAAAAGAAGAAGAGACTTTTAGGCTTCCTATTCCACTTTTAGCATATTTTTGGGGGAACTTCAGGTATTTTTTGAGGTTATAAGACACTGGCATGTATGCTTCCCTTAAAACTGAACAATTCAAAACTCTCATTAACTTAGCTTTTGGCCTTTAATTTTTTACCTCTTATTTTAAATCTCTCCAATAAATTGGAAATATCCTCACTAATTTTTGTTTCTATTACCCTTGCATATAACTGTGTTGTCGTAAGCTTGGAATGTCCTAATAATTTTGACACCGTTTCAATAGGAACACCATTGGAAAGCATTATGGTTGTGGCAAAGGTATGCCGGGCAACGTGAAATGTAATATTCTTATGGATGTTGCATAATCCTGCTATCTCCTTCAAGTATTTATTGGTCTTTTGGTTAGAACTTATGGGTAATAGACCATCTGTATAGTCTTCTTTTTGTAAGGCTCTATATTTTTCAATAATCTCCAACGCTTTAGGCAGTAATGGTACTTTAACACATTCATCGGTTTTTTCTCTTTTGGTATATATCCAATACCTGTCATCGATACCCTTTACGATATTGTCTTCGGTAAGCTCCTTTACATCTATATAAGACAAGCCTGTATAGCAGGAAAACAGAAAGCAATCTTTTACTCGCTGTAACCTTTCATTTTTAAATTCTGTACTTTCTAATAGTTCCAGTTCTCTCTCACTTAAAAATGCTCTATCGTATTTCTGGTACTTTAATTGGAATTGGTTAAACGGGTTTTTGTGCATCCATTCTAGTTTAACGGCAAGGTTTACCATTTTTTTGAAACGTTCCAAATGTTTCATAACCCCATTATTACTCAACATGAGTTGTTTCTTGGAATTCTTGTAATTACGAAGAAAATGTTCAAAATCAGTTACAAATTCGTAGTTCAATTGTTTTAGATAAATGTCCTTTAATCTTCTTTTCTTAAGCAGGAATTTGTACAAGTATTTCTCGGTAGTGTAATAATTTTTCATTGTGCCCTTTTTCAGGGCAAATGCCATATTACCGTGATGGTATGCAATAAGTTCCCGTAAGGTTTTACTATTATCATCCTCTCCCAAATACCGCGCTTTGATAGCTTCTGAAGATATAAACTTATCTTCTACCAAAAGTTCTTTATGACATTCCAAAAGCTTGTTATATACCTCGTCTAAATAAGTGTTTAGGGTTCTTACCTTTTGCGAACTGCCTCTGCCTCGGCTTTTGTTGTTGTCCCAATCTTTGGAAGGAATGCTTCTTTTTAAACTGATTTCTGATCGTTTTCCGTTAATCGTAATCCGTACATAAATAGAAAGTTGTTTGGGATTACTTCTTGATTTTCTAGTAAAGAAAATTACCGTAAAAGTGTGTTTTGTTTTCATTTTCAATGACTTTGAGTTAAACAATAGTGTTAAATCGAAAGTCAAATCATACTCGAAAGTCCTATAAAGATAGTACAATTTTGATGAAACATTGCACACCGAATTGCACACCTTTTATATGGTTTTAAATGAAATCAAACAAATGCATAAAAAACAAAAAACACTGAAAATCAAAAGATTAACAGTGTTTTGTTTTGACCTATTTCTAGGTTAGTCGGGGTGGCAGAACTAAATTACCACTAGACAATATTTTAATAACCAGACACTTACACTGTTTCAATAAAATCAGGTAACCGGATAGGTAACCTTTGCACCGATTTTATTCGTAAATGCAAAGATATATGATTATCTTAAACTAAAAGACAATAAATAGAATCAAATTCTATTTGGCTCCCCCTTTGTGCAACAATTCTTAAGTATTTTGAACAGGCCTAATGTATTATTGAAAATCTAAAAACCTGGGGAAGAACCTAAAGCAGCGAATAGTGATGCTCCATTTGACTTCGAAAGAAAAGCGAACTCCCTGGTAAGCCGAACTTTCGATTTTTATAATTATCGGTTATGCGTTAAGTCCAATTGACATTATTCCTGACTTCATCCCGATAATTGGATATCTTGACAGCCTAATCTTAATACCGATTGGGATTTATTTCATCGGAAGGCTTGTTCCTGAAGATGTAAAAGCGAAGTGTTTGATAAAAGCAAAGAACTACTAATGGAACAAAAATAACAATTGGATGATCGGGGACATAATTATTGTATTTTGGCTGTTCATTGTGGTATAGATTTTCGCGATTATTTCAAGATTTGAAATAATTGAATATACTTTAAAAACGTACTCATTATATCATTGCACAATCTGTGCATTGATTTTTTTTTATCTTTGTAGTGTGAAAATGATCGCTATCATATTATCTCTATATATATTCGGGCTTAACTTATTAGCCTGTAATGATAGTGATACTTCACAAGTGATTTCTGATTCAGAAGTAACAGTGGTTGCTACGCAGAATTTAGATATCGACCATTCACATGATAAAGTAGCAGATTTATGCCCTCCTTTTTGTAGTTGTCATTGCTGCCATGTGCATACAGTAGATTTCGGTTCTTCAAATTTCAAGGCTTTGATTATTGAAATTCCATCAAAAGCCTTTGTCCATTTTGACAGCTCAGTGGAAGAACCTATTCTTTCCTTTTTAGATCCCCCAAAAGTTTAATTCAGTTTTTTTAAAGGATAATTATATCCTTTTTTGACCAAATCCTGGTTCTCATACTAGATCCTTGGTCCTATTGATAGATTTTGTTAGGCACAAAATTATTATCAAGAATTTTAACTGAATTAAATTTTTATTTATATGATTAATAAGATAATCGCATTTTCCATTAATAATAAATTTATTATTGGATTACTTACCTTAGCGCTGATAGGGACGGGTATTTGGTCCATGATGACCGTCAACCTGGGATCGGTACCAGATATTACTAACAACCAGGTTCAGGTGATCACCCAGTCCCCTAACCTTGCCACAGAAGATATTGAACAATTTGTGACCTACCCCGTAGAACTTTCCATGGGGAACCTGCCCGGGGTTACTGAAATACGATCTGTTTCCCGGTTTGGCCTTTCCGTGGTTACAATTGTTTTTGAGGACGATATGGGCATTTACAAACCCCGTCAACTGGTTCAGGAAAAACTGAACGAAGTCAGGGACCAAATACCTGAAAAATTTGGAAGTCCCGCTATGGGGCCCATTACTACAGGTTTGGGTGAGATTTATCAATATACGATAAAGCCCCAAAAAGAGTATGACACTGTTTATTCCCCTACGGAATTGCGTACCATCCAGGATTGGATCGTAAAGCGTCAAATGACCCTCGTCGAAGGTGTAGTAGAGGTAAATTCATTTGGGGGCTCTATAAAACAATATGAAATTGCCATTAATCCCGAAAAACTGAATGCGTTAAACGTTTCTATTTCCCAAGTCTTCGATGCCCTGCAAAAAAATAATGTTAATACAGGCGGTGCATATATAGAAAAAAATAATATGGCCAATTTTATCCGTGGTGAGGGTTTAATCAGGTCACTAGATGATATAAAATCTATTGTTATCAAGAATGAAAATGGAGTACCTGTAACAATTGGAGATGCAGCTGAAGAGGTCCAGTTTGGTAGCCAGGTACGCTATGGTGCTTTTACCCAGGACGGCCGTGAAGCTGTTGGCGGTATGGTGCTCATGTTGAAAGGTGCAAATCCTAATAAAGTAATTGCAAATGTTCAGGATCGTATGGAGACGGTAGAACAATCTTTGCCTGAAGGTTTATCAATAGAACCCTTTCTTGACAGAAGTGTTTTAATTGAAAGAACTACGAGTACCGTGACCCAGAATCTTCTGGAAGGTGCTTTAATCGTGATTTTTGCCCTGGTGATACTATTAGGTAGCTTAAGAGGTGGACTTATAACAGCGACTACCATTCCTTTATCACTTCTTTTTGCTTTTATATTAATGAAGCAATTTAATGTCTGGGCCAATCTAATGAGTTTGGGAGCTATTGACTTTGGAATTATTATAGACGGTGCTGTGATCATCATTGAGGGTACGGTATATGAAATACAAAAACGGATGCGTTCCGGCAAAATAAAATTTAATAAGGCTAAAATGGATGAAGTAGCCTATGATGCCGGAAGTACGATGATGGGTTCCGCCTTTTTTGGACAAATTATCATTCTTATCGTATTTGCGCCCATTCTTTTTCTAACGGGGGTAGAAGGGAAAATGTTTCGGCCAATGGCATTTACTTTTGGTTTTGCCATGATAGGTGCTATTTTCTTATGCCTTACCTATGTCCCTATGATGTCTGCTTTATTTATGAAACCAATTCAGAATAAAAAGAACTGGTTTGGAAAGTTTGAACGCTGGCTGGAAAAAGTTAGTGATAAAATTATTGGAGGGATTCAAAAAGGATACATGCCTTTATTAAAAGGAGCTTTAAGATTGAAGTTCATAGTATTGGGGTCTGCGGTTGTCTCACTTATAGTAGCCGGTTTTATCTTTTCCAGAATGGGAGGGGAATTTGTCCCTCAACTTGATGAAGGGGATATCGCCATGCAGGCGTTAATCAGGCCTGGAAGTGGGTTGAGTGAAACAATCGATGTTTCCACAAAAATAGAAGATATCCTTCTTGAGAATTTCCCGGAAGTAGAAACCGCCGTAGCGAGGATTGGGGTTGCCGATATCCCTACTGATCCAATGCCTATGGATATTGCCGATATGTTTATTGTATTAGAGAAGGATATGGATAATTGGACTTCGGCAAGTTCTAAAGAGGAATTGATAGAAAAGATCAAAGAGAAACTTAATGAAGAACTTACGGGAGTCAACCTGGTTTTTAGCCAGCCTGTAGAGCTTCGTTTTAATGAACTGCTTACCGGGGTCAGGGAAGATGTTGCGGTAAAATTATATGGCGAAGATTTAGACCTTCTTGCTGAAAAAGCTGATAAAATGGCTGAAATAATACAGACTATACCGGGCGTAGGAGATGTGAACCCTGAACGAACATCTGGTCTTCCACAAATGACGGTGCGGTTTAATCGTAAAAAAATTGCGCAATATGGATTGGACATTGAAAAGATTAACGATTATATAAGTGCAGCTTTTGCCGGAGGAACGGCCGGAGTGATCTTTGAAGGGGAAAAGCGGTTTGATATGGTAATACGTTTTGATGAGGCGCACCGCCAAAGCATTGATGATTTACGTACCCTCTATATAGATCTGCCGGATGGAACCCAGGTTCCGATTAAGGAAGTAGCTGATATTAGTTATGTACCGGGTCCTATGCAAATTTCCAGGGATAACACCTTTAGAAGAACCTATGTGGGAGTTAATGCCCGCGGGAGGGATGTGGAATCTGTGGTAAATGACATCCAGCAAAAATTGGATGAAGAGTTAGATTTACCTCCAGGATATTACATTACTTATGGTGGGGAGTTTGAAAACCTTCAAAGAGCAAAAGGGCGTTTACAAATAGTAGTGCCCATCGCTCTATTTCTGATATTCGTGCTTCTGTACTTTGCACTCCAATCTTTTTCCCAATCAATTATGATCTATATAGCCATTCCACTGGCGGCTATTGGAGGAATATTTGCTCTTTGGTTAAGAGATATGCCGTTTAGTATTTCAGCTGGTGTAGGCTTCATTGTATTGTTTGGGGTTGCCGTTTTAAACGGGCTGGTGCTTATTAACAGGTTTAATTCCTTAAAAGAAGAAGGGGTAACCAGTATAAAAGATAGAATTTTTACAGGAACCAAAGAACGAATACGTCCCATTATGTTAACAGCAACAACAGATATTTTTGGATTTCTGCCGATGGCTTTTTCATCGTCAGCAGGAGCTGAAGTACAACGACCCCTTGCTACGGTTGTTATTGGTGGCATGCTTACAGCTACCTTACTTACGCTGGTTGTTCTTCCTGTCCTTTATACATTTGTAGAGAAGAGACGAGAGAAAAAGGAACAGAACAAGCTTGGTTCTTCCAATTCACGATCTTTAGCCACAATTTTGATAATTGGCTTGATGTTAGGCGGAACCTTTTCCGTAAATGCACAATCTGATGAAATGTCATCGGAAAATCCAATACAGGATTCTTTACAAACTATTAGTTTGGAAGAGGCTAAAGAAATGGCAATCCAAAACTTTCCACAATTAAAAGCTGCCCAACTTGAAATTGAAAGTGAGGAAGTATTGCGTAAAACCGCCTATGATTTTGGGAATACCCAAATCTTTACAGGAAAAGAAGAGGTAGGAAATGGCTCTGATGGGATCTATACCCAAATTGGTGTTCAACAACAAGGCATAGATGTTTTTGGAATAGCTCCCCGTTTGAAATTACAGAAAGAAAGGGTGGCCCTTGCTGAAAATGCTTTAGAACTAAATACCTTAGAAGTGGAACGTGAAGTAAGCAGGGCCTGGGCTTCAGTTTATACAAGTAAAAAGAGGTATCGGGTATATAAGAAAATGGATTCAATTTTTGAAGACATTGAAAGAGCAGCACGAATCAGGTATGAAACAGAAGCTACCTCTAAACTGGAGTATCTTGCTACTTCAAATCAGGGGAATGAGGTTAAAATACAGCTGGAACAATCGTACCGAGATTACCTGAAATCAATACAGCGTTTAAACCTATGGTTCGTTAGTGACACAATCTATGATGTACCAGATTTGCCTGTTGAAACTTTAGACGAACCTTTAAACTTTCTGGTAGAGTCGCTTGAAAATCATCCGTTGCTGCAGGTTTCGGAACAAAGGATAGATGTTGCCAAAGCGGTTACCAGAGAACGAAAATCTGAATTTTTGCCCAAATTTCAGGGTCAGTACGGTAGGCAGGAAATAGCCGGGCAATCGGGTTTCTTCCAATATCAAATAGGAATTCAAATTCCGCTGTTTTTTGGGCCGGAATTAGGCCGTACACAGGAAGCACAAGTAAATAGACAGATTGCAGAGCAAAACTTTTATCAGGATAAAATCGAACTGGAAACCGCCTATAAAAATATGCGTGAAGACTACATCAAATGGAGAAACTCATGGAATTATTATAGGGATGAAGCACTTCCGCTGGCCAAAGAGCAACAAGGTGGATCAGTGCTGGCCTTTAAGGAAGGCGCTATCGATTATGTGACATTTCTCCAAAATATAAGAGATGCCATTAGAATCGAGGTAAATGCCTGGAGTGCTTTTAACGATTATCTCGACAGCCGCTACCAACTGGAATATTACCTTAAGAATTCAAATTAAAAATTAAAATAAGAAAATCGATATGAATACAAGATCAATAAATATTCTAATGCTTGCCTTAACGCTCAGCATATTCTTTGGATGTAAAGAAAATCCTGCGGCAGGGGAAGATGCTTCCAGTGAAACTGCAACTACTAATACCGAAGAAGGTGAAAATCACGGTGAGGAAGGAGATGAAGAACACGGTGAAGAAGAAGGTGGGATGCGTTCGGTACATCTTTCAGAAATGAAATTCAATAGTCTGGGGATTAAAGTAGATACCTTGCCTAAAAAAGCTTTGTCGGGTATTGTGGAAGCCAATGGCCAGTTAGAAGTGCCGCCACAATATGAAGCTACCGTTACGGCAATTTTAGGCGGTAATATAACTTCTATAAAGGTTATTGAGGGGGATAAGGTAAATAAAGGTCAGGTGTTGGCTTATCTTTCTCACCCAAATTTAACCAGAATGCAGTCTGATTATATTAATGCATATAGTAGGATGCAATTTTTGGAAAAGGAATTTGAAAGACAGAAACGTTTATATGAAGCAGAGGTAGGATCTGGAAAATCTTTTCAACAAACCCAATCAGATTACCAGTCTGTACAAGGTGAAGTGCGGGGGTACGAATCGCAATTGCGCCAGTTAAACCTAAATGCTTCCCAGGTTAGAGACGGTGAATTATATGAATATATTCCGGTAGTAAGCCCAATTGGAGGTTATATTGAAAAAGTACTGGTACAGGTAGGACAATATGTAGACCCTCAGACCAGTATGTTTATGGTAGTTGATACTGAACATGTTCATGCCGATCTAATGGTTTTTGAAAAAGATATTTATAAGGTGAAAGAAGGCCAAAAGATTGCGTTTACACTGGAATCGGTTCCAGGCAGTAATTTAACCGGGGAAATTTATTCAGTGGGGAAACAATTTGAACAAAACCCCAAAGCGGTACATGTGCATGCAGAAATCGATAATAAAGAAGATTTTCTAATTCCGGGGATGTATATAAACGGAAAAATCAGGACCGGTGAAGAAGCTGTTCCTGCCTTACCGGAAGAAGCAATAATTGAAGAAGAAGGAAATCCCTACATCTTTACGGCCCAAAAACACCAGGAAGATGGTGAAACCGAATGGGAATTGAAACCAGTGCAGGTTAGAACGGGAATAAATGAAGATGGTTGGGTTGAAATTAAACTGCTGGAGCCTCTGCCTGAAGGTACGTTGGTTGCCTATAATAATGCCTATTATCTGGTTTCTGAAATGCAGAAAAGCCAGACTTCCCATGGTCATTAAATTAAAAAAATTAGATGGATGGACTCTCTGTTAAATGTTTGTCTTAATTAAAATTCCAGAGGGTTCATCCTTAATACTAAAATTAATATTACAGCAATGAAAGAAATAAAAGCATTTATAAAACCGAAACGAGTTCAAAAAGTGATAGAATCCCTTAGTGAAAGTGGATTCAAAAGTATGACGCTTTCCCAGGGGGAAGGTACCGGGGCTTTTAAAGCAAAAGGCGCATCACCTTCTTTAGATTTCCGTGTAACAGACAGTCCGGTTGTAAAGTTAGAACTGGTATGTCAAAACGAAGAAGCACAATCAGCAATAGATATTATCCTTGAGAATGCAAAAACAACTGAACCCGGTGACGGAATAATTTATCTTTCCGATATTGAAGATGCCTTCCAGATAAAAACCGGGGAATCCATAAAGCGTTACGACCCCTAAATACTTTTATAGCAAATGGAAAAAATAGTAAAAAAGTTGGAAAGCAAAGGCATCCGCCCTACGGCAATGCGCTTGATGACCTATAGACGGCTGGCACAACTGAATGTGGCCGTTAGCTTAGGCGACCTTGGAAAGGATTTCGAAAGCTCGGAAAGGAGTACGCTTTTCCGTACTATGAAGACATTTGAAGAAAAAGGAATCGTGCATCAAATTGAGGATGGCACCGGCATCATTAAATATGCCCTGTGCGAAGACAATTGTGAATGTGAGGTGGGAAACGACCTTCACTTACATTTTCATTGCAATAGTTGCGGGGAAACCGTGTGCCTTACAGAGCACAAAATCCCTCAGATAAACCTGCCCGAAGGCTATGTGGCAGAGGATATCAATCTGGTGGCCAAGGGAGTCTGTGAGAAATGTAGCAATGACTTGGATTAAGTTTTTTGATTTAAAAAATTGGAACAATGATGAAAATTTATAAGAAAGAAAGCAAGGTATATATGGTAGCTCAAAATAGATTGGATGCTACCGATTATGACAATTTGATATCTCAATTAAAAAACCATATACAGGCAAACCATAAAGTGTACTGGTATATTGAAATGGAAAATTTTGAGGGGTGGACCGCAAGTGCGTATTGGAAGGGCATTGAACTGAAACTTCCGAATGAAGAACGCGTTAAAAAGGTTGCATTGGTGGGAAATACAAAATGGAAGGAACAGTTTACGGAAGTTTTGATTCCCTTTACAAGGACACATATTAAATTCTTTAGCCCTGAAGAAAAAGATTTGGCCAAGGAATGGATGGAGAAAGAAAATCATTAAAAAAGTTAAATAAATTTAAACAGAAGATAAGCGATGAGGAATTTGAACAAAAGAAGAAAGTCCTTCAGGATAAGAAGAAGTAGTTATAAGGCACAGGCATCGAAAGCGATGGCACCTATGGCTTATAAAAGAAGGTAAAAATGAAAAAACGCAAAGTATTTGTTTTTATATTCATTGGATTAGCCCTTGGCTTATTTATAATACAGCCCCTGGTTATTTCACTCCACATGTATGACATGCAGGGAGGTAATGGCGAATGGTGGAAATCTCTGCTTGCTTCATATCAGCAGGAATTTAGTTCATGGGATTTGGATCAAGCCATAATCAAATTGCTATTTGGACTGCTGGGCATTGCCTTGTCGCTTATGTTTATGGTCAGGCAAAGAATATTTCAATTGACCGGAAGAAAAGATAAGCTGGAGGAGATCAGAGAGCTGATTGCGGCAGGAGAAAACCAGCAAGTAGAATTTAAATCTACCTTGAGATGGGATTTGAGGCAGTTTAAACCGAATAAGGCTTTGGAAGACGTAATAGCAAAAACAATTGCCGGGTTTATGAACACCCAAGGAGGGCATTTAATTATCGGAATTGATGATGAAGGTAGTATTCTGGGGCTGGAACAGGATTATGGTACTTTAAAAAAACCTGGCAAGGACGGGTTTGAGCAATATATAATGCAATTGGTGTCCCTCAAGTTGGGTACCCATTTTTGCACTTTGGTTAAAGTGTCTTTTCACCAATTTGAAGAAAAGGATATCTGTTATGTAAGGGTTCACAAATCACAAAAACCTGTGTATTTGAATTTGGGCGATCGTTCGCATTTCTTTATCAGAACAGGGAACGGAACCCGCGAGTTGGATATGCCCGAGGCGTTGGAATATATGGAAACATACTTAAACTAAACAATATGGGATTTTTAAAACATTTATTAAGAGGAAATTATGGTCATCATTCCAACAAGCATCAACGTAAAAATAATGACCCAAGATTTAATGAACCCAAGGTTGTTGTGAGATGTACAAAATGCGGCAAAGACAATCCTGAAAATGCTTCTTTTTGTCAACATTATGGCGAGCCTTTAGGTAAAGTAAAATGCATAAGTTGTCAAGAACCAATACCTATGGATGCAAAATTTTGTTCTAAATGTGGCAATGAAGTATAGTTTACATTATGAGAATAAGCAAACAACTTATTGAACGGACTTAAATAATTTTTAAATATGCTCTTAAATAAGCGGATATCAATTTTTGACTTCTTGAAAACCATAAAATTTGACCTGATATTTATCGGTAGTTATTCAATTCTGGTTGGCTATATGGACCAATATGGTTTTTTGTCAAAAATCTCTATTCCAATTGCAATAACCGGCGTTTTTGGTACTGCGGTGGCTCTACTTTTGGGTTTTCGAACCAATCAAGCCTATGAACGGTGGTGGGAAGCCCGTATTATTTGGGGGGCTATTGTCAATGATTCCAGAACACTGGTCAGGCAGTGTGTGTCTTTTTTTGCAAGGGATCAAGGAGGCTATCAAAAGATGGTGAAAGAGATGACCGATCGTCAGGTAATCTGGTGCTATGCCCTAGGGGAATCGTTGAGGAAACTACCCTTTTCCACTCGGGTTAAGGTATACTCAGAATCCTATGGGATTAAAGCATTTAATATTCCTAATGCTTTATTGTCACAACACTCTGAAACTTTGTTAAAGGCAAAAGAAATTGGTATGGTCAATGATTTTCAGCAGGTACAGATAGACAGTACTATAGCCAGGTTATGTGATTCAATGGGCAAATGCGAACGTATAAAAAATACTGTCTTCCCCAAAGCACACAGCTTATTGATTCATTTGATCATCTACGTTTTTGCTACAATGTTGCCTTTTGGATTGGACGATAAAAATATAGCAGTTGAAATCGCTATAACATTTATTATACCAGTCATTTTCATTGCCATTGAAAAAACATCCATACTCATGCAGGATCCCTTTGAAAACGACCCTTTGGATACACCCATGACTGATTTGGCCGAAACGATAGAAATAAACATTAAACAAATGATAGGTGAAACAGATGTTCCTGTAAAGAAAGAGCCAACAGATTATTATATTTTATAATACAAGATGAATACAATGGATTTTCAAACTGAAATAACACTGATACCGAGATTATTTGTCGCTCTTTTACTAGGTGTCCTGATAGGACTCGATAGGGAAATTGACGGAAATGCGGCAGGAATTAGAACGTATGCAGCCGTTTGCCTTGGGGCCGCATTAATTACAATAATCAATACTCATATTGAAGTAACTGACCAAACCCGCATTGTCGCCAATATTGTTTCCGGTATTGGGTTCCTTGGTGCAGGAATTATTTTTAGGGATAGCGCGAAAAATTTAATTTCCGGTTTGACTACCGCAGCTACAATTTGGGCCACTGCCGCGGTTGGTATATCAATTGGGTTTGGTATGTACCTCATTGGAAGTGTTACATCCGCTTTTCTTATTCTATTATTGGTTTCACATCATTTCCCTTTTTTGAAAAAACATAAAATAAACAACACCTAAAATGAAAAAATTACAACTGAAAATTCCGGTACTGTTACCTCAGGTGCCAAATGAAAAAGACACTTGTGTGCAAAGGCTCATTGAAGAATTAGAGGCCAAAGAAGGTCTTGATAAAGTGCATATAAAAGACGATCAGGAAGATACGGTGCCACAATTGTGCTTTCATTACGATCCGGATATAATTTCTATTGACAGCATTCAATCATTGGCAGAAAGAACCGGGGCTGAAATTACCGCGAAATATGGACATTTGCTTATAGAGGTTGAGGGGATTAGGCATACCCGGCATGCAAGGACTTTAGAAAAGAGTCTGCTGAATATCAAAGGCGTTTTGGAAGCTTCCGCCAATGCCGGAGGAATGATCCGTTTAGAATATGATAAACGGGAAACAAGTTTTGATGAGATAACTACAAAGCTCGAAAAAGAAAACCTACAAGTTAAAAAAAGCTCCTCTGCTGAGAATAAGGGCTTTAAATCTGCCGAAAAGAATCCTCAAAATTTAAATAAAGAAAAGGTAAGGGATATAGAAGAACAAAAGCATAAAGATACTGATCTCCAGAATCATAGAGAAGCGGATAGCCACGGGGCCGGGGAAGAACATTCCCACGCCCACGGAGGTATTTTTGGGAAAAACACCGAACTTATTTTTGCTATTATTTGTGGTGCTCTTTTGGGTATTGGTTTTGGTTTGTCCTACGTAACATCAATACCGGAATGGGTCAGCTTATCCCTATACATAGGTGCCTACTTTTTTGGAGGTTACTTTACAGCAAAAGAAGCCATACAGACCGTAGCCAAAGGTGGATTTGAAATTGATTTTCTCATGTTGGTCGCAGCTATAGGAGCAGCTATTCTTGGGGAATGGGCTGAAGGAGCTTTGTTATTATTTCTCTTTAGCCTGGGGCATGCCTTGGAGCATTATGCAATGAACAAAGCACGAAAATCTATAGCTGCACTGGCAGAACTGGCGCCAAAAACAGCTTTGGTTAAGAAAAATGGTAAAACGGAAGAAGTTGGTATCGAAAAACTCAATATTGGGGATATCATTGTGGTGAAACCAAATAGTAAAATATCTGCAGATGGCGTAGTGGTAGATGGGCAGAGTAGTGTTAACCAGGCTCCAATAACCGGGGAGAGTGTACCGGTAGATAAAGTTCCCGTAGAAGATGTTGAGAAGGATTACTCAGAGGTAGATGATATTAAAGATGAAAACCGCGTTTTTGCCGGAACGATCAATGGGAACAATACTTTGGAGATTAAAGTTATCAAAGCAGCCAAAGATTCAACGCTTTCCCGATTGGTGAAACTGGTTAACGAAGCTCAGACTCAAAAATCGCCTACCCAGTTGCTCACCGATAAATTTGAAAAATATTTTGTGCCGTCCGTCCTTATTTTGGTCGGGATTCTTTTGTTTGCTTTTTTAGTTATTGACGAACCCTTTAGCGCCAGCTTTTACAGGGCGATGGCCGTATTAGTAGCTGCAAGTCCCTGTGCGTTGGCAATCTCGACCCCAAGTGCGGTTTTGAGCGGGGTGGCACGGGCGGCACGTGGCGGGGTATTAATTAAAGGAGGGCGCCCTCTGGAGGACCTGGGGGTTATTACCGCCCTAGCCTTTGATAAAACCGGAACTCTAACGGAAGGAAAGCCAAAACTTACCCAAGTGGTGCCACTTGGGGATATTTCAGACAATGAACTTCTCAAAATAGCAGTAGCCGTGGAAGGTCTTAGTGATCACCCCCTGGCCAAAGCTGTAGTTCGTGATGGAAAAGAGCGTCTGGAAGGCGAGGAAATCCCAAATGCCTCTAATTTAGAGGCAGTTCTGGGTAAAGGGATTAAAGCATCATTTGGCAATGATAAAATCTATATAGGTAACCTCGACCTGTACGAAGGGCTTGATGAGAGTACACCTTCCGAAAAAATAGCTACGAAAGTGCGTGGTCTTGAAGGTGGTGGAAATACAACAATGCTTATACGAAAAAATGAAGAATATATAGGCATCATTGCATTAATGGATACCCCTCGTGAAGCCGCCAAGGGAACCCTTAAAAAATTAAAAGAAATAGGAATTAAACGAATGATCATGCTTACTGGTGATAACCAGAAGGTAGCAGACGCAGTAGCAGAAGAAATAGGATTGACCGATGCCTGGGGTAGTTTATTACCGGAAGAAAAAGTGGATGCTATAAAAGAATTAAAAGAAAAGGAATCCAAGGTGGCAATGGTGGGCGATGGCGTTAATGATGCCCCTGCCATGGCAAACAGCACTGTAGGAATAGCTATGGGTGCTGCGGGAAGTGATGTAGCCCTGGAAACGGCGGATATTGCGCTAATGGCCGATAAGTTGGAAACCCTGCCCTTTGCCATAGGTTTAAGCAGGAAGGCAAAGGCGATTATCAGGCAAAACCTTTGGGTTAGCCTTGGTATTGTGGCCCTGCTTATACCTTCAACCATATTCGGCTTGGCAAATATTGGAGTGGCGGTAGTAATCCATGAAGGTTCGACGCTTCTGGTGGTTTTTAATGCGTTAAGGCTTTTGGCTTATAAAAAAGATTAGATCCGGACTTAGACTGTTTTTCGAAAGAATATAAAATGACAAAAACGGAAAAAAAATTATCGTCAAAAGGGATACGCCCTACTGAAATGAGGTTGAAAATTCACAAATACCTCAATAGGAAGACCTATGCAGTAAGTTTAAACGAAATGCAAAAAGTCTTTATCGCTAAAAGCGAAAAAAACAAAACGGCAAACAGAACTACCTTTTATCGAAACCTAAAAACTTTTGAAGATAAAGGGCTAATTCATCAGATTAATGATGGGACAGGAGTGGCAAAATTTGCAATTTCCGATAAAAAGGCCAAAGGTAAATACGGTACAGATTTACATATGCATTTTCATTGTACCGTTTGCGGAAAAACTATTTGCTTGCCGGATAGAATATCGAAACAAAACTTGCCGGACGATTATGAAATAAACGATTTGAACCTGGTATTAAAAGGGGTATGTAAAAATTGTAGTAAAAAATAATAGGTGGGAGTACCTTAAAACTGAACCCTTGCGCCCCTGGTCAGCTTAAGGTTTCCCCCACCTTATTTAATTAAAAAATTTACGAATATGGAAAAATATGATGTAACAATTATAGGCTCTGGCCCTGGCGGGTATGTAAGCGCTATACGTTGCGCCCAATTAGGATTAAAAGTAGCCATTATTGAAAGGTACAGCACGCTTGGCGGCACCTGCCTTAACGTGGGCTGTATCCCGTCAAAAGCCTGGCTTGAAGCCTCTGAGCATTATTACAAACTCAAACATCAATTCGAAAATTTTGGGATTGATGTAAAAGAAGCCAATGTCGATATCAAAAAAATGAACCAAAGGGTTCAGGATGTGGTACAGGAAATCATCAATGGTGTTGATTATCTGATGAAAAAGAACAAGGTTGCCGTCTATCAAGGCCACGGCACCATCAAGGACAAAAACACGATTGAGATTAAGGGCGGGGACAAAACGGAAACCATAACAACCGATAAAATCATCATTGCCACAGGGTCCAAACCCGCTTCACTGCCCAATATTAAAATAGACAAAAAGCGTATCATCTCTTCCACCGAAGCCCTTGCCCTACAGGAAATCCCCAAGCACTTAATGGTCGTTGGGGGTGGCGTTATCGGTGTTGAGATAGGTTCCGTATTCGCCCGCCTGGGTTCAAAGGTTTCCATAGTAGAATATTTTGATAGCCTTATCGCCACTATGGACGGCGCACTGGGACATCAATTGCACCGTTCCCTTAGAAAACAGGGAATTGATTTTTATTTGGAACATAAGGTGACAAACGCAACGGCAACTGAGGATAAAGTAGAATTGAAAGCGGAAAATCTTTCCGATAAAGAAGAAATGAGTTTAGATGGCGATTACTGTCTTATGGCCATTGGCCGAAAACCATACACCGCCAGTTTAGGGCTTGAAAATATAGGAGTGGAAACCAATGAGAAAGGACAGATAACGGTAGATAAAAACCTTGAAACCAATGTCAAGGGTGTGTATGCCATTGGGGATGTAATCCGGGGGGCAATGCTTGCCCATAAAGCCAGTGAAGAAGGCGTTTTTGTAGCCGAAAGCATAGCAGGTCAAAAGCCACATATCAATTATTCCCTTATCCCAAATATCGTGTACACCCAGCCTGAGGTCGCCGGTGTAGGCTTGACGGAAGAAGAACTGAAGAAGACCAATAGAAGTATAAAAACGGGCTCTTTTCCCTATAAGGCAAACGCACGGGCGAAGATAAGTATGGATACGGATGGTTTTATCAAGGTAATCGCAGATAAGGAAACCGATGAGATATTGGGCGTGCATATGATAGGCCCTCGCATAGCAGACAGTTATACCGAAGCGGTGGTAGCGATGGAATTTAGGGCGGCTGCCGAGGATATTGCAAGAATGTCACACGGTCACCCCACATTTTCCGAGACCTTTAAGGAGGCCTGTCTGGCAGCTACCGAAGACAGGGCGTTGCATATTTAAAGTTGACCTAACAGTAAGTTCTTAAAAATTAAGACGCTACTGAGCTTTTTGAAATATTAAGGTTTAAGTAATGAACTCAAAAAACAGATAAGATAAAATGGGGCAATCAGTTCGAAATCAATCCACTATTGGGTATATCAGGGAAACGGCAACAAAGTTCCTCGACAGGGAAACAGCTGGGGGGATTTTTTTAATAATTGCTACTATAGTTGCCCTTCTTTTAGCTAATTCAAAGTGGGCAGGTGCCTATCATCATTTTCTTGGCGATGAATTGCTTTTTGAATTTTCCGAGCATCTTAGTTTTGGGCTAACAATTGAAGAATGGATCAATGATGGCCTAATGGCAATTTTCTTTTTGGTTGCCGGCCTTGAATTGAAGAGGGAGGTTATGGTGGGGGAATTATCTTCAATTAAAAAAGCCTCAGCCCCATTGTTGGCAGCTTTAGGTGGCATGGCAGTTCCGGCCCTCATTTTTATTAGCCTAAATTTAGGCACTGAAAATATAAAGGGTTGGGGCATCCCTATGGCTACCGATATCGCATATTCACTAGGGATTATTGGCCTACTGGGAAAAAATGTCCCCAGGCAGTTAAAAACATTTTTAATAGCCCTCGCTATTGCTGACGATATAGGTGCCATATTGGTGATAGCATTGTTTTATAGCAACGAGTTGAGCTGGATATACCTTGGATCGGGCATGGGGGCATTTGGGGTATTATTATTAATGAATTGGACTGGGATCAAAAATTTGATTTGGTATATTATTATTGGGATCATCTTATGGTATTGCTTCCTTAATTCGGGGATCCATCCAACTATTGCGGGAGTACTTTTTGCCATTACCATTCCAATAGTGCCCAAATTAGACAGTAAAATATTAAAAGAAAGGACCGCCACAAACGTTACTAATCTTGAGAAAACAGAGCTGGAAAAATTAAATCCTCTTCAGGATAAAAAACAACAAATAATTTTAAAAGCTATTAAAACAGATACTGAGAATTCAAGGCCTCCTTTGCTCAAACTGGAAAATTCCCTTGTTGATTTCAATGCTTTCTTTATCATTCCAATTTTTGCAGTCGCGAATGCGGGAGTAAAGCTCGATGTAAATTTAATTGAGGTTGTTTCCAGTTCATTAGGCCTGGGAATACTTTTAGGCTTAGGGATCGGAAAAGTAACTGGCATTGGTATCTTTACATTGATCGGGCAAAAACTTGGAATTTCCGAATTACATAGTGCCTTTAATTGGAAACATATTGTGGGAATTGGTATGATAGCAGGAATTGGCTTTACAATGTCCCTTTTTATAACCAATCTAGCCTTCAGTGACGAATCAATAATTAAGATTTCAAAGATAAGTATTTTAATAGCTTCTTTACTTGCAGCTCTTGGTGGTGCAATTATCCTGCTGTTAGCTTCTAACAAAAGAAAAATCAAAAAAGAAGTTGAGGAATTTAGTCCTGGTGTTATGTGAGAATATATTTAATACGAAATAACCCAAAAATGAAGAAAAGTACTTTTATAATAAATAAAATGGACTGTCCTTCCGAAGAGCAAATGATTCGGATGAAATTGGAGGCCTATGCCCAGGTTAAATACTTGGATTTTGATATACCTAACAGAACGTTGGAAGTCTACCATTTAGATGCGGTCGAAGAGATACGTTCATCAATTTCAGCATTAAAGTTCAATGAAACACTTCAGGGAACCGAAGAAGCAGAACCTCCTGTAAAAGAAGACCAATCCAAACAAAAAAAAATTCTTCGGTGGGTTTTGGCAATCAATTTTGGCTTTTTTGTCATCGAGATGACCACAGGTTGGATTTCTTCTTCTATGGGCCTTATTGCCGATTCGTTGGATATGCTGGCAGATTCTATTGTGTATGCGTTAAGCCTCTTTGCGGTTGGCGGTGCTATTGCCAGAAAAAAGAAAGTGGCGAAATTCAGCGGATACTTCCAGATGGCATTAGCGACACTTGGATTTATTGAAGTATTGAGAAGGTTTTTTACCAATAGCGAAACACCGCTATTCCAATGGATGATCATTGTTTCCATTTTTGCCCTTATTGGAAACCTTGTTTCCCTTTGGCTGATAAGCAAGGCCAAAAGTAAGGAAGCGCATATGCAGGCCAGTGCGATCTTTACCTCCAACGATATAATAGTGAATGGAGGTGTCATATTAGCGGGAATCCTGGTTTATTTTTTAAATAGTAAGTGGCCAGATTTAGTTATTGGTGGAATCGTGTTCACTTTCGTAATGCGCGGGGCCATAAGGATATTAAAATTATCAAAGTAGATCTTATCAAAAAATTTATGGATGGGAGAGTAATTAATTAAAATTTAAAATATGAATGTCTGGCTTTGGATAATAGTATTGGGAATTGCCGCCTGGGCGGCCCATTGGGGTGCGGATCAGTTATTGGCTCCTTTAAAAATGCTCCGTAAACAATGGGGGCTTACCGCTTCTGCAGGTGCTGCTTTCCTTGCCATTGTCACGGCAAGCCCTGAAGTAGCCATCAACATTACAAGTGCTGCACGGGGTGTTTCCGACATTGGGCTTGGAAATTTGTTAGGTTCCAATATTATTTCAATTCCCCTGATGGTAACCATTGCGTATTTCGCTTCCCGGAGACACTTCAAAAAAAATAAAACCCACCAAAAACATCTGGAGAAAAACATTCTGGCATTGAACAAACGTTCTGTTTCCGTTCTTTCCCTACCATATCTAAGTATTATCGCCCTTGTGGCCCTTTTGACTTTACCTAAAGCCTGGCGGGGTCTCCAACCGATAGACGGGTGGATTATGCTGGCGGCATATGGAGTGTTTTTGACCCACGCCATAGTAAAAGGAAGAAAAAAGGGTGAAAAGGTAACCTGGAACAAGAAAAAGATAGCCCTTTCCGTTGCTGGTGCCCTGGCAATAGCCGTAGGTGCCTTCTTTATTGTAAAGGCAACCGAAAATATTGTTGCGGCCTTAAATATTTCGGAAATCGTGGGCGGTCTTTTCATCACGGGCATAATGACCACGGCACCGGAAATTTTCAAGACCTGGAGCGTGGTAAAAGGAGGAGAGGTGACGGCGGGCACCACCAGTGTTATTGCAGACAATGCAGTCACGATGACGGTGGCATTTTTTCCATTGGCACTGGTAACTACCCCAATCGAAGATTTTCAGTTGTTTTGGGTTAACCTGGCCTTTGTTGGGCTTATGCCACTACTATACATCTTGTTTGTGCACCAAAGTAAGGAATTGCACGGTTTCTCCCGCTGGCAAATTTTTGTGTTTGATGCGGCATACATTGTCTATTTGCTGGTAATGATTTTTTTCGTACTAAAACTATTTTGAAGATGAAAGATGGACTTTTTAAAAATTACACAAAAAGGTTCAATATTCTGGATGAAAATATCCGTGAATTGGCAGTAAAATATGCTGAAGAACACTATAGAAAAAACCAATGTTCAAAGGAGGAAGCCCTGGAGCGTGGTATTGTAAAAGCAGAGATGGAAAACAGAAAAATTTAGCCGTAATAATAAAAACACTTCAATAACAAGATGGACTGGATGTTCGAAGATTTCAAATCCGATCTTGATTCCCTCGACCCAAGGGTTAGGGAAAAGGCGCTGGAAATTGCCGGGCAATTAGTTAAGGAGAAAAATTACATGGAAAAAAAGGCTATATCTGAGGCTATTGTAAAAGCTGAGGAATGGTTTTACGATTTAGGAGGATAATAATTAAAACACAAAAGTATGTTACAGATAATTGAATTAACAGGGGGGAATATCATAGCAACAAAAGCTTCAGGTAAATTAAAAAAAGAGGATATGGAAAAAATCCATCCGCTTATCCACGCTATACTGGACAAAGGAATGAAGGTACGCTGGTATTTTGAAATGGAAGACTTTACGGGCTGGGATCTTCCTGGATTCTGGGAAGACCTGAAAATAGATACCACACACGCTCAGGATTATGAAAAAATTGTGATGGTTGGAGGTAAAAAATGGCAGGATTGGATAACTCAGTTTATGAAACCGTTCACCAATGCAGAAGTGAAATATTATGATCTAGAGGATAGAGAAACTGCAAAAAAATGGATTAAAAAATAACTTTTTTAAAATTAAACAATGGAAAACTGAATGTGTAATTAAAATTAAAAAATCATGAAAATATTAGTTCCGATCGATTTTAGTCAAAGTTCAAAAATTGGAGTAGAGTATGCAACAAAGGTGGCCGAATCTTTAAATTCGGAAATCATTTTTGTACATACCTACTCTGGAGGTTATCAATATGCCGGATATGGAGCTATAGCCTATCCGGTCCCCGATAATTTTAGTTCTTACCAGGATTTATACAAAGAGAAAATGCTGGAATTTCTCGAAAATTTTCCGCGTCTGGCCACAATTAAATATAAGAGTATTGTAACCTCTGGAAGAACTTCGGATATAATTTTTCAATTAGCAACAGAAGAAAAAGTCAATTTAGTAATCATGGGTACGGAAGGTGCGGGTGAGGTAGAAGGTTACCTTGCAGGAACTACCAGTGAAAAAATAAGCATGGACGTGCCCTGCCCCGTGCTGGTTGTACCTGAAGATTTAGAAACTTTTGGCTTAAAAAGAATTTGTCTCGCTTTGGATTCAGATAATCTCAGGCCTGATAGAGAATTAAGTATTCTTGCTAATCTATTAATGGCATTTAATGCCAGTCTTTTTATTTTTCATTCTTCTAAAAGTAAAGATGAAAATATTAATGAGCAGGAGGTTAAAGATTATTATAAGCAGTTTTTTAACCTGGAGAATATTTCTGTTCACCTTTTTTCCGACGGAAAAACTGAAGAGAATATAACCAATTTTCTGAAGGAAAACATAATCGATGTTTTGGCTCTATTATACAGGGAACATGATTTTATAGAAAAATTAACTGAACTTGGTTTGAGAAGAAAAATGATTTTTAAATCAGAAGCACCTGTACTTATTTTAAAATAATGACAGAGTTCTTTTTTTTATAAAATATATAGATTTTATAAGGCTGTCGAAATATTATTTTCTGTAAAATTAAATTTCTAAAAGGTCATGTTTTTAGAAAAGCTAAAAAACTTTTCGCACAATATCGCTCTGTCGTTGGTGTTTAAGTTGCTGCTGATCTTAGGTGCTTTTGGAGTTAATTACAGAAAATGGATTGGAAATAGTACAACAAGATGTCCCAAAGTAGAAGAAATAGAAGAAAGAAAAAAGCTCAAAAACCATCGAAAGGTCAAATCTCAAAAAAGGATAAGGTCAAGGGAATTATCGTACTTGTCCTCTTGGTCATAGCCTCATTTTCGCTTTACTTTTTTGTGCTAAAAGGGAACATTCATAAGCATTGAATTTTGATGTGTTCGCTCACTAAAAAACCACCTAATTTCTTAAACCCCAAAATTGTAGTTGTTGATAATGTGGGTTTTATTTTAATTAACATATAAACCCAAATCAGATTTGAAAAAACAATTACTCAAGATAATAAACGATTACAAAAAAGAAATAAAACCCGTAGAAGAATCAAACCTCAATGATTTCAGTATCGTTGAAAATGGGATATCGATTTCCAGACAGTATCTACAGAAATTA
Organism: Galbibacter orientalis DSM 19592; assembly: GCF_000260115.1. Lineage (GTDB taxonomy): Bacteria > Bacteroidota > Bacteroidia > Flavobacteriales > Flavobacteriaceae > Galbibacter > Galbibacter orientalis. The sequence goes on along the minus strand of NZ_JH651379.1, from coordinate 2,716,805 downwards.
CGAGTATGCGTAAGGGAAAATGAGTTCAAAAATCCAGAGGAAGAAATCATATTTTTCAAAAAGCATAAGCCTTATATTTACAGTCGCTTGAAATATTACGCTAAGCTCTACAACTTTCTGATTAATCGGCCGGCCGGAACGATTAAATCACAACAATTGTTTATAGACGATGAGATTAAAAAACTTCAGGAAAGCAATCGCCGCCATTTGGATTTTATAAAGTATTATAGGGAGGGATCTACCGTTCTCGATGAGTTTTATTTTTTGCGGGGAAAAGATAAAATCAGTTTGGTTTCAGACACCTCTCACTTTTATACCGATGCAGAATTTTCTACAAGTCACGATAATGCCGTTGCCAAAATTATGGCGTATGATCTTTTGGTCAACCACTATATTCAGGAATTGGACGATTTAAGGAATTTATCTTATGGAAAATCACGAAAATTAAACACCTTGGCCACCGGCGATCGACTGAGTTGGACTGCTTCAAAAACAGACTGTCTCATTACAGTTGTTGCAATGAAAGTGCAAATGGAGGTCGTCACCGACCTCGCATTCACAATTCTCTGCGGAAAGTGCCATAAAGATACGCTGGGTACTGATTCGTTTGAGCGCATTGGCCAGCGTACTTTTTACACCTGCCGTTTGTCGTTCGGAATCTTTTCCGCTAATAAACGCATCCGCCATTGCCCTTGATGTGGTATTGGTTTCTAAAAACTGAATAAGGCTGTCCGTGTCCAGATATTGATAAATGGCGATCAAATGTGGCAGGGTACAAAATTTGGGGTAAGAGTTTTTCAATTTCCAGATCAACCCGCCGATCAATCCTTCCGCAGCATCATTGAAAAAATTGGTCGTTCCGCTCGTGCCGGATTCCCTTTGCTCCAATAGGTTCTCGATCAATACCCTTGAAACCTCGTTTACGCTTTCCTCGTTCTCTAAATAGCGTGGAGCGATGGGATTCACCCTATGTATAATCTTATCGAAGGAGATGACCTTAAACGGAATATCGCTATCCTTGAAAAGCGGATACGCCATTTCCGTCAACTCAAAATCCTTATAGTCGTGGATGATCCCGCAAAAGCCTTCTTTTCGGAAATGCCTTAGGAAACCATAAACTACGCTTTCAGTCTTGCCACTTCCGGCAGATCCGATGATGGATGCCCCACGTTTTACGTTTTCCAGTTTAAAGTTTCCATTGCTCGTTGCAAAACTAACCTGATATTTACTATCTCTATTTTTTGGCTCGTCCGTTTTGTGCAAAAAAACATACAGTCCTGTATTAATCAGCATCAGCGGACAAACCAGGATCAATGAAATCAAAATAAGTCCATTGTTGCTCGATAGGTAAAATACCAAAGCACCGAGCAAAGCCACGTTTAAAAAAAAGGCATAACGGGTCAACCTGTACAGCATATAAAATAGCGCACTTGTTAAACCAATAATTAAGAGTGTCGTTGTAAGGTTGTCCAGTTGCATAACAAAGATTTAGATTCCGATGGAACTTGATTTGATGGCCACGTCCAAACCTTTGCGCAGCTTATTGAAAACCTTTAGGGCAAGCTGCGCCTGGTTGGTCGGGATACTTGGCATTATCGGGATGCCCGTTTCCCGCATCAGTTTAAAAGCGATTGCCTTTTCATTGGTCGGCAATTTCATCAGGGAGGCAAAGTAGATTTTTGGGTTTTTAATGAAATTCTTCCGGGCTTTGTAGGTTTCGGCAAAGTTCCGTTGGTAGCCAAAAGTCTTATCAAAGGTTTTTTCTGCTTGTTCAAAAAACTTGTCCCGGTCAAAACCCCGTTTAACCTGTTTCCCTCTCATCTCGACATCGGAAGCCTTGTATTTACTCCCCGGCGAAAGGCTGAACGAATTGGAAGCATCCTTGCGACTTACGATAATATGGATATGACTTTGGTTGCCGGCCTTGGGCATTCCCTGGACAATACGTTTCCCATCCTGTTGGTGCGGGGCCTGCTTTTCTAATTTAGCAATTTCCCGTTCCCGCTTTCTGGCACTTCCTTCCATCGAGCCGTTTTCTATGTTTCGGATCTCATTTTTTAGCTGCAATATTTTGGAGGCAAAGGGTTGGTTTTCTTTGATCTGTTTGTCTGTTCCCTTGAAGGTTCGTTGGTGCTCGATTTTTGCGTAATACTTTATATCGTCAATAGTTACCGGTCGGCCATTAATTTCCCGGTTGAACGATCCCACATAATCCTTCATCAGCTCGCGGGTGTACTTTTTCAGATCTTCGCTACTGTTCTGTAATCTGTTCAGTTCATACTTGGAAGGGCTGACCGTAATCGAATAGAATTTTGGCTCTTTCTTTTTCAGTTTGGCACCGTTCCCATCAATATCCTTTACCACTTCCTCGGCCGAGATTTCATCGTCATATTGGTTGAAAAAATATTCCATTTCCTCCTGTTCCAAACTTTGATTTTCCTTTTCCAGATAGCCCACAAAATCGCCCGAACTTTGTGAATAATTTCCTCCTAATTTTTGAGGTGTGATCGTGATATACATAGCTCAAAAATTTAGAGTTCGTTATTTAGATTTCGTTTTTCTTGAAAATGCACTTCCTTCTTTTCTTTCACAAATTTCTTCTCCAAGATCAGCGGTTTCTTTTTGGGTTCTTCGGTCTGAAAAAGGGATTCGATCATCGCCACGGTGGGTTTGGTCTGGGTCTTTTCCATATTCCGCATTATGGCGATTACCGCATTGATCCGTTTCTTTAAATTGGCCTCTATCGTCCTCCCGGTCGGGCCCAGTTTTTCCCGTGGCGAGATTTCATTGTAGAAGAAAAAATCGAGCATCACCGCCATTGCCTCGGTATGCGATTTGAAGTGTGCTCTTGAAAATTGCTGGAAACGCTTGGCGGTTTCCTTTTTGAATCTAATGCCGATAAATGAGTCCATAATTCGCCGATTTGTCGCAAATCCTTCCCTAAAAATGGGCGCTCACAGGGCATTTGTCGCAAATTGTAGAAATCCAAATAATCACTTGATTTTTAATTAACTAAAAATCAAGTGATTAACAAGAAGTAGGAGTGCTTAACATCGCATCGCGTGTTACCCTCTTGCTACTCCTTTTCGTCCCGCCCAGCTGGACAAAATTCCGTACAATTTGGCTAAAAAGCCAATTGCCAGTTTCAGGGAAATAATTTCCTGTTATGTAATTTTTCGATGGGTACGGTTATCGGCGAAAGTCAAAAAATGGATAACCCTACGTAAAATTGAATGCTGAATTTCAGCGAAATAAAGATAATGATTTTTATTGAATTGAAAATTCAATAAAGCAAAAAACACCACTACAATATAGCGGTGTTTTCCTGGGAAATTTTTAAAAATTAAATATTGAATACAAAAGTATAGGAATACAAATTCCTTATAGCTTCTTCTTCAATCATCGTTTCAAAACTTGTATAATTTTCCTTGACGTATTTGCGGATTTCATCCCCAAATTTTCGTTCTACATCTTTTTTAGAATCCTCTAAAAGTCGGTTTTGAGTTTTTTCGCTCAAGTCGGTAAAATTTAGATAAATCATAGCTTTCAGTTTAAAGGATTCCGTTATCTGCAAAACTGTAATAGTCACCATCAGGGGTCAATATCAAATGGTCTAAAACTTTGATATCAAACAGCTCTCCTGCCTTTTTAATTTTCTGGGTTAGGCGTTTGTCGGCTTCACTTGGTTTTAAAGTTCCACTCGGATGGTTATGTAATAAAATTACTGCGGTAGTGAGGCTCTTTAAGAGGACAGCAAATAAAATTCGCACATCTACTAAAGTACCCGTAATTCCTCCGTTGGAAACCTCATAAATCCCTTTCACTTTATTGGCATTATTGAGTAATAGTATTTTAAAGGTTTCGTGTAGTTCGATTGTTTCTTTGTTCCAATGGCTGTAAGCTAAATCTGCCGCACTCTGGGAACAGGTGATTTTGGGAAGTAAATTTGCTTTGGTGCTTCCGCTGTAACTTATAGCTATTTCATTAACTTTGCTTTTCATTATTAGCTTATTAAAAGGGTTAATAATTAAAAGAGGGCGCTACTTTCCAAGGGAACGCCCTCTTTGCTTTTTAGGATTACTTATCATTTTTGCTTCCTAGTAATAGGATTTCATTGGCTTCCACCTCGGTTACATAGCGTTGGTTTCCGTCATCGGTGGTATAGCTTCGGGTTCGTAGTTTTCCCGTTAGGGCTATTTCCTTTCCCTTACCTACATAATTTTCGATAATCTCGGCAGTCTTGCCCCAAGCTACAACCGTGTGCCAGTCGGTGGACTGTACCTTTTCGCCTTTGCTGTTTTTGTAGTGTTCGTTGGTGGCGATTGAAAAACGGGCTACTTTTTTTCCGCTTTCAAGGTTGGTAATGGTTGGTTCCTGTCCAACGTTTCCGATTAACTGTACGTGATTTTTTAAAGTACTCATAATAAAATATTTAAAGATTAATAATGCTATCTGAACCATTCAGACAGTTTGCGTTTCTATTTTTTTGAAATGATTTACTTATTATATCCAGAGCGTTTTCCTTTTTTGTTTTTTTTGGTGCCGCTTCCTTTTTGATGTTTTTGTACGATTTCATAAGATTCATTTTAGATTTACTTCCCATAGCGCCCTCGCTGTTACCTTTTTTTGTTGCTGATACGGTTTCAATATTTGGAATTGATAAGGACTTATAAAAAGGAGGCACGACTGGCTTATGCAGTCCGTTCAACTTCCAAATGTTGGTATTTTGCTGTCAAAAAAAGGGAGGGACAGTGAGGGGTGCGGGAGTAGTTCTAAAGTCTTTTGTGAAGTACCAATACATAGGAAGTGGCACCAAATGATTAAATGGAATTCCGATAAAGCGGACTGTGTTCACGATTTCGAATTGGGAATGCAGTGTTCCTTCCCAGAGCATCGGGAAGGGTTAACGGAATGGAAAGGAGAAATTGTGGATGGTGTCCAAGACTTTTTAGGGAAGCTTTTTGCCCGGAATGTAGCTTTTTGTGGAATGAAGAGAAATGTGCTGAATGATTTTTATATATTAATCATAATAATCAAGTATCTTTGTTCATAAATAACACGTGTTCACGAATTATGAACAATAAAAAATAGTGAACAATAAAATGTTTTTGTAATGACTGAATTAGATATTTTCAATAATGCAATTCATAATTTAGAGAAGGATATCCCGATTATTTGGGACTGGAAAACTATTGATCCTAATAAAGACACTGGTATAGATGGGGAATTAAATTTAACCCTTAATGATAAGAAGGTCGTATTACTGGTAGAGATTAAAAAGGATGTGAAGAATCATCAAATACTCAATATACTACATTACAACAGTGAATTTCAAAACTTTCTATTGGTTGCCGAAAAGTTATTTCCAAAAGTAAAGGAAGAACTAAGAGCGCATAACGTGAATTATTTAGAGGGCAATGGAAATGTCTATATAAACCATAATGAAGTATTCCTATATATTGATACCAATAAAACACTTAGAACTAAAAAGGATAAAGGAAATAGGGCATTTACAAAAACTGGACTTAAGGTCGTATTTCATTTTTTATTAAATCCCCAGTTATTAAATCACACTCAGAGAGATATCGCTGAGCTTACAAATGTAGGCTTGGGAAATATTCCTTTAATTATAAATGGGTTATTGGACACTAACTTCATTTTAAAATTGAATAAGAATGAATACATCATCAATCATTATGAAGAACTTCTCAATAGATGGATTACAGAATTTGAACAAACTTTACGGCCTACGATTTTTAAGCAACGTTTTAGATTTCAAAATAAAAATCAAGATTGGAAAGAAATACAGTTCAACGAAGGGAAAACCGTATGGGGAGGTGAACCTGCAGGGGATATACTCACCAATCATTTACGCCCAGAAAAGTTTATAATATACACGATAGAGACCGTAAAAGAACTGATGCTCAACTATAGACTAATCCCAGATGATGAAGGAGATGTATGGGCATACGATCTCTTTTGGAACCCCCAATTTAATGAGAATACAGCACCCGCAGCATTAGTGTATGCAGAATTGATGATCGGGAATGATAAAAGAAGCAAAGAAACCGCAAATCTAATTTTGAATGAGCAAATCAAACCAAACCTATAAGGAATTAGCAATCCCTTATTTTAAAGAAGTTTTTGACATTATCGATGATGTATTGGTAAAACTGAACATACCATACTACCTCATTGGCGCAAGTGCGGTAGCCTTAGAACTATTGAAAGGAGGTATTAAACCCAACAGGGGAACAAAAGATATTGATTTTGCTATAATGATAGCTTCCATACAGGAATTTGAAGCCGTGGTTGAAGCACTTCTCAAATATGGATTTAACAAAGTAGAAGCTCCGTGGACTCTCTATAATGACAAATTCAATATTGCTATTGATCTATTACCCTTTGGAGAGATAGAAGAAAAATTCACCATAAAATTTAATGAACGCTACACAGATTTACACGTTCTGGGATATAACGAAGTGCTACAAGAATCTGAAACCGTACAAATAGAAGAAAAGTCCTTGCAAATCCCATCCCTTCCCGGAATGGTAATTTTAAAATTAATAGCCTGGAGCGATAGACCAGAAGAAAGGGATAACGACCTCTATGATATTTTAAGAATCATTGAACATTACTTCGATTTAAATTTTGATGAAATAGTAGAACATCACAATGACACTTTTCCGGAGGAAGATGACTTGGATCAATTCAAAATTGCAGCAAGAGTATTAGGGAGAAAAGCAAGCCACTTTTTAAATATTTCAGAAGCCATCAATGATAGAATTTTAAAAACCATCAACGATAACGTTGCAAATGCCAAAGATTCAGTAATTGCCAAACAATGGATAAGAAATAGAGAATGGGATTTAGAATATGCCGTTGAAATTTTGGAAGAATTTAAATTAGGTTTGATTGAAAATAAATAGATATGTCTCAACTTTCTGAAATAGTTTCAAAAATAATTTCATTAAACAGCACATTATTTCAGGAAATGTGCGATGAAATCATACTACGTAATTACCCGTCTCACAAAGATTTTGGTCGGTCTGGTATGGCATTAGGAAAAGAAGAAACAAAATCAGGGACACCAGACTCTTATATACTTTTGGATAATGATCTTTTTGTTTTTAATGAGATTACAAAAGATAAAAGTGGAGGGTTAAATAAGCTTATAAATGACTTCACTAAATGTATAGATGAAGAAAAGACTGGAGTAAAAAAAGAAAAAATACAGACAATCACATTCTGTGCAAGTTTTGAGTTAAAACCAGGTCAAAGTGATCAACTCAATGAGCTATGCAAAAAAGAAAATATCTTAATGGATTTTTGGGGTATCAATCGTATTGCGAGAAATATTTTATTACAAAATACAGACATAGGTAATAAATATTTAGACATCCCTTTAGATAAATCCCAGTGGGTCTCTTTAGAAACATTTGTCAAAAACTATAACAGTGCTGGCAAACAAATTGCTACACCATTAAACAACCCATTTCTACATAGAGAGACTGAAATCAAGGAAGTTTTTCAATTAATCAATAAGCATCATATTTCAATCATTTCTGGCCCTGCTGGGACAGGAAAATCTAAATTATGTGTTGAAGTATTAGATAGACTACTAAGAGAACAACCTAGCACAATGGTTTGGGTAAATTCATTTGACAGTGATTCAATTGTAGATGATCTAAAAGGAAAGCTATCGGTAGGCTCACAAACCATTCTTTTTATAGATGATGCACATAGAATATCTCATTTTGAACGGATTTTACAGTTTTTAAAAAATAGTTCTTACAAAAAAGTAAAAATACTTGTAACTGTTAGAGATTATGCTGCAACAGATTTTTCTGAACACATTAGTGAATTTGATTTCGAAACTATAAGTATCAAAAGACTTAAAGATGAGGAATTAAGAGATATTTTAACTACCGAACCCTTTTGTATAAAAAATAAAGATTCACTTTATAAAATATTAGATTTAGCAAAAGGAAATGTTAGACTTGCTCTTATGCTAGCTAAACTTGATGGCGTTAATCAAGATATGTCAGCTCTTAATAACACAGAAGACGCATTTGACCTTTATTTTAAAACTTTCTTAAAGGATTCAAGCGAATTAAAAAATGAAAATGTTATTAATACAATGGCTTTGATTACCTTCTTCAGTTCAGTAAATATGAATTCTATTGATTTTGATAATTTACTCAAGACATTCAAACTAAATAAAAATGACTTTGTTTCAAATGTCGAGTTATTAAGAAAGTCTGAATTGATAAGTATCTATAAAGAAGAAATTAAAATAGTAGAGCAAAACTTAGGTATCTATTTTTTTAACAAAGCTTTTTTTCAATTAAAATCATTAGATTTTGAGATATTACTATTTAATTATTTTCCAAAATATGATTATCGATTTAAAGATTGTGTAATATCTGCTAACAATAGCTTTAATCACGAAAACGTAGTAGAAGCAATTAAATCTGTGCTCTTAAATTTTGCGCGTAGCTCTAAAATTAATCTATTAGAATTCTATGAATTGTTTTGGTTTATCATACCTGACCAAACAATTGAATATATGCTTAAGTTAGGCCTTCAAGGTGAACCTAAATCAGTTGATAAATACAAATTTAACTTTGAGACTAACGAGTTTTCATCACAAAAGCGAAACATATTTAGCTTATTAAGTCATTTTTCAAGAAGACCATCTACCTACCTAAAGAATGCTTTATTAGCTACATTAGAATTTATTAGACGTAATCCTGAAACAGCAAGTGAATTTCATTATACAATAAAAGAATATTTAAGTTTTGATTATCAAGATGTACAATATGGCTATTATAAACAAAGAACTTTATTAGATATTGTTTTAAAAGGGGCAAATGAAGAAAAACAACTTGAGAAAGAATTGTTTTATGTAATAGGGAAAATGCTATTAAAACATAAATTCCAACAAGTAAAACCCATATATGGTAACAGTTTATCAATTTATAATTACGAAGTCAAAAAAGGAACAATCATAGAAGAATTAAGAGATGATATATGGAATAGAGTTTTTACACATTTTGATTCGTATGAAAATGAGTCTTTAGAATTATTAGAATCTTGTGCTTCAATGCATCCAGATAACAATAAAGAGTTAATGAAATATGATTTAGAATTTATATTAAAAATCATTAATGAAAAATTAAATCCAAATATGTTTGAACATTGTAGATATGTACAAAAACAAATATGGTGGTGTAAAAGATCTAAGGTTAATCATAAATTCTTTAGAGAACTTTCAACATCGTTTAACTGTGAGTTATATCAATTTTATAAAATTTTAAACAGACAGGTATTAAATGGGGTTCACAGATATGAACTAGATGATAAATTAGATCATAAAATATATGAGGAAAAAAAGAACAATGAAATAAAGGCTTATACAATTTCTATATATTCTAAAGAACCTGAATTACTCTATAAAGATTACAAATATTTATATGAGGCTACAAATGCTGAATGGAGTATCTCTGGAAACAGTTTTGACATATCAGTTAATTCCATTTTTGGGATTGATTTTAAAAAAGGGTTAGAATTATTAAAAACTATAATTAAAGATAACAATCAAGTGAATTATATACCGTATTGGCCATTTTCAAATTTTCTTATTGAAGAAAAGGAATCTCTTGAAATTTTTGAGGCAATTAGTAAAGGAGATTATAATAGAAAAACCAATATAATATTAACCCGTTGTGCATTTAGGCAATATTGATTTTTAGGTTATTGATATTTCTGTTGAATTCAAATATGTTTATATATTGAATGACCGTCATAGCCGTAATCTTAGATAATATTCTGTTTTTGAATCCCTCAAAAGATTTAGCATAATTCCTTCGAATCATAAATTGGTCGCAAAGTTGAGAAAACAATGTTTCAATACGCTTTCTGGATTTCTTAAAAACGTACGGCTGCTCCCTATAGTTATGCTGGTTTGTTCTCATAGGGGTTTCAAGTCTAATATTATGATATTCAAATAAATTCAATTGATATTCAGCCGACAAATACCCTTTATCACCAAGTAATATGCAATCACTTAATTGATGCTTTATATCCTTTAAATAATTAATATCGTGCACAGAGGCTGGACTAATATCCATACTTTCGATAACACCCTGAGCAGAACAGACAGCATGTAATTTATATCCATAATAATGGCTTGATTGACTTGCACAATATCCTTTTTCGGGCAGACTGTAGTTTTGTTCTTTACATATCTTACTTCTAGCGCTTCTTGATAATTTACAGACCTCTAACGGCATACTGTCAACAATATAACAATGCTCAGATTTATTCAACTTTCTCACTAATGCCTTGCGAAGTGATTCTCTAAAAGAAAACAACTTACGCTTTCTTCTATTGTAGACACTGCGCTCTATTTTGCTGGATAGACCAGCAGGTAACATTCGAAAAAGCTGGCATTCACTATCAACACTCATATATTCTGATGTTAAATCAATAGCTATAAGCTCTTTATCTCTTAATTTAGGTTTACGGATTTGATGTAAATAATCCATTTTACAATCCAATTCTTTTAAAACCTTGAGGATTTTGTCGTAATTTGCTTGAAAGTTGTGCATATAAATTATAGTGTGGTTACTACAATTTACTGCATTTTAGCAGTTTGCACAACTTTTTCTAAATGCACAACGGGTTAATATTATGCTATTTTGAAAGACTTAAAGTTAAAAAATTATATCATAAGACAGCGATAGATATTGTTGAGTGGTCACAAACGGCTTCTGAAAACTTCAGCATTTCTTTTGAAAATTTAGAGAAATATTTAAAAGCAGACTCGAAGTTGTTTCATAAGATATTATCTTCTTTGAACAAAAAGATGAAAGAAGGGTTGAGAATCTATTTTTATGGTAGTCTGTTTGAAAAGTATGTAAATTTATTTACTGATGATATTAAAATTTTAAAAGAAACATATTTGTTGCAAGATTTCACACAAGCTCATTTTGATTATGATAGCGAAGGATTAGAGCAACTATGTATATTCTATCCTGAATTTCTTTTAGAATACTTTGAATACTATTATAGTATATCGGAACTTAAAAGACCTAATAGAGAGCATCGCGATAAATACAATTTTGTATGGAAAAATGAAGATTTAATAGAAAGAATGGAATCTATTTTAGATTATATTATTGACAAAGAACATTACTACGGAATAAGTGACCATCCTACAGGAAATCTTTTCGAACAATTAAAACCTGAAGAAAGTAAAAGAGCCATCTCTTTTTTAAGAACATATATGATAAAACATACTAACAGCCCTGAACACTTGACGGTTGTTATGGACATAGTTCATAAAAAATTCGCAAATGAAAAGGAAAGCTTTATAAAAACTCATCTGATTAAAAATAAAGATAAGGCTGTTTTTGAAAAGGTAAGGTGGATATACCAACAAGCAGTTTGGAGTGGAAATGAAGACCCTGATTTGATTAGAGCCAAAAGATGGGAAGAAGTTTTAGGTTATATAAATTCCTTACCTGAAGATATAATGTTATTACCGATACAAAACTATATCAAAGAAATTATTGAAAGAAATAAGGAATATAGTAGAAGAAATAAAAAAAGAAGAAAATAGGTAAGTAACGAGAATCACCTAAACATATTTAAAAATTTACCACTAGTTTTACGTTCAAGATTGATTTCATTTTCAAAACCTAGTCCTTTTGCGTAGTAATCATCAAATAGTTGTGCGTGATCAGGATCTGTTCTAATTGGTTCATCAGATTTTAAAATTTTATCGGTTAAAGTTTTTGTTATAATAGCACCACATATTTCCAGTTCATCACTACATAACAAACCTCCGTGCAAATATTCTCTTGCATCAAAATATCTTAGTAACTCACTGAATTTTGAACCACGTTTTTTAAAGGCTAAAAGAAACACCTCTAAGTCATCAATACAAATAGATAATGGAAATTCATCATCATCTTCAATTACCAATAAATCATTTAAATCAGTTTGTATTTGACCAAATCTTTCCAGGGTAACAATACAACTAAAGGCGTGATGATAATTCTTGGTTTTTATTTGAGCAATTTCATCAATTAAAGCTAAATCGCTATATATTTTGATTGTATCACCATTAATAAATCTCTTTTTTACTCTATATGCTTGATCATATCCCTTCTGTATAACCTTATCAAAATTTTTTTTAATAAGGTCATATGCTTTATCTGGATCAGAGCGAGGTTCTCTTCGTTTTGAAGCTTTAGCCTCAATAATTAAAGCAATTCCTTTATATAATATAAGTATATCTTGTTCATTCCCTAACTCGGTATAGTAGCCTTGATATACCTTTATATCATTTCCAAATACAGACCTGAAAAGCTTTACAATTTTATTTTCCAATTTAACTCCTCGATGCTTATAAAATTTTTCATCAACGATATTCAAACCAGTTATATAGTTTAACAACCTATTATATATTGCAATAATAATTTGTTTTATATCTATAGATTGATATGAACCATCATCGCTTTCGAAAATAGGGTGGCTAAAATATGGATTACTTTCTGTATAAAATAGATATTCTGTGACCTGTCTTTTATAACTAAGTATGCTAACAAATGCTTTTATAATATCTTCATCAAAATGTTCCGACAGTTCTTTAATAGTAAATCGATATTTTTTACCAGGATCCATAACACTTTCCGACATTCTAATATAAGATGGTGGTGCCAATTCTTTCATTTTTATTGGGTTCATTATACCTTCTGCAAATTGTTCAATAGATATATCATCCCAAGTATGCTCATCTTCCTTAGCAAATACTGTATTTAATTTTTGATGCAACATTTCGTCTAAAAAAAGGTAGATCGAAATAAAATCTTCAACACTTAAACCAAAATGATTTCTGATTTCCCTATCAAACGGAGTAAAGTAAACTTTTATTCTTTCTATAATTTGCTCTTCATAATTCAAATCTCCTTGATTAAAATAATTCAAATGGTACAACAATCCCACTTTACGTTGTTCTAGCCATAAATCATCAATATTTGTATCTGATGTAGGATAAAAATGCTCTTCATACCCTTGTTCGATTTCTATTAGCAGTGCTTTTATTTGTTCCCATTCTTCTGGAGTATATTGATATTTTAACCCTGCATTTTCTTTTTTTTCAGAGGTTAAATGTAACCCTGCTAAATAGAAAATTTGTCGTTGAGGAGCTACCAAACCAATTATACTCTCTGGTAAATGTTGCATAGGCACCATTAATAACAAAGTACTTAAATCTCCCAAAAAAGTTTTAGTGTCATAAACACTAACATATTCCTTAAGTTCTCTTGACTTTTGTTCTATATCGATTGGCATAAATCTTCTGTTTTGATATAAATTTAATCAATAGCTATTTATTATTACCAAAAGAAAAAACCTTTCATTCCAAAAAACTGACTCCATCACTCAAAAAGCTAAAAGATTTGAACTTTATGTTGCATCCATAAAAGTTTTGCGGTTTGTTTTAGCATTGATCAACATTAAACGACACTAAATAATATCAAAATATATATCACCATCAAAAACGGCAAAATGTTGTACCTATGTTGTACCCAGTCCATAAAAAAAGGCTTCACATTTCTGTGAAGCCTTGTCTTTGCTAGTAGCGGGAACTGGACTCGAACCAGTGACCTTCGGGTTATGAGCCCGACGAGCTACCTACTGCTCTATCCCGCGATGTTTGCGAGTGCAAATATACAACGTTTTTACATTTGTGCAAGCATAAAATGAAATAAATTTTAAAAAAGTTTCTTTTCCCTATTTTTCTTTCTCGAATCCAAGGATTTAGTTACTTTAGTTTTTATGAATAAAATTAATGAAGCTATAAGCGCTCTTATTCCCTATGCGGAATGGGCAATGCTCTTTTTTGTAATTGGAGGAGGCCTTTTTTTATTAATCTACTCAAGATTTAAGCCTTATTTAATGTTTCGGCACGCTATTGAGGTAGTTAAAGGAAAGCATGACGATCCAAACGACCCTGGAGAAATTAGTCATTTACAGGCGTTATCTTCGGCTGTTGCCGCAACCGTTGGACTCGGAAATATTTCGGGAGTTGCAATTGCAATCTACCAAGGCGGACCAGGGGTTGTATTTTGGATGTGGCTCACAGCAATTATTGGAATGGTTATAAAATTTTATTCTTGTAGCTTGGCTGTAATGTATCGAACAATAGATAGTAGCGGGGCTATAGAATCTGGTCCAATGCATTATATGACAAAGGGAATGGGGAAAAAAGGGAAACCTTTAGCAATCTTCTTTTCCATAGCTGGACTTATTGGTTTTTTAGGTGTTTTTACCGTAAATCAGTTTACGCAAACTTTTATGAGTGTAGTAAATCCAGACGTTACAATTGCTGCATTAGGAGATTTTAATTGGAAACTTATTATTGGATTAACACTTTCGGTATTAACCTCTTTAGTGATTTTTGGCGGACTCAAAAAAATAGCTAAAGTAGCTACGGCAATTGTCCCTTTTATGGTGGCGCTTTATTTTATTGCAGTTTTAGTAATAATGTTTACCAATTTAGGTGGTATAATACCTTCAATTAAATTAATTTTTCAAGAAGCTTTTAATTTCGAAACCGCTATTAAAGGTGGTTTTTGGGGTTTAGTGATTTTGGGGGTGAGACGTGCTGTATTTTCAAATGAATCTGGTTTAGGAAGTGCCCCAATGTACCATGGGGAATCTAAAACAAACGAACCAGTACAAGAGGGTTTAGTAGCTATGTTGGGTCCATTTATAGATACTATTATTGTCTGTACGTTAACAGCGTTGACTATTATTATAAGTGGTGCTTATTTAGAAGCAGATAATAACGGAATTGCAATGACATTGTTGGCTTTTGAAAAGTCACTGTTTGGATATGGCCATATTTTGCTAATGTTAATTGTTGCAGCTTTTGCTATGTCTACCTTATTTACGTATTCATATTATGGTACAAAATGCTTAACTTTCCTTACAAACATTAAAATTGGTAAGTTTTTTAATATTTATTACGTAGCTACCATTACCTTTGCAGCAATTACTTCGGTGGGGGTTGTTATTAATCTTATAGATTTGGCGTATGCATTAATGTGTATTCCTAATATGATAGCGGTAGTTTATCTAGCGCCAAAGGTTAATAACTCCTTGAAGTTATATTTTAAAAAGGTAAAAGATGGAGAATCATAAGGCAGGTTTTGTAAATATTATTGGGAATCCAAATGTTGGAAAGTCCACATTAATGAATGCTTTTATAGGTGAAAAACTTTCTATAATAACCTCTAAAGCGCAAACTACACGTCATCGTATTTTTGGAATTGTTAATGGAGATGATTTTCAAATAGTTTTTTCTGATACTCCAGGAATTATAAAACCAGCATATGAGCTTCAGCAATCTATGATGGATTTTGTAAAATCGGCTTTTGAAGATGCCGATGTGCTTATCTATATGGTAGAGATTGGGGAGAAAGAGTTAAAGGATGAAGCCTTTTTTGATAAAATAACTGCTTCAAAATTACCAGTTTTATTATTGCTGAATAAAATAGATATTTCTTCTCAAGAAGTATTAGAAGACCAAGTGCAATGGTGGAGCGAGAAAGTGCCAAATGCCGAAATTTATCCTATTTCAGCATTAACAAATTTTAATATAGATACTGTTTTTAATCGTATTTTAGAATTGTTACCAGCATCACCTCCTTTTTATCCTAAAGACCAAATTACCGATAAACCAGAACGTTTTTTTGTTAATGAAACGGTACGTGAAAAAATCCTTATCAACTACAAAAAGGAAATTCCATATGCTGTAGAAGTAGAAACAGAAGAGTTTATAGAAGATGAAGATATTATTCGAATTCGTTCTGTAATCATGGTAGAAAGAGATACGCAAAAGGGAATTATTATAGGGCATAAAGGAGCTGCTTTGAAACGAGTAGGGGTTCAATCTCGAAAAGATTTAGAGAAATTTTTTGGAAAACAAGTACATATAGAAATCTATGTAAAAGTTAATAAAAACTGGCGCTCTAATCAGAATCAGTTAAAACGCTTCGGCTACAACCAAAAATAGAATTGCCTTAGTGCTGCTAGAGCAGATTCAAGAAAAATAAAAGTATCGTTTGTACAGGAGTTAAGTAGTATTTACCTCATATAATTAATAACAATAATTTTACTTTCAGAAAAAGAAGTAACAAAACCTTTCTAATCAAGTAACACTAACTTAAAACTGCTTTAGTTTCTTTGGGGTTGATAAAAAACCTAACCAATGAAACTAAGATTAATCTCTGCTATTGCTATGTTGGCAATAGCTCTTTCTGCTTGTCAAAAAGACGACGATGGCTCTGTTGTAGAAGTTCCAGAAGCTAAAGAAGTAAATTTTCAACACCTTACTACTATTAATGCTGGAGGAACTACAGAGATTTCGGCATTTGATGCTATTTCCAAAAAGTTGTTTACTGTAAATCCAGATGCAAATGAAGTAATGGTGTTTGATTTATCTAATATTTCTTCACCTAAACAATTAAATGCTATAGATGTAAGTGCTCTTGGAACTCCAAATAGTGTGTCGGTATATGGAGATATGTTGGCAATTGCAGTAGAGGCTAGCAATAAACAGGCAAACGGGAATATTTTAGTTTATAATACGGACTCTCAAGCACTACAAAATACTTTTAGCGTTGGTGCATTGCCAGACATGGTTTTATTTTCTCCTGATGGAAAATATATTGTTACTGCCAACGAGGGAGAGCCTAGTGCAGATTATTTAAACGATCCAAAAGGAAGTATCAGTATTATAGAAGTAGCTTCTGGGAATGTTTCTACTTTAACATTCGATAGTTTTGCGTCTCAAGAAACAGCGCTAAAATCTGATGGATTCAGAGTTTTTGGTCCTGAGGCTAGTTTTGCACAAGATATAGAGCCAGAATATGTAGCAATCTCAGACGATTCCAAAACTGCATGGGTAACACTACAAGAGAACAATGGAATTGCGAAGGTAAGTTTAGAGGCTAAACAAATCTCTGCTATTTATCCATTAGGATTTAAAGATCATTCTTTAGCAGAAAATGCTTTGGATGCAAGTAATAAAGACGATGTTACGGAGTTGAAAAATTGGTCAGTAAAAGGAGTATATATGCCAGATGCAATTAAACATGTGGCTATTGATGGGGTGTCTTATGTAATTACTGCCAATGAAGGAGACGCTAGAGATTATGATGCTTTCTCTGAGGAAGAAAGAATAAAAGACCTTACGTTAGATGCAATTGCTTTTCCTGATGCAGCCATGCTTCAAGAGGATGAGAATTTAGGGAGATTAAAAGTTACTACTACATTGGGCGACACTGATGGCGATGGTGATTATGATGAATTATATGCCTATGGAGCTCGTTCGTATACTATTTGGTCTGAAAATGGAGCTTTAGTATATGATAGTGGAAGTGATATAGCAAAAAAAGTTCTTGAGTTTACTCCAGATCATTTTAATGCAGATGAAGGAGAAGTAGATGGAAGGAGTGATGATAAAGGTGCAGAGCCAGAGGCGGTAGAGGCATTAAAAATTGGGGAACGTACAATTATGTTTGTAGGTTTAGAAAGAAATAGCCAAGTAATGGTTTACGATATAAGCAATCCAACTGCGCCAGAATTTATACAATTTCTTAGTCAAGCAGGAGACGATGCCCCAGAGGGAGTTCTAGCAATAAGCGCAGAAGATAGTCCTTCAGAAAAAGAACTGTTAATTGTAACAAATGAGGCTAGTGGTACTATTAGCATTTATGAGAACAAATAATATAGAAGGTTAGTTTTAATTCCGTAGAAGAGGTTGTCTATTTATGTAGGCAGCCTTTTCTTTTTTTAGTAAGATTTTACATATAATATTCTTTGTAAGTAAAATGAAAAGCAAAGGTTTTATAGGAGCCTTTTTAGGTGTTATAAATAGTAGTTGCAGCTTAATGAATATATTATTTGTTGCTGTTGAGCGGGCGTTGAGAGCCTATGGATACGGAAAAAGATACATTTATAAATTCGCGGGAAACAACTTTTAATCAGCTTTAAACTTCTGTGCCTTATGGTGTAGAGTGGTTTCCTGAAAAGCAATTGTTAAAAACTGAAAAAATAGAATTACCTTTGCGCCATAAAATTTTAAGTATGAGTGCTATTGTAGCCATTGTAGGAAGACCGAATGTTGGTAAATCAACTCTTTTTAATCGAATGATTAAAAGAAGAGATGCTATTGTTGATGAAATTAGTGGAGTTACGCGTGACCGTCATTATGGGAAATCAGATTGGAATGGACGTGAGTTTTCATTAATAGATACAGGAGGGTATGTTGTAGGAAGTGATGATATTTTTGAAAAAGAAATTGATAAACAAGTAGAGTTAGCTATTGATGAAGCTGATGTAATTATTTTTGTAGTAGATGTTACTGCTGGAGTAACAGGTATGGATGATGAGGTTGCGCAATTATTGCGTAGAGCAAATAAGCCTACATTTTTGGCGGTTAATAAAGTGGATAGTGCCCTTAGAGAAGTAGATGCAGTTGAATTTTACGCTTTAGGTTTAGGAGCGTATTATACTATTTCTAGTATTAATGGTAGTGGAACTGGAGAGTTGTTGGATGCTGTTGTAGAAAAACTTCCAGAAGATTCTGGTGTTGTTGAAGAAGAGCTTCCTAGATTTTCTGTAGTTGGACGTCCAAATGCGGGAAAATCATCTTTTATTAATGCTCTTTTAGGAGAAGACCGTTACATTGTTACCGATATTGCAGGAACTACAAGAGATAGTGTAGATACAAAATACAATCGTTTTGGTTTTGAATTTAACTTAATGGATACCGCAGGAATCCGAAGAAAAGCCAAAGTAAAAGAGGATTTAGAATTTTATACAGTAATGCGTTCGGTACGAGCTATAGAACATAGTGATGTGGTAATGCTTGTGCTAGATGCTACTCGTGGTTTTGAAGGTCAAGATTTAAATATATTTTGGTTGGCAGAAAGAAACCGTAAGGGGATTGTAATTTTAGTGAATAAATGGGATTTAGTTGAAAAAGAAACGAATACCGTAAAACAATTTGAAGCTTATATTAGAAAACAAATTGAACCTTTTACGGATGTGCCTATTATTTTTATTTCTGCATTATCAAAACAGCGTATTTTTAAAGCAATTGAAACGGCTGTAGAGGTTTATAATAATAAAACAAAACGCATTGCTACTTCTAAATTAAACGATACAATGTTGCCTATTATAGAGCATACTCCACCACCATCTCATAAAGGAAAATATGTTAAGGTAAAGTTCTGTACTCAGTTGCCAACACCAACACCTCAGTTTGCTTTTTTTGCAAATTTACCACAATATGTAAAAGATCCGTATCGTAGGTTTATTGAGAATAAATTGAGAGAAAATTTTGATTTTAAAGGAGTTCCAGTACAGGTGTATTTCAGAAAAAAATAAAAATAAACTTTCTCATAGTAAACAGTAGGTGCATTGAAGGAAAACTAAAAAAACATTTCAAAGCAAATAGCGATTATTGAGTTAAAAAAATATTAAAAAGTAAATATTACGTTTATTGGTAGTGGTTTTATTCTATTTTCGAAGAAACTATACCAAAACAAATGAAGAAAATATCCCTACTATTTTTCTTAGTAATGAGTGCAATTTCATTTTCGCAAGAATATGAGGTTACAGGAAAAGTAATTGACGAAACTACAAAGGAGCCTCTCGAAGCTTCTACTGTTTATGCTGAAAGTATTCAAGATAGTACCATGGTGTCTTACACAATTTCCGATCAAACGGGAAACTTTGTACTAGACTTAAATTCTGCTCAAGAAAAACTTAATTTATTTATAACCTATAATGGCTATACGCCTGTTAAGAAAGTAATTACTCTTAGCAAGAAGAGCATTGCTTTAGGGGAAATTGCTCTTGCTTTACAAGCAGAGCAATTAGAAGGTGTTAGCGTAGTTGGAGAGCGTGTTCCTATTAAAATTTCTAAAGATACCTTAGAATTTAATGCTAATTCTTTTAAAACTCGTCCAGATGCTAATGTGGAGGACGTTTTGAAAAAACTTCCTGGGGTTGAGGTTGATACCGATGGTAAAATTACCGTGAATGGAAAAGAGGTTAATAAGGTATTGGTAAACGGACAAGTATTTTTTAGTGATGATCCAAAGGTTGCTACCAAAAGTTTGCCAAAAGAGATTATAGATAAAATCCAGATTTCCGATACAAAGTCCAAAACACAAGAATTTACTGGAGATGATGGGGATGGAGAAACAAAAACCATCAACATAACAATTAAAAAGGATAAGAATAAAGGCTATATGGGGCGTGCTTCATTAGGTTACGGAACAGATGAACGCTACCAAGTAAACGGTTTGCTTAATTATTTTAAAGATAAAGAACGGATTAGTTTTATAGCCAGTTCTAATAATATCAATAATGCAGGTTTTTCTTTTGACGAAATATATGATATGGTTGGGAATACTCGTGGTGGGTATGATATTGCCAATAGCAACGGACTTATAAATAATTACGGAAGAGGAATTACAACGTCATCTACCATTGGAGCAAGTTATGCCAATGCTCAAAAGGATGCTTATGAGTTAAGTGCTAATTATTTCTTTGCTTATAGCGATTCTTATAACGATCAAAAAACATCTAGAGAGAACTTATTGCCAGAGGGGAGCTTCTTTACCAATAGTGTGTCCCGATTTGATGGTTCTACAAATTCTAATAGCGGGTCTGCAGATTTAGAGTTTGATATTGATGAAACGCTTCGTGTTTCTATAGAACCTTCTTTGAATGTTACTAGAGCTAACTCTATGGATACAAGTAATACAACTTCAACAAATGTGGATGGAGAACTTTCAAACAGTAACGATGTACAAACTTTAGATGATGGCTTACAAAGGAATTTTTCTAATAGCTTAAATATCATTAAGAAACTCGATACGCTTGGTAAATTTGTAAGAGTTACTTTTTCAAATAATAATTCTAAAAACGAAAATGAATCAAATTTTCAGTCTACAAGAGAGATTTTTGGAGATGATGCAAGTGTAGAGTCTGTAAACCAATTTACCACAACTAATAATAGAAATGATACATATGAAATAGGGGTTTCGTACAGACAGCCACTTGGAAATGAATTCTTCTTGGATTTCGGATATGGTTATGAAGATATGAAGCAGCGAAATGAGAATGATGTTTTAGATTTTAATGAAAATACATCGAGTTACGATAATTTTAATGATGCATTAAGTACCGATTTCGAATTTAGTAACACTCAACAAACGCCTTCTCTCGGTATCCGTAGAGATGGGGAGAAATGGCGTTGGAGAGTTGGAGCAGATTATGCATTAACCGATATAAATAATGATGATTACTTACATGAAGGAACTTTTGAAAGAAGTTATGAGAATTTGTTGCTTAATGCATCGTCATCATACAGATTTAATCAAAATATGCGTTTTCGAATAAATTATCGTACTAATATTCAAGTGCCTTCGGTTGGGCAGTTGCAACCTGTTATAAATATCAACAACCCATTAAATATTAGACAGGGTAATCCAGATCTAGATGTGTCCAAAACACATCGTTTGTCGTTAAATTTTAATAATTATAATTGGAGAGAACGTACAGGTTTGTTTTTGTATGCTGGTGGAGAAATTCAAGACGATAAAGTAGTAAGTGTAACAACTACCGATGAAAATTTTTTAAGAACTACCACCTTCACAAACGTAAACGGAAACTATAATGCGTATTTGGGCTTTGGATATTCTAAGCAAATAAAAAAAGATACTACTTATACTGTAAAACTTAATTTCCATCCGAATATTAATTATAATAAAGACGTAAGCTTTAATAACGGACAGGAATTAATTTCAAAACGGTTTAGTGTTAGTCCAAGAATTAGTACTACTTTTAATTATTTAGAGCTGGTAGAGATTGAACCAGGGTATAATATTTCTTATAATAACACAAAATATAATATTGATAGGTTTGATGATATTGAATTTATATCGCATACAGCTTCGTTAAGAACTACAACGTATTGGCCTGGAAATGTAGTATGGGGTAATGATATCAATTATAATTATAACGGAAATGTATCTGACGATTTTGATAAAGATGCTCTTTTTTGGAACATGAGTTTAGGATATCAATTCTTTAAAAAGAAAGCAACTTTTAAAGTATTAGCTTACGATTTGCTGAATCAAAACAATAATGTAAGCAGAAGTACTGGGGCCGATTATATTCAAGATTATCAAAGTACCGTACTAACACAATATTTTATGGCTAGTTTTAGCTATAAATTTGATCAGTTTGGAGGGAAAGCGCCAGGTAGAAGAAGAAGATAAAAATAACTCATTCCGCCTTGGGGCGGAATGAGTTATTTTTATCTTCTTGCCACTGCTGTTTCCTTGATTTTCAATGTTTTTAGCATAGGCCATAACCAAACCAAAAACAATGGAATTTTATTAAAACCTCAATAAATTCAGTACGTTTAAAAAAATTAATAAAAACGTTTTGGACGCTATTAATTTTGTATATTAATTAGCTTTGACAAGTTCTTTTAGATTTGTATAATAGATTTTTACATAAATTTAGAAAGAGAAAAGAAGTAAAAGTAAACTAAGGCAAGAGACATCTACTTTTGAGATTTTAGTCTTTTGTGTTATATAATTCGATAGCCTTTACATAATCTTTAGCCCCCTGCGCACTTATATTATTAATAAAACCATCTAGTTCGGGGTGATTTAATTTGACCCAATTAACTAAAGAATCTCTTTCTTTTTGCCATAGCTTCCAGTTTACGTCAATACAATCTAAATTTTCTATTTTGATTATTTTTCCTGAATTAAATGCAAACTTATATTTACAGATAAGAGGATCGTTTTTTAGGAATTTAAACCTTATAGAGCTTACAGAGACAGTAGTAGTGATTGTATTATCCTGACTTTCTATGGCAACCAAATTATAAGTTGGTTTGAAGGTTGAGTCCCATTTAAAATGGTCGTAATAGTTATCTGGTGAGTAGGTCATTATATAGTCACCTTCAGTAATTATAAGTGTATCAGATACTGTACTCCGTATTTGGTTAAAGTCAGAGTTTTTAAACCCTTCATAATATTGAGATATTAGCCTAGACTTTTTATTTTCTGTACAACTGTAGGTGATGAATAAAATGAAAATGAATAATATTTTTTTCATAGAGGTAGTTTTCTTAAGCTCAGTATAGCTACCAACTACCGCCAGCGCCGCCACCACTAAATCCACCGCCGCCGAAGCCGCCACCAAATCCGCCGCCACCGAAGCCACCTCCAGAAGAACCTCCGCCGAAGCTTCCACCACCACGACCAAGATTACTAAGTATAATCATGTCCATTAAATCGAAACCGCCACCTCTACGACCACGGTTTCCACCTCCACGATTATTTCTAGAAAGAATAATCATAATAATTATAAAGATGATAAAAAGGAAAATAAATCCGCTACCGCCACCTCCAGAAGATTTTCTGCTTCTTGGCTTTGGAGTGCCTTTATAAGTACCTGCAAAAAGGTCGATAAGGGCATCTGTTCCTTTATTTAATCCGCTGTAATAATCGCCTTTTTTAAACTCTGGAATAATTATATTTCTTATAATCTCTCCATTAATTCCAGCGGTTAGCTTTTGCTCTAAACCATACCCTGGAGAAATCCATATTTTACGTTCTTTTTCAGCTAATAAAATAAAAACGCCATTATCTTCTTTGGATTGTCCTACTTTCCATTCGTGTGCCCATTTAGGAGCAAGCATACCTATATTTTCACCATTTATTGTAGGAACCGTAGCAATTACAATTTGCGTACTAGTAGTGTCAGCATAATTAATAAGCTTTTGTTCTAATGCTGTTTTTTCTGAAGCAGAAAATACGTTTGCATAGTCATAAACACTAGTTTGTTTTTCGGGTAATTTTGGAATATCAAATTGAGCATATATCGATTGTAAAGAGATACATGCTAAGAAAAATAATAGAAAGGCGAATTTTTGTTTTTGCATCAAAATTTAGCTTTTGGAGATTTGGTCTGATAATTCATTTACATCGTCGTGTTGCCATGGAAAATGCTTTTGCAATTCTACTCCAGCTTTTAAAATTCCTTCAACAAGCCCATCCTTAAAATGGTTATTTCGAAAGTGTGTTTGTATAATGTCTTTGGTGCTATCCCAAAAACCGTTAGGAACTGCCTTGTCAATTCCTTTGTCTCCGTATATGGCAAAGGTTTTGTCGTTTGTGGCAACATAAATCAAAACTCCATTTTCATCCTTAGTATTGTCCATTTTTAGCATATGAAAAATTTCATGGGCTCTTTTTAAAGGATCTTTTTTACTAGAAGCTTCTATATGAACACGAATTTCTCCAGAAGTTTCTTTTTCTGCTTGTCGGATGGCATCTACAATCTCTTTCTCTTCTTCGGAAGAAAGGAATGCTTCTACTTTAGATGATTTCATGTGTTAATAACTTAAATGAGTTTATTATAAAAAAGGTGCTGTTGTTACACAGCACCTAAATGTTTTATTTGTCAAAATCAAATTCAACATCAACAGGTTTTTCTGCGCCTGCTTCAGCATCAAAATATGGTTTACCTTCAAAACCAAACCAGCCAGCTAATATAGAATTAGGGAAGGTTTTTACATGGTTGTTATAAGGCTTGATAGCTTCATTAAATCTAACTCTAGCAGTTTGAATACTGTTTTCAGTACTGGTAAGTTCGTCTTGTAATTTCAAAAAGTTTTGGTTTGCCTTTAGCTCTGGATAGCGCTCTACACTTACTAAAAGTCTACTTAAAGCACTACTCAATCCACCTTGAACTTGGTTAAATTGTTCTAGCTGTTCTGGAGTGATATTCTCTGGGTTAATATTTACTGAAGTAGCTTTTGCTCTGGCTTCAATAACATCGGTAAGTGTATTTCTTTCAAAATCTGCTGCTCCTTTTACGGTATTAACTAAATTTCCGATAAGGTCATTTCTACGTTGGTAAGCAGTTTGTACATTACCCCATGCCTCAGAAACATTTTCATTTAAATTAATGGCTTTGTTATTAAAACCTACAGCCCAGTTGTAGACTCCA
The DNA here is from genome assembly GCF_000260115.1 of Galbibacter orientalis DSM 19592. Lineage (GTDB taxonomy): Bacteria > Bacteroidota > Bacteroidia > Flavobacteriales > Flavobacteriaceae > Galbibacter > Galbibacter orientalis. The sequence continues at coordinate 2,691,677 of NZ_JH651379.1, read as the reverse complement.
AAACCTATTATAGCCAATACAATTAAACCAATAATCCACTTTTTCATTTTTCGATATTTTATTAAGTTGTTAATTTTTGTTGTAGCTGGGGATGCTCCTCTCTTAAAAAAGATTCTTCAAAATTCAGCAATAAAATCGGAATAGAGAAATAATTTTATAATTGATCTTTAATTTTAGTGAGCTCAGCCTTAACTCCTTCTAATTTACGAATAATCTCATAATTAGAAAGTGCTTTTTGTTTTTGCTCTTTTAAGTGAAGTTTTGCACCTTCCAGAGTAAAGCCTCGTTCTTTTACTAAATGGTAAATAAGACTCAAGTTTTTTAAATCTTCTTGAGTAAACTTTCTGTTTCCTTTTGCGTTTTTTTTTGGTTTTAGAATATCAAATTCTTTATCCCAAAATCTAATTAAGGAAGTGTTTACATCAAAGGCTTTTGCAACTTCTCCAATGCTGTAATATAATTTTTCTGGAAGATTTATATGCATTAGTCAAGAGATTGGTTTTCTTGTGATGCAGCATGTAATAAAGCTTCGTATTCATCCGCAGATAAACTTCCGTAGTAGAAATTAATCGGATTAATTCGGTTGCCGTCTTTCCAAACTTCATAGTGGCAATGAGGTGCTTGAGATCTTCCTGTGCTTCCAACAAGGCCAATTAAATCACCTCTTTTTACTTTTTGCCCTGGACGAACTTTATATTTACTTAAATGCCCATAAAGACTCATATAGCCAAAGCCATGGTCAATTCTAATATGTTCTCCATAACCCGAAGACCTGTTGTCTGCACGAGTAACAACCCCGTCTCCAGTTGCATAAACTGGAGTTCCTCTTGGCGCAGTAAAATCCATTCCATAATGCATTTTTCTAACTTTAGTAAATGGGTCGGAACGCCAACCATAACCAGAAGCCATTCTTGTAAGATCTTCGTTGCTTACTGGTTGAATTGCTGGAATTGCTGCCAATAGTTTTTCTTTTTCTTTAGCAAGACTAGTTATCTCATCTAAAGATTTAGATTGGATTACTAGTCTCTTTTGTAATTTTTCAAGTTTCTCGGTAGCGTCTATTATTAAATCAGAATTATTAAATCCTTCTAAATTTCTATATCTATTAACTCCTCCAAAACCAGCGGTTCGTTGTTCTTTTGGAATCGGACTTGCTTCAAAGTAAAGTCTGTAAATATTATTATCTCGATCTTCAATATTTGCTAGCACTTCTTCCATTTGAGTCATTTTATTTTCTAATAGCTCAAATTGAAATTCATAATTTTTTAATTCTCTAGCTTGGGAGAGTTCTTTTGGAGTGTTTACCAAATTAGTATTTAATAGAATAAGTAAACAAATTCCACCAAATAAAAAGGCAGCGAGTACAAACAAACTAATATTTACAACCTTTTTACCTTTTTTAGGCTCAATCCTTCTGTAAGATAATGTTTCAGAATCGTAATAATATTTTACCTTCGTCATTAGTTTAAAAATTCTATTTTTGCCACATAAATTGTTGTAGCAACTAATTGTGTAACGAGCAAATATATAAATTGTTTTTCAGTTAGTGTAATTTTTAGAAAAAGTTAAGATTTTATGATGAACTCCAGAGAGATAAGAAAGCAGTTTTTGAAGTTTTTTGAAGATAAGAGTCACGAAATTGTCTCTTCTGCGCCCATGGTAATTAAGGACGATCCAACCCTGATGTTTACCAATGCGGGGATGAATCAATTTAAAGAGTATTTTTTAGGAAATAAAGTACCTAAAAATCAACGAGCTACAGATACCCAAAAATGCCTTCGTGTAAGTGGAAAACATAACGATTTGGAAGAAGTAGGAAAAGATACCTACCACCATACTATGTTCGAAATGTTGGGGAATTGGAGTTTTGGAGATTATTTTAAAAAAGATGCTATTAAATGGGCTTGGGAATTATTAACCGAAGTTTATAAAATAGATAAGGACATTCTTTATATCACAGTTTTTGAAGGAGCTGATGCTGAAGGGCTTCCTATGGATCAAGATGCCTACGATTTTTGGAAAGAAATTGTTCCAGAAAGCCGAATTATTCTAGGGAATAAAAAGGATAATTTTTGGGAAATGGGAGATCAAGGGCCTTGTGGACCTTCGTCAGAAATACATGTAGATATTCGTTCTGCAGAAGAAAAGGCTAAAATTCCAGGTGCAGATTTAGTAAATCAAGACCATCCTCAGGTTGTGGAAATTTGGAATCTAGTTTTTATGGAATTTAACCGTAAAGCTGATGGTTCTCTAGAAAAACTACCAGCACAACATGTGGATACTGGAATGGGATTTGAGCGTTTGTGTATGGTCCTACAGGGTAAGAAAAGTAATTATGATACCGATGTTTTTACTCCAATTATTAGAGAAATTGAAACAATTACCAATTCCAAATATGGAGTTAAAGAGGAAATAGATATCGCTATTCGTGTAATTGCCGACCATGTTAGAGCGGTTTCTTTTGCTATTGCAGACGGACAATTACCAAGCAATACTGGAGCTGGATATGTAATACGTAGGATTTTACGTCGCGCTATTCGTTACGGATTTACATTTTTAGACCAAAAAGAAGCCTTTATTTACAAGTTGGTGGATACGCTTATTAAGCAAATGCATGAGTTTTTTCCAGAACTTAAAAAGGAAAAAAATATTATTATCAATGTTATTAGAGAAGAGGAAAATTCTTTCTTGAGAACTTTGGCACAAGGATTAGTATTGTTAGATAATATTATCGGGGCAAATACAGATAAGGTTATTTCTGGGAGTAAAGCTTTTGAATTATACGATACTTACGGTTTTCCTATCGATTTAACAGCTCTTATTTTAGATGAAAAAGGATTTCAGTTAGATGAAAAAGGATTTCAGGAGGAGTTAGAGAAGCAGAAAAATAGATCCAGAGCAGCTACAAAAATAGAAACTGGAGATTGGGAAGTTTTAATAGACGATCCAATTGAAGAGTTTGTTGGTTATGATACGTTGGAAACTCAAGTTAGAATTACACGCTACCGCAAGGTGGAAAGTAAAAAAGATGGGGAGCTGTATCAATTAGTATTTAATATTACTCCTTTTTATGCAGAAGGAGGAGGTCAGGTTGGAGATAAAGGATATTTAGAGTCTACTAATGGAGACGTTATTTATATAATAGATACAAAGAAAGAGAATAACCTAATTATTCATTTTTCTAAGAATTTACCAAAAAATCTAAACGATCCTTTTAGAGCAGTTGTAGATGAGAAACAACGTAATAGAACTGCTGCTAATCATACCGCAACACATTTGTTGCATCAAGCATTGAGAAGTGTGTTGGGAACGCATGTAGAGCAAAAAGGAAGTATGGTGCATAGTGGGTATTTGCGTTTTGATTTTTCGCATTTTGCAAAAGTTACTTCAGAAGAACTTACGCAGGTGGAAGATTTTGTAAACGCTAGAATTCGTGAGCAATTACCATTGCAAGAAAATAGACATATGCCATATCAAGAAGCTATCAAGGAAGGTGCGGTTGCCTTATTTGGAGAGAAGTATGGAGATTTGGTGCGTGCTGTAAAGTTTGGAGAGAGCATGGAGCTTTGTGGAGGTACGCATGTAGCAAATACAGGAGATATTTGGCATTTTATTATTACTAATGAGAGTGCAGTTGCAGCCGGGGTTCGAAGAATAGAAGCAATTACTTTTGATGCTGCTAAAGAATATTTTGCAAACCAAACGGAAGCTTTTAATAAAGTAAAAGCGGTATTGAAAAATAATGCTGTCGATCCAATAAAAGCTATTACCGCTCTTCAGGAAGAAAATACTGCGATGAAAAAACAAATTGAGCAGTTGCTAAAAGATAAGGCAAAAGGCTTAAAGGGAGAATTGAAGGCGGAACTAGAAGAGGTAAACGGAGTTAGATTTTTAGCTAAAAAAGTAGATTTAGACCAAGGAAGTATAAAAGATTTAGCTTTTGAGTTAGGAAGTGAGTTTAAAAACTTATACTTATTATTTGCTTCAGAAAATGACGGAAAAGTAATACTGACTTGTTATGTTTCTAAGGAAATTGTGAAAGAAAAAGAGTTGAATGCTGGACAAATAGTGAGAGAGCTTGGAAAATTAATCCAAGGAGGCGGCGGAGGTCAGCCTTTCTTTGCAACCGCTGGGGGTAAAAATCCTGTGGGAATACCCGAGGCTTTATTAAAGGCAAAAGATTATATTGGATAGATAAGATAAAGACTAAATAAAAAAGCTCATAACAGTTTTGTTATGAGCTTTTTTTATTTCTGAATTTAGTTAAAAAACTCCCAACAATTAAACCATAGCTTTGAATTGCAGTCTTATTATTATAACAAATTAAAACAGTATAAAGATGAAAAAGACACTAAGCTTATTATTACTTGTATTTATTGTGGGAACAACATTTGCTCAAGATAGACCGAGAGAAAAACGTGGAGATCAAGATAGAAAGGAGCGAAGAGAAGATTTTAGAAAAGCATATGCAAATTTAACTCCAGATCAAATTGCGACGTTAAAGACAAAAAAAATGGCGTTGGCTTTAGACTTAACAGATGCGCAACAAAAAGATATTCTTGCAATAAACAAAGATTTGGCTACAAAGCATAAAGCTAAGGTGGAGTCTTTCAAAGAAATGAAAGAAAAAGAAGAGAAGCCTACAGTTGAAGAGCGTTTTGAAATGAAGAACGCTATGTTAGATGAGCAATTGGCTGTTCAGACTAAAATGAAAAATATTTTAGATGAAGATCAATATAAAATGTGGAAGAGAAGTCAGCATAAAAAGCACGGAAAACGTGATCATAGAATGGCTGCTAGAAAATAATAGGTTGGTTAGTTAGTTTTATAAAAGCCTCGAAACTTTGTTGAGTTTCGAGGCTTTTTCGGTTTTATAATGATTTGATAACCTTGGTTGCGGCATCAATAGTTTTGTCTAAATCTTCGTAAGTTAAGGCATTATTTAAGAACCAACTTTCAAAAGCGCTAGGAGGAAGGTAGATTCCTTCGTTTAACATTCCGTGGAAAAACTTTTTGAAATAGCTGTTATTCCCTTTAGCTGCAGTTTCAAAATCGTATACCTCTTCTGTAAAGTGCACAGAAATCATAGATCCTAGTCGGTTTATAGTATATGTTAATTCCGACTCTTCAAGAGCTTTTTCAAGACCTTGGTGTAAATAAGCAGTTTTATCGGCTAAGCTTTTAAAAATATCTTCATGCTCGAATAATGTTTTTAGCATTGTTAATCCAGCTGCCATAGCAAGAGGATTCCCACTTAAAGTTCCTGCTTGATAAACAGGGCCTAGCGGCGCCAAATAATCCATAATTTCATTTCTAGCAGCAAAGGCCCCTACTGGAAGTCCGCCACCAATAACCTTTCCAAAAGTTACAATATCTGCTTTTATATTTAGTAACTCTTGAGCGCCTCCTTGTGCAAGCCTAAACCCCGTCATTACTTCATCAAAAATGAGGAGTATTTTATGGTCGTCGCAAAGTTTACGCAAGCCCTCTAAGAAGCCTTTTTTAGGAATAATACATCCCATATTTCCAGCAACAGGCTCGATAATAATTGCAGAAATTTCATTTTTATTTGCTTCAATTAAAGCTTTTACACTTTCTAAGTCGTTATATCTAGCAAGCAAAGTGTCTTTTGCTGTTCCTTGAGTTACTCCAGGACTATTTGGACTTCCAAAAGTTACAGCGCCGCTTCCTGCTTGGATTAAAAAAGAGTCTGAGTGTCCATGATAACAACCAGCAAATTTGATAATTTTATCTTTTCCTGTAAAACCTCTAGCCAATCTAACGGCGCTCATACAGGCTTCAGTTCCACTATTTACAAAACGAATTTTATCAACATTAGGAACCATAGAAACTGCTAGTTTAGCAATTTCTGTCTCTATTTGAGTAGGCATACCGAAGGAAGTACCAAGTTGTGTTTTTTCAATAACCGCATTCACAACAGGTTGGAAAGCATGACCTAAAATCATTGGTCCCCAAGATGCTATATAATCTATTAATTTATTTCCGTCCTCATCATATAGATAGGCGCCTTTTGCTTGCTTCACAAAAATGGGCTCTCCACCTACAGCATTAAATGCTCTAACAGGAGAATTTACTCCTCCTGGAATGTATTTTTTGGCTTCAGCAAAAAGGGCACTACTTCTTTTATATTCCATGTTTTTTATTTTAATCCCTCATAGAGGGTTTAATTTTACCGACGCTTTGCGTCGAAATGAGTTAAATTTGTTTCGTTTGACTACCTCGGGCTTGCCCCGATGTAGTTTAATTTAGATATAATATCTGTCCAATTTTAATATTATTATTTCTTAATCCGTTTTTTCGTTTTATAGCATCTACAGAAACATTATAGCGTTTTGAAATGGAATACAGGGTGTCTCCTTTAGAAACGCGATACGTTTGTTCTGCTACTTGCTTTCTTCTAGCAGGATTTGTACCTAAAACCGCTGCATCATATCTGTAAAGTTGATATTTTTCTATTAAACTTATTAATTTATCTGGATACCGTCTATCGGTTGCATAACCTGCACTTCTAAGTCCTTTTGCCCATCCACGGTAATCGTCTTTATCTAAATCGAATAAAAAAGCATACCTACTTCTGGTGGTTAGGAATTCCGAATGGTCTTCATAGGAAAGCTCTGGGTATCTATATTTTCTAAAACATTCGCCTTTGGCATCATCATCATGGTACGCTCTTTCTCCAGTCCATCCAGTATGGCATTTTATCCCAAAATGATTATTTGCTTTTCTAACCAATTCTCCTTTTCCTGCGCCACTTTCTAAAATTCCTTGCGCTAAAATTATACTAGCTGGAATTCCGTGACTTTGCATTTGGCGTTCAGCAATCGGACTAAAAACATCAATATATTCCTCTACAGTAGCTGTATAAACTGTAGTTCTGGAAGTAGATTCTAAAGTTTCGGTAGTTCTATTATTGTTTGTTTCAACATCATTTTTGTTATGCGTAGTCCGTGTATTTGTAGTAGGATACTTTCTAGAATTTTTTTTAGACGAAGAAGCCTTTTTTTTAGCGCCACAACTTACTAAAAGTAGTATGAGAAAAGTATAAATAAGCCGTTTTATAATCATTTTATAAGGGGTAAATTCTTTTGTTTTAAGCGAATATTCATTCCAGAAATACCTTGTAGACCTCCGGTATGAATCGCTAAAATTTTTGTATTCTCTTTAAAATAACCTTTTTTTATCAAGTCTAGTATTCCAAACATCATTTTTCCAGTGTAAACTGGGTCTAAAGGAATGTCTGTTTTTTCTTTAAAGCAATTTAAGAAATTTACTAATTCTTTGTCAGCTTTTGCGTACCCGCCAAAATGATAATCTGTATGTAAATTCCAATTAACTTGATGTGCAAATTTACAAATTTCTGTTTGTAAAAAATTGCCTTTCAAAGCGGGAAACCCTAAAACTTGTTGACGGAGTTGTGAACAATTTATGAGTCCTGAAATAGTGCCTCCTGTGCCTACAGCTACACAAATGAAATCAAAATCAAAATCTTCTTTTTCCAAAATTTCTTCACAACCTTTAACAGCAAGTTCATTGGTGCCTCCTTCTGGAATTATGAATGAATTGTGGTAGGTATTTTTTAAAGATGCTATAAAAGCAGGTTCCTCTTTCCTTCTGTAGTCGGATCGACTTACAAACTTGAAAGACATTCCGTGTTTTTTGGCAAAAGAAAGTGTAGGATTTTCTTCAATTTTATCTAAAAGCTCTTCCCCTCTAATAACTCCAATTGTTTTTAGATTGTTTTCAAAACCAGCATATGCAGTAGCAGCAATATGGTTGGAATAGGCGCCTCCAAAAGTTAATAAAGTATCATGATTTAGTCTTTTGGCTTCTGCAATATTGTATTTTAATTTCCTAAACTTGTTTCCAGAAATAAACGGATGGATTAAATCTTCACGTTTGATGAAAAGTTGAACGTTGGCATTTTTTGTTTCTTCTAGAACAATTTCTTGGTTGTGCAAAACTATCTCTCTTTATAGAATTCAAAGATAAGAGGAACGTTTAAAATAGGTAGCTTAAAAAGCCCCAAAATGGTCGCTCTTTTATGTAATTTAAGTTTCGCTCATTTTGATAGGCTTCTTTTTCAAAACTTATATTTCTGTAAGCTTCATTAAAATTTCTAAATAGCATTACGCCAATAAGCCATTCTATTAGATACCAAATGTAAAAAGGGAGAATAAATAATTCTAATTGTTGCTTTAGGTGAATTCGCTCATGGTTAATAAGCACATCGTCTTCTTTTAGTCTATTTTCTTTTAAGATAATTACAGGCCAAAGTGTAAGGCCAACATATCTTTTAGGAAAAATGTATTTAAAAATTAGAATCATAAAGCAGCTTTTAGTAGAGCTGTAGTTTTCTGTTATCTTTGTAAAGATAATAGGATTTGCTGTTATAAAAATTTATAACGGTTATTTTTAATCTTAATTTAAGAAAAGCATAATTTTTATAACTTTTTTTGAGAATAGTACAATAGATGAAAAAAAATTTAAAGCCTGAAGAAGGTGATTATTATTTGTCGCCTGAGGGCTATCGGGTTTTTACAGAACAATATCATTTAAAGAGAGGGTATTGTTGTGAGAATGGATGTAGGCATTGTCCGTATGGTTTTAAAAAGAATAGAAGATAACGAATTGAAAATTTCAATTTTATAAAAAATAGATTGATGATTGATACCCAAAATACTTTTGAAAACGAAATTTTAGTTGGGATTCCAGAGGTGCTTCCTGTTAAAAAGGAATATGATAAAAATGTGAATCACGCTCCAAAGCGAAAGAATATTTTAACTTCAGAAGAAAAGAAATTAGCCCTTAAAAATGCATTACGATATTTTGATAAGAAGTTTCATGCAGAATTACTTCCAGAATTTAAAGAAGAGTTAGAAGCTTACGGTCGTATTTACATGTATCGACTTCGTCCAGATTATAAAATGTATGCACGGCCTATTGATCAATATCCAGCAAAGTCAAAACATGCTGCTGCAATTATGTTGATGATTATGAATAATCTTGATCCAAAAGTGGCGCAGCATCCGCATGAGTTGATTACTTATGGAGGGAATGGAGCTGTTTTTCAAAATTGGGCACAATACCGATTAACGATGAAGTATTTGGCCGAAATGAATGATGAGCAAACCTTGGTAATGTATAGTGGGCATCCAATGGGGTTATTTCCGTCACATAAAAATGCGCCAAGAGTGGTGGTAACAAACGGGATGATGATTCCAAACTATTCAGCACAAGACGATTGGGAGAAATTTAACGCGCTTGGAGTTACTCAATATGGACAAATGACTGCTGGAAGTTATATGTATATTGGTCCGCAAGGAATTGTTCATGGAACAACAATTACGGTTTTAAATGGATTTAGAAAAATTAAGAAAGACCCTAAGGGAGGTGTTTTTGTAACTTCTGGCTTGGGAGGAATGAGTGGAGCTCAGTCAAAAGCAGGAAATATTGCAGGATGTATAACTGTTTGTGCAGAGGTAAATCCGAAGGCAACAGAGACAAGGCATTCTCAAGGATGGGTAGATGAAGTGATTTCTGATTTAGATGAATTAACAAAAAGAGTAAAGGAAGCACAGGTCCAAAAACAAACTGTTTCCATAGCTTATCAAGGAAATGTAGTAGATGTTTGGGAGAAATTTGATAAAGAAAATATTTATATTGATTTAGGTTCCGATCAAACTTCTTTACACAATCCATGGGCTGGAGGGTATTATCCTGTGGGATTATCTCTTGAAGAATCGCAATCCTTAATGGCAAATGATGCCGAAACCTTTAAAGCTAAAGTTCAAGAAAGTTTATGCCGACATGCAGCAGCTATAAACAGACATGCAGAAAAAGGAACGTATTTTTTTGATTATGGAAATGCTTTTTTATTAGAGGCTTCACGTGCAGGTGCAGCGGTGATGGCAAAAAATAATATCGATTTTAAATACCCAAGTTATGTGCAAGATATTATGGGACCTATGTGTTTTGATTATGGTTTTGGTCCTTTTAGATGGGTGTGTGCTAGTGGAGATCCTCAAGATTTAAAAAAGACAGATGCTATAGCTTGTCAAGTACTGGAGCGTATAAAAGCAACAGCTCCAAAGGAAATTCAGAAACAATTAGAGGATAATATAAAATGGATTAGATCTGCTCAAGAAAATAAGCTTGTAGTTGGTTCTCAAGCACGTATTTTATATGCAGATGCAGAAGGAAGAATAGAAATTGCCAAAGCTTTTAACAAGGCAATAGCAAATAATGAAATAGGTTTTGTAATTTTAGGGAGAGATCATCATGATGTTAGTGGAACGGATTCTCCATACAGAGAAACCTCTAATATATATGATGGTTCTAGTTTTACAGCAGACATGGCTATTCATAATGTAATTGGTGATAGTTTTAGAGGTGCCAGCTGGGTGAGTATTCATAACGGCGGTGGCGTTGGATGGGGAGAAGTTATAAATGGAGGTTTTGGTATGGTTCTTGATGGTACTATAGAAGCAGATAAACGTTTACAATCTATGTTATTTTGGGATGTAAATAATGGAATAGCTAGAAGAAGCTGGGCAAGAAATGAAGAAGCTGTTTTTGCAATAAAACGAGCAATGAATGCTGAGCCTAATTTAAAAGTAACACTTCCAAATTTTGTAGATGAAGATTTGCTATAGTAATTAGAATACCTTTTTTATCTAGTTTTAGATGAAATTTTTAAATAAACGAAGAACTTTAAAGTGAAATAAAATGAAACATTCATATTTAATTTAAGTCGCTTAGGAGGCTAATTATTTGGATGTTTTATGTGGCAATTAAAAACAATAAAAAAATAAACCATGAGAACAATAAAACTCCTTTCTGGAATGTTGCTTGTTACACTCCTTATGAGCGCTTGCTCTAGTGTAAGTGTTGCAACAGATTACGACCGACACGTAGATTTTAGTAAGTATAAAACTTTTGCGTTTTATAAACCTGGTATTGATAAAGCAGAAATTTCTGATCTTGATAAGAAAAGAATCTTACGCTCAATACAATACGAACTACAGAATAGAGGCTATAGATTATCTGAGAATCCAGATATTTTAGTAAGTATTTTTACTAAAGAAGTGGATCGTGTTAGTGTTTATAATAACGTTGGTTGGGGCTGGGGTTATTACGGTTACCCATATTGGGGTGGCGGTTATAATTCTGTGTCTACGGAAACCGAAGGCTCACTTTATATTGACTTAATTGATGCTGGTAAAAAAGAATTAGTTTGGCAAGGTAAAGGAACTGGTTATTTGGTTACCAATGGAAATCTAGCTAAAAAAGAGGAACGTATAACCGAATTTGTTAAAGAAATTTTAGAACAGTTCCCTCCAGTTTCTACACAAGTAGCTGTAGTTCAAAACGGACAATAAAATAGTATTTATAAAATATTTTAAACTGAGTTAGCCTCACAATTTTGAGACTGACTCAGTTTTTTTTATAATTGTTTTTTCAGATTAATTATATCGGATCAATTCATACTTCTCCTTTAATTCCTTTAATTTTTCTGGATATTTGCTAGCTACGTTTTCTTGCTGACCGAAATCTTCTTTTAAGTTATATAGTTGATCTTCTTTAGAAATTCCAGTTTCAATTTTTACGGTTTCTATAAAAGAGGGCGCTGTGTCATTTTTTGGAATCATTACCCATTCATTTTCTCTTATAAAAGTTCCATAAGACCCTTGAAGTATGATGTTTTCTCTTCCTACTTCTGAGTTCCCTAAGAATTCAGCTAATAAGTCTACACTATCATTGGTTTTTTCACTGCTTCCAATCAACTTAGCAATCGAAGAAAAAATATCAATCTGACTTACTATTGCGTCAGAAACTCCAGGTTTTATTGTTCCTTTCCAATATGTAAAAAATGGGACTCTAGTTCCAGCTTCATAAAGGCTATATTTTCCTCCTCTTAATCCTGCTGTTACGTTATGATTTCCAATTTTTTCTTCTGCTTCATCATAATAACCATCATTTATAACAGGGCCATTATCACTAGAAAAAATAATAAGAGTGTTTTCTAATATTCCTTGTTCTTCAAGGGTTTTTACAAATTCTCCCACACACCAATCCGCTTCAAGGATTACATCTCCTCTTGGTCCCATTCCAGATTTTCCTACAAAGCGTTTATTTGGAGTTCTTGGAACATGGGGTTGTTGCAGTGCGTAGTATAGAAAAAAGGGTTTTTCTTTATGTTCTTTTACGTAATTTTTAGCTTCATTTAAAAAATTATCAGCCATATCTTCATCAATCCATTTGGCTTTTTCACCACCTTTCATAAAACCGATTCTAGGAATTCCATTTACAATACTATTATTATGTCCATGGTGCCATTTCATTTTTGTCAATTCCGGATTTTCTTTTCCTGTTGGTTCCCCATCAAAGTTTTGTTCATAACTAACTTCAATCGGGTCTTCTTTCTCTAGTCCAACTACATCTCCGTTTTTTATATAAACAGTAGGAACTCTATCTTGAGTTGCTGCCATTATATAAGAATAATCAAAGCCAACTTCATTAGGGCTGGGTTTTATTGTTTCATTCCAATCTATAATTCCTGTGCCTAATCCTAGATGCCATTTCCCTACAATTCCTGTATGATATCCTTTACTTTTAAGTATTTTAGGAAGTGTAACTTGATTTGGTTTTATAAGTAATGGCGCTGTTCCTGGTAATATTTTAGCATCTTTTTCTCGCCAAGGATATACTCCTGTTAATAAAGAATACCTACTTGGGGTACATGTTGAAGCAGCAGCATATCCATTGGTAAATATAACTCCATTATTAGCAAGTTTATCCATGTTTGGAGTGTGTATAGTTGAAGCGCCATTAAAACTAACGTCTCCATATCCTAAATCGTCCATATAAATAATTACAACATTAGGACTTTTGGTACTTTCTATTTTCTCTTCTGAAGTTTCTTTTTTACAACTTATAAGAAATATAGAAATAAAAACGTAAATAAATACAGTGTTAAAAATAAGTTTTGTTCTTTTATTAGCTTTCATTTTATGAATTTTGGTAAAGTTTGATAAAAGTAATAATTTTTAGATTAGGTTGAGAATTTTTTTAACAAACTAATTTTAAGTCTAATAGCATTATTTGAGTTGAAAAATATCTTTGTGTTCATTTTAAGACAACGTTTTCGTAAGGTTTTGTATTTTTAAAAATCTAAAACAAAGCATATGCAAACCGGTTATAAAAGCAATCCATTATTAGATCGTTTACCAAAACATTTAAAGCAATTTATAAAGCCTCAGAACTATAACGATTACACTTCTATAAATCAAGCGGTGTGGCGTTATGTGATGCGTAAGAATGTGAATTATTTAAGTAAGGTTGCGCATAAATCATATACAGAAGGTTTGCAAAAAACAGGGATTTCTATCGATCGAATTCCAAGTATGTATGGAATGAATAGAATATTGAAAGACATAGGATGGGCAGCCGTTGCAGTAGATGGTTTTATCCCTCCAAATGCTTTTATGGAGTTCCAAGCTTATAATGTGTTAGTAATAGCTTCGGATATTAGACAGCTTGAAAATATAGAATACACCCCTGCACCAGATATTATTCATGAAGGGGCAGGACATGCACCTATTATTGCAAATCCAGAGTATGCAGAGTATTTAAGACGTTTTGGAGAGATTGGATGTAAAGCAATTTCTAGTGCAAAAGATTATGAAATGTATGAGGCTATACGCCATCTTTCTATTATAAAAGAAGCCGATGGAACTACTGCTTCCGAAATTGAAAAAGCTGAAAAGCGAGTGGAAGATTTGCAGCAGAATATGGGAGAGCCTAGTGAAATGTCTTTAATCAGAAATTTACATTGGTGGACGGTTGAGTATGGTTTAATTGGAACATTTGATAATCCAAAAATTTATGGTGCTGGTTTATTGTCTTCTATTGGAGAAAGTAAGTGGTGTATGACGGATGCTGTAAAAAAAGTACCATATAATATGCAGGCGGCATACCAAGATTTTGATATTACAAAACCACAACCGCAGCTTTATATTACTCCAGATTTTGCATATCTAAGTTTGATTTTGGAAGAATTTGCTAATACAATGGCGCTCCGAAAAGGAGGCTTGAAAGGGATGCTAAAACTAATAAATTCTAACGCTTTAGGAACGGTGGAATTAAGTACTGGAATTCAGATTTCAGGAACTTTTTCAAATGTAATCGAGTTTGAAGGGAAGCCTATTTATTTTCAAACAGAAAAAGAGACAGCGCTTTCTTACAGAGACAAAGAATTGGTTGGGCACGGAATAGAAAAGTATCAACAAGGATTTGGGAGTCCGTTAGGAAAACTTAAGGGGATAAACCTAGCTATTGAAGATATGAGCCCTAGAGATTTAAAGGCGTATAATATTTATGAAGGACATCAGGTGGATTTGGAGTTTGAAGGCGGTGTAACTGTTTCTGGAACTATTATTACTGGAACTCGGAATTTAATGGGTAAAATTATACTTATTAGTTTTGATAATTGTACTGTAAAACATAAAGGCGAAGTTTTATTTGAACCTTCACAAGGTATTTATAATCTTGCTGTTGGGAAAGAAGCAATCTCCGCTTATAATGGCCCCGCAGATGTAAATAGTTTTGATTTAATAACACATAGCCATTCTGAAGAAACAAAAAAGCAAAAAAATAATAATACCAAGATGCTTGAAACGTTATATTTACAAGTGCGCGAATATAGGGAAGGGGAAAATAAAACGATTTCAAGACATAAGGTTTTTGAGCAATTACAAGAATTTTATCCAGAGGACTGGTTGTTGTCTGTTGAGCTTTATGAACTTGCAAAAAATAATGGAGATGATGATTTTTCTGAGGAAATTCTGAATCATCTCGAATCGGTAAAAAGAAACCGACCTACAGTAGGGCATTTAATAGACGATGGGATTTCATTAGTAAACGATGCATTGGTGAAATAGGTCGCTTTAAAAAGATTTTATATTTTTATCCAAATTCAATTACTTATTTAGTTTGAAAAAATACTTATTTATTATCGGTTTCATTTTGGCTAATGTAGCATGTAAAAATGATGACACTCATAAAACTAGACTGGCTACAGAAGCCGATTCTCTAAGACTTCTTCAAAAGAAAGAACGAGTAATTACAGATGAGCAGCGGGTTAAAGATATGTTGAGAGCTAAGAATAACCAACTCTCAACAGAAGACTCTATTTACTATCTGGCAAAAATAAAAAGACCAAAAGATTCTGCTTTTATAGTGATGAATCTTTACGGAAAAGTAAAACATTTAGGAAAATTACAAGAGTTTAAACAAACTGCTATTATTAAGGATAATAAAACAATTACTTCTCGAATTGATGGAAATGTTTTTAGAATAGATAAATCTTCTAAGAATCGTTATAAAATATACACACACAGTGTAACAAATGCTAATTTTAGTGCCTACGATATTGATTTTGGAGACACCCCAATTTCTATAAGAAAAGCAACACGCACCGCAAATTTTTACTACGATTTGTTACCAAAAAAAGAATTTAAATATACTGTAGAGAATAAGAATAAGTTTTTTACCATTAGAAAAGATAGGTTAATTAAAGGAGATTCTATTTTAGATACCTTGGCTAGCGGCGCTAGAATTTATCGTTCAAATGGGTTGTTAGATATACAAGATGCTACTGCTTTAAACACCTATTATTTTGTGGACAGTACTAGTGTGCTCGAAAAATTAATTATTCAAGATACTGCAAGTGTATTAACTAATATTACGCTTAGTGGAAAAAGTGAATCTATAGATAAAACTACCAAATATTCTAGTGCATTTGTCAATGATTCGGTTTTTAAAACTTTTGAAGTTTCAGAAAAACAAGACAAAAATTCTAAGCATGTAGTGGCATATAACATAGATTCAATAATTAAGCAATATCATTATAATAAGGACTTTAAATTTACGCTAAAAGCAATAGATTCTTTTAACCTTGAAAACACCTATCCTCAGTATTATAGGTCTTTAATAGACACTACATTTTTTGTTTATAGTAAGCCTTTTTCTATTAATAAAATGGATACTAAATGGCGATATTCGGTCCGGTATACGCGAAAAACAAATGCCAATCCAACTACTATTGAAGTTTCTGTGTCAAAGAAGGAATTGATAAAGGTTGAAGATACTACTTTTGTTTTTGAAGCTCCTCTTTCGCCTATTAAAAAGCCAATTAATATTGGCGATTTATCTGAGCAAGATTATAAGGTTTCCGATTTCGATATAAACTTTGATGGGTATACAGATTTGAGTTTTCCAGAAGGGTTTGATTTAAATAGAAATGCTACGTATGCTGTTTATTTGTACAATCCTGAGTCGAATACTTTTGTTAAAAATGAAGCTTTTACAGGTCCTTCAATGGCACCGTATATTTTAATTGATAAAGATAATAAGTCGGCTATTTATACTTCTAAAACTGGAGGAGGTAATTATAGTGCCCGAATTGTTAAAATTGGAGATAACGGCATGATTTTATACAAAGAAACCTACTGGAGTACCTCTTCTGACGGAAAAATTAGTATTCATTATCAGAAAACCGAAAATAATTCGGTTGTAGAAAAGAGTAATGATATGGCTAAGGGAAAATCTTGGGATGTAAAAGATTTTAAAAACGAATTTTTGAATTGGGTGAAGGAAAGAATCAAAAATTAATTTTTGACTGTTTGAAAAGTGTGTGGTTATTTTGGTCTCAGCTATGAGTAGTTGTATTTTTTAGCAATAACTAATACTATTGTTAAGTAGTACTTTAAACAGATATAAGTTCTTTACTTTTTTCCGATTCACGTTCAGACCACAGAATATAGTTAGCATTTTTCGCTTTAAGTGCATCTAAAAATTCCATTTTAATTTCTTTACCTATGTCATTGATGATAGCAATTGCGTTTACATTCTTTTTTGTGATTTTCTCTCGAACTGGTTTTATGTCGTCCCATGAAAAAAGAAAGGTTGGTAAATTCGATTTGTTAATTGTATTAAATGATTTAATGACAATTTCTTTATCTTTTTTTGCAATTTGAAAATCAAAATTAAATTCCAATCCTGTTGTCCCTTTAGATATAAAATCAGGGGTATAAATTATATCTAGAGAATCTAAATAATCCCTAACATCTTCTTTGAAAATAGAAGCAACATTATGTTTTGATAATACATATAAATCATTGATCTCAATTATTGCTGAAAGAAAGTTATGCTTTGATTGTGAAAAATTATCACTGTTTGCTTCAATAGTTAATTCATCATTTTCTGCTCTAACCCCATAGTTTAAAAGTATTGTATCTAAAATTGCTCTACGTCTTTTTGAACCTTGAATATGTAGACCTTGAAGTTCTAAATTAGACATTGTCTCTCCATTATCGCTTAATTTTAAATGATTTCCATTTTTTTGAGCATAAATCTCAATCGTGTCATTAAATGCTCCAACAAAAGGGGTATTTATTAGATGCCAATCGGTGGTAGAGTCCTTTTGGATAAAAGTTTTTTCTCTTAACCAATTGTAATAATTGTCCACATATGTATTTACCCAATTCAAAGTATTGATTGTTGAATATTAATTAATGATTTTAAATTTATTCTTCGGGCAAAGTTAAATATTAAATCCGATAAGTCAGATGGTTGAGTAATATCTTTAATAGGGAAATCAATATCAGATAATGGAATTGCCCAAGCCAAAGGTCTGTAACCTTCAACATAAATGTGCATATGAGATTCGGTTGGATTAAACCATTTATCTGCATACGGAATTAGAATATCAGGTAAAGTTGGTAGTATATTTGTAGGATTGTGATGTCCTCCTCTGTAATCAATTCTTAAAAGCCCAACATAAAAGTTACTTTCTAAATGATGTATCGAAGTTTTAAGTATTATTTTCTGGTTGGTTGTAATTTCAACCAAAAAGTTGTGGTCTGAATCTTGATGAGAAATCAATTCCAATCTATTTTTCTTTTTCGATAGGTCTATTGTTTGATTCGGGTTGATTAAAACCTTTTCTAAATCCAATAGATATTTTGCCTCTTGGTTAGTTAGCATATTTCTTACAACTTAATGTAAGACATAATATAAAGTCTTTCCTAAAAAGTACCCTGCTATATATACCAAAATTACTACTGTAGATATGCACATAATCACCGTAGCTATATTTATTCTTTTACCTTTCAAAGTCATTATTGTCTTAGTATAATTTCTTAAATATAGAGAATTTATGCATGATTATTGCTTAAAATTGAGTTTTTCTAATTCTTTTCCGTCTGTAATTGTTTGTTTATTGTAAACCAATTTCCATCCTAAAGAATTTGTGAGAACATAGAAGCGAGATAATTCGCTAATTAATCTGTTTTCAGCATTTTCTTTTAGGTTAGAATTATCAATTCTTTTTCCAATGGCAATATGGACTTCATCTTTTATTTTATTAAAATCGTTTGCGTTAAACGGATTCAAATAATCTCCAGAAATATCGTAGTATTTTAAGTCGGGGAAAATTTTAATTTCAGGAGCTGGGATATCGGTAATATAAAGAGTTTGATGTTCTTCATCTACATCAAAATTTATTTTACTGAGGTCGTAAGCAACTGTTACTTCTGCATTTACTACTACCAATGCCTTTTTTTCGGTAGTTAATAAATTAGCAAATATTTTTTCTGATTGTTTGTAATTATATACTTGTGAAAAGTGTCCTTCAGTAACAATTAATTTGCTAACATTTTTTATTTCTTGCTGAATTAAAGCGGTATTTTCTTTTAGGTATTTAGAACGTTCATCATAGCGTTTGTACAATTGATACGTCCATAAAATAAGTAAAGTGATGATAATTCCGAAAAGAACTTTTCGCATATTAGAATGTTATATGTGGATGTTTTTCTGAAAGATACACAATTTTCTGCTGAAGTTTTTCTTGAAATTTTTTAAATTCATCACTTTCCGTATTGAAAGGACGATGTGATAATCCGCTTTGAATTTTTTCAACCTCCTTCATCGTA
Organism: Galbibacter orientalis DSM 19592; assembly: GCF_000260115.1. Taxonomy (GTDB): domain Bacteria; phylum Bacteroidota; class Bacteroidia; order Flavobacteriales; family Flavobacteriaceae; genus Galbibacter; species Galbibacter orientalis. The sequence continues at coordinate 2,672,664 of NZ_JH651379.1, read as the reverse complement.
TTTGTACAAGAAGAAGCAACGGCTGTTTCTTTAAACTTTTCCCAAATGTAATTTATGGCCGTTTTGTTAGGATGTATCATGTCTTCTGCATAAAAACGATAATCTCGTAATTCATCCATCATAATTTCGTAAGAAGGAAAGTAAGAAATGGAAGTATCCTTTTCTATAATTTGGTGGATTGCAGTTATTAAATGCGCTTTACTACGTTGATTTTCTATAAAACCATCTTTAAGGTGTCTCACTGGAGAAACCGTAAATAGTATAGCAGCTTTAGGGTTGATTTCTTTTATTAAACGGGTAATTATTTTAAGAGATGCTTCAATCTCAATTGCATTAAAAAGTACTTTATTAAAGTTTTTTTGCGGTACCTTATGGCAGTTAGCAACTAAATTAGCACTTTCTTTATTCTCATAACCCCAAGCAGTACCCAAAGTAAAAACTATATGAGAGGCTGTTTTTAAAAAAGAAAATGACTCTTCTAGAATTTCATTGAGCTTGTTTAAAAATATTTCTTCGGAGGGATTACTCAATACCGAATGAACTTCAAAACAGTGCCAGCGTTCATTTAAAAAGAAAACATCTTCTTTGGTGAACTTTTTTTGCTGAATTATTCTGGAAATTAAATTTTCAATCGCTTTTGGATGAAAAATAATTCCAAATGAATTGACAAGCGATTGAAATTTATAATACGAAAATTTTTTTCCAATATTCTCTACAAAACAAGATCCCATTAAAAACACTTTAGCATTATAATCTATTGAGTTTTCTAGTGGTTTTAATGGAATTTGTGTTTGTAGTTTCATGCGAATTATTCTATGATAAATAATTGATTTTTAACATCTTATATAGTTATGTGAGAAATCAGAACCTTTTAACACCTTTGCTTTATTGATCCACTCATGTGGAAGTGATTTTTAGCTAAGCTAAACACAGGCTATGCTCATAATAAAATCCCTCAATGAGGGGCTTTATTTTTTCTCAATCAATCCTGCTCTACGTAATAAAGCTTCTGGTTGTGGCTCTTTTCCTCTAAAGCGTTTGTACAACTCCATTGGGTTTTCTGTCCCTCCTTGAGAAAGTACATTTTCTTTAAATTTCTGAGCTACTTCTTTACTGAAAATACCTTTTTCTTTAAAAAACTCAAAAGCATCGGCATCTAAAACTTCTGCCCATTTGTAGCTGTAATACCCAGCAGAATAACCACCTTGAAAGATATGTGAAAAAGCTGTACTCATACATGTTTCTGGAGTTTCTGGATATAAACTCGTTGCTTCAAAAACCTTACTTTCATGCGCCTTTACATCTTCAATAGTACTTGGGTCAATACCGTGCCAACTCATGTCTAGCATTCCAAAACTTAATTGGCGTAGCGTTTGCATTCCTTCCATAAAAGTAGCCGATTCCTTTATTTTTGTAACAAATTCCATTGGAATAACCTCATTAGTTTGGTAATGTCTTGCAAAAATTTCTAAAGCCTCTTTTTCATAACACCAGTTTTCTAAAACTTGGCTAGGAAGTTCTACAAAATCCCAATATACACTAGTTCCACTTAGGCTAGGATAGGTGGTATTTGCTAGCATTCCATGTAAGGCGTGTCCAAATTCATGAAATAATGTAGTTACTTCGTTAAAAGTAAGTAATGAAGGTTTAGAAGCGGTAGGTTTAGTAAAATTGCAAACAATAGAAATATGAGGACGAGAGTTGTCGTTATTTTTCTTCCATTGCGATTTATAAACGGTCATCCAAGCGCCATTTCTTTTTCCAGGACGTGGGTGGAAATCCGCATAAAAAATAGCGGTTAATTCGCCGTTTTCGTCTAAAACTTTGTACGTTTTTACGTCTTTATGATAGGTGTCTACTTCCTTAGTTTCTTCAAATTGAAGACCATATAATTTTTCAGCAACCGTAAAAACACCATCAATAACATTTTCTAATTTAAAATAAGGCTTGAGTTTTTCATCATCTAAATTAAAAAGCTTTTGTTTTAGCTTTTCTGTATAAAAAGCCCCGTCCCATTTTTCGAGCTTTTCAAGTCCGTTTTCTTCTTTGGCAAAGTTTTCTAATTGTTTAAATTCTCGTTGAGCCGCAGGTTTTGCTTTTTCTAAAAGCTCTTCTAAAAAAGTAGTTACTTTTTCTGGAGATTTTGCCATGCGTTCTTCCAAAATAAAATGCGCATGGGTTTTATAACCTAATAATGCTGCTCTTTGCTGTCTTAATCGAACAATTTGTTTTACATTTTCTCGGTTGTCATACTCGTTCCCTTGAAATGCTTTGCTTCCAAATGCAAACGACATTTTTTTGCGGAGTTCTCTGTTTTCAGCATACGTCATTAAAGGAATATAGCTAGGGTAATTGAGTGTAAAAACCCATCCATCTTTATTGCGAGATTTAGCTTCGTCGGCAGCTGCTTCCAACGTACTTTCTGGAAGTCCTTTTAATTCTTCTTCATTAGTAATATGAAGTTCAAAAGCATTGGTTTCTGCTAGTACATTTTCGCCAAATTTTAAACTTAGTTGGGATAATTTCTTATCGATATCTCTTAAAATGGATTTCTTTTCTTCAGGGAGATTTGCTCCATTTCTAGAAAAACCTTTATACGTTTTTTCCAAAAGCATTTGCTGTTCTTTAGAAAGCGTAAGTTCTTTGCGAGCTTCCCAAACCGCTTTTACTCTTTTAAAAAGTTGTTCGTTTAAACGGATGTCATTTCCAAATTCCGATAAAAGAGGAGAGATTTCTTGTGCTAATTTCTGAATTTCCTCATTGGTTTCGGCGCTGTTCAAGTTAAAAAAGATGGAAGTAACTCTATCTAATTGAGCTCCCGAAAATTCAAGAGCTTCAATAGTATTTTCAAAAGTAGGAGTTTCCGAATTTGATGTAATCTCATCAATTTCGGATTTTGTTTTTTTAATCTCTTCTTGAATTGCAGGAAGAAAATCTTCGTTTTTTATTGCTGAAAAAGGAGCCGTTTGATAAGGCGTTGTAAATGTATGATTAAGCAAATTTGCCATGTTCTAATTTTTATAAGATAATTGAATCCCTCATAGAGGGTTTTTATTTTCCCAAAGTCCGTCCAGAGTTAATCGATGTGCTCTACCTCGAAATGGGTTAAATTTGTTCTGTTTGAATACCCCATGTGCTTGCACCGAGGTTCTTTTATTTACAAAGTAATAAACTTTCTCTAAAATAGATAGGTCGCTTAAAGAATGATTAACATTTTTTAAAACAACAAAATATAAAATTTTAAATGCTTTAAAAGTAATTAAAGTTGTTTTGTAGGACCCTCTCTCTTCAAGGGAACTAAGTTATAAATCTGAATGTCCGAGTAAAAATACAAGACCACTTTGCTATAAGAAAAAAGACTAAATATTATAAAATTAGCAGTTTAAAGAAACAGTATTACTAAAATCCTCTTTTTATTCATTTTCATCATTACAACGTATTAATTAAGCACATAATCGATTTTAGTGAAACTTTTTTCAAATAAAAAAACCATAAGAAATACAGCTTCGTAGGTGAGGTTGTTGAAGAGGAATTTAAAGTTAAAATAATAATATAAGATACACACCAAACCTACTCTTTTAATACGCTGTGTAAATCCCCTAAACAGTAATGTATTGGATTTTTAAAAAAAATAGGCTTACCCTCAGAGCCTATTTTTTTATTTCTTCTGCACCTTTTATAACTTTCTCTTTTAAAGATTCTTTGTAGGCTACTATGTTGTTTTGAACAGAAAGGTCTGCAGAGCCTATAATTTGAGCGGCTAGAATACCAGCATTTTTAGCTCCATTAAGCGCTACAGTGGCAACAGGAACGCCTCCAGGCATTTGAAGTATAGAAAGCACAGAATCCCATCCGTCGATAGAGTTACTACTTTTTACAGGAACCCCAATTACAGGAAGCGGAGATAGCGAAGCTACCATTCCTGGTAAATGCGCAGCACCACCAGCACCAGCAATAATTACAGAAATCCCATTTTTATGAGCATTCTTACCGAAGTCGTACATTTTTTCTGGCGTACGGTGTGCAGAAACTATATCTACCGTTACTTCAATTCCTAATTCTTTTAAAACATCTATTGCGTCTTGCATTACTGGGAGGTCACTCGTGCTCCCCATGATAACTGCTACTTTTGCCATTTTTTAAAATTTGTATTCTTAATTTAAAATTGCCTATTGCCTATTGCCTATTGCCTACTGCCTATCGTCTTAAATAATTTTATTCAGCAATAACCCTAATACTTTTCTTTACCTGTTCTGCTATTTCTCTAGCTTTGGCTATATCTTTATTTACAATAGTTACGTGTCCCATTTTTCTAAACGGACGTGTTTCTCGTTTTCCGTAAATATGTGGTGTAACCCCTTCCATTGCCATAATTTTTTCAATGTTTTTGTATACAACAGAACCAGTATAGTTTTCATCCCCTACCAAATTAACCATAATACCTGCTACCTTACTTTCTGTGTTGCCTAATGGAAGTCCTAAAATAGCACGAATTTGTTGTTCAAATTGATTGGTATAGCTGGCTTCAATACTGTAATGTCCACTGTTATGAGGGCGTGGAGCTACTTCATTTACTAAGATTTCATCGTTTTCTGTTTGAAACATTTCAACAGCCAAAAGTCCAACATGTTCATAAGCTTTAGAAACTTTTAAAGCAATGAGCTGTGCTTTTTTTGCAACTTCTTCACTAATACGAGCTGGACAAATTACATATTCCACTTGGTTGGCTTCTGGATGAAACTCCATTTCTACTACTGGATATGTTTTTACATTCCCTTTGCTATCACGTGCCACAATTACTGCCAATTCATTTTTAAAAGGAATCATTTTTTCAGCAATACACTCACCCTCTGGTAAACCTTCCAAATCAGAATAAGTTCTAATTACTTTTACACCCTGACCATCATAACCAAAACGAGCGCTTTTCCATACAAAAGGAAAGGCTAGAGATTCGTTTTTAACAGCATTTAGTATTTCATCAGGATAAGCAAAGCGTTTAAAATCGGCTGTTGGAATTTGGTGATCAACATAAAACAGTTTTTGTGTAGCTTTATTATTGATGGTTTTTAATGTTTTAGCAGAAGGAAAAACAGTTTTTCCTTCTTTTTCTAATTGTGCTAGTGCGTCAACGTTTACATTTTCAATTTCAAAAGTTAAAACATCTACTTTTTTTCCGAACTCATAAACTGTGTCGTAATCCATTAAATCGCCTTGGAAAAATTCATTACAAGCTATTCTAGAAGGAGCATCATTACTTGGATCTAGCACAAGGGTTTGGATATCATACTTTCTTGTTTCGTAAAGCATCATTTTACCAAGTTGTCCACCGCCTAAAATACCAAGTTTAAAATCTGATGAAAAGTAGTTCATGTTCTTATATTTTTAAAACTGACTGTATGTTTCTGCTACAAATTGTAAATACAAATTTGATTTTGCAAAAGTATGGCTAAATATGAAATCTACATAATTAATCCCTCACAGAGGGTTTAATTCTCCGATTTGCTGTGTCTAAATAAATTAAGGTTGTTTTGTCTGATACCTCATGGGCTTGCCCTGAAGTAGTTCATTAGAGCGTAAGAATACACTTTTGTTTGAGAGGCTTTTAAAAATTAAGTTTTAAGCAATTAAATGCTAACTATTTGGTTATAACTATATAAAAGAGCGATTTTTTTGTGAAAAAAGTGTAATTATTGCTGAAAACGATTAAATTTAAAGGAAAACAAAAATCTAAATGGTATCTTTGCAACTTTATAATTTTTAGGAGATTGATTAAGCTTCACGATAAATATTTTGAACCTTTTATTTCTGCAGAAGAAATAGATGCTGCCATAAAAAAGATGGTGGAAAAGGTAAAAGCCGATTTTAAAGATGAGACACCTATTTTTATATGTGTGTTAAATGGTGCTTTTATGTTTGCCTCAGACTTTATGAAGCATTACGACCAAGATTGTGAGATTACTTTTGTTAAATTAAGTTCTTACCGAGGGATGTCGTCTACAGGAATAGTAAAAACACTTTTAGATGTTCCAGATACTGTAGAGGAAAGAAGTGTTGTTATTTTAGAGGATGTTATTGACACTGGAAATACCGTAAAAGAACTGGTCTCTATGTTTTCTCAAATTAATGTAAAGAGGTTTAAAATAGCATCTATGTTTTACAAACCAGAAATATATAGCGGGGAGTATAATATTGATTATGTTGGGATTGAAATTCCCGACAAGTTTATTGTAGGTTATGGGCTTGATTATGACGAATTAGGAAGAAATTTACCAGAAGTATATAAAATAAAAGAATAAAATATGATCAATTTAGTACTGTTCGGAAAACCAGGAGCAGGTAAAGGTACACAAGCTAATTTTTTAAAAGAGAAATACAATTTAAAGCATATATCTACCGGCGATGTTTTCAGATTTAATATTAAAAACGGCACTGAATTAGGTACACTAGCTAAGTCATATATTGACAAGGGAGAGTTGGTTCCAGATGAAGTAACTATTAACATGCTTAAAGCTGAAGTAGAGAAAAATCCGGACGCTAGTGGTTTTATTTTTGACGGTTTTCCAAGAACAAATGCACAGGCAGAAGCTCTAGACGATTTGTTGGAAGAAAAAGAAATGAAAATTGATGCAACAATAGCGTTAGAGGCAGATGATGAAGTTTTAATCCAACGCCTATTAGAACGTGGGAAAGTAAGCGGAAGAAGTGATGATCAAGACGAAAGTAAAATTAGAAATCGTTTTGACGAATACAACGAGAAAACAGCTCCTTTGATGCAGTATTATAAGAAGCAAGATAAATTCCACAGTGTAAACGGAATTGGATCTATTGAAGATATTACAGAGCGTTTGAGTAAAGTTATTGCTACGCTTTAATGATTGTAACTACCTTGAGTTTGTTTAAACGAGGTTGACTAAATAAGTCATGAGGTATTATAATATTACATCAAAATGTAAACTCCTTCAAAGAGTTTATTAAGCTTTATATATAGTGAGCGCTCTCTGAATTTAAGAATTATGAGAGCGTATTTTTTTGAAAAACATAGTGAAGAATTTTTAGTATAAAATTGGACAGCTAATCAATTTTACAATACAAAAACATATTTAAATGACAGAAGGGAATTTTACAGATTATGTAAAGATTAGAGTGACATCTGGTAAAGGTGGGCAGGGATCCGCACATTTACGCAGGGAAAAATATGTAGCTTATGGTGGGCCAGATGGTGGAGATGGTGGTCGTGGAGGTCATGTAATAATTCAGGGAGATAAAAATCTTTGGACACTTTTTCATTTTAAATTTAAAAGAGTGTACCAAGCAGGGCATGGAGAACATGGGAGTAAACAAACCAGTACAGGTGCCGATGGAGCAGACGTTTATATGAAAGTTCCTCTGGGGACTCAAGTAAAGGATGCCGAAACTAATGAGGTTTTGTTTGAAATTACCGAAGATGGGGAAGAAAGAATCATCGCTAAAGGTGGAAAAGGTGGTTTAGGTAATAATCATTTTAAATCGGCTACCAATCAAACCCCTCGATATGCTCAAACGGGCTTGCCTGGAGAAGAGCGAGAAATTTTATTAGAGCTAAAATTATTAGCCGATGTTGGTTTAGTTGGTTTTCCAAATGCAGGAAAATCTACCTTACTTTCTGTAATTACTTCAGCAAAACCAAAAATTGCAGACTATGAGTTTACCACGCTAAAACCTAATTTAGGAATTGTTCAGTACAGAGATTTTAGGACTTTTGTAATGGCAGATATCCCTGGAATTATAGAAGGAGCTTCCGAAGGAAAAGGTTTAGGGTATTACTTTTTAAGGCATATTGAGCGGAATTCAACCTTGTTATTCTTGGTTCCAGCAGATGCAAAAGATATCTATAAAGAATATGAAATTCTTTTAAACGAACTTCAAAAATACAATCCAGAATTACTAGATAAGGAACGTTTGGTAGCTATTTCAAAATCGGATATGTTAGACGATGAGTTAAAATCCGAAATGAAAATAGAACTCGATAAAAATTTTAAAGAAATAGATTATATGTTTATTTCTTCTGTAGCTCAACAAGGGATTCAGCAATTAAAAGATAAATTGTGGATTATGTTGAATAAAAATGAAGAAGACTAGATACAAGTTTTTTTTGCTTAATTTTAGCAAAAAAGAAGGCTATGTATTCCAAATCTTTAGGATTTTTTTGTTGCTTGATCTTGTGTGCTTGTGGAAGCGTTCAAGTAGCGTATGATTACGATAAGAAAAAAGATTTTTCCAATTATAAAAGCTACGATTATTACCCAGAAATGGAAAGTGGCTTAAGCGATCTAGATAATAAACGACTGTTTAGACATATAGATAGTTTATTGCAAACACGCGGTTTTGAGTATTCTACAACGCCAGATATTTATATCAATATTAAAACTTCAACCCGACCAAAACCTAGCAATAGTTCGGTAGGAATTGGGATTGGAGGTACAGGAAGAAATATTGGTGGAGGCGTTTCTGTAGGACTTCCCGTTGGCGGTGCCGAGCAGTATAGAGAAATTATATTTGATATAGTAGATGCCACTGAAGACGAGTTAATTTGGCAAGCAGTAAGTGAAGGAACTATTTCTGAACAAATGACTCCAGAAATACGTGATGCCAAACTAAAAGCAGTTGTAGATAAAGTGTTTTCTAATTATCCTCCACAGTAATAATTTCTTCCAAATGATTGTTAACAATAAATCCTTAGGACTACTTTTTTTATTGATTGGATTTATTGTTTCTGCTCAGCAGTCGAGTTTAGAGAAGGCAAATTCTTTTATAAAGTCTAATAAAATTGCTCAAGCAAAAGAAGTATTGCTTTTAGCTTCCCAAAAAAATCCAGACCCGAAAATAATAGAGCGTTTAGGCGATGTCTATGGAATTGAAAAAGATTGGGATGCTGCAGCAAAGTATTATAAGATTTTAGTTGATAAAGATCCTAAAAATGCCAACTACCATTTTAAGTATGGCGGTGTTTTAGGGATGATTTCTTTGGAAAGTAAAATAAGAGCGTTAACACTTCTTGATGATGTAAAGGAGCATTTTAAGATTGCTTGTGCGTTGGATGAAGAGCACCTTGATGTGCGTTGGGCTTCTATAGATTTATACCTTAAGCTTCCAGGAATATTAGGCGGGAGTAATAATAAGGCGTATCAATATTCTGAAGAATTATCTGCAATTGCTCCTATAGAAGGCTATTTATCTAAAGGCTTTATTGAAGCTGAACGGAATAATGAAAAATTGGCTACAACTTATTATCAAAGAGCTTTGGATGTGGTGGCAAAAAATAGTTTTCCTGATAAAAATTATAGAAGAAAAGATATTCATTATCAAATAGGAGATATTGCTTATCAATATAAGTATCAAATAAAAACTGGAATTGATCATATGTTGGTATATAAAAATCTTCATACCCCAGAAAGTATAATTCCGTTAGAAGATGTTTATTATAGGTTGGCTGTGCTGTACCGTTACCAAAAAAATAAGGACAAAGCCAATTATTATATTGAAGAAGCCATAGTGCGAAACCCAAATTCAAAAGATTTTATTTCAGAAAATAAAAAAATTAAAGCCCTGTAATTTTTAAGCTGATTTATATTTTTACTCGGATATTAATGGTTTTAAATGAATTAATATATTCTGCTGAAGGTTTGTCTATAGCAAATTGTCCTTTTATCTTTACAGTCTGAATACGATTTAAAAATTACTACATTGAAAATACATTTCATTGCCATTGGTGGAAGTGCTATGCACAACTTGGCACTTGCTTTACATAACAAAGGATATAAAATAACTGGAAGTGACGATGTTATTTTTGAACCTTCCAAATCTCGTTTGGAGGCTAAAGATTTATGTCCAGAAAGTTTTGGTTGGTTTCCAGAAAAAATTACAGCAGATTTAGATGCTGTAATTCTTGGAATGCATGCAAAAGCAGACAATCCAGAGCTGAAGAAAGCAAAGGAAATGGGATTGAAAATATATTCGTATCCAGAATTTATTTACGAGCAGAGTAAATACAAAACCCGAGTTGTAATAGGTGGGAGTCACGGAAAAACCACTATAACTTCTATGATTTTGCATGTGTTGCATTATCATGATATTGATGTAGATTACATGGTAGGAGCTCAACTTGAAGGTTTTGATACCATGGTGAAACTTACCGAAGAAAATGATTTTATTGTATTAGAAGGAGATGAGTATTTGTCTTCTCCAATAGATAGGCGACCAAAATTTCATCTTTATCAACCAAATATAGCGTTGTTAAGCGGGATTGCTTGGGACCATATTAATGTGTTTCCAACTTTTGAGAATTATGTAGAGCAGTTTAAAATTTTTGTTGATTCAATTGTTGAAGGGGGAAGTATTACCTATAATGAAGAAGACGCTGAGGTGGTAAACGTAGTGGAAGCTTCTGAAAATCAAATTCGAAAAATTCCATATTCTACTCCAGAGTTTACTGTTGAAGACGGTGTAACCTATTTAGAAACTCCAGAAGGCGCTATGCCGATTGAGGTTTTTGGAAGGCATAATTTAAATAATTTGGCAGGAGCCAAATGGCTTTGTCAGCACATGGGGGTAGATGAAGACGATTTTTATGAGGCTATTGCAAGTTTTAAAGGAGCGTTTAAACGTTTAGATAAATTAGCAGAAAAAGGAGACAGTGTTATTTATAAGGATTTTGCCCATGCTCCAAGTAAGGTTGCGGCTACTTTAACTGCTGTTAAAGAGCAATTTCCAGAGAGAAAAGTGGTTGCTTGTTTAGAGTTACATACTTACAGTAGCTTAAATGCAACATTTTTAAAAGAATATAAAAATACACTTGATAATGCAGATATAGCAGTGGTGTTTTTCTCCCCAGAAGCTGTTAAAATTAAACAATTAGAAGAAGTTTCTGCGTCTCAAATTGAAGAGGCTTTTAACCGAGAAGATTTAATTGTCTACACAAATCCTGCTAGTTTTAAAGAGTATTTATTTAATCTGAAATTAGAAAATTCAGCTTTATTGCTAATGAGTAGCGGGAATTATGGAGGTCTTGATTTAGAAGAAGTTAAGGCTTTAGTACATCCGCTTTAGCTTCTAAAACTTATTATACACCACGAATACACGAATATATATTGGTTTGCATTTTAAAATCATATGTGTATTCGTGGCAAAACAGACTTTCAGACTATATCAAACCTATGGACTTTGAGTCCATAGTGGTTTAGTTTATAGTATTATTATTCATTATAAATTACATTTTTGAGATAATTTACTATATTTAATTCATGAAAGAAAAACCCTCTTCCTTTTCGATTAAAAACTGGAGTGTAGACGATCGACCTAGAGAGAAGTTGCTCTCTAAAGGACGGCAAGCACTATCCGATGCCGAGTTGATAGCTATATTAATAGGAAGCGGAAGTAGAGATGAGAGTGCAGTACAGTTGTCCAAGAGAATTTTAGCTTCGGTAGCTAATAATTTAAATCAATTAGGTCGGTTAAATGTTAATCAGCTTATGAAATTTAAAGGAATAGGAGAGGCCAAAGCTGTAAGTATTGTTGCATGTTTGGAATTAGGAAGGAGAAGGAGGGGAGAAGAGGTACAAGAAATTAAAAAGATTAAAAGCAGTAAACATGTTTTTGAATTAATGCAACCCAAAATAGGAGAGCTTCAACATGAAGAATTCTGGATTTTATATTTAAATAATTCAAACGCTATAATTCAAACATTGCAGTTAAGTAAAGGTGGAATTACTGGAACTTTAGTGGATGTGAGGCTCACTCTTAAAAAAGCTTTGGAACTTAATGCTACCGCTTTGATATTGGTTCATAATCATCCGTCGGGAACGTTAATAGCTAGTGAAGCAGATAAAGAAATTACTAATAAAATAAAAAATGCGGGTGCAGGAATGGATATTAAGCTCTTAGACCATCTTATTGTAACTGAAAAATCTTACTTTAGCTTTGCAGACGAAGGACTTTTATAAAAATGCTACTAGTTTACACCTACAAAGTTACACCGAGATTGACTTATATTATGAGGCACATTTTTACAAAAATGTTGTTGATAGATATAAGTATCACAACCAAAGTGGAAGATTTTATAGCCCACAAAGGGCCTAAGATTACGTATACAAAACAACCACTACAAAGCGAATTTTTTATTAAAAGTCATGAGTTATTATTCGATCAAGGAATCTCTGACGTGGAAATTAACATCCATAAATGGGATGGAATTCCGAGTTTCTTTCCTACAAATGACAAGTGTGCAATTCCATTTGATATTTTTGCAGCGAGTTTTTATTTGTTAAGTAGGTACGAAGAGTATTTGCCGCATGTAAAAGATGAGCACGGAAGGTTTCCGGTGGAGGAAAGTTTGGCTTTTCAGCAAGGATTTTTAGAAATTCCAGTAGTAGATTTGTGGGTTAAGAAATTAAAAGAAGCCCTTCAAGAGAAATTCCCAGAAATTAATTTCCCTAAAAAAAGCTATAACCAAACCTCTATAATGGATATTGCGGTTGCATATGCCTATTTAAAAAAGGGATTTGTAAGAACAATGGGAGGAACATTGTTGGATCTTTTAAACCTTAGATTAAAAAAGCTAGTGGAAAGATATTTGGTGCTTTTGCGTTTCCGAAGAGATCCATATGATTTCTTTGATGATGTAACCTTACTTCATAAAAAATATAAAGTTCCTGCTATATTTTTCTTTTTAATGGCAGATTATTCTACCTACGATAAAAATATATCTGTTATCAACCCTACGTTTCGGTCTTTGGTAAAATCTGTAGCCGATTATAGTATTGTTTCTTTAATGGCTTCTTACAAATCGTTGTCAGATTTGACAACTTTAAAAAAAGAGCGAAAAAGACTTATAAATTTTATTAACAGACCAGTAAAAAGAGTACGTCAACGCTTTAATAGGTTGAATATTCCAGATGCATATAGACTCATGGTGGATGCTGGTTTTAATGAGGATTATTCCATGGGATACACTGGAAAAACTGGATTTAGAGCAGGTACTTGTAGTCCTTTTTATTTTTACGATATTAGCTTTGAAGAACAAATACCTATTCAGATAAATTCATTTTGTATTCAGTATACAGCCTTATATAAGTTTAAAAATATTTCTCAAGTAGAAGAAAAGATAATAGAACTTTCCAATAGAATTAGAGAAGTTGATGGCGATTTTAATATTGTTTTTTCTAATGAAGTATTAAATCTGAATGAAAGAAATGCCTGGAAAGAATTATATGTTAATTACCTAAAAATGAGTGCTAAAAATGATATTGAAGAATGAAGGGATTACAGATGTTTTCTTTGATTTAGATCACACCTTATGGGATTTTGAAAAGAATTCTGAACTTACTTATAAAAAAATATTTTCTGAAAATAAATTAGAAATCGACCTCGTAGATTTTTTTAAACTATATGTGCCGTATAATATTGAACTTTGGAAACTTTATCAAGAAGATAAAATCTCCAAAGAAGATTTGCGTTACAAGCGTTTAAAAACAATTTTTGACCAATTGAATATAAAAGTTGATGAGGAGATGATTCATAAACTCAGCGACGATTATATTGAAAACTTAGCAACATTTAATCACCTTTTTGTAGATACTATAGAGATCTTAGATTATTTAAAGCCTAACTATAAACTACATATTATAACTAACGGGTTTGCTGAAGTGCAGCTAAAAAAACTCAAAAATTCTAAAATTGATCATTATTTTCAAGTAATTATGGATTCTGAAACTGCTGGCGTAAAAAAGCCTAATGCCATAATATTTGAGAAAGCATTGGAGCAAGCAAATGCAAAGCCCGAAGTTTCTGTAATGATTGGCGATAGTTATGAAGCAGATATTTTAGGAGCTAAAAATATAGGAATGCATACTCTTTTTTATACTCCAAAAGAAGATTATGTAAAAGTTAAGTCTCATAAAATTAACAAATTAAAGCAAATAAAAAACTATCTTTAAAGGGCAATAGTTTCTTGTTTATTTCGTTTTAATTAAATGCTACTACTAACCAAAAAATATAGCCCTTATTTTTTATTTATCCTTAGTAGCTTTTTTATGCTTTCTTGTGTTAAAGATGTAGATTTTGATCAGGCTGAAACTTTAAAAATAGAATCTGTTGTAGACGTAAGTTTACTTTATTTTGATTTGCAGGCTTCACAAGTTGGGTTTATACCTAACAATGATGTAAATCCATATAGTGTTCAGGACACTACCAAATTAGAAATATTCTCAAAGCCTTTTTTGGAGGAAAATTTAAAGGAAGCTACATTTGATTTTGAGTTTTTAAATTCTATTCCGCGTATTTTTAATGCTAAAATTGTGTTGTATGATAATGCATACAATGAATTGGACGAAATAGAAATTTTAGTGGATTCACCAAAAATAACAAATACTACATCTTATAATGAAACAGAAATCCAAAAGATAAAAAATATGGCGTATATGGGAATTGAGTTAATGCTCATGCCTGGAGCTCCTATGCTCGACCCAAACTCAAGTGGAGAGTTATTGTTAAAATCTTCTGGAACCTTTTTTATGTCTATAGATGCGGATTAATCAGGTAATACTATACCTGTTATTATTTTTAGGCGTTTTTATAAATGCTCAGAACAAGCAATTACTTTATAATTTTACAGACATTCCGCAGTCTTTAATGGTGAATCCTGGGGCTACTATTCAAAATAGAGCCTATTTTGGAATTCCTGCATTGTCTGGGATTTATGCAAATGTTGGGACTAGTGAGATTTCTCTTTATGACCTTTTTTCTGATGATGGAGTTGACTTCAATGCCAAAGTTCGGAATGCTGTGTATAGCTTAAATAATAACGATATTCAACGTGTAAATGAACAAGTTGAAATTTTAAATGTAGGTTTTAAAATAGGAGGTTTATTCAGTAAAAACTATGTGAGTTTTGGAGTTTATCAAGAGTTAAATGTATTTAATTATTGGCCAGAAGACCTCGCTATTTTGGCTTATGAAGGAAATTCTACAAATATTGGTCGCCCTTTTAATTTATCTCATTTAAATGTTAAAGGAGAATTATTAACTGTTTTCCATATAGGTTTTCATAGAAAAGTGAATGAACATTTTAGCTACGGTATACGAGGGAAATTATATTCAGGAATTATAGATATTTCTTCCACTAAAAATAGCGGGTACTTTGTTACTTCAGAAGGAACAAATAATATTTACACACACACCTTGCTTTCCGATGTAAAGGTGCAAACATCGGGTTATTCAGGGTTGCGCGAGGAAGATGTAGACGGTGCCGCCGATGTTTTGAATATTTTAAAAAACAGAGCGCTGCTCGGTGGGAATATAGGTTTAGGGGTTGATTTTGGGATAACATATACACCGAGTGATCAATGGACGCATACAGCCAGTATTCAAGATTTAGGTTATATAGCGCAAAAGAAAGATGTGGAAACCTACACCTTAAAAGGGGCTTATTCTTTGGAAGGAATAAACCTACCATTTGATGCTATTATAACAGGAGGCGGCTTGTCTGATAATTGGCAAGAATTGATTGATGAAATAGAAGCAGCCTTTCCCCGAGATACAATTTATAATTCATATACCACAATGCGTCCAGTAAAGTTCAATGCCGCTACTATGTATAATTTTGGTGCTAAAAGAAGAAGCAATGACTGTAATTGTACTTCAGGGAAAAACGATTATGTAAATTCTGTAGGATTGCAGCTTTTTGCTGAAAGTCATTCTAGATACCCTCAAGCTGCGCTTACAGCCTTTTATTACAGAAAATTAGGCAGTGCTTTACGTGTAAAAACAACTTACACCGTTGATAAATTTTCGAAAACCAACATCGGACTTGGATTATCAACACATTTTGCTAACTTTAACTTCTATTTACTAGCTGATAATTTGCTGGAATATTATAATTTAGCGGATGCTAATAATGCATCTTTACAGTTTGGATTTAATTATATATTTCCGATTAAAGATTAACGAATTCAAGGGAATGTCCACTATATAATTTGCTAAAGGAAGAATTATAGGGATGTTTTATTTGACAACATAAAACAAATATAAACACATGAAAAAATTATTATTTCTGGGATTGTTTTTAATAGCAATTTCTATGTCTGCTCAAGAAAATGTAAACAATTATAAATATATAATAGTTCCTAAAAAGTTCGATTTCTTAAAAGAAGAGAATCAATATAGAGTAAATACATTTACTAAATTTTTATTCGAAAAACAAGGCTTTACTGCAATATATGATGATCAAAAGCCAGCCGATCTTCAGGCGAATCCTTGTTTGGGACTAAAAGCAAATATTCTTGATAATTCAAATTTGTTTACCACAAAACTTAATGTTACTCTAGAAAATTGCCAAGGAACTATAGTTTATACATCGGATGAAGGAAAGAGTAAAGAAAAGGATTACGAAAAAGCATACCAAGAAGCTATAGAAAATGCTTTTGTGTCTGTAAGAGGGTTAAATTATAAATATGAGCCTGTTGCTAACACACAAGTACAAATGCCAACTCAAGTTGCAACAGTTCCTGCGGCCGCGGCTACTACCTCTGTGGCGGTGGCTTCTTCGAGTGTAAATTCTACTGTAAATCAGGCTCAAGAGCAAGTTACTCCAGTAGCTGCAACTACTGTAGATACAGATGCTAAAACCTTATTTGCACAACCAACTGCAACAGGATTTCAATTAGTAGATATGACTCCAAAAGTTGTTTTTAAAATTACTAAAACAACGCAACCTAACTATTATCTTATTAAAGATAAGAACGGATTTCTTTATCAAAAAGATGGAAAGTGGATTGCAGAATATTATGAAGGGGATGTACTAAAACAAGAAACTTTAAATATTAAGTTTTAGTCTTTCTGCAAATTGTTTTATGTAATATAAATTTTAGCCACAAATTCACGAATAAATAATTCCTTTCTCTTGAAGGAATTATTTTATGGATAGGGATAAGAGAAATATTTGTGAATTCGTGGCAAACGAACTTTGTTTTTCGAGTGTTGTGTTTTATATATAAAATGTTGTATTGGCTCAGCCTTACAAACGCAATACCAAAAAGTAAATACAGCATATCCCTAGTTACTATAGTTTTTAAAATTTTAGCCACAAATTCACGAATAAATCATTGCCTTCTCTTGAAGGAGTTATTTTATGGATAGGGATTAGAGAAATATTTGTGAATTCGTGGCAAACGAACTTTGTTTTTCGAGTGTTGTGTTATATATAAAATGTTGTATTGGTTCAGCCTGACAAACGCAATACCCAAAAGTAAGTACAACATATCTCTAGCAATTATAGTTTTTAAAATTTTAGCCACAAATTCACGGATAAATCACTGACTTCTCTTGAAGGAGTTATTTTATGGATAGGGATTAGAGAAACATTTGTGAATTCGTGGCAAATAGACTTTCAGTTAAATAGAAATTTGTGCTTCTTTACATAAAAGTTTAGTCTGTTTTTAATAATTGTATTTTCCGGACCATCTGTTTTTTAAGAATTCTTTCAAGGCATTTTCTCTTTGATTATTTCCTGGAGTATAAAAAATATTGTTTTCTAAGGAATTTGGAAGAAACTCTTGCTTTACAAAATTATTAGGGTAGGAGTGAGAATACTTGTAGTCTTCTCCGTAGCCTAAATCTTTCATTAATTTTGTAGGTGCATTTCGTAAATGTATCGGCACCGATAAGTCGCCAGTTTGTTTTACAACCGAAATAGCCTTATTAATAGCTTCGTAAGAAGCATTACTTTTTGCGGAAGTAGCCAAATAAATAGCACACTGACTTAAAATTATACGAGCTTCTGGATATCCAATAGTAGTAACACTTTGGAAAGTATTGTTTGCAATAACTAGGGCTGTAGGATTTGCGTTTCCAATATCTTCGGAGGCAGAAATAATCATTCTCCGAGCAATAAATTTAACATCTTCTCCACCTTCAATCATTCTGGCAAGCCAATATACCGCACCGTTTGGGTCGCTTCCTCTAATAGATTTTATAAAAGCTGAAATAATATCATAGTGTTGCTCGCCAGTTTTGTCGTATAAAACAGTGTTTTTCTGCACTTTCTTCATTACCAAATCGTTTGTAATAACAACGGTATCGGTAGCTTCAGAATTTATAACTAGCTCAAAGATATTGAGTAGTTTTCTTCCGTCTCCGCCAGAAAGACGGAGTAAGGCCTCTGTTTCTTTTAATTCAATATTTTTTTTTGAAAGAAGAGAATCTTCTTTCAATGCACGATGTAATAATGCTTCTAAATCATTTTTATCAAAGGCATTTAAAATGTAAACCTGACATCTAGAAAGTAGGGCAGGAATAACCTCAAAACTCGGATTTTCTGTAGTAGCACCAACCAAGGTAATCCAACCTTTTTCTACAGCAGCTAAAAGAGAATCTTGTTGCGATTTACTAAATCTATGGATCTCGTCAATAAATAAAATAGGATTTTTAGCAGTAAAGAGTCCACCGCTTTGCTTTGCCTTTTCAATAACTTCCCTAATGTCTTTAACCCCACTGTTAATGGCACTTAAAGTATAAAACGGACGCTTGCTTTCATTGGCTATAATGTTTGCTAATGTTGTTTTTCCAGTCCCTGGAGGTCCCCATAAAATTAAGGACGGGATGGTTCCTCTTTTTATTTGAGCCGTTAAAGAGCCATCATCTCCAATAAGATGTTTTTGACTTATGTATTGCTCTAAGTTTTTAGGACGGATACGTTCTGCTAAAGGTTCATTCATGCCTCAAAATTACAAAATTTATACTGCTCAATTGTTCAATTTTATGCCAGATTGTTTTTTCTTTCTTCTGACAAATTATCAGTACTTTTAGTTTGGAGTTAATTTTGATGAAGCCTTACTATGCAAAAAAACGATTCTTTAGATTTTTCTCTTTGGATGCTTATCTATCCATTGTTTTTTGGACTGACTATCTGGACTGTATATTGGTTTGAGCTAACTTTTGGTCATGATTTTAAAGAATTTGGTATCTATCCTCGCACTTTTAGTGGTTTAAAAGGTGTTATATGTAGTCCTTTTATACACAGTAACGTAGAACATTTATATAGCAATACGCTCCCGTTAATGTTTTTGAGCGCTGCTCTATTTTATTTTTATAATAAGATTAGTTGGAAAGTATTAGTGTTAGGAATCTTATTTAGCGGTTTTTTTACCTGGTTAATAGGTCGTCCAGCCTACCATATAGGTGCTAGCGGACTTATATATGTATTAGTTAGTTTTATATTTTTTAAAGGTGTTTTTACTAAAAATAGACGCTTAGTAGCACTTTCCTTAGTTACTGTTTTTGTCTACGGAAGTATGTTTTGGTTTATTTTTCCAGTCGAAAATAAAATTTCTTGGGAAGGACATCTATCAGGGTTTATAGTTGGGCTTGTATTGGCATTGGTTTTTAAAACTGAAGTGCTTCGGAAAGAAAAATATGAATGGGAGCGCCCAGATTATAATGAAGCAGAAGATCCTTTTTTACAACATTTTGATGAAAATGGAAATTTTATTGAAAAACTCCCAGAAGAAGATACCTCTGAAGCAGAAATGCATCCACTAGAAATAAAATACCATTATTACGAAACTAAAAGAAATCCTTCATCTGGAGAAAAAGCCTAGAAATAGTTATTCGAGTAAAAATACAAGATCGCTTTGCAATAAGAAAAAAGAACAAAGACTAAATTTTAACTATCATAAAGTAAGTAGTTAAAAGAAATAGAAAATCTGCTAAATAATATTGCATTCTTTTTTCTCGTAGCGCAGCGACGCAGCGTTTCGGTTAAGGTTTTTCGACCCCGTTGTTAAAAAAATTCATTGGAGAAGGCGCCTTTTTCTTTGTTTCGTTTCTTTTGGGCGAGCAAAAGAAATGAAAAACATGAAGTCACTACATTTTGAATTGATATTGAAGCCAGCAAATAATCAACGTAATTTTAAACTAGAGCCTTATGTTTTTGTAAGTATTTTTTCACATAAATCAGGGATTATGTCTTTGTTCTCGTAGCGTAGCGGTCTAATATCTTTTTTTGAGGGGGAATTAATTTTACATTCGTTGCCTAACAACTTCATATAAAAAAGCACCACAAGCTACCGATACATTTAAAGACTGGATTTCTCCCAATAATGGAAGCTTCGCTTTTTGATCTACAACCTTCAAGATGGAAGGGGAAATTCCTACATCTTCAGATCCCATAATGATTGCTGTAGGTAATGTAAAATCGGCATCGTATAAGGTGTTTTCGGTTTTTTCAGTAGCAGCAACCACTTGAATTCCGGAAGCTTGCATATGGAAAACAGCATCTTTTATATGGTCAACTTTACAAATAGGAACTTTAAAAGCAGCACCAGCCGAAGTTTTTACAGTATCTGCAGTTACAGGAGCAGCTCCTTTTTTCTGAATAATGATTCCGCTTACGCCTGTGCATTCTGCAGTTCTAATAATTGCTCCAAAATTTCGGACATCAGATAGTTGGTCTAATAGCAAAAATAGTGGCTTAGCTTCAGATTCCAATACATTAGAAATAAGGGTTTCTATTACGTGAAACTCTATTGGAGAAATATTTGCAACTACCCCTTGATGGTTATTTTTTGTGAGTCTATTTAGCTTTTCAACCGGAACATAAGAAGTGTTTATTTGTTCTTTTCTTAAAAGGGTATCAAGCTCTTGAAATAAGCTTCCCTTTAAGCCTTTTTGAATAAATACTTTGTCAATAGTTTTTCCTGCTTGAACCGCTTCAATAATAGCTCTGATTCCAAATATTTGGTAGTTGTTTTCCATGTTGCAAAAGTACATGAATTTTTTTATTGAATGCTTAGGAGTTAACCCAATTAAATAAAATCTTCTGCTTTATTGAAGTAAAATTAAAATTTATACTTTTTGGAATTGAATTATAGTTCTACAGAAGAATGGGGTATAAAAAAACCACCTCGAAGGGAGGTGGTTTATTGTTTTATAATATCAATAATTTATTAGTTGATATTAGGGTTGTTTTGGATTTCCAATTGAGGGATTTCAAGGGTTAATCTATCATCATCATATGAAAACGATTGCCCTGGAAACGATAAGTGGTTAGGACCTCTAGTAATAGTTGCTTTATTACGTTTCATAGCTAAATAACTTTTACCTTCTCCCCAAAGTTCAATTCTAGTTTGTAGGTAAATTTCATCTAACAATGCTTGTCCAGATAATGCATCAACATATGAAGCATCCTCAACTCTTTCGTTAAGAAGTACTTTTAACATTGTGATAGCGTTTCCTTCATCTCCTGTTTTTGCAGAAGCTTCAGCGTTTAATAAGTACATTTCAGCAATTCTCATGTAAACATAATCTGTTTCGATGTAACGTTGCCCTTGGATTTCTCTAGCTGGATCATAAAATTTACCAGTAGGAGCTTTTTGTCCAATTTCATATACATCTGTAAATTGTTCTCTACGAATATCATCCTCGCGCATTGCGTCGTAAAGGTCATCGTCAATAGACTTTACATCTCCAACAGATGCATAGCTATAGGTGTAAACATCAACCTGTCCCCACCAAGAAACAAGATCAAGACCATTATCAAGAGTTAAATCCATACCCCACATCCAACCTGGTTGTGTAATGTTGTTGAATCCTCCTAAAGCCTCTTCTGCAGTAGCGATAGGGAACTTTCCTGTGTCGATAATTTCTTTAGTGATTGTTTTTACTTTATCATTATCACCTATTGCGGCATAAGCATATGCTAGTAACCCTTTAGCAATATCCTGATCGATTTCACTTTTATCGGTACGAGAAAAAGTGCTTAATAGGCTAACAGCATCTTCTAAATCACTTATAACTAAATCATATACATCCGATGCTGGGGAAAGCGGTTGGTTTGGTGCTTCTGTATCCGTATAAATTGGTAGAATTGGAGTGGAAGCCTCATACCCTTCAGAATATAAGTTTGCTAAATAAAAGTATGCATAAGCACGCATAGCTTTGGCTTGTCCCATAAAGTGTTTTGCTTCATCAGTTTCTGGAACAACATCGTTTCCTCCAAAAGCAGTAATTACATTATTTGCACCAAAAATAATTCTATAATAATACCTCCAAGGCTTATAATTGTCGGTATCTGTAAAGTCAATTGTTGATTGTAATTGTGCAATACCAGAGTACCAACCGTAATTTAATGCACCTAAAACCATATCTCCAGATAACATATCTGAATAGATATCATATCCTTTTTGACCGAAATCATCATGATCTAGATCTGTTCCGCCAGATCCAGTGGTGTACATTGTTGAGTACAAACCAGCAACATTGGCAGCTTGTAACCCTGGGTTTAATTCAGAAGCATCAGCAATTTGATCTGAAGAGATGAACTCGGTAGGCTCTGTCTCTAAAAAGTCATCGCTACAACTTGCAAGAGTAATCACACCTGCAAGTGCTGTTAAATATATTTTAGATTTCATTTTCATCATTTTTTAATTAAAATTTAGCTCTAATACCAAATGTTACAGTAGATAATGGTGCGTATTGATACCAACCTGTTCCACCGTCTTCACTAGCAGTTGGATTGAATCCGTCACGTTCAGAGAATAAGAATAAGTTGTCTCCACTTATCCAAAATTCCATGTCTGCAAGACCTATTTGATCAATGTAGTTTCTAGGAATTTGGTATCCTAAACGGATATTATTTAAACTTAAGTAATCTGCTTTTGTTAAGAATCTTGTTGAAGCAGAAGCGAAGTTTGTATCTCCATCTGCATTACTAGACAATCTAGGGACATTAGTTATATCACCAGGCTGTTGCCATCTGTCTAAGATATCAACATGATAATTAGCATTACCTATTTGGTCATTGCTCATTAATTGAGAATAAACGAAGTCATAAGAATAACCACCAATACCATATAAGAATTGTGCGCTTAAACTAAATCCTTTGTATCCTGTTGATAATCTGAAGGCTCCACGTACATCTGGAATAGCCGATTTGCCAATGTATTTTTGAGTAGAATTTTGGTAAACGGTAGTAGTCGTTTTCCCAATAGCATTAGCTCTATCCGGATTTGCAGCTAAATAATCAGTCATAGAGTTGATTGTTTCTTCATCTGCTTGTAACTGACCGTCGCCGTTTGCATCATAAAAATATTGATTCCACATTGCAGATCCTGTATCTGGATCAACACCAGCCCATTCTCTCATATAAAAATCGTATATAGAGTGTCCTTGAGATTGTCCAAAATAACCGTCAATATTCAATACTTTTTCTTGCCCTGTAGCAGGATCGATAGGCATCTGTGTTAACTCATTGGTTAATACTTCACCGTTTACGCCAAAGTCTAAGTAAAAATCTTTTGTTTGAACAATATGTGCTTGTACATCAAATTCTAAACCACTGTTTCTTAATTGACCATCGTTTACTTTAATAGTAGCATACCCTAGAGAAGGTCCAACTCTTCTATCAAATATTAAATCGTCTGTATTTTTTACATAGTAATCAACAGCTACGTCAAGGAAGTTTCCAATACCCATTTCAATACCTGTTTGGAACATTTTAGATGTTTCCCAAGTTAAATCTGGATTCCCTTTAGAGTCAAAAGATAATGAAATGTTGCCATTTAAATTGCTAGACTCATATAAGTCGTATCCAGGGTAGAAACCTACACCACCTTGCTCACCAATGATACCGTAACTAGTTTTTACTTTTAGGTTGTTAAATACATTTTGGTTTTGCATGAATTCTTCGTTTGATAAAACCCATGCTGCACCAATAGACCCAAAAGTTCCCCATTTATCGTTTAAGAATCTAGAAGATCCATCTCTACGAATTGTACCAGAAATAAAGTATTTCTTATCAAAGTCATAATTAATCTGACCGAAATAACTTTCTAAAGTATAGTCGTCTGTATATGAAGTTGGAGGATTGGATCCTACTGCATTGTTAAATTCATTTCCATCAGGGTCAACTAAATTAAATTTAGACGCTGAAAGGTATTTACGCTCCCAAGAGTTAGCTTCATGAGCTATTAAAGCTTGAAAACTATGATTACCCCATTTATTTTGGTAACGTAGTAAATTTAAAATATTGTAACTAAAAAATTCAGTTTTAGATTTGAATATAGATCCATTTTGACTAGCACTAGATCCATAAAAAGGGTTTCCTAGACTGTCATAACCACTGTTGTAATACTGAAGTCCTAAACGATTTTCAAATGTTAAATGATCTGAAAATTTAAAATCTAAATTTGCACTACCATTAATTTCATGACGTTTAGTTTTACTAGTGCTATAGTATGAATCTGCAATTGCATTTGTTAATGCTCCAAATCCACGACCATCTTCACCGTAATCATATTGAGGTCCGCCATAGATAGGATCTTGAACGATGTTTCCATTTCCATCTCTTAAAAATAAAGGATATATAGAAGGAATGTTATCTACAAACCAGAATATACTTCCAGAATCTTCCGATTGCCCATTGTTGTTTGCATCTGTAATTGCATATCCTAAATTTACAGATCCAGATAACCAATCGCGTACTTGGTGAGTTAAATTTAAACGAGTTGAGATACGTTCAAAATCTGAATTGATTGAATAACCTTGATCTTTTAAGTATCCAAAAGAAGTATAGTAACTTGTTTTATCATTACCACCACCTATTTTTAAATTTGCTTCGATACGGTTAGCAGGTTGAAACGCATAATCTTCCCAGTTTTCTGGGTTGTATTTTCTTGTAACGTCTTCTCTTACTTGTCTGGTAGCAGGGTCTATTAATTCTCCCCCATCAGCAACATTCCACATATTATAAAATGGAGAAATACCATTGTTACTAAATAAATTAGCATTAGCATAAGCCTCAGGATCAACTCCATTTATATTTCCTTTATTGTAAAGACCTTCCCATGCAAGACCGATGTATTGTTCTGGAGATTCAATGGTTTTAGCACGAGGGATTAAGCTCATGTTTTGGCCAGTTTTAGTTTCTACTTCAATATAAGAATCTTCACCTCTACCATTTTGCGTTGTAATTACAACAACTCCATTTGCCCCTCTTGCACCATAAATAGCAGTTGCAGATGCATCCTTCAAAATAGTGGTAGATTTAATATCTGCTGGATTTATAGAACTAATATTTCCAACATAAGGAACTCCATCAACAATATATAATGGATCTCTATTCCCGTTCACAGAACCATATCCACGAATACGAATTGTAGCCGCTTGACCTGGTTGTCCAGTAGTGTTAATAACTCTTACCCCTGCAGCTTCTCCTGCAAGTGCTTGTGAGATATTAGAGACACTTTTTTTGTCGATTGATTCGGCGTCTATTGTGGTTGCTGTACCAGTAAAAGACTCTTTTGTTGATGTACTATATCCAACAACTATTACTTCTTCTAGAGCTTGGGAATCTTGTTCTAATACAATATTAATTGTGTTGGAGCTACCTACTTTTCTTTCTTCTGTTTTTTGACCAACATAAGAGAAAACCAAGGTGTTTCCTGCTTCACTAGAAATTGAATAATTTCCGTCAAAATCTGTTTGTGTACCTGTTGAAGTCCCCTTAACAGTTACATTTGCTCCTGGCAATGGTAAACCATCTTGGTCTGTTATAACCCCTGTAATGGTTTTTTCTTGCGCAAAAGTAATTTGTACTATTAGCGCAAATATTAGCGCTAAGTACCCATTGTACTTTTTTCTCATTTTAATAAATTATTTGAATTAGCATCTGCGAAAGTGATAATTTAATGTTAATTACACAACTACAGGCGTAGACTGGATTCTACGTAATTTTTTATTGAAATAAGATATGTTTAACTTTTTAAGTTAATTAATGAAGATAGTATTAAGATGTATTTTTATGTATGAATTTAATTACACGTTTTTTTTAAAAAAATCAGCTATTTATTATTGTGTTAAATGTTGTTTTTCTTAATTTTTTATAATGATTTTAATGTATTATCTAATTTATAGGGTATAAAAAAACCACCTCGAAGTGAGGTGGTTTTATATATTTTAAAATAAGAATTATTAATTCGAAGGAGAGTCGTTAACGTCCCAGAAAATTTTAGTAGTTTGTTCGTCTCCACCAATTGCTTCAGATGCAGCTTCCCAATTTGTTCCATTAAGTGTTTGCTCGTTAATTGGGTATGTGTAACGAGCTGGAACTGGATTTCCAGTGTCTTCTGGAAGGTTAAACACAGGAGTGTCATATTTTCTCCAAACAGTCCATGCCTCAAATCCTCTGTTGTACATTGCTAACCAGAACTGAGAACCGATTTTTTCTCTCCAATCTGTTCCTGGAGCTGTAGCATATGCAACCTCTGGTTTAGCAAGGTATGTAGCAACATCTGCAACATCCCAGTATTCAAAAGATGCAGTTATACCATTGTTATAATGTTCTTCAACTGTGCCTGTAACAGCGTAAGATCTAGCAGCTGCTTCAGCTAAATAGAAGGATACTTCTGAATAGTCAAGAAGGATTCCTGGAAATGTAGGTTGGTGTAGGAGATCTCCAATATGTGTATAGTTAGAGAATGTATTACTAGCTCCATAAATACCTCCAACATACGTGTCTGCACCCATATTGTCATCGAAATATACAGCTCTACGAGGGTCTTCTAGATCGTTCATGAAATCTACTAATGTATTAGCAGGAACAAAATCAGATCTTCCAGACTGAACTAAATCTACCCATAAAGGGTTTGTGTTTGGAGTAGCTCCTTGATATTCAAAAGTAGCATTATCATCATTAGATGTAAATACACCTCCAGCAACAGCTGATTCAACAGTTGATTGAGATAGGGTAGGGTTAACATCTGATAAACGAATACCAATTCTTAATTTTATAGAATTAGCAAACTTAGTCCATGCAGCCATATCTCCTCCGTAGATATTGTCAATTGAAAAACCAGAACCTGTTAAGTTAGGTGTTGCTGCATCTATTCTTGTAATTAAATCAGAATAAATTGTTGCAGCATCGTCATAAGCAGGTAAAGGAAAGCCTTCAGCATCAAGAGATTCTGTATAAGGAATGTTGCCATAAGTATCTACTAATTGTTGGTAAGTATATACCATTAATACTTCTGCTTGCGCTTTTCTAGCCGCTATTTCTCCTGCACTTAGCTCTGGGTTTGCTTCCGCAACCTCTTTCGCTGTTTTTAGGTCTAACAAGACGTCTCTATACATTTCAGACCAATGGTATTCCGGTATATTTCTGTTTGTTAAATCGTAGTTGGCTTCATCAAAATATGTAGTTTCAGTCCAATGCTGACCTAGTAATCTAAATACATTTCGATTAACACTAGTGCTTGTCATTTGGTCAACCAAGCTCTTTTGAGCATTGTTGAATAAGAAGTCCGCATCAACTTGAGTTGGATTCTTTGGGTCTCTATTGTAGTTCTCATACTTGTCGTCTGATTGACAAGAGATTAGAGTTACTAGAGATATAATTGTTAATACTATTTTTTTCATAATTATTTTTTTAGAACTGTAATTTAAGACTTGCTCCTATTTCTCTAATACTTGGGTATGCTCCTGATTGATATCCTTGAACATTACCAGAACTTAAACCTGCTTCTGGATCTGCAAATGGAACACTTTTATCAATAATCCATAAATTTCTTCCTATTAAAGAGAAAGAAGCTGCTGTGAATGGAAGTTGCTCTAGAACCTTATCACTTAACTTATAAGTAATGTTAGCTTCACGTAATTTAATATAACCTGCATCATAAACGTGTTGAGCATTTGTTGCTCTGGCATATCCCCATGGGTTTCCAGAAGTGGATGCGTTGGCTCTGATATCATTTGGAGTTCCATCTTCTTTAACGCCTGGTAAAATAACACCACCACTAGTAGCATCATTAGTTAAAGGGTTTCTTACAGGGTTTCCTAAATCATTTGTACCAGCAGTGAAGTCATATAGACCTGTTGCGTAACCATACCATGTGTCTAGAGAGAATATATCGCCTCCTTTTTGCATGTCTATTAAGAATCCTAAACTAATGTTTTTGTAAGAGAAAGTGTTGTATAAACCTGCTTTCCAGTCTGGGTTGATATCTCCGATAATAGAGTTGCTGGCAGATGTAAGGTAATATCCATTACTTCCTACAACACGATTACCATTGTCATCATATACATAGTCTGTACCTCTAATAACTCCCATTGGTTCTCCAACAGCAGCGTTCACAGATACTCCACCTTGTAAGGAAGCTAATTGTAAGTTTTCGATACCATCTGCTAGAGAAAGTACTTCACTTCTGTTTTGAGACCAGTTCAATATAAAGTTCCATCTAAAGTTTTCACTTTGAATTGGAGTTGCATTTAATTGAACTTCAAGCCCTTTATTCTGAATAGTACCTGCATTTAATAAAGCAGACGTATATCCAGTAGAGTTTGATACAGGAACGCTTGTAATTTGGTCTTTATTTTTAGTATCGTAGTAGGATACATCAAAACCTAGACGTCTATTAAGGATGAACATTTCAAGACCAACCTCCCAGTTTTCTTGTTCTTCTGGCTTTAGTTCAAGATTTTGTTTTGTAGAGTTGTTTGATGCTAAACCACCATTAAATGGAGTTCCAACTGTGTAAGTGTTAAATACTCTATAAGGATCTGTGTCAGAACCTACAGTTGCATAATTTGCTCTTACTTTACCAAAAGATAACCAGCTACTATCGAATAGCTCAGAAAAAATTAAGTTTCCAGTTACCGACCAGTAGAAGTATCTGTTGTCTGACTTAGGAAGTGCAGAAGAACGGTCTGTTCTAGCTGTACCTTCAATATATACAGTGTCGTCATAACCAAAACTTGCTCTTGCGTAAGCACCATCTACCATTTTTACAGCTTCATATTCTGTTGGAGCCTCAAGAGGGTTAACGCTATTTGATAGGCTGTATAATCCTGCTAGGTTTAAGCCGCCATTAGTTTCTGCAAAAATAGAGCTCCACTCATTTCTTCTTAAGTTAAATCCAATGTTACCATCCAAATTTAATTTCTCAGTTAAATCTTTATTAAAATTTAACATTAAGTCATAGTTGTATTCTGCAGTATTATTATTGAATCTACTGTATTTAGAAACATCTGCACTACCAACGTTAATTCTTTCTTCCTGTAGACTTGAAGAAGTATCGTAAGTAAATCTTCCTAAAACACTTAACCAATCATTAATTTGGTAGTTTAAAGCCGCATTTCCGTAGAATCTATTACGAGTATCTGTTTGATAGTTCTCAAAGAATGTCCAGTATGGATTATCAGAATAAATAGGAGATAAATCACTTGAAGAATTTGGATTCCAAGTAATATTCTCGCCTGTAGCAAAATATGCTTCCTTCTGTTCTTTAACATCTACATTTGTTTGAAACCATTGTCTAAACTGTTGCATTGGGTTTAAAGAAGAGTATCCTGTTCCGTATCGTCCTTTACCATCTGTTTTAACAAAATTGAAAGTAGTTGTAGCTGTTAGCTTATCGGTTAGATTCAAAGACCCTGAAAAATTTAATGAGTTTCTTTTAATCTGGCTGTTTGGTAAGTTACCTTCTTGATCAAGATTAGTGTATCCCATTCTGAAAGTTCCTTTGTCAGAACCACCATCTAGAGATACAGAGTTTACCATTGTGCCGGCTGCGCTCCAGATATAATTAGGGTCGTTTTCAGCAGCAACCCATGGAGTGGCTTTTTGGTAAGTATCTCCTAATTGTGGGTAGATACTATTCCATTGGTACACCATTTTGTTAGGGTCGAAAGGAGCTCCGTATGAAGCATCTTCAGTGAAAGGAGTTGTTAAATCATCAATTCCGTCACCGTTAATGTCGTCTAATAAAAAGAAACCATCAGCAGAGTCATAATATGGTCCATAACCAGCACCATATTTTTTCTGATATGTAGGAAGTGTAGTTTTGTCAGCAGTACCCATGGTAAAGCTGGAACTTACAGTAACTCCAATTCCTTTTTGTTTTCTACCTTTTTTGGTAGTAATCATTACAACTCCATTAGAAGCTCTAGATCCATAAAGAGCTGTTGCGGCAGCACCTTTAAGTACGTTGATGCTTTCAATATCATCTGGGTTAACATCAGAGGCAGCGTTACCATAATCATAACCACCACGACCAGCTTGTTGATCTGCAGTATTGTTGTTGTCATTGTTAATTGGTACTCCATCTACAACGAATAAAGCCTGATTGTTTCCAGCAATTGAGCTGTTACCTCTAATTACAACTTGTGTAGAACCACCCATTGTACCAGAAGGCTTAATGTTTAAACCAGCAACTTTACCAGATAAAGAGTTTACAAAGTTTTGACTTTTTACAGTAGAAACTGCCTCTCCTTTTACCTCTTGAGTTGCATACCCTAATGCTTTCTTTTCTCTTTTAATCCCCAGAGCTGTTACAACAACTTCATCAAGAGCTTGTGCATCTTGTTGAAGGCTAACATCAATGGCGTTAGAAGCGCCAACTGTTCGCTCTTCAGTTTTTTGTCCAACAAAAGAATATACTAATATGTCTCCTGTGTTGGCTTGGATGGAATAATTTCCATCAAAATCAGTTTGAGTACCATTGGCGGTACCTTTAACTACTACATTTGCGCCAGGTAGCGGCAGGCCATCCTGGTCTGTAATCACACCTGTTACGGTTTTTTCTTGTGCAAAAGTTATTTGCACAATTAACGCTAGGATTAGCGTCAAAAATCCACTAAACTTTGTTCTCATTTTATAAATTTATTTGAATTAGCTGCTGCGAAAATGATAAAATAACGTTAAGATTGCAACTTTTCTGTCATAAATTTTAAGAGAATGTTAAGCTTTTTGTGGTTTTTTACATAATTCTTATTAAATATAACACCTTATTAATAATACAGTATTTTTAGTGTAGTCTTTTTTTAATTCTGTAATCATTAATGTTCAAGTAAAAATACAAGACCGCTTCGCTGTAAGAAAAAGAACAAAGGCTAAGCCTTAATTGTCATGGAGTAATCGGTTTAAAGAAAAGTGTTGCTCAAATCTTTTTTTATTCATTTTTATTAATAACAATAAGTCTATTTTGAAAGCCTCATTTTTGACCTTGATATAAGTGGAGTCCTGTAAATTCCATTAACTTTTATCGGACAACAATAATTTGTAATTTTTACTTTTCTGAAATAATTGTGACTATTCCTTTACATTACTATGTGTTCTTTGTGCTGTTTTTTATGTGGCAGGTGGATTTTGTTGAAAATTAATTAATTAAGGTTTGATTTATTGATAATTTTTTATACCTTTGCCACCCTTTTAAACGAGAGGTGTGTTCTTTTATGAGCTGAATCTCAGGATTTTAAAGGGAAATTTAATTAAATAAAACATAATTATTGTTTAGTAGATTATGCCAACAATTTCACAATTAGTACGAAAAGGAAGAGTCACAATTACTAAGAAGAGTAAATCGGCTGCTTTAGATTCGTGTCCTCAAAGAAGAGGGGTTTGTACGCGTGTTTATACTACTACGCCTAAAAAGCCAAACTCTGCTATGCGTAAAGTAGCAAGGGTTCGTCTTACAAATGGTAAAGAGGTAAATGCATACATCCCTGGAGAAGGTCACAACTTACAAGAGCACTCGATAGTATTAGTAAGAGGCGGAAGAGTAAAAGATTTACCGGGGGTAAGGTATCACATCGTTCGTGGTGCTTTAGATACAGCTGGTGTTCAAGGAAGAACGCAACGTAGATCAAAATACGGTGCAAAGCGCCCTAAGAAGTAATTAAAACTTTTAACAAGAAGAAATGAGAAAAAGACAGGCCAAAAAAAGACCTCTTTTACCAGATCCAAGATTTAATGATCAGTTAGTGACGCGTTTCGTTAACATGATGATGTGGGATGGTAAAAAGTCTGTAGCTTTTAAAGTTTTCTATGATGCAATTGATATCGTAGAAGAGAAAAAACAAGACGAAGAAAAAACTGCTTTAGAGATTTGGAAAGATGCATTATCAAATGTAATGCCACACGTAGAGGTTAGAAGCCGTCGTGTAGGTGGAGCTACATTCCAAATTCCTATGCAGATTAGACCAGATAGAAAAGTATCTATGGCTATGAAGTGGTTGATTAGTTATTCTCGTAAGAGAAATGAAAAATCAATGGCTCAAAAATTAGCTGGCGAAGTTCTTGCAGCTGCAAAAGAAGAAGGTGCAGCGGTTAAGAAAAGAGTTGATACTCATAAAATGGCTGAAGCAAATAAAGCATTCTCTCACTTTAGATTTTAGTAAAAAAATAAAATGGCACAAAGAGATTTAAAATATACAAGAAATATAGGGATTGCGGCTCATATTGATGCTGGTAAAACAACAACAACAGAGCGTGTTCTTTTTTACACAGGAGTTTCTCATAAAATTGGAGAGGTGCACGATGGTGCTGCTACAATGGACTGGATGGAGCAAGAGCAAGAAAGAGGTATTACAATTACTTCTGCTGCTACAACTTGTACTTGGCAGTTCCCTATGGAGAATGCACAGCCAACTCCTGAAACTAAAGGATATCACTTTAATATTATCGATACTCCTGGCCACGTTGACTTTACCGTAGAGGTAAACCGTTCTTTACGTGTTCTTGATGGGTTGGTTTTCTTGTTTAGTGCGGTTGATGGTGTTGAGCC
Source organism: Galbibacter orientalis DSM 19592 (assembly GCF_000260115.1). GTDB lineage: Bacteria > Bacteroidota > Bacteroidia > Flavobacteriales > Flavobacteriaceae > Galbibacter > Galbibacter orientalis. The sequence continues at coordinate 2,640,079 of NZ_JH651379.1, read as the reverse complement.
TCAGTCTGAAACTAACTGGAGATTAGCAGATAATTATGGTGTTCCTAGAATTGGTTTTGTTAACAAAATGGACCGTCAAGGGTCTAACTTCTTAGCTGTTTCAAAGCAGGTTAAAGAGATGTTGGGTTCTAATGCAGTTCCAATTGTATTGCCTATTGGTGATGAAGCTGATTTTAAAGGAATTGTAGATTTAGTAAAAAATAGAGCTATTGTATGGCACGAAGATAATTTCGGTTCTACTTTTGATGTAGTAGATATTCCTGAAGATATGAAGGAAGAAGTTCGTGAGTACCGTGCAAAACTTATCGAAGAGGTTGCTGAGTATGATGAAAATCTACTTGAGAAATTCTTTGAAGATGAGAGTTCTATAACTGAAGAAGAAATTCACGCTGCTTTAAGAGCTGCGGTAATGGATAGAGCAATCATTCCTATGATTTGTGGTTCTTCATTTAAAAATAAAGGGGTTCAGTTCTTATTAGATGCTGTTTGTCGTTATTTACCTTCACCGGTAGATAAAGATGGTGTTGTTGGAACGAATCCTGATACAGGTGCTGAAGAAAGACGTAAGCCAGATGTGGATGCGCCTTTTGCTGCTTTGGCATTTAAAATTGCTACCGATCCTTTTGTAGGTCGTTTAGCATTCTTCCGTGCATATTCTGGTAGATTAGATGCTGGATCTTATGTTTTAAATAACAGATCTGGTAAAAAAGAGCGTATTTCTCGTATCTATCAAATGCACTCAAACAAGCAAAATGCAATTGAGTATATAGAGGCTGGAGATATTGGAGCTGCTGTTGGGTTTAAAGACATCAAAACAGGAGATACTTTATCAGACGAAAAAGCACCTATTGTACTTGAGAGTATGGATTTCCCAGATCCAGTAATTGGTATTGCTGTGGAGCCTAAAACAAAAGCAGATGTTGATAAAATGGGGATGGCTTTAGCTAAATTAGCTGAAGAGGATCCAACATTTACAGCTAGAACTGATGAGGCTTCAGGACAAACAATTATTTCTGGTATGGGTGAGCTTCACTTAGATATTATTGTTGACCGTCTTAGACGTGAGTTTAAGGTTGAAGTTAACCAAGGTCAGCCTCAGGTTGAGTATAAAGAATCGATTACGCAAAAAGCGGATCACAGAGAGGTTTATAAGAAACAATCTGGTGGACGTGGTAAATTTGCTGATATCGTATTTACACTTGAGCCAGCTGAAGAAGGTAAGCTTGGTCTTGAATTCGAATCTGTAATTAAAGGTGGTAACGTTCCTAAGGAATTTGTTCCTTCTATTGAGAAAGGTTTCAGAGAAGCAATGAAAAATGGTCCGTTAGCGGGTTATGAAGTAGATGCTATGAAAGTTACTTTGACTGATGGTTCTTATCACGATGTGGATTCCGATCAACTTTCGTTCGAATTGGCTGCTAAACTAGGATTTAAAGCTGCTGCAAAAGCTGCAAAAGCTGTGATCATGGAGCCAATTATGAAATTAGAAGTGTTAACTCCTGAGGAAAGTATGGGAGATATTGTAGGTGACCTTAACCGTCGTCGTGGTCAAATTAACAACATGAGCGACAGAGCGGGTGCAAAAGTAATTAAAGCAAGTGTTCCATTATCTGAAATGTTTGGATATGTAACCTCTTTACGTACTTTATCATCTGGTAGAGCAACATCTACTATGGAATTTTCACATTATGCTGAAACACCTTCAAATATATCTGAAGCTGTAATTAAGGAAGCAAAAGGAGTTGAAGCTTAAATCTAAAGAAAATGAGTCAAAAAATCAGAATAAAACTTAAATCATACGATTATAATTTAGTTGATAAATCAGCTGAAAAAATCGTTAAGACAGTAAAAACTACTGGTGCTGTAGTAACTGGACCAATTCCGTTACCAACACACAAAAAAATATTTACTGTACTACGTTCTCCACACGTAAATAAAAAGTCTAGAGAGCAATTTCAATTAAGCTCTTACAAAAGACTTCTTGATATTTACAGTTCTTCATCAAAAACAATTGATGCTTTGATGAAACTGGAATTACCAAGTGGTGTTGAAGTAGAAATCAAGGTTTAATTCCTTGAACTAATCATGGAATTTGATTAGTACATGTCCTAAGCCTTTGGCGAAGGAAAAACGGAAAAAATACATTCAGAGCTGAAAGTATTTTTCAGCTCTGAAGTTTTTTAGATAAATAACAATTAGTAATAACAATTTGGTGGAAGGTTTGTAATAGTTACAAATTGTACATCGTAAATTAAATTAGAATGTCTGGGTTAATAGGAAAAAAGATTGGTATGACCAGCATCTTCGACGAAAATGGAAAGAACATTCCATGTACAGTGATCGAAGCTGGACCATGCGTAGTTACCCAAGTCAGAACCGCAGAGGTTGACGGGTATGAAGCTCTTCAGCTTGGTTTCGATGACAAGGCAGAAAAACATGCTAATAAAGCTGAGCAAGGTCACGCTAAAAAAGCAGGTGTTTCTCCTAAAAAGAAAGTTGTCGAGTTCCAAGATTTTAAAGGAGATTTCAAATTAGGTGATACTGTAACAGTAGAGCAATTTGTAGAAGGAGAATTTATTGATGTTACTGGTACGTCAAAAGGAAAAGGATTTCAGGGTGTTGTAAAACGTCATGGTTTCGGTGGTGTAGGTCAGTCTACTCACGGTCAGCATAACCGTTTAAGAGCTCCTGGTTCTATTGGTGCTGCATCATATCCTGCTCGTGTATTTAAGGGTATGCGTATGGCTGGACAGATGGGTGCAGAAAGAGTAACAGTACAAAACTTAAGAGTATTGAAAGTGGTTGCAGAGAAAAATCTTTTAGTAGTTAAAGGATGTGTACCTGGTCACAAAAATGCTTATGTAATCGTTCAGAAGTAATGGAAGTAGCAGTTTTAGATATCAACGGAAAAGAAACTGGAAGAAAAGTTAGTCTTTCTAAGTCAGTTTTTGGTGTAGAGCCTAGTACTCACGCTGTATATTTAGATGTTAAGCAGTATTTGGCTAATCAACGTCAAGGTACGCATAAATCTAAAGAAAGAGCGGAGATTGCAGGTAGTACACGTAAGATAAAAAAGCAAAAGGGTACAGGTACTGCAAGAGCAGGAAGTATCAAGTCTCCAATTTTTAAAGGAGGTGGTAGAATTTTTGGTCCTAGACCAAAAGATTATACTCAGAAGCTAAATAAAAATGTGAAGCGTCTTGCAAGACGTTCAGCATTGACAATCAAAGCACAAGAGAAATCAATTATTGTTTTAGAAGACTTCGATTTTGAAGCTCCAAAAACTAAAAATTTCACTAATGTTTTGAAAGCTTTAGGGTTAGAAAATAAAAAGTCCCTCTTTGTGTTGGGTGATTCAAATAATAATGTATATTTGTCGTCACGCAATTTAAAGACCTCTGAAGTTGTAACTAACTCAGAATTAAGCACTTATAGAATTGTTAATGCAAATAACATAGTGCTTTTAGAAGGATCTATAGAAGGAATTGAGTCGAATTTAAGTAAATAAGGAACCAATGAGTGTGTTAATAAAACCTATTATTACCGAAAAAGCAACCGCAGATAGCGAGTTGAATAATCGTTATGGTTTCATTGTAGATACTAAGGCAAACAAGTTGCAAATTAAGGATGCCGTGGAAGCTACTTATGGAGTTTCTGTTGAAAAAGTTCGCACAATGAATTACGGACCAAAAAGAAGTACTCGCTACACAAAAACAGGTATTCAGCATGGTAAAACCAATGCTATTAAGAAAGCTGTTATTCAAGTAGCCGAAGGGGATATTATTGATTTTTATAATAATATATAAGTAAAGACAAGAAATGTCAGTAAGAAAATTAAAACCAGTAACTCCTGGGCAGCGATTTAGAGTAGTAAACGGATTTGACGCGATTACTACTGACAAGCCGGAGAAGAGTTTACTCGCTCCGTTAAAAAAGTCGGGAGGTAGAAACAGTCAAGGAAAAATGACCATGCGCTATTTAGGTGGTGGTCATAAGAAGAAGTATCGTGTGGTTGATTTTAAAAGAATGAAAACTAACGTTGAAGCTACAGTAGAATCAATACAATACGATCCAAACAGAACTGCGTTTATTGCATTAATTACATACAAAGACGGAGAGAAGAGCTATATTATTGCTCAAAACGGTTTGCAAGTAGGTCAAACTGTAGTCTCTGGATCTGGTGTAGCTCCTGAAATAGGAAATGCAATGCCTTTAAGTGAGGTTCCATTAGGTACTATTATATCTTGTATTGAATTACGTCCTGGTCAAGGAGCTGTTATGGCTCGTTCGGCTGGTGCTTTTGCTCAGTTAATGGCAAGAGAAGGTAAATATGCTACTGTGAAACTTCCTTCTGGTGAAACTAGATTGGTATTAGCAAATTGTTTAGCTACAATTGGAGCGGTATCAAATTCAGATCATCAGTTAGTGGTTTCTGGTAAAGCAGGTAGAAAACGTTGGTTAGGAAGAAGACCTAGAACTAGACCGGTTGTAATGAACCCAGTAGATCACCCAATGGGTGGTGGGGAAGGCCGTGCTTCTGGAGGACATCCAAGATCAAGAAACGGAATACCTGCTAAAGGATTTAGAACAAGAACTAAATCTAAAGCGAGTAATAAGTATATTATAGAACGTAGAAAGAAATAAAGTATTAAGAGATGGCACGTTCACTAAAAAAAGGACCTTACGTTCACTATAGTTTAGAGAAAAAAGTTCAACAAAATGTTGAGTCTGGTAAGAAGACAGTTATTAAAACCTGGTCTAGAGCATCTATGATTACTCCAGATTTCGTTGGTCAAACAATAGCTGTACATAATGGTCGCCAATTTGTTCCTGTGTATGTAACAGAGAACATGGTAGGTCATAAGTTAGGAGAATTTTCACCAACAAGATCTTTTAGAGGTCATGCAGGTGCAAAAAATAAAGGAAAAAAATAATAAGTAGCCATGGGAGTTCGTAAAAGAGAAAGAGCAGAGCAAATAAAAGAAGCTAAGAAAAGTTTAGCGTTTGCAAAGTTGAATAACTGCCCAACTTCACCAAGAAAAATGAGGTTAGTAGCCGATTTAGTTCGTGGGGAAAAAGTTGAGAAGGCACTTGCTATTTTGAAATTTAACCAAAAAGAAGCATCTCGTCGTTTAGAGAAGTTGTTAGTTTCTGCGATAGCAAACTGGCAGTCTAAAAATGAAGATGCAAACTTAGAGGAGGCAGATTTATTTGTTCAAGAAATTCGCGTAGATGGTGGGGCAATGTTGAAAAGACTTCGTCCAGCACCTCAAGGTCGCGCACATAGAATTAGAAAACGTTCTAACCACGTTACAATAGTGGTTGGTGCTAAAAATAATACACAAAGTTAAGATAGAGTATGGGACAGAAAACAAATCCGATCGGAAATCGCCTTGGTATCATTAGAGGATGGGAATCCAACTGGTATGGAGGTAATGACTATGGAGATAAACTTGCTGAAGACGATAAAATCAGAAAGTATATCCATGCTCGTTTATCTAAAGCTAGTGTATCTAGAGTAATTATTGAGCGTACGCTTAAGCTTGTGACCGTTACTATCACTACGGCTCGCCCAGGAATCATTATTGGTAAGGGTGGTCAAGAGGTAGACAAGTTAAAAGAAGAGCTTAAGAAAATTACCGACAAAGAAGTTCAAATTAACATCTTTGAAATTAAGAGACCAGAATTAGATGCTAACCTTGTTGCTGCAAGTGTTGCTCGTCAAATTGAGAATAGAATTTCTTACAGACGTGCAATCAAAATGGCTATCGCTGCAGCGATGAGAATGAACGCCGAAGGTATCAAAATTCAAATCTCTGGACGTTTAAACGGGGCTGAAATGGCACGTTCTGAAGCGTATAAAGATGGTAGAATTCCTTTGTCAACATTTAGAGCTGACATTGATTATGCATTACATGAGGCTCATACTACTTATGGTAGATTGGGAATCAAAGTGTGGATCATGAAAGGTGAGGTTTATGGAAAGAGAGAGCTTTCTCCGCTTGTTGGAATGTCTAAGAAGCAAGGGAAAGGCGGCAATAATAATGCCGGTGGTGGAGCTAGAAAATCTCGTCGTAGAAAGTAATTTTTTAAAGTAAAAGAAAAATGTTACAGCCGAAAAGAACAAAATACCGTAAGCAGCAGAAAGGCCGAATGAAAGGTCTTTCTCAAAGAGGGCATGAACTTTCAAATGGTATGTTTGGTATAAAATCAATGGATTCATCATTCATCACAGCGCGTCAAATTGAGGCTGCTCGTGTTGCTGCTACTCGTTTTATGAAAAGAGAAGGGCAGTTATGGATCAAAATTTTTCCAGACAAGCCAATTACAAAGAAGCCACTTGAGGTGCGTATGGGTAAAGGTAAAGGTGCACCAGAATATTGGGCAGCTGTAGTTAAACCAGGTAGAATTATGTTTGAAATAGGTGGAGTGCCTATGGATGTTGCAAAAGAAGCTTTAAGGCTTGCAGCTCAGAAACTACCGGTTAAAACAAAGTTTATTGTAGCTAGAGATTATTCAGCTTAATTAATTAAGAAGATTATGAAACAATCAGAGATTAGAGAATTTTCTACTGCTGAGCTACAAGAACAGCTTGGTATTGTTAAGAAACAATATGCAGATTTAAAATTAGCTCATACAATTACACCTTTGGAGAATCCACTTCAGTTGAGATATACTAGAAGAACGGTGGCTAGATTGGCAACAGAGCTTACTAAAAGAGAATTACAATAATTCGATTCTGCTAGAAGATGGAAAATAGAAATTTAAGAAAAGAAAGAATAGGGGTTGTTACAAGTAACAAAATGCAGAAATCAATTGTGGTTTCTGAAGTAAAACGAGTAAAACACCCTATGTACGGTAAGTTCGTGTTAAAAACAAAGAAATATGTTGCGCACGACGAAAAAGACGATTGCAATATTGGTGATACAGTAAAGATCATGGAAACAAGACCTTTAAGTAAAACTAAATGTTGGAGATTAGTTGAAATCATTGAAAGAGCTAAATAATTATGGTACAACAGGAATCAAGATTAAAAGTAGCAGACAACACGGGAGCTAAAGAAGTTCTTACTATCCGTGTATTAGGAGGTACTAAAAGAAGATATGCTTCTGTTGGTGACAAAATAGTTGTTACCGTAAAAGATGCAACTCCAAACGGAAACGTTAAAAAGGGGCAAGTATCTACAGCAGTAGTAGTTCGTACTAGAAAAGAAGTAAGAAGACCAGATGGTTCTTACATTCGTTTTGATGATAATGCTTGTGTACTTCTTAACCCTGCAGGGGAGATGCGCGGAACTCGTGTATTTGGACCAGTAGCTAGAGAATTGCGTGATAAGCAGTTTATGAAAATTGTATCATTAGCTCCAGAGGTGCTTTAATACATTAAGAAATGATAAAACTAAAGATAAAATCAGGAGATACTGTAAGAGTAATTGCAGGAGAACATAAAGGTTCAGAAGGGCAAGTGCTTAAAGTAAATCGTGAAAAGAACAAAGCGATAGTTGAGGGAGTTAATCTTGTGTCTAAACACGAGAAGCCAAGTGCTAAAAACCCTCAAGGTGGTATCGTTAAGAAAGAAGCTCTTATTCATATATCTAATTTGTCGTTAATAGATCCTAAATCAGGAGAAACTACGAGAGTAGGTTACGAAGAAAGAGATGGTAAGAAAGTGAGATTTTCTAAAAAATCTAATGAAGTAATTTAATTATGGCTTACATTCCAAGATTAAAACAAGAGTATAAAGAAAGAATAGTTTCTGCTCTTACAGGAGAGTTTGGTTACACCAATGTTATGCAGGTGCCTAAACTGGAAAAGATTGTTATTAGCCGTGGAGTTGGTGCAGCAGTTGCAGATAAAAAGCTAATCGACTACGCAGTAGACGAATTAAGTAGAATTTCTGGACAAAAAGCAGTAGCTACAATATCTAAAAAGGATGTTGCGTCTTTTAAACTTCGTAAAGGAATGCCAATTGGGGCAAAAGTAACTTTACGTGGAGAAATGATGTACGAGTTTTTAGATAGATTAGTTACTTCAGCACTTCCTCGAGTTAGAGATTTTAATGGAATCAAAGCGAATGGTTTTGATGGACGTGGGAATTATAACCTTGGGGTAACCGAGCAGATTATCTTTCCAGAGATCAATATCGATAGAGTAAACAAAGTAGCAGGTATGGATATTACCTTTGTTACTTCTGCGGATACCGATAAAGAAGCAAAATCATTATTAAGCGAATTAGGATTACCTTTTAAAAAGAACTAGTATGGCTAAAGAATCAATGAAAGCCCGTGAGGTTAAAAGACAGAAATTGGTAGATAAGTATGCTGAGAAAAGAAAAGCTTTAAAAGAAGCTGGAGATTACGAAGCATTACAAAAATTACCAAAAAACTCTTCACCAGTACGTTTACACAATCGTTGTAAACTAACTGGAAGACCTAGAGGTTATATGCGTACTTTTGGAATTTCTCGTGTAACATTCAGAGAAATGGCAAACAACGGATTAATCCCAGGGGTTAAGAAAGCAAGTTGGTAACAAAAATTAACTGGTAGTAAGTTCGGATTTACCCGAAAACTATTACCGCAAATAGATATAGATGTATACAGATCCTATAGCAGATTATTTAACAAGAATTAGAAACGCAAACAGCGCTGGGCACAGAGTGGTAGAAATACCTTCTTCTAATTTGAAAAAAGACATGACTAAAATTTTATTCGATCAAGGATATATTTTAAGTTATAAATTTGAAGACAACTCAGTACAAGGAACTATTAAGATAGCTTTGAAATATGATAAGCTAACTAAAGAGCCTGTTATTAAAAGACTGAAGCGTGTAAGTACACCTGGATTACGTAAGTATGTAGGTAAAGATGAACTTCCTAGAGTTCTAAATGGACTTGGTATTGCAATTGTTTCTACTTCTCATGGAGTAATGACAAGTAAGCAAGCAAAGTTAGAGAGCGTAGGTGGAGAAGTATTGTGTTACGTTTACTAATATATTAAAGACAAGAAGAAATGTCAAGAATAGGTAATAGTCCAATAGTAATTCCTGAGGGAGTTACTGTAGATATTAAAGAAGACGAAGTTACCGTAAAAGGTAAACTTGGAGAATTAAAGCAGACTTTTTCTGATGTTACTGTAAAGGTAGAAGAAGGAAATGTTATTGTTGAGCGTTCTTCAGAGATAAAAAATGTTAAAGCTAAACACGGTCTTTACAGATCATTAATCAATAACATGATTGAAGGTGTTTCTAATGGCTTTACTAAACAGTTAGAATTAGTTGGTGTAGGTTACAGAGCTAGCAACCAAGGTCAGAAATTAGATTTGGCTGTAGGTTTTTCGCATAACATTGTTATCGATTTAGCTCCTGAGGTTAAGATTGAAACAATCTCAGAAAAAGGTAAAAACCCAATCGTAAAACTAACATCATACGATAAGCAATTAGTTGGTCAAGTAGCAGCTAAGATCCGTTCTTTCCGTAAGCCAGAGCCTTACAAAGGAAAAGGAATCAAGTTTGTTGGTGAGCAATTAAGAAGAAAAGCAGGTAAATCAGCTTAATAATTAGCACTATGGCATTATCAAAGACTGAAAGAAGACAGAGAATCAAAAACAGAATCCGCAAGGTTGTTTCTGGAACAGAAGCAAGACCTAGATTGGCTGTTTTTAGAAGTAATAAAGAAATTTATGCTCAATTGATAGATGATGTAACAGGGAAAACTCTGTTAGCAGCATCTTCAAGAGATAAAGAAATTAGTTCTGCAAAAGGTACTAAAACTGAAATAGCAGCCTTAGTAGGTAAAGCTATTGCAGAGAAAGCAAAAAGCGCTGGATATGAGTTAATCTCTTTTGATAGAGGTGGTTATTTATATCACGGTAGAGTAAAATCATTAGCAGATGGTGCTAGAGAAGCAGGACTTAAATTCTAAGAAGATATGTATCAAGATTATAAAAACGTAGAATTAGTAAAACCTGGTGGACTTGAATTGAAAGATCGTTTAGTAGGTGTACAAAGAGTTACTAAAGTTACTAAAGGAGGTAGAGCCTTCGGATTTTCTGCAATTGTTGTTGTAGGAGACGAGAATGGTGTAGTTGGTCACGGATTAGGAAAATCTAAAGAGGTAGCAGATGCTATTTCTAAAGCAGTAGAAGATGCTAAGAAAAACCTAGTACGTATCCCTCTTAACAAAGGTACATTACCTCATGAGCAAAAAGGGAAATACGGTGGTGCAAGAGTTTACATTCAGCCAGCTTCACACGGTACCGGGGTTATTGCAGGAGGTGCAGTACGTGCGGTATTAGAAGCAGTTGGAGTACATGATGTACTATCTAAATCTCAAGGTTCTTCTAACCCTCACAACGTTGTAAAAGCAACTTTTGATGCTTTACTACGTTTAAGAGACGCTAGAACAATCGCTAAGCAAAGAGGAATTTCTTTAGAAAAAGTTTTTAAAGGATAAACCAAGGATAAGATGAAAAAAGTAAAAGTTACGCAAGTAAAAAGCAGCATAAAACGTACTGAAAGACAAAAAAGAACGTTAAAAGCACTAGGCCTAAGAGGAATTGGTCAAGTTGTGGAGCATGATGCAACACCAAACATCCTTGGTATGGTAAAAAAAGTAGAACACTTAGTTTCTTTTGAAGAAGCTTAATAACAATATAGTTATGAATTTAAGTAACTTACAACCAGCTGAAGGTTCAGTACATAGAGACGGAAAAAGAGTAGGACGTGGTCAAGGTTCTGGCAAAGGTGGTACTGCCACTAGAGGTCATAAAGGAGCTAAATCCCGTTCAGGATATTCTAAGAAAATTGGTTTTGAAGGGGGGCAAATGCCACTTCAAAGACGTGTACCTAAATTTGGTTTTAATAACATCAATAGAAAGGAATACACAGGAATCAATTTAAACAAGTTACAAGAATTGGTTGATAAAGGTGTTGTTAAAGACACTGTAGATTTAGAAGTTTTAGTTAGCAACGGAGTTGTTAAATCTAACGAGCTAGTTAAAATACTAGGAGGTGGAGAACTAAAAGCTAAATTAAAAATATCAGTACATAAATTTACCGCCAGTGCAAAAGCAGCTATCGAAGCAGCCGGAGGTGAAGCAGTAAGTTTATAACCAACAAGTAACCATGAAGAAATTTATTGAGACATTAAGCAATATTTGGAAAATTGAAGAACTAAAGGGTAGAATTTTAATTACCCTTGGTCTTCTATTAGTGTATCGTTTTGGTGCACAAGTAGTATTACCAGGTATTGATACACAACAATTGGCAGAATTATCATCTAGAACAGATGGTGGAGGATTATTAGGTATCTTAAATGCATTTACAGGTGGAGCGTTTGCAAATGCTTCTTTCTTTGCTTTAGGTATTATGCCTTATATTTCTGCATCAATCGTAGTTCAATTAATGGGATTAGCTATTCCTTACCTTCAGAAGTTACAAAAAGAAGGGGAGAGTGGGCGTAAAACATTAAATCAAATTACCCGTTGGTTAACAATAGGTATTTGTTTGGTACAAGCACCAGCGTATCTTTATTCATTAGGATCTTTAGGTGTTCCAGATAGTGCTTTTATCTTAGGTAAAGGACTTGATTTTATGATTCCTGCAGTTTTAATTTTAGTTACAGGAACCATTTTTGCTATGTGGTTAGGAGAAAAAATTACCGATAAAGGTATTGGTAACGGAATCTCTTTACTTATTATGGTAGGAATTATTGCTAGAATGCCACAGTCATTCGTGCAAGAATTTGTTTCTAGAACATCAGGTTCAAACGGAGGATTAATGTTGATATTGATTGAATTGATTTTATGGTTTGTAGTTATACTAGCATGTATTATGTTGGTTATGGCAACAAGACAAATTCCAGTTCAGTATGCTCGTAGAACGGCTTCTGGTGGTTATGAGAAAAATGTTTTTGGATCTAGACAGTATATTCCTTTAAAGTTAAATGCATCTGGAGTAATGCCAATTATATTTGCTCAAGCAATCATGTTTGCTCCAGCATATGTAGGTAGAATAGGAGCTTTGAAAGATACAGGTGCTGGTCAATGGTTGCAAACTGAGTTTAGCAATATCTTTGGATTATGGTACAATTTAGTTTTTGCGCTATTAATCATAATATTTACGTATTTTTACACCGCAATTACTGTACCGACAAATAAAATGGCTGATGATCTAAAAAGAAGTGGTGGATTTATACCAGGAATTCGTCCAGGAAAAGAAACCTCAGATTATTTAGATAAAATAATGTCTTTAATTACATTCCCAGGATCTTTATTTTTAGCAGTAATAGCTGTATTACCAGCAATTGTTGTTAAGATAATGGGTGTACAACAAGGTTGGGCGTTGTTTTATGGCGGTACATCACTATTAATTTTAGTGGGTGTTGCTATAGATACAATGCAACAAGTAAACTCATATTTGTTGAACAGGCATTATGATGGCTTGATGAAAACAGGTAAAAATAGAAAAGTTGTAGCTTAATTATGGCAAAGCAGCCCGCAATAGAACAAGATGGAAGTATAATCGAAGCATTGTCTAATGCAATGTTTCGAGTAGAATTAGAAAATGGTCACGTTGTTACGGCTCATATTTCTGGTAAGATGCGTATGCATTATATTAAATTATTACCAGGAGACAAGGTAAAACTTGAGATGAGTCCATATGACCTTACTAAAGCAAGAATTACTTATAGATATTAAAAGAGATGAAAGTAAGAGCATCAATAAAAAAGAGAAGTCCCGAGTGCAAGATTGTGCGTAGAAAGGGGAGATTGTATGTAATTAATAAAAAGAATCCTAGATTTAAACAAAGACAAGGATAAGTTATGGCTAGAATCGCAGGAGTAGATTTACCAAAGCATAAAAGAGGAGTTATAGGTTTAACTTACATCTTTGGTATTGGAAAAAGTAGAGCTAAAGAGATCTTAGAGAAAGCTCAGGTTAGCGAAGACACAAAAGTTAACGACTGGGCAGACGAAGATATCGCTGGTATTAGAGAGGCTATTGCTTCTTACAAAATAGAAGGTGAGTTACGCTCGGAAGTTCAATTGAACATTAAGCGTTTAATGGACATCGGTTGTCAAAGAGGTATTCGTCATAGAGCAGGTCTTCCATTAAGAGGACAACGCACTAAGAATAACTCTAGAACAAGAAAAGGTAAAAGAAAAACTGTTGCTAACAAGAAGAAGGCAACTAAATAATTCGTAGCTTAATTATGGCAAAGTCAAATACAAAAACTGCTAAGAAACGCAAGGTTATAGTAGAATCTGTAGGTGAAGCTCATATTGCTGCATCATTTAATAACGTAATTATCTCTTTGACAAATAAAAAGGGTGATGTTATTTCTTGGTCTTCAGCAGGGAAAATGGGATTCAGAGGTTCTAAGAAAAACACTCCTTACGCTGCTCAAATTGCTGCAGAAGATGCATCAAAAGTAGCTCAAGAGGCAGGTCTTAGAAAAGTAAAAGTGTACGTTAAAGGTCCAGGATCAGGGAGAGAATCTGCTATCCGTTCTATCCATAATGCAGGGATTGAAGTAACAGAAATTATCGATGTTACTCCACTACCACACAATGGATGTCGTCCACCAAAAAGAAGAAGAGTTTAATAACATTTATGTTTAAAAGAAGGTTTTTACGATTATCGAAGGATTAGCCTTAATTCATAATCACCTTCAAAATATTACAAAACATGGCAAGATATACAGGTCCAAAGACTAAAATAGCCCGTAAATTCGGAGAAGCAATATTTGGAGACGATAAATCTTTTGAAAAAAGAAATTATCCTCCAGGACAACACGGAAACAACCGTAGAAGAGGTAAAAAATCAGAATATGCTATCCAGTTAATGGAGAAGCAAAAAGCTAAATACTCTTACGGTATCCTTGAGAAACAATTTAGAAACTTATTTGAAAAAGCAAACCGTAGCAAAGGAGTTACTGGGGAAGTGCTTTTACAACTTTGTGAGTCTCGTTTAGACAATGTAGTTTTTAGAATGGGAGTTTCTCCTTCAAGAAGAGGAGCGAGACAATTAGTTTCTCACCGTCACATTACAGTAAACGGAGAATTAGTAAACATTCCTTCTTACCAGTTAAAAGCAGGTGATGTAGTTGGAGTAAGAGAGAAATCAAAATCTTTAGAAGCTATCGAAAGATCGTTAGCTAATAATAGTAGTGTTTACGAATGGATTACTTGGAATAACGAGAAAAAGGAAGGTACTTTTGTTGCTGTTCCAGAACGTTTACAAATTCCAGAAAATATTAAAGAGCAATTAATCGTCGAGTTATACTCTAAATAATAATTAGACAGCAGTCGTACTATGGCAATACTAAATTTTCAGAAGCCCGATAAAGTTATAATGATCGATTCTACCGATTTCGAAGGTAAGTTTGAATTCAGACCTTTGGAACCAGGATATGGATTGACCGTTGGTAACGCATTACGAAGAGTTCTTTTATCTTCATTAGAAGGTTTTGCAATTACATCAACTAGAATCGATAAAGTAGAACACGAATTTTCTGCAATCGAAGGTGTAGTTGAGGACGTTACAGAAATCATTTTGAACCTGAAACAAGTGCGTTTCAAAAGACAAATTGAAGATATTGATAACGAAACCGTTTCTATTTCGATTTCAGGTAAAGAACAAATAACTGCTGGAGATTTCCAAAAGTTTATATCAGGTTTTCAGGTATTAAATCCAGATTTAGTGATCTGTAATTTAGACCCGAAAGTAACTATAAACATGGAAGTTACAATCGAAAAAGGTAGAGGGTATGTTCCTGCTGAAGAAAACAAGAAAGCAAATGCTCCTCTTGGAACTATCTTCACAGATGCAATATATACACCTATCAAAAATGTTAAATTTAGCATTGAAAATTATCGTGTAGAGCAAAAAACAGATTACGAGAAATTAGTTTTCGAAATCATTTCAGATGGTTCTATACATCCAAAAGATGCTTTAACTGAAGCTGCAAAAATACTTATCCACCACTTTATGTTATTCTCTGATGAGCGTATCACTCTGGAGGCGGATGAAATTGCACAAACAGAAACTTATGATGAGGAATCTCTTCATATGCGTCAATTATTGAAAACCAAGTTAGTAGACATGGATCTTTCAGTAAGAGCATTAAACTGTTTGAAAGCTGCTGAAGTAGATACATTAGGAGACTTAGTATCTTTTAATAAGAACGATTTAATGAAATTCAGAAACTTTGGTAAAAAATCGTTGACAGAATTAGAAGAACTTGTAAATAACAAGGGACTTAGTTTTGGAATGGATTTATCAAAGTATAAATTAGATAAAGACTAACAAAATCATCATATTTTGCTCCTCAAAATGGGTAGAGCAAGATGTTGATTTAAAACAATTGTCATGAGACACGGAAAGAAATTTAACCATTTAGGTAGAAAAACAGCTCATAGAAAAGCAATGCTTGCTAATATGGCATGCTCATTAATAGAGCACAAGCGTATTAATACAACTTTAGCAAAAGCTAAAGCTTTAAAGCAGTTTGTTGAGCCTTTAGTTACAAAATCTAAAGAGGATACAACACACAGCAGACGTGTTGTTTTTAGTAAATTAAGAGACAAATACGCTGTTACTGAGCTTTTCAGAGATGTTGCTGTTAAGGTAGGTGATAGGCCAGGAGGTTACACTAGAATTATTAAACTAGGAAACAGACTTGGAGATAACGCAGACATGGCGATGATTGAGCTAGTTGATTACAACGAAACTTACAATGTAGCTGATAAGCCTGCTAAGAAAAAATCGACTAGAAGAGGTAGAAGTAAAAAAGCTACTGAGGCTGCTACTGTTGAAGCTCCTCAAGCTAAAGAAGCTCCTGCAGCTAAAGAAGATTCTGACAATGAAAAACCAGAAACTTCACAAGAATAGTGATTAATGTTATCATAACATATCAAAAAGGATAAACGTTTTAGTTTATCCTTTTTTTTGTGTTATTTTGTAAAACTTTTGCAACGTACAAAAATGAAGTATCAATCTAGAAAACAAGCAATGATTTTATTGGCAGACGGTACCATATTTTATGGGAAAGCCGTTGCAAATAAAGAAGGAAGTGCTTTTGGCGAAGTCTGTTTCAACACAGGAATGACAGGCTATCAAGAAATTTTTACAGATCCATCTTACTATGGACAATTAATGGTAACTACTAATGCCCATATTGGGAATTATGGAGTTAAAAATGATGAAGAGGAATCGGATTCAGTTAAAATAGCAGGTCTTATATGTAAGAACTTTAGCTATGTTCCATCGCGAGTTGGGAAATCTGATTCTCTTGAGAACTTTTTAAATGAAAATAATATACTTGCAATCTCTGATGTTGATACCAGAGCTCTTGTGAGTTATATTCGAGACCATGGTGCAATGAATGCTGTAATATCTACAGAAGTAGATAAAATAGATGAATTGAAGAAGCAACTAAACGAGACACCAGATATGGTAGGTTTAGAGCTTGCATCAAAGGTTTCAACCAAAGAAGCTTATTTTTATGGAGATGAAAATGCTACCTACAAAATAGCAGCGTTGGATTTAGGAATCAAGAAGAATATCCTTAGAAATTTAGCAAAACGCGATTGTTATATAAAGGTATTTCCATACAATGCCACTTTTAAGGAAATGGAAGCTTTTAATCCAGACGGATATTTCTTGTCTAATGGCCCTGGAGATCCAGAACCTTTAGAATGCGCTATTACTTTGGCTAAAGAAATTATAGAAAAGGACCTACCTTTATTCGGAATTTGTTTAGGGCATCAAATAATTGCACTTTCAGAAGGAGTATCTACTTTTAAGATGTATAATGGACATAGAGGGATTAATCATCCTGTTATAAATCATCTTACAGGGAAAGGGGAGATTACTTCTCAAAACCACGGTTTTGCAATCAACAGAAAAGAAACAGAAAGCAATGCTAATTTCGAAATTACACATTCTCATTTAAATGATAATGAAGTAATGGGAATTAGACATACTAAAAAGAACTGTTTCTCGGTACAATACCATCCAGAAGCTGGTCCAGGACCAAATGATGCTACGTATTTATTTGATCAATTTATAGAAAACATTAAACAACAAAAACTAGAAACAGTATGAGTATAATTATAAGTGTACACGCACGTCAGATATTAGATTCAAGAGGAAATCCAACCGTAGAAGTAGATGTAGTAACCGAAAACGGTATTTTAGGTAGAGCAGCAGTTCCATCTGGAGCGTCTACAGGAGAGCATGAAGCAGTTGAGCTTAGAGATGGAGGAAAATCTTACATGGGTAAAGGGGTTTCTGAAGCTGTAAACAACGTAAACACTACCATTGCAGAAGAACTTATAGGGGCTTCTGTATTTGAGCAAAATTTAATAGATCAAACAATGATCGATTTAGATGGGACTCCAAATAAATCTAAATTAGGAGCTAATGCTATTTTAGGGGTATCGCTTGCAGTTGCTAAAGCTGCGGCAAACGAATTAGGAATGCCATTATATAGATACGTAGGTGGAGTAAGTGCAAATACGCTTCCTGTGCCAATGATGAATATTATTAATGGAGGATCACATTCAGATGCACCTATTGCTTTCCAAGAGTTTATGGTAATGCCAGTAAAGGCTAAAAACTTTACGCATGCAATGCAAATGGGGACTGAGATTTTCCATAACCTTAAAAAAGTATTGCACGATAGAGGTTTAAGTACAGCTGTAGGAGATGAAGGTGGTTTTGCACCAACTTTAGATGGTACAGAAGATGCTTTGGATACCATTTCAAAAGCAGTTGAAAAAGCTGGATATAAAATGGGAGATGAAGTAATGATTGCTTTAGATTGTGCTGCAGCAGAATTTTATGTTGATGGAAAATATGACTATACTAAATTTGAAGGAGATAAAGGTGCTGTAAGAACTTCTGAAGAGCAAGCTCAGTATTTGGCAGATCTTTCTGCTAAATATCCAATTATCTCTATTGAAGATGGGATGGATGAGAACGACTGGGATGGATGGAAAGCACTTACTGAAAAAGTAGGAGACAAAGTTCAGTTAGTAGGAGATGATTTATTTGTAACTAATGTAGAGCGTCTTTCTAAAGGAATTGAAAATGGTATTGCAAATTCAATTTTAATTAAAGTTAACCAAATAGGTACACTTACAGAAACTATTGCAGCAGTAAACATGGCTAAAAATGCTGGTTATACTTCTGTAATGTCTCACCGCTCAGGAGAAACAGAAGATAATACAATTGCAGACTTAGCAGTTGCATTAAATACAGGTCAGATTAAAACAGGATCTGCATCTCGTAGTGATCGTATGGCAAAATACAATCAATTGCTAAGAATTGAGGAAGAATTAGGAGCTGTTGCTTTTTATCCTCAGGAAAAAGCATTTAAAATAAAATAAGGATTTAGCACTTGCAGTTGTAAGTCAATTTAAATATTAATACTCTAGGTAATTTAATTTTTATCTAGAGTATTTTTTTTATGCTAAAAACGCCTATAAATTGGTGAGGTATTTATAAATAGTTTCTCTTAGTTTTTTAAGGTTTATAGGTTTTTCAAGATACTCGCTTATTCCAACGGAAATACTTTTTTCTCGATTTTCTGCAGCACTTCCAGCACTTAATGCTAGTATAGGAATTGTAGCATTGTATTGCCGCCTTATAATTTTTGTTGCCTCTAATCCATTTAAAACAGGCATTTGGATGTCCATTAAGATAATATTAGGCTGTTCTTTGCTATATAGTTCAACTCCCATTTTGCCATCATAAGCTTCATAGATAAGGGCGTTTTTGTAAAGAGAGGATAATAGTTTTTTTGTAATTAGAAGGTTTACTTTGTTGTCTTCAACAATAAGCACCTTAAATATTTTATTTTCAATCTCATTTGCTAAGTTTTGAATGGGATTGGAATCCACTTTTTCTTCAGAACTATTTGTAAAAGTGAGTTTAAAATAGAATTTACTTCCTTTATTTACTTCACTTTCAAATTGTAATATTCCTCCAAGTGCTTCAACAATTTTATACGAAATAGAGAGACCTAATCCTATTCCTCCATGTTTTCGAGTATAATCTGACTCTTCTTGATAAAATTCTTCGAATATTTTGTTTTGGTTTTTAGTCTTTATTCCTTTTCCTGTATCATCAATAGAAAATTTAATTTCAGTAGTTTTCTCATATACATTAACCAATATTACATTTAAAGTAACACTACCTTTGGAGGTGTATTTTATGGCGTTATCTAGCAAAGAGTATACTACTCGACGAATTTTTAAATCGTCTATTAAAAGAGTTTTTGGAATGTTTGTGCTGGTATTGAGGAAGAGCGACAGATTTTTTTCTTGAGCCCTAATTTTAAACATTTCAAAAATTTCGTTGGCTAAGGCTCCTAGGTCGGTAGGGTTTTGTTTTATACTAATTTTGTTTTTGTCATAGCGGTTAAAATCAAAAATATCTTCGGCCATATATAAAAGAGACTCCCCAGAAGATTTAATGATGTTGATATGATTATTTTGAACACTTGTAAGGTCTTTAAATTTAAGAAGTAAATCTGCATAACCAATTATTGCATTTAAAGGTGTTTTTACTTCATGTGTCATTTTGGTTAAGAAGTTGGATTTTATTTCATTGGAAATAGTTAGTCTTTTGTTTATTCTAGCTAATTTAATTCTGCTAAAATAGATAAGCATGGTTACAATAATAAAAGAGATAAACCCCCCAATAATTATATATTTATTTTTTTTCACTTTTAAATCGTTCAACTCTTTTTCCTTTTGTATGGATAATTCTTTTAAATCCAATTTTAGGCGTTCTTTTAATAGTGTGTTTTGGACTTTATTAAGTTGTAAACTGTTACGATATGTGTAGCCAATTTGAGAAAATTTCAGTGCATTTTTATAGTCTTCTTTTTGCTCATATAGATTAGATAGTAAATTAGCTGTTTCGATTGAGTTTGCATAGACTTGATGTTTTTCTGCCGTTTCAAAAGCCTTTAGAGCATAATCAAGCGCTTTTTCATCATCTCCTAATTTACGAAGAATTTTAGCTAAACTCATATAACAATCTTCCCTAATAATATTGTTGTTTACTTGGTTTAATAAAAGAAGAGCATATTCAAACTCCTCTTTAGATTCGGTTAGATTTTCAGATTCATAATATAAATTCCCAATATACATTTGTGTAAGCAGCTTCCTAAAAGTGTAGCCTAGAGAGTCTTCATAACGGTATACTTTTTTAAGTGCAGAAAGGGTGGGTGCAGGAAGCCCTTTGTAGGAGTTAATAAACGCCAAGTTTTTTTGGATAGAGACAATTCCATATTGGTCATTATTTTTTTGTGTATAACTAACGCACTATCTAATAGCTCAATAGAAGTATCATATTCATTAACTAATGTATATAGGATAGAAATGTTTTTTAAGCATTCTGCTATTTGTGGTGTGTTGTTTAGTTCTTTACTTATGGCTATGGCCTTGTCGTAATATTTTAAAGCTACGTAGTGGTTGCTTTTAAACCTATGCACTTTTCCAAGGTGGTTGTATATAGAAGCTTTTATAGTGTTTAGATTGTTATTTTCGGCAATTTCAAGTCCTTTATTTAAATAATCAATAGCGCTATTATGATTAGATAGATATACATTTGAGGCGCCTATAATGTTGTATGCCGTTGCAATTCCTAGGAGATTAGAGTTTTTTTCTGAAAGGAGCAATAGTTTTTCAGAAAGTAAAATAGCTTCATTTGGGTCGATGTTCGTAGTTATTTCTGCAATCTCACTATATAAAGCTATAGAGTCAATAGCGGTAGGTGCATTTTTTAACTTGGTATATAGACTGTCTATTTCTATATTTTGTGTATACCCTAATGAGAAGATCAATAGTGTGAGGAAAGTTAGGATATTAACTGTTTTTCCCTTCATATATATTCGAATTAAATAAACTTAATTAATGTAAGGGGGCAAAGTCAAGCACAAAAACAGGTGGAAATATAGTGCGAAATTTGTTAATTAAATGCTTGATTCGTAATTATTAGTGGGTCTAGCTATGATAATTTAACAAGTTAATAAAGAAAGTAAGGTAATACTGTCAATATATAAATATAAAGTCCTTCAATTATAGAAGGGCTTTTTTTATAAATGAAAATAATGTCATATTAACATTCATTTAATAAGGAAAATTTTCATTATGTCAATATAATTATTTAATTTAAAGTTAATTATGAAAAGCTTTTAGTAACCGAAAAAATTCTACCATTGTGAAAACTAACTTTCTTTTTGTTTGCGCTGAAAATGACGGAATCCCAAACTGTAAAGCAGGAGGAATGGGAGATGTTGTTAGGGATGTTCCACGCCAAATAGCAATTAATGGAGATACGTCTCATATTATTACCCCGTCTTATGGGAGGTTACATTCTAATGGAGAATTTCTTAGTAAATTAAGTTTTAATTATAGAGGTATTCCACAGGAAGCGCATTTATATGAAGTTCCTGGAAAGAAATTGAATGAAAATATTAAGCATTATGTAATAGATCATCCAGAAATTACCTCGGGAGATATAGCTCATATTTATTTTAATGATCCAGAACAGCCTTTTTATACAGACGCTTGTATGTTTTCTCTTTTTTGTATAGCTGTGGCAGAGGCAGTAAAACAAAATTTATTTGGAGCACTTCAAATTATACATCTACATGATTGGCATACAAGTTTATTATTATTTTTAAAAGAATACCATCCTTCTTATTCAGTTTTAAAAACTAGCAGGTTTGTTTATTCTATACATAATTTGGCTATACAAGGAATCCGCCCTTTTCAAGCTAATTATTCTTCTTTAAAAGAATTTTATCCTGAAATTGATATAGATGAAGAAAAACTAAAAGATCCGAGATATCACGACTGTATAAATTTAATGTCATTAGGAATTCGTTTTGCAGATGCTGTGCATACGGTTTCTCCTTCCTACAAAGAAGATATACAGAAAGCTAGTAATCCGCCTACATTTATTGGAGGAGAAGGCTTAGAAGATGATTTGAAAAAGGCGAATGAAGAGGGACGTTTATTTGGAATTTTAAATGGTTGTAACTATAAAAACATTAACCGAGTTAAGAAAAATGAATTATGTAAACATAGTTTAAAAGCTATTTTTAAATGGATACAAGAACCAAATAAAAAATATAAAGCAGATTTTTTAGCACATACAGGTAATAAAATTTATGCTTTAACAAGTAGTAAACCTAGCTTTGTTTGCGCAAGTGTAGCCCGCCTAACGGAACAAAAATTCTTTTTCTTTAAGAACAATCCCCAGCTTCTTAGAGATATTATAGATTTGTTAGCAAAAAGAAATGGAGTTTATATTGTTTTAGGAACAGGAGCTCCAGAGTACGAAAGATTACTACGACAAGTAAGCTACGAAAAAGAAAATTTTATTT
This sequence comes from Galbibacter orientalis DSM 19592, assembly GCF_000260115.1. GTDB lineage: Bacteria > Bacteroidota > Bacteroidia > Flavobacteriales > Flavobacteriaceae > Galbibacter > Galbibacter orientalis. The sequence continues at coordinate 2,617,674 of NZ_JH651379.1, read as the reverse complement.
TCATAAATGGACAATCGGAAGAGGTTATCGATTCGTTGTACTATGAGTCCGATTTGTATTTAATGCCAAGTTTGTTTGAGCCCTGCGGAATTAGTCAGATGTTGGCTATGCGCAACGGGCAACCCTGCCTTGTTCATGCAACGGGAGGTTTAATAGATACTGTAGAGCATCTTAAATCTGGTTTTAGTTTTTCTGGAGAGACTTTAGAAGAGAAAAACGAGAATTTTTTAAGAGTATTTGAAAGTACCTTGGATTTGTTTTTTGAAGATCAAGAAATCTGGAAGCATATAAGTAAAGTAGCAAAGAGTAAAAGATTTAGTTGGGAGAAATCTGTAAAAGAATATTATGAACAATTGTATCTTTTAGAAACTTCGACAAAAAATAAGCTTACCCCAAGAATAAAAAATAGTAGAAACAAATCGGGAGTTATAATTTATGACAAATAAAGAATTCCCTTTTCTTCAGCAATTAAAACAATTATAAAAATTAGTTTTTTATACGGTGCTGAATTAATAATTTTTTATACTTGGTATTGGAGGTTCTCAATATCAAGTATTATTTTTTTTAAACTACATATTTTATGATAGTCTAAGATTTAGTCTTTGTTCTTTTTTCTTACAGCGAAGCGGTCTTGTATTTTTACATGGACATTAATAATTTTTAAAAACTACATATTTTTTTTGTGATAGTTAAGATTTAGTCTTTGTTCTTTTTTCTTATAGCGAAGCGGTCTTGTATTTTTACACAGACATTAATAATTTTTTTAAACTACATATTTATGATAGTCTAAGATCTAGTCTTTGTTCTTTTTTCTTATAGCGAAGCGGTCTTGTGTTATTACATGGACATTAATAATTTTTTTAAACTACATATTTTATGATAGTTAAGATTTAGTCTTTGTTCTTTTTTCTTATAGCGAAGCGGTCTTGTGTTTTTACATGGACATTAATAATTTTTTTAAACTACATATTTTTTTGTGATAGTTAAGATTTAGTCTTTGTTCTTTTTTCTTATAGCGAAGCGGTCTTGTGTTTTTACACAGACATTAATAATTAAGTATTAAAAAATAACAATTTAATAAAGAATTGAGTTGTTTTTTAAGATTGTATAATTATTTTTTCAAATTAGAAATTTTCAACATAAAAAAATGCGAAATATTCATTTTCAAGCATTTTGATTGAAAGAAACAAAATCTACATTTTTCAGAAATAAATTTTGGCATCATTTTAACCTTTGAAACTAGTAAAAAGACTGCTGATTAACCGTAATTTAACACATTATTTCGTATTTTCGCAACACTTGTAAAAATTTAAATAAACTAAAATATATTATGTCAGATACGGCTACTATTGAGTATAAAGGTAAAAAAATAGAATTTCCAGTTGTTGAAGGTACAGAAAATGAATTAGCAATAGATATTAAAACGCTAAGAGCTTCAGCAGGTATTATTACTTTAGATCCAGGATACAAAAACACAGGTTCTTGTGAAAGTGCAATAACTTATTTAGATGGAGAAAAAGGTATTTTAAGGTACCGGGGTTATGCTATTGAAGACCTAGCCGAGAAAGCTGACTTCCTTGAAGTTGCTTATTTATTAATTTTTGGAGAGCTTCCTAATAAAACACAGTTAGAGAAATTCCATAATGATATCAAAGCAAATTCTGAGGTAGATGAAGACGTTAAGAAAATTGTAGATAGTTTTCCAAGAACTGCACATCCAATGGGGGTGTTATCTTCCTTAACTAGTGCATTGACTGCATTTAACCCTTCTTGTGTTGATATAAATTCTGAAGAAGATATGTATCAGGCCATCGTTAAAATTATGGGTAAATTTCCTGTTTTAGCAGCATGGACATTACGTAGAAGAAATGCTAAGCCTTATGATTACGGGAATGCTTCTCTTGGTTATGTGGAGAACATGCTTTATATGATGTTTAAAAAACCAAACGAAGAGTATAAATTAAATCCTGTTGTGGTTGAAGCATTAGATAAATTATTAATTCTTCATGCAGATCATGAGCAAAATTGCTCTACATCTACAGTAAGAATTGTAGGTTCATCTCATGCAGGATTATTTGCATCTCTTTCTGCAGGTGTTTCTGCATTATGGGGGCCTCTTCATGGTGGAGCAAACCAAGCGGTTATTGAAATGTTGGAAGGAATTAAAGAAGACGGAGGTGATACTGCAAAATACATGGAAAAAGCTAAGGATAAAGAAGATCCTTTCCGTTTAATGGGATTTGGGCATAGAGTATATAAAAACTTTGATCCACGTGCTAAAATTATCAAGAAATCTGCAGATGAAGTTTTAGGAGATTTAGGCGTTGAAGATCCAGTTTTATCAATTGCCAAAGGATTAGAAAAACAAGCATTAGAAGACGATTATTTCGTAAAAAGAAAATTATATCCTAACGTAGATTTTTACTCAGGAATTATATACAGAGCTTTAGGAATTCCTACAGAAATGTTTACCGTAATGTTTGCTTTAGGGAGATTACCAGGTTGGATTGCTCAATGGAGAGAGATGAGATTGAAAAAAGAACCAATTGGTAGACCACGTCAAGTATATGTTGGTGAGAATTTAAGACCTTTTGTAGAAGTAGAAAAAAGGTAAATAAAAAACCATATAAAATTTTTAAAGGGTATGTTAATCTATAACATGCCCTTTTTTATTGATTGTATGTCGATTATTAATGATATTTTTGATCTTCATCTAGAAATGCTAGTTTAAAAAGATATTTATGTTAAAACTTCATGTAGAAAATGAGACTTCTAAACTTGAAGCAGTAGTTTTAGGAACTGCAAAAAGTAATGGGCCTACACCAACTATAGAAGATGCATACGACCCAAAGTCGTTGGAATTTATAAAAGCAGGAACCTATCCTGTAGAAGCAGATATGATTCCAGAAATGGAAGCTTTTAATACTGTTTTTGAAAAGTATGATGTAAAAGTATACAGACCAGAATTAATAGAAAATTGCAATCAAATCTTCTCAAGAGATATCGCTTTTGTTATTGACGATTTCTTTATAAAATCGAATATATTGCCAGATCGAGAAAAAGAACTGGAAGCTATTCAGTATGTAATAAATCAAATAGAGCCTTCAAAAGTGATAACACCTCCAAAAGAAGTGCATATAGAAGGTGGCGATGTTATGCTTTGGAATGACCATATTTTTATAGGAACCTACAAAGGAGCCGATTATCCAGATCTTATTACAGCTAGAACAAATATGCATGGGGTTAATTTTATTAAAGAAATGTTTCCTAATAAAATTGTGAAAGAATTTGATTTAAGTAAATCAAATACCATTGCTAGAGACAATGCTTTGCATTTGGATTGTTGTTTTCAGCCAGTAGGAACGAGCAAAGGAATTATTCATAAAGAAGGTTTTAGAAAGGAAGCAGACTATAATTATTTAGTGGATTTATTTGGGGAGGAAAACTTATTTCATATTACAAAAGATGAGATGTATTATATGTTTAGCAATGTGTTTTCAATCTCTCCAGAAGTAGTAGTTTCAGAAAAAAACTTTAAGCGACTTAATAATTGGCTTCGCGAAAATAAATTTACAGTTGAAGAGATTCCTTATAGTGAAATATCTAAACAGGAAGGACTTTTACGTTGTTCAACTATGCCATTAATTCGTGCATAAAATCTTAATCAAAGCAAGTTGTTTTATGCATACTGTCTAACTTTCTTTGTAGCTTTGCGCGATTAAAATTTAGAAGGATATGAGTCAGGTTACGAATACAATTTTAATGGTTCGTCCAATTAGTTTTAGAATGAACGAGCAAACAGCCGTTAATAATTATTTTCAGGAAGATATCGATATGATGAACGAGGCAATAAATGCCAAAGCTCAAAAAGAATTTGATACTTTTGTGGAAAAAATTAGGGCTGCCGGGATTCAAGTTATTACGGTTCAAGATACCCTAAAACCAGATACTCCAGATTCTATTTTTCCTAATAATTGGATTTCTACACATGAGGATGGAACTGTAACGCTTTACCCAATGTTTGCAGAAAACAGAAGAAATGAGCGGAGAGAAGATATATTGGATGTATTGGAGGCAAACAATTTTTGTGTTGAGAATGTAATGGATTATACCTCTGCTGAAGAAGAAGGGATTTTTTTGGAAGGAACTGGAAGTATAATTTTAGACCGTGTACATAGAAAAGCATATTGCGCACTTTCTCCAAGAGCAGATGAGGATTTATTTATAGAATTTTGTGAAGACTTTGAATATTTCCCTGTTATTTTTACTGCCAATCAAGATGTTGATGGAGTAAGAAAACCAATTTATCATACCAATGTAATGATGTGTGTTGGAGATAATTTTGCGGTTGTTTGTTTAGATACTATTGACGATAAGAAGGAGCGCAAAAACTTAGTAGATCATCTTAAAAAAGATGGAAAAGAAATTATTGTAATTTCTGAAACTCAAATGAGCAATTTTGCAGGAAACATGCTACAAGCTCAATCAGAAACAGGAGAAAAATATTTAATAATGAGTAAATCTGCTCATGAAAGTTTGCATTCTAATCAGACAAAATCTATAGAAAAATACGCTACAATTTTATCGAGCAATTTAGAAACTATAGAAACATGCGGAGGAGGAAGTGCCCGTTGTATGATGGCAGAAATATTTCTCCCAAAAAAATAGTATATTTAAAGACCTAGCGATATAGATTTTAAAATAACTTATGCTTTCAAAGAAAACAAAATATGGTTTAAAGGCACTTACTTACATGGCCAAAAAGGAAAGTAAGAGTCCTGTGCTCATTTCAGAAATTGCAGAGCAAGAAAATATCTCCAAAAAATTTCTGGAAATTATTTTACTTCAACTAAAAAATAGCGGTTTTTTAGGGTCGAAAAAAGGAAAGGGAGGTGGCTATTACCTCATTCGGGATCCCGAAAAAATAACTGTAGCTTCTCTAATTAGAGTACTAGAAGGCCCTATTGCAATGCTTCCTTGTGTAAGTCTTAATTTTTACGAAAAATGTGATGATTGTAAAAATGAAGAAGCTTGCTCGCTAAGTAGGTTAATGATAGAGGTTAGAGATAGTACCTTAAAAGTATTAGAAAATAAAACTTTGGCAGATTTAACTAGATCTACTTTAACCGCTTAAGATGCTTATTTTTAGTTAGTTGAAAAAATATTCTGTGATTTTTTTGTTAAAAACCTAGTAATTAACTAGACTATTGATATCTTTGCTTTTTAGTATAGAAATAAAGAGTTATGGATTTAGTAGAAATAAATAAAAATTTAAAAGATAAATCTCCTTCGGAAATTGTAAAATGGGCATTGACTCAAGGTCAAAATCCTGTTGTAACCACAAATTTCCGTCCGTATGAAGCAGCTATTTTACACGCTACCACTTCAGAAAAAAAAGAGCTTCCTGTAATTTGGTGTGATACAGGTTACAATACCAATAAAACTTATTTACATGCAGAGCGTTTAATAAAATCTTTGGCATTAAATATTAAATTATATGTTCCTAAACAAACGGTAGCACACAGAAATATGGTAATGGGAATTCCTAGTATTGAAGACCCTTTGCATAAAGTGTTTACAGAACAGGTTAAGTTAGAGCCATTTAAGAGAGCAATGGCAGAAAATAAACCGGATATATGGTTTACAAACCTTAGAAAAGGACAAACTGCATTTAGAGATAGTTTGGATATTGTAACCAAAGGAAATGATGGTGTTTTAAAAGTGAGTCCATTTTATTATTATTCAGATGAAGAGTTAGATGCTTATTTGGAGGCTCATAATCTAGAAAACGAATTTAATTATTTTGACCCTACCAAGGTTTTAGAGAATAGGGAGTGTGGCTTACATGTAAGCTAAAAAAAATAGTTTAAGATATTCTGGAAGGGGATTGCTAGCAGCAATCCCCTTTTTTGGTTTAATCCCTAATAGAGAATTTAATTTGTTTATAAGCTAAGTGTTTAAGTAAAGTTGGATTTTATGTAAATTAAATTCTACATTAGGAATTATAATTGACAAGATATTCTTATTTTTAAGGAAAATAAAAGTGATGAAAAAGAAAGTAGCATATTTATACGTTATCATAATAGTTGGATGTTTTTCTTGTGGTCCAAAAATAATTCAAGAGCCTATTGTTTTTGACGAGGAAAGGAGTAATTTAACCTTGAGTTATATGGAAGAACATTATGGAATAAGGCAAGAAGAGCCAACTATTATTCCTAAAATGATAGTGGTTCATTGGACAGAAATTCCCACGTTTCAAAAAACGGTTGATGCTTTTTATGAAGCTAATTTGCCAGAGCATAGAAATGCTATTGCAGGCGCAGGAAGCTTGAATGTTTCCTCTCAGTTTGTAGTGGATCAAGATGGAATTATTTATAATTTAATGCCAGAAACTACTATGGCTCGCCATGTAATAGGTTTAAATCATTGTGCTATTGGGATAGAAAATGTAGGAGGCTCAGATTTACCCTTAACAGATGCACAGTTGAGAGCCAATGTAAAGTTGATAAAATATTTGAAAAAGAAGTATCCAATTGATTATGTTATTGGTCATTATGAATATCAATTATTTGAGAAAACCGACTTATGGCTTGAAAAAAACGATAGTTATAGAACTGTGAAAACAGACCCGAATAAAGAATTTATGGAAGAAATAAGAAAGAGAACTAAAAAATTAGATATAAAACCATTACCTAAAGGATAAGTACCAATGAATAAGAATATAAGAAAAATTATACTCTCGATATTTTTTATAGGAAGCTTTTTATCGATTTCAGCACAAGGCTTTTACAATGAACTATTTGAAAAATACGATAGCTATAAAGAGGAAAGTATTACAATTAGAAGGTTTACGCACAGTAAAATAATGCCTTTAATTGAAGAATTAAAACCTGATTCTTTTTTTGAAGTGAATAAAGTAGGAACTTCCATAAAAGGGAAGAGTTTAAATTTAATAAGCTTTGGAGAAGGAGAGGTGGATGTTTTTCTTTGGTCGCAAATGCATGGCGATGAATCTACTGCTACCATGGCGATTTTTGATATTATGAACTTTTTTAAATCAACAGATTTTCAGAAGGAAAAAGAAGAGATGCTGTCCAATTTAAGGATTCATTTCTTGCCCATGTTAAACCCAGATGGAGCCGAATTGTTTACCAGAAGAAATGCTTTAGGAGTAGATATAAATAGAGATGCTGTTAGATTACAATCTCCAGAAAGTAAAACATTAAAGCGGGTTCGAGATAGTTTGGAAGCCGATTTTGGTTTTAATTTACACGATCAAAGTACGTATTACAATGCTAATAGAACTCCAAAGCCAGCAACTATTTCTTATTTAGCGCCTGCATATAATTATGAAAAGGAGGTGAATAATGTTAGGGAAAATGCCATGAAACTTATTGGGTATATGAATGGAATTCTTCAAAAATATGCACCAGGACAAGTAGGGAGGTATAATGATGATTTTGAGCCGCGTGCATTTGGAGATAATATTCAGAAATGGGGAACAAGTGTTGTTTTAATAGAGTCTGGTGGATATCCAAACGACCCTGAAAAGCAATTTATCAGAAAGTTGAATTTCGTAACTATTTTATCTGCAATTAGAGCAATTGCAACCAAAGAGTATGAGAAATCATCTAAAGAAGAATATTTTAAAATCCCTGAAAACGACAGGAAATTATTCGACTTAAAACTAATAGGGGTTCAGTACGAATTATTAGGAAATACGTATACCGTAGATTTAGGAATAGATAGTAGGGAGGTGTCTGCTCATACCGAATCTGGTTATTATTACAAAGCAGGAGTATCGGATATGGGAGATTTATCTACGTATTATGGGTATAAAGAGTTTGATGCATCTGCTTACGCAGTAGTTGCTCCAAAGGTATATCCGGAGACATTCTCAACTATAAATGCTGTTGTAGAAAAAGGGGTTTCTTCATTTTTAAAAGAAGGGTTTGCTTACGTAAAAGTGGAACACCTTCCTGAAGATAAAGATGCTATAAATATTCCTTTACACGTTATTTCAGATAAAAAAAATACAGCTGTGAATTTATATGTGGGCGCTAATCCAACTTTTTTCTTGAAGAAGAATGATTCCTTAGAATATTTAATTATTAATGGAAATTTAGTGGATTTAAAAAAACCAGAACAAGATTTTAGTAATGCGCTAATTTATAAATAAGCTATTATTCTATTATGAATAAACCTGAGTTATATGGTTTATAGTGAGGTGTTTAATGAAGTTGAATGAAAATATGAAACTTATTTATTCCTTTTGTAGAGTGGATTTTCTTGGCTATAATTAATCCTTCTATGAGGGTTTCTTCTGAATTAATTCTTTAAGAAAGGAAAAACTCATTATAGGAATAAAAAGGGCAAAAGGTAGGGAGGTAATAATTAATAGTTTCTGAAGCGCAATAAGGACATCAATTTCTTTTTTGGCATTTCCTAGAATTAGCATTGCAATACTAAAAATAGCAATTACGAAAGACCAAACTATGCGGTGCGATTTTTTAGGTTTTGGATTGCCTTTATCGCTAAACATACTTAATACAAAAATAGCAGAATCTACAGAGGTTAATAAAAAGCCAATGAGGAGTATTACAATGGTGGAGTTTATTATAAATTGAAGGGGATATTGTTTGAAAAAGATAAAAATAGAAGTAAATACATCCCCAAATTCATTATTATAATTGTTCCAACCCTCAATTAGAAGGAAGGCATTTTCGCCAAAAGCTGTAAACCATAAGAAAGAACCTAAAGAAGGAATAATCATTACGCCAAGGAGCATTTCTCTTAATGTTCTTCCTTTAGAAATCCGTGCTATAAAAACCCCAGTAAAAGGTGCCCAAGCTAACCAAAAAGCCCAATAATAGTAGGTCCAATCTGTAAGAAATTGCTTTCCAGGATTATATTTTCCTAGTGCCAAACTAAGTGGAATAAAATCTTTTAGATACTGAAATAGAGCATTTATAAACTGTTTTAGAATTAATAGAATATCGCTTTGCGATAAAACAAAAACTAGCAGTAAGAGCGTAATAAAGATGTTTACTTTAGAGATGTTTTTTATGCCTTTATTTATTCCTTTCCATGCAGATAAAAAGGCAAATCCGCAGATAATTATTGTCAATATAATAGCTGAGGTAACGTCTAAATTTATCTTTAGTAAATGTTGAAGTCCGCCATTAATTTGTGTAGTCCCTAGGCCAACGGCACCTACAAGTCCAAAAACGGTAGCGAGCATAACTAAAATGTCTATTCCATTTAAAACTCCTGAATTTTTAAAATTAGGAGCTACAGTACTACTAATTAAAGCCTGTTTATTTTTTGTAAATAAATAATGCCCAATAACCAATGCAAAAAGTCCATAAAAGGCCCATGCAGTAAAGCCCCATTGGTAAAAGGTGTATTCAAGTGCAATTGTTTGTTTGCTAGCGTCGGTTTGTATGGGCGGGTTTAAGTACATATAGACAGGCTCCTGTACTGCACGAAGTAAAATTCCAGCTCCCATTCCAGCACTATAAAGCATTGAGATCCATGCCCAGCGAGAATATTCTGGTCTGTCGTTAGTATTACCTAAACGTAATTTTCCTAATGGAGAGATTGCAATTCCAAGTAAAAATAGCACACAAAAAAGACCTAAATACAGATAGAAATTCCCAAACCAGTCGCGTATCCAAATGGATACATTTTCAATAGAAGTATAGCTAAGAGAAGGGAAAATAAAGATAAGAATAGCCAGAAAGACTAAAATGCTTACCGATATTACTAATAATCTATTTTTAAAAATTTCCAAAAAATTATTTTGATTAAGATATTAAATATTGCCGCTTAGATTAGATAAATGTTTGATTTTGTAGGAAGAGATATTCTTTATAAAGTTATGAATCTCTTTTGTTTTAGCAACAATTCTTATAAAATGGTGGTCTTTATGGAAGGTATATTCTTGAGGAGCACTTTTATATAAAGAAAGTTTGTAAAATGGAATCAACAATCCATAAGTATCTGTTAGCGCTATAAATTTAATAACAATCCCTTTTGTTCTAATTTCGATGTTGCAAGTATCTATATTGTTATTGAGAATTAATAAGTTTTTAATCTGAATACTGGTAGTTGTAATAAATAAGTTAGGGGAGTGACTTTTGCCTATTTCAACTCTTTCTTTTAGAGGAAGAACATTACCTACTTCATTTAGAAGTATTTCTTTCTGAAAAGAATTTGTATTAGAAAAATTGATTAGCATTCTTTAAAGATAGATTTTTATCGGCGTTCAGCAGAAATAAAAATCATTTTTTCGATGTAAAGATTTGTTTTTATCCTTGCTTCAAGGGTAATAACTTTTTCAAAATCCGTATCTTTGCACCCAAATTTTTCATAAAAATGAACATTCAGGATATTATAATTACCAAAGTTAAAGAAGCAATACATTCTATTTTTGATAAAGAATTAGAAACCGTTGAATTACAGGCTACTCGTAAGGAGTTTGAAGGGGATATTACGGTAGTTATTTTTCCTATGTTGCGTACTATAAAAGGAAATCCGCAACTTATAGGAGAACAAATAGGAGCTTATTTGGAGGCTAATGTTACTGAGATTGAAAAATTTAATGTGGTAAAAGGTTTTTTAAACCTTGTAATTTCAGATTCATATTTCCTTCAATTTTTTAGTGATATAAAAAATGATGAGGTGTATGGTTTTGAAACTCCTAAAGAAGGAGATAAAGCTATTATGGTAGAATATTCTTCTCCAAACACTAATAAACCTTTGCACTTAGGACATATTAGAAATAATTTATTAGGGTATTCTGTTGCTGAAATTATTAAAGCATCTGGAAAAAAAGTATATAAGACTCAAATTATAAACGACCGTGGAATCCATATTTGTAAGTCAATGTTGGCCTGGCAAAAATTTGGAAATGGAGAGACTCCAGCATCCACTGGATTAAAAGGAGATAAGCTCGTTGGGAATTATTATGTAGCTTTTGATAAAGCTTATAAGGCTGAAATTGAAGAATTAATAGCTAGGGGAGTAGATAAAAAAGTAGCAGAAAAAGAAGCGCCAATTTTATTGGAAGCTCAAAATATGCTTAGAAAATGGGAAGCTGGAGATGAAGAAGTTGTAAAGCTTTGGGAAACCATGAATGGTTGGGTTTACGACGGATTTGCTATTACCTATAAAAATTTAGGAGTCGATTTTGACCAATTATATTACGAGAGTAATACCTATTTATTAGGAAAGGATGTGGTTGCCGATGGTTTGGAAAGAGGTGTTTTCTTTAAAAAAGAAGATGGATCTGTTTGGATTGATTTAACAGAAGATGGCTTGGACGAAAAAATTGTTTTAAGAGCCGATGGAACTGCTGTGTACATGACGCAAGATATTGGAACTGCAATCCAACGTATTAAAGATTATCCAGATGTTGGAGGTTTGGTTTATACAGTAGGGAACGAACAGGATTATCATTTTCAAGTATTGTTTTTAATTCTGAAAAAACTCGGATTTGAATGGGCACAGCATTTGTATCATCTAAGTTATGGAATGGTAGATTTGCCTAGCGGTAAAATGAAAAGTAGAGAAGGTACGGTTGTAGATGCAGATGATTTAATTACCGAAATGGCAAGCACTGCAGGAGAGATTTCTTCAGAATTAGGAAAATTAGAAGGCTTTACGGAAGAAGAAAAGCAAGAACTTTATAAAACTATTGGGCTTGGAGCCTTAAAATATTACATTCTAAAAGTAGATCCTAAAAAACGTATCCTTTTTGATCCTAAAGAGTCAATAGATTTTCAAGGAAATACGGGGCCTTTTATTCAGTATACTTATGCTAGAATTCAATCTATTTTAAGAAAGGCGGATTTTGATTTTTCAGGGGAAGCTGTAGTGATGGATTACAAACTTCATGAGAAAGAAAAATCTCTTATTAAACAAGTTCAATTATTTCCAGAAATTATTCAGAATGCTTCCGCTAATTTTAGCCCAGCTATCATAGCAAATTACACCTATGATTTGGTAAAAGAGTTCAATTCTTTTTATCAGAATGTGTCTATATTAGGAGCAGAAGTAACTTCAGAAAAAATATTTAGAGTACAGCTTTCTAGTAAAGTAGCAGAAATAATTGCAAACGCTTTAAAATTACTAGGAATTTCAGTTCCAGAACGAATGTAAAAAACATAGAATTTGTATAAAATTTCATTAATGTTCGAGTAAAAATACAAGACCGCTTCGCTATAAGAAAAAGACTAATAAATACCACAAAATAAGTAGTTTAAAGAGATGGCATTTCAAAAATCCTCTTTTTATTCATTCTTATTAATAGCAAGGGGTCTATTTTGAAAACCCCATTTGAACCTTGATATAAGTGGAGTTCAATAAATTCCGTCAACTTTTATCGGACAACAACAATAAAATTTAAAAACCCCGAAAATTTTTTCGGGGTTTTTTGCTGAAAATTCAGCCTCGAAACTAACAAACTCAAACAATTAAATGGCTAATTCGGGTATAGTTTGTATTCAATATCGCATAAGCTTAGCAAATCGTATTTTTTTGGACGTAGCTTTATTAGCGCAGCAAGTTCTTCAACTTCTTGTTTATTTAGTAAAATAAGTAAGTTAGATTGGATGGTTGGAATTGGAATCCTTTTATCATAAATAGAATATTTGTATTCTTCCTCCCAATAATCTACTTCAATATTGTGTAAGTAATTATGGAAACTCTCAAATTCAACTTCAGTAAAATTAAAGTTGAGGTTGTTGTAAAGTAATTGATACATATTGTTGTGTTTGCAATAAATCAAAATACCATTTTTAGACCTGTTTAATACTTTAAGATTTTTACACATAATCACTGTTTTTAAATCCCTCATGGAGGGTTTTATTCCCCCAGAGCCTGTCCTGAGTTTACCGAAGGGCTCTAGGTAGAAATAGATTAAATATTGCGGTAATTTATTTCACAATAAAGCTGTCAATTACTGCTTCAATTTCTTTTTTACTACTGTTTGCAGGCATCGCAAATAAATGCGCAAATAAAGGTTTGTTGTCAACGCTTTTTTGTAACTCAATATCTTTGTTTTGCTCAAATAAGTCTTGCCATTTATTTCTTACAATTTTCCAGAAAGCTTCATTTTCTTTCCACCAATCTTGTGCTGCTTTACATTTTTCATCAGCTACTTTTGTATAGGTGTCGTAGCCTTTTTCTTGAGCTAATACAAAATCATTTCCTTCATCTTCTCTAATAATTTTATCATTATCCTGTTCATGCAACCAACCGTAATCTGTAATGGCATGTATGTTTCTACGCTTCATAACATTATAATCGTCTCGAACGGTGTGTTCTCTTCTAGGTAAAGGAGCATCGGTGGTGTTTACCCAATAATTTTTCCCGTCAACATGTACCCAACTTGCGGTGCCTTCATAACGCGGACTATCATCTACTTGATACACTTTTTGTGTCCATTGCCCTTTTACATCTTCTTTCGCCAATTTTTCAAACTTCCATGTTTTGTCTTTATAAAACTGATATAAATTGGTGTTTTCATACAACCAATCTTGCCTCCAATGTTTAATAATCATGGTGTCGTTGGCAATTAATAAATGCTGCATTACAATTTTATTGGGTTTGTCTTCTACCAATTGTACCCATTCTAAAGCGCCCACTTGTTTTACTTTGGAAGCTTGGTAGGTAGAATCTTTTGCGTTGTTAAATGTTTCGGCAAAATTGAAACGTACTTCATAACAGCCACACATGTCTTTAATGTTTTTTTGATCCGCACTTTTATCGTGCTTTTGAGCTGTTACAGCAAGGCTCGCCATTGTTAAGCCTATAAAAATTGATAATTTTTTCATTGTTGATATAATTAGTTTTTCATTTCTGATGGAACAAAAATATAAAATTTATTTAGATTGAATAAAAATAACTATATATTTGTCAAAAATTATTCAGAATCAATCTAAATAATGAAACAACTAACATACCTAATATTATTTTTAACTGTAAGCTTTGGTTTTGCCCAAAAGGTTCAAATAATGGATTCTTTAGTAGTAAACGATTTGGAGGAAGTAGTAGTTACTGGACAGTACAATCCGCAGTCGGTAAAAAAATCGGTTTATGAAGTTACTGTAATCAGTCAAGCAGACATAAATCGTCAAGCAGGAAACAATTTGGCAGATGTTTTAAATCAGACTTTAAATATTTCAATTCTTCCAAATGCTTCCACTGGGAAATCAAGTATAAAAATGTTTGGTTTAGACGGTCAATATGTCAAAATTTTGGTAGATAATATTCCGCTAGTAAACGATGAAGGTTTTGGAAATAATACCGATTTAACGCAAATTAATTTAGATGATATTGAACATATTGAAATTGTTGAGGGCGCCATGGGAGTTCAGTATGGAGCAGATGCCGTTGCGGGTGTTATTAACATTATTACCAAAAAATCGGCTAATTACAAATGGCAAATAAGACCCTATTTACAAGAAGAAACCATTGGAGATGAGTATGGGTGGTTTGATAAAGGAAGGCATATTCAATCGTTAAGTGTTTCTAATAATATATCTGAAAAGTTATATGCTAATATTACTGCCACACGAAACGATTTTGCAGGATTATGGGGAGATAAGCAGGGAGAAAGTTATCAATATAACGATGGAAAGCGTGGCTATGAGTGGCTTCCTAAATTGCAATACAACACAAAAGGGATGTTGAGCTATCAAGCTGAAAACATGAAAATGTTTTACAAGTTTGAATATTTTAATGAAAAAGTTTCTCGTTACGATTCCGTAGTAAGAGAAAATTACAACCCTTCCACACAAACACGAAACCCTATTTCTTCGGACGAAATATTTACTTCCCAAAGATTTATGCATCATTTAAATGCAAACGGAAGTTTTAATAGCGGAATTTTATACAATGTTTCGCTTTCTTTTCAGCAGCAAAAGAAAAATGCAGAAACGTATAACTATAGAATTTTAGAAGAAGAAAAGTTTGATGTAGCAGAATTTGAATACGAATCGCGGAGCATATACTATTCCAAAGGAACGTTTAGTAATTTTTTAAATGAAAGTGCTTTTGATTTTCAAGTTGGTTATGAGATTAGTCAAAATGAAGGGTATGCCTCTTCTATCTCTGGAGATTATGATGGAGAGAATATCCGTAGAAAAATAGGCTCTTATGATGTGTTTGCATCTGCAGAATACGTACCAAATAGTAGGCTTTCATTCCGACCAGGAGCTCGGGTTTTCTTTTCAAACAAATTTGATACGCAAACCGCTTTAGAATTGTCTTCTAAATATCTTTTTAAAAATAAGATGGAGGTTAGAGCGGTTGTAGGTACAGCGCCAAGAATGCCAAATTTTACAGAGCTGTATTCTTATTTCGTAGATGCCAATCATGATGTACGAGGTAATGAAGACTTAAAACCAGAAGAGGGGATTTCTGCTTTTATTCATGCTAAAAAAATCTTCGAGTTTCAGAATAATTTCAGCTTAAGAAGCAAATTATCTGTTGGATATATAGATGTAGACGACCGTATTGAACTCATCATTGTAAATAGTTCTCCTTTAGCATATCAGTATACTAATATTGACAAATATAAAACATGGAATGTATCGTTTTCTAATGGATTTATGTATCAAAATATTAGTGGAAATTTAGGAATTTCCTACTCGGGAGTTTCTAAAGTTTTAGAAGGGAGAAATTATGATGACGATTATTTAAAGGCATTACAACTAAATGCAAGTTTGTCTTATAGTGTTCCTCAATGGAATACCACTTTTTCAACATATTTTAAACACAACGGACCCGAATATCAGTTTTTGCAAGATCAAGATGAAAATGGAGAAACAATATTAATTAGAGGCAAACAAGATGCGTATAGTTGGTGGGATGCGTCGATACGAAAGGCATTTTACAACAACAAACTTCAGCTAACTCTTGGTGCAAGAAATTTATTAGATGTTACTAGGGTAAACAGCACATCTGTGAGTGGCGGGGTGCATTCAGGACCTCCCTCTAATGTGCTCTTGGGGTACGGAAGATCCTACTTTATAAAACTATTATATAATTTAAATTTTAACTAGACAATCATGAAAAACAAGTTTTTAATCTTAAACCTCTTTGTTTTATTTATACTCGCATCCTGTAGTGATGACGATACTAAAACTACGCAAGAATTTGTAGTAGCTTTTGAAAATCCTTCGGTAAGTTTAACTACGGAAGAAGAAACAAAGGAAGTTAAGTTAGTGTTTTCTAGAAACGCAGCAGAAAACGGTACGGCTACAATTACCTACACAACGGTAAATGCAGAATATGACACACATTTTACAACCAATCCAGCATCGGAAGAGGGTACTATTACAGTTCCTGTAACTGCTGGAAGCAATTCGGCGACTTTTACCCTTAATAAATTACAAAACCCAATTGAAGGAACCGAAATGTCGGTTACTTTTAAGTTAGCTTCTATTTCAAATCCAGAAAGTAGCATACAAGGAAATACTTCGTTAGCGGTTAGTTTTACAGAAAGCGCTGCTCTTGGTGGGGTTTTATCTCCAGATTGGGGAGGTTCTACATATCCTAATCAAGTATTTATTGATTTGAGTTCTCAAAAAATGACTCCAATTAAAAGAGATACGTGGGAGCTCGCTTTTTATTCTGGATCAGAAAATAGAGTGTTTTTAAATCCTGCATTGAGAGTTTCAGCAGCAGAATTAACTCAGTTTACAGATATAAATGCGGTAACTAGCTCAACAGTTTTCGATCCACCATTAGTCATAAATAGTTTTGATTTATTTACACAATCTTTTAATGAGGTAATCGTAAATTCAGTTGAAGAATATAAAGTAGGAGTAAAAGTTTCGTATTCAGTGTATGAACCATATGTTGATACATCTACAGGAGAATTAGAGGGAACTGCAATATCTGAAATTGCTGTAAATGATGAAGAGAACAAAGTTTATTTGGTTTATATGGGAACAGAAATTGAAGATACACCCGCAGAACCAGGAAAGATAAATACTGGGTCTGTAGATAGAGGGTGGTACAAAATAAGAGTTACAATGGAAGGGGATAGTTACAAGTTGAAATATGCGCCTTTAGATGCTACGGATTATTCTGAGGTGTTAATAAGTAAAACTCCGCAATATAACAGTACTGCTTTTAGTTTGACAAATAATAAAGCATTATCTGTAGAACCAGCAAAAGCAGAATGGGATCTTAATTTTTCAGGAGTTTTTGCAACTGAAATTGGAACTACTTATTCAGATTTTGTTTTACACAATACTTTAGGTGGGACAGGGGTATATGAAGTAGTGATAGAAGATGGAATAAAGTCTTATGAAGATTTTACGATGAGCGATGTAATAGAAGACTCATTAGTATTTGATAAAAAGAATATTATAGGAAGTGGATGGAGATCTACAACAGGACCTTCTTCATCAACGCCTGTATCAAAGAATGATAGATATTATGTTCTCAAAGACACCGATGGAAATTATTATAAAATCCGTTTTACTGCTTTGTTAAGTGAAAGTGGAGAGCGTGGATATCCTAAATTTGAATATAATTTGTTGTAAGATGAAAGCAGTTAGTATTTTATTTATAATCCTTCGATTGTTTTTAGGCGGACTCATGATTTATGGAGGAATTCATAAGTTTGAACAACCAAGTCCTACCCCAATTGAAGTGTTTCAGAAAGCCGAAAAATTCTCATCTCCAGAGAAGAAAAGTACCCTTCAAAAAATACTTTATATAAGTGGCGCAAAGCAAACAGGCTACTTTTGGCAGGTATTGGGAATTTGTGAGATTTTATTCGGACTCTTATTAATTATTCAAGGAACAAGTTTTATAGGAGCTATTTTTTTACTTCCTATAACCCTACATATTTTTCTGTTTCATTATTTTTTGGAAAGGGAAGAAACAGGAGAATTACTAAAAACCTTAGCCTTTTTTGCCATCAATCTTGCTTTAGTTCTTAAGGAATATAAAAAATGGAAACCTCTAGTTTGGATAAAACCAATTTAGAGAGAAGAAATTTAATTGACTTTTAGTCAGTTAGATAATTAGTTATTCATTAATTCATGTGGTTAGAGGCGCTTTTTAAAGAGAGCGCCTCTTTTTTTATTGAATATTAATATATTGCATAAAAAAACGAACGAATGTTAAAATATACCTTTCGCTATTTTTTAGTAGCTAGCTTCATCTTTTTTGTGTCTTGTGCTAAGGATGACGATTCACAGGAAACAAATAATCCCACAAAATCTGCTAATAGACAGGGTACAGGAGATTCAGCTAACGATTTTTTATCCGAAGATAATTTTACAGATTTAGTTATTGAAGTGGTGTATGTTGAAGGATTTGAGCCTTCGCAAAGCTCCTTAGATAATTTAGTTTCTTTTATCAATCAGCGTTGTTACAAATCTGGAGGTGTGGAAATAAATAAGCGTTCTATAGTTTCTCCTAATAAGGAATTATTTACCATTGAGGAGATAGATAGTATTGAGAAAGAAATAAGAACACACTATAATTCTGGAAGTAGATTAGCATTATTTGCTTTTTTTGTGGATGGAGAATACAAGGACAACGATGAGAATTCGGTAGTTCTAGGAGTGGCATATAGAAATACATCATTTGTTATTTTTGAAGAAACCATACAAAAGTTTAGTAATGATTTTACAGAACCTAGTCGTGTGCTATTAGAATCTACCGTTTATAGACATGAGTTTTCTCATCTTTTAGGGCTTGTAGATTTGGGTTCCGAAATGCAAGCAGACCATCTTGATACAGAAAACGGACATCATTGTGATGTTGAAACTTGTTTGATGAATTACCGTGTGGAGTCTGGTATTAATGTAGGGGGAATGATTTCAGAAGAAAATATTCCCAAATTAGATAGTCAATGTTTAGCCGATCTTCGTGCCAATGGAGGGAGGTAGTTTCCTATAAATAGTTTAACTTTAAGCTATATTATAATTAGTGGATGGAAAAAGAAAATAATTTAGTTAAAGGTAATATTCTTAATTCACTTTTAGGATTAGCCTTTCCAATTATTATGGCTAATATACTACAAACCATGTATCAATTAATTGATACATTTTGGTTGGGGAGATTGGGTGCAAATGCAGTAGCAAGTGTAAGTTTAAGTTTTCCTATTTTGTTTTTAGTATTATCATTGGGAGGTGGATTAACACTTGGAGGTACGGTTATAGTATCTCAGCACAAGGGAGCAGGAGACCAAAAAATGGTAAATTATTCTGCTTCTCAAACTGTAATTGTAATTTTTTTTATTTCTATTTTCTTAGCCTTTTTAGGCTACTATTTAGCCGATCCACTTATGAGATTAGTGGGAGCAGGTCCAGAAATATTAAACGATTCTGTTACCTATTTTAAGGTTTCTTCATGGGGATTTATTTTTCTATTTATGTTTTTCGTATACCAATCGCTAATGCGTGGAATTGGTAATGTTTTAATTCCGATGTATATCGTTTTAGCTACCGTTATTCTTAACCTTATTTTGGATCCTCTGTTTATATTTGGTTACGGTTCTATCCCTGGTTATGGAGTTGCGGGTGCTGCTATTGCAAGTATAATTACACAAGGAATTTCTGCTATGGCAGGAATGTGGATTCTCTTCCGAGGAAAAAGGGGGATTAAAATTAAGTTTTCCCATATGAAATTCGATTTTAAATGGGTTAAAAACTTGTTTGTTATTGGAATTCCTTCCAGTTTAGATCAATCCAGTAGGGCAACTGCAATGACAGCAATGGTTATGCTAGTTACAAGTTTTAGTAGTGATGTGGTGGCAGCCTATGGAATTGGTGCTAGAATATTGAGTTTAGTAATTGTTCCCGCTTTGGGATTATCTATTGCAACCACTAGTTTGGTGGGGCAAAATATTGGAGCAGGGAGGATTGATAGAGCAGAAAAAGTAGGGGATTTAAGTGCGTTAATTGCCGCAATAGGACTTACTTTTCTAGGGATGTTGTTGTTCTTTTTTGCTGAACCCCTAACTCGATTTTTTGTTCCAGACGATGAAAATGTGATTCAAATAGGAGCTAAATTCATTAAAATAATGTCGCCTAGCTTTGGTCTGTTAGGAGTGCAACAAGTTTTAAATGGGGTATTTAATGGAGCTGGTTTTACTAAAGTTTCCATGTTAATTTCCATTATAGCTTTATGGGTGGTTCGGTTTCCTGTTGGCTTTATGTTATCCAATAAAACACCTTTGGATTATGAAGGGATTTGGTGGGCTTTTCCTATTTCCAACGCCCTCACTGCAATTATAGCGTTTGTATATTATAAAAGAGGAGCGTGGAAATATAAAGATTCAATACTACAAATATAATTTGATGCCTTTTGTAGTCTAAAGAAGTAAAAAAGGCTAGAAATTGTAGTAGAAATAACTCAAATATTACAAAATATAACATTTCTGATAAACTATACACTAAGAAGTCTAAAATAAGCTTCCAACTTCTAATCCAAATTCTTAAATTTGCACTTCCCAAAGAATGAGGGGCTAAAAAGAAGGAAAACAATATGTTCGATAATTTAAGCGATAAGTTAGATAAGGCGTTTCATGTATTAAAAGGACATGGACAAATTACAGAGGTAAACGTAGCAGAAACACTTAAAGAAGTACGTCGTGCGTTGCTTGATGCCGATGTTAACTTTAAAACAGCTAAAGAGTTTACTAATACTGTAAAGGAAAAAGCTTTAGGGCAAGATGTATTAACTACATTGAAGCCAGGACAATTGATGGTGAAACTCGTTAAAGATGAGTTGATTGAGTTAATGGGAGGAGAAGCTGCTGGAGTTGACCTTTCTGGAAGTCCATCAGTTATTTTAATGGCAGGGTTACAAGGTTCGGGTAAAACTACCTTTTCTGGTAAACTAGCAAACTTTCTAAAAACTAAAAAAACTAAGAAACCTCTTTTAGTAGCTTGTGATGTGTATCGTCCTGCTGCGATTGATCAGCTTCATGTTGTAGGAGATCAAATAGGAGTGGAAGTTTTTTCTGATAAAGGAAATTCAGATCCTGTTGCAATTGCAAAAGCAGGGATTGAGCATGCTAAAGCAAATGGACATAATGTAGTTATTGTCGATACCGCTGGACGTTTGGCAGTAGATGAGGAAATGATGAATGAAATTTCTAATATTCACACTGCAATTACACCAAATGAAACTTTATTTGTGGTAGATTCTATGACGGGGCAAGATGCTGTAAATACTGCAAAAGCATTTAACGATGTATTGGATTTTAATGGGGTAATTCTTACCAAATTAGATGGTGATACTCGTGGTGGAGCAGCGTTGTCAATTAAATCTGTTGTTAATAAGCCAATTAAATTTATTGGTACAGGGGAGAAGATGGATGCAATAGATGTTTTCTATCCTTCTCGTATGGCAGATCGAATCCTTGGAATGGGAGATGTGGTTTCTTTAGTTGAAAGAGCTCAAGAGCAATATGACGAAGAAGAGGCTAGAAAACTTCATAAAAAAATTGCTAAAAATCAGTTTGGTTTTGATGACTTCCTAAGTCAGATTCAACAAATAAAAAAGATGGGAAGCATGAAGGATTTACTAGGAATGATTCCTGGTGCCGGAAAAGCTTTAAAAGGAATGGATATAGATGACGACGCTTTTAAGGGAGTGGAAGCCATTATACATTCTATGACTCCAAGTGAGCGTTCTAATCCTTCTCTTTTAAACGGAAGTAGAAAAAAACGTATTGCCAAAGGGAGTGGAACATCTATCCAAGAAGTGAATCAGTTGTTGAAGCAATTCAATCAAATGAGTAAAATGATGAAGATGATGCAAGGCGGTGGTGGCCGTAAGATGATGCAGATGATGCAAGGAATGAAATAGATTGTTTGTATCTGAAGCTTTAAAGTTTAAAGCTTTTATGGCAACAATTAAGTGTTTTGAAGGCTTGAAATTTTCAAAGTAGAGACCTTAAATCTTGAACCAAATAATAAAATAAATAATGGAAATTTTAGACGGAAAAAAAATATCCAACCAAATAAAAGACGAAATAGCTGTTGAGGTTGATAAAATAAAAAAGAAAGGGGAAAAAGTTCCTCATTTAGCTGCTATTATTGTTGGGAATGATGGTGCTAGTCTTACGTATGTAGGAAGTAAAGTAAAAGCTTGTGAGCGTGTTGGATTTGAGTCTACATTAGTAAAAATGCCAAGCACAACAAGTGAGTTGGAATTGCTTAAAAAAATTGAAGAGCTTAATAAAGATGAAAATATAGACGGATTTATTGTACAGCTTCCTCTTCCAGAGCAAATTAACGAGCAAAAAGTACTAATGGCTGTAGATCCAGATAAAGATGTAGATGGTTTTCATCCAATGAATTTTGGTAAAATGGCTTTGGATATGAGTACTTTTATCCCAGCTACTCCTTTTGGAATTTTAGAGCTTCTAGAAAGATATAATGTAGAAACTAAAGGAAAACATACGGTAGTTATTGGTCGTTCTCATATTGTTGGACGCCCAATGAGTATTTTAATGGGGAGAAAAGGATTCCCTGGAAATTCTACAGTTACTTTAACTCACAGTCATACTAAAAATATAACGCAAATAACGTCTCAAGCAGATATTATCATTACCGCTTTAGGGCAACCAAATTACTTAAAAGCAGAAATGGTAAAAGATGATGTAGTTGTAATTGACGTTGGAATTACACGTGTTCCAGATGAAGATGCGCCTCGTGGATATAAAATTACAGGAGATGTAGATTTTGAAAATGTTAGTAAAAAAGCAAGTTATATTACTCCAGTGCCAGGTGGTGTTGGACCGATGACTATTGCAATGCTATTGAAAAATACATTGTTAGCGCGTGAGCGCCATAGAGCTAAAAACTAATTGGGTGTAAAATAATAATAAGAGCCTTGAATCCTTCATTGAGGGGTTTATACCCCAGAGTCTGTTCTGAGTATATCAAAGTGTTCTACGTAGAAATGGATTAAATTATTATCCTTTGAATACCTCGCAGGCTTGCCTCGAGGTAGTTGATTTATAAATAAGGGCTCTTTTTTGTTTCTTTTTTTCCGTATTCATTTTTATAAATCTTCACCAGTAGTAAAAATAAACTTACTAATAAAGGTCCAAAAATCAATCCTATAAATCCGAATAGAGGAACTCCAATAACTACCCCAATTAGGGTTATTAATGGATGTAGATTGGCTAGTTTGTTTTGAACAATTATTCTGAAAACATTGTCAGTAGATCCAACTACTACAGCTCCATATATTAACAATCCAATTGCTTGCCAACTCTCCCCTTGAGAGAAAAGCAAAAGAGTTACTGGAAGAATTCCTAAGGCAGTTCCTACAAAAGGAATCATGGAGCCTACAACAGTAATTACAAACCAAAACAAAGGATTTTCAACACCAAAAATATAATAACCAATTAAGGCTACAATTCCTTGCATTATGGCTACTAAAGGAATTCCAATAGCGTTAGATTTTACAATGTCGTTACTCTCTTTAGAAATAGCTTTAATATTATCATCATTTAAAGGAATATAAGCTAGTATCATTTTTTGTAGATTCTTTGTATTTATCAGCATAAAGTATAATAAAAAATACATAATCCCGAAGGCAATAACAGTATCAAAAGTAGTGCCCGCCAAGCCTTGTATTTGCTCTGATACCCATCCAGAAACATCTTTTGCATTTACTTGAGAAAGTATATCAACCCCAACGTAGTCTTCTATTTGCCCTAGTTTTGACTTTACAATGGTGGTAAGTTCTTCGGAGTTTTGTACTGCCTTTTGTATTTTAGAAGAAAGTAATAAAATGATAAGTGTTACTGGAATGATGATGATAAAGATTGACAAAACAATAATTATAGTGGCTGCCAGCCAAGGCTTTAATCCTTTGTTTAAAAGCTTACTCATAAAGTTTTTAAACAGTACATATACCGTAATTGCTCCAAGTATTCCAGAGAGATAAGGAGTCATTTCTTTAGTAATAAGATAGCCGAGAGCAATAATTGCAAACAGCATAAATAATTGGCGTATTAACGCAGGACTCAAACGATCTTTACTCATATCTTAAGGTTGGCTTTAGTTTTAAAGTTACTTAAAGTTATGATATAAGTTGTTAATGTAGATATAAATTTCCTTTCTGAAAGAGATTTGAATACTTTGTAACTTGTCATAAGGTTAGTTGTAAACGTGCTGTTAAAATACTTCTAGAACCCCTGCTAAAGCCCTCTATTCTTGTTTTGAGGAGGACTATTTAATCTTTATTCTTAACAGATATGAAGTCTTTAACTTGAACTCGTGTTTTAGGAAAGCTTTCAGGATAATTTGTTTGGATATATGTTATTAATTTTTCTCTTACAAATACCCGTAAATCCCATGCTTTTGGGGAACTACTGGCACTCATGAGGGCTCTTATTTCTACGTAGTTTTCTTTTGCGTCTGTAACTTGAAGTACGTTTGCTTTTCCGTCCCATAAATTGGTGCTATTGAGTAAGCGGGTAAGTTCGTCTCGTAACTTGTCAAAAGGAACGTTGTAATCGGTATAAATAAAGACGGTGCCAAGGATGTCGGAGTTATTCCGGGTCCAATTCTGAAAAGGTTTTTCGATAAAATAGGTGGTTGGGAGTATCAATCGGCGTTTATCCCAGATTCTTACAACTACAAATGTTAACGAAATTTCTTCTACCCATCCCCATTCTCCTTCTACAACTAAAACATCGTCTAAACGAATAGGTTGTGAAATTGCTATTTGAAGTCCCGCAAGAATGGTTCCAATTACTTTTTGAGCAGCTAAACCTAAAATAATACCGGCAATACCTGCAGAGGCAAATAAGCTTAGTCCTATTTTTCGGACGCTTTCAAAAAGCATTAAAGTAACTGCCACCGCAATAATAATGATGATAAATATTATAATTCGCTCTAAAATATTAAACTGTGTATAGAGTTTTCTAGCGTTGAGGTTGTTTTCACTATTAATATCATATCTACGTAAGTATCTTGCTTTTAAGACTCTTAAAATAACTATGAGAGTCCAAGCTACACTAATTATTAAAAGTATGGAGCTTAGCTTTCCTACAATTAGAGAAGTTTCTTCGTTAAAATTTAAAAAGGTGTTTGCACCCGATTTAAAAAATATGGAGAGTGCAAATAGTAAGATTGGTGTAATGAATCGTTTTAACTGCTTCATCTGAGTTGGTTTTCATTCAAAATATAAAAACTTTTTTTAATAATCCATTCATTAACAAGCTTATAACCTAAAACGTTGTAGTTTTTATTCCTATTTAAGGAAGGAGAAATGATAAGAAATAAGTAACTTGATGTTAATTATAGAAGAACTTACATACTATGAAGGAAAAAGAGACTAATGAAATTGTAAATCCAGAAGTGCAGCTAGAGATAGATTCGATGGTTGAAGAATATGAAATTGAGCTGCGGAAAGAACTAGACTTATCTAAAGCAAATTCATATAAAGAAATAGAAAAGAAAAAACGAACTTTCAAAGCGCGAGTTATTGAAAATGAATTGGACGATATCCGAAGAGATGTTAAAGAAATTAGAGATGAGGAGAAGTCTATAATTGGAATTAATTTCTGGATTAGCCTTTTTGTTACAGTCTTAGTAATGATTTTTGCATTTAGTGCTGGAGAAGATCTTGCAGATTTTGCTCAATGGATAGCTGGTTTTGTGACTAAATATTTAAATTGGTTTTATGTGTTAGTTGCTTCTGGATTCTTAATTTTTCTATTGTTTTTGGCTTCTGGAAGATTTGGTTCTGTTGTGCTAGGACATCCAGATGAGCGCCCAGAATTTTCTAACTTTTCGTGGTATTCTATGCTATTCTCTGCAGGAATGGGAGTTGGAATATTATTTTACGGGAGCGCAGAGCCTATGAGTCATTTTTTAAATTCTCCTGTAGATCCTTCAGGAAGTGCAGCCGCAGCTACCTCTGCAATGACGTATTCTGCATTTCATTGGGGACTTCATGCGTGGGGTATTTATACCGTTTGCGCTGTAGGAATTGCCTATTATGGATTTAGAAAACGAAAGCGTTATTTGGTCTCCTCGAGTATTTTAAATTTTACTTCTAATAAAAAAATACAAACAGTTGTAAAATCTACGACCGATTTAATATCTATTCTTGCAGTTATTTTTGGGGTAAGTACCTCGTTAGGGGTGGGGGTGTTGCAAATAAGCAAAGGATTAAATCATGTGTTTGACATGGAAACTTCCAATTTTATGGGGTATGCTGTTATTATTTCAATTATTACATTAGTTTTTATTGTTTCGTCCTCCACAGGTTTAAAAAAAGGAATTAGAATCTTATCTAATTTGAATATGATTATTGCTATTCTTTTATTGTTATTTGTTTTTATAGTTGGGAATACATTATTCGATTTGAAAGTTTTTGTTAACTCTATTGGTCAGTATCTTCAGGAGTTACCAGCGTTGAGTTTTAGATTAAATCCATATGATGCTAATTACGAAAATTGGATGGGAGACTGGACGCTTAGTTACTTTACATGGTGGATTGCATGGGCTCCTTTTGTAGGTATTTTTATTGCGAGAATCTCTAAAGGAAGAACAGTAAGAGAGCTTATTGTAGGGTGCTTATTAGTGCCTGCAATTTTTAGTTTGTTTTGGTTTTCTGTTTTTGGAGGAACCGCTATTCATCTAGAAATGATTGATAAAATTCCAATAGGAGGAGCGATGTTGAAAGAGATTAGTGTAGGGACATTTTTATTGTTTGAACAACTTCCGTTGTCAAGTGTAACTTCAGTAACAGCCTTATTTTTATTGTTTACATTTTTGGTTACATCTGCCGATTCTGCAACTTTTGTAATTAGTATGATGACATCGGAAGGCGACTTAGATCCCACCATGAAAATGAAAATAACATGGGGAATTGTCTTGGGAGTATTGAGTTTGGTTCTTTTAGCTGGTGGTGGAATTAAAGCTTTGCAAGCAGCTACTTTAATATTTGCTTTTCCGTTTTCATTTGTATTGATAATGATTGCACGGTCTCTTTATTTTAGATTGTCCATACAGGTGAAGAAAAAACGATCTTAACGTTGAAGTTTTATAGCAATTAAAATAATTTATACTAAAGTTGGTCTGCCCACATATAAAAAAAGTGGCTTTTTAAAAAGTATCTAAACTCTAAATGTCATCCTGAGTATGTCGAAGGATTCTTTTGGAGTGTTAATTGTAAAAGCTTCAACAAGCTTTTACAACTTCAAATTACTTTTTAAAAAGCCACTTTTTTATAAAACAGAAGAATTAAAAAACTACTGATTCATAGTCATTAAAAATTCTTCATTATTTTTTGTCATTTTTATACGTTGCTCCATAAATTCCATGGCTTCAATAGGATTCATATCTGATAAATACTTGCGTAAAATCCAAATACGTTGAATCGAATTTTCATCTAATAACAAGTCATCACGACGCGTAGAAGAAGAAATAAGATCGATAGCAGGGAAAATACGTTTGTTAGAGATACGTCTATCCAATTGTAGCTCCATGTTTCCAGTTCCTTTAAATTCTTCAAAGATAACTTCATCCATTTTAGAACCTGTATCTGTAAGTGCAGTAGCAATAATTGTAAGAGATCCACCTCCTTCAATATTTCTTGCAGCACCAAAGAATCTTTTTGGTTTGTGTAACGCATTGGCATCTACACCACCACTAAGTACTTTACCACTAGCAGGTTGTACGGTATTGTAAGCACGTGCTAAACGTGTAATAGAATCTAAAAGAATAACTACATCATGACCGCATTCTACCAAGCGTTTTGCTTTTTCTAATACAATATTAGCCACTTTTACGTGTCTGTCTGCTGGTTCATCAAAAGTAGAAGCAATAACTTCTCCACGTACATGGCGTTGCATATCTGTAACCTCCTCTGGACGTTCATCAATCAATAAAATTAATTGATACACTTCAGGATGATTAGCGGCAATGGCATTTGCAATGTCTTTTAATAACATTGTTTTACCAGTTTTAGGTTGCGAAACTATCATTCCACGTTGTCCTTTTCCAATAGGAGAGAATAAGTCTACAATACGTGTAGACATAGTACTTTGTCTTTCTGCTAATCTAAATTTTTCCGTAGGAAATAATGGTGTTAAGTGTTCAAAAGAAACACGATCTCTAACCACTTGAGGGTCTAAACCATTAATAAGATTAACCTTTATAAGTGGGAAGTATTTTTCTCCTTCTTTTGGAGGACGTACAGTTCCTTTAACAGTATCACCAGTTTTTAATCCGAATAAACGAATTTGAGATTGCGATACATAAATATCATCTGGAGACGACAAGTAGTTGTAATCACTACTTCTTAAAAAGCCATATCCGTCTTGCATGATGTCTAAAACACCTTCACTCTCTACAATTCCATCAAATTCAAAATCAGGATCTCTATAGCGACTTTTCTTTTCCTTGTCATAATTATCTTTATCCTTTGGAGGATTGTTGTTTTTATTATGATGAGGTTTGTTGTTACGCTGTTGCGGATTATTATTATCCTTACGCGCTTTAGGATTCTTATTATCGTTATTATTGTTTTTTGGAGCATTGGTGTGCTTCCTTGAATCCTCTGTTTTAGCCTCTTCTTTTACGGGAGCTTTCTCTTTTGGAGTAGCTGCTTTTGTATTAGAAGGCTCATTTTTTTTAATTTCAGAGTTAGAATCCGAAGTTTTTTGAGGTGTATTTTGAGTTTCTTTTTGAGGAGCGTTAGAAGGTTTCTTTGTAGTTCGGGTTCTTTTTCTTGGGGTAGAAGTTGGTGCAGTTTTGTTACTCTCCTCAGGAGTATTCTTGGCTTGTGCCTTTTCTTTAGCTACTGCCTCTGGACTTGCTGCTTGTACATCTAAGATTTGATATACTAAATCGTTCTTCTTAAGAGATTTGTATTTAGGAATACCAGCCACTTTGGCAATCTCATGCAACTCAGCAAGTTTTTTTGCTTTTAAATCTGAAATTTCAAACATTGATTAAATAAATAATTTATTATTGGTTTGAGGTGAAAATGATTGTTTTCTTGAAAATAATTATAGAAGTTCAAATTGGAACGTAGTAAAGTACTCGTTTCGAATTGACTACGCAATATTACAAATTTATTTTAATAAACAAGCATATTTTTTCGAAAAGAACGTTATTTTTGCCTAACAAATAAGAAAACGTGTTACAACGCATACAGAGCATATATTTATTTTTAGTAGTTATAATCAGTGGGGTTTTGCCTTTCTGGGTGTATTTATGGACAGATAATGCAGGTGAAGCAGTCTATGCAGAGAGCGATATTTTATATTCTGCTTTATTTATTGCTTCGGCCGTTTTAGCATTTATTACTATTTTCTTATTCAAAAAACGAAAAAATCAATTTGTCTTGAATAGATTGAACATGATACTTAATCTTTTTTTACTAGGATTTTTCGTTTATCGATCACTAGTGTTATCCGGAGAAACTAATGTTTCGGAGAAGGGTATTGGGATGCTTCTTCCTATTATTTCTATCGTTTTTTTAGTGTTGGCAAATAGAGCCATTAAAAAGGACGAAGATCTTGTAAAATCTGTAGATCGGTTACGATAAACCTAACATCTTAGTATATTAGTGCGTCAAGCCCAGATGAAGATCTGGGCTTTTTTTTTGCTCGTTTTTCTTCATTTATAATTAGTAGCTCCATTTTAGTTTAATCCCTTATTGAGAGTTTTATTGCCTCAGAGCTTGTTCTGAGTATATCAAAGGGCTCTATGTAGGAGTGGATTAAATTATTTTCCTTTGAATTCCTCGTAGACTTGCCTCGAGGGAGTTGATTTTTTTTGAAGTGCCTAAGCATAAATTGGGGTGTACTAAATATACCACACTATAAATGCTGTTTACAACATTTAGTTTTCTTTTAAAATCAATATAAGTAGTTTAGCTAGCAATGTAAATACATCTTATAATTCCCCCTAAACCTATTAAAATGCCTTTTAAACTAGTGCGTAATAAGTTTCGTTTTTCAATTGTAAAACTTGTTATTCTTCTTTGTGTACTGAGTGTTATAAACTCCATATACAGTTTTTCAAAAAAATATTTTCATACTGAAAAATACATTTCCACAGAGGTTCTTGTAGATACAGATGGAGATGGTTTAACAGATGATATTGATAAAGATGATGATAATGATGGAATTCCAGATCTTATGGAAGATGAATGCGAATTTTCTGAAAGTTATGCTACCCCACCACCTTCAGTTATTTCCGACAATAGTGTAACTGCTATTTATTCTGATTTTAAGGGGTATTGGAGTTCCAAAACAAGTAGTGTTAATCCAACTGCTTTTGATGGTCATTCTACACTTTTAGCTTTTGAATCGATGGGGAAAACATATGCTACAGGGGTTGTAAATTCTAGAATGATAGATATTGATAATAATGGTAGATACGACGGGATAGATACAGATGGAGACGGGGTAAAGGATGTCA
This sequence comes from Galbibacter orientalis DSM 19592, assembly GCF_000260115.1. Classification (GTDB taxonomy): domain Bacteria; phylum Bacteroidota; class Bacteroidia; order Flavobacteriales; family Flavobacteriaceae; genus Galbibacter; species Galbibacter orientalis. The sequence continues at coordinate 2,587,231 of NZ_JH651379.1, read as the reverse complement.
ATATAGAGGAAACAACTTGGGTTGCAGTTAAACCAGTAACAAGAATTACCAAAGGAATTCGTTTAGAAGCTAGAGCCTTAGATGGGAATTTAACAAATGCATCGGGGCCATTATTAACCTCTGGTGGGATTCCTTTTAATCCTTATTTATATGAAGGAGAAAGAGGTTTGGACATGGCATATACTATTGCTAATATAGGAAATACTTGGTCTTTTAGGTTAGGAGGAAGTACTGCTGCTGCATATAATGATGGGGTTATGGATATTCTATTAACCCAAGGAGCTAAATTAACAGCAGGATCTAATTATAACCGACTAAATTTATTGGATGCTAATGGAAATTATCTTGGAAATGGGTTGGAGATTATTTGGGATAATATTCCTATTGTTGGAGAATCAATAGTAGATCAATACAATCCAGATGATAGTAAACATGCAGCCAATGAACGTAAGGGATTACGCTTTGCAGCTGTAGAATTATCTGAGTTTAATCTTACATCAGCAGAAATAAGTAAAGCAGTTGCATTTAGGTTAGAAATATCGAGTGGTGCAGATCCTGTTTTCTTTGCGGTTAATGAAAGTAGTTTTACGCCAGGTTGCGTTTCTGTTGATACAGATGGTGATGGGATTCCAAATAGCTTGGATTTAGATAGTGATAATGATGGAATATTTGATGCTGTGGAATCAGGTCATGGAAAAAGTATAAATTCTGAAGGAAAAGTTATTGGAGCTGTAGGTGCAGATGGAATTCCAAATAGCGTACAGGCAACTGGGCAATTTGATAGTGGAAATATTAATTACAGCATAGCAGATTCTAATGAAGATAATGTGCTCGATTATATGTCGCTCGACAGCGATTCGGATGGTTGTAATGATGTTATAGAAGCTGGATTTTTAGATGAAGATAACGATGGAATTTTAGGAAAGACCCCAGTTTCTGTAAACTCCTTAGGGATTATAATTGAGCAAGGAGGTTATACAACCCCAAGAGATGGCGATGCAGATGGGGTGTTTGATTTCAGAAAAAAAAGTAGCCAGCCTACTATTTCATTTAAGCTCCAAAATAAGACGCTGTTTGATGGCCATGCTTCAAATATTACGATTCTAGCAGACAATGTAACCAATTACCGTTGGCAGTTAAGTACAGATGCTGGTAATAGTTTTGTAGACCTTGTAGATAACGATGTATATGCGGGAGTGAATTCTAAGACCCTTACTATTAAAAAAGCAGAGTTTTCTATGGAAGGTTATAAATATAGAGTTTTACTAGAAAATACGGGTTATTTATGTAGTCCTTACAATTCTTCAACAGAAGTGACAGTTAAAGTGAGGGTTAAAACTGTAATTATGAATAGGAATAGAGCCTATCGTGTGATTAAGTAAATACCATATTTAACTAACGTTATTTACTTAATCACAGTTATTGACTATTTTCTTTGCGTTTATATGTTTTTTGCTATTCTTTTTATGCCCAATAAACTATTAAGATAGTTTACTTATACTCCGAAACAAAATGAAGTATTACATTCGGATACTTTTGTTGAGTCATTTGTATTGAAAAAGAAGAATCTGCTAAGAAAACCAATTGTCCTTGTTTATCCTTGGCTAGGAATTTTTGTTTTACACGCTTAAATTCTTTGAATTCTTCACTATTAGCATCTTTAGGTTCTACCCAGCAAGCTTTGTGTACTGGTAAGTTTTCATAAGTACATTTTGCTCCATATTCATGCTCCAATCGGTATTGAATTACCTCATATTGTAGGGCTCCAACAGTACCAATAATTTTTCGATTATTCATTTCTAAAGTGAATAACTGAGCAACCCCTTCATCCATTAACTGACTAATTCCTTTGTCTAGTTGTTTAGCCTTCATTGGGTCTGCATTATTAATATAGCGGAAGTGTTCAGGAGAAAAACTAGGTACGCCTTTAAAGTTGAGCGCTTCCCCTTGCGTTAAAGTGTCACCAATTTTGAAATTCCCTGTATCGTGTAACCCAACAATATCTCCAGCATAAGAAATATCTACAATCTCTTTCTTTTCAGCAAAAAAGGCATTAGGGCTAGAGAATTTTAATTTTTTATTATTTCTAACATGTAAGTATGGCGTATTTCTTTCAAAAGTACCAGAAACTATTTTTATAAAAGCTAATCGATCTCGGTGTTTAGGATCCATATTAGCATGGATTTTAAAAACAAAACCAGAAAATTCTTTTTCATTAGGATCAACCAAGCGTTCTTCTGCTTTTTTTGGAAGCGGTGTAGGGGCAATATCAACAAAGCAATCTAAAAGTTCTCTAACTCCAAAATTATTTAAAGCAGAGCCAAAAAACACAGGTTGTAAATCGCCTTTTAAATATTCTTCACGGTTAAAATCTGGATATACCTCATAAACCAATTCTAGGTTTTCTCGTAAATCTTTAGCAGATTTTTCGCCAATTATTTTATCTAAATCGGGGTTAGTAACATCATCAAAAGCAATGGTTTCTTCGATGTTCTTTTTACTGTCGCCACTAAAAAGATTGATGTTTTTTTCCCAAACATTATAAATTCCTTTAAAATCGTATCCCATTCCGATAGGAAAACTAAGCGGAGTAACTTTTAAATTAAGTTTTTGTTCTACTTCATCTAAAAGATCAAAGGCATCCTTTCCTTCACGGTCTAATTTGTTTATAAAAACAATCATTGGAATGTTGCGCATGCGGCAAACTTCAACCAATTTCTCGGTTTGTTCCTCCACCCCTTTAGCAACATCTATTACTACAATAACACTGTCTACTGCGGTAAGCGTTCTAAAAGTATCTTCAGCAAAATCCTTATGTCCAGGGGTGTCAAGAATATTAATTTTTTTATTCTGATAGTTAAAAGCTAATACAGAAGTAGCTACAGAAATCCCTCTCTGGCGCTCAATCTCCATAAAATCGCTTGTAGCTCCTTTTTTTATTTTATTGCTTTTAACAGCCCCAGCTTCTTGAATAGCGCCACCAAAAAGCAAAAGCTTTTCGGTTAATGTTGTTTTACCAGCATCTGGGTGAGAAATAATCCCAAATGTTCTCCTTCTTTTAATTTCTTCTTCTAAACGCATGCTTACCTTTTTTTAAGGACTGCAAAAATAAATTAATAAAGATCAAATGCCACTATTTAGTTCAATATTTTATAAATGAATGTTTTAAAACTAAAACGTTTAACTAAAAAAATAGAATATAGGTGATTATAACCTTTATGTATTTCATCGATAGATTAGTGTGTATAGTCTTTTTTATTTTCAATATAGTATGCAAGCATAATATATTTGTAGGATAATTTTCGCTTTAACAAAATATTAACAAGAACTAAATTAGAAAAATTACTTGAATTGTTTCAAAATATTAAATTAACCTACACCCCTCAATCCTAATGAATAAACTTTGTTTTTTAGTATACTTACTTTTGTTTCCAATCCTTATTTACGGCCAAACTCCGCCATGCTCTGGGGTGTTGGATTATGAATTTTATGAAGGTGTCCCTTCTGGGAATACAGTAGATAATATTCCTACTTCTGGTTCATTAGGAATGGGGCAGATAGGAAACTTTGACGTTGGAGCTCTTCAGAACACTATAGACCCTGGTGATGCAGATACATATTCCATACGTTACCGAGGATATATTAATATTACTACGGCTGGTAATTACACTTTTTATACTACTTCCGATGATGGTTCTAAACTATATATAAATGGCACTCAAGTTGTAAGTAATGATGGGAATCATGGGAGTCAAGAGCGGTCAGGTGGAGTTTGGTTACCGTCTGGGAAACATTCGATACAAATATTATTTTATGAAAATGGAGGAAGCAGTAATCTTTCTGTTTCTTATGCTGGTCCAAGTATAAATAAAAGACCATTACCTTTTTCAATACTTTCTGGTTTATGTAACGATTTGGACAAAGATGGCGTGAAAGATAATACAGATAAGGATGTAGATGGAGATGGAATATTAAATGATGTAGAGTGTAAATCTGTAGGATATGTTCAAGAGGCTAAGAATATCCAATACTTTTACAATGTTGCTAACGTTGAAGGATTTCCAGGAACAACATATGCAAATAATGCTGTAGGTAATTATGAAGGGCAGTCTAATCTTTTCCTGAAATTCCCTCAAGTATTGCCAATAGGTTCAACAATATCATTAGTTGTAGAAGCTGATCCTTCAGTTAGTGGTTCTGATTTTAATATAGAAAAAACCAACTCAACTGGAGTAAGTAACGAGGGGTATGTAGGTCAAGGAGTAGCAAGGCCAACCAAATCAACATTAAATATAGTTACAAAATCTTCTTTACAATATGTAAAAATTATAGCTTACCAAATTGGATTTAGAATTTATGGTGCAACTTATACTTTGCCAAGTAACGATTGTTCCACAGTAGACACAGATAATGATGGGATTCCCGATTATAAAGATCTTGATAGTGATGGTGATGGAATTCCTGATAATGTAGAAGCTCAAACCACCTTAGGTTATATTGCACCTTCTGGAAACAGAACAAACGGGGTGGATAATGCATATGGAGCGAATGGAATTATTCCTGTAGATACTGATGGTGATGGAACTCCAGATTTTTTAGATATTAATAGTGATGATCAAGGCAATAATGATGCCCTTGAAGCTGGATTAACACTTAGTAATGCAGATAGTGATAATGATGGTTTAGATAATAGTACAGATACATCCGTTGGATATGCAGATCCTGGTGGAACAATAGATAACCCTTTAACAGGGGCTGTAGTTTTGCCAGATATGGATTCGGATGTTAATTCTGGAGGGGATGTTGATTTTAGAGATGCTAATGATGGAATTGATAACAATCCGCCAGAAATTAATGCGGTTGGAAATCTTATTCATTGTATAGGTGGTTCTACCCCAATAGTGGAGAGCGTTAGTATAACCGACGATCAAGACAGTCTCGAAAAGGTATTTATTCAAATTTCAGAAAATTATGATGATGGAGATTTATTGAGTTATAATAATTCGATTACTGGAATTACTTCAAGTTGGAATCCAACAGAAGGGAAGCTTACTCTTACAGGTCCTGCTACACTTGAAGCTTTTGAGCAAGCAGTTTTAGCGGTTCGTTATAGTTCTACTGCGGTTTTAAATGATGCTACTAAAGATATTTCCATTGTTTTATCGGAATTAAATTTCTTAGAATCTTCTGGTCATTACTATGAATATATCCCTTCTGAAGGAATTACATGGACAGTAGCTAAAGCAGCAGCCGAAGCCAGAAATTTTTATGGCGTACAAGGATATTTAGCTACTATAACTTCAGCAGATGAAGCTGCTTTATTAGGCGAGCAATCGCCAGGGGCTGGCTGGATTGGAGCAAGTGATGCTGCTGTTGAAGGGGAATGGAAATGGGTAACTGGACCAGAAGCTGGTCAGCAATTTTGGCAGGGTACTGGAGGAGGAACTGTAGTAAATGGAATGTATGCTAATTGGAATACCGGAGAGCCAAACCAATCGGGAGATGAAGATTATGCGCATATCAACGCCCCAGGAACTGGTTTTGATGGTTCATGGAATGACCTCTCAAATACTGGAGCTACTAGTGGAGCATACCAACCTAAAGGATATTTGGTTGAGTATGGGGGACTTAATTCAGGGGAAACTTTTCCTGATGTTTCGGCCGTTACAAAAATTACTCCATTTGTAATTAACGAAGGAAATCAACCTGAGGATCAAACGGTATTTGTGGGGAATAATGCTAGTTTTTCGGTTACTGCTAAAAACGTAAACACCTATCAATGGCAAGAAAGTACAGATGGAGGTACTACTTTCTCAGATATTACAGATGCTATAAATTATAGTGGATACACTACAGCGAGTTTAGAAGTGTTAAATCCAGAAATCGAAAAAGAAGGATATGTATACAGATTAGTAATTAATAACACAGAAGGTGGATGTGAGTATGTTTCTGAAAATGCAAAATTATTTGTTCGTGTTCAAACAGTCATAACAAATAGAAATAAAACCTACCGTGTAAACAAAAATTAATGTAGTTAATCTGTAAAAAATACTGTTAATCGACCATACAACATAATAGCTTTATTACACATCATTTTTTTTATTAAGCTTTTGTTTTACAGTAGTTTTGAAGATTGAAAATAAAAAGAAAACCTATTTCAAACCTCATATAAAAATGAAAACCAACTACTCTCAAATAAATGAGTTTTACATCTTAAAGATCTAATTTTTTTAGAAAGGATGTAGCTAAAAAATACACCAAAATTTATTAAATAAAATTTAATGTTGTTTAGACAGCAGTGGAATTTGCTGTTTAAATTTTAAGATAATTATTGTTAAGAAATTAAATTAAGAATGAAAAACGGAATTATAATTATTGTATTGCTTATTTCTGGGTTTGCGTTTTCTCAAACAACCATAAACCTTGAAAATCAATGTAATTGTGAGGTAATTAAAGGTACGGATGTAACAGCACCTGGAGTTACCTTCTATCCAGCAGATCTTGGAGATATTTATATAAATACCGATACTGGAATTTTATATTTCTGGGATGGAGATTCTTGGGAATTAACATCTGGGAATATAGTAACAAACAAAGAATTTGAAGTAGATACAGAGAACAAGCAATTAGTTATTACCGATAGTGATGGAGGACAAGTTCATGTATCTTTTGATGAAATTGCTGATGCAATAGATAAGGATGAGCAAGATTTAGCAAATGTATTAGGAGAAGGAGCAGATGCAAATGGAATTGTGATTACTAATTTAGGAATTCCAACAGCAAATCAAGATGCAGCAACGAAGAGTTATGTGGATGGAGCAATTACAGCATCAAATCAAACAATTGTAAGTGGCGATGATGATAATGATGTAGAAGTAGGATCAGATGGGGGTGCATTTTATGATGATGCAGTTTTGCAGTCAGGAGTTGCAGCTAATACAACAAATATAACTACAAACACTGAGGATATATTAACTAACAAAGCTGCCATTACAACAAATGCTACTGATATCACTAATTTAGGTACAAGAGTAACCACTAATGAAACAAACATTACTTCAAATACAACTTCCATAGGAACAAATGCAGATGCAATAGCTTTAAAGGAAGATGCATCAAATAAATCAGCAGATGTTACTTTAGCGGATGATACTAATACAAAGTTCCCGACAGAGTTGGCTGTAAAGACATATGTGGATGGAGCAATTACAGCATCAAATCAAACAATTGTAAGTGGCGATGATGATAATGATGTAGAAGTAGGATCAGATGGGGGTGCATTTTATGATGATGCAGTTTTGCAGTCAGGAGTTGCAGCTAATACAACAAATATAACTACAAACACTGAGGATATATTAACTAACAAAGCTGCCATTACAACAAATGCTACTGATATCACTAATTTAGGTACAAGAGTAACCACTAATGAAACAAACATTACTTCAAATACAACTTCCATAGGAACAAATGCAGATGCAATAGCTGCGGTACAATCGGATGTGGATGCAAATGAAATAGCTGCAACTGATGCAATAGCTGCAGTACAGTCGGATGTAGATACAAATAAAGCAGCTGCTGATGCTGGAATATTAGCTAACACAAATGCTCTTGCAGCACATGAATCGGCAGATGAGGATTTAAGTGCAACCAATGAGATACAGGATTTAGAATTAACAGGAGATAAGTTAAAAATAACAAACAACAGTGCTGCTTCTGAGATTGATTTATCAGGATATATAAGTAGTGATGATCAGGATTTAGGAACAGCAAGTTTAGATGGTACAACAAATACGTTAAGTATAGGTATTGAGAATGGGAAAGGAACTAGTGTAGATTTATCATTATTAGAAGAATCATCAGAAATAGCAGCAGTACAATCAGATGTGGATGCAAATGAAATAGCTGCAACCGATGCAATAGCTGCGGTACAATCGGATGTGGATGCAAATGAAGCAGCTGCAACCAATGCAATAGCTGCAGTACAATCGGATGTAGATACAAATAAAGCAGCTGCTGATGCTGGAATATTAGCTAACACAAATGCTCTTGCAGCACATGAATCGGCAGATGAAGATTTAAGTGCAACCAATGAGATACAGGATTTAGAATTAACAGGAGATAAGTTAAAATAACAAACAACAGTGCTGCTTCTGAGATTGATTTATCAGGATATATAAGTAGTGATGATCAGGATTTAGGAACAGCAAGTTTAGATGGTACAACAAATACGTTAAGTATAGGTATTGAGAATGGGAAAGGAACTAGTGTAGATTTATCATTATTAGAAGAATCATCAGAAATAGCAGCAGTACAGTCGGATGTGGATGCAAATGAAACAGCTGCAACCAATGCAATAGCTGCGGTACAATCGGATGTAGATACAAATAAAGCAGCTGCTGATGCTGGAATATTAGCTAACACAAATGCTCTTGCAGCACATGAATCGGCAGATGAGGATTTAAGTGCAACCAATGAGATACAGGATTTAGAATTAACAGGAGATAAGTTAAAATAACAAACAACAGTGCTGCTTCTGAGATTGATTTATCAGGATATATAAGTAGTGATGATCAGGATTTAGGAACAGCAAGTTTAGATGGTACAACAAATACGTTAAGTATAGGTATTGAGAATGGGAAAGGAACTAGTGTAGATTTATCATTATTAGAAGAATCATCAGAAATAGCAGCAGTACAATCGGATGTGGATGCAAATGAAACAGCTGCAACCAATGCAATAGCTGCGGTACAATCGGATGTAGATACAAATAAAGCAGCTGCTGATGCTGGAATATTAGCTAACACAAATGCTCTTGCAGCACATGAATCGGCAGATGAAGATTTAAGTGCAACCAATGAGATACAAACACTTACATCTACAGATGGAAGTATAACAGTAACGCCTGATTCAGAAGGAAAAGATTATGATTTTTCGATTGATTTAAGTGGAGTGAATACAGATAATCAGAATTTAGAATCTGCTACATTAAGTGGAACTGATTTAACAATTTCGATAGAAGATGGAGCTAGTGCTATTGCCAATTTATCATCATTAGAAGAATCATCAGAAATAGCAGCAGTACAATCAGATGTGGATGCAAATGAAGCAGCTGCAACCAATGCAATAGCTGCAGTACAATCGGATGTGGATACAAATAAAGCAGCTGCTGATGCTGGAATATTAGCTAACACAAATGCTCTTGCAGCACATGAATCGGCAGATGAGGATTTAAGTGCAACCAATGAGATACAGGATTTAGAATTAACAGGAGATAAGTTAAAAATAACAAACAACAGTGCTGCTTCTGAGATTGATTTATCAGGATATATAAGTAGTGATGATCAGGATTTAGGAACAGCAAGTTTAGATGGTACAACAAATACGTTAAGTATAGGTATTGAGAATGGGAAAGGAACTAGTGTAGATTTATCATTATTAGAAGAATCATCAGAGATAGCAGCAGTACAATCAGATGTGGATGCAAATGAAGCAGCTGCAACCAATGCAATAGCTGCAGTACAATCGGATGTGGATGCAAATGAAACAGCTGCAACCAATGCAATAGCTGCAGTACAATCGGATGTAGATACAAATAAAGCAGCTGCTGATGCTGGAATATTAGCTAATACAAATGCTCTTGCAGCACATGAATCGGCAGATGAAGATTTAAGTGCAACCAATGAGATACAGGATTTAGAATTAACAGGAGATAAGTTAAAAATAACAAACAACAGTGCTGCTTCTGAGATTGATTTATCAGGATATATAAGTAGTGATGATCAGGATTTAGGAACAGCAAGTTTAGATGGTACAACAAATACGTTAAGTATAGGTATTGAGAATGGGAAAGGAACTAGTGTAGATTTATCATTATTAGAAGAATCATCAGAAATAGCAGCAGTACAATCAGATGTGGATGCAAATGAAATAGCTGCAACCAATGCAATAGCTGCGGTACAATCGGATGTGGATGCAAATGAAATAGCTGCAACCAATGCAATAGCTGCGGTACAATCGGATGTAGATACAAATAAAGCAGCTGCTGATGCTGGAATATTAGCTAACACAAATGCTCTTGCAGCACATGAATCGGCAGATGAAGATTTAAGTGTAACCAATGAGATACAAACACTTACATCTACAGATGGAAGTATAACAGTAACGCCTGATTCAGAAGGAAAAGATTATGATTTTTCGATTGATTTAAGTGGAGTGAATACAGATAATCAGAATTTAGAATCTGCTACATTAAGTGGAACTGATTTAACAATTTCGATAGAAGATGGAGCTAGTGCTATTGCCAATTTATCATCATTAGAAGAATCATCAGAAATAGCAGCAGTACAATCAGATGTGGATGCAAATGAAATAGCTGCAACCGATGCAATAGCTGCGGTACAATCGGATGTGGATGCAAATGAAGCAGCTGCAACCAATGCAATAGCTGCAGTACAATCGGATGTGGATGCAAATGAAACAGCTGCTGATGCTGGAATATTAGCTAACACAAATGCTCTTGCAGCACATGAATCGGCAGATGAGGATTTAAGTGCAACCAATGAGATACAGGATTTAGAATTAACAGGAGATAAGTTAAGAATAACAAACAACAGTGCTGCTTCTGAGATTGATTTATCAGGATATATAAGTAGTGATGATCAGGATTTAGGAACAGCAAGTTTAGATGGTACAACAAATACGTTAAGTATAGGTATTGAGAATGGGAAAGGAACTAGTGTAGATTTATCATTATTAGAAGAATCATCAGAGATAGCAGCAGTACAATCAGATGTGGATGCAAATGAAGCAGCTGCAACCAATGCAATAGCTGCGGTACAATCGGATGTAGATACAAATAAAGCAGCTGCTGATGCTGGAATATTAGCTAACACAAATGCTCTTGCAGCACATGAATCGGCAGATGAGGATTTAAGTGCAACCAATGAGATACAGGATTTAGAATTAACAGGAGATAAGTTAAGAATAACAAACAACAGTGCTGCTTCTGAGATTGATTTATCAGGATATATAAGTAGTGATGATCAGGATTTAGGAACAGCAAGTTTAGATGGTACAACAAATACGTTAAGTATAGGTATTGAGAATGGGAAAGGAACTAGTGTAGATTTATCATTATTAGAAGAATCATCAGAGATAGCAGCAGTACAATCAGATGTGGATGCAAATGAAACAGCTGCAACCAATGCAATAGCTGCGGTACAATCGGATGTAGATACAAATAAAGCAGCTACTGATGCTGGAATATTAGCTAACACAAATGCTCTTGCAGCACATGAATCGGCAGATGAGGATTTAAGTGCAACCAATGAGATACAAACACTTACATCTACAGATGGTAGTGTAGTAGCTACAAAAGATGCGGATAATAACTATGATTTATCGGTAGATGCCTCGAGTACACAATTCACTTCTTCAGAAGGATTAACAGCTACAAATGTACAATCAGCGATAGATGAAGTAGCAGCAGGAAGCAGTGACGACCAAACCGCTTCAGAGGTAGATTATAGCAATAGAACTTCTGGACTTACAGCAGAAAACACACAAGCAGCTATTGACGAGTTAGCAGCAAGTAATGCAGCAGATGGGGATACGGATGACGAGAATGAGTTGAATACTACATTTGGAGTTAATGGAACTAATTTAGAGTTAGTAGATGCTGGAGGAACTTTGCAAGTAGCATTGTCTGATTTAGGTTCAGACGATCAAACTGCCTCAGAAGTAGATTATAGCAATAGCACTTCTGGACTTACAGCAGGAAACACACAAGCAGCTATTGACGAGTTAGCAGCAAGTAATGCAGCAGATGGGGATACAGATGACGAGAATGAGTTGAATACTACATTTGGAGTTAATGGAACTAATTTAGAGTTAGTAGATGCTGGGGGAACTTTGCAAGTAGCATTGTCTGATTTAGGTTCAGACGATCAAACCGCTTCAGAGGTAGATTATAGCAATAGCACCTCTGGACTTACAGCAGAAAACACACAAGCAGCTATTGACGAGTTAGCAGCAAGCAATGCAGCAGATGGGGATACGGATGACGAGAATGAGATACAAGCACTTACATCTACAGATGGTAGTATAACAGTAACGCCTGATTCAGAAGGAAAAGATTATGATTTTTCGATTGATTTAAGTGGAGTGAATACAGATGATCAGGCTTTGAGTTTATCAGGAAATGATTTAGTATTAGAAGATGGAGGGAGTGTAAATCTTTCAGGATATTTAGATAATACAGATGACCAAGGATTAAGTTTGGCTACTGGCAATATATTAACATTGGAAGATGGAGGGACGGTAGATTTGACACCATATTTAGATAATACAGATGATCAAACCGCTACTGAAGTAACATTTTCTCCTGCAGGGAATGTTTCAAGCAATAATGTACAAGATGCTATTGAAGAAGTTCAAATAGATTTAGATGCTGCAAAAACAGCGGCAAACAACTCTATTGACGATTTACAGAGTCAAATTGACGCTAACGAAACAGCCATAGATAATCATATTAGTGCAGATGAGGATACAAATTCGACAAATGAGCTTCAGGATTTAAACTTAACTGCCAATGTATTAACGTTGTCAACCCCTAAAACAACGGAAAATCAAATTGATTTATCAGGATATATAGACAATACAGATGAGCAGGAATTAGCTATAACAGGAAACACATTATCTATATCAAATGGTAATAGTATTATATTACCTACTCCCGACGGATCAGAAACATTAATTAAAAATGGAACAACAACTACTGTTTCTGGAACAGGAGTTTCAGGAGGAGAATATCAAATAGAAGTTGCAGATGCTGCCATTACAAACGCAAAATTAGCGGATGATGCTGTAACCACAGATAAAATCTTATTGCATGCAGTTACTGATAGTAAAATTGCTGATGGGGCTGTAAATGGGTATAAAATATCAAACCTTGCAGTTGAAGCTAAGCATATTAATCAAGAGGTAGCTGGAGTAGGATTAACTAAAAACCCAACTTCAGGTGCTTTAGATGTAGATATAGCTTCTATTAATGGAGATGGGGATATTACTTCTAATGATCTTACGGTTACAGGAGGAGCCAATGCAACTTTTAATAATGTAACTCTTGAAATAGCTGAAGGAGTTGTTACTTCTACAGAAATTAAAGACGAAACCATTGCTACAGCAGACATTGCTGATGAGGCTATAACTACTGCTAAAATTAAAAATGGTACGGCAAATCAAATACTTACTACTAATGCCGCAGGAGATGGTGTTGAATGGAAAGAGCAAACAGCTTCAAGTATAAGTTTAGATACAGAATTAGATGTTGATGGAGATGGAACTAATGAAACTAATACAAATGAAGCAATATCAGCTATGTCAAAAGTAACCGCTAAAGCAGCTAGAATTTTCTATCCCCCGTCGATAGCGTTAAATGCATCTGCAGTTTCAACTGGAAATACGAGAGACCTACATGAAGATTATGTAAGCCAATACGGTTCGCCAATGGTTTCAAGTACTAGTGCTCCTTCTAGTGGGATTCCTACTTATGGTGAAGACGAATTGTATTACTATGTAACTTATTACGACACGGATGTATTTGAAAATGTATCTATTTCAGATACTGGAGTTTTAAGTTATGATATAAAGGCAGTGCCTTCTGACTACAACTCGCTTATCAACGTAGTTTTTGTTGTAAAATAATTGTTTGATAAAAATCTAAAAAAAATCATTTTGAAATATCAAAATATACATATCAAACAGTTTTTGTTCGGCTTATTTTTATTGCTGACATTCCAAATGCAGGCACAATTTATATTGGAAGCTCCAAAAACAAGTGTCGAAAATGGAGTTATTAGTAATTATAAATGGTATGTGCAGGATGGAATGGAAGAAAATGGAGGAGACGCTGTATGGTTACCTTCTTCTCAAGATGGAGACCACCTTCTGGAGGTAAAAATTCCAGGTGTTTATTACGCTACTTACGATGGTACTAAATGTGGTAAAAATGCTACTTCATATTTTGTAGTTACGTATTGCAATTCTCCAGCCAATGAGGTTACATTAAATGTAGCGGGTAGTGTTGGAACTAATGCAGCAGTAACTTGGAATGAAGGTCTTAGCGGACTTTCGCCTACCGTAAAAGCAGGGACTACATATATTGAATATATAGCTACGCTTCAAAAGGGGGGGAGTGCTAAACAACTACCTACTTTTACCGTAGTTTGCCTTAGAAATGAATTCCAATTGGTGGACGATGTAGTAGCTTCCGTAGCAACTACAGGAACTACTATTAATATGCTGGAGAACGATTCTGATATTCCAACTATTGGGGTAATAGAAGTAACAAAAGCACAATATGGAACGGTTGTACTTAATCAAAATGAAACATCAGAGAATCCAAGTGATGACACCATTACCTATATTCCAGGGAGTAATTTTAAAGGGCAAGATGAATTTACCTATTCGTTATCGGTTTTAAATACCGATGGTTCACCTATGACAGATACTGCTACAATTACCATCAATGCTTTGTATGCTGAAGATGATAGTTTGGAAGTTTTGGAAGATAGCAGTCCTGGGGTATCAAATCAAATAGATGTAAGGGAGAATGATAATATTGGAGCGGCTGGAAGTAGCGGAAATGATTATCAATATAATACAGATGCAAGTAACGGAACTGTTGTAGAAGTTTCTGATGGAGTATTTGAATATATCCCAAATCCAAGTTTTAATGGAAATGACCGTTTTAGTTATACGCTAACAGATGCTAATGGAAACCAAACTACAGCTGTAGTTAGAGTTACAATAGTTGAAGTTACAGATAATTCAGCCAACGATGCCCCAGTTGCTGTGGACGATTTTTATGTGTTTGATGGAGAATCATTGATTATGGACGTGCTGATAAACGATACAGACCCAGATGGAGACGCCTTGTCTATTTACGACTATGTGTTGCCTGCACACGGACTTGTAGAGTTTAATCCTAATGATAATACAACGCTTATTTATACGTCGGAACCAGGTTTTGTAGGAGAGGATAGCTTTACTTATACTGTATCAGATGGGAATGGTGGTTTTGATACTGCAACGGTTCATGTTGATGTAAGTGATGGAAATGACGATAGAGATGATATTGCTGAAAATGATAATGTAACTACAGATGAAGATACAGTAATTACTATTAAGGTTTTGGATAATGATAATGTTGATTGGGTTTCAAATTTTTCAATAGAAGTTGATACCCCAATTTACGGAACAGCAATTAAAAATGCTGATAATACAATTACTTATACTCCCGAGTCCGATTTTGTAGGAAACGATACTTTTGAGTATAGTATAAATTATACAAATATTGATGGGGTAATGGAGTCTTCTTCAGCTACTGTTCTCATAAAAGTGAATGCTGTGGTAGATGTGGTAGACGATTTATATTATGTTGACTCTTCAAATCCTTCAGAAGTAATTTTTAATGTTTTAGAAAACGATGCTTTCAATGAAAATTCAAACTTAGTTATTTCAAGTATAGGGACGCCTGGAAATGGTGTTGCTACTATAAATTCTGACAACACAATTTCATATGTTGTTGATGCAAATTATGAAGGACAAGATGTTTTTAGTTATGTAGTAGATGTTATCCATTCCGATGGAAGTATTAATTTTGAAAGAGGTTTTATAACTGTAAATGCAGAGCCATTAAACCCAGCTCCACCTCCGCCACCAGCACCAGAAGAAGATTTGCAAATTCATCAATTAGTATCGCCTAATGGAGATGGAAGAAACGATTTTTTCAAAATTGGTGGGATTGAATTATATCCTCAAAACTCAGTTAAGATTTTTAATAGATGGGGAGTATTAGTCTTCGAAACGGAAGGTTATGGACAGAGTACTAATCATTTTAACGGGTATTCACAGGGGAGAGTTACCATAGGTCAAAATAATAAATTACCAGTTGGAACATATTATTATGCAATAGAATATGTTAAAGACCAAACCACAAAGAGTACAGCTGGATATTTATATATCAATTATTAGGAGATGAACAATTTGAAGCGTAATAATTTTTTAATAGTGTTGTTTATTCTTACGGCATTAAATTCTGTTTATTCACAGCAAGATGCGCAGTATACTCAATATATGTATAATACCATGAGCATAAATCCTGCCTATGCGGGGAGTAGAGGAATGCTTAGTGCTACAGCTTTATACCGTAATCAATGGTTAGGTTTAGATGGCGCGCCACAAACGCAAACGCTTAATGTGCATTCGCCAATTAGAGATAGTAGATTAGGAGTTGGCTTGTCTATAATTAATGATAAATTAGGTGAAGGGGTTACTCAAGAAACCTTTTTTGATGCGAATATTTCATACACTATCCAAACTTCCTACCAAGGGAATTTATCTTTTGGATTGAAAGTGGGAGGTAGCTTATTGAATATTGATTTTACAAAGCTTAATCAATATGATGATGTGGAACTTACAGGACAAAACAATATCGATAATAAGTTCTCGCCAAATATAGGGGCTGGAATTTATTACCATGCCGATAAATATTATGTTGGACTTTCTGTTCCTAATATGCTTACTACAGAGTATTTTGATGAATCTAACAATTCCAATAGTAGCACGTCTTACGTGGCTACTTCTAGAATTCATTATTATTTAATGGGGGGCTATGTTTTTGATTTAAATTATGATTGGCAATTTAAGCCTACAGTATTGACCAAATATGTTTCTGGAGCACCCTTGCAAGTAGATGTATCTGCTAATTTTATGTATAACGAAAGTGTTTCTTTTGGTGTAGGATACAGATTGGATGCAGCAGTAACCGCTATGATTGCTTTTCAGTTAAACGAATCTTTAGCTATTGGAATGGCTTATGACCGAGAAGTAACAGCATTAGGAGGAACTCAGTTTAATAATGGAACTATGGAAATTTTCCTTAGATATGAGTTTTCTAGAAATTACAGAAGAGTTACTGCTCCAAGATTTTTCTAAGTAATAAGGTGTAACTTTTTAATCCCATACAGAGGGTATAATGCTTCAAAGCCTGTTCCGGACTTACCATTGGACTCTGCGTTTGAATACCTTGTGATTTTGCTCCGGGGTAGTTGATTTTAGATGAAATTAATGATTGCTTCAATTTAAAATAATATAGCGTTACTATAAAGAAAAACTCTAAAAAGGGTTTAGCTGAAAAATCTCACAACAAGTGGGATTTTTTGTTTTATGATATGGTTAACCATTTTTGTAGATTTGTTGTGCTATTTTACGGCAGATTGAAAAGAAACCAATCATCCTTTGAAAGAAAAATGCTAAATGGAAAAAGAAAAAGTTATTTTGGTTGATGCAAATGATCAGCAAATTGGATTAATGGAAAAGATTGAAGCACATGAAAAAGCGCTGCTTCATAGAGCTTTTTCAGTTTTTGTCTTTAATGATGCTGGGGAAACCATGGTTCAACAACGTGCGGCTCATAAATACCATTCTCCAGGCTTGTGGACAAATACCTGTTGCAGTCACCAAAGAGAAGGAGAAAGTAATATTGAAGCAGGAAAACGTCGTTTGCAAGAAGAAATGGGGTTTGCTACAGACCTTGAAGAAGTTTTGTCATTTATATACCATGCTCCTTTTGATAATGGATTAACAGAACATGAATACGATCATATTTTGGTAGGTAAGTATAATGAAGAACCAAAAATTAATCCTGATGAAGTAGCAAGCTGGAAATGGATGTCTTTAAAAGATATTAAAAAAGATATGCAGGTTAATCCTGATGAGTATACAGCTTGGTTTAAAATAATATTTGAAAAATTCTACCTTCATATTGAAGAACAATCTAGTGCTATATCATGAAATGCCTATTAACAAATTTGGAAACCAACCAATTATGATAGTCAAGAGCATTATAGCTGACCATTGAAAAACAATAAATAGTAACAGATGAACTTAAAAGTTAGTAGAAAAGCTCATTTTAATGCAGCTCATAGATTGTTTCGTCCAGATTGGGACGACGATAAAAATAAAGCTGTATTTGGAAAATGCAGCAATCCTAATTATCACGGTCATAACTACGATTTAATTGTAAGTGTAAAAGGAGAAATTGATCCTGAAACTGGATTTGTAATCGACTTAAAAATATTAAAAGAGCTTATCGAAAGAGAAGTTGAAGATCATTTAGATCATAAAAATCTTAATATTGAAGTTCCAGAATTTAAAACCTTAAATCCAACCGTAGAAAATATAGCTATAGTAATCTACAATCGGTTAAAACCTTTTTTAGAGGAATTTGAATTGGAGGTTGTGCTATATGAAACACCAAGAAATTATGTTACCTATACAGGGGCTTAATAATTATTAATAAAGCGTTTATATAAAAATGAATTTATACCCATTAAAGTTTATTCCTATTTATAAAGAGTATTTATGGGGAGGAAACAAATTAAAAGAAGTCCTTCAGAAGGATGTAAAAACAACTACAGCCTCAGAAAGTTGGGAGCTGTCTGGAGTAGAAGGAAATGTTTCTGTTGCTAGCAATGGAGAATTACAAGGAAAAACACTTCAAGAATTAATAGATACTTATAAAGAGGAACTTTTAGGAGCTTCTGTTTACAAACGTTTCGGGAGTAAATTTCCAATCTTGATTAAGTTTATAGATGCAAAATTAGATTTATCTGTACAGCTTCACCCTAATGATGCCTTGGCAAAAGAAAGGCATAATTCCTTCGGAAAAACAGAAATGTGGCATGTTATGCAAGCCGATCCAGGTTCTAAATTGATTGTTGGTTTTAAAGAAACTTTGACGAAAGAAGAATATTTAGAACACTTAGAAAACGGACAATTACTTGAGATTTTAAATCAAGAAGAAGTTAAAGCAGGCGACACCTATTTTATCAATACAGGAAAAGTTCATGCAATTGGAGCAGGAATTCTATTGGCAGAAATTCAGCAAACATCAGATGTTACGTATCGAATTTATGATTATGAACGTAAAGATAAAGATGGGAATACACGAGAATTGCATACCGAATTGGCAGTAGACGCAATCGATTATCAGAAGAAAGACGATTTTAAGGTTAACTATGGTACGGAGTATAATTCGTCTAATAATATGGTGACTTGTGATTATTTTATTACCAATTATTTAAATGTTGTAGGAACCTTTGTAAAGCAATTAGTTAATAGAGATTCTTTTACTATTTATATTTGTGTGGACGGACAAGCGCAAATTAAAGTCGGAGAAAATATAGAGAAGTTAGCACAAGGAGAAACAATCCTCATTCCAGCCACAATCAATGAAATTAGTATTAGTGCTAAGGATGCTAAAATTTTGGAGGTACATTTATAAAAATGCTGTACTTTTGCAGCTAAAATAAAATAGTATGGCTAGTATAAGAGATTTAAAGAGAGATATAAACTTCGTTTTAGGAGATATTATTGAAGCTGTTTACATTTGGGAAATAAGTACCAATACACCAAATTCTAAAGAAGGTGATAAAATTATAGATGAAGCAATTGCTACTTTTGATGAGTTAATCGTAAAGGTTAATAATAAAGATGTAGATAATAGAAAAGCTCATTTAAAGCAAGTTAACAAAGAGCTTGAAGAGAAAGCTTCTTCTTTAGTTGAAAAGCTGAATAAATTGTCAGCGGCTTAATCTAAAAAAAATCAAAAATTTCTTTTAAAAAAGTTTGCAAGTATAATTTTGAGAATTATATTTGCGCACTTTTTAAGGGAAACGCCGATGTAGCTCAGCTGGCTAGAGCAGCTGATTTGTAATCAGCAGGTCGTGGGTTCGAGTCCCTCTATCGGCTCTAAAGCCTCTTCAAAAATGAAGAGGCTTTTTTTATGGGTATAAATACAATAGTAGTTTCCTTTCATAAAAAAGTGGATCATTCCCAATTGTTGTGTTTATGTAAAAATTGTGGTTAATCTGAATAAGAAGAATTCTACATTTTTGATAATGGAAATTAAATAAAAACGGTCAACTCTATTTAGGGATATACATATCTCTTGTTTCTTGTTTTCTATCTCCTATCTCCTGTCTCTTGCCTCCTGTCTCCTGTCTCTTTGTCTCTTGTCTCCTGTCTCCTGTCTCTTTGTCTCTTGTCTCCTGTCTCTTGTCTCTTTGTCTCTTTGTCTCTTGTCTCTTGCCTCTTGTCTCTTGTCTCTTGCCTCTTGCCTCTTTGTTCATACAGCGAAGCGGTCTTGTATTTTACTCGGACATAAATGATAAAAATAGAGTCAGTAATTTTAACACTTTAGAAATCCTTATATAAAGTGTATATTAGAGGTGTAATAAGCTAAAATTTAATAGATTATGACTCGTAAAGCTGTTTTAAGTCTTCCAATTTGGTTTTGGATAGTTTCTATATTTGCACTTATTTGGAATTTAATGGGGCTGGGAGCTTTTATAGGACAAATAAGCATGACTCAAGCTTCCTTGTTGGCGCTTCCAATTTCAGAAAAAGAACTCTTACTTTCTTATCCCTCTTGGATGGAAGTTGTATATGCTGTAGCTGTATTGTCTGGAGTTATTGGAAGTATAGGTTTATTATTGCGTAAAAAGTGGTCAAGACCCTTATTTGTACTTTCTCTGGTGGCTATCTTAATTCAAATGATATATAGTTTAATAGGGGTAACTTCATTAGAGTCTTTCAGTCCCGAATCTGTAATTCTCCCTGTTTTTATTATTCTTGCTGGTGTTTTTCACGTATTCTTTTCAAACTTCAGTATAAAAAAGAACTGGTTGAATTAAAATCTTTATTTTTTAGGGAGTTCTGTAAAAAATCTTCTACGTATATTTAGCACACTAAGATTTATTATAAATGCAGGAGATTATAACTACTATATTATTTTTATTTGCCGTAATCGATCCATTTGGTTCTGTTCCAGTGTATTTGGAGGCAACAAAGTCGTTTGATTTGGCTGAAAAAAAGAAAATAGCTATGCGTGCAAGCGTAGTAGCGTTCTTTATTCTGTTGTTCTTTATTGTTATTGGGCAATTTATTTTGGAAGGAATGAAAGTGTCTTTAGATGCTTTTCAGATTTCTGGAGGAGTTATTTTATTTTTATTTGCACTTACTATGATTTTTGGAGAAGGTAAACCTTCCTCAGAAAAAGAATCAATAAAAGATTATAAACATGTTACTATCTTTCCAATAGCAATACCTTCAATTGCTTCGCCTGGAGCAATTATGGCGGTGGTGTTAATGACAGATAACCATATCTACACTATTCAACAGCAAATAATAACTTCTATTCTAGTATTATTAGTTATTGGAATAACCTGCGTTTTCTTACTTGGAGCTAATCATATTCAAAAGAGAATTGGAGAGTATGGTATTTCTGTAATTAGTAAGGTTATGGGACTTATTTTAGCGGCTTATGCAGTGCAAAGTATCCTTATGGGACTAAAAAGTTTTTTCGTTGTTTTAAAATAGGCAATTTAAGTTTGCGTTTTATTTCTTAAATTTATAAGACTTATAACTAACTAAACTTATTATGGACACGCAATTATCAACTAAAATTCCGTGGTGGTTTTGGCTTATCACTATTCTTGCATTGTTTTGGAATTTAATGGGAGTAGGAGCTTTTATAGCAGATATTAGTGTAACACCAGAAGCATTAGAAGCTATGCCCGAACCCCAAAGAGCCATGTATGAAAACAATCCGCTCTGGGCAAAATTTATTTATGGAATTGCCGTTTTTTCTGGGGTGCTAGGGAGTTTTGCTTTGCTGTTAAAAAAGAAATGGGCAAAACCTATGTTTGTAATTTCCCTTATAGCTATTATTATTCAAATGGGCTATAGCTTGTTTGTAGTTAAAACTCCAGAAGCTTTAGGGAATACGGCTTATATTTTACCTGCATTAGTGGTTTTAATAGCTGCTTTTTTAATAGCTTTTACAAACAGTTCCATAAAAAAAGGTTGGCTAAAATAATTTGCCAACCTCTTCTATAAAAAATTATTGTTGTCCGATAAAGGTTAACAAAATTTATTGAGCTCTACTTATATAGCTCCCTTGCTATTAATAAAAATGAATGAAAAAGAAAATTTTAACAATGTAACTTCTTTAAACTACTCATTTTATAATAGTTAAGATTTAGTCTTTGTTCTTTTTTCTTACAGCGAAGCGGTCTTGTATTTTTACTCGGACATTAATGATAAAAAATATATATACAGTAATTATTTAATAGAGTCTTTTGCTGCTGTAGTAGAATTTTCTTTTATTTCTTTAATGTATTCAGCCAACATTTTACCATATTTAGAATCGGCAACTTCTGGTGTTAAGGAGTTGTTTATAGAATCTAAATATTTAACATTGGTGTTGTAAGCATTGGCAAGTGTTATATAAGGAGCCGTGTAAGAATCCTTATTGTTAAGAATAAAATTAAGCGTGTAAAGGTAACTACGAGTCGAATTTCTTTGAGAAACTTGTTTTAGAGAATCTGCAATTTCCATTTTCCCATCTTTAGTTGCCTGTAACGTTTCTTTTATAAGCTCTAAGTTTTTAGTAGAAAATTTTGAAAGGATACTTTTGTATTCTTCCCATGTTTTCTGACTCTCAGAGCCTTCAATTTTAGCTTCAGGAGCAAAATAATCTCTTGTAGTTTTTATGGTGATTGTTCCAGGTTCTCCAAAAAAATCAAGACGATCGTTTAAAAGATTACCATCATTTTTATCAAGGTATAAGGTAAAAACTTCTGGACTTTCAATAGTGGTTGAAAAACTAAAATCGGATTTCCCGTCTATTTTTATAGAGTCTAAAGTTACCATTGTACTATCTTCTAATTTCTGAAAATAAATAGTTCCTTTACGCAAACCTTCTACGTTTCCGTTAACAATCATATTGTCATTTCCTTTTCCGCAAGAAACAAGGATTAAGGCTATTAAAGTGGGTACTAATAATTTGTACATAAGTTGTTTTTTTCTGAAGGGCAAATATGCATAATTCTACTAAAAATTGCTACACTTTTGAAGCTAATTCCATTAAATAAGCGCAAAAAATAGCACCATAGGTTCCAACAGCATATCCAAATACAGCCAATAGAACACCTACAGTAGCTAAAGAAGGGTGAAACTCTGCAGCAACTACTGGAGCAGAAGCAGCTCCTCCAACATTTGCCTGACTTCCAACTGCTAAAAAGAAGTAGGGAGCTTTAATTATTTTTGCAACTATTATTAGTAATAAAGCGTGAATGGTCATCCATACTAAACCAATTGCAATAAGTCCCGGATTTTCAAAAATGGTAAAGATATTCATCTTCATTCCAATAGTGGCAACCAAAATATAGATACAAATAGAGCCAAATTTACTCGCACCAGCACCTTCGTAGTTTTTGAATTTTGTAAATGAGAGTCCGATACCAATTAGTGTGGCAATGGTAATCATCCAAAAAAATTGTGATCCAAAAGAAGACAAGGCACTTTTTTTATCGCTTACGGCTTCAAAGTTTCCTGTTAAAAAATCTGAAATATTAGTAGCACCAAAGTGTGCAATCCCTACCGCAACAAATGCAATGGAGAGAATCATTATGTAATCTGTTAATGATGGAATACGAGTTACTTTATCGGCAAAGGCTTGCATTTTATTTTTTAGCTCCTCAATAGCGCTATTGTCTGCCTTTAACCAGTTGTCAATTTTATTACTTTTTCCAACACCTAGTAATACAATTGCCATCCACAGATTGGCTACCACAATATCTACTAATACCATTCCTCCATATTTTTCAGGATTGTATTTAAAAATTTCAAGCATAGCGGCTTGATTTGCACCTCCACCAATCCAACTACCAGCTAGCGTTGCAAGGCCTCGCCAAACGGCATCTGGCCCAACGCCTCCAACAGTATCTGGAGAAATAGTGGAAATTAAAAGAATGGCAAGCGGTCCTCCGATAACAATTCCTATAGTTCCAGTAAAAAACATGATTAATGCTTTTGGACCCAAATTAAAAACCGCTTTTAGGTCAATACTTAGCGTCATTAAAACTAATGATGCTGGAAGTAGGTATCTACTTGCTACAAAGTATAAGTTTGAAGTTTCGTCTGAAATAACTCCAAAAGAATTAAATAACGAAGGGAGTAAATAACACATTAATACGGAAGGGACAATTTTATAGAACTTGTTCCAAAATCCAGTTTTTATTGCTGAAGTAAAAAAAACAAATCCTAAACATAACATGATGATACCGAATACAATAGTATCATTACTAAAAATGGGTGTTTCTTGCATTGAAAAAAATTTTCGGGAAAATACGAAAATGAAAATTAACCTTAACGATTAGATAGCATAAAAATAGCCGACCTCAAATTGAAGTCGGCTATTTTAATTTCTCATGAAGGATTTAATCCCCCGACACTCTGTGCCGAAATGAGTTAAATTTGTTTTGTCTTACTATCTCGATTTTGCCTAGAGATAGTTGATTGACAAAACCACGTAATGGAATTAAATAAATATATAACCTAGGCTGCTGGTAAATCTCCTTTTTCCTTTACTGGAAGTGAAGAAGATCCCATTAAAAATTTATCTACATGATGTGCTGCTTCTCTACCTTCAGAAATAGCCCAAACAATTAACGATTGTCCTCTGCGCATATCTCCAGCAGTAAAAATATGAGGAACATTGGTTTGATAATTATTCCCTTTTATATTACTTCTTTCATCAGTTTTTAATCCTAATTGCTCGCTTAAAGTAGCTTCTGGGCCTGTAAATCCTAAAGCTAATAATGCTAAATCGCAAGGCCATTCTTTTTCAGAACCTTCAACTTCTTTAAGTTGTGGACGCTCTCCTGGAATTTTAACCCATTTAACTTCAACAGTTTTAATAGCTGTTAAATTTCCTTGTTCATTTTTTACAAATTCTTTTGTTAAGATGCTCCAATTACGCTCAACACCTTCCTCATGAGAAGAACTTGTTTTGAGGGTAAAAGGCCAGAAAGGCCATGGATTTTCTTCTGAACGAGATTCTGGAGGCATTGGCATAATCTCAAAGTTAGTAACCGATTTTGCTCCATGACGATTGGAAGTTCCTACACAGTCAGACCCAGTATCTCCTCCACCAATAACAATAACATTTTTGCCAGCGGCATGTAAAGATTCTGTAGTTTCTGCTAATCCGTCTACAACCTGATTGTTTCTTTTTAAGAAATCCATTGCTTGCACAACGCCATTTGCTTCCGCTCCTGGAATTGGTAGTTTTCTACGTTGCGTAGCGCCACCACAAAGTACTACAGCATCAAAATCGTTTAGTTGTGCCGCATCGTAGTTTTTCCCTACATGAACGTTTGTTTTAAACTCAATTCCTTCAGCTTCTAAAATAGCAACACGACGATCTATAACATTCTTTTCTAATTTAAAATCTGGAATTCCATATCTTAATAGGCCACCAACTTTTTTATCGCGTTCAAAAACAGTTACGGTATGTCCTGCACGATTTAATTGTTGTGCAGCTGCTAAACCAGATGGTCCAGAACCTACAACAGCAATTGTTTTTCCTGTGCGTTTTTTTGGTGGGTTTGGTTTAATCCATCCTTCTTTAAATCCACGTTCTACAATATATTTTTCAATAAGTTCAATAGAAACAGGAGGTTGGATAATTCCTAGTACACATGCAGATTCACAAGGTGCTGGACATAATCTCCCTGTAAACTCAGGAAAATTATTGGTGGCATGGAGTAGGCGTAACGCTTTGCTCCAATCGTTTTTATAAACGGCGTCGTTGAAGTCGGGAATTAAATTCCCGAGCGGACATCCACTATGGCAGAACGGGATTCCGCAATCCATACAACGGCCACCTTGTTCGTTTAATTCTTTTGTATCGAGTTCTTTGGTAAACTCATTGTAATTCTCAACACGTTCTTCAACAGCAATACTATCTTCACCGCGTCTTTCGTATTCTAAAAATCCTCTTAGTTTTCCCATTTTATGCTGTTGTTAGTTGTTCTACTTCTTTTTCTTGTTTTGCCAGCATCTCTAATGCTTTTTTGTATTCTGTTGGCATTACTTTTACAAACTTTTTGCTGTTTTTACCCCAATCTTCCATAATGCGTTTTGCATGTGGACTATCGGTGTATTTAATATGTTCGCTAATTAAGGTTTGTAATTGAATTTGGTCATTATCAGACAAATCTTCTAATTCAACCATTTCCATATTAAAGTTATTCGTATCGAGGGTGTTATCTGGATTATAAATATAAGCTACCCCACCGCTCATTCCAGCAGCGAAGTTTCTACCTATTTTTCCAAGAATAACTGCAACCCCACCTGTCATGTATTCACAACCGTGGTCTCCAATACCTTCAACAACAGCTTTGGCTCCAGAGTTTCTTACTAAGAAACGTTCTCCAGCAATACCGTTAATATATGCTTCTCCAGTAACAGCACCATACATGGCAACGTTACCAATAATTACATTTTCTTCTGGTTTAAAAGTAGCTTTTTCAGGTACTTTTACAATTAATTTGGCACCAGAAAGTCCTTTTCCAAAGTAATCATTTGTATTACCATTTACTTTTAAGGTAAGTCCTTTAGTAGCAAATGCTCCAAAACTTTGTCCGGCAGAACCTTCAAAATTTAATGTTAATGTATCTTCAGGAAGCCCTTCTTCTCCATGAATTTTAGAAATTTCATTACTTAATATAGCTCCCGTAGTACGATTGATGTTTGTTATTGGAAAATCTAAACTCATTTTTTCCTTACGGTAAACCGCTGGATGAGCTTGATTTAAAATTTCAAAATCTAAAACTTCTTCTAACTGATGGTCTTGTTTTTCTGTATTATGAAGTTTTACATGCTCTGGAACTCTAGGTTTGTATAAAATATTAGATAAGTCTATTCCTTGCGCTTTGTAATGCTCAATAGCTTTATTCATATCTAATTTCTGACTCTGTCCAACCATTTCTTCAATAGACTTGAATCCTAAGTCGGCCATTATCTGACGTAACTCTTGAGCAATAAAATACATGAAATTAATAACATGCTCAGGAGTTCCTTTAAAGTTTTTACGTAATTCAGGATCCTGAGTTGCTATTCCAACTGGACATGTATTTAAATGGCAAGCGCGCATCATAATACAACCAGATGCTACAAGTGGAGCCGTAGCAAAACCAAATTCTTCTGCACCTAATAAACAAGCAATAGCTACATCTCGACCCGTTTTTAATTGTCCGTCGCATTCCATTACTATACGTCCTCTAAGGTCGTTTAAGACTAATGTCTGCTGTGCTTCTGCAACCCCAAGTTCCCAAGGTAATCCTGCATGACGAAGCGAGGTAAGTGGCGATGCCCCCGTACCTCCATCAAATCCAGAGATAAGAACAACATCTGCTTTTGCTTTGGCAACTCCAGCAGCAATAGTTCCTACTCCTACTTCTGATACTAACTTAACGTTTACTCTAGCTTCACGATTCGCATTTTTTAAATCGAAAATTAGCTGAGCTAAATCTTCAATAGAATAAATATCGTGATGCGGAGGTGGTGATATTAACCCAACATAAGGAGTGGAATTTCTAGTTTTGGCAATAGAAGGATTTACTTTTGGACCAGGTAATTGTCCTCCTTCTCCAGGCTTAGCACCCTGAGCCATTTTAATTTGTATTTCTTTGGCGTTGGTAAGGTAGTTTATAGAAACTCCAAAACGTCCAGAAGCAACTTGCTTTATAGCACTGTTTCTCCAATTACCATTAAGGTCTTTATGGAAACGGTCTGGGTCTTCTCCACCTTCTCCAGAATTACTTTTACCTTGAATTCTATTCATGGCAATAGCTAAATTCTCATGCGCTTCTTTACTAATTGAACCAAAAGACATGGCTCCAGTTTTAAAACGCTTAACAATATCTGTCCAAGGCTCTACCTCTTCAATTGGAATTGGATTAAGTTCTTTAAACTTGAACATCCCTCTAAGTGTCATCAAACGCTCTGTTTGCTCATTAATCATCTTAGAATATTCCTTGTAGCTATCAAATTTATTTGTTCTAACAGCCTGTTGTAATTTAGCAACAGTAGTTGGGTTGAACATATGGCGTTCTCCATTTCTTCTCCAGCGGTAATCTCCTCCAATTTCTAAATCTAAATCGGCTAAAGATTCGCTGCTAGTGTATGCTTTGGAAACACGCTTTTGAATTTCTTTTTCAATTTCATAAATCCCAATTCCTTCAATACGACTAGTAGTATTGCAGAAATATTTGTTTACAAATTTTTTATTTAATCCTAAAGCTTCAAAAATTTGAGCCCCTCTATAGGAATGTAAAGTTGAGATTCCAATTTTATTCATAATCTTAACAATACCTTTTCCGATAGCTTTGTTAAAATTAAGAATTGCCTCTTCAAAAGAAATATTGATTTCTCCTTCTGCTGATAATTTTGCAATAATCTCGTTTACCATATATGGATTAATCGCGCTAGCGCCATAACCAAATAAAAGTGCAAAATGATGAGGTTCTCTAGGTTCCGCAGATTCAATAATAATTCCTACGGAAGATCTCTTTTCTTTTTTCTTTAGTCCATGGTGTACATGAGAACATGCTAAAGCTGATGGAATTGGAGCCATGTTGCTCGAAACATTTCTATCAGAAAGAATAATAATATTACATCCTTCATCAATAGCATTAGAAATCTCGTCCACCATTTCGTCTAAACGTGCTTCAAGGCCATTCAACCCTTTATTAATATCATAAAGGATTGAAATTGAAACGGCCTTAAAGTCCGGGTGGTTAATATATTTAATCTTATCCAGATCTTCATTTGAGATTACTGGATTCTGGATTTTCAGTTTTTTAGATTGCTCAGGAATGATATCGAAGATATTTTTATCACCTCCAATAGACAAGCTAATATCGGTTACAATTTCTTCACGAATCCCATCTAATGGCGGATTGGTAACCTGAGCGAAAAGTTGTTTAAAGTAATTGAAAAGTAATTGAGGTTTATCCGATAAAACAGCAAGTGGAGTATCGGTTCCCATAGATCCGATGGCTTCTTTTCCTAAAGTAGCCATTGGAGTTATTAAGGTTGTGATATCTTCATTGGTGTATCCAAATAATTTTTGACGTGTTATAAAATCCTCTTTTTCTACAG
This sequence comes from Galbibacter orientalis DSM 19592, assembly GCF_000260115.1. Classification (GTDB taxonomy): domain Bacteria; phylum Bacteroidota; class Bacteroidia; order Flavobacteriales; family Flavobacteriaceae; genus Galbibacter; species Galbibacter orientalis. The sequence continues at coordinate 2,558,155 of NZ_JH651379.1, read as the reverse complement.
GAGTTTTATTTCCAGTGTAGGATATTTGGGAAAGTTGTAAAAGATTCTCATCTAGCCATTTTCTATAAGGTCTTTTTGAAACAATACTTTCTTTTACTTCTTCATCTCCAATAATACGTCCCTCATTCATGTCTACCAGAAACATTCTTCCTGGTTCTAAGCGGCCGTGGTGTTCTACATTTTCTGGAGCCACATCTATAACTCCAGTTTCCGAAGACATAATTACGTACCCATCTTTAGTAACAGTGTATCGAGAAGGTCTCAAACCGTTACGGTCTAAAAGAGCACCGATATAATTTCCGTCAGTAAAAGGAATTGAAGCAGGACCATCCCAAGGCTCCATAATACAAGAGTTGTATTCGTAAAAAGCCTTTTTGGAGTCGGTCATAGACTGGTGTTTTTCCCATGCTTCTGGCACCATCATCATCATTGCTTCAGGAAGTGATCTTCCTGTTTGTAATAATAATTCTAATACCATATCCATAGAAGCAGAATCCGATTTTCCTTCTAAAACAATTGGAGGGATGTCTTTAATGCTCTCTCCGAAGATTTCAGTTTTAAAAAGCTCTTCTCTAGCTTTCATTCTACTTAAGTTACCTCTAAGAGTGTTAATCTCACCATTATGGCACATTAAACGGAAAGGTTGAGCCAAATCCCAAGTAGGGAAGGTGTTTGTAGAGAAACGTTGGTGTACTAAAGCTAGTTTTGTTACTACCTCTGGTTGCATTAAATCCTTATAATAAGTACTAATGTCTTGAGGCATTAATAAACCTTTATATATAATTGTGTTGGTTGAAAGGCTTGAAAAATAAAAATAGCCAGCCTCAGAAAGATTAGAATTTAAAACAGCATGTTCTGCTATTTTTCTTCCTGCAAAAAGCTTCGCATTAAACTCTTCTTCCGTAAGATCTAAGTTGTTTTTTCCAATAAAGACCTGCTTTACCAAAGGTTCGGTTTCAGCAGCTATTTTCCCAATACAATTATGGTCTACAGGAACATCGCGCCAGCCTATAATATTTAGACCTTGTTTTTTGATGTTTTCCTCAAAAAGATTAATACATATTTGAGATTGGTTTTTAGATTTTGGTAGGAATAACATTCCTACAGCATATTCTTTGGATTCGGGAATTTCAAACTTACATGTTTGTTTAAAAAAAGCATGAGGGATCTCTATTAGGATTCCTGCACCATCTCCCGTTTTACCATCGGCACTTACAGCTCCTCTGTGTTCTAAACGAATTAAAATATCGAGGGCTTTATGAATGATGTCGTTGGTTCTTACTCCATTTAGGTTACAGATAAAACCTGCACCGCAATTGTCATGTTCAAACTCCGGAGAGTATAGTCCTTGTTGTTGTGGCTTCATAATTACGTGGTTTCCACAAATCTAATAAGAAAGATGCCGATTATTCAACGTTTTTGAGTAAAAAATGAAATTAATTCGGTGTTTAGAATTAAAGCTTGAGAAAAATCTAATATTGAGATTTTAAGGTGGGGCAAATTATCAAATCGTTAATTCAAGGCTAAAAAATTATTAATCCCTATAATTTTAAGGGTATTTTAAGGATATGTCGTAGGAATAATATATTTTTTTAATAAAAAGAGGGGGTGTTGTATTTAAAATAGGTTTTAAAATAAAGACACCCCTAAAAAAATAGGGGTGTAATTGTAATATTATCATTTCTATTATAGAAATGCGTGTTAAAAGAGAGGGTTAGTTGTTTAGAATGCTTCTTGATATGACTATTTTCTGAATCTCTGAAGTGCCTTCGTAAATTTGAGTAATCTTGGCGTCTCTCATCAGTCTTTCTACATGATATTCTTTTACAAAACCGTTTCCACCATGTATTTGTACAGCTTCGGTAGCGGTATCCATGGCAACTTGAGAGGCATATAATTTTGCCATCGCACCAGATAAGTCGTAGTCATTTCCATTGTCTTTGTCCCAAGCAGCTTTTAAAACAAGGTGTCTTGCTGCTTCAATTTGGGTATGCATATCTGCCAATTTAAAGGCAATTGCTTGATGGTTGCATATTTCTGTGCCGAAAGACTTTCTTACTTTAGAATATTCTTTTGCCAGTTCATACGCTCCAGAGGCAATTCCTAGCGCTTGAGCAGCAATTCCAATTCTTCCACCTGCTAGCGTTTTCATAGCAAACTTGAATCCGAAACCATCTTCGCCAATTCTATTTTCTTTGGGAACTTTTACATCGTTAAAAATTAAAGAATGTGTATCGCTTCCTCTAATTCCTAATTTATTTTCTTTTGGACCAATCTCAAAACCAGGCATTCCTTTTTCAATAATTAAAGCATTAATGCCTTTGTGTTTTTTTTCTGGATGAGTTTGTGCTATTACTAAATAAACAGCTGCTGAATTTCCATTGGTAATCCAGTTTTTTGTGCCATTAACAATATAATGGTCTCCTTTATCAAGAGCAGTTGTTTTTTGTGAAGTAGCGTCACTTCCTGCTTCAGGTTCCGATAAGCAAAAGGCTCCGGTAATTTCTCCGGAAGCTAGCGGTTTTAAATATTTTTTCTTTTGTTCTTCTGTTCCGAAATTTTCTAATCCCCAACAAACTAAAGAGTTATTTACGCTTACAATAACAGAAGCAGATGCATCTACTTTTGAAAGCTCTTCCATTACCATAACATAAGATACGGTATCCATTCCGCTACCTCCATATTCGGGAGAAGTCATCATTCCTAAAAAACCAAGTTCTGCCATTTTTTTGACTTGCTCTGTTGGGAATTCTTGCTTTTCGTCTCTTTCGATGACTCCAGGTAATAATTCCGTTTTAGCAAAATCCCTTGCAGCTTCTTTTATTAGTAATTGTTCTTCAGAAAGTTTGAAATCCATCCTATTTTGTGATATTTTTATAATATTCATCAAATATAATTTTAAAATGTAACATTTTCAATCATTCTTATTTATTTTTACACTTAATGAAAAAAGAAAACTACAACGTTATAGGAGTGATGTCTGGCACATCATTGGACGGAATCGATTTGGTTAATGTTTATTTTGAAAAGAAAGATGAGTGGAGTTTTTCTGTAAGAAGTTCTAAAACAGTTTCTTATGAAGAAAATTTACGCAAACGTTTAAAAAATGCTATTCATTTAAATACTTCTGATCTACAGAAATTAGACGAAGAATACACTGTTTTTTTAGCTGAAATAATTTGTGGCTTTATTAAGGAAAAACAAATAGAGACGATAGATTTTGTTGCTTCTCATGGGCATACCGTTTTTCATAAACCAGATGAAGGACAGACCTATCAAATAGGAAATTTACCTTTTATAGCAGAGAAAGTTGGCGAAAAAGTAGTATGCGATTTCCGTGTGGAGGATGTAGAACTTGGAGGGCAAGGAGCTCCCTTGGTACCAATTGGAGATAAGCTACTTTTTTCGGAATACAATTATTGCCTTAATTTAGGAGGGTTTGCAAATGTTTCCGTAGAAAAGGACGGTGTTTATAAGGCATTTGATATTTGTGCTGTGAATAATGTTTTGAATCATTACGTCTCAAAATTAGGTTTTGATTATGATGATGGCGGAAAGATTGCTGCATCAGGTAATATTAATGAGGAACTGCTTGAAGAGTTAAATAGTTTAGCTTTTTATAAAAAACCATATCCAAAGTCGTTGGGAATTGAATGGGTAGAAAGCGATGTACTCCCTTTAATTGATTCTTATAAAATTTCAGAAAAAGATATTTTAAGAACTTATATAGCGCATACAGCTTTTCAGGTGGCTCAAGTTTTGGAGCCAACAGCAAGAGTTTTGGTAACAGGAGGAGGCGCTTACAATACTTTTTTTATTGAACAATTAAAGACCTTGAGTGATGCAGAAATAATTTTACCTAATAATAATACTATAGAGTTTAAGGAAGCCATTATTTTTGGTTTATTAGGCGTCTTGAAAGTAAGGGATGAAGTGAATTGTATGAAAAGTATTACGGGAGCTTCTAAAGACCATAGTAGTGGGAAAATTTACAATCCTTAAAATATTCTAAAAGTCGAGGTCAGATTTTTTTGTTTTATATATTTGTGAATACTTTAAAAGATTAATGAAAGAATTACTTAAACAATACGAAGACAAATCTCCTGAAATTATTTTTAATTGGAAGGACTCTGAAACAGCTGCTGAAGGGTGGACCGTTATAAATTCTTTACGAGGAGGAGCCGCAGGTGGTGGAACCAGAATGAGAGTAGGTTTGGATGCTAATGAGGTGTTATCTTTAGCAAAAACTATGGAAGTTAAATTTACGGTTTCTGGACCCGCAATTGGTGGTGCTAAATCTGGAATTAACTTCGATCCAAAAGATCCTCGTAAAAAAGGGGTTTTAGAACGTTGGTATAAAGCTGTTTCTCCGTTGCTTAAAAGTTATTACGGAACTGGAGGCGATTTAAACGTAGATGAAATCCATGAGGTTATACCAATTACCGAAAATTGTGGGGTTTGGCATCCGCAAGAAGGAGTTTTTAACGGACATTTTAAGCCGTCTGAAGCCGATAAGATAAACAGGATTGGACAGCTGAGACAAGGAGTTATTAAGGTTTTAGAAAACGATAACTTCTCTCCAGATATTAAAAGAAAATACACCGTTGCAGACATGATAACCGGTTATGGGGTTGCAGAGTCTGTAAAACATTATTATGAAATATATGGAGGAACGGTAAAAGGGAAGAAAGCAATTGTTCAAGGTTTTGGAAATGTTGGTGCTGCTGCAGCCTATTATTTATCTCAAATGGGCGCTTTAATTGTTGGAATTACCGATATTAATGGCGGTGTTATAAATGAAGAAGGCTTTTCTTTTGCTGAAATAAAATCGTTTTTCTTGGAGAAAAAAGGAAATACCTTGGACGTTCCAAATATGATTCCTTTTAAAGAAATGAATGAGAAGATATGGAATATACAAGCGCAAATTTTCTTGCCTTGTGCTGCTTCTCGACTTATTAAAAAAGAACAAATTACCCAGTTAATAGAAGCAGGTTTAGAGGTTGTTTCTTGTGGAGCGAATGTTCCATTTGCTGATAAAGAAATATTTTTTGGTCCTATTATGGAATATACAGACCAAAGAATAAGCTTAATTCCAGATTTTATTTCGAACTGTGGAATGGCTAGAGTTTTTGCTTATTTTATGGAGCGACGTACCGAAATGACAGATGAAGCAATCTTTGCAGATACCTCAGATACAATTAAAAAGGCATTGCAAAATACCTTTCAACATAATAATGCTAAAATAAATATTAGCAGTACTGCTTTTGAAATCGCATTAAAACAATTAATTTAGACACAAATATTTACTAACACTATCCTATGGAGACTATAATTATTATTGTATTCGTTCTTGGTTATTTGGCAATCACCCTAGAACATAATTTAAAAATTGACAAATTGATTCCTGCTTTGGGAATGATGGCACTTTTATGGGCTATTATTGCATTAACACACATGGATGTTTTTGAAGTTAATGCAGAACTCAAAGAACTAGAAGCTTCTCATGTTGATGAGATATTGTTGCATCATTTAGGTAAAACCGCCGAAATATTAGTTTTCTTACTTGGGGCAATGACTATTGTGGAAATCATCGATTATTTTGATGGCTTTGCAACTATTAAGGGCTATATTAAAGCTAGAAGTAAGCGTAAATTGTTATGGATATTTAGTATTCTGGCTTTTGTGCTTTCAGCAATTATAGATAACCTAACAGCAACAATTGTATTAATAACAATCTTACAAAAAGTACTTAAAGATAGAGAGTTGAGACTTTGGTTTGCGGGTATTATTATTATAGCTGCAAATGCTGGGGGTGCATGGTCTCCTATTGGAGATGTTACTACTACCATGTTGTGGATTGGACACAAAGTATCTGCTGCTTTATTAATAGAGCATGTATTAATACCATCTATATTCTGTATGGTTGTACCAGTATTAATAGCATCAAGATTAAAAATATTTAAAGGAGAAATTGAAGGAGATTTTGCAGAAACAGCACCAAAATCTAAATATGGAACTATTATGTTGTATTTAGGTTTAGGAATGATTGTTTTTGTTCCTTTATTTAAAACAGTAACACATTTACCTCCTTATGTAGGAATGATGTTGTCTCTTGCTGTAGTTGCTGCTTTTGCAGAAATTTATAGTAATAAAAAATTCGCTCTTTCTGGAGTTAATGAAGATAGTGGAGATTTCCAAGGACATCATAGTCCAGTACATCATTCTTTAGCGAGAATTGAACTGCCAAGTATCTTATTTTTCTTAGGGATTTTAATGGCAGTAGCTGCTTTAGAATCACTAGGGATGTTATTCCATTTTGCAGAAAGAATGGATGCAGTAATGCCTATGTTAGGAACAGAATCTGTTGGAGAAAAAGTTTCAGATTTAGTGGTTATAATTTTAGGAGCAGGTTCTGCAGTTATTGATAATGTACCTTTGGTAGCCGCAAGTATGGGGATGTTTTCTGTAGGAATGGACGATCCAGTTTGGCACTTTATAGCGTATTCAGCCGGAACAGGAGGAAGTATGTTAATTATTGGTTCGGCAGCTGGTGTAGTTGCTATGGGAATGGAGAAAATCGATTTCTTCTGGTACCTTAAAAAAATTGGATGGTTAGCATTAATTGGATTCTTATCTGGAGCTGCAGTATTTGTACTTTTAAGAAATTTTGTACTTGACGTATAATTTTATATGCAATACACCGTTATAAACCAAACCCAATTCGATAAATAATAATATATGATATTATTTCAAGAAGCAACCCAAGAGGTGGCTGAAGAAGTTCTTTCGGAAGAAAAAACACTTTCGGTTATAGATTTAATCGTAAATGGAGGAACTGCAAGTGTAATTATTATAGCAATACTTTTTGTGTTGTTATTTGTAGCCTTATACATTTATTTTGAAAGAGTTTTTGCTATTAAAGCAGCTTCAAAAATTGATAAAAATTTCATGCTTCAAATTAGAGATCATGTCTCTAATGGAAAATTAGAAGCAGCTAAAATACTTTGTGCTCAAACAGATTCGCCAGTAGCAAGATTAACCGAAAAAGGAATCTCTAGAATAGGAAAACCTTTGGAAGATATTAATAAGGCAATTGAGAATGCAGGTACTTTAGAAGTATATAAATTAGAAAAGAACGTAAGTATTCTAGCAACAGTAGCTGGAGCGGCTCCAATGATTGGTTTCTTAGGTACTGTAATCGGAATGATTATAGCGTTTCACCAAATGGCAACTAGTGGCGGACAAGCAGAAATGGGGCAATTAGCAAGTGGTATTTATACAGCAATGACTACTACGGTAGCAGGACTTGTAGTAGGTATTATTGCTTATATTGGATACAATCATTTGGTTGTTCGTACCGATAAGGTTGTCCATAATATGGAAGCTAATGCAGTAGAATTTTTAGACCTTCTAGACGAACCAATGTAAAATTGGTAACGTTGAAACCTTATACTAAACAGATAGCCTAATACTTACTTTAGGTTATCTGTTTATCATTAAAACACTAAAATTTTATAAGAAATGAAGTTAAAAGGAAGAAACAAAGTGTCGCCAGAATTCAGTATGAGTTCTATGACTGATATTGTTTTTCTACTCTTGGTGTTCTTTATGCTTACTTCAAATTCTCCAAATGCTCTAGATTTACTATTACCTAAGGCAAAAGGAAAGTCTACAAATACACAAAACGTTTCAGTAAGTATCAATAAAAACCTTGATATTTATGTGGATAATGTAAAAGTAAAACCTGAATTCGTAGAAACAGAACTTAAGAGAAGATTAAAAGATGTAGAGCAACCTACTATTATTTTAAGAGCTGAAAAAAGTGTTCCGATAGATAATGCAGTTAATATAATGGACATAGCAAACCAAAATAGTTACAAAGTAATTTTAGCAGTTAGACCTAAATAAATATGTCTTTTTTAGATACAAAACATAAAAAGAAATCCTTTACAGTAACAACCTTGTTACTAACAATACTCTTGTTTCTTATGTTTTATATTGGGTTGTCTTATTTAGATCCGCCTATTGAAAATGGAATCTCTGTTAATTTTGGAACTACAAATTTTGGGAGTGGAAATGTACAACCAAAGGAAAAAATAAAAAGTACTCCCGTAGAAAAACCTATAGAAAAGGCAACTCCTGTTGAGGAAACTCCAAAGCCTACTGCTCCTGCAGAACCTGCGGAAGCTAAAGTTGAAGATGTAGTTACACAGAATAATGAAGAGTCTGTGGTGATTAAGAAGCAAAAAGAGGCAGAGGCAAAAAAGAAAGCTGAAGAAGAGGCTAAGAAAAAAGCACAGGCAGAAGCAGCGCGAAAAGAGCGTGAGCGAAAAGCTGAAGAAGAACGTATTAAAAAAGAACAAGAAGCTAAGAAAAAGAATCTAGATGCAATGATGGGAGGACTTAATAGTTCTGACGGAAAAGCTACTGGAGGAGAAGGAGACGACAACCGCGCAGGAGACAAAGGGCAACCAGATGGCGATCCATATGCTACAAGTTATTACGGTGGTGGCGGAACGGGTTCTGGAGGTGTAGGTTATGGTCTTAATGGGCGTAGCTTAGTTTCTGGAGATAAGTTTGTGCAAGACTGTAATGAGTCTGGAACTGTGGTTGTGAAAATAGAGGTAGACCGTTCTGGAAACGTTATTAGCGCCACTCCAGGTGTAAAAGGTACTACAAATACAGCAGCTTGTTTAAAAGAAGCTGCAAGTAAAACTGCGCGTTCTTATAAATGGAATTCTGATGCAAATGCGCCTTCAAGGCAAATAGGTTTTGTAGTGGTTAATTTCAAATTAGGAGAGTAGAAAACTACTAATTCTTTCATTTTAATAAAATACAATTATGACATACGAGCAAACCCTAAACTGGATGTTTGGTAGGTTGCCGATGTATCAAAAACAAGGGCAATCGGCTTTTAAGCCTAAACTAACAAATACTATTGCGCTTGCAAAACATCTACAGAATCCCGAGCAAAATTTTAAATCTATTCATGTAGCGGGAACCAATGGTAAAGGCTCTACAAGCCATATGTTAGCCTCTGTGTTGCAGGAAGCAGGTTATAAAGTTGGATTGTACACATCTCCTCATTTAAAAGATTTTAGAGAGCGAATTAAAATAAATGGAAAGGAGATTTCAGAAGATTTTGTGGTAAATTTTATTGAAGTCAATAAACCATTCTTTAAAGCCAATGAATTGTCATTTTTTGAAATGACTGTTGGAATGGCTTTTCAATTTTTTTCAGAAGAAAAAATAGATATTGCAATTATAGAAGTAGGTTTAGGAGGGCGTTTTGACTCAACAAATATAATTACTCCCGAGGTAGCTTTAATTACAAATATAGGTTTGGATCATACCGATATGTTGGGAGATACCTTAGAAAAAATAGCTTGGGAAAAAGCTGGAATTATTAAGTCAAATGTTCCTACGGTAATAAGTGAGTATCATCCAGAAACATATCCTGTTTTTGAAGGAGTGGCTAGTTATAATAATACAACACTTCAATTAGCTTCTGAGCTAAATCTCAATTATAAAAGTGATTTATTGGGAGATTACCAAGAGAAAAATATAAAAGCAGTAGTATTAACGTTACGGCAATTAAAAGGCTTTTCTGTTACGGAGGAGAACATTGTAAATGGCTTGAATAATACAGTTCGGAATACTGGTTTAATGGGGAGGTGGCAAAAATTAGGCGAGGAACCAACTATAATTTGTGATACTGCTCATAATAAAGAAGGACTTTCAATTGTAACAAATCAGCTTTCTAAGCAAAAATATAATCAATTACATATTGTTTTAGGGTTTGTAAAAGACAAAAAACTCACAGACATCTTACCTTTATTTCCTAAAAATGCCATGTATTATTTCTGTAAGCCAGAAATATCTCGTGGTTTGGAGGCAGAAGTTTTAAAAGAAAAAGCTTTGGAGTATGCTTTGGAGGGCGTGGTATATAGTTCAGTTTCAGCTGCTTTTGAATCGGCTAAGAAATCGGCTGGTGTGAGCGATTTTATTTATGTTGGAGGGAGTACTTTTGTTGTTGCAGAAATACTCTAATTTTTTCTTTATTTTCTTTGCTGATATTAAAAACTGTTATATATTTGCAACCGCAATCAAGCAAATGAAGGGCGATTAGCTCAGTTGGTTCAGAGCACCTGCCTTACAAGCAGGGGGTCACTGGTTCGAATCCAGTATCGCCCACCAATTTTCAGACTTCCTTGAAGGAGGTCTTTTTTTATAAAACTTTCATTTACTTGATGCCCAAATTAGGGCGATTAGCTCAGTTGGTTCAGAGCACCTGCCTTACAAGCAGGGGGTCACTGGTTCGAATCCAGTATCGCCCACCACTTACAAACAAAGCCATTCAAGAAATTGAGTGGCTTTTTTAATTATGTACAGGTCACGCTATAGGGGATCATGGGGGATCATTCGGATCATTCCCAAAAGTTGTGTTTATGCAAAAATTGTAGTTAATCTGAAAAGGAAGAACTTGCTATTTTATATCAAACAAGAATTTATTGTCTTTACGTTTATAGGTATAAACGGTATAATGGCATAAAAATTTTGCTACATATTTGGCAATAAAAACTCCAAAAAGTAATGGGATGAATAAATTGTAACCTCCGCCAACTATTGCGCACGTTAAAAACAAAGAAGTTAAGGGTGCATGAATTGCAGCGCTTAGCATAGCTCCAGCGCCTAATAAAGCAAAGTTTAAAACTATTAAATCTGTTTGGAAATATTGATTACAAAAAGTAGCAACAAAAGTACCAAGTGCGGCGCCCGTTACAATGCTTGGAGCAAAAACACCACCATCTCCCCCTGCTCCTAATGTAAGGGAAGCAGCCAAGGGTTTAAAAATAATTATACAGAATAATGAGAGTAGGAATCCAATAGGAAGTGGAGTATAATAATTTGAAGTTAGAAGCTCATTAATCCCGTGGTAGCTATCTCCATATAAAGCTGGAAAAAAAAATATCGAAATTCCTACAAGTACAGCTCCAAGATTTACCCGAATAAAATTATTGCTTATTTTAGAAAATACTTTTTTTATAAAGATTACACATTTAGTAAAATAAACAGCTGTAACACCAGCTAGCACGCTAAGTAGTATCATAAAAGGAATTGCTTTTGTATTCCATAGTGAAACATGATACTCAAAAAGTATTTCATTATCAAAAAAATGAACAAATGTCCAAGCTATTAATACAGAAATTCCACAGCTTAGGAGAACACTTTTTGTAACTTTTCTTGAAATAACTTCAATACTAAATAGAATACCTGCAATTGGACTCCCAAACAAAGTAGTTATTCCAGCAGCAACACCTGCGCATATTAACTCTGTTTTATAACTATTGGCAACAGTGTCTTTTTTATGTACAGATGCTCCAAGAGCTGCAGTTGCAACTACGGTGGAAACTTCAATACCTGTAGAACCTCCAAATATAACCGTTAAAAAGCCATTTATGTAATGAGAGGGTACTTTGTAAAACGGAAGTTCATCCTTTCTGTTGCTTAGGGTATGGAAAATTTCAGCAATACCTTTATTCTTTTTTCCTTTGAATAAATATTTTCTAGTAAAATAAATAAGCGTTATTCCTACAGAAGGAGCTATTATAAAAAGTAGGGGAAAGCTATTAAGCTTTTCAAAAATATGTTCTTCAAAAATTTCTGTAGTTTTCTTTAAAGAATAACCTAAAATAGTAGCAGTTGCTCCTACAATAATAGCGCCCGTTACTAAACCATAATAGCTTTTTTTGATAATTTCCTTCTTCATTAAAATGAATAGTTTGTGCTTTATTCTAAATTTAAAATTGCAAAATTAAGAATATTACATCAGAGAAGTATCAAATAGTAGTAAAGAATAAATAGCATGTTTTTTATTGATATTGCAAGACAGGGAATAAATGTTGTAGTATATAGATTCTATTTCAGAATTCACTTTTTAAATCGATTCTTTTTGTAAAATCATCAAAAATTATAAATACTTAGGTAAAAACACTCTAAAAAAGGTATAGTGTAGTTTATATTCAATAATTTTAGTTTCGACTAATAGCATAAAGTATTTTAAAATAATGTTTTTAGTTTCAATAGTATAAATAAAATATATGGAAATCAGAACTAAGGAGCATGAGCGTTTAGAAGAAAATTATTCGGAGAAGAAAGATTGGCTTAAATGGGGGCCTTATTTAAGTGAGCGGCAATGGGGAACAGTTCGAGAAGATTACAGCTCAAATGGAGATGCTTGGGGGTATTTTACGCACGACCACGCTCGTAGTAGAGCCTATCGTTGGGGAGAAGATGGAATTGCTGGAATTTCCGATCGTTATTGTAATATTTGTTTTGGAATAACACTTTGGAATGGAAAAGACTCTATTTTGAAAGAACGACTTTTTGGATTAACTGGTCCTGAGGGAAACCATGGAGAAGATGTGAAAGAATTGTATTACTATCTAGAAAACACCCCTTCTCATTCTTATATGAAACATCTCTATAAGTATCCGCAAGAAGAGTTTCCGTATGATAAAATTGTGGAGGAAAACCGAAAAAGAGGTTTGAATGAACGTGAATATAAAATTCTAGATACCGATGCTTTTAAAGGAGATAAGTATTTTAATGTAGAAACAGAATATGCAAAAGCAGATAATGAAGACCTTCTTATAAAAATAACAATTGAAAATGTAGCTAAAACTCAAGCCGATTTACATTTGTTGCCTACTCTTTGGATTCGAAATTATTGGAGTTTTGTTGGAATAAAAGAAAAACCATTCATCAAAAAACAAACAGCTAATGGAATGGATTATGTAGCTGTAAAGAACATTTATGTAGGGAGTTATAATTTGTATTTTGAGGAAGCTGATTTTTTGTTTTTTACTAAAAATGAAACCAATGAAGAAGCTGTATATTTAAGAAAGAATGACCATCCATATAAAAAGGATCTTTTTCATACTTCTTTAGTGAATGATAATGTTTCTTTGCCAACATCTATAGAGGAAGGAACAAAATTTGCCCCTGTATACAAATTAAATTTTCAAGGAGGGGAAACAAAAACTATAAAATTGCGTCTTTCTGCACAAGAGCACTCGCAACCTTTTGACGAGCAGTTTGAGGAAATTTTTAATCGCCGTATAGAAGAATGTAATGAGTTTTACAATGCAATAACTAATGGGAGTACTAATGAACGGAAAGCTATTCAACGGCAAGCTTACTCTGGATTGTTATGGACAAAACAATATTACAATTACGATGTTGAAACTTGGTTAGAAGGCGATTCTGATGTTTCTATACCTCCTGTGGAAAGACTTTCGGGGAGAAATAGTAATTGGAAAACATTGAGAAATCACGATATTATGTCGATGCCCGATAAATGGGAATATCCATGGTATGCTTCGTGGGATTCTGCATTTCATTGTATTTCCTTGGCTAAAATTGACCCAGAATTTGCAAAAAATCAGCTTATATTATTTACTAGAGAATGGTATATGGCTCCAAATGGACAAATTCCAGCCTACGAATGGTCTTTTAGTGATGTCAACCCACCAGTACAGGCATGGGCTGCAATGAAAGTTTATAAAATTGATAAGGAACAAAAGGGTGTAGGAGATATTAAGTTTTTAAAACGGATACTCAATAAATTAGCATTGAATTTTACATGGTGGGTAAATAGATTAGATAGTAGTAATAATAATATTTTTGAAGGAGGCTTTTTAGGACTCGATAATATAGGGGTGTTTGACAGGAGTTATGGGGTTCCTGGAAACGGAAAGTTGGAGCAGGTAGATGGCACTTCATGGATGGCACTTTATTGTTTAAGTATGTTGGAAATTAGTCTTGAGATCTCTTTACAAGACAATAGTTATGAGGATATGACTATAAAATATTTTGGACATTTTGTATTTATTGCTGAAGCTTTAAATAATATAAATATTAATTCTCAAGGAACTTGGGATGAAGAGGAAGGCTTTTTTTATGATAAATTAACACTGCCTTCTGGAGAATCTACACTGATAAAAGTCCGTTCTATTGCTGGTTTGTTGTCTATGGCTGCAGTTTTAAATATCAAAAAAGAAGTTATAGAGAAACTACCAAAATTTGAGCGTAGTATTAATTGGTTTAAACGATACCGAAAAAATACATTGAAATATCCAGTAATCCAGTCGTTTGTAGATGGTGAGGACTTATTACTGTCTTTAGTGCCTCAAGATCGATTATTAATTTTAATGAAGAGCTTTTTAGATGAAAAAGAGTTTTTAAGCGACTATGGGATACGTTCTCTTTCTAAAGCACATGAAAAGCCATACCATATTAGTATTGAAAACATTGATTATTCTATTAATTATGAATCTGGAGAATCTACGGTGCATTTATTCGGAGGGAATTCAAATTGGAGGGGACCTATCTGGATGCCTATTAATTTTCTTTTTATTCAAGCTTTAAAAGAATACCAAAGTCATAAAATGGGGTCTTTGAGTTTTGAATTTCCAACAGGAAGTGGTCAAAAGAAAGAGTTATCAGAAATTATTTTAAACCTAAGTGAGCGTCTTATTAATATGTTTGAAAAAGATAGTAATGGAAACCGACCAATAAATTCCAATCATCCAGAAAAGTATAAAGAGGCTATGTTTAAAGATCTAATTTTGTTTTATGAGTATTTTGATGGAGATAATGGTCGTGGTTTAGGCGCGTCTCATCAAACAGGATGGACAAGTTTGGTGGCAAATTTAATAGACGATATTTCTTAAATCCCCTCATTGAGGATTTTATTCCCAGAGCCTGTTCTGAGTATATTGAAAGGCTCTACGTCGAAATGGATTAAATTATTTTCCTTTAACTACCTCGTAGGCTTGCCTCGAGGTAGTTGATTCATGAGAATGAATTTTTAACAAGGGACTTCTTTTTGGTTGTTAATGAGTCTGTTGGCAATAATGAGAGAGAATTTGATTCTAAAAGAAATATTATATTTGAAATAAAATGACATACATAGACCGACATATAATCGAAACTTATTCAGAGCTTTTGATTCAGAAAAATCCGCCGAGCAAATTATAAAAGAAATTTAGGGAAGCAGAAAATTTAGGGATAAAGAATAGAATACCGATGCATGATGAGTTTGATTTACTAATAGGAATTACAGCTATAGAAAATCAGTTAATCTTAGTAACTGATAATACAAAAGATTTTAAAAACCTTAAAGGCATGAAAATGGAAAATTGGTATGTAAGGTTGTTCTTTCGCTGTTAGGAATTAATAGTAAATTCTGTCCTAATTAAAAATGACCACATGGGCTTTCTTCTGTTTTTAATTATTAGTTGCCATTAATTATGAAAAAAATCCTGCAAATAACAATCTTTCTGTTTTCAATCGGAGTTTTTGCTTGCGATTGCGACCCGCCGAAAATAACTGAAAAGTATACTCAATCTGATTTTGTTGCTAATGTGACAATTATTAAAATCTATCCAAATCAAAAGAATAAACAAAGCTATAGAGTAGATATTAAAATTAATGAGCTCTATAAAGGCGATAGATTAAAATCAATTTATGTTTATGGGAGAAGTGACAATGGAATTGGAACTTCTTGTGATATTTATATTCCAGAAAACACAAGTTTAATTGCTTATGCAAGTAAAAATAAAGAAGAACATTACGGAATAGGGATGTGTTCTGGTTTGCTTTATTTGAACAAAACAAATCAGAAACGACAAAAAAGAGAATTAGATATTCTAAAAACTTTCAAGTCGAAAAACATAAATTTTACAGACAAAATAAGTTATCGAGAAAAGGCGGGACTTCATGAAGAATTAGAACAGTTCATAGGCATTGATCTTGAAAGAAATTATGGAATTTATGAAATAACTTTTGCATCTGATTTGAGGATTAAAAACGTCATTGAAATAAGTGGATATCAAAACCCAATCGACAAAAAATTAATTGAGATAATTAAAAAAACGGAATGGACAAGTTTTGATAATGGAGTAGAAGACAAAGTTCCAGATAACAGTAAGTTGTTAATCGGAATTTATTTTTACCCAAAAGAAAAAGAAAATCCTAGTTTTTTAAGTCAGTATTATCTATGAAAAATAACTGGTGGTAGCAATAGTAACCACAATTCCGAGCGGATTCGACTACGTACGAATCCGCTCGGAATTGCTAAAGCCTGTGCTAAACCGAAAATTAACGCACATAAACCACGGACTATATTATGTTGTCACAATGAGTGTTTTACTTCCCCACAATTTTATTATAGCATTTTTTAATTCTACCAATTTTAGCCGCAGATTCTGGAATATAGATCATTCTTTTTCCTTGAGGAGCTGCGGTTAGAATAGCAGGGAATGGAAAGATATATTTGTGGTTAACGGTCTTTTTTTTGTACAGAATTAATCAAATTTAACTTTAACAAAATTTTAAGAAAACCGCTTGTCTTTTTTCTTCGTTAGTATAAGTGAAGATTAATCATAAAAACATCAATTATGAAAAAGACAACAATAAAAGTTCATCAACCAAAGAGCTTTAATAACAGAAGACAATTTTTAAAATTGGGAGGACTGGCGGTAGCTGGTACTGGATTATTAATGGCTTGTAGTAATGACGATGATCAAAATATGATGCCGCCGCCTGAAGGTGGAATATTCGATTTAGGCGAAGGAGATCTAGGGGTTTTAAATTACGCCTATGCGTTAGAGCAACTGGAAGCAGATTTCTACACTAAGGTTGTAAATTCATTTTACGCTAATATTACAGATGAAGAAAGACAAGTTTTAACAGACTTGTATTACCATGAGGTAAATCATAGAGATTTCTTTAATGCCGCAATTTCAGCAGCAGTAGAAGGGAATACAGACTTAATGTTGCCAACTTTAGAGTTTGATTATGGAGATTTGGATTTTAGTAATAGAGCTCAAGTTTTAGGTACTGCAAAAGTACTAGAGGATACTGGTGTTGCTGCGTATAATGGTGCAGGAAGATTGATTTCTAATCCAGATTATTTATTAATAGCGGGAAAAATAGTTTCTGTAGAAGCAAGACATGCTTCTGCAATAAGAACACTTATAAATCCTAACTCGGCAGACTTTGCTGGAGATGATGTAGTAACTGTAGATACAGGTTTAGATGCAGCTTTAGATCCATCAGATATTTTGGCTGCCGTATCTGCAACAGGATTCATTAAAACTGAATTTACAGCGAATAACTTACCGTAGTGAAGAACCTTTAGTTATTAGTAATAAATTATTTATTTCAGTTTAAAACTGAACTAATCCAAAAACATAAAACGATGAATATTATAAATTTTTTAGATGATTTTACTACCAGTAGTATTTTAGAAGGTAAAACATCAAGACGAGATATATTTGGAACATTAGGAACATTAGGGAAGAAAGCGGCTATGGCTGCAGTTCCTTTAGGATTGGCAGCAATGCCTAAAAAAACATATGCGCAATCTATGAATACAGATCCAGTTGGAGCGCTTCAATTAGCTTTAACTTTAGAGTATTTAGAAGATGAGTTTTACGATTTAGCCCTTCAATCGGGAGTGTTGCCATCTGGAAGACCTGAAACTGTTTATATGCAGATTTCTAAGCATGAACAAGCGCATGTTGACTTTTTAATAGCTGGTTTAGAAGGTGCTGGGGTAACTCCAGTTTCAAAGCCAACATTCGATTTTACTGTAGGTGGTACTTTCGATCCGTTCAATGATAATGGAGTTGGACAAGAAACGGCATATGCACAATTATTAGCATTGGCACAAGCTTTTGAAGATACAGGAGTGAGAGCATATAAAGGGCAGGCAGGAAATTTATTAGGTTCCCCGTTCTTAACTGCCGCTTTACAAATTCATTCTGTGGAAGCTAGACATGCTTCTGAAATTAGAAGGTTAAGAGGTTTGAAAGGTTGGATTACAGGAAATGAAAGAGGTGCAGGAATGCCAGATGCAACACAGCCCGTTTATAATGGTGAGGAAAATGTAATGCAAGGTGGTTTAGATGTAACTACTTTGGGTAGCGGTGCTGCTTTTAGCATGGATGCTTCTACCGAAGCTTATGATGAGGCATTATCTGGAGATGATGCCGTAGCAATAGCTAGTCTATTTATAGTTGAAGAATAAATTTTTTGGTTGGTTGTTGAGGTCATTTAGGGGTTTAAAACTCTAAATGACCTTTTTTTTAAATCCCTCATTGAGGGTTTTATTCCCCGACGTTCTACGTCGAAATGGATTAAATTGTTTCCTTTGAATACCTAGTAGGCTTGCCTCGAGGTAGTTGGTTAATTCAGAAAAATACAAATTGTCTATTTAAAGATTTAGGAATTTAAATACTCTAAAATTCTCTCTAAAGCCATTCCTCTGGATCCTTTTATTAAAATATTTTTTTGAGTCGGGATTTCTTTTGTAATGTAATCTTTTAATTCGTCAAAAGATTTAAATTTTAAGGCGTTGGTTGTTGTTTTATAGAAATTCTCTCCAACTAAAATAGTAGCATCAAAATCTAAGTTTTCAGCAAGCATTGCTATAGTTTGATGTTCCTTTTCTGCTTCACTTCCTAATTCAAACATGTCTCCTAGAATAAGTAGCTTGGTAGTGTCTTTTAATTGATTAAAATTGTCTAATGCAGCTTTCATGCTAGAAGGATTTGCATTGTAAGCATCTAGAATAATTTTATAATTTTTGGAATTTATTATTTGAGACCTATTGTTTGAAGGCTTGTATGCTTCAATGGCTTCTTTAATTTCTTTATTAGAAACTTCAAAATAGCTTCCCATTGTTATAGCTACAGCAATGTTTGTAGTGTTGTAAGTGCCTATCAAATTAGAATTAATAGTAATATCTTCAAATGCTAGCGTAACAAATGGATCTGCATTTTTAAGTGTAATTTGATAATCGCTTTTTGGAGTTTGACTAAAACCTATTTTAGCATCATAATGCTTTAATTTTTCAATTTGAATTTCATCTTCAGCATTAAAAAAAACTGTTTTATAGCG
This sequence comes from Galbibacter orientalis DSM 19592, assembly GCF_000260115.1. Taxonomy (GTDB): domain Bacteria; phylum Bacteroidota; class Bacteroidia; order Flavobacteriales; family Flavobacteriaceae; genus Galbibacter; species Galbibacter orientalis. The sequence continues at coordinate 2,539,186 of NZ_JH651379.1, read as the reverse complement.
TCCGATTAAAAAGTCATAAAGCTCACTTTTCCCTTTAATTACACCTTCAACTCCTCCAAAACCTTCTAAATGAGCTTTTCCAAAATTTGTAATATAACCATAGTTTGGAGTAGCAATATCACACAATCTTTGGATTTCTTTTAGGTGGTTGGCGCCCATTTCTACAATTCCCATTTCAGTGGTTTTATCCATAGAGAGTAGTGTTAATGGAACTCCAATATGATTGTTTAAATTCCCTTTGGTAGCAACCGTTCTGTATTTTTTTGATAAAACAGCATTTATTAATTCTTTAGTTGTTGTTTTACCATTACTTCCAGTAAGCGCTATAATTGTAGGGTTTATATATTTTCTATGAAATTTAGCAAGCTCTTGTAGTGAAAGCAAACAATTGTTAACCGTAATAATTCTATCGGAAGTTTTGTACTTTCTGTCGTCTACAATAGCAAATTTGGCGCCTTTTTCTATAGCTTCTTCGGCAAATTCATTTCCATTAAAGTTTTCTCCTCTTAAAGCAAAAAACATGGTGTCTTTTTCAATCTTTCTAGTGTCTGTAACTGCGCCAGTAGTAGTTAGAAATAAAGTATGTAGTGATTCTGTTGTCATGGAATAAATGTATAAAAAAAAGCTCTGATAAATTCAGAGCTTTTTCCTATATTATTTATAAATTTTTTTATTAATGTCTTGGTGTTTTCTTCTCTTTAGCTTTAGATCCAACTCTAGACATTGCACAACGGAAACCAATGTAATCTGTTGCCATATATTGTGGTAAATATCTTCTTTGAGCAGGGTCTAACCAGTATGCTCTATCTTTCCAAGATCCTCCTTTATAAACTCTTACTTCGTCGTTTATTAGGGTAGTTCTTGTATTAGAGTCGTCTATTTGCTTTACAATATTTCCTAAAGAATCTCTTATGATTTTATTTTTAGGAGCATTGTACATTCTTTTAGAATCTTCTAAATCCTCTCCTTCATTAAACATATCATAATATCTAGTAGAACCTTTATCTCCATCTCTATAATTTCTATTGTCACTGGTGTCAAAGTTAGTTCTTAAATAGGTATCGTTTTGATCGATAGGAACCATTGCAATTTCCCCAGGTAAATCACGAGCAACAATTCTACCGTTGCTTAGTGTATCATATTTAATTCCATCTCTACCAACAATTTGAACTTTACCGTCTTCTCCAATAGAAGTTTTCATGTAAACGTTCCCACGGTAGTAGTTAAAGTCGTTAGCTTCATCATCAACAATAGGTCTATAAACATCGGCAACCCATTCCGCAACATTTCCTGCCATGTCATATAATCCCCAGTCGTTTGGAGGATACGATTTTACTTGAGCAGTAATATCTGCACTATCATCGGACCATCCTGCAATTCCACCATAGTCACCTTTGCCTTGTTTAAAGTTAGCAAGTTGATCTCCGCGGTTTTTTCTTTTTCCTGATCGGGTGTATTCCCCTTCCCAAGGATATTTTTTTCTACCTCTATAATTGTTGTATTCTCTTGTTCCTACAAGTGCGGCAGCTGCATACTCCCATTCTGTTTCGGTAGGAAGTCTATAAGAAGGCATAATTACCCCACTAGATCTTTTAGCAAATACATTTGTAGAATCTCTTTTTGCATTTCCTTGAAGGGAGTCTATTTGTCCGCCATAAACATTTTCAGGACTATTTAGGTAGGTTTCAGTGCTAAATGTTCCTTGAGTTTCTCCGTTAGTTACGGCATATTTACTGTTTTTAGCAAGATACCCTTCACGTTCTAAAAGTAATTCGTTAACTCGGTCGGTTCTCCATTCAGAAAATTGAACAGCCTGTACCCAATTCACTCCAACTACAGGATATTCAGCATATGCTGGATGTCTAAGATAGTTGTTGGTCATTACTTCATTATATCCAAGTCTATTTCTCCATACAAGTGTATCAGGAAGTGCTCCTTTATAAATGTTTGCATAGGCTGGATCGTCTGGTGGGTAAACGCTTTTAAGGTAATCAAGGTACTCCATGTACATCTTGTTGGTAACCTCTGTTTCGTCCATGTAAAACGACTGAACATGTTGTTGAGTAGGTGTGTTGTTCCAGTCGTGCATTACATCATCTTGAACTTTTCCTCTAGTAAAGGTTCCTCCTTCTAGAAATACGAGTCCGGGAGCAGTTTCCTGCTCTTTAAAATTTGTATTGTATTGGAAACCACCTTCTTTAGAATTGATTTGCCAACCAGTAGCTCTAGAAGTGTTTTTTGAAGAATTACTACAGCTAGTAAAACTCGCAAACGCTATTAAGCATAATACATATGGGTTAAAAAGATACTTCTTCATAGTTAAGATTTGAGTTGTCTTAAATAAGTGTGCAATATAGTAATTAAGTGTTTTAATTCAATTTTTTTCATAAAAATTGTGAGTATAATGTTGTCAAAGTTCGCTACGTTGTTGTAAAAACGATGAAATAACAATTTTATTATTTCATATAAATAGAATATTGTTGATAAGCGGGTTTTGGGGATTGTAATGTATAGATATGCGGGGAATTAATTTTTGTAGATTTTATTTTATAAAAAAGGTCAGTTTAACACAAGATTATTCTTAATAATACGTTAATTGCATATTGTAATGTGATATTTGCCTTAAATCAATAAAGATTTATATTTGTTTTAATATTCAACCTAAACTAAATGAGATTAAGTTTTTTATTTCTGAGTCTATTATTAGTGTCAGCTTATGCCTCAGCTCAAAATGAATCCAGAGTAATAACTACAGCAGTTCCTTTTCTTACAATTGCTTCAGATGCTAGATCTGGTGGAATGGGAGAGTTAGGAGTAACTACTTCGCCAGATGTGTTTTCCCAACAATGGAACCCAGCTAAATATGCTTTTGCAGAAAGAGAATATGGAGTAGGGCTTAGTTACACCCCCTATTTAAGTCAGCTTGTTAATGATATTGCCTTGTTAAATGCTTCTTTTTATAGTCGTATTAACGAGCGTAGTGCATGGGCTGCTACCATACGTTATTTTGGTTTAGGAGATATTGAATTTATTACCGAGAATGAAGCTCAAATGGGAGTTGCTCCAACAATTGTAAGACCAAATGAATTGGCATTAGATGCTTCCTATTCATTAAAACTCAGTGAAACTTTTTCTATGGCTGTAGCTGGAAGGTTTATTAGATCGGATTTAAAATATCAAGATGAAACAACCGATGGTACTTCTGCAAGTACTTTTGCAGTAGATGTAGCAGGTTATTATCGTTCTCATGAAATAGCATATAATAGTTTTAACGGGGTTTGGAAAGGAGGATTTAATATCTCTAATATCGGTCCGAAAATGAAATATGATGAAGATGATAGTAGAGAAAGTCCTTTACCAACTAATTTGAAATTTGGAGCAGGATTCGATTTTATTTTTGATCCAATGAATAAACTTTCATTAAATACTGAATTTAATAAATTATTAGTTCCAACACCGAGTGATTCTAATGGGGATGGTCAGATTGATACTCAAGACGATTATTATAACGAAAGCTTTTTCTCTGGAATGTTTACTTCTTTTGGAGATGCTCCAGATGGGTTTAGTGAAGAGTTAAAAGAGATTACTTGGGCTTTTGGAGCTGAATATGTGTATAATGAGGCTTTTGCTTTGCGTACAGGGTATTTTCATGAAAATGATGAAAAAGGCGCTAGAAAGTTTTTTACGCTAGGAGCAGGATTCACTTTTAAAGCAACAACTATAGATCTTTCTTATTTATTCTCTACTTCTAATGTAAGAAACCCATTAGAAAATACGCTTCGATTTTCTCTTACCTTTAATTTAGGAGATGAATATTATAATTATTAGATAGCGTTGTTTAGATGAATAAAACTGAAACATTCATGTCTAAATTTTTAGATACAAAGCAGAATGATTATTTTAATGTTCCATGTAATTATTAAAAAGCAATAAAAATTAATATGAAATAAAGAAGCCTTAAAATATAGTGAAAACTTCTTTTTTCATTTTAGATACTCAAACTAAAAACTAATAGTTTTCAATCAAAATATTGTATTTTGCTAATGCGTTCAGGAAAGGAATTATCTTAAACTAGCTCAAAAGGTATCTGAGCGAGAGTACTTAGCACATATTATGAGTGGTCTCGGGGAATTAAAACCTTTATGAAGGATTAAAAATGCATTATGAAAAAACTTGAAATAACAACAACTCTTACTGTTTTCGATTCTCTAGATGAACTTCCTACTGAAGTTAGAGAATTAATGGTCAAAGCTGTAAATGTTCGTAAAAATGCCTATGCTCCTTATTCCAAATTTAGAGTAGGAGCTGCACTTGTGTTAGAAAATGATGAAGTTGTAGTGGGGAATAATCAGGAAAATGCAGTTTTTCCTTCTGGTTTATGCGCAGAACGAGTTGCTATTTATCAAGCAGGGGCACTTTATCCTAACATTTCTATTAAAATGATGGCAATTTCTGCTTCTTCGGATGCATTTAATGTGTTAACACCAACCCCTCCATGTGGTGCGTGTAGGCAATCAATGTTTGAATATGAAGAAAATCAAAAAGCACCCATAGCACTCTATTTTATGGGGGAAACAGGGAAAGTAGTTAAGGCAGATTCTATAAAAGATTTATTACCACTTACCTTCGGAAAAGCTACTTTGAATAATATTTAACAAAAATCTTTTATAAAAGCACTTTTTCATTTTTACACTTTTATTGAAAACGCTACTTTTGTATTGCGTTTAGAAAAACGTAACCTTTTAGGTAAGGTGCTATTTATGTTAAATGTTTTTCTAAATTGAATGCGCAAATTTTTGGCAAAAAGAAAATATAGATGAAAAAAGTTACAAAAGAAGTTTACTTGAAATGGTATGAAGACATGCTATTTTGGAGAAAGTTTGAAGATAAGCTGGCAGCGGTTTACATACAACAAAAGGTAAGAGGTTTTCTTCACCTTTATAATGGACAGGAAGCCGTATTAGCAGGTACTTTGCATGCTATCGATCCTAAAAAAGATAAATTAATTACTGCATATCGTAACCACGTTCAACCAATAGGTATGGGCGTAGATCCAAAAAGAGTTATGGCAGAGCTTTATGGAAAAGCAACAGGAACTTCTCAAGGTTTAGGAGGTTCGATGCATATTTTTTCAAAAGAGCACAACTTTTATGGAGGTCATGGTATTGTAGGGGGGCAAATTCCACTTGGAGCTGGACTTGCATTTGCAGATAAATTCTTCAAAAGAGACGGAGTAACTTTATGTTATATGGGAGATGGAGCAGTGCGCCAAGGTTCTTTACACGAAACCTTTAATTTAGCAATGCTTTGGAATTTACCTGTAGTTTTTATTTGTGAAAACAATGGGTATGCAATGGGAACTTCTGTAGCTAGAACTTCTAAAGAACAAGAAATTTGGAAGTTAGGTCTTGGTTTTGATATGCCATGTGGACCTGTAGATGGGATGAATCCTGTTAAAGTTGCCGAAGCAGTTCATGAAGCTGTAGAAAGAGCACGTTCTGGAGGAGGTCCAACTTTCCTTGAAATGAAAACATATAGATACCGTGGTCATTCTATGTCGGATGCTCAACACTATAGAACTAAAGACGAAGTAGAAGAATACAAAAAAATAGATCCAATTACTCAAGTTAAAGATATCCTTTTAGATAAGAAATATGCTAAGGATGAAGATATCGCTAAGATTGACAAACGAGTAAAAGATTTAGTAAAAGAGTGCGAGAAATTCGCTGAGGAATCAGATTTCCCAGATAAGAATGTAATGTACGACGTTGTTTACGAACAAGAAGATTATCCATTTTTACAGCATAAACTTTAAAAATAATGGCAGAAATCATTAACATGCCACGTTTGAGCGATACCATGGAAGAGGGTGTCGTTGCAAAATGGCTTAAGAAAGTAGGAGATAAAGTAGAAGAAGGCGATATTTTAGCTGAAATTGAAACAGATAAAGCTACAATGGAGTTTGAATCGTTTCATGAAGGGACGCTTCTTCATATTGGAATACAAGAAGGAGATGGTGCACCTGTTGATTCTCTTTTGGCAATCATTGGGGAAGAAGGAGAAGATGTTTCAGGACTAATTAATGGAGCTGGAAATTCTTCAGATTCAAAAGCAGAAGCTAAAGAAGAGAGTAAAAAAGAAGCATCTAACGAAGAAAAATCTTCTGAAGAAACTTCTAATGGTGGAGGAGAAATTCCTGAAGGCGTAGAAGTGGTTACTATGCCACGTCTAAGTGACACTATGGAAGAAGGAACTGTTGCTTCATGGCTTAAAAAAGTAGGAGATGATGTTGAAGAGGGCGATATTTTAGCTGAAATCGAAACAGATAAAGCTACAATGGAGTTTGAGTCTTTTTATTCAGGAAAGCTACTTTATGTTGGAATTGAAGAAGGACAATCGGCACCTGTTGATGATGTTTTAGCTGTTATTGGACCAGAAGGTACAGATGTTGATGCAGTATTAAATGCTTCAAAAGGAGGCGGAACTGCTTCAGCTAAAAAAGAAAAAGAAACTTCTTCAGATTCTTCTAAAACAGAAGCACCTAAGGAAGAAAAAGCAGAAGCTCCAAAAGCTACTTCTACTTCAAACGGTAGGATTTTTGTTTCTCCTTTAGCTAAAAAAATGGCTGAAGATAAAGGAATAGATCTTTCTAATGTAAACGGTTCTGGAGAGAACGGTAGAATTGTTAAGAAAGATATAGAAAATTATAAGAAACCAGCAGAAAGCGCAACAACAGCTGCGCCTGCTTCTCAACAAGCTTCATCGGCTCCATCGGCAATGCCATTTGTACCCGCAGGAGAAGAAAGTACGGAAGAGAAGAAAAATTCTCAAATGCGTAAAACTATTGCGAAGCGCCTTGGAGAATCTAAATTTTCAGCGCCACATTATTACTTAACTATCGAGGCAGATATGAGTAATGCAATGGCTTCTCGTAGTCAGATAAATGCTTTGCCAGATATTAAAGTATCTTTTAATGACATGGTAGTTAAAGCGTGTGCAATGGCGCTTAAGAAACACCCACAAGTAAATACAACATGGAAAAATGATGTAACAGTTTACAATCACCATGTACATATAGGTGTTGCTGTTGCTGTGGAAGACGGACTTTTGGTTCCTGTATTAAAATTTACAGACCAAATGAGTTTAACGCAAATTGGGTCTCAAGTTAGAGATTTAGCTGGAAAAGCTAGAAATAAAAAAATTACTCCTGCCGAAATGGAAGGAAGTACTTTTACAGTTTCTAACTTAGGAATGTTTGGAATCCAAGAATTTACTTCAATTATTAATCAACCTAATTCGGCTATTCTTTCTGTAGGAAGTATTGTTGAAAAACCGGTTGTTAAAAATGGAGAAATTGTAGTTGGACATACAATGAAGGTTACTTTGGCCTGCGACCATAGAACGGTTGATGGTGCTACTGGAGCTCAATTCTTACAAACATTACAGGCGTATTTAGAAAACCCTGTAACCATGTTAGCATAGATAAATTTTATAGAATAAACATAGAAATCCCGCTTTATGCGGGATTTTTGGTATATTTAAATCCCTTAAGAGGGTTTAATTCCGATGCTTGCTCTGAGTTTATTAAAGAGTTTTGTATCGAAAAGAATTATACCAGTTATTGATTGAATTTACTGTAAAATAAAATGATGATTTTTTTCTTTATACAAAACAGAAAAATAAAACATAGTGAGTCTTTGCTACGTCTTTTTATCTTGAAGTAGAAAGGGAAAAGATGCATTTTATACCAGTAAATAGAGTTGGTAAGTGGTATTTAATAGGTTTTAATTGAACGCCTTTTTGGCTATTCAAGAGCGTTGTTCATTATCAAATAATTACTAAATTTTATACACGTGAAAAAATATTTATTTGCCTTATCGTTAGTAGCAATTGCATGTAAGTCTACTACAACTACAGTAACAGAAACAGCTTCAAAAGCAGAAGTTTCTGTAGAAAAAGTAGCTAGTGCTTCTTCAGTAGAAAAAAACTTGTCTTTTCTAGCTTCAGATAAATTAAACGGTAGAGAAGCGGGAACAGAAGGAATAAACACAGCCTCTTCCTACATTGAAAATATTTTTAAGAAAAATGGGGTGAAACCTTATTTTGAAACCTATCATGATACCTTAACAAATTTTGATAAACCAACCTATAATGTTGTAGGAATGGTTGAAGGAAACGACCCACAATTAAAAAATGAGTTTGTTGTTATTGGAGCACATTACGACCATATTGGAACAGCAAAAGCTGTAGAAGGAGATGAAATTGCCAATGGAGCTAATGATAACGCTTCTGGAACCAGTGCAGTAATTGAGTTTGCTAAGTATTTCGGAACTCATAAAACTAATAAAAGAAGCTTGTTGTTTGTTTTGTTTTCTGCTGAAGAAAAAGGACTTTTAGGATCTGAGCATCTTGCTGAAAAATTAAAAAGCCAAGATTTTAATCTGTATACAATGATTAATTTTGAAATGATTGGCGTGCCTATGCAGCGTGAAGAGTTAACTTATCTTACAGGATATAAGGAAAGTAATATGGCTGAAAAGATGAATGCCTATGCAGGAAAAAATATAGTTGGATTTTTACCAAAAGCAGGAGAATACAACCTTTTTAAAAGATCCGATAATTACCCTTTTTATGAAGCGTTTAAAGTGCCAGCACAAACTATTTGCACCTTTGATTTTGAAAACTATCCATATTACCATCATGTAGATGATGAGATTAGTGAAATGGATTTTGAGCATATGGCAAAAGTAATAAATGAAATGATTCCTGTGTTGGAAAAGATATCTAACGCGCCAACAAAGGAAATTAAAATGAATACGCTATAAATTAACCGTAATGGCTAAAAATATTATTGTTACAGGAACAAGTAGAGGAATAGGATTTGAATTAGTACAATTGTTATCAAAACAAGGGCATAATGTATTGGCGCTTTCCAGAAATTGTAAGCCTGTAAATAATCTTAATATTTCAAATGTAACAGCATTTGACTGTGATATTTCAGAAGAAATTCAACTAAAAAAAGTAACAACTTTTATTGAAGAAAATTGGAAACAAGTAGATGTGCTTATAAATAATGCGGGGAGTATTGTAAACAAGCCATTTGCTGAAATTTCGATGAAAGAGGTGGAAGATGTGTACCGTGTAAATGTTATAGGAGTATTTGCCCTAACACAACTTGTGCTGCCACATATGCCAAAAAACGGTCATGTTGTTACAATAAGTAGTATGGGAGGAGTACAAGGAAGTATGAAATTCCCTGGCTTGTCTGCATATAGTTCTTCAAAAGCAGCTGTAATTACTTTGACGGAATTATTGGCTGAAGAGTATAAAGAAACAGGCCCTTCTTTTAATGTATTGGCTTTAGGAGCGGTACAAACAGAGATGTTAGAAGAAGCCTTTCCAGGTTATAAAGCTCCAACTACTCCAGAAGAAATGGCAGCATATATTGCAGAATTTTCTTTAAATGCTAATAAATTTTATAATGGGAAACTATTGCAGGTTAGCAATAGCACCCCGTAAAAAGGAAATAAATGCGTGAGATTCTATCTAAATACATTCCAGAAATGGCGGTAACGCCTTGTTTGGAGATGATAAAGCTCAATCATGTACATTTAAAAATTGTAAATGAACGCGTTACTAGACATGGAGATTACAGGAAACTACCAGATGGGAGTCACCAAATTACTGTAAATGCAAATTTAAATAAATATAGATTTCTAATTACGCTAGTGCATGAGATAGCTCATTTAGTTGCTTTTACAAAATATGGGCGACTTATAAAGCCGCACGGACAGGAATGGAAATATACGTTTCAACAATTGATGCTTCCCTTTATTAGACCAGAAGTTTTTCCTAGTTCGTTATTACCTGTGCTAGCCCGACATTTTAAAAACCCTAAAGCGAGTAGTGATACCGATGCGTATCTTTCTGTAGCGCTGAAAGAATTTGATCCTCAAAACAATAAAAATTATATCTTTGAACTCCCAATAGGAAGTGTTTTTCGAATACACAACGGAAAGGTTTTTAAGAGAGGAAATAAACGCGTAAAAAGATACGAGTGTGTTGAAGTTAATACGGGAAGAGTATACCTTTTTCAACCCAATGCCGAGGTTGAACTAATTAATGATTGATGAATAAAAATTACTATGCAATATTGATGGCAGGAGGTATCGGGTCTCGTTTTTGGCCCGTTAGTACAGCCGCACTGCCAAAACAATTTCATGATATTCTGGGGACGGGGGAGACGCTTATTCAAAAAACCTTCAGTAGATTAAATAAAATTATTCCAGCAGAGAATATTTATATTTTAACAAATGAAGAGTATGGAGATTTGGTAATGAAACAATTGCCAACTGTTCAAAGTGAACAGGTTATTCTAGAACCAGCTATGAGAAATACAGCTCCTTGTATATTGTATGCCTCCCTAAAAATAAAAAAGAAAAATCCAGATGCTATGCTAGTGGTTGCTCCAAGCGACCATTGGATTGAGCAAGAAGATAGTTTTGTAAACGATATTAAATTATGTTTTGAGACTTGTGAAAATGAGGATGTTTTAATGACTTTGGGGATAAAACCTACTTTTCCGAATACAGGATATGGTTATATTGAGCATAAAAAAAATGCTTCTGAAGTTGTAAAAAGAGTGGAACGTTTTTGTGAGAAACCCGATTATAAAACAGCGAAAAAGTTTATAAAACAAGGGAATTTTTTATGGAATGCAGGAATATTTGTTTGGAATGTACAAAGTGTTTTAAATGCTTTTGAAAAATATCAAGCTCCAATGTTGAACCAGTTTTTAACAGGTTTTGATGATATTAATACTGAAAAAGAAAAAGATTTTATAGCGAAAGCATATCCTGAGGCTGAAAATATTTCTATTGATTATGCTATTATGGAGCCTTCAAAAAATATATATGTGCTACCAGCTTCTTTTGATTGGAATGATTTAGGAACATGGGGAGCTTTGTATAATGAATTACCAAAAGACGATAATAAAAATGCTATTGTAAATGCTAAAACACTTTTGGAAAATAGTAAAGGAAATATAATTCATACTTCAAAAAATAAAACAGTAGTTATTGGCGACTTGAAAAATTATATAATTATAGATGAAAAGGATAAGCTACTAATTTACCCTAAGAAAAAAGAGCAAGAGATAAAAAATCTCCTAAAAAGGTTGAATACTAAATTTACTGATTCATAGTGAAACATGGAAGAAGAAAAGAAAAACGGATTAGGGCAAGATAATATTACGCCTACCGATAATAGTAGCCAAGAAAAGGTGAAGAGAGATTTCTCTGGTTTCTTGGGGAGTTTAAAATTATTTTTCTCTGAGCTATTGGATATTAGAAATAATACCGATCAAGAGGCTACTAAAGAAAGTATAGTAAACGATATTCCGTTTAAAGGGCATACTTCTTGGATTTTAATTTGCTCAATATTTATTGCATCTATTGGGTTAAATGCTAATTCAACAGCAGTGGTTATTGGAGCCATGTTAATTTCTCCTCTTATGGGACCTATTTTAGGTATTGGAATGTCTTTAGCTATTAATGACATTGATACCTTGAGAAGATCTCTTAAGAACTTTGCCGTAATGGTAATTTTAAGTATTCTAACTGCTTTTTTATTCTTTAAATTGTTTCCTTTACGAGATGAGTCTTCTGAGCTTTTAGCCAGAACAGCACCAGATATTCGAGATGTGCTTATTGCATTTTTTGGGGGTACTGCTTTGGTTATTGCAAGAGCAAAAAAGGGAACTATTGCCAGTGTTATTTTTGGTGTTGCAATTGCTACAGCCTTAATGCCTCCATTATGTACCGTAGGTTTTGGTTTGGCAAAAGGGAATGTAGATTATGCAATGGGAGCCATGTATCTCTTTCTAATTAATACCATTTTTATTGCTTTGGCAACATTTATTGTATTAAAGGTACTGCGTTTCCCAATGGTGAAATATGTAAATTCTAAAAAACGTAAACGCATTGCTCAAATAGCTTCCATTTTTGCCATTTTGGTAATGATTCCTGCTGGGAAAACTTTTTATGATGTGTTGCAAGAGTCTAATTTTAAAAATCAGGCTACCAAGTTTATTAATGACGATGTAAAGCCATATAAGTTTGATGATGGAGGGTTTTTATTGGATAAGTACTCTGTAATAGAATATAATAAAGGAAAAGGATCCAAAATAGAATTGGTTTTTATGGGAGATGCTGCAATTCCTAAAAATATTCAAGAAACTTGGCGTGAAAAAATGAAATCATACTCAAAATTACAAAATGCTGAACTTGTTATTATGGGGGGTGAAAACAAACAATTTGATAAGTTTCAATATGTAAATGAACTATACGAAGCTAAAAAACAAGAAATTGTTACAAAAGATGAGCAGATAAAAGTACTTGAAAAGGAAATAGACCGTTTAAGTAGATTTGCCTATAACGAAGTGCCGTTTCAGGAAATAAGTAAAGAAATTAAGATAAACTACAGTAATATTTTAGAGCTAGGTTTTGGTAATGAAATCAAAACCGATTTTAAAAAGATTGACACCATCCCGATGTTTATTATAAAATGGGAAAAAGGAATGTCGTCTGAAAAGAAAATAGAAGCTTCTAAAAAGTTGACAGAATGGCTTAAAGTCCGAATGAAGAATGATAAAATAGAGGTGAAATATTTGGATTAGTTTTTCATTGATGATATAATTTACTACCGGTAGTATCCAAAAAACTGTGTAAAGTAAGATTTAAGGTGGGTTTTAAAACCCACCTTAAATTTTTGTATAATTTTATAAAACACAGTTATTATGACACCAGAAGAGAAACAACAATTTTTAAAAAGCGGTCTTTTAGAAGGCATTACCACACAAGAAGAGTTAAGCACTATGCTTAAAGAGCTACATTCAGCAGCTTTAGAAGCGATGCTTCAAGGTGAGATGGATAATCATTTAGGTTATTCTAAGCATGAGCAAAGTTTGCACAGTAACGCTCGTAACGGTAGTAGTTCCAAACACGTAAAGACTGAATTTGGAAAAAGTCAGATACAGGTTCCTAGGGATCGAGAAGGTAGTTTTGAGCCCATTGTAGTACCCAAGAACCAAAGCACAGCTACTCCTATAGAAAACATCATTATATCGCTTTACGCAAAAGGGATGAGTGTTTCCGATATAGAAGAAGAGCTACAACAAATCTACGGTTACAAGCTCTCTACATCAGCTATATCCATTATCACGGACAAAGTCAACCAGCGTGTTTTAGATTGGCAAAACAGACCATTGGAAGCTGTATATTGTGTTGTTTGGATGGACGGTATTGTATTTAAAGTGCGCCAATCGGGCAAAGTGATTAATAAAACCATTTACTTGGCAGTAGGGCTTAATAGAGAAGGCTACAAAGAGCTTTTAGGAATGTGGTTGGGTCACAATGAATCAGCAGCTTTTTGGCAAGGTGTGCTTACCGATTTAAAAGCTCGTGGTGTAGAAGATATTTTGGTTACCGTTACCGATAACCTTAATGGCTTTACCCAGTCTATTAAAAACGTATTCCCTACAGCAGGCACACAAATATGTGTCGTGCATCAAATACGCAACTCGGCCCGTTATGTGGTTTGGAAAGACAAAAAAGCATTTACTGCCGATATGAAGCTTATTTACAACGCACCCAACAAAGAAATGGCAGCACAAGAGCTGGAACGATTTGCCCAAAAATGGAATGACAAATATCCTTATGCCGTACAATCTTGGCAACGTAACTGGGAGGAACTTACCGTATTTTTTGACTTTCCTTTAGAGATTAGAAAAATCATTTATACCACAAACCTTATTGAAAATTTAAATGGAAAAATCAGAAAATACACCAAAAACAAAATGGCGTTCCCAACAGATGATGCTCTTAAAAAATCGGTCTATTTATCGCTGATGCAAATCACCAAAAAATGGACGCAACCTATCCATAATTGGGGACTAATTTTAAATCAATTTTTAACTATATTTGAAAATAGGGTTCAACTCTAAATTTGAGCTAAACCCACTTTAAGCGTTTACACAAAATTTTGGATAGTGTCTTACTACCAAAAAAAGGGTTAGACAGCGTCTAACCCTTTTTTTGTAATGTAATGTATAAGGTATTGTTTGTTAAGAAACTTTACCCATATTATCTGTTAAGGTATTTATAAAGCTTGTAATAGGGCCTTTTATCATCATTCCCATCATTGCATTGAACTCTCCTTCAAAAGTTAGTTTTGCTTCGCTTTTATCAGCAGCTAAACTCTCAATATCCGCAGTTAGTGTAAACGGAAGTTTCTCGCTTGCAGCTCCTAATACAATTTTATTATGCGGTTGCTTTTCTTTCATTTTTAGAACGATTTCTGGCATTCCTTTTAATGCAAAAAGAAACTTATCGTCTTCTAAAACTTCAAATTTACTAATGTTTTCTGGCATTAGTTTTTCAAAGTTTTTTACATCACCTAAAAAATTATATAATTCTTCAGCAGATTTATTTACGGTCTTTTTTTCTGTTTCTAACTTCATGGTGCTATTATTATTTCCAATTTCCAGGATCTTTTCTCCAATCCTGTAGCGTCTTTAGTTCTTTTTCGTTGATGTAGTTGGTATCTACTGCTTGTTGTAATAAATGCTCGTAGTTACTTAATGTATATAAAGAAACATTATTTTCTTTAAAATTCTCATCAGCAACATCAAAGCCGTAGGAAAATATAGCAATCATTCCTTTTACATTAGCGCCTTCTTCTTTTAAAGCTTTAACAGCGTTTAAGCTACTTTTTCCAGTACTAATTAAGTCTTCTACCACAACAACGCTCTGTCCACGATCTAAAAAACCTTCAATTTGGTTTCCTCGTCCGTGTTTTTTAGGCTCTGGTCTAACATATACAAATGGAAGACTAAGTACCTCGGCAACAAGCATTCCAATTCCAATAGCTCCAGTGGCAACCCCGGCTATAACATCGGGTTTTCCATAAAGCTCTTCGAGTTGCTTTGCCATATGCTCTCTAACGTAATTTCTGATAGGAGGAAAGGATAGTACTATTCTATTATCACAATAAATTGGTGATTTCCATCCGGAAGCCCATGTAAAAGGATTTTTCGGATTCAACTTTATTGCATTAATTTGCAATAAAAGTTCTGCTGTTTTTTTAGCGGTATCTTTATCTAAAACCATGTTGCAAATGTATGAAGTTTTTGTAAATGAACATCGCATTATTTTAACCAATAAGATTGAAAAAGAAACAGATTTCAAATTGTTTCTAATGGAAACTGTTGATATTGTTGATGTAATCCATCAACTAAATAAAGGTAAAATAAAATGCGCCCATATATATTATGAGGATGAGAAGGTTCTGATGAAAAAATTCCTAAAAAAAATACCGTTGGTCATTGCAGCGGGGGGATTAGTTAAAAATAAAGAAGATGAAATTTTATTTATTTTTAGAAATAGTAAATGGGATTTGCCCAAAGGAAAAGTGGATAAAGGGGAAACTATAGAAGATGCTGCTATACGTGAAGTTGAAGAAGAAACGGGTGTAAAGAAGCTAAAAATAGATTCTCTTCTTAAAAAAACATACCATATTTTTAAAAGAAATGGTACTTATAAATTAAAAGAAACGCATTGGTTTTTAATGACGAGTAAGTACAAGGGTACTTTAGTGCCACAATGTAACGAAAATATTGAGTTAGCCGAATGGCGACCAGCATCCGACATTCCTAAATTGATGGAAAATTCTTATGAAAATATAAAAACATTGTTTTAGTCAGAAACCCCTTAAAAACTTATACAGAATTATATTTGAAACAACATCTAATTTTCAAATACTCGATAGATAGGATATCTTAAATGTGCTTTTTCGTAATTAGGAGATTTTTTATGGATCCAATCTAATTGCGCATACCAACTGTTTGCAAAGTCTTTGTTGGCTACTTTTTTAGCTTCAAATTCCTTTTTTACAGTTGGATTGTTGTTTAAAAACTCTAGTGCTTTGTCTTCCCAAACATAAGGCGAAAAACCTTCTTTTTGCTGAAGAATAGTATCAAAGAAATTCCAGTTAAAAAAAGAATCTACTGCTTCTGGCTCCAAGGTCTCTAAAATATAACGGATACTTTTCTGACGAGTTCTAATTAAATAATAATCTTCTGCGTTAATAAGTTGCGTTTCTTTTTCTCTTGTAACAGAGGTGTTTTTGTGTAGGTAATGACCTTCATACGGGCTCTCAACTGTAGAAAAATCTGCTATATGATAAACTTCTACATTCCATTCTTTAGTATCTTTTATTTCATCTAAAACAACGTTGTTTAATTTTAATAAATCAACCACTTTGGTCCATGCTTTTGGAACTAAATATGCTTCAGGAATCTGAACAGTTTTTGTTGCTTTAAACGTATCATAATAAGTAACTTCTTTTGTAAAAGGCTTATTTCGGTTATATTTTAAACGTTCTAATCCTGTTACTTCACTTGGAATGCGTTCGCCTTCAAAGCCTTTAAAATTTAGGGTAGAGTGTTTGCTTTTATCTACCTCCCAATTAACCGCATAACTTTCAGCATTTAAAAAAGAATTGCTGGTAGCTTCTCTTACTGCTTTAATTTTTTTATAATCTTTTTCGATAACTTCAATCATGCTCCGCATCAATTCATAAGTTCCGTAAACTCTTTTTTTATAGTCTTTTAGCATATGCGTTTCTACCATCATTCCAAGTGTATTCCATAGGGTAGTGTAGCCCGTAGAATACCGAGGAGCATCGTGAAATTGTGAAAATCCTTTTTCAGGAACTTCATTAAAAACATTTACATAAGGAGTAATGTCGTAATCCTTTTCTTTAAGAGAAGCAATCATTTCTGGCATAAGTTGCTCATGTAGGTATGTACCGGCTTCTCCTCCTAGTTTGTTGTGTTGCGTAAAAAGATGAGTTAAAATATATTGATAATCGGCACCGTTACTTACATGGTTGTCAATAAAAACATCGGGTTGTAAGTAGTGATATATTTTGGCAAATGCTTGGGCATTTTTAGTATCGTTTTTTATAAAATCTCTGTTGAGGTCGTAGTTTCTTGCATTTCCTCTAAATCCGTATGCTAAAGGGCCATTTTGATTAGTTCTAGAAGTGCTATTTCTATTTAAAGATCCTCCAATATTGTAAATTGGAATTGTAGCCAATACGGTATGCTTAGGGATACTAATTTTGCCTTGAGCAATATCTCTGTAAAGCATCATGGTAGCATCAATTCCATCTGGTTCACCTGGATGAATTCCATTATTTATAAAAAGAATTCTTTTATTTTTTCTAATGTCTTTTATATTAAAGTTTTCATCAGGATTTAAAAGGACTAGATGTAAATTCTTTCCGCTATCTGTAAGTCCTTCTTCTATTATTTTAATTGAAGGATATGTTTTTGCTAAATCTGTAAAATAGGAAATAGTTTCGTTATAAGTAGCTGTAGCTTTTCCTCTGGATTTTTCAAACTCTGTAGTAAAATCGGTTTTTTGGGCTTGTAGTTTTATAAAAGAGATTAGAATAATTAAAATGACCGATATTTTTTTCATGAGGCTTTTTTTACGAATTAGGTGAAACAAAAATATGAATTCTATAACAATATAGTAGTGTGATCTATTTGTCTAACTGAAAATTTGGAGTAGTTTTGCACTCTTTAAAAGTTAACATCCTCATAAATAGAGAAGTGACTTTTTTAACCCTACTAAGAAGAATATAGTATTATGACTGAGTTTATTAGAAAGATAGTTCCAAATGCAAAGGACGATGTTTTAGCGGGAATCACGGTTTCTTTAGCCATGATTCCAGAAGTTGTAGCATTTGCTTTTGTTGCGCAAATAGATCCATTGGTAGCACTTTCGGGGGCTTTTATAATCGGACTAATTACAGCTATTTTTGGAGGAAGACCAGGATTGATTTCTGGAGCTGCAGGAGCGGTAGCAGTTATTTTTGTTACTATGATTTCTGAAGGACATACAAAAGGGATGATGTTTGATGTACCCGTTGAAAATATGGGGTACTACTACTTGCTAGCTGCCGTGGTTATGATGGGAGTTTTTCAAGTTGTTGCAGGAATTTTTAAGCTAGGAAGGTTTGTACGATTAATTCCTCACCCTGTAATGATGGGGTTTGTAAACGGCTTGGCTATTGTTATTTTTATAGCACAGGTAAAAATGTTTACGCATAAAAAGCTTGAAGTAACAGCAGAAGGCGTTAAAAAATACATCAATATTCCAATGGAAGGAACTGAATTGTATACTATGATTGGGCTTGTTTTACTCACCATGGGAGTTATTTGGTTGTTACCTAGAATTACAAAAAAAATACCAGCATCTTTAACGGCTATTTTAATAACAACTGCTATTGTGGTGGTTAGTGGAATGGATGTAAGTACAGTAGGTTCTTATATTATAGAAGGTGGTGGAACTGGATTAAAAGGAGAATTGCCTACGCCAAATATGGAATTATGGCAAAATCTTCCGTTTAATTTAGATACGCTTAGTTTTATACTTCCATATGCATTTTTAGCGGCTTGTGTAGGTTTAATAGAGTCTCTGATGACGATGAATTTGGTGGACGAATTAACCGAGACACGAGGGAATGGAAATAGAGAATGTATAGCGCAAGGAGCAGGTAATATGCTTAGCGGACTTTTTGGTGGAACTGGAGGTTGCGGTATGATTGGACAAACTGTTATTAATATTAATGCTGGAGGAAGAGGACGCTTGTCTGGAGTAATGATGGCATTGACATTATTAACTTTTATATTGTTTACAGATAAATATATTGAACAAGTGCCAATTGCAGCTTTGGTAGGAGTAATGATTATGATGGTAATTGAAACTTTTGCATGGTCTAGCTTTAGAATTATTAGAAAAATACCAAAATCTGATGCTATTGTTTTAGTAATAGTGTCTGCTGTTACTGTTATTTACGATTTGGCAATTGCAGTATTTGTAGGTGTAATTATCTCTGCTTTAGTATTTGCTTGGGAAAATGCCAAGAAAATTAGAGCTCGTAAGCGTTTTAAAGATGACGGAACTAAAGTATATGAAATCTGGGGACCTTTATTCTTCGGATCAATTGCTGCTTTTAATGAAAAATTTGATGTTAAAGGCGATCCTGATAACATCGAAATTGATTTTGTAGAATCTAGAGTAAGCGACCATTCTGCTATTGAGGCAATTTATAATATTGTTGAAAAATATGAAGCAGCAGGAAAGACAATAAAACTGAAGCATTTAAGTGAAGATTGTAAAGCACTCTTGTATAAATCGTCTCCTAAATTTAGAGAGGTAATAGTGGTTGCTGTAAACGATCCGAGGTATCATTTAGCAGCAAATCCAGAGAAATTTCCGAAGTCGCTTTCAGAATATAAACTTATTGAAGAGGAGTAAAATCATACAAACATATATTTAAACCCTTGCTAATTACATATAGATATAGCCAATTCGTTTAATTTTTCTTTAGTAACTGGTTTAATTAAATGCTTGATAGAAAAAGGGTGTTTCTTATCGTATTCATCTACTTTTTTAATGTCTTCTGGATTAATGGAAGAGGTTAAAATGTAGATGAATGTTTTTTTGCTAATTTCTAGTTTGCTAAAAGCATCAATAAATTCCCATCCATCAATAATAGGCATATTTAAATCTAGTAAAATAAGCGTAGGGAATAATTCTGTACTCGTATTTTTATAATAATCTAGTGCTTCGATTCCGTTGTTAAACGAAATTACTTGCTGCGTAATCTTGGTTACCTCTATGAGTTTTTTAACGCTGAAGATTGTAATCGGATCATCGTCGATTAAACAAATGGCATTAATAGTTTTCATTGAAGTATATTTTAAATGTTGTTCCTTTATCAAGTTCGCTTTCGGCTTCAATTTTACCTTTCATGGCTTCAATTTGATTTTTAGTGATAAAGAGACCTATTCCACGAGCATCTCTATTTCCATGAAAAGTTTTATACATTCCAAAGAGTTTATGACCGTGTTTTTCTAAATCTATCCCTAAACCATTATCTGTAACGCTTAAAATTGTAAAACCTTTTACGTGTTCGCAATTTATTGTAATTTTAGGATATCTTTTTGGAGCCTTGTACTTAATTGCATTAGTGAAGATATTCAATAAAATGCTCTCTAAATATGCTTTAACAACATTTATATTAACATTTTCTGGAATATTATTTTCTACTTCTGTAAATGTTCCTTTTATGAGTTCGCTAATATTTGTAAAAGCTTCGTCAATTTCTTCTTTTAAATTTACAGTTTCTGTTTTAATATTCAAGTTAGTATTAATAGCAATAATCTCGTTGAGGTTAGCTATAGTCTCTAACATATTGCTAGAAGCAGAGTTTAGCATCTCTATAATTTCCACCTTTTTGAAAACGTCTTCTTCTACTCCTAAAAGCTCTATTAACATAGAGAAATTTGAAGCGTGAGAACGTAGGTTGTGAGAAACAATATGGGCAAAATTTAGGAGTCTATTGTTTTGTTCACTTGCTACATTAATAACCTCCAGAAGTTCTTCCTCTTTTTTTTTGATATGTGTAATATCTTGAATTACAGACCAGATAAGCTTCCTTCCAGAAGAATTGGTAATTAAAACTCGGGTATTTAAAGTAGGAACTAATTCGTTATTTTTATTTAGATAATGCCCCTCATAAGGGCCATATTTTCCATTGTTTAATACCTCTTTTAAAGCTCGAAGTTCTTTGTTTTTTTCATCTTTTGGAACCACATCGAGGTGGGTCATTTTTAAAAGTTCTTGAGTTGTGTAACCCGTACTGTTTTTAAAAGAGTTATTCATGTCTAGAAATTCTCCAGATAAGGCATCATTTAGCACGAGTCCTGTTGGGGAGAGTTCTAATAGCGTTTTATGGAGCTTTTCACTTTCTTTAAGTTTTTTTCTAGCTTCCACCATTTCTTGGATAATTCTTCCTTCAGCAATTAAGAAGTTTACTCGTTTTTTTTCATCAAAAACAGGTTTCAATGAAAAATCTACATAAACAGTTTCTTTATTTTTATCTAGAACTTTGGCTTCATACCTTATAAATTCTCCTTTTGCCGCTTTTTTGAAGTTTCTCTTCAGTTTCTTCTGTTCTTTATCAGAACTTTTCCACCAATAAGTGTCCCAGAAATATTTATTTATAACGTCTTCAGATTGTAAACCTCCAAAACTTAATGCAGGTTCATTAATATCTATAAGTCTTCCTTTTATATTTAAAAAGCCTGTAAATTGAAAAGTAGAATTAAAAATACTTTTAAAAACCTGTTTATTTTCTGATAGGGCTCTTTTGGTACTTTTTATTTGTTTCTCTTTGAGCGCTAATTGAAGTTCCGTATTTTTTTTGTGATCTATATCTTTTAAGGTTCCATAAATCTTTTTTGTATGTCCATTTTCTTGCTCAATATCTCCACGAAAACGCACCCATTTTTCATTCTCTTTTTGAGTAATTATTAATACTTCGTAATCAAATGAAGTGCCCTTTTCTATTGCGTTATTAATACTGTTAATAACCTTTTCTATATGAATTCCTTCTTTAAAAAAGCTAAAAGTTTTTTCTATTGTTGGAATAAAATTGGACGGAACTTCAAAAATTTCTCTTGTAATTGGAGACCATTCTAGGATATCATTTTCAACATCAAAAAACCAAGTTCCTATACATGCAACTGTACTTGTTTGTGCTAGAAAAATTTTATTTTTTTCATTTTCTTTTTTTGCTGAAATGTCTTCTAAATACACTAAAAAACCATCTTCAGAAGCTTGAATTTTATACAGAAACCATACCGCTATATTTTGAGATTTGTAAAAAAAATCTTCGCTCTCAATTATTTCAGAGGTGTTTTGAGCATATAGAAGTGCATTGCTTAAAGAGGAACTTTTTTTCTGAAGTATCTCAAAAAACAATTTTTTATCAATACTTTCTTTTGAGATTGAAAAGAAGTCATACCAAGCATTGGATGCTGTTAGTAAGCAAAGCTTTTTATCGAACAAGGCCATTGGGGCTGGACATTGTTCCATGGTAAGTAGGTTCGTCATAAATTTAAATAGTAGGGTTATTTAGGGGATTTATTGTTGGGTGTAAATTATTTCACTCTAACGGTTTCTGGAACTAAGCCAGTATAATCTCCATTATTCCTTATTACATCTCTTACAATAGAAGAAGAAATGTAACTTTTTCCAGAGGAAGTTAATAAAAATACAGTTTCAATTTCAGATAATTTTCGATTTGTATGTGCAATGGCTTTTTCAAATTCAAAATCTGCTGGATTTCTCAATCCACGCAAAATAAATTGCGCATCAATTTTTTTGCAGAAATCAACTGTTAAGCCTTCGTATGTCATTACTTTTATTCTTGGCTGATTCCTAAAAGCCTCTTCAATAAAATGCTTTCTTTCTTCTAGAGTGAACATATAATTTTTTTCAGCATTTATACCAATGGCAATAACCAATTCGTCAAAAAGGGTAATTCCACGTGTAATAATATCGTAGTGACCTAATGTTATTGGGTCAAAAGACCCTGGGAAAATAGCTCTTCGCATCGCAATGTTTTTACAAAAATTGAGTAATAGCTATGTAAATATAGGGAAATTGATTTTGGAATAACTGTTAAAATAAAACAGAAAAGTGGAGAGGAGATAATTTTAATCCCGACTCTATTATAAGTAGTCGGGATTATAGATTAGTTATTTTAAGAATTCTCTTTATGCTTTAAACGCCTCCTCAATTGCATTGTTGAATAACTCATTTAGAGAAATTCCAGCTTTTGCAGCTTGCTGTGGTAAAATACTTTCGGTGGTCATTCCAGGAATGGTATTTACTTCTAAAAGATAGGGTTCTCCGTCAACAAATATATATTCACTGCGACTAAAACCTTTCATTTTTAGTGTATTGTATACTTTTTTAGCAACTTCTGTAACCTTTTGTGTCATTTCATCACTAATTCGTGCAGGCGTAATTTCTTGAGATTTTCCTTGGTATTTTGCTTCATAATCAAAGAAATCGTTTTCAGAAACAATCTCAGTAATAGGTAAAACAGTTACTTCTCCTTTATAGGTAATAACACCAACAGAAACTTCTGTTCCATCTAGAAAAGACTCGATAATAATTTCGTCATCTTCTTTGAAAGAAACTTCAATAGCCGCCGTTAAATTTTCTTTAGTATGCACTTTTGAAACTCCAAAGCTAGAACCTGCTTTGTTTGCTTTTACAAAACAAGGAAGTCCAACTTTTGCTATAATTTCATCTTCATTAATAGGTTGCCCTTTGTTTATATAATAGGAAGATGCACATTTTATTCCAAAAGGTTTTAATGCAGCCAAGCAATCCCGTTTATTAAAAGTAAGCCCTGCTTGATACATTGGGCAAGAAGTATGTGGAATTTCCAAGAGTTCTAAATAACCTTGTAAGTATCCATCTTCTCCTGGAGTTCCATGTATGGCATTAAAAATACAATCAAATTTAATTGTGTTTCCTTCTGATGTAATGGTGAAATTTCCTCTGTTAATTGGGGTTTCCGTCCCATCTTCAGCAACATAAACCCATTTGTTTTTTAATATATGGATTCTATATACATTATATTTTTCAGGGTCTAAATGTTTACAGACTACATCACCGCTTTTTAAGGAAATTTGGTACTCAGAAGAGTACCCCCCCATAACTACACCTATATTTTTCTTCATTTTAAATATTATAAAAGGGAATTTAACGTTATTCAAAAGTATTAATAATTTCAATCAAAAAAATACTTTAAACCTAAATACAAATAGAAATAAAATTAGGTGTCTAGTTTTTATATCTTTGCTGAATAATAAAAAACCATGAGCTTTATAAAATTTATAACAAGTAAGACTTTTTTAAAACAAATAGGATTGGCTGTTTTAGCAATCGTTGTTTTAGTAATATTAACACTTCAGTATTTAAAAATAACCACCAACCATGGAGAGTTTGTATTGGTGCCAGATTTATCTAAAAAATCTTTGAGAGAAGTAGAAGAAATTGTGGACAAAGCAAATTTAAATTACGCAGTGTTAGATTCTACTAATTACAATCCAGATTATCCTCGATTTTCGGTTATTGAACAAAGTCCGAAAGCAAATAATGAGGTGAAGGAAGGGAGGAAAATCTATTTAACCATAAATCCCTCTGGTTATAGAAAAGTAAGTGTTCCCAATGTTATACAAGTAACCAAACGTAATGCAGAGTCTATGCTTAAAGCTGTTGGTCTTAATGTGGGAAAAGTTTCTTACATCAATGAAATTGGTAAAGATATGGTGTATTATGTACGTTATGAAGGGGAGAATATTTTACCAGGACATCAGTTGCCAAAAACAACAGAAGTGGAGTTGGTTTGCGGAAATGGAAACAATGCCGAAGTTGTTGTAGAATAATAGCAGAAATTGAAATGATAGAGGAAACGCAAGACGATTTTAACCAAGACGACGAACTTTACGAGCATTATAGTTTTACTGCTGGAAAAGGGCAGGAGCCTTTACGGGTGGATAAGTTTTTAATGAATTTTATTGAAAATGCAACCCGTAATAAAATTCAGCAAGCAGCAAAAAATGGGAATATTTATGTAAATGGAACTGCCGTAAAATCAAATCATAAGGTTAAAGCGAATGATGAGGTTAAAGTACTTTTTGAACATCCTCCACATGAATATTTATTAACTCCAGAAAACATTCCTTTAGATGTAGTTTATGAAGATGATACCCTTTTGGTGGTAAATAAATCTGCAGGAATGGTGGTGCATCCTGGACATGGAAATTACTCTGGAACTTTAATAAATGCACTTATTTATCATTTCGAAAACCTTCCGATGAATAGCAATGAGCGCCCAGGATTGGTACATAGAATAGATAAAGATACTAGCGGACTTTTGGTTGTAGCCAAAACAGAAGAGGCGTTAGCGCATCTATCTAAACAGTTTTTTAATAAAACTAGTGAACGGGAATATGTTGCATTAGTTTGGGGGAATATAGAGGAAGAAGAAGGAACTGTGGAAGGGCATATTGGGAGGCATCCTAAAAACCGTTTGCAAATGACGGTTTTTCCTGAAGGAGATAATGGAAAAGAAGCAATTACACATTTTAAAGTGTTGGAGCGTTTTGGATATGTTACCTTAGTTTCTTGTAAATTAGAAACTGGAAGGACTCACCAAATACGAGCTCATATGAAGTATATTGGACACACTTTGTTCAATGACGAACGTTATGGAGGTGAAAAAATATTAAAAGGAACTACATTTAGTAAGTATAAACAATTTGTAGAAAATTGCTTTAAAATTTTACCAAGACAGGCATTGCATGCTAAAACACTTGGTTTTGAACACCCTGTAACAGGAAAATTTCTAAGTTTTGATACTGAAATTCCAGAAGATATGCAGGAATGTATAGAAAAGTGGAGAGGCTATGCCAAACATCAAGAAATTACCGAATAAGCAATATAAATATGGAGGCGCTTACCTGAGTGCTTATGCCTAGACTATAAAGGCATTATAAATTTTACTAATCTATCAATAGAAAACACTGAATCTATAAACTGAAAAAAGTAAAACATAGATTGTATCTTTAACTTTGAAATAGAAGTTGAATAATTAAAATCCTATATACGTGAAGATAGTTGTATCGCCAGCAAAGTCGTTAGATTTCGAATCAAAATTGCCTACAGAAAAATATACACAACCCGATTTTTTACCAGAAGCTGAAAAGTTGAATACGGTGCTCCAAAAGAAATCGCCTAAAAAACTTTCTGAGCTGATGAGTATTTCTGATAAGTTAGCAGATTTAAACTGGCAACGGAATCAAGATTTTACAACACCCTTTACTCCTGAAAATGCAAGACCAGCAGTTTTTGCTTTTAATGGAGATGTGTATACTGGGTTGGATGCTTATAATATTCCGAAAGAAAAATTGTCTATTCTTCAAGATAGATTACGAATTTTAAGCGGACTCTATGGGGTATTAAAACCATTAGATTTAATGCAAGCGTATCGTTTGGAAATGGGAACGAAATTAACTGTAGGAAAAAATAAAAATCTCTATGAGTTTTGGAAGAAAAAAGTGACAGCAAAACTCAATGAAGAACTTTCGGAAGACGAACTTTTCTTAAATTTAGCTAGTAATGAATATTTTGGTGCTGTTGATGAAAAAGCATTGAAAGTTCCTGTGATTACTCCAGTTTTTAAAGATTGGAAGAATGACAAACTAAAAATAATTAGCTTTTTTGCCAAAAAGGCTCGAGGCTCTATGGTTAGGTATATTGTAGATACCGATGCTAAAAGCATTGAAGATTTAAAAGGCTTTAATTACGACGGATATTCGTTTAGTGAAGAATACACTAAAAAGAAAAATGAATTAGTTTTTGTGAGGTAAAAGTACCATTATTTGGGTGTTTTAATCTAACAAAATCATACTAATAAAATTGAAAAATACACCTATTGAAAGGTGTATAAAGTGTTTAAGTTCTAAATGTCATCCTGAGCTTGTCGAAGGATGTTTTTAAGAGTTAGTTGCTTGAAACTTCGACAAGCTCAGTTCGACAAGCTCAGTTCGACAACTGTACATTGCTTTTAAGCCTTTGATTATTATAACTATTTTTTAGTGTCTACACTTATTCTTTCTTCTACAGGAGTTTGCTTTTTAATTTTTCTTCTGCGTCTTACTCCGTAGCTTCCTCTACTTATTTTTCCGCGTTTTGTTTTTTTATCTCCTTTTCCCATTGCGTTTTCATTTAAAATTTGACTAAAGTTACTTAATTTGTCCTTCTAATTAAAATCATTAATGTCCGAGTAAAAATATAAGACCGCTTCGATGTAAGAAAAAAGAACAAAGACTAAATTTTAACTATCTTAAAATATGTAGTTTAAAAAAACAACATTACTAAAAAAACTTTTTTATTAATAGTAAGGGTCTATCTTGAAAACCTCATTTTAACCTTGATATAAGTGGAGTCCAATAAATTCTGTTAGCTTTTATCGGACAACAATAAATTAAAAAATATGTTTCTTCATACACATCCTTATTCCCCATTTATTCCTAAAAATGCAGCTAAATTAATTGTAGGAACATTACCTCCGCCAAGATTTACGGAAAAAGTGTTTAAAGAAGGCGATGTAGATTTTTCTTACGGAAGTAGAGATGGATATTTGTGGCCCATTTTAAATAGAATCTTTAGTTTGAATTTAGTTTTTGAAACTACGGAAGAAGCTATACAGCAGCGTAAATTATTTTTGGCAGCCTATCAAATAGGGATTTGTGATATAGTTGCTTCCGCAGAAAGAGAACAAATAGACGCGTCAGATTTGGGGATGAAGAATATAGAATGCCGGGATTTGATTTTTTATTTAAAAGAAAATCCTACTATTGATACCATTTTATTTATGGGAGGAAATAGTAAAAATGGTCCTGAATATCTTTTTAGGAAGCAATTAAAGGATAAAGGAATAAAATTAGAAACTATTTCTTCGGATGTACCTCGTGAGTATCAATTTAAAATTGGGAATCGAAATATAAAAACAGTTTCATTAACAGCCCCATCGGGAGCGGCAAATAGGGCGGTGGGAGCTATACCAGAATATAAAGCACTAAAAAAGAAGCACTCTAATCTCAATACTATTGATTTTAGAGTGCTTCAGTATATTAAATATTTTGTATGATAATTAATTGATTATCGGTACTAATTATTGGGGGATTTTATTTTTTATTCTGTTGATCTTTGATGGTTTTCTCATCAATATCAAACTTATTAGTATCTATATTCCTATTTCCCGTTGGGTTTGTAGGATTTGTTTGTTCTTGTTTTCTTTTCCATTTTTTATCTTTAATAGTGCTCATAATTTCTTTTTTTTAGTTTACTTAAAGATACAAATGAACTTGGGAAAAGGCTCTTAAAACAATTGTAAGTTATTGTTAATGGTTTAACATTTAAATAGTTAGTGCATTGCTGAAGCATCAACTTTGCCTTTACCTTTTTTAATCATTAATACAAAAGGAACGCAAATTAGAAATAGAATCCCCAAATATAAAAATATATCCATGTAAGACAATACCGTACTTTGTAAGGTAATACTTCCTTCCATTAATTGATATGCTTTATCTAAAGATTCGTTTACACTAAAACCTTTCGACATAAACATTTGTTGATACGCTTGCAACCGCTCCTGTACTTTAAAATCTATTTTTGAGAGGTTTGGTAATAAGTCCACTCGGTGTTGCTGACTTAATCTGGCAACAAACGTAGTGATAATTGCAATCCCAAAAGATCCCCCTAATTGTCTCATCATCCCTGTAAATGCGGCACCTTCTCCAATGTCTTTTCCTCTTAATGTAGAAAGAGATAAGGTTGTTATTGGAACAAATAGTAATCCTAACCCAAATCCACGCGCTACTAGAGGCCAAAACATATGTTCGGAACCAGTATCTGGAGTCATCATGTTATACATCCAATAACTATAAATAAAGAATACTACAAACCCAATGGCTGCTAAGTATTTTTGTGGAACTCCACGCTCTAAAAGTTTACCAATAATAGGCATCATTAGTGCGGTGGTAACAGAACTTGGAACTAGTAGTAAACCAGCATCGGTGGCTGTCCATCCTAAAATAGATTGAGTGTAAATTGGAATAATAAAGGTAGAACCATACAAACCAAAACCAAGAATAAATGTTAAAATAGTACCGATTCTTAGGTTGTAATCTTTTAAAACTCTGAGGTTTACAATTGGGTGTTCATATACAAGTTCTCTCCATATAAATAATAACAATCCTAGACCAGATACAATAGTTAGTATTATTATAGTGGTATCTGCAAACCAATCGTCTTGTTGTCCGTGCTCTAAAATATATTGCAAGGAACCAATAAAAGAAGCTAGAAAGATAATACCCCACCAGTCTACTTGACTTGCTTTTAGCTTTTCTCCATACTTCGGACTTTTAATATATATAATGGTTAAAAATGTGGCAATAATTCCAATAGGCACATTGATATAAAATATATATGGCCAAGAGAAATTATCTACTAAATAACCACCTAATGGAGGTCCTAATGTAGGACCAACAATTACTCCCATTCCATAAATAGCTTGTGCCATTCCTCTTTTTGCAACAGGGTACGTTTCTGTAATAATTGTTTGGGCCGTAACTAGTAATGCTCCGCCTCCCATACCTTGTATGAATCGGAAAGCTACTAGTTCCCATAAATTTGTTGCATTTCCACACAAAAAGGATGCTGCAGTAAATATTATAATTGAAGCTGCAAAGTAATTACGTCTCCCAAATTGTTTAGACAACCAACTGGTCATTGGGATAATAATTACGTTTGCAATTGCATAGGCCGTAATGACCCAGGCAATATCTGTAAGAGAAGCCCCTAAGCTACCTCTCATGTCGTTTAATGCAACGTTAACAATTGTAGTGTCAATAATTTCTAGAAGGGCACAAAGAATAGCCGTAATGGTTATTATGACCCTAGTAAAACCATATTCTACTAAACTGTCTTCGTCTTGAACTTGAACTTGTGCTTCTGCCATAACTTATTTTAAATGAACATCTACCAAAACATTCATTCCTGAACGTAATTTTGCTAGTTTTTCAGTGTCGTTATCTTTTGAAAAATCTATTTTAACTGGAAGACGTTGTATTGTTTTAACAAAGTTTCCTGAAGCATTATCTGGAGGTAATAAAGAAAATTTAGCTCCTGTTGCTGGAGAGAAAGCAGTAATTACCGCATTGAATTCTTCTCCAGGATAAGCATCTACTTCTATAGTTGCTTTTTGCCCAATACTCATTTTTTCTAATTGGGTTTCTTTGAAGTTTGCTACCACCCATTTATCGTTAGTATTTACTAGATAAAATAACGATTGTCCTGGTTGAACAAATTGCCCTTCTTGTAAATCAACGTTAGATAATTGCCCGTCTATAGGCGCAGTAACAAAAGTGTAACTTAAGTTTAGTCTCGCAGCATCTAATTGTGCCTGTGCACTTTTTACATTTGCTTCGGCAACTGCCACTTGTTTTTCTGAAATTTCTGTTTGAGAAACCGCAGCTTTACGTTGACTAGCACTTGCGTTTTGCTGACTTTTTAATACTTCTAATTGTTTCTCTGCGGATTGCTTAGCAGCAAGCGCCTCTTCGTATTGTTGTTCGGTTATAGAGTGATTTTTATATAAATTCTCATAACGTTTAAAATCATTTTCTGCTCTCCATAAAGTAATTTTTGCATTCTCTAAATTTCCTTCTGCAGAATTTACTTGCGCATTAGAAGTAGCTACATTAGCTTGGTAAGAACCAATACTTGCTTTTGCAACTATTAATTGACTTTCGGCTCCTGCTAGCGCAGCTTTTGCTTGCTCTAACTGTACCATATAATCTTGATCATTAATAGTGAAAAGTGTATCTCCTTTCTTAACTTTTTCATTATCGCTCACATATACTTTTTCAACATAACCACCTACATGAGGGATTATCGGACTCATATTAGCTTCTATTTGTGCATCATCTGTTTCTTCATGAGAAAAAGAATGAACTATTTTAATTCCACCGTATATAATTCCTATAATGATTAAAGAACCGATAATGAGGGTGAATTTCTTGTTTGTTTTTTTCTTTTGTTCCATTTTATTGATAATAGTAGATTATTGTACGTCTGTGTTTATTTGTCCTTGAGCATTTAAAAGCTCATAATAGTTTTGTATGATGTCTGCTTTAGAATATGCCAAATTGATTTTAGCTTGAAGCTGGTCAATATCTGCTTCAAGTAAATCGTTGGTGTCTACCAATCCATTGTCATATTTATCTTTTACAATTCTATAATTTTCAATAGCTTGTTCTTCAGACTTTAGATATACATCGTATTTTTTATTGGCAAGATTGTAGTTTTGAGTAGCATCTTCAATTTGAATCTGAATTTTATCTTGAACCATATCTATAGTATGTTGTAGTTCTTCAGCTTGACTTTTAGCAACTTTAACATCACTTTTTGCTTTAAAAATATCAGCTAAATTATAAGACACTCCAACCCCAAAATTCATAGCAT
Organism: Galbibacter orientalis DSM 19592; assembly: GCF_000260115.1. Lineage (GTDB taxonomy): Bacteria > Bacteroidota > Bacteroidia > Flavobacteriales > Flavobacteriaceae > Galbibacter > Galbibacter orientalis. Next base: position 2,508,158 of record NZ_JH651379.1, on the reverse strand, counting down.
CTGTAATGGTAAGTGCATTTTTAATGTCTAATGCAACATAACCTCCCATTAAAGAAATACTTGGGTAGTATTTACTTTGAGCTACTTTGATATTGTTTTCAGCAGCTTCTTTTCGGTATTCTAATGCTCTTAAATCGCTTCTTTGAATACTATCATTTAACTCAGAACCAAGAGTAAGTTGAAAATTATTATCTTCAATATTAATTTTAGTGTCTTTTGGCATTTTTAAGGTAGTTACCAAGCTGAAGTTTAAAATCTTTTCATTCTTTTTGGCTTCCTCTAAACTAACTTCAATATTAGATTCTTGTAATTGAGCTTTCAATAAATCATTTCTCGCTAAAAGGCCATTTTGTTCCATAGCGGTGAAATCTTTTACACGCTGTTGAGCACTTTTTAGGTTCTCTTGGATAAGCGCTACAGTTTTATGGGCTTTGTATAAATTTACGTAGTCATTTACTGTCTGTAATGCAATATCTTCTTTATCACTTTTAGCATCTAGTGTAGCCGCTTCATAATTATTTTTACTAGCTTTTACTAAATTATTTAGTTTAAAACCTGTAAAAATAGGAACAGAAGCAGTTGCTTGTCCAAGCATTAAACTGCTAATGTCTGGTTCTGCAGCTCCATTTTGTTGTCCGCCAGTATCAAATTTTATATCGGCGTTAACCTTAGTAAGGTGTTGGTATTGTCCAGCAATTTTTAAATCTGGATACCGTTTGCTTTTTGCTACTTTTACTTCATAGCCAGCAGTGTTTACTTTAGTGTCTGCAATTTTTGACTCGTCGCTGTTTAGGAGCGCTAATTTAATAGCTTCCTCTAGCGTAAGCGAGGTTTCCTGCGATTGCATGTTTTTAATACCTAAAATACCTAGTAGGCATATGAATATAATTTTACGCTTCATAAGTTAATAGTGCTTTTATTGTTTGTTTTATATGGTCTGTAAGAATTGTGTGTATAAAATCATCTAAGGAATCTGTGGTATACAGTTGATGGATGTCTTTATAGAACCGTTTGTTGTAATAAAAATTGAAATATGATCCTAATACAGTTGGGATTATTAAAGGGATATTTACTTTTTTTGAGAATACTCCTGCCTTTTGTCCTTTCTTAACAAAGTCTTCAATAATTAAATAATTGTTTTTCTTTATCTGAATGTAACTTTCAAAATCTATTTGACGCGTTTCATTTGAATATTCAAAGTGAATAATCTTATAAACACGTCTATTTCTATGAATTCTGGTAACTAATACAGTAACTATTTCATCAATTTTCTGTAGGTAATCTATGTCTTTAGATAAAATAGATTCTAACTCCATAGTGAAGTTTGCCGTTTTGTAGCTCAAAAGAGATTCTAGTAGTTTCTCTTTAGATCCAAAATAGTAAGAAATCATTGCAATATTAATGTCTGCCTCTTTAGCAATAGCTCTAATAGAAGTGCCATCATATCCGTTTTCGGCAAACATTTTTTCTGCTACTTCTAGTATTTTTATTTGCTTCTCATTTAACTCCATAAAAATGAATGTTAGAAATTCTGTGCAAAATTAAACAATTGTTTAAATTAAACGTTTGTTTAATTTCTGTTTTAACATATAACGTTAGAGTACAATTAAAATTTAAGAATAGAATTATAAGATTTAATGCAAAAGCACTATAATTCTAGCTGTAGAAGGGTAAAAGGATGAGGTTTTATAGAAAGAAAAAGTGTTAAAAAAGGTCTAGGAAATTAACTCCTAGACCTTCTTAATAGAACTCGTTTAGACGAGTTTACAATTAAAGTGTGTTTTTTTATTGAATTCCTTTAACAAAAGCATCAATGCCTTTAATTCCTTTTTCTTGAATCATTTTGATAAAAGCAGAGCCTATAATTGCTCCTTTGGCATGTGTTGTGGCAGCTTTAAAAGTTTCGGCATTGCTAATACCAAAGCCAACAATTTGTGGTGCTTTTAAATTCATATTCGCAATTCTTTCAAAATATTCACTTTGAGCATCCCCAAAATTGCTTTTAGCTCCTGTTACACTGGCAGAACTTACCATATAAATAAACCCGTTAGAAACCGAATCTATAAAACGAATCCGTGCTTCTGAGGTTTGCGGTGTAATTAAAAATACATTTATGAGTCCGTGTTTTTCAAATATTGCTTGATATTGCTCATGGTAAACATCTACAGGAAGGTCTGGGATAATGAGTCCGTCAATACCAATATCGGAGCATTTCTGGCAAAAAGCTTCTACACCATATTGTAAAATAGGATTGAAATACCCCATAATAATTAACGGAATGTGGACTGTTTTGCGAATATCTTTTAGTTGTTGAAAAAGCTTTTCTGTAGTCATTCCGTTTTTAAGTGCCTGCGTAGAGCTTGCTTGTATGGTAGGACCATCTGCCAGCGGATCGGAAAATGGGAGTCCGATTTCGAGCATGTCAACTCCACTATCTTGAAGCGCTTCTATAACGGGTACTGTATCTTCTATAGCTGGGTAACCTGCCGTAAAATAGATGGATAACAGTTTTTTATTTTCTTCCAGTTTTTTACTGATTCTGTTCATTTGTTTCTTATTTGCGTTTTACAAATCAAAATAATCAATGTATGTATTTAAATCCTTGTCGCCACGACCGGATAAACTAATTACAACAACGTCATTTTGGTTGAATTTTTTATGATTAAATATTGCCAAGGCATGAGAACTTTCAATTGCAGGAATAATTCCTTCTGTTTTGCATAATTCTAATCCTGCTTTCATAGCATCATTATCGGTTACAGAGAAAAATTCTCCACGACCCGAATTATACAAATGTGCATGCATTGGGCCAACACCAGGGTAATCTAATCCTGCCGAAATGGAATAAGGCTCAGTAATTTGCCCATCGGGGGTTTGCATTAATAGGGTTTTACAGCCGTGAATAATGCCTTCTTTTCCTAAAACTGAAGTAGCAGCACTTTCCCCAGAGTCAATACCTTTTCCAGCGGCTTCTACAGCTATGATACCTACTTTTTCGTCATCTAAAAAATGATAATAAGTACCTGCAGCGTTACTTCCTCCACCTATACAAGCTACTACATAATCGGGATTTTGGCGACCTTCTTTTTCTTGTAGCTGCCATTTTATTTCTTCGGAAATAATGCTTTGAAAGCGTGTTACCATATCTGGATATGGATGTGGACCAATAGCCGATCCAATAATGTAATGCGTATCTACTGGGTTGTTAATCCAATCTCGAATAGCCTCGTTGGTGGCGTCTTTAAGAGTGCGACTCCCAGAGAGGGCAGGGCGTACTTCGGCTCCAAGCATTTTCATTCGAGCCACATTTGGAGATTGGCGAGCAATATCAATTTCTCCCATATAAACTACACAATCTATACCCATAAGTGCACAAACAGTAGCGGTTGCAACACCGTGTTGTCCAGCGCCTGTTTCAGCAATAATTCTTTTCTTGCCTAACTTTTTGGCCATTAATATTTGCCCGATGGTATTGTTTATTTTATGAGCTCCTGTATGGTTAAGGTCTTCCCTTTTTAAATAAATTTTTGCTCCATGTTTTTCAGACAATCGCTTGGCAAAATATAATGGAGAAGGGCGTCCTACATAATCTTTTAGTAATTGATTGAATTCTTCCTTGAAAGAATCTTCATTCATAATTGAAAGATATTGCTGACGTAGTTCTTCAACATTTGGATAGAGCATTTCTGGAATATATGCACCTCCAAATTCTCCATAATATCCTTTTTCGTTTACATTGTATGTGTCCATTTTTTTTAGTTGTAAAGTTGAATGTTTTAAAGTTTAAAGTAGGGAGGAAAAGAGTAGTGACTTTATTAATAGATTTCAATCTATATCTCTTTTAATTTCCTAGTCCCCAATTCTATTCTCTAGAAACATTTTTATATCTCGAAATAAAATCTTTTAATTGTGCTGCGTTTTTCAATCCAGGTTCCACTTCAAATTTACTATTTACATCAATAGCATGAATTGGGAGATTAGGATTGATATGTTTTATTTTTTCAATGTGTTCTGTACCAATTCCGCCACTTAGAAAGAACGGTTTTTCTGATGGATAATTTTTTAGTACTTCCCAATTAAAGGTATATCCGTTGCCTCCAGGGAGTTTCCCTTTGGTGTCGAATAAATAATAATCGGCTATTTTTTCATACGGAGACAAGATTGAAAAATCAAATTCATCTTTAATAGAAAACACTTTTATGATTATTGTTTTATGAGGAAGTTCTTTTTTTAGATTTTGACAAAATTCGACCGACTCATCTCCATGTAATTGAACTCCGTTTAAATGATGCTGATTAACTTTTTCAATTATATAATCAATAGTTGCGTTTACAAAAACACCTATTTTTTTGATGTTTTTTGGTAATTCTGGAATAACGTCCTCATTAAAACGTGCCGATTTTTCATAAAAAATAAACCCGAGATAATCTGGTTGTAACCCTGCAATAGTTCTGATATTATCTTCATATTTCATTCCACATATTTTGAGACCTATCTCAACGCTTCTATGTTGATGTTTGGGTTTGAGAGTGTTATTTGAATCCGATTTGTCCATTTTTTTGTATCAGTTAGAGATAGAATTGAAGGTAATTACTTAACAAATTTACAGCTTTACCAATTTTTTAATTTTTCAATCTTTTAATTTCCCAATAAACTCTTTTGCACTTGCTCCTGGATCTCCAGTTTTCATAAAATTCTCGCCTATTAAGAAACCTTTATAGTCAAATTGCTGTAGGTCTTTTATAGCTTTAATAGCACTAATTCCACTTTCCGACACTTTTACAAAATCGTGAGGAATTTTTTCTGATAAGGTTTTACTGATGTCTAAACTCACCTCAAAAGTCTTTAAATTCCGATTGTTTACTCCTAACATATCCAGACTCGGCATAATAGATTTCTGTAATTCTTCTTCATTATGGATCTCTAATAATACATCTAAACCTAAATTTTTAGCTGCTTCAGATAATGATTTTATCTCATTGCGAGTTAAAATAGCTGCTATTAATAAAATTACATCAGCACCAAAAGCTTTAGCTTCTATTATCTGATATGGGTCGATGATAAATTCTTTTCGTAATAAAGGCATTTGAACAGCGGCTCTAGCCAATAGCAAATCGTCTAAAGAGCCTCCAAAATACTTGCCATCTGTTAAAACCGACATCCCGCATACTCCTGCATCTTCATAACCTTTTGCTACATCTTGTACGTTTAAAGATTGATTGATAACCGATTTTGAAGGAGAACGACGTTTATGTTCGGCAATAATGCCAGTGTTGCTAGCGCTCAGTTTATTGGCTAAAGAAACACAATCACGCTCAAAGAGCACGCTTGACTCCAATTGTGAAATAGGAATTAATTCTTTTTTTAAAGCAACTTCATTTCTTTTATCTGCTACTATTTTATCTAGGATGTTCATTTTTTCTGTTTATAAGATTTAATGATTGAAGAATTGAAAGATTGAATAATTTGATATAGGCATATTTAACTTTACATTTTAGTTTTTAAATATTTGATGAAATTGGATAGGTTTTGAGAAATTTCGATACTTAAATAATAACTTTTTTCAATCTCTAATGGAGATGTTAATTCCAATTCTTTTGCTAAAATCAACATGCTTCTTACTTCTGAACAACTACCTTTTGCAATTTTCAAATATTTAATAAATTGTTTGTTGTTATTATATTCAGATCCTTCAGCTATGTTATTAGTTATTGAAATTACAGCTCTTTTTATTTGATCTTTGAATCCAAATTCTCTTTCAAAAGGTTTGTTGTTTACTAATTCAAAAATCAATTTAGCTAATAGGATTCCTTTTTTATAGACTTCAAATTCTTCAAAAGATTTAGTCATAATCTTTAAATTCCTTATACGTTTCCATATTTTAAATAATAGTTTTTTCCGACATCCATCACCTATCAAGTCCTTCAATCTTTCAATTCTTCAATCTTTTAATTTTCTATGCGTTTTCCGTCTCCCAACTCCCATCTTTCAATCCTTAAATTGTTAAATCTTTCAATTTCTTAAACGCTTCCATTCCTTTTCCGCTTAAAAGCGATTCTTTGGCTAGTTCAAAACCTTCAATTGGAGTGAGTTCTTTTACCGTTGCAATGGCCATTCCTGCATTGGCACATACCACATTATTTTGTGCTTCTGTACCTTTTCCGCTTAAAACATTCACAAAAATCTTAGCGGAAGCTTCTATAGAATCTCCTCCTGTAATAGCTGCTTGAGCGTGTTCTTTTACACCAAAATCTTGAGCAGAAAGCATTTGCTCGGTTTGATTACGGATAGCTTTTGCAGGCCCTGTCAGGGAGATTTCATCATAACCATCTAAAGCATGTAAAATGGTATAATTCTTATCGGTGTTTTGATATAGATAGCCATACATTCTAGCTAATTCTAAATTGAAAACGCCTACCATTTGATTTTTAGGAAAGGCTGGGTTTACCATGGGACCGAGCATATTAAAAAAGGTTTTTACAGCCAATTCTTTTCTAATTGGAGCCACATTTTTCATGGCAGGATGGAAAAGGGGCGCGTGTAAAATACAGATTCCAGCTTTGTCAATAGATTTTTTTAAGAAATCTTGATTGTTTGAAAATTTAATTCCTAAATATTCCATTACATTACTAGAACCACATTTAGAAGAAACTCCGTAATTTCCATGTTTAGTAACATGTACTCCAGCGCCAGCTGTAACAAAAGATGCCAATGTTGAGATGTTAAAAGTGTCCTTGCCATCACCTCCAGTTCCACATAAGTCTATAGCATTGTAATCTTTTAAATCTACAGCTAAGCATAAATCTAAAAGGGCATCTCGGAAACCTTCTAATTCTTCAATAGTGATGCTTCGCATCATGTAAACGGTCAAAAAAGCCGCAATCTGACTCGTATTGTACGAACCATTCGAAATATTTACTAATACATTTTTAGCTTCTTCCTTCGATATGGTTTCGTGATTTATAAGTCTGTTTAGTATTTCTTTCATTTTAATAGTATTGAGTTGTTAGTTAAGTGGTTAGTGTTTAAAAAAATCGATTTAAATATTTAATCTAACTACTTTGTACTTAATTCTAACATCTATTTAGTAAGCCAATTCTCTAATATTTTTTTACCATCTGGAGTCAAAACCGATTCAGGATGGTATTGAACTCCGCAGACATCATATTCGGTATGAGTAAGAGACATTACTTGTCCGTTTTTATCATATGAAGTAGCTTTTAAAACGTTGGGCAAATTAGGGTCTACTACCCAGCTGTGATACCTTCCTACCTCAATTTCTTTTGGTAAACCTTTATAAATAGGATCTTCTTGGGTGATTTCAATTTTTGTAGCCACTCCATGGTAAACTTCATCTATATTAATGAGTTTCCCACCAAATACTTCTCCAATAGCTTGTTGCCCTAGGCAAACCCCAAAAATACTTTTGCTAGGCGCATAGGTTTTTATAATTTCTTTTAATAAACCCGCTTCCTCTGGAATTCCAGGGCCTGGAGAGAGGACAATCTTGTCAAAAGGAGCCACGTCTTCTATGGTTAATTGGTCGTTTCTTCTTACAGTTACTTCGCAACCTAAATCTTCTAAATAGTGCACCAAGTTGTAAGTAAAACTGTCGTAGTTATCTATAACTAATACTTTTTTCATTTCTATAAGTTTGTAAAATTTTAAAGTTGAAAGTTTTATTGGAAATGGTTTGTTGTTACCATAACCAAAAAACTATCAGCTATATATCTTCCGCCATTTCCATAGCTTTTTTCAAAGCTCCTAATTTGTTATATGTTTCTTGTAATTCGCTTTCTGGTTTTGATTCAGAAACAATCCCTGCGCCAGCTTGATAGTACAGCTCGTGATTTTTACTTAAAAAAGTACGGATCATAATAGCGTGATTAAAATTCCCTTCAAAATCCATAAAGCCTATTGCTCCTCCATAATAATCTCGATTGGTAGCTTCATATTTATCAATAAGTTGCATTGCCATATATTTTGGTGCTCCACTTAGAGTTCCTGCGGGAAAGGTATCTGCAACTACTTGCATTGTTGGAATTTCTTTCTTTTTCTGTCCTGTAACTTTAGAGACTAAATGAATAACATGAGAGAAAAATTGTACTTCTCGATAGGTTTCTACTTCAACTGTATTTCCATTTCTGCTGAGGTCGTTTCTTGCTAAGTCAACTAACATTACATGTTCACTATTTTCTTTTTCGTCCACCGCCAATTGTTTTGCTAATTCCGCATCTTTTTCATCGTTTCCAGTACGCTTAAATGTTCCCGCTATTGGATGGATTTCTGCTTTGTTGTCTTTTACAATTAATTGAGCTTCTGGAGAACTTCCGAAAATTTTAAAGTTTCCATAGTCAAAATAAAACAGGTAAGGTGAGGGGTTTATGGAGCGTAATGCTCTGTAGACATTAAATTCATCCCCTTTAAATTTTTGTGCAAATCTGCGACTAAGAACTAATTGAAAAACATCCCCTCTGTGACAATGTTTTTTTGCATTTTCTACTAATTTTTTATAATCGTTATCTTCTAATTTAGAGGTAGGCTCGCCTACTTTATTAAAATTATAGGAAGCAAAGTTTTTAGCTTGAAGAAGTTGATGGATATCGTCAATATTAGTGTCGCAATCATAACAATGACAAAAGATATAGGCTTCATTTTTAAAATGATTGATGGCAATTATATTTTGGTAAACTGCATAATAAATATCAGGAATATTTAAAGAATCTTGTTTTTTAGAAATTTCAAGATCCTCAAAATATTGAACCCCATCATAAGCAATATAGCCAAAAAGACCGTTGTTTATAAACTTAAAATCGGTTTTATCGGTTTTGAAATGCTTTGTAAAATCTTCAATAACCGACGGCACATGCACCTCTTTTGTAATTTTTTCTTCTGAAGATTCCCCGTCTGGAAATGTTTTTGAAATAACATTGTTTTCAACCTTAATTGTAGCAATTGGATTAAAACAGATATAAGAAAAACTGTTATCGTTTGCATGATAATCGCTACTTTCTAGCAGGATACTATTTGGATAGCGGTCTCGTATTTTTAAGTAAACACTTACAGGAGTAATGGTGTCCGCTAGTATTTGTTTGTAATTAGTTTTTAAATGATATGTTTTCATACGTTTATTTTTATTGCTTTTTTAAAAGTCGGATGTAATGCCATCAATTATTACATTGTTTGGTTTGATAAAACTGCTAATAGGCATTTCATAACTTTTATTAAATTCCTCATTGAGGGTTTTTATCCCCAGAGCCTGTCCTTAGTTTACCGAACGGCTCTTGGTCGAAATGGATTAAATTATTTTCCTTTAAACACCTGTAGGTTTGCCTCGAGGTAGTTGATTTCTGTGTAACTTTTTAAATAAAAAAAAGGCTTGTCGTGATTGACAAGCCTTTTTGTATATTTTAAAAATATCACAGCAATGCTACCTCACGACGTTTTACGTAAGTTAGACCACCACCAAGTATTTCTTCTAATTGTTCTCATTGATGAACCAAATATAGAAATCAATTTTCATTTATCAAACTAAAAAGAGTATTTACAACTAAATTCTTTTTGAATGTTAGAAAGTTGCCAAAAAAAAAGCTGCCCAGAGGCAGCTTTTTTAAGGTTTGGGAATGAATTGATTTAGAATACTAAATCTACCACTAAATCAAATTCATCATATATTGTTTTGTCTCCAAGGTTGTCAAAGAAACTTCCAGAACCGTAACGAACATCGTATTTTGTTCTGTCTATTTTTAAATTTGCTGTAGCTTTACTTCCGTATACAGACATTTCAAAAGTTATAGGATTTGTCTTACCTTTAATAGCTAGGTCTCCAGTAACTTCGTAAGAATTTTTACCAGTAGGATTTACCTTTGTAATTACTAAAGTAGCTGTAGGATGATTCTCAACACCAAAGAAATCATTCGATTTTAAATGACCATCTAGTTTTGTTTTGTATTCTCCACTTAAATCGGTAGCACCAATTGTAGTCATATCTACTGCAAATTCTCCTCCTATAAGTTTATCTCCATCAAATTTTAACTCTCCGCTTTTTAAAGCAATAGTACCTTCATGAGATCCTGTTACTTTATACCCTTTCCAAGTAATTTCACTCTTTTCGGTATCAACTTTTTTGGTATCTGGTTCTGTAAAAGATGATGTTCCTAATACTACTGCGAATATTGTTACTGATTTTAATATTTTATTTTTCATATGTTTATTTTTTTAATAATTCTTTATAATAATATAGTACGTATTCTGTTGTTTTTAAATATTGATAAATAATTCTTCTGTAGATTTTCTAACTTTTTTATAGTGTTGTGTTTCATCTTCTTCAGAACGGTACCCTATAGGTGCAATTACAGAAGGAGTTAAGCCAAGCTCTTTTAAACCTAAAATGTCTGCAAATTTATCAGCTTCAAAACCTTCCATCGGGCAAGTGTCAATTTTTAAATCTGCTGCTGCAGACAATAAATTTCCAAGCGCAATATAGGTTTGCTTTGCAGACCATATATTTCTAATGTCTTCTGGAAGAGGCATTAATGAGTTTTTCATTAAATCTGAATAGCCTTGAAGATTTTCAATAGCTAAATCTCTTGTTTCACTTACATTTTTTATAAAATCATTGATATGATCTTCTCCAAAGTTGTTAATGCTAGCAAAAATAACGATGTGTGAAGCATCTGTAATTTGCGACTGGTTCCAAGCTACTGGCTTTAATTTCTCTTTAGTTTCTTGGTCGGAAACTATAATTACTTTATAAGGTTGTAATCCATAAGAAGAAGCAGATAATTGGATAGCTTCTTTTAAAGCTTCTAGGTCTTTTTCTGATACTTTTTTGGTGGCATAACGCCAATTTAAATTATTGTTATAAGTACTCATGATTGTTGTTTTTACATTAGTTGTATGTACAATTGTTATTTTAAATTTTTTTAACCTCTTATTTTTTCAAGTATATTATTTAATTGTTCTATTTCTTCTGAAGATAGATTTTTTATAATATTTTCATTTTGAAGATCAATAGGCTCATCTATTTCAGAAAGTAATTTTAGTCCTTCCTCTGTGATACTAATTTCTACTTTCCGCCTATTTTCTTCACAAGTAACTCTATTTACCAGTCCTTTAGTAATTAACTTATCAACTAAACGAGTAGTATTACTCATTTTGCTAATCATTCGTTCTTGAATGGTACAAAGGTTGGCAGGCTTCCCTTTTTGGCCTCTTAAAATGCGCAATACATTAAATTGCGGGGGTGTAATTCCAAATGGCTTTAGAATCTCTGCCGATTTATCCTGAATGGCATTGGCTGTATACATAATATGTATAGCAGTTTTTCTACCATCTGGCATAGCATTAGATTTTATAGCGTCTTCAATTTTCATTTGTTATTACAATATTTGTATATACAAATGTAATATGATTTGAATGAAGTGCAAAACATTTAACTTATAAAATATTGTTAAAACTTATTGAGATGTCTTTCCTATTGATACATTTATAAGATGCTAATTAATGAATAATGAGAATGAAAACGATAGTAACAATAGTATTTATAGTGGTGTTATTTGGTTGTAAAGAGTCCAATTCGGAACGTAAAGTAGTAGCCATAAATAATTTTAATATGGTAGAACCAATAGATATTATTAAGGCTAAGGATATTACAATACCTGTGTATGATTATGACAGTTTTGAAAAGTTAATAGCAACAAACGATACTAAAACTTATGTAGTTAATTTTTGGGCTACTTGGTGTAAACCTTGTGTTGAAGAGCTTCCAAGTTTTGAAAAAATTTATGATAAATATAAAGGACAAAATGTAGAAGTTATTTTAGTAAGCCTAGACTTTCCCAAAAAAGTGGATGATGTATTGGTTCCATTTATAGAGAAGAATAAATTAAAAAGTAATGTTATTCTTTTAGATGATCCTAAACAGAATCGTTGGATTCCAAAAGTAGATAAAGATTGGTCGGGGGCAATTCCAGCAACAATAATAATTAATGAAAATAACCGTTCTTTTTATGAAAAATCTTTTACCTTTATAGAATTAGAAGATCAACTAAAGGGTTTTATTACTAACTAAACTAACCTACATAAAATGAAACCGTTAAAAATAATATTCCTCATTGTGGTGGTTATCACTAACAGTGCGTTTACATTTCCTAGTTCAATAGGGGATGGGTATGAAATAGGAGATAAGGCAGCAGATTTTAAGTTAAAAAATATTGACGGAAAGACCGTTTCTTTATCCGACTATAAAGACGCAAAAGGATTCTTAGTTGTATTTACATGTAATACGTGTCCGTATGCAAATGCCTACGAAGAAAGGATTATTGCTTTGGATAAAAAGTATAAACTAAAAGGGGTTCCTGTAATAGCTATAAACCCTAATAATCCTTCAAAAAGTCCTGAGGAAAGTTTCGAACAAATGCAGGAACGAGCTGCCAATAAGGGGTATACATTTCCTTATTTAGTAGACAAAGGTCAAAATATATCGCCACTTTATGGAGCTCAGCGCACCCCTCATTGCTTTCTGCTTGAAAAAACAAGCAATGGTAATATTGTAAAATATATTGGTGCAATAGACGATAATTATCAAGACGAAGCAGCAGTGGAAACGGCTTATGTGGCAAATGCAATAGACGCCATGCTGGTAGGAGAGGAAATTCAAATAAAAAATACAAAAGCTATAGGGTGTTCTATTAAGCTTTAAACCCTCTGGGATTTAATTTTTAAAGATATCTAAAGCTTTAATTCTACAAGATTTATATAAATTTGTAATCCGAAGTAATTGCTTCGGATTTTTTTCATATTAATTTTAAAAAATAATTATGGCAGATTTAACTCAAGAAGAGTGGGCAGAGGAATTAGCACAAGATAGCAATGCTGTTATTTTGGATGTACGTACAGAAGAAGAGGTGGAAGATGGATATATCCCAAATGCAATAAATATTGATATATATAAAGGACAAGGTTTTTTAGACGAAGTTGAAAAATTAGACAAGTCAAAAAACTATTATGTCTATTGTCGTTCTGGAGCGCGTAGTGCTCAAGCGTGTACTTTAATGAATCAACTTGGGTTTGAAAATACTAGTAATTTATTAGGAGGTTTTTCAAACTGGGAAGGTGAAGTAGTTGAAGAGTAATTTATTTTATAGTAAACTACCTCTGAGGTAAGCCCATAAGGCATATAAACAGGGAGCACATTTTGATTTCGAGGCTAGGCTCGGAGTTAAAACCTCGATTATCGAGTAAATAAGTTCTATTTGTATAAATTTTCAGTATCTTCTTTCAAAATTTTGAGGTGTCACTATTTTGAAAGAAGATTTTTTGCATTATATATGGAAGTTTAAAAAGTTTTCGACTAACAATTTGAAAACTGAAAGCGGGGAAACGTTAGAGGTTATTTCTTTAGGGACTCATAACTTACTGGCTGGTCCAGACTTTTTAAATGCCCAACTTAGAATAGATGGGCAGCATTGGGCTGGAAATGTTGAAATTCATGAAAAATCATCATTTTGGTATGCACACCACCATGAAAAAGATGAAGCTTATACTAATGTAATTCTTCATGTAGTTTGGGAACATAATACAGAAGTGTTCAGTAAAAACAATTCTCCAATTGCTACATTGGTTTTAAAAAACATTCTTCAGAAAGAAACACTTATCTCGTATCAAGCTTTAATAAATAAGTGTTCTAGTTTTGTAAATTGTGAAAGTGAGGTAACGGAAATTGATTCATTTTTTAGAAACCGCTGGTTAGAGCGTTTGTATGTAGAACGGTTAAATGATAAATCAAAATTGATCCTCCAAAAACTTCAAGAATCTAAAAATGATTGGGAAGCTGTATTGTATAAAATGCTTCTGAAAAATTTTGGATTAAAAATAAATGGAGAAGCTTTTTTTGAGCTTTCCGAAGAATTACCTTTTTCGATCCTTAGAAAAAATAGAGATTCCGTTTTAACAGTAGAAGCACTGTTATTTGGAGTTTCAAATATGTTAGAAGTAGAATGTGCCGATCAATATTTTATTGATTTAAAAGAAGAATATAAATACCTAGAAAGTAAATACGCATTAAAAAAGTCTCATTTAACCCCTGCATATTTTAAATTACGTCCCTATAATTTTCCTACAATTAGATTAGCTCAAATAGCTTCGTTATACAATAAGGAAGTTAACCTTTTTCAGCAATTGGTATCTTGTAATGAGCTGGAAAACTATTATACTATTTTTGATGTTTCAGCTAGTAATTATTGGGAGCAACATTATACTTTTGGGAAAGAAACAACTTCATCTAAAATAAAAAAACTCAGTAAAAGTTTTATAGATTTACTTATTGTTAACACCATTCTTCCACTAAAATTCTGTTATTTAAAAGCAACAGGAGAAGATGCAAGTGAAAGTATTTTTTTAATGATTGAAAAAATTAAAAAAGAAGATAATAGAATTATTAATAGCTTTGATAAAATTGGTTTTAAAACTAATACGGCTTTAGGGAGTCAGGCTCAACTACAACTCTATAATAATTATTGTAGTAAAAATAAATGTTTGCAATGCGAAATAGGAGTTAAATTAATGAATCGATAATTCTATATTTGTACTATGAATACTTTTCAAGACATTCGATATTATTTTGAAAAAAATGGCTATGCTGTTTCTTCAAGATTGGCTGATAGGCTAGGAATGAAAACAAAAAATGTGAGGTTATTTTTTATATATGCTTCTTTTTTTACGTTGGGGATTTGGTTTTTAGTGTATTTGACTTTAGCTTTTTGGTTAAAACTAAAAGATTTGGTGTACACAAAACGAACTTCTGTGTTTGATTTGTAAACCCGTTTAATTGAGTAGTAACACATATTTAGTTGTAAGAAATCCAAAGTTTAAAAGATGTTCAAATTATTTAAATCCAAGTTTTACATTGCAGTAGCTTTATTACTCTTTATTTTTTCTTTTGGAATTATTGGGTATCGATTGCTTGGAAATTATAGTTGGGTGGAGGCCGCATATATGACGGTGATTACTATTACAACAGTTGGTTTTAGTGAAGTAAGGCCAACGGACGATATCACCAAAATATTTACAATTGTACTTATTACTTCGAGTGTTTTTATTGTAGCATATGCTATTTCTGTAGTTACAGAATATGTTTTATCTAGAAGTACGCTTCAGAATATAAAATTTAGGAAAATGAAAAAACAAGTTGATAGTCTTAATAACCATATCATTATTTGTGGTTATGGTAGAAATGGAATGCAAGCAGCAAAGAAACTCAATGCCTATAGAAAATCATTTGTTGTTATTGAGCAAGATGAAGAATTGGTTAATAAGCATAATGATGAAGTCTTGTTTGTTATTGGAAATGCAAATGAAGACGAAACTCTTGAAGCAGCAGGAATCCAAAGAGCAGAATGTTTAATTACAACCCTTCCTAATGATGCCGATAATTTATTTGTTGTACTTTCTTCAAGACAATTAAATAAAGAAATAGTTATAATTAGTAGAGCTTCTCAAGAAACTTCTCAAAGAAAACTAAAATTAGCAGGAGCCAACAAAACAATAATGCCAGATAAAATAGGAGGAGATCATATGGCTTCCTTAGTGGTTTTACCAGATTTAATAGAATTTATGGATCAGCTTTCTATTGATGATGAAACTACAATTAATTTAGAAGAAGTGGCAGTAGATAATTTGCCAGATGGCTATCTGTATAAAACATTAGTAGATTTAGACTTAAGAAGACAAACAGGATGTACTGCCATTGGTTATAAACAGCCAGATGGAAAATATATAATCAACCCAGATGCGAGTGTGCAATTGTTGCCAAATTCTAAGTTAATGGTACTTGGTCAACCAGAACAAATAAAGAAGCTAAATACGCTTTTTCAGATTGCAGAAAGTACATTTAACGGGTAAAATTTGAATAAACGCCTTTTTTTTATGATATTGCCCCGTCAGTTTTAAGAATTCTTAATTTAAATATAACCTAAACATAATTCTTTATGAGAAAACAATTTCTCTCGATTTTTATAATGCTTTGTTCTGTTGCAGTTTTTGCACAAGAACTTACAGTAAAAGAAACTTTAATTAACCCGTCAAATAAAATTAATGACGGACAAGTAGAGTTAGAAGTTACTGGTGGAACTCCCCCATACACATATAAGTGGAGCAGTCAAGAAACTTCACTTAAATCTAATACGGCAATTAATTTAACAGAAGGAGTAGATTATTCGGTATTAGTTAAAGACGCCACAGGAAAGTCGGTCGAAAAAACATTTAATATTGATACCGAGTCAATAACAGAGATATTCAACGGAACCATGACCCCAGCAGTAGCAGGATTAGGTTCCGTTTTATTTTGGGATCCATTTGCTGCAACAGGGATATATGACCCAGTTGTATATGCAGATGTAAAGTTGATTTCAATTCCAGAATGGAATGCAGATACAGAAGGTAAATTCTCTTTACAGCAATGGTTAAAGCCAGAAGGATCTCATGTTAATAAAGGAGATAAAATAGCTGTTATTTCAAAATCAACAGGAGGAACCGTAGATGCTTTTGCGCAAGCAAACGGGGAGCTAAAATATTTGGTAAAAGAAGGTGGAGTAATTTACAATTCCGACAATAAAAAGCATGTTATTGAGCAAGGCGCTCAATATTTAGCAGAAATTAAATATGATGAGCCTATCCCATTAGTACATCCAAACGGAGATCCTCAAACAAAAAACATTCCATTTATTGTTGTTTGGTTGTTATTAGGAGCAACATTCTTTACGCTTAGAATGGGCTTTATTAATATTCGTGGATTTAAACATTCGTTAGATTTAGCAAAAGGAAAATATGACGATCCAGATGCTCCAGGTCAAGTAACACATTTCCAAGCATTGGCTACAGCAGTTTCTGGAACTGTAGGTCTAGGAAATATTGCTGGGGTTGCAGTGGCAGTTTCATTAGGAGGAGCTGGTGCAACAATGTGGATGATTCTAGCAGGACTTTTAGGAATGTCTTCAAAATTTGTGGAGTGTACTTTAGGAGTAAAATACAGAGATATTCTTCCTGATGGACGTGTTTTTGGAGGTCCGATGAATTACTTGCGTTATGGTTTAGAAAAAAGAAACCTTAAAGGAGTTGGTAAATTCTTAGCTGTATTCTTTGCTATTTTAGCAGTAGGAGCTTCTTTTGGAGGAGGTAATATGTTCCAAGCAAATCAATCTTTTGAGCAGTTAGCGGGTCAGTTTCCAGTACTTGCAGGTCATGGATTTTGGTTTGGGGTTATCACCGCAATTCTAGTAGGAACTGTAATTTTAGGAGGTATTAGTAGTATTGCTAAAGTAACAGAAAAGATTGTACCATTTATGGCTGGAATCTATGTATTAGCAGCTTTAATTGTTATTGGAGTAAATATAGAAAATATAGGGCCAGCTTTTTCTGCAATTATAGATGGAGCTTTTAGTCCAAGTGCATTAAAAGGTGGTGTAATTGGAGTATTGATTGTAGGTTTCCAAAGAGCAGCATTCTCTAATGAGGCTGGAGTAGGATCTGCAGCAATTGCCCATAGTGCGGCAAAAACAAATCATCCGCCATCAGAAGGGTTTGTGGCTTTATTAGAGCCTTTTATAGATACGGTAGTAGTTTGTACTTTAACAGCATTGGTATTAATTTTTACAGGAATGCATGAAGTAGAAGGAATTGCTGGAGCGCAGTTAACATCAGATGCTTTTGGGAGTGTAATTAGTTGGTTCCCTTATGTGCTAGCAGTTGCTGTTTTCTTATTTGCATTTTCAACTATGATTTCTTGGTCCTACTACGGAATGAGAGCTTGGACATTCTTATTCGGAAAGAGTAGAAAAACCGAGATAGTTTACAAAATATTCTTCATGATCTTTATTGTTATTGGAGCTTCTGTAAGTTTAGGCGCAGTGTTAGACTTTTCGGATATGATGATTTTAGCAATGTCGTTCCCTAATATTATAGGTCTTTATATAATGAGTGGAGAAGTTAGAGAAGACCTTCGTGAGTATTTTAGAAAGTTAAAAGCTGGCGAATTATTTAAAAAGCAAAAAGCAGCAAAAGAGACTGCTTAATATACTACATTAATGAAATTTTTATCCCACTTCAGGTTTTCTAAAAGCCAAAGAAGTGGGATATTTTTTTAATATTAATTGTAGTTGGGATTCAATTTCTAACAGTAGGTTGGGGTGTTTTTAAAATAGAAAGAAGTATTTCTGCTAAAAAGGTGTCGATTGTTACTGAAAATAACGTTGAGCAAAAGTTTCAACATTATAAGTTTAATCCAAATTATTTAACCGATTTTAAAGGATATTCTTTAGGTTTATCTACTGAAGAAATAAATGCTTTGTTTGAATATAGAGAAGCTGGAAATTTTGTAAACTCTTCATTAGAATTTCAAAAAGTAACTGGTGTGTCAGATTCTTTGTTGAAAACCATCGATCCTTATTTTAAATTTCCTGAGTTTAAAACCCTTCCGCAGAAAACAATAATTAAAAAACATTTTGAAAAGGCAGATGTTAATCTAGCTAATCCTAAAGATTTTGAGAATGTATATGGGATAGGAGAAAATTGGGGTTGAGAATTGTAAAATACCGAGATTTATTAGGAGGATTTTACTTTAAAGACCAACTTAATGAGGTTTATGGTTTAGATGAAGCAACTGTAAAGCAAGTATGGAAATTATTTGACATTAAAAAGTTGCCCAATTTTAAAAAACTAGACGTAAATCAGGCTACTGTTAAGGAGTTAAATAATCTCCCATATATAGACTGGGAGTTAGCTAAAAAAATTGTATCTTATAGAAGCGCCCATTTAAAAATCAATTCAATTGATGAATTAACAAAAATTGAGGATTTTCCTTCAGATAAATTAAATAGAATTGAATTATATTTGGCAGCTGAATCTACTCTCTCGAGACAAATTCAACAGAACAAGTAATACTAATAACTATCTCGGTACTCCTGAGAAATTAAACCCAACTATTGGGATTAGAACGAACGAATGGAATTGGACATAGCGGCACAAATGAATTTTGATTATACAGAAACACAGCAATTAGTTGCAAATTCGGCTAAAGAGTTTGCGGAGCAATACATAAGACCTCATGTAATGGAATGGGATGAATCTCAAACTTTTCCAATTGAAGTTTTTAAAAAAGCTGGAGAATTAGGTTTTATGGGGGTTTTAGTACCAGAAACTTATGGAGGTTCTGGACTTGGATACCATGAATATATTGCTATTCTAGATGAAATTTCTAAGGTAGATCCTTCTATTGGTTTATCGGTTGCTGCACACAATTCGCTTTGTACTAATCATATTTTAACTTTTGGGAATGAAGAACAGAAGCAAAGATGGTTGCCTAAATTGGCTACAGCCGAATGGATTGGTGCTTGGGGACTTACCGAGCACAATACAGGTTCGGATGCTGGGGGGATGAGTACTACGGCAGTAAAGGATCGAGATGAATGGGTTATTAATGGCGCAAAAAACTTTATTACCCATGGAAAAAGCGGAGATGTAGCTGTAGTTATTGTGAGAACTGGAGAAAAAGGAGATTCTCATGGAATGACAGCTTTTGTGGTGGAAAAAGGAACTCCAGGTTTTTCTAGTGGAAAAAAAGAAGATAAGTTAGGAATGAGAGCCAGTGAAACTGCTGAACTTGTTTTTTCTGATTGTAGAATTCCAGATGCAAATCGTTTAGGAGAAGTAGGAGATGGATTTATTCAGTCCATGAAAATTCTAGATGGCGGTCGTATTTCTATTGGAGCACTTTCCTTAGGAGTTGCAAAAGGAGCTTATGACGCAGCTTTGAAATATTCAAAAGAAAGAGTTCAGTTTGGAAAGCCAATTTCGGAGTTTCAGGGAATTTCTTTTAAACTGGCAGATATGGCTACCGATATTGAAGCGTCTGAATTATTATTGCACAAAGCAGCCTTCGAAAAAAATGCAGGTAGAAAAATGACCAAGTTAAGCGCAATGTGTAAAATGTTTGCGTCAGAAGCTTGTGTTAGAATAGCTAATGAAGCAGTTCAGATTCATGGTGGATATGGATATACAAAAGATTTTCCTGTAGAGAAGTTTTACAGAGATTCTAAGTTGTGTACTATAGGAGAAGGAACCACCGAGATTCAAAAAGTAGTTATTTCCCGTCATCTTTTAAAATAAGTTTTTGTTTAACTCCGTCCTAAACGTTTATCATAAATCTTATAGAAGCTTTTTATAGTTATGTTTAGAGCGTAGTTGTGGTGCATTTGAAAAAAGCATTTATGAAAGAACGAATAATAATAATTTCAGATTTGTGGGGAAGGGAAAAATCTGAATGGTTAATTAATTATACTCGAATTTTAGAGACAGAATTTGATATTTTGTTCTACGACAGTTGCGAACTTGGACAAATTGATGTAGCAAATTATACTCAAGAAAACTTACACAAACAGTTTATAAGTGGTGGTATAGAAAAAGCAATAGACAAACTTGTAGAGAGTGAAAAGCAAAAGGTGAATATTCTTGCATTTAGCATTGGTGGAACAATTGCTTGGAATTTCGGTCTTAAAACTGATAATATTAAGTCATTAGTCTGTGTCTCATCAACAAGACTTAGAAATGAAACTGAAAGACCTAAAGGAAATTTAGAACTTTACTTTGGGAAAAATGACGAATATAAACCTACGGTAGAATGGTTTGAAAATATGGAACTTGAATATGAAGTCCTATCAGATAAAGGACATCAAGTCTATTGCGAAACTCAATTCGCTGAACATTTAAGCAGCAAAATAATAAAACGACACCACAACAATGTATATAAAAAATAGGCGGAATAGTAATAAAATCAAGGCTTTCGGCTCGTATTAAAATATGTGTTTAACCGAATGTTTAGTGCTTCGAAATCGCCTATTTTTCATATACTAAACGTTACCTACAACATTGAAAAAACTACTTCAAATAATAATTCTAACTTTAATCACAGCTTGTGGTTCAATAAAAAACACAACTGACTTAATAGCAGACGAGAAGTTTGAATTATGCTCTGAAATCAGACACAACCAATTAATAACAGAAATCGATCCAATTGAGGGAGAACTGATTTACAAACAGAATATTCATAGTTTATTAGAGAATTCACTAATTCAAGAAAAATATCTTACTGAAATATGTAAAAGCGGATATGAGGAATTATTTAAAAAATGAACAGCAATAATTATTTAGGGCGCTATTGATTTTTGTTAATCATAATTGAGATTTAACTATTCCGACGTTTGCGTAACAATGAGGTTTTCTATTTTTAAGTAATAGTGAGTCTATATCGAGGGAGTTTAATTTCTGATTAACAGGTTTTAAGGAGCGATATTTTTTTTATTTTTTTATTTTTCATTTTAAATTAATTTTTATCTTTGCCGCCATAAAAGAAAGGAGGTGGTCAACTTATGTTAATTATACCAATAAAAGAAGGAGAAAATATAGACAGAGCGCTTAAGCGTTACAAGCGTAAATTTGATAAAACTGGTACGATGCGTCAGCTACGTAGCCGTAAGCAATTTACAAAACCTTCAGTAGAGAAGAGAGCGCAAATTCAAAAAGCAGCTTACGTTCAAAATTTAAGAGATCAGGAAGAAGTATAAGGCTTTTTTCTACTTAAAATAAATACATCCCGTTTCGTTAGAAGCGGGATTTTTTTGTTTATATAAAACATATAGATTATACGTTTTGTATAAGGACTTTCATTAATGTCGGAGTAAAAATACAAGACCGCTTCGCTACAAGAAAAAAACTAAGACTAATTCTTATCTATCAAAAAAGAAGCATTTAATAGAAATAACATTACTGAAATCCTTTTTTAATTAATAGTGAGGAGTCTATTTTGAAAACCTCCATTGAGCCTTGATGTAGTGGGGTCTAATAAATTCCGTTAACTTTTATCCCTCATTGAGGGTTTAATTCCCTAGAGCCTGTACTGAGTTTGCCGAAGTACTCTGCATCGAAATGGGTTTAATTTGTTTCCTTTGAATATTTCATAAGCTTGCCTCGAGGTAGTTGATTGAAAAAATAGATTATATTAAGATTGATTCGAAAAGCTTGTTTGGAATTTGAATAGATTGTTCTTAAAAGAGTTAATTTTATTTAACTATTATGTTTAATATCAATTTAAAAGAGGGTGAAAGAAAGTATTTTTTCTTTAAAAATGCTTTTATGTTTGTTGCTTCATTTATTATAGGAGTGATGACGCATGAATATGGGCATTATGTAATGGCTAAATTTTTAGGGTATAATCCTAAATTTCATTTTAGTTATGTTTCTTATGATACAACAGAATTTCATAAGGAATTTGAAAATATTTATGAGCAGTATAAGGATGAGATAATTGAAGGAGCAGACTTCCCTTTAAAAGAACGCCGAATTGAATTGATGCGTAAATTAAATAAAGAGCGTTTTTTAATAGTTTCTTCTGGAGTTTTTACAACAGCTATGATTGGAACCTTAGGTTTTTTAGTTGTTTTATTTTTTAAGTCGAAACCATATACTGTTATTTTTTTTTTATTTAAGCCTTTTCTGGCTAAGAATGCCTTTTAATCTATGCTTGTCTATAATGCTATATGGATTAGGGGTTACTAATTTTATTTATGGAGGAGATGAATTAAAATTGTCTATATCATCAGAAGTTTCATTGGGAGTCTTTCCTATTGTTTTGGGTGTGTTAGGTGGAATAATATCATGTATGTCTTTTTTGATTTTTATAAAGAAAAGTAATAGAGTACTATTTATAGCGTCAGGTGTACTAGGAGGAGGGATAGGGGCAATAGTATGGTTTCTATTGTTTGGCAATGTATCTTTTTTATGAGTAGTGCTAGCTTTGGTGAATGCGTGATTCAAAATTTGTATCTTTGATATAAACTCATAAGTAATGCCATTTGCTAAATTTCTCGATTATCTTCAGCTTGAAAAAAATTATTCAAAGCATACAGTGTTGGCATATAAAAATGATCTTCAGTCTTTTTTAGATTATTGTATTTCTACTTTTGAGGAGCATACGCTTGAAAATGTAAATTACTCCCAAATCCGTTCTTGGATTGTTCTATTAGTAGATAGTGGTTTAAATAATAGGAGTATAAATAGAAAAGTAGCATCGCTTAAGGCGTATTATAAATTTCTGTTGAAAACAAATCAGATTACGGTTAATCCGTTAGCAAAACACAAAGCTTTAAAAACTGCAAAAAAAATTGAAGTTCCTTTTTCTAAAAATGAGATGACACAGGTTTTAGATGAAATGGAGTTTGGAGAAGATTTTGAAGGGATTCGAGATAAATTAATGATAGCGCTTTTTTATGCCACAGGAATGCGGCGTATTGAATTGGTTAATTTGAAACTTCAGGATATAGATTTTGCCAATAAAACCATTAAGGTTTTAGGGAAGCGTAATAAAGAAAGATTTATCCCGCTTATGGTGTCAATAGAATCTTCAATAAAAAAATATATAGCGGTAAGAAACGATTATGTTAATGAGGATACAAAAGACTCTTTATTTCTTCTTAAAAGTGGTGATAAAATATATGAAAGTCTTGTTTATAGAACAATAAATAAGTACTTTAGTAAGGCGTCAACAAAACTAAAGAAGAGTCCGCATATTCTTAGGCATACATTTGCAACACATTTATTGAATGATGGAGCAGATTTAAATTCAGTAAAAGAATTATTAGGGCATTCTAGTTTAGCTTCAACACAAGTTTATACACATAATAGTATAGCAGAATTGAAAAAGCAATACGGAGAGGCGCATCCGCGAAATAGAAAAAAATAAATTACCTCAGAGCAAGCTCAAGAGATGTAGGAAGGAAAAACCAAAAGAAAACATTTCGAAGCAAGCTTTGGAGTATTCTAATCTCACTTAGTGAGAAACATAATTATATATTATGAGTTAGTTTGATGTTCGATGAAAATCATCGAAGCTGTAGAGCCCATTTAATTGGGAGTATTGTTTAACCTTAAATTTTAAAGGAAATGGAAGTAAACACACAATCTGTAAACTTTAATGTGGATCAAAAATTGTTAAATTTTATTCAAAAGAGATTGGATAAATTAGACCACTATTATGACAAAGTCGTCCATTCAGACGTGTATTTAAAGGTTCAAAACACAAGTGTTAAGGAGAATAAAATAGCCGAGATTAAAGTGCATGTTCCTGGGGATGAATACATAGTAAAGAAACAGTGTAAAACTTTTGAAGAAGCAGTAGATAGTGCTGCTAGTTCCTTAGAAAGGTCGTTAAAAAAAAGAAAGCAAAAATTACGTGCTTATATATAAGTAAAAATTTTTCGTAATTTGTTTTGTAAAAAGAATAATTTATATACATTTGCAGTCCGTTAGAAATAGCGGACTTTTTTACTGAAAAGCCGATGTAGCTCAGCTGGCTAGAGCAGCTGATTTGTAATCAGCAGGTCGTGGGTTCGAGTCCCTCCATCGGCTCAAAAAGTTTTAGTTTTTTGATAACTTGATGATTTTTAGAAGCGTAAAATTTATCTTCAAAAAAAAGATAAAAAAATAGTGATTAATTGAAAAGAATTAATTACTTTTGCGCTCGGAATTTTAAATAAAAAGTGGTTATGATTAACTTCTTTTTAATTCCAAAATGCTTTATTGGGGAGATACTCAAGCGGCCAACGAGGGCAGACTGTAAATCTGCTGACTATGTCTTCGCAGGTTCGAATCCTGCTCTCCCCACAAAAAATGCAAATCGATTCTTATTTATTTTAGAATTGTGAATGCGGGAGTAGCTCAGTTGGTAGAGCGTCAGCCTTCCAAGCTGAATGTCGCGAGTTCGAACCTCGTCTCCCGCTCAAAACAGAATGGCTTGAGTTTAGGCTTAAGTTTAAAAATAGAGATGAGACTAATCTTAAGAAAATAAGGTGTGTTCTCCTCTCTTATTCTAGTACTTTGAGTTTATGGTTGTTGATTGAGGTGATTTTTTAAAAAGCAATTTTTAAACTTGAAGCTTGAATTTTCAAGCCGGTGTAGCTCAGGGGTAGAGCGCTTCCTTGGTAAGGAAGAGGTCACGAGTTCAATTCTCGTCATTGGCTCTTGTTGCGTTTAAATTTGAACACTAATATATAACTAAGATTAAAATTATTAAATCATGGCAAAGGAAACTTTTGATCGTTCCAAACCACACTTAAATATAGGTACTATTGGACACGTAGATCACGGTAAAACTACTTTAACTGCTGCTATCACTAAAGTATTGGCAGATGCTGGTCTTTCTGATGCACGTTCATTCGATTCTATCGATAACGCTCCTGAAGAAAAAGAAAGAGGTATCACAATTAATACTTCTCACGTAGAGTACCAAACTGCTAATCGTCACTACGCTCACGTTGACTGTCCTGGTCACGCGGATTACGTAAAGAACATGGTAACAGGTGCTGCTCAAATGGACGGTGCTATTTTGGTAGTTGCTGCTACAGATGGTCCAATGCCACAAACTCGTGAGCACATCCTTTTAGGACGTCAGGTAGGGGTTCCTAGAATCGTTGTTTTCTTGAATAAAGTTGATATGGTTGATGATGAGGAGCTTTTAGAGCTTGTTGATATGGAGGTAAGAGAATTACTTTCTTTCTACGAGTATGATGGAGATAATGGTCCTGTAATTCCAGGTTCTGCTCTTGGTGCTTTAAATGGTGAGCAAAAATGGGTTGACTCTGTAATGAAGTTGATGGAAGCTGTTGATGAGTGGATTGAATTACCAGTTAGAGATATCGATAAAGATTTCTTAATGCCAATCGAGGATGTATTTACAATTACAGGTCGTGGTACAGTTGCTACTGGACGTATCGAATCTGGAGTTGCTAAAACTGGAGAAGGTGTTGATATTATCGGTATGGGAGCTGAAAAATTAACTTCTACTATTACAGGGGTTGAGATGTTCCGTAAAATATTAGATAGAGGTGAAGCTGGAGATAACGTAGGTATTCTTTTAAGAGGTATTGAGAAAACTGATATCAAAAGAGGTATGGTTATCTGTAAGCCAGGTTCTGTAACTCCTCACGCTAAATTTAAAGCAGAGGTTTACGTTCTTAAAAAAGAAGAAGGTGGACGTCACACTCCATTCCATAACAACTACCGTCCACAGTTCTACGTACGTACAACTGACGTAACAGGTACTATTTCTTTACCTGATGGAGTTGAGATGGTTATGCCTGGTGATAACTTAACTATTACAGTTGAATTACTTCAGCCAATTGCATTAAGCAAAGGTCTACGTTTCGCTATCCGTGAAGGAGGTAGAACAGTAGGAGCTGGACAGGTTACTGAAATTTTAGACTAATTTCATTATAATATACAAGTTTTAAGGGTGTCTAGTTTTTATAAGCTAGACGCCTTTGAACTTGAATAAACGGGTGTAGTTCAAGGGTAGAATACCGGTCTCCAAAACCGTTGATGGGAGTTCGAATCTCTCCACCCGTGCAAAAAAAATATATAGAGTAAAAATGGTAAATTATATAAAGGAATCATTCGAAGAGTTAAGAGCGAATGTTACTTGGCCATCATGGGCTGAGGGACAGAACCTAATGGTTGTTGTTGCTGTTTTCTCTATACTTTTTTCGTTAGCTGTTTGGGGCGTTGATACAGCTTTAGCTAAGCTTATCAAGCTTTATTTCGGTGCAATTAATTAATAATATTTAAAGACGAGTATTGCAATGGCAGAAGCGTTGGCAAAACAGTGGTATGTAGTAAGGGCTGTGAGTGGTCAGGAAAATAAAGTTAAAGGCTACATAGAACAAGATATAGCTCGCCTTGGGTATTCAGATTATGTAGATGAAGTATTAGTGCCTACAGAGAAGGTGATTCAGATACGTAATGGTAAAAAGATAAATAAAGAACGAGTTTACTTCCCTGGCTATGTAATGGTGAAAGCTAATTTAGGAGGGGAAATAGTTCATGTTATTAAATCTATAACTGGAGTTATAGGTTTTCTTGGTGAAGTAAAAGGAGGAGATCCTGTTCCATTGAGAAAATCTGAAGTAAATAGAATGTTAGGAAAAGTGGATGAGTTATCTGTTAAAACAGATAATGTTGCTATTCCTTATGTTTTAGGAGAAACAGTAAAAGTTATAGATGGTCCTTTTAATGGATTTAATGGAACTGTTGAAAAAGTAAATGAAGAGAAGCGTAAGCTTGAGGTAATGGTTAAGATTTTCGGAAGAAAAACACCATTAGAGTTGAGTTATATGCAGGTAGAGAAAGTATAATTGTTACACATTATATAGATTCGTCTTGCTTCCATTAGATAAGGCGATTCAAATTTTAAATTGAACAAAAACAATGGCAAAAGAAGTTAGTAAAGTAGTTAAGCTACAAGTTAGGGGAGGTGCTGCGAATCCGTCGCCACCGGTTGGACCCGCTCTAGGTGCTGCCGGTGTTAACATCATGGAGTTCTGTAAGCAGTTTAATGCTCGTACACAGGACAAACAAGGTAAAGTATTACCTGTTGCTATCACCGTTTACAAAGACAAATCATTCGACTTTGTAATTAAGACACCGCCAGCGGCAGTTCAGCTAATGGAAGCGGCTAAGGTTAAAAAGGGTTCTGGAGAGCCAAACCGTAAAAAGGTTGCTAGCGTTACTTGGGATCAAGTAAAAGCTATCGCAGAAGACAAAATGCAAGATCTTAATGCGTTTACTGTAGAATCTGCTATGAGCATGGTTGCAGGAACAGCAAGATCTATGGGGTTAACGGTTTCAGGTGATAAGCCTTTTTAAATCTTAAAAGAATCTAGAAATGGCAAAATTAACAAAAAAGCAAAAAGAAGCAGTTGGGAAAATCGACAAGAGTAAATTATACTCTGTTCAAGAGGCTTCTCAACTAGTAAAAGATATCACTAACGTTAAGTTTGATGCATCTGTTGACTTAGCAGTACGTTTAGGAGTAGATCCACGTAAAGCTAATCAAATGGTAAGAGGGGTAGTTACACTTCCGCATGGAACTGGTAAAGATGTAAAAGTTTTAGCATTGGTTACTCCAGATAAGGAAGCCGAAGCTAAAGAAGCTGGAGCAGATTACGTAGGGTTAGGTGAGTACTTACAAAAGATAAAAGACGGTTGGACAGATGTTGATGTAATAATCACTATGCCAAGCGTAATGGGTAAATTGGGGCCTTTAGGACGTGTTCTAGGACCAAGAGGTTTAATGCCAAACCCAAAGACAGGTACAGTTACTATGGATGTAGCTAAAGCTGTAAGTGAGGTGAAAGCTGGTAAAATTGACTTTAAAGTTGATAAAACAGGGATCGTTCATGCAGCAGTAGGTAAAGCATCTTTTTCAGCAGACAAAATTGCTGATAACGCAAACGAATTATTACAAACATTATTAAAACTGAAGCCAACTGCGGCCAAAGGAACTTACGTAAAGAGTATCTTTATATCTAGTACAATGAGTCCTAGTATTCCTGTAGATCCTAAGGCAGTTTAATTGGCAGTATAAATTTTTTAATCATGACTAGAGAAGAAAAGTTAACGGTAATAGAAGATTTGACTGCGCAGTTAGGTGATAATGGAAATATCTATTTAGCAGATATTTCAGGATTGGATGCCGAGACAACCTCTAACTTACGTAGAGCTTGTTTTAAAGCAAACATCAAACTTGCAGTTGTAAAAAATACATTGCTTGCAAAAGCAATGGAGGCTTCTGATAAAGATTTCGGAGATCTTCCAACAGTACTTAAAGGTAATACATCTTTAATGTTTTCTGAAACTGGAAACGGTCCTGCGAAACTTATCAAAGATTTCCGTAAAAAATCTGATAAACCTTTATTAAAAGGTGCTTTTATAGAAGAAGCAGTTTACCTTGGAGATAACCAATTAGATGCCCTTGTTAGTATCAAATCTAAAGAGGAAGTTATTGGAGATATCATCGGATTGTTACAGTCGCCTGCTAAGAATGTTATTAGCGGACTTAAATCAGGTGGTGGTAAATTAGCTGGTATCCTTAAAACCTTATCAGAAAAGGAATCATAAAGTAGTACGCACTTAAACAATTATATTTTTAAAAATTTATTAAAACGATAGAAAATGGCAGATTTAAAAGATTTTGCAGAACAATTAGTTAATTTAACAGTTAAAGAAGTAAACGAATTAGCTGATATCTTAAAAGAAGAATACGGTATAGAGCCAGCTGCTGCAGCTGTTGCTGTTGCTGGTGGAGCTGCTGCTGGTGGTGAAGCTGCTGAGGAGAAAACAGAATTTGATGTTATCCTTAAAGCTGCTGGAGCCTCTAAATTAGCTGTAGTAAAATTAGTTAAAGAATTAACTGGTTTAGGACTTAAAGAAGCTAAAGAAATGGTAGACGGAGCTCCTAAAGCTATCAAAGAAGGAGTAGCTAAAGATGAAGCGGAAGCGCTTAAAGCATCTTTAGAAGAAGCTGGTGCAGAGGTAGAATTAAACTAATTCCACCCTACAGCGCTTAGCTGTAAGATACGGTTTAGGTCCTTCCCGAATATTACGGGTAGTGACCTAAACCCTTTTTGCGTATATAAATGTATACGTTTTTTTAATTTTCACTTTAATCAAAATATTGTCCATTGATGTTCACAAATCAGACTGAAAGAATTAATTTCGCCTCTGCAAAGAATACTCCGGCATACCCGGATTTCTTGGACATTCAGATTAAGTCATTCCAGGATTTCTTTCAACTGGAAACAAAATCTGAAGAGAGAGGTAACGAAGGTCTTTATAACACCTTCTTGGAGAACTTCCCCATTACTGATACGCGTAATCAATTTGTACTTGAATTTTTAGACTACTTTATCGATCCTCCTAGATACTCAATTCAAGAGTGTATAGAAAGAGGATTAACGTACAGTGTACCATTAAAGGCTAGACTAAAACTTTATTGTACAGATCCTGAGCACGAAGATTTTGAAACCATAGTACAGGATGTTTATCTTGGGGTAATTCCTTACATGACACCTAGTGGTACCTTTGTTATAAACGGAGCGGAACGCGTAGTTGTATCGCAATTACACAGATCTCCAGGTGTATTCTTTGGTCAATCATTCCATGCGAATGGAACAAAATTGTATTCTGCCAGAGTAATTCCTTTTAAAGGTTCTTGGATAGAATTTGCTACCGATATTAATAGCGTTATGTACGCATATATCGATAGAAAGAAAAAATTACCTGTTACAACACTTTTCCGTGCTATCGGATTTGAGCGCGATAAAGATATTCTTGAAATTTTTGACCTTGCTGAAGAGGTTAAAGTTTCAAAAAGTGGCTTGAAAAAAGTGTTGGGCAGAAAGTTAGCGGCACGTGTGCTTAAAACTTGGCATGAAGATTTCGTTGATGAGGATACAGGCGAGGTGGTTTCTATCGAAAGAAATGAAATCATTCTAGACAGAGACACGATTCTTGAAAAAGATCATATAGATGAAATTGTAGATACCGATGTTAAAACTATCTTATTGCATAAAGAAGATAGCCAAACAGGAGATTATGCTATTATCTATAACACATTACAAAAAGACCCTACAAACTCAGAAAAAGAGGCTGTAGAGCATATATACCGTCAATTACGTAATGCTGAACCGCCAGATGAAGAAACGGCAAGAGGTATTATAGACAAATTATTCTTCTCAGATCAACGTTACAACTTAGGAGAAGTTGGTCGTTACAGAATGAATAAAAAGTTAGGCTTGGATATCGCAATGGATAAACAAGTTTTAACAAAAGAAGATATTATTACAATTATTAAATATCTTATTGAGTTAATCAACTCTAAAGCAGAGATTGATGATATCGATCACTTATCTAACCGTCGTGTTAGAACAGTAGGAGAGCAATTGTCTTCTCAGTTTGGAGTAGGTTTAGCACGTATGGCTAGAACCATTCGTGAGCGTATGAATGTACGTGATAACGAGGTGTTTACACCTATCGATTTGATTAATGCTAAAACATTATCATCGGTTATTAACTCATTCTTTGGTACAAATCAGTTATCTCAGTTTATGGATCAAACAAATCCATTGGCAGAGATTACACACAAACGTCGTTTATCTGCATTAGGACCAGGAGGTCTTTCTCGTGAGAGAGCAGGATTCGAGGTTCGTGACGTTCACTACACGCATTACGGACGTCTTTGTCCTATTGAAACACCAGAGGGACCAAACATTGGTTTGATTTCTTCATTAAGTGTGTTTGCGAAAGTAAACGGAATGGGATTCATTGAAACTCCATATAGAAAAGTAACTGAAGGTAAAGTAGATCTTTCTGAAATACTTTATTTAAGTGCTGAAGAAGAAGAAGAAAAGAAAATTGCACAAGCAAATATTCCTTTATCAGATAATGGAACTATTGATACTGATAAAGTAATTGCACGTATGGAAGGTGACTTCCCAGTAGTAGATCCAGAAGAGATTCATTACACGGATGTTGCACCAAACCAGATTGCATCTATTTCTGCATCTTTAATTCCATTCTTGGAGCATGATGATGCCAACCGTGCATTGATGGGATCTAACATGATGCGCCAGGCAGTTCCTTTATTAAGACCAGAATCTCCAATTGTAGGGACAGGTCTAGAACGTCAGGTGGCTTCAGATTCTCGTGTATTAATTAACGCAGAAGGAGATGGAGTAATAGATTATGTAGATGCGTCTAAAATTACAATTAAGTACGATAGAACTGAAAATGATAGATTGGTAAGTTTTGATGATGATTTCAAAACATACAACCTAGTTAAATTCAGAAAAACAAATCAAGGAACTTCTATTAACCTTAAACCTATTGTAAGAAAAGGTGATAAAGTTAAAAAAGGACAAGTACTTTGTGAAGGTTATGCTACACAACAAGGAGAACTTGCTTTAGGAAGAAACTTACAAGTAGCCTTTATGCCTTGGAAAGGGTATAACTTTGAGGATGCAATTGTAATTTCTGAAAAAGTAGTTAGAGAAGATATCTTTACATCTATCCATATTGATGAGTATTCTCTTGAAGTGAGAGATACAAAATTAGGAGCTGAAGAATTAACAAATGATATTCCTAACGTATCTGAAGAGGCTACAAAAGACTTGGATGAAAACGGAATGATTCGTATTGGAGCTGAAGTAAAACCTGGAGATATTTTAATTGGTAAGATTACTCCAAAAGGAGAATCAGATCCAACTCCAGAAGAAAAATTACTTCGTGCAATCTTTGGAGATAAAGCAGGAGATGTAAAAGACGCTTCATTAAAAGCTTCTCCATCATTAAATGGAGTAGTTATTGATAAGAAATTGTTCTCAAGAGCTATTAAAGATAAGCGTAAGAGAGCAAAAGATAAAGAAGATATTGCTAAGTTAGAGTTAGAATTTGAGACAAAATTCACTGGACTTAAAGATGTATTGGTTGAAAAATTATTCTCAATTGTAAACGGAAAAACATCACAAGGAGTATTTAACGATTTAGGAGAAGAAGTATTCCCTAAAGGTAAAAAATACACACAAAAGATGTTGAATGCTGTAGACGATTTCGCACACTTAGTAAGCGGAACTTGGACAACAGATGATGAGACTAATGCATCAATCAACGATCTTCTTCATAATTATAAAATTAAATTAAACGACCTTCAAGGAGCGTTACGTAGAGATAAGTTTACTATTTCTGTTGGGGATGAATTACCAGCAGGAATTATGAAACTTGCTAAAGTGTATATCGCTAAAAAACGTAAGCTTAAAGTAGGAGATAAGATGGCAGGTCGTCACGGTAATAAAGGTATTGTAGCTAGAATTACACGTCAAGAAGATATGCCATTCTTAGAAGATGGAACACCAGTAGATATTGTATTAAATCCACTTGGGGTACCTTCTCGTATGAACATTGGGCAGATTTATGAAACCGTTTTAGGATGGGCAGGTAAAAACTTAGGTAGAAAATTTGCAACTCCAATCTTTGATGGTGCATCATTAGATCAAATTAATGAGCTTACAGATGAAGCTGGAATTCCAAGATTTGGTCATACATACCTTTATGATGGTGGAACTGGAGAGCGTTTTGATCAAGCGGCTACAGTAGGTGTAATTTACATGCTTAAATTAGGCCACATGGTAGACGACAAAATGCATGCACGTTCTATTGGACCATACTCATTAATTACGCAACAGCCTTTAGGAGGTAAAGCACAATTTGGTGGTCAGCGTTTTGGTGAGATGGAGGTTTGGGCACTTGAGGCATACGGTGCATCAAGTACACTAAGAGAAATCTTAACTGTAAAATCTGATGATGTTATTGGTAGAGCTAAAACTTACGAGTCTATCGTTAAGGGAGAGATGATGCCAGAACCAGGATTACCAGAATCCTTCAATGTATTAATGCATGAGTTGAAAGGTCTTGGTTTAGATATCAGATTAGAAGAATAATAATTTTAGTAGAGGCACTCGGTATGATACGGAGTGCCTTCACTAAAAAAGTTATAACCAACTACCTGCGGGGAAAGTCCTAAAGGTTTTTATAGTAAAACAATTTAATTCATTTCAACATAAGGTTGAAGAATTAAAACCTCAAAGAGGGTAATTACACTTAATTCATTATCACCATATATTATGGCTAGAAATAAAGATAAGAATACAGTACAACAGAGATTTAATAAAATCTCTATTGGTTTAGCGTCTCCAGAATCCATTTTAGCAGAGTCTAGAGGAGAAGTGCTAAAGCCGGAAACCATTAATTACCGTACGCACAAACCAGAGCGTGACGGTCTTTTCTGTGAGCGTATTTTTGGTCCGGTAAAGGATTACGAATGTGCTTGTGGTAAATATAAAAGAATACGTTATAAAGGAATTGTTTGTGACCGATGTGGTGTTGAAGTTACCGAGAAAAAGGTACGTAGAGATAGAGTAGGACACATCAATTTAGTAGTTCCTGTTGCACATATTTGGTATTTCCGTTCTTTACCAAACAAAATAGGATACCTTCTTGGATTACCATCTAAGAAATTGGATATGATTATCTACTATGAGCGTTATGTTGTTATCCAACCGGGTAATGCAAAAAATGCTGATGGAGAACCTGTTCAAAAAATGGATTTCTTAACGGAAGAAGAATATTTAAATATTCTAGAATCGCTTCCTTCAGAAAATCAATATTTAGAAGATACAGACCCTAATAAGTTTATTGCTAAAATGGGAGCTGAATGTCTTATAGAGTTATTGTCAAGAATAGAACTTAACGAACTTTCTTACGAGCTTAGACATAAAGCAAATACTGAAACTTCTAAACAACGTAAAACAGAAGCTTTAAAACGTCTTCAAGTTGTTGAAGCACTTCGTGAATCTCAAAAGAATAGAGAAAACAATCCAGAATGGATGATTATGAAAGTAATTCCGGTTATTCCACCAGAATTACGTCCATTAGTTCCATTGGATGGAGGTCGTTTTGCAACATCAGATTTAAATGATCTTTACCGTAGGGTAATTATCAGAAACAATCGTTTAAAACGATTAATGGAGATTAAAGCTCCAGAAGTTATCTTACGTAACGAGAAGCGTATGCTTCAAGAATCTGTAGATTCATTATTTGATAATACCCGTAAGTCTTCTGCAGTTAAAACAGAATCTAACAGACCATTAAAATCGCTTTCAGATTCATTAAAAGGTAAACAAGGACGTTTCCGTCAAAACCTTCTAGGTAAACGTGTGGATTATTCGGCACGTTCGGTAATTGTTGTTGGACCAGAAATGAAATTGTTTGAATGTGGTCTTCCTAAAAACATGGCAGCAGAGCTATACAAACCTTTTGTAATTAGAAAACTAATTGAAAGAGGGATTGTAAAAACGGTAAAATCTGCCAAAAAGATTATAGACAAAAGAGAGCCAGTAGTTTGGGATATTCTTGAGAACGTTCTTAAAGGACACCCAGTACTACTTAACCGTGCCCCTACGCTTCACCGTTTGGGTATCCAAGCATTCCAGCCTAAATTAATTGAGGGGAAAGCTATCCAGTTACACCCATTGGTATGTACGGCATTCAACGCCGATTTCGATGGTGACCAGATGGCGGTTCACTTACCTCTTGGGCCAGAAGCTATTTTAGAGGCACAAATGTTAATGTTGGCATCTCACAACATATTGAACCCAGCAAATGGTTCGCCAGTTACAGTACCTTCTCAGGATATGGTCTTGGGGCTGTACTATATGACTAAAGCTAGAAGATCTACACCAGAGCATCCTATTAAAGGAGAAGGTTTGACTTTTTATTCTGCAGATGAAGTAACAATTGCTTTTAATGAGAAAAAAGTTGACTTAAATGCAATGGTAAAGGTTCGTGCTAAGGACTTTAATGAAGAAGGAGAATTAGTGTACCAAATTATTGAAACTACAGTAGGTAGAATTTTATTCAACCAAGTAGTTCCAGAAAAGGCGGGATATATTAATGAAGTATTGACTAAAAAGTCGCTTAGAGATATTATTGGAGAAATCTTAAAGGCTACAGATGTTCCTACAACTGCAGACTTCTTGGACAAAATCAAGAGTATGGGGTATAACTTCGCATTTAAAGGAGGTTTATCATTCAGTTTAGGAGATATTATTATTCCTGAAGAGAAAGGACCAATGATTGATGAGGCAAATGTTCAGGTAGACGGAATTATGGCCAATTATAACATGGGACTTATTACTAATAATGAGCGTTATAATCAGGTAATTGATGTTTGGACTTCTACCAATGCAATGCTTACTGAACTTGCAATGAAGCGTATTCGTGAAGATAACCAAGGATTTAACTCGGTATTTATGATGCTTGACTCTGGAGCAAGGGGATCTAAAGAACAGATTCGTCAGCTTACAGGAATGCGTGGATTAATGGCAAAACCTAAAAAATCTACCGCTGGTGGTGGAGAAATTATTGAGAATCCAATTCTTTCTAACTTTAAAGAAGGATTATCGATTCTTGAGTACTTTATTTCTACTCACGGTGCGCGTAAAGGACTTGCGGATACGGCGTTAAAAACTGCCGATGCGGGTTACTTAACACGTCGTTTGGTGGATGTTTCTCAAGATGTTATTGTGAATACAGAAGACTGCGGAACTTTACGTGGTGTAGAAGTTGAAGCATTGAAGAAGAATGATGAGATAGTAGAATCTTTAGGAGAACGTATTTTAGGACGTGTTTCTTTACACGATGTTTACGATCCGTTAACAGAAGAATTATTAGTTCGTTCTGGAGAGGAAGTTTCAGAAGCAATCGTTAAGAAAATTAATGCATCTCCTGTTGAGAAAATTGAAGTACGTTCGCCACTTACTTGTGAAGCAAAACGAGGTATTTGTGCGAAATGTTACGGACGTAATCTTGCAACTGGTAAGATGGTTCAAAGAGGAGAAGCTGTTGGAGTTGTTGCTGCACAGTCTATTGGGGAACCAGGTACACAGCTTACGCTACGTACATTCCACGTAGGAGGTATTGCAGGAAACATTTCAGAAGAAAATAAAGTAATTGCTAAATTTAATAGTAAGTTAGAAATAGAAGACCTTAAAACAGTTAAGGGAACAGATGCTGAAGGAAATGAGGTTGATGTTGTAATTTCTAGAACTGCCGAAGTTAAATTTGTTGACGAAAAAACAGGTATTGTTTTAGCTACAAATAACGTTCCTTATGGTTCGCAAATTTTTGTGAAAGAAGGACAAAAAGTAGAAAAAGGAGCTGTAATCTGTCAATGGGATCCATATAACGCAGTAATTGTTTCTGAATTCTCAGGAAAAATTGCTTACGAAAATATTGATCAAGGGGTTACTTACCAAGTAGAGATTGATGAGCAAACTGGTTTCCAAGAGAAAGTAATTTCTGAATCTAGAAACAAAAAGCTTATTCCAACTTTATTGATTAAAGATGCTAAAGGAGAAACTTTACGTTCTTATAACTTACCAGTAGGTGCACACATTATGGTGGACAATGGGGAGAAGATAGCAGAAGGTAAAGTATTGGTTAAGATTCCTAGAAGATCTTCTAAAGCAGGGGATATTACAGGGGGTCTACCTAGAGTTACCGAGCTTTTCGAAGCACGTAACCCATCTAATCCAGCTGTAGTATCTGAAATTGATGGTGTAGTTTCTTTCGGGAAAATTAAAAGAGGTAATCGTGAGATTATTGTAGAATCTAAATTAGGAGACATTAAAAAGTACTTGGTTAAATTATCTAACCAGATTCTTGTTCAGGAAAACGATTATGTTCGTGCCGGAATGCCTCTTTCTGATGGTTCTATTACACCAGAAGATATTTTAAGAATTAAAGGCCCATCTGCGGTACAGCAATACTTAGTAAACGAAGTACAAGAGGTATACCGTTTACAAGGGGTGAAAATTAACGATAAGCACTTTGAAGTAGTAGTACGTCAAATGATGCGTAAAGTTAATATTCAAGATTCTGGAGATACTACTTTCTTAGAGCAACAATTAGTTCATAAAGACGATTTCATTGAAGAAAATGATAGAATCTTTGGAATGAAAGTTATCGAGGATGCAGGAGATTCAGATACTTTAAGAGCAGGACAAATTATTTCTCCACGTGAGTTGAGAGATGAGAATTCTATCTTAAGAAGAAATGACAAACAACTTGTTGAGGCTAGAGATGCTGTTCCGGCAGTAGCTACGCCAATACTTCAAGGTATTACAAGAGCATCGTTACAAACAAAATCGTTTATCTCTGCTGCATCGTTCCAGGAAACTACAAAAGTACTGAACGAAGCTGCTGTAAGCGGTAAAATAGATGATCTTGAAGGATTAAAAGAGAATGTAATTGTTGGACACAGAATCCCAGCTGGTACTGGAATGAGAGACTATGATAATATTATTGTAGGATCTAAAGAAGAGTACAATGAGATTATGGCTAGTAAACAACAGCACGTTAACTTTTAAGAATACTTAAAATTATATAGTAAAACCCCAAAGGAATTTTCCTTTGGGGTTTTCTTTTTTAAAATGCTATTTTTACAAAAGTTTGAAGAAGATTAATAAAAAGTTATTGCAACTTTAGACTTTACAAACTTTCAACTTTTAAAATTATACGATGAGCGATCAAAACGACAAAAACAAGAACCAAATAAACATAGAATTAGACGATGTAACAGCAGAAGGGACATATGCCAATCTTGCTATTATAAATCATTCTGTATCTGAGTTTGTAGTGGATTATGTAAGTATTATGCCTGGGAGACCTAAGGCTAAAGTAAAAAGTAGAATTATACTTACTCCTCAACATGCTAAGCGCTTTTTAAAAGCATTAGCAGATAATGTACAACGCTTTGAACAAGCACATGGCGAAATAAAGGATTATGAACAGCCACCAATCCCATTAAATTTTGGTCCTACTGGAGAGGCTTAGAATTTTATGGATGTATATAAAATAAGATAACCTAGATTATTACTGGTTTTAGTTTGGATTACTGTATTTCCATCTGAAACTGTATTTATAAAGCTGTAGTTATTTAAATTGAATAAAGTGAGTAGAGATTGTCCTTTGATTGAAAATGATAATTTTTCAGATAGATCATATTTAAATTCAAGATGAGTATCAGGAACATCAAATATTTCGTCATTTGTATTATATTTACGATATATGAAATCAAGATTCCAGCTGACTTTATCTCCAAAACCTTTTATGGAAAATGTATTGGTAAAGACAGATTGTCTGTTGGTTTCTTTGCCGTCAAGATTAAAAGAAAGTTCGCTCCACTCAAAACGATTGCCCATTTCGCTCATGAAAAAATTACGGGGAGCAAATGTAATTTTTGCCTCTGGATTCCATGAATTTACTTCTGCTAAGGCTTTTACATATTGTACCTATTCCTATTATTATGAAAATTTCTGAGGGGAATGTATGATAATTATTATCTGCTGAAGCTAGTGCTTTCCAAACGGAGTTGCCATTCCACCACCCACTATCAAGCCCTTTGGCAATTCCTGAAAAACAATACGCCATAGCTAAGTGAATTTGAATTACCCGCCTGTAGTTGAAACCTAAATTTAATACAGGGTTAAATAATTTTTTGTCGATTGAAAAAAAATATCCTACCGGAAACACCAAACAGTAAAATAAAGACATGGTTAAAAAAAAATCATAGCCGTAGTTGAAAGGAGTAAAACTTCTAAATATGATTAGCTGAAAAACCAAAGCTATTCCAGCGGCATAACGTGTGAAAAAGCCCAATAGAAGAAAAATTAAAGCTCCTATATAGATTCTTGTTACTGTTGGAAAAAAGATGTTTGAGATCCCGTTGGTTTCTATAAATTGATATAATGGATGGAAGTATTTAAAATATCCAGATTTTAAATAAATTAATTCTTGAGGGATTAAAGTTTCTGCAGAAGAAAATAGTAAGGGTAAATCCTTTATTAAACTAGCAATTTCGATAAGCGCAATGGTACTAATTGTTAAGCGAAAAAAAATTAAAAAGAGTTTTTCACTACCATCTATTTTGAATAAGCCTTCTAATTTATTGTACAGGAAATCTACCTTCTTGAATAACATATATATTAGGTTTAGCTTGACGTTCCTTCCTTTCCCAAATATTTTCGGGAACTATAGTAAGTAATTCTATTTTATATGAAGCACATTCGGAGCGCTTTAAGGCTTCTTTTTTTCCTAACCATTTTAAGGTTTTAACTACGTAGTCTTTTTTGAACTTATATTCATTCCTTAAACTTAGAACATCTGGATCGTTATTAGCTATTGAGAGAGAATCAGCATCTATTGCATTTTTTGTTTTTGCTACATAATTTGCTAAAAATGATGCATACCCTTCCAACCGTGAAATACCATTGGTACTTGAGAAGTTAAAGTAGCGATCTTTTTTTAGCACCTGATCCAGAGAATCATAATAAGTTGCCCTTAAGTATTTTTCTGTAGCGGCATGGATGCCATAAAACCCATAACCTGTATTTATACCTGTCAATAAATAATATGGCTCGGTGTATTGGTTCTGTTTTAAAAAGTTAAAAATAAAGATGGATGGTTTTTTATTATAGTGGAAACCCCAATATCCGTCAATTGTAGTCCAAGTCGATTGAAAAAAAATAAGTAATAAATGCCCAGTAAAGAAGAGTACTAACAATGTTTTTTTCATAATACATTTTTACTGGTGTTTTTAAATGGATAAAACAACGATATCAAGACCTTTTATAAAGGAAAAATAGTTTATCTTTTATATGGCTTTTTATGATAATATTCATAGAGACCTGTTGCAAGATCTCCTTTTTTAATAAGTAATATGGGTTCTATATCGTAGTGCTTTTTCTTTTTCTTTTCTTCTATAAAAATATTATACTTCGTTTTATAAAGAGTTTCGTAAAAATCAATCTCACTATTATATTCAATTTTTTGGATTTGTATAGTTCGAAAATAGTCTTCTGCAACTACTACTAGTCCTGGGAGTCCTTGGTACACAGAGGGCCCGTTTGATACGGGTAGTTCTTTGGTGTACCAGACCGTTAACATAGGGTAATCACTTGATTTCGATTTTGCCTTGAAACAATTTAGCCCTTTTATCTTCTTTTGCTCATTGGTTAAAACCCATTCTATATTCCCAACTTCACCTTCGGTGTAAAAGGTTTGATTCATTATCCACTCATGTTTAAAGGTCTTGTTTTCGGTAGTTTTTATAGAGAATAAAACTGTATCGGCAAGAGCTGCTGTAGTTCTAGGGTTTTCCCAGCCTATCGGTCTTTTTTGTACCGTAGAATCCAAAACATAGATAGATGAGCGATCTTTAACATTAATATACAAACTATAATAATCTGTTATTCCCTTCATAAATTCGTGCAATGACGCTTTCGTTGGCGAGTCCTGCATGTGTGACTCCGTCATTTTATATTGACTGATCGGAGTACTTGTATAGGTTACTTTGATAATATTTTTTGCTTCTGATTGAGCTTTTGCCTGTATGGTACAGTAAATTAAAAAAAGAGCAAGAAAACATTTATGAATGGATATCATCTTTTTTTTTTAATAGAAAAAGTATTGCTCTCTCTATTAAAGAGAACAATACTATAAAGCATTTAGTATTTACCTAATATGTTGGACATAGCTTCAAATTGCTTAAGTACTTCTCCAGTATGTGTATTATTACATTCGGAAAAAGACTCTTGAGTTCGATATTTAGTAGAACATGTAGCTTGTGCTTCTATAACTGTATCAGTTATTTCAAAGTCATCAGTTAGTGAATTATTTGTCTCAGCAGGTGCAAATGCGAATGCTACAAATATAATAGTGATTAGCGCAAAAGAAAGAATTGTTTTTTTCATGTTTTCTAATATTTAAAGTGTTAATAAATGAATTTTTAAACATTTACGTAGAGCTCTTAAATAATTAAAATTATATAGCATATAATACCAATATAGTAAAAAAAAACATTATTTCATAATAAATACTCTAAAAACAAACAATTAAAAACATCATTTTATATGTTTTTATAGCATATAAACATAATAAATATTCGATTGCTAAGATGTCTTAATTATTGATATTAACAACGATATTCTTAGCCTTTGAAGTAGAAATACATTTAGCTCCTTCTTTAATTACTCAAAACAGAGTTTAAAATAGTAGAGGGATTTGAACGTACGTTATTTTCGGTTTGTTCTACAATATTAAATAAACCATCTACTAATTGTTTGGTTACTGCATCGTTTAACTGCTCGGAACCACTGGCGGTACTTCCTGTTCCTAAAACAGCGCCTAAAACTCCATTTAATGAGCTATTATTACCTCCAAGCGCATTGTTTAATAAGGAGTTGATGCCTAAGCTTTCTGTTTTATCGGTAACAACTGGAGCAATAGCAGTAGTTAAATCATTGTAAGTTTTATCCTTAAGGTAGGACGTTGCAGCATCTTTTCCACCAGAAATAATAGCAATTGCATCTTGAGTAGTCATTTCATTTATAGCTTTAGTAACTATAGGTCTTGCGGTGGTAATAGAAGCATTTGCAATATCGCTAATTAGTGCTTTTTCCTTTGCAACAACACTAGAAAGTCCTAAAGATTCTAATTTATTGTTGATATCTTTTAATTTTTGAGGCATGGCAGCATCAATCAAAGCATTAGTCATAAATTCATTAGAGTCGCCAAATACCGAAAAAGCTTCTTGTGTTCCGTTATTTAAAACAGATTGTACAGTATTTAGAGCTACATTGCTGTTTTGACTTGTGTTCCCAGCAGTGTTAAGTGTATCACAGCTGTTTAGAGATAAAAGTGTTGCTGTAAGAACAACAACCGTTAAAATTTTTCTGATCATAATATGATTTTTTTTAAAGAGTGTAAAAGTAATATCTTTTTAGAAAATAAGTAATATATAGCAGGGTTTAACCTTTATTTATACTCGTTTTTCGAGTTCTATAATTTCAAGGTCTTTAATTTGTTCGTTGTCAATTACAAAGCGTAACATAGTTCTAACTTTATGAAACCCATGTTTCCCAGCTGCACCAGGATTCATATGCAATAAATTCAGCTTTTTATCCCACATTACTTTTAAGATATGCGAGTGTCCACAAATAAAGAGTTTAGGAGGGTTTACCTTGATTTCCTCTCTAATTCTACGGTCGTATTTATTAGGATATCCTCCAATATGTGTAATCCAAACATCCACCCCTTCACAAAAGAAGCGGTTATTTTCTGGAAATTCTAATCGTGCTTTGTCATTATCAATATTTCCAAAAACAGCTTTTAGAGGTTTTAGTTTTTTTAAAGCATCGGTAACTTGGAGGTCGCCAATATCTCCGGCATGCCATACTTCATCAGCTAGATTTACATATTTTAGAATGGCATCGTCTATATAACTATGTGTGTCTGAAAGTAAAAGAATTTTTCGCATAAAATAATTACGTTTTAAAAAGCCTTTGATTTATTCATCCCCCTTTGCGGAGGCATTTACCTTATCTATAATAAATCCCTTTATGAGGGGTTTTATATGTTTTTTTTATTGTCTTTAAATGTTCATATGGAACATCCAAATAATCATTCAGCTGAGTGTTTAAAAATTAGACATGGATGTTTCATCTATTTAAATCCCTCATTGAGGGTTTTATTCCCCAGAGCTTGCCCTGAGTTTATCGAAGGGCTCTACGTCGAAATGGGTTAAATTATTTTCCTTTGAATACCTCGTAGGCTTGCCTCGAGGTAGTTGATTTTACAATTAATTGCTTTCTAGTAGTTTAATTATTTCGATTGGTATTGGTCATTGCCTATTAAATGCCCATTATGGACTTTCAAAATAAAATACTCCCATCAAAATGAGTATCTTTGTAGCTTGTTACAAAAATAGCATTTTGATTTGAGATATTTTTTGGAGCTTTCTTACAATGGGCAACAATACCATGGGTGGCAAAATCAGCCTAACGCAATTTCTGTACAAGAAGTTTTAGAAAAAGCACTTTCTACACTTTTAAGAACAGAAATTCAGATAATGGGCGCCGGTAGAACCGATTCTGGAGTACATGCAAAGCAAATGTTTGCTCATTTTGATGTTAATATAGCTATAGAAACTGCCATATTAAAGCATAAACTGAATAGCTTTTTACCTAATGATATTGCTATAAAGGATATTTTTTTAGTGGTAGATGAAGCGCATGCTCGTTTTGATGCTACACAACGGAGTTATGAATATTGGTTGGTACAAGAAAAGAATCCTTTTTTTAATGAGTACGCACACTTTATAAAGGCAGATTTAGATGTAGATGCCATGAATAAAGCCGCTGCAGAATTATTAAATTATAAAGATTTTCAATGTTTCTCTAAATCAAACACAGATGTAAAAACATATATTTGTGATGTAAAAAGGGCAGCGTGGATTTGTGAAGGAGAATTGTTAGTTTTTCATATCACAGCCGACAGATTTTTACGTAATATGGTAAGAGCTATTGTAGGAACTTTGTTGGATGTTGGAATAGGAAAAATATCTCTTGAGGAAGTAACAGAAATTATAAAAAGTAAAGATAGAAGTAATGCAGGAGCCTCGGTTCCAGCACATGGACTTTATTTAACAGAAGTGGTCTACCCCAATTCAATTAAAAAAATTAATGAGTAAAGATAAAGCAGGTAATACATTTGATTTAGGACTTTTTAAGCGTTTAATGCGTTACACAAGGCCATACCGATTAACATTTATTGGGGTTGCTTTTGCGGCAATCTCGC
Source organism: Galbibacter orientalis DSM 19592 (assembly GCF_000260115.1). Classification (GTDB taxonomy): domain Bacteria; phylum Bacteroidota; class Bacteroidia; order Flavobacteriales; family Flavobacteriaceae; genus Galbibacter; species Galbibacter orientalis. The sequence goes on along the minus strand of NZ_JH651379.1, from coordinate 2,464,025 downwards.
TTTCAGTATTTTCTTCTGTTCGTCCTATATTATTAAAATACACCATAGATGATTACGTACTTTCAAAAGATAGTCACGGACTCTTGATGTTTGTGGTTTACATGACGATTGTGCTATTTTTAGAAGTTATTAGTCAGCTTTCATTTATTTATTATGCCAATTGGTTGGGACAATCGGTAATTCAAGATATTCGGGTAAAACTATTTAAGCATATGCTTAGTTTTAGAATGAAGTATTTTGATAGTTCTTCTGTAGGAATACTTGTAACAAGGGCTGTAAGTGATATTGAGCGTATTGCAGCTATTTTTAGCGACGGACTTTTTATGATTGTTAGTGACTTGCTAAAAATGATAGTTGTGGCTGGAGTAATGCTTTATTTTGATTGGCAATTATCTTTAATAGTGTTTGCAGTACTTCCATTGATGTTATATGCTACTAGATTGTTTCAAAAAGCAATGAAGAAAGCATTTATTGAAGTGAGAAAAGAGGTTTCAAACTTAAATTCTTTTGTTCAGGAGCGGTTAACGGGAATGAAAATAGTTCAGCTTTTTGTAAGAGAAAAAGAGGAATACGAACAATTTAAAGTAATAAACGAAAAACACAAAAAAGCTTGGATTAACACGGTTTGGTATAACTCCATTTTTATAGCGGTTGTAGAACTTATGTCGGCTATAACAACGGGTTTAATTGTTTGGTATGGTGGGTTACGTGCAGTAATGGATGGTGCCAGCGATTTAGGGAACATTTTTATGTTTATTATGTTGGCTACAATGATTTTTAGACCGCTTAGACAAATAGCCGATAAATTTAATACCCTACAAATGGGAATGGTTGCTGCAAATAGGGTGTTTGATATTTTGGATACCGATAGTAAGATTGAAAATAAAGGAAATCTTACCGCAGAAAACTTAAAAGGAGCACTTGCTTTTAAGAATGTCCGTTTTGGATATATTGAAAATGAAGAGGTTTTACACGGAATTTCGTTTGAAGCAAAACCTGGAGAAACTATTGCTATTGTTGGAGCAACAGGAGCTGGGAAGTCTACTATTATTAATTTATTGAATCGTTTTTATGAAATTAATTCAGGAGAAATTTTAGCAGATGGAACTAATATTAACGAATTTACCATACAATCCCTGCGTTCTCAAATAGCAGTTGTTTTGCAAGATGTTTTCTTATTTGCAGATACAATTTTAAATAATATTACACTAAATGACCCTTCAATTAAGGAAGAAGATGTAGTCCAAGCAGCAAAAGATATAGGAATTCATAAGTTTATAAAAAGCTTGCCTGGAGGGTATCATTATAATGTAAAAGAAAGAGGAAGTATGCTTTCTAGTGGGCAACGTCAGCTCATTGCTTTTTTACGTGCGTATGTAAGTAATCCAAGTATATTGGTGTTGGATGAAGCAACCTCTTCTGTAGATGGGCATTCAGAAAAATTAATTCAGAAAGCAACAGATAAGATAACTAAAGGAAGAACTTCTATTGTAATTGCTCACCGTTTGGCAACTATTAAAAAAGCAGATCGGATTATTGTAATGGAAGCAGGGAAAATAGTGGAGTCTGGCACACATGAAGATTTATTAAAACAAGAAAATGGATACTATCGTAATTTATACGAAGTTCAATTTTTAGCTGAAGAAGCTATCTAAATAAGGGAGTAAGGATAAAAATCTTATGTAAGATCGTCTATAATAATTTTCTTAAGTTCGTTGAATTCATTATACAAAACAAATTCTCCATTCTTAATATAAGAAACTTGCCCGTTTTCTTCACTAACAACCAAAGCAACAGCATCAGTTTTTTCGGTAACTCCAATAGCTGCTCGATGTCTTAACCCAAACCGAAGCGGAATGTTTCGTTCGTTTGAAACAGGTAGGATTGCTCGTGTTGCCACAATTCGGTTTCCTTCAATAATAACAGCGCCATCATGTAAGGTACTATTTTTGTAAAAGATGCTTTCTAAAATAGGTTGATTTACTTCAATATTCATGTGGTCTCCAGTATGTTTTACAAATTCTAGAGAGTTATTTCTTTCAATAACTATAAGTACACCAGTAAGTTTTGAGCTCATTTTTTCACAAGCAGAAATTATGGCATCTACATTTGTATCTACCCCCAAACCGTCGTGTTTCATAAAATTGAGATGCTTCATAATCCCTCTTTTACTAAAGTTTGTAGAGCCTACCATTAATAAGAATTTTCTAATTTCTTGCTGAAAAACTACAATCAAAGCAAAAAATCCTGCACCTATAAATTTACCAAAAATGTTACTTAGAATACGCATATCTAATGCTTCGGTAAGTAAATAGATAACATAGATTATAACGATACCAATAAAGATATTAATGGCAACAGTTCCTTTTACCAACTTGTATAAGTAGTAAAAAAGAAAGGCAACAAGGAAGATATCTATGATATCTACAATTTTAAGCTCAACAAAATCGAATATTTCCAAAGTACTTCGGTTTTATGTAAAAATATAAAATTTAGATTAGTAAAAAATAGAATTGCTCACTAAGTGAGGTTAAAATGTTTTTATGAATTTCAGACTGTTTGTTTTTTGCAGTAAAATATTGAGAGCAATTAGATACTGAAATTATTTTTGGCAATCATTTCCTTAATTTTGATACACTCCATAGCTTCTTTTACATCATGCACTCTTAAAATATTAGCACCTTTGCTTAGAGCAATTGTATTTAAACTTGTGGTACCGTTAAGGGCTTGAGAAGCATCAGTTTCTAATAGTTTGTAAATCATAGATTTTCTACTGATTCCTACTAATAGAGGTAATCCTAAAATGTGCAATACATCTAGTTTAGCCATTAGCTCATAATTCTGGTCTAAGTTTTTAGCAAATCCAAAACCAGGATCAATTATCACATCGTTTATTTTATGAGCATTGGCTTCTGCTATTCTTTCAGAAAAGTAATAAAGAAGTTCTCTCATAAAATTACGGTAGGTTATTTTTGTTTGCATTGTTTCTGGATTCCCTTTCATATGCATTAAAATATATGGAACTCGAAGTTTTCCTACAGTCGGAATCATATTAGGATCTAATGTTCCGCCAGAAATATCGTTCACTATACACGCTCCTGCTTCAATAGCTTCTTTTGCAACTTCAGCACGAAAGGTGTCTATAGAGAGTAAGGTTTCAGGAAAGTTTTTCAGAATAAGTTCTGTAGTAGGAACACTGCGTTTTAGTTCTTCTTGAACAGAAACTTCTTTTGCTCCAGGTCTAGAACTGTAGGCGCCTAAATCAATAAAAGTAGCGCCATCATTTAACATCGATTCTACACGATTTAAAATGTGACTATCATTGGTGTATTTTCCTCCATCAAAAAATGAATCTGGAGTGGTATTTAGTATGCCCATTACTTTTGGGCTTGAAATATCGATAAGGGTTCCGTTACAGTTAATTGTCATTAAAAAGGGCTTAAAATATAAAGTTTAAAGGGCTAACTTTGAACAATTGAAAATTTTAAGCGAAATTTACGCAAAATAGTATCAAACTTATGCAAAATACATCAAAACAATACGATGAGGTAGTTAGTGTTTGTCGTGAATTGTTTGAAAAGAAAATGAAAGATTATGGAAGTGCGTGGCGTATTTTACGATTGCCATCGCTTACAGATCAGATATTTATAAAGGCACAACGTATTCGTTCCCTTCAAGAAAATAGTGTTAGAAAAGTAGATGAAGACGAAATATCTGAATTTATCGGAATTATAAATTATTCCGTTATGGCGCTTATTCAGATAGAAAAAGGGATAGCAGTACAACCAGATTTAACTACTGATGAAGCTGTAAAACTGTATGATTTTTATATTGAGCAGACAAAGAATTTAATGCTAAATAAAAACCATGATTATGGAGAGGCTTGGCGAGAAATGCGTGTAAGTTCTTTGACGGATTTGATTTTACAAAAGATACTTCGTGTAAAGCAAATTGAAGATAATAAAGGGAAAACATTGGTAAGTGAAGGGATTGATGCAAACTATCAAGATATGATTAATTATGCAGTTTTTGCAATGATTCATCTTGAAGAGTTGAAAAGTTAATAATGAGTTTCATATAAAAACTGAATTTAAAAATAATAGAAAAAGTAAAGAATGGGTAAAATAGTAGTTTCAATTGCAAGAATACTAGTTGGGGTTTTGTTTATTATAAGTGGACTTATAAAATTAAACGATCCAGTAGGGTTTTCATTTAAATTGGAAGAATATTTTAGTCCCAGTGTATTAAATTTAGAGTTTTTAGCGCCTTATGCACTTGCCATAGCTATATTTTTAGTAATTTTTGAAACCGTTCTAGGAGTCATGCTTTTAGTGGGTTTTAAACGTAAATTTACAGTTTGGAGTTTACTCCTTATGATTATATTCTTTACATTCTTAACGTTTTATTCTGCATATTTTAATAAAGTTACCGATTGTGGGTGTTTTGGAGATGCTATAAAATTAACCCCTTGGGAGTCGTTCTTTAAAGATGTGGCCTTATTGCTACTTATTTTAATATTATTCTTTAAAAGAGTATATATTAATAAGTTTAGCTTTGCAGGGTTTGCTACTTTTTTAGCTATAATATTTTGTTCTGGATATGCATATTATGTGTACAACCATTTGCCAGTTGTAGATTTTCGCCCATATAAAATAGGGGTAAATATTATAGAAGGGATGGAAGTGCCAGAAGGAGCTCCTGAGGCAGTGTATCAATACGATTGGAAATTTAATGTAAACGGAGAAGAAAAAATAATAAGTACCGAAGGAGATTATCCAACGGTTGATGGAGAGTTTATTGATGTTCAAACTACGTTACTCCAAGAAGGGTATGAGCCTCCAATTCATGATTTTACGATGGAATTGAATGGCACAGACTATACTTCGGAGATAATGGAATGGGATAAAGTTTTGGTGGTAGTTTCTAGAAATATAGAAGAAGCAAATACCAAAGGTTTAACAGCTATAATGGAAGTTGTAAAAGAAGCTAGGTCTAAAGGGTATAAAATAATAGGTTTATCTGCTTCAAATGAAGAGCAGTTAGCCCCTTTTAAAGAAAAGTATCAATTAAATTTTGACTTTTACTTTTGCGATTTAACTACGGTAAAAACAATAATACGTTCAAATCCAGCTATATTGGAATTGCAAAAAGGAACAATTACTCAAAAATTGCATTTTAAAGATGCACATGATTTTGAGTTTGAAAATTAACAATAAGAACTTAATTGTAACAAGATGTTAAGAAGTCGTTTAAATAGGCTTTAATTAATATTTTTGTTATGAAAATAAAAATTCAACTTAAAAAAAATAAAATGAGAAAAAAAATAGTTGCTGGAAACTGGAAAATGAATAACGATCTTGCTCAAACACAAACCTTAATTAGTGATTTGAAGAAAAGTTTACCAGCTACCGATGCAGAAGTAAAAATAGCGCCAACATATACAAATCTATACCCAGCTTATGAAGCTCTTAAAGATAGCGCCATAGAAGTGGTAGCACAGAATATGCACCAAGAAGAAAATGGAGCGTATACAGGAGAAATTTCTGCTTCTATGCTTAAAAGTGTAGGGATTAAAACGGTTATTTTAGGGCATTCAGAACGTCGTGCTTATTTTGGAGAAGACGATGCTTTACTTGCTAAAAAAGTAGATACTGCTATAAAACACGAAATGGATATTATTTTTTGTTTTGGAGAGGAATTAGAGGATAGAAAGTCTGATAATCACTTTAAATTAGTTGAAAGTCAGTTAAAAAATGCTTTATTTCATTTAGAAGCTGCTGCTTGGAAGCGTATTGTTTTGGCTTATGAGCCAGTATGGGCTATAGGTACAGGAGAAACAGCAAGTCCAGAGCAAGCACAAGAAATGCATGAATTTATTAGAAAAACATTAGCCGACAAGTACAGTCAAGACTTAGCCGATAGTATTTCTATTCTTTATGGTGGTAGTGTAAAACCAGCAAATGCAGAAGAGATTTTTTCTAAGCCAGATGTAGATGGCGGTTTGATTGGTGGGGCAGCATTGAAAGCAGAAGATTTTATTGGGATAGTAAAAGCTATCTAAACAAATTTTAGACATTTCTAGGAAATAGAAAAAGTTTAAATCCCTCATTGAGGGCTTTACTCTCTAGAGCCTGTTCTGAGTATATCGAAGGGTTCTACGTCGAAATGGATTAAATTATTTTCCTTTAACTACCTCGTAGGCTTGCCTCGAGGTAGTTGATTAAACTCAATATTTTAAATGAAGTCGAAAGATTGTATTTTTGTACAGTTTTCGACTTCATTTTTTCTAATAATTTTTTAATTGAATATATGGATCAGATATATCTAGAGTACACTTTTAAAGTAGCACCAATAGCGCAAGGAAATGAAATTTTAATTGCTGAATTGGGGTATGCTGGTTTTGAAAGTTTTGTTGAAAATGAAGAAGGAGTTGTAGCTTATATCCAAAAAGGAGAATGGAAACCAGAAATACTTGAAGATATTCAAATTCTAGAGAGTGATTTGTTTGAAATTACATTTGATTTTAAAGAAATAGAACAGCAGAATTGGAATGCAGAGTGGGAGAAAAACTTTCACCCTATAGAAGTAGATGGCCTGTGTACAGTAAGAGCTCCCTTTCATGAAAAGCCTACTACCAAATATGATATTGTTATTGAGCCTAAAATGAGTTTTGGAACAGGGCATCATGAAACCACACATATGATGATTCAGTTTCTACTGAAAAATGACTTGAAAGATAAAAAAGTACTCGATATGGGGTGTGGAACTGGAGTTTTAGCAATTTTAGCTGAAAAAGAAGGTGCTATAGATTTGGATGCTATTGATATTGATAATTGGTGCTACCTAAACTCATTGGAAAATGTTGAACGCAATAACTGTAAGCATATAAAAGTGTTAGAAGGAGATGCCTCTTTATTAGAAGGAAACAAGTATGATGTTATTATAGCAAACATAAATAGGAATATACTTTTAGCAGATATTCCAACCTATGTAAATTGTTTAAATGAAGGAGGAACTTTATTGTTAAGTGGTTTTTATAAAGACGATATACCTCAAATACAGGAACGATGTGAGGAATTTTCGTTAAAATTTATTGAAAATCTTGAAAAGAACCATTGGGTTGCTGTAAAATTTTTAAATTAGCTTAAAATACTGAATATGAGTACGAAGGAAGAAATTTTAGAAGAATTATTACTTGACGAAGAAGTATTAAAACAGAACGAGATTGTACTTTATAATGATGAGGTAAATACATTTGATTATGTAATTGATATGCTCGTAGCTACCTGCGACCATACCCCAGAACAAGCTGAGCAGTGTTCTATTATTGTACATTATAAAGGAAAATGTACTGTAAAAACAGGAGATTATGATGATTTAAAGCCTCGTTGCTCTAAATTATTACAAGCTGGGCTAAGTGCGGAAATAGTTTAGTTATTTATTCTCTTTTTTGTCGAGATTGGTATTTATACCAATTATTTTGTAAAGTATGCTAAAGCGGAATAAACAAGTTAGTAAAAGTGCAATAGCAAATAGCATTAGCGCTACTCCAAAAATGCCTTTTATAATTTGAAAGTAAAAAAGTAAAGCTATTCCAAAAGCAATAATTACACGGATAAGCTTGTCTTTTTGACTCATGTTTTTCTTCATAATAAAATTTTTTATAAAAATATAAATAAAGAACAAAGCCCAGAAATTTCTGGGCTTTGTTCTTTAATAGTTTATAGCTTTTTAAGTTTTAAGAATTTGGACATGAATAATTTGTTTTAGGGATTTCTGTGTTTTTTAAAGCACCAAAACCACCTTTTATATCTACTAGGTTTTCAAAACCTCTTGCTTTTAATATGGAAGCAGCAATTGCAGAACGATAGCCACCAGCGCAATGCACATAATATTTTTTATTTTTATCTAACTCGCCCATATGTTCATTAATAAAATCTAAAGGAAAAGTTATCCCTTTTTCTAGGTGCTCCGATTCGTACTCTCCTGGTTTACGAACGTCCAATATATTTAAAGAATCGTTGTACTCTTCTTGAAAAGTTTCTGCAGTTATAGAGTTGATAGTAGCTACTTCTTTGTCAGCTTTTTTCCAATTTTCAATTCCGCCATCTAAATATCCTAAAGTATTATCATAACCAACTCTTGAAAGTCTGGTAACTGCTTCTTTGGATTTTCCTTCAGGAACTATTAAAAGAATAGGTTGTTTTAAATCGGTTATTAAAGCACCTACCCATGGAGCAAAAGAACCATTGAGTCCAATAAAGATTGAGTTTGGAATATGTTCTTTTAAAAACTCATCTTGTGTGCGTACATCGAGCAGCAAGGCGCCTTCTTGATTTGCAATTAGTTCAAATTTTTCTGGAGAAAGTGGCACGTCTCCTTTTTCAAGTACATCATCAAAAGTGCTATACCCTTCTTTATTGAGCATTGCATTTTTAGAGAAGTATTGAGGTGGAGGCATTATTCCGTCTAAAACTTCATCTACAAATTCCTGCTTAGTCATATCGGCACGGAGGGCGTAGTTTGTTTTCTTTTGGTTTCCTAGGGTATCAACGGTTTCTTTACTAAGGTTTTTCCCACAGGCAGAACCAGCACCATGTGCAGGATATACTATAACATTGTCTGCTAAAGGCATAATTTTATTGCGTAAAGAATCGAATAACATTGCTGCCAAATCCTCTTTAGTAATATCTTGTTTTATTGCCAAATCTGGTCTACCAACATCTCCAAGGAAAAGCGTATCTCCAGTAAATAATGCATGATTTTTTCCATCTTCATCAATCAATAAATACGTGGTAGACTCAAGGGTATGTCCAGGTGTATGGAGTGCTTTTATAGTAACCTTACCAAGTTTAAAGGTTTCATTGTCTTTAGCTTGGTAAATATCGTAACTAGTTTTTGCATTAGGACCATAAACAATGGTAGCACCTGTTTTTTCAGCTAAATCAACATGTCCAGAAACAAAATCAGCATGAAAATGTGTTTCAAAAATGTATTTTACTTTAGCATTTTCTTTTTCAATTCGTTTTAGATAAGGAGCCGTTTCTCTCAAAGGGTCAATTATAGCAACTTCTCCTTCAGACTCTATATAATAAGCCCCTTGCGCTAAACATCCAGTATATATTTGTTCTATTTTCATTATTTATTTTATTACTGATTTAGTATTTTATTTTAAATCAGATTATTGTATAAATTTCTTGTTCAAAGATACGAAACTACTTCATTTCTAAATGTGATCTATGTTACATATCCTACCTAAGGATTACTGATAAAGTTCTTTTAAAAGAATATAAAAACTCATCAGTAAAATTAAATAGCCAAAACCTTTTTTTAGTACTGTATTAGGGATAAAATTAGACAAACGGCCACCTATAATTACCCCGACTATTGTAAGAGAAGTGAATAACCAAAGAAAATTCCAGTCGATTTCTAGAGTTTGCATATCTCCTGTAAAACCTATAAGCGAATTAAAACTTACAATTACTAACGAAGTTCCAACAGCTTTTTTCATGGGTAAATTTGCCCACAATACGAGCGCAGGTACATATAAAAATCCGCCGCCAGCTCCTATTAACCCCGTTATAATACCAATAGCCAAACCTTGTAAAAAAGTTTTGTAATAGGGTTGTTTATAATGTAGACTTTTTAAGTTGCGTTTTCTTTTTTTAATCATGGAAATAGATGCAATTAGCATAATAATTGCAAAAAAGACCATAATGAGGATGTCTTTAGTGAAAATAAAGTTTTGGGTAGTAAATAGTTTATCGGGAATAGCTGGAACTAAAAACCTGCGTGAAGCATATACCGCTATAAAAGAAGGAAAAGAAAAAGCGAGTCCTGTTTTAATAGCTACATTACCATTTTTATACTTCTGAATAGCGCCAATTAATGAGGAAGAACCTACAACAAAAAGAGAATATGCAGTGGCTACTACTGGATTATAGGCTAATAGGTAAACGAGTAAAGGTACTGTTAAAATAGAACCACCACCACCTAATAATCCAATAATTAGTCCGATAAATAGAGCTCCAAAATATCCAAAAATACTATCCATAAGGTTAATGAGGGAGTTTATTTTTAATCAATCCGTAAACAAAAGTTCCTAAAGTGGCTGCAATAATAACAATTAACATAGAGAAAGCACCAGTACCAACTAGAATGTACATTGGTCCGGGGCAAGCTCCAGCAAGTGCCCAACCAAGACCGAATAATAGACCACCTAGGAGGTAGCGAGTAATGCTTTTATCTTTTGGAGTTGGATGTATAGGAACCCCTTCAATATTTTTAATTTTTTTTCTTTTAGCAATTTGGACAAGGATAATGCCTGTAATAACAGCACTTCCTATAATTCCATACATATGAAACGATTCAAATCTGAACATTTCAAAAATCCGATACCAAGAAACAGCTTCAGATTTTACCAGTACAATTCCGAAGAAAATTCCAGTCAATATAAATTTTAAGTATTTCATTTTTATCAGTTTAAAAAATTAAGGGAAGAATAAAATGAGTCATAATAAGCCCACCAATAAAAAAACCGATTACGGCAATAAGCGATGGAATTTGTAAATTACTCAATCCTGTTATAGCATGACCAGAAGTACATCCGCCAGCATATCTAGTGCCAAAACCAACTAAAAAACCTCCAATAACGAGAATTAATATTCCTTTGATAGAAAAAACGGCATCCCAATTATAAATTTCTGGAGGGACTAGAGCTTTCCCAATATTTTCGAAGCCAAAAGATTGAAGCTTTTCAATAGTATGTGGATTGAGTTGAATATTAGTTTCGTTTGAAAGAAAAAAATGAGCTATAAAACCACCTATAACAGCCCCAAAAACCACCATTAAATTCCATTTTTGGGTTTTGTAATCTATTTTGAAAAAGTCGCTTTTCTTTCCTGCACCAGCCATGGCACAAAAAGTTCTGAGATTAGAAGACATACCGAATGTTTTTCCGAAGTAAATAAGTAAAAACATAACAATAGCTAGAAGTGGGCCAGTAATATACCACGGCCAAGGTTGTAATATAAGATCCATTTTGTTACTAATTATTTAAGCAAAGGTAATTTTATTCCATAAGAGGCTTTGTAACGAATGTTACTTAGTGGCACATTTTAAAGCCTAGAACTGGGAAATATGCGATTTAAAAATCAAAAAAGTACAAATACTAAAACTTTAAGACCTCTATTTTATTTCTGAAGAGTTTTATGAGATTTTGATTTTCAAGTTGTTTTAAAAGTCTTGAGACAACAACTCTAGAGGTGTTTAAATCTTCCGCTATTTCTTGATGGGTAATGTGTAATAATGTGTGTCCTTGAACCTTTATCTTGTCTATTATGTATTTATGCAGTCGTTCATCCATTTTTAAAAATGCTAAAGTATCTATAGTTTCGAGCATTTCGTTAAATCTAATTTGGTAGCTTTCCAAAATAAAATTCCGCCAACTAGGTTCTGTTTCAAACCATTCATTCATTTTTTCAGCAGGGATAAATAAAATTTCAGAATCTATATCTGCAATAGCTCTAATTTTACTTTTAGAATGTTTTAGGCAACAGGTAAGAGACATGGCGCAAGTATCTCCCTCTTCTAAAAAATAAAGGAGGAGTTCGTTTCCATTAATGTCTTCTCGAAGCACTTTTACACTACCACTTATAACCAAAGGAACCGAATGTAACTCTTGATTTACATCCATAATGATATCATTTTTAGTGTAATGAGCTAATTTCCCTACTTCAGAAAGTTCTTGGAGGAGAGCTGTAGGAAAAAGATAAGCAAGTTTCTGTTGAAGAATGTTTTTCATAGAGTAAAAGTAAGCTTTTATATTTTTTTAAAAATCATGGGTTGTTTTTAATAAAAAATATTATATTTGCACCCGCATTTGAGTAATAACAAATGTGCAAAAGGCCTCGTGGCGCAACTGAATAGCGCATCTGATTACGGCTCAGAAGGTTCCAGGTTTGAATCCTGGCGAGGTCACAAAATAAAAGCTCTGTATGAAAATACTGAGCTTTTTGTTTTTTTAAACTTTCCATGTAATCTTTACTCTATTAAGAACTACAAATTAATACTAGAGTGTAGGTTTGTAAACCTCTTCATTTTTCAAATTTCATGTTTTAGCTAGTTTATTAAGTAAAACAAGATAATATAGTATGAGGATTAGCTAATATATAGATATTTAACATTTTTTTTAGTTATAATTTTACAAGTGTAATAAAGACACTAAATATATATGAAGTGCTTTACTTCAAATATATAGCTAATCCAAAACTAAATTCTAACTAGAAAAACATGTATTATGGAACAAACTAACTTCCCTCATAGGGTAAAAGCTGGAATAAATTTTGGTATTCCAAAACTGCTTTTTACACTATTTTTTCTTTTAACCTCATTTGTTTCGTTGGCGCAACAACAAATTAATGGAATTGTAAGAGATGAACAAGGAATACCAATTGCCGGAGCTTCTGTGGCAGAAAAAAATACCTCAAATGGTGTTGTGACTAATTTTGATGGTGAATTCGAAATGTCGGTTGCATCTTCAAATGCAGCGATTGTAATTTCTTACATAGGTTTTACAAATTCAGAAGTAAAAGTAGGAACAGAAACTACTTTTGATATTACACTTAAAGAGAACCTTCAAGAACTAGATGAAGTAGTAGTAATAGGTTATGGAACTCAAAAGAAAGCAGATGTAACCAGTGCCGTGGCCACTGTAAAGTCGGAAGACTTTGTACAGGGTAATGTAAAAGATGCTGCACAACTTATACAAGGAAAAGTTGCAGGTTTAACAGTATCTGCCCCTTCTGGAGATCCTACACAGAGCTCCCAAATAAAATTAAGAGGAACTTCCTCCTTAAGCGGGGGTACAAATCCATTGGTATTGGTAGATGGAGTGCCGGGGAGTTTAGGTACTGTAGCGCCAGAGGATATTGAGTCGATAGACGTTTTAAAAGATGGTTCTGCTACAGCAATATATGGAACTCGTGGAACTAATGGAGTTATTATTATTACTACCAAAAAAGGAAATTATAATGCAAAGCCTTCTATAGAATACAATGGATATTCTTCTTTGTCTACCATTGCAAGACAAATGGACTTTTTGGATGCAGGAGAATTAAGACAAAAATATGCTGAAGGATATACTTTTGTTGGCGCAAACTTACAAGATTTTGGTCACGATACCGATTGGCTGGACGAGATTACTAGAGACGCCGTAAGTCAAGTTCATAACTTAATTTTTAGAGGTGGAAATGATGCTACTAATATTACAGCATCTATTAACTATAGAGATTTAGAAGGAATTTTCGACAAGTCGGAGACCGAAAAATATACGGGTCGTATTAGTGTAAACCATGCAATGTTTGATAATAAATTGAAAACAAATGTTGCCATGATTGCGAGTGAGCAGGTCTACAACGCTCTTGGAGATGGTACCAGTTTTGATCCGTACATATATAGACAGGCCATTATACGTAACCCTACTGAGCCCGTTTATGATGATAATGGTAATTGGTTTGAAAGAGATGTTTATTTCTATGATAATCCTGTTGGTTATATTCAAGAAACAATAGGGGAGAATCGTTATAGAAATGTTCGTTTTGATTTTAGTATGAGTTATGATTTTAATGATAATTTTACGTTGAAAGGATTGTATACACGAAAAGGAAATTCAAACATTCGTGGATTCTACCAAACTAAAAATCATGTGTCGACTGTAAAATATGGTCAAGATGGTTTTGCTTCCAGAGGGACAGACGATTATAGAGGAAATTATGGACAATTAACCCTCGATTATAAACAAACTTTTGGAAAACATACCGTTACAGGTTTAGCGGGTTATAATTATGAAGATAATGTAAACGAAGGCTTTTGGGCAACCAACAGACGTTTCCCAACAGATGGTTTTTCTTATAATAATATTGGTTCTGGGCAAGGTCTACAGCTTGGAGAAGCAGGCATGAGTAGTTATAAAAACTCAGATAAATTAATAGCCTTTTTTGGAAGGGTAACTTATAATTATGACGACCGTTATTTGTTGTTAGCAAGTATCCGTCATGAAGGTTCTTCTCGATTTGGAGAAGACAATAAATGGGGTAATTTCCCAGGGATCTCCGCTGGATGGCGTATAGATCAAGAAGAGTTTATGGAAAATGTTGACTGGATTGATAACTTAAAGCTTCGTGCAGGTTATGGTATTACTGGAATTAATGCAGGTTCAAATTACCAATCGCTTAGTGGATTAACTTATGGCGACTACTTTTTAAACAATGGAGAGTGGATTAGAGAATTAGTGCCTTCTAGAAATGCAAATCCAAATTTACGCTGGGAAAAGAAGAAAGAGTTAAACTTTGGATTGGATTTTGGAGTTTTAAACAATCGTATTAGTGGTTCTGTAGATTATTATCAAAGAAGAACAGAAGGAGCATTGTTTGATTATAGCGTACCAACACCTCCTTATTTTTATGGAACTATAGCAGCAAATGTGGCGGAACTTGAAAATTCAGGGTTGGAATTTTTACTGAATGTAACTCCATTTGAAACAGAAAACTTTACATGGACTGCTAATTTAACGTATTCTACAAATACCAATAAAGTAGTTTCTTTATCTAATGATGAATTCCAGTTGACTAATGATTTTTTTGATCAAGGATATACTGGAGAACCAATCCAAATAGAAACACATCGAGTAAAAGAAGGGGAACCTATTGGGAATTTCTTTGGACTTAAAAGTGTAGATATTACAGATGATGGGGTTTTTCTTATAGAAACTCCTGACGGAAGAATTATTCCTGCTACAGAAGCTACTACCGAGGATAGACAAATTCTTGGAAATGGTTTGCCAACCGCTTATTATAGTTGGAATAACACAGTAAGATATAAAAACTGGGATTTTAATATGAATTTACGTGGAGCGCTTGATTATCAAATACTTAATTTTTCAAGAATGTTTTACGAGAACCCTACAGTAAATTACAATGTGCTAGATTCTGCATTTGATGAGGTGTATGGAAAAGCAGTTTTAAACGATGTGCAGCGTTATGTAAGTTATTATGTTGAAGATGGAGATTTCTTAAAAATTGATAATGTTACTTTAGGATATACTTTACCTAAGGATGCTTTAAAGTTTACAGACAGTTTCCGAATCTATTTTTCAGGATTAAACCTAGCTACTTTTACTAGTTATAAGGGGATTGATCCTGAGGTTAATAGAGACGGACTTGCACCTGGAAATGATGAAAGGGATAAATATCCATCTACCAGAACATTTACACTAGGAATTAATTTCACATTATAAAATTTTAAACGATGAATAATAGAAAAATAAATTATATGACTTCATTTATGATAAAATTTTGGATGTTCGCATTAGTAGCAGGTTTTACTTTTGTAGGATGTACAAATCTTGATGAAGAGGTTTTTTCAGAGGTAACAGAAGATTCTTTTGTTCCTGCAGAAACAGATATTGTGGCTGTAATGGCTTCAGCATACACTCCTTTAAGATATATTATGGGGTGGCAGGGTTATTTTGATGTGCAAGAAGAGCCTGCAGATATGTTTGTAACTCCTACAAGACCAAACGGTTGGGATGATGGAGGAACTTATAAGAGAATGCATTTTCATAAATGGGATAATACGCAGTACCAGCCTAGAAATTCTTGGATAACGTGTTTTAACGGTATCAATAGTGCAAACAGAGTGATTCTACAAATTGAATCTGGAGGATTACCAGTTTCTGAAGAACAAGCTGCTAATATTGTTGCCGAAATGAGAGCTTTAAGAGCCTTGTATTATTCAATGTTAATAGATACTCACGGAAATGTGCCTATTATAGCAAGCTATAGTGATGAATTACCAGTGCAGAGTAACCGAGAAGAAGTTTACAATTTTATAGTTTCCGAATTAACTGAGGTGATTCCTTCACTATCTGAAACCGTAGATCAGTCAACTTATGGACGGATGACAAAATGGGCTGCATACCATGTGTTGGCAGAGGTATATCTAAATGCCGAAGTATATACAGGAACGCCGCAATGGGATAAATGTATTGCTGCTTGTAATGAAATTATAAATAGTAAAAAATATAGCCTTTCTGCTAATTACCGAGATATTTTTAGTGCTCAAAATGAAGGAAATCCTGAAATGGTTTTTGCAGTTCCTTATGATCAAATTTATGCTGCAGAATGGAATGCGCATATGAAAATGTTATTGCCAGATCATAGATTGGTGTTTGATATGGAATCACAGCCTTGGGGAGGTTCAAGTTGTAATCCGCAATTTATAGATAGCTACGAAGCAACAGATAAACGTTTATCCGATACTTGGTTAATGGGAGACCAATTAAATGCTAAAGATGGGAGTGTTGTAATGACTTTAGTAAAAGAGATGCCAAGTATTTACGACTGTACCTTTACTGAAGGATTTCGTTGTGCAAAATATGAAATTGAACCAGGAGCAACCGGAGCGTTGAATAACGATTTTCCTTTTTTAAGATATACAGAAGTTTTAATGATGAAAGCTGAAAGTTTATTAAGAACTGGTCAAAGTGGTGTTGCAGCTCAAATTGTAACCGAGGTGCGAATGCGTTCTTTTGATAATCCAGCAGATGCTACTGTAACTGGTGCAGAATTGGAAGCAGATACCACTGTAGAATATGGAACACTAGCAGAAGATGGAAGTATTGATGCTCCTGGAGATCAATCTCCTGTTCAATATGGTCGCTTTTTAGATGAATTGGGCTGGGAATTTGCTGCGGAAGCTCATAGAAGAACCGATTTAATTCGCTTTGGAGTTTTTCAAACCAAAAACTGGTATAATCATACTCCACAAGGAGATCATACCATTATATTTCCTATTGGATTAGAAGAACTAAATACCAATACAAACTTAAAACAAAATCCTGGCTATTAGTCTTCATATTAGATTTAGTTAGTTTATTTTTACACCAAAGGAAAAGGCGGATGATTTTATCATTCGCCTTTTTTAATCCCTCATTGAGGGTTTAATTCCCCAGAGCTTGTCCTGAGTTTATCTAAGGGCTCTGTATCGAAATGGATTTAATTTGTTTCCTCTGAATACCTCGTAGGCTTGCCTCGAGGTAGTTGATTTCCTCGTAAACTTATCAAGTTTATTTATTGAGCTCTATATTGAGATGGCGTAGTGCCTTTAAGCTCTTTAAATTTTCTGTTGAAATTTGTAATATTTTGAAAACCACATAATTCAGAAATGGTTGTAATAGACATTTCTTTGTTTCGATAAAGTAATTTACAGGCATTTTCAATACGTATTTCTATTAAGAATTGAAAAAAAGTTTTATTGGTACGCTTTTTAAAATACCTACAAAATGCGTTTTTAGTCATATTAGCAATATTTGCTACCTCCTCTAAAGTTATCTGATTGTGGTAATTTTCCATAGCATGTTCAAATACAGCTCTCATACGTTTTCCTTCATCATCTGTATAATTTTTCTCATATACAAAAGAAGAAAGAGGCGTGTATTCAGTTTCAATAATCTGATTTATAATTTTCAGTAATGAAGCAATACGTTGTATTTTATTTTGATTTTGTAGTTTATTAAAAACTCTAATGATTTTATTATGATTTTTAGAAATTTTCATACCATATTCTGCAGGTCTAAAAAAATCTTTGGTAGCTTCCATGTCGCTTATTTGAAAAAAGTTATTTCCAAAAGCATGCTTTGTAAAAAATAAAGTATACATAATAGATTCTGGAGCTGCCTCAACATCACTCTTAAAAACGTGGGGGATGCTTCCACCTATAACCAAAATATCATTTTTATTATAGGTGTTTATGGAGTCTCCAACAATTAAGGAACCGCTTCCTTTTTTAATAAAACTTATCTGAATTTCTTCATGTTGATGGAGTTGATCGTAAAAATAAACTTCATGATCTTCTTGATATACCAGTGCTTCTTGTTCTGGTTTAGGTATTTTAAAGGGGAGTACTTTCATAATAATATAACTAATTAAACAATATTAGTCATAATAACGTATAAATATACTATTTAGGGTAATATAATACTACAATTAGCTAATTTTTACTTATAATAGTTAGGGTGTTCTTGTGGTTTCCATTATTTCTTAATACCAAAATACCATTGTAAATCGTAGTTTTATCTTTTAACGGATAAGATAGTATGATATTCTGGTAATATTCTTCAACTAAAAGGCATATTTTATGTATAGTTTTATACTTATGTATAGTAAGAAAACCTACCTCTGTAAAATATGTGTGTTTATAACACTTTTTAATTCTTTATTCTCCTTTGCACAAGGAACATTGAAAGATTACAAAAGATCTATTGCTGTAGACACATTGTTTAAAAACAAAACATACAATACTCCAACTGCTTTTTATTGGCAAAACAATCAATTATTTTGGTATGTAAATAATACGCCACAAGGAAAAGAGTATATAAAAGTAAACGCTTTAAGCAGTTCCCAAGAATTGGCTTTTGACCATGAGAGAATGGCTAAGAGTTTATCAATTTTAACAGAAGGTACAATTACCAGTGGGAAGATTGCTATAACAGATTTAGAGTTTAATACAGAACAAAATTCTGTCTTATTTAATACCGATAGTCTCAAAGTTAAATGTAACCTATCCGATTATACCTTAACGGTTTTAGATACTTTAGAAAAGAGCAATCGCCAGCATTACTGGGGAAGTAAAGATGATGAACGGGAAGGGGAACCAGTAGTTTCTCCAGATAAGAAGTATACTGCATATGTTAAGAATTACAATTTATATATAAAAAACATTAAGACGGAGGAAGAAACTCAGCTGAGTTATGATGGGTCTAATGGTTATTACTATTCATGGCAAATAAAATGGGCTCCAGATGGTAAGAAAATTATGGCTTACAAATTACGTCCAGCAGAAGATCATAAGATTTATTTTGTGGAGTCTAGTCCTACAGATCAGTTGCAGCCAAAGCTACAATCGAGAGATTATTTAAAACCAGGAGATCAAGTTGCATTTAGGAGTCCGCAGTTATTTTTGATTGCATCAAAAAAGCATATAAGAATTCCTACAGATGAGTTTCAGCAACAATTTCATTTAGGAACTATACAATGGCTAGAAGACAGTGGTGCTTTTAGGTTTGAATATAATGAGCGCGGACACCAAAAATATAGGGTGATTTCTGTTGATGCAACTACTGGAAAAGTACAGGTAATTATTAATGAGACGAGCCCAACTTTTATTGATTATAGCGAAAAAAAATATCGATATGATACTAGCGATGGAGCACAGATTATTTGGGCATCCGAAAGAGATGGCTGGAATCATTTATATTTATATGATGCAAAAACTGGAAAAGTAATTCGCCAAATAACAAAAGGGAAGTGGCCAGTACGGGAAGTGGTAAAAGTAGATGAAGAAAACAAGCGTATTTATTTTATTGCAAGTGGTTTAGATCAAGATCAAGATCCATATTTTAAACACTATTGTAGCATTGATTTTAATGGAAAAAACTTTAAAAGATATACTGAGGAAAATGGAAATCATAAGGTAAGTTTTTCAGATGATTATCAATATTATGTAGACCAATATTCAAGGGTAGATATGCCACCTGTTACTTTATTGAAAAATCAAAAAGGTGAAATAATAAAAGAATTGCAAAAAGCTGATATTTCAGAACTTTTAGCAACTGGATGGAAGTCTCCCGAAGTTTTTAATGCAAAAGGAAGAGACGGGAAAACCGATATTTGGGGAATTATAGTTCGTCCAACAAATTTTGATCCTTCAAAAACATACCCAATTATTGAATACATTTATGCGGGACCTCATGATTCTTTTGTGCCAAAAAGTTTTCAAAGTTATTATTGGTCGATGTCTTCTTTGGCAGAGCTGGGCTTTATTGTGGTTCAAATAGATGGTATGGGGACCTCCAATCGTTCCAAAGCTTTTCATAATGTTTGTTGGAAAAATCTTAAAGATGCAGGTTTTCCTGATAGAAAATTATGGATGCAAGCAGCAGCAAAGAAATATCCATATATGAATATTGAAAAAGTTGGAATTAGAGGAACTTCTGCAGGCGGACAGAATGCAGGTGCAGCCTTAGTTTTTAATTCTGATTTTTATGATGTGGCAGTAGCTTCTTGTGGTTGCCATGATAACCGTATGGATAAAATTTGGTGGAACGAGCAGTGGATGGGATTCCCAATTGGGCCTCAATATGCAGCATGTTCAAATATTGAAAATGCAACCCAAATGGAAGGAGATCTAATGTTGATTGTTGGGGAGGTAGATGATAATGTGGACCCTGCTTCAACATATCAGTTTGCAAATGCTTTAATTAAAGCAGGAAAAAATTTCGAATTAGTGGTAGTTCCAGGAATGGGACATTCATCTGGAGGAACATTTGGAGATAAAAAACGTAAGGATTTCTTTGTGAAAAAATTATTAGAAGTAGATCCTCCTTCTTGGGATGAAATATACAATTAGAATCTTTTAAACCTTTTTAGAAAGTTTATTTAGACTGTTCTATCGAAATAATTAAAACACTAGAAACAATTAATTGAGAAAATTAAAATAGATGAAAACATACAAATTATTACTATGTACAATGTTAGTTTTTTTAACCTTAAGTACATCAAAAGTATTAGCGCAAAGTGGGGATCAGATTCTTGATGGAATTGGAGAAACAGGATTAATTGCCCGTTATGTTTTTAATGGAGATGCAAAAGATTGGTCTAGAAATAATTTACATGGAGAAATTCATGGTGATGGATTTCAATTTGTAGATGATAGTAAGTTTGGGAAAGTACTTTCATTATCAGAAAAAGGTAAAAATTATATAGAACTTCCAAAAGGGACTGTTGCTAATGAGGAATCTATAAGTATAACAAGTTGGTTATACCTAACTTCTTCTAATGCAAATCAGTATTTTTTTGACTTTGGGGAAAGCAACAAAGCACATTTTTTTGTAGCACCTACAGGAACTAAAGAGAATGATGGCTTGGTTGCAGAAATAACAACAGCCAAAGGAGCTATGTACCAAACACTTTCATCTGGAGTAAAAGTAAACGAATGGAATCATGTGGCTGTTACTATTAATATTCCTTCAAAAACTATTGCTACCTATGTAAATGGAAAGTTGGTAAAAGAAACTGAAAATGTTGAGGTTATACTAGCCGAGTTGTTCGATAATAATTCAGGAGAAAATAATAAATTTTATATAGGAAAATCGGTGTCATCTAAATCCTATCTCGATGCTAAATTATACGATTTTAGAATTTATAGAATCCCTTTGAGTGAAAAACAAGTAGCTAGAATATATAAAAATGCGTTATCTGATGGGGAATCTGTTGTAAACGAACGTGAAGAACCTGATGATAATCTACCAATTTTTTCAGAAACAACCCCACAACTTTATAACGAATACTTAACAAGTGTGCCAGATATTGAAGTAGAAACTGTAGTAGGTTACCTACCTCGTTTACCTCGTTATGTAAAAGGAGTGTATAGAAATGGAATAAAAAATGAAAAAGCTAGAGTAATTTGGCCTGCGCCAAAAGACAATAGTGAGGTTAAGAAACCAGGTAGTTATACGGTAATAGGATGTGTTGCAGGAACAAATTTAAAACCTAAGGCTATTGTTACAGTAAAAGATGCAAAAATATCTGCAACACCAGATAAAACTTTAGAGGCTTTTGAGTTAGATGAGGTTTCTCTAGATGTAGATACTCATGGTCATGAATCTAAATTTATTGAAAATCGTGATAAGTTTATAAGCACTCTTGCTCAAACAAATCCAGATGCTTTTTTATATATGTTCCGAAACACTTTTGGTCAGCCGCAACCAGATGCTGCCGAGCCATTGGGAGTATGGGATTCTCAGGAAACTAAATTACGCGGACATGCAACTGGGCATTACCTCACAGCAATTGCACAGGCATATGCAAGTACGGGGTACGATAAATCGCTCCAAAATAACTTTGCCGATAAGATGGAGTATATGGTAAATACTTTGTACAAATTAGCTCAAATGTCTGGAAATCCAAAAACAAAAGATGGTTCCTATGTGGCTAATCCAACAGAAGTTCCTCCTGGACCAGGAAAATCAAACTATGATTCTGATTTAAGTGAAGATGGAATTCGAACCGATTATTGGAACTGGGGAGAAGGCTTTATAAGTGCATATCCGCCAGATCAATTTATTATGCTAGAAAATGGAGCTACCTATGGAGGACAACAAACCCAAGTTTGGGCTCCTTATTATACCCTACATAAAATACTTGCAGGTTTATTAGATATTTATGAAGTAAGTGGAAACAAAAAGGCACTAGAAGTTGCAGAAGGAATGGGGAGTTGGGTCTATGCTCGTTTAAATGAACTGCCAACAGAAACGCTGATTAGTATGTGGAATAGATATATTGCGGGAGAGTTTGGAGGAATGAATGAAGTAATGGCTCGTTTATATAGGTTAACAGATGAAGAGAAATACTTACAAGTGGCACAATTATTTGATAATATTAAAGTGTTTTATGGCGATGCTAACCATTCAAACGGACTAGCAAAGAACGTAGATACTTTTAGAGGACTTCACGCCAATCAACACATTCCTCAAATTGTGGGAGCCATAGAAATGTATAGAGATTCCAATACAGCCGAATATTACCGTATAGCCGATAACTTTTGGTTTAAAAGCAAAAACGATTATATGTATAGTATTGGTGGAGTTGCAGGAGCACGAAACCCAGCAAATGCAGAATGTTTTATCTCACAACCAGCAACTATATATGAAAATGGATTATCAGCAGGAGGGCAAAATGAAACGTGTGCTACCTATAACATGCTTAAATTAACGAGAAACTTGTTTCTTTTTGATCAAAGAGCCGAATACATGGATTATTATGAACGCGGTTTATATAATCATATTCTAGCGTCTGTAGCAGAGAAAACTCCAGCAAATACATACCATGTTCCATTAAGACCAGGTTCTGTAAAGCATTTTGGAAATCCAGATATGAAAGGGTTTACTTGTTGTAACGGTACAGCTATAGAAAGTAGTACAAAACTTCAAAATTCTATTTATTTTAAAAGTGTAGAAAATGACGCGCTTTATGTAAATCTATATGTGCCATCAACTTTACATTGGGCGGAAAAAAAGCTAACAATTACACAAAAAACTGCTTTCCCGAAAGAAGATTTTACACAACTAACTATTAATGGTAATGGAAAATTTGATTTGAAAGTTCGTGTACCAAATTGGGCTACCAAAGGTTTTATAGTGAAGATTAATGGAAAAGAGGAAAAAGTAGAAGCTATTCCTGGAAGTTACCTAACCTTAAATCGTACTTGGAAAGACGGGGATACTGTGGAATTAAAAATGCCATTTCAGTTTCATTTAGAATCAATAATGGATCAACAAAATATAGCTAGTTTATTTTATGGTCCTATTTTACTTGTTGCTCAAGAGTCTGAACCCCGTACAGAATGGCGTAAGGTTACGTTTGATAAAAACGAGATAGGAAAGGATATTTCTGGAGATCCTGAAAAATTAGAATTTATAATTGATGGAATTACTTACAAACCTTTTTATGATACTTACAATAGGTATTCTGTTTATTTAGATGTTACATTAAAGTAACCTGAAATTTATAATTAGGGTAGAGCAAGAACTTAAATACCCAAAGAACTCATAGCTATGTATGTTTTTTAATACATTAACCAAACGCATAAACAAATGATAAACCCTCGTTCACAATATAATTTTATTCTCTTATTATTAGTATTTTTTTCTTTTGAAGGACATTCTCAGGAATATTGGAATAATATTGTCAAGAAGCCTTCTAGCCTAGGATTAGAAAATGGTTTTATAGAAGTAAAAACATCAGAATTTAATTTAAAATTGGTAAAAACTTCACAAACAGTAGCTGGTTTATATCCTGTAGCAGATGCCAATTTTGATTTTACTCCCGGGGAAAGATTAGAAATTCGAGATAAGGACAGTTTGTATCATCTTGGAGATCTTAATTTAACGCTGAAAAATACACAAGGAGATTGGGTAAATTATTCATCAGCTTATAAAAGAAAGCCTGTGGAAAAACTTTCTGTTAAAGGAAATGTTTTAATGGCTTCGGATATGACCAATACTTTTCCGGAAGAACTTCCTGTAAATATTAAACGTTATTATGAAGAGGATAACGGGAATTTAATACTGCGTTTTGTCTTAAAAAATACAAGTGATGCGCCATTGGAAATTGGAGCTTTGGGAGTTCCAATGATTTTCAATAATATTTTAGAAGGAAAATCATTAGATGAAGCTCATGCAGATAATGTGTTTTTCGACCCTTATATTGGAATGGATGCAGGGTATTTGGAAGTTAAGCATTTAAGCGGAAAAGGTTCCGCTTTATTGGTACTCCCCGAAGAGAATATGCCTTTTGAGGCATACAGACCTTTGTTGGACGACCCCACTCGGAGAAGCATAGTTTTTGAAGGATTTCATGAATGGATGTCTTTGAGTAAAGCCTATGCAGTAAATCAATGGAAAGGTGTACAGCAATGGAATAAGCCCACATCGATACTGTTAAAACCAGATGAAGAAAAAGACTTTGCGGTAAAATTTGTATTGGCAAAAAGCATTAAAAATGTTCAACAATCTCTTATCGATCATAAAATGCCAACAGCTGTTGGTGTTCCAGGATATGTGTTGCCAAAGAATGTAAACGGACAATTATTCATTAAAAATTCTTCAAAAATAAAAAATATAGCAGTTGAGCCTCAGGGAGCAATTTCTATTGAAAAAAAGCAGCAATTAAAAAGTGGTTATGTTGCATATCAAGTCAATGGACAACAATGGGGTAGAGCTCGTATAACTATTGATTATGAAGATGGAAAACAGCAAACTATAAATTATAAAATAATTAAGTCGGAAGCGGAAGTAATAGCAGATTTTGGTCATTTTTTAACAACTGAGCAGTGGTTTGACAATGAAGAAGATCCTTTTAATCGTAATCCTTCGGTAATATCTTATGATTATGAAGCAAAAAAGCAAGTAACTCAAGATAGCCGAGCATGGATTGCAGGCTTGAGCGACGAGGGGGGAGCTGGAAGCTGGTTGGCAGCAATGATGAAGCAGTATGTACAACCAGATAAGGAGGAAATAGACAAACTATCAGAATTTGTACATAAAACTTTATGGGGTACTATACAATATGCAGAGGGTGAAAATAAATATGGAGTTAAAAAAAGTGTTTTCTATTATGAACCAGATAGCATGCCTAAAGGAACTTATAATGATACCATTAATTATAAAACATGGGCTGCTTGGAATCATAAACACGCTAACGATCCTGGGAGATCGTATAATTATCCGCATGTAACAGCTGCTTATTGGGTAATGTATCGTTTGGCTCGATATCATACAGGTTTAGTGGAAAATAAGCCGTGGGATTGGTATTTAAAACAAGCATATCATACAGCTATAGCAATGACAGAGTTAGCTCCGTATTATGCACAATTCGGACAAATGGAGGGGACTGTTTTTTTGAATGTTTTAAAAGATTTAAAACGGGAAGGAATTAATGATTTAGCCGAGAATTTAGAATTTAAGATGAAAGAACGTGCCGATCATTGGAAGTCATTAAATTATCCCTTCGGAAGTGAAATGCCTTGGGATTCAACGGGGCAAGAAGAAGTGTTTATGTGGTCCGATTATTTTGGGTATACAGAAAAAGCTGCAATTACCTTAAATGCAGTGCTAGCATACATGCCTACCATGCCACACTGGGCATATAATGGAAATGCAAGGCGGTATTGGGATTTTCTTTACGGAGGAAAATTGTCGAGAGTAGAACGACAAATACATCATTATGGATCGGCTTTAAATGCCATTCCAGTGTTAAAAGCGTATCAAAACTCTCCAGACGATTTTCATCTTCTAAAAGTGGGATATGGAGGTTTGTTAGGAGGAATTTCTAATATTACTAAAGATGGTTTTGGTCCAGCAGCTTTTCATTCGTTTCCGCAAACTTTGGAAATTGATTACCTGTCGGGCGATTATGGTTCTGGGTTTTTTGGGTATGCTATTAATTCTACTTCTTATTTAACTAAAACAGCCGATTTTGGTTGGGTTTCTTTTGGTGGAAATATTAAAAGCAATAAAGATAAGGTAGAAATGATGTTAACTACAGCCGCTAAAAATAAAGTTTTTATAGCTCCAGAAGGGTTACTAATTACTCTAGATGCTGGAAGTATTAATAAGGTAGGCTATAATGAAAAAGAAAAGGAAGTAAGACTATATCTAAATCCCAAAAATGATTATACTCCTACAGCTTTTTTACAAAGTAATAAAAATGTAAATCTTCCTTTTAAAATGGATAATGGAGCTTATAAAATTCCTCTTTCAGAAAAAGAAAGTGAGATAGTAATAAAACTATAGTTTGAGGCATCTTATAAATATTTATTAATTCTATTAAAATAGTTAGGGGGAAGAGTCCTTAGTTTTACGATGTAAAACACTTGTAATCAGTAAATTGTTTTTATTTGCATAAATTTAACATCACAATGTTTGATTTTGTAGACGACTGGTCATATATTTGCTCCTTCAAATTAGAATAGTTGTCAGCAACAGTTAAAAATAGAGATAAGGCAGATTACCTTTTAGACAAAGGTCTTAATATTTTATGGTCTAAAGGGTATAACGGAACAAGCGTAAACGATATTGTATCGGCTGCGGATGTTCCGAAAGGGTCTTTTTATTTTTATTTTAAATCTAAAGAGGATTTCACAGTTCATGCATTGCAACGGTATTTTTCATTAAAAAGGGCAGCTACTATTGAAGTTCTTAGTCATGAAAACATTCCTGCTGTAGAAAGGCTATTCAATTATTATAATCATAGAGTTACCATAGTGAGAGATCAATTAAATTGTTCTTTGGGTTGTATGGGTTGTAATATAGGTTTAGAAATGGCCGAACATAGTGAAAGTATTAGAACTACTATTGTTCATGAAGAACAAAAAACTAGAGAAATAATTGTTGATGTAGTAAAGGAAGCGCAAATAGACGGTAGTATTGATAAGAATATAGACGCCGCTAAAATTGTAGATTTTATGGAAGATGCTTACAAAGGAATGCTTACTTCTATGAAAGAAAACAAATGTGCAGATCCACTAAACAATTTTTTATACTTTTTGAAAACTCTTATTTTAAAATAATTTTTTTTAACTAGTAATAGACGACCGGTCAATTATAATTAAAAACAACTAAAAAAATCCAAAAAATGAAAAAGAGAAGTAAATTAATACAAATAGTGTTTGGAGTCCCCTTGCTTGCAGTACTTGTATTTGCCATCCATTCTTGTAGCGATTCTAAAGCTGCAGAACATGGAGGGAATGCATTAATGGCAACTCCATTTGTTCATCCTGTTCAAAACTCTGTAGATGATTGGGACGAATATATTGGGCGTTTTGCTGCATCTGAAAGAGTTGAGGTTCGTTCACGTGTAAACGGGTATATCGAATCGGTAAATTTTAAAGATGGGGATATTGTAAAAAAAGGAGAAGTACTTTTTGTAATCGATCAAAGGCCATTTTATATTGAATTAAAACAAGCCGAAGCCGAAAAATTAAGAGCCGAAGCCGATCTTAACCGAACCACAAGTGATTACAACAGAATAGAATCGGTTAAAGATTCTCGTGCGGTATCTTTAGAAGAAGTAGAACAACGTAAACAAATTGCTAAATCTTCAGAGGCACAATTAATGGCTGCCAATGCACGACTAGAGCAGGCTAAACTTAATCTAAGCTATACAGAAATTAAGGCGCCTATTAGTGGGAAAATTAGTGACGACTTTATAGATGCTGGAAATTATGTAACTGGAGGTGTTGCCAATGCCACTCCGTTAACTACCATTGTGAAAATTAATCCTATTCACTTTTATTTTGAAGGAAGTGAAAACGATTTTGTTAATTATAATAGCAATTCTAATACCCCAGTAGCAGTAAAACTTTCAACAGAGGGAGAATATAGCAGAGCAGGGGTGCTGGATTTTGTTGATAATGAAGTTAATAGAAATACAGGAACCATTAGAGGGCGCGCAGTTTTTGATAATGAAGATCTAAAAATAGAATCTGGAATGTTTGGGAGACTACGACTTATGAAGGGGAATTCCTCAGCAATTTTAATCCCAGAAGAAGCTATAAGTTCTAATCAATCCAATAAAGTAGTGTATGTAATTGCTGAAGATAGCACGGTGCATGCTAAGCCTATTAAACTAGGGAAACTTTTTAAAATGAAGTACCGAATAGTGAAAGAAGGACTTACTTTGGATGATAAAATTGTTACTGGAAATCTTTTAAAAATTAGACCAGGTATGAAGGTAGCTCCTTCAGAAGATAATTTTAAAATTCAACAAAACACTAAAAGTGTGGCCTATAAGTAAATTTCAATAACTCTCATGTAGTTGTTTTTTTGATGGTTAAAAGGACTTAGTTAAAAAGCTAATTTTTAATCATCTGTAAAAGAGCCTCTTATCATATTTTTTGATTTGAGGGAGGCTCTTTTTTTGTCAAAATCCAATAAAAATATAAAGAAAATAAAATGAAATTCACGCATACTTTTATAGAGCGTCCAATATTGTCAATCGTGATATCTATTATATTAATGATAGTTGGTGGATTGGCGTATTTTTCGCTACCTGTTTCACAGTATCCAGAAGTAGCTCCTCCAACAGTAGTAGTGAGGGCAACCTATCCTGGAGCTAGCACAGAAACGATTTCCAAAACGGTGGCAACGCCTTTGGAACAAGAAATTAATGGAGTTGAAGGAATGATATACATGGCATCTCAAGCTACAAATGATGGTGTTATGGAATTAACAATCACTTTCAAACAAGGGGTAGATGTAGATAATGCCCAAGTATTGGTGCAAAATCGTGTGGCCATTGCAGAACCTAGATTGCCAGAACCCGTAAGACGATTGGGAATTACAACACAAAAAAGTGCTCCCGACCTTATGTTGGTTATCCATTTAATATCTCCAGAAGAGACTTATGACCAAACATATCTTGCAAATTATGCCAATTTTCAAATTATAGATAAACTTTCAAGAATTGATGGGGTTGGAGCTGTAAGAATGTTTGGAGGCGATCAATACTCCATGAGAATCTGGTTGAATCCAGATTTAATAGCAAATTTGGACATGACACCAAATGAGGTGTTAACTGCTTTAAGAGCTCAAAATGTTCAAATTGCGGGAGGAACTTTAAATCAGCAACCTTTAACTACCCAAAACGCTTTTGAAATTAATATTCAAACACAAGGAAGATTAAATTCAATTGAAGAATTTGAAAATATCATTATTAGAAATGGAGAAGATGGGGCATTAGTTCGTGTTAAAGATATTGGACGTGTAGAGTTAGGATCGGCAAGCTATGCTACCAAAGGGTATTTAAGTAAATATCCTGCTGTAGCCTTACCAGTTTTTCAGCGCCCAGGAACCAATGCGTTAGAAACAGCAGATGCTTTGATCAATACCATGAAAGAAGCATCAAAAGATTTTCCAGAGGGGATAGAATATCGTATTGCATACAACCCAACGGAGTTTATTCAACAATCAATCGACGAAGTAGGGGGAACTATTTACGAAGCCGTAATTTTAGTGGTATTGGTAATTATATTATTCCTACAAACATGGAGAGCGGCTATTATACCAATCCTTGCAATCCCTGTTTCGCTTATTGGAACTTTTGCCGTAATGCAAGCTTTAGGGTATTCTCTTAATAGTTTAACACTGTTTGGATTAGTACTAGCCATAGGGATTGTGGTAGACGATGCCATTGTGGTGGTTGAGAATATGGAGCGAAACCTTAGAGAAGGAATGGGGGTAAAACAAGCTGCTCAAAAAACAATGAATGAAGTTGGGGGAGCATTGGTAGCAATGGGACTAGTGCTTGTTGCTGTATTTTTACCTACCATATTTTTAAAAGGAATTAGTGGTCAGTTTTACAGTCAATTTGGAGTAACCATAGCTGTTGCAACCATGATTTCTGTTTTTGTTTCGCTTACATTAAGTCCTGCAATTGCAGCCAAAGTAATGAAAAAGCACGATGACTCTCCTAAGCATTCTAATGTTGCAGCACAAGGTTTTATAACTAAATTCTTTGATAAGTTTAATCAGTTAATGGATTGGACATCTAATAAATACGCACAATTAACGTCAAGACTTATCAATATAAGAAAAGGAGTGATGCTAGTGTATTTAGGACTTATAGCTTTAACTGTTTTTGCTTTTTACAAGGTGCCTACTGGGTTTATTCCAGAACAGGATCAAGGATATTTTATTACTGTAATACAGTTACCTCCAGGTTCTTCGCTAGAGAGAACAGACAAAGTTGTAAATAAAGCAATAGACAGTGTACTTAAAGTTGATGGGGTAAAAGACGCGGTTGCATTTACAGGTTTTGATGCGGCAACATTTACAAATTCATCAAATGCAGGGGTAATTTTTACTGCATTGGAAAGTTTTGAAGAACGTAATGATAAAGGGGTTACCTATGAAGGGATTCAACAGTCTTTAACTAGTTCGTTAAGTAAGATGACAGATGCTTACGTTATTGTTATTCCACCTCCACCTGTAAGAGGAATTGGTAATGCTGGTGGATTTAAATTGATGTTGCAGGACAGAGGTGGATTAGGCAATGAGCAATTGTTAAAATCGGCTTATGAGCTTATGGGAGCTGCTAATCAAGATCCGACAATGACAAATGTTTTTACATTTTTTAATACCAGCTCGCCTCAATTATTTTTTGATCTCGATAAAGAAAAAGCTCAAAAGCTGGGTGTCCCAATTGAAGAAGTTTCAAGCGCTTTAGAGGTTTATTTGGGCTCTGCATTTGTAAATGATTTTAACCTACAAGGGAAAACATTTAGAGTAACCGCCCAAGCCGATGGAGAGTTTAGATATACTCCAGAGGATTTGGAGCACATTAGAGTTCGAAATAAATATGGAAATATGATTCCTTTGAGTGCTGTTGGAGATCTAAAAGATATTTCTGGCCCAGCACGTGTACCTCGGTACAATTTATATCCTTCTTTGGCACTTACAGGAAACACTACTCCTGGGCATAGTTCTGGAGAATCTTTGGATGCTATGGAACAACTAGCAGCGCAGATATTACCAGATGGTATTGATTATGAATGGACTGAAATTGCATATCAGCAAAAAAGTACAGGTAATACAGCAGGAATAGCCTTTGCATTGGCCGTTTTATTTGTTTTTCTACTATTAGCTGCTCAGTATGAAAGTTGGGTATTGCCATTGGCTGTAATTCTTATTGTGCCTATGTGTTTACTATCGGCAATGTTTGGAGTAGGAATAATGGGAATGGATAATAATATTTTAACACAAATTGGATTGGTTGTGCTAGTAGGGTTAGCTAGTAAAAATGCTATTCTAATTGTAGAATTTGCAAAGCAACTTGAAGATAGAGGGTATAGTTTGCAAGAAGCGGCAAAAGAGGCTGCAAGGTTAAGATTACGACCTATTTTAATGACCGCCTTTGCTTTTATTCTTGGGGTAATTCCTTTGGTTACAGCAACGGGAGCAGGAGCAGAAATGAGACGCTCTTTAGGAACGGCAGTTTTTAGTGGAATGTTGGGAGTAACATTGTTCGGATTACTATTTACTCCTGTATTTTATGTGCTTTGTAGAAAAATGGTCTTAAAAAAAGCAACCGTAGATGTTAAGTAAAAAAATAAAAATGAATCAGATATTTATAAAAACTATATTGATTTTGATAGGATTCTATCAGTCAATTGGATATAGTCAAGACAGTACCTCCACATGGAAATGGGATGTGCCAGAGCAGACAAATGAGGTGCTGTATATAGGAACGGACACCATATCTAAAAAAGCAGCTCCTGTTATTGAAACAGACAAATGGTGGGAAGCTTTTGGTTATAAGGAATTGGATAGTTTAATAGCCTTGGCATTGCAAAATAATGAAGACTTGAAGATAGCGCAGGCTAGAGTAGAACAGGCAATAGCGCAGAAAAGAATAGCATTTTCATCATTATTACCAATGTTGCGTTTGGAGCCTTCGGTTGCTAGACAAGAGTTCTCGGCTAATAGACCAAACCCTTTTGGAGGTCAATTAGATAGGGTAACTATTAATACTTTTGATATTCCGCTTACGGTAAATTATGAGCTCGATGTGTTTGGTAAGAACATTGATAATGTAAAAGCAAACCGCTTGGCAGCCGATGCAACTGTTGAAAGTAGAAAAGATATTTTACTACAGGTAATTACAGAAGTGGCTCAAAATTATTTCTTGTTATTACAGGTTGATGCTGAAAAGGATCTTTTAAAAGAAACAGAAAAAACAAGGTTGAATAATTTAGAAATAACCACAACTCGTTATGAAGCAGGTTTGGTAAGTCAGATTGATGTTTTAAGAGCTAAAACTGAATTGTCATCGGTGCAAGTTCAAATAAAAAGGATTCATAAACTTAGAACCGAAATCGAACTTATTTTAGCACCATTGGTTGGAGTAGATGCAAGTAATTTCAGTATACATAAAACAGAAATTAGCTATATGCCACCAGATTTGATCTTTTT
Source organism: Galbibacter orientalis DSM 19592 (assembly GCF_000260115.1). Taxonomy (GTDB): domain Bacteria; phylum Bacteroidota; class Bacteroidia; order Flavobacteriales; family Flavobacteriaceae; genus Galbibacter; species Galbibacter orientalis. The sequence goes on along the minus strand of NZ_JH651379.1, from coordinate 2,431,438 downwards.
GGAAAAGGACTCTTTAACTGCTACACGCCCCGATTTAAAATCTGCTAAACTCATGTTAGAATCATCTAAAAGTTTGGTAAAGAATCAATGGAAACAATTATTACCATCATTTTATCTAAATGGCGCCTTCGGTTACTTGTCGGGTGACAGTAATAATTGGATTGAGAATGATAGTAGAACATGGGTAGCAGGAGTTTCAGCTTCCTTACCAATTTTTGAAGGTGGAAAAAAACGTGCAGAAATTAAACTTAGAAAAAGTGAGTTAAAACAAGCAGAAGCTGCTTACAATCAAAATGTTCTAGTGTCTTATAGACAAGTAGAAAATTCCATTTCTAATATTAAATGGGTGCATGAACAATTGCTGGCACAACAAGAATTTGTAAAAGCAGCAAATAACGCGGCAGAGTTAACAAATGAAAGGTATAGAAAAGGGCTTATTAATTATATAGATGTTGTAGATGCAGAACGACAAGCTTTGGAGGCCGAACAATTAAGTGTTCAGCTTTTTGGGCAAGAACTTAAAGAGCGAGTGTCTTTGTTTAAAGCCTTAGGATTACTTCCTGATTCTGTAGTGGAATAGCTTGTGTAAAAACTTGTTTTAAGTGGGTTGAATTTGTTTCTTTATAAATCCCTCGGAGTTTATTTTCGGGGGATTTTTATATTTTAAAAGTAAATCCATCTTCCACTTTTTTGTCATATTTTTCTTTATCAAATTGATATAGAAAAGAACCTTTTCTAGAGGAAGACATATCTTTTTCTGTCAACTTTATAAGGATGTCCAAACCATTTATTTTATTGATAAAATTTCTTTTATCAAGCTCTTCATCTAAAATAGCTTCATAAAGTTTTTGAAGCTGTCTCATTGTAAATTTCTCAGGTAATAATTCAAATCCAATAGGTTTGTTTGAAGTTCGATAGCGCAAACGCCTAATAGCATGGTTTACCATTTGGTCATGATCAAAAATTAATTTTGGAGCCTCAGAAATACTAAACCACCTAGCAGAATATTGCTCAATTAATTCTTGGTTATGCTCTTCAATGTTGATAAGGGCATAGTAGGCTACAGAAACGGTTCGTTCAGCTGGATCTCTGTCCACTTTACTAAAACCATACAATTGCTCCATGTAGATATTATGGAATCCCGTTAAATGATGCAAAATCCTATTTGCCGAATCATCTAACGTTTCATTGCGTTTTAAAAATCCACCCATAAGAGACCACTTTCCTTTTTCAGGCTCAAAATCTCTTTTAATCAATAAAATTTTAAGTTCTTCTTTGTCAAACCCAAAAATGATACAATCTACGGCAAGTAATACCTTATCTTCTTTACTATAATTATTTAACATGTGGGGTAGATTTTCACAGAATACGGGTAAAATTACATTTTTTTTAAAAATAATCAATGAATTCACATTTTAATACCACATAGCTAATTTAATTTTCCAGAGTTTGTTGAAGAATTTTGGGTTGAGGTTATTTCGCTTAACACTTCTTGGGCTTGCTCTGAGGCAGTTAGTTTTGTAACTGCTAAAATTTATTTTTATTAGGGTTTGTTCATTTTTATAACATTAAAAAAACGAATTGTTTAATAAATCATTTGTTTTTATTAAAAATTATTAATTAATTTGGAAATGTAAAAATAACACTTATAAATTAACCTATATGATTTCAAAAAAAAATATAAAATCAAGAGGTATTGTATTGATACTTTGCCTTCTTTTAGCAGGAGTCACTTGTGCACAAACTACAGTTACTATACAAGAAAAGGAAAATGCTCCCATAATAAGTAAGCATATTTATGGGCATTTTGCAGAGCATTTAGGCCGTTGTATTTACGGGGGTTTTTATGTAGGCGAAGACAGTAATATTCCTAATACAAACGGGGTACGTACAGATATTATTGAAGCACTTAAAGAGTTAAAAGTACCAAATTTACGTTGGCCAGGAGGTTGTTTTGCAGATACGTATCATTGGAAAGATGGTATTGGAGCTAAAGAAGACCGACCTACTATTGTGAATCAATGGTGGGGTGGGGTAACCGAAGATAATAGTTTTGGAACTCACGATTTTTTAAATTTATGTGAGGCTTTGGGGGCAGAACCTTACTTGGCAGCTAATATTGGGAGCGGAACCGTAAAAGAGTTTACCGATTGGATCCAATATGTAAATCACGACGGGGAGAGTCCGATGGCAAACCTTCGTAAAGAAAATGGGAGAGATAAACCTTGGGGAGTAACTTATTGGGGAGTAGGTAATGAAATGTGGGGTTGTGGTGGTAATATGACTCCAGAATATTACGCAAATCTGTATCGTCAATACGCTACTTTTATGAGTAGCTGGAATAATGATAAAGGGATTTACAGAATTGCTTCTGGAGCAAATGTAGACGATTATCATTGGACAGAAGTTTTAATGAGAGACATTCCAAAGCATCTTATAGAAGGTGTGGCATTACATTCTTATTCTTTTGTAGAATGGAATGATAAAGGTCCTGCAGCTAATTTCAATGAAAAGCAATATTTTAAAACTATGGAGCGTGCATTGAATATGGAGACTTTAATAACCAAGCATGTTGCTGTAATGGACAAATATGATCCTGATAAAAAAATAGACTTGATAGTAGATGAATGGGGTGGCTGGTATAATGTGGAAGAAGGAACTAATCCTGGTTTTTTATACCAACAAAACACTATGAGAGATGCCATGATTGCTGGGGCAACACTTAATATTTTTAACAATCATAGTGAACGTGTTAAGATGGCTAATTTAGCGCAAACCGTAAATGTTTTACAAGCAGTTATTCTTACTGATGATGAAAAAATGATTCTTACACCAACTTATCATGTAATGAAAATGTATGCGGTGCACCAAGATGCAACCTTGTTACCAATAGATTTAAAATCTGATAAATATGAGTTTGAAGGAAATTCAGTTCCAGCAATATCTGCGTCTGCATCTATTAATAAAGAAGGAGTAGCACATGTTTCTTTGGTAAATGTTGATATGAACAAAGCACATAAGATTACGCTAGATTTTCAAAAAATGAAGCTAAATAAGGCAACAGCCAACATCTTAACTTCTGCTAAAGTTCAGGATCATAATTCATTTGAAAATCCAAACAAAATTGTAGTAAAAGAGTATGAGGATTTTAAATTTAAGAAAGGAACACTTGAACTTGAAGTTCCTGCTTTTTCAGTAATCGTTTTTGAAATAAAATAATTATGAGAGTAAAATTATATAGTGTGTTTCTATTTTTTATAGGAACATTATTAACAGAAGCTCAAGATCAAGAAAATTTTAATAATCCAATTATTAAAGACAAGTTTACGGCAGATCCTGCGGCATTGGTACATAACAACACAGTGTATTTATATGCTGGGCATGATGAGGCTCCAAAAGATTTTCATTTTTATAAAATGGATGAATGGTTGGTATACTCATCTACAGATATGGTAAACTGGAAAGAGCATCCAGTACCTTTAAAACCTTCCGATTTTAAATGGGCTAAAGGAGATGCTTGGGCTGCACAGGTAATTGAAAGAGATGGTAAGTTTTATTGGTATGTTACGGTAACTCATAAAAACATACACGGAAAAGCAATTGGTGTAGCTGTTTCCGATTCTCCAACTGGACCTTTTAAAGATGCTTTAGGAAAGGCTTTAGTAACTAATGATATGACTACCGAGCATACAGATATAAGTTGGGATGATATTGATCCGTCTGTTTTTATAGATGATGATGGGCAAGCCTATTTATATTGGGGTAATACAGCTTGTTATTATGCCAAATTAAAAGAAAATATGATAGAATTTGATGGTCCCATCCATACGGTAGACCTTCCTAAATTTACAGAAGCTCCTTGGATACATAAAAAAGGAGACTGGTATTATTTGTCTTATGCATATGGTTTTCCTGAAAAAACAGCCTATGCTATGAGTAAATCTATTACTGGTCCATGGGAATTTAAAGGAATTTTAAATGAAGTTGCAGGAAATACAAACACAAACCATCAAGCCATAATTGAGTATAAAGGAATCCCATATTTTATATATCATAATGGAAGTATTGAACCTAATGGGGGGAGTTTTAGGCGTTCTGTTTGTATAGACCGCTTATACTATAATGAGGATGGAACTATTAAGAGAATCCAAATGACTTCTGAAGGAATTCAAAATAATGATTGAGTAATGAATCCTTCATAAAGGGATTAAGTATAGCCAAAGTAATTGTTTCCATAAAATAAAATGAATAAAGCAGAGATTTTTATAAGGGAGTCATTCTTTGTGAAATAATATAAAATATTTAAAATGAGATGTTTAAACTAAATTTATTCGCATGAAATTATTTTTTCAATTATGTATTGTACTGTTTTCAGCAGGAATTTTAGCTCAAGATATTATGGTTCATGATCCTGTAGTTGCCAAACAAGGAGATACATACTATCTTTTCTGTACAGGAAATGGAATTTCAAGTTACAGTTCTAAAGATTTAAAAGATTGGAAGAAAGAGCCAGCCGTATTTCAGCAAAAACCAACATGGACAGATAGTGTTGTTCCTAATTTTAAAAATCATATTTGGGCACCAGATATTTCTTTTCACAATGGAAAATACTATTTATATTATTCGGTTTCAAGCTTTGGAAAAAATACTTCTGCAATAGGTGTAGCAACAAATACAACCTTAGATGCTACTGATGCCAATTATAAATGGGAAGACGCAGGGATTGTTGTTCAATCGGTTCCCAATCGGGATATGTGGAATGCTATTGATCCAAATTTAATATTTGATGAAAACAATACGCCATGGTTGTCTTTTGGTTCTTTTTGGGAAGGTTTAAAATTGGTAAAATTAAGCAAAGATTTAAAATCGGTTGCTAAACCCGAAGAATGGCACACCCTTGCAAGACGAGAAAGAGACTTTAAGATTCTCGATAATGATCCTGGAAATGGAGCTTTAGAAGCGCCCTTTATTTTTAAGAAAAACGGATATTATTACCTGTTTTTATCGTGGGATTTATGTTGTAGAGGTAAAGAAAGTACCTATAAAATTGTAGTAGGAAGGTCTAAAAAAGTAATGGGGCCTTATCTAGATCAAAATGGGAAATCATTAGTAAATGGAGGAGGTACCTTAGTATTAGAAGGGAATAAAAACTGGTATGGTTTAGGACATAATAGTACCTATAATTTTGATGGAAAGGATTATTTGTTTTTCCATGCTTATGATGCTCAAGATAATGGAAAACCTAAGCTAAAGGTATTAGAATTGCAATGGGATGAGGAGTTATGGCCTAAAATAGATAAGGATTATTTAGATTAACTTGTTTTTTAAAATTAAAAATGTAAATTGCACACTTATAAAAGTTAACCGCCAAAACTACCTAAAATGAGAAGTCTAAGAAGAATTGACAGTACTATTTTAGTAACATTTTCTTTATTGTTATTATTTTCTTGTCAGCAAGAAAGTCAGAAGGAAGGTGTTACTACAAAAATTGAGAATGAATCGGGTTACCAAATAGAATCGGTAAATATTCAACATGTAAAATTGAATGATAATTTTTGGCTTCCTATTATAGAAAGAGTACAAGAAAGAACTATAGAATACGCTATAGAAAAATCTACAGAAGAAGGTCGCTTTGATAACTTCTTAATTGCTGGAGGAAAAATGGAAGGCGAAGTAAAAGGTGTTATGCCTTTTGATGATACCGATGTTTATAAAATTGTTGAAGGAGCATCTTACTCTTTAATTAGTGCACCGAATCCTCAACTAGAAACTTTATTAGATTCCATTATTAATGTAATAAGTATTGGTCAGGAAAAAGATGGTTATCTAACTACTTGGCGAACTATAAATCCTGCTCATCCCCCAGCAACGTGGGTAAAGGTTAATGAAGGGAAGCGTTGGGAATCTTTAGAGATGAGTCATGAATTATACAATGCTGGACATTTATACGAAGCTGCTGCTGCTCATTACGAGGCTACTGGGAAAAAGAATTTCTTAAATATAGCTTTAAAAAATGCAGATTTAATGGTAGAAACCTTTGGGCCAGAAGATGGAAAAATCCATACGGTTCCAGGACACCAAATTATAGAAACAGGATTGATAAGGTTGTATAGAATTACCAACGAAAAGAAGTATTTAGAATTGGCAAAATACTTTTTAGATGGAAGAGGGTTTCATGAAGGAAGAATGGATTTTGGTCCCTATGCTCAAGATCATGTTCCTGTTATAAAACAAGATGAAGTAGTGGGACATGCTGTTAGAGCTGTTTATATGTATGCCGCTATGACGGATATTGCGGCTATTGAGAATGATACCGCTTACCATAAAGCTGTAGATAACCTTTGGGAGAATATGGTAAATAAAAAAATGTATCTCACTGGTGGAATAGGAGCTAGGCATGAAGGTGAGGCATTTGGAGAAAATTATGAACTTCCTAATTTAACTGCTTATAACGAAACTTGTGCTGCAATTGGAGATGTCTATTGGAATCACAGATTGCATAATATGACTGGGAATGTAAAATATTTTGATGTTATTGAACGTACATTGTATAATGGTTTAATTTCTGGACTTTCATTAAACGGGACTCAATTTTTCTATCCAAATGCATTAGAATCAGATGGAGTGTATAAATTTAATCAAGGGGCATGTACCCGAAAAGATTGGTTTGATTGCTCTTGTTGTCCTACTAATGTAATTCGTTTTATTCCTTCTTTACCTGGGTTAATTTATTCTAAAACTTCCGATACAGTATTTGTAAATCTATATGCTGCAAATCAGGCAACAATAGGCTTGGAGGAAACAGCTATAGCTATTACTCAGGAAACTTCTTATCCATGGAATGGAAGTGTTAAGTTAACAGTTACTCCAGAAACAGCGTCAGATTTTACTATAAAATTACGAATTCCAGGTTGGGCAAGAAATGAGGTGCTCCCAGGAACACTTTATTCATATAAAGAAAAAATAAAAGCAGTACCAGAAGTTAAGGTTAATGGAGAGCTAGTGGAAGCAACAATTGATAATGGATATATAACACTTACTCGAAACTGGAAAAAAGGAGAAACCATTTCTTTAGAGATTCCAATGAAAGTTAGAGAAGTATTAGCAAATGAAAAAGTGGAAGAAGACCGTGGGAAAATTGCTTTGGAATATGGTCCAATTGTATATGCAGTGGAAGAAATAGATAATAAAAATAATTTTGATGCTATTACGATTTCTAATGACGATACTTTTCAAGTAAAAAAGGAGAACGATCTTTTAGAAGGGGTTAATGTAATAGAGAACAATAAATTAAAAGCCATTCCTTATTATGCATGGTCAAACAGAGGAATAGGAAAAATGAAAGTATGGTTGCCTAAAAAATAGATAAATCAACAAAAACTAAAAATGAAAACTTTAAAACAGATATACATTCTAGCATTTTTTTGTGTAGGAATAAATTATGCACAAATAACAACTTTAGAGGTAGATGCATCACAATCTATTGCTAAAATACAACCCACAATGTACGGGATATTTTTTGAGGATATCAATTTTGCCGCAGATGGTGGGTTGTATGCTGAGATGATTAAAAATAGATCTTTTGAATTTGATGAGCCTTTAATGGGTTGGGAACAACCTAATAGCGATCGTCATTCTTATAATAACAATTCAGGAATTGCTACAATTATAAAATATTCTGGAGATCAAACCAATCACAATTATTGTAGAATTACTGTAAAAGACGATCAAGGTTACAAAATCATCAATCAAGGTTTTAGAGGGATGGGGATACATGCCAAGGCTGTTTATAATCTGTCCTTTTTAGCTGCTAAAACATCGGGTAATATAAAGGAGCTTCACTTTAAGCTGGTCGGGAAAGATAAGAAGGAAATTGCTTCTACCTCGGTAGTAGTAGATGCCAACGATTGGAAAAAATATGAAGCACAATTAACGGCAACTGCAACCGCAGAAAAAGCTACCCTTGAAATAACGTTTTCTGGAACGGGAGAAATTGATATGGATATGATTTCTTTATTTCCTGAAGATACATGGAAACAAAGAAAAAATGGAATGCGTAAAGATTTGGTGCAATTGTTAGCAGATATGGATCCAGGGTTTTTACGTTTTCCAGGAGGTTGTATTGTAGAAGGAAGAACGTTAGCAAAACGCTATCAATGGAAAAAAACAGTAGGCCCTATTGAAGATCGTGAAATATTGGTCAATAGATGGAATACAGAGTTTGGACATCGTCCAACCCCCGATTATTATCAGAGTTTTGGAATTGGTTTTTTTGAATATTTCCAATTAGCAGAAGATATGGGGGCAGAACCATTACCAATTTTGAGTTGCGGAATGGCATGCCAGTTCAATACTGGAGAATTAGTGCCAATGGAAGAACTTGATCCTTATGTGCAAGATGCTTTAGATTTAATAGAGTTTGCTAATGGAGATGTTTCAACTCCTTGGGGAAAAGTACGTAGTGATATGGGGCATCCAGAGCCTTTCAATATGAAATATATTGGGGTTGGAAATGAACAATGGGGACCAGATTATATTGCGCGTTACAAGGTTTTTTCTGAAGCTATTAAAAAACAATATCCAGATATGATTATTGTTTCTGGAAGTGGTCCTTTTCCAGATGGCGATTATTTTGAATACGGAATGGAAGCGTTGAAAAAACTAAATGCAGAGATTATAGATGAGCATTATTACCGTAGTCCGCAATGGTTTAGAGATAATGCCGATAGGTATGATGATTACGATAGAAATGGTCCTAAAATTTTTGCTGGAGAATACGCTGCACAAAGTGTTGCAATTGCAAGCCCAAAAAACGAAAATAATTGGGAGTGTGCCATGTCTGAAGCAGCATTTATGACTGGATTAGAGCGTAATGCTGAGGTAGTTCAATTAACGTCTTATGCACCCTTGATGGCGCATACAGAAGGTTGGCAATGGACTCCCGATTTAATTTGGTTTAACAATCTTACTTCTTATGGGACACCAAATTATTATGTGCAAAAATTATTTGCAACCAATCGAGGCACCGATCTTATGAAAGTTACTATTGATGGTAAAAAAATAATAGGACAGAAGAGTTTATATGCTTCTGTAGTAAAAGATACAGAAACCAACGAAATGATTGTTAAAGTGGTAAATACACTATCTGAAAAAAATACTATTAATTTTAAATGGAATGGGGTTTCTGTTGCTAATAATGCTACTCAAATTGTTCTTGTAAGTGAAGGGTTGAGTGATGTAAATTCCATCAGTAAACCTAAAAATATAATACCAAAATCTAAAGAAATTAAAATAGATGCTAAAGATGGAGTTCAATTAGCTCCTTATTCTGTAAATGTATTCAAATTGAAAATTAATTAATTTAATGAGCGATAATAAATCATACGTAATCGGGCTGGATTACGGTACAGATTCTGTAAGAGCTGTATTGTTAAATGCAGCAAATGGGGAAGAAATAGCTACAGATGTTTCATATTATAAAAGATGGAAACAGAAATTATATTGTAATGCTTCTAAAAATCAATTTCGTCAGCATCCATTAGATCATATTGAGGGATTAGAACAGACTATTAAAAAAGTTGTTGCTACAGCGGGGGTAAAACCAGCTGCTATTAAAGGAATTTGTATAGACACCACAGGCTCGTCTCCAATGCCGCTTTCTAAAGAGGGTACTCCACTTGCTTTATTACCAGAATTTAGTGAAAACCCAAATGCAATGATGGTTTTATGGAAAGACCATACCGCTATTGAGGAGGCCAATGAAATTAATAAGCTCTCTAGAAGTTGGGGAGGACAAGATTTTACGCAGTTTGAGGGAGGAATTTATTCTTCTGAATGGTTTTGGGCTAAAATACTTCATATAGCCAGAGAAGATGAAGTTATTAAGAATGCTGCTTATACATGGATGGAACATTGCGATTACATCACTTATTTATTAGGCGACGAAAAAGATTTAAATACATTTAAAAGAAGTCGTTGTGCTGCTGGTCATAAAGCAATGTGGCATGAAAGCTGGGACGGACTCCCTTCCGAAGAATTTTTAGGGAAATTAAATCCGTATTTATCCAAACTAAGAAATCAACTTTATAAAGAAACATATACTTCTGATGAGGTTGCTGGAAATTTAAACTCTGAATGGGCAGAGAGATTGGGGTTAACTACAGAAACGGTAATTGCAGTTGGAACTTTTGATGCGCACGCTGGAGCAGTGGGAGCTAGAATAGAAGAGCATACGTTGGTTAGGGTAATGGGAACATCTACTTGTGATATTATTGTAGCCAATGAAAATGTAATTGGAAAAAAGGCTGTTAAAGGAATTTGTGGTCAAGTAAATGGTTCTGTAATTCCAGGAATGGTAGGTTTGGAAGCTGGTCAATCTGCATTTGGAGATTTATTAGCTTGGTTTAAAGATGTGCTTTCTTGGCCTCTTCATAATTTGGTTTATACCTCAGAAAGTTTAACCGAAGCTCAAAAAGATAATTTAAAGAAAGAGATTGAAGGGAATTTCATCAAACAATTAGCTGAAGCAGCCAAAAATATCCCGTTGGAAGAAAGTGTTCCTACAGCCTTAGATTGGATTAATGGTAGAAGAACTCCAGATGCAAATCAGGAATTAAAAGCTGCCATGATGGACTTAAACTTAGGAACCAAAGCACCACATATTTTTAAGGCATTAGTAAACGCAATTTGTTTTGGTGCTAAAAAAATAGTAGATCGTTTTGAGAGCGAAGGGGTAAAAATTAATACTGTTATTGGTATTGGGGGAGTAGCAAGGAAATCTCCTTTTATTATGCAAACTCTTGCCAATGTATTAAATATGCCAATAAAAATAGCGTCCTCAGATCAAGCTCCAGCATTGGGAGCGGCTATTTATGCTGCTGTAGCCGCTGGAATTTATAAAGACGTAATAGAAGCTAGTAAACATTTAGGAAGCAATTTTGAAGCCGAATATCATCCGCAGGAAGATCAAGTAGCGGTTTATAAAACACTATTGGAGTCTTATTCAGGACTTTCAGTTTATATAGAAAACAACACATCCAAATAATACAATTAGTAATTATGGAGTCAAAATATAAAGAATTAAAAAGAGAATGCTACGAGGCAAATATGGAGCTTAACGCATTGGATTTGGTAATTTATACCTTTGGAAATGTAAGTGCTGTTGATAGACAGAATAAGGTTTTTGCTATTAAACCAAGCGGGGTTCCTTATGAAAAATTAAAACCAGAGGATATAGTAATTGTCGATTTTGAAAACAATATTGTTGAAGGGGAAATGCGACCATCATCTGATACCAAAACACATGCGTTCTTGTATAAAAATTGGGAAGATATTGGAGGTATAGCTCATACACATGCTACCTATTCTGTAGCTTGGGCGCAAGCGCAAAAAGATATTCCTATTTTTGGAACTACACATGCCGACCATTTGGTAGCCGATATTCCTTGTGCTCCTCCAATGAAAGATAAATTAATTGAAGGAAACTACGAACACAATACTGGAATTCAGATTTTAGATTGTTTTAAAGATAAAAAGATATCCCATCAAGAAGTACAGATGGTATTATTGGGTAATCATGGTCCGTTTACTTGGGGTAATTCAGCTTCAAAAGCAGTATATAATAGTAAAGTATTGGAAGAAGTAGCAAGAATGGCTTATTTAACACTTCAAATTAATCCAAATGCACCAAGATTAAAAGATTCACTTATAAAAAAACATTACGAACGTAAGCATGGAAAAGATGCTTACTACGGACAGAAATAATAAAAAACTATAATTAATGATTTCAACGGAAAAAGAAATTTGGTTTGTAACGGGGAGCCAACACTTATACGGTCCCGAAACTCTAAAACAGGTAGCACAAAATGCAAATACCATTGCAAATGGATTGGATGCTTCTTCAAAAATTGATGTAAAAATAGTAAGTAAGAATATCGTTACAACTCCCGATGAGATAACAGCTATTTGTATTGAAGCAAATACCACAAAAAATTGTATCGGAATTATTACTTGGATGCATACATTTTCTCCAGCTAAAATGTGGATTGCAGGACTTAATATTCTTAAAAAACCATTATGTCATTTTCATACGCAGTTTAATGCAGAGATTCCATGGAATGATATAGATATGGATTTTATGAATTTAAATCAATCGGCGCATGGCGACCGTGAATTTGGATTTATGATGTCTAGAATGCGTCAGAAAAGAAAAGTAATTGTAGGACATTGGAAATCGGAAAATGTACAAAAACAATTAGGTGTTTGGACGCGTGTAGCTTTAGGTTGGGACGAATTACAACATATGAAAGTTGCCAGAATTGGCGACAATATGCGCCAAGTTGCAGTTACTGAGGGAGATAAAGTACAGGCTCAAATGCGTTTTGGACTGGAAGTAAATGGCTATGATTCTTCGGATGTAGTAAAGCATATTGATGCTGTTACAGATAAGCAATTACAGAATTTACTTGCGGTTTATGAAACGTCTTATAATTTAACAGCATCTCTTAAAGAAGGAGGAGCAAAAAGACAATCGTTAATAGATGCTGCTAAAATTGAATTAGGACTTCGTGCTTTTTTAGATGAAGGTGGGTTTAAAGCTTTTACCGATACTTTTGAAAACTTAGGAGCTTTAAAACAGTTGCCAGGAATTGCAGTACAGCGTTTAATGGCAGATGGTTATGGTTTTGGTGGAGAAGGCGATTGGAAAACGGCAGCTATGTTGAGAACCATGAAGGTAATGGCGCAAGGTTTGGAAGGAGGAACTTCGTTTATGGAAGATTATACCTATCATTTTACTCCTGAAAAATCGTATGTATTAGGCTCGCATATGCTAGAAATATGTTCTTCTATTGCCGATGGAAAACCTTCTTGTGAAGTACATCCTTTAGGAATTGGAGGGAAAGAAGACCCTGTTCGATTGGTTTTTAATTCGCCTGCTGGTCCTGCAATTAATGCTTCTTTAATAGATATGGGGAATCGTTTTAGATTAATTGTTAATGAAGTAGAAGCTGTGGAACCAATGGCAGATTTACCTAAATTGCCAGTTGCAAGAGTACTTTGGGATTGTAAACCAAGTCTTGAAGAAGCTACTACCGCTTGGATTCTAGCTGGTGGAGCTCATCATACGGTATACTCCCAAGCACTTACTACTGCATATATGGAAGATTTTGCAGATATTGCAGGAATTGAATTATTAGTAATTGATGATAAAACAAGTATTCGTGAATTTAAGAATACTCTCAATGCAAATGAATCGTATTATCATTTATTTCAACATAGAATGTAACCTTCTAAACCTAAATAGATTATGAAATGCCCATTAACAACTTTATCAAACACATAGATATGATGATTGTGGGTATTACATCTGACCTTTTTAAAATAATAAATATTAACAGATGAATTCATTTAAACAAAACTTAAAGTATATTTCACTGGTGTGTCTTGCTGTTGTTTTTACTCAATGTAAAACAAAATCGGAAAAAGCAACTGCTAATTCAGAGCAAAGTGAGATACAAGAAAACACCGAAGCTCTCCATATTTCAACCTCAGAATTTGGAAAACTTCCTTCCGGAGAAAAAATTACAAAATACCAGCTTACAAACAAGCATGGTATGGAGGTAGCTATTATTAATTACGGAGGGGTTATTACCAACTTAAAAGTTCCAGATAAAAATGGAGCTATTGAAGATGTAGTTTTAGGATTTGATTCTTTAGAAGATTATTTAATTCCGCCACCATATTTTGGAGCCATTATTGGACGTTATGGCAATAGAATTGCTGGGGGTAAATTCGCAATCGATGGAGAAGAATATACCTTAGCTCAAAATGATGGAAAAAACCATTTACATGGAGGAAATAAAGGTTTTGATAAAGTTGTTTGGGAAGTAAAGCCAATACAAGAAAAGGATTATTTAGCACTACAACTTTCTTATACAAGTAAGGATATGGAAGAAGGGTATCCAGGAAATTTAAAAACTATTGTTACTTATACATTAGACAACACAAATACATTAAAGGTTGCGTATGAAGCTACAACCGACAAGAAAACGGTGGTAAATCTTACTCAACATTCGTATTTTAATTTATCGGGAGATTTTTCTAAAACTATTTTAGATCATCAGATTATGATTAATGCTGATGCTTTTCTGCCTGTAGATTCGTCTTTAATTCCAACAGGAGAATTTAAAGATGTTGCTGGAACTCCATTCGATTTTAGGTCTCCTAAAGTTATAGGAAAAGAAATCAATACCGAAAACGAACAGTTAGAGCGTGGCTTGGGTTACGATCATTGTTGGGTTTTAAATAACCAAAATAACGGTCAGCAATTAGCAGCTACGGCTTATGATCCTGAGAGTGGGAGAATTATGGAAGTTTTTACCGATGAACCTGGAATTCAATTTTACACTGGTAACTTTTTGGATGGTACATTGCCTGCTAAAGGGGGAGGAACATATGCTAAGCGAACAGGTTTTTGTTTAGAGACTCAGCATTATCCAGATTCTCCTAATCAAAAAGAATTTCCTTCGGTGGAATTAAAACCTGGAGAGACTTATAAAACAGAAACATCTTTTAAATTTTCAACTAAATAATCATGCAATTACTAGATACTTTTGATTGGATCACGATTTCAATTTATTTTGCTGTTCTTATAGGAATAGCGGTTTGGGTAATCAAAAAGAAAAACTCAAATACAGAAGATTATTTTCTTGCTGGTCGTAATGTGGGCTGGTTTGTAGTGGGAGCTTCCATTTTTGCTTCCAATATTGGTTCAGAACATGTGGTAGGACTTGCTGGTGCTGGTGCTGGAAATAAATTGCCTATGCTTATTTATGAAATTCAAGCTTGGGTAGTCCTTATTCTAGGATGGGTGTTTTTACCCTTTTACGCACGTAGTGGGGTATTTACAATGCCAGAATTTTTAGAAAAAAGATTTGATGCTCGATCACGTTGGGTGCTTTCCGTTTTCTCAATTATTGCATATGTCCTTACTAAAATTTCTGTAACCATATATGCTGGAGGGGTTGTAGTAGCGGCTTTATTAGGAATCGATTTTTGGACAGGTGCTTTAGGAACCGTAATACTTACAGGTATTTATACCGTTTTAGGAGGAATGAGAGCAGTTGTTTATACAGAAACACTACAAGCTATTATCTTAGTTATTGGAGCAGCAGCACTTACTTTTATTGGTCTAGATAAAGTTGGCGGATGGGAGAGTATGGCAGATACAGTAGGACCAGAATATTTAAATATGTGGCGACCAATGAACGACCCAAACTTCCCGTGGTTGCCATTGCTTATTGCTAGTACCATTACTGGGATATGGTATTGGTGTACCGATCAATACATTGTTCAGCGTACCCTAACTGCTAAAAATATAAAAGAAGGACGAAGAGGAACTATTTTTGGTGCGTTACTAAAACTTTTACCTGTATTCTTGTTTTTAGTACCTGGAATTATAGCACTTACCCTAAAAATGAGAGGAGAATTAAATTGGGATAGCCCAGATGAGGCCTTTCCTGTTTTAATGAGTAATTTACTTCCTTCTGGATTGCGTGGTTTGGTAGCTGCTGGGTTATTAGCAGCTCTTATGAGTTCTTTGGCGTCGGTATTTAATTCGTGTTCTACACTTTTTACAGTTGATATTTATAAGAAGTTGAGACCAAATACTCCTGAAAAGAAATTAGTTAGAACAGGACAGTTTGCTACAGGGATTATAGTAATTATTGGTATTATTTGGATTCCTATTATGGCAAATATCTCTGGAGTATTATATGAGTATTTGCAAAGTGTTCAATCTTATATAGCACCTCCTATTACAGCAGTGTTCTTATTGGGAATATTCTCAAAAAGAATCAATGCAACAGGGGCATTTATAACTTTGGTAACAGGATTAATTGTAGCTGCACTTAGAATAGTATTAGAACTTATTAAGGAGTCTCTTAATCCAGATGGTGTGTTGTATTATATAGGACACATGAACTTCCTATATTTTGCATCTTGGTTCTTCCTTTTCTGTGTAATATTGATTGTGGTAGTAAGTTTCCTTTCGCCTGCACCATCAAAAGAAAAGGTAGAAAATCTTACCTATCAAACTATTACTGAAGAAGAAAAACGTAACAATAAAGTAAGTTATTCATGGATAGATATTTTAGTATCTATACTAATTATAGTTATTGTTATAGGGGTTATGATGTTTTTTAACGGAGCATAGAGGTTAGAATATAAAAATAGAACTTGTTTTGGTAGAATCGTACTAAGCTTTCAATTTTTTTGCACGAGTTTATACAATATGCATTCATACTTAAGTAATTAGTATGAATGCATATATTTTTAGGGAGTTACCTTAAAATTTTGGATTGAACAGTCAAATGTTTATCTATTGCCTGAAGCCTTTAACTAAGCTGCACTATTGTTTAAGTGTTTTAGAGATAGTTTTATGTAAAAAGTAAGTGTGTTTAGATTAAAAGAAGCTGTGTTAGGGTTAAAAATAGATGTTTTTAATCCCAATCAATAAAATTTAAATCTATTTCCCTTAAACTTTAATTAAAATCCCCAAAATTTTAATCTAACTAATTATAATTTTCATTCTATCGTTTAAAAATAGCATCTTTCTAATAAATAACATCATTATAACACTCAAACAGGTCATCTTTTTACCTAAATGGAGGTTGTGTTTTATAGAGGGTAAGGTTTTAAGGTACAACCAACTTAGTTGAGTTAATAGAAATACTATTAGAATTAGGATTGCTTATAATGTGCAAAGTGTTAAATTAAATTTATTTATATTAGAAGTCTTAATGAAAAATATTACCTAGTAATAATTTACTTATAGATAATGAAGAAAAAACGTATTTCAATTAAAGATATTGCTGCTCATTTAAATATTTCTGTTACCACAGTTTCCTTTGTTTTAAATGGAAAAGCAGAAGAAAAGCATATATCAAAGGCATTAACTGAAAAGGTTTTAAAATATGTACAAGAAGTAAATTATACTCCCAATCAAATAGCTCAAAGTTTAAGGACTGGACAGTCTAAAATTTTGGTGTTTATGGTAGAAGATATTTCTAACCTATTCTTTGCTCAACTTGCTAGATTGATTGAAGATTTAGCCTATAAAAAAGGATATAAAGTTCTTTTTTGTAGTAATGATAATGATGATAAAAAATCTATAGAATTAATAAATCTCTTTAAAGATAGGCAAGTAGATGGGTTTATAATTGTACCCTCTCCTAATTTAGATAAAACGATTGCTCATTTATTAGATGAGAATATCCCTGTGGTGCTTTTTGATAGATATTTTGCGTCCTTAGAAGCCAATTATGTAATTACAAATAATAAAGCTGCAACAGAGAATGCTGTAATTCATTTATTTGAAAATGGATTTAGGAACATTGCTTATATTACTATTGATGCAATACAATCTCAGATGGCAGATAGATTAGAAGGTTATGAAGCGGTTGTAGAAAAATATAATATTCCTAATTATACGCTTCAAATTCCTTTTGAAGAAACCACTCAAGGAAATAGTGAGAGGTATATTAAGGATTTCATGGAAGAAAATCCATCAATAGATTCAATTCTTTTTGCAACCAACTACCTAACGCAATCAGGGTTAAAAGTTATTAAGCAAGAGTATCCAGATTTAATAAATAGCATTGGAATCATCACTTTTGACGATAATGAACTATTTAAAACTTATAGCCCCACTATTACCGCAGTTTCTCAACCAACCCAAGAAATGGCCACTATGGCAATGTCTTTAATTTTGGATCTTATAAAAAAGAAAGATAGTTCTAAAAGTAAGCAAACAATTACCTTGGAATCTTCATTAATAGTTAGAGAATCTTCTAAAAAAAGAAACTAATCCCTCATTGAGGGTTTTATTTCCCAGAGCCTGTTCTGAGTGTATCGAAGTGTTCTACGTCTAAATGGGTTAAAATATTTTTCCTTTGAATACCTCGTAGGCTTGCCTTGAGGTAGTTGATTTATTTTCCTTTGAATAGCTCATGGGCTTGGCCCGAGGGAGTCTATTTCTATCAAAAATAGCGTATCAAATATCGAATATACTTTTAATTGCTAAATCGGTTTAGTATCTTGCGCAAAAATTGAAGAGATGCCAATAACTATTGGAGTAGATGTAGGAGGTAGCCATATTAGTTGTGCCGCCATTGCAAAAGATGGTCATAGAATAATTTCGAACACCTATTTTCATGATGAAGTAGATTCAAAAGGAAGTAAAACGGAGATCTTAAAGAGATGGGCAACTACCATAAATAAGTCGATTGAAAGTATAGCTCCCGAATTAATTGAGGGAATAGGCTTTGCAATGCCAGGCCCTTTTTTATATAAAGAGGGAATTGCAATGTTTGAAGTGAACGATAAGTACGAAGCATTGTATAATGTTTCTATTGTTGAAGAACTGCCTAAATATCTTATCGATAAAAAAATAAAACTCCGTTTTTTAAATGATGCTTCTGCGTTTGGACTTGGAAGTATTTTACATAAAGGAGAAATGGAAAATGATAAAGTAGTAGCCATTACTTTAGGAACAGGTTTTGGGGCTGCTTTTTTTGACAAACAAACCCCATTAATTAGTGGAGAATCTATTCCAGAAAATGGGTGCTTATGGGATAAGAAATTTAAAGAAGGAATCTCGGATGATTATTTTTCTACGCGCTGGTTTCTTAATAAATACAAAAAGAACTTTAACGATGTTGATGTACATGGGGTTAAATGTATTTTGGATACCGACAGGGCAGCTGCTATAGAAATATTTAAGGAGTTTAATAAGAATATGGTAGCTTTTATGACTCCCTATCTATTAAAATTTAAACCAGATGTATTAATTATTGGTGGAAGTATAGCAAAATCTTCAGCGTTGTTTTTACCTTCTTTAGAGGAAGAGTTTAATAAAATACTCCCGTTGTCTATAAAAATAATTGACAATACAGAAGAAGCAAATATAATTGGAGCCTCTCATACGTTCAATAATGAGTTTTGGAACGAGATGAAAAATAGTTTGCCTACAATTTAATTTCTAACCAAGCTAAAATGCCCCTTTGCAATGATTAAATCTTCATTGTTTGCAATAGCTGCCCTAAACCAATAATCGGTTTCTGGCATGTCTCTACCATTAAATTTTCCATCCCAACCAGGGTCATTAGCATTTAGTACTTTTAAAAGTTTACCATAACGGTCATAAATAGAAACTGTTGCATTGGAACGTATATCGGCGTCTGTAAGATGCCAAGTTTCATGGGTTCCATCTCCATTTGGGGTAAAGAATTTTGGAAATCCTAAAACTAAAATTTGTTGTTGTGCAATTCCTACACAATCATATAAATCTGCTACAGTTACAGTATGATAACCTATGGGAATATCCTCAAATACATTACTGTTTTGAGGTGCGCTATCATCTAAAGAAAATATATAGTTATCACTTCCACTTGCATTTACAACAATACTATTTTCATCAGTAAAAATAATTTCTTCAATAGTTAAAACACTTGCTGTTCGGGAGGTTGATATTTTGAAGTTTTTGGTGTTACTACACCCCAAAGAGGAGGTTACAGTAACCCAATAATCTCCATCATTATTTAGTACAATTTCTGGAGTAGTAGCTCCAGTAGACCATAAATAAGTTTCTCCGGTAGTGCCAGTGGCTGCACTTATTGTTGTTTGGGAGTTGGCAGCACATTTTACGGTAACATCTTGAATAGGAATAGTAGGAAATGGGTTGATGTTTATCTCAAATGAGGTAGTTATAAAGCAACCTGTTTTTTGGCTTTTTAATCTCACAAAAATCACATCTCCATTTATTGCTTCAAAATTTAAAATTTCTTCGGAAGCTAAGGAGTTTGTATTTGACACAGCATCCTCATGGTTTGTAAAATAACCTATTTGTTGTGCTTCTGGAATTGGGGAAACTTGAATAAAATCCGACTGTATACTCAGGTCAAAATTTGCAGTTAAACTTTCTGAGCATTTACGGAGTGTAGGAGGGATGTTATATTTTGGTAAGTCGGATACTTCAATGTAAATGTCTGTAATAATAAAGCACCCAGAGGTGGTATTAGTAACTCGAGCATATAAAGTATTTATAGAATTTATTGGCTCATAAATAGTATTTAGCTCATTAGTATTGTTTTCAGCTTCCGTTAGGTTAGGAAAATATGAAATGGATACTTTGGAAGGGTTTTGTGCAATTTGAATGTCTAAATCAGAGAGTAAAACAGTATTCATATTATCAGCGCATAGGCTTAAGGTATTGAAGGTTTTTAAAAGAGGTGGTCCCTCAACATGTAAATCTAACGGAACAATTAAATAGCAATTAGAAACAGTATTGGTAGCTCTTACATATATTAATTGGGGGTTGGTGGTATTTACAAAAGTTTCAGGATTTGAAATAGGATTGGTATTAGCTTCTGCATTTACTTCCGTATAAAAAAAATCAAGAACCACATCGTCTTGCCGTATTCCAAGGATATCAATGTTTTCATCTGTCAAATCGAAAGTAGTTATTTCATCATAATCATCATCACAGGCAATAATAGGAGCAGGATCGTTAACCAAACCTACAATTACAACATTTAATTCAAATTCTACCACTTGAAAACACCCATTATTGGACTCGATTCTAGTAAAAATAGTTTGTGGATTTTCGATATTTTCATAAGAATAAGGGAGGGAATTGGTGTTGTTGATAGCATTTATTTCAGAATAATAAAAACTAACACCTGCTATATCTGGAAATCCATTTCGGATTTCGTTTTCTACAGGTTGTAAGTCAAAGATCTCTTGTCCATTATTACTTATATCATCACAAGTATATAGGTCGGTAGGAGGGTTGTATTCTGGCCCATCCACCACAACCAAATCGAAAGAAACAGTTTCATAACAATTCTGATCCGCAGTATTTTCTATTCGAGCATATATTGTTTGCGGATTTTCAGTATTTGTAAATGGAAGGTTTTTATTAGCTGCCGAAGTTCTATTTTCTGCATTTTGTAATGAGGTGTAATAGGTAATTTGTTTTTGAGTCTGTCTATTTAGAATCTCATCGTCTTTGGAGTTAAATATAAATATCCCAACATCATCGTTATTAGTGTCGCAATATTCATAATCTGAGATAGGTTTTTTTTGAGGTTTGGAAGAAATAATAATGTCAAAGGAAACTATAGAGTTACATGTATTAACAGGATTTTCTATAAGCGCAAAAATTTTGGTAGAATTACTACTAAAATTATTCAGATTTATAATTTCATTACTACTATTATTTGCATCTTCTTCTGAAGGAAAAAACCGAACTGTACTTGTAGAAGAACTCCCAACTATTTCTGTTCTCTTTTCAGATAGATCAATTGTGGCAATTCCGTCATCATCATTATCGCAAACAAAAATATCTGTAGGTTGGTTAGCAATAGGAATGGGGAGGACTTCAATTTCAAAGTTATCTAATCCAAAGCATTGAGTTACAGTATTTGTTACCCTAACCACTATTTTTTGTGGATTTGATGTGTTTTCAAATAAAAGAGAATTTGGAATAAGATTAGTATTGCTTTCAGCATCCTCCTCAGATAAAAAATAGGATACAGAAAGTCTCGGATTTCCCTGTTTATAATGGTTACTATATTGCGTTAGGTTTATTGTGGTAAATCCATCTTGGCTATCATCACATATTTGTTGATTTCCTATGGGGTTTATTAGAATGGGAGGTGTTACTCCAATTTCTATCTCATCATCTTCAGAACAATTAGAATCGCTAATAGTAATATATAATGATTGCGGATTTTGGGTATTTGTAAAAGGGAGGTTTTTATCAATAGGGTTAAGTTGATTATCTCTGTCGGTTTCCGTTAAATAAAAAGTAACATTTACATTAGGAACAATACTGGCAATGGTAGTTTCAATTTCTAAAAGATCAAAAATCTCAACTCCGTCATTAAGTTCATCGTCACAAACATAAAACGGATTTAAATTAGTGTCACTCAACAGTCTATTCGTAAAAAGTCTTATGTACCCCAAAGTAATACATCCAGAATTTGTATTGATAATTCTTATATAAATAATTTGTTCAAAAGAAGTAGTATTTGTAAAATTAGATGGGTTATCAATTGGATTTACCCCATCTAAAGCATCTTGATTGGTAAGATGATAACTAATAGAAACGTTTGTTAGGTATTCAATAATAGGCTGTGCAGCACTTATAAGATCAAAGTTTGCAAATCCGTCCAAATCATTGTCGCATGCATCAATGGAGTTCACTGTTGTTGAAAGAAGAACCCCTTTTTTAATTTTTAGTGTAACCGTTGTTGTAGCAAAACATCGGGTAATAGGGTCTCTAATACGTACAAATAGTGTTTTAGTTTCTTGGTAGCTTATATAATTTTCACTTACAGAATTTATACCACTATCTGCCGCTGTTTGAGTTTCGTGGTAGGTAACTACGTACTTGTTTTCATCATCAATAAGTAGAGGAGTAATTTCAGAAAGATCAAAACTTTCAGAGCCCACCACATTGGTGTCGCATTTCTCTAGTGTAATATCATTATTTACAATAGGAAGCGGATTCACAATAAGATTAAAATGATTAAAAGCAAGACAACCACTCTCGTTTTCTTCTATTCTTACATGAATTGTTTGCGGATTACTACTATTTATAACAGTAGTTTGCGGATTCCTACTGGAATTAGCATCTGCTTCGGTTAGGTGGTAAGTAATGGTGTAATTACCTGTATTTCCTAGAGAATTTAAGACCTCTTCATCTTTTTCTGAAAGATTAAAAGTTTCAGAAGCATCATTTTCAGCATCACATTTTATAAAATCGCTGAGGGTAGTAGAAGCTTGCTCTGTGCTTAAACTAATATTAATTTCATCTTCAATAGTACACATATTTGAGCCAAGAGGAATAGATGCAATAACTTTAAAATTTCCACCGGGTTCGTTTGCAATAATAGAAGAAGTGGTTTGAGGAAGTTTTACGTTATTTAAAAACCATTCATAAGTAGCTTGCGGATTTTGAATGCTCGCATCTAATTTAACGGCGCTGGCACAGGTGCTAATATCAGGACCTAAATCTATTTCCGTAGTAAAACTATGTGCTTCAATAAAAATAGCAGAATCGGAGAGAGTATCTCTTTGGTCTGCTACAATAAGTTTAATCCTATAGGGTTTATTGGGTTCTATATTTGCAGTTGCAGTAAGTGGAACAGTACGTCCATTAAAGTTTGTGTTTCCTATATTATATCCATCAAAAAACTCTTCATTTTCAGCATCGCAAAATCCTACAATCTCTTGGTGGATAGTGTTTGTAGCAATTGGAATAGTTGTATTAGGAATTAAAGCTATATTTTGATAGGGTTTGGATCCATCGGCGGGTTGAATTAAAAAAGCAAAACTATCAGAATATTCGCATGGAAAATGATTGGAATATTCTTCAGAAGCTAGTAAGTAATTAAAGCTAATAGTATTTGTTCCTGCAATAAATTCAAATTCAATTGTAGTAGCATTAAAGGTTTCTGTAACCCCAGTAATAACCTCTAAATCTGGATCTCCGCTCCAATTTTCATCTCCAGCACTTAATAACTCACCATTAACCGATCCACTAATTTGGTTAATAGCTCCAGTGGTAATTACAATTCCTTCAGAGAAAGGAAAGGAGGGAGCATTATTACTAAAATATCCATAGCTTTCAATACCAGTAGCCATACCATTAATGGGAGAACTCACATTTAAAATTTCTACACAACCCTCTACAAAACTCCCCTCAATTAACTCTGGAAGTGGTTGGTTATTATCAATAGTTAGCCGTTGCGCATTGATTTTAGCAATGCATAACACACCTACAAAGATTAATGTATACCATTTTAATTTCATCCTAATATAAAAAAGAATTTATAGAGGTTGGGGTGAAACTGCTATGGGGTGTTTGTAAGATTAAATAGTTATTTAAATGTAGTCAATTCTTTCAGATGTAGCAAATAATGGTGCTGAATTTCAGTAGGTTATGTCTTATTTTCTTTGAGTTTTATTGAATCATAATTTTTAGATTTCTGTATATTGTAGGAAATTAATTTTTTTCTTGAAAGTTATTATAGCTTATTGATTTTTTTGTTTAACTTTATAGTGTAAAAATTAAACAAAACAATAGATGTATCTCAACAAATTAAATACATCTTTTTGCTTATATGGATAATGATGTTATTGTAATAGGCTCTGGATTTTCATCATTGGCTACTGCTTGTTATTTACAGCAAGCGGGTAGAAATGTTGTTGTTTTGGAGAAAAATGAACAGCTCGGAGGACGTGCGTCTGTTTTGGAGGAAGAAGGTTTTAAATTTGATATGGGACCATCATGGTATTGGATGCCCGATATTTTTGAGCGCTTTTTTAACGACTTCGGAAAGGAAGTTTCCGATTATTATCAGCTTAAAAAATTATCGCCTGCTTATAAAGTATTTTTTGGTAAGGACGATGTTATAACAATTGGTGATAGTTTAGATAAAATTATTGAAACATTTGAATCTATAGACCCAGAAAGTGGTAGTAAGCTAAAAAAATTTATTGATGAGGCAAAAACAAATTATTCTATCGCGATGCAAGAATTAGTTTACAAGCCTGGAATTTCAATTTCAGAATTAGTCACTGCCGAGACTATTTCTAGACTTAATTTATTTATTACCAATATAACTTCGGAAGTAAAAAAGATTACCAATAATGAAAAGCTCCAAAGTATATTAGAGTTTCCAGTACTTTTTTTGGGAGCAAAACCAGAAAAAACACCTGCATTTTACAATTTTATGAATTATGCCGATTTTGGTAAAGGAACTTGGTATCCAGAAGGAGGAATGAATGAAATTGTAAAAGCAATGGTTTCTTTAGGGAAGTCTTTAGGGGTAAAATATCTTACCAACCAAGAGGTTATGTCGATAGAATTGGAAGGAAAAGAAGTTTCATGGGTAGAGACAAAAACAAATTTATTTCATTGTAATTTGGTAGTTTCTGGTGCAGATTATGCACATACAGAAAAACTATTAACCTCAAAATTACGTAATTATAAATCGAGTTATTGGCAGAAAAAGACATTTGCTCCTTCTGCATTTTTGTATTATATAGGATTTAAAGGAGATACAGAAAAGTTAGCGCACCATAATTTGTTTTTTGATACCGACTTTAAAGCCCATGCCGAAGAAATTTATGATGAAAAATGTCTCCCTAAGGATCCATTATTTTATGCAAATTTCCCCTCAAAAACAGATGCTTCATTAGCACCAGAAGGAATGTCTACAGCTTTTTTTTTAATCCCTGTTTCTGTAGATATAGAAGACGATGTTACAATGCATGATAACTATTTAGATCTTATTTTAAAACGATTGGAAGCCTGCACTGGAGAAAATTTGAAGGATAGAATTGTATATAAAAAATCTTTTGGAGTAACAGACTTTAAGTCGAGATACCATTCTTGTAGAGGGAACGCATATGGTTTAGCAAATACACTTTTACAAACCTCGGTATTAAGACCAAGTATTAAAAATAAAAAAATTAACAATTTGTTATATACCGGGCAACTTACAGTTCCAGGGCCAGGAGTTCCACCAGCATTAATTTCTGGTAAAATTGTGAGTAACTATATAAAAAAGAAAAACCTATGACAACCAACTACAATCTCTATCATAAAGTATGTTCGGAAACGAGTAAAATGGTTACCAAAAAGTACAGCTCGTCTTTTTCCCGTTCTATTTTATTTTTAACCCCAGAAATAAGAGAGAATATTTATAATATCTATGGGTTTGTTCGTTTTGCAGACGAAATTGTAGATACTTTTTATGAGCACGATCGGAAAAAATTATTAGATCGGTTTGTAGCAGATTATCATTTGGCACTTTCTCAGGGGATTTCATTAAATCCAGTTTTACAAGCATTCTGTAGAACTCAAAAAGCGTTTTCTATCCCTCAGCATTTGGTAGATTCATTTTTAGATTCGATGTATATGGATTTAGGAGTGATGAAAGATTTAAATTCAGAAGCCTACCAGAAATATATATATGGTTCTGCAGAAGTAGTAGGTTTAATGTGTTTAAATGTTTTTCTCAAAGGAGATTGTAAAGATTTTGAAGCGCTCAAGCCTCATGCACAGCGTTTTGGAGCTGCTTTACAAAAGGTGAATTTTTTAAGAGATATCAGTGCAGATTTTCATCAGCTTAATCGTACTTACTTTCCAAATGTAGACTTCCAAAGTTTTACATTAGAAGATAAAATAAGGATTGAAGAAGAGATTAAGGAGGATTTTCAAGAGGCAATAATAGGAATAAAAAAATTACCCCTTTCCTCCCGATTTGCAGTTTACCTTGCGTATCTTTATTACACTAGTTTGTTTGATAAAATTAAAAAGACCGATTCTGCGCTACTATTTAAAAAGCGTATTCGAGTAAATAATCTTGAAAAATTAATGTTGTTTTCAAGAATATATGTTCAGAAAAGTCTAAAAATTCAAATATGATTTATGTCTTTTATATAGTACTTACTGTTTTTGTTTTCTGTTTAATGGAAGCGGTTACTTGGTTTACACATAAATATATTATGCATGGTTTTATGTGGTATTTTCATGACGATCATCACCAACCCGGATATCCACATGTTTTTGAAAAAAATGATTTCTTTTTTATCATTTTTGCCATTCCTAGTATTTTATTATTCTACTTTGGAACCATAGACGGAGTAAATTATTTGTTGTTTATTGGTTTAGGAATTTTATTCTATGGAATAGCTTATTTTTTAGTGCATGATGTTTTAATTCATCAAAGATTTAAGTGGTTTAAGCGTACTAATAACACCTATTTAAAGGGGCTTAGAAAGGCTCATAAGATTCATCATAAACATTTAGGGAAAGAAGACGGAGAATGTTTTGGGATGCTTTTTGTTCCAAAAAAATACTTTAAAATGTAGTGGAGAAATTTCTGTATTTAGTATTAGATGTTTTTAGTTTTCTTATTCCGTTTGCGTATAGCTTTGAACGTAAGCATCTTCATTTTATTCAATATTGGAAACCCTATTTCTTGGCTATTTTATTAGTAGGATTGTTTTTTATTGCTTGGGATGTTTACTTTACTGTAGAAGGAGTTTGGGGGTTTAACAATCGTTATTTAGTCGGGATAAATATTTTTTATCTTCCACTAGAAGAATGGTTGTTTTTTCTGCTAATTCCTTATGCTAGCAACTTTATTCATTATTCTTTAAAATACTTTTTCCCGAAGCCTAAACTAACTCCACAATCTAGTTTTTATTTAAGTCTTTCATTATTTATTTTGAGTGCGGTAGTGGCAGTTTTAAATTTCGATAAAATATATACCCTCTGTAGTTTTGGACTTTTCAGTATCTTAATGCTTATACAATTAAAGTATGGTTTTGCCATTTTTCAGAGATATATACTTTCATTCCTTATTATTTTAATCCCCTTTTTTATTGTCAATTCATGGCTTACAGGGGCTTTTACAGCAGAGCCTATTGTTTTTTATAATGATGATGAGAATTTAGGAATTCGTGTAGGAACCATTCCACTAGAAGATTTTTTCTATTGTTTTTCAATGCTCTATGGAAGCATTTTGTTATTTGAACATTTAAAAAAAAAACGTTTTGAGCATTAAAATAACATCTCATTCAGGGATTTATCAGTTAAGAGTCTCTCAAGAAGTTAACGCTTCTATAAAAGATGTATGGGAGTTTTTTATAAATCCGCAGAACTTAAATAGTTTAACCCCAAAGGATTTAGACTTTAAAATAACCTCTCCAAAAAGTAATCAAACCTATAAGGGTCAGATTATAACATACAGTATTAAAGTGTTACCTTTATATAGAACTAATTGGGTAACTGAAATTACACAGTTCGAAAATCAAAGTTTATTTGTTGATGAACAACGTTTAGGACCCTATAAAATGCTCCATCATGAACATCATTTTAAAAAGATTGATGCAAATAAAACCTTGGTTGAAGACATAGTTACCTATAAATTACCATTTGGTTTACTAGGACGTTTTATTGGAGGAAAAATAATTCGTAAACGTTTTGTAGAAATATTTACCTTTAGGAAAGAAGTAATTTTTAATTTTTTTTAATAATTTTTTAAATTTAATGTGACCATTTCTTACTTCTTGTGTCTAAATGATTGGGACTAGCCTTAACCTAATTTTTTGTTATTTTGGTAAACACGCAGGGAGATAGTGAGATAGATGATGAACAGCTTGTAGCAGAAATTGTTGCAACTAATAACACGCATTTATTTGCGATTCTTTACGACCGATATTCTGAAATAATATATAACAAATGCCTCAGTTTTACGCATGAAGCAGAAGAGGCTCAAGACTTAACTCATGATATTTTCATAAACTTATTCTTAAAGCTAAAAACCTACAAAGGAAAGTCAAAATTTTCTACATGGTTGTATTCCTTTACTTATAATTTTTGTGTGAATTATGTCCAAAGGAGCTTAAATAAAAGACAAGATAAGTTTGTGCAGACAGAAGAATTACCTGGTGAATCGCATGAGTATCAGGAAATTTTAGATGAAAATATTTATCAGTTAAAATCTAAGAAATTAGAAAAAGCGCTAAAAAAGATTGAAGCTAATGACAAGATGATATTATTAATGAGATATCAAGATGATTTTTCAATAAAAGAAATTCAAGAAGTTCTAGATTTGGGAAGCAGTGCAGTAAAAATGCGATTGAATAGAGCAAAAGGACGTTTAATTGAAATCTACAACACGTTGTAATTATGGATAATCCGTTCAAAACAATAATAAACAATGAAAAATTACCAGAAGCCGTAAGGAAAAAGGTAATGAAGGATATTGATTTAATTAAGCTGTCGCTCGATGTTGCGGATTTGTTTGTTATTAAATATCCAGAAACAATAACTAATATTTTAAACCTAGGAGATGATAATGATTAGACAATTACAAATGAATTTTGATTTCAAGATTTTACACAATTATTATAATGATTTTTTAGAGGTCTTGCCTAAAGTTGTAGGAGGAATTGTATTCATAATTTTAAGTTGGCTACTATTAAAATTGATACTTTTTATAGCAAAAAAATCATTGAAACTAACTAAAATAGATTCGTTATTAGAGAATGTAAATGATAAAAATCCAATATTTGGAGATTCTGTAAAAATTAAACCAACAAAAATTATTCTTGCCTTTTTAAAATGGTTTTTAATATTAATACTAATTATTGTTGGGGCCGATATTTTAGGGCTATCTATAGTTTCCAACGAAGTTGGTAAACTAGTACAGTACTTACCTCGAATTTTCACTGCAGTTATTATATTTCTTGTAGGTACCTATGGTGCAGTTTTATTACGAAAAGCAGTTCAATCTGCCATAAAAGCTTTTGATATGAATGGCTCTAAAGCCATAAGTATTTTAGTTTTTTACTTAGTGTTTATTATAGTGGCCATCATGTCTCTTAACCAAGCAGGGGTAGATACCGAAATAATCACTAATAACCTATTTTTAATAATAGGAACATTTATGGCAGCTTTAGCAATAGCACTTGGTTTAGGTTCTAGAGACATTGTTTCTCGTTTACTTTTTGTTTTTTATACAAGAAAGACTTTTTCCATTGGGAAGCGTATAAAATTTGGAGAAATAGAGGGAGTTGTACTCGCTGTAAATAATATCTCCATTCTTATAAAAAATGACGAAAATAAAAAGATAGTGGTTCCAATTAAGCAAATAGTTAATGAAAAAGTAGAGATTTTAAATTGATAATTGGTTAGTAAATTATTGAAAATAAATTTATAAAGCATTTATTTTAAACTGAATACAGTTTATTTGCTAATTGTATATCACTTAAAAAACGATTTCCTAAGTTGTGAATTATCAAACATTTCAACCAAGTTCTGATTTAGAATCTATTATCAGTTGTTATTGGACTTTAGAAGTTCCTGCAGAATTTTCTGCGCAAAGACAGCGAATAATTCCAGATGGAACAATTGAAATGGCTTTTATTCTTGGAGACGATATTAAACGATACACTTCAGAAAATGAATTCATTATACAGCCTCGTGCAATGGTTCTCGGACAGACAATTGAACCTTTTTATATCGAACCGACAGGGTATGTCAATACTTTTGCCATTCGTTTTTATCCTTATGGTTTTTCGAATTTCGTAACAATGCCGATTAAGAAATTGGCTAATAAAGAAACACCAATAAAACTATTGTTCGGAGAAAAATCTGCTAGTGAATTAGAGCGAAAAATAATAGAGGCAAAGAATACTAGTAAAAGAATAGAAATTATTGAAGATTTTCTTTTAAAGAAATTTAATGAAAAATCTATTATTAATACTATTGTAAAAACTACTATAGATGCACTTTTAGCATCAAAAGGGAGTGCTTCAATAAGTAAAATCCTTAAAGAAGATCTGTCCAAACGACGGCAACTTGAGAGAAATTTTATTAAACAAATTGGTGTAAGTCCGAAACAATTAGGCAAAGTAATCCGACTACAAACGGCTCTCAAAATGTTGCTCAACAAAGACTCAGGAAGTCTAACTGACATTGCCTATGAAAGTGAATATTTTGACCAAGCACACTTTATAAAAGACTTTAAAGAATTTACTGGAATCAACCCAAAGGAGTTTTTAGGTAATGAAAACATGACGCTTTCTACTCTTTTCTACAAATAGTTAGCGTGTCGCATTTTTACAATTTTGATTTATACAAGTAAACTAGATTTGTCCTATCAAATTAAACAAAACTGTATGAATAAGGACATGCTTTGTGCAATTGTATTACTATCTATAAATATAGTTGCATGCAACAATCAAAATAAATCAAAAACAGAATCTTACGCGGTTGAATCTAATCTAAATCAAAAAACTATAGAAATGAAAAGTCATATCTCAATTTTTGAAATTCCTGCAACGGATATTTCAAGGGCAGTAAATTTTTATCAAGCAATTTTAAATATTAATATTGAAAAAATAGAAATGACAGGAATGGAGATGGGAATATTTCCATACGAAGAACAAATGGTAACAGGAGTAATTATAAAAGGAGATGGATACAAACCTTCTGCTGATGGAGTAACAATATACCTAAATGGCGGAGACAATTTTCAAAACATTCTTGATAAAGTTGAAAAAAATGGCGGAAAAATCCTTATGCCGAAAACAGCCCATGCAGATGGAAATGGATTTTTTGCTTTATTTTTGGATACAGAAGGAAATAGACTTGGTTTAAACTCCTCAAATTAAGTAGAAAAGAGCGAACGCTCAGCAATGTTTATAGGTAATAGCAGTAAACAGTGTTTTTCTTTGTAACTCCATAACTTTTAACTAGAACCGATGTCAACATCTATACGTTAACGACGTTCTTAAGCTATATATAACTCTTATTTTGAATTCCACGAGAGCTTACTCCAAAATATTTTACTAAAAAACTTGTGTCTTACTTCCTTGTAGGAATTACCTATGCCACACAGTAAGAAATAAATTATGAATTTAAATTCATCTTAAAACACTTTTAGTTTACTACAAAGCTCTTTGCATTTATGTTTGAAGTGGTTTATTCAATTCAAAATCAATAAAATTTACAAGGCTTTATAATTTTCTTCTATTATGATAGCTCCCTTACACAATTTAATAAATTTTAACATTTTATATTTAAGTAATTGACAGTGAGTTTGTTGTGTGTTTTCAGTGATAGGATGTTTCAAATTTTTGATAATAGTACATGTGACCTTTTTAAAAAACGTGTGTCTTATAATATAGAGAAGCAAACGCCAAAACATATAATAACATACAAATTAAATAGATAAATAATGGAAATGGTTTTTTTACTTATTCAATTTTTAATTTTGCCAGGATTAATTTTTTTGATTTTGATTAGTTGGTTTGATTACAAAAAGTCTAGAGAAACTTATATGAAGTTGAAAAAATGAAATGATAAGTAAGAAATTGCAATAGTTGTTACATTATGAGGGTTTTGTAGCAATAATTTCCAAAACAGTAGCGCTTAAGATTAATTTCTTAAGCGCTGTTTTTTTATCGCATGGCTTTACTTAGGATTCCCATAACACCTCTTATAAAAGTAGCACTTGTTAGTACTTTTATAATAGGATTCATAGCCGAACTTTTTCGAGTAGAAGTTCTCGAAGTCTTTTTTTGTTCTTCTTTTGCTTTTTGCTGAGCCTCCTCAGTTTGTGCTTTTTCAATTTTTTTATTTAGAAGTTCATACGCACTTTCACGATCTACTACCTCATTGTATTTTGGAATTAATTTAGACGTACTAATTACTTGTTTTACTTCAGTATCTGTTAAAATATCCATTCTACTCATAGGAGCTCTTAACATAGTTGCAGCTAAAGGTGTTGGTCGTCCTTTTTCATCCAAAGCAGAGATGAGAGCCTCTCCAATTCCGAGTGAAGTAAGCACTTCTGAAGTATTGTAAAAATCTGAAATAGGGTAATTCTCTGCTGTTAGTTTTATTGCTTTTCGGTCTTTTGCAGTAAAAGCACGTAACGCATGTTGAATTTTTAATCCGAGTTGAGAAAGCACGGCATCTGGAACATCAGTTGGGTTTTGCGTTACAAAATAGAGTCCAATTCCTTTAGAGCGAATTAGTTTTACAATACTTTCTATTTGGTCTAAAAGTGCGTCTGAAGCCTCATTGAAAATAAGGTGTGCTTCGTCTATAAATATAACAAGCTCTGGACGGTCGCTATCTCCTTGTTCAGGAAAAGTAGCATAAACCTCGGCTAGTAGACTCAACATAAAAGTAGAAAAAAGTTTAGGCTTGTCTTGTATATCTGTTAATCGGATTATGTTTATAATTCCTTTACCATTCTCATCAATACGGGTAAGATCTTCTACATCAAAAGATTTTTCACCAAAAAATAGGTCAGCTCCTTGTTGTTCTAATTCTATAATTTTACGTAAGATAGCTCCAGTAGAAGATGTTGAAATTCGCCCATAGGCTTCTTGGAATTCTTCTTTTCCTTCGGAAGTACAGTATTGTAATATTTTTTTGAAGTCTTTTAAATCAAGAAGCGGAAGCTGGTGGTCGTCACAATATTTAAAAAGCACCGCTACAATTCCTTGTTGCGTATCTGTTAGGTCTAAAATCCGAGATAGTAAAATAGGACCAAATTCAGAGATGGTAGCACGAAGTCGCACTCCGTTCTGTTCGGATAAAGTAAGGATGTCTATAGGGAATTTTTTTGCTTCGTATGGAAATCCAATTTTGGTATGTCGCTCTTGTATTTTAGCATTATCATTTCCAGGTTGTGCTAGTCCGCTAAGGTCCCCCTTTAAATCCATCAACAAAACTGGAATTCCTTTTTCCGAAAGATTTTCGGCCAGAATTTGAAGTGTTTTTGTTTTTCCAGTTCCTGTGGCACCGGCTATGAGTCCGTGTCGGTTTAAAGTTTTTAGAGGGATTTTAACCAAGGCATTTGTTAGCGGGTCACCATTAAGCATGGCGGCTCCCATGCTTATATAATCACCTTTAGTTTTATAACCTTCTTCTATATGTTGAAAAAAAGCGTCTTTATTGCTCATCTTGAAATTATTTGCTATTGAACGTGTTTACTAAAATAAGGTAAAGTTTGCTAAGTTGAAAGGAGTATTTTTTTATAGTGTTACCATTAGTAAGCGTACGCTAATTATTGATGCTAGCCCTGATTGAGCTAACTACCGTGTAGTAGCGAAAGCAGGAAATGGCGACTCCAAAAAAGCAATAGGAAATGGCTACTAAAAATAAAAAAGGAAAACGTATCTTTGCGGCATGACAAAAGAAGCGATCTTAGCGAAGGTAAATGCGGGGGAAATGCTCCCGTTGATGGAGGAGTTTTATACCATCCAAGGAGAGGGGTTTTACAAAGGGACAGCAGCTTATTTTATTAGAATAGGAGGCTGTGATGTGGGTTGCCATTGGTGCGATGTTAAGGAAAGTTGGAATGCCGAAACCCATCCGCCAACAGCGGTTGCTACTATTGTAGAGAATGCTGCAAAATACTCAGATACTATTGTAATTACTGGAGGAGAACCGCTTACTTGGGATATGACGTTTATTACTTCTGAATTAAAAAAGCGAGGCTTGAAAACGCATATTGAAACTTCTGGGGCATATGAATTAACAGGAGAATGGGATTGGATTTGCCTTTCGCCAAAGAAAATGAAGTTGCCAACTGCAAAAGTGTACGAAAAAGCGAACGAGCTTAAATGTATTGTTTATAATAAAAATGATTTTGAGTTTGCTGAAGCTCAAGCTGAAAAGGTAGGAAAAGACTGCATTTTATACTTACAACCAGAATGGAGTAAACGTGATAAGATGATTCCAGAGATAGTGGAGTACGTAATGAAGAATCCGAAATGGAAAGTGTCTTTACAAACCCATAAATACTTGAATATTCCTTAGTTGAAAGTTGAAAATTGCTTCCTATATGTTGTTATTTTTTTGTGAGTTGGGCTAGGTAATCGTAATGTTTGCCTTCGGCTAGGAGATTACATTGGAGTCCTACCATTTCGCAAAAGAGGCTTAAAGTATTAAAGTCTAAATACAGCCATGTTGTAGTTTCTGTTTCTCCTTTATATTTGAGGGTATAGGTAAGTTCGCCATAGTAATCATTATCCATAGGAATCCATTTTCCGCCATCTTCATCCTCATCAAACATGTAGATAATATCTGTAGAATCGATAAGTATTTGTCCGTTATCAGTAAGTAAGTTTTTTAGGTGTGTTAGTTTTTCTGGAACACTTTTATAGGTTCCAAAAATTCCAGTACCATTCATGAGCATTAAAATGGTATCATATTTTTTATCCTTTAGCTCGAAAACATCTTTTTGAAATGCATCTTTAAGACCTCTTTTTTTAACAACCTCAATAGCTCCAGCAGAAATATCAATAGCAGTTACAGAGTTTTTTTTAGTTTCCTGTAAGTATAATGCATGGCTCCCAGCACCGCATCCTATATCGAGGATATTACCAAAACTTTTATCTAAGGCTTTTTTCTCCAAAGGAGGCATCTCTTTATAACTTCTAAATAAATAGGAAATAGGAAGAATATCTTCTTCGGAGATGGAGGTTTCGGTAAGAACTTCTTCTGAAAAATTATCAGAATAAAAGTCTACAATAGCTTTCCCGAGGAGGTCTTTCAAAGTTTATTGATTAATGTTGACATAATATTTAAAGAAAGTAATTAAATCGTCTTCTTTCTTTAAATTTAATTTTTTTTCTTTTACAAATTTATCTAATTGTTTGTTATCAAACTGTTTTAAAATCTTCTTTGTGTTACTTTCCAGAGGAATAGCATAAGAACTTCCTTTTAACTTTATAAAGTAATCTTCGTTATCGCTAAACTTAGCAGGTTTATCTTTTTGGTAACCTGTGTTTGCTTTTTCTGGTGGATAATATATTTTGGTGTATTTGTTTAAAAGCATATCATCTGCTGTACAGAAAAGACAAACCATATATCCAGTCTTCTTTTCATTTTTGTCTTGGTAGTCTACTAAATATAGCTTTTTACCATGAATCTCGTAGGCATAATTTGGCTTTGTAGAACCTTTATAGATCTCAGATTCCGACATTTTAATTTCGATATAATCTTTGTAAATATTGTACCGTAAATCTACATTATCATACACTTTTCCATCTGCAAAAATTTTTCCTTTTGTAAATTCATCTCCATTTAAATATATAGAACCTTCTAAACCAGCAAATTCGTTAGAACTCTTAGTGTCTATTAATGGACCATTTTGGTATCCATATTGATCAATTTGCGCTTGGAGTAAAGTGCAAGCGAGGATGCATAGTAATAAGATTATTTTTCTCATAAGAATGTAATTCATTTACAGTAAATTAAGAGGAATTTTCTTTAAAAACCAAAAAAATACTAAAACATATTAATGAAAATAAGACAGGAACAGTTATTTTATAATAAGCCTTATCTTTGTAGCTGAAAGGATTTTTTCTTCTGATAAGAAATAAATGGACGATTTTTTAAAACAACTCCCGCAACTGGCTAAAGACAAGCAAAACGAGAACAAAAAGTATTTTGCTAAATTACGAAAGAAGCCACCAAAAAATATAGATTATGTAATGCAAGAATTGCATGAAGCGGAGTTTGAAAAAACCGATTGCTTAACATGTGCAAATTGTTGTAAAACTACTGGTCCGCTATTTACCAATGCAGATATTGAACGTATTTCAAAACATTTTAAGCAGAAGCCCCAGCAGTTTATAGATACTTATTTAAGAATTGATGAAGACAATGATTATGTCTTACAAGAAGTGCCTTGCACATTTTTAGGAGCCGATAATTATTGCTTAATTTATGACGTACGCCCTAAAGCTTGTCGCGAATATCCACATACGGACAGAAAGAAATTTCAGCAGATAAGCAATTTAACTATAAAAAATACATCCATATGTCCTGCCGTATATAATATTGTAGAGGCTATGAAAGCAAAACTTCCAAAATAAAATTTTTGTAAAATAGAGTGAGTTTAAGTCATTTATATTTCAAATTAAAAATTATTGTATCTTGTTTATATGGAAACTTTAATTACTTATTTTGAAACAATTCCGTCCTCACATCGGAGTTTAATTTTGATTTCGGGGATTACTTTTTTTTGGATATTGGAGTACGGAATACCATTATTTAAATTTAGGTATCATAAACTTAAACATGCTTGGCCTAATATTTTCTTTACGTTTACTACTATTATTGTTAATTTTTTATTGGCATTTATTCTTTTAAAAACAAGCGATTGGGTGGTTGTAAATGGTTTTGGAATCCTTCAATGGATAGCATTTCCAATGTGGGCAACAGTGTTATTAGGAGTGCTTTTATTAGATTTTATAGGGGCTTGGTTGGCGCATTGGGTGCAACATAAGGTTAAGGTGTTATGGAAGTTTCATTTAATACATCATACAGATACCTATGTAGATACTACAACAGCAAATAGGCACCATCCTGGGGAGAGTTTTGTACGGTTTGTTTTTACAACTTTAGGAGTGTTTATAGGAGGAATTCCAGTAGGAATTGTACTATTATATCAGTCGCTTTCCGTGGTTTTTTCCCAATTTAATCATGCAAATATTAAATTACCAAAAAAACTGGATACCTTGTTGAGTTGGGTTTTTGTATCTCCAGATATGCATAAAGTACATCACCATTATGTCTTACCGTATACCGACACCAATTACGGAAATATCTTTGCTATCTGGGATCGGCTTTTAGGTACTTTTTCTAAAATGAATTCAAAAGATTTGATCTACGGAATAGACACACATCCAGATATAAATACATCTACAAGAGTAGGGAAATTATTAAAAATCCCCTTTGAAAAATATAGAAACAGTTAAAACGTGTGTTATTCGTAAATTAAATAGTTGCTTCTAATTTTTTTAAAATTTTCTATGTCTGCTTGCCATGAGGCTTTAATTTCTTCATTGCTCTTTCCAGCCTCTATTTGTTTTTGTAGTTTTTCATTTCCAGCATGGAGTGTAAATCCAGAGGTCTTAAAGAAATTAGATTTATCGGTGGAATTTTCATAAGCTTTAATAATCCATTTCATAGTAACTTCTTTAGGCGGTGTTATTTCTGAAAGATTTTCCCCATAACATATTTTTCCATTTTGCTTTGGATCTTTAGAGCCAAAATTAGGCTTTGGAGTGTATTCAAAAGAAAACACTTTTTTATCCAACCATGGAGCACCATAACGCTGAAATTGGAATTCTGTTCCTCTTCCTGCATTTACATTAGTACCTTCAAAAAGCCCTAAACTAGGATATAGCAAAATAGATTGATCATTAGGTAAATTAGGAGAAGGGCGAATTGGTAAACTATATGCTAGGCTATGATTGTAATTTTTAACAGGAATAACGGTTAAATCGCACTTTAATTTATTGGCTAACCAAAGCTCTCCGTTAAGCATTTTTCCGTACTCTCCAATAGTTAATCCATATACAAGCGGAATAGGAACTTTTCCTAAAAAACTAGCATGTTCAACTTCAAGTGTAGGGCCATCAACATAGCTAGCATTGGGATTTGGACGGTCTAATATAATTAGTGGAATGTTATTTTCGGCGCAAGCTTCCATTACCAAATGTAGGGTTGAAGTGTAGGTGTAAAAACGCACTCCTACATCTTGAATATCAAACACCATAACATCTATAGCATTTAATTGGGCAGCAGCTGGTTTTTTATGCTTTCCATATAGTGAAACAATTTCCAAACCTGTTTTGGCATCCTTATTTCCCTTTACATGTTCTCCAGCATCCGCTTTTCCTCTAAAACCATGCTCAGGCGAAAATATTTTTTGAATATTTACTTGTAAAGCTGTAAGAGAATCAACCAAATGTGTGTAGTTACCATCTTCTTTATAAATAACAGAAGTCTGATTGGCTACTATTCCAACTTTTTTATTTTTTAAAAGAGATAAATATTCTTCAGTTCTATTAGCGCCAACAATAATTGGAGTTTCTTTTGGTTTTTCTTCAGTAGAAATATCAACTTTTTTTTCTTGATTTCCATTCGCACAGGAAATCACTACTAAAAACAATAATAAAAATGTATTTTTGAAACTCATAAAGTATCGCATAGTTTGAATTTAGAATATTTTATTGCCAAACGCCTTATAAAGGGAAAGGAGCATAAAAGTAGTATATCGGCACCAATAATAAAAATCGCTATTGCAGCAATTGCAATGGGGGTTATTATGATGTTGATTGCAATTGCCACTGGAGTTGGTTTACAACGAAAAATCCGTGAAAAAATTGCAGCTTTTAATGGGCATGTTCAAATTTATAATTACGATAATAATACCTCGGATGTTTCTGTGAATCCGATTTCCATCCATCAAGATTTTTATCCAGAATTTAAAAACGTAAGTGGCATTAGTCATGTGCAAGCAGTAGCTACAAAAGGAGGGATTATACGCACAAAAAATACTTTTGAAGGGATTATAGCCAAAGGAGTTGGCGCCGATTATAACTGGGATCCTTTTAAAGATTTTTTAGTTGAAGGGAGAATCCCCGATTATTCTGGAAAACGAAATGAAGAAATTTTAATTTCGAGATACTTAGCAAATCGGTTACAATTTAAAGTAGGAACCGAATTTTGGGCATTTTTTTTAAAAGATGAAGTGAGCGCCATTCCAAGTCAGGTGAAATTTAAGATTGTAGGGATTTACGATAGTGGCTTTGAGGATTTTGATGCCAATTACATTTTCGTTGATTTACGCCATATTCAACGAATGAACAAATGGAAAGATGATGAGATTGGTACTTTTGAAGTTTTTTTAGACGATTTTGATCAAATAGAGCAAAAAGGAAGAGAGATTTATGGAGTAACGCTCTCCACACTAGATTCTCAAACAATTGCTGAAAAATACTACATCATCTTCGAATGGTTATCGTTATTCGATTTTAATATAGCTATAATCATAGGGATTATGATTATTGTAGGAGGGATAAATATGATAACTGCCCTGCTTGTTCTTATTTTAGAGCGTACTCAAATGATAGGACTTTTAAAAGCTTTAGGTTCTAATAATTGGAGTATTAGAAAAATATTTTTATACAACGCCACTTACCTTATTGTTATTGGACTCTTTTGGGGAAATCTAATAGGGCTAGGAATCTTGTTTTTACAAGATAAATTTGGTTTTATAAGCTTGGATGCCGCTACTTATTATGTTTCTGAAGCTCCAGTTTATATAAATCCTATTCATGTTATTATTCTAAATGTTGGAGTGTTAATTTTATGCTTATTAATGCTTTTAATTCCTTCGTATATCATCACAAAAATATCTCCAGCAAGGTCGATTAAATTTGAATAATTCAATGCAATTTATTGATAACCTGTTTCTTTAGTAATTCATATAAAACCAATTTATCTATTATTTAACTTCTTACATTTAATTTTCTGTGCTATCATTTCTTATCTTTAAAAGGAAGAAAAGAAGACATGGAATACGCAAAGAATATATTAGAAACCATTGGAAATACTCCTTTGGTTAAAATAAATAGAATAACTAAAGGTATTGAAGCTTTAGTATTGGCTAAAGTAGAAACATTTAACCCTGGGAATTCTGTAAAAGACCGAATGGCGGTTAAAATGGTTGACGATGCAGAGGCAAATGGGAGTTTAAAACCTGGGGGGACCATAATAGAAGGAACAAGCGGAAATACAGGAATGGGACTTGCATTGGTTGCAATTGCTAGGGGGTATAAATTAATATGTGTTATTAGCGATAAGCAATCCAAAGAAAAAATGGATATCCTTCGTGCTGTTGGAGCGGAAGTGGTAGTTTGTCCTACCAATGTTTCTCCAGAAGATCCTCGTTCTTATTATTCAGTTTCTAAAAGATTGTCTGAAGAAACTCCTAATTCATGGTACGTAAACCAGTATGATAATCTTTCAAATTCATTAGCACATTACGAGCAAACAGGGCCAGAAATTTGGAAGCAAACAGATGGAAAAATCACTCATTTTATTGTAGGAGTGGGTACTGGTGGAACCATTTCTGGGGTAGGAAAATACCTTAAAGAAAAGAATCCAAACATTAAAATTTGGGGAGTAGATGCCTATGGTTCTGTTTTTAAAAAATATCATGAAACAGGTGTTTTTGATGAGAATGAAATTTATACGTACATAACCGAAGGAATTGGGGAGGATATTCTTCCTAAAAATGTAGACTTTGAGGTAATTGATGGTTTTACTAAAGTTACCGATAAGGATGGAGCTGTTTTTACAAGGAAACTAGCCAAAGAGGAAGGCATTTTTGTTGGTTATTCTGCAGGTTCCGCCATAAAAGGAGTACTACAACTTAAAGAGCATTTCAAGCCAGAAGATGTAGTGGTTGTTTTATTTCACGATTCGGGAAGTAGATATATTGCCAAAGTTTTTAATGACGATTGGATGCGAAATCGTGGGTTTTTGGAAACTGAGGTTAAGTTGGCGGAAGATTTAATAGGTATAAATGAACATGAATTAATTACAGCTAAAACAGAAGAGTTGGTGGCTCATGCAATTGAACGAATGAAGAAATACAACATCTCTCAAATTCCTGTGGTAGATTCTAAAGGTTTTGTAGGTTCTTTGGATGAATCTACACTTTTTAAAGCATACATAGACAACAAAGATATTGCAGATAAACCAATTAAAGAGATTATGCAATCTCCTTTTCCAATGGTGAAAAAGAATCTAGCAATAGATGAACTTTCAAAGCTTATTAATAGAGAAAATAAAGCTGTTTTGGTGGATTTAGGGAATGGGAAGTTTCGAATAATTACCAAACATGATATTATAAGTGCTATTTAATCCCTCATTGAGGGTCTAATTCCATAGAGCCTGTACTAAGTATTTCGAAGGCTTTGTATCAAAATAAGTTAAATTATTTTCCTTTGAAAATTTCGTAGGCTTGCCTCGAGGTAGTTGATTAAAAATCAGTAACTTTCAGTAAAATAGATATTTATGATTAACAGAAGGAGTTTTATACATAAATCAGGATTAATTATGGCAGCTGGGATGATGCCATATCCATCCTTTTTGCTTCCGCAGAAAAATAAAAAACTAGGAATTGCCTTAGTTGGTTTGGGCTATTATAGCACCGATTTATTGGCGCCTGCATTGCAATTAACCAAGCATTGTGAACTAAAAGGAATTGTAACAGGAAGTCCAGAAAAGGTTCCAGTATGGCAATCCAAATACGGAATAAAAGATGGTAATGTATATTCTTATGAAACAATGCATGAGATTGCAAATAATGATGAAATAGATGTAGTTTATATTGTGTTACCACCTGCTTTACATGCTAAATATAGTATTATAGCAGCCAATGCGGGGAAACATGTTTGGTGTGAAAAGCCAATGGAGGTAAGTGCAGAAAAGTGTCAAGCTATGATAGATGCTTGCAAGAAAAATAGAGTAAAACTAGCTATTGGGTATAGAATGCATCATGAGCCAAATACACAAACTTTGATGAATTGGGCTGAGACCGAGCCTTACGGACAAATAAATAATGTTTTAGCTAAGGCAGGGTATTTTGATACTAGAACAAATCATTGGAAGCAAATAAAAGAACTCGGCGGCGGCGCTATGTACGATATGGGAGTGTATCCACTAAATGCTATTCGTTATACCAAAGGGAAAGAACCTATTTCTGTTAGCGCTAAACATATAACAAAGAGACCAGAAATTTATCATGAAGTTGACGAGACTACCATTTTCGATTTAAAATTTTCTGATGGGACTATAGCGCATGGAGAAACAAGTTTAGGAGAGCACTTTAATAATTTAGAAGCTACTTGTGAAGAAGGAAGCTATTTTTTAAAACCTTTTCAATCATACAGTGGAGTTCAAGGAGCTACTAGCGATGGTGAGATATTAAAACCTTGGAAAGGCAATCAACAAGCAAAACAAATGGACGATGATGCTTTGGCAATTCTCAACCATCAACCAATGT
This sequence comes from Galbibacter orientalis DSM 19592, assembly GCF_000260115.1. Lineage (GTDB taxonomy): Bacteria > Bacteroidota > Bacteroidia > Flavobacteriales > Flavobacteriaceae > Galbibacter > Galbibacter orientalis. The sequence goes on along the minus strand of NZ_JH651379.1, from coordinate 2,388,962 downwards.
TAGTTCCTGGAGAAGAAGGGATGAAGGATATCCATATTGTAGAAAAAATTTATGAGTCGGCTTCTAAAAATAGTAGTTGGATTTCAATTTAAACCTTCTATGAAAGTTTAAATTGTCAAGTCTGTTCTGGGTTTATCGGAAAGTTTTGTGTTATAATTAGATAAATTTATTTCATTTAAATGCTTCATAGGGAATCTGAGGTAGTAATTTATCTATCTATAAATCAGTTTAATATAATTTTTTTTTGTAACTTTAGGTTATTGAGCTAGCCCCATTTCAATAACTATTAATTCTTTAAATGTATAAACATGGGGCAATCTTTACACAACGAATCTTCAATTCTTATTTACGCATTAAAAGCTGTTGTTTTGATATTAATAGCTGTTTTATCTTGGGTTTTTATTTCAGCTATTTTTAGTTTTATCGGTATCATAGGATAACAACCTTTTTAAATACGTTTTAGAATTTCAGGAACATACTAATTTTATGCTCCTAATTTCTTTTTACGCTTTTTTTTAAATAAAATGAAGGCGAATTTCTTCAGTTTTCACTTCTAAATTTATTGTGATTTTTGAAGATTTAATTTTTTATTAATTTAAGTTAAATTATTGGTTTTCAATAATAAATTCATTCTCATAGTGTTGGGATTTATAGCTATAGTTCACTTTTAATAAATAATTATCTTAACTATAATTTAAGGTAAAGCTGTTTTTATTTGAAATTATTTCTTACATTTATATTCCTCCACATCCTATACATTACTATAGATATCGCTATAGATTTAAGTTTAAACTATTAATTATTATCTTATTATGAAGAAGAATTCTATTTTTTTATCATTAGCAATGCTATTGGTTAATTTTCTTGTGGCGCAAGACAAGCCTAATATCCTCGTTTTATGGGGAGATGATATAGGTTGGGGGAATGTGAGCGCATATAACCATGGTATGATGGGGTACGAAACCCCTAACATAGACCGTATCGCTAAAGAAGGGGCTATGTTTACAGACTGGTATGCACAACAGTCTTGTACTGCTGGGCGTGCAGCTTTTATTTTAGGACAACATCCTTTTAGAACAGGATTATTAACTATTGGGATGCCTGGATCTAAGCAGGGAATAAAAGACAATCAGCCTACAATTGCAGAAGTTTTAAAACCACACGGATATGTGTCGGGGCAATTTGGTAAAAACCATTTAGGAGATCAAGATGAGCATTTACCTACAAATCATGGTTTTGATGAATTCTACGGAAATTTATATCACTTAAATGCAGAAGAAGAACCAGAAGGATATTATTATCCAAAAAGTCCTGAGTTTAGAAAAAATATGGGCCTCGTGGGGTAATACATTCTTATTCTGATGGAAAGGTTGAAGATACAGGGCCACTTACTTCTACTAGAATGGAAACTATAGATAAGGAGTTTACAGATGCAGCCATTAAATTTATTGAAAAAACACATGCAGATGGAAAACCTTTCTTTGTTTGGTTAAATTCAACAAGAATGCATGTTTGGACACACCTAAGTGAAGAGAGTGATGGAGTTACTGGGATAGGTTTGTATCCAGATGGTATGGTTGAACACGATAAAGCAGTAGGGCGTGTTTTAGCTAAACTAGAAGAATTAGGTATTATGGATAATACCATTATTATGTATTCTACAGATAATGGTGCTGAGAAAATCTCATGGCCAGATGGAGGTAGTACGCCATTTAAAGGAGAGAAAGGAACTACTTGGGAAGGTGGATTCCGTGTGCCTTGTGCTATACGTTGGCCTGGGGTAATTGAGCCAGGAACAGTTTATAATGATATTTTCTCTCATGAAGATATGATGCCAACTTTGGCTGCCGCTGCCGGAGAGCCAGATTTAGTAAAGAAAATGCTAAATGGTTACAGTGCTAATGGTAAAAATTTCAATGCACATTTAGATGGGTATAATTTATTGCCATTTTTTAAAGGAGAGGTGGATAAATCGCCTAGAGAAGAAATCTTCTATTTTGACCAAGGTGGAAACTTAAATGCAATTCGTTATCAAGACTGGAAATTACACTTTACTATTTTAGAAGGTAATATTAGTACAGCTTATAGAAAGCAACCAGCTTGGCCATTGGCAATTAATTTGAGAGCAGATCCTTATGAGGTTTCTCCAGATTCTGGGATGTATATTAGATGGTATGCAGAAAATATGTGGTTATTTGTTCCAGCACAACAAAGAGCTGCTCAATTTTTAGCAACCTTTAAGAAATATCCTCCTGTACAGGGGTCTTCATTGTCTATAGATGAGGTAGTAAAACAAATGACTACTCCAGCAAGAAACTAAAAGTTTCCTTGTAAAGAAATTAGAAAAGTGGCTATCTAAAAAGTAATTTGTAGTTGTCAAACTGAGCTCGTCGAAGTTTTAAACAACTGATACTCAAAAGTGTCCTTCGACAAGCTCAGGAAGGCACTTAGAGTTTGGATACTTTTTAGACAGCCACTTTTAATTACACACATGAACAACCGAAAATTTAGTTCTCTATAAATTTTTAGTTGAAGAATAATAAATTAATATTTTAAAAAATTATGACAGCACATGAAGCTATTACGTCGCTTAAGTCAAGGATGTCTACAGCTATTATTGGTCAAGACACCTTAATTGAAAGAATTATTTTAGTGCTCCTAGCCGATGGAAATATGTTGTTAGAAGGATTGCCAGGTTTAGCAAAAACACGTGCTATTAAGACTTTGGCAAAAGAGTTAAATTGTGGGTTGAGTAGGATTCAGTTTACGCCAGATTTATTGCCATCAGATATTACAGGGACCGAAATTTATCAGCCGGAACTAAAAGATAAATTTGTATTTCAACAAGGACCTATTTTTAGTAATTTAATTCTTGCAGATGAGATTAACCGTTCCCCAGCAAAGGTTCAAGCTGCCTTATTAGAAGCGATGGAAGAACGACAAGTGTCGGTTGCTGGAAAAACATATGCCATGGAACCTCTTTTTATGGTTATGGCTACACAAAACCCTGTGGAGCAGGAAGGAACGTATCCTTTACCTGAGGCGCAAATGGATCGTTTTTTAATGCATGTAACAATAGGCTATCCAGATGATGCTTCAGAATTAGCTATTTTACGCCTTAATAGAGCAGAGCAAAAACATACTAAAGAAGAGAAACATGAGCTTTTAGAGCCTAGTGTAATTTTTGATGCACGCAAAGAAATAGCAAAAGTTACTATTTCAGAAGCCATGGAAAAATATATAGTTGATATTATTTCTGCTACAAGGTACCCTTCAAAATATAATGAACAACTAGATAAGTGGTTAGATTTTGGAGCGAGTCCGAGAGGGTCTATTGCTATAGATCGCGCTTGTAGAGTGCACGCTTGGATGGAAGGGAAAGATTTTGTGTCTCCAGATGATATTCGAGCGGTAGTTCACGACTGTCTTCGTCACCGAATTATGTTAAGTTATGAGGCCAATGCCGATGCTGTTTCAGCAGATCAAGTATTAGATGAAATTTTAAAACAGGTTGCTGTAGTTGCTTAAATAATTAATGCCTAGAACCCAAATAGTCGGTTTTTTATAAGTTGTTTAGGGGAAATAATTATTGAAAATTTTTAGCGAAAGACATAAATTATATCATTAATGTCCGAATAAAATACAAGACCGCTTCGCTGTAAGAGAAAAGAACAAAGACTAAACATTAACTATTATAAAATGAGTAGTTTAAAGAAATAACATTAATAAACTCCTCTTTTTATTCATTTTTCTTAATAGCAAGAGGGCTATTTTTAAAAACCTCTATTAACCCTTGATATATGTGGAATGCAATAAACGCTGTCTGCTTTTATCGGACAACAATAAAATTATATATAGAAATCAATGTCTAAAAAAGTAGAATATCCAGAAAATGTATTTGTATCCTTGACCGATTTGCTTAAAAAGGAGCATACCGCTCATAGTTTTACATTGCTAGCTCGAAAACATAAAGTTAACAGTATTTTATCTGGAAAACATGCCTCAAAACTTAGAGGTCGTGGTTTAGACTTTGAAGAAGTGCGCAATTATGTAAAAGGAGATGATATAAGGAATATTGATTGGAAAGTTACTGCCCGAACTCAAAAAACACATACTAGAGTTTATACAGAAGAGAAAGAAAAACCTGTCCTTATTGTAGTAGACCAATCCAAATCCATGTTCTTTGGGTCGGTACATAAAACAAAAGCTGTAGTTGCAGCAGAATTAGCGGCTGTTACTGCTTTTAGAGTATTTAAAGAAGGAGATAGAGTTGGAGGAGTAATATTTGCCGATGAAGGTTTTGATGTTGTAGCTCCGAAACGGAGTCGGAAAAATATCATTCATTTTTTAGAGAAAATTGTAAAACGGAATCATGACTTGATAGTTTCAAAGGCAGATGCTCATGACGAAACCTTAAATGCTGTAATTCCCAGAGTCCATAATATAGTAACCCATGATTATTTGGTAGTTATTATTAGCGATTTTTTAAGATATTCTCCAGCAGTTATAAAAGCAATTTCGGGGATATCAATGCATAACGATTTAATTTTGGCTAAAATTTCAGACCCTATGGAGTATGCCATACCAGATACTAAGTTTGTAGCTAGTAATCAAACCCATCAAATTGTAGTAGATGGAAAAAATAAAAGTATAAAGAAAGCCTTTAAAGAAGGTTTTGAAGGCGATTTCTATGCCTTTAAAGATGAAATGAAAAAATATCAAATTCCAATTTTTAATATTGATACTGTAACAGATTTAGATCTTCAGTTAACAGAAGTATTTGGAAAAATGAATGCAAGAAGATGAAAATAATACCTACTACGATACAAGATTCTATTCCAGATAACATAAAAAATCTTCAGCTTGAAGAAATTTATGAGCCCCAGCCCGTAGCATTTACTTTTGAAACTATTGGGTGGAAACTATTGGGAGCTGTTATTTTACTTGGTTTAATAATAGCAAGTTATGTATTTATTAGAAATTACATAAAGAACGCTTACAGAAGGGAAGCAATAAAGAAACTTACTAATAATACAACGGTTTCAGAAGTACTTGTTGTTTTAAAAATGGTTGCATTACAGTCGTTTGGACGTGAAGAAGTAGGGCGTTTGTACGGAAAACCTTGGTTGGAGTTTTTAGATAAAACAGGAAAAGACGTTCGGTTTATTCCTTTGGAAACAGAAATTCAAAATTCAATTTATAAAAATATAGATGTAGACGCTCAAGTAAAACAAGAGATTTTGATAAATTCTAAAAAATGGATAAAATCACATGCCTGATAATTTTGAAATAGCATATTTGTGGATATTCTTTTTATTACCACTTCCTTTTATAGTGTATGCACTTTTTCCATCATTACGAATAAAAAGTGCGTCATTATTTTTTCCAGGATTTAGTAATGCAGTGAAATATACCCACCAAAAGCCTAGAAAATCTGCTTTTATAAAAAGGCGTAATTTTTTGGTATGGCTAGGTCTTTTTGTTTGTTGGGCTTGTTTATTAGTCGCTTTATCTTCTCCTCAAATTGTAGGAGAGCCAGAAATGAAAGTAAAAACGTCTCGTAACTTTTTAATAGCTGCGGATATTTCTTTTAGTATGGCGCAACGAGATTGGACAATTAACGGCAAGCAATCGAGAAGATGGGATGCTGTTAAAAATTTAATGCACGATTTTATAAAAAAACGAGAAGGCGACCGAATGGGGCTCATATTTTTTGGGTCGAGTTCCTATATTCAAGCACCTTTTACTCCAGATTTAGCAGTTGTAGATCAGATGTTAGAAGAAGCAGATGTAGGAATGGCTGGACAAATGACACATATAGGAAAAGCAATTACAAAGGGGGTTGGGATGTTTAAAAAAGATACCATCAAAACAAAAGTAATGTTGCTTTTAACAGATGGTGTGGATGCAGGAACAGATATTTTACCACTAGATGCAGCCGACCTTGCTCAAAAAGACACAGTTAAAATTTATACTATTGGTATTGGAGATCCGGGGGGAGCTGGAACCGATTTGGATGAGAAAACACTACAAGATATTGCTGAGCTTACCAATGGGCAATATTTTAGAGCAAAAGACGAAAAGCGCCTAGCGCAAATTTATACCGAACTTGATAAATTAGAACCAATAGCGTATGAAGAGGAGCAAAATAAACCCGTAACGCTTCTGTATATGTATCCATTAGGAGTAGCTATAGGATTATTGCTGTTTATGATGTTGGTGCTTACTATTGCAAAAGTTATTCGTCAGCTCACTCATAAAAAGGAAAGTTATGTATAAAGATTTGCTTCCTATAAACTGGAGTGATTTTCACTTTTTACGACCTCAATTTTTGTGGTTGTTACTGCCTGTTGTTGTTTTAATGGTTATTAGTTTGCTATCCATGCAACAAGAATTAAAGTGGAAAAGAATAATTGCACCTCATTTAAGACCTTATGTAATTTCTAAAGGAAGTAATGCTGTAAAAGTGTTTATGCATTTAGTGTTGTTGCTTGCATTTGCTAGTGGAATATTAGGACTTTCGGGGCCTACGTGGAAAAAAATTGAAGTGCCAGGTCAGAAATTAGAAACTCCAATGGTAGTGTTGTTAGATATCTCTCAAAGCATGATGGCCGATGATATTCAACCCAACAGATTAGAACGAGCAAAATTTAAAATAAAAGATTTAATAAAATACAATCCTAGAGCCCGAATGGCGCTCGTAGGATTTGCTGGAACTGCTCATACTATTGTACCGCTTACAAAGGATTATGAAATTATAAACAGTCATATTGAAGGGTTAAAACCTTCCACAATGCCTTTTCCAGGTTCAGATTTGGAAGCCGCTTTAATTTTAGGCGATTCTTTAACAAAGGTTACAAAAGCGCCAGGTACAATTGTTGTGTTTTCAGATGATTTTCGGGAAAAGGAAAGAGGTGTTTTAAGCAATTTTGCGAAGAATTCTAAAAATAAAATTGTAATACTTCCGATGAGCACTCCTGGAGGAGCCGAAATTCCTTCAGCCAGAGGTAAAGGTTTCATAAAAGGAAAAGATGGTAAAACAGTTCGGTCAAGTCTAGATGCTACATTGATGGCTAGTTTGAATGAAATAGAAGGAATTACAGTTCAACAATTAACGCTGGACGATAGTGATGTGGAGTTAATTGCAAAAAACATCAGTAAAAACTTAGAGTTTACAGAGAAAAATGAAGAAAAAGATAATGATTGGCGAGATGTAGGATTATTGTTTATTATTCCAATGGCTGTATTGTTATTGTTATGGTTTAGAAAAGGATGGGTGCTGTATTCTCTTACATTTTTGCTCTTGGTTTCGTGTAACGATGATACTTCTAATTTTTCTGACTTATGGTATACTAAAGACTATCAAGGACAACGCTTGAGCAATAAAGGGGATTTTAAAGAAGCCGCAGATGTGTATAAAGACCCCTTGAGGAAAGGAGTTGCTTATTTTAAAGCAGGAGATTATGAAGCTGCTATTAATTCTTTTTCAAAAGATACCACCGCTATGGGGGCTTATAATTTAGGACTTTCATATTTTAAAAATGGCGATTATGCCGCCGCAGAATTGGCTTTTAATATAGCGGTTGAAAAAGATCCCTCTTTGGAAGCCGCAAAAGTAAACCGACAAAAATTGATGCAAGTTCTTCCTGAAGAAGACCAATTGTCTGTTGAAAATGCTCAGGAATCAAAAGATGAAAAGAATCCTAAGAATACTCAGAATAAGAGTCCTGAAGATTTAAGTGGAGGTGGGCAAGAAGCTAGTAAGGAGGATATGAAAAAAGAGCGTCAGGAAGAAACAGTAAATTCAAATATTCATAAAGGAAAAGAATTAGATGAAGTTCCGGATGATATTAAAGCATCAATCCCGCAGGACGATAGTAAAATTTTGATGCGTAAAGTAGACGATGATCCTACATTGTTTTTACAGCGAAAATTTAAATATCAGGTAAAAAAGTATAACATAAAACCAAAATCCAATGAAGAAGTGTGGTAGTATGTTAGTAAAAAAATTACTTTTCTTGCTGTTTGTGGTACTTAGTTTACAAAGTTTAACTGCGCAGCAAATATGGGGAGAAGCACGTTTAAATAAATCCAGTGTATATGTAGGAGAGCCTGTACAAGTTAGTGTTACCGTATATACATCTACTTGGTTTACTAAGGGACTAGATTTAGGAAATATAAAAGTAAATGGTGCTTTTTCGGTATACTTTCGACCTGTTAGTAAATCTTTTCAGAGGAATGGGAAGAATTTTGCTGGGGTGGAGCTTATCTATAATGTTTTCCCTTTTAGTGAAGACAATGTTACATTTCCTGCTTTGGAGATTGAAGTTGAATCGCCTGCTCCTGGGGGGTATAAAGGGATAAAACATGTGGTAAAGACCTCAGAAAAATTGATTAAAGTAAAGCCAATTCCACCAAATTTTAAGCATTCGGATTGGTTAGTAGCCTCCAGTTTAACGGTTTCTGAACATTGGTTTGGAAATACAAAAAAAGCAAAAGTGGGCGATGTTTTGGAGCGTACAATTACCAGAAAGGCAGGAGGTACTGTTGCAGAATTAATTCCGCCAGCAGTATGGGATACCCTTCCAAATGTTAGTATGTACCCTGGGCGTGGAACTATAGATAACTATAAGTCTAAAACATATATAAGTGCGCAACGTACAGAATCTGTACGCTATTTGTTTGAAAAAGAAGGGACAATAACCATTCCAGAAAAGGTATTTACATGGTACCATCCATTCCAAAAAAAGCTTTATAAAAAAACATTGAAAGCTGTAACTATTGAAGTAGCAGCAAATCCAGATTTAGGAATGTTGGATAGTGTGAGAGATTCTTTAAAACTTCAAGAGGTACAAATTTCTGAAGAAGTTTCAGAAGAGAGACCTTATACAATTTTAGGGCTCTCTATAAAAGAATTTATTATAGCGTGTATTATTTTGATAATAAGTTTGTTAGTTGTTGTTTTTCTACTAAGAAGAATCATTAAGTACATAATTAAGCGCAGAAAAGCATATAAGAATTCAGAGTTATATTATTTTAATAAATTGAAAAGGACGGTTGGAAGTAATGATAAAACTAAGGTTATGAATGCGCTGTATCGTTGGATTGACGAAATAGATATAGAAGAGCCGAGTGCTCAATATTTGCTTCAAAAATATGATGTTAAAAACGAAGTAGATGTAGCCAATATAGCCTCGTCTTTAAGTGTTCATAAATTAAAAAATATCAGAAAAAATTACTTGAATAGAAATACAATATCGCTGGATAAGAAATGGATTAATCCTTAATATTATTGATGTGGGAAGGAAATATTTAAGCAAATCCTCTTTTTGTTTGAGAGGATTTGCTTAAATATTTTTTATTTATCTGCAAGAATGACTTCTACATTATGGTTTTCAAGTTCTTTAATATGACTTTCGTCAATATTGGAGTCGGTTATAATTTTATCGATTTTATCAAAATTAGAAATAAATGCAAGTCCGCTTCTTTTAAATTTAGAGGAATCTGCCACAACAATAACTTCATCAGAAATTTCAATCATTAATTGGTTGAGGTACGCTTCTTCCACATGATGTGTAAAAACACCTAAGTTTGGTTTGATTCCGTCAACCCCTAGAAAAAGCTTATTACAATACAGTTGCTTTAAGTTTCTTTCTGCCATTGGTCCCACCAACGACATGGAAAACTCTTTTAAATACCCCCCTGGCATAAAAACTTGTAAGTTTTTATATTGCGAAAGATTATTTACAATGTCTAGTGCGTTACTAATTACAGTTAAGTTTTGAATTTCTGCAAGGTTGTTGGAGATTTCAAATGTGGTAGTTCCAGAATCTAGAATTATACTTTCATCATCTCCAATAAGGCTTACTGCTTTTTTTCCAATCAACCTTTTTACATCAAGATTAATTTTCTTTTTTTCACTAACGGTTAAAGCAATATTACTTGTTTTAAAAGCTCCTCCATGTGCACGGATAAGAAGTTTGTTTTTTTCTAATCTATCGAGATCGTTTCTAATAGTAACTTCACTTACACCTAAAGCTTTGCTTAGGTCGTTTACGCTTACTTGACCGTACTCATCTAATTCCTTTAGAATTAAGGATCTTCTAACTGCTGTTTTTTTCACTGTAATGGTATTAATGACTTTATCAAAAATAAAAATAAACAATAAATTCTACATAAAAAAGAAATAAAAGTTAATGAAAAAGTAAATTAATATTTTCGATTCATGAAGTAAGTGAATTTAAAAAGAAATAATTCGAAATATATTTTTTGTTGATATGCTATTTTTTAAGGATTGTTTTATATTAGTAGCTTCAAGAAGTTAATATTAATTATGAATAGAAGGAACTATCTTAAAACATTTTCATTAGGAGCTATTTTACCTGCTATTGGAATGACTAGACCATTAAATAGTAATGTTTTGAATTTTTTTGGCGGAATAAAAGAAGTCAATTTTAAAAGTAATTGGAATAATTGGTTTGATATGAAGTGGGTAGGTCCAGAATACTGGGCAAACCGGATGCAGGATTGGGTTATTGAAAATGGAAGGGCAGTATGTATAGTTTCTGGAACGGATAGGAATTTAAATTTATTAACTATCCAGAAGGGAGATAATACAGATAATTTTGAGCAAGAAGTAGAGATTAATGTATTGTCTTCTGAGATAAAAGGAAATACAAAAGCTTTTATTGGATTTAAAATTGGAGTAAGAGGGCAGTTCAACGATTATAGATCTGCTTCAGTATTTGGGAAAGGACTGCCAGTTGGACTAACAGGAGGCGGGGATTTTATTATTGGAGAGGAAGTTTTTAAGACAAATTTGCTTCAAATTCCAGATAGTTTGAAATTAAAGCTCAAAGCAACCTACAAAAATGGCTATTATAAGCTAAATGTAAGCGCTATAGATAGCTCCTCTATAGAAATCGCTTCCGTAGAAAGTATGGTAGAAGCTGAAAAAGTTAATGGAAATTTTTCTTTAGTAGTTCACACGCAACATAAAAAAGCAGTTAAAAATAAAACCGCTTCCTTTTCTAATTGGAAAGTAACTTCTACAGGGTTAAACTATAGTGAAGAGCAATTGTATGGTCCTATATGCTTTGCTCAGTATACTTTGCATAAAGAAAAATTGAAGTTGACAACTCAATTAACTCCTTTTGAAAAGATCCCTAATCATAAAGTAATATTGCAGTTTAAGCGAGATGGGGAATGGCAAACTGTAGAGACGCAAACAAACTCAAACCCAGGACGAGCTAATAATTTTATAATTGAACATTGGAAGGAAACGCAAGATATTCCATATAGAGTTTTGGTAGAGTTACCTCTTAGAAATCAAGTTCATCAGTATTTTTATGATGGTACTATAGCTAAAGAGCCTCTTGATAAAAACGAAGTTAAGGCAGGAGTGTTTAGTTGTAATTTTCATTATGGCTTTCCAGATCAGGATGTATGTAATAATGTTTCTTATTTAGATCCAGATATTATCTTGTTCTTAGGAGATCAATTCTATGAAGCCACAGGAGGATATGGAGTTATGTATGAAGGAGACTTTGATGATTTATGTATTGAATATCTTCGGAAATGGCTACTATTTGGGTGGTCTTATCGAGAACTTTTTAGACATAAACCTTGTGCTATAATTCCAGATGATCATGATGTATATCATGGAAATGTATGGGGAGAAGGAGGTGCTGTAGCAGATACTTCTAAAGGTTTTGGAGCATCTTCTCAAGATTCAGGAGGGTATAAAATGTCTCCAGAATGGATCAATATGATTCAATTTACTCAAACTAGTCATTTACCAGACCCTTATGATGCCCGCTCTGTAAAACAAGGAATAGGCGTGTATTATACCCAATGGAAATATGCAGGATTAAGTTTTGCAATTTTAGAAGATAGAAAGTTTAAATCGGCTCCCATGCATGTTGTGCCAAAAGAGGCTGACATTTGGAATGGATGGATTCAGAATGAGAATTTTGATATCAAAAAGTATAAAGATTTGGATGCTGAACTTTTAGGGAAACGTCAAGAGGATTTTCTTGAAGAATGGGTGCAAGATTGGAATGATGATACGCAAATAAAAGTAGTTTTATCTCAAACCAATTTGGCTACTGTAGCAACACTTCCGAAAGAAGCGAGAACAGATGCTGTTGTTCCTGAGCTTAAAATTCCGCAAAAAGAAGAATATATTTTAGGAGATGCAATGACTGCAGATATGGATTCTAATGGGTGGCCAGCTAATAAAAGAGATAAAGCGGTACGCATTATTAGAAAAGCTTTTGCTTTTCATATTGCTGGAGATCAACATATGGCGAGTTTTGTTAAATATGGATTGGAAGAATTTGGAGACAGTGGTTATGCGTTTGCAGGGCCTGCATTAAATAATATTTGGCCAAGAAGATTTTGGCCGCCAATAGAAAATGTTAAAGACCATACCTATAAGAAGCCAGCTTTTTTAGGAAATCATATTGATGGTTTTGGGAATAAAATGTCCGTGCTAGGAGCTGGAAATCCATATCAAACAGATTTAAAACCAGCAGTTTTATACAATAGAGCTACTGGTTATGGAATGGTAACTTTTAATAAAAAAGAGCGAAGTATTAAAACGGAATGTTGGCCAAGATTTGTTGACGTTAGAGTAAATAGAGAAGAACAATATCCAGGATGGCCAATAACAATTAATCAATACGACTGCTATGCTAAAGAAAACGAGTATTTGTTGCCAGAGTTAATTGTAGAATCTGAGAAAGAGATTCCGTTAGTAAAGTTGTATGATGCAGATGAATTGATATATGCCTATAAACCAAATTCTAATACGTTTCAATTAAAGACTTTTAAAGAAGGAGTACATAAGGTGATTTTGTATTTTGAAAAAGAAGATAAAACAGAAGAACATTTATTAACAGCATTAGTAATCAATAAAACATCGGTTAAAATATAATAGAAAGTTATAATAGGCTCTAGGGTATAGAATAAATGTTTTTTGTTGCTGAATATTTTTAATTAAAATCTTAAAATTTATTTTTTATTTTCATCTTAGAAAGTAATTTTCTATATTGTCGAAGCAAAATGAAAATAAATTATTTACTTATAGCTTCATTTTAATAAAAAAGCATTAAGTTCTTCAAAAAAGTAAAGTGATATTATAAAAAACCTAAATTATGAATTCAAGAAGAGATTTTATAAGAAAATCAGCTGTTGTAGGCGCAGGTATTTCTCTTGCTCCAAACCTATCTTTTGGATACGCTTCTAGCAAAAACGAAAAATTAAAATTAGCATTTATCGGGGTTGGACTTCGAGGGACTAATCATTTAAATAATGCATTATTAAGAGACGATGTTGAAGTGGTTGCTATTTGTGATGTAGATCCAAATAGAATAGATATTGCAACAAAAAAAATTACTGAAGCTGGACAGAAGAAACCACAAGTGTTTGGAAAAGATGATTACGATTATCGTAATATGCTTCAATTGGAGAGCATAGATGCTGTAATAATTGCTACGCCTTGGCTTTGGCATACTAAAATGGCGGTAGATTCTATGAAAGCTGGTAAGTATACAGGACTTGAAGTCTCTGCGGCGCAAACCATTGAAGAATGTTGGGATTTAGTTAATACTTCAGAAGAAACAGGCTCTCACTTAATGATTCTTGAAAATGTAAATTACCGTCGGGATGTTTTGGCGGTATTAAATATGGTAAAACAGAATGTTTTTGGAGAGCTTTTACATTTTAGATGCGGCTATCAACATGATTTAAGAGCTGTAAAATTTAATAACGGAAAGCAACCATATGGTGGCGGTGTAGAGTTTGGAGAGAAGGCTCTTTCTGAAGCAAAATGGAGAACACAACATTCGGTTTCCAGAAATGGAGATACCTATCCAACACATGGTGTTGGACCTATTGCTGCAATGACAGATATTAATAGAGGGAATAGATTTGTTTCTTTAACTTCTCATGCAACCAAAGCAAGAGGTTTAAATAGATATATAGTTAATGAAGGAGGCGCAGATCATCCTAATGCTAGTGTAAAATTTAAGCAAGGAGATATTATTACTTCAACAGTAGAAACTGCTAATGGAGAGACAATTATAATAACTCACGATACTAATTCTCCAAGACCTTATTCTTTAGGGTTTAGAGTGCAAGGTGTAAATGGTTTGTGGGAAGTAGATGGAAATAGAATTTATATAGAAGGGAAATCTGAGCCGCATAAATGGGATGAGGCAGATGCATGGTTAGAGAAATACGACCATCCAATCTGGAAAAAATATGGTAAAATAGCAACAGGAGCAGGACATGGCGGAATGGATTATTTTGTAATGAAAGCTTTTGTGGAATCTGCAATAGATAATATTGCGCCGCCAATGGATGCGTATGATGCAGCTGCTTGGAGTGCTATTACACCACTTTCTGAGGCTTCTATTGCAAATAATGGAGAGCCTCAAGATTTTCCAGATTTTACAAGAGGGCAATGGATTGCAAGAAAACCTTTTGATTGGATGAAAGAGGAATATAGGTACTAATTTATTGATTATTTTTTGTTAGAAGTTTATTGTGCAGTTAGCTTAAAAAAAGCGAATGATTAATCATCATTCGCTTTTTTATTTGTCAGAAAAATATTGAATATTTTTCTGACAATCAATCTTCTAAATCCTTTTAAGACTCTATGTTTTTATGAAATTTAATATAACTCCTTCTAGCTTTAAAAGCGATATCATTTCTCTATTTTAGTTTTTTTTCTTCGTTTGCTTAAACAATAAATTGCATGTTTATTCGGACATTAATGTTTTAATGGCTAAAACCTCCAATATTTTTTTAAAAATCATGGTGTTTTCATAAATACCTGTAAACTTATCTGCTTGTGGACCATAAGCAAACAAAGGAACCATAATTCCAGTATGGTCTACAGTTAGAAAATCTGCTTGCACCGTACCTTCTATATTACCTCCAACAATTCCTAACCCAGAAGTTTCATGATCCGCAGTAATTAATACTAATGTGTTTTTATTAGCATCTGCAAATCGTAATGCTTCTGCTATTGCCTGATCAAAATCAAGCATTTCTTCTATAATTCCTTTGATGTTATTGGAGTGTCCTCCATTATCAATCTGAGCTCCTTCAGCCATTAAAAAAAATGGTTTTTCTTTGCTATCCAATACTTTTAGTGCCTTTTTTAGCGCTGTAGGAAAAGTATTCTCTCTTCCTTTACTCATTGTAGGCGCTTTTTCCTCTCCTATATAAATAGCTGTTTGTCCATCGAAATCTGAAAAAGTCTCCAACCTTTCAGTTTTAAATTCCTTCTCTATATTTTTTTCCTGATTTCTTCCTCCAGCTATAAAAAAATCTAGTTTACTACCTTTTAAATCAGTAACAAGCCCTTTGGTGTCGTCTCTTTCTGTTCGATGCGCAAAGAAAGATGAGGGGGTAGCTCCATAAATAGCATCTGTAGAAACTATAGCGGTATTAAAATTAGAAGCCTTGGTAATGTTTATTAAATTATTCAGTTTTTTTCCTTCTGAATCTACTCCTATAGCACGATTATTAGTTTTAACCCCTGTAGCCATAGCTGTTGCACCTGCAGCAGAATCGGTTATTAAGTTATCTTCTGAAGCTGTTTTTACCAAACCTATGTTTTTAATTTTAGTAACTGTAAGCTCCCCACGATTGGCAATCATAGTTGCCGATATTTGCGCAAGTCCGTTTCCATCTCCTATCATTAAAATGATGTTTTGAGGTTGTGCATCTTCATCATAATCATACTTAGGCTGATAGGTTTTAACTTTGTTAGCTAAATGGTATGTATTCTTTTCAATAGCTTTTAAATATTGATTAGCAAGTGCAGGTTTATCTGTATTGATATAATTTACCCCAAGATTAGATAACCGCAACCAAGCTGTTTTGGTATCAGGCGTAGCCCAAAAACGAATCGGTTTAGAGATATTATGTGCTTTTTCAATAACGTTTTTTACCTGTTTTGCTTCCGAAGCAACCATTCTTCCATAACCATTCCATACCGAATAATCTTTATAATTAGCGCTTATTAAGGCTACTTTACTTAAATCTATTTCTTCTAAATTATTTAAGTTTTGATGGTCAAACATTATATAATCAGGGTACTTAATGTAGTCCTCTGACTTTGGTTTGTTGCCCGAAATAACAAAACGAATTTTATTAGATTTTAAAAGGGCTGGATACTCCTTGAGTACGTCAACTAATTTATTGATGGTTGTATAAGCCTCCGATTTAAAATCTATAAGTAGCTGTAATTCTCTTAATTCTCCCGATAGTAACAAAGCATTTAATCTATCTAAATAGACCGACTCAAGCGTTGCACTTTCCGAAATTTCATCTTCGCTATGAGTTACAAAAAGCGTTTGATCTTTCAGAAAAACATCAACTTCAATGGAGGTAGCTCCATTACTGTATGCATACCAAAAGGGAAGTTCTTGTTTGTAATCGTTATGAGAATGTACTAGATATTGCTCCTGAGCATTTAAGGAAAAGTGAAATAATAGGCAGATAATTGTTAATCTTATCATTTTATTCATAGCTATTTCTTTTTATTTATTGCTTGAAACATTTTATGATAAATTTCATTATTCTGATAAATTCCTTGAAAATTTTCTGCTCCAATGCCTTTAGCAAAAACTGGAATTAATTGTCCCGTATGTTGATCGGTATTAAAGGAAACTGCTACCTTTTCTGGATTTTCTACTTTTTTTCCATTAGCACCTACATCATAATATTTTCCTACACTAGCTCCACCAGTTTCATGGTCGGCTGTTACCACTAATAACGTATTTGGATTTTCTTTTATATAGTTTAATACAATCCCCAATGTTTTGTCAAAATCCAATACTTCTTGAACCATCATATCAGCATCTTTAGCATGACCTCCCCAGTCTATAAAAGAACCTTCTACCATTAAAAAAAATGGTTGTTTTTTAGCGTCAAAATAATCCAAAGATAATTTTGTAGCTTCTTGAAGAAAACCTTCTCTTCCTTGCGTTTTAGATGGGAAAGCATCGGCAGCTAACAGATATCCATTTTTTTTATCAGCATTAAAAGAGATTAGGTTTACAGAATCCATCTGAAAACCATTTTGCTGCATTTCTTGATACAAATTTTTTCCATCTTTTCGTTTGGTGAAAAAATCCAATCCTCCACCAGCAAAAAAATCAACCTTCCCTTTGGTCATTTGTTCTGCTATTTCCTCATGCATATCTCGATCTTTTACATGCGCATAAAAGCTAGCTGGAGTAGCATGGGTAATAGATGTTAAGCTAATTAAGCCAGTTTGATAGTTTTCCTCTTTTAATTGTTCCAAAATTGTAGGAACAGCAACAGTATCTTTAGAAACTCCAATAGCTCTATTGTAGGTGCGTTCTCCTGTTGCAAATGCAGTAGCTCCAGCGGCAGAATCTGTAATAGTATGACTTGTACTTGAAGTCTTCATTAAGCCGATTTCCGAAAATTGTTCAAAATTAGGAGTACTTTCACCAAAGTAAAAAGCTGTAGATATTTGAGAAATCCCCATTCCATCGCCTACCATTAGTATGATATTAGGAGTTTGAGCTATTTCGTTACCTACTTTTTCTTTTTCAACTTCTTTTTTATTTTCTTTTGTTGCACAACCAATAGTGTTTAAAGACACTAGTAGAAGTACTATTGTTTGAATTGAAAATTTCATATTTTTTAATTGATTTAAAATGAATGAGAACAACAAGCTATTAATACAACTTGTTGCTCTCATTAAATAGATTAATTCCCCAGAGCCTGCCCTAAGTTTACCGAAGGGCTCTACATCCAAATGGATTAAATTATTTTCTTTTGAATACCTCTTGAACTTGCCCTGAGGTAGTTGATTTATTATTTTTAGTATCCTGCATTTTGCTCTATGTATCCAGAAATATTGGAAGCTCCATCAATAGCATCTTGCGGGATAGGAAAGAGACGGTGGTGAACATCGCTACTTGTTTTTTCTGTCCAAGCATCTTCATAATGACCAAAACGAATTTGGTCTCCACGTCTAAAGCCTTCCCAGTATAATTCAAATCCACGCTCTCTATATAACGATTCCAAATCTATAGCTGCTAGAGCTGCTGGAATAGGTGCACGTGCCGTTCTAGAGGTTCTTACCTTGTTTACATCTGCCAAAGCCCCTGCATTATCTCCTAATCTTAATTTTGCTTCTGCTCTCATTAAATATATCTCCGCATAACGCATTAAAACAAGGTCTACACTACTGTAATTGTTTCCGTTTGGAGACGTGTGACTAAACTGATATTTTGAGGCTCTATATCCTGCTGCATGCAAACGCCCTTGGTTGGAAAAATCAACTTTTAAGGTATGGTTTACATAGGCAACATCCTTATCTGGTCCATTTCCTTTTGTTTGTTTAACTGGATAAATTCTGTAACCTCCATCACACGTATAAAAAGACCCATTATCATCTTTTCTTGGTCCCCAAATTACGCCACGAATAATTCCTCTATCGATTTCAAAATCTTCGGCTGCCATACAATAATAATGAGCTTCATCATTTAAAGGAGATAAGCCAGTTAAATCTTGAAGTGCTACAGGAATATCTTGATTTTTCTTATAAAACCTAGCATCTGCCTCTGCTGGATCTACATTTCCGTAGGCATCTACCCAAGTTTGGTAAAAATCTGAGGTAATTGCTGGACCATCTGTACCATCGGCACTTGGATGCTCTGGTCTAGGAAACCAAGATCCTGCAAGCGACCAATATGCCCAACGGCTATGTTCATTGTTTAAAACACCACGTTGATCTAATGCAAATATTAGTTCAGGGTTATCATGATTGTCATCATTAAATAAATCAAAATATTCTGGTGAAAAAGAGAATTTTCCAGAGTTAATAATATTATCTGTATACTGAACAACCATTTTCATATCTTCTTGCGAAAATTGTGGAGTTCCGTAAGGATCTCTATACACCGCAGCATTAAGATATAACCTAGCTAAAAGTCCCCAAACAGCGGCTTGAGACATTCTCCCAGGCGCTTTATTTGTATTAATAATGTCTACTACTGAAATTAATTCACTTTCGATATAGTTTATAGCTTCTTGTCCTCGTAAAATTTCAGAAAGTTCTTCTGAAGTTTCTTTTTTGAAAGCAATTCCCCAGCTATCTAATGTTAACATGTTTAAATAAGCTCGAAGCGCAATCATTTCATGCAAGGCTCCTTCGGCTTCTGCATCTCCAGCTTCTGCTAAAGGTTTTAAAACTTCAATTGCCGAAAGGGTTCTAGAGATATTTTTGGTAACTTCATTCCAAGAACTTCCTACTAAATCATTACTTGGGGAAATATCATGCGTATGCGCATCTAAAAATTTACCGTTGTCATACCAATCTGTTCCGCCTCGATATGGCAATATAGCTTCATCAGAAGGAATTAATTGTAGTCCGTAATAATTTGTATGCCTCCAAGTCCATGCTATTTGTCCATAAGCAGGTGCTATTGCACCACTTACAGCTTCTGCTTGTCCGCTTCCGTCTAAAGACTCGTCTATAACTTCTTCGTTAAGGTCGGTACAACTTATATTTGAAAATAAGCTGATTCCGAAAAGTGCTATTATAATTCTATTCTTCATTTTCAAGTATTTTTTTTGATTAGAATGATACATTTAAACCGAATAAAAGAGTTCTTGTTTTTGGGTAACTGAAATAATCAATACCAAAAGTTTGAATTCCATCTAATGTTAGGTTGGAGTTAATTTCAGGATCAAAACCACTATACTTGGAAATCACAAATAAGTTTTGACCAGTAACAGAAAATCTAATGCTCTTAATCCATTCTCCCATTCCTATGAGTTCTGGCTTTAAATTGTAGCCAATAGTAGTATTATTTAAACGTAGGAAATCTCCATCTTCTAAATAACGAGTCGATACTGTATTTGAATTGGTAGTATCTTCATTAGGATATTGCGTTGCTAAATCTGTAGTGTTAAAATTAGATGCTAGAAGTCCTTTTCCAAACAAAGACATAGCAGTATGGTTGTACACCTTATTTCCAGAAACTCCGTTGAAATTAATTCCTAAATCAAAGTTTTTATAATTTAGGTTTAAATAAAAGGCATATACAATATCTGGTAAAGCACTACCTACTACCCTACGATCATCTGATAAGATGCTTAATCCATCTGCTCCAATACCCATAAATTCTTGCATGTAAAAAGAACCAATAGGCTCTCCATTGATATTACCATTGATGGTAGCATCGGTTTGACCTGCACCTTGTGCTGCTCCTGTGGTTAATACTTTGTATGGAGAGTTTTCCACTTTATTATCGGTATACGCTATATTACCTCCTAGATTGAATTCAAAATCGTTTCCTATAGTTCCATTATAATCTATAGTGAATTCAATTCCGTTGTTTTTAATTTCCATATCTGGAATATTAGTCCAATATCTATCTGTTGGCTGCACAGGATCTGCAGGAGTAACCTCCAATAAGATATTTTCAGATACTTTATTAAAGTAGTCTATGGCTCCTGTTAATTTATTATTGAAAAAACCAAAATCCAATCCAACATCAGTTTGTGTAGAAACTTCCCATTGAATGTCAGGATTAGCCAATCTTGTAAAAATGGTACCATATGGATAATCTTCAATTGAATTTTCATTTCCGTTTATTGGGTAACTATCGTTCCCTCCTTTACTGTCTGTGTAACTTAATTTTGTTATTTTAGAAGGGATTTCCTGATTTCCAGTTTTACCCCAACTAGCACGTAATTTAAGGTTGCTAACAGTAGTAGAATTTACTAGAAATTCTTCGTTCATTAAATTCCATCCAACGGCAACAGAAGGGAAATATCCGTACTTATTGTTGTCTCCAAATTTAGAAGAACCATCGGCACGCATAGTTGCTGTAAGTAAATACTTATCATCAAATGCGTAGTTTACCCTTCCGAAGAACGACTGTAATTCATTTTTAACAGCAAAAGTATTCATGTATGTTGGGGTGCTTTCTCCGCTAATTTGATCTTGATATTTTGGATCGATACCATTGTCAGAAAAGCCTTCTAACTCAAAACTCTTTTGCTCTACAAAGGTTTCTTGATACGTATGCCCCGCTAAAAACGTTAAATTATGTTTTTCTTTAAAAAGATTATACGTTAATGTATTTTCAATTAAGGTATTTTTATTAGAAGTGTAAATTGAGTTTAAAGTTCCATTTACATAATCTTCTAATAAAGTATATGGTTTATATTGAACATCTCTATTTGTAGAAGAGTAGTCAACCCCTAAACTTAATTTATAGGTTAATCCTTTTGTTATTTTAACAGAAGGAGCAATGTTTGCCAAAATTCTATTATTTATAGCTTTATCGCTATAAATTTCTTCTCTTGTTAACGGATTTAATCTGTTTTCTAAGAGCGTTGGCTTTCCGTCTGTATACAATGGTAACGTAGGATTTAACTGTAACATATCTCCAACGATAGCTTGAGCATCTGCTCTTGAATTTTCAATTCTATTTGCCGTTAAATTGTACTCTACTGTTAATTTGTTATCAAATGCTTTTTGAGTAAGATTTAAACGCCCCGAATACAGTTGTAAATCATTTCCTCTTAAAACCCCTTCTTGGTCATTTACTCCTAAAGAAGCACGGTATGAAAAATTATCGGAGGAATTACTTAACGAGAAATTAATGTTTTTAGAATAAGCAGTTCTGCTTAATTCGTCTTGCCAATCGGTATTAGCTCCGCCATCTTGTAAATTACCACCAGCAGCAACAACCTGCTCACGAAATTCATTAGCGCTAAATACATCCACTTTGTTGGTAAGGGTTGAAAAGCCAGATGCAACACTTAAATCCATTTGTCCTTTATTGCCTTTACCATTTTTTGTAGTAATTACAATAACTCCATTTGCTCCTCTAGCTCCATAAATAGCAGTAGCCGAAGCGTCTTTTAAAACATCAATTTTTTCAATGTCTTGAGAATTGATAAAGTTTAATGGATTGGTGGCTACCCCTGTAACCGAATTATCTAATGCAAAACCATCTATTACATAGAGAGGAGTAGTGCCAGAACGTAAACTTCCTACACCACGAATAATAACATCTTGTGTAGCACCAGGCTCTCCGCTTACAACAGAAACATTTACACCAGCTACTTTTCCTTGCAATAACTGTCCTGGATTTGTAACCAGCCCTTTGTTAAAATCTTCATTATTTACAGAACCAATAGACCCTGTAATGTCTGTTCTTTTCTGAGTTCCGTAACCTACCACTACTACATCTTCTAATTGAGTCTCATCTGGACTTAATTGAACCGTAATATCTTCATTTACATTTGTGGCTACTTCTTTTGTTATGTAGCCTATGTAAGAAACTTCTAATATAGCACCCTCTTCTACTTCTAATGAAAAATTTCCATCAAAATCTGTAGTAGTACCATTTAGAGTTCCCTTTTCTAGAACAGTAGCTCCAGCCAATGGAACTCCATTTTCGTCGGTAATTAATCCTGTAACGGTTTTATAATCAACTTCTACAACTCTAACGGGAACTTTTTGTTTTACATTGATAGAAATTGTTTTATTGATTCTTCTAAAAGTTAGGTTTTCTTCTTTTGCCATAATCTCCAAAACAGTACGTAGGGACCTGTCGTGGTAAGAAACATTGTAAATGTTTTGCAAACGATTAACTTTTCTATCATACACAAACTTAAAGCCTGTTTGCTTTTCAATTTGATGCAAAACTTCTACAACTGATGCATTATTTAAAGTGAAATCCACTTTATAATGATCAAGTTTTTGTCCTCGTGCATCTGCAGCTAGCACAGGATTTAAGAGTGACATAATTATAAGAAAGCAAAATGATTGAAATGTCAATTTGATTAATTGTTTAATAGTTATTGAATTCATAATTTAGCATAACGTTTAATGATTATTATTTGTAATTGTTAACTTTAGGTAGTCTGTTTCCGCTCGCCAAAGTGTCTCAGACTGCCTTTTTTATTTTGTGTTTTATTGTTGATTTTATTTCATAGGCTGATAATGGATTTTTATTTGAACCTTTTATGATGGTTTAATTTCTCAAAGCTTGTTCTGAGTTTATCTAAGAACGATGCGTTGAGTGATTTATAATTGTTTCATTTAAATCCCTCATTGAGGGTTTTATTCTCCTTTGAATACCTCGCAGGCTTGCCTCGAGGTAGTTGATTACTTCATGGGTTTGTCTCTAGGGAGTTGATTTAGTCTGTACATTTTCCTTTTATCATGATTTTATTATCTTCTATATATTCAAATTGCAATCCTTTTTTTGCATAGATGATACTTTCTAAAACGACGGTTAAAATTTCATTATTAAACGAAGCAGTAATATGACATCGTTTCACTTTTTCATTTTTAACTATAAATGATACTCCATACCAGCGCTCTAAAGCTTCTAAAGCCTCAGCTAAAGGAGCATCTTTAAAATTGATAATCCCTTTTTTCCAATACAAATAATCGGCTGCATTTACGTGCTCTTTTGTAATGTTTTTAGTAGTTCTATCAAATATTGCTTGGTCATTTTGAGTAAGAAATACTTTTTCTTCGTTGGAACTTACTTCTACTTTTCCGGTAGCTACTGTAACTTCTACACGGTCTTTATCGTCATAATTATTTATATTGAAGGAAGTTCCATGAACCATGGTATTTACTTCTCCTGTTTGTATAATAAAAGGTTTATTAGGATTTTTGGCGACCTCAAAAAAAGCTTCACCATCTAGTTTGACCTCTCTGCTGTATGCACTAAATTTTTTTGGAAATTTTATAGTAGTTCCAGAATTTAAATGAACTTGAGTACCATCTGGCAGAGTAAGATTCATTTTTTGTCCCCATTCTGTTTGAAGTACCACTTCTTCTACGGGTATTTCTTTAGCATTATTTATTGGGGCAATCATAAAAAAGAGATATCCTAAACCAAAAAGTACAACTATAGAAGCTGCAACTTTTGCCAAGTTGCTAAAAGAAGAATTGTTATGTTTGCCTTTAGGATTCTTACTAATAGCATGGCGAATCCGCTGTTTATCTTCTTCATTACGGAAAGTGTCTTTATTCTTTAGAATGAGCTTACTATCAAATTCTTCTAGTAAAGTTTCCTCTTTGTCGGAAATAGTACCGTTGAGATACTTCTTCATTAAGGTTTTAATCTCTTTTTCTGTCATTGTTTTGTTGGTATTCAGTTATAAGTACCAAAAACACACATGTACGCACAGTAAAAAAGTGAGGGTTAATAATTTCTTAACCTCTCTAATATTCTGTTAACTATTAGTTAAAATTGAAGAGTTTAAAACAGCAGAAACTTAACAATGGACAAATCTTTTCGGAGTTTACTCAATGCTAATGAAATTTGATTTTCAACCGATCGTTGTGAGATATTTAATTGATTTGCAATTTCTTTATTGCTCATAAAATTAACGCGACTTAATCTAAAAATCTCCTGACATCGCTCTGGAAGTGCTTGAATAGATTGATAGATCTTATTTTCTAATGCAATTACGTTTTCATCTAATTCAACATCAGGATTTACCGTAATAGAACTAGCAGTTTCTATTTGAATTTTATTAAACTTAGAATTTCTGAGGTTGTTGTAACAACGGTAACGAATGGCTTTGTATAAATAAGATTTTATATTTTGAACTTCTACATATTCTCTTCGTTGCCAATAATCAATCCATACTTCTTGCACTAAATCTTTTGCAATTGCCGTGTCCATTATTATAGAAGTAGCATAGGTATACATTGGATCCCATAGTAGATCAAACAAAGTATTGAAAGCTTCCTTATCTGATTTTGAGATCAGTTCAGCAAGATTTTTTAAAGGAATTTTATCGAGAGTTGACTTCTTCATGAGAAGCAAATCTAGCAAAATAGAAAATCGCCAACATTACGGTATTGTAAATTCTCATGAATCTATTTTAGAGGTTCATTTTTATAGCTTGTTTTAAATTGATTAGAGAGTTTGTATTGAAATTGATTATTTGATTTTTAGAATGAAAGAAATTTAATCCCTCATAGAGGGTATAATTCCCCAGAGCCTGTGCTGAGTTTACCGAAGGACTCCGCGTCAAAATGAATTAAATTTGTTTCCTTTGAATCCCTTGTAGGTTAACCCCGAGGTAGTTGATTAAGAATTTATTTAGATTAGTTTTTAGCATAAAAATAGCCTTTAGGCTTTTCCTAAAGGCTATTTTTTATTTTAAGATGTATGTAGTGTCCGTCTTATTTGTTTTTTCTAATCAATGCTTCTGTAAAGTAATAATCTGCATAGTTTAAAGGAGAATCAACTTCCTCTCCATGAGGTTTACTTCCAACAGAATGCATCAACATAAACCCGCTATTAGTTCCTATTTTAGCTAAATAAGCTGGAGAAGCTAAGCTAGTCATAATTTCATCAGCAAAAGAAATATACTCGTTAGCTTCATTTTGATCTACATAAGTAGCTAAATCATAAAGAGCAGAAGCTGTAATTGCAGCTGCAGATGCATCTCTAGGAGTGTTATTCCCTGCAGGAGCATTATAGTCCCAATACGGAATTTTATCCTGCGGGAGATTAGGATTGTTCTTTATAAATGCTGCAATGTTTTTGGCTTGATTTAAATATGCTTCATTATGAGTTTCTTTATAACACATTGTAAAACCATAAAGCCCCCACGCTTGGCCACGAGCCCATGCAGAATCGTCGCTAATTCCTTGATGTGTGTTCTTTTTAATTATTTTACCATTTTTTGGATTGTAATCTACTACGTGGTATGAACTAAAATTATCTCTAAAATGATTCTTCATTGTTGTATTAGCATGAGTAATTGCAATGTTGTAATAGGTAGAGTCGCCAGAAATTTTAGTAGCATTAAATAATAACTCCAAATTCATCATGTTATCTATAATAACTGGATATTCCCATTTTTTACTCCATTCCCAAGACTTTATAACTCCTGTATTTTTATTAAATCTAGTAGAGAGCGATTTTGCGGCTTGTACAATTACATCTTCGTAATTTTTGTTACCATACTTTATTCCGTTTCCAAAACTACATTCAATCATAAAACCAACGTCGTGGTTATCTTGCCAGTATTGAATGGTGTCTAATTTTTCTGTGTATAAGGTAGCGCGTTCTTTCCATTTTTCATCCCCTGTAATTTTATATAAATGCCATAATGTACCTGGGTAAAATGCACTTGTCCAGTCGTATACGCCAACAAATTTTATCGAATCTTCTTTTATGGCACGTGGAATAAACTTTTTATCTTCAATATGTTTGTTTACCTCTGGATATGCTTTGTTATACTGTTCTGTAATGGTTTCAGTAAGATCCATTTTTTTTACAGTTTCTGTTTCTTTTTTTTGTTCTTTACATGCGCTCAAAATTACAACGAGTACTAATGTAATTAGGGTGTTTAAGGATTTAATCATGGCTAGTATTTATTTTTATAGTTAGAAATAAGAGAAATATTATTGCTTTATAATAATCAAATATATATAAAAAGCACAAAAATTTACAATCGATTGTATATTTTATCGAAAATTATTATTTATTTTATGTATATTAAATGAAAATTAATCAAAACAAATTAATAAATAATGATGTTACGAATACTTTTTATTACTTCAATAATGATTATGTCGTTAAATGCTGTAGGTCAAAGCAATTCAGGGGTATGGTATTCTCAGCCTGCTGATACTTGGATGGAAGCTTTGCCAGTTGGAAATGGGAGAATGGGAGCGATGATTTATGGGGGTATTGAAACAGAACATTTTCAATTAAATGAAGATTCTATGTGGCCAGGAAGCCCTAACTTATCTAATGCGAAAGGAACAGCAGAAGATTTAGCTCTGATAAGGAAATTAATTGATGAAGGAAAAGTACATGAAGCAGATTCGCTAATTATAGATAAATTCTCAAGACAGGATATAGTTCGTTCTCATCAAACGGCAGGCGATTTATTTTTGCATTTTAAAAACAGAGGGGAAGTAACTAATTATAAACGAAGCTTGGATTTTGAGAAAGCAACTAGTTATGTTTCTTATAGTGTGGATGGAAATACTTTTAAAGAAACAGCTTTTTCATCGCAACCAGATAATGTATTGGTCATTAAATTAGAAACTTCTAATCGAAATGGAATGGATTTCGATATTGAAATGTCAAGGCCAAAAGATGAAGGGGTTGAAACAGTAAAGGTTGCTACTTTTCCAGAAAAGCAATTAATGTTGATGAATGGAGAAGTTACACAAATGGGAGGAGTTGTAGAGAGTGTTCCAACACCTATTAAAAATGGAGTTAAATTTCAAACTCGCTTAAAGGTTAAAAGTAAATCTGGGATAATCACTTCTAATGGAAACAGGTTAACTGTTAGAAATGCCAAAGAAGTGTTGTTGCTTATTGCTACCGAGACATCCTATTATCATCCCGATTATATAGAGAAAGCTGAGCTTGTTATTGAAAATGCCGAATCTAAAGGTTATAAAGCTTTAGTGAATAATCATATTCAAGATTTTAAAAACTTGTATAATAGAGTTTCTCTGCATATTGAAACAGACAATTCTAATAAGGAGTTCCCTACAGATAAGCGTTTAGAGCGTTATAAAGCTGGTGTGGTTGATGTTGGTTTACAAGAAACTTTATTCAATTATGGAAGATATTTATTAATTTCTTCTTCAAGAAAGGGTACAAATCCAGCAAATTTACAAGGCATATGGAATAATCATATTACAGCACCTTGGAATGCCGATTATCATTTAAATATTAATTTGCAAATGAATTATTGGTTGGCTCCTATAACTAATTTAGCTGAATGTGAGCTTCCTCTTTTTGATTTTGGAAATCGTTTAATTATACGTGGTAAAGAAACTGCTAAACAGTACGGAATTAATAGAGGGTCTATGTCGCATCATGCAACCGATTTATGGGGACCAGCTTTTATGAGAGCAAGAACACCATATTGGGGAGCTTGGATTCATGGTGCTGGTTGGTTAGCCCAGCATTATTGGGGATATTATTTGTTTACAGAAGATGAAGTGTTTTTAAAAGAGCAGGGGTATCCTTATTTAAAAGAGGTGGCTACTTTTTATCTCGACTGGCTTCAATATGATGAAAGCACAAAAGAATGGTTTTCGTATCCAGAGACTTCTCCAGAAAATTCATATATAGCCAACGATGGAAAACCAGCTGCTGTTTCAAGAGGGACTGCTATGGGGCAACAAATTATAGGGGAGGTTTTTAGAAACATAATAAGTGCTTCAGAAATATTAGCTATAGATGATGAGTTGATTAAAGAAGTGAAAAAGAAAGCCGAAAACCTACGTCCAGGGGTTCAAATTGGAGCAGATGGAAGGGTGTTAGAGTGGGATAAAAATTATGAAGAAGCAGAAAAAGGGCACAGGCATATTTCTCATATGTACGCATTATATCCTGGAAATAAAATTACACCAGAAACTCCAGATGCTTTTAAAGCAGCACAAAAATCTATAGAATACAGATTGGAGCATGGAGGAGAAGGAACTGGTTGGAGTAGGGTATGGATGATTAATTTCAATGCGCGTTTATTGGATGCTATGTCCGCTGAAGAAAATATCAATAAATTTTTTGAAAAATCAATTGCACCAAACTTATTTGATGAGCATCCGCCCTTTCAAATAGATGGGAATTTTGGTTATACAGCTGGAATAGCAGAGCTTTTATTGCAATCGCACGAAGGATTTATTAGAATATTACCAACCCTCCCAAAGCAATGGAAATCGGGAACTATTTCTGGGCTTAAAGCAAGAGGAAATATAGAGGTTGATATTACTTGGAATAACGGAAAATTAGTTTCTTTACATTTACTTTCAGTAAAAAATAAAGACGTAGAAGTAGTATACAACAATAAAAAACAATTAGTTACTTTAGTTGCTAATCAGAAAACAGAACTCAATGGGAATTTGGAATAGAATGTTGCTATTAGTTTTACTGAGTATTACCTTTTTTAAACTGAATGCTCAAGAGGTAGAAAAATACTCATCAGAAGAAAACCCACCAAATATCGTTGTTTTTATGGTAGATGATTTAGGTTGGCAAGATACATCTGTCCCGTTCTGGAACAAGAAAACACCTTTTAATCAACTCTATAAAACGCCAAATATGGAACGATTAGCAAAAGAGGGCATGAAGTTTACACAGGCTTACGCAACACCTGTTTGTTCGCCAACAAGAGTAAGTTTTATGACAGGGATGAATGCCGCTAGACACCGCGTGACAAATTGGACATTAGAAAAAAATAAAGCAACCGATTATGAAGATGAAGACTTGAGTTTTCCCGCTTGGAACGTTAACGGAATTTCTCCTGAAGAAGGAGTGGGAAGAACAGTGCTAGCCACTACGTTACCTCAAATTTTAAAAGATAACGGGTACCAAACAATTCATGTAGGGAAAGCTCACTTTGGAGCAATAGACACTCCAGGCGAAAACCCTTTAAATCTTGGATTTACTATTAATATAGCAGGGCACGCAGCAGGTTCTCCACATAGTTATTTAGGTACTGAAGATTTTGGGAATAATGGAGACAAAAAACACCTAAATGATGTGCCAGGTCTTGAAAAATATTATGGCAAAGATATATTTTTAACAGAGGCTCTAACTCGGGAAGCCTTGATTGCTTTAGATAGTGTAAAAAGCAAACCTTTCTTTTTATACATGGCTCACTATGCAGTGCATATTCCATTATATGGAGATAATCGGTATTTGCAGAAATATATAGATAAAGG
Organism: Galbibacter orientalis DSM 19592; assembly: GCF_000260115.1. Classification (GTDB taxonomy): domain Bacteria; phylum Bacteroidota; class Bacteroidia; order Flavobacteriales; family Flavobacteriaceae; genus Galbibacter; species Galbibacter orientalis. Next base: position 2,359,213 of record NZ_JH651379.1, on the reverse strand, counting down.
ACTTGATGAGGAGGAAGCAAAATACGCATCGATGGTGGAGGGGATGGATAAAAGCTTAGGTGATATTATGAATTATTTAGATGAAAATGATTTAGCTGAAAACACTATTATTTTGTTCATGTCGGATAATGGAGGATTAAGTGCACACAAAAGAGGAGGCGAGTTGCATACACACAACAAACCCTTAGCAAGTGGAAAAGGTTCTATGTATGAAGGAGGAATTAGAGAACCAATGCTTGTTAAATGGCCTAGAGTGATAAAACCTGAATCTGTTACAAATGAGTATTTAATTATTGAAGATTTTTTTCCAACAATACTAGAAATGGCTGGAATAGAAAAAGTAGAAACGATACAACAAGTTGATGGAAAAAGTTTTGTTCCGCTAATAAAGAAAAATAAAACATCCAATAATAGATCCCTGTTTTGGCATTATCCAAATAGATGGGGAGGAAATGGCCCTGGAATAGGAACCTCAAGCATGATAAGAAAAGGAGATTGGAAGCTTATCTATTTTTATAAAGACCAGCATTTTGAGTTGTATAACATTCCTAATGATATTGGAGAAGAGAACAATTTATCGCATAAGGAGCGTAAAGTAGTTAGCGAGCTTGCAAGCGAGCTAACTAATTATTTAAAACAGGTAAAAGCACAATTACCAATAGATAAAAAAACAAAGAAGACTGTAAAATACCCAGCCGAAACGTTATAAAAAAACAAACTAATGAGACCTGCCAATACAACCATATTACTATTTTTAATAATAACAATACTTTCATGTAAGCCTAAAGTAGTAGCTCCAGTTCCCGTAGAACCAACACCATCTGCTCGACAATTAGAGTGGCAAAAGTTGGAGTATTACGCTTTTATTCACTTTAACATGAATACGTTTACAGATATGGAATGGGGATTAGGAGGCGAGCGTCCTGAACAATTCAACCCAACAAATTTAGATACGAGGCAATGGGCAAGAGTAGCAAAAGAAGCAGGAATGAAAGCTATTATAATTACCGCAAAGCATCATGACGGGTTTTGCCTATGGCCAACAAAAACCACCGAACACTCTATAAAAAATTCACCTTATAAAAATGGAGAGGGAGATATTATTAAAGAACTTTCTGAGGCTTGTAAAGAGTATGGATTAAAGTTTGGCGTTTATTTGTCGCCTTGGGATAGAAATAATGAGCATTATGGAGATGCAAAATATGTTTCTATTTTTCATGAGCAGCTTCGCGAATTATTAACTAATTATGGTCCTATTTTTGAGGTTTGGTTTGATGGAGCAAATGGAGGTTCTGGATATTATGGAGGAACAAATGAGACACGGAAAATTGATAATAAAACGTATTACCAATGGGATAAAGCGGTTAATATTGTTAGAGAATTGCAACCCAATGCGGTTATATTTAGCGATGGCGGACCAGATATCCGTTGGGTAGGGAATGAAAATGGAAAGGCAAATGCTACTAATTGGAGTATCATGCGGAGAGATGAAATTTACCCAGGATGGCCTAGATACAAAGAATTAAGAGGCGGACATGAAGATGGAACACATTGGTTGCCAGCAGAGGCAGACGTATCTATTAGACCAGGTTGGTATTACCATGCTTCAGAAGATCATCAAGTTAAGACACTGGAAGAATTAATCGATATATATTACAAATCTGTTGGTAGAAATGCCTCACTTTTATTGAACTTGCCAGTAGATAAACGTGGATTGGTACACCAATTAGATCAGCAGCAATTAATGTTACTTCGTACACAGTTAGATAAAGATTTTGCCGAAGATTTGGCAATAAATGCAAAGATAAAGGCATCTAACGTTAGGGGGGAGAATGAGAATTTTGATGTGCCAAATGTAATAGATCAAAATACAGAAACCTATTGGGCTACAGATGATGCTGTAACCAGTGCAGAATTGCTTTTTACATTTAAAAAACCAACTACAGTAAATAGAATTTTATTACAAGAATATATTCCTTTAGGGCAAAGAATTCAAGAGTTTACAGTGGCTGTTTTTGTAAATAATAAATGGAAAAGTGTAGCTAAAGAGACCACCATTGGTTATAAAAGAATTTTAAGATTTGAAGCTGTAGAGGCATCCAAAGTAAGAGTTTCTATTAAAAAAGCAAAAGGAGCAATTACGTTGTCCAAGGTAGCATTGTATAAAGCACCAAACTTGTTGGTATTACCAAAAGTTACTCGCAATAAGCAGGGAGAGGTTGCAATGCATATCCAAGATCGTGCTATAGAAGTGTATTATACATTGGATGGCTCCAAACCAACTACTTCTGGCATTAATTATACAGCTCCTTTTATGGTTAAAAATCCTACTGTGTTACAGTATGTATCTGTCAATACAGAAACGGGAGAAAAAACGGAGGTCAAGAAAATCCAGTTAGAATATACAAAGCAAAAGTGGATAATAGACAGAGTAACATCTGGGGAAAAAGCGGCGGCCAAAATAATAGATAATGATCCGAATACATTTTGGAGCTCCGATAAAAATATAAATAAGACTCAAGAAACGGTAATAAATTTAGGAGAGGAACTTATAATTAAAGGATTTACATATACGCCAATGCAGGCTAGGTTTCCGTATGGTTTAATTACTAACTATACTTTTTTAGTATCTACAGATGGAAAAAACTGGAAGAAAACCTCTCAAGGAGAATTTGGAAATATTGTTAATAATAGAATTAAGCAAGAAGTTGTATTTGCTCCTACCAAGGCAAAATGGATAAAACTAATTGCCAATAAAACAACAGGAGAAAGTAAAGAAACTACCATAGGAGAAATAGGAGTTATTTTGAATTAATAAAAAGAGAGTCTCTATAATTGCAATGATAAAGATTCTCTTCATGGAGGGATAATAATCAAAGTTTAATAGTATTTATGGGGTTTTCAGAAGGGAAATTTAATAGATAATAATCTCAATTCCTTTATGTACAATTTACTTCCATCCGATTAACTTGTATAAACCTATTAAAGTACTTGGTGCGAATAAAAATCTCTTTGTAAAAGATTCTTAATGGCGTTATAAACTTAGTTTGTAGCGCCATTCCTTTTTTAGATCACTTAAAATCTACTTGAACTACGCCATTTTTTTAATTTTTGTCTTTCTAATATAAAAATGTACATGGTAATCCGTTCTCATAATTGAAAATTTTAATCTGGTTTATTGACTAAAACTATTCAAAAGCCATAAAAATTAAAAACGCTTTAATATTTGTAATTATTTGAAAATTAATATTTTATAATTAAAGCGAGACCTTTTTTTTGGAGAATTAAGGGGGTATCCATATAGGTATCGTTTAGTGCCGTATCATTTGCTATTATATAAAGTGATAAATAATAAAAAACCCTGTAAATCAATTCATTACAGGGTTTATGATATGGATTGTCGTCCAAAAAGTGGAGTCGGGGAGAACGACTAAAATTGTATTTTCCTAGTGTTTATAGGGTACTGGAGACTCTGTATTTTAGTGGGTATCCATAAAAGTCTCATTTTAACATTTTTAACAAACTTTAACATTTAAGAAGCTTTATTTCTGGTAAATTCATTAATTAGTTATGATTTTAAATGCTAAGATTTTTATTATTTGATTATCACATATCAATTAAAAAATTCACTAAAATTATAGAAAAATGATATCGTAACTTTTATGTTTTAATTTTTCCAATATAATTGATTTTTTTGTGGAGTTGTTACCAGAATATAAACTCAATACCATAGTTTCATTTATTTTAGATGTAATCAATGATGCGCCAATACTTACAACTAGTAATTTTGGTATCATGCTGCAATTAGAATTTGGGATTTTAAAAATATATTATGTAGAATGATTGAGCGAACAGATACCAATAGTTTCGGTTTTTACAATTAGTCATTCCATTTTTAAATAGAGTCTTTCTTAAGAAAATATAAATCCTAAGTTCAAGATATAAGTGCAATTTATTTAAATTTTCATAATATTCTTTGGATATTATATTACCATCTTCATTAAACTTCAGTTCTGGAGACCAAAATATTATACCATAAGAAGTAAATGCTTTATTTTTTTTATCATAAATGGGTGTTACGAATCTTTCAAAATTAGAAAAACCAATTTTTGGCATTGCAGTAGATGTTATTTTTTTTAGATTATCTCTTTTACCATTAAATCAATATATATAAATTGTTCCTCCATTATTTTTATTAACTCCCTGATGCTCGTAATATACTTCATCTACATTGTGTAAATAGAAGTCTTTTAAATTTTCAGTAATTTCAAACCCATCTAAAATAATTATTGATGGTGAATTCATAAGAATTTTAGGACCAATATTCATTCTACCGTCAAGGGGATTTAATTTGATTTTAAATTACTCTATATAGAAGATATACAGGATATAAAATGTAATGGTTGGAGGTTTAGTGAAGCTTACTAACTTCGTTATGAGTCCTACCCATCTTGTTTTTAGATTGTGGTTTTCCATAATTTACTTTGGTGTTTTTTTGAATTCTTCGAGTGTTTAGCAGTTATTTCTTGGATTTGTTCCTTACATAAATTTTTTGAACCATATGAGGAGTGGTTGAAGGAGAAGAATAAAATTAGTGAATTTCTTATATGTGGAAGATATTACAACTAAACAAACGCCTCTCTTTTTTGTGACTATACCCAAAAAAACATATAATATTGATTAACTTGATTGGTTTTATTCATTCATATATTTAATAGTTATTTCAAAAACGAATCATATAAAGCTATTGATATTCTTAGTAATAAGGTGTAAGTGTTATACTTCTACAAATGACTTGTACAATTAGGAAAATTATGAATAACTCATGTAATGCGTAGTTTTTACTGTAATGAGCTATAATTTATATGAAAAGAATTATAATTTATATCCTCTCATATCCTAAAAAATTATGTTTGAATAAACAATGGCTCTAATCTATAACGACTTTTAAACTAAAAATAACTGAATGAGGTATCCTTTAATTAAAAACGCTGTTTGCTGTTTGTGCTTGATAGTATTTTTAACATCTTGCACAAATAAATACCCGGATGGTGTTTTGAAGGCTTTGAAAAAGGCAAGAGAAAACAAATCTGAATTGGTAGAGGTGCTGGAACATTACAGTAAGAATCCTGCTGATAGTCTTAAATATAAAGCAGCTTTATTTCTTATAGAAAATATGCAGTATCATTCTTTTAGAGAGCCTATAAAAGAATATGAAGGTGCGTTTGAATGTAATGCACCTACTATGCACCCAATAAAATCCTCTCGTTTTTGTGAACGACAAGCTTCTACATAGGTATAGCCGCTTGCTCCTAGTACAGCAATAAATACTTCCATTTCTTTTAGTAAACCAGTAGCGGGATCTATGATAGCTAATTTCTTTCCTGTGAAGTCCACAAACATTTTATCCCCAGCCTTATGGTTAAATCGCATGACTGGATTTTGAGTACGAGACCAAACTCTATACAAATGACAAAATCTAGAATAAGAGATAAATACCTTTTTATTTTGATAATAGTCCTCCCAGATCATGTAACGAGTAACTCCAACCTTTTTAAGGCGTTTGCTTACCTCTGGGTATAACTTAAAAACATACTCATGACGAGTCGTTATGTGGGTCTCATCAATATGCAATAATATACGTAAATCTTCAAAACCAAGCTTATCAACCTCTTCACTTGTAAGCTTGCTCTTTAGTAATAATTCGATGTATTTGCGAACAGTATTCCTGGATATACCAAGTTGTTTACTGATGCTCCGCTTACTAACTCCTTGAGTATGTAAACGATATAGTTGTTTGATTTTTCGCATGTCTAAATGTGTGTTTGCCATGGTTATTTTTCTTGATTATAACCATACAAGTTATTTAATACATGCTCTTTCTAGAGGTGGGTCAATTTAGACAGGAATACCCGGGTCACTTTAAATAGGATTCAGTGGGTCACTTTCGCAGGATTACATGGGTCAGTTTGGCAAGAATTTCCATATAAAGTAAAAATACTTTAACAAATGTAAAATACTGAATATAAGTGTTTTGTTGGTTTAGCGATACCTATTTTTGATGAGGCTTAGGGGGTATCCATATAGGTATCGTTTAGTGCCGTATCATTTGCTATTATATGAAGTGATAAAAAATGAAAAACCCTGTAAATCAAACGATTACAGGGTTTGTGATATGGATTGTCGTCCAAAAAGTGGAGTCGGGGAGATTCGAACTCCCGTCCAAACAAGCAATCAAAATGCTTTCTACATGCTTAGTTTTTGTTCAATTGTCGACGTGCAGCTGACCAAAAACCGCCCACTACACGCTTAGCTTCTTAAAGTTTAAAACAGTGCCGAAGCTACACCATTTCTATGTTGACTTTTATGGTGTCTCAAAACGCGTCGCCATCAACAAGGGCTACCCAGAGACATCTCGCCTTCCCGCCTTGCGGGAACGTGGCCAAAATCTTACTATAAATTCAGATTAGGCAGCAAGAGCGTAGTTATTCTCGCCATTTAAAAAAATGTGAAATATGAGATTAAAGAGCTGTATCCCAGCGCTCTGCATGCTTACACTTTCATTAGACTCGCTGTCAAAACCAGTCGACCCCATATTCAAAGAACTATTTTATGCAATTTTCATCGCTATAACATCCGCAATTTTAGGATGTATTTTTTGGGCATTTCCCTCGCAAAAAAAAAAGCTCGGGTCGGGCTATTCGCTATATCTTTTTTACAATTGTCACCTTGAGCTTGTTGTGAAATTGTCACCCTGAGCTTGTCGAAGGGACAATTATAAAAAAGGATGTCGCTACTATCCCTAATGCGGGGTGCAAATGTAATACAATTTCTATTAATCCATAGGGCAAACGTATACTTTTATTCGGCTCTAGTTAAAAGAGCGTTAATGGCTAGCGCAGCTAAAACCCTTATTCCTAGAATAGTGACCGAAGGCTCTGAGATCAGGAGTGCAGCGACGCAGAGTTTCGGGCACGGTTTTTCGACCCAGTTGTCAAAAAAATTCATTGGATAAGGTGCCTTTTTCTTTGTTTCGTTTCTTTTGGGCGAGCAAAAGAAATGAAAAGCACGAAATCACTAGCATTTGGGTTGATATTAGAGCCAACAAATAATCAACGTAATTCTAAACTAGAACCTTATTTCTACTATTTTTATGTGAAAAACTAATTCATTTTTTCAGTTTTAAGAATATTCAAGTTCGTTGAAAATAAAAACAAGTTTAATTCATTTGACGTAGAGTCCTTTGGTCTCAGTACAGGCTCTGGGTAATAAGACCCTCTTTGAGGGATTCAAATGGATTTTTACAAAGTGTGAGTTTGCCCTCGTATTAATCCATAAGAAACTTGTACATTTCCATCCTTCCGTGTAAATTAGAACAAAATTTATACCAAATTAGTATGAAGTTCGGAATTATCAAAGAACGTAAAACACCTCCTGATCGAAGAGTAGTTTTGTCGCCTAAAGCCTGTCAAGCTGTCAAAACACAATTTCCTTCAGCAGAAATTATTGTAGAATCATCAGAAATTAGAGTTTTCAAGGATAATGACTACCAAAGTGCAGGTTTTAAAATTTCCGAGAATATGGAACAATGTGATGTGCTTCTTGGAGTAAAAGAAGTGCCTATTGCTGCGTTAATTCCGAATAAAAAATATTTTTTCTTTTCACACACTATAAAAAAGCAACCTTATAATAGAGCGTTACTTCAAGCAGTTCTAGAAAAAAATATCGAATTATATGACCATGAAGTAATAACAAATAGCAACGGACAAAGGTTAGTAGCTTTTGGACGTTATGCAGGCATTGTAGGGGCTTATAATGGATTTAGAACATACGGACTTAAATACAATTTATTTGAATTACCCAAAGCTACCACACTTCCCAACCAACAAGCATTAATAGATGCTTTAAAACGAATTCCTCTTCCACCAATAAAAATATTGCTTACTGGAAGCGGTCGTGTAGGTAATGGAGCTAAAGAAATGTTGGACGCCAAAGGCGTAAAAGAAGTTTCAGTAAAAGAATATTTGGATAGCAATTTTGATGTTGCTGTATATTGCCAAATAGATGTGTTGGATTACAACAAACGTAAGGACGGGGCTTTTTCAGAAATAATAAATTTTTATAAAAATCCATCAGAATATGAGTCTAATTTTATGCGATTTGCAGCGGTAACCGATTTCTATATCGCAGGACATTTTTATGGAGATGGAGCTCCATATTTATTTACACGTGAGGATGCAAAAAAAACAGATTTTAAAATAAAAGTAGTGGCAGATATAAGTTGTGATATCGATGGTCCTGTAGCAACTACAATTCGGTCGTCTACTATAGCCGATCCAATTTATGGGTATAACCCGAAGTCGGAACTTGAAACCGATTTTAGAGATGCAGACGCCATTGCAGTAATGGCGGTAGATAATTTACCGTGTGAACTTCCAGCCGACGCTAGTGATGGCTTTGGAGAGAATTTTATTGCAGCTGTAATTCCTGCTTTTTTTAATAATGATAAAGATGGGGTTTTAGAAAGAGGACGTATGACTTTTAAAGGAAAACTTACAGATAGATACAGCTACCTTCAAGATTATGTATATGGAAAAGAGTAAATAGCTTAATTTAAAAGGGCTTATTAAAGATTTATTATGCTTTAGGATTAGTGAGAGAGGTAAAATGACTTCTAATTTTTCCTTAAGAGCATTTTTTAGGATTCATTCTAGCTTTTTACACTACTTTTAGGAGACAGTTTTTTAAAGAGTTACTAATAATGCGTAACTTGCGATGCTTAATTTTGTTAAAGTCGCAAAAGAAAACGATTATTTTATATTATTTTAAAGAAAGGTCTTGCAGATGTATAATTCAAAAATAACAGGTTTAGGGTATTATGTACCTGATAATGTAGTAACCAATAACGATTTATCTAAAATAATGGATACTAATGATGCTTGGATTCAAGAGCGTACTGGTATTCAAGAGCGTCGTCATGTGGTTAGGGGGGAAGACACTACAACAACTATGGGTGTGAAAGCTGCTAAAATAGCTATAGAGCGTTCTGGGGTTGATAAAAATGATATTGATTTTATTGTTTTTGCCACTTTAAGTCCAGATTACTACTTTCCTGGACCTGGAGTTTTAGTACAAAGAGACTTGGGTTTAAAAACTGTTGGAGCCTTGGATGTTAGAAATCAGTGTTCTGGTTTTGTTTATGCAATTTCTGTAGCCGATCAATTTATTAAAACTGGAATGTATAAAAACATTTTGGTTATAGGGTCAGAAGTGCATTCTACAGGTTTGGATATGACAACTCGCGGTCGTGGGGTTTCTGTAATTTTTGGAGATGGTGCTGGGGCAGCAGTTTTAAGTAGAGAAGAAGATACTTCTAAAGGAATTTTATCCACACATCTCCATTCAGAAGGAGAGCATGCTGAGGAATTGGCATTAATTGCTCCAGGGATGGGAAAACGCTGGGTTACAGATATTATAGAAGATAATAATCCTGATGATACTTCTTATTTACCACATATGAACGGACAGTTTGTGTTTAAAAATGCAGTGGTTCGTTTTAGTGAGGTAATAAACGAAGGATTGAAAGCAAATAATTTAACTCCTGCAGATATCGATATGTTAGTCCCTCATCAAGCAAATTTGAGAATTTCGCAGTTTATTCAGCAGAAATTTAAATTAAGCGATGATCAGGTGTATAACAATATAATGAAATATGGTAATACAACCGCAGCTTCTATTCCAATTGCTTTAACTGAAGCTTGGGAGCAAGGAAAAGTTAAAGAAGGAGATACAGTTGTACTAGCAGCCTTTGGAAGTGGTTTTACATGGGGAAGTGCTATTATTAAATGGTAGATTTTTAAGTTGAAAGTTATAAAGTAAAAAAGTTAATAAGTTATCGAGTTATATTGTTGTGATGTTTTAGAAAAGCTTTTTTTTAACTAATAACTAATAACTAATAACTAATAACTAATAACTAATAACTAATAACTAATAACTAATAACTAATAACTAATAACTAATAACTAATAACTAATAACTAATAACTACCCTTTAAAGTTTGCTATTGCTTTTTTTACACTTTGATGCTCCATTAAAAGGGCTTTTGCTTTTTTTTCATCAATTTTTAAATCTTCCATAAGCATTTTAATACCTCGCTTTACTAATTTTTTGTTGGAAAGTTGCATGTTGATCATTTTATTGTCTTTTACCTTTCCCATTTTAATCATCAAAGCGGTGGAGATCATGTTTAAAATTAATTTCTGAGCAGTTCCTGCTTTCATCCGTGTGCTTCCGGTAACAAATTCAGGCCCTAGAATTACTTCAACAGGATAAGTTACATTTGCAGCTAATGGGGTGTTCATATTGCAGGTAATACAACCAGTTGTAATATTATTCTCATTGGCTTTTTGCACACCTCCAATTACATAAGGGGTAGTTCCAGAGGCAGCAATACCAATTACAGCATCTTTATCAGAAATGAGATGTTCCTGCATTTCTATCCATGCTTTTTCAGTATTATCTTCTTCATTTTCAACTGCATTTCGTAATGCCATGTCACCTCCCGCAATAAGTGCAATAACTAATTCTTTGGATACTCCGTACGTTGGTGGAAGTTCGGAGGCATCAAGAACTCCTAATCTGCCACTTGTACCTGCTCCAAGATAGAATAAGCGTCCTCCTTTTTTCATTTTTTTATATACAGCATTTACCAATTTTTCTATTTCGGGAAGAGCTTTTTCAATAGCATTTGGAACTGTTTTGTCTTCTGTGTTTATATTGATGAGCAATTTTTGAGTGCTCATTTTTTCTAAATTGTTATATTCTGAAGTGTTTTCAGTGATTAATTGCTGACTCATGTTTTGGTTTGATTAAGATTAGGAATACTATTGTGATTAGGGCGTTTATAAAAATATTCATAAATCCTAGATCAAAACTGTAATAATATATTAATACGTAATTTAAAATATAGGTTAGAACAGGAGCGATAATGCATATAAATGGCACGAGTTTGTCTATAATGTTTACTTTACTGAAAATTCCAAAGAGAAAGAGTCCTAGGAGGGGACCATAAGTATATCCAGCAACTTTAAAAATACTGGTAATAATGTCTCCTGTGCTATTAGCAAATGCCATGATAATAGCAAACACAATAATGTTAAACCCGAAGAGCGTTAAGTTTTTAGCTTTTTTTCTTTCTGTAGGGGTTTTCTTATCTATATTTAAAAAATCGTGGGTAAAAGAGGTTGTTAAAGCAGTTAAAGCAGAATCAACACTAGAAAAAGCGGCGGCAGTAATTCCTAAAATAAAAGTAATAGCGGCTGCAATTCCAAAATAATTTAATGATAGTTTAGGGAAGAGGTCATCTGTATTAATAAAAGTACCCTCTTTTATAGGGAGTGTAATGCCTTTGTTTTCTGCAAAAACATAAAGTAAAATACCTAAACCTAAAAAGAGAAATTGGGTAATTGCTAGGATAAAGCTAAAAACCAATGCGTTTTTTTGAGCCTCACTTTTAGATTTACAAGTGAGCGTTTTTTGCATGATATTTTGATCGAGTCCCATCATGGCTATAGCAATTAAAATACCTGAAACTATTTGTTTGAAAAAATTATTTCCAGATTTAGAATCCCAGTCAAAAACCTTAAAATACTTATGTGATGTTACAGTGTCTATGGTTTCTGAAATAGAAAAATTTAATGCATTTTTTATAGCGAAAATAGAAACGATTGCCGCAACAATTAAAAAGGTAGTTTGAAGCGTATCTGTCCATACAATTGTTTTTATTCCCGATTTATTAGTGTAAACCCAAATAAGGATTAAAATAATTAGCACGGTTATTGGGAAAGGAATCCCTATGGGAGCAAACATAGCATAATCTAGTACTTTAACGGCTAGTAGGAGTCGTAATGCAGCGCCAAAAGATTGTGAGATTATAAAAAGTAGAGAGCCAGTTTTGTATGAATAAAACCCAAAGCGAGTTGATAAATAGGTGTAAATTGAAATTAATTTAAACTTATAATAAATTGGAATAAGCACAAAAACTATAAAACTGTAGCCAATTACATTTCCTATAACAAATTGGAAATAGTATAGGTAATTGTTAGAAACCATTCCTGGGATCGAAACAAAGGTAACACCAGACATAGCTGCGCCAATCATTCCATAAGCCACCAATGGCCAAGGAGATTGTCTATCTCCAGTGTAGTATGCGTCTGCTCCCGATTTTCTAGAGACTATGTAGGAAATGGCAACTAGAACTACAAAATAGACTAGAAAAATAGTAAAGAAAAGAGAGGTATTCATGTGTTATTATTTATAGAGTAAAATGGATGCTATTTGTGTTTTGTATTCCTTTAAATTTTCAAAGTTTTCTAAATCTTCCATAGTGCCATTAGTGGTTACCCATTTTCTTAATTTATCGGTTCCGTTAATAATATCAATAGGCATATTTTTATAATCATACTCGTAAGGAGGTTCTTTCCATTCAAAATCTTTTCCTAAATAATGATAAAATTCTTTCATAAGAAATTGTCCTGTTCTCCATGGTTTGAATGTTTGTGAATCTGTAACATGAATTTGAAACCCACCACATATTCTATTCATATTCTTTTGAAAAGTGGGTAAAAATGTAATAGGTCTTAAAACGACTCCTTTTAGTCCAGATTTAGCGAAAGATTTTTCCAAATGATTTTTATAGTAACCAAAGGCTTCAATTTTTGGGCTTCCAACAATTTCTAATGATTGTGTAGTGCCGCGCCCTTCACTTAATTTTGTTCCTTCAAAAAGTACAGTCGTAGGAAATGTAAGAGTGCTAATAGCCCGTGGTAAATTTGGAGACGGCAATAACCATGAGAGTCCAGTGTCTTTATAGTACATTGTACGATTCCAATTTTTCATGGAAATTATGGAAAGATTACATTTTTTGTTTGCCCAATATTCTTGGTGCATAAGAGCAACTTCTGCAATGGTAAGTCCATGTCTAACGGGTAATGGATGTAAACCTATAAAGGATGAAAATTTTTCATCTAAAATATTTCCTTCAATGTCAATCCCATTTATTGGGTTGGGACGATCCAATATAACAATCTCAATATCTCTTTCTGCGCATTTATTTAATATATGCGTTACAGTATATATATAGGTATACATTCTGCATCCAACATCTTGCAAGTCGATAAATAGATAATTGATGTTTTCCAACATTTCATCAGTAGGAATTCGAGTTTCAGAGTAAAGAGAGTATACGGGGATATTGAAATATGGGTGTATAAAATGATTTGTTTCAATCATATTATCCTGCGCATCTGTAGAAAATCCGTGTTGTGGTCCAAATAGTTTTATAAATCTGTCGCCAAAAATATTCTTAAATAGTAATGCAGCATGATTTAATTTACCATCAACAGAAGCATTGTGGCACAAAAGCGCTACGTTTCCTTGATATTTTGATTGGATAGAGGTATCATTTACCAACCGATCCAAACCAGTATTTGTTTTCATACGATCAAATTTAAGTTAGGCATTTTTTTCTTTCTATTAAGATTTCATAAATTAATTTTGTGGATTTGGAGGAGTTTGGGTGTTGTTATCTCTTTCGGAGTTAGGATAAGGATAATAATTTCTGTTTCTTTCTGTAGTAGGTCTGTTAAATCTTCTGGAATCTTCTAATGATAAGCCACTTAAATAAAGTTCTATTCTTCTGTTTTTATAAATTTCATCTAAAATAGCTTCTTTGGTCATTTCTCCAGAATATGCAGGAAGCATAGCGGCTACGCCATAAATATCTTGCGCAGGAGTTTTTGTTATTACTTTGTTCAGTTTTATTGTAGCCTCTTCTAATCTATCTTCTCGAGCATAAGCTTCTGCTTGTATTAAATACATTTCACCTGGAAGATATACAGGAATTTTATCAGTATTCGAAGTAAAAAAACCTTTGACAAAATAATCAGGTTCCTGACCATCAACATAAAAATCAATGCGACCATCGTTTGTGCTGGGAGCTAAATTAGATGGCAAACCAAAGTTTTTGTCTTTTGCCTGACTTACATTATTTGATGAGAACCAAAATGCTAGCGGATTTGGATTTGCTTCTTCAAAAATCCAAGTAGATGACGTGTTTAGATTAACATTGTTTGCAGCAGAGATGGCATCAATATTATTACCTAACATTAAATGATATCTGGCTGTTAAGGCGTATACAGAATTTTTAAGGTCGATAGAATTAAACAATTCTGAAGTTACAGAAGTAGATAATCCATTATTTATATATTCTAAAGAAGTAGATAAATCGGTTAAAGCACTATTTAATACTTCTGTGCGTGTATTGAATGGGGCGTTTTTCTGAATAGAAAGCGGTAGACTTTCAAAAAACTGAATTAAAGTTCCGTGAGCAAGAGCGCGGTAGAAAAGAGCATATGCTTTTAAGGAATTAGCTATTTGAGAATCTTCTGTAGCAGTATTTGCATTGTCAATAATAGTGGTAGCTTCTTTTTTAATTAACATAATTTGCCCCCACATATTGATTAGAACTTCATTGTCTCCAGAAACGGTAGAGCCTCCAATTACTAATTCATTTTCTCCAACATTCCCAGGGTTTAGCAATCGCAATTCTCCAGTATTTAGTCCTGCTGCTGTTACTGTAGTATACATGGGACTGGGTCTATTGGTGCTCCATTGTTGTTGCATGCCGTTAAGGAGCATTATTTGCTCATCAACACTAGAGGTGAGCGTTGGATCTAATACAGAATAAGGATCCAAATATTCTTTATCGCAAGATATAAAAACGATAAAACTGCATATTATTAAGGTATATTTAATAGATTTCATAATCATTATTTTAAAAGTTAGCACTTACAGATAAGGAAAACGTTCTTGGGATAGGTGCATTTCCAAAATTTACGGAGCGGAGGAGATTTGATTGCCCTCCAGCATTAGTTTCAGGGTCATAACTAAAGAAATCATCAAATGAAAAGAGATTTCTACCTTGTACTGAAATTAGAACATTATTGAGGGCATTTCCAAGACTTCCCAGTTTATAGCTTAAAGAAATTTCTCTTAGTTTGATGAAGGAACCGTCTTCAATTCTGAATTCTTCAATAGGATATATAGAGGCAATATAACCTCTAGGTAATTCTCCAGTAAGCTCTTGTTCAGCCATTTTACCTACCCCAACTCCTTGACGAGTACGCTTATCGGCATCAAAAACATCAAACCCTTGAACCGATTCCCAGAGCATGGAAAAAGAGAGTTTTTTGTAGGTAAGATTGGTTCCAAAAGCAAGAATATAATCAGCATTGGGGTCGCCAATAACTTTTTTTAATTGATCTCCAACTGGTTGTCCGTTTGCATCTCGTTGAGGTAATCCAGTAGTTATATTCCCTCTTTCTGTTTGAGGAAGCCCATCTGGAGTTAATAGTAAACTACCATCTGTGTTTTGAGCGTAATAGGTTCCGTAAAAAACACCTAATGGTTCTCCTTCTCTTACCTGTGGTAAAGCTCCACTTACGGTAGCAATAGAAATAGGCCCTCCACTAGTATTGGTAACTTCATTTTTATTAGTGCTGAAATTAAAGTTTAAATCCCATTGCCAATCTTCATTTTTTATAGGACTTACATTTAGGTAAGCTTCATAACCGTGATTCTTCATATTTCCTACATTTTCTGTTCGCGTTAGTCCGCCTTCAGAAGGAGATAAAACCCGTCTTACAATTAAATCTGAGATATTCTGATTGTAATAAGTAAATAAGAAAGAAACTCTGTTATTAAACATATTTACATCCGTACCAATTTCAAATTCTTTTGTACGCTCTGGTTTTAGGTCTAAATTTCCTAATCTACTGTCTTGTACTAGGGTGTTCTGTACGCCGAAAAAATTATTTCTTGAATAGCTTCCAAAACGTTCATAAGGAGAAATTGCAGTTAGGTTTCCTGCATGTCCATAAGAAGAACGAAGTCTTACAGAGTTAAAAATGTTACTTAAATTACTGTTTTCCCAGAAAGGTTCGTTAGATAATAGGTATGAACCTGAAATTTTTGGATAGAAATTTGTGCGATTATCGGGAGCAAAATTGGTGGCTCCGTCTACTCTTCCAGCTACAGTTAAAAAATACCTGTCTTTATAAGCCAAGGATTCCTGAAGGAAAAAACCAAAAATGTCTAACCTATCTTCCGATAGTTTGTCTTCTAAAGGGACTGTAGGAATATTATTTGCATTAAGATCTCTTCCTTGAGTTCCGTTTAGTGTTAATTTACTTGATTGAAAATTATATCCAATAATAGTTTCGGAACTTAATTCATCAGAAAAATCAAAGTCAAAAGTAGCCGTAGCATCATAATTCCAATTAAATATTTTGGCTTCGGTATCGGACAAATACCCTTTGTCAAAGTAGGATGGATTTACATCAGGATATGGATAGGCAGGAATGTAAATATGACCAACTTGCGTGTACATATCTGCTCCATATGTTTGATTGATGGTTAAAAAATCAAAGGGTTTTATGGCTACCTTTAAATTTGGAATAAAACGGTTAATTTCTTGACTAATATCAAAATCTTCAATAATAGATAACGGATTAACTCGGGTAGGTTCTACGGCCATTAAATTACCATTTTCATCTCTTCGTGTAGCATCATAAATATTATTTGAAATATTAACAGAGTTAATTGGACTCCAAAACACATTTCCATCTGGCTTTTCATTAGATTGGCTATTTGCAAAATAAGCGCCTACATCATAAGACAGCCAATCGGTAACTTTATGGTTAAATCCCAATCGGGTAGAGAGCCTTTTAAAGTCTGTGTTTTTTATAATACCTTGATTTGTAGTATATCCAACAGAAGCATTATAACCAATGTTTGGAGCTCCACCTCTCATTGATAAATAATTATCTGTTCCATAGCCTGTATCAAAAATTAAATCTTGATAGTCGTAACGAGTTACATCAAATTTTTCTGAAGAAAGATTTTGATAGGGTGTAAGATTGCCATTTTCATCTTTTCCGAAAATTGGCCAAAGACGTTCTCCTAAACCACTTTCAAATTGTTCGCCACGTAAATTTGTAGGTACTTTTTTACGAACTGTATTTACATTAACGGAAGTTTTGAAATAAAATTCAGGTTCTTCATTCCCCATAAGCCCTTGTTTGGTATTAATAATAACAACACCATTGGAGGCTCTAGATCCATAAATAGCAGCAGCTGCAGAACCGTTTAAGATATTAATACTGGCAATGTCATTTGGATTGATATCTGCCATTCGGTTTTGTCCTGGCTGCGCTGCTCCAGCGTCTACATTTAAATTGGTAACATTGGTAGTTAAGTTACTAGTAATTACCCCATCAATTACATATAGTGGTTCTGATGAACCGCTAATAGTACTCGGACCTCTTAATCTTATAGAAAATCCACCAGCTGGATCTCCCGAATTTTGTGTAATTTGAGCTCCTGGAATTTTTCCTTGAATAGCTGCAGTTACACTAGGCGTGGGAGAACTGGTAATGTCTTTAGATTTTAATGTGGTAATAGCATTCCCAATTTTCTTTCTAGATTGTGATACACTCGACCCCATTACGACTACTTCCTCTAAAGCATTTGAGTTGCTGTTTAAATACACTTCAATAGTGTTTTGATCTAAAGCAATTGTAATTTCTTTAGAAGAGTAACCAATGTAGCTTACTACTAATATTTTCTCTTCTCCACTAATAGTTATAGAGAATTTCCCGTCAAAGTCCGTCACAGCACCAATAGTAGTGCCTTTAAACAATACATTAGCTCCTGGAAGCGGTTGATTGTCGTCTTCTGAAATAACAATTCCGCTAATTGTTCGCTCTTGAGCCATAGCAAAATTTATAATCAGAAGTAATACTGATAAGAATGTTAAATAGTGTTTGTTCATTTTTATGACCTTTAAATAGAGTAGTAATGTATAGTTTATTTTTCATATAAGCAAAAAAAATGCTAAATAATGCATATTTAATGCATTTATAGCTGTAAATTTGGACTTAAACTAATTTAATGCGTATATTTTTGCATGAATAAAGCGTGTTATTTATAATTTGTATGCAAAAAAAGGAAAGACAAGATCTTATTATAGAGGAGGTTAGGGTAAATAGAAATGTTACTTCAACCTACTTAGCTCAAAAACTAAATGTTTCTGAGGATACTATTCGAAGAGATTTAAATGAGCTCGATAAAAAAGGGTTGGTAATGAAGGTGCATGGAGGAGCGGTGTCGACTATTCAAAAACTATATCATTATAATGAAGAGGTTATCTTTAATAGGGATAAAAAAGATACAATAGCTAAAAAAGCTGGAGTGTTATTGAAAGATGGAATGGTAATTATAATAAGTGGCGGAACTACAAATTTAATGTTTGCAAAGCAACTACCAGAAACATTAAAAGCAACAGTATATACCTATAGTTTGCCAATTGCTATGCAATTATCTGATCATCCAACTGTAGAGGTTATTTTTATAGGAGGGAAGATCAATAAAAAATCGATGGTTACTGTAGGGATCGATGTGGTGCAATCGCTTTCTCAAGTAATGGCAGATATTTGTTTTATAGGAGTTAGTAGTATTAATGAATTAAATGGTTTGACCGATGAGGGGTATGAAGTATCTTTAGTAAAAAAAGCCATGATTGCTGCTTCAGACAAAGTAGTGGCTTTGGCAACTTCAAATAAATTAAACATTAGGCAAAATTATAGTGTATGTGGCTTAGAGGAAATTAATACCTTGGTAACAGAAATAGACGCTAACGATAGTATCTTGCAGCCATATAAAAACGCAGGGATATTAATAATGTAAATTATTTTTGAAAGTGTTTAATAAACTGACCAAATTAAAATTGTAGAAATTATTATTTAATAGTATTTTTAATACATCCAGAGAAAAGTAAAGACAATGAAAACAAACGCTGACGAAGTACAAAGTGTTAAGTATGTCAAGGTAGGAACGTATGAGTATAGTAGATTTGAAAAAATCCATAATGTGGTTTTTAAAAAATCTTCTAAAGCCTCTTACCTTGTAGCCAAAGAAATAGCCGATTTAATTCGCTCTAAAAACAGTAAAGGGGAAAAGTGCGTTTTAGGACTTGCTACGGGTTCATCGCCAATTCGAGTGTATGAAGAATTAATAAAAATGCACAAAGAAGAGGGGTTGAGTTTTAAAAATGTAATCACCTTTAATTTGGATGAATATTTACCTATGAATCCAAGTAGTATTCATAGTTATCATTACTTCATGCATGAGAATTTATTTAATCATATAGATATTCCCGAAGCGCAAATTCATATTCCAGATGGAACTATTTCACAGGAGGAGGTAAATGATTATTGTGCGGCTTACGAAGAAAAAATAGCAGCATGTGGTGGTTTGGATTTCCAACTTTTGGGAATTGGTAGAACGGGCCATATAGGATTTAATGAGCCTGGATCTCATTATAATTCGGCTACCAGAAGTATAACGCTAGATCAGTTAACAAGAGAAGATGCTGCAAGTTCGTTTTTAGGGATTGAAAATGTGCCTAAAAAAGCAATTACAATGGGGGTTGGTACGGTTACCAATGCAAAACGAATTGTGCTTTTAGGATGGGGGCATAAAAAAGCAGAGATTATAAAACAAACTATTGAAGGGGAAGAAACAGCTCAGATTCCTGCTACCTATCTTCAGGATCATCCAAATACTACTTTTGTTTTGGATACCGAAGCGGCTTCTATGCTTACTAGATTTGAGTCGCCTTGGTTGGTAGATACAGTGGAGTGGACAGCGCCAATGATTAAAAGAGCAGTGGTTTGGCTTTGTGATAAAGTAGAAAAATCTATATTAAAACTTACAGATAAAGATTATAACGAACATGGATTAGCTTCTTTAATTGCTGAAAAAGGTTCTTCGTATGAATTAAATATCGAAATGTTTAACCAATTGCAGCATACTATTACTGGTTGGCCAGGAGGAAAACCAAATGCTGATGATTCTAATAGGCCAGAACGAAAATCTCCAGAAAAGAAACGTGTTATTATTTTTAGTCCGCATCCAGATGACGATGTAATCTCAATGGGAGGTACATTTGACCGATTGGTACAACAAGGACATGAAGTGCATATTGCATATCAAACCTCCGGAAATATAGCTGTTTCTAATGCCGATGCTTTAAAGTTTGCTGAAGTGGCAATGGATTTCCTTCCGCAGGGGGAAGAATTAGAAAAATTAAAAGCAGTAGTAGAAGGGATTAATCAGAAGAAAGAAAATGAGATTGACCCGATACAGGTGAGAGAATTAAAAGGGTTAATACGTAAAAGAGAGTCTATTGCGGCTACCCGTTATTTTGAGGTTCCAGATGCGCAGGTGCACTTTTTAAATCTTCCTTTTTATGAAACTGGGGCTGTAAAGAAAAGTCCGTTAGGGCAAGCAGATATTGATATTGTAAAAAATTTAATTGCAGAAGTTAAACCACATCAAGTATATGCAGCAGGAGATTTAGCAGATCCGCATGGAACTCACAAAGTATGTTTGGATGCTGTATTTAAAGCGATGGCCGAATTGAAGTCTGAATCTTATATGGACGATTGCTGGTTGTGGTTGTATAGAGGTGCTTGGCACGAATGGGAAATCCATGAGATAGATATGGCGGTTCCAATGAGTCCAGACCAAGTGTTGAGAAAGCGAAAAGCTATTTTCTTCCATCAGACTCAAAAAGATGGGGTTTTATTTCAAGGAGAAGACTTACGAGAATTTTGGGTTAGAGCAGAAGATAGAAATAAAAAAACGGCAGCACATTACCGTAAGTTAGGATTGTCGGATTATGCAGCCATAGAGGCTTTTAAACGTTTTGATTATTAGAATTTTCAATTCAATTATGTAAAAAATCAAGAAGCTGTCTAAAAAGAATCTAAACTCTAAAATCATCCTGAACTTGTTGAAGGATGCCCTTGAGTGTTAGTTGTTTAAAACTTCGATAAGCTCAGTTTGACAACTAATGATTACTTTTTAAAACAGCTTCTTTTATTAATAGCGGGCAGATAACACTAACCATCAACTATATGAGAATATGCGTCGCTATTAAATCCCTCATTGAGGGTTTCATTTTCTAGAGCCTGTCCTGGAGTTAACCGAAGGGCTCTACGTTGAAACAGATTAAATTATTTTCCTTTGAGTAGCTCGTAGGCTTGCCTCGAGGGAGTTGGTTTTTTAGAAACCACCTCCGCTACTTTCTTTAGTGTTATTGTCTCTATTTTTACGTGCTACTTTTCTGTTTTTTCCACCGCCAAATCGA
This sequence comes from Galbibacter orientalis DSM 19592, assembly GCF_000260115.1. Lineage (GTDB taxonomy): Bacteria > Bacteroidota > Bacteroidia > Flavobacteriales > Flavobacteriaceae > Galbibacter > Galbibacter orientalis. The sequence goes on along the minus strand of NZ_JH651379.1, from coordinate 2,337,942 downwards.
TAAGATAATCCAGCAAATATGGTTCTGCTTTCCCAATTAAAAGCACCTTCTTGCATGTATGGACGCTCTCCTTCAAATCTAAATTGCATAGTATTGAAAATATCGTTGAAATTTAAACTAAAGGTTCCTTTGCCTTGCGCAAAGCTGTAACGTGCTCCTGTATTTACAAAATACATGGGTTGTGCATTCATTTGAATTCCTTTGTTTTCTCCTCTATAAAATCCAAATAAAGAAAGGGAGAGCTTTTTTGTAATCGTAAAATTATTATTCAAACGAGCGTTATACGCCACATTCTCAACTTTAATTTTTTCTTCCACAATATCATCCACAGATGGGGTGTCGCTTGGGTTTAATTGTTCGGTTAATCCACGTTGGGTTTGCGAGTATAAATCGAAACTTCCGTTAATGCTCCACCATTCTAATGGTTTATAATTTGTTGAAATTTCAAAACCGAAGGCTTCAGTGTCGTCAAAATTATCATAGGTAAGCACTTGCTTTGAAACATCCAATCGGTCTATATATAAAGCTCTGTTAATTTCGTCTTTTATGGCTCTGTAATACACCCCTAAAGTAATACTCCCGTGTTCCAATCTACGTGTGTAATTTGTTTCAAAGGAGTTTGTAAATTGCGGTTTTAGACTTTCATTTCCATAAGAAGAAATAATTGGGGTACTCCATTCTCTAATAGGATTTACCTGTGTAAGTCCTGGTCTATCTACTCTTTTACTATAACTAACTTGAAACTGATTTTTTTCTGAAGGAGAATAAGTTACAAAAGCCGAAGGATATAATTGTGAATAATTGTCGGTGAAACTACGAACGCTATTAGTGTCTGCCTTAACCGATACATTTTCGTAGCGAGCTCCAACTTGATAGCTCCATTTTTCGAAATTCTGACCAAAAGTAGCATACCCAGAATAGATATCCATTCCGTAGATAAATTCTGTACTTGGGGTAGGCACGAGTTGTCCGCCACTGTTAAAAGTAAATCCTGTTGAATTGTAATCTACATTGGTTTCAAAATTACGAGTTTCAACTCCAAGTTCTAATTTAGACTTTTCAGAAAGCGGATTTACATAATCTAAATTGGCAATAGTCTGTTGTCTTCTTGTATCAACAAAATCTAAATAATCGGGTTGAGTTGTTGCGCCAGAATAGTTGAAATCTGCATTTTCTTCATCTGAAAAATTACTGTAATCCACTTCCAATTCAATATTGTGACCTTCTTTCTCAAAATCTCTTTTATAATCAAAATTATATTGTTCGTTTTGGTTGGAATTATTGCTTATAAATAATTGTTGTGTGTCTCCAACCGATGGGTCTATATTTGTAATTCTTGTGTCTCCAGAGCCTTTTCCATCGTAGATATTCTGATTTGTAAAAACAGAAATAGTATTGTTGTCATCTAAGAAAAAGTCAACTCCTAATTTGTATAAATGCGATTTGTTATTATTGAAAAAATTAAAATTTTGAATCTGGTTTTCATTAAAATTAGCAGATGCTTCATCGTCAAAACGTTCTATTCTTCCATCGTTCACATATTTCCCAATATTGTTTCCGTAATTCCCGTAAAAGTTAAATTTTCCACGTCGGTAATTTAAATCTATAGAACTATTAAATTTAGCTTCCTCTTGATAAGACAACCCTAGATTTAAATTTCCATTAAAACCAATATTAGCATCTTTATACAATACAATATTAATAAGTCCGCTCATCCCCTCAGGGTTATATTTTGCTGAAGGATTTGTAATTAATTCTATCTTTTTGATAGATGTTGACGGGATTTGTTTTAATAATTGTGCAACAGGGACGTTGGATAATTTTCCGTCTACCATAACCCGAACATTAGAATTTCCTCGCATAGATAAATCGCCTGTTTGTTGATCCACATTTAGTGATGGAATATTATTCATAATATCACTAGCGGTAGCTCCTTGTGTGGTTAAATCTTTTCCAACATTAATAACTTTACGGTCAATTTTCTGTTCAATACTAGAGCGTTCTGCAACCACATCTACGCCTTCAAGCTCAGTAATATTTTCTTCAAGAGTAATAGTTCCAAGGGCTACTTTTCTATTTTCTTTTGAAATTGTTATTGCTTTACTAAAAGTGTTGTATCCTATAAATTGTACTTCAAATAAATAGGATCCTTCTTCAATATTGGAAAGTTCAAAAGTACCATCGTCGTTTGTAATGCCTCCAACAATTGTATTTCCTTCTTTTTTTATAACTACAGTAGCATATGGAATTGGTTGTTGAAGTGATTTGTCGATTACAGTTCCTGAAACGCTCCCAAGCTTAGCAAAATTTGTATTGGGAGCGCTGTTTTGTGCATTTAAGATAGTTGATAAGGCTATCATGCAACATAGAATGAATTGTTTCATTGATTGATTTTTTTGATTGATGATTTTTGTTTAATTTCATTTAAGCTGTTACCTAATTGACGACTGTTTAAGCAAGCTGTTACAGCTTTATTAAATCTTTAACATTATTTAACAAATGAAGAAAACACTAGTAATGGGCGCTTCTTTAAAGCCTAGTAGATATAGTAATATTGCGATAAACAGATTGGTTTCGGCTGGTAATGAGGTTGTTGCATTTGGTTTAAGAAAAGGAGAAGTGGCAGGAGTGGAAATAGATACAGCGCTTTTAAAATATAAAAATATTGATACCGTTACGTTATACTTAAATCCAAAAAATCAAGAACAGTATTACGAGTATATAATTGGTTTAAATCCAAGCCGAATTATTTTTAATCCAGGTACAGAAAACCCCGATTTTTACGCAATGCTTCGTAAAAATAATATTGATTATGAGGTGGCTTGTACGTTAGTTTTGCTTTCTATTGGGCAGTATTAAATAGAATTTCTTTTTCTGCTGAAGTTGGTTTACTAGAGATAAGAAGTAATCCTATAAAAGTTAGAGCTCCATTGAGAATTAATACAAAAAAACCAAAATCAAATCCAAACTGAGTATTACTCCAGGTGCTTATTACATAAGCTAAAATTGGAGATAAAATAGCTATAAAAGGCACCCATTTATCGTTTGCTTTAAGTTTTGTGAAAAGTCCAAAGCTATAAAGTCCCAGGAGTGGACCGTAGGTATAACCAGTAAAAACAAAGAGTTTAGCAATAACGCTTTCGTCTTTTATAATATATTTAAAGGCAATGATTACTAGAATTAAAACCAATGAAAACAGAACATGGATATTTTTTCTGATTCTAATCTGTTTCTTAGCATTGTATTTTTTTTCAATATTTAAAATATCAACACTAAATGAAGTGGTAAGAGAGGTAAGAGCACTGTCTGCGCTACTGTATGCCGCTGCAATAAGTCCAATTAAGAAAAATATAAACACGCCAATTCCTAGATAGTCTTTAGCAAGTACAGCAAATAAATCGTCTTTATGAGCATCAATACCTAGCTGTTGCGCGTAAACGGTCATTAACAATCCTAAACATAAAAAAATAAAATTTACTACTGTTAGTACAATTGTGAACCAGAACATATTTTTTTGAGCATCTTTAAGAGAACGACAAGTAAGATTTTTTTGCATCATATCTTGGTCAAGTCCTGTCATTACTACAGAAATAAATGCTCCAGAAATAAACTGTTTCCAGAAGTAATTTCCGCTTTTAAAATCGTCAAAAAAGAACATTTTAGATAAGTCGCTTGAGGCAATATAATTTGCCATGGTCTCGCCACTAATATTTAAATCGTTGTAAACAGTAACAATGGCAACCCCTAATGCTATCAACATAAAAAGAGTTTGCAGCGTATCGGTCCAAACAATAGTTTTGATGCCGCTTTTAAAAGTATAAAGCCAAATAAGTATAATGGTTAGCGTTACGGTAGCCCAAAAAGGCACGCCCATTTCATTAAAAATAATTACTTGTAAGACATTGGCTACAAGGAATAATCTAAAGCTAGCTCCAACAATTCTAGAAAGTAAAAAGAAAGAAGCGCCGGTTTTATAGCTATTATTTCCAAATCTCTTTTCTAGATACGTGTAAATAGAGGTGAGGTTTAGTTTATAATATAGGGGTAATAATACAGTTCCAATAATTAGATACCCAACAATATAGCCAAAAACAACCTGCATATAACCAAACTTAGACTCTTCAACCCAGCCGGGTACAGAAATAAAAGTAACCCCACTAAGAGAGGCGCCAATCATCCCAAAGGCTACAATATACCAAGGCGATTGTCGGTTTGCTTTAAAAAAGTTATCATTACTTTCTTCATCTTTGCTTGTTAAGAAGGAGACTAAGATTAAAATTCCGAAGTAAGCAGCAATGATTAGGAGGATATAAATAGGCTTCATGTAATTTTTTTCTGAAATGAATATACAAAACTATGTTATAAAATTTATTTATGACACTTAAAATTGTAATTTCGCAACAATGGAATTTTCATCTAAATTATTAGAAAGTGCCGTTTATGAAGTTTCTCAGCTTCCAGGCATAGGAAAGCGTACTGCGCTTCGCTTAGTACTGCATTTATTGCGCCAACCCGAAAGTCAGACTACCAATTTGGCATCCTCACTTTTAACCCTTAAAACAGAAGTAAAGTTTTGTAAGAGCTGTCATAATATTTCTGATGTAGAATTATGTGAAATTTGTGCCAACCCAAAGCGACAAGAAAAATTGGTGTGTGTGGTAGAAGATATCCGAGATGTTATGGCTATTGAAAATACAGGGCAATACCGTGGAATTTATCATGTTTTGGGAGGTAAAATATCTCCAATGGACGGAATTGGTCCTTTAGATTTGAATATTGCTACCCTTGTGGAAAAAGTAAAAGAAGGAAAAGTAGATGAAATAATTTTTGCTTTAAGCTCGACAATGGAGGGAGATACTACCAATTTTTATATCTTTAAACAGTTGGAACCTTATAAAGTGGTAACATCTACAATTGCGCGAGGTATTGCGGTTGGAGATGAATTGGAATATGCAGATGAGGTTACTTTAGGAAGAAGTATTTTACATAGAATACCTTTTGAAAATTCTTTAAAAAGTGATTAACGTAGAATTATGATATTATAAAGAAAAATTAATAACGAAAAAGCTTATTTTTTATTATTTTCGCAAAATAAGCAACTTAAAATAGCTACAAATTATTGATATGGCAAGAATTGAATTAAAACTCCCACAAATGGGGGAAAGTGTCGCAGAAGCAACGGTAACTTCTTGGTTAAAAGAAGTAGGTGATACCATTGAAGCAGATGAGGCGGTACTAGAAATTGCAACCGATAAAGTAGATTCTGAAGTTCCAAGTGAAGTAGATGGAGTTTTAGTAGAGAAGTTTTTTGAAGTAGATGCTGTTGCGAAAGTTGGAGATGTCCTGGCTATTATTGAAACAGAAGGAGAGAATGAAGATGTTAAAGAAGCTTCAGAGGAAAGCGCTTCAACAGCTGTAGAAACAGAAAAAGAAGAAGTGAATGGAACGTCTGTTAATGAATTAGAAGACAATATTTCAGCAATAAAAGAAAGTGTTTCTGCACCAGTAGCAGATTTTAATGATTCTGAAAGATTTTATTCTCCTTTGGTGAAAAATATTGCTAAAGAAGAAAATATAAGTCTAGGAGAATTAGAAACTATTAGCGGTACAGGAAAGGATGGGCGAGTTACTAAAGACGATATTTTAAAGTATTTAGAAAATAGAGGCTCAGCTTCAAGTACTAAACCAGTATCTGTAGCTCCAGAACCTACTAAAAAAGTAGAGTCGCAAAGCAAGCCTACACCTCCAGTAGGACAAACAGTACAAGCATCTCCAGTTTCTGTAAATGGGCAAGATGAGGTAATTGAGATGACTCGAATGGGGAAATTAATTTCGCATCATATGGTGCAGAGTGTTCAAACTTCTGCACATGTACAGAGCTTTATTGAGGTAGATGTAACAAATATTTGGAATTGGAGAAACAAAGTAAAAAATGAGTTTCAGAAAAGAGAAGGAGAGAAGCTTACTTTTACGCCAATTTTTATGCAAATAATTGCTAAAACCATCAAAGATTTTCCGCTAATTAATATTTCTGTTGATGGCGATAAAATCATCAAAAAGAAAAATATTAATTTAGGAATGGCGGCTGCGCTTCCAGACGGGAATTTAATTGTTCCAGTAATTAAGAATGCAGACCAGTTAAATTTAGTTGGAATGGCAAAGCGTGTAAACGACCTTGCAGGGCGTGCACGTGTAAATCAGCTTAAGCCAGACGAAATCCAAGGTGGAACTTATACAGTAACCAATGTTGGGACTTTTGGAAGCGTAATGGGAACTCCTATTATTAATCAACCTCAAGTTGCTATTTTAGCGTTGGGTGCCATTAGAAAAGTACCAGCAGTTATTGAAACTCCAGAAGGCGATTTTATAGGAATAAGACATAAAATGTTCTTGTCTCATAGTTACGACCATCGTGTAGTAAATGGAGCTTTAGGAGGACAATTCATACAAAGAGTTGCTGAGTATCTCGAAGCTTGGGATGGCGATAAAGAAATATAAAGAAAATAAACTTTTGAAAAAATAAAACCCTGAAAACTCAGGGTTTTATTTTTTCAATCCCTAATTTTATAATTTCAAAATAAAATCATGGAATTAAATTTATCTAAACCTATCTGTTTTTTCGATTTGGAAACTACAGGAATTGATGTAGCTAGAGATAGAGTCGTAGAAATATCAATATTAAAAGTATTTCCAAACGGAAATAAAGAAAGTAAAACTTGGCTGGTCAATCCAGAGATGCCAATTCCACCAGCATCGTCTGCAATTCATGGAATTACCGATGAAAAGGTAGCTAATGAGCCTACTTTTAAAGAGTTATCTAAAACTATTTATAATATGATTAAGGATAGCGATTTGGCGGGTTATAATTCTAATAGATTTGATATTCCTGTATTGGCAGAAGAATTATTACGTTCGGATATCGATTTTGATATGGGAAGTCGGGTTGCGGTAGATGTGCAAACTATTTTTCATAAAATGGAACAACGTACCCTATCTGCTGCCTATAAATTTTACTGTGGTAAGAGTTTAGAAGATGCGCATACAGCAGAAGCAGATACCAATGCAACCTATGAGGTTCTAAAATCGCAATTGGATCGTTATAAAGATGATTTAGAGAATAATATGAAGTTTTTAAGTGAGTTTACTACTAGGAAACAAACCGCAGATTTTGCTGGATTTATTATCTTTAATGAAGATGGAGAAGAGGCTTTTTCTTTTGGGAAGCATAAAGGTAAAAGAGTGGAAGATGTTATGGAACAAGAACCAGGTTATTTTGGCTGGCTCCTAAATGCAGATTTTCCTTTGTATACCAAAAAAGTACTCACAGCTATAAAATTGCGTAAGCTAAATAATAAATTAAATTAGTAGTCTTAAGAATGAAGATTATTTGTATTGGTAGAAATTATACCGACCATATTGAAGAGTTGAAGAATGAAAAACCAACAGATCCAGTAATTTTTATAAAACCGGATAGCTCTGTATTGAAAAATGGTCATGATTTTTATATTCCAGATTTTTCAGATGATGTACATTATGAGGTAGAAGTGTTGGTGAAAATTAACAAGGTAGGAAAGTTTATCGAGCAGAAATTTGCACATAAATATTACGAGGAAGTAGGCTTGGGGATAGATTTTACAGCTCGCGATGTACAAGCTAAATTGAAAGAAAAAGGATTGCCTTGGGAAAAGGCAAAAGGTTTTGATGGCGCTTCTGTAATTGGAAAATGGATTGATAAAACGAAACTACCTTCTATTAATAATATTGATTTTAGCTTAATAAAGAACGAAGAAGTAGCTCAAAATGCAAATACTTCTTTAATGTTATGGAAAGTAGATGAGTTAATTTCGTATATTTCCACGTATTTTACACTTAAAATTGGAGATATTATTTTTACTGGAACTCCTGCTGGAGTAGGAAAAGTTGCATCAAATGATAAGTTAGAAGGCTTTTTAAACCAACAAAAAATGTTTTCAATAAAAGTGAAATAATGTATAATTAATTCGCTTTGATATCTATATAAAGAAACAATAATAACTAATGAAATACAGCTTAGACAAACTAAACGAACTATCTGGTGGAGACAATGAGTTTAATGCCTCCGTGATAGAGACTTTTTTGTTGGAAACCCCCGAAGACCTAGCAAAATTGCAAAAATCTGTAAGTAATAAAGAGTTTGACTTAATTTACCAATTTGCGCACAAAATAAAGCCTAATGCAGATTTATTAGGAATTGAAACTGTGAGAGAGCATATGTTGGCAATGGAAGGGCATGCGCGAGGAGATAAAGATATTGATGCAATAAACAGTCTTTTAAAAGAAGCGGAATCAGAATTACAAAATGCATTTTCTGAGTTCAAAGCGTATTTAAGATAGTCATGTTTGCAGAGATAATTACAATTGGCGATGAGATTCTCATAGGTCAGATTATAGATACCAATTCAGCTTTTATAGCTAAGCAATTAAATCTTATTGGAGTTTCTGTATATCAAATCACCTCTATTCAAGATGATAAAAAGCATATTCTAGAGGCTTTAAAAGAAGCGGAAGAAAGAGCGGATATTATTATAATTACTGGCGGATTAGGACCTACAAAAGATGATATTACAAAACATACCATTTGCGAATATTTTGATGATGAGTTGGTAGAAGATGCTACTGTGTTAGCGCATGTGGAGCATTTGTTTAAAAAATATATCTCTACCCCAATTTCCGATTTAAATAGAAAGCAAGCCTTAGTTCCTTCTAAAGCAAGAGTGCTAAAAAATAACTTTGGAACTGCGCCTGGAATGTGGTTGGAAAAGGGGAGTAAAACCTTTATATCTCTACCTGGAGTGCCTTATGAAATGGAAGCGTTGATTACGGGAGCTGTAATTCCGAATATCCAAGAAAAATATGAGCGCCCCTATATTTTACATAAAACTATAATTACTTATGGGTTAGGAGAAAGTGCTTTAGCAGAACGAATAGAGGCCTGGGAAGATAATCTCCCTCCATTTATAAGATTGGCTTATTTGCCGAATTTAGGAAAGGTAAGATTACGACTTACAGCCAAAGGAACGGATAAAGATATTTTAGATTCTGAAGTAAAGAGCCAAATTGAAAAATTAAATCCGTTGATAAATGATATTTTCTTCGGAATGGAGGAGGATAGTGTATTGGAAATAGTAGCAGGGAAATTACTGAAACAAAATAATGAAACCGTTGCTACAGCCGAAAGTTGTACAGGAGGAAAAATAGCAGAAACTTTTACAGCAATCCCTGGTTCTTCCGCTTATTTTAAGGGGAGTGTAGTAAGTTATGCCACGCAAGCAAAGATAGATGTTTTGCATGTGGATAAAGCTTTGGTAGAACGCCATTCTGTTGTAAGTAAGCAAGTTGCTGAGGCAATGGCATTGAGTGCGCAAAAACTTTTTAAATCTACCTATGCAATTGCCACTACAGGAAATGCAGGGCCTACAAAAGGCGATTCTAATGCAGAAGTAGGAACAGTTTTTATAGCAATTGCTACTCCAAAAGGAGTGATTTCAGAAGAATTTAATTTTGGGAATCATCGGGAGAAGGTAATAAATAAGGCAGTTAACAAGGCTTTTGAAATTCTTTGCAAAGAAATTTTAAAAAAATAGCATATTTACTTGTCTTACAAGTGAAAAATTCGTTAATTTGCACCCTGTTTTTAAATAACATAAAGTTTTAGAAGAATGTCAAGAGTTTGTGAACTTACTGGAAAGAAAGCGATGGTGGGAAATAATGTTTCTCACGCAATGAACAAAACCAAGCGTAAATTTGATGCGAATCTTATCAAAAAACGTTTCTTCCTTCCTGAAGAGGATCGTTGGGTTACGCTTAAAATATCTACATCTGCGTTAAAAACTATTAACAAGAAAGGTATTACTGCGGTTTTAAAAGAAGCTAAAGAAAAAGGGTTTATTAAGTAATTAATAATCCGTTAAAAAGATATAAAGATGGCAAAGAAAGGTAATAGAATACAGGTTATTTTAGAATGTACCGAGCATAAAACTTCTGGGCAACCAGGAACATCTCGTTACATTACTACGAAAAATAAAAAGAATACACCAGATAGATTAGAGATTAAAAAATTTAATCCTATTCTTAAGAAAATGACTGTTCATAAAGAAATAAAATAATAAGCCATGGCAAAGAAGACAGTAGCATCCTTACAGACAAGTTCAAAAAGATTAACCAAAGCAATTAAAATGGTTAAGTCTCCGAAAACTGGCGCTTACACTTTTGTAGAAGCTGTAATGACTCCAGAAGCAGTTAATGACTGGTTAAATTCAAAATAAGAAGTTCACAACTTATTATATATTAAGGCTACTTTCGTATAGAAAGTAGCCTTTTGTTTTTATATCTTTGGAGTTCATAACCAAAAGGGTTGGTTATAGTCCGTCAACTAACGTATACGTTGTAAAATGAGTTTTTTTAAGAAAATATTTTCATCAGAAAAGAAGGAAACTTTAGACAAAGGCCTAGAGAAATCTAAATCAAGTTTTCTTTCCAAGTTAGGAAAAGCAGTAGCAGGGAAGTCAAAAGTAGATGACGAAGTGCTAGATAATCTTGAGGAGGTTTTGGTTACAAGTGATGTAGGAGTTAATACTACACTTAAAGTTATTGAGCGTATTGAAGCTCGTGTTTCTAAAGATAAATATCTTGGTACAGAAGAGTTGAATCTTATTCTGAGAGAAGAAATAGCTGGATTATTATCGGAAACTAATTCGGGAGAAGAAAAAGAATTTGTTATTCCTGCAAATAAAAAACCTTATGTGTTGATGGTAGTAGGGGTAAATGGCGTAGGAAAAACCACAACGATAGGGAAATTAGCGTATCAATTTAAAAAGCAAGGAAAAAAGGTGGTTTTAGGAGCTGCCGATACTTTTAGAGCTGCCGCTATAGACCAATTGCAAGTTTGGGCAGATAGAGTAGAGGTGCCTATTGTAAAGCAACAAATGGGGAGCGATCCTGCTTCTGTAGCTTTTGATACCTTAAAATCTGCCGTAAATCAAGATGCAGATGTTGTAATTATCGATACAGCAGGAAGACTTCATAATAAAATAAATTTAATGAACGAGCTTACAAAAGTTAAGCGCGTTATGCAGAAAGTGGTTGGAGATGCTCCTCATGATGTTCTCTTGGTTTTAGATGGCTCTACAGGACAAAATGCCTTTGAGCAAGCCAAACAGTTTACAAAAGCAACCGAAGTTACTTCTCTGGCAGTAACCAAATTAGATGGTACTGCAAAAGGTGGCGTTGTTATTGGAATCTCCGATGAATTTAAAATTCCTGTAAAATATATTGGTGTAGGAGAAGGTATTGAAGACTTACAAGTTTTTAATAAGTATGAATTTGTCGATTCATTTTTTAAGCAATAAAATTTAATGCCAAATAGAACGCTTGTAACCGTTACCAAAATAATAGCTTATTACTGTATGTTTTATGCTGCAGTTAAATGTTATGCTATTATAAATGGGATGTGGCTTTTTCCAAATTTAATTGTAGGAATCTTTTTAGCTATTATCGCTTTTATAGGTTTTTGGATTATGAAAACTGAAAAGTATAATTGGTATTATTTGGTGGTTTGTGTAGTTCTTCTTTCTGCATTACGCTATTATGAGCCTACTTTAATCCCGTATTTACAAGAAGTTTTAGGTTAAAATTAATATTAACTCGAATTATCTTCGTTTTATACACTTCCAAGTTGTAATTTTGCCCACTGTTTTAAAATAAGCATTTTATGATGGATTTTTTGTTTTTAGATGATGTATCTATTAAAGAAAATCTTTCAATTTAAATAAGAAATCGGTTGTTATGAGAACAAAATCATTGAAGAAGAATAAGATTAATGTTGTGACTTTAGGATGCTCTAAAAATGTATATGATAGTGAAGTACTTATGGGGCAACTTAAGGCAGGAGGAAAAGAGGTTGTTCATGAAGAGGAAGGGAATATTGTAGTGATAAATACCTGTGGATTTATAAATAATGCAAAAGAGGAAAGTGTAAATACAATCCTTGAGTACTTAGAAAAAAAACAGGAAGGAGAAGTAGATAAAGTGTTTGTTACAGGGTGTTTGAGTGAGCGTTACAAGCCAGATTTAGAAAAAGAAATTCCAGATGTAGATCAGTATTTTGGTACTACAGAATTGCCAAGTCTGTTAAAAGCACTTGGAGCAGATTATAAGCATGAGCTTATTGGGGAACGTATGACTACAACTCCTAAAAATTATGCTTATTTAAAAATTGCTGAAGGTTGCGACCGTCCTTGTAGTTTTTGTGCTATTCCTTTAATGAGAGGAAAACATATAAGTACTCCGATTGAAAATTTGGTCAAAGAAGCCAACAATTTAGCTGCCAATGGGGTTAAGGAGTTAGTGCTAATAGCGCAAGATTTAACTTACTATGGTTTAGATTTATATAAAAAAAGAGCTTTAGCAGACTTGTTAAAGGAGTTGGTTAAAGTAGAAGGGATTGAATGGATTCGTTTACATTATGCGTTTCCTACAGGATTTCCAATGGATGTTTTGGAAGTAATGAAAAACGAACCTAAGATTTGTAATTACATAGATATTCCTTTACAACATATTGCCGATCCTATTTTAAAGTCGATGCGACGAGGAACTACAAAGGAGAAAACAACAAAGTTGCTTCAAGATTTTAGAGCCGCTGTTCCAGAAATGGCTATAAGAACAACATTAATTGTTGGGTATCCTGGAGAGACAGAAGAAGATTTTCAGACTTTAAAACAATGGGTTAGCGAAATGCGTTTTGAGCGTTTAGGCTGCTTTACTTACAGTCATGAAGAGAATACGCATGCGTATAATTTAGAAGATGACGTTCCTGAAGAGGTAAAGCAACAAAGAGCTTCAGAAATAATGGATATCCAATCGCAAATCTCATGGGAGTTAAACCAAGAGAAAGTAGGGAAAACTTTCCGATGTGTAATTGATAGAAAAGAAGGGAATTATTTTGTAGGACGTACGGAGTTTGATTCTCCAGATGTAGATAATGAGGTGTTAATAGATGCGTCTCAGTATTATTTAAAAACTGGGGAATATGTTGATATTTTGGTAGAAGAAGCGGGAGATTTTGACTTGTATGGTAAGCCAGCAGTGTAATTTTAAAAATATAAAAAAGGAGGCTACATTTTTAAAAATGTAGCCTCCTTTTTTATGAGTTTGTTTTAGTTTATTTTATTATGTTAACTACATAATCAATCTCCATAAAATCTACAACCTCTTTTTTCCATACATTTTCTACAAATGCTACATGGTCTGGATGATTGCTATAGGTGTCATAATCTGCTTGACTTTTAAATTGCATAGTTAAGCCCCATTCAAAATCGTTCTTTTTACCAATTTCCTTAACGCTTGTCATATTTAAAACGGTTGGAATGGATTTAAGTGCTACTGCTTTTTCGATAAAAATCTTTTCAGCTTCAGATCCTTTTGGATGCTTCAATTTAAAGAACACAGTATGTGTAATCATATCTTTATTTGATGAGGAATTGCAACTTGTTATAGCAAGTGTTGTTAGGAAAGTAAGTAGTAAAAATAGTTTTTTCATTTTGGATAAATTTTCTTTTTTCCGAAGTTACAAAAATGGGATTTAATGCGAAACAAATTTTAAACCTACTAAAGAAATAATTAGAGTTGAAATAAAGAATAAGCGCCAGAAATCAACAGGTTCATTGAAAAGAAAAACCCCAGCTAATACGGTTCCTACCGCTCCAATTCCTGTCCAAACGGCGTAGGCTGTTCCTATGGGGAGTGTTTGGGTAGCCTTCATTAATAAAAGCATGCTAATTGTTAGGCACACTAAAAACCCGAGATACCAATAGCTAGCTTCATTCCCAGTACTATTTTTTGCCTTTCCTAAGCATGTAGCAAATCCAACCTCAAAAAGTCCTGCTATAATTAAGAGTATCCAATTCATAATATTAAAAAAATATTGCCTCGTGATATACTATCCACGAGGCAATAAAAATAAAGAAATTATTAAGACTATTCTTCTTTAACTTCTGCAACTTCGTATTGATTCTTACCATCAATTTTTACAGGTTGATAGTAAGTTTCTCCATATTTTACATAGGTTTGATCTCCAATTCTTACTTCTTCTGCGCCTTCTGGTAAGTTTTCTACTACTGTTCCAGCAGTTGGAGGAACAACAGTATAACCATCACTATCTTTTTCGTAATAAGCCCCACCGTAATAATAATTGTTTGTGCTATCTCCAGTACTTACAGTTTCATAACCATCTGGAAGAACTTTTATAGTAGCACCTACCGGGGCTTGTACAACAGTATAACCATCTTTTTCTTTAACATAGTAATTCCCTTGATCATAGTGATATTGTTCATTTTCAACAGAAATAATAATAGCAGTTGTTGCTAATGAGGCTACGAAAAATCCCCATGGATGCCAAATAGGTCCCCAGTAAAAAGGGGTAAATGGATGGTAATAATATGGGTGGTATGCATAATAATGAAAACCTCCGTAGGAATATGGTGGCCTGTAATAAGGTCTAGGATTTGGTCTTACTACTGTATGACGGTTGTTAATGTGAACGTTATTATTACGATTTACATTGATGTTTACATTATTATTATTGTTATTATGCGGTCTGTTAACAACATTTGAATTTGATAAGTTTCCATTATGATTAGGTCTTGAATTGTTGTTGTTAGGCCTGTTTACCGTAGATCTAGAGCTGTTGCCAGTTGAAGGTCTGGTAGATGGGCGAGACGTAGTTGTTGGTCTACTAGGTCTAGTAGCGGGTCTGGTACTAGGGATGTTTCTACTAGGTTGTTTATGAAACCCACCGTTAATAGGTTGTCTCCCTGCCGAAGGGCGAGATGCAGTGTGTGGGCGACTCATACTTGCGGCATGACCAAAGCGTTGAGCTTCTATTGTTATTGGGAAGATTAGCAATAAAGCAAAGAAAGCTATTTTGCTATAATTTATATGTTTTATTTGAATTTTCATGTGTTTTAACTTTAGTGTTGTATAAAGAATGAATTATTCAGCTTTAGCCATAATATCTATGTTTCTAGAATTTTCTGGCGGATAGAAATTAAAAATAGTATCATCAATTTCAGGATTGATAACCCAATCTTTAAAGGTTACTTCGTATTGGTTGTGGTTGCCATCTTTATGAATTATTACCATTTTTTTTGGGAGTGGGTCTTCATCATTTTCAATCCATAATTGAACATTCAATTTATTATTTGAAGCTAGCACATGATAGCACAACACATTGTCTATATAATCATTCCCCATATAAATTATATTACTAAAATTTTCAATCATATCATCTGTTAAGCTGGGGTAGAATATATCGGCAGCTGGAAAACGGATATCAAATTTTTTATGAAACCCATCAATGAGTTTAATAATATTATCTGGGGCATCTAAGACAGAATAATTGTTTTCATCTACAGAATAGTAAACAAACTTTGTTCCGTTGTAGTAATAGTCTTTATTATGTTGTGTGCCTCTTGTTTGCACTAGCATTTTATTTGGACCAATCATACTAATATTATCCGTATAAAAGTGTTTTTCTAATCCATAATAGCCATCATAGTCTGTGGAACGTTCAAGAGTAAGGGTGCAGGCATCTATGGAGCCTATGTATGCCCCCATGTTGTCAATAATATTAATGGCAGCAGAATCTATTACCGATTGATTATTTTGTGCAAAGCTTGAAATTCCGCACAAAAAGCATAATGCTATTACAATTTTTTTCATGTGTTTATCTTTATTACTTTTTTAAAAGACATGTTAGGCATCTAATTTATTTAATTAATAAGATGAATAAAACCTATTGTAAAACGGTCTCATTTATATAAATAAATAGAAAATATAATTTGTAGTAATAAGGAGGAATAGTGTGTAAAGTACTAAGATACTACATTAAACTAATAAAAAAAAGTCCCAATTTTAAAAAGAGGGACTTCATATAGTATTATTTTTTGAATGTTATTCTTCGGTGTTTGGAGCTATAATTTTGTAAACAATACCAGCAATTGCAGCACCAATAATAGGTGCAACCCAAAACAACCAAAGTTGTCCCATAGCCCAATCTCCAACAAATAGAGCCTGACTTGTACTACGAGCAGGGTTAACAGAAGTATTGGTAACGGGAATACTAATAAGATGAATTAAAGTTAAGCCTAATCCAATAGCTATTCCAGCAAATCCACTAGAAGCATTTTTGTGGGTAACTCCTAAGATGATAATTAAAAACATAAATGTCATCACAATTTCTGTAACCAGTGCAGCTGTTAAATTATAACCATCTGGAGAGTGTGCTCCATAACCATTGGCAGCAAAACTCCCTATAGAAGCCCCGTCTTTACCAGTAGCAATTAAATATAAGATACCTGCTCCAGCGATACCTCCAAGAACTTGAGCGATGATGTATGGTAAAAGGTCTTTACCGTCAAAACGTCCACCAACCCATAAACCGATTGAAACAGCTGGGTTTAAATGGCAACCAGAAATATGCCCAATAGCATAAGCCATGGTGAGGACTGTTAAACCAAAGGCTAAAGCAACGCCTGCAAATCCAATTCCTAGTTCTGGGTATCCAGCAGCAAGCACGGCGCTACCACAACCACCAAGTACCAGCCAAAGGGTACCAATAAATTCTGCAATTAGTTTTTTCATTTTTTATCGAAATTTGTTAATAATAAAAAATGTAAGCTTGGTGGTGGGAAAAGTATGTATGTTTGTGGGGTAAAACGTATGTTATACGTAATTATTATTCTATAAATGTAATAAAAAAATCTAAATGATAATTGTTTTTTTATTACAAAACATGAAAGATAAAATTGTAAACTATTGTAAGAAAATTATAATTTTAGAGTAAAGTGACCTTTGTATTCTTTCCCATCGGGAAGTTTAAAATAATACCAGTAATCATCTGGAGGTAATAGTTTTCCATTATACTTTCCATCCCATCCTATTGATTTTAAAGGATCAAAAGCACATATTAATTTACCGTACCTGTTATAAATTGAAACATAAGAAGCTTGGTTATAAAGAGATGGATTTAAGCCACTCAAATTCCAAGAATCATTTATAGTATCATTATTAGGAGTGAAGAATTTAGGGAAACCAATTATAGCAAAATCTTGAGAAACCGTTGTACAATTATATGTGTCTTTAACATATAGCGTATGTTCACCTGGAGGTAAATTTGCAAAAGAATTGGATTCTTGATAATTGCTAAACTCATTATCTACAGCGTATTCGACCTCTCCATTATTAGAATTTACTATAACCTCAATATTTTTATCATCAATTTTAATTTCCTCAATTACTGGGACTTCAACTTCATTTACCGTTACATTTATAGATTGACTACAGCCTACTATTGGGTCGGTAACTGTTAATTGGTAGACACCTGGAGCGTTAGCGCTTATAATATTTGTTGTTTCTCCAGTATTCCAAAGGTAATTGTATTGTGAGGCGTATGTAGTACTTATGCCAGAGCTGATAATGACAGGGAAGTTTTGTGCGCAAGCTATACTTTCTTTATCTTCAATAAGAGGGAATGGTTTAGTAATCAGCTCAATCGACCCACCACCATAGCATGAATTTCCATCAACAGCTCTAATGTATACTGTTGTATTAGAAGACTCATAATTGTCAGGAATTGGATTGATTCCAATAGCAGCATCTTGAGGATGCTCGTGTAAGGTAACAATAACTCCTGACTGTCCAATATTACTTACAATATTTGACCTTATAGATGAGATATCAAAAATAGCGATACCATCATTCTCATAATCACAACCATATTGATCTGGAGCTGTTATTGGAGTTGCAGCATTTGTTTGCAATTCAATGGGGACTATTTCATAACATTCTGGGTTTGTTCCGTATACTTTAGCATATACAATTTGGTTCATGGTAATATTCCTATAAATAGGATCGATATAATCTGTATTATCTACATCAGCATCAGCATCTGTGGCACTTAAATAGAAATTAGCATTCACAAATTGTGTAGTGTTTAAGGTAATGTCTGGAATTGTATTATTTAAATTAAATGTAGCAATACCGTCATTTGGATTATTATCAAAAGAGTCGCATTGCGTAAAAGGGAATGTTCCGCTATATACATTTGGAGCTTCAGAAATAGTAACCTGTTTAATAAGTGGGTCGTATGCTACTCCATTTGTATATAATTGGAGAGATACCGTATAGGTGCCAGGGTTGGTATATTGATGAGTTGGGTTTTCGACTGTACTAGTATTTGAGCCATCTCCAAAATCCCATTCTACACTTGTATATGGGTCTTCAGAAGTAATTGTAAATTCAGTAGTATCTCCTAAACAGGTATTTTCATAATCAAAAGAATAGTAGAAAATAGATTGGATAAAAGCTGGCAATCCTTGTCCAGTTACCCGGCCATTTAAATCTGTATAATCGGGTTTATAATCACACGTAGTTCCTAATTGATTTGGGGTATTAATTACAGAGAGTTTTGTTCTTTTATCGTTTAATTGATAAGATGTTCTGTATATTTTTCCATTTAGGGCTAATTGTAATGCTCCAGTTATTGTAGATGAATTATCTATTATTGTTTTACTATTTGCTATATTGTTACTTTCCAAATTGTATTGGTAAAGTAAGCCCCTTTCAAATAGATCATTAGAATTAAAAATAGAGGAAGTAATATACAAGACCTTAGAGTTTGGAGAAAACTCAACTCCGTATGGGTACTCATTATCTAATAAAGTTTCTTGATTGCTTACCATACCTGAAGCATTATCAAAGTTGTATAATAATACTTTTCCATTTTTTCTTAGCCCAGTTCGCGGGTTGCCTAAATTGGTAGAAGTGTGAGCAATTGCTAACTTTTTTCCGTTAGGAGATACTTTTAGGTAACCTATAGCCGTAGGATTAGCTCCTTTGCTAGCACCATCAGGATATAATCTTGGGTTAACAGTTTGTTGTACTGTAGAGATTACAGGATTGCTATTCACTCCGTTTGCATCAACTTTAAAAGCGTAAAACTTATTTACAAATTGAGTAATTACCCAAATGGCAGTCCCATCGTTATTAGTAACAGCAGTTATTTTTTCTGAAGCTTTAAATTCCCTTTGTATAGCATCGTTAGTATCATAAGTTATTAAATGAATATTCTTTTTACCAGTAATAACATCTCCATAACCTCCATTTAATGTCATATCTACTTCTGAATAGTTAATTCCTTCAATTGTATCGCCAGCGTCAGCTTGAAGTTTGCCAGGCTCATCAACCGTAAAAATATAATATAAACCTCTTCTAACAGGATTAGGTATAATAATAGCAGATTGTGTACTCGATTTATCTCCTAAAAGAGCATAACCATTAGGCATCTCAGTATGGTTTCTGTCCCAAACAGATATTCCATCTGTATAAAAAAGTAAACTTCCATTAGTGTCAGAAATAGCAGCGCATCCTTCTCTAGAGTTTAATTGTCCATTTGTTAAAGGAGTGGGAGGTTCTGTGTTAAAATTTAAACCTGCTCTTTCGCCAAAATACCAATAAGCGGACTCTTTTTGCGCTAATAATTGATTGCTTAAGAGCAATCCTAAAGTAAGTATGAAGAATTTTAGAACTTTCAAATTTTAGATATCTGTGAATTAGTAGCTTAGATTTGGCTAAAAGTAAGAATAAACAGTAGTTATACGAAATAATTTTACGACAGAATATTTTAATTTTAAGATTAAGTTATTTTTATTGTATTATTAGCTAAAATTAAAAAAAGCACAACCTATGCAGCTCTCAGATTACATTCGTGATATACAAGACTTTCCAAAGCAAGGGATTTTGTTTAAAGACATTACACCACTGTTATTGAGTACTAAAGCAACCCATTTGGCGGTGGATGAGTTGTATAAAAAAATAGAGGGTAAAAAAATAGATGTTGTAGTTGGAATTGAAAGTAGGGGCTTTTTCTTCGGGACATTATTGGCTCAAAAGCTAACATGTGGTTTTGTGCCAGTTAGAAAACCAAATAAGTTGCCAGCAGAAACTACTTCACAAATATATGCTTTAGAATATGGAGAAGATAAGTTAGAAATCCATACCGATGCTATAAAAAAAGGAGATAAAGTTCTAATCCATGACGATGTTTTAGCAACTGGTGGAACTGCCGAAGCGGTATGTAAATTAGTGGAAAAACTAGGTGGAGAAGTGGTGCAGTGTAATTTTTTAATGGAATTATCTTTCCTCTCTGGAAGAGAAAAATTGAAAAATCATGAAGTAAAAGCGGTTATAACTTATTAGTCCAAAGCATTTTTGGTAACATAGGCACGCCAGCCAATAATAGCTAATTGGAATTTACTCGCTTTTGCCAAATCCAGTTCTTTTTTTGTAAAAGAAGGGAGGATTAACTTATTTATTCTTGCTAACAGTTTAAAAAATTTCTTTTTCATATAGTTATTTTTCTTGTAAAGGTAAAAAATATAGAGATAATTATCGGGAGTATAGTCGTTTATCTCTTGTGGCGGATTTTGCTCCGTAATCAAGTTTTTCTTTATTTTTTTTGATAAAAAATCAGTAAAAGTATACCGAAAACTAGCCGTTAGAATCCTTACTCAAAAAAATAGCTCATTGCTTTTCTATAAATGCAATGAGCTAATATAAGCTATACGATGTATTAAATTTAAAAACTATTTTTTGAACTTCCTTTAGTTTGAATTATTATTACTCCATTTTTACCTTTTTCACCATATTTTTCAACGGCATCTCCATCTTTAAGAATGATAAAAGCTCTAATTTCTTCTCGATCTATTTTGGAGTATTCTTCATGACTTATTTCTTTTCCATCAAGGATAATTAATTGATTGGGGTCAATTTTTTTAAATTGAATTGAAGTACTTTTATTCTTTGCTTCACTAGTATTAGTTTCCAAAACAATCTCAATTACTCCATTTTTACCTTCATCTCCATATTTTTTAGTAGCTTTAGCATCTTTGAGTACATTAATATGATTAATTGTGGAAGGATCAATCGTATTTATATCAAAATCTTCATGGAGAATTTTGCCATCTAAAACATAAAGTGGCTTTTCTTTTTGATCTATTGTAGTTGAAGATATTTTAAAACTATTTTTACTATCACTACTGTTTAAGTTTATTTGGTCACTAACTTTTAAGAATATTTCTACAACTCCATTTCTACCTTTTTCACCGTATTTTTCAATAGCACTCTCTCCTTTTATAACATTCATGCTATAAATACTTTCTGGGTCAATTGACTTTACATCAAAATCTTTCGGCATTATTTTACCGTCTACCACATACATAGGATCATTTAATTGTTTGCTTTTGGGCTGTTCTGTTAGTAGGTTATTGTCTGTGGACTTTTCAATATCTAAATAAACAGTGTTGTTGTTTGTTCCGAAATATAAATTACCAATCCCTTCTTCTTTACTGAATTCCGTTGGTCCTGCTTTTATGCTTCCTACAATATACTTAATCTTAATATTTTTTATTAATCCAGACGAATTACGTTTAAGATTACTATAGATTAATTTATTGCCCTGTTTTTGGACTTTATTTTTTAATTCTTCAAGCTCATTATCTGTTGTTTGTTTTGTAATTACGTATTGATTGGTAGTGTTTTCATTTAAATGATTAAACTTAGTAACTGTTTTAAAGCTAAAAAGCATCATAAAACCAGCTAATAACGGGAGGATTAAACTGTACTTCCAAAGGTTCTTTTTGTGTGATTTTTGTTTTTGTAACATAACGATTCGTTTTTTGATTAATGAATTATAAAATGGATTGATGATGGAATATTGCATTCCGTTTAATTGCTTCAATAGTAAATATTGATATTCTTTTTGGGTATTGAGTTTATTAGAAGTATGTAGATCTGTTATATACTCTAAGTTTTGAGTGTGTTCCTTTTTATACAACCAAGCAATTGGGTTTATCCAGAATACAATGGTGTATATATGAAGAAAAATAACATCAATAGAATGGTGCTGCTTTGCATGAATTTGCTCATGGGTTAGAATGGCTTCTAATTCCTTCTCTTTATATATGTTTGGATTGTAAACTATATAGTTGAAGAATGAAAACGGACTCATATTTTCGTTTGTTAGCACATAGTTAAAATTACCTTTCTTGAGAGTTCCTTTTTTTATAAACCGATATAATGAAGCTAATTGAATTAATAGCTTAGTGCTAAAAAATAATATTCCTAATAGATATCCATAGAAAGCATAAGTTAGTAATTTACTGGCTACAGAAATTTCTTGTGCTGTTTCATTTGTTATTGTAGGTAGAGAAGTAGGAGTGGTTGTAGGAACTTCAATAATATTTATAGTTTTAAAATAAATAAAAGGGATAACGATGGAGGCAATTAATCCAAAATTTAAAAACCATCTAGTTGAATTAAAAAAAGTTTCTTTTTTTAAAAATAGGTGGTAAACTGCCCAGAATAATACCAAAATCCCAGACGATTTAATGAGATGTATAAAGAAAACTTCCATTAGTTATTTTTTTCTATTTGTTCTATAATTTCTTTTAATTCTGCAACGCTAATCTTTTTTTCATCAGCAAAAAACGAAACAATGTTTTTATAGGAGTTGTTGAAATAATCTTCAACTGCTGTCGATACAAATCTTTTTCGGTAGGCTTCCTTTTTTATAATAGGGTAGTATTGATGTGTATTTCCAAAAGCATTATGTGCTACGTATCCTTTTTCTTCTAAATTTCTAATAATAGTAGAAAGGGTGTTGTAATGGGGTTTATCTTCCCTTATTTCTGCTTGAACTTCTTTTACAAAAGCTTTGTCAAGCTTCCATAAAATCTTCATAATTTCTTCTTCTTTATTTGTTAGCTTTTGCATGAGTAGAAATTTATTTCTTTTAAGTTGAAACGAATATATAACTATTATTTTAGTTATACAACTATAAAAATAGTTAATAAACTATTATTGTAGTTGTTTATTGTTTTTGTTGTTGGTAATTTATAAATACTGTTATGTTTTGCTAAAGGAAGAAGTATCTTTGTTTAGCAAAATACTTTGTAAGAATTTTTTATATGAATTTACTCTTTATTGTTTCTGGATTAATCTTATTGATATTAGGAGGAAATTGGTTGTTAAAGTCGGCAGTTAGTATTTCTTTACGACTTAATATTCCTAAAATAGTAATCGGAATGACGGTGGTTTCATTTGCCACATCAGCTCCAGAATTAATTGTAAGTGTAAAATCGGCTTTAAATGGTTTTCCAGATTTAGCAATGGGAAATGTGGTTGGTTCTAATGTGGCAAATTTAGGATTGGTTTTGGCCGTAACTATTATTTTATCTCCTATACAAGTGGAACGAAGCTTTTATAAAACCGATTGGCCAGTAATGATGATTTCTTCTTGTGTGTTATTTGGTTTTGTAGCTTTTGACAATTCTCTACAGCGCTATGAAGGGATTATCCTAGTGCTCTTTCTAATAATTTTTTTAATCTACCTTTTAAAAGTTCAAAAACCTGCAGTTGTGGAGGAATTGGAGGTAAAGGAGGAAGCGCCTTTATCGGTTTTAAAAACAGGGATTCTCTTAGGTTTAGGAGGAGTCTGCTTATGGGGAGGTTCGGAATTACTAATTAGCGGAGCAGTTGGAATGGCCGAATTTTATGGAGTAAGTAAAAGGGTAATAGCGGTAACGGTAGTTTCTATAGGAACAAGTGTGCCCGAATTGGCAGCTTCTATAATAGCAGTAATGAAAAAGGAAAAAGCTATCTCTTTAGGAAACTTAATAGGTTCTAATATGTTCAATATTTTGGCGGTTCTTGGAGTTACTTCAATTATTCAACCAATTATAATTAACGATAAGGGCTTACTTACTAACGATATTTATTGGATGTTAGGAATCTCATTTATTATCCTACCATTGGTTTTTTTGCCAAGAGGATTACGATTAGGTTGGCGTGATGGAATAATTTTATTAGGGCTATACGGTATTTTTGTCTGGACTATACTTTAGATTAAGTATCTGATTTACAAGGTTGTAGGATGTAATAGTTTTGCTGTTTTAACGGCTATATCGAACCGTTTTTTTAGTTTTCTTCTAGTGGTTATTGACCTATTTTTATGGTGTTCTATAAAAGAACAAAAAAAATGCTGCCTAAAATAGACAGCATTTTTATATATTAAATCTTAAAAGTGTTTAGGCTTTTACGTCTTTCACTGTTTCAATAATTCTTGAAGCAACTTTGTATGGATCTGCATTAGAAGCAGGACGTCTATCTTCTAACCATCCTTTGTATCCTTTTTCTACTGTAATAATTGGAATACGGATAGAAGCTCCTCTATCAGAAACCCCATAACTAAAATCGGTAATAGAAGCAGTTTCATGTTTTCCAGTTAAACGCTCGTCGTTAAACTCACCATAAACAGCAATATGTTCTTTAGTTACTGGTCTAAAAGCTTCACAAACTTTATCGTAAACATCTTTAGAACCACAAGTTCTCAATAATGTATTAGAGAAGTTAGCGTGCATACCAGAACCATTCCAATCTCCTTTAACTGGTTTTGGATGGTATTCAATATAGTAACCATATTCTTCACATAATCTATCTAATAAATAACGAGAAATCCAGATTTCGTCTCCAGCTCTTTTACCTCCTTTGGCGAAAATTTGGTATTCCCACTGTCCGCATGCAACCTCTTGGTTAATTCCTTCAAAGTTTAATCCTGCGTCGATACATAAATCTGCGTGTCTTTCAACAACTTCTCTTCCGTGAGTGTTTAAACCACCAACCGAACAGTAATATAATCCTTGTGGACCAGGGTAACCTCCAACAGGGAATCCTAATGGAAGTTGTGTTTTAGCATCCATAATAAAGTACTCTTGTTCGAAACCAAACCAGAAATCTTCATCATTTTCATCATCAATTGTAGCTCTCGAGTTGGTTTCATGTGGCGTACCATCGGCATTTAGAACCTCTGCCATTACCAAGTATCCATTTCTTCTTGCTGGATCTGGGAAAATAGAAACAGGCTTTAATAAACAGTCAGAAGAACCTCCTTCTGCTTGTTTTGTAGAAGAACCATCGAATGACCAAATTGGACAATCTTCTAGTTTACCGCTGAAATTATCTTCAACTTTAGTTTTACTTCTCATGTTTTGGGTTGGAAAATATCCATCTAACCAAATGTACTCAAGTTTAGCCTTGCTCATTTCTTATAATAATTTTTAATTGAACTTTACTCGTAGACAAAAATATGGTATTTTGTTTCTTGTCCCGAAAATTAAAGGGGTATTTTTGAAAAAAGTTTGCTATTTTTATTAATACCCTATTTTTGTAGGGGGTATTTTCTTTTTTATATAAATATCCTGAAATTTGTTAATAATAATTTAATATTTTATTTACTTAAAGGTATCGAATAAAAAGCTTAAATAGCACTTTTGTTATTTATCAAACATTTAGAATTTAAAATCAACTTTTTTATAACGAAGCAATATGTCAACAATTAGATTTAAGGCAATTAATAAAACTTTTGAACGCAAACCTTTACCAGTTGAAGTAACTAGTAAACGTTCTGAAATATTTGGAACCAATGTTTTTAATGAAATGGTAATGCGTCAAGTTATGTCTAAGGAGGCGTACAATAATGTAATTTCTGCTATAGAAGGCGGCTTGAAAATTGATAGGAAGTTGGCAGATGAGATTGCATCGGCAATGAAAAATTGGGCAATTACTAAAGGAGCAACTCATTATACACATTGGTTTCAGCCACTTACTGGAGCTACTGCAGAAAAACATGATTCTTTTTTTGAGCCTATAAATAGTTCTCAGGCGGTAGAAAAATTTGGAGGCGATCAATTAGTGCAGCAAGAGCCAGATGCTTCTAGTTTTCCGCATGGTGGAATTAGAAATACTTTTGAAGCTCGTGGTTATACAGCTTGGGATCCAACTTCTCCAGCTTTTGTTTATGGTACAACATTATGTATTCCTACTGTTTTTGTTTCCTACACTGGGGAGGCTTTAGATAATAAAGCGCCACTTTTAAGAGCTTTACAAGCGGTAGATAATGCCGCTACAGAGGTTGCTCGCTATTTTGATAAAAGTGTTTCTAAGGTAAATGCAACTTTAGGTTGGGAGCAAGAGTATTTCTTAATAGATAAGGCATTAGCATATTCAAGACCAGATATTGTTTTGGCAGGAAGAACGCTTTTGGGGCATTCGCCAGCTAAAGGTCAGCAATTAGACGATCATTACTTTGGTTCAATTCCAGATAGAGTGCTTAATTTTATGAGAGAATTGGAAAACGATTGTGTTAAATTGGGAATTCCAGTAAAAACACGTCATAATGAAGTAGCACCAAATCAGTTTGAATTAGCGCCACTTTTTGAAGAAGCTAATTTAGCGGTAGATCATAATTCTCTTATAATGGATTTAATGGATAAAACTGCCGATAAGCATAATTTTAAAGTGCTTTTTCATGAAAAACCTTTCGTGGGAGTTAATGGTTCTGGAAAACATAACAACTGGTCGTTGGCAACAAATAATGGAATAAACCTATTAAGTCCAGGGACTACACCTACAAAAAATCTTCAGTTTCTTACATTTTTTATTAATACAATAAAAGCAGTTCATGATAACGAAGAGCTTATTAGAGCTTCGGTGGCTTCAGCTACAAACGATCATCGTTTGGGAGCAGGAGAAGCACCGCCAGCAATTATTTCAGTATTTATTGGTTCTCAGTTAACAAAGGTTTTAGATGAATTGGAAGATGTTTCTAAAGGGAAGTTATCACCTCAAGAAAAAACAGATTTAAAACTGAATGTAGTTGGAAAAATTCCTGAAATTCTTTTAGATAATACCGATAGAAACCGGACTTCTTCTTTTGCTTTTACAGGAAATAAATTTGAATTTAGAGCGGTTGGTTCAAAATCTAATTGCGCTAAACCAATGACGGTTTTAAATACAATTGTAGCAAAACAGTTAAAAGAGTTTAAAAAAGAGGTTGATGGTTTGATTGATAAAAAAGGATTGAAGAAGGATGAGGCTATTTTTAATGTATTGAGAGAATATATCAAAGCTTCTAAGAAAATTAGATTTGAAGGAGATGGTTATAGCGAGGCTTGGGAAAAGGAAGCTGAGAAGCGTGGACTTAGTAATAATAAAAATACCCCACAGGCACTAAAAGCAGTGGTTTCTAAAAAAGCAATCGATTTATATGAAGAAATGGGGGTGATGAATTCTGTAGAAATAATAGCGCGTCAAGAAATTGAATTAGAAGAGTATGCGCATAAAGTGCAAATTGAAGGTCGTGTTTTAGGAGATATCGCTAGAAATCATGTTATTCCAACCGCTATTAAATATCAAAATACATTAATTCAGAATGTAAAAGGATTAAAAGAGGTCTTTGGAAGCGATTTTAAAAAATTAGCTCCAGAGCAAATAGATTTAATTGAAGAAATTTCTAATCATATTTCAGAAATAAATTCTAAAGTTAAATTTATGATTGAGGAGCGTAAAAGCGCTAATAAGTTAGAAAAAGCACAGTTAAAAGCGGAAGCATATTGTAATAAAGTATTGCCTTATTTTGAACAAATACGCTACCATTGTGATAAATTAGAATTGTTGGTGGAAGATAATATCTGGCCGTTAACAAAGTATAGAGAGTTGTTATTTACAAGATAAAGGAGTTTTTAAAAGGGCTAAACTGTGAAAACGCAAAACTGCTAATTTGAAAATTTTCACAGTTTAGCAATTCAACAATATTAACAGCTTAGAAATTTTACAGGCTAGAACATACAACTTTTGTTTGTGTGCTTTTTATTAATAGGCTATTTTTGCACAAAATATTGATACATGAGTTCAGAGATTAGCAAAAGGTATGCACAAAGAGGTGTTTCAGCATCTAAAGAAGATGTTCATAACGCTATAAAAAATGTAGATAAAGGATTATTTCCACAGGCCTTTTGTAAAATCGTACCCGATTATCTTACGGGAAGTAACGACCATTGTATTATTATGCATGCCGATGGGGCAGGTACAAAATCCTCTTTAGCATATATGTATTGGAAGGAAACTGGAGATGTTTCCGTTTGGAAAGGAATTGCTCAAGATGCGTTGATTATGAATATAGACGACCTTCTTTGTGTTGGAGCTACTCAAAACATTATGCTTTCTTCAACTATCGGGAGAAATAAAAATTTAATTCCTGGAGAAGTTATTTCTGCTATCATAAATGGAACCGAAGAGCTAATTGCTGAATTGAAAAAATTTGGTGTTGAAATTCATTCTACTGGAGGTGAAACTGCCGATGTAGGAGATTTAGTACGTACTATTATTGTAGATTCTACCGTAACAGCACGGATGAAACGTAGCGATGTAATTGATAACGCAAATATTAAACCTGGAAATGTAATTGTAGGTTTAGCATCTTTTGGTCAGGCTACCTATGAAACCGAATATAATGGTGGAATGGGGAGTAACGGACTCACATCTGCTCGCCATGATGTTTTTGATAAGTATTTGGCTGAAAAATTTCCTGAGAGTTTTGATCATGCTGTTCCTTCTGAATTAGTGTATTCTGGAAAAGTAAAGTTGACAGATAAAGTAGAGAATTCTCCAATAGATGCAGGAAAATTAGTGCTATCTCCAACAAGAACCTATGCGCCAATAATTCAGAAAATATTAAATACCTATTCTTCAGAAAAAATTAATGGAATGGTTCACTGTAGTGGAGGAGCGCAGACTAAAATACTTCATTTTGTAGATAATGTACACGTTGTAAAAGACACTATGTTTGATGTGCCACCTCTTTTTAAATTAATTCAAGAGCAGTCTAAAACTTCTTGGAAGGAAATGTATCAAGTTTTTAATTGTGGACATAGAATGGAGTTGTATGTAGACGAAAGTATTGCGCAAGATATAATAGCTATTTCTAAATCTTTCAATGTAGAGGCACAGATAATAGGTAGAGTAGAAGCTTCAGAAACTAAAAAACTTACCATAAAAAGTACATACGGTACTTTTGAATATTAATTAATCCCTCATAAAGGGTTTTATTCCCTAGAGCCTGTCCGGAGTTGAAGAACTCTGCGCCGAAATAAGATTGTTTCGTTTGGAAATCCTATGGGCTACCCCGATGTAGTTGATTTAATTTTTGTTGAAAATAAAAGTAAGAATAAGCCTATATACTTTTGTTAAAATAGGTATCTAATTCATAGTTTTTTATCCAAAAAACTAGCATTTTCTTTGAGATAATCATAAGGTTTTAATCGAATAAAATATTGATTTTTAATAAATTAAATTTCCTTACAATTAAAAAAGTTGTAAACTTTTCATTGTTAGTAAAATTATAAAATATTAATAATTAGGTGTTTAAGTGTTTTTTCTTGTAAACTTTTTTAAAATAATTTTAATTCGTGTTTTAATTTTAATTAGTTTTGTGGTGTTGACAGCTTAGATGTTTTGTAAGTTGTTGAACATTCCCCTATACAGTTTAAGTATCCACACAAAATCATTATAAAAATGCAAAAAATAGAGACTTCTAATTTGAAAAAAATATATACACAGGAAGAAGCTATAAAAGCCTCTTTAGAATATTTTAAAGGAGACGATTTAGCAGCAACGGTTTGGGTAAATAAATATGCGCTTAAAGATTCTCAAGGGAATATTTATGAGGCTACTCCAAACGATATGCATCGTAGAATTGCAAAAGAAATTGCAAGAATAGAGGAAAAGTATGTTAATTCAATGACAGAAGAAGAGGTGTTCGATTTGATAAAAGACTTTAAATATATAGTACCTCAAGGAAGTCCGATGGCAGGAATTGGAAACCCATACCAAGTAGGGTCATTATCAAATTGTTTTGTAATTGGTAATGATGGAAATTCTGATTCCTATGGTGGAGTCATGAAGATTGACCAAGAGCAAGTGCAACTAATGAAACGTCGTGGAGGTGTGGGTCACGATTTATCTCACATCCGTCCAAAAGGATCGGAAGTAAAAAATTCGGCATTAACATCTACCGGAATTGTACCGTTTATGGAGCGTTATTCTAACTCTACTCGTGAGGTGGCGCAAGATGGGCGTCGTGGAGCCTTGATGCTTTCTGTTTCTATAAACCATCCAGATGCTGAAGATTTTATTGATGCAAAAATGGAACAAGGAAAAGTTACTGGAGCAAATGTATCGGTGCGTATTGATGACGATTTTATGAAAGCGGTTGATGGGAAATTAAATTACACACAAAAGTACCCTATTCATAGTCAGACTCCTAAAGTAGAAAAGGAGATTGAAGCCTCTAAATTGTGGGATAAAATTGTGCACAACGCATGGAAGTCTGCCGAACCAGGAATTCTATTTTGGGACACTATTTCTAGAGAATCTGTTCCAGATTGTTATGCCGATTTAGGATATAAAACAGTTTCTACAAATCCATGTGGTGAAATTCCGTTATGTCCGTACGATTCTTGTAGATTGTTGGCAATCAACCTTTATTCGTATGTTGAAAATCCGTTTACAGACAAAGCGAGTTTTAATTTTGATTTATTCAAAAAGCATGTTGGTTTAGCACAACGTATTATGGACGATATTATCGACCTTGAATTAGAAAAGATTGATAATATTTTAGCTAAAATAGATGCAGATCCAGAAGGAGATGATGTAAAATTGGTTGAGAAAAACCTTTGGCTTAATATCCGTAAAAAAGCATATGAAGGAAGAAGAACTGGAGTTGGAATCACTGCGGAAGGAGATATGTTGGCAGCGCTAGGTTATAGATA
Source organism: Galbibacter orientalis DSM 19592 (assembly GCF_000260115.1). GTDB lineage: Bacteria > Bacteroidota > Bacteroidia > Flavobacteriales > Flavobacteriaceae > Galbibacter > Galbibacter orientalis. Next base: position 2,307,184 of record NZ_JH651379.1, on the reverse strand, counting down.
TGGAACTGAAGAAGCTAATGAGTTTTCAGTAAATGTACATAAAACAATAGCTTTGGCAGCATACCGAGCTTCGGTTGAAATGGCTAAAGAACGTGGAGCTTTTAGTATTTTTGATGCCGACCGTGAGAAAGATAATCCTTTTATACTTCGTCTAAAAGAAGCAGATGATAAGCTGTATTACGAAATGTTGGAGTACGGGAGAAGAAACATTGCGCTATTAACTATTGCTCCTACTGGAACTACAAGTTTAATGACGCAAACTACTTCTGGAATTGAGCCTGTATTTTTACCAGTATATAAAAGAAGAAGAAAAGTAAATCCAAATGATAAAAATGTACGTGTAGATTTTATTGATGAAGTAGGAGATTCATGGGAAGAATATGTTGTTTTTCACCACCGATTTAAAGAGTGGATGCAAATAAACGGAATTGATACTTCAAAAAATTATAGTCAGGAAGAAATTGATGAGCTCATCCAAAAGTCGCCTTACTATAAAGCTACTTCTAATGATGTAGATTGGTTGAGTAAAGTACAATTGCAAGGAGCTGTGCAAAAATGGATAGACCACTCAATAAGTGTAACCATAAACTTGCCAAATGATGCCACAGAAGAATTAGTAGGACAATTGTATTTAGAAGCATGGAAGGTAGGATGTAAAGGTGTTACCGTGTATAGAGATGGTTCTCGTAGTGGGGTTTTAATTTCTAATGAAGAAAAGAAAGAAGAAGAAACTACAGAAAAGAAAGTATTAACCACAAAACGACCTCAGGTTTTAGAAGCCGATGTGGTGCGTTTTCAAAATAGTAAGGAAAAATGGATTGCCTTTATTGGTTTGATTGACGGAGAGCCTTATGAGATTTTTACAGGATTAGCAGACGATGAAGACGGAATTTTAATTCCGCGTTGGGTTGAAGATGGGGTAATTATTAAGAATAGAAATGAAGATGGAACCTCTCGTTATGATTTTCAATATAAAAACAAGAGAGGGTATAAAACTACTATTGAAGGGTTGTCTCATAAATTCAATCCTGAATTCTGGAACTATGCTAAACTAATTTCGAGTACACTTCGACATGGAATGGAGATTGAAAGAGTAGTGAATTTAATTAACAGTTTACAATTAGATTCTGAGTCGATTAACACATGGAAAAATGGTGTGGCAAGAGCTTTAAAGCGATATGTTCAGGATGGAACAGCGGCAAAAGGGCAGAAATGCAGCAACTGTGAAGGAGATAATTTGGTATACCAAGAAGGTTGCTTAACTTGTAAAGATTGTGGATCTTCTAAATGTGGATAATTGCTAAATAATTAATATTTGAATACTCAAAAGCTTTTCCTGAATTTTCGGTAGGGCGTAGGGCTTACGCAGAAAATTTAAATATTTTAAAGGTATACAAATGCTATATAAAAAACCTCAGAATTTACTTGAAAAAGTAAGCTCTGAGGTTTTTTTTCTTGAATTCTTCACCCAAAGCTTTTTACTTTCATCATGATGATGTCACCCTGAGCTTGTCGCCCTGATCTTTTTGCTGTGGAGCTTTTCATCATGAGGATGTCACCGTGAGTTTGTCACCCTGAGCTTGTCGAAGGGGTCATTCTGAAGAACTTCAAAAGGCGTATTTTCTTGAAGAACTAACTTACCAAATAATGTTCGTTTACTAAATCTTGCCGAGAAGAAACCTGCTTTGTATGTCCGTTTCTTAAGAGGTATAAATCATCACATATATCTATTACATGTTCATATAAATGATCTGTAATAATAATTCCTTTTTGATCTTTTTCTTCATCAATAATTTCTATAATTTTTTCAATATAGAGTGGAGCAATATGAGAAAAGGGCTCGTCTAAAAGTACAAATTTTGCTTCCGATTTTAATATAAGATAGGTCTCTATAACTCGTAATTCTCCTCCAGATACTTCTTTTGGCTTTGCAGTTTTATGAGTTTCAAAACTCGGAAAAACTTTTACAAAATCGTTCCAATTTACACTCATCAGAAAAAAGGCATCCTTTAATTTTATGTTGTTAGGAAGCATTTGGTGTTGTGGTAAATATTTAACTAAACCTGTTTTATAGAATGCTTTTAATAGGGGCTTTTCATCTAAGCGAAGAAGTTTATATTTTGGTTGCAGACTTCCGAAGATGATTTTTAAAAGACTACTTTTTCCGCAGCCATTTCTTCCTAATACTCCTGTTACTTTTCCTATATCATTCTTAAAATAAATACCAGCCAATATTTTTTTATCAGCATAAGAAAGCTCGATATTATCAATTTCTAATTTCAAAATAGTGGGTTTAAAAAAGAATACATAACAATGCTTACAACGAAATCTGTAAATAAAACTCCGACAAATAATTTTGGGATGGAAACAGAAAGATTTTGATAAAATGTAAATTTATTGTCATTCCCAATTTTGGCTGTAGTAAAAAATAAAGCACTAAAGAAAAGGGTTTTTGTAAATAAAATAGCAGGAATGGGAAATTTTATAAATAGTAAAACAAACTGTATAAAAACAGAAATTAGAAGGTAGCTTTTATAAAAGTTGAAAATTAAGAATAGGGATTTCACACGAATAAATTTAGAACAGGGATGATTTTAGTCATTATAAATCTCTCAATGAGAGTAAAAGTATTATTTTTTATAGATAAATGCTTATAATAAAGGAAATTTTAACTGAATAACATCTAACTATAAAAACAACAAAAATAATCGTAAATTTGCATTTCGAATTAGAGAATAATTATGTTAGATAAATTAAATATTGTAAGACAACGTTTTGATGAAGTATCGGATTTAATCATCCAACCAGATGTAATTGCCGATCAAAAGCGTTATGTACAATTAAATAAAGAGTATAAAGAACTCAATGAACTTGTACAAAAGCGAGATGAGTATGTAGAGGTTACAAGTAATATTGAAGAAGCCGAAGAGATAATTGCTGATGGAAGTGATGCTGAAATGGTCGAAATGGCTAAAATGCAGTTGGAAGAAGCTAAAGAGAAACTTGGGCCATTAGAAGACGAAATCAAGTTTTTATTAATACCTAAAGACCCAGAAGATTCTAAGAATGTAATGATGGAAATTCGTGCAGGTACTGGAGGAGATGAAGCTAGTATTTTTGCAGGAGACCTACATAGAATGTACACTAAATACTGCGAAAGCAGAGGATGGAAAGTTAATGTGGTAGATTTTAATGAAGGAACTTCTGGAGGCTATAAAGAAATTATTTTTGAGGTTAATGGAGAGAATGTCTACGGAACTTTAAAATTTGAATCGGGGGTACACCGTGTGCAACGGGTACCTCAAACAGAAACCCAAGGTCGTGTGCATACGTCTGCGGCTACAGTAATGGTGTTGCCAGAAGCTGAAGAGTTTGATGTAGAGCTTGATATGGGAGATGTAAAAATTATCAGAACAACTTCTACAGGGCCTGGAGGGCAGTCGGTTAACACCACATATTCTGCTATCCAATTACAGCATTTACCTACAGGGATAGAAGTGCGTTGTCAGGATGAAAAATCGCAACATAAAAACTTAGAAAAGGCTATAAAAGTACTTCGTTCACGTTTGTATGAGCGTGAATTGGCTAAAAAGCAAGAGGAGGATTCTGCAAGACGTAAGAGTATGGTTTCAAGTGGAGATAGAAGTGCTAAAATTAGAACTTATAATTATCCGCAGGGGCGTGTAACAGATCATAGAATTGGATTAAACCTTTACGATTTATCGAATATTATGAATGGCGATATTCAGAAAATTGTGGAAGAACTTAAAATGACAGAAAATACAGAGAAGCTTAAAGAAGCTAGTGAAACAATGTAAATTGGATGTTATTTTGAATTTTAAATGATAAATTTTAAATGAAGAATGTCATGCTGAGCTTGTCGAAGTTTGGCATTTTTTATATCAGAAATAAAACAAATGCAAACAGAACAATTAATTCAACAAATAAGAACTAAAAAATCATTTTTATGTATCGGCTTAGATGTTGATATCAAAAAAATACCGAATCATTTATTGAAGGAAACAGATCCTATTTTTGAGTTTAATAAAGCTATTATTGATGCTACCCACCATTTGGCTGTGGCTTATAAACCTAATATTGCATTTTACGAAGCTTTTGGAATTAAAGGATGGGAAGCTTTGAAAAAGACAATTAATTATATCAATGAGAATTACCCAGAATTGTTTACCATTGCCGATGCAAAACGAGGAGATATTGGGAATACTTCTACCATGTATGCAAAAGCTTTTTTTGAAGATATGGAGTTTGATTCTGTTACCATAGCGCCTTATATGGGGAAGGATTCTGTAGAGCCGTTCTTAGCTTTTAAAGATAAGCATACCATTCTTTTAGCACTTACTTCTAATGAAGGAGCATTTGATTTTCAGACATTAAAAGTAGGAGAAGTTCCTTTATATCAAAAAGTATTGGAGACCTCTAAATCTTACAAAAACTCAGAAAATTTAATGTATGTAGTGGGCGCTACAAAAGCGGAATATTTAAAAGAAATTCGACAAATTGTTCCTGAAAGTTTTTTACTTGTTCCTGGAGTAGGAGCTCAAGGAGGAAGTCTGGAAGATGTTTGTAAATATGGGATGACAGAAAATATTGGCTTGTTAATAAACTCTTCTCGAGGAATTATATATGCTTCTAATGGAGAAGATTTTGCAGACAAAGCAAAAGAAAAAGCGTTAGAAATGCAGCAACAAATGGCTTCTTTTTTATAAAGCTGTAATTTGAAAGATCAATTAGGGCGACATATTAATCTAAAAAGTACTCCACAAAGAATTATATCTTTAGTGCCTTCGCAAACCGAATTGTTATACGATTTGGGTTTGGAAGAACGTATTATTGGAGTTACAAAATTTTGCGTGCATCCCAAACGAGCCCTTGTGAATAAAACGGTTGTTGGAGGAACAAAAGATGTAAAATACGAACTTATACAATCGCTTAAGCCAGATGTTATTCTTTGTAATAAAGAAGAAAATACTAAGGAAATAGTGTCGACTTTAGAGAAGATTTCAACAGTTCATGTTTCAGATATTTACACGCTCCAAGACAGTTTAGCACTTATTAAACAATATGGAGAATTATTTTCCGCAGAAAATTCCGCAGAAAATTTAATTACAACCATTACGAGCGAATGGAAAAGTTTTAAAGCTTTTGTTAAGGATGCTTCAGAAAAAAAAGTGGCTTATTTTATTTGGAGAAAACCATGGATGGTGGCTGGTAATAATACTTTTATTGATTTTTTGCTGAAAGAGAATAGGTTTATAAATGCATTTGGAGAGAAAGCTCGCTATCCAGAAGTATTGCTTTCAGAATTAAAAATGATGGAAGATTTAGATTACATATTATTGTCATCTGAGCCTTTTCCGTTTAAGCAAAAACATATTGATGAAATTCAACGAGAGCTTCCTTCTGTAAAAATTATTTTAGTGGATGGCGAATACTTTTCATGGTATGGCTCTCGACTCCAAAATGCATTTAAGTACTTTGAGAGTTTGTATAAAAAAATATAATAGACAAAGATATAAGACCGCTTCGCTGTAAGAAAAAAGAGAAAATATTTCAAAAATGTCTTTTAACCCTTAATATTAGGATGCTTTTCAGTGTTTGAAAACATTTTATTGGATAATGGGAAATAACTTTAAAGCATAAAAAAACCGATTCGGAAAAATCGGCCTTTCTAAACTAACTAACTGCTAACTCAAACTATTCAAGTATGAAACTCATTTTGATGGTACAAAGTTGCATAAACAGAAAGGAAATAGTGTTAACTAGAAATTACCAAAATATTAAGTTGAAGGTAATTTTGTTTAGAATTGTTGCGCTAGAAGAGTCTGCTTTGAGAATCAGCTAAAAATGATTGTTTTGTTATTAAAAACCATCGTTTTTCTATCGATATGAAGTTTAATTCCCCGTGCCAAAACTATTTTTTCCAAATCTCTCCCTTTCATAACTAAATCGTCTATAGAATGGGCATGTGTAACACGTGCAACATCTTGTTCTATAATAGGGCCTGCATCTAATTCCTCGGTTACATAATGGCTAGTAGCTCCTATAATTTTAACCCCGCGTTTATAGGCGGAATGGTAAGGTTTTGCACCTACAAAAGCAGGTAAGAAGGAGTGGTGAATATTGATAATTTTATTTTGATAACGTTCAATAAGTTTTTCTGATACTATTTGCATATACCTTGCCAATACTATAAAATCAATTCCGTGTTCTTCTAATAGTTTTAATTGCTGTTGCTCGGCAATTTCTTTAGTATTTTTTGTTACTGGAACATGGTAAAAAGGGATTTTAAAACTCTCGGCTATATGCTTTAAATCGGGATGGTTGCTAATAATAAATGGAATTTCAACATTGAGTTCGCCAGCATTATAGCGACCTAAAATATCGTACAAACAATGATCGTATTTCGAGACAAAAATTGCCATTTTAGGTTTGTAGTCATCTGTATATGCCTGCCATTCCATTTCATATTTTTCTGCAATCAACTCTTGGAAAACCGATTTAAAATTTTCGTAATGAAAGGTTTTTGGGTTGAATACGCTTTCGCATCGCATAAAAAAAGTAGTGTTCTGTCTATCTACATGTTGGTCGATATAGACAATATTTCCATGGTTTTTATGGATAAAGTTGGTTACCGATGCTATAATTCCCGATGTATCTTTACAGTGAATGAGTATTGTTATTTTTGCCATATTTTTAAAAATAGCTTTCCAAAAATGGACGTGCTACCAGGTGTTTGGTTAATTTATTATTTGTAATATTCAGACGTAATGCACTGAGTATCTTTTTCTTTCAAAAATAATAGCTTTTAGATTATTATGCATATGGTTTCTTAAGTTTTATAGTTACTTATTGTTGAAAAATGTTATAAAAAGACTTTAGGATTTTCCTTAAGTTTGAGTAGAATAACAACGTAAGAAAATAGGATTAACTTATTCTTAAAATAAGCCCCTTTTTTATGCAAATTCTGTAAATTGCGTACGTATAAAACACATCTTATTACAAATGAAGCAATCAAACTCATATATACCTAAGAATAAAATAAGAATTGTAACTGCAGCTTCCCTCTTTGACGGTCATGATGCTACCATAAATATTATGCGCCGTATTATCCAAGCAACTGGAGTGGAAGTAATCCATTTAGGACACGACAGAAGTGTTGAGGAAGTGGTAAATACTGCTATCCAAGAAGATGCAAATGCTATAGCGTTGACTTCTTATCAAGGAGGACATAATGAGTATTTTAAATATATGCACGATTTGCTTCAAGAGCGTGGTGCTTCGCATATCAAGATTTTTGGTGGTGGCGGTGGTGTTATTCTTCCGGAGGAAATAAAAGAATTAATGGATTATGGTGTATCTAAGATTTATTCTCCAGATGATGGAAGGGAATTAGGATTACAAGGAATGATAGATCATTTGGTGGAAAATTCTGATTATGCAAACCCATCCCTAACCCTTCCCGAGGGGAAGGGAATAGAAGAAGCATTAAAGGAAAAAAATATCAATACTATAGCAAGACTTATTACACTAGCTGAAAATAACCACGATATATTTCTTAAAGAATTTGAAAAAATGAAGAATTCCTCTCCTTCGGGGAGGTCAGGAGGGGCTATCCCTGTCTTAGGAATTACAGGTACTGGTGGTGCTGGGAAAAGTAGTTTGGTAGATGAGGTGGTACGTAGATTTTTAAACGATTTTGATGATAAAAAAATTGGAATTATTTCTGTAGATCCCTCCAAAAGAAAAACTGGAGGCGCTTTGTTAGGAGATCGTATTCGGATGAATGCCATTAATAATCCACGAGTATATATGCGTAGCTTGGCAACGAGGCAATCAAATCTAGCGCTGTCGAGACATGTTGCTGAAGCTGTAGAGGTTTTAAAAGCTGCTGAATACGATTTAATCATATTGGAGACATCTGGAATAGGACAAAGCGATACCGAAATTCTAGATCATTCGGATGTATCCTTATATGTAATGACTCCAGAATTTGGTGCAGCCACGCAGTTAGAAAAAATTGATATGCTCGATTTTGCCGATTTGGTGGCCATCAATAAATTTGATAAACGTGGGGCGCTAGATGCACTCAGAGATGTAAAGAAACAATACCAGCGCAATCATGGAATGTGGGAAGCTAAAGCAGATGATATTCCTGTATTTGGTACCATAGCCGCGCAGTTTAACGACCCCGGTATGAATACACTTTACAAAGAAATAATGAAAAAGATTGAAGAAAAAACTGACGCTCGTTTAAAATCGAGTTTTGAGATTTCTTCAGAAATGAGTGAAAAAGTATTTGTAATTCCTCCAAATAGAACTAGGTATTTATCGGAAATTGCTGAGAATAATCGCGCTTACGACAAGAAAGTGGATGAGCAGGTAGAAGTGGCTCAAAAGCTATATGGCATTTATCAAACCTTATGTAGCGTAACCAATACAAATTTGAGCTTATCGAAGCATGGAGTTGAAATTTCTTCGGAAGATAATAAGCAATCCGAATTTGTTAAACTTTTGGTAGGCGAATTTGATAGGGTAAAGCTTAATTTAGACCCTCATCATTGGGAGACAATTTTAAGTTGGAAAGATAAGGTTGCCAAGTACAAAGCACCATTATATACTTTTAAAGTTAGAAACAAAGAAATTAGTATGCAAACGCATACCGAGTCGTTATCTCACACGCAAATTCCAAAAGTAGCATTGCCAAAATACCAAGCTTGGGGCGATATTTTACGTTGGGTTTTACAAGAAAATGTGCCGGGGGAATTTCCGTATTCTTCAGGTTTATACCCTTTCAAACGTACAGGGGAAGATCCTACACGGATGTTTGCTGGAGAAGGAGGACCAGAACGAACCAATAGACGTTTCCATTACGTAAGTTTAGGAATGCCTGCAAAACGTTTGTCCACTGCTTTTGATTCTGTTACCTTATATGGGAACGATCCCGACCATCGTCCAGATATATACGGAAAAATAGGGAATGCAGGCGTTTCCATTTGCTGCTTAGACGATGCCAAAAAATTGTATTCTGGCTTTAATTTAGCAGATGCTATGACTTCGGTAAGTATGACTATTAACGGACCTGCGCCGATGTTATTAGGCTTTTTTATGAATGCAGCCATAGATCAGCAGTGTGAAATCTATATCAAAGAAAATGGTTTAGAAAAAGAGGTTAAAGCGAAAATCAAGGCAATTTATCAGCAAAAAAATAGTGAACCCCCAAAATATCAGAGTTTTTCTCGTAATGAAGGCGCAGATGAAGTAGGATTGCCAGAAGGAAACGACGGACTCGGACTCATGCTTTTAGGGGTTACTGGAGATATGGTGCTTCCAAAACATGTGTATCAAGAAATTAAAGAAAAAACTATAGCACATGTTCGTGGAACGGTTCAAGCCGATATTTTAAAAGAAGATCAAGCGCAAAATACCTGTATTTTCTCTACCGAATTTGCATTGCGATTAATGGGAGATGTGCAAGAATACTTTATAGAAAACAATGTTCGTAACTTTTATTCCGTATCAATTTCTGGTTACCATATTGCGGAAGCTGGCGCTAATCCTATTACCCAATTAGCATTTACTTTAGCAAACGGATTTACCTATGTGGAGTATTATTTGAGTAGAGGAATGGATATTAATAAGTTTGGGCCTAATTTATCTTTCTTCTTCTCCAATGGAGTTGACCCAGAATATGCCGTAATTGGAAGAGTAGCTCGTAAAATTTGGTCAAAAGCATTAAAAGAAAAGTATGGTGCCGATGCACGTTCACAGATGTTAAAATACCATATCCAAACTTCAGGTAGGTCTTTACATGCGCAGGAAATCGATTTCAATGATATCCGAACAACGCTTCAAGCACTGTACGCTATTTACGACAATTGTAATTCATTACATACCAATGCATACGATGAGGCAATAACCACACCTACAGAAGATTCTGTGCGCCGTGCAATGGCAATTCAGCTTATTATCAATAAAGAATTAGGCTTAGCAAAAAATGAAAATCCTATTCAAGGGAGCTTTATTATAGAAGAATTAACCGATTTGGTGGAAGAAGCTGTGTTAAAAGAATTTGACAGAATTACAGAACGTGGAGGCGTATTAGGAGCAATGGAAACCATGTACCAAAGGTCAAAAATTCAAGAAGAAAGCTTGTATTATGAAACCTTGAAGCATACAGGAGAATACCCAATTATTGGAGTGAATACTTTTTTAAGTAGTAAAGGTTCTCCTACAGTAATTCCTTCGGAAGTAATCCGTGCAACAGAGACGGAAAAACAATTACAAATAGCTACTTTAGAAAAGCTTCATAGCATTTATAGTGAAGAATCAAAAGATGCGATTGCTAAAATACAAGCAGCGGCTATTCAGAATAAAAATGTATTTGAAGCTTTGATGGAAGCAACTAAAGTGTGTTCATTAGGACAAATAACACAAGCATTGTTTGAAGTAGGAGGGCAGTATAGAAGAAATATGTAAACTGATATACATTACAAGTATAGAATTATAAGATTTAAGCTAGGAAAAGAGGCTCTCTAAAAAGCAATCTGTACTTGTCTAAAGGAGCTTGTTGAAGTTTTTAAACAACATATAATCAAAATAATCCTTCAACAAGCTCAGGATGACGTATAGATTATACTATAGATACTTTTAGACAATTTCTTTTCTTTAAAGAGGGGCTATATATCAAGAAACCCCAATTAAAAAGAAACAATTTTTTAAGTATCTTCGTCTGCAAAATAATAGAATTGGAAAAGAAGCGAATTTTAATTACTGGAGCAGCAGGTTTCTTAGGATCTCATCTTTGCGATCGGTTTCTTGCCGAAGGCATGTATGTTATTGGAATGGATAATTTAATTACTGGCGATTTAAAAAATATAGAACATTTAAGAAGCAGTGAGTATTTTGAGTTTATCCATCATGATATAACTAAATATGTTGATATTTCTGGAACTTTAGATTTTATTTTACATTTTGCTTCTCCTGCTAGCCCCATTGACTATTTAAAAATTCCAATTCAAACATTAAAAGTAGGAGCTCTAGGAACACATAATTTATTAGGATTAGCCAAGGATAAAGAAGCTAGAATTCTGGTAGCATCGACTTCCGAAGTGTATGGAGATCCATTGGTGCACCCCCAAACAGAAGAATATTACGGAAATGTGAGTCCCGTAGGACCTCGTGGTGTTTATGATGAGGCAAAACGCTTTATGGAATCAATCACAATGGCATATCATCGTTTTCATGGAGTGGATACGCGTATTGCCCGTATTTTTAACACTTATGGACCAAGAATGCGTCTTAATGACGGACGCGTAATTCCAGCTTTTATAGGACAAGCATTGAGAGGAGAAGATTTAACCGTTTTTGGAGATGGAAGTCAGACACGCTCTTTCTGTTTTGTGAACGACCAAATAGAAGGAATTTATAAACTTTTAATGAGTACTTATCACGAGCCAGTAAATATTGGAAACCCTACTGAAATTTCTATTAAAGATTTTGCTGAAGAAATTATAAAACTTACAGGAACAGATCAAAAAATAGTATATAAGCCTTTACCTACAGACGATCCACTACAACGGCGACCAGATATTACCAAAGCAAGAGAAGTATTAGAATGGGAGCCAAAAACTTCAAGAACAGAAGGGATGAAAATTACCTATGATTATTTTAAAAATTTGCCTGAAGCAGAACTTTATAAAAAAGAACATCGCGACTTTAGGAGTCACACAAAAGGGTAATTTCATTCCTATAAAAAATTAATGCTTTTAAAGATTCAGGTAAGTATTTGCAGCCAATATTTTATACATTTTGGTATGATACCAAAAAGCCATGAATTTTTCATGAATTTGATTAAAATAATCCCTCTCAGATACATTTTAATCCCTTACAGACATGTTTACCTCCTTAATTTTATCATTGAAATCCAGTGAAGTGCAGATATCCAAACGGATCTGATGCAACTTTAAATAATGGGGTACGGTCAAAATTCCAGATTTTTATAAAAAATAGCCAGATTTTGACATTTAGTATTTGATGAAAATTAAACATATTAGCTATCTGGAATTGTTCCATTTGATATATGGAATGCACCCTTTACGATTTTTTCATTAGCCCAAGAACAGGGAATGGGCATTATGCCCCCGACCTATAAAAATATAACATACCATATGTTAAATTTTGATGCTATGAATAACGCTTTAGAGAACCACTGGATCAAAGGGTACATGTATAAAAGAGTGGTATGGATAGGTCATTGATATGCCCCTTTTTGAGCCCCAGACCGCACTTTACAAGGGAAACGGTTTCTGTCATACTGAAATGCCTCAAAATGGAAAGAAGTAAATATGAAGATCACTGAAGGTATAAACGGAGTCTTTCAAAGTAGACTAAATGTATACTTTTTTTATCCATAACGGCTACCTGGGCTGCGTTCGGACTTATTAATTTTAAATTTTACTATTCTATAAAATATAAAGTCAATAGAAAGGTGGGATATGAGAAAGAGTTACCACATATTATATATTAATGTTCCTTGGCATGTAATGGAAACATTTGAAAGAGTAATCCGTGAAGTTAAAAGGGAAAAAGAGATTCAATTCCAGATAAGCAAGGCCTATACTCTGGGGCAAGCTCTCAGCTTTATGGATGACGGTTCCATTGATTTGGTTTTTCTGGATGTTTTTATATTCCCCGCTACGGATTGGGAGGGGTTGTCAAGGAATACTTTGGTGAAGAAGTTACATGAACGTCCCCCTAGGATTGGGGTAGTAATCTTTTCGAGTTATACAGACCATTTCCATATCCGTTACATGTTCAAGAACCTTCATCCTATGGGTTTTGTAATTAAAAAAGAGATGTGTTATAAGGAGATGACCACAGCCCTATACCGTCTTATAGACAACACCCCATATTACAGCAGGACAGTCGTAGGATACCTGACCGAACAAGGAGCTAACACTTACCTGCTGGATGAAGAGAATCATCTGTTGCTATACCTGCTCTCACGCTTTTATACCATGAAAATGATCACTAAAAAAATGACACTATCCTTATCTGCTTTAGAAAAGAGGAAACGACGTCTTAAGGATCTCTTTGGTGTAGAAAAAAGCTCAGAGCTTATTAAAAGGGCTAAAGAAGAAGGTTTTATCTAAAAAGACTAGTTTTCCCTTTAAATAAAATGTTAAATGCGGAAATACCGTAAAAAAATAAGGTAAATCCACCAAAGTCCACTTTTATAATCATTTACCTTTATTTGGCAGAGCCATTAGTGCGCAGATTTATAGCATTTAATACCAAATAAATACAAATGATATGAAATGGTATCAAAAACATACAGGTTTAATTACGGAGATCATCAGTTATCTGTTTATACTCCTTTTTGTATATGCAGCACTCACTAAACTGTTGGATTTTGAAAATTTCCGTATTCAAATTGGACAAGCACCGATGCTGAGTGCCTATGCCGGTTGGCTAGTGTGGATTGTTCCTATATCTGAAATTTTAACGGCTCTTCTACTTCTATATAAAAACACACGTTATATAGGTCTGTTGGCATCATTAGCCTTAATGGTCATGTTTAGCACCTATATTTATATCATTTTAAACCACGCTTCTAATATCCCCTGTTCCTGTGGTGGTGTGCTGGAAAAAATGGGATGGAAGGCGCACCTTATTTTTAATATAGTATTTACCTTATTTGCTCTTTTAGCCATTCATTTTCACAAAAAAAGAGATTCTAAAAGCAAGAACAAGTATGCTTTTTATGTAATAGCTTCCGTAATCTCACTTCTAAGTGTTGGTACGGTCACCATGTTATTTCTAACCTCAGAGCGAATTATATACGAAGAAAATCCTTTTATTCGTCGATACTCATATAATATTCCAAAGATTGCTAATATAAATTTAAACGGAGATGCTTTTTATTTTGCTGGTTCAAGTAAGCAACATATTTATCTGGGAAATTATAGTAGTCCACTCATTGTAAAACGAATAAACCTACAAACAGCTACTGTGAAAACCATTAAGATTCAAATCAGTAATAATAATTTACCATCCATTGCAGCTCAAGTCAGAGTCCAGCCTCCTTATTTCTTTTTAATAGATGGTCAAATTTCTATGATATTAAAAGGAACTACAACGAATTGGGAAGTAGACTCGCAATACCAAGGTAATATCAACTTTTCAAATTACCAACTAACTAATGATAACACATTACTATTTAAAACCTTGAATCCTCAATCCCAGAAAAGTGACCTTGGCTACCTCTATATAAAGGATTCACTACCCTATCAAATTGTACCGCACCTTTTGAATAATGAGTCTGACGAAATATTTAATGCCGATGGTAGTATTGCATACGATGGTCTTACTAATCACGTATCTTATACTTATTTCTATAAAAATAAATTTTTGGTAATGAGTGAGAAACTTAACAACATTATAACAGCTCATACAATTGACACCATTTCTAAGCCCAACTTAATTATAGACTCCACATCGAATCCTCAACAACTAAAATTGATTGCCTCCATGATGGTTAATCCTGCAAGCTATACTTATAATGGCTTTTTATATATACGTTCTCAAATCAAAGGAAGATATGAGGCAGAAAAGACATGGAAGCAAACTCAAACAATAGATGTATACAACATCTTAAATGGAAATTATCAAACCAGTTTTTACATCTATAAAGAACAAGGGAAACCCCTAAGACATTTTTTCATAAAGGAATCTATTTTTTATGGTTTTATCGGGAATAAATTAGTCCAATATGACCTTAAAAATATGCTTCATGGAGATACACATACAAATATATCGCGATGACAGGGGTAAGATCGAAAACCTGTAAAAAAGAGTAGATCATAACTTTAAATACAAAAAATATGAAAACAATTTCAAGAAAATGGTTGCCGGCTTTTATTTTTGCCATAGCAACCATCGGAGCCTTTTCAACACATGCAATGAGTTTAAAGGCTAAAGACGCAGCAATTGTTCAGGGGCATATTAAATTAAATCCCGCAGGAACATCATGCCAACAAGCAGATGATTGTTCAACTGTAGAAACAGATTATATTTGTACAGTCAATTATGAAGAAGATGGTACCCCACTATTTTTAGAAGAGGGGAATCAATGTACTGTTCAACTTTATAGACCTGAACAACCATAGATTCTAAAAAAAATAGGGTGGCTCTAAAATGAGCCACCCTATTTACTTTAATTCATCACTTACGGCATCCAATCGTATTTTATCCCATCTTTCAAATAATATGCAAACCATTGCTCGGTCTTTATAGTAATATCTTTTTGACTTTCAGGACGCCCTAGGACGTGCCCTTCTTGAGGGTATAAAAGTAAACTGTTTGGTTTTCCTAGCCTTTTCATGGCCAAATGAAAGGATATACTCTGATGGTAATTCACATGATAATCCTCTTTACCCGACCACAATAAAAAAGGTGTATGAATTTTGGTGGCATGATATATAGGAGAGTTATCCAAATATCCTTGGTAATCCTCAAATAAAGAAACTCCCATGCGGTGTTGAAAATGTTCATACATATCATAACTAAGTAGAATCCGATCCTGAAGACCTAAATACCCCCGTACCATATCGGTTACACCAGCACTGGCAATAGCAGTAGCAAAAAAATCAGTTTGAGTTATGGTAAACAACGTTTCAAACCCTCCATATGAGTGTCCTATCAACCCAATTCTATCAGGATCAATAGAAGCTTCCTTCAATGCAGCTTTGGTACCTGATATAATACAATCTGCTGCTGAAAAGCCAGGTTCCCCTATGGTATAAGAAATATCTGGTAGAAATACAAAATAACCATTGTTAACATAATTTTTACTATTAAATCCTGAGCCATTGTACATGGTAGGATTTACATATTGAAAACGCTTATATCCCTGTTTTTCATAAACACGTACAATCATGGGATATAGTGAATCCTTCTTATAGTCCGTCGGAAAACGAAGAATTCCTGAGAGTAAGACACCATCCTTATTGCGATAAAAAATCTTTTTGGAGCGCCCTTGTTTATAATTCTTATAATGAGGATTGCTCTGAAACAATGTTTGTAAACGATCTGAACTCAGGTCATAAATCATTAATTTAGAGGGCTGGTCGTTACGCTCCATTCTAAAACTAAAGTATCGTTCATCTTCAGATAGAAATGGATCACGAACATAATTTTCACTAAGACTTATATCTTGTAGTTTTTTTTGCGGTCTTAATATCGCATAACCCATACTATCCCCTTTTTTTACAGAGAATATCAACGATTGAGTTTGTCGATTAAAATATAATGATTGAGGTCGTTTTTGGTAAACAGTAGGCTTGGTAAGTACATGATAATGAACTCCCTTTTTCCTCCCATTCGTTAAAGACTTCACCTCTCCATTTCCAATAGGAACTTCCCACAAATCGTAACTTCCCTGCATAAATAAAGCATCTTCATCTTTGCTCCATAATAACGGAGTTAATTCATCATAATCAATTAATTGAGTATTTTCAAATTTCTTACATAAATTAACATGAACATCTGTTTTAGAATCGTAAAGCCACCACCCCTTTTCTCTGAAGTATTGAATATAACGTCCAGAGGGGCTAAAGGAAACTTTTGATGTTTCATGCAGCTGACGTTTTAAAAACAATGTTTTCCTCTCCTTTTTCAAATCTGCTATATAAAGGTCAATGGGTGGCTTCGACATGGATTGAGGTTGATAAGTTGCCGGATTGTACAGCAAGGCTAAAGATGCATCTTTATTAATAAGCGACTGAGGATAAAGTGTATCAGTAACCTTAATAAAACGATTGGTTTTTAAATCCCATATCCCTAACTTGGCTGTATTTTGCCAATGCATCCTATAAGTCATCCCTTTATAGATATATGGATCACCGGCTTTCCAGACCTCTGGAAGCTCCTTCATTTCGACAGGTTGTTTGCGTTTAAAAGCAAATAATATCCTATTGTCATCTGGGGTAATCCTTAGCGGCAAAACCCATGTGCTTACCAACTTCTTATCACTTGGAAAACCACCCCAATTGTTCAAATCTATACGCATCATCTTTTCCTTAGTTATCTTATAGAAGCATAGCTCCCCTGCATCTCCATATTCTCCTTCTGATTCACTAGAAGCCATCGAAAAGGCCACACCATCTCCCGCTGCATTCCATGTGAGTTCGACAACTTTGCGAGAAGAATTCTCCAATAAGACAACCTCTTTAAGCGTTTTGTTTAAAAATATCAAGGTTAGTTGATTCTCTGTAGATTCACGGCTCATAATTGCAATGGCATTGGATTTTGGATTATGGGAATAGTCATAAACATTAAAAAAAAATGCGTTTTTACCATTTGAAAGATTTCTAATAATCAGTTCCTTCTTTTGTTTATGATACATCATAAGGTAATCCTCATTTAAACTTACTTCTACTTTATCTGCATTCATTTTTTCCATTCTTCCCGATGCCAGATGTAGTATTTGATACCTCCCATTCGCACAATGTCCAATAACTATCTTATTTCCAACATAAGCTAACTGACCGCAATCTTCAATTGCGTAAAGCCTATCTCCCATTATTTCTTTTACAAATAATGAATCTGGTTGATCTGTATAAGACTTTTTAAATAATACCCATTTCCCCTCTGAAGCAAATCCTAAAGAGTTAAAACGATACCATTTATCATAATCTTTTGGGGTCATGGTTTTACGATTACTTTGTGCACATAAAGGCATAACACAAAGAAGTCCTATCCATACTAAACCCCATAAAAGGTTGCAATTATGATGAAAGAAATTGATCGATTTTATATTTAGTCTTCTCATCAATATCCTTTATTTTGCGGTTCTAAATTTGGATTTATCAAGAGTTCATCCTCTGGTAATGGTAATATTCTGTCTGTTGTATTCCAACCTGGTTTAACTCCTAAAACAGTATCCAGCTGTTCTATACGCTTTAAATCAAAAAAGCGATGTCCTAATTCTGTAAAGTATTCATGCCTACGTTCCTCTAAGATAAGTTTCAATAAGGTAGCTTTATCAGTAACACCAACTTCGGAAAGTCCTGCGCGATTTCTTATTTTATTTAGGTCAGACACCCCTCCCTCTATGTCGCCGTTTTGTACACGTGCTTCGCTCCTTATCAAATATTGTTCAGCCAATCGAAAAATGACACTATACTCTCTTGAGACATCCGTCCCACCTTGCTCTTTATATTTATATGCATAATACCAAGTAGTTTCCCCATCCGATAATCCCTTAATCCAACCATCCAATCTCAAATCATTAGCTTCAAAACTGGCTACAAGCTCAGGATTCAAGGCTACGTTTCCCGGAGGTACTGAAAAGAATATAAAAGCTTGCCCTTCATTGGTGTTTTGTCCTTCAAATTCAGGAGACCATTGCCAAATAGTTGTAGTATTATCTTTTAAAAACAAGGTATTTAAATTTGTGTTCCATGTATATGTACCTGTATTGTTTATGCAATACGAAGCTGCCTGAGCAGCAGCCTCCCATTGATCTGTATATAAATATATTCTTGCCATAAGTGCTTTAACTACGCCTCTATTTGGACGGGTACGATTTGGATTTACATATTCCAAACCTAATAAGCCTTCAGCTACTTTTAAATCCTCCAGTACATTTAAATACAACTGATCAACAGGAATTTTAACCACCTTAGCATTCTCTGAATAATTAGTGGTCGTTACATAAGGGACTGCTCCATAAAGTTGCGCCAAGTAAAAATGAAGGTATGCTCTTACAAATAAAGCTTCCCCTTTTAACTGATTGCAATCACTTGTAGAAAGTTGTTTTGAATTCTCAACACGTTCTAGAATTGAGTTTGCACTATAAATTAAATTATAGGCAGTATTCCACCAGCTTTTGATGGTACCATTGGAAGAAATTACCGTATTTTTATTAAAATCCTCGGTGTCAGAAGCCATACTACCGTAATAATCCAATTCATCTGCATAATTCCCCATCTGATAACTTAAATCACTTACCATACTACCATCACGCATTTCAGCATATATGGAAGCCATGGCTGCATTAGCAGAAGAAATATCGGTAAAGATATCATCAGCATTGAGTTGCGATGAAGGAAGTTCTACCTCCACAAAATCTGAACAAGACAGCAAAAATGTACTGCAGCATACAAATATTAGCAGGCTTCGAAACCAAAGATTCCCATTTGTTTTTTTATTTTTTAAAACTGTTGTTATATATTTTTTCATGATTTTATTAATTTAAAAATGGAGTTGTATCCCTGTGGTGAGTGCTTGTAATGGTGGTAAACTATTTGTGAAATTAGCTTCTGGATCTAATCCCTCATAATCTGTAAAAGTCAATAGATTTTGTCCCTTTAAAACAATACTGCAAGTAACCCCATGCAAGATATTCCTCGGTAATTGATAAGAAATAGCTATGTTCTTAAGTCTAATAAAGGAGGCATCATCCAATACAGCATTACTTTGGGAATAATTCAAATACCTTGATCTAAGTTCAGAATTAGCCCCTGAAGAATAGGGCTGAAAGGTTGCGATGTCTCCTGGTTGCTTCCAACGATCCTGTAATAGGTTTAATTGATTCCCCATTCTTCCAGCCATTCCCATTGAATGTTCACCGGTATAACGATCTTGTTTAACAAATTGAAAAAGAAAGTCTACGGATAATCCTTTATAACGAATACTATTTTGGATTCCACCAAAAAAGTCAGGATCAAATCGTATGATAGCTTCCCGATCATTTTCACGTGTTAATAAATCATCGTCGTTAAAATCTTTAAATTGATACAGTCCCGTTTGAGAGTCCAAGCCCTCATACTGATATACCTTACTGATATTTAAAGGTTCTCCTATAACATAGCTATTGCTATAGGTGGAGGTTTCTAATCCTGGAAAAGAGACCAGTCGGTTACGGTTAACACTTAGATTAAATGTAGTACTCCATGAAAAATCTTCGTTTTTAAATTGTTCGGAACGTAATGTAAACTCCCATCCTTTATTTTCTATAGTAGCATTTAAATTAGCCTGAATAGAAGAAAAACCTGTTGTTCCCGGAAGTGGTATTCCTACCAACTGATTCGAAGAACGGTTCTTAAAATAAGCAACCGTTAAAAAGAGTCGATCTTTTATAAATCCTGTTTCCATGGCTACCTCTAACTTTTTGTTTTCTTCCCAGCTAAAAGAAGGATTAAAAAGCCTTGAGGGTTCCATAACGGCTATTCCATTGTAACTATTTCCGCTAATGGTATACGTATCCAAATACTGATAATCACCTATCTGATCATTTCCTGTTGTCCCATAGCTCGCTCTTAATTTTCCATAACTTAAAAAATTTAAGTTTTCTAACCAGGATTCCTCTGAAAACAACCATGCAATACCTATTGCACCAAAATTGGCAAATTGGCGACCAGGACCAAAACGAGAAGATCCATCTCGTCTCCCTGTTATGTTTATAAAATAACGATTAAAAAGGGAAGTATTCAATCGTCCAAATATGGCATTGTATTTATATTTAGTCTGATCATCCGTGGCAATATTAATAAACGAAGCAGCAGTCATATTTCCTAATAGGCTGTTACTGGCATACCCACTAGTACTATGCACTAATTGTGAAGAAACTTGTTTTTGAAATGTCCCTCCAACTAATAACTGCGTTTTAAATGCCGAAAATTCTTTTTTATAAGATACTTGTGGTTCGACAATCCAAGAATTAAAATGTACCTGATTTTTGTAGGCATTCGAAAACTCACTGGTAATTTCATATGCTGGATCATATACAGTAGATGGGCGAAGCATTTGATCAAAAAACTGATTATTAGTATAACCCAAACTGGTTTTAAACTCCAACCCATCAATAGGTTCATAAGAAAGTAACAGATTTGATATAAGGCTATTCGTTTTTGATTCATAGGAGGTTTCAAATACACTATATGGATTCTCCCAACTACTATTTTCCCAATTCAGAGTCCCATCCTCCTGATACAATGCCGGAGCATTAGGAGCTAATTGGTAGATGTCTGTCATAAATGACAACCCCGGTAAGTTGTTATTTTGAATTGTATAACCAGCAGTTAAATGTACCTTAAACTTTTCATCACGGGTACTGTGATTGATACTACTGTTAAGTCCAAACTTATTATACGCATAATCTCCTGGATATACAGTGGTTTCCTTATGGTAATTCCCATTCACTAAAAATTGAGTGTGCTCACTCCCCCCTGACACGGAACCTGTCGCATCTATAATATCAGAGGTTCCCCCTATTAATACTTCTTGCCAGTCCGTATAACGGTTTTGATCCCATGTTCCATTTACATCGTAAGCATTGGCAGGATATGTTATTATACCATCATTGGCATAAGCTTCCCGTCTCATCTCCAGATAGGTATTGGTATCCATAAGGTCCATGAAATTAGCAACCCTTCCCAATCCATAGGTGTATCCTATCTGAAACCGGGTTTTACCAGCAACTCCTTTTTTTGTTGTAATTAATACCACCCCATTCGCTCCACGTGAGCCATAAATAGCCGTAGCATCGGCATCTTTTAACACCTCGATACTTGCTATGGACGTAGGGTCGATATTATTTAAAGGGTTAATAATTCCAGGTACTGCCTCTCCGGTATAGAAACTCTCCATAGACTGGGTTGTAAAAGGAACACCATCCACAATATACAAAGGCATATTCCCATCCGATCGCAAGCTATTTTGCCCCCTTATCTGAATTTGAAAACCACTACCAGGTACCCCCGAGTCTTGTGTGATATACACTCCCGGCATTCGTCCTTGCATAGTAGCAAGAACATTGGTAACGGGTTGCTCTTCAATATCAGCAGCAGAGATGCTTGAAATACTTCCAGTGCGCTCTCGCTCCTTTACAGAATAATATCCTGCATTGACCGTCACCGCTCCAAGATCAGTCACATCTTCCTCTAATACAAGGGAAAGTTCCTCCGAGCTTCCCACTATAACCTCTAGTTTCTTAAATCCGATATAGCTTAATATCAAAACATCGGTAGGAGTGGCCTCCAGATAAAAGACACCCTCATTGTTTGTGAAAGTTCCGGTTGAAGTGCCTTTTAAACGAACCGAAGCTCCCTGAACCGGAGTTCCGTCCGAATCAGTAACCACTCCCTTAATCCGATGTTGATAAGCAGCTAAATCAAAAAAATTAACACCCCTGACATTCCCAAACAAGGAATACGTTCCAATAGAAAAGATAAGCAGGGTAAATAATAGGATACACTTATCTCTTATAATATATCTTTTTTGCATAATTTTGAGTTGTTATAATAAAACTTCGGTTTTGTTAGAATAGACCCTTTATCTTCTCTATATTTCTAAGGGGTCTTTTTGAAATTCACGCTTACCCTTACGCATAGATATGCCTATAGCCATTACCCATAATAAAATTATTGGTAAGACAGGTTCTATGGTAAGAACAGCCTTAAGGTCTAAACCATCGTTTCGTTACATGGCCGGATGCCATGATCATGTGTAGTCGTTAATTATGAGAGAAAAAAGTATTGAAGTACCGAGGCATCCGCATCGCTTAGCCACTTATTATTGATAATAAGTTTTGGCAAGCGACTACTGAGCCTAAATTATATCGTCACTCCCATAACAATAATGTCCTAAATTGGACATTTTGGTTTTTTAGGAAATAGGATAAAATACACCGTAAACGCAACATTATACTGCGCCTTGATAATCAAGTTTTTTGGTTGGTGCTTCATCCTATTTTTTATCTAATTGCAACAATCCAATTAAAATGAAGAAACCAATGCTAAGAAAAGTTGAAAAGACTACTGTATAAAAAAGGACGTAGAGCTCAACTTATCGACTAGAGGTACTGGTATACCACGCAACAATAAGAGAGCCCACGTCCGCGGCCGTGAGCATTCTGCTTATTATCTCGTTGCATAAAAATTACCAGTTTTCTAGTCGAGACTCAAAGCAATTGCTTCTAATATTTTTCTATTTGAAGAATTGCAAATATATGTTATATAAACAAATATAGTAAATTATTATTACACTCTTATAGGTATGTGATAAAAATTATAATATTTCATTCCTTACATGCCAATTTAACAAGGTATGGTTATTGAAATCATTATTTCCGAATTTGATTTTAAAGTAATTCGAAAATTAAGAGAAAAAAGAATTTTAGAGGATTTAACTCAAGAAGACCTATCTGCGAAGGTTGGTGTTTCGGAAAGTTTTTTTGGGAATATAGAAAACCCTAAACAACCACAAAAACTCAATATGAGAATGTTTGCAAGAGTGGCTAAAGCTCTTGAAATAAAATCTTATTTAGAGTTATTACCTGAAGAAATAGTCACTAATGACCTTGTGAAAATCAGATTGAAACTATTAAAAATAAATAAAAGGAAAGAAAAGGACGAAAACGGAAAGCCTGTTAAAAATATGAAGATTATTTCCATAAAGGCTATGAGCGATAAAGAAATTTCCGAATACACTGCGTCAAATGAAAAAAATAAGTTTTTGAGGATAATATCAAAGCATTAGTTTGTCTATTTGACTTAATACACTCGCGCATAAAATAATGATAGGAGTTTAGGAGTTAAAAAATATTACCTTTAGGAAGTTTTTGTTTAATTCTTTTAAAAAAACTTATTTGTAACAGTACAAAAGTTTTCTTCCTACAAGGAAGAAAAAGCCTCATTAAATATTTTTTATTAAATTCTAAAATGGCAGAAAAGATATTAGAGAATATATAAAACGATTAAATAGCGGAAAGGCAGGCGAATCCATTTTTATCGGCAGATTAGTCCGAATGTATATGTTACCAAGCTATGGACTGAACAGCCTGAAATTAAGGTCAGTGAGCTATTTGAAGGGATCGAAGATAATTTGAAAAAGAAGTGATCTTAAAAGCAAGTCAATTATTAGAATTGACTTTTTTGTTATAAGTTATTATGGGTTTCCGTAATTTGGGTTTCAATATTTCATGGACTATCCTATTTTTAGCATTCTTAAGTTGTAGTTTGAACGTTTTTTATCGATAAAAAAGATGAATAGCAAGAGTTATTTAGGAAGTTATTGTTAAAAAGTAAAAGTACAACCATAGAAGAAGCTAAAGAACAAAGAACGTAGCGTTTTAGCTTTTGTAAAAAACAAATAAACTTTTCATTCATAAATTATGTTTTTGCCTCTACTGAATGTACCTTTGGAACTTTAATACAAAGACTATTAAATTCAGTAAAAATGAACATCCTTATACTCGGTTCTGGCGGTAGAGAACATACATTCGCATGGAAAATTGCGCAAAGCAAAAAACTAACTAATCTTTTTGTGGCTCCAGGTAATGCTGGAACCGCTAAAATAGCTACCAATGTGGAAATTTCGGTAACCGATTTTCCCGCTATTAAAAAATTAGTGCTGGCGGAGAATATTGAAATGGTAGTAGTAGGCCCAGAAGATCCATTAGTACAAGGGGTTCATGACTTTTTCTTGAAAGATGATGAATTAAAAAATATTCCTGTAATAGGCCCAGAAAAAAAAGGAGCTATTCTAGAAGGAAGCAAAGAGTTTGCTAAAGAATTTATGGCGCGCCATAATGTACCTACTGCAGCTTATCAAAGTTTTACTTCCGAGAGTTTAGAAGCAGGATATGCTTTCTTAGAAACTTTAAATCCGCCGTATGTTTTAAAAGCAGATGGATTAGCCGCTGGGAAAGGGGTTTTAATTTTAGACGATATAGAAGAAGCAAAAGCAGAACTTAAAAGCATGTTGGTAGATGCTAAATTCGGAAATGCTAGTGCTAAAGTGGTTATTGAAGAATTTTTAAGCGGGATAGAGCTTAGTGTTTTTGTTTTAACAGACGGTAAGAATTATATAACACTTCCTACAGCAAAAGATTATAAGCGTATAGGGGAAGGAGATACTGGTTTAAACACGGGTGGAATGGGAGCAATCTCACCAGTGCCGTTTGCAGATGCTACCTTTATGCAAAAGATAGAAGACCGTATTGTAAAACCTACTATTGAAGGTTTTCAAAAAGACGAAATACCGTACAAAGGTTTTGTATTTATCGGACTCATAAAAGTAGGGGAGGAACCCTATGTTATTGAGTATAATGTACGTATGGGGGATCCAGAAACCGAGGTGGTTTTACCTCGTGTAAAGAATGATATGGTGGAGCTTCTACAAGCTACAGCAAATGGAACTTTAAATACTATTAAGTTAGATTTAGACGATAGAACTGCAACTACAATTGTAGCAGTTTCTGGTGGATATCCTGAAGCATACGAAAAAGGAAAAGTAATTACAGGTTTTGAAAATGTTGAAGATTCAATAGTTTTTCATGCAGGAACTCAGTTGAAGGATGATGAGGTTGTTTCGTCTGGTGGGCGTGTGTTGGCTGTAACTTCTTTCGGAAATGATTTTAAAGAAGCCTTGAAAACTTCTTACAAAAGCATGGAGAAAATAGCTTTCGATAAAATGAACTACAGAAAAGACTTAGGTTTCGATTTATAATTGTATTTTTCAGTTAGAATATGGTAATGTTTATCATTATAGTCCGATAAAAATGAGTATAAATACTGAAAAGTATACTAATTTTAAGGATTATAAGACATTTTTAGGAATCCCTCTGTTATATAAAAAATAGAAACGGAAAGCATAATTTAAAAAGTGGTTCTCTATGAGCTAAAGATTTTATGGTAATTACAATATAGTCTTTCCTTTTTTTTCTTACAGCGAAGTGGTCTTGTATCTTTGTCTAGACATTACAGAATGTTTATATGAAACTGAAAGATTTAATGGTATTACCTAAATTTAAAATATATAAAACCAAAAAAGAGTATTCCATTCAGAAATGGGTGCTCTTTTTTTTGTTGCTATTTACTATACAATTTTCCTTTGCGTCCTATATTCTAATCCCAATGGATGTAGAAACTCAAGAAAATCATTTAAAAGCCTACGGAATAACCTATTGGGTATTGGCAAAAAATGAAAAAGTAAATTGGCTACTAAATTATCGTGGAGGTTCTTTTTTACTAAAGGATTCAGAAGAAATAAGAAAAGAATGTCAAATTCGAGGGGTTTCTTTTGAAGTTCTTTCTGATGCTAAAACAGCGCAAATTTTAGATGAAATTAGTAGTCCCTCTAAAAACCAAGAGGCGGTTATTTTAGAAAAAGCCCCTAAAATTGCAGTATATTCCCCAAAAGGGAGTCAGCCATGGGATGATGCCGTAACAATGGTACTTACCTATGCAGAAATTCCTTATGATGTTGTTTATGACACTGAGGTACTTGAAGGGGAGCTTTTGCTGTATGATTGGTTGCATTTACACCATGAAGATTTTACTGGACAGTTTGGGAAATTTTATGGTGCTTACCGCGCTACACCTTGGTATATTAACGACAAAAAAGAAGCTGAAGCCTTGGCTGCTAAGCTAGGTTATGAAAAAGTTTCTAAAGAAAAATTGGCGGTAGCTACCAGTATAAGCGATTATGTTATTGGGGGGGGCTTTATGTTTGCAATGTGTTCTGCTACCGATAGTTTTGATATTGCTTTGGCAGCTTCAGATACCGATATTTGTGAACCTATGTTTGATGGCGACCCTTCCGCACCAAATTATCAATCGCATCTCGATTTTTCTAAAACCTTTGCTTTTCGAGATTTTATCTTGGAAAGAAATCCTTTGGAATACGAGTTTTCATCAATTGATATGACCGCAAAAAGAAAAACTGTTCAGAAGGAAACAGACTATTTTACATTGATGGAGTTTTCAGCAAAATGGGATCCTATTCCTACCATGCTTTGTCAAAATCATACCGCGCTGGTAAAAGGTTTTATGGGGCAAACTACTGCTTATGACCCAAATACAATCCGTTCTACAGTTTTAACTTTAGCAGAAAATAAGGTAAATGGAGAGGCTCGATACATTCATGGAATAAAAGGAAAAGGCTTTTTTACTTTCTATGGAGGTCATGATCCAGAAGATTATCAACATAGAGTAGGAGACCCTAAGACGGAATTGGAATTACATCCCAACTCTCCTGGTTACCGACTTATTTTAAACAATGTTTTGTTTCCAGCAGCAAAAAAGAAAAAGCAAAAAACATAATTATCTACTTCATGATTTTTTTACAAACTGAAATAAAATTGAAAGCTAGAAAAAGAGGTTTTCATATTATTACTGATGAGGTTTTACAGGCAATTCCAGACATAAAAAAAGTTAATATCGGACAATTACAGGTGTTTATAAAACATACGTCTGCTAGTTTAACTATAAATGAAAATGCCGATCCTTCCGTACGGACAGATTTTGAAAGTCATATTAATAAAATGGTGCCAGAAAATGCACCTTATTATATCCATACTTATGAGGGTGCCGATGATATGCCAGCACATATAAAAGCATCTTTAATGGGAGCTTCTGTACAAATTCCTATTTCTAATGGACGCTTAAATCTCGGTATTTGGCAAGGAATTTATTTATGCGAACATCGAGATTTTGGCGGCTCAAGATCTGTGGTCATTACTGCTTTCGGAAATTAATCCCTCATAGAGGGTTCAATTGACCGACGTTTTGCGTTGAAATGAATTGTTTTTTTTTGAATACCTCATGAGGCTAGCCCTTAGGTAGTTGATTTTGAATTTTTTGTTTGGCAACAATTAACTTATCTAAAATATACTCAACACCATTCTCATCATTACTTTTTGTTTGATAATTGGCAGCCTTTGTTACATTTGGATGTGCGTTTTCCATAGAAAAACTAAAATCAGCAAGTGCCAACATCTCAAGGTCGTTGTTGTAATCTCCAAAAACCATCGTTTCTGCCTTTGAAATTCCTAATCTATCTTGAAGCATTTTTAATGCATATCCTTTATTTGCATTTGGATGGGATAAATCTAACCAGTTTTTCCCAGATACTTTTACTTGTAAATTGTTTTCCAAATGTTTTACAGATGGGTAAATATGATCTTCAGAACTTTCAAAATGATATACTGCAATCTTTACAAAATCATCTTTGCTAACTTTTGTTAAATCATCTACTACTTCATAAGCAGCGTAATATTCGTTAAATAATTTTGTAAAAGTAGCATCTTTGGTTTCAATATAAGACGATTTCTTTCCGCATAAAACAACAAATACATCTTCAATTCCTCTTAAAAGCTCAATAATTTCATTGGTACTTTCTTCGGGTAAATTGGTAACCAATAATTCTTCGGTACCTTGTTTTGCAATTCCTCCATTTTCAGCAATAATAGTAATATCGTCAACAATAGAATTTAATTTATTAGTAATGCTATTATATTGTCTTCCGCTTGCGGCAACAAAATGGATGTCGTTTTCTTTAAATTTTTTAAATAAGTCAAAAAAGGTGTTGCTAACCTCCCCTTTGCTATTTAAAAGAGTTCCATCCATGTCTGTTACTACTAATCTTACTTTAGATAAATCCATATGCTATAATTATAAGATGCAAAAATAGGGTTTCTTGTCCAACTGTAAGTTAATAGTTTGTTAGGAATTATATTTTCTCTGCAAACATGTATTTCATCGGTAAAAATTGCTTTACAAAGGTGTTTTCTCTATATTCATAGGATTATAATCTAAAACCAGCTATTATGAAAAAAATCCAATTTTTAGCAAGTATTATTTTAGTAAATGTAATTCTTGTATCATGCTCAAAAGAAGAAACTTATGTTGAAGACGAATTAAATGCCGTGTATGCTACAACTTCTTCAGCCAATAAGTATTCTGAATTAATACAAGATAGGAGTGTAAATTTAGATTTGAGCGTAAATGATTTTGCATTCTATGACGATTTATCTCGTGCAGTTGCGCCCTCTGAGTGTAGTACAACAGATTTTGATGCGGCAATTAATGAAACTATAGCAGAAAATCTAGATCAATTAGGAGCGGAATTCTATAGTATTTATAGCGATATTAATTTTTATATGTCATTGGTAGATACAAGTCCTCAATATTTTGGAGAGAATGGGAGGTATACAAACTTGATGAAAAAACGAGTAAGAGAACATGAGAAATTTTGGGATATGCCTAATGAGGTAGCAGTAAAAGGGCAGCATAACAGTAATTTTGAAAATGAAAGTTTGCTGAGAGAAACACTTCCTTTTCTATATGGACCTACCGCAGATATAGATGCGTTAATTGCTGAGATTTCTGCTATTAATGAAGAAAGTACTTTTTTAATAGAAAATCCTTATGTTTCTTTTGATGGTTTTGCAATCAATATTGATAACTTCTTTGGTAAAGGACAAGGAGATATTATTGTTATTAGTGACGGAATAGTTTCTGTTATGGAAAAGGCAGGAATAGATGCTGATATAGTATGGACTGGAATTTTAGCACACGAGTGGGGGCACCAAATCCAATTTAATAATACTTGGGGCTATCCAACAGAAGCAGGAAATATACCAGAGGCTACCCGTTCAACAGAATTAGAAGCCGATTTCTTTGCTGCTTATTTTATGACACATAAAAGAGGAGCTACATACAATTGGAAGCGTGTAGAAGCGTTTTTTGACTTATTTTTTAACATCGGAGATTGTGGTTTTGAAGCAGATGGTCATCATGGTACTCCTTTACAAAGAATGGATGCCGCTCACCGTGGATACTTACTTGCGCAGAGTGCTCAAAAAAAGGGACATATTTTAAGCCCAGAAGCAGTTCATAATGCTTTTGTAGCTGAGTTGCCAACTATTGTAGAGTAATGTATGCTTGCTTAAGTATGAACTCAGAACAGCATTAGTTTAAAGGAATTTTATAAATGCCTTGTTGAAGAAAATTAAACATAAAAAAATCCAGTCTTTTCAAAGACTGGATTTTTTATAATAAGCGGAAAAATATGTTGTTAAACGTTTACTTTACTTTTTCAACAATTGCTTTGAAAGCCTCTGGGTGGTTCATAGCTAAATCGGCTAAAACCTTACGGTTAAGTTCGATATCGTTAGCTTTTACTTTCCCCATAAACTGAGAATAAGACATTCCGTGTAATCTAGCACCCGCATTAATACGAGTAATCCACAAAGCGCGGAAAGTTCTTTTCTTATTTCTACGGTCTCTGTATGAGTAAGACATTGCTTTCTCAACCGCATTCTTGGCAACCGTCCAAACGTTTTTACGTCTACCGTAGTAGCCTTTTGCTTGCTTCAACACTTTTTTTCTTCGTGCTCTTGAAGCTACTGAATTTACTGATCTTGGCATAATTTTTAATTTTTTGTAGCAGGCGATTCTATAATTCAGAACATAAATTCAGAATTCAGAATTCTTTTAAAAGCCTAACTCCAGGGTTAAACAATTTTAATTGAACCGAAAGAACAATTTACTTTAAACGTAATTGTTCTTTGATATTATTCTCATCTGCTTTATCTACTAAACCAGAATGAGTTAATGCAAGCTTACGCTTTTTAGACTTCTTTGTTAAGATGTGACTTTTAAAAGCGTGCTTTCTTTTAATTTTACCTGTACCTGTAAGCTTAAAACGCTTCTTAGCACTGGATTTAGTTTTCATTTTAGGCATAATCCTAATATTTATTTAATTGTTCCGCTTATTATTTTTTTTATTCCTTTGGAAAGTATAAAACTTTTACCTTATTTGGTTTTCTTAGGAGCAATGAACATAGTCATACGTTTCCCTTCCAATTTAGGCATTTGTTCTACTTTTCCAATATCTTCTAATTCTGATGCTAACTTAAGCAACAAAATTTCTCCTTTATCCTTATAAACAATAGAACGTCCTTTAAAGAATACATAAGCCTTTAATTTGGCTCCTTCTTTTAAGAATTTCTCTGCGTGTTTCTTTTTGAAATCGTAATCATGGTCGTCTGTATTCGGACCAAAACGAATTTCTTTTACAACCACTTTAGAGGCTTTCGCCTTCATTACCTTTTCTCTCTTTTTTTGCTCGTATAAGAACTTTTTATAGTCCATTATTTTACAAACAGGAGGCTTGGCATTTGGTGAAATCTCAACAAGATCCAAACCTAATTCCTCAGCTTTTACTAAAGCATCTTTGGTTGGATATACACCCATTTCAATATTATCGCCTACCAATCTTACTTCTGGTACACGAATCTCTCTATTGGTTCTGTGCGGATTTTTAATCTCTCTTCTTTGAGCGTTTCTGTTAAATCTTTTAATTGCTATGGCTTATAATTTTTAATTAAACTTTATTTTAAAACTTCTTTAATGTACGATTGATTTCTGAATTTATCAAATCTGAGAACTCATTTATTGTTATAGTACCTATGTCGCCCTCACCATGTTTCCTTACAGAAACCGTACCGTCTTTCTCTTCTTGCTCGCCTATAATTAGCATATACGGAGTTTTTTGCATTTCTGCATCTCGTATTTTCTTGCCAATTGTTTCGTTTCTATTATCTACAAGGGCGCGAATTTCGGCATTTTCCAATAAATTTAAAACTTTTTCGGCATATTTTTCATATTTCTCACTGATAGACAATATAATAGCCTGCTCAGGCATTAGCCACAGAGGGAAGTTCCCTGCTGTGTGCTCTAATAAAATTGCAATAAAACGTTCCAAACTTCCAAAAGGCGCTCGATGTATCATTACAGGTCTGTGTAATTTGTCATCACTTCCTTTGTAATTAAGGTCAAAACGCTCTGGTAAATTATAATCTACTTGTATAGTTCCTAGTTGCCAGCTTCTACCTAAAGCATCTTTCACCATAAAATCTAACTTCGGACCATAAAAGGCAGCTTCTCCAGTTTCTATTACATAATTAAGCTCTTTTTCATTAGCGGCATTAATAATAGCAGTTTCCGCTTTTTCCCAATTCTCATCGCTACCAATATATTTTTCTGGATTATCTGGATCGCGTAAAGATACTTGTGCAGTAAAGTTTTCAAATCCTAAAGAACCAAATACATAAAGTACTAAATCGATTACCTTCTTGAACTCTTCGTCTAATTGGTCTGGTGTACAAAATATATGCGCATCATCTTGAGTAAAACCACGAACGCGAGTTAAACCATGTAGTTCTCCACTTTGTTCATATCTATATACGGTACCAAATTCTGCATAACGCTTTGGTAGTTCTTTATAGCTCCAAGGTCTACTATTATATATTTCGCAATGATGCGGACAGTTCATAGGTTTCAACAAAAACTCTTCATCCATTTTAGGAGTTCGAATAGGCTGGAAGCTGTCTTCTCCATATTTAGCATAATGGCCAGAAGTAACATATAATTCTTTCTGTCCAATATGTGGAGAAACTACTTGTTCGTATCCAGCTTTCTTTTGTGCTTTTTTCAAAAAGTTCTCTAAGCGTTCCCTTAGTGCAGCACCTTTAGGAAGCCATAATGGCAATCCTTGCCCTACTTTTTGCGAAAAAGTAAATAGCTCAAGCTCCTTCCCAAGCTTTCTATGATCTCTCTTTTTTGCTTCTTCTAAAAGTTCTAAATATTCTTTTAGTTCTTTTTGCTTCGGAAACGAGATCCCATAGATACGTGTAAGTTGTGGTTTGTTTTCATCACCTCTCCAATAAGCTCCAGCAACCGACAATAATTTTACAGCCTTTACTATTCCAGTATTTGGGATATGGCCACCACGACATAAATCGGTAAACGTATCATGGTCGCAAAAAGTAATGGTTCCGTCTTCAAGGTTTTCTATTAGTTCAACCTTAAATTCATTTCCTTGCTTTTTATAAAAGTCTAAAGCCTCTGTTTTAGTAACAGCACGCATTTTATAATCGTGTTTTCCACGAGCTATTTCAAGCATTTTAGCTTCAATAGTAGGAAAATCTTTTTCGGAAATACTTTGCTCCCCTAAATCAACATCGTAATAAAACCCGTTATCTATAGAAGGTCCAATAGTAAGTTTTACTCCAGGATAAAGTTCCTCAAGCGCCTGCGCCATAATATGAGAAGTAGAATGCCAAAAAGACTGTTTCCCTTCGTCATCATTCCATGTATATAATATAAGACTCCCATCGGTGGTTAAAGGGGTAACCGTTTCAACTTTTGTACCATTAAAATTAGCCGAAATAACATTGCGGGCTAGGCCTTCGCTAATGCTTTTGGCAACATCCATTGGAGTTGTGTTTTTTTCAAACTCCTTAACCGATCCATCGGGTAAAGTAATCTTAATCATTATATATGTTGTTTTTCAGTTTGCAAAGATAAGTCGAAGTCTTCACGCATACAACACTATATATAAGTATGTTTATTTTTTAATAATTGAAAGATTGAAGAAGTCAGAAGTCCGAAGACCGAAGCCGGAAGTATAAGGGGAGAGGCAAGAATAAAGACAAGAGCATATAGATTTTGTATTCTTTATTGAATTTGTAGTTTGCCATTAACCATTAACCATTAACCATTAACTGCAAACTAACTGCTTATTGAAAGAAGTCCGAAGACCGAAGTCAGGAGTCGGAAGTTTGAAGTAGAAAAGGAGACAAGAATAAAGAGAAGAGCATATAGATTTTGCATTCTTTATAGAATTTGTAGTTTGCCATTAACCATTAACCATTAACCATTAACCATAAACTTACTGCAAACAGAAGACTGCCTACTGAATAGCAATCAACTCTTTGTACTTAATACTAAATACAAAGTACTTTTTTTACTGCTTAACCTACGAGTTCTAAGGCGGTTAAGAAATAGTTTTAAAAATACTTAAAAAAAGGTTTGGATAATGGTTAAATAAGTTTCTATATTTGCACC